>CAVZZV010000006.1:0-690611 GCA_963779845.1 uncultured Bacteroidales bacterium | reverse complement strand
AATTGAAGAAGCTGCAGCCAGGAAGCAGGCCCGAATTGATTCGCGGAAAGACACTATTGTGGGGATCAACAAATTCAAGCTCGACAAGGAAGACCCGATTGAGATCCTGGAGGTGGACAATACCACCGTAAGGGAAGCCCAGCTGAAAGGTCTGGCTCAATTGAAATCCGAAAGGGACAATAAGGAGGTCGCTCATTCCCGGGAGGCCATTACTGAAGCTGTAAAATCAGGCAAAGGAAATTTGCTGGAGCTTTCCGTAGTGGCGGCTAAAAACAGGGCCACATTGGGAGAAATAAGCAGTGCCATTGAAATAATTTCAGGAAGATACAAAGCAGTGATAAGAACCATATCCGGCGTCTATTCATCCGAATCGGGGTGAAGATGCCAACTTCAAAAAAGCCCGGGAGCTGGCCTCGGAGTTTGCCCGCCTTGATGGCCGGCAGCCCAGGATCATGATTGCGAAAATGGGACAGGATGGTCACGACAGGGGAGCTAAGGTAGTTTCGACCGGCTATGCCGATATCGGGTTTGATGTAGATATTGGCCCTTTGTTCCAGACCCCGGCTGAAGCGGCGTCGCAAGCCGTAGAAAATGATGTGCATATCCTTGGGGTATCCAGTCTGGCCGGGGGACATAAGACCCTTATTCCTCTGGTAATTGAAGAACTTGCAAAATTAGGCCGTGAGGACATCCTGGTCATTGCCGGCGGGGTTATTCCTGCCCAGGATTATGATTTCCTCTATAAAGCCGGCGTAATGGCGATCTTCGGCCCCGGGGACTTCAGTGGCTGAGGCTGCCACAAAGTTGTTGGAAATATTGATTGACATGGTGAAACCCTAATGGATTCCCGGGTTAGCACGTACCGTTAAAGTCGGATAATGATTTAGGATGACTTAAAGGATTGAAAGGGGCATTTTATAACCATGTAGAGAAAATAAATGAATTCTCTCTCGCCTGAGGATTTTGTGAATTTTAAGATTTTTAGTAAATGAAACGCGCATAAAACCATAAAAAAATGAAGTATTTAATCCTCCTCCTTCTTGCATTTCAGGGAATGACCGATGTCTTTCCTCAGGAAGCCGGTTCCAGGCCCAACTCTGAAGTTGATGAAGAGCCTGTGTTAACCGGTTACATCAGCGAAAGTGACCTTACACGGGAACCTTTCTCAGAATGGTACACTACAGGATATGACGCCTATTCACCCAACATGAATATGCTTCAGGAACTGATGGAAAGCAATATTTCGAATTTCAATTTTGTGATTATCATGGGTACCTGGTGTCCTGACACGCAAGAGTACCTCCCTCAAATAATGAAGGTTTTAAAGGAGACAGAGGTACCTGACGACAATATCAAAATTATCGCGGTGGACAGGTATAAGAAAGCAGAAGGGATCGACCTGACTGGCTATTCCCTCGAAAGGATTCCCACGCTGATTGTCCTGGTAAATGGAGTTGAGATCGGACGGATCGTTGAACGGCCCAGGGGCAGTGTAGAAAAGGAACTGCAAAGGATTATTGGTTAATGATTAGAAAATTTGACGGATTAATCATGAAAATAAATATATCCTGGTGGCCTGTCTTTATTCTTTTCAATAAACATCATCTTTTCCCTTGCCAGCAAGGCGGGATCCCTGTCGAACACTGAAACAACCTCAGGGTCTTCATTTAGGGCAGTAGGGATAAGATCGCTAAGGAACGTATACTCCTGCCCCTCCGATTCAAAAAATGGAATCATCATTCCATCTGTATGCCCATGGGATATGAATACATCGGTAAGGAAACCAGGCTTTTGATCTTTTTCGTAAAGTATAATATTTCTAGAAGCTACAAGATTTTCCCAGTCCGGTAGAAAGGAATCTTTTTCAAACATGTCGGGATTTACTACTGCATCAGCCTGACGTCGGCTATAATGGATCCTCGCTCCCGGAAAGGAAGGGACAAGCCCGTCATTTCTTTATGAAAAATTCCACCGCAATGGTCAAAATGAAGATGGAGAGGAAAATATCGGTAATTTCGCCCGGCTCAATCCCCTCTTCCTTAAGTGCCAGCCTGATATCTACCAACCCGCGGAAATCATAATCAGGGAAATAATCCGCTATATACACTCCCGGACCGGGATCAATGATAATTTTGTGTTTGCCAGTACTAAAAAAGGCAGCCCTCATGGCCAGCGAAACAAATTCTTCAGCAGAAAAATGAGGATATTCCTGCCATCTTCCCGGCGATTTGAGACGGTACATCTCATCAAACCTCAGGCGAATTGACCCGGTATTTAATTTTATCAATGCCATGATGTAATTTTTAATCAATGCAAGCTGTAAAAGCAGAACAAATATAAATATTAACAGTTCATAATTTCGTTATTCTTTAAGAATCCCTATTCCATGCGCGAGCTGCCCTTAAACGTAAATGGCAACAATGAACTTTCAAAAAAAATGAAAGAACCGAAGGTACGACTGGCCTGATATTCTAAATCAGCTAATGATATTTTATGAAGCCAGAATAGTATAAAATGATACACTTAATTGAACATTCCCTTAATCGCATCTCCCTGTGCCTCTGAGAGAATATACTCTGCTCTTGCTTCTCACTCACACTCCAAACTAATCCTGCTTCTCACTCAAACTCTTTTAACATCCTCGCTTCTCACTCACACTCCAAACTAACCTGCTTCTCACTCACACTCCAAACTAATTCTACTCCAAACTTATCCCTCTTGCTTCTCACTCACACTCCAAACTAATTCTTCTCCAAACTATTTTTTCACTATTCCCTCTTGCTTCTCACTCAAACTCCAAACTAATTCTACTCCAAACTAATTTTCTCTTATCTTTGTAAAAACAAATTGAATGAACATCCATTTCATAGCTATTGGCGGTGCGGTTATGCACAACCTGGCCATCGCCCTGCACAAAAAGGGATATACCGTCACTGGTTCGGATGATGAAATTTTTGAACCTGCCCATAGCCGGCTCAATAAATATGGGCTTCTTCCTGAAAAAAGCGGCTGGGATGAAAGCCGGATCCACGATAAGCTCGAGGCAATTATCCTTGGGATGCATGCACGGGAGGACAATCCGGAATTACAGAAAGCACGCGAATTGGAGCTGCCCATTTATTCATTTCCCGAATTTCTGTACGAGCAGACCAAAAATAAAAAGAGGATAGTTATCGCGGGCTCTCATGGGAAGACCACGATTACCTCCATGGTGATGCATGTGCTGCAAAAAAAACAGATGAAATTCGATTACATGGTAGGTTCCCAACTTGAAGGATTTGAGACCATGGTTGGACTGGAAGAAGACTCTGATATTGCGGTCTTTGAAGGAGATGAGTATCTCTCATCCCCCCTGGACCTTCGCCCGAAATTTCTTCACTATAAAGCCAACATTGCCCTCATTTCCGGCATTGCATGGGATCACGTAAATGTTTTTCCGGAATTCCCCAAATATTTGGACCAGTTTGTCCAGCTTACCTTAAGTATGTCAAAGGATGGGATCCTCGTCTATAACGAAAATGATCCCGAGGTAGAGAAAGTGGCCAATCAGGCCTCTCCGGGAATAGCCCGGATTTCCTATACCCCCCCCGATTACTTCATTCAGCATGGGAAAGTGGTGATCCGGCACGAAGAGAGGACCTACAATATGAATATCTTCGGCCACTATAACATGGAGAATCTTGGTGGGGCCATGAAAATCTGTGATTTGCTCGGCATAGGAAAACCAGAATTTCTGGAAGCCATGACTAGTTTCAGGGGAGCTGCAAAACGGCAGGAATTGCTTGCCTCCAATGATCAGGTTAAAATTTATCTTGATTTTGCCCATGCCCCATCCAAAGTCAGGGCCACGATGGTAGGGTTTCGGGAACTTTTTCCCGAAAAGAAAATCCTTGCCTGCCTGGAACTGCATACATTCAGCAGTCTAAACAAGACTTTTCTTCCGGAATACAAAGACAGCTTAAAGCCGGCCGACAAACCGCTGGTTTTTTACAATCCGGAAGTAGTAAAACACAAAAATCTCGAACCGGTAAGTTCTGCTTTTATCAGGGAATGTTTTAACGATCCGGGACTGCTTGTCTTTGATAACCGCGATAAATTAAAAGATTTCCTGGTCGACAACAAAAAGGAAGAAGAGATTATTGTTTTCATGTCCTCCGGTAATTTCTCCGGTTTGAATCTTCAGGAGATTGCAGCGAATATAATTGAATAGTTTCCCCTCCTTACGCCTATAAAACGAGTGAAATATTTCGATTTTTTTTTTGCAGGATTGAAAAGTAAAATTATCTTTGCACTCCCAAAGAACAAGTTTTTTTACCGGGTCCGTTCGTCTAGGGGTTAGGACGCCAGGTTTTCATCCTGGTAACAGGGGTTCGATTCCCCTACGGACTACACTTAAAGCCTGCAATCGATTGATTAGCAGGCTTTTTTGTTGTTAACAATCAAAAGTAATGATTCATTAACAACTACCATTAACAACCATAGTTCATATTATTCTGTCTTAACCCCCTATAACCTGGACAATATTCTTAAAAGAATTTAGTACTTTCTTGTTTTCAGACTGCCATGTTTGGATAATACGGAGCATATTGACCCCCCAAATTCGGACTCAAAACCGACAAAAATGATCTGAAAAAGATCTAAATAATTCTGCCATTCCGGCAGATATTGACCCCCTATTAATAGATTATTTTGGTTTTGCTGTTTTTTTTTTGTGGCTCGCCGCCGCATAAAATTCGGAGCATGTTGACCCCTTTATAATTTTTCTGCGCAGGTTTTAATTTCTTAGCGGTTTTTTTAACCGCAAAGACAGAATACGATGGCTGGAAAAGCAAAACCTATGAGTCAGATTAAGCAATTATTGCAATTACAAAAACAGGGCAAGAGTCGAAAATATATAGCCCGAAGCCTGGGGATCAGTAAAAATACAGTCAAGGCCTATTTGACCAAATTGGTGCTGATAAAAATGAGTATTGATGACTTGCTTTTACTAGAGGGACCAGAGCTGGAAATAAAATTTCATGCGGGTAATCCAGCCTATAAAGATGAACGCTTTGAGCATCTTAAAGCACATCTTGAATATTTTGAAAAGGAATTGCCAAAACATGGTGTCAACCGGCGATTGCTATGGGAAGAGTACAAGGCGGATTACCCTTCAGGGTATGGTTACACCCAGTTTTGCTATCATCTCAAACAACAGCTTATTGCGCGTAAACCTTCGATGGTTTTAGAGCATAAACCGGGAGATAAGTTGTTTGTGGACTTTGCCGGAAAGAAGATGTCCTATGTAGACAAAAATACAGGCGAAATCATCTGGTGCGCTGTATTTGTTGCCTGCCTGCCGTATTCGGATTATTCATTTGTTATGGCTGTACGAAGCCAGTGCATAGAAGATTTTATTTATGCCTTGCGGTGTTGTTTGGAATATCTGGGAGGAGTGCCATTGATCCTGATCCCCGATAATTTGAAGTCAGCGATTATCAAAGCAAGTCGGTATGATCCGGATATTAACCGGGCGCTGGAAGACTTCTGCAACCATTACAACATGGCTATTATCCCCACAAGAGTGGCCAGTCCAAAAGATAAAGCACTGGTTGAAAATCAGGTTAAACTGGCTTACTCCAGAGTGTATGCAAAACTGCGCAAGCAACTGTTTTTTGATTTGCATTCGTTGAATCAGGCCATAGCAGGAAAAAACAAGGATCATAACCAAACCCGGATGCAACAAAAGCCATATTGCCGTGAGGAACGCTTTTTAGCCAATGAAAAGCCAATCTTGCAACCCTTGCCGAAGGAACCTTATGAAATCAAATACTACAGAGAGTTAAAAGTTGCAAAGAACAATTACATCCTGCTGAGTTGTGATAAACATTATTATAGCGTGCCTTATCAATGGATCGGGGAAACGGCCAAGGTTATTTATACCCGTTCAATGGTTCGCATATATATCCGGGGCATCATGGTTGCCATCCATCAACGAAGTTACATTCCAGGGAAATATACCTCGGTAAAAGAACACTTATGTTCCCATCACCAGCACTATCTGGACCGCAGTCCTTCGTATTATATGCAGCGTGCAGAAAAGAAATCCAAAGAGATGCTTCAGGTTATCCAACTTCTCTTTGAAGGAGGAAGGCATCCGGAACAAAATTACCGAACCTGCGACGGACTCTTAAGTCTGCACCGGAAAACGGATCCTGATATCTTTAATAAAGCCTGTGTAGAGGCAATTGCATGCAAGTGTTATTCTTATCGGTTCATATTAAACATCATAGAGAATCTGAAAAAACAGCCTGCTCAGGAAATGCATCCTCCCCCTTTGCCTGAGCATGGGAATATCCGGGGGAAGGATTATTATAAACAGTTAACCATTAAATTTTAAATCGTATGGCACAAATTGAATCAAAACTAAAGCAGTTGCGCTTAAAGGGTATGCTGCGCAGCTGGGAAGCAATGTCCGAAACCCGCAGTACTCATGAGTTGTCATTTAGTGACGGCTTGGAAAAACTTCTGCAGGCCGAAGAAGATGAAAGAAGCAATAGTCGCTTTGACAGACTCTTAAAAAGTGCAAGGTTCCGTTACCAGGCCAGTTTAGAAGAGTTGAATTATGAATCCTCAAGAGGATTGGATAAAAGTCTGATAACGGATCTGGCAACCTGCCAGTACATAACCAAAGGCGAATCGATCATAATAACGGGAGCTACAGGCTGCGGTTATGTAAAGCAAATGATAATGTAAAGTTGGTCCATCAAATTGCTTTTTATCAACATTGATCCGTTCATGCACTTTACATTATATTTTAGATTGAAATAGACAATAGTGTCTATCAAACTTTAAAATATGATGTAATGGAACAAAAAAAGCAAACCATTGATGAGTTAACGGAAGACTTCCTCCGTTATTTAAGAAGCATCCATAGGTCAGAGCCTATTGTTAGAAAGTACCTGATAGCATGGGGAAAATTAAAGACTTACATGGCGGTTCATCGCCTGAAGATTTATACCGCTAAAATCGGCGAAGCCTTTCTTGTATCAGAACTTGGGAAATATAAGTTCGAGAACCTACCAATGACCAAAAAGCACTTTGTAAGTAAAATCGAAGCTCTTGATGATTTTCAGAACACAGGCAGAGTCCTACTTGGAATGAGAAGAAAATCACCTAAGGAGCTGAATGGAGTAATAGGAAAATCAATGATGGACTTCATTGATTATAAAACAACGATTTATAGTCTATCAAAAGCGACAATAACCAACTATAAGATATACCTGCATGCATTCAATTGCTTCTTAAGTGAAAAACGAATCAGATCGGTGCGTAGAATCACCTCTTCAGAGATTTTACAATTTACTGGTGGGCTTAATCCTCATAAGCCGGCAGCAAGACATGTAGCTCTATGCATTTTCAGGAGTTATATGCAATATTTGTTCGAAAGGGAACTTGTCAGTACCGATTACTCAAAAAAAATACCATCGGATAATTATAAACAACAGCCTAAACTGCCTTCCACTTTTACAAAAGAAGAGATTGAGCAATTTATCAGTTCCATTGACAGAGGTAACCCTAAAGGGAAGAGAGATTATGCCATGTTTTTGCTTGCACTAAAATTAGGATTTAGATCGTCTGACATTGCAAATCTTAAGTTCGAGAATATTTTCTGGCAAACAAATGAGTTTATTTTTGAGCAAAAGAAAACCGGTAAAAGTGTAACACTGCCAATACTGCCAGAAGTGGGGAATGCAATCATTGATTATCTAAAATACGGAAGGCCTCAGTCTAATGAAAATTATTGCTTTCTGCAAATCGTATCCCCGCATGAAAAAATCGCAACGCACGATATAGCAAACTCTGTTCAGTTCTATCTTAAGCGGGCGAATATTGATTTGAGAAATAGAAAGCATGGGCCACATGCATTGAGACACAGTTTTGCTTCCTGTCTTTTAGACCAGACAACTCCACTACCTGTTATATCTGAAGCACTAGGACATTCGAGCACCATGTCCACCATGTTCTATCTGCGCATCGACACATTATCACTTAAACAGTGCGCACTCGAAGTTCCTTCTATTCCATTTTCTTTTTATATGCAAAAAGGAGGTTGCCATGAGTAAGCCATTTTATAGTATCTTTGGTCCCTCAATAAAAGAGTTCCTATCTGTAAAAAGAAGTCTTGGATTTAAATATCAGGCAGCAGAATATGAATTGGGCAAGTTTGATAAAATTGCATTTGAAAGAGAGGAGACATCTATTGGTTTAACCAAGGAACTTGCAAGTGAGGTCTGCGCCAGACATCCCAATGAATCAGAGAAAAGCAGAAACAACAGGATACAGGTAGTAAGACAGTTTGCATTTTACATGAATGATACTGGACATGCTTCCTATATCCCAATACTTCCACCATTTAAGAGTTCTTATACTCCTTATATTTTTACGAAGGAAGAGGTTCTGAAAATCTTCAGTATTGCTGATCAAAGCAAAGCAAACAACCGCAATCCAAGGACAGGGATGTTTTTTATACCTATCCTTTTTAGGCTACTTTATTCCACGGGAATCAGAACAGGTGAAGCCATGAGCCTTTCTATAAATGATGTTGATGTCACGCGTAATGTATTAAAGATCCGAGACAGCAAAAATGGGAAAGAGCGTCTCATTCCATTTTCCGAGTCCCTCTCAGAAGCTTTACAAGATTATCTGAAATACAGGAATCAAAGACCAGTTGTAAAAGGTATAAACCATCTCTTTGTCCATCCTGCTGGAGGAGCAAATACAACTTACGTAGCTTATAGGTGGTTCAGAAAAATTCTTTTTAGCTCCGGCATATCGCACCAAGGCAAAGGTGCTGGCCCCAGGTTGCATGACTTCAGACATACATTTGCAGTTCACTCGTTGGTATCAATGTGTGAACAGGAACTTGATCTGTATTACTCACTTCCTATACTCTCTACCTATCTAGGACATCAATCACTTGCAGCAACTGATAAATATGTACGGCTGACAGCAGAAATGTACCCTTCACTTATCAAAAGTGTAAATAAAATCTGTTCTCATATTTTTCCAGACCTTAATAAAACTCAGTGTTATGAAGCCGACTGATTTTTCTAAAAGCCTTACCGATTTTTTATCAAAATATCTTCCGGGAGAAAGAGGGGTGAGTGCCAATACCATAAACTCCTACAAGATTACTTTTATCTTGTTTATTGGCTTTGTTGAATCACAAAAAAAGATCAGTGTAAACAAGCTGTCCCTTAAAGATATTACAAAAGAATGTATTGTTGAATTTCTGGAGTGGCTTCAGCGAGAAAGAAAATGTAGTGACTCTACCCGCAATGTCCGCCTCGCAGCCATACACTCATTTTTTAATTTTTTGCAGTACGATGCTCCTGAGAATATTAATGAATGGCAGCAAATACTCTCTATTAAGGTCAAAAAGGCTAAGAAACGTACGATGAATTATTTAACAATAGAGGGTATTAAATTACTTTTTGCACAACCCGATCTTTCTACAAAAAAGGGAATGCGTGATCTTACTATGCTTGCACTGATGTATGACTCTGCTGCACGAGTGCAGGAGGTTATTGATCTTACGGCATCAAGCGTACGACTGACAAAGCCATATACGATTAGATTGGTTGGCAAAGGAAACAAAGCCAGGATCGTTCCTCTAATGGATCAACAAGTGGTGCACTTGAAAAATTACATGGAGAAGAATAACTTGCTTGAACCTCATGTAAATATGCATCCCTTGTTTTATAACAGCCGTAGAGAAAAGCTTACCCGTGCAGGAGTTCATTACATTCTTCAGGACTATGCAAGCACGGCAAGAATGAAAGATCAGAAGTTGGTCCCAGAAAAGATCAGCCCACACTCGATCAGGCACTCAAAAGCCATGCATCTTCTACAGGCCGGTGTAAATCTGGTTTACATTCGTGATATACTTGGTCATGAGTTGGTACAAACAACTGAAGTTTATGCAAGGGTTGACTCTAAACAAAAGCGTGAAGCAATAGAAAAAGCGTATGCAGATGTTATTAAAAAAGAAGAACCTTTATGGACGAACAATGATAATCTATTGGAGTGGCTGAAGAACTTCAAGTGAAAGTGAAAAAATAATGTAAAGTAGAACGCTACCGCATTGTTGAATTACAATGCTTTATGTGATATACTTTACATTATTATTTGCTTTACATAACCAAGATTATGTAAAACTTTACATAATCTGCGGAAAAAGCTTCCTGGCTTCGGCATTAGGCCATCACGCATGTTCACATGGATACAGTGTGGCATATTTTAATACGCAAAAATTTATGTTAAGAATAAAAATGGCCCGCTTAGAGGGTAACATCTTGAAATTTTTTGATAAAATTGCAAAAACATCCTTGTTTATCCTGGACGATTTTGGGCTAACAAACATGGAACAGCAGCAGCAGTTCGACTTGATGGAAATTATTGAAGATAGACATGGCAAAAAATCAACGATAATAGCAAGTCAGTTACCCATTGCAAGCTGGTATGATATCATAAGTGAAGCAACCATTGCTGATGCAATTTTGGATCGAATGGTGCATACTTCATATAGGATGGAACTTAAAGGAGAAAGTTTAAGAAGAAAACGGTAATAATGTCAGTTCGTATCTGTTCTTTGATTTAAAACCTGAAGGGGGTCAGTATGGCCGAATTGGGGGTCAGTATCACCGAAATATCCAGCGTGGAGATTATTTATTGGATTATCGTGGTGTAATTCTTGATTTTCAAGGAGAAGACCATGAATTGAACACTGACCTGTATAATGATTTCTATAAATTTACATTGGGAGCAATAATCGGTTTCGGGGTTACATACAAAGACCTAATATTTATTGATATGGATTATAATCCTGCCTTGACAAACAACTTAGAATCAAATGGTTTAGCAATAAATGATAAATATTTCAGCCTGACTTTTGGGGTGAATATTAATCGATTGATGAATAACAAAAATGAATGACAGCCAGCTTACAACATGCTATATACGCCATGCGGGGGATATAGCGTATTCGAGCGACAGTTTTTCAATCAAACTTTACTGTAGTTTGACAAGAAAATGCTTTGAAATCCCGCACGGCGCATATAGCTGTCCGTTAGAGTACATGCGTAAGAAAACCAAAACACGAAAATTATGTTATATTTGTAGTATGACCAATTATCAAAATATCATTACAATAAATCCCGAAAAAAGATTCGGAAAGCCTTGTATTCGTGATACTCGCATTTCAGTGTATGACGTGCTAAGTTGGCTGGCATCTGGTATGACAAAAAAGGAAATTACTGCAGATTTTCCTGAAATTACCGAAGAAGATATATCAGCATGTTTATCTTTCGCAGCTGAAAGGGAAAGAAAAATTCGTATTAAGTCATGAATCTTCTTTTCGATCAAAATATCTCATATCGAATCACACAACTTCTTGAAGATATTTTCCCGGAATCAAAACAAGTTAGAAATCTAAAGCTTGAAAATTCAACAGATCGTCAAATATGGGACTATGCAAGAGAGAACCATTACTGTATTGTCACTTTTGATTCCGATTTCTATGATCTAAGTTTGGTTAGGGGATCACCTCCCAAAATTATTTGGCTGAGAATGGGAAATACCTCTACAAAATCACTGGAAAAAATAATTCGAGAAAACAATATCCTGATAAAGGAATTCCTGGAAAATTCTGATTATAAAGAAATAAGTTGTCTGGAGCTTGATTAAAAACGCACGTACTCTAACATGCTGTATATTTAAAGCCTGGGGTGATTTTTGGGATGAAGTAAGTTTCCCGAATTTTGTTTAATTTAGGTAGTGAAAATAAAACCTTCGAATGCCGGCTCTAAACATACAGCCGATACGTTAGCGAACATAGTCACTCCGATGAAATAGATTTGGAAAGTATCATCGCGAATTACCAGCGTTTATAAAACAAGAGAGAAAATTACATATTAGAAAGACCCTGGAATCTATTTCAAACAATAAAATCATATGACTAAAAAAGATTTTGATGAAAAATATCCGGATAATGACATACCTACGTTCGCTAACAGGCTGTCATATTCCATTGCCAGACTATCGTTAAAATGAAATTTAACCATACCTTAGATAAATTATTAAAACTAATAAGATAAACCGGAGGCAACGGAACATACAGCCGATACGTTATGGGCTATAAAATTTAAAACATGAGGTATTCAATAATCCTTCTAATTATTTTATTATTAATTCCGGTTAAGCTGATCTTTTCTCAAGAATTTCCTATTCCGGCGAATGGTGCTCAATGGAATAATTCAGAGTTCAATCTTGAGGATATTTCAAATACACAAAATGTTGAACGAATTGAAGCAAGAGGAGATACTTTGATAAATGGAGTGGTTTTTCATAAACTATTCAAAACCTGGTATTCATCTTATTATCAAATTGGAGACTGCGAATTTAAATACAGTAGTGGTCCTTTACAAACAAATGACTATGTTGGAGCCTTGAGAACAGATAGTAATAAGAGAGTATTTTATATCGCCACTGCTGATTCGGTCGTCCGGACCTTATATGATTTTTCTTTGAATGTTGGAGATACTGTTTATATAAATGGAAAGGATTATCAATATACAGCAGAAGTAACTGATATTGATTCTGTTCTAATTGATGGTAGTTTCAGAAAACGTTTTGATTTACAGGGATATATGTTCGACCGTTGGATAGAAGGTATTGGAAGTATTTATGGACTATTTGCACCCATCAACAGGCACTGGGAAAAGCATGGATATAAACTTATATGCTATGTGGAAAATGCTTTTACCATATATCAATATTCGTCAGATTCAGAGTGTTTTAGATGCAACCTGGTCTCAGAGGTCTCAGCTTTTCAAACAACTGATATGATTTCAGTAATTCCAAATCCTGTTGTTGGCAAATCGTATATTGATTATCCTGCGCATATTGTAGCCATCAAAGCCAATATTTATAATGAATATGGTAGCCTTGTCAATACTTTTCCAATTAAAGTAAATGAGATAGTATATATTGATAAAGAAATTATGAAGAAAGGGCTGTTTATTGTGGAATTAATAGATAAAAGGAATCAGGTTTATCACACTAAATTTATTATTCAATAGGATTACAGCCCATAACAAGCGGTCATATGCAATGCGGGGTTTTCTGCTAATTTGAAATTTATTATCTTTAATTAGCATTCTACAAATTCGGAAGGTAGTAGCGCTGAATTCCGCCCTGCATATACCGCCATCCGTTAGCAACAAGTGGTGTGGCACCCTTCCCTAAACAAAAATCATTTCATTGTTTCTGAATATGGAAACATTTACATAAATTTGCGTAAAACAGTTTGATGATTAAACCTATTGAAATAATTCTGCTTCCAGATGCAGAAAAGTTTATTGACATGATTGAGAAATCAGCAAAAAAGAAAATGTTTTATGCAATACGTAAAACTCAACTGAGGATTTATGGAGATTGGTTTGAGAAACTGAAAGGCTCGAAAGATATTTTTGAATTTCGGATCAAGGATAGTAATAAGTTCTTTCGGCTATTTGCTTTTTGGGATAGTTCAGGTGCAACAGAAACTTTGATTGTTTGCACAAATGGGTTGATTAAAAAAACAAACAAAACTCCAAAACAAGATATTGAAAAAGCCGTGATGATTAAAGAAAAATATTTTAAAGGATTAGTTTAAAACTCATAATATATGAAAACAAAAAAATACGCAAAATTCGAAGATTTAGAAGAAAAGTACTTCGGAGAAAAGGGTACTCCTGAGAGAGACGAGTATGAGTTTGATTTAAAAATGGAATTGATCGGAGAAAAAATTAAGCAATTAAGAATTAAGAATGACTTGACTCAATCCCAGCTTGGAGAATTAATCGGCGTGAAACGGGCTCAAATTTCAAAGCTTGAACATGGAAATCATAGTGCATCGATTTCGACAATAATGAAAGTTTTCCAGGCAATGAAAGCAAAAGTTAAATTACGGATTGAAACAGATGATAATCCTGAATTTGCATTTTAACCACCTGTTGCTAACAGGCTGTCATATTCCATTGCCAGACTATCGTTAAAATGAAATTTAACCATACCTTAGATAAATATTAAAATTAATAAGATAAACCGGAGGCAACGGAACATACAGCCGATACGTTAGCGAACATAGTCACTCCGGTGAAATAGATTTGGAAAGTATCATCGCGAATTACCAGCGTTTATAAAACAAGAGAGAAAATTACATATTAGAAAGACCCTGGAATCTATTTCAAACAATAAAATCATATGACTAAAAAAGATTTTGATGAAAAATATCCGGATAATGACATACCTACGTTCGCTAACAGGCTGTCATATTCCATTGCCAGACTATCGTTAAAATGAAATTTAACCATACCTTAGATAAATATTAAAACTAATAAGATAAACCGGAGGCAACGGAACATACAGCCGATACGTTAGCGAACATAGTCACTCCGGTGAAATAGATTTGGAAAGTATCATCGCGAATTACCAGCGTTTATAAAACAAGAGAGAACATCACATATTAGAAAGACCTTGGAATCTATTTCAAACAATAAAATCATATGACTAAAAAAGATTTTGATGAAAAATATCCGGATAATGACATACCTACGTTCGCTAACAGGCTGTCATATTCCATTGCCAGACTATCGTTAAAATGAAATTTAACCATACCTTAGATAAATTATTAAAATTAATAAGATAAACCGGAGGCAACGGAACATACAGCCGATACGTTGTATGCCATATTAATAAACTCATGAATAAAAGAACATTTTTCATTATCAATTTTATTGTCCTTTTTTTTCTCTTTGCATCATTTGGACAAAAAATAGAGCCAGATAGAAACTCTGAAGCTTTATATCCTAAAAATTTTCAAGATTTTTCCATAGACTATGATTTGATTTTACCATCAAATAATTTTGATAAATGGGAAAATGAATATATTAAGCATTTTGAAATAATCTTAATCCAAAAGATAAATAATTCAATTGTTCAATTTCAACAATATGAGAAACTTCATGCAAGGTTGGATACAAGTACGATAATCACTAATCCAAAACAGATTATTGGAATTTGGAAGACATGTTTTGGATAGAACAATAAATTTTAAAGATTCTATTTCATATACCACTCAAAGTATGGTCAGAGATTGACACTATACTCAGTATGAATAATTTAGATGATGGGTTTGTTGTTTTTACTGATAATAAATAGTATCGAATATTTTAAACATAAGGGTTCGGATAAATATAAAAAATGGAATCTTAAATATAAGTTAGTTGAGGGAAGATTTTTAGATTATTCCAAATTTGGGTTCGTATTTGGAGGCACATATTTGATTGGAGTTGATAATTATGGATATCTGATTATTGAATATGGCTCAGCTAAGGAGCTTCATTTTGAAGGAAAATACAAAACCATAAACTCTTTCAAAGAACAAATGATTTTTGAAAAAGTAAACTAGATACGGCATACTAACAAGCGGTTATACACTATACCTGGATAATCGCATTAGAGAACGAAATTATTTATAAATTAGCTTTTAATCTAAAACCCGAAAACATACGCTCCGTACGCCGGTACAGTGCATACCGCGATACGTTAGAGCAAATACTCCCCAAGCTTTATCGCTATAAAAAAGATTTTGAAATACGTAACTTATAAGTTACCTTTGTGGCATGAATAGAGTTCGAGAAGTAATCGCTTATAAAGACTATTTTGAGACTTTCCTATTAAAACAGAATAAAAAAGTCCAGGATAAAATCTTTAAGGTCATTGAAATAATTGAGACTTATGAGCGAGTACCTTCGAAGTATTTGAAATCAATTAAAGGTACAGATGGATTGTATGAGGCAAGAATTCAATTAGCCTCAAATATCTGGAGAGTTTTTTGCTTTTTTGATCAAGGGAAGCTTGTAATTCTTTTAAACGGATTTTCAAAGAAAACTCAAAAAACACCACCAAGGGAGGTTACTAAAGCAATTCAATTAATGAATATGTATTATGAAGAAAAATCAAGATAATATGGATACCAAAAGTTGGAAGGATATTAAAGATACAGTTTATGGTAAACGGGGTACAGAAAGAAGAGATCAACTTGAAAGAGATTTTGAATCAATAAAGATTGGAGTACTTCTTCGTAAAGCCAGAGAGGAAAAAAAACTGACTCAAGAACAATTAGCTGAATTGGTTGATAAAAAGAGAACTTACATCTCGAGAATTGAAAATGATGGAAGTAATTTGACGCTTAAAACCTTATATGATATCGTTGAGAAAGGGCTTGGCGGTAAGGTTAAAATATCAATTGATCTTTAGCGTACTTGCTCTAACAGGCTGTCATATTCCATTGCCAGATTATCGTTAAAATGAAATTTAACCATACCTTAGATAAATATTAAAATTAATAAGATAAACCGGAGGCAACGGAACATACAGCCGTCCGTTAGCGAACATAGTCACTCCGGTGAAATAGATTTGGAAAGTATCATCGCGAATTACCAGCGTTTATAAAACAAGAGAGAAAATCACATATTAGAAAGACCCTGGAATCTATTTCAAACAATAAAATCATATGACTAAAAAAGATTTTGATGAAAAATATCCGGATAATGACATACCTACGTTCGCTAACAGGCTGTCATATTCCATTGCCAGACCATCGTTAAAATGAAATTTAACCATACCTTAGATAAATTATTAAAACTAATAAGATAAACCGGAGGCAACGGAACATACAGCCGATACGTTGGCTGCAAGTTAAAATAACTACTACGACACTTATCTAATAATTATAGATATGAAAGCAATAGCAAGCATTATTTTCCTGACTTTATTTTTATCATTAAACTTCGGTTGTAAAAAGGATGATAAACAGGATGGTTTGATTACAATATCTGGAATCACGGAGCGCGACTTATATGCAAATTCAACTGGTAAGGTGGATCAAACAGACTGGAGATTCGATGATATATGGCCACAATTTGTTGAAAACCTTTTTAACCAAGACAATCCGGAACTTCTATTACCTACCGAGCAATCTCCCTTGCCGATCTTAGCTTTAGTATCTTGCTACCCAAACCCTGCAAAAGGTGGAGAAATTATGAATCTGTCTTTTCCTTCAATGTATTCCGATATTAGAATAGTAGATAGCAATTTAAACATCTATTATAAGCATGATTATCAAGAAAACTCGCGCATTAAATTTAACGATTCATTTTTCAAAAACAATCAGCTTTTTCGTGTTTATTATAAATTGTATTATGAAAGCAAAGTATACAGAGGGCATGGAGATTTTAAATTTATAAAATAACCTGCAGCCAACGCACGGTAAGCTCCATGCCTGCTTCTTTCTTAAAACGAAATTAATTGTATAAATTTACTTCATCGGAAACCGGACAAAAATCTTAAAAATGCCGGCCCGGTGCTTACCGCAGTCGTTGGCATTAATTGTAAGAAATAATTACACTTTGAGGATTCATCTGAATTCGTGATTTTTTTTTAACTTTATACAGGCTTTAAAAATAAAAAACATGAATACCATTCAGCTGAAAAAAGAACTCATTCATAGGATATCAAAAATTGAAGACGTTGACTTTCTTAATGCCATTAAAACCATATTGGACTACAAGAAAAAAGAAACGCTTATTGAATTAACCGATGACCAGGCGAAAGAGCTACTTTTTGCAAGCAATGATGGAAAAAAAGGAAATGTGATTACACAATTAGAAATAGATCAAAAAGTAGAAGAATGGCTAAGCGGGAAGTAATTTGGACAAAGGTTTCCGAAATTCAGTTACAAGCAATTCTTGAATTCTTCACTAAAAGAAATAAAAGTGGATTATACTCAAAAAAACTTTATAAGAAGTTTAAGACAGAAATTTTAATTGCCGCTAAAAATCCTGAAATAGGCTTAAAGACAAAATTAGACCGGATTAGAGGACTGATTATTGAAGATTATATTATATTTTACGAAATACTTGAAGATCAAATAATGATCCTAAAAGTTTGGGATTGCAGACAGAATCCTGACAACCTAAATATTCCGAGATAAATAACAACTAATGCCAACATACGGTATGTTCAACACCTTGCTTCATATAGAAACGAAAAAAATTAATTGAATTAACTTTGACCTAAAACCGACAATAACCGCTTCGAATGTCGGTGCTGCACATACCGCCATCCGTTATGGGCAAGGCTAAAAAAACAGACAACCTAAACATTCATAGGACATTAATAAGATTTTAATAATTGACTAATTGCCTGATAAATTGTTTTTGTACCTTTATGAAAATTTTAAATTATGCTTTCGAAATCTAATGTAATTAAAACCATTACTAAATTTCCGGATCATTTCTCCGTAGATGATTTAGTAGATAAAATGATCTTGCTTGACAAGATTGAAAAAGGAATGCAACAAGCTGATAATAACCAAACAATATCTGACGAAGAATTGGATAAAAAGATTGAAGAATGGTTAAAATAGTTTGGACTGAGCAATCAGTTTTCGATCTAAAAGACATATTTGATTATATTTCAAAGGATTCCAGGCGATATGCAGAGAACCAGATCAGACGTATAAAATCCAAAACAGTGATTTTAAAGACACAACCTGAATCTGGAAGGATTGTACCGGAATTAGGAAAAGTACAAATAAGAGAATTAATCGAAGGGAATTATCGTATAGTTTACCGACTGTTAAATAATGAATTGATTGAAATTCTGACTATTCACCATTCGGCAAGGGATTTTGAATCACGAGAAATTGAAAAGATAAAATAAGCCCAGCCCATAACATCATATAAATTTTATTGGGGTGGAATTGCGGTTTGTAAAGTGCTTACTTCTAATTTAGCTCTTAACGTCTCGATAGGAAATCGCTTCGAAATCCCCAACAAAACTTATATGTACCGTTAGAAGTTATTTAAAAAATGAAAACAGTGAAGAAAACAGTATATGT
The DNA here is from genome assembly GCA_963779845.1 of uncultured Bacteroidales bacterium. Taxonomy (GTDB): domain Bacteria; phylum Bacteroidota; class Bacteroidia; order Bacteroidales; genus CAVZZV01. The sequence goes on along the minus strand of CAVZZV010000006.1, from coordinate 671,623 downwards.
TATTGTATTACTAATATCAGTAAACCTTCAATTATTTGGACAAAAACCTCTAATACAGAATGTAGTTAATTTAGTTTCTGGAGATTCTATTTTTAATAATATTACGCTGCTTGAACAAATGGAACGATATACAACGGATAACAATTTTGAATGTGTCAATCATTTAGTTTCATATTTTGATAACAAGGGTCTTGATACAATATATTTGCAGAATTACACACAAGGTTGGTTGCCAAATATAATTGCAGTTAAATATGGCACACTATTTCCCGATTCTATTTATGTATTGGGTGCTCATTACGATAGCTACAAAAGCGGAGCACCGGGTGCTGATGATAATGCTTCTGGAACATCTGGCGTTTTAGAAGTAGCTCGTATCCTCTCGGATTATGAATTTGAAAAAACAATAATGTTTGTGTTGTTTTCTGGGGAAGAGATGGGACGCTTAGGGAGCAAAGCATTAACTGACAGTTTGGTAAATAATAACTTTGAAATATCCTGTATGATAAATCTAGATATGATTTCATATGTAAATGATGGAGACAATTTAAGCGTAAGCATTTGTGTCAATAATTTATCTTTAGACTTAATGAATACATATATAAATTCTTTAACTTCTTATGTGCCAGACTTGAAATATGAAGTTGATTCAACATCAATGATTGTTTCTGCAGGTGACCATTCATCTTTTTGGTCCAATGATATCCCTGCTATATTACTAATAGACGAAATTGATTTATTTAGCACTAATTTCAACAATTATATACATTCAAATAATGACATTCTTGGTTTATCCGCTAATAATAAGATATTAGCAGAGCTAATTACTAAATCAGTTGTAGTAACATTAATAGATATTCTGACATTAGTGGGTACTAAAAATATTTAATCGTTCTTTGAAATTCTTTGTTCATCGCACTTGTAGCGCTTTTATATAGCGTGACGATTTGAATTGAAAATGTGGATTTTTGCAGTATTAAATGCATTAATCCATGAATCAAGGCAAATATATCTTCGCTCAGCTTACAGATTTTCTACCTCGTAGAGTCTTCGATAGAATTGTAAATAAGCATAATGGAAACAAGTATGTAAGATCCTTTACCTGCTGGAATCAAATGCTTTGCATGGTTTTCGGTCAGCTTACATCAAGAGATAGCATGCGAGACTTGATTCTAAGCCTGGAAGGACATCATTCCAAGTTTTATCATCTGGGATTTAGTCCAACTTTAACGCGACGGAATCTTGGCAAAGCCAATGAAAGACGCAGCTATAAAATCTTCGAGGAATTTGCCTACGTTTTAATCGATGAAGCAAGATGCAGTTGCTACAAGTCCGACTTTGAAATCAACGTTGATGGAAATGTGTATGCTCTGGACTCAACTACCATAGACCTCTGTTTAAGTGTCTTTTGGTGGGCAGAGTTCCGTAGAACCAAAGCTGGTATCAAACTTCATACCCTGTATGATGTGAAGACCTCGATACCAACCTTTTTGTACATCTCCAATGCCAAAGTTCATGATGTCAATATATTGGATCTAATCCAGTTTGAAGCAGGAAGCTTCTACGTTGTAGACAAGGCATACGTTGATTACCGTCGTTTATATCGTCTGCATAAACAAGGTGCCTTCTTCGTTACCAGAGCGAAAGATAACATGCGATTCAAACGCATGTACTCGAACTCTGTAGATAAAGGCCAAGGTGTTCGCTATGACCAGATAGGAAGGCTGGAGACCTATTATCCGAAGAAAGAATATCCAGAAAAACTTCGTCGGATAAAGTACTATGATCAGGAGAAGGATCAGGAATTTATTTTCCTGACCAACAACAACAGCCTGACCGCTCTAGAAATAGCATTGTTGTACAAAAAACGCTGGGAAGTAGAATTATTTTTCAAATGGATGAAACAGCATCTGAGGATAAAATCCTTCTGGGGGACAACCTTGAATGCTGTGAAAATCCAAATGTATTGTGCGATCATCTCTTACTGCCTTGTTGCCATAGTTGGTAACAAATTGAAAGTTGACCGTACAATCTACGAAATCCTACAAATTCTCAGCATCTCTCTACTCGATAAAACGCCTATAAAAGAGATACTTACGAAATGCGATTACAAAGATGTCAAAGAACTAAATGATAAACAATTAAAAATCAGTGGGTTTTAAGTGCCCACTAGTGATTCTGACTATAATTAAATAACAACAACTTCTAGCAGTGTATATAAAAAATAAGCGAGACGTCAGTAGTATCAATGTTTGTAGCAAGTTCCAACTTTCTTCCAAGCAAGAAAAATATTGCTTCGAAACCGCTTACTTTTCATATACTCAACGTTGCCTGCAATAGCACGAGAGTCTCACTGCTAAAAAATAAGCTGATTTAATTTTGAATATGTAAACTGAATAGTTAACTTTGTTTGATGATTAGAAAGGTAATTGCATACAAGGATAACTTTGTTGATTTTTACAAAAATCTGGATTATAAGATTCAAGAAAAGATTGAATATGTGCTTGATCTAGTAAGATTTGAGAGACAAGTCCCAAAGAAATTCTACAAATTGCTAGAGAATACCGACGGGATTTGGGAAATTCGAGTAATAACGGCTTTTAAAAGTATTCGGATTTTATGCTTCCAAGATAAGGGAGACCTTGTTGTATTGACAAACTGCTTTCTAAAAAAGACGCAGAAGACCCCACAAAAGGAAATTAAGATGGCTGAGAGACTGAAAAAAGATTATTTGAAAGAAAAATATGGAGGACAAATAAAATGAAAAATGTAACTGATTTCGAAGACTTATTAATAAAAAAATATGGAGAAAAAGGCACTCCATCGAGAGATAGGTTTGATGCTGATTCACTTGCATTCAGATTAGGAATAATGTTGAAAGAGGCGAGAAAGGAATCGAAATTAACTCAAGAAGAACTTGCTGAAAGGACAGGTACAAAAAAGAGCTATATTTCTAGAATTGAGCGAGGACAAAGTGATATTCAGATATCGACATACCATAAACTGATTGAAATTGGATTAGGAAAGAATTTGAATATTTCGATTGGCTAATAAAGCTACAGCAGGCAACAAACGGTAAGCCCAATGCCTGGTTCATTCTTAAAACGAAATTATTTGTAAAAATTCACTTAATCGGAAACCGAACAAATATCTTAAAAATATCGGCACGGGGCTTACCGTCGTCCGTTGGGTGTAATGCCAGGAGAACACAAAAAGATTAATAATAAATTTGGAGGATGTTACCTGATTAGCTAACTTTGCGATATGGAAGAAAGAAATATCAGGAACATCTTCTACTACAAGAATTACTATTTGGATTTCTTCAATACGCTTGACCCGGAAGTAAGAAAGAAATTCAACTGGACATTGAAATTAATATCAACTATTGATAGAGTCCCTGTTAAGTATTTCAAGCATATTGAGGCTTCCACTGGTCTTTATGAAATCAGGGTTGAATATGGGAATAATATTTATAGGGTATTTAGTTTCTTTGACAAAGGGCAACTGGTGATTTTGATAAATGGATTTCAAAAGAAGACAGAGAGAACACCAATGAAAGAGATTGATAAAGCAGAGAAACTTAAAAAACAGTATTACGATGAAAAATCAGCAAAATAAAAGTTTAACTTCCTTCGATGACCATCTTGATCAGCAATATGGTAAAAGAGGAAATCCTGAGCGTGAGATGTTTGAGGAAGGTTTTGAGGCATTCAGGCTTGGAGTTATGATTCAGAAACTCAGGAAAGAGAATGGCATGACTCAAGAACAATTAGCGAGAAAATGTGGTACCACAAAAACCTACATTTCCAGGATTGAGAATAATGCTTCCGATATCAGGTTGTCGACACTTATGAGGATAATCAGGGAGGGGTTCGGCAGGCAGTTAAGATTAAGTGTTTAAATAAAAGGCACATACACCCAACAAACGGTAAGCCCCATGCCTTGTTCTTTCTTAAAACGAAATTCTTTGTATAAATTTACTTAGTCGGAAACCGAACAAAAATCTTAAAAATATCGGCACTGGGCTTACCGCCGTCCGTTGTAAGTAATGCCAGAGAACACCCCACATATAGCTGCTACACTTGCATAAAAGTAAATTATTATTTACCTTTGATTGGTTTTGAATTGGATTATATTAATGAAGTGTTCTGAACTTTATAGACTGCTGATAAAAGATGGGTGGTATCCGACTTCGCAAAAAGGTTCCCATGTAAAGATGAAACATGACGCAAAACCTGGACGGATAATTTTCCCAAACCATGGTAGTCAAGAGCTTGGTAAAGGACTGGAAAAGAAAATTCTAAAAGATGCTGGAATAAAATAACGAATGATAACAGGGATAATTATGAAAATGACAACAAGAAAAATTAAAATAAATGTTGAAAAAACCGATACGGGATTTTCAGCTTTTAGTGTTGATTACCCTATATTTACGACTGGCCGGACAATACCCGAATTAATTGAAAATGCATTTGAGGCAGCCAATCTCTTTTTTGAGGACGACAATCTTAAATTGACACATGAAAACCTGAAATTTGAGATTGACTTCAAACAGTTTTTCCAATATTATAAAGTAATTAATTCCAAGTTTCTTGCTGATAAGATTGGAATGAATCCGACATTATTGTCTCAATACGTACAAGGACATAAGAAGCCATCTGATAAACAGACAGAAAAGATTCTTTATGGAATTCATCAAATTGGACAAGAATTATCAGAGATTAATTTGATATATAAACATTAATTTAATGAGGCACTACTTACAACATACGGTATGTACAATACCTTGCCCTATCTGAAAAAGAAGAATATATATTAAATTAGCATAGATTTCTCAGAAAACACCTAAATCTGAAATTAAAAGAGCAAGACAGATAATGGAATTTTACTTTAAAACAACTTGATATGGATAATAAAGAAATGCAGTTTCTCAGTTTTGATAAACTTAAAGATAAATATATCGGCGAAGTTGGAACTGAAGATAGAGATCAATATGAGTTTGAGCTAAAACTTGATATTTTAGGAGAAATGATCAAACAAACTCGCAAAGAGCGTAATTTAACACAAGAACAGCTTGGTGATTTAATTGGAGTCAAGAAATCTGAAATTTCCAAACTAGAACGGAATGCAAGAAATATGACAATTAGCAATGTGTTGAGGATTTTTCATGCACTAAAAGCAAAAGTAAATTTCAAAATTGAATTAGAAAATAAAGACTGGAGTATCGCCTAGATAATGATCACAAACGGTGTACAACAGGCTGTCATATTCCATTGCCAGACTATCGTTAAAATGAAATTTAACCATATCTTAGATAAATTATTAAAACTAATGAGATAAACCGGAGGCAACGGAACATACAGCCGATACGTTGTGTGGCATAGTAGGGCCCCATCAAAACTTAACAAGCTGGATGATATTTTTCGTATCTTGCAAAATAAAAAAGAATCGATATGAGGACAAATGATTTAATAAGGGCCATTCAACGACTACCGATTTCCGAGAGAATTTATGTAGTTGAGAAAACCATACATTCTATTCGTGCTCACGAGGATAAAAATATTATGAAAAAAGCAGCGGATAACTTGATCGCTGATTACAAAACAGATACAGAATTGACAGCTTTTACCGACCTTGATTTTGAAGATTTCTATGAAACAAAATGAAGTTTGGCTGATAAATCTTGACCCGACAGTTGGATCTGAGATTAGAAAAACTAGACCAGCAATTATTGTGAATGATGATTCATTGGGTAAGTTGCCATTAAAAATCATTGTTCCGATCACCGATTGGAAAGACAGATATGAGATAGCTCCCTGGATGATTAAGATTAAATCAAATTCCACAAACGGTTTAATCAAAGATTCATCGGCTGACTGTTTTCAGGTACATTCAGTATCTAAAGATAGATTTGTAAAACGACTTGGTGAATTGTCTGAATCGCTGATGGACGAAATACGAATTGGATTATCAAAAGTATTGTCGATTGATTTGAAATGAACTACGCCACACAACAAACGGTAAGCCCAATGCCGAGTTCATTCTTAAATCGAAATTATTTGAATAAATTTACTTAATCGGAAAACGAACAAAAATCTTAAAAATGTCGGCACAGTGCTTACCGCCGTCCGTTAGCCACAAACCGATCAAAACTTAAAATACGTATATAACAATATATATCTTACGTGAAATATTTGCAAGACACGTAATCATTTTGTATATTTACACGTAAATTACAAAGCTATGGACACAAAATTAACGCTTAATGTAGATGAGGAAATCATCGGTAGAGCGAAAGAGTATGCTAGATCGAATAAGATAAGTTTATCAAAATTGATTGAATCCTATCTTGCATCAATCACTAGCAAAAGAAAATCAGAAATAAGGATTACCCCGCTCGTGGAAAGTTTAAGTGGTGTAATTCGGCTTCCTGAAGATTTTGATTATAAAAGTGAGTACGGTGATTATCTTAACGAGAAATACAAATGAGCAAATTATTTATCGACACAAATATTGTAATTGACTTAATTGCAAAACGTGGAGCATTTTACCAAAGCGCAGCAGATCTATTTTCAATTGCAGATCTGGGCGAAATAAAATTGAGTGTTTCCTCTTTAACTTTTGCAAATACGAATTACATTCTATCGAGGCAAAAATCTAAAGTTCAGGCTAAGGAAATTTTGCGAAAATTCAAGATTTTAGTGCGAGTTTTGAAATTAGATGACAAGGTTGTGGAGCTGGCTTTAAATGATAGTGATTTTCCTGATTTTGAGGATGCTCTCCAATATTTTACTGCCTTAGAAAACAAACAAGATATTCTTATTACCAGAAACCACAGGGACTTTAAAAATGCAAAATTACCTGTAATGACAGCCGAGGAGTATCTTACTTCAATTCAAAAAAAATGAACTAAGGTCAGTGGCTAACAAGCGGTAGGTCCAATGCCTTGCTCTTTCTTAGTCTGAAATTAATTGTTTAAATTAGTTCTTACTTAAAACGAAAAGAAATTGTATAAATGCCGGCACTGTACCTACCGCCGTCCGTTGGCACCAAGCTTAGGGAAAGTTCTAAAAATAAGCTAAATTTGAAAAAAAAAGAATATGCAAGCAATTCTGGAAAATCGGACGGATGATTTAAAGAGCATTTGCCAAACATTAAAAGTTAAGCGGCTTTATGCTTTTGGTTCAGTATTATCTGATACTTTTCAGGAAAATAGCGATATTGATTTTTTGATTTCATTTCCAGATGATTTGTCAGTAGAAGAATACACTAACAATTATTTCTCATTACACTATAAGTTAAGAGAAATTTTTAATAGAGAAATCGACATTTTAACTGAACGATCCCTATCCAACCCCTATCTTATTGATAGTATTAATAAATCTAAGGTTTTGATTTATGAGGCATGAAACACACAAATATCTTTTTGATGTTTTAACTTCTATAAACTCGATCAACGAATTTTTAGGAGATAACCATGATTTCAAGGAATATCTGAAAAATAAGTTACTTCGCAGAGGAATTGAACGAGAAATTGAGATAATTGGAGAGGCTCTCAATAAAGCATTGAAAATTGATCCTTCACTAAAAATTGAAAATGCCAGAAAGATTGTCGATACCCGCAATTGGGTGATTCATGGTTATGATAAAGTTGACGATGTTGTGATATGGGGGATAATTTCGATACATCTTCCTAAGCTGAAAAAGGAAATTATTAAAATCATCGATACCAAATAAAGCCAGGTGCCAACATGCGGTAACCGTAATTGCCTGGTGATGTGGGATTTGGTGGCATTTTCATTTAATCATCCACGTTTTCGGTGGACAATTTTCGTCTCCGAACTCCGGCAACTACGGTAACCGCCATCCGTTAGCAAAAATGCCTTGAGAAAAACATTCTGCAAAAAAAATAGTTCCCAATTTGAGAATTTTATGGTATATTTGTTCCCGAATAGAGAACTATGAAAAGAATATTTGCAAAAAGTACACTTAGAGAGTTTTGGGAGAAGCATCCAGATTCGGAACAGTATTTAAAAACATGGTATGATACGGCAATGAATTCGGATTGGAAAACGCCAAACAATGTGAAACAGAGTTATGCCAATGCAAGTATTCTTAAGGATAGTAGGATTGTTTTTAATATTAAAGGCAATTCATACCGATTGGTGATTAAGTTCAATTTCGATCATCAACTAGCTTTTGTCCGATTCATAGGAACTCACTCGGATTATGATAAAATTGATGCAAATAATATTTAAAATTGGTGGATATGGAATTAAAACCGATTAAAACGGAAATGGATTACAAAGCTGCATTAAAAAGATTGGAAGAGATTTTCGATGCCCAACTTGGTACACCCGATAGTGATGAGCTAGAGATACTTGGATTAATGGTTGACGAATATGAAAACAAACATTATCCGATTGAAGCACCAGATCCGATTGAAGCGATTAAGATACGGATGGAAGAAATGCACCTTAAGCAAGTTGATTTGATTTCTGAAATTGGAGGGAAAAGTAGAGTATCAGAGATTTTGAATCGTAAGCGCAGATTGACAGTTGAAATGATTCGAAAATTGGCAACTCGTTTGAATCTTTCAGCGAATTTGTTGATCAAAGATTATAAATTAATCCAATAGGCACATTTTGCTAACAAACGGTAAGCCCAATGCCTGGTTCATTCTTAAAACGAAATTATTTGTAAAAATTCACTTAATCGGAAACCGACAAATATCTTAAAAATATCGGCACGGGGCTTACCGCCGTCCGTTATGGCGCATGTTTGGAAGACCTTAAAATGAGCATAAATAATATCCGGGCTATATCAGATTTTTGTATATTTGATAAAAAATAATTGTGATGGAATCATTAAGAATTGAAATAATAAATCCAAAAGCAAAGCAATTGCTCAAAAGCCTTGCCGACATGGATTTAATTAAAATAAAAAAGGAAAAGTCCGAATCTGATTTTGCTGAATTACTTAAAAAGCTGAGGAGCAAATCCGATAATGACCCTACTTTAGACGAAATCACTAAAGAAGTTGAATCGGTTAGAAAAGCCCGATATGAAAAGTAAACTGGTCATTCTTGACACGAATCTTTGGATTAGTTTTCTTATAACTAAGGACTTCAGCTTTTTAGATAAATATATCGGGAATAAAAAAGCTAAGCTTGTTTTCTCTGAAGAATTGATTCAGGAATTTTTGGTTGTTGTCGCCAGACAAAGATTTCAAAAATATTTCACGAACAAAGATATTGAAGATATACTCCTCTTCTTTGACAATTTTGGGATTTTAATAAAAGTAACCTCCCAAATTGAACAATGTCGTGACCACAAAGATAATTTCTTATTGAGCCTGGCAGTTGACAGTAACGCCGACTATCTTGTTACAGGAGATAAAGACTTACTTGATATTAAAAAAATAAAAACAACAGACATTGTAACAATAAGACAATTAATGGATAAACTGTAGAAAACACGCCGCCATAACATACGGTATGTTCAATACCTTGCCCTATCTGAAAAAGACGAATATATATTAAATTAGCATAGACTTAAAAACTGACAATAATTGCTTCGAATGCCGGTACTGCACATACCGTCGTCCGTTGGCAACAATACAAGAAAAAAAACTTGCAACTGATTCAAATAAGATGTAATTTTACACCAAAAAGCTATGATTAGACAGAGCATTTCATTCACAGAACCCAATGATGAATGGTTAAAAGCACAATTGAGCAATAAAGAATATGCCAGCAAAAGTGAGCTAGTTAATGATCTGATCAGACAAGCAAGACAACAGCAAGTTCAAATCGACTGGATTAGAGCTAAGCTTGATAGAGCAGAGAACAGTGGTTTTACAGACGACAGTAAAGATCAAATTCTAACACAATCAAAGTCATTGCTAAATGGCTAAATATCGATTAAGTAATGTCGCCAAAAAAGATTTGATTCGGATTCATAGATACGGAGTAGAACGATTTGGGATGGTTCAAGCAGATAAGTACTTTGATTCATTTTTCAAATACTTTGACGTAATTGCACAGCAACCATTCTCTTTTGAGTCAGTTGATTATATTAAGAAAGGCTATAGACGTTGTGCTTGCGGTTCCGACTCTATCTATTACAAGGTTAAAGATGATATTGTTGAAATTATGGCGATCGTAGGGCGACAAGACCTGAATAGTATTCTTTAATGATTTCGAAAAAAAGTACTGTTGCCAACAAACGGTAAGCCCCATGCCTGGTTCATTATTAAAACGAAATTATTTGAATAAATTTACTTCATCGGAAACCGAACAAAAATCTTAAAAATGTCGGCACAGTGCTTACCGCCGTCCGTTAGGTGCAAGTGTATACAAGCCTGAATTACCAGGTGAATTACTTTTTTTGTACCTTTGAAAAAAGTCAAATTATGACAGTCTCTGATCTGAAACTTAAAATCTTCCGACAAATCGACTCACTTGAGAAGAATCGATTAGAAGAATTATATGGAGTCCTATTAAATTTCATAAATGAGAAAAAGGACCTTGGTGATTGGGAAAGATTGACAGACGAACAGAAACAAGGCATTTTTGATGCGATTGAGGAAATTGAGTTAGGGAAAGGTATTCCCAACGAAAAAGTTATGTCCAAAATTCGCAAGAAATATTCACATGCCTAAGCAAATTATTTGGTCTCCATTATCTGAAAACGATTTTTTAACCATTCTTGATTACCTTAAAGAGAATTGGGATGATAAGGTAGTACAGGGGTTTATCGAAATTACTGCTTCATCACTTTCAATGATTTCAATTAATCCTAGACAATTTCCTGTAATTTACAAAAATAAAAAATCAGGAAATGTGTTTTGACTAAACACAATACGCTATTTTATCGCGATAGAAAAGACTACGTTGACATTTTAAGGATATTCGACAACAGACAAGATCCAAAAATATTAGCGTTTTAATCAACCCCTGCACCTAACAACAGCTAAACCCAATGCGGGTGGTTCCAAAGTTTGCAAATGTCAGTTTTTCAATTTAACTTTATTCTCGGTTGACAGATTTCGTCTTCGAAATCCCGCACTGGGCTTAGCTGCAGCCGTTAGGGGTAAGTGCAGAGAAACCATTCAAAGAAAAAATTTTGTATTTTTACAAAAAAGCCATTTATGACATTTGAAAAGACATATGAAATCCAAAAGGATAACCGTCTGATTATCAAATTGCCCGATAGGTTTAAGTCTAGGAAGCGGGTTAAGGTTATTATTGAGGATGTTGACGAAAGCCGGCAGGAAAGAATAGAGATGCTCAAGAAGGCCTCCAAAGATCCATTATTTCTTTCAGATATAAATGAAATCACCTCTGATTTCGACGATTCTGATAATGAATTACTATGAAAGTTAAAAAGTGGAGTATCTGGAGAGCAAATCTTGATCCGGTGATCGGTTCGGAGCAAGGAAAAACCCGACCTGTTTTGATAATCAGTGAAGATGATATTAATGAATTATTGAATATTGTTAATATTATTCCTATAACTTCCAGAAAACCCAATCGGATAATATATCCAAATGAAATTTTATTATCAAGCGATAAATTTGGACTTGAAAAAGAATCTATCGCATTGTGTCATCAAATCAGGACTATTGATAAACGACGATTATCCAAAAAGTATGGTGAAATCACGGATAAAGATATTCAGAACAAAATTATTGGTGCTATTTGTTTTCAGCTTGGAATTGGCTCTAATAAAAGCACCTAACCCCTAACATACGGTATGTTCAACACCTTGCTTAATCTGAAAACGAAAAATATCTATTAAATTAACGTTTACCTAAGAACTGACATAAATCGCTTCGAATGCCGGCACTGTACCTACCGCCGTCCGTTAGCAACCAGCCGAAAAACAAACGACTTCAAACGAAATTGACAATTGCTTAAAAACAGTTATCTTTGTTTTATGGTTATTCGAGAAAAAATATTAAAAGACAGAATTAACTTTCTGAATTTGTGTAAAGTTCATAATGTTAAGTACTTGTATGCTTTTGGTTCATCTACCACTGATAAATTCGATAAAGAAAAAAGTGATATTGATTTGCTTGTTGAAATTGATGCTGCAGATCCAATTGATAGAGGTGAGAAATTAATTTCTTTGTGGGATACATTTGAATTGTTTTTTCATAATAAAGTTGATTTATTGACTGAATCTTCTATCAGAAACCCTTACCTTAGAAAAAGTATTGATTCAACTAAAGTATTAATCTATGACAGAAAAGGGGTTAAAGTATCTGGATGATATAATTCGTGCAATAGAATTAATCGAGGATTTTACCAGTAACATTTCCTCATTTTCTGATTATACTAAAGACCTGAAAACTCAAAGTGCTGTTGAAAGACAATTGGGAATAATTGGTGAAGCTGTAAACAAGTTTGATCTACTTCATCCTGAAGTGAGTTTAAAAAATGCCCGAAAAATTCTTGGATTTCGTAACCGCATAATTCATGCATATGATGCAGTTGACTCTTCGATGATTTGGGCAATAATTAAGCGACAATTAGAGCCTCTTTATCAAGAAGTTAAAAAAATGATAGAATAACGGCCAGTTGCTAACAAACGGTAGGTCCAATGCCTTGCTACTTCCTAAAAAGACATCTTTCGTTCATATATAAAAAGTCGTAAACCAAAAATTTAATCTTATAAATGCCGGCACTGTACCTACCGCCAACCGTTAGGCGTCAGTAAAAAAGGGCTTCTTGCATATAATCAAAATAATGCTTATCTTTGGCGTTAGTAACGTAAAACATGTATGATAATTTCTTTTGGTTCAAAGAATACTGAAAAGATATGGAACGGCTTGCGTTTAAAAGCGATTCCATTAGAAATTCAAAAGGTGGGCCGGAGAAAGCTAAGGATGTTGAATAGCTCACAAAATATAAAAGACTTGACTATTCCCCCATCCAATCATTTGGAGAAATTGGCAGGCAAAATGAAAGGATTTCACAGCATCAGGATAAATGACCAATGGCGGATAGTATTTATTTGGAAAGACGGGAATGCAGAGAATGTTGAAATAAAGGATTATCATAAATAAATTGATTATGAAAAATTTACCAAATATTCATCCGGGAGAAGTTTTGCAAGAGGAGTTTCTGATTCCCCTACAAATAAGTGCCTATAGACTTTCTAAAGATATTGGGATTCCGCAGACGCGTACCTCGGAGATTTTGAAAGGAAATCGAAGGATAAGCGCGGATACTGCCATACGGTTAAGCCGATATTTTGATAATTCCCCAAAATTTTGGCTGGGATTGCAAAATGATTATGATATTGAGGAAGAGAAGAGCCGTAAATCGAAGGAATTCAGCCATATACAAAGGATGAAGATCACCGCCGCCTAACAAACGGTAAGCCCCATGCCTGGTTCATTTTTAAAACGAAATTATTTGTAAAAATTCACTTAATCGGAAACCGAACAAAAATCTTAAAAATGCCGGCACAGTGCTTACCGCTGCACGTTATGTGGGATTATAAAAAAGAATCTACTCTTGACATTTGTACCAATATTTGGTATATTTGAGAAAAAATAATAAGCCATGGACAGAAATACTTCAATATCAATAGGAAACTATTTTGACGGTTTTATTAAAAGCAAAATTTCTTCGGGACGATATAAAAATGCAAGTGAAGTCGTTCGAGCTGGATTAAGGCTTTTAGAAGAAGAAGAAAACAAGATTATGCTATTAAGAGAAGCTATTCAAGAAGGTATTGATAGCGGAATTGCAAATGATTTTAACCCTGAGACACATTTGAGTAAATTAAAAGCTAAAAAGAATCAGAATGGCTAGTTATAAATTTACCAATAAAGCGGTTTTTGACTTAACTCAAATCTGGAATTACACATTAAATAAATGGTCTGAAGATCAAGCAGACAGATATTACCATATGCTTATTGAAAATTGCAAAGAGGTTGCAAGTAACCCTGAACTAGGTAAAACTTATTTTGGTGTTATGGAAAACTTATTGGGATTTAAAGCAGGACGACACATTATTTTTTACCGTAGAATTAATGACAGTGAAGTTGAAATAACAAGAATTCTTCACGAACAAATGGATATTGAGAATAGAATAAAAGATAAATAACCCCACATAACAAGCGGTAAGCCCAATGCTTGGTCTTTCTAAGTTTGATGTTTATTGTATAAATGAAAATAATTGAATACCGATCGATAATCTTAAAAACGCCAGCACTGGGTCTACCGCCATCCGTTGTGGGTTATTGATTCAACATCCTTAAAATATATTAGATGAAAACAAGAATAGTTAAATTGGCATTAATTCTGTTAATTATTTTCCCAAGGTTAAATTTCAGTCAAAGTCTTGACATTGATTTAAGTAATCCGTTGCCTCGAGTTGGCCAAGAATTTGAAATAGATGTGGACTTAAATTTCATTGTTGATTATATAATTGAAAATTTGGACAGTTCTTTTCTTGTAAATAATACAAAATTTAATAATCTAAAAATTAAGCTTACAGCAAAAGACACAGGAAGTTATTCTATTGGCCCATTTGTTTTCGAATTTAATGATACTTTATTTGAAACCAATAAATTGCACCTGAATATTAATAATGCCATTGATACGATTGAAGGATTATGGATTAAAAAGTTCAAACATAACTCGTATGAATTTATTATTTTAGAACAGGTTAAAAAAACAAAATGGAAAAATATTGGAACTAAAAAAATTCCACAATATCATACTAATCTAGAGAATGAAAAAGCCTACTTAGTTGATGATACAGTAAATGATATACAATTTGAGGTTTCATATAGCAGAAATATTCCAATAATTAAGAATGAAAAAGATTATCTTAAGGATATGTTATATTATACAAGAGATGTATATTTTGTAACAAAACCAGATAATATCCCTTTAACCCTCAATAAAAGCTGTATAAAAAATAAACCAAATTATGTTATTATAGATGAGTCTCTTAAATAGACAACAACCCACAACAAGCAATAAAAAACATAGGGCAGAAAGTGCTAAAATTAAACGATATAACTTTTAATAAACGGCTTGGTAACTTGATAAGTAGGAGCTTCGAAATGCCCTAAGTTTCTTATTGCCAAACGTTAGCAGCAAGGCAATGAAACACATAACCAATGGATACAGACGAATTATCGACAGAAGCTTATAAAGGAATATTAATCGAAGCTGAGAAATTTAATCACGATTTAACGCTTCGTTATGGACTAATTGCAGATTCTTGCAAAAATGAACAGGAATATTTGTTGAAGGCAAAGGCAATTACGAAAGCAATAAGAGGTTTTAATAAAAACCAATTAACAGATTTATTTTTCGGTGCGCTTCCGGATTTAAAGTCCTTGCATTTGACACTTGACAAGATATCAGCTAACATTTCAGAAATAGAAAAAATTCCAGAAAAAAAGAGACATTATGAGTTTTAAGCCTAGATTTGGTAGTTATAAATTCGTCCCAATTTCAATAGACAATTTTATTGAACAACAGAAAATCAATGATCCTAAAACTGATTTGATTCAATTGAAAAAAGACCTGTTTCATTTTAGAAAATTAAAGGCTGACGGAGTGAAATGCAGATGTGGAAATGATATTTGGGTTATCGGATCTGCTTATTCTGGAAAAGGTTGCTTTACGTGCATTACCATGGAGACTGACTGTTTGGAAGATTATGAAATTGAATAGGTGCCCAGCTGCTAACAAGCGGTAGGTCCAATGCCTTGCTATTCCTTAGTTTCAGAGTTTTTTATTTAAATGAAATTAATTGAAAAACGAACATAAAACGTAAAAATGCCGGCACTGGGCCTACTGTCAGGCGTTATGGGCAATTAGACTGCAGGGTTCATAATAAACAATTAGTATGATATAAATATGACAAGACAAGAACAACTTAGGTTTTGTAAAGTTTGTGATAATCAAAGCTTTGATAGACAAAAAGGGATTATTTGTAAATTAACTAATGATATAGCCAGTTTTGATTCTGATTGCGCTGAATTTATTGGAGATCGGGAAAAGATAGTTGAGTTTAATATCGCCAGTAAAGAAAATCAAAGAAATAAAAACAAAATCTTTGATTTCTTCTCACTTTTCATACCAAAAGATGGATTTTTCATTACTCCAATACTTATTAACATTTGTATTCTCATATTTATTGTAATGGTAATATCAGGTGTTAATGCATTCCTACCTGATACAGAAAGTCTAATTAAATGGGGCGCAAACTTCACACCCTTGACACTCGGTGGTCAGTATTGGAGATTAATCTCAAATTGCTTTTTACATATTGGGGTTATTCATCTTTTATTTAATATGTATGCCTTAATGTATATTGGATTACTATTAGAACCTTTTATAGGTAAAACAAGATTTGGGATAGCTTTTCTAATTACAGGTATAGGCGGTAGTGTAATAAGTTTATGGTGGCATGATTTGATAGTTAGTGCGGGAGCATCAGGAGCAATATTTGGTTTATTTGGCGTTTATATAGCCTTACTTTTAACCAATCTAATTGATAAAGAAACTAGAAAAAAAATATTGACTAGTCTCCTTTTATTTGTTGGGTACAATCTGATTTATGGCCTTAAAGGTGGAATCGATAATGCTGCCCATATTGGGGGATTGTTAATTGGAATAATATTTGGAATTACATTATTTCCTTCATTATCTCAACCAGAAAAAAAAATAAGGAATTTAATTTTAAATACTACTTCAATAATAGGCATTTTGGTATTCACATCCTTTGTGATACTGAGAACACCCAATGATGTTGCTAAATATGAAAAGTTCATGTCAGGATTTATTGATATAGAACAAAAAGCAATGAGTTTTTATAGGGTACAACCATATTCGACTGATGATAAGTACCTAAAAGCCATTAAGGTAGATGGAATTCCAAATTGGAAAAAATGTAAGGAAATCGTAAATCAAGTTGATTCTTTAGAAAATTTACCAATTGAATTAATTGATAGAGTTGAACTGCTAAGTCGATACTGTGATTATCGTATTGAGAGTTTTGAGCTAATGAAAAAATCTTTGGTTGAAAAATCACGAATATATGATTATCAAATTAATGCCTATAATCAGAAGATTGAGCTTATAATAAAAAAATTACAGGGTGAGCAAATACCTGATAGTATACTTATTGTAAACCCGACACCAATTATTAACTCAAATATACAAAAAGGTCAATTGTATGTAGTAGACGGATATCCAATCGATAATCAAGCAGATATTGATCCAAACAATATTGAATCGGTACAAGTTTTAAAAGGGGAGGCCGCAATTCAATTATACGGTAATAGAGCTAGGGATGGTGTGATATTAATACAAACAAAGAAATAATAACTGCCCATACGCGGTCATAAAACATTGCGCGGATAGTGCTATATTTGAACGAAATAACATTTAATTAACGGCTTAGCGGGCTGATAAGTTTGTGCTTCGAAATGCGCAACGATTTTATACCGCCGTCCGTCAGCCTGTGCAAAAACTCCCCCGAAATTGTTAATAACCTTTCCTTTTCAAAATTCTTTGATTCACTGTTATTTATTAACTTGAATTAAATTAAAACAATCATTCAATGAATCACAAGCAAGGATCGGACAGGAACCAGATGATGATGTTCTGCCTGGAAAGTTCCATTGCTCAGGATTCCTTTGTTCGTATAGTGGATGCCTTTGTGGATGCAATTGACCTTAAAAGCTTCGGATTTGCTCATGTTGAATGCCAGGAAGAGGGGCGTCCTCAGAAGGTAGTTGAAAATAGTTAAAATGAAAAATAAATGGAAAATATTAAACCTATTACGATGCCAGGAACGCATCAAAGTTTTTTGAAGTATTTTAAAAATCTACATCACTCTAAGAATAAAAAAATACTAGATATTGGTGCAGGTCATGGTGCATTTACTAAAACACTATATGATATGGGTTATGATGTTTTAGCTTGTGATTTATTTCCGGATATCTATATGTTTGATAAGGTTGAGTGTAAAAAAGCTGATATAACCAAGCAACTGCCGTATCCTGATGATTTTTTTGATATAATAATTGCAATAGAGGTGAGTGAACATATTTCAGATCATGAACAATTTTTTAAAGAGATAAACAGAATACTTAAATCTAAAGGACAGCTATATCTATCAACTCCAAATATATTATCATTGAAGTCTCGTGTAAGATTTTTATTTAGTGGTTTCTTTTACAGTTTTGGTAAATTAAATTTAACAAATTATGATGGATTGCAGCATGTTGCATCATTGACAATAGATCAATACAACTATATTGCATTTAAATATAATTTTCAAAAGGCTAGGTATGATATTGATAAAAAGCAAAAAACTTCAACTTGGCTATTAATTTTCTTATTTCCTTTTATTTGGTACAATAGGAGAAATAAGAAAAAATCTGATTTCCACAATTCGAATAAATTATTACTTGGAAGGCTTCTGTTTTTAAACTTTGAATGTCGAGAATAACTAATGATAACCGGCAACTTGCTTTCTGGTCAATGGCAAAATGTGTCTGACCGCTGGACCCTCAAGAATGATGTGCCGGATTGACCCAAAACTGAACAAGAAGTTCAAAGGAATGGATACTCAACCGCTATTATGAGAGGTCGGAATTATAAAGGCTACATATATGTTCAAGAAGAAAATCTCAGGAATGATAAAATCACTTTACAAAGGATTAAAATACCAGGAGAGACATTATTAGCGTGACGGACTGAAAAATCTACCTGCAACAACTGGCTGTCATATTCCATAGCCAAAAATTCTTTCAATCGAAAATAATCCTTAATTTACATTGTAACGATACACTAAGATGAAAATAGCAATTATTGGAACAGGAGGAGTTGGTGGATATTTTGGAGCAAAACTGGTTCAAGCTGGACATGATGTGACTTTTGTTGCAAGAGGAAACCATCTAAAAGCGATTCAAAACAACGGATTGATTATTAAGAGTATTCTTGGTGATTTTACTGTTGAGAATTTAAAGGCAACAGACAATATTATAGAAATTGACAAGCCGGATTTGATTATTATCGGTGTAAAGGCATGGCAAATCAAAAAGATTCGGGATGATTTGAAGATGATTTTAAAAGACGACACCATGATTCTTCCATTGCAAAATGGAATCGTTACATCAGAGGAGCTATCGGAAAAGATTGATAAGAAAAACATTTTGGGTGGATTATGTCGTATAATAAGCAAAATTGATTCTCCTGGAGTGATTCGTCATATTGGAGTTACCCCCACAATTGTATTTGGAGAAATTGATAAATCAAAAACCGATAGAATTGAGAAAATTCACTACATGTTTAAAATTGCAGGAATTGAATCAAAAATATCCGAAGATATCGAAGCGGATTTATGGAGAAAATTCATCGTGATTTGTTTAAGCGGATTGTTAGCAGTTTCAAACACAACATACGGACTATTAAGAGAAATAAAAGAGACCCGACAGCTTATGATCGATTTGCTTACTGAGATATTCCTGCTAGCTAAACAAATTGGAGTAAATATTGAGTCTGACTATGTTGAAAAGACCGTTTCATTTATTGACACCTTTCCATACGATTCAACTTCATCCCTAACAAGAGATGTTTGGGATAAAAAACCATCAGAGATTGAATATCAAAATGGAACTGTTGTCAATTTAGGAGAAAAGTATGGAATTAATACCCCAATTAATAAATTTATTTTTAACTGTATATTACCAGGTGAATTAAAAGCACGAGCTTTGAAAACATGAAGCGAAAGATTGCTTCATTTGTACTTTCAATTATAGGTTCAGGTATTCTAATTTTACAGGTCATTTAGGGGCGACTTTAGTTTATCAACAGGCAGCCGGTGTTCATATTCCTTCTGACGATTGTAATGAATTTATCGACTAAGATTTACAGGTATAATAAGGCTCAAAACGCAAACACATGGGGTAATGCATCTAATAGCATATTAGAGATTTGGGAAGCCGACTTACTGACTAATGGTTCTTTCGATGAAGCCGCAGAAGGTTGTACAGCAATTATACACATGGCATCCCCAATTACCCTCCAATTTAAAGATGCTCCAAAAGAATTGATTGATCCGGCATTAAACGGAACATGAAATGTTTTGAAGGCGGCCTAAAATTCCAGCACTGTTAAAAAAGTCGTACTGAGTTCAAGTGTGGCAGCTGTTCATGGAGATAACATCGACATAATAAAGTTAGGTAACTGTCGACATACTATCCAAAAATTCATTTTTCCATTTGGAGATAGTCACTGGATTAACCTCAAATTGATGACCCAGCTCAGCCAGGGTTTTCTCATTCTTTATGGTTTCCAAGGCAACCTTGGCCTTGAATTCCGCACTGAATTTGCGTCTTGGTTGTTTTGTCATAGGTTTAGTAAATTTAAAGATTTATTTTTAACTAAACCTCTGGTCCAGGAATCCGGAAGTATTATATTGAAATAACTAAATATCCTGAGATTTGACAACTAAGTACTAAAACATTATGGATAAAATTCAACAAACAGATTATAAAATCACCTTATTTCGAGGAGGTATTGTCGCAGCGATATTTATGGTCACAATGATTCCCGTTCAGATAGCATGTTTCATAATTTGGCCGCATCCAATAAATATTGAGGATTGGATTGCACTTTTTAATACCAATTGGGTAATTGGCCTAATAAGTTTTGACTTTCTATATATGTTGAGCATGATTGCGGCGATTTTTCTCTATATCGCTCTCTTTTTTGCTCTCTTTGATGGACACAAAGCTTTAAGTTTGTTGGCAATAATAATTGGGTTAATTGGACTTTCAATATATTTCCCTTCAAACACTTCTATTGAAATGTTGTCAATTAGCAAACAATATTTTAATGCATCCTCTGAGCATGCAAGAGAATTGTATGTTGCTTCTGGCCAGACTTTATTTTCAATTTGGAAAGGTACGTCATATTCCGTTTACTATGTATTAAATGGAATTGCCTTAATATTGTTCTTTCTCGCAATGATTAAGGATAGTAAATTCAGAAACTCAACTTCATATATTGGCCTAACATCTGGATTTTTAATGACTATACCTGCTACTGCAGGGGTACTAGGAATGACAATGGCGTTATTGTCTTTGATACCATGGTCGATTTTTTCAATTTTAGTCATTCAAGACTTTAGTAGAATGATAAAACAGGTAAAACAAGAGAAATAAATAAAAGCTTTGGCTAACACACAATATAAAACAGGTGGGGTTCAACGGTTTGCGGGCGTTTGGTTCTCGCGCCAACGTTTTCCTATGGGGACATGAACGTAATCCGAAAACCCAACGGTTCATAATATGCTGAGAAGCAGAACAACGACAAATAAGACTAGAAAGAAGGTACTCAAATAGCCCTTTTGAAAGAGTTGCGATAGGTCTATTTGAATTCGCCGGATTTTTTGTTTTGGAAACAATTAACATATTGATTTTATTTTTATATGAAGTAATACCTTAAAAATTTATGATTATGATTCTTTCAACAACACATTCAGTTCCTAATAGGGAAATTACAGAAATCTTAGGCATTGCCAGGGGTAGCACTGTACGTAGCCGGAACATTGGTCGCGATATTGTCGCAGGGTTAAAGAAAATTGCGGGTGGTGAAATTGAGGAATATACCAAGCTACAGGCTGATGCACGTGAGCAAGCTATAGAAAGAATGGTTGAAGATGCTAAAAAGCTTAACGCAGATGCTATAATTGGCATTAGCTTTACCACTGCCATGGTTACCAGTGGAGCCGCAGAAATACTTACCTTTGGAACAGCAGTTAAACTAAAGTAAATGGAAGTTTTGAAATATTTACTTGGGATACAAATTTTGTTTTTGGTATTAGCTGTATTTGGTATTATTTACCTTGTTTTTCGAAAAATAAAGAAGAGCAAGGAGGAGAAGTTCGAGAAGAGGGATAATTAGTAATCCTTTAGAATTGGAATAAATCAGATCGAAATAAAGTAAAAACTATGAACCGAATTACAAAACTCACCCTCACTTCATGCTTGATTTTAATTATCATCCCATTTAATATTTATAGTCAAACTAGAGTGCCCAGTGACACAACAAAAGACCTTACGTTCGCAAATATCACTTAACAAAATCCATTTTAAAATTGTTATAGGATTATAAAAAAGGAGAAAATGGCAAATAATATTGTTAAACTACATCAGGTTTTTGCTGCCCCGGTAGAAAAAACCTTTAAAGCATTCACTGATGCTGATGCAATGGCTTCATGGTTACCCCCTTATGGATTTGTTTGTAAAGTACATCGTATGGACATGAAAATTGGGGGAAAATATAAAATGACCTTTACAAATTTCACCACAGGAAATGGACATTCGTTTGGTGGCGAATATTTAGAAATTGTTCAAAATGAACTATTAAAATATACTGATCAATTTGACGATCCTAACTTGCCAGGTCAAATGATTACAACCATTGTATTAAAAAAGGTTTTGTGCGGTACCGAACTATTCGTTACTCAAGAAGGAATTCCTGATGCAATACCGATTGAAATGTGTTATTTGGGATGGCAGGAATCGATGGATAAATTAAAACATTTGGTAGAACCTGATATACCCGACGCATAGCCAAACAAATTATTAAAAGTCATGGCAAAACAGATTTTCATCAATTTAGCAGTTAAAGACCTGCAAAAATCAATGGACTTTTATTCTGCAATAGGATTTACAAACAATCCTCAGTTTTCAGACGATAGCGGAAAGTGCATGGTTTGGGACGATAACATTTTTTTGATGCTTTTATCTCACGAAAAGTTTGCAACCTTCGCTACAAAACCCATTGCGGATACCAAAACAAAATTAGCGGGATTATATTCATTGTCCATGGATTCTGTTGAAGAGGTGAATACCCTGATGACAAAAGGGCTAAATGCCGGAGGAATTGAACCGAACGAAACAAAGGAATATAGTTTTATGGTACAGCGAACCATTGAAGATTTTGACGGACATACATGGGAAATATTCTTCATGGACATGACTCAATTTCCAACAGAACAAACTACGGAGTAAAACCTGGACCTGCTCTAACGATCCTTGAAACGACCCATATTCAGAGTGATCCAGATGCTGTTGATGTGGAATAAATTGTATACTTAAGTTCCTATATAGATTTGGTTGTGTTGCCCATACCATAATTCTTAAAAAAAGGTATAACATGCACCCTAACCAAAACATTCGGGGTCGTAAAAAATGAACCATCATGAAAAAATTATTGGTTGTTTTCTTCGCTCTGGTTTTCAGTATAAATGTGGATTGTCAGGAAAGAAAAATATCGAAGACCAGATTTGTTACAGGGCTTTCGGGCCCGGAACTTTTGCATGCTGGGGTAACATACCAACTTGCTAATGTTAGTCAGCTTGGAATTAATGGCGGAATAGGTCCGTCCTATGGCCAAATCTGGTCTGCAGTAAGTCTGGAACATAGGCTGTATTTTGGCAATACTAATGAAAAGATCAATGGTAAAACCTGGTTTTGCCGGCAAGGAACAACATTCTACCCTTCGGCGAAAAAACCCGCACAATTTACCTTTAATTTAACAGCCGGGAAAGATATTCCATTTCATAATTTTAAGAATGGTATTTCGATTGATGTTGGTTTTTTTTACCTGGCTGACAGTGAAGACTCATCCATTATACTTATTAGGCCGTTAAATCTTTGGCCAGCATTAAGATTTGAATTTTATTTTTCATTATAACCAGGTTGTGGAAGCTTTCAGTTTCCTGGTGGCCATCGGTTCTAAGCCATGAACGAAATTAGACGAGGCAGTTAATTTTTTACGAAGGTATGTGAATCTTATAGAAGGGAAAGGTAATACGAAGTTCCACATTTCTCAAAATCCCGAAATAACAATCCATAAATATTGTTTGTTTATAAAGTAATGATAAAGTTTGAAAATTGGGCGGAGGTCTATAATGAACTATTAAAAGCGGACAAGAAACACCCGCTTGACCCCACAGAAATGGAAAAACTTGCCCTGTCCGCATACTTAACCGGCAGGGATGCTGAAAGTTTTCAGGTTCTGGAACGTGCTCACCAAGGATATCTGGATCGGAAAAAGAGGGAAAAAGCTGTACGTTGTGCTTTTTGGCTGGGATTAATGCTTATGAATGCAGGGGAGAAGGCAAGAGGGGGTGGATGGTTTGCAAGGGGCGAAAGGCTTCTCAAGGATGCACAAAGTCACGACTGTGCCGAGAAGGGATTACTTCTCATCCCGAAGGCCTTAAATGAACTCTCTGCAGGAAATGGCGCCAAAGCACAGAAAATATTTGAGCAGGTTGTGTCCGCCGGGGAACAATTTCGAAACGTTGATCTGGTCGCACTCGGCCGGCTGGGGCTCGGACAGGCAATGATCCAGCAAGGAGAAATAGGCAGAGGGATAAAACTTCTGGATGAAATGATGATCACCGTCGAAACGGAAGATGTCTTTCCACTGGTACACGGGATAGTTTATTGTGCAGTCATCGAAACTTGTCGCAAAGTATGGGATTTGGATAGAGCACAGGAATGGACATCCGCCCTGACCCGGTGGTGTGATTCCCAACCGGACATAGTCCCCTTCAGAGGGGAGTGCCTGGTACGAAGGGCGGAGATTTTCCAATTTCACGGTGAATGGCCAAAAGCGCTAGAGGAAACCATGGATGCCTGCAATCTGTTAAATGAAAGTCCTCGTGAATCGGTAGCCGGAGAGGCATATTATCGGCAGGCCGAACTACATCGTCTGGTGGGAAATTTTAGGAAAGCGGAAAACTGTTTTCATGAAGCTGCCAAAAGAGGCAGAAATCCACAACCCGGTCTCGCATTACTGCGTCTGGAACAAGGGCAGAAAGAGGTAGCGGAAACTGCTTTAAGCAATACTCTACGGGAGACAAAAGATCCAAAAAGACGTGCTGAGCTTCTCCCTGCAGTGGTGAGCATTATGATCGCTGCAAAAAAAATTGAAGAAGCCCATGAAGCTGTAAAGGAAATCTGTGGGTTTGCCAGGGACTTTAATGTACCCTATCTTTTTGCTAAATGCGCGTATTACAAGGGGATCGTTTTTTATGCAAAAAGGAAATTCCTGCCTGCACTGGAGGAATTGCAAAAAGCATTGAAATTTTGGAACTCCCTGAATCTTCCTTATGAAACTGCATGTTCAAGGGAACTAAAAGGACTCGTTTATTTGGAAATGAATGATAAGGATAATTCAGAGGCAGAGTTGATGGCTGCCAAATGGATATTTGAACAACTTGGGGCTACGCCAGATGTGGAAAGGGTTAAGGGTTTATTGGTCAGCGAACGGAATCCCCAAACCTACGGCCTGTCACTTCGCGAACTCCAGGTATTGCGCCTGGTCGCATCAGGAAAAACCAATAAGGCCGTTGCCAATGACTTGTTTATCAGTGAACGGACCGTAGACCGTCATGTAAGTAACATTTTCAATAAACTCGGTGTTTCATCACGAGTGGAGGCGGCAGCTTTTGCGCTAACAAATAAAATAATGGATAACGATCTCTACTGAAGGCCTGATAGCAGTCTTCCACCCTTAATTCCCCCTGTTCCACCACTTTTATTCATATTACCGCTTCCGGTGGGTAATATTACCCATTTTTCATCTTCTGCATAATTGGGCAATCACACCGATGCAAAGCAGCCTTGCATGCTTTAACTTTGTATTGAGATCTTTTTAATCAATGATGATGAACCCTAAAGAACCTACAAATATCTCTGATACCCGGAAGGAGAATTCAGGCTCTCAGGATTCGGGACGGATACATACTGGTGTGAATAGAACCGCCAGCATAGAAGCCGCCGGAGGTTTCCCTCCTGTAAAGAAAGTAAAATAAGTTAATTACTAAAAAATAAAGCCATGAGTAACAGACATTATGAAACTGTGATTATCGGTGGTGGTCAGGCAGGTCTGGCAACAGCCTGGCACCTCACCCGCCAAAATATGCCATGTATCATCCTGGATGAGAATAATAGAGTCGGAGCCGCCTGGAGGAAAAGGTGGAAATCTCTCCGTCTGTTTACACCGGGTCGCTATGATAGTTTACCCGGGATGCCTTACCCGGGTCCCCCCGGATCGCAACCCGGTAAGGACGATATTGCGGACTACCTCGAGGCCTACGCTTCCCGGTTTGGATTTCCAATAAGAACAGGGGTGAAGGTAATCCGGGTTAGCGCTGAGGGGGATCACTATAATATAGAGACCAAAAAGGAAATGATCTCAGCCTACAATGTGATAGTAGCAACCGGACCTTTTCATAATCCCCGTATTCCTGAATTTGCAGACGAGTTGGATCCTCAAATTGTGAAGTTGCATTCCTCAGAATACCAAACTCCCTCACAGGTTCAGGATGGCCCGGTTCTCGTTGTAGGGGCAGGTCAATCGGGAGCCGAAATTGCCCTGGATATGGCCAAAGACCATAAGGTATGGCTTTCGGGCAGAGATGTCGGCGAGGAACCTGCTTTTCGGGATAATTTTAAGGGTCGCCTCATTACAGCGATCATGGTTTTTGCTGCTACAAAAGTGATGAACGTGTCTAATCCGCTAGGGCGAATGATGCGTAAACACTTTTTTTATCCACCACGCGGTATCCCAAGGGCCGGCGGCACAGGGAAGCGTTTAAAAAAGGCCGGTATTGAATGGGTGGGACGGACAAAAGGAACCGAAAACGGCTACCCGAAACTGGAAGACGAACGGGTTTTGAAAGTGAAAAATATCATCTGGTGTACGGGATTCATCACTGATTACAGCTGGATCGATTTTCCCATATTCGATGATTTTGGTTTTCCGGTACACGAGCGTGGTGTAGTGCAAGGTCAACCGGGTTTGTATTTCATCGGAATGCCTTTTCAGCGTACCCTTAGTTCCTCAATACTCATGGGCGTGGGTAAGGATGCCGGATATATCGCCAGACATATCGCTTCCAAACGATCCGTACCGGCAAAAAAAATCAATTCCAAAATGTCAGAGCAAGTTGTATAGTGGTGAAAACCGCAATTTTTAAATGAAATCGAAAAGGAAATCTTACGCTTTTGCCCTTATATGTCATAATAATAAATCCACCCTTTATAGTAACTTTGGCTGGGAAACTAAATGAAATTCCCTTTGTTTCAAACAAATAAATTTAAACCTAATATTAATAAATGCATTCCGAAAATCACTCCCCAAAATACCCTCCTGAAAAATGAAAAAGTTTTGGTGCGCTTTCCTTGGGTATAAAAGAATGAAAGATTCATAATCTCTCCACAAATTTTTGGAGAACTCAATATTACAGATTGGTTTAAAATCTGAAGCGGCTTGTCGTATAACCTGTATAACTTCAAAAACAGAACACTTATTCAACCATCAGATTTGAATCATATTTCTTTCACCTTTGAAACAATGTCCATTTGAGGGGAGGAAATTCCACGTGATGTTGATTTTTTGCCAAAGTTGAAAAAGAAGTCGCCAGTATATACAACTGATAATTAAGTGAATACAAAAAATGGCGCAACCCTTGGGTGAATGATTTTATAACTTTAAAAATATTTGAATATGAGAAAGAAAAGATTAATTGTTGCAGCAGGAATAATGCTTATGTGTTTGGGTTTATCCTTTCAAAGCTATGCACAGGGCGGGAAAATTGGTTTGCGATTTATGCCAACCTTCACTTCATTTGATATTAACACTCCCAATGATGAAATCATCAAAGGTGAATTTACATTGGGTTACGGATTTAGCGGATTATTTGGTTATTATTTCTCCGAACATGTAGGTTTGCAGGCAGAGGTAATTTATAATTCTCTTAACCAGGATTACAGCGAAGCGGACTTTTCAGGAACCGTTAAGCTTAATTACATTCACATTCCTTTATTACTTACTCTGAATACGGGAATACAGAAGCCCGTTAACTTCAAGGTGGCAGTTGGTCCACAGATAGGACTTAACATAGGAAGTGATGTCAGTCAGTCCGGCGACGATACCTACCAGGCACTCCTTACGGTAAGGGCAAGTGATTTCGGGATTGCATATGGTGCCGGATTGGATTTCGGACTAAATGAAGAAAAGACTTTTCGCCTGGATTTAGGTTTTCGCGGTGTATACGGACTTTTAGACATCAGTGATAACAGCGGTACCAGGGAAACCGACTCCTATTATATCCTGGACAAGGCCCACATAAACACCTATTCTGCTTTTATCGGTATTTCCTATTTTTTTGATTGAATAAAAAAGTAGTATCTAACAACTACAGATAAGTTTGGTTTGCCGGAAAGCGGATCAAACTTTTTTTTTTGCCCATGGCATTTACCGTGCCTTTTCATCATGCCAGGAAATTATACAGGAGAATATTATTCTCACTCCAATAACTTAATTCCGTGCTGATTGTTTCTTATGATGAGCAATCCATCAAAAATAATTGCTGGAAAAGCTTACTCATTAATTAGATGGAAAAGAAGCATAGCAGAACAGTGGTCATTGGAGCTGGACAATCTGGCTTAGCAGTGGCCTATTTTTTAAAAAAGTATAATGAAGAATTCATTATACTGGATTCAGCAAATCAGGTGGGTTCCTCATGGCGGGAACGATGGGATTCCTTACGGCTATTCACACCCTCGCAGTATGATGGCCTTCCGGGATTAAAATACCCCGCTGTTCGGGGCACCCTTCCTTCAAAAGAAGAGATGGCGGATTATCTGTCAAATTATGCAAAAAAATATTCAATACCCGTTGAATTAAATACAAGTGTACTGGCACTTACTAAAACCGGCGATGGCTACGAAATAATAACTTCCAAAGGTAAAATTTATGCAAAAAACGTAATTGTTGCCACAGGTACAAATCCCACTGCCTATATACCTGCGTTTTCTTCAGATCTTAACAAAAATATTTTACAAATTCACTCCTCAAAATATAAAAACCCGCAATTATTACCGGCATCAAATACACTGGTGGTCGGAGCGGGAACATCTGGGGTGGAGATCGCAATTGAACTCTCAAAAAGTCGTCCAACTTTTATTTCCGGAAAACCTACACCCCATATTCCGGATTTTATTTTCCGCTATCTTGGAAGATTATACTGGTTGTTTGTCTATTATATCCTGACGATTAAAACACCAATGGGTCGAAAAGTGAAAACTATTATCACTAAGAGTGGGGGCCCTCTTATAAGTGTATCCATACATGAGGTGAATAAAGCAAAGATAGAACGCTTACCCAGGTTGAAAGGAGTAGAAAAGGGATTTCCTCTTTTGGAGGATGGACGGATTTTAAATGTGGCATCTGTTGTTTGGGCAACAGGTTATAAACCAGACTTTTCCTGGATAAAATTGGATGCGTCAGAAGCAAATGGCTGGCCGAAAACCTATCGGGGAATCTCTAAAGAATTCGAAGGTCTTTATTTTGTGGGAATGATTTTCCAATTCGGATTAACCTCAGGCCTTGTGGGAGGAGTAGGCAGAGATGCAGCTTACGTGGTTAATCACCTTCATAGAAGAAGCAAAAAATGAAAAGGCAAGGGGTCTGGAGAGACCCTTTACGGAGGAAAAAAATTTATTAAAAATGGTTAGCAAAATAATGAGTAAAAGAGTTTAGAAAAGACCATTGAAGATATGGTTTCACAAATGCAGAAAAGCCAAATTCTCCCGTAAAAAAAATAATTTAAATTTGCCTGTTCAATTTGCGCTTAAAAGGAGGGGGTATAACTGTGAAAATATACCCATTAAAAGGATATTCAATGGATAGAATAAAAAAAGAATTTAAGGTCGGCATTTCATCCGATGAAGCTTTCCGAAAATTTGTAAATGAATTCAATGAATGGTGGCCGAGGGAATATACCTGGTCGCAGGAAAAATTAGAAGAAATCAAAATTGAGGATAAAAAAAATGGGCTTTGTTCAGAATTCGGACCCTATGGATTTCGTTGCGATTGGGGACGTGTAACGGAATATACGGAAAACGCCCTTATCGGTTTAAAATGGCAGATTAGTGCTAAACGTGAACCGATTCCGAATCCGGACAAAGCAAGCGATATTAATATTTCTTTTACCCGGTATTACAATTCAACAATCATTAAATTTGAACATTTCAATTTTGAAAATCACGGAGAAGATTCTGATGATTATAGAAAAATGATGGACTCAGAACAGGGTTGGGATCATATTCTTAATAAGTATATTAAGTATTGCGAAAAGGATTAATTTTACTTTAGTAACAGTCATGTACAAAAGTGGATTATGAATGTCATACAGACCGAAAAACTGACGAAGAAATTTAAAGAAACTATCGCAGTAGATGAGGTTTCCATCCATGTAAGAGAAGGGGAAATATATGGATTCCTGGGACTAAATGGAGCCGGTAAAACCACTACAATCCGACTTCTTCTGGGAATGATTAAGCCTGATTCCGGAATAATTTCTTTATTTGGACAAATTCCTAAACAAAATTCTCCCATCTGGAATGATATAGGATATTTAGTGGAGACTCCCTATTCCTATCCGGATTTGACGGTGAAAGAAAATTTAGAAGTTTACGGTGAACTTCGGGGAATGAAAGACAAAAAACCTATTGATAAAATAATTGAGATTCTGCAACTTGGTCAATATAAGAACAAGAAAGCGAAATTTTTATCCTTAGGAAATGGTCAGCGTCTGGGCCTGGCGAAAGCCTTATTCCATAACCCGAAATTACTGTTACTTGATGAGCCCATCAATGGATTAGATCCAGCCGGAATTGTGGAAATACGAGAATATTTAAGAGACCTGGTTAAAAATCATCATACCACAATATTCCTGTCGAGTCATATCCTTTCCGAAATTTCAAAAGTTGCCACCAGAATAGGAATTGTTCATCAGGGGAAAATTATCAGGGAGATTAATACCCATGAATTAGAACAACAACTCATTAAAAAACTTTGTATTAATACTGCCGATAACAAGAAAGCATTGGAGCTATTGAGTCAGTGGGGATATTCTGGTGCTACCAGCAAATTGGATAGTATTGAATTGGCAGATAACAAAGCTATTAAAGAGCCTGAAACCATATCGACAAAATTGGTCACTTCGGGATTGCCACCCAAAATGCTGCATGTTTTTGAAGAGAATTTGGAATCCTATTTCCTTAGAATGATAAAGAACTAAATGGATTGAGGGATGAAACAACAATGGAGAGCATTTATTGCTGAAATTCTTAAAAACAGAGGTTCACGAATTACCTGGGTTACTTTTATCGCTTTCTCTCTTGCTCCCCTGTTTGGTGGCGTATTTATGTTTTTAATGAAAGATAATGGTATTGATGGTCTTTCGGGCGCCTTTAAATCAAAAGCTGTTTTGATGTCCTTCGAGGCAAATTGGGACTCCTATTTGGGACTGTTGTCGCAAGCCGTCGGGGTGGGGGGTGTTTTGATTTTTGGCTTTGTGGCAAGCTGGTTATTTGGCCGGGAATATTCCGAAGGCACAGTAAAAGATTTATTGTCTTTGCCCATTTCACGGGCAAAGATTTTAAACGCAAAATTTATCTATTATACCATCTGGTGCCTTGTTCTTGTACTTTCCAATTTATTCTTAGGCATGCTCATCGGATTCCTGCTTCGGCTCCCGGGTTGGGATTCTGTCATGTTCATAGATAATATTCAGGTATATTTTCTGACAACCTTTATGATTATTCTTTTGAATACCCCTATTGCTTTCTTTGCTATCGTTGGAAAAGGATTTATGACACCCCTGGGAATTGTAGCGATTTTACTAGTGTTGGCGCAAATCATAGGAGCCTTAGGTCTGGGCCGGTATTTCCCCTGGGCTGTTCCCGGTATTTATAGCGGAAGTGGTGGCGCTGACTTGAAATCGGGATTGAATTTATTAAGTTACTTTATCATCCTGATCACCGGGATTATGGGTTATTTTAGCACAATTCTATGGTGGAAATATTCAGACCAGACAAAATGAAAAGAACCACCCGTGCTAATTTAACTAATTTATAATGTACTGCGCGCAATGGCGGCATGACCGCGCCGGGTTAAGACCGTGGGAGAAGGAAGACCCGGGTTCCCCGGACCCTGCCGGAGAGGAGGGGAGGATTATGCTAATAAAAAACAGAAATTTAATTCCCCTTCCGATCTGAAAGGCAGCAAAAAAGGGCGATTATGCAGACCCGGTGGGGGAGAGAAAAGAGTGAAAAGCAGGATCCCTGAACAGTATTTTCCCTTTGGGATGAGAGGCTATAAACCGACATTACGAAGCACCTCCCGGGCAAATTGCTTCGAAATATAATTATCATAGTGCAGGCAAACATCTGTGGCAAAAGAAATTCCGTTTCCAGCCACCTCTCTCCAGCTCTTTTCCGGGAGATGCTCCATCTCTTTGCGGGTGATATTATTCTTCAGAAGGGACCATACGATACCGGCATTAAAGTTATCCCCTGCTCCGATCGTACTGACCACCTTAATGGAAGGTACCTCGAAATGCAGGTGAAGGGCAGCGGTTAACAGCTCCACATTGTTTTTATTTCCTGTGTATATAAGGTTCCTGCATCCCATATCCTGCACGAGGTCGTATGCCTGCCCGGAGGAATCCGTATTGAAGAGGATATGGAAATCCTCGTCGGAGCCCCTGACGATATCCGCAAAATTCATATTTTCCAGAACCAGGGGCTTTATTTGTTCAACCTCATTCTTGTGAGGTGCCCGGATATTGGGATCGTACACGATAATGGCCCCCGCTTTTTTTGCATCGACAATAAAACTGAGGAGTGCTTCGCGCACGGACTCATTCACAGCAAAGAAACTTCCAAATAACAGGATGTCGTCTGGTTGAAAATCGATTTTCAAACTCATTAAGCGACCTTTTGGCAGATCCGGTTTGTAAAATGAATAGGAGGCATCTCCGGAGTCATTAAGAAATGCGAGAGCGATGGGGGAATTCTTATTTTTGAACCGCTCGGTATATTCAGTCCTTACGCCATTCTCCATTAAAAAAGATTCGATCATATTGCCTGCATGATCAACGCCAAAATCACTCACGAAGTAAATCTCTGCCCCCAGTCTGCCAAGACTTATGGATGAATTGAGCATTGAACCTCCAACCCTGGCCGATACCGGTTCATTATTTTTGAAAATGATATCGATCAGGCTTTCTCCAAATGCAAATACACGTGCCATGGGTACTCATTTAATTAAAGCTGAAATTGCTTTAAACTCATCTGTTCCGCTATAACGGGTGAGTTCCAGGAGCAATGATTCATAGGTTGTTATAATCGCACCTTCCTGTCTCATTCTTTCGACGGCCACCTTTTTATCGTTTAATTTCCTTGATGAGATGCAATCTTCCACAACCACAACTTTAGCGCCAGAATTTAAGCTGTCGATACAGGTCTGAAGAATGCAAACATGGGCTTCAATACCCGCAATAATGTGAATGGTTGAATTGCTGCTGTTGAGTTGCTGGGCGATAAGAGGGTCATCAAAACAGGAGAAACAGGTTTTTTCAAGAGTCCTTTTATCCGCCAGGATATCCGCAATACTTCCGATTGTCCTGCCAAGCCCTTTCCGGTATTGTTCTGTAGTAATTGTCTGGATTTTAAGGATCTGCAATCCTTTGATGAGCGTTATGATATTTTTTTCAAGTGTCTCCCGTTCGGCAATATGGGGAAAAAGCTTTTCCTGTACATCCACAAGGAGAGCCAAACTGTCATTCCTGATAATTCTCATGATTATTTGCCTGATTTCTTGATTTGAATCCAAGGTACCCGCCATGGTGTCTTTTTGCATAGTCAATGGCTGAAAACCCAATTTTTTTCATAAGCAGCACTACGAGGACATCGCCAATAACAGTCATCGTGGTGGTCGAGGTGGTAGGGGTTAACCCCAGTGCACAAACCTCCGGAGGATTTCCGGTTAGGATCGTAACCTTAGCCATTCCAGGTAACAGACTGTCGGGGTTTCCGGTGATCACAACAACCGGAAGGTCTTTGTAGAGGTTATCTGACAGCCCGATTAATTCGATGATCTCTCTTGTTTTTCCCGAATTTGAAAGCACAAGCAGAACATCATTCTCCCGCATCAGGCCTAAATCGCCGTGTTGTGCTTCGCTTGGGTGGAGAAAGGTGGCAGGTGTTCCCGTGGAGCTTAATGTGGTGGCAATGTTATCGGCGATTTGTCCGGCTTTACCCATACCGCTTGCGATAACCCTTCCTCCGCGAACATGCACACACTCGTAAATTAATTCAACAGCCCTTTCAAAACTATCATTTACCGGCACATTCATGACCGCTTGGGCCTCTTTGGCCAGCAGCTCCTTTATCTCGTTAATCAGATTTTCATTCACTATTTTCAAACTAAGTTATTGATTGCAAAAGTAAAAATTATTTTAAGACCTTGTTCATATTCATGCATTCATAGTATATTTGATGGAAAATTAAAAATTCAGATTGAGTGATCTTCAAAACGCAAAGAGTCTGAATTTCTATGATAAATAAAAATTTTCCTTTTAATGAAAAAAATGGTTCTCACCGGCTTGCGGCAGATGGAGATAATAGAGGCCCCTGTTCCGCAAATGGTCCTTCCTACTGATGTTCTCATTAAAATGAAGACGGTTGGTGTATGCGGATCGGATATTCATTATTATACCCGTGGGCGGATAGGCGACCAGGTCATCCGATATCCTTTTGCTGTGGGTCATGAGGGTGCAGGCCGTGTGGTTGCCATTGGAAAGGGTGTAAGCCGGATCCGCATTGGTGACCCTGTTGCCATTGAACCGGCCATGCCTTGCTGGGAATGTGACCAGTGCCTGGCAGGAAGGCCTCATACATGCAGGAATCTAAAGTTTCTGGGGTGCCCAGGACAAGCGGAAGGATGCCTGTCGGAGTATATTGTTATGCCCGAAACCAGTTGCATTCCTGTTTCGGAGAAACTTTCTTTTGATCAGGCAGCCATCTCCGAACCTTTGGCCATTGGTGTTTATGCCGTGCAAAAGGCAGGTTCGTTGGATGGTACTGCGATTGGGATTCTTGGGTTTGGACCGATAGGAATGAGTGTTCTGCTTCCTGCCCTTACCGAAGGTGTATCGAGAGTTTATGTGACCGATAAGATTGATGAACGGCTGAAAATTGCAGAGAGATCCGGAGCCTTCTGGACGGGTAATCCGCTTACTATTGATATCATTAAGGAGGTGGAAAGAAGAGAACCCCAGATGCTTGATATTGTATTCGAATGCTGTGGTGAGCAGGAAGCAGTGGATCAGGCAATAGAAATCCTTAAGCCGGGCGGTAAACTTCTCATCGCCGGTATTCCTGAATTTGACCACTGGTCGTTCGATGTTGGGAAACTGCGACGAAAAGAGATTACCATCATCAACATCCGGAGGCAGGTTAATTGTGTTGAAAGGGCACTTGAGCTCATGGAGAAAGGTATGGTGGATGTCAGCCCAATGCCCACCCACCGCTTCCCCTTCGAGGAAAGTAAAAAGGCATTTGATCTGGTCGCTGGCTACCAGGACGGGGTGATGAAGGCGATGATTGATTTCCCGGAGTAATGATTTCAGGATAGCGGTTATTAGCAGGAATGAAAATCTCTCCCCGAAAAGAAAACCTGAGCCGGTTTTGTATTGTTTAACCAAGATAGTACATTCCCTTTCAGAGGTAATCATGGTAAAATAGATTCCCCTG
This sequence comes from uncultured Bacteroidales bacterium, assembly GCA_963779845.1. Classification (GTDB taxonomy): domain Bacteria; phylum Bacteroidota; class Bacteroidia; order Bacteroidales; genus CAVZZV01. The sequence goes on along the minus strand of CAVZZV010000006.1, from coordinate 635,947 downwards.
TCAGAAAAATGGATCGAAAAGCGGAAGTGAATCATGGCTCATTCTAAAATCACCATATATGGAGCGCTATCAGCGAATGTAGCCATTGCCGTATTAAAATTCCTGGCGGCTGCTTTTACAGGCAGTTCTGCTATGATTTCCGAGGGAATCCATAGTTCAGTGGATTCGGTCAACCAGTTATTATTACTTCTCGGATTACACCGCAGTAAAAAGCCTTCTGATAAGGAGCATCCTTTTGGATACGGGCAAGAGGTTTATTTTTGGTCTCTGATTGTTGCCATCCTGATCTTTGGACTTGGAGGAGGAATGTCCATTTATGAGGGCATTAAACACATTCAACATCCGGAGCAGCTCACCAATCTCGCATGGAATTATTCTGTATTGGGCGGTGCATTCTTATTCGAAGGTACTTCCTTTATCATTGCTGTTCGCGGCCTGAATAAAAATAAAGGGATCAGGGGTAGGTTTTTTAAAAGGCTCCGGATAAGCAAGGATCCCAGTCTTTTTGTGGTTATCTTTGAAGATGGCGCTGCCCTGGGAGGGTTGATAATCGCCGCAGCAGGGGTATTTATCGGAAGTCATTACCATTTCCCGCCTGCTGACGGGTTAGCCTCCGTTCTCATCGGATTGTTGCTGGCCTATGTAGCAGTACTTCTTACGATAGAAAGCCGTAACCTGCTGATAGGGGAGAGTATGCAGCCCCATATCATTGATGATATCATGAAACTGGTTAAGGAGGAAAAAAATGTTAAAACCCTTCACCGGCCACTCACCATGCATATGGCGCCCGAGGAGGTTTTACTGGCGCTTGATGTTCAGTTTCTCAACAGGCTAAGCAGTACGGATCTTTCCGAAACCATAAAACGTATTGAAGACAATATCCGGAAAAGCTATCCCGAAATCAAACATATATATATTGAAGCAAGGAATTTGTCGGAAGTAAAAGAATGACTTCTTTCACTATTATAAATTTAGATCCGTTTTCAATATTTTTCGAAAGCTCGCTGATAAACCGCGCCATCTGTGCACCATCAATTACATCTAATTTTTATTCCTCTCTTTTTTATAATTCTTCATCATTTTTCCAAATTTTTTATCACCCTTACGTCTCTCTTCAATTGTTAATTCAAAATGTGCCCTTTCTCTTTCCAGTCGCCGGTAATTTTCGTAGGTACTTTTTTCTATTTCTTTTTTTTCAATGGCTTCAAGAACTGAGCAACCGATCTCGGTGGTGTGAGTACAATCTTTGAATTTACACGTTTGTGAAAGAGCGATTATTTTGTCAAAAGTAGTTTCCAATCCGGAGGTTGTATCTGCAATTCCCACTTCCCGCAACCCCGGATTATCAATGAGAATTCCCCCGTTTTCAAGTAGGATTAATTCTCTATGGCTTGTGACGTGTCGCCCCTTATTTGTACTTTTACTAATCCTGTCCGTTTTCATTATGTTCCTGGCAGAGAGATTATTTACCAGGGAAGACTTTCCAACCCCCGAAGATCCTAGCATACAGTAGGTTTTCCCTTTTTCAATGGTCTCTTTTATGTCTTCGTATCCCTTCTCCGTTTCGTTACTCATAGCAATAACCGGAACATCCTTGATCCGTAACTTAATACTTTCCAGTATATCCGTAATTCTCTGCTCTTCAATAAGGTCTGTTTTACTAAGCAAAATTATCGGGGTAACTTTAGAGGAATAACAAATAGTGAGGTATCTTTCTATTCGGTTTATATTAAAATCCCGGTCGACTGCCTGAACTAAAAATGCATAATCAATATTTGCCGCTATGATTTGAACCTCTCCGGTTTGTCCCACCGCTTGACGTTGAATTATGGAAGATCTTGGTAATATTTTATGAATGACTGCAAAATCTGAATCATACGCTGTCAATGCTACCCAATCTCCAACGGCGGGGAAATCTTCACGACTTTGCAGCTGAAAACCGCATATTCCCGGTTATCTCAGCTTCAAATTCAGCTTTAACCGTCCTTACAATGTATCTTTCCTTATGCTCTGCAATAATTCTTCCTATCTCAAATTCATCCAGTTCTTGTTCTGTCCTGAATTTTTCAATCCGGTCATTATATCCTAAATCTTCCAGTTTTATTTCGGTATTCATCTGGTATGATGATTTGTTGTATTAAGCTCCAGGTGTAAGTTCAGTTTAAATCGGAAAAATACAAATTTTTCTTACCATCTCTCCAACCACCATGACGAATTTTCCAGAGGGTGAACCGGCCTGGGCGAGTACACGAAACCGCATAAAACCAACACTGAAATGAGAAAAGTCCTTTTCTCCAGTCTTAAATCTCAACCAATCCTGGAAACTAAATAAACATTCTAAGAGACAGCAAATATTTCGTAAAACTTATATTAGAATTTTGTTTATGAAAACCATAGGATGTCATTGGGATGAAACCGTATCTCGAATTAGATATTCCAAAGTTTAAATTAAACTTTTTATTAAATTTCGTAGTTTCAATCCCCAGGTTTATAAATTTTGCCAACGTTAACATATCAAATCGGATATCGTATTTATAATTAATACCTTCTGTATAATCATCATCCGCAGTAACTTTTGAAGTATCCATAAAAAGAACATCTAATCTTGGACCAAATTCAATATAGGGTTTTAAATGTTTGAATTGAACAGGTTGTATGTAAAGAGAAAGTGGCACTTCAACTAGATGAAAGGATATCCCAAGGTCAATATCAACATTTGCCAGAATAATAGAATTATTTTCATCAAATCGTGTACCTATTGTAGTAAACATAGAAGTACTGTGGATTTTAGAATAATTCAGACCAATGAAAAAACCTAAGCGATTTGAGTAAAGATAACCCATGGCAACACCAAAATGAGGACTTAACTTTAACGAGTAGTTTTGACCATCGAAAGGATAAAGGCTTGTCTTGATTGTGGAAGTCGTTGCCCCAAATGCCACGTATTTATTAAATAATATTTTGGGTTCTTTAAATGTAATAGATTTGGAATCCTTATCCATACAATTATTATAAAATGAAACCAATTCATAAAAAGTATAGAGCTTATAGGTGAATCTTTGCAATGATTTTTTCTCCATTTCTATATTTAGTTTTTCGCAATCGGAAAATAAAGAATTAATATAACCCTTAAAATATTTTTCCGGTATATAATAAATCATTGAATCTTCTTTTTGAAGATAGAGGCATAATTTACCTTCTGTATTTTTGCTTTTATAGAGGCTCATATAGCCCTCTATAACTTGTTCAACAAATTCCTTTTTATAAACTTTAGCTCTTCTGACATTTTTCGTTACCAGAAAAAGATCATTTGCCTTTATTGATTCTATTTCCTCAGGATAATAATAACGTCCTTTACCCTTTATTTCAAGGAATACGCTATCATAAGAGTATAATATTGACTTATTTGAGGAATGATATTCTACCAATTCATTGGAGGAAAATTGTACCGTAATATCGACTTGAGCATTAGCATTTGAAAAAATGAAGAGTACATTTAAGAGAGAAAAATAAAAAATCAGCCTCATGGTATTTTAAATTTTAATTTAATAAATGCCCGTAGTGACATATATTATTATGCACCAGAGTCAACCATTCCCCGTAAATCCAAAAGTATTCAATTATCCCTGTTCCGGCTGTTCATCCTTCCTCCTTTTTCTCCTTGCAACCAGTATCAGGATGAAAATAATTAACCCGCTCAGCAAAATCAGCCCTCCGGCAAATCCCATGGCCTTACCAAATCTCTTATGGCCAATCTGGTCGGCGAGGATGTCATTGAGCCCGTCATTTCCGGCATTTGCATCCAGGGCCATCTGAAGGATCAGATCCCATAAATAACCGGGTTCGAACTCATATTCATCCGCTATGGAAAGGAGGTGCCTGATAAGATCTTCGATCGTCCCGATATTCGAAGCTTTGAGATTAAGCTCGTTCAGGGCTGTAAGCAAACCACCAGAGGCGAGGTTTTTCAGGCGCTCAATAAAGTTCTCGATGTTTTTCTGATCGATCACTTTACCCAGGAGCTCGTAAACCTCTTCCTGTGTGTAATTGCTGCCATCAGCCGTTTTTAGGAGATAATGTACCATCGAATCCGGATCCTTGATCCCATGTCTGGTGATATCCATAATGGCTATGGTCTCTCTAAGGGCCCCCTCGGCATTGTCGAGTAGGTTTTTGCGGAAATTATACAGATTCAGATCGCTTTAGATAACGGGTGAAGGCATCCAGGACCTCTTTTTCGGTGTAGGGAGCATTGCCCGGATTTTGAAGGAGATAGGTGAAGGCCTCATCTGCACTGATCATATCTGCCGGCAGATTATCAATGGCCTCGGCAAGATCGCTTTCAGCAAGGCTTTTTAATCCGGACTGGATATCATCTTTACTAAGTTCTTCCGCACGAAGAATCAGCGAAATTATCTCCTTCTTATCATTCAGATTATCATCCGAATCTTTAAGCAGTCGGAGGATAACATCCTGTTTGCTCCGGAGCCCTTGTTTAACAGGGTCGATCGTATGCAGATAAGTCCTGGTTTCGCCCTCTGCCAGATTGATAAGCTTTTCGAGGAATTTCAATGCATCCCCGTAACTGCTGTAATCGGCAATTGCCTTGGTGAAATCATCTTTTGTATAGTCGTGTTTTTTCGAATTATCGATGAAATAATTAATGAGTTCATCGGTGGTCTTGATACTTTCCGCATATGGATCCACGGTAAGCGCAAGTTCCTGCAGGTCGCCAAAGGAGAATTTGGAAAGTTCTCTGGCAATATCGTCCGGATCACCTTTGAATGCCAGGCGAAGTAATGCCCAGTTGATATCCTCTTCGGTGAACCTATTCTGTCTGGTACTCCTTTTCAGATAATCAATAAATCCCTGTGGTGAAGTATGTTTTCCCTCTCTTACATCATAATTGGTAAGGAAATCTTTCAGCTCTTCTTCGGAAACCACAGCCATGCGACGTCTTAGATCGTCGATTTCCTTCATCTGCATGCCCAGAGCATCGGAAAGGAGTTTGTCCACATCCTCATCGGTATAGTCAAGGTTATATTTATTATTATAGAGGAACTTAATAAGACTGTCTGCAGTGTAAATCTGATTATATTGCAGATCGAGACTGTCCAGAAGGCTCTTCAAATCTCCTTCAGCCAGTTGCGCCAAACGATTCTTTAGCGCTTCCACATTCCGGGATACAGCAAGTTTGGTAAGCAGATCCAAAAATTCTGATTTATCGATCTGACCTGTTTCTGCCTTTGAGTATAAGTCCATCCCCAATGCAGCGGGTGCATTGATCAGAGAGGGATCGAGGGTGTAATTCTCAAGATAATCTCTGAGTTTATCAGTCGAATTGTTCTTTAGGGCGTTCAGGAGCCACTGAGGATCTTTATTGCCCTGAGCTGCAAGGATTGCCAGCGAAGCTGCCACATCGCTTTCCTTGTAGTTTGAAGTGACTGCTTTTTCCATCAGCCTATCAATCAGTTCTCTGGGGGTCCCGATATTTTCCTTTTCAGGATTAAAATCGGAAAGGGTTTTGCGAAGATTGCCCTCTGAGGCTCTTTTCATATCGGCGATAAATTCATTCAGATCCTTTTCCGATAAGGCTCTACTTAGAAGGTCGTCCACCTCTTCCATGGTGTAACCATTGGCAGCGGCATTCTCTTTAAGGTATTTTATCAGATCATCTAATGACCGGATTCCCTCTTTTTCCAGATCGATTCCGTCAATGAATTCTTTCAGCCTCCCATCCGCGAGGGAAGAAAGCTTATCCTTAATAAGAGAAATATTCGCATCTGTCTTTTGGTCAGAAGCCTTTACCTCAGGCATATTATCTTCCACCGTCCCCTGGTCTGCTTCCGTGATTGGTTTATTGCCATCTTCTTCCATACCTTCCCTGTTGTCATCAATATTATTGATCGATTCAGGGGCATTATAGATGACCTCGGCACTCCGTTCGATCACATTTCCCTCTTCATCGGTCAGGGTGATCACTACTTTATTCTTGCCGGGTTCAGGTACAAATTCAAAGGTGTTCCGACGCCGGTTGATTTCGAGTGAGTCGGTGCTTGCGAGGATGGAATCGTTGTTAAATACATTGATTACCACATCTGATCCGCGCTCTGCGTTGTATTTTATCCTGACCTCTTTCTGTTCGTCCACTATAATGAGGGTATCCTGAAGCTGAAGTTTTTTATCTTCTTCTTCCTGGGTAAGGGCCAGCGGCCGGGCCTGCAGTTTGATCGTCCCCGGCAGGATCAGTCCTGAATGGGGGGTGTTCTGATCCACTTCAAGATCCATCATAAATTTATGGAAACGCTCGCTGTCAAAAACCAATTGATAAGTACCCGCCGGAACTTTAAATGCGATCTCACCCTTGCGATTTGGATGAATCGACAGAAGGGTATCCCTTCCCAATTTATCAATAACGGAAAGCAGGACTTCGGAAGAATCTGTTTTGGTGCCCATATAATCCAATAAACCGGAAATGGGGAACATCCTGGGGTAATCCGCATTATAGACTGTATATTCGTATATGTCATACAAGCCTGCCCCTGCATGGTCATATCTGGAGTAATAGGCTTTTTCACCGTCACCCACCGGATTGAAAAACTGGTCATCATCGGTGGTATTTACGGGGTAACCCAAATTAACCGGTGCAGCCCAGGATCCATCCGAATTTTTACGGGTCATGAAGATATCATATCCCCCCATATTGTAATGTCCGTAAGAGCTAAAAAAAAGTTTATCGCCCGATGCGGTAATAAAAGGGGTATCATCATTGTATATTGAATTAACCACGGAACCCAGATTTACAGCAGGCCCCCACCCACCATTTGGCATTTTTTCTGATCGGTAAATGTCCAGATCGCCCATTCCTCCTTTGCGGTTACTCGAAAAATAGAGCGTTTTTCCATCCCTGGTTTCGCTGGCATGCGATTCCCAGTATTTTGTATTGATATTTTCATTCAGCTTTACCAAAGGCCCCCATTTCCCATTGGAGTAGGTCGTTTGGTATAGGTTACCGATGAAATCGTCGTTTCTGTAAATATACATCCGGTCGCCCTTATAGGACATGCTCACGGGATAAACATCCCCGTCAACACCCAGTTCCGCAACGATATTCCGTGGTTCCGTCCAATTACCATTAATTTTTTCGGTAAAGAAAACGGCATCATAAAATTGAAGTTCAGCTATATAGGCGAGACGGGTTTCATCACCCGAAACAACCGGGTTTTTTTCGGAGAAACGGGTATTTATTTTTGAAGGAAGGAGCCGGCGGTCAAAATCGATCGGTTTTTTCTCCAGTCTCGCCGCTGCATCGCAAGCATCTATCTGATCCAGGACAAGTTGCCTGTCATAAACCTCTGTATCCATGATTTTAAGGAACTTATTATATTGTTCCCTTGCATTATCTATCTGGTTATTTATAAAATAAGCATTCCCCAGGTAAAAGACGGCATCGGTCGGAGCGGCTGTTTCCTTGAAATTGTTCTGCCGGTATCGTGGATTTATATTCTCACTCGCTTTTTCAAGATAGATGATGGCCTTTTCCTTTTGAAAGGGATCATTCAGAAAGCAGACACCAATTTTGTAATTGATGTTATCGTTTTCGGGTTGCGCTCGATGAATACGCAGATATAGGGGTAGGGCCTCTTTGAATTCCTCGAAAAGGAAATAGGATTCAGCGGTTAAAAACGTAGCCTGTAGATCTGTTTCCTGCTGACTGAATCCCTGAGAAAGGAATATAACGGACAACAGTGTTGGGAGTAAAATTCTCTTTATCATATTTATGCAAAAAACAAATATATAAATAATGAATCAGGAATAAACACTATGATACGAGAAGTATCTGATTTGGTTTATATTTTTTTGACCTATGACAGGGCTTGTATTATAAATGGACCGTTTTTCTTTGCGAAATGAAAGTAAAGGGTAATTAATAAAAAGGTTTTACGACCACTTTCATGCTCAGGACTTTCATTATTTTTTCTTTATAAAAAATAAATTCATCCACAAAATATTAAAATCTGCAGATATATGATAATCTCTCGCGTATTCCAGGTTAAGGTTTTCGCTAACAGTTTGTGGGAGTTCCTCTTGTTCTTTTAGGCAAACCGAATATACCCCGGGACGCAATACAGGGATCGAACTGAGATCTGTTTTAGGGCAATACCCAACCCAGGTTAAATTACCGGCAAAGACAAGCAGAGCACTTTTAAGCACCCTGGGAAAGTCTTTTATGAAAATCCACAGGATCGGGCTCAAAAGAATCATAACCAATGAAACCAGCACATCAAAAAGCCTTTTTTTTCGTTTATTATTCTCTTTTCCAATGGAATTGAAGCGGATAAGGTAGAGGTCTCCGGAAGTATAAATGGAATTACTGCCAATCACAGAAAGGCTTTCCGGAGGGGCTATTTTAAACTCGATATTTTCGTCATTAAGCAGGGCCATATTTTTTATGATTCCCTGGGCTGCAATATCTCTGGAGCAGAATACAACCTCTTCAATTTTATGGATTCTTACAATTTCCTGAATTTGGGTTATATTTCCGATAAAAAACGGATCCTGGCTTCCGGCAGGGTTTACCGTACCCACTATATCGGGGCTTAATCTTGTGTTTTTCAGAATTCTTCCGACCCGTTCAGATTCATCTTTACCCGCGATAAGAAGAACCCGTTTTTTACGGTTCAAAGAGAATTCATAATCCCTGATCCCGGTTAAGTTCATAATAAAACGATGAAAAAGGAGCACTGCGATAGCCCAGAAACTGCCCATCAGGATCAGGGCTCGTGAAAATCTTAGATCTTCGGGTAAGAGGGCATACAGAACAAGCAGAAAAATGGTGCCGCTAAGATAGCCTTTAAAGATATTCCAAATTTTTACCGGTTTTTCATAACCGCCTGAATAATAAACTGAAGTGATGAAAATGAGAATGTAAATGGGGACCATGAATTGAAGGTAGAAAGGGGGGAAATGGTCTTCCATACCAAATTTAAGGCCTGACCATACCGGGGTGAAAAAGTAAAATCCCAGATAGATGAGCAGGAAATCGATCAGGGGTTGAACGATCTTTTGAAGGGATCGCTTAATGATCGAAATGGAGGCGCGCAGGTAGATTGCAAAATTAATCAACAGCGAAAGAGAGCGGGCCTTTTTCCTGGAGAAATGCTTTTTCGCGAAAATGATCATGGCTTTATAAAAAACAAGCACATAGTTGATGCTCCCTTTTTTAGTGCTTTCCCCTTTGTAATGGATAATGGTGGTTTCGGGGAAATAGTAATTCTTGTAACCTGCCTGGGTAATACGATAGGACAGATCGATATCTTCACCATACATGAAAAAACTTTCATCCAGAATTCCGGTTTTACCCAGTGCTTCTTTCCGGATAAACATATAGGCTCCTGAAAGGATTTCGACCTGGTGGATTTCATCTTTGTCGAGATTCCCCAGATGATACCGTCCAAAAGCAGCCGAACGGGGAAAGAGGCTTGCAAGTCCGAAAACCTTATAAAATGCGACCCGTGGGGTAGGGAGGGAACGTTTGGATTCGGGAAGGAAGTTGCCACGGCCATCGATCATTTTGACGCCAAGGGCCCCTGCTTCCGGATGATGGTGCATGAATCCGAGGCATTTCGTGAAACTGCCTTCTTCCACGATGGTATCAGGATTTAAAAGGAGGATGAATTGTCCGTTGGCCAGGGGGATAGCCTGATTATTGGCTCTGCTGAAACCGACATTTACCTGATTTTCAATGAGGGTAACCCAGGGGAATTTCTGAAGGACCATGAGAGTGGAACCATCAACGGAATTATTATCCACCACGAAAACTTCCGCTTTTATATTCTTTATTGCGCGGGCCACGGAATAAAGACATTGTTCAAGAAAATACCGTACGTTATAGTTGACAATGACAATCGAGAGGTCCATGAAGTACCAATGTATAAACAAGTCTCATATAGTAAACCAATCCTCTAAAGTAATGCTTTTAATCAGAAAACCCCATCTATGATTACCTGATTTTTTAACAGGTCCTCCATGTTCTCTCGTTTTCTGATGAGGAAATCCTTACCATTGTCGATAAGTACTTCAGCCGGACGAAACCGGGAATTATAGTTTGAAGCCATGGTGAAGCAATAGGCACCGGCGTTCATAAAGGCAAAATAATCCCCTTCCTGGGCTTCGACTATCTTACGGTTCCAGCCGAATGTATCGGTTTCACAGATATATCCTACAACGGTATAGATCCGGGTTTTCCCGGTGGGTTTCGAGATGTTGACAATATTGTGATAGGCCTCGTAAAACATGGGCCGGATAAGGTGGTTCAGTCCGGTGTCGAGGCCGGCAAAAACGGTGGAAGTCGTTTGTTTGATTACGTTCACCCTGGCAATAAAATATCCGGCCTCGCTAACAAGGAACTTCCCTGGCTCGAATATGAGGGTAAGGTTCCTTCCGTATTCCTTACAAAATTCATTGAATCGCTGTGAAAGTGTACTCCCCAGTTCCTCGATATCGGTCGAAATATCGTCCGGTCTATAGGCTACTTTAAATCCGCTGCCATAATCTATATATTCAAGATCCGGAAAATTTCCGGCTGTCTGAAGCATGATCTCCGCCCCTCTGAGGAAGACCTCAATGTCGAGGATATCCGATCCGGTGTGCATGTGAAGCCCTTCAACTTTCATCTTGTTGGTTTCGATAACCCGAAGAAGGTGAGGCAACTGGTGAATTGAAATTCCGAATTTTGAATCGATATGCCCGGTAGAGATTTTCTGGTTTCCCCCGCCAAGGATATGCGGATTGATCCGGACGCCCACCGGGACGGATGCTCCGTATTTGTTTCCAAACTGTTCAAGGATAGAGAGATTGTCGATATTGATTTTCACCCCTTCCTTCACGGCAAGTTCTATTTCGTCGAGGGAGACACAATTTGGCGTATAAACAATCTTCTCCGGTTCAAATCCGGCTTTGAGCCCAAGCCAGACTTCCTGTATAGAAACTGCATCGAGTCCGGCACCCAGTCTGTTGAAATATTTCAGGACATTGATGTTGGACAGGGCTTTGCATGCAAAATGAACTTTGACCCGGGTTGTTTTGAATGCTTTGGTTATCCGGTCGTACTGCTTTTTCATTTTTGCCGTTTCGTAGATATAAAGCGGTGCGTCGTATTTTTCTACCAGATCCAAAACGGGTATTCCGTCGATGAGATATTGGTTGTCCTTCAGCTTCATCAGTAAATTATTTATATTAATAGTTTTGTGGAATCCCCCTTAACTGATTGCCTTTTCAAATATATATTTAGCAAACCTGTGGGTTTCATTGGGGAAATTTATTTTGTGCAAATATAGAAATATCTGAAAAAATCTTACTTAATCATTAATTCATGTTCCAAATCACCTTTTCAAGGTCGCTTCAAAATCGGTCCTGTTCACAATGCTTCTGCCCAGGGTAATTGTATCGGCATATTCCAGATCGTCTCCAAAAGCGATTCCGCGGGCTATGGTGCTTATCCTTATTCTAGAATTATTTTGAAGCCGCCTGTAGATATAATAGTTGGTGGTATCTCCCTCCATCGTGGTAGGCAGGGCCAGGATGATCTCACGGATTTCAGAATTTTCAGCCAATATTTTTTCTTCCAGGGAGGAGATGGTGAGGTCGGCAGGGCCAATACCTTCCATCGGGGAGATGATCCCGCCCAGGACATGGTACTTTCCCCGGAACTGCCGGGTATTTTCGATCGACATCACATCCCGTATATTTTCTACCACGCAAACCAGAGAGTCGTCCCGCGATTTGTCGGCACAGATATGGCAAACCTCATCATCGGATAAATTATGACAAATGGTGCATTGTTTGATTTCTTTTCTTAGCCGGAGAACTGCATTCCCAAAGGCTTCTGCATCGGATGGATCCTGGCGGAGAAGGTGGAGAACCAGCCGCAATGCGGTCTTGTTGCCTATACCGGGCAGTTTCGAAAATTCATTCACAGCCTCTTCAAGCAGGCGGGAGGGTAAGTTTAATGACATGCAGCTCCTTATCTTTTCTGTATAGGTATACCGGTATAGGTTTATCCCACAAAATTAATGGCAATTGTGCGATATGCAATAAAATTTGAAATAATAGGTTGATAATAATTAAATCATTTTGTAATTGCGCTGCACTGTAAAGTCCAAACAATCGTTTTAAATTGTTGTTGTATAAACATTAAAATTTACCACAGAATTTCATCAGGAAAAATTATATTTCATTGCGCTGGCTGTTTTTATTACATAGAAGCATTCTGATGAGCAAAAAGTATTTTTTCCAATCATCCTAAAACCCGGTCATCATGAAAAAGGTTTCATTCAATATCCTCTTATTTTCACCAATGGTATTCCTCCTGCTTTTTCATTCTTTAACCGTCAGTGCTCAATTAAAAGTACTTTCAAATGGTCGGGTAGATATCTACAATCAGCATGTAATAACCGTCGATATTGATAATGATGTTTTAGATATATCTAATAGCAAAAACAATGTAGGTTCAGGATATGATATTATTCGGGCAAATTATAAAAATTTGCAGCCTGCCAATCCTGGCTTGTTGAATCTTTCCACTAATTATTCCAGTAAATTTATTGTAAGATCTAACGGAAAGGTTGGCATAGGAGTTACCTACCCTTCATATACGTTAGATGTGGTTGGAGACGCAGGTATCTGTGGTACACTTTTTCTTTTGTCAGATGAAAGAATAGAGGATAATATTCAGGCAATTAATGGTTCGGTACCAAACTTGCTTCAACTTTCCGGCATAAAATTCAATTTTAAAACTACTCCTGAAGATCTCTATTTTGAAGGAAGAAGTATGGTTCAAGAGAAAGATTCGATGGTAGTTCGGAAAAATATTTACGGGGATGATTTTTACAACAAGATTCGTTTTGGATTTTCAGCACAAAAAGTCAAAGAGTATTTCCCTGAATTAGTTTCTGAGGATAGTCTGGGGTTGTTAAGTGTTGATTATATTGGATTTATTCCCATGATCGTTGAGGCATTAAAGTCCCAGGAGCAGCGTATTGCAACCAATGATATGAAAATTGCAGAACTTATGAAGAGGATCAATCAGTTGGAAGGTATGCTTTCGGACCAAAAAAGTGCTTCTGTTTCCGATGATAAAATAGGTAGTTCCTCTGTATTTTAATAAAATTCTCCTACTCCATTCCACCGGCAAACCTCCGATAGGCACTATTTTGACGAAATCTCTTCCCTATATAATTTCATTAATTCTTTTCGTGGTTTTTACGACGAACCTTTATTCTCAGTGGTGTAAGAGAATAAAAGTTATTTCAACTCAATCATTCAATCAATGTGAGACGGGTGAATATATTAAAGTATTTGAGGATGATTTTTCTGGTCAGGCTCTTGATTCCCGGGTATGGAAAAATAATTATGGTGATGGTCCTGGTGGTGAATTATATGGGAATAACGGAAGAACACAGAATTATTGGCTTTTTGAGGAGAATACTCATATATCCAATGGAAAGCTTGAAATTATTACCAGGGAAGAAAATATTTCCAGGAGAGCGATCCCATGGCTTGATCCCAACCTCATTCTGAATGATGGGATATCAAACCGAAGACCCTACCAATATACCTCTGCTAATATATGGACCCGGCAAACTTTTTCCTATGGGAAATATGAGGCCAGGGTGAAAATTCCTAAAGGAAAAGGTTTTTTCCCCGCCTTTTGGTTATATGGGAATCCCCCTGTAAATGAGATAGATATTTTTGAGTTTGAGAACGAAAATACCCGTAAACGGTATGATCCGGATAAGCTTTCCAGATATCATGAAATGACCATTCATGTCGATTATGATCAAGATGGCAAAGATGATCGATGTTCCTCACAATATAAAAATGCCGGTTTTTCAGATGAATTTCATGTTTTTTCCTTGGTATGGGCTCCAAACAAGGTTGAATGGTATGTTGATGACCTATTAAAAAGGAGAGAATACAGATACAAAAAAGGGGCAAAAGATGTTTGTCAGATTAATACTGGTGATAAATATAAAATGAACCCTATTTTCCCGCATGATAACCCCATGCATATTATTTTCGATTTGGCAATACAAAGTGGAATGGATATGCATGGGAACAGGAGATCACCTGATTCTGACACTCCCTTTCCGGCTCAGATGGAAATTGATTATGTAAGATATTATAAAGAAGTGGACACAATAACCGATCAATTTATTACAAACGCCAGTCAGATTCCGCAAAGTGAAGATATTTACAATTGTATTATTGGAAATAATATTGAGTTCGATTGTGATTTTACACTTCAAAATAATCAGCAACTGAGTGTAGTTGCAAAGGAAAGTATTTTGATCGAAAATAATTTTACCGTCCAATCGGGTGGAAAACTGGAACTTATGGTAGATCCTTCCAGGTTCCCAGAGGAAGGTAAACAATAAATTTTACCAGGAGTGTCTGCTAAAATTTAAATTTCTTAGGACTCTCCATTACAGATATATTCATATCCTTGACCTACCCAACTTGAGGTGGCAATTTGGGACTTCAAGTTTTTAGATTCTTCTTCCGTAAGTTTGAAAGTTCCCTAATCATGTTTTTTATCTACGTAGTAAGATATGTATTTATCTACGTAGAAGAAAACCCAAACCTACCTTTCATCGGAATCACCCAACTAAAGCTTACGCCCTTTACACAGGGCGATCCCTGTGCTATTGCCAATGCCCTTTCAGGGCTTTTCAATGGGTTGGTAAGATGGATAATAAAAATAAAAGGGCTTTTTTATTATCTATCTCTTTCTGAAAAAAAGAATTCGCTAAATCCCACTGTTTATAACAACTCCACCTTCAAAGAATATCCATGCTCTTGTCTAATTTTATTTTCAATATGTGTTGCATAAATTTCTGCATGGTGTTTAGCTTCCACATTTTCTGAATGCTCCACCGAATTGCAGCCTTCTAAATTTTTTCCTAATATTGGCGTTTACTTTAAATAGCCTATTGTGTCGCCAGGACTACTCTTTACCATTATCCTTCTATACTTTGCCCTGCTTATCCTGATTTCCTGGATCACCAGCAGGAAAGCGGATAACCAATCATTTTTTACCGGAAACCGGAAGTCGCCCTGGTATGTAGTGGCTTTTGGGATGATCGGCGCGAGCCTTTCCGGGGTTACCTTTATCTCTGTGCCGGGATGGGTGGGAAGTACGCAATTTACCTATATGCAGATGGTGCTGGGATTTCTGGCAGGGTATTTCGTAATAGCCAATATTCTGATGCCGCTCTATTACCGGTTAAGGCTTACTTCAATATATACTTATCTGGAAACCCGGTTCGGCAAATTTTCCTATAAAACAGGGGCCTCTTTTTTCCTTCTCTCGCGAATTATTGGCGCTTCCTTTCGCTTGTTCCTGGTAGCAAATGTATTGCAAATAACGGTATTTGAAAGTTGGGGGATCCCCTTCGCGGCCACGGTAGGGGTTACTATCGGATTGATTTGGCTTTACACTTTCAGGGGAGGGATAAAAACCATTATCTGGACCGATAGCTTGCAGACCTTCAGTATGCTGGCCGCAATTGTGGTTGCCATGATCCTCATTGGCCGTCAGATGAACCTCGATATTCATTCGATGGCCAGGCTTATCCGGGAGAGTGAGTACTCCAGAATATGGGTCTTTGATGACTGGAAAAGCAATACTCATTTTGTGAAACAATTCCTGGGGGGAGCATTCATAGCGATCGTGATGACCGGGCTTGACCAGGATATGATGCAGAAAAATCTAAGTTGCCGCAATATAAAAGAAGCCAAAAAGAATATGTACCTGATGAGCTTCTCCCTTCTACCGGTGAACTTCCTGTTCTTGTGTCTGGGAGCTTTATTGTTTCTTTTTGCTTCTGAGAATGGTTTCCCGATTCCGGAAAATACCGATAATTTATTTCCGCTCATCGCGACCGGAGGCTACCTGGGCATTACCGTAGCAATGCTTTTTATCGTTGGTCTTGTGGCAGCGGCTTATTCCAGTGCCGATTCGGCCCTTACGGCATTAACAACTTCCTTCACGGTCGATATACTAAACGCGGGAAATCTTCCTGAAAAAAGACTGAAAAGGATCAGAATATGGATCCATTTCGGAGTATCTGTCGTTTTAGGCCTCGTGATCATGGTCTTTCAACTCGTAAATGACGAAAATGTGATTTCCGCCATTTATACGGTCGCCGGTTTTACCTATGGTCCCCTTCTGGGCCTTTACGCATTTGGCCTATTTACCCGCCGCGGGGTCAAAGACCGTTGGATTCCTCTGATTGCCGTTATTTCCCCAGTTTTAACCTATTTGATTGATCAAAATTCCGCAATCCTTTTGAATGGTTACCATTTCGGTTTTGAATTGTTGATTGTCAATGGGGCGGTTATGTTTCTCGGAATGTGGCTGGTTTCCTCCCCTCAGAGGAATTAGTTTGGAGTTTGAGTGAGGAGCAAGAGGAGGATTAGTTTGGAGTGTGAGTGAGTAGCAAGATTAGTTTGGGGTTTGAGTGAGTGGCAAGAGGAGGATTAGTTTGGAGTTTGAGTGAGTAGCAAGATTAGTTTGGGGTTTGAGTGAGGAGCAAGAGGAGAATTAGTTTGGAGTTTGAGTGAGGAGCAAGAGGAGGATTGGTTTGGAGTTTGAGTGAGTGGCAAGAGGGAGGATTAGTTTGGAGTAAGATAAATTTCTTTTAAAATATTCTCGTATTTATCCGTTACCACCTTCCTTTTAAGTTTCAGGGTAGGGGACATCTCGCCGCTTTGGGGACCCCATTCATCTGCAACCAGCCGGAAACGTTTAATTTGTTCTGTCTGTCCCAGTTGTTTGTTGATTTCGTTTACCTCTTTTTGAAACCGGGCAATGATCACGGAATCTGTTATCAGGGCTGTGTTGTCGTGGAATTTAATCCCATGCAGGGATGCCCAGTTATGAAGGAACTCGAAATTGGGGGATAGGAGGGCTGAAGCGAACTTTTGATTTTCTCCGACCACCATCACATTTTCTATAAAGAAGGATTCCTTAAGTTTATTTTCGATCACCTGGGGCGCGATGTATTTTCCGCTGGAAAGTTTGAACATCTCTTTTTTGCGGTCGGTGATCTTCAGGTATTTACCTTCCACAAACTTTCCGATATCTCCGGTATGGAACCAGCCTTCATCATCTATTACCTCTGCGGTCAGATCCGGGGCTTTATAATATCCGAGCATAATATTAGGCCCTTTACACAGGATCTCTCCGTCGGGGGCAATTTTGACCTCAATGTCCTTGAGTACAGGGCCCACCGTGCCAAACATGACCTCTTTTGTCATCAGGTTATTCGCCGCTATCACAGGAGAAGTTTCCGTTAAACCATAACCTTCAATCACCTTTATTCCAGCAGCCCAGAAAATATGGGCCAGTCTTGGTTGCAGAGCCGCACCTCCCGATACAATGATTTTAACCTCCCCCCCGAGAGCTTCCCGCCATTTTGAGAATACCAGTTTGTCCGCAATTTTTAAGCGTAAGTTGTAATAGGCGCTGTTTCCTGCCGGCTCATACCGCAATCCCAGGTTCACCGCCCAGAAGAAAATCCTTTTTTTCAACGGGGGAAGATCCTTCCCTTTGCCAATAATGGTATCGTAAACCCGTTCAAGAAGGCGGGGGACAGAATTGAATATCTGCGGCTTAACCTCTTTCAGGTCCTGTATTATTGTCCCCATATTTTCCGCATAGTAGATGCTCATTCCCAGGTATTGAAAGTGATAATTTACCATCCGCTCATAAACATGGCTTAAAGGAAGGAAGGATAATATGCGGCATTCCTTCAGATCGTGTACCTTGGATGTTTCGATAAAATTGGATACCAGATTTTTATGGGAGAGCATGACTCCTTTGGGAAAGCCCGTGGTACCGGAGGTATAGATCAGGGTAACGGGGTCATTTTCATTTATTGAATCCTTGATCTTTTCCAGTTTCACCTGAGATTTTTTTTCACTTTTTTTGCCCGAATCGAGAATTTCTCTCCAGTTTTTTGCTCCTTCCAGTTTATTGAAAGTATAAATATCTTTTATTCCCGGAACATTTTTAATCAGTGGGTCAATCTTGTCAAGGAGCATTTTATCTGACACAAAGACCAGCCTGGGGAGACAATGGTTCAGGATATAATTGTAATCTTCCCTGCTTATGGTAGGGTATATGGGTACATGAATAATCCCGGCCTGGCTCAGAGCCATATCCAGGAAATTCCATTCGGGACGGTTATTGGATATGGTGGCGACAAAATCTCCTTTTTTAAGTCCGAGTTCCATAAGGCCATAGCTCAGCCAATTGACATTATTAATATAATCCCCGGAGGAATAATATTCCCACCGGCCATTCACTTTATTGGCGAAGGCCTCTTTCATATTTTGGTATTCCTTGCTATAGCGGGACAGAAGATCGAAGGTTCTGGTAATTTCCATAATTTTTTATTTCATAGGGGAATTTAAAATATACCGCTCTTTGAATTATCTTATTTAAACAATTGATATTTAGCCTATTAACGATCTTAAAAGAATAGCTCTCTGGCTTTATCGATGGCATTCTGCAAACCCTCGGGACTACTGCCGCCCGCTGTAGCGAAAAAAGGCTGTCCGCCGCCGCCGCCGTTGATCTCCTTTGCCAATTGTCGGATCAGGCTTCCCGCGTTTAATTGTCTGGCTTTGACCAGGCGGTCAGAAATTTGAATGGTAAGATGTGCTTTGCCTTCTATATCAGAGCCCAGGATAATGAACAAATCTTCTTCCGCATTCTTCAACCTGAAGCTGAGATCTTTGATATCCTCCGCTTTTTCAACCTCTACAATCTGGCCCAGGAAGTGAGTTTCCCCGAAAGATTCGATTTTGCCAACGAGCTCGTTTTTAAGTGTGTTCAGCTTTTCCGAGACAGTTTTTTCCAGTTTTTTGCTGAGCTCTGCGTGGGATAAAATAAGGTTTTCGACGGATTGTACCACATCTTTTCCTCCAGGGAATAACTCCATCAGCGATTGAAGCGTACGATCCATTGTTAGGATATACTCCTGGCATTTCTCCCCGCTTATAGCCTCAATCCTGCGGATTCCGGCTGCGATTGCGCTCTCTTTCACGATTTTAAAAAACCCGATTTGTCCGGTAGCCGATACATGGGTTCCCCCGCACAATTCAATAGAATCGTTGAAGCGGATTACCCTAACGTCGTCCCCGTATTTTTCGCCGAAGAGAGCCATGGCACCCATAGATCGTGCTTCTGATATGGGTACATTCCGTCGGTCTTCCAGAGGTATGTTTTCCCTGATCCGGGAGTTTACGATCTCTTCAATTCTGAGGATATCTTCCCCGCTTAATTTTTGGTAATGGGCAAAATCGAACCGCAAATAATCGGGATGGACAAGAGAGCCTTTTTGTTCCACATGGGTTCCCAGGACACTCCGTAAAGCCTGGTGCAACAGATGTGTAGCAGTATGATTGGCGGCGGTGTTGATTCGCTGTCCTGAATTAACAACCGCCTCAAACTGAGCTGTGGGATCAATAGGTAATTTTTTGCTCAGGTGTATGGTCAGCTCATTCTCTTTTAGGGTATCGATAATTTCGATGCGTTCCTCCCTATTTCCGATATAACCCTTATCTCCGACCTGTCCGCCACTTTCAGCATAAAAGGGAGTTTGGTCAAATACCATTTGGAAAAGTTCTTTTCCTTTCAGGCTCACTTTCCTGTATTTGTTTATCCTGATTTTGGCACTAAGCTGGTCGTAGCCAATGAATTCATTATCCTGTGATGGATTTAGGGTAGTCCAGTCGCCAGCCTCTTTTACCGCGTCTTCCCTCGATCGGCTTTTTTGTTTGAACATCTCTTCATTAAAGCCGGGGGTATCGATATTCAATTTATGTTCTTTGACCATCAATTGAGTGAGATCCGGAGGGAAGCCATAGGTATCGTAAAGCTCAAAAACAGTTTTTCCGCTAATGAAATCCTGGTTATTGTCAAGCGTCTTTTTAATAATATCTTCCAGTAGCCTTATTCCTTTTTCAAGGGTCCTGAGGAAGGATTGCTCTTCTTCCCGGATTACTTTAGAGATCAATTCCTCCTGGGATTTGAGTTCCGGATAGCTTTCGCCCATGATGCTGACCAGTTCGGGCAAAAGCCGGTAGATAAATGGTTTTTCCTGGTTTAAGAAGGTATAAGCATAACGAACGGCGCGCCGAAGAATCCTTCGGATCACGTAACCCGCCTTCACGTTAGAAGGTAGTTGCCCGTCGGCAACAGAGAAAGCAAGGGCCCGAAGATGATCTGCTATCACCCTCATGGCCACATCCGATGCAGGAAGGTTGCCATAATTGATCCCGCTGAATTGCTCAATTTTAGCAATGAGCCTGCGAAAAATATCCGTATCGTAATTGGAAAGTTTTCCCTGAACGACCATGCATAGTCGTTCGAAACCCATTCCGGTGTCTACATGCTTTTGGGGCAGGGCCTCCAGTTTGCCATCTGCCTTCCGGTTATATTGAATAAAAACCAGGTTCCATATTTCAATGACAAGCGGATTGTTTTGGTTTACCAGCTCTTTCCCGTCAAGGGCTTTTCGTTCTTCATCACTTCTCAGGTCGGCGTGAATTTCGGAACAGGGCCCGCATGGCCCGGTATCGCCCATTTCCCAGAAATTATCTTTCTTTGAACCCATTAAAATTCTTTCCTCAGGAAGATGTTTTTTCCAGAATTCCAGTGCTTCCCTATCCAGTCCCGTCCTATCTTCCTCGTCCCCCGAAAAAATGGTGGCGTAAAGCCTGGTAGAGTCAATGTTCATTTTTTTGGTAAGGAATTCCCATGCCATATCAATGGCTTCCTCTTTAAAATAGTCGCCAAAAGACCAGTTCCCCAACATTTCAAACATGGTATGATGATAGGTGTCATGGCCAACCTCTTCCAGATCATTGTGCTTTCCTGACACCCGAAGGCATTTTTGAGCATTTGCAACGCGGGGAGCAAGGGGCTGGCTGTTTCCAAGGAATATATCCTTAAACTGGTTCATCCCTGCATTGGTAAACATGAGGCTTGGATCATTTTTGATAACCATGGGGGCCGATGGCACTGCCAGATGGCCCTTTGAGTTATAATATTCAATAAATGCCTGCCTGATGTCGTTGGATGTCATATTTACTTATTTATAATGCTTAAAAATAATCCTGGAAATGTAACTATTTCCGGATTCTCCCTGTAAAATAGCTATAAATCTTAAAATTTAATCTTGTAAAAATAATTTTTTTAATTTACATTTGACCTGTTCGCCAATTAGTTTTATTTGTAAGCCTTGATTTTAGCCATGTTTAGAGAGAGATATTATTTCAACAAGGATAGTTTGCGCTTTGAAAAGGTGAAAAAATCCTTAAAGCGCAGAATGCGCGACGGAGTAGTATATTTTATACTATTATCAGCAGTCGCGTTAGGGTTAAGGATGTTATACGATCAGCATTTTATTTCTTCCAAGTTAAAGCGATTTGCAGCGCAAAATGAAATACTTAAATCGGGGTATAATATTCTAAATCAAGAAATTATGCAGGCAGAAAACCTTCTGTCCAATATTCAGAAGCGCGACGATAAAGTGTATCGCTCGGTTTTCAACATGGATCCCATTCCTGGATCGGTAAGGGAAGCAGGTTTCGGGGGATCGGAAAGTTATGACCACCCTCTTTTTTCCAGAAATGTGCCGATTGTTACCAACACCGCAAAAAAACTTGAAAAGTTATTAACAAAGGCAAGAATCCAATCAGGGTCGTTAAATGACCTTATCGTAATTGCCCGCGAACAGCAACAATTTTTATCCTGCCTCCCCTCAATCCAACCCATCTCGCCAGGGGATAGATTTTGGCTTACCTCCACATTCGGTATGCGTCCCGATCCCTTTACCAAAAGAAGAAGGTTTCATCAGGGACTTGATATTGCAGGGGAAATTGGATTAAATGTTTATGCCACCGGATCAGGGTCCGTGATTTGTGTCCACCACGGCAGGAATGGTTATGGTAATGAGATTATAATTGATCATGGATTTGGGTATCAGACACGTTATGCACACCTGTACAAGATTATGGTCAATAAAGGTGATAAAGTGAGCAAGGGACAGCATATTGCAGATCTTGGCAACACAGGCAGATCCACCGGTCCGCATCTCCATTATGAAGTGTTATACAATTTTAAAGCGGTTAATCCTTTCTATTATTACGAGGATCTCCCGAAGGAGGAATTCGAACAAATAGTTTCCATTAATAAAAAATAACATTTTTAATCTTTTACCTATTTTATTTTTTCATATTTTTAGCCGTCAATTATTTTTAAATGAACGGCAAACATTTCAAATATGATCCCCAAAAGCTTAACTACGAAAAGGTAGAGGTAAACCTCAGGAGGAAGGTTCAGGTTTTTCTTCTGTATATTTCTGTCAGCCTTGTTATATCCTTAGTATTGGTAGTCCTGTATTCCTTGTTTTTCGATACCCCCAGGGAAAGGGAGATAAAACAGGAGAACCAGGAGTTGTCCAAAGACTATCAGTTGTTGAGTGAAAAATATGCAAAGATCGATACCGTTCTGGAGGATCTTAAACGCAAGGATAAGAATATCTACCGGACTATATTTGAAACGGAACCAGTGGTAGAAGAGGATTTCGATAATAATCAAATCGATTTCACCTCTTTGGTTCCTCTTTCCAATAAAAAAATTCTGGACAGCACCATAATAAGAGTTAATTTGGTCCTTAAAAAAATAAACCTCCAGTCTGTAGAGTATAATAACCTGCTCAACAATGCCACGAGAAAGGAAGAGATGCTCAGATCCATCCCTTCCATTCAACCAATTTCCAATAGCGACCTTAGCCGCCTGGCTTCAGGCTTTGGCAAGAGGATGCACCCCATGTACAAAATTGTACGTTTTCACGAAGGGATGGACTTTACTGCCCAAATTGGTGCCGAGGTTTACGCTACGGGCGATGGGGTAGTGGCGGAGATTGAAAAAACCAACAGGGGTAAAGGAAATACCATTATAATAAACCACGGCTTTGGTTATCGCACGATATATTGCAATCTGGATAAATTTAATGTAAGAAAGGGAAGCAATGTACAACGGGGGGATATCATTGCCTGGGTTGGGAACACTGGCTTGTCGGTTGCCCCTCATCTGCATTATGAGGTTCACCTGAATGGTCAGGCGGTAAATCCGGTGAATTATTATTTTTTGGAACTAAGTCCTTCACAGTATAATTTAATTATTGATCTATCGGCTAAATCGGGACAGTCTTTTGATTAATGTTATCATAAACCCAATCTATGAGTTCAGGAAAATACATCTATGACCCGGGATTGATGAAGTTTGAAAAAGCACGCATCTCATTCCGGTCCGGAATCCGTCGCTCCTTTACCCTTTTAGGTTTAACTTTTTTATTCTCAGTATGGCTCTTTCATATTTATAACGAGCTTTTTCAGTCTCCCAAATTAAAGATTCTTTCTGCTGATCAGAATGAACTTCTGCTCAAATTTGATTTGCTCGAGCGTAATACCCATCACTTTCAAAAACTCATCTCGGCTCTTGAATATAACGATGATCATATTTTCCGGACATATTTTGAGGTTGATCCTTTACCATCGACAACCAGGAATGCCGGTTTCGGGGGAGATGAGAATTATACCTCTTTTATGCCCTCATCCTATTTTCCTATGGTTTCGGGACTTGCCCGGCAGTTGGATATTCTTGTGAAAAAGACACGGATCCAGTCACGTTCACTGGATGAAATAATGGAAATGGCCAGAGACAAAGAGAAAAGACTTGCCGCCCGGCCTGCAATTCAACCAATAAGGATCAGCGATCTTATCCGTTTTGGATCTTCTTTTGGAATGAGGCTTCACCCCATTACGCAACAATACAAGATGCACGAGGGGATTGACCTCACGGCGGCCAGGGGTTCCAAAGTCTTTGCAACAGCTGATGGGGTGGCCACCGTGGCCTCTTTCTGTGAGGGGGGCTATGGAAATAAAATCGTTCTTGATCATGGATTTGGTTATGAATCTTTGTATGGCCACCTGCATAAAATCCTTATCAAGCCCGGACAACATGTTAAAAGGGGGGAGGTAATAGGATTGGTCGGAATGACCGGACTCTCAACTTGTCCTCACCTGCATTATGAGGTAGTCATCAATGGTAAAAAAGTAAACCCTTTAAATTATTATACCAATGATCTTTCAGCCAGTGAATACGACCGGGTGGTCGGATTATTGGCTAAGGCAGATCCAGGTTTTGATATTAATTGATGATGAACTAATTCTACAAAAATGCCATACAAAGAACCCGTAATCGATAAATTGTTTTATTCGATTGGAGAAGTCGCGAAAATGTTTAATGTCAACACCTCCTTAATCCGGTTTTGGGAAAAAGAGTTTACCATCATCAAACCCAAAAAGAACAAAAAGGGCAACCGGCTTTTTACAAAAGAGGATATTGATAACTTCCATATCATTTTTTATCTGGTGAAGGAGAAGGGAATGACCTTAAAAGGGGCACAAAAAAAGATGAAGGAAAACAAAGAGGATTCCCTTAATAATTTTGAAGTGATCAAAACACTGGAAGGGGTCAAGAAAATGCTGCTTGAAATCAGGGGGGAGCTCGAATGAAGTTGAAAGAGATTTTCGCACTTTTTGATAGCCATGCCCCCTTTTCCCTGCAGGAATCATACGACAATTCCGGGATCCAGGTTGGATCGCCGGAAATGGAGATTCAGGCGGCTCTTATTTGCCTGGAGGTTACCGATAAAGTTGTGGAGGAGGCAATGGCTAAAGCATGCAACCTTATCATTTCCCATCATCCTCTTATCTTTTCCGGCATTAAAAGCCTGACCGGCAGAACCACGGTAGAAAGGGTCCTGCTTAAAGCCATCTTAAATAATATTGCCATATTTTCAGCCCATACTAATTTTGATAAGTTCTTAAACGGAGTGAACTCCCGGATTTCTGATAAACTTGACCTGGTTAACCGGAAGGTGCTCAGGCCGGTAAATGGCCAACTGCTGAAATTGTCTTTCTATGTTCCGGTGGAGCAGGCGGAAATTGTGCGGCAAAAAATTTTTGAAGCGGGAGCAGGGGTCATAGGCAATTACGATTATTGCAGTTTTAATGTGGAGGGTACAGGTACTTTCAGGGCTTCTGATTCCGCCAATCCTTTCGTCGGGCAAAGGGGAGTCATGCACAAGGAAAAAGAGATCAAAGTCGAAACGGTTATCCCCTCTTTTCTTTCAAAACGGATCATAACTGCCCTGCTCGAAAACCATCCCTACGAAGAGGTTGCTTATGATCTCTATCCTTTGCTAAACGATCATTTCAATATTGGAATGGGTCTTATAGGAGAATTCAGGTCACCCCTCCCAAAGCTGGATTTCTTAAAGAAACTCAAAAGGGAGTTTAACTGTGGGTGTATTCGCTACACGAACTATTCCGGTGAAAATATATGCAAAGTCGCAGTTTGCGGAGGTAGCGGCAGCTTTCTTTTAGAGGATGCCCTTTCATCCGGGGCGGATGCATTCGTGAGTGCAGATTTCAAATACCATCAATTTTTTGAGGGGGAGGATAAAATCCTCATTGCCGATATTGGGCACTATGAATCTGAACAATACACAAAAGAGCTTTTTTATGAATTAGTTACAAAAAAATTCCCTAAATTTGCGGTTCATTTATCAGAAGTAAATACAAATCCAATTAATTACCTATAGTCCTATGGCAGAGCAGAAAACAAAAATTGAAGAAACTGCAGAAATTTCTGTTGAAGATAAACTAAAAGCACTTTTTACCCTTCAACAGGTCGATACCGAGATTGATAAGATCAGAATCCTTCGCGGAGAACTCCCCCTTGAGGTCCAGGATCTGGAAGATGAAATTGCCGGATTAGAAACCCGTGTGAGCAATTATGATCAGGAAGTAAAGAGTTTGGAACAGAATATTGCTGCCAGGAAACAAGAAATTACAAATTCAGAAGCCTCTATTGCAAAGTATCAGGAACAACAAAATAACGTACGTAACAATCGTGAGTACGATTCACTGTCCAAAGAGATTGAATTCCAAACCCTGGAGATTGAATTATCCAAAAAGAAAATCAGTGAATCTAATGTGCAATTAAAAAGCAAATTAGTGCAGATTGAAGAGGCAAAGCTCATTCTTGAAGATCGAAAAGGTGACTTAAGTTCAAAAAAGGGAGAACTCGATGAAATTGTCTCCGATACCCAAAAGGAAGAAGAGAGTCTCAACAGGAAATCTGAAGAAATTGAAAATAAAATTGATCCCAGACTTCTTACAGCTTACAAACGTATCAGGGGAAATGCTTCCAATGGCCTGGCGGTGGTGTCGGTGGAACGGGATGCTTGCGGGGGTTGTTTTAATAAAATCCCTCCCCAACGTCAGTTGGATATCCGTTCACGGAAAAAAATCATCGTTTGCGAATATTGCGGAAGGATCCTGGTGGATGATGAAATCCTGGGGAACAAGACAGAGGAGTAATGAGATTTATTTTTTTGTAGAGAGGTAGCATGTAGGGTATCTCGGCAAAAAACAAAAAAAATTCATCATTTTATTTCAAATGCAAATGGGTATCTTTATAAAATACCTCCATTGATTGTTGATCCTCCAGGGGCATACGGAGTTTATCTATCACCTCAGTATCGAGATTTTCAGGGACCAATATGAACAACCGGCTGCCATCTTTTTGTCTGGCTTTATAGACCCATACAGGCAGATAGGACTGTTCTGTTATCCTTACTTTATCAGTTTTTTCAAGCAGCATTTCATAAATAATCCCTCCATCGCGGTACCGGTCGCGCTGATTGGAGATGAAATTCCCGAGGCTATATACGACCACATTAAAATCGGTGGAATCACGGGTATTTGGATAATATTTATTTATGGGCTGGACCACATGGGGATGTGAGCCTATTAGAGCATCAGCCCCCATGGCAAGGATGCTTTCAGCCAGATTCTCCTGATAGGTATTCTCATCGCGCTCATATTCGAGTCCCCAGTGCATCACTACGATTATATAATCGGGTTCAGCTTTTCCTGCTTTATGAATATCTGCCCTGATTTGTGCGGTATCGATATAATTAACCGCGAAGGATTCCTTTACACTTATCCCGTTTGTGCCATAGGTATAGTTCAATATTGCCAACCGGATCCCGTTTTTTTCCACTATAAGCGGATATTTCAGCTCTTTTTCTTTTTCGGAGGGGAAAGTACCGGTATGAATAATACCTTTTCCGGAAAGCACTTCCGTGGTGCGTTCCACGCCGTTGAAATACCTGTCCAGGGCGTGATTGTTTGCGGTAACCAGCAGATCGATCCCGGCATCTTTTGCGGCCTGAGCAAGTTCATCAGGAGAGGAAAACTGTGGATATCCCTTGTAAGGGGGTCCGCCAAGCGTCACTTCCAGGTTGGCTATGGCAATATCTACACTCTTATAGTAAGGCCTAAGCAGCGAAAAGCAGGTATCGTAATCATAACTGTCGCCATTCCTGGCAGCTGCAATTTGGGGGTCATGGCCCATAATATCCCCTGCAAAAGCAATCCTGAGGGTGGAAGAGGCTTCCGTTTCCTGCCCGTTAAGATGGGTTGAGAAAACTGCAAAAATTAATACCAATATACCTATGATTGATTTTTTCATAATTACCATGAACCGCTTGCACCTCCTCCGCCGAAGCTTCCTCCGCCTCCTCCCGAAAACCCTCCTCCAAAACCACCCGATCCTGAAGAAAAACCACCCCAGCTACCGCCATGGGCACTTCCCCGGCCACCCAGCATCGATAGTGCCAGCCAAAATGGAAGGCTGCGTCCGACAGATCCATATCTTCTCCTTCTGGATTGCCCGAAAAATATGAAGAAAAGGACGATAAGCATCAGAATCCCAAAGGGGGAGCCAGAGGAGGAGGTCTGTTTACGGTATTGCTCACCGGTGAATTGTCCGGATAAAAGTTTCATGATCACATCGGTCCCCTTATCGAGGCCTTGAGCATAATTACCTGATTTGAAAGAAGGGATCATCTCGTTTTGAATGATCCTTTTGGCCAGGGCATCGGGAATAAACTCTTCCAGGCCATAGCCTGTTTGAATCGTGACCTTTCTTTCGTCGGGATACATTAAAACAACCACTCCGTTGTCTTTTCCCTTTTGTCCCACGCCCCACTTTTCGCCGATTTCCGCGCCCATCATTTCAATGGGTTTTCCTTCATCCTCGTTCAAAAGGACAACAAATATTTGTGTACTCGTGCTATCCATGTAATTCATCAGTTTCCTGTTGAGAGCTGTTGCCTCCGGTTGGGAAAGGGTACCTGCATAATCATTGACCAGGGCTGCCGGCTTTTCGGGTATTTCGAAAGCGTTTACAGCCAGGGTATTAAAAAGTAAAAAAAATAAAAACAGGAGAAAGTATCGTTGCATTCTTATCAAATTTTTTAATTTTTTCCAAATGAAATATCATCCGACAATTCGTTAGTATCTCCTGAGAGATAGGGGAAGTGTTTTTTAAGTTGCTCCCCGGCCATAAGAATCCCCTCGCTAAGACCTGTGGCAAATTCACCGGAGGTAAAGTGCACAAGCATGGCCTCCTTAATATTGTCCCAGAATCCCTCCGGGACTTTTGCGTTAATGCCGGCATCACCGATAATCGCAAATTTTTTCGAACCGATAGCAAGGTAAAATAAAACCCCGTTTCGAAGTGCGGTTTTTTGCATTCCTATAGATTTAAATACATAGGCCGCCCTGTCAAGAATATCTCCGGTAAAATCCTTTTCAATATGTACCCGGATTTCACCTGAAGTATTCATCTCGGCCTGTTTGATGGCCAGTGAAATATCAGTTTTTTGCCCGGGAGTAAAAAATTTATCTGGGGTCATAATTGTCGGATGATTTTGAAGTCCATGAATGTAATTATCTATCTAAAAAATAAACGAACATTCGCTTTGATTAGCTCGCAAGCTCGTTTCTGTTTCGGCCACTCAATTTAATTGGAACAGACTCTTCCAGTATTCCCGGATAAGTCTGCGAAGTTCTGTTAAAAAGTGACCTCTGGCGCCTTTTCACTGCCTTCAACCGCTTTGAAATAGCCTTTTCTTTCGAAGCCGAAAATCCCGGCGACAATATTGCGGGGAAACCTTCTGACCGACATGTTATAAACTGCCACGGCATCATTAAATTTCTTTCTTTCAAAGGCAATCCGGTTTTCCGTACCTTCCAGTTGCGCCTGAAGTTCCAGAAAGTTTTGGTTTGCTTTCAAATCAGGATATCTTTCCACAACGACCATCAACCGGGAAAGTGCCGAAGTTAGCTGCTCCTGTGCTGCCTGGAAATTTCCTACAGCTTCCGGGGTGAGCTGATCGGCGTTCACATTAATACCTGTTGCCTTTGCCCTTGCTTCTATAACGTTTGTAAGAGTTTCCTGTTCAAAATCAGCATATCCTTTTACCGTGTTCACGAGATTAGGGATCAGGTCAGCCCGGCGCTGATAAGCGTTTTCGACCTGGGCCCATTGCTGACTGACCGCTTCGTCCTGTTCGACGAGACGGTTATAGCCACAACCGGACAGAAATGGCATGGAAATGGCCAAAATGAGAATCAAAAGAGGGGTGCGGTTTATTTTCATGGGATTTAATATTTATTATTTACAACAAAAATAGAAAAAAATTCTTTCCATGGAGAGAAAATTCATCAATTTCCAGGGGAACCCCAAAAGCCATTAGCTTTAAAAGAGAGGCCCCTGCGCCGATTGAGGAAGAGTGAGCAGGATAAGGGGAAGGGGGATGGTCCATCAGGGACTTTGGCCGGTAACTTATGTTTTTTCGAAGGGAAAAACTCCCGGGGAAAACAAATGGCAGGAAAAGTTATTCAGAAAACGGAAATTTTTTAAGAGGCTTAAAGGGGAAAAAACTATTTATTTGCAGGGATTATCCTATTTTTGTCCTCATATTTGATGATTATATTTGAAATTAATGATCGCTGATATGAAAAACCCGAAATGGATTTTATTTATATCTTATCTCATCCTGGGCTTCTCTTTTCCCTCCTGTGAAGAAGATCTTCCCGACTTTTCTCAGGATCCCCGTAAAGCCATTGAAGGAGAATGGGATGTAAATGAATTCAGTCAGCTTTTCAAAAAAAGCAGCTCCGGATTTTATATTGCCACAATTCTGCTTCATCCCACCGATTCCAGTAGTATATATATCCGGAATTTCTATTCGGTCGACGGAAATGTTCAGGCTTTTTTGGATGGTCGAAACGTATCTGTCCCGGAACAAACCGTGTCGGGATATACCATAAAGGGATACGGATTGATCTCGATTGACCGTTCCAAAATTGAATGGTCCTACACCGTTGATCTGCATACCGGAGAGAAGGATAATGTAACGGCAAGTTATTCAAGGGAATAATAATGAATAGGGTCTCCCGAGGGTTGTATTGAGTTGGTTTAGTCCAATATTCCTGCTTTCACGAATAAACTCCTTCCCTTCAAAAAAAATAAGGATCGTAGGAATTGAAAATACCGTGAACTGTCCTGCAATGAGGGGCGATTTTTCAATATCCACATACAACCGCTGAATCTTTGGGAATTTTTCGGTAAGCAATTCGGCCAGTTTGGGCTTAAGGACTTTGCAAACATTGCAGCCGGGAGCTGAAAAATAGATAAGCACAGCATCCTTATCCCGGAGTTCTTTCAGGAGATCTTCCAGTTCGAAAACCTGCCGGTAATCCATTTAATAAGTTCCTTTGTTAAGCATGACGAGTGCACAATCGATTACCGCTTCAATCCCGTTTTTTTTCACCAATTCAAATAATTCCGGATTGTATGTCCCGGGATTAAAAATAACTCTTTTGGGATTAAGGTTTAGGATATATTCGTAGAAAGGGGGTTGATTGCGGGCACCAATATAAAGGGAGACAGTATGGACATTCTGAATTTTTGGCTGGCCCTTCATGATTTCCCTATCTTCTATCTTTCCTTCCCTGAACCCGACAGGAACAACATCATACTCGTAATGCACAAGGGTTTTCACCATTTTATGTGAAAACCTCAGGGGATTTGGGCTTGCGCCGAGGACTATGGTCTTTTTCACCCGTGAATGTTTTTGAAGGATAAAATTATAAAATCCGGATTATCTATATCCATTTTGATAAAAAATTGATGCTTATATTTTTTCAGTATAAATAAGAGGGGCCTCTCCACTTTATCAGCGGACTGAAATGCTGAAGAGAACCATCAATAGAGAATTCCGGCTCCGGGCCCAAGGGGCAATCCCAACAGTATCCAAACAATCAGGAGAAGCGACCACACTATAAAAAATGCGATGCTATAGGGGATCATGGTGGCTATGATGGTTCCAATTCCTACATCTTTGATGTATTTTTGGATAAAAGCAATAATCAGCGCAAAGAAACTCATCATGGGCGATATGATATTGGTGATACTGTCGCCGATCCGGTAAACCACCTGGGATAACTCCGGTGAATACCCCATAAACATAAAGATGGGGATGAAAATAGGTGCAAGGATTGCCCATTTGGCGGAGGCGCTTCCCATAAACATATTTATGGTTGCTGAAAAGAGGATAAACAGGATCAGCATCGGGATAAGTCCGATATTGGAGGAACTGAGCAGGCTGGCCCCTTTAATGGCAAATATCAATCCCAGATTGCTCCATTTAAAGTATTCGACGAACTGAGCTGCAAAAAATACAAGAACAATATAGGTAGCCAGTGTTTTCATGCTTTCGCCCATACCATTCATAACATCCGAATCGGTTCGGAATTTTTTTGTAACAATGCCGTATGTCAGTCCTATTCCTGCGGCATAAATGACCAGCCAGGCAACAACTCCTTTAATAAGGGGTGAATGCAAAACAGAGCCGTTTTCCGGAAGGAGCCAGCCATGGCCGGGAAGGAGGCCGATAATAACGATAGCCGTAATCAAAAGGAAGGTGACCAGACTCCACCACAACCCCTTCTTTTCAAGAGGGGAAAGCTTTTCGATTCCTGTCTGGGGCTCGGTATCTGTCTCTACATATTTACCCAATCGGGGTTCTACGATTTTTTCAGATATAAGGGTACCGGTAATAGCGATGATAAATGTGGATACGACCATGAAGTAATAATTCGCAGTAGGATTTACGTAATAGTCGGGATCGACGATCCTGGCAGCCTCCGTGCTTAATCCCGCAAGTAAAGGGTCGACGGTTCCCAGAAGGAGATTTGCAGAGAATCCTCCGGAAACACCGGCGAAGGCAGCAGCCATACCTGCAACCGGGTGCCTGCCGACAGCTTTGAAAATGATGCCGGCAAGGGGTATAAGCAATACATAACCAACATCACTGGCAACATTTGAAACAATACCCGTGAATACCAGGACGAAGGTGAGGATCCTTTTTGGGGCGGAAAGTACTAAAAGGCGAATAACCGCTGAGATAATTCCACTGTGCTCGGCCACCGCTATGCCGAGCATGGCTACCAGGACTATACCCAGAGGGGCAAAGCCTGTAAAATTATCGACCATTTCAAGAAGAACCCTGTGGATGCCATCTTTTGACAGCAGGTTGACCGGGAGAATGGTTTCCCCTGTGGCTGGATGCTGGGCGGTCCATCCCAACCAGGATGCCACGGCAGAAAAAATGAGAGCTAAAAGTGCGAAGATTGCAAATAGGGTGGCCGGATGGGGGAGGGCATTCCCCGCTCTCTCAACGAAAGTTAAAATCCGGTCGGAGAAGCTTTTTCTTTTTCTGTTGGACATAGGCATTTTTAGGTCAGCTTAATAAGTAACGCAAAATTAACAGGAAGTGTTTACAAAAAATAATTAGCTCCGGGTTTATGGGTGAATTAAACCACTTTACGTTTTAATTGTTGTAGGATTAAATATATAGTAAAAATGCCAATAAACGTACCCAATAATCTTCCGGCCATTGAGGAGCTGCGAAAAGAGAATATTTTTATCATGGAGGAGTCCAGGGCGAGCCATCAGGATATCCGTCCGCTTCGCGTTGCCATGTTAAATTTAATGCCTGTAAAAGCTGTAGCAGAAACGGATATGATCAGAAATCTATCCAATACCCCGCTGCAGGTGGAACTTGATCTGTTCTATATGGTGGAACACGAATCCAAAAATACTCCCCGGGAACATATGGAAGTTTTCTATAAGACCTTCGATTCCATTAAGAACCGTCCATACGATGGGCTGATCATCACAGGGGCCCCGGTGGAACTTATGGAATTTGAAGAGGTTGATTACTGGGAAAAGTTACGGGAGGTACTGGAGTGGAGCAAATCTATGGTTACCAACACCCTGCATATTTGCTGGGGGGCCCAGGCAGGTCTGTTTCACCATTATGGGATTAAAAAATATCCTTTGGAAAAAAAGGCCTTCGGAGTCTTTGAGCATTTCATTAGTGATCCTCAAGTACCTTTATTTCGTGGATTTGATGATGTTTTTCCGGCTCCCCATTCAAGGTATACGGAAAACCGGTTAGAAGACATCAAGGAACATCCTTCACTGGAATTGCTCGCCTGGTCTACGGAGGTGGGTTCCAACATTGTAATTTCAAAAGATAATAAGCAGATCTTCATTTCGGGGCACCTGGAATATAATCCGATGACCCTGAAAAATGAATATGACCGCGACAAATTGAAAGGACTGGATATAGCGATTCCACAGAATTATTATCCGGGAGACGACCCTTCCCATCCGCCCGTCAATAGATGGAGGGCCCATGCTAATCTATTGTTTTCCAATTGGCTGAATTATTATGTGTATCAGGAAACCCCGTATGAATTAGGGGGAGTGTGAGTAGGGAGCAAGGGGAGAGAAGGGAGCAAAGGGTGAGAAGGGAGCAAAGAGTAGGGAGTAAGGGGAGAGAAGGGAGAGAAGGGAGAGAAGGGAGTAAGGGGAGAGTGTAGAGTGAATAACGGCAGCATGTAAAAAATTTTAACGACATTCATCCTGAGAGCGCGATAGAATGAAAAGCGGCCCTGGATTATGCGGGAAGGTGAATATTTTCTTTAGATTATATTAAATAATTCCAGTGAATACCTGAAAATTATTGTGGAATAAGATTCCTTCCGAAATTTTAAAAAGGAGGGATAAAAATGCGATGTGGAGATTTTAAGATGGTGCACCAGGGCATCGGTTCATTTGCATCCCATGAGCCTATTTCTATCCCAAATAATTACCTGAAAATATTTGATCAACCTTACAAAATAGCGTACTTATACCCGTTATTTGATGGCAATTAGTGTCAAAAAGTGTAAACCCATGCCATTTCATGCATTGTTTTTTATGACATACAAAACTACATTTGTTTCTTCTTATTTAGCCAAATCGTAAAAAGCAACCCTGATAACTTAACCATACATGAATGTCATTTTAGGAATTTTATACCACTCATTGGGTGGCGGAGCATCCGGTAGTTGGTACATGCCCTATAATTGGGTAGAGAAGTGGCGCTGGGAAATCTATTGGATTACGGGGGGAATCTTTTCATGGCTTATTATGCCATATATCGCAGTGGTATTGACCATTCCGGACTGGCTGGGGATTTTGCAGGCTACCAACGCCAGCGTGCTGCGGAATACCTATCTCATGGGCTTGCTCTGGGGTGTCGGTGGGCTTACCTATGGTTTGGCAATACGCTACCTTGGCATGTCACTCGGAAATTCAGTTCTATTGGGCATTACTGCCGTTGTCGGCTCCTTAGGATTGCCTGTTCTGCGGAATATTCCCGTTGTCGCCGGAATGATTCCTGACGGACTTGCCTTTTCGGACCTGTTTGGGAGTACCGGGGGACGCATAGTTATACTTGGCATACTGATTCTATTAGCCGGGATTATTCTCAGCGGTTGGGCGGGTATCAGAAAGGACAATGAATTAGGCAGCAATAAAGAAGGGGTGAACAGTGAATTTAAGCTTTCCAAGGGTTTAATAATAGCTGTGATATCCGGCATCTTGAGTGCCTTTTTCAGTTTTGGGATTGATACGGGCAAAGAAATGGCCTCCATTGCCAGGTCTCTGGCCATCGAACAAAGCTACCCGTTCCTGAATGACGGCGGAGAAGGAATCAAATATCTTTTCGAGAACAATATTATCTTTTTTGTCATTCTTTGGGGCGGGTTGACCACCAACTTTATCTGGACCACAGCCTTGATCATCAAAAACAAAACAGGTCGGGACTTCATAAACAAAAATACTCCTTTGTTGCGCAACTATTTATTTTGCGCTTTGGCCGGAACTACATGGTTTCTTCAATTCTTCTTTTATGGTATGGGTGAAACTAAAATAGGAAATGGCGCCAGTTCCTGGACTTTACACATGGCTACCATTATTCTTACCGCAAACCTATGGGGTTTTTACCGGAAGGAATGGAAAGGTGTTTCAAAGAAAACTTACAATACAATCCTCATGGGCATTGGGGCAATCCTGCTTTCAGTTATTGTTATCGGGTTGGCCAAATGGTTATATCCTGAATTAAACGCTCTTGGATAATGAAACGAATGGCTTTTAAAATGCACCTTAAGAAAGGGCAAAAAGAGGAATACAAAAGGCGCCATGATCAAATATGGCCGGAACTGAAACTCCTTCTTAAAGAAGCAGGAGTAAGTGAATACTCTATTTTTTTGGATGAAGCAAGCAATACCCTGTTTGCTTTTCAGAAAAATTCCGGAAATGATGGTTCCCAGAACCTTGGAAAGATGGAAGTAGTGAAAAAATGGTGGGCTTATATGGCCGACATCATGGAAACAAATCCCGATAATTCACCTGTATCAATTGAATTGGAAGAAATGTTTTACATGGAATAATATAAAGATTATGAAAAAGAGAGAAACTGTTGAAAACGTTTATGAAGTGGCTAAACAACAGTATGCTGAATTAGGAGTGGACACCGATGCAGCACTGAAGAAAATGGACGATGTGGTGATCAGTCTGCATTGCTGGCAAGCCGATGATGTAGGGGGTTATGAAACCCCGGACTCCGTGCTGTCGGGAGGCGGTATTCAGGCTACAGGCAATTATCCCGGAAAGGCCCGATCCATCGTTGAAATGCAGGCCGATCTGGAGAAGGTATTGGCATTGCTGCCCGGCAGGCATCGTTTAAACCTGCATGCTATATATGGTGATTTTCAAGGGGAGAAAATTGACCGCGACCAGATCGAAATTAAATATTTTCAGATTTGGATTGACTGGTGCAAAAAAATGAACATTGGAATGGACTTTAATCCCACTTTCTTTTCTCATCCCATGGCCGATAGTGGGTTCACACTGTCTTCCAAGGAGGAGAAGGTCCGTAAATTCTGGGTGGAACACCTTAAACGTACCCGGGCTATTTCAGCCGAAATTGGCAAGCAAATGGGCACGCCATGCATCCATAACACCTGGATTCCCGATGGCTCGAAAGACACGCCCATAGACAGGAATGGACATCGCAGCCTTTTGAAAAAATCCCTGGACGAGGGATTGGCTACCGATTATCCCAGGGAATATATGAAAGATGCCATGGAAAGTAAGCTCTTTGGAATTGGTGCAGAGACCATGACCGTTGGTTCCCACGATTTTTACCTGGGATATGCGGTGCAAAATCAAAAATTAATTTGCCTGGATAGTGGTCACTTTCATCCCACGGAGCAGGTGGGAGATAAAATTTCTTCCTGCCTTCAGTTTACAGATGAGTTGCTTTTGCACGTTTCACGTCCCATTCGTTGGGATTCCGATCATGTGGTAACATTAAATGAAGAAGTTCAGTTGATCGCTTCAGAGATTGTTCGCAATGACTTTCTTAGCCGGGTGAATATAGGACTGGATTTTTTCGATGCCTCCATTAACCGTATTGGCGCCTATGTGGTGGGAACCCGTTCTGCGAAAAAAGCTTTCCTCTATTCCATGCTGGAGCCATTGTCCACATTGAAGGAATATGAAGAAAACAATCAGCTCTTTGAACGTCTGGCACTGCTGGAGGAACTGAAAACCAAACCATTTGGTGCGGTTTGGGATTATTACTGCCTGCAGGAGGGCGTACCTGTGGCTGAGGATTACATTGCTGATATTCAGCAGTATGAGAAAGAGGTGCTGAGTAAACGGGGGCAGATTAATGCTTTTTGACGCACCCGACGGTATATGTTCCTCTGCTTTGCTATCTTTTATATTACGGTAATATTAGACGGATTTCCTATGCAAACAAACATGCAACAATTAATCAACATCTCTCATAAATACGGACAAGACCCTGATTATGTGATAGCCGGTGGTGGCAACACCTCCTATAAAGATGAAGAAAAAATGTGGATTAAAGCCAGCGGAGTATCAATGTCCGATATTGACGAGAATGGATTTGTATGTCTCGAACGCGGGAAGTTGGAAGTGATATCATCAAAGCATTACAGCTCTTCAGTCTCCGAAAGAGAGCAGCAGGTAAAGGAGGATTTACATAGTGCTATTTTGGATTCTGTGGACAAAAGACCCTCGGTGGAGACATCCATGCATGAGATTATTCAGTTCCCTTTTGTGGTACATACTCATCCTACTTTGGTCAATGGATTGCTTTGTGCACGGGACTCCGAAGATATCGTCGTAAAATTATTTGGTGATGAGGTGTTGTATTTGGAATACACTGATCCTGGTTACGTGCTTTTCAAAGCCGTAGATGTCGGGTTGAAAAACTTCAGGGCCAAAAAAGGAAAAGAACCGCACATCATCTTTCTTGAAAATCATGGTGTATTTGTAGGGGCAGATACAACAGATCAAATCGATACAATTTATTCGGATATAATAGATAAGCTTCGAAGTGCGACGACGGAGTTGCCCGATAATAATCAGAAGAAAGATACCTTTGCACTGGAGACCACCATGCGCAGTATTGCTGATATATATAAGGAATTGTCTTTTTTTGTCATTCCATCTGCTGATGAACTTTCTAAAATGTATACAACATCCCGAAAGAGTTTTGAGCCGGTAAGCAAACCTTTTACCCCTGATAATATTGTCTATTGCAAATCGAACTACCTTTTTATAGAAAATGAATGTGATCTTAAAGATGAGTTTGAGAATTTCAGGAACAAACATGGATACTCCCCGAAAATAGTTGGAATACAAGGAAAGGGCATCCTCGCTTTAGAAATTAGTGCCAGATCTGCCTACATTGTACTAGATGTATTCAAAGATATGATGAAGGTGAGTTATCTCACCGGCAATTTTGGCGGACCCCGCCCCATGACGCAGCAGCAGATCGACTTTATTGATAATTGGGAAGTGGAGAATTATCGGCGTAAAGTTTCCAGTGAAGATTAACGTGGAAAAAAAGATAATTAATGAGCCCAAAAATAATCGCCGTATTCGATATTGGTAAAACCAACAAAAAGATACTCCTTTTTGATGAGCAGCTGAAGGTAGTTTATCAAAATGAAGAAAAGTCTAAGTCAGCCTTTGATGAGGATGGTGTGGAGTGCGACGACATAGAATTAATCGAAGAGTGGATTCATTCTTCTTTAAAATATCTTGTAGAACACGATGCTTATGAATTGGTTGGGGTCAATTTTTCGACCTATGGGGCTTCTCTGGCCTTTCTGGATAAAGATGGCAAACGTCTGACTCCAATCTATAACTATCTGAAAGAGATCTCCCCTTCAATTCAAAACAGGCTGTTTGAAGGTTATGGAGGGGAAGCGGAATTTTGTCGCCGAACAGCCAGTCCCGCTTTGGGAGTCCTTCTGAACTCTGGTATTCAGGTTCTTTGGCTGAAGCAGCAACGACCTGAGGTGTTTAATAATGTAGCTTCGATATTGCATTTCCCTCAATACCTCTCTTACCTACTTACGCGGCAGATTATCTCAGAATCTACCTCCATCGGTTGTCATACTTTTATGTGGGATTTTGATAATCATCAATATCATCAATGGCTCACCGACGAAGAGATTACTTTGCCCGATAGCCAGCCCAATTCGGTTAAATTTAAGGTTACCGTGGCCGGCAGGGAGCTGGCAGCAGGTACTGGGATTCATGACAGTTCTGCCGCTTTAGTGCCATATTTAAAGGGAAGTAAAGCACCATTTTTGTTGCTGTCTACCGGGACCTGGTGTATTAACATGAATCCTTTTAATCACACCCCTTTGACAGCCGAACAGCTAAAAAGGGATTGTCTTTCTTATTTAAGTATTGATCAACAGCCGGTTAAGTCGTCACGACTTTTTATGGGGTACATCCATGATGTGAACACTGCCCGGTTAACCAAGTTCTTTAAGGTAGACAGCGACAGTTATAAACGAGTAAAAACCCATGGGTCGATTATTATAAGATATCTCTCTGATGATTCACGGGAGAGGCTGTTTTTCAAGGGCGAAATGCCGGCTGATTATATTGATGAGTCGGTTGACATTCAACAGTTTACAGACTTTACGGAGGCTTATCACCGCCTGATTTATGATTTAACATTGCTGAATGCTGAATCGATCGATCTTATCTCAATACCCAACGACGGGGTAAAACAGTTTTATGTTTCTGGTGGTTTCGCCCGAAATGAGATTTTCGTGCGGTTGTTGGCAAATCTATATCCCGATAAGAAAGTCTTTACTTCCGAGGTGGATAATGCCAGTGCGCTGGGTGCAGCTCTGGTTATCTGGGATGTTATGGGATTTGGGAAGATTCCGTTTATCGACCTGGGGTTGAGGGAATGGGAGGGGTTTTGAGGCGGTTGAGTTAACCCCCATTGCAGTTATCCGGCCAGAACACATGGATTTTGAGGATAGGCATTTTTGATTATTTCTCCAGTGAGCCACACGGACTTTTTCCTTGGAAAGGTACCGATTTATATTTTAACTTTACCTGATTGTCCTTTACTATATCTTAGGGCTCGCTGCACTGAAGTATTTTAATGATATTGTCTTTACTCTTCTCGAAGTTATAGGTTACTATTTTTTGAGTTCTCTTGGTGCGGACTATCTCTCGTCAATCGTGCTTGTAATCTTTTTGTTTTAACTGGTAGCGGATGATCGATACTAGCCAATATACCAATAGTCCAAAGTGTAGGTGAGCCATTGACCCTTCATCGGTTTTAAACCATTGATTTACAAACTCTTTTGCACTGATGTCGAATTGATAGCGGTTATTGGTATTTCCTATCTCTAAAATGGGACCGGCAGTTGATCCGACTTTTATTAAAACTTTGGGATAGCAATGAAAACAATTCTTTCAATAGTTATCAAATTAATTACTTATTTTCCCATAGTTGGCCCATCAGTATTTACCATTGCAGGGATGCGTTCCTGAACTGACGGCAATACCGGATATGGCTTGTGGCTACCAGTCTGATACCAGTATCCAACTGTATAATAATTGTCAGAACGATGGTTGGCATGACCATGTTCAATAGTAACTTTTATTGATTTTTTGAAAGTTATAGGCGATTCCGTGTGGAATCGGTAAACCATCCATTCAGCACCACGGTTATCTCCTCCATTTACAGGATTGCCATAACTATTATAGCTAAATTCAGGTTTTAGAAAACCAAAAGGATTGATTCCACAACCACCGTAACACCAGGCTCCCAGGTAATAATCTTCAGCTCCGGTACCTTTTATCTGTGCATTTTTAGCTCCGTCAATAAAAATCATTTCATCGCCTTCACCCCACCAGTCTCCCTGATTCTGAATGATACTGTGGGTAAAACCTACAAAATGACCTTCTCCTTCGGTTTCCATAATCACATAATTTCCTTCACCTGTTTTATTCTCGTAGTTGTTGATTGTTTTATCACTATTCAATTCCCAATCATTCGTGAATCCATCGGTTGGGGTTGCCTGGCGGTATTGAGCATGAATTGGAATTAAAAATCATTTTTTTTGCCCTATATGTTTTGTACTGCAATAATCATCAAATCATTCTAAATAACCCATATACCTAAGCTTTTTTTATAACTAACGCATGTCATTAATAAAGTCTCGAGTAGTAGTGAATTCATTATTATTATTTAGATTTGTAATAAATTTTCTTTCATAAAAAGTTAGGTTTCACAAACGATTTTTCAGTTACCTATTCACCGAATTGGAGAGCTGAAAAAGAAATTTATTCATATAATTCTATTACTCATGGTACCCAGATTTTTTACTGCTAAATTTTACATAGGATTAATTAGCCTTTTTATACTTATTCCTATACAGGGACTTAATGCCCAGGAAAAAACCGTAACTATCAATTGGAACAATGTTGATGTTGTTTCGAAAACAACACCAACGCTGCAGGTTGTTGTAAATCCAATGCTGAAAAGAAACGCACCTTTTCATAAAGAAAATTTTCAGGCATTGGAAGATTTAGGTGCTGATTACGTGCGGTTTGTTCCCTGGTTTCCTTATCCAACGGCTGCTGTTGTTGAATTGAAAGAGCCTACAGACAAGCAGACCTTTTG
This sequence comes from uncultured Bacteroidales bacterium, assembly GCA_963779845.1. Taxonomy (GTDB): domain Bacteria; phylum Bacteroidota; class Bacteroidia; order Bacteroidales; genus CAVZZV01. The sequence continues at coordinate 594,506 of CAVZZV010000006.1, read as the reverse complement.
GGATTTTAGCTATATAGATCCGATCGTTGAAGATTTCATGGCAGCCACTGAAGGTCATTCCGTTGTGATGAATTTCAGCACAATCCCGGTATGGATGTTTAAAACAGATAAACCTGTCGAAATTCCTGATGACCCGGATAAGCCCTTTTGGGGTTATAACGTGGGAAACGAGCTACGGGATTCAACGATGAAAGAAGTAGCAGATTATTTTGAAAGAGTTTTTAGCTGGTATACCCAAGGGGGGGTTACGGATGAACTGGGAAAATTTCATAAGTCCGGGTATTTCTATAAATTTCAATATTGGGAAGTTTTAAACGAACCTGATCTGGAACATCGTTTATCACCGCAGCAATACACAAAAATATACGATGCCGTTGTTCTTCGGTTAAAAAAGATTTCCCCGGAAACAAAGTTTGTAGGAATTTCAGTAGCCTATGAAACCAATCCTGAATGGTTCGAATATTTTCTAAATCCTGCAAATCACACAGACGGGGTTGTTACAGAAGGTATCTCTTATCATTTTTATGGCCGTCCAACATACGACGGGCTAACACTTGACTATTATCAGTATTCATTTTTTGACCAGGCAAACGCTTTTCTCGACAGGGTCCGTTACATTGAAAATATTCGGAAGCGCCTTGCTCCTCATGTATTTACACAAATAAATGAAATAGGCAACATTCTGTTGAACGCCGATTATAAAGATCCGATTCCGAACGAATACTGGAATCTGTCCGGAGCCATGTTTGCATATTTGTATGTTGAATTGACAAAGCTGGGAATTGATGTTGCTGGAGAATCACAATTGGTAGGTTATCCAACCCAGTTTCCCGAGGTAAGCATGATGAACTGGAAGAACGGAAAACCTAATGCGCGATTTTGGGTATTAGACCTCCTTATAAATAATCTTGGTCCCGGAAATAAAATTGTAAGTACAGAAATTAATACTTCCGATGTATCGGCTCAGGCATTCATAACAAAAGAAGGTAAAAAATTATTGCTGATAAATAAGAGAAATTTTGAAGTACAGATTATTTTGCCTGAAGAAGCAAAAAATGCTATTGCTCATTCAGTGGATGTTTCCACTGGTGACAACCCGGCATCGGCAAAGGAATTAACAGACAATGCCATTTTACTGAAACCATTCTCTGTCGCATTGATAAAATTTAAAGAATAGATTTAGAGAAAATCACCTGATTTATATAATATCTCTTTTCTGGTTTTCAACGGTTGAAGTAATGCTTTTTTATGTAGTAATTAACTTGACGATTTCTTTTCAATCGTGATGAATACCTTGCAGCTTCAAATGGTCACCTATGGTGGAAACCAGCCAGTAGGACCACAATCCCAAATGAAGGTGTCATTCTATAGTGTCAAATTGTGTAAATAAAAAGCCAATTAATACATTTACAAAGAGTAAGCTATCCCATTGTAATGCGCAGTAAGAGTTAAGAATATACAATTATTTGATGCGTTATTTTATGTTTTTAATTTTGAGTTGAAGGTAATTTTTTATAAAATCTAAATGGGTTATAATAATGAATAAGGAACAAATTGAAAAATCTTATAATTTGGCTAAGGCTAAATACGGAACTTTTGGAGTTAATGTTGATGTAGGCGATAAATAAAATGCAGAATATTTCGATATCTCTACACTGTTGGCAGGCCGATGATGGTTCTGGGTTCGAGAATCCGGATGGCCCTCTTACCGGAGGAATTGTAGCTACCGGGAATTATCCGGGTAAGGCAAGGGGTATTGATCAATTACGTGATGACATTGCAAAGGCTGCTTCTCTTTTGCCGGGAAATCATAGAGTTAGTTTGCATGCTATTTATGGTGACTTTAAGGGTGAATTTGTAGAAAGAGACAAGATAGAGCCTAAACATTTTCAATCTTGGATTGGTTGGGCAAAAGACAATAATCTAAAACTTGATTTCAATAGTACATCCTATTCGCATCCAATGAGCGGAAGCCTCTCCTTATCTAACCCAGATGAAAAAATCAGGAAATTCTGGATTGAACACACCAGGTGTTGCAGGGCAATTGCAGAGGAAATGGGTAAAGCGCAGGGATCAAAATGTTCAATGAATCTTTGGATTCATGACGGAAGTAAAGATTTGACTGTAAATCGTATGGAGTATCGCCGTCTGCTTTTAGATTCTCTTGACCAAATTTTCGAAACAAAATATGACAATATGGAGGATAGCCTTGAATCGAAGTTGTTCGGGATTGGTGCAGAAAGCTTTACGGTTGGATCGCATGAGTTTTATATGGGTTATGCAATTGCAAAACAAAAGCTGATTACTCTGTATATGGGGCACTTTCACCTAAGTGAAAGTGTTGCTGATAAGATCTCAGCAATTCTTCTCTTTGTTCCCAAAATTACTCTACATGTGAGTCGCCCGGTTCGTTGGGATTCTGATCATGTTGTAATAATGAATGATGAAACGTTGGAGCTGGCAAAAGAGATTGTTCGAGCCAATGCACTTGAACGCTTTAATGTTGGACTTGACTTTTTTGATGCTTCAATAAATCGTATTGGCGCTTATGTGGTTGGTTCGCGTGCAACTCAGAAAAGTTTCCTTCAGGCTTTGCTTGAGCCAATTCAGATACTAAGGGATTATGAGTCGAATAACCAAAATTTTGAGCGTTTAGCTTTACTTGAAGAGGCTAAATCCTTTCCGTGGAATGCAGTTTGGGATTATTTCTGTATGATTAATAATGTGCCTGTTGGGGAAGAGTATATCGGGAACATACAGAAGTATGAAAAAGAGGTAGTTATTCTTTTCGGTTGCTGATTTTGGAGCTAAGGGCAATGATCAGGAAGATGATAGCCGGGCCTTTCAGGCTGCCTGTGATTTAATTGGCACCGAATCTGGCGGAACTTTATATATCCCAGCCGGAAATTATATTCTAAGTAAAAAAATTAAAATAGAAATACCAGAAAAGGCCCTTGCAAGAGGTGTATATATTGTGGGAGAAAGTCCAGGGGTATCAAAAATATTTTGTGACAATAGCGAGGGTGCTTTTGAAGTCATTGATTTGTAAGGAAAATCGGAAGTGAGCCTCTGTAATTTCGGGGTATATGCCAGATATAATGGCGCAACGGCCATTTCTCTTGAGGGCGGGGGTTCCAATTATGGCGCATTACAAGTCCGAAACCTCAGCATTCAGCCTGATGATAAGGCGGCAATCCCTAAAGTGCATTTTAAGAATGGCTTAATTGCGAAAGGCTTTTCAAAAACTTATTTTGAAAATTTTATTTTCAATTCTTACGAAGGACAACACTTTGAATTACCAGTTGAAGAAATGACAGAATACGGAGTGCACCTCGAAAATTGTAGCAATCTTGCATTTATCTATTGTTACGTTTGGAAAACGAAATATGCATTTTCTGTGCAAAGTGAAAAAATGGAAAATGCATGGTTTTACCGCTGTCGGGGAGTGGGCGGCTGCAATGGGATTTATCTGGATATTGAACAACCCTCAAAAGGGTTGTTGATCGATTGTTGTCATGGCAATAATACCCTGAGTAATTTCACCTTGAAGAATATAAGTAATTTTACCCTTAGCGATAATTTACCGTATGGATATGATGCAAATGTCCCTTATGGCTTATTGTCAGAAAGGAAATTTAATGATTTCGAACTGGTTAATACCTCGAAAGGGAAGATAATCGGAAATACATTTATGGCCCCACGGATTGACAACTACAAGCCAGAACCAAAGACCCAAAGAAATGCGATAATGATAACAGGAAAGAATTCAGAAAATATCCTTATTGAGCATAATATTTTTAACGCGAAGGGGAACCTATTGGAAAAGGATAAAGGGGCTAAAATGATTGAAATTCGAAAGAACCTTTATCCTAATCCGGTGATTGTGAAGTAAGAATCGCTCATTGACCTGAAATCAGCTCAAGGTTAATTCAGACAACCCTCCTATGATGAGAATTCCTTGGTGGCCTCCACCATTGCTACCAGGTTTTCAATAGGAATGCCTGCCTGGACGTTGTGTACCGTATTGAAAACAAATCCACCATCTTTAGCGAAAATTTCGCACAGACGCAGGGTTTCTTCCCTAATTTTCGCGGGAGTCTCATACGGAAGTGTGTTTTGGGTGTCTATACCACCGCCCCAGAAAACCAGATCTTTCCCATATTTCTGTTTTAGAAGTGCCGGGTCCATTCCTTTTGCATTTATCTGTACCGGATTTATAATATCAAATCCTGCCTTGATAAATAAGGGCATGAAGGATTCAACCGCACCACAGGAATGCTTGAAGGTTTTCCAGTTCGTATTTTCGTGTATCCAGTTATTTATTTTTTGGTAATAGGGAAGCCATAAGTCTTCAAACTGATCCGGGGAACAAAATGTGGAATCCTGTGTGCCGAAATCGGTTCCACAAATAAAAACAGCATCAATGTCATCCCCCAGAACCTGATAATATTTTCGGAAATTTTCGATGGCAATTTCTATTTCCTTTTCAAAAACTTTTGCCACATATTCCGGACGCATGATCGTGCTCATGTACCATTCCGCCACATCCCGTATCCCTCGGGGATGCTTTAATTGCATGGCGGGAACCAGGGCGATATCTCCTAATGCGGTGCCTCCAAGAGAGGCAATAATGCCTTTGCCCGTTTTTTTAAGATTATCAACCTCTTTTTTCCAGAAGTCAAGATCATTTTGTGTTACGAGTCCAAATTCTTCAAGATTATCCTCAGGATTCAATTTATCCTCCTCGATAGGAAGCTGCCTGTTTATGGCGTCAAAAAAATATCCTGATTTTGGCATTCGTGCGGAAGGGGGAACCTCAGTGTCTCCTTCAGGAAACATGAGGTTTCCCCCTTTTTCATCTTTTTTTACCGGAAAATCCTGGGGTACGAGGACCTCCTGTCCCCAGGGGGTAAGGAAGTTTTTAAGTTCCCCGTCATTTGGGAATCCAAACATATTGTTTCGCGAAAATGCACCCGTTACAGAAGTCCCGAGTATCTCGGCCAGATCATCTTTTACTTCTCCCAGCATTTGAAATGGCTCTATGACCTTTACCGGTTCCTTGGGTAATCCATAATAATTCCTTAATTTTTCAATAGAGCTGACATGTATGCCTGTAACTCCGGTTGACCCAAAATCTATTACAAGATGATCGGGTTGTTTATGATTCAATGTCCTGAGGAAATTTTCTTTTAAATTCTTTTTCACAAGAGTATAAAATTAAAGTGTTTAAATAAATAATGGGTTTATATGCAAAGGTTTACAAGTCTGACATAAGCGGAAATGTTGTCCTCCTTAAGATAGTTGATCCTAAAGGAACAAGTTTAACAGGGACAGCTTAAAGGCCTCTTTGCGAATTTTTGTCATCTGCCCGGAGACAGTTATCATGGCTCATGTAAACCACCGCCATGTTAGGGGTATGAAACCTTGCTCCCTGTGCCGCATTGAGGGCAGCTTTTTCAATCCGGTCACCTATGCTCAAATCTCCGTTGAAAGTAAAAAATCTGTTAAGCGAACTAATTCCTTCCATAATAGTACAATATTCAGAGGCCTGATTCCCGCTTCCCACAAAAAGCTCTAACACCCTTGCAGCAGCCCGGTCGTACAGGGTGTCTCCTGAAAAAGCCGCCATAATTACCGGCATGTGCAAGCCCTCCATAATATGTGGGGTATGGCCCTGCCAAAGATAATCATTTTTTAACAGGTTCTCCGATTTAAGATCAGGGAGGCTGGCATTCTGGTTATAATCCTGATAAAGCCAAATGGCGGCTTCACGGTAATAATCTTTTCCTGTCAGCCTGTACAGCCATTCGAGGGTATCCATATAGCCGATTCCATGATCTACTCCACCATCGGGATCAGGCCTTCCGAAATAGGTAGACTGACGGTAATGATCGATCGTTTTTTGAACGGAATTTTCAACCGCCTCAAGAACTTCCTGCTCCCCGGTTATTTCGTAATATGCCAGCAAGGCCTGAAATATCCGGCTTTGGGTCCAAAGCTCCCCGTCGTAACCCTTTTCAGGGAATCGGCTATCTTTGGTATAGACTCCAATATAGCCGTTCTCCTTTGATGCTTCAATAATGTCAGATACCCATTGATGCGCTCTGTTTATAAAAATGGAATCGCCGGTCAGGAATGCCATCCTCAGTACGCCGTCTTTCCAATACCCTTCATGTTCACCTGCCCACCAGGCTTTTTCCTGTTGGCCTCTGTTACCAATGACCTTCGTTCCCGGGATTCTGTTGGCGTTCACAAAAAGGTTCCCATTGACATTATCAGAAATCTTTTCGAAATTTCCCGTGATCCCTTCTTTGAGGTCAGCTCTCATTTGTTCACCTATCCAGCCCAGGGGTTTTACTTCACCCACCGGAAGGATGGAATATTCATAAATAGTGGAACTTTGCGATTTGTCAGGCCGGATGCAAGCTGTAAAAACAAAAATTGAAATCAAAATTGCGAAGGAAATTCCAATGCTTGTAAGAACTCCTCTCAAACGAATCTTCTTTTTTTTCATAATGGGCTATTTCTATATCAATAATTTATTATTTCTTCATCCAACTCTTTATTTCTTTGTAAGTTATATAAGAAGCCACTTTTTCTGTCAACGATATCTCTACGAGGGATGCGTGATGCCAGAGAATCGCCCGTTTCTACCTGCCAATCGAGCAGTTTATTATTCAGGGATTCCATGACTTCAGTATATTCCTGCTTAATACTTAGGTTGACCAGTTCGTATGGATCATTTTCCAGATCATATAATTCAACAGAAGGACGGGGGAATTCAAAGATTCTTTTTTGAGCTTCATTTAAGGTATTGTCTGCCTGTCCTTTCAGGAGAACTGACCAGGAACCCGATTTGGAATAATCGCCCGTAATAGGGAAGGGCAGCCAAGGATAAGAATTTACAATGAGTTTATACTTTTTCGTGCGTATACACCGCATATGCGCATCGCTATCATGCCAGTTGCGTTCGGCGAAAATATAATCCCTTCCGGGCGCGAATTTGTTTCTGAAAACGGGGAAGAGACTTTGTCCATAAAACTCTTCCGGGGAACTAATCCCGGCGGATTCAAGAATAGTCGGGGCAAGATCTATAAGGCTCACCAGTTCATCATAATTTGTTCCGGCACCGATATGGTCCTGCCATTTCATGATCAAAGGAGTTTTTATTCCGGCATCATACAGGCTGGCTTTCCCCCGTGGGAATGGATACCCGTTATCACTAAAAAAGATTACCAGGGTATTGTCATAGATATTCCTTCTTTTCAGTTCATTCAGGATGATTCCGATATGTTTGTCTATCCGGTGAATTTCATCATAGTATTGAGCCAGGTCTTTCCGTGTACTCTCACTGTCCACCAGATAAGGGGGAACCACAACATCCTCTTCATGGTGAACATTGGGTGCACCATTAAGGCTATCGCCATAAGGACGATGAGGGTCAATAAAGGCACACCACATAAAAAAGGGTTTGCCCAGGGATGAATCGAGGAAAGTACTAAAATGAGTCAGCACCTTTTCATTCCAGATGCCTTTTCTGTACTCGCTCATTCCATTATCGTACCAATTAAATTGCTTCATCCCATTTTCCCCGATATGTCCTTTTAGCATAAGGCCAGTATAGTAGCCTTTGGTCTGTAGATAAGTAGGAATAATTTTAATCCCGGGTCCTAAAGGGGTGTGTAAATCTTCCGTACCGATAGTATGGGCGAACCGGCCACTAAGAAGGCTTGTCCTTGTAGGGCTGCACTGGGAACAGGTCAGAAAGGCATTCGTGAATTTCATCCCCTCTTCTGAGAGCTGATCGATTGTAGGGGTTTGAATCCCTTTGTTCCCATAGCAACCGAAATCCATTCCCGCATCATCGGCAATAAATACCAGGATGTTTGGCAGTATTTTTTGGGCATTGGACCTGTCACTAAATAGCAATAGGAAGACAGAAGTCAGGAAGATTATAATCGGTTTCATGAATGTTGATTATTTGTTACTCTTTAACACCTTCCTTAAAAGGCAACATACCCTTTTTTGAGAAATCTGTCCAGAGGGGATGAAGTTTTTCATTTTTATCCGGAGATAATGGTGTACGGTATTGCATGGGAGCTTTATCAACGTTTTCCGCCATTTCATACCAACGTTTCGACAGTTGCTTAGCGATGTCCGGAAATTGGTCGACAACGTTATGCATTTCCGTGCGATCCTTATCTAAATTGTAAAGTTCCCATGGATTTTCACGAAAACTCACTAATTTCCATGGACCTGAGCGCAGTCCGCGGTCTTCGGCAAAAAGAAAATACAGGTCCCTGTTTTCTATGGGATCCCCCTTAAATGTTGGCCTAAAGGATATACCGGCAACCGGATTTAACTCCCTTTCAGGCCAGCTGTCCGGGATAATGCTTTGAGATATATCGGCAAGTGTGGGCAGAATATCAATAACATGCAGGGGTTGACGAACGATCGATCCCTGTGGTAGTTTTATACCGTTTGGCCAGGACGCTATGGCAGGGGTGGCAATTCCTCCCTCAAACTGATTCTGTTTATAATAACGGAAAGGGGTATTACTTAACCATGCCCATGCAGTTCCCGTGTGCCATCCCGACTTTGGGTTCCAGGGGGGGATCTCGCCATGCCTGAACCTTTCATAAGGACAAGCTCCATTGTCAGATACAAAAAGGATAAAGGTATTGTCAAGTTCGCCGGCAGATTTAATATCGTCCAGTACCCTGCCCAATTCATGATCCAGCCGGTCTATCAGAGCCGCATAAGCGGCCATGCGATCTGATTCAGCCTTTTGGCGTTCTGTTGAAAGTTCATCCCATGCTGGGATATAATCTGGTCTTTCCGGGATGGTTATTTCCTGATCAAACAATCCGATGGATTTTTGTTTAGCCCTCCTTTTATCTCGGAGATTATCCCAGCCTGCCTTATAGGTATCTTCATACTTCATAAAATCCTCTTTTAGGCACAAAAGGGGAAAATGGGGGGCATTGAAGGCCATATACATAAACCATGGTTTCCCTGTTTTCCGGGCTTCCGTTAAAAAGCGAATACCATAATCTGCATTGGCGATCGTGGTATAAAAACCGGTTTCAGGAACATCCCATTTTTCACCATTTAAGCGGAAGGTTTCATCCCCTGTAAAATAATTGGTTGCCCCTGAAAGATGTCCAAAATACCGCTCAAAACCGAAATCAGTTGGCTCTTTATCCAAATGCCATTTCCCTACCATAGCAGTGAAATATCCGTTTTGGGCTAAAACTTCCGGAATGGTAACTGAATTCATCAGGGAAGTATTGCCAGCCTGAAAGGGATAACGTCCTGTTAGCAGTGAAACTCTAGTGGAATGGCATTTGGCCGTATTATAAAATTGAGTATACCTTATCCCCTGTTCTGCCAGTTTATCAATATTGGGTGTTTTAATCTCCCCACCATATGATCCCAGATCAGAAAAGCCCATATCGTCTACCAGAACAACCAGGATATTGGGTCGCTTTTGATCCTTATTTGTTTGTTGAGCCTCCACCGGCATTTTTAAATAAAAACCGAGAAGAATTACCACAATGATTTTTTTATCCAGGTTTAGGAAAGAGTTATTCTTATTGGATTTAATATTTCTTTTAAACATTTTGGTCTATATTTATTATTTCAATTTTTTCTACCCCGGGGTACATCTGGGTAATAAAATGCCCCTGATCGACAATGAACAGGGTCACAGGCACTCTGTCGGGCAATTTGCCCTCAAAAACATTTAAAGATCTCTCCCTGCCTGTCATTTTTTTAATTTATTTAAAGTAAGTTGTTGTTCACAAATTTAATTTCTTCCTGTGTCAGCTTGTAATAATCAGTATTTTCCACGGTAGTATCTGTCCTTTCAAAGAGAATGATATGTGCATCCTCCGACATGAGAACATGATGCCAGACCTCTTTTTTTAAATTATACGCCACATTCTTTCGCATTGGAAAGATGAACATCTTACCGGGTGATTTCCCGTTCTCGCCAATAATTAAATGGGCCGAGCCTTCTGAAAGGATAAATACCTCATTGGTTTGAAGATGGCGTTCCATTTTACTGAGTTGCTTGTAATCAGTTTCGGGCATGTGTCTTAACATGGCTACCCTCCATCCTTCAAAATCAAGAACCGGCTGATATTTTTGCTCAAAGGATTCTCCTGTTTCCATTAGATGATCTGGGACTCTCTCTTCCATAATTTTGGTTTTAAATAACATTCCTATAGAACCGGGAAAAATTCTCCTGTAATTTAGAATTTCCATTCAGGTGCCTCATCCAGGATTACCTGAAGTCGGCTCCGTATTTGCATTACTTCCCAGGAGAATTTTCCACCCTCAGGAAGCGGATCTTCTTCCAACCTGTCGGTTGGGATATGAAAGAAACGGCCATCCTGATATAACTTATATTCTTTCGTTCGGGCGAAGCGGTCATGGTAACTGCTTTTCCCTGGTCCGAGCCTTAGGTCGTAGTGTTCAAAAATGGCCTCTTTTGGAGAATATGGCCGTTGGACAAGCAGCGGGTAAAAGCTTTTACCGTCAGACTCTGTGGTAATTCCTGCTATCTCAGCGAATGTAGGCATGAAATCACTAAAATCAATCAATCCCTCATATACCGAAGCAGCTTTTATTTTTCCGGGCCACCATAAAATCAAGGGAACATGGGTACCAGGATCAAAGGTTTTTCCTTTCCCCCCCTTGTATTCGCCTTCCCTGGTGAAAGAAATTATTCGGCTGTTGGTGCCATTATCTCCGGCAAAAATTATAAGGGTATGGTCAGATATTCCCGATTCATTTACTTTTTTAATAATTTTCCCTACAATTTTATCCAGGTAGTTCACCATTCCTCCAAAATAGGAATTTTTTTGGACATTCCTTTTTGAGGGGTCAGTCCATTCCTCTGAATCCGGCGTGGGGCTAAAGGGAGAGTGGGGCAGTACCATCGGATAATATAAAAAGAAATTCTCTTTTTTGTTCCTGTCGATAAAATCGAGCGCATATTGGCAAAAAATATCCGGGCCATAGGAATTTTCCAATCCCGTGAGGGTTTTTCCATTCTGTTCTATGAGAGGATTTGAATAGCGACTTTCTCTTGCTGTTAACTGCCATAGACAATATTCCTCAAATCCGAAAGTATGCGGCCTGTTCTTATCATCCGATCCAGGCCAGGATTTATGGTCAGTTCCATTCCCGTTATTTCCATTCAATTGCCATTTGCCTGTTATGCATGTTTTGTAACCTGCTTCCTTCATGACATTTCCAAAAGTCCGTTCTTTTGGATTCAGGTACTCAAAACCTTCATAATTACGGTAATTATATTTACCGGTCATTAGTTTTACCCTCGAAGGGGTACAAAGAGGCTGTGAATAGCAATGGGTAAAGCGCATACCCTCTGCAGCCATTTTGTTAAGGTTGGGGGTCTGGTATGACAATCCCCCATCACAACCAAGGCATTCATATCCCAGATCATCTGCCAGTATAAAAATGACATTGACTTTCTCCTTCCGGGATATACCCTTTCCCTGAAGGGAAGGGAAAAAGTAAACCCCGGCAAGAAGAAATACGATGATTTGAATATTTTTCATATAGGGGATTTTACAAAAGTTCATCCGCGAGAGCCTTAAATTCATTTATATCATCACCGAGGCTGGGCGATTCAATGGGCTTTTGACCTACTACTATGGCTCCATCATGAACCATTTTGCTGAGTTTTTTTAAAACCCTTAAGGTCATATACCTGCTATTAGGATCAAGGGCAATAACACGATAGCTCATTCCATCGGGGGTATGGATATTTCCGTGGTCAACCTGCAACAGATTGACTAATGCATCCTCGTTTACAAAGTCATAATTATAACCTTCGGGGATATCCGGAAGTTGATGGTCGTATAGCGAAGTAATATTATTGTCTTGTCCATAAAAATAGAGAATATCGGCTATAAATTTTCCCTGCTGAAGCATATATGAACTCCTCGCAAGATAAGTGATCCAGGGTTTAGCCTGTCCGGCCCATGTTTCATGCCTGTTTAACCAGGGCCCGTAAGGTCCCAGAGTAAGTCCCGGGTTGAGGTCATTGGGGGGGGAGTGAACGGAAACAGAGATTACGAAACGGTTCACTCCACTTGCCAGTTCCATGTCAGCTGTAGGTTTTAACAGCTCGGGGGACCATGCCCAGGGACTCCCGATTGAGGTCAGTGATTCCGCAGCAACCAGTTTCTTTCCGTAAATATGTGCTGAAGAGGCGGTTTCACGTACATCGGCTTCATCACGGATAGCCAGTGAGCCTGATGGCCCCTCCCGTGGGGTCCAGAATGCACCCATAGGAATGTCAGCTTTTCGTTTCGCCTCCATGCCATCCCCAATGAAGGCCCTCGTCCTCTCATGGGATTCAATATAGCTTCCCATATTTTGTTCATGGAGAAGGCTTGTCAGCTGATCATAATGATTGCGAATGGTAAGTTCACCAATTGTTTGGCGAAAATCCCATAAAAATTTATCACTTGCCTCTGCGCTTTCTACAATCCGTCCCGTGAGTACGGGTAACCACGGCAGAATGGCATAGCCCCGTAAAGAGGAAAACTCAGAAATCATATTATCAGTCCAGTTTTGAACCCCTGCTTCCCAGCTGTCAATGATCATGTATTGGACCCCTTTTTGCCCTATCATGCCGTCGCTGGCCTCCTTATATTGACCGATATAATTTTCAAAATAAGATTTTACATGTTTCGCATTAAGTTTATCCACCTCAAGACCTGTCGCTTCGGGAGAAGCGGGATGGTTGGTTGCACCTGTCAGCGAGTAACCAAACCTTTGCACCACCCAGTTACCCGGGGGAGGATTCCATTCGAGCGTGCCATCCGCTTGCATTTTCAAACTTAAATCTATAATATTGGTAATTATGGCCTGTGAATAGGGCGGGGGTGGAGTTTCTTCATTATACAGGCCACCATAAGCCGCTGTAAACCCGGCTTTTTCTTCAAACCTGTGAACCATGACAGAAGAGAAGAGTGTTATTTCTGAGAGATGTGTTCCTTTAGGATTGCCCCGGAAGGGCGCAGGAATAAACTGAATGCGGAAGAATTGGGCGGTGACCGGAGGAAAAGAAACGGTATTCTGCCCACAACCTCCCCTTCGGGAGTTGAAACCATAGGGTGTCCCATCATTTATTATGGATATGACTTCTTTAAAAGTTTCGCCATCACTACCGGAAAGTAAGGACCAGCAGCAGCTCCCTCCAACCCCTCCATCTGATATTGAAACAGCGCCAATTTTTTGAGGTTCTTTAAATTCAAATTCAATCCATGAGCCCGTTTTGGGCTCTGACGGTAAGAATAGGGTTTTGCCAAGATCGCCATCTGAAAGCAGGTTGAAATCCAACTTGCTGTCACTGGAGGTGATAACTGGATCCAGTTCCATCAAAGGTATTTCATTTTCAGGTACCTTGAAGGCCAAAACAGCCACATCCTTGTAATATTCAGGCAAGGGGGCGGAGCCTTCGGAAGTTCTGAGTGCGATATTCTGAAATTTTCCGGTAGTGGCAGGAGGTTGGGGAAGGACACCTGAAAAGGACTTTCCTCCTTCGACCCGGACTTCGGACCAGACAATTTTTTTCATACCCTGGGCTGGTGTGACCCAGGGGCCACCTGTTTCGCTCCATCCGGGCGATCCCGCAATGGACATCTCTAGTCCCAGGGAATCCGCCAGGTGGGTGGTAAAGAGAAAAGCTTCTTTCCATTCAGGGGTCATGTAGATCAATCTTTTTTCCACAATTTGAGGGGTTTCCAGGCCTGCATCAAAATTCATGAATCCTCCAATCCCGACACTTGCCATCCATTCAAGATCGGCTTTTATCCCTTCCCTGGTAATATTGCCGTTCATCCAATGCCACCATAGACGGGGTTTAGCACTTTGGGGTGGATCCAGGAATCCGCTTTCAAGGTTGACCGGAGGATTTTGGAGGTGATTAGAGAAACGGCAATCTACAGAACAAAGTAACCATCCGGATAAAAAAAATAGGGCTATCCGAACCAGATATTTGTTTAAATGATTGTTGCCCATTCCTGCCGTTTTGCTTTATATCGCTGATTAAATTATAAGGTTTGCCTTAATCAGAGGCCTGCCTTGCCCTGGACCTGGTATAATGAATCGAGTTCCATCCATCGGGTCTTCATCTTATCAAGCATAGACTGATTAGATTTAACCCAGGGATATTTCAGATCATTGACTTTCTCAGGATAAGGGGAAGATTTGTCATGCAATTCCGTGCGATCATTCTCCATGTTATACAACTGCCATTTAGGATCATTGTACGAGGAATATACCGCCTTCCATTTTCCCTGCCTAAGGGCATTGTTTCCTTCGTGGCTAAAGTAAATCTCCCGTTCGGTTTCTTTGTCCTCTTTGAAGACCGGGAGTAAACTCTGTCCGGGTAGCGGGGGAGCTTTATAGCCATTTCTTTCCAAAAGAGGATCCAATCCGGCAATTTCCAGAAATGTGGGAAGCAAATCGATAACATGACCCATGGAATGACGAAATTCTCCCCGGGCTTTAATGCCGTTGGGCCAGGAGACAATGAAAGGTGTGGAGATACCCCCCTCATGTGTCCAGAATTTATGACGGCGGAAAGGAGTGTTCGAGGCTGTTGAAAATCCAGGGCCAAGGCAAAGGTAGGAATTTCCTGACCCCAACAGGGCATCTTTTTCATGACCTTCGCCCCGGATAATTTGTTCGGAACTCGCACCGTTATCGGATAAAAACAGAATGATGGTATTCTCCTCTGCACCCATGCTTTTAATCTGTTTTAAAATTCTGCCTACTTCCTGATCCAGTCGGTCCACCATAGCTGCATGGATGGCCATCTTCATCGATTGCAGATATCGCTCTTCATGGGTCAGTTGATCCCATGGTCTGGCAAAACGGATTTCACCAGGAATGGAATCGGCTAACTCTTCTTCGGAATAACTCCAGGGAGCAGTAACATAATATTCAAAAGGGGAATTTTCCCCAAGGTCAAAACCGAGTTTTTTTTGTCGTTCGTACCGTTCCTTTTTAAGCTGTTCCCATCCCTCAACATACCTGGAGCGGTATTTATCAATGTCACTCTGGGGTGCCTGAAGCGGAAAGTGAGGAGCTATAAAGGCTGTAAATAAAAAGAAGGGGGTCCCGGAAAACTTTTCCTGATGTTCTTTAAGAAATTGGATCGAATAATCGGCAATGGCCGTAGTAGAGTAGTAACCACTATTACTATTTACCGGGGGTAGCTCCCGGTCATCCAACAAATGATCTTCGGGGGAGAAATGTCTGTTATGGTCATTAATCAGATATGAATGATCAAATCCGGCATCGGCCACAACCTTTTCAACATTCCGCACATGCCATTTACCACTATGATACGCTTTGTACTGTGCTCTTTTCAGTTGTTGAGGAAGCAGATAGCCCCACTTCGGAAATTCATCTTTTGCTCCGTCTACATTTACCTGTTGGGGATAATATCCTGTCATTAACGAACTACGGGTTGGCCAGCACCGGGCAGCATTATAAAATTGAGTGAAGCGTATACCTTTTGAAGCAAGCTCGTCCAAATTGGGTGTGTTAATTTCACCACCATAGCATCCAAGATCTGAATATCCCATATCGTCTGCTAAAATCAAAACGATGTTGGGAAGGCTGGGGGAGTTAACGGGATTCATAGCGTGAACAGGCATTGAAGCCACTGCCATGGAAATTGTAATTCCGGAAAGAAATAATCCTCCTTTTTTCATATACAATAATTTATATTTTTCCTTATTTATAGCAAATTTATTAAAATTAATGGTGTAATTATACTGAAATACCTGCTTTTTAAAAATGCAGGAATTGATCTTTTATTTACACTATTTGATATTAACCCTTTTGGGAATTATTTTTTAGAGAATAATATCTTTTTAACTGATTTTCGGGTGAATACCATGAGGTCAATATAATTCCCTCTGTTTTGATTTGCATAATTTTTTCTTAATTTTAACCACAACAATTTTCCTTTATTTTTGCTAATTTTTATCCGATGGACGACTTTTTTAAATATCTAACCGCAAGTAAAGACGATATCGAATGGGGACTTCACCTAACGGTTGCGGGCAAAGCGAGAATACCCAAAAATAGGGAGTACCCTTTGCCGGAACTTGGTCATCCCAATGGATATAATTTTCAATGGGACAAAGGAAGGACATTACATGAGTTTCAGCTACATTATTTTACCGAGGGTCAGGGTGTATTGGAGAATGCTTTTGGTAAGTTTAAGATTAGCCCGGGAACCCTCATGATTACTTTCCCCGATGTTTGGCACAGGTTTAAACCTCTGCGAAAAACCGGATGGGTGGAAAATTATATCGGCTTTGAAGGGGAGATTGCCGATCGTTTATTCTCTATGAACTGGTTTAATAAAGAAAAACCTGTTTTAAACTGCGATACCCGTGAGGAGTTAATAGATACCTACTACAAAATATTCAATTTAGTGAAAGAGGAAAAGCCAAATTTCCAATTAGTGGCTTCGGGAATGATCATTAAACTGCTTGGATACATTGTTTCATTTAAGACCCAGCAAGGATTTAACGACACCCATCTTGAAGGGGTTATCAATGATGTAAGATTTCTTCTTCGCGATAATGTCGAAAAGGATTTTGATTTCGTTCAGATTGCTTCAGATCACTGTATCGGGTATTCTTATTTCAGAAAGATGTTCAAGAAGTATACCGGTATTTCTCCGAAACAATACCTCTTGCAATTAAAGATTATGCGGGCCAAGGAACTTCTGATAAATACTAATTTGCCCATAAAGGAGATTGCAGATGAATTGGGATTTCAATCTGTATATTATTTTAGCAGGATTTTCAAGGAAAAGACATTAAGAAATCCATCTGAGTTGCGAAGGATAAAAAAGTAAAAGCTAAAAACTAATGCTGAATTAGCACATTAATTTGATCTATTTCTTAGTGGCAGCAACTACTCCCCGGAAATAACCAATTGATTCTGCGACTTCCATAAACGGATCATTCATGTTTCGTTCATTCTCCAGACTTACCACCCCGGTATAATTAACCTTTCTCAACATTTTGACGAAGCCGGGTATATCAATAATCCCACGGCCTACTTCAACAGAATATCCTGATTTAGAGGCATCCGTTACATCTTTTAAATGAATATCAAATACTCTGGAATGATATTTTTCCAGGTCGGCAACAGGATCTTTACCATTTCTTTTGTCATGGCCTATATCCAGGCACATACCCATACGAGGGTCTAAATCCTTCACATGGATCCAGACATCTTCGGCATCAGGATAAGTAGCGATGTCGGGACCATGCAAATGGATGGCGAATTTCATATCGTATTCAGCAACTTTTTTGCTTACATAGGGCAATAAATCGTAATCAGGCACTCCAACGATAATTTTTACACCCACCCGCTTAGCATATTCGAATGCCTGATCCACCTGGGACTCCGATTTCATATAAATCGGACCCACCCCGTAACCTGTTACGTCAAATTCAGCAAGTTTGGCATGGAAGGCTTGAATTTCTTCTGGTGTACTGGAGAGAGGTAAATGGAAATCTTTAATGCACAGGTAATGTACATCCGTCTTTTTTAAGGTTTCCAGAGTTTTATCAAGATCAAACTTAGCAAAGGTATACCCGGCCATTCCGAGTTTAAAGCTTTCATTTGTCTCTGGCGGAGGTTGAGTGCCGGGTCGTTTTGCAGGTTGTGCCTGGGATATTTGTGCGAAAATGAATAAAAAACTGACTATTCGGAACAGGATTCTCATGACTATAAGTTTTTGAAAGATTGATTTTTATAATTTATAGAATTCCTCCCATTCTTTTCGTGGGGGTGTTCCCACAAGAAGGGCATTGGCAAATTTATTATTGGTTATTTCTTTCTTGTCCCTGTCGAATTCGATTTTTATGCCCAGGCGCTGTGCAATGGTTCCCAAAACAAAAACCTGAGACAAAGGTCCGGATATGCTAAAGGGAGAGCGTGTTTTTTCTTGTCCCATGCAAGCTTTGGCAAAATTTTCAAAATGATTGGAAGGGCTCAGGGGTACTTCCGGCAATTTACTTTTCATCTCTTCCGCTGCCTCCTTTGGAATAATGGATAGTGTACTCCCATGTGATCCCCCTTTAAAAGTTAAACTTTTGGAGTATATCTCTTTTCCGGGATTCAATTTAACCGGATTAATTTTTCCCGTGCTGGGTGCCGGGATATCCGGATCCAGTTCGGAAGTCTCAAAACCCTGAGGGAGATCAGGCAGGTTGTTTACCCCTTCGTACCAGGTAATGGTTAATGGGGGCATTTTTCGCCGTTTAGGGAATTTAAATTCCAGGGTTGAAGCCTGGGGAAAGAACAGCGAGTTAAAACCATCTATTTTTAGGGGATTGACTTCATAGGGCAATCCCAAATCGAGAAACTCATGCACTGTGTCTATTATATGAGCTCCCCAGTCGCCCAGGGCACCCATTCCAAAATCGTACCAGCAGCGCCATTGTCCGTTGATGAAATCCGGATTGTAACTATGGTACTGAGCTGCCGATAACCAGGTATCCCAATCCAGGGTTTCAGGAATGGGTTGTGCTATCGGGAAGGTAGTGATCGTTGTGTCCCATCCATGCCAGCGTCGTGGACTGTTCATGTGAGCCGTAACGCGGGTTACATCTTTTATGATGCCGGCTTCAGTCCATGCTTTAAACTGAAAATAGTTGGCTTCAGAGTGTCCCTGATTGCCCATTTGGGTCACCACCTTATATTTTTTTTCTGCAGCCATGAGAAGCTCAGATTCATAAAAAGTTCTGGTAAGAGGTTTTTCAGAATAGGTGTGTATTCCCAAAGACATGGCAAGGATTAAAATGGGAAAATGAGAGAAATCCGGGGTTCCAACACACACCGCGTCAATTTTGGGTGCCATTTTATCAAACATTTTTCTGAAGTCCTGGAAACGAGGAACATCGGGATATTTATTCATGTTGGCCAAAGTATGAGGCGCTCCCATATCCACATCGCACATGGCCACCATGTTTACCAGCCCTGTTTGCATAAAATCGTTGAGGATTTGACCTCCACGGTTTCCTATACCACAAAATGCCATGTTAATTTTGTTGCTTGGCAATACCCTGTTTTTATTGTCGGCTGTTTTATTGGCGAAAATTACGGAACCCGGCAAGATGGTTAATGCACCTGTAGCCATCAGGCTATTTTTTAGAAAATCTCTTCGCTCTTGTTTCATTTATCTTACTTTTTTGTTGTTGAAAGAATGCCAAACTCCAAATTGGCAGATGGTTTGACAAATCTAATAATAATCTTTGAAAAAGTTAATCAACTTCTGATAAGTACAAAAATGCCCCTAAAGGAGGTGGCAAAGGAATAGGGGTTTCCCTCTTTATATTTTTTTAGAAGGATTCTCACGGAAAAGAGACCTTTTTTGGCTTGTTTTTTGTAAATTTGCAACAATTCTATCAAGGGGCTGAGTTGGTTTTGACAGCAGGCTAAATTGGTATGGAAGCATGCAGGGCGTTGTGTTTTGGCCCTATAATCCCAATGCTCACACTTTTAAATGGCAATAACAATTATGCTCTCGCAGCTTAATTTTACCAAGTAAAATTAGCTTAATCCCGGCCTTAGAGGCTGAGGACGAGATGTTCCGCCGCTGTTCACTCCTTGTTGGCAGTGGTATATGGGGCACAGTATAAGCAGGGATAGTTGCCGGGAGGTCCCGGTCCGGCAGCAAAATAAAGGGACTCAAGGTTCGGGTAGGTTGCCTCTCATCAGCCCGTTCACGAAAACCAACGAAAGGATAAGCATGTAGAAACCATATGGGTTTCCTGTTTGGACCGGGGTTCGAGTCCCCGCAGCTCCACAAAATTAGTTTGGAGTGTGAGTAAGGAGCAAGAGGAGGGGTTAGTCTTGAGGTTTGAGGATTTCCTCGTTGAAATGTAATTTGCACTCCAAATTAATTTTGTACCAAACTCAAACTTAGTTTGAATTAGTTTGGAGTAGTAGGAGCAAGAGAAGAGGTGTGGAGCGTAGAGCATGGGAGTGATGCGTTTGGTGCAGGATTAGTTTGGATGTAGCGGCTCCCAATCTGGGGGTCGATGTGATTAGCAAGGGAAAGACCTTTCTACTCGAGGCTCCTAATCATTGCGTACAGCATTTTTGAGATTTCTTCAAGGATTGAGTAGAATTCTCTAAAACTGTTTTTATTTATATCTCCTTCATCTTTCAGGTAATCAAAAATAGCCACGCATTCAAAGCAGGATCCTCTTGCAATAACGTAGAAATTCCTTTTGTCTGCTTTTGAAAACCGTCCGGAACCTTCGGCAACATTCAATAATATGCTTAAGGATGCACGGTGAAGCTGGTCTTTTGTTGCTTTTTCTATAACATGGTTTTTCAGAAAGTTCTTAACAGCACGATTATAGCTTTTCGTATGGGAATAAACCTGAAGTTTTTCAAAATCGAACATGATTAGGGAATTGGTTTTTTCTGTTAATGGAAAAAGCTGGAAAAACTCGCTGAATTAGTTTGGAGTTTGAGTAGAATTAGTTTGGAGTTTGAGTATTTAGCAAGAGAGAGGGAGATTTCACTTCGATTGAATTAGTTTGGATGTAGCGGCTCCCAATTTTATCTTCTTGAAATTACATCAAACCACAACTGAGATACGAGTTATGCTCATTAAGAGCTCCGGTTATCTGGCTTTCAGTAAATCGTGTCATTTTCATAATTAAAACGGTTTAAATTTTACGAATTTGTCTAATTTTAAACTGTCCTATTTTTAGGGAAGGCTACAATTTTAGGGAAGGCTGCACCTGCAGGAATATCACAGGAATATTCCGGAATGATCGGGAGGTAAATTCTTCCTGGCTAAGTATTATTGCCAATTATTAGCGTCTCTAATGGATTATAGCCACAGTCGAGGTAGCTCATTTTCAGATTGTTGATACATCCAAGTTGCTAATATAGTTAGGCCGTGATCCAAGAACCTTAATACCATCACAATCTAGGCTCTCTAAATTAACAAATGCCCCAAGATACCAGTCATATCTAAAATGTCATTACCAATTTAAATGAGTAATGACTAGAAATTCAATATCATGGCCAGCATTTTCTAAAGTCCGTTTAAATGTCCCAGGGCCATGGAAGCAAATGTCAGTGCCAGCAAGAATCCGATCATATCAGTAATAGTTGTCAGGATAGGACCAGAAGCAAGTGCCGGATCAATATTAAAACTTTTAAGTATAAGCGGGACGGTTCCTCCTATCGAAACAGCCAATATCGTGTTCAACATCAGGGCAGATCCAACTACAAGACCCAGGTAAATATTTCCTTTCCAAAGAAAGGCTGCCAGACCTATCAGAATTCCCAGGGCTAATCCATTGAGCAAACCAACTGATAATTCCTGCCTCAGGACGCGAAACACTTCCCTGGGACTGATAGCTCCAATAGATAACTCGCGCATACTTACGGCAACTGCCTGATTACCGGAACAACCGCTCATGTCGGAAATAATAGGAAGGAAAACCGCCAGTGCAATTACCGAGCTTAGAATATCCTGGTGATAGGCGATTACGCTTGCTGCAACAATATTTAATAATATGTTCACCGACAACCACGACAAGCGGCGCTTCGCTCTGAACATAACGGGCATAGTCCGAAGTTCGTCTCCACCCACGATACCCTGTGTCTGCAGGTGTTCCTGTGTGGCCCGTTCTGTTTGGGCTTCCTGAACATCTGTACGAAGGATGATCCCGGTAAGTTTTTGTTCATCGTCTACCACCGGCACGCCAAAAAAGTCGTACTTTTGAAAAAACTCAATCAGGTCGTCAAGTTTTTCTAAATGGTTTACGGATAATACATCTTTGATAAATATTTCTGATAAGAAGTCCTTTGTATGTCCGAGCAATAAATCCTGCATTTGCAAAACGCCTTTTAATCTTCCATCCTTCCCTGTTACAAAGATGTATTTCAACTGGAAGTCCCGGTATTTTTCCCTGTTAAGGCGCAGGTCTTTGGTAACCTCTTTTATGGTTAGACCTTCAAAATACGATAAATACTCCGTAAGCATCATACCACCGGCAGTATCGGGATCATAGCTAAGTAATTTCCTGACAGAGGCTGCCTCTTCCGGTTCCATTTTATTCAAAATAGCCTGGGCATCCTTTTTATCCAGCTCCATTAACAGGTCGGTCTGGTCATCGCTTTCCATCAGGTTGAGTATGGCAGCCGCATCCTCAGTCTCCATATCTTCAATAATGCCTATTGCCTGTGCATCGGGGATATCCTCAAATACCTCAGCGGCATCTTCCGGCGACAAAAGCGTAAAAAGCTGCATTTGATCGTTTCTGTTCAAATGGCCAATAAGGTGGACAATTTCCCTGGAAGGAAGGTCTGCCATTAATTGATCAAGTGCTTTCCCATCATTCAACTCAATAAGTTGAACAACTTTTTCCTTAATATCGTATTTGACTTCTTCTTGTGACATATTTCAATTTGCTTTATGTTAATGATCATTTTAAAAGGCAGTGCATCGACATGGATTATTTAGGAATTTATAGGGAGCAAGAGGAGGGGTTAGTCTTGAAGTTTGAGGATTTCCTCGTTGAAATGTAATTTGCACTCCAAATTAATTTTGTCCTAAATACTCAAACTCACACTCACATTGAATTAGTTTGGAGTTTGAGTAGGGAGCAAGAATAGCCTTTTAATTTGTAAGAAATATACTACATTTTTTCTCAAATTATGATTGGTATTTTGTTGCCTTTTCAATGACTTGATTTTTCAGAAAGTTCTTAACACCACGATTATCGCTTTTTGTATGGGAATAAACCTCTAAAATTGCATTTTGATAGAAAAGGAAAGGGCCTACACCATAACTTTTTTATTCAAAGAAGAGAATATCGACCGCGTCCCGCGTAGCCTAAGCGGAGCGGGAATGTCGAAGGCGAAAGACTCAATGGAACCGGGACTTGAAGGATAATGGGAAGAAAAAGTGCATGATTTTACGAGGGTACGAGGGTACTATTTTGTTGCCTCATAGCTCCATAACTCCATAACCATAACCACAGAATCAGTTGTCACAGGCACCAGGAATTTCGTAGACTTCTGTTACGGCTTTAAACAACTCGTCCATGGTTGAATGTCCGCGTAGTGTGACTTCGATATATTTGTCTGCAACAGTGGTAACGATGCCGCCGACAAGATTGAATCGCATTTGGGTGACCAGTTCGGGCCCGGTCAAAGCCTGCCCGTTTTTCTTGTAATCACCGGTGATCCTCAGTACCTGGGTGAAAGGCGTTATCACGTTATCGACCGACTTAATGGCATCATAGACCTCTACTGCCGAGTACGGATTTAAGGCCAGCGTTCTGACACGCGATACTGCATCGGTAGTTGTGGTAGACTCACTCCATGTATTTTCGGTTGTTTTGGTTTGGGATGTTGTATAGGTATAATCATAAGATAGCTCTTCGGAAACCTTTACCTCCTCCGAAGCTTCGGCAACCCCGTCGAGGTCGGCTCCTACTTTCGCGGAAACCTCTACACCTACCTTTATGCCAATTTTATCGGTTTCACTGGAAAATAATTGTAATCCTTCGCTCGTACTCATCGTTGTGGTCCTGCTTTTCGATTCTGATTTGCCCACTTCTTCGGTGAGGGCTGCGGATGAACAGTTTTTCAGCGTTGCATTGTAGGCAAAATCTAATTTTACAGGCGAAATTATAGGTTGATTGTAATGGGTACCACGATCTTCAACATGCCAGTTGATATTATCGGAAATGATCCTGAACCGGCTGTATTTTCCAGAAGTGTCGGCCAGTAATTCGTAACCCTTGGAATCTCTCAGGTAGACATGTTTATTTGTGTTCTGAATCCGCATCCGGATCCAACCGTCGTCATCCTGCTCGAATACAAATTTTGTCGGACCATCGGCAGGCAGCGGAACAAAATCGCCGGCGAGAATAAAAAATTGGTATTTTTCTTCCAGGGCCATATGCGTACCCTCAGAATAGCCGTAATGATCTATCAAATATGTATCGTCATCCCCTGCCGGTATGAAATAAAACTGCTGATCAGGATTATCATTCACATAATCCTTGATTAAGTATCCGTCAGAGGAAGTGCTTGTAAGCAATCCATCTGTGTCTTCGAGCTGTAACAGATAAGGAACGCCCTCTTTTAATTTCAGCGGCCTGATGATATAGGGTTTTTCTGTTGAAAGTATTATAGGTTTGTTTGAATCGTCAACTTCAAGTTTGTTGTCAGAATAGTTGGTTAAAAGCGTTCCCACTCCGTTATAAATGTCTATTGAAACAGGAACCCCGTTCGTAAAAGCAGTTTTCTCCGATTCAGTAAGTGACTTATTCTCCAGGTCAAATTTGGCAATACAGGTGACAGAATCCACGTCCAGGGTGGTATTGTAGGCGGAAAAGTTCTGAAAGCTTACCTGTGCGTGGACAGGCTTATATCCTTTCCTGAAAATCTCTCGGGTATCGATAACAATTCCGATACTTCCTTCATCGAGGTTGAAATTTGCTTCGGGTTGTGTGTCTTTGGGTTCGACATTGTCTTTTTTGCAGCTTCCGATCATGAGAAACAGTCCCAATAATAACGGAAGGTAAATAGTAATTCTCCGTCTCTTAATGATTTCTTTCATAGCAGAATAATTTCTTCAAAACGGGTTAAAATGTTTTATCTCATTGAGCAACTAACAATTGAAGCCCATTTTATGTTCAGAGGTATACGTTTCAGGGATTTTTGCGATGTTAAAATTGATATAGTTTGCCTTCGGCAATATTCAATAATTAGTTTGGAGTAGAATTAGTTTGGAGTGTGAGTAAAATTAGTTTGGAGTGTGAGTAGAGAGCAAGAGAGGGGGGAATAGCCTGGAGTTTGGGGATTACTGCAAGAGGAATGAAGATTTCACTTCGATTGGATTAGTTTGGATGTTGCTGCCCCCAATTTTGGGGGTCGATGTAATTAGCAAGAGGAAGCCCTTACTTCTCAAGATTTCTTATCATCGCGTATAGCATTTTTGAGATTTCTTCAAGGATTGAATAAAATTCGTCAAAACTGTCTTTATTTAGATCTCCTTCATCTTTCAGGGAATCAAAAATAGCCACGCATTCAAAGCAGGATCCTCGTGCAATAACATAGAAATTCCGTTTGTCTGCTTTTGAAAACCGTCCGGAACCTTCGGCAACATTCAATAATATGCTTAAGGATGCACGGTGAAGCTGGTCTTTTGTTGCTTTTTCTATAACATGGTTTTTCAGGAAATTCTTAACAGCACGATTATAGCTTTTCGTATGGGAATAAACCTGAAGTTTTTCAAAATCGAACATGATTAGGGAATTGGTTTTTTCTGTTAATGGAAAAAGCTGGAAAATCTCGCTAAATTAGTTTGGAATAAAATTAGATTGGAGTATGTGGAGAGAATTACTAGCAAGTTTCGTCGAGGAGAAGATTGAAAACCTTGATAGTATTTATGAAGAACTAAATTCAAGGGATAAAATAAATTACTTACCGAAATACTCCCATATTGTTTACCAAGATTCAATTCCGTGGATTTAAAGGATACCATAAGTCAGGATCGTCCTTCTCTATTCAGCCAGATCAATAGATACATAATCGAAAACAATGTGATTTAGGATACCTAAAAGAATACTCACAATGATTAACTTTCTGAATAGTAATCTTCTAAATCTGACGATTTTAAAGATGATGGTTTTTTCATGAGCATCTCAAATAAAAGACCTTGAGTTATTTTGCCGTTATTTTTACGGGCCTTTCTAATTGCTGCGCTCACTATTAGTTCAATATCAGCAAAGGTATATAGTTCAGAATCTTCAGCTAAACTTAAATAATTAATTTTTTCATGGGGAAATTTTTCCACTTTGATTCTGAATGCCTCAGTCCTTGCTTCCAGATCGGGAGGGCCAACAAAAAAATGCCTGTCAAACCTTCCTGGTCTTTTAGCAGCTTCATCCATACTACTGATGAAATTTGTAGCACCTATTCTTCCATAATGCAGGATATAGAAAGTTTAGATTGCACTTGCAAGATATAATAAAAAAATCAATTGAATAGGATGATTCACAGCGAACCTCCGTATACGAGACCCGTATAGCCTGTCCCGATTATTCCATCGGGATACGGTGGTGTGAAAGCCTCTCCCTGCTAGTGATTGCTAGCGGGGCGGGCTATTCGATTGTGTGTAGTGTGTATAATATTAATGTTTATTATCCCAAGCCCAGAACTCATATCTTATTCGTTTTACACCAATTTTATCGGTTAAAGTGGTAATAAAATTGTGAAGTTCCATATATTGTTCTTTTGACTTTACAAACCCTTGAGATGAATTACTAACAATTCTTGGAGTCCCTAACCAAATACTTTTCAACGGTTGCAAAGTAAATTTATCCCATGGTACATGTAAGAATCGAATAAGGTCTTTTCTTTCTTTTAAGTTGACATAAACTAAATGCTTCATAAGAAGATTTGTGATTTTCAATGCAATACCAATATTCATTTTTGAAGTTTGACCATTTTCATTTTTAACTTTCCATGAATTATTCAATGAATTTGCAATTCTGAAAAGGAGTTCATCATAATCTGACTGCTTTTTCACTTTCTGAAGTTTTATAACGATTTGATATGCATCCATTGTTGATGCCCATTTTTCATATTGAATTGAGGGAGATTCATAATAAAATGCCCTTGAAATGGATTTGTCAAAAGTAAATTTTCTTAATATTTCATTTGGATTTTTTAGTTTTAAATTCGCTTTGTCAAGGTAATTAGAAACAGCGGGCTTTAATTTGAATTTTTTTAATTCTTCAATTAGTTTCTGTTCGCTAATAATAGCATTTGAACTTTTTATTATTTTAGTTAGTTTTCTCTTTCCTGTTGGTATGTATCCTGATTTAGGACTTATTTCATTCCATTTTGAAGTTGGGACAACTTTATTTCCTTCTACTGTTGCATAGCCCCAACGTATTGCTTGAAATGTTGCATATTTTTCTTTGTGTGGTTCTATAATATTTTCTAACCAACCCCCTTTATTAAGTACTTTTTGAAAGTTTTCAATTGCAGTTGGTTGCATTGGTTTACCAGAACCTAATTCCCCGTTCGATAGATGTTCCTTACTCCATGATGGGGTACTAAAAGGATTCTTTACTTTGGCAACTATGCCCTTGAATTTTATACTGAATTCTCCCATTTATTAGAATTTAAATTATCTTCTACGGAATATGTGCGCACATTACACACAATATACATATATATGCCCATTTTTACCCGTATTGTGTATAAATATTGGTTCGGCGTTCGGGTTTAGAGGATCCTCTTTCAAATTTACATATTTAAAATAAAAGACCACTCATTGCCAATAAGAACTTATGAACACATTTGACGTTCTATGTTTTTAACTGCTTCTCCGCAGATAAACAATTTCGGTAATTAAAGAAAAACTGTTGGAAGTCTTGAAGAAAAAAAATCTTGAGGATTTATAAACACTGCACACAAAGGCTCATAGCCGCACCTGGTATATTCATATCCGGGTATATATAGCAATATCGACCCTTATTCGGATACCTCATAAATACCATCCCTCTGTAATGCCTATATAATAAGGGAATAAACGTAAACGTTCGAGTCCCCGCAGCTCCACAAAATTAGTTTGGAGTGTGAGTAGAGAGCAAGAGAGGGGGAATAGCCTGGAGTTTGGGGATTACTGCGTTGAAAAGAAATTTGTACTACAAATTAATTTTCCCTAAATACTCAAACTCAAACTCACACTGAATTAGTTTGGAGTAGAATTAGTTTGGAGTGTGAGTAGAATTAGTTTGGAGTGTGAGTAGAGAGCAAGAGAGGGGGGAATAGCCTGGAGTTTGGGGATTACTGCAAGAGGAATGAAGATTTCACTTCGATTGGATTAGTTTGGATGTTGCTGCCCCCAATTTGGGGGTCGATGTAATTAGCAAGAGGAAGCCCTTACTTCTCAAGATTTCTTATCATCGCGTATAGCATTTTTGAGATTTCTTCAAGGATTGAATAAAATTCGTCAAAACTGTCTTTATTTAGATCTCCTTCATCTTTCAGGGAATCAAAAATAGCCACGCATTCAAAGCAGGATCCTCGCGCAATAACATAGAAATTCCGTTTGTCTGCCTTTGAAAATCTTTAGCACAAATCCCAATATTGTTATTTTTTTATTTTCAATCGTTCATCGAAAATGAATGGTTTCGTTTCAATGATTTTGGCTTCTATACTCAAAGGATGTATAGGGTTCATTATATAGTTAAATTCATCTTGTATGACTGCCGAGGGAACTCTTAGCAACAAATATTTTTTGTCTTTTAAAAAGTTTGTGCCTATTACTCTTGTGCCGGAATGATGCGGGAAAGAATCCCAGCCTTCTATGCTTTTGTCCAGTTCTTCTTTTGTTACTATCTGAATGCTGCTTTCCGGTACCTCAACCGTGAGTGAAACATATACATTTGGGATATATTTCACGGATTCAAATTGCATTAATTTTTCCCAGGCTGCCAATGAAAGGCTTTCAGAAAAATATATAACCGGATACCCCTGCTGGGTCCATCTGCCGGAAGTACTAAGACCCCCTATGCCACTTAGGTCTGCATAAGCCCTGTATGCTATTCTGTAAAGTTTCATATTTAAGCCACGAAGCCGTGAGCAATTTCATTTAATTTGTTCCGTAAGAACATGATACCTGATATTGTGTCTAAATATGATTTTGGTATCTCATTTCCAAGAACCGGATTAGGTGCCTGCATCCATTGATTAAACCTTTCTACATCTCCAAATATTTCAACTCCAAATTCATACAATTTTTTGATGAAAAGCGTATGTTCAGTAACTTTCAACGGTAACTTTTCATGGGCTTCCTTACTCTGGATCATCCTCCCGGAAACATGTAAATAACTTGCAAATTCTTTAAACGACAGATTGGTTTGCTTTACCACTTTTTGAAAGGCTGCTTTATCAATTCCCTTTCTTGTTTCCTCTATAAATAAAAAATCGTTTGCTTCCATGACGTGAATATTTTCATACAAATATATGAAATATTTCTTGAGAAAATTCTTTTAAGCGTTTTAAGAAGCATGCTGGAGATCCCAGGTTTAAAAAACTTAGCGAACGATTGGAAGAATTGAGAGATAGGGCCGAGAAAGGCCTGATCCCTTCGATTGAATTTGTGAAAGAACTCTGCAAGCTTGCCGAAATAGAGCCTGCTTCCGTTTCGGTTCTGCAAAGACAAAATTCAAACAGTTTTTCTATATTTACAACTTGTCAAAAAAGCCAGCCATTTACCTTAGCTTCATTATTAGGTTCTGTTTTTTAATTTAAAGTTAATAATTATTAGAAATAATCAAGATATCCTCTCCCTTTGTTGTTTTTGAAGTGGATTAAAGCAAATACATATTGATAGTAAAAATATTTAATCTATTGAGTGACTCTGCTTAATATCATTTCAGGGAGTAAAATCATTAACTCCATATCCTCTTCCTTTAATTTCCAATAAACTTTGAAATTTAAATTCGCGGAAGAAGGTTTATAACCTTCAGATGAATAATGCTCCAATTGCTCCTTAAATTTCTTTGAGAACTTTAATACTTGTAAATTCTTATTATCACGACAACCTTCTTCATCTAGCTTCAGGGAGGCACCACATCTTAAATCTATTATTCTTCCCTGGACATATTTAAAATAGCCCAGGTTAACATCTTGATGGCTTAACTGAATATGCAAATTTTTGGGTGCCTCATATTGAATTTTATCTTCTTTAAAGATTACATCAGAGTTATAGTCCAATGCAAGAAAACTATTGTTAAGATGTATATTTAAATCTTTCTTTGCTCTGGTCATAGCAACGTATAACTGTCGCTTTTTATCATCAGGGTGAATGTCAAATTTATTCAAAAGAAGAAAAACAGTATCAAACTCTTTTCCTTTAGCTTTATGAATGGTGGATACAATAATAGTCTCCTCTTTATTTTTCACAAAATCACCAAACTCTGATTCACTGATATAGGATTTTAAATCTGACAAATATTTACCGTTCAAATATTCTTCGCCAAACTGATCAATCAACGATAGGCAGACTTCTATATTTCTGGTCCCTTTAAATTTCTCCACTAAATTTTCAATGGCTTCATCCCATAATTCTACAGATATTTTTTTTGACGATTTATTATCCTCAAAGTAATCTAAGAAAAATCTAAATTCTTCCAGATCACTTAATCTGAATCCGTCTTCTTTTTGAATTAACCTGGATTTTATTTTTCTATGTCCCAAAAGTCCGGCAACCTGCATAGCTTCATCATTTGTGCTGGTTAAAACGCCCGTTGTCCCTTTGAGCCTAGCCGTTGAAATATCTTCCACAAGAGGAATAACCATCTCATTACAATTATACATTATTAACCTAATCTCACCATTCTCTTTACTTACAGCGTTAATGGGCGTTTCTTTTAATCTATTTGGAATGCTTTTTACAAAGAGATTCGAAAATTCAACCAGATTATTTTTAGCTCGATAATTATCTGTTAATTCATACTTTGTAGCTTGTTCCTTATAAATAAAATCAGACAAAAATTTTGAATCGGCCCCCCGGAAAGTATATACGTTCTGATCATCATCTCCAACGGCTATAACCCTCATTTCCTCATTTACTTCCATCAGTGAAATAATTAGATCATACTCATCTTTATTAATATCTTGTGCCTCATCAATCACTAAAACCGTTTTAGTAATTTTTGCCCTTTCAACTTCACCGGATCTTATCTTCTCTATGGTTGTTCTGATTATGTTGTCCAATTTTTCCAGTTTGCCCACCCGACCTAACAGATCAAAGCAAAAAGAATGAAAGGTTTTAATATCAATATAATGAGCCTGTTTGCCAACCAAATCAATTAATCTCAGTTTAAATTCGGAAGTTGCTGCTCTCGAAAAGGTAAGCATTAACAATTGTTCACTCTTAACATCTTCCATTAACAAAAGGGAGGCAAGCTTATGCACCAGGACCATAGTTTTCCCACTCCCTGGTCCTGCAGCCACAACGATATTCTTTGATTTATTATCGTTAATTATTTTCAATTGAGGCGGAGATAATATTCCAAACATTTTTTTGAATTTCGCAGGACTTATGGTCCTATTTATTTCATCTTCCTTACTACCCGGGAAATAAATTCGTAAAAACGAGGAATAATTTAAGGTGAAATAATCATCCACAAACTTTAGAGCTGACTTATAATCCTCGATCATCTTCCTGGCATATTCAGCCACTATATGAATTTGCTGTACTTTATTGGTATAAAAATTCTGCAAAGTCTCGTAGTCTTTTGTTTTATACTGAACTTTATTATTCTGCTCTATACGGCTAATATTGAGCGTATTGTAGATGACCAGGAAATTCCCTTCTATTTTTATAGCTTCTATTCTCGAAAGATAAAAAAGCGTATCTTCAATATCTTTAGTAGATATTTTGGACATGAACATTTTATTTGATTGTTCATACTGTTCCTTTAAATCCAGTACTGAGAATTCGATCAGTACAACATCTGATTCTTCTTTTTTTTGCGGATCCTTCTGAAATTTTTGATACAGGTAATCAATGACAAAACTGCTAAGTTCATGACGCACTTGAAACTTTCTACTCAATTCTTCTTTTGGTATTTTAAAATGAATTGAAATATGATTTCTTGCATGATCTTCATACTTTCTTGTGATCCAGTTTTTTATAGCCCAGAAATTAAATATTATTTTTATTTTATTCGGATTCACTCCAGAAACTCCTGCTTCAGAAATAGCTTCATTAAATTCCTTTAGATTGTAAACCTGACCTTCATATTCTATTTTGCTCAATAAAAGTTTTTCAATCTGGGCAAAGGATTTTAAGATATTTAAAGATTGATTTTTATTACCCTCTTTATGAATATAGGCTGACATATCTTTGTCGTCGGCAAGAACTTTTGCTTCGCGCAAAAGATTCAAAATTCTAATAACTTCCTTTCCCCCTAATCCCAAATGATCAGCGATATGATCAACTCTCGATTCCGGGATTTCTTCATTAGGGTGCGCCTTGCTTCTGGTTGAAATAAGTTTCTTGATAATTCGAATACCCTTTTCTTTTTCTTCTTCTTTAAAATTTGATGAATTATTAATCTTTGCAATTGCTTCATCAGCATTCTTAGCCAATATGCTTGTTGCAAATATCCTTGGTGAATTATGAATTCGTTTGAGATAACCGGACTGCTCAAGAGCTGAAATAGCTGTTGTCACCCTCGTTTCTATATCATTGATATTCTCATCCCATCCTGCCTTTCGTGCAATCTCAAGAGGTGAATTAGACAAGCCGTTTTTAAATTTACCGAGGTCTTTTATGGCCCGCCATATTTGTTGAACTTCTTTAATGCTCAGTTTTGACTGGTTATGAAGCGAAAAATGTTTATTGATATCATTTTCATCATACAAAACATAACAATCGGCTGTAATATTTTCGTCTCTTCCCGCCCTTCCTGCCTCCTGAACATAGTTCTCCAGAGAATCAGAAATATCATAATGAATAACCATTCCCACGTCTTTTTTATCTACACCCATACCAAATGCCGAGGTGGCCACAATAATCTGAATCTCTCCTTCTTTAAAAGCATTTTGATTGTGTGATTTCTCTGCCTTTTCCATCTTCCCATGATAGGGGCTCGCAGTATAACCATCCTGTGAGAGGCGAGCTGCCAATTCTGACGCCTTTTTGGTTCGTGACACATAAACAATGGAAGGACAATCCTTTTCTTCAATAAGACTTCTTAATCTTGAATATTTTTGTTCATCATCGAGGCCGGGAATAACTTTGTAATGAAGATTTTTTCGTGAAGTATCTGATTTGAATAGTTGAAGTTTCAAGGAAAGTTTCGCTTCAAAGTAGGCGCAAATATCCTCTATTACTTTCAATTTCGCTGTAGCTGTAAAACAGGATACAGGTATCTTTTCTGAAAGATTTTTAAGTTCCTGAAGATTTTTAATAAAATCACCAATATAAAGATAATCAACCCTGAAATCTTGACCCCAGGAAGAAAAACAATGTGCTTCATCAATGACAAAACGGGCAATTTTTCGACCGATTAATAATTTTTCCAGCGTTTTTGAACGTAAGGACTCCGGTGAAATATATAGAATAGATGCAGAACCATTTTCAACTCTTTCAATAGATTTGCTCCTCTCAATGGGATCGAGAAGTCCGTTTATTGTAACCGCATCTGTAATTCCTTTATCCTCGAGACTGTCGACCTGATCTTTCATTAAAGATTGAAGTGGTGAAATAACAACCGTAAGTCCGCGGCTTGTTTCCCCTGCGATGAGAGCCGGAAGCTGAAAAGTAAGAGATTTACCACCTCCTGTTGGGAAAATAGTAAGAATGGATTTATTGTCTATAGCGGCTTTGATGGCGTCTTCCTGTAATGATTTACCTTCATAGGTTCGAAAGGATTCAAAGCCAAAGAATTTTTTCAAGTTCTTTTTTGGATCAAGCGTGGAATCACAGTATTGGCATCCTTGCAAACACGGATTTGCTTTTAAAAGATGCATGATACGATCGACCTCCGGATAATTTTTCAAAACCCAGGGAGGCGTAATGGAATCGCGATTATCTGCCCTTAAAAAAGATATACTATACGCCAATTCAACAGGATAATTCTCAATAAAAGCTCTGATATTAGCATTCAAACAAATCTTTCCTAAAAGGACTTTCCGTATTGCGATTTGAAGTTCCTGTTCACTTAAATATTCGGATTGATATTCAATGTATTCAAAGAAAAATCTAAAATGACTTGCATTTTCTAATAGTGAGAAATAAATCTTTTTAATATTTTCATCAAGGCGCTGAAAAGCATTTATTTCATCATAGAACAATTCCCTGGCTTTTTTAGAGTCATTAACCGGATTATTCAATTCTTCGGTTAGAAGTTTATCATCCTTTAATAATTTATGGTAAGGCTTATGCGGAAATAGAAGAG
This sequence comes from uncultured Bacteroidales bacterium, assembly GCA_963779845.1. Lineage (GTDB taxonomy): Bacteria > Bacteroidota > Bacteroidia > Bacteroidales > CAVZZV01. The sequence continues at coordinate 560,451 of CAVZZV010000006.1, read as the reverse complement.
GAGAAAGGTATAAGGTGTCAATGGGTTTAAAAACATCGAATTTCTGTTCAAAAGTTGTTTTCCGTAAATGTTTTAAATCGTGGTCAATAATATTATGTCCGCAAAGAAATTCCGAACCATCCAGGAAACGTATCAGCTTTTCAACTGAATTTGAATGAAATACAGCATCGTCATGTCTAACACAACCTATGTCATGAATTTTGGCTTCTTTAGTATCTGTTTCAGTATCGAGAAAGGTAATTTGGGGCATGTTTTTGTTTAAAAACAAATGAAAATTTCATTTCTGTTAAGTGCAACTAAAATAAATTCCTCCGATTCAAAAATAATAAATCCTGAGATTAACGAGTTTCATTCATTGCTTCTTGAAAATCATCAAATAAAATACTTATTATTCAATGGTGGTAATGCTTATAAATATTTTAAAAAAGCTTTTCCAGATATATTAAAAAAGTATCATTTTAGGAAGTTATATTCGACCAGTCTTCAAAATTCGAAAAATTCATTCCTTATTTTACAGGAATGGCAGAAAACAATAGAAGAATTTTTAATAATGTCTTAGATTGATTATACACCAACAAATCCATTTATAAAAGTTTCAACATAAGTGATGATTCTCTTTGATATCCTCTCACCCGTAATCTTTCGTTGAAGAAGGGTTGGTTTATCACTTTCCAGAAGATCGAGAATATCATCCCTCATGGGTTCTTTCTCAGCATAAAGGTAATGCTCAATAAGTGCCTGGGTTCGTTCTTTACTCAGGTTTTCATCGTGAATTAGTTGTAGGAATGCTCTGTCTTGCTCAATGTTCCAGAACTTCTCAAACTCCTGAGGTATTTCTTCAGTGTTTTCTATTCCAGCCAGGTTTTCCCTGATGAATTTTTCTATCAGCTCCTTCTTACTCCGCAGTTGTTTTTCTGAATTCAGAAGATTCTGAATCTCCTTTTCTATTTTCTCAGCTTCCTTCTTTTGATTGGCTTTTAATTTAATCAGCAACTGAATGATATAACTAACGTTTATTTCATCACGATGGATCAGTTCCAGCTCAAAATCCACATCATTCAATATGCTTACCTTTTCAACCTGATTATTTGATTTCACCTTATCGTGGAGATCAAGATATTTGGATTTATAATCCTCGAAGTCCTGCTCTTTCATATACAGATCTTCCCATTTGAAGTCTGAGAAAGATGCAAGGATATTTTTAATACGCATCAGGTCCCGGAAAGCTTTAATAAAAGAAAGTTCATCTTCTTCGGTTTCCAGATCATCAACGCTGCCAACTGTAGGAGCTATACTAAGGAGCTGTGTATATGCCCGATTAAAGAATTTAACATAATCATCATAAGGATCCATGATGATTTCTTCAATGGCTTCTTTATTGCTGAATAAAGTTATAGCCTCATCAGTAGATGATTTAAGATTTCGGAAAGAAACAATGTTACCCTGTGATTTGAGCTCATTGAGGATACGATTTGTACGGGAATATGTCTGAATAAGTCCATGGTACCTGAGATTCTTATCAACATATAATGTGTTCAGAGCAGGACTGTCAAATCCTGTCAGGAACATATTCACCACAAGCAGGATATCAACCTTGCCTTCCTTTACCTTCTTGCTGATATCATTGTAGTAATTGTAAAAACTCTGACTATCGCGGGTGGAATATGCGCTATTAAACAGCTTGTTGTAATCCTCAATGAATTCATCCAGTTTTTCCCTGCTGTGAGCAGTTGCATAGCTTGCTTCAGGCTCCGCAGCCATAAGCAGTTCTTCTGGTATGAATCCATCGGCATCGACATCCTCTTCATTTGCAGTGTAGCTGAATATCGTGGCAATCTTCAGGTTATGCTTGCCTTCATCCTTCTTGCGTTTAAAGATTTCGTAGTAGTTAATCAATGATTTAATACTACTTACCGCGAAAAGACCTGTGAATGATTTATTGTGTGTTTTTGCAGGGTGGTAGGCAATGATGTAATCAACGATCTTTTCCAGACGCTGTTCAGACTCCATTAGTTCCTCCACATCGATGGCTTCAACCTGAATATCTATGTCGTTAGCACTCTTTCTGTCTTTATATTTGCCAACATACTCAATACTGAATTTCAAAACATTCTCATCCCGGATGGCATCGGTAATCACGTATTTATGGAGGCATTCTCCGAACAGATCCTTTGTAGTTCTTTTTCCCTGAATGTTTTTAAAGGCATTGTCAGCGAATATTGGTGTACCAGTAAAACCGAACATCTGGAAATTCCTGAAATAACCTGTAATCCTGGCATGGGTCTCACCAAACTGACTGCGATGGCATTCATCAAAAATGAATATGATTCTTTCATCTCTGACTGCCTCCATGGACTTAAGATGCTGTTTTTTACTTATTGCAGTATTCAGCTTCTGGATAGTAGTCACTATGAGTTTTGTATCATCGGAAAATTGTTTTACCAGCTTTCTGGTATTGTCTGTACCGTCGACACTTCCCTTGCTGAAGCTATTAAACTCTTTTGTTGTCTGGTAATCCAGATCCCGGCGATCGACTACAAAAACGATTTTTCTGACTTTTGGAAGGCTCATTAAAATCTGGCTTGCCTTAAAACTTGTTAAGGTTTTTCCTGAACCTGTAGTATGCCAGATGTAGCCATTCTTGCGGCCATGCAATACCCTGTCAACAAGTGCTTCAACCGCATAATACTGATATGGTCTCAGTACCATCAATATTTTGTATGCTTCATTCAGCACCACATACTTACATATCATTTTGCTGATATGACAAGGTTCCAGGAACTCAGAAGTAAAGCCATTAAGGATATTGTTGATGCGTTTATTACTGATATCTGTCCAGTAGAAGGTCTGCTTAAAGGACTGATGCCGGTTGTTCGCATAATATTTGGTGTTGACTCCGTTACTTATCACGAAAATCTGGATGTATTGATACAATCCATAGCTTGAACTAAAGGAATGTCTTTGATAACGGTTTATCTGGTTAAAAGCCTCTTTCAATTCAAGACCTCTGCGCTTAAGCTCGATTTGGACAAGGGGAAGTCCGTTGATCAGCAGGGTAACATCATAACGATTCCGGTACTTACCTTCAGCATTAACCTGATGAGTAACCTGGTATTGGTTTTGACACCAATGCTCAGTATTGATAAATTCAAAATAAAGATCTTTGCCATTATCTCTGATTATGTGTTGTTTTTCCCTGAGAGTCCCGGCCTTTTCGAATACAGATCCTTTACTAAGGATATTTAATACTTTCTCAAACTCTTTATCTGAGAATGTAATGTTATTGTGCTTCTCAAGTTGAGATTTCAGATTAATTACCAGGTCAGCTTCATCTGTAATATGGATCAAGCCATAACCCAGCTCAGTAAGGTGCTGAACCAGTTTTTCTTCGAGTATTAGTTCGGGTTGTTTTGCCATCGCTTATTGCCAAAGAGGTTCGTTTTGCCAATTATTTAAAAATCCGAGCTTATAAACAGGAATCTGAGGATTCGAATTAATCAGTGCAAGAATCTTTGTTTTTATCTGGTGAGAAGGAGCTACCACATTACATAGGTACAACATGCTCGAAATAATCAGAAATGGCTTCTTGGTTTGAACCTGTGACAGTGGTCTCGTAAACCATTGACCTATTGGATTATTCAACTGTTCTACCGGTTTCTTTACCATATTTTTGCTCCATAAGCGGGAATGATGGGCAATAATATTTCTGACATATGCAATGGATTCTAACCAACTCGAAAGTTCGTTGTGAAGGTTCAGACCCATTTCATTTGCAATGGCATCGAAGAGAAGCAGCCTAAGATTCCGATCGAAATCGTATCTGTCAACTATATCTTCAAAATATGTATTTGGCTCAAATATATGAAGAGTGTAATCGGTTTGCATGTCCCACCAATATCCCTTGAGTCTATAATAACTGATGCTTTTTAACAATTCAGCAGCTGAATGCTCATCCCTGAATAGCATGCCCCGTGATTTCAGGAGCTGTATTTGGTCAGCTATGGTGTAGGCGGGTTTATTTGGCATAGCTGTATAAAAAAAATGACCCGTATGCAGTTCTTATGGTATGCAAAACGGGTACTGTTAATGCAAAAGTAATACAAATATGTAATTCCACAAAAAATAATATGGTTTTTTTACCGGACTTCATTCTTATTACTCTTTTTATCAGGCAATTATACAAACATTTTTTGAAGCAATCCTTTTTTCCAAAGTTCGGCTTTTTCTATTTGGGTTTGGGTGTGGCTGATTTTGTTATCAATGGATTTTATGAATTCAGCAATTCTGTTTTGTTCATACTTGGAAACAGGAAGGTTCAACTTTGCGCCATTAAGAAAATCATGATTGTTGATATTCATAGTAATTTTTGCACCTTTTTGTACAAGAGGTTTTAGGTAATTGTATGTGTTAATCCATGATAGAAAATAATTATTAATATGAATCAAAGTTTCTGTTTCAGGCTTAAAAACACCATATAGTGGAGATACTACTCCAATCCTTCCAGTCATATTTTGTTTTATAATCCCAAAAGGAAAATCAGATGTTGGACTTTTAGTGTATTACAATATCATGATTATGAATTAGTTTGTAGTGTGATATTTCTTTTGCAGCAAATGACCTACCAAGGTGTTCGATTTGGTTTATAACATCCTTTATGTTTTGCTACTGAAAACACCTCAAATTAAATTTGTTATTCTTATTCTTATCGAGGTGCTCAAATAATACTTCCCCCAACCTCTTCTTCTCCCACTTCGGAAACTCCTGCCCATTCTCATCCCTGAACCTTATTTGCTCACGGCATTGTTTATTTTTTAAAGGTGTTCGCGAGCCTCCTTCGTCGGGTTCCTGCGAGAAGATTTTCTGCATCACCCCTTTTTTGTATTGTTCCAGCAGGGTTTTCTTTTGCTTGAGTTGGGAAATCTTTTTGTCGATGGCGGTGAAAAAGGATGCGATTTTTTGTTGTTCGGGGATGAGAGGGAATGATAAAACAATCTTATAATTTAAATTTGTGGTTGCAGTTAATTGAGGGATACCAGTACTTTCTTTAAATATGATTTAATCTTGTTTATTTGGTATTCAAAGAAAGTAGATATCTTCACTGTTTTTTGGTTTTAAAACATCAACAATTTTACCAACATTGGACTAAAATTTATGATTTATTGCATGTGCAGATTCCTATATTAACGCGCTCTACTCTGCTACTGTGACAAACTCTTCTTCAATTTTATAAAGTATTGGATATACTCATATAATTCCTTATATTTTTTATCAGACTATTTGCATATATGGAGTATTTAAATATCTCGGTTTCAGTCTGACTTACATTTTCTTGCTGAATTTCACCACCAGCAGAGATAGTAAATATTTCACCGCTAATCGTTTTTCTACCCATTCCCCACTAAATTCAGGAAACCGCAATTCAGGTATGTTCTTTCACTCACTCATGAATTAAAACGGTGTTGGGATGGTAAATGTCTGAACTATGATTGAAATATATAACATGATGAACTATGATTTATTATTTATCTGGGTATCATGATTCGTTTGAATTGCAGCTTTGTATTGCCAAAATTCATTAAAAGACCAATTTCCATTTTATAGGCTTCGAGATAATTAATAGCCTGGGCAAGATGTACATCCTCAAGCTCCTTAACAGCTTTTATCTCCACCATTATTTTTTCATCTACAAAGAAATCCACACGCCTTGTTCCTATGTTGCAGTTTTTATATGTCAGCGGCATTTCTTTTTCTCTTTCATGCGCAATACCCTGTAGCTGCATTTCAATGGACAACGCTCTCTGGTATATATCACCTTCCTGAAAACCGTTTCCCTAGATGATTATGTACTTCCCATGGCTGCCCCGATAATCCTTCCGGTAAGTTCCTGGTATTTATATTCTACATTCATTACCTGAACGTTTTATGCCTGTAGGTTAAAAATTCAAATCATTGTCTTATATCATAGTCCATCTTAGCCATCCTCTCTCATCATAGTTCATAGACTTAAAACGGCGTTGAGATATTCAATTCCCTGCAATACCCGGCAATGGTTTCATCGGTTGCTTTCATATCGGCTTCCAAGGTCTTCAATTCATATGCTACCGCATCGATATCAACCTGCTCTTCTTCTTCGAATGTATCTACATAACGTGGGATATTCAGGTTGTAATCGTTCTCCCTGACCTCATCGAGACCAGCAACATAACTGTACTTGTCGATGGTTAATCTCTTTGAATATGTATCAACTATTCGTTCCACATCCTTATCCCTGAGATAATTCTGGGTTTTGACCTTCTCGAAGTGCTGGCTGGCATCAATAAACAGGATATCATCGGGTTGCTCACGACATTTTTTAAATACCAATATACATGTCGGTATGCTTGTCCCGTAAAAGATGTTCGCCGGAAGACCGATAACAGCATCCAGATAGTTTTTCTCAGCAATAAGGTACTTTCGGATATGTCCCTCGGCTGCTCCCCTGAAAAGCACCCCATGTGGCATTACAACAGCCATAGTGCCATTCTCAGCCAGATGGTAAATCATATGCTGTATGAAGGCATAATCCGCTTTGGAACCGGGGGCAAGTCTTCCATACTCACTGAAGCGGTCATCGGTCATAAATAATTGGTTGGCACTCCACTGTGCTGAGAATGGTGGATTGGCGACCACGGCTTCAGCATCAAGTTTATTGTGCTGAGGGTATTCCAGCGTGTCTTCCAGTTTAACATCAAAACGGGTATAATGCACATCATGCAGGATCATATTCATCCTGCACAGGTTATAGGTGGTTCGGTTGCGTTCCTGTCCATAAAAATTCAAAACCTCGCTCTCTCGTGCCAATCGTAGCAACAATGAACCAGAACCAGCTGTGGGGTCATAGGCTGATTTAATTCTGGTCTTCCCCAGTGTTACAATACGCGCCAGAATCTTTGAGACTTGCTGAGGGGTGTAGAATTCCCCGGCCTTTTTGCCAGCACCACTGGCGAATTGAGCAATCAGGTATTCATAAGCATCACCCAGGACATCTACCTCAGATTGTTCCAGCTGGAAATCAATTTTGTCGAGATGTGACATTACCTTAGCAATGACTTCATTTCGTTGCTCCACTGACTTACCCAATTTAGTACTGTTCAAATCCATGTCCTCAAACAGATGGTCAAAGTCCTCCTCACTGCGGGTTCCCATCGTGCTGAGTTGAATATTGTTCAGGATGACCTGTAGGTCTTCGATGATGAAGTTACTGGATGATTTCCCATTGCCATTGCCACGCTTTGCCAGTTGACTGAACAATTCGGATGGTTTAAGGAAATAACCAAGTTTTTCAAGTGATTCTTCCCTGATGGCTTCAAGATACTGCTGTCCCTGTTTGCTGTCTTCGTTTATTTCGAGGTAGGAAATCTTATCTTCTTTCAGAATGGCATCGGCATACATCCTCATTTTCCCGGACAAATATTTATAAAAAATGAATCCCAGGATGTAATCACGGAATTCATCGGCATCCATTTTCCCCCTGAGGGTATTGGCTATGTTCCAGAGTTGTTGTTCGAGTTGGCGCTTGTGGTCTTCACTCATAGTTTTGGTTATCAGGCAATTTAGAATTAGGAGTCAATGATGGCTCGAGCTTTGCTAAGGTAATCAGGTTTCCTGAGTTTTACAATAATTCATTGAGATAGTCTACAAGTGACTTGTTATAAATATATGGCTGTATCAACAATTTCAGTCTAGCCAAAATTCAGGAAAACGGAAAGAATTTGACAGCTCCGGAATCGCTTGCGATACTGTATCTGGCATCTTTGGAAATTTAGGAAGCGGAAGAACCTCATCAGGCTTGATGTTAATCCTCGCGATGCTTTTAGGTGGAGCAGTGCCTGCGCCAAAGGCTTCGGCCGACGGTGCAGTGCCTGCGCCAAAGGCTTCGGCCGACGGTGCAGAAGAAGATTGGGAGGATGGGCAACGGTGAACCCTCACGAATACAAATAAAATAAAACTATACATGAGTAATAGCTCAGAGTCCGATTCTAAATACTACGATCACCGTTGCACTACTTGTCAAGAGGGGCTATGAGCCCATGTTATCATGGTATCAGAAAGTCTCCCCGGATAAATTTACCCCTACGCTGTTCCCCATTGTTTAATGAACCGCCATAGCGTCTATGCTGAAGCTTCGGCGTAAGCATAAACGTGGCCCGTATAGCCTGTCCCGATTATTCCATCGGTATACGGTGGTAATTCGACAGGCTCAGTATATCATGTGAGAGGCGCACTCCGTCAGCTATCGCTGGCGGAGCCGTCTACTCGATTGGGGCATCGTGCTTTTTGTGTTTTGAGTTGCTTCTATTTACCTGCTAATTTTGCGGCTTCTTCAATTCTAATTGCAAGTTTCTCTACATCAACAAATTTGTAAACCTTAAACCCCGCTGCTTCAATAGATTTTGGAATCTCGCCTGCATTATCGATTTCGCCTTGGTGATTTTTAAGGTGGTGTATTTGAATACCAACAAGACCATTTCCCCTCTCAAAAGATTTTTTAATCTCGTAATTTATAAATTTTCTCCCTGCGCTTTTAGCTCCAATAAAGACAACCGTTACTGATGTGCCTATAAGAGCATTGTCGATCATTTTTTTAATAACATCATCACCCTTCTTTTTTGCCTCTTCCCATAATGAAGCATCTTTAAAACCAGCAGCAGCATTACCTATAATATTTGGAATGCTTCGAATCTGGTTGACTCTCCATATATCTCTTTGATAATGGAAGCTAAAAAAAACTGTTCTCGCCATAATTTATTTATTTATCATTTGAATAATTGTGATTACTTTATTTATTATTTCTTCTCTTGATAATTTATCAGAAGTAAATTCCTTTACGAATGGTATTATCCATTCTATTCCGTTATAAAACTTTTCAGGTGTCTTTAAAATTTCATCAAAAATTTCTTGAGTGATATAGCCAGTTGATGCAATTGGAATCGGAATTAGTCCTTGTGCAATTGCAATTTCAAATTCTCTCTTTACTCCATTTGCTAAAATGATATTTCCTTGTCCATCTTTTTTGTTTCCGAAAATAAATACAGCAATACCCGCCAATGAAATCATTCTTTGTCTATATTCTTCCTCAAGGTCAGGTAACTGTTTTTCGCCTGTTTCAAACTGAGGAAACGGTCTCATGATTAATTGGTCTTCTGAATATATGTCTGGTCTTTCGTAAACTGCTTCTAATGCACCATTGATAACAGCACTGCCAACACCCCAACCAAAACCATTTACGACTCTGAAGCCTGTAGAAACAATACTTCTACTTAATGAATGAATAAAGCTTTGTGCTTCGTTTCTGTTCCATACTCCGTATTCTTCTGCACTACCAGAAATGAAAACGGTTTTCTTTCGGAATCGTCTTTCAATCTCTTTTAGAATTTCTGTGATGTCAGAATACTCGTCTACTAATATTGTTTTTATCTTATAACGCATCAAGTCGTTAATCATTAATTCTTGTTTTCTCAAATTGTATTTGAACATTTCTTCATCGTCTTTGCCTTGACTTTGTTTTTTTATAAAGCAATAATGTTGTCGGCTGTCTTCTCCAAACTGAATATTTAATCGGCTTAAAACATAATCAAGGTTAGGGTCAGTGAAACTAAATCCTACAAAAAGAAATGTTTTGGAAATTAGATCTCCACTCAGAGCTGTGACAAATGCCTCATGGGTTTTGTAATAAGACTCATATTGCTCTTTTGTAAGTATAGCATCAGCAGGGTGGTGAACATCCCCGTGCATTTTATATATTACAACATCTCTTTTGGGTCTTGTATTCGCCAACTGTTTTACCTGATGTTTGATATCAACTACTTTATTAGCCGATTTTAACGAATCCTCAACAAGTGTATCATAGTTTGTTGTCCAAAAAGTTGTTACTGGAAGACGTGCGAAAATTTCATGATTCTCTGTCGCTTCTGTTTCTTGTGCGAATTCTTCAAGTATTTTCTTGGTGATTCTTGCCTTGCCTCGGTTCTCGTTTACATGATACTGTGCTATTGAAATTAAATCGTGTTCCTTATCTACACTAAGCCCCAATTCAGTAGCAATATCTCTTAATAGTTCTACCCAATTAACATACCCTGCGGACTTTGACATACCTGCACCTGCAAAAACTGCAACATTGTTCTCTGCCAAGTCTTTGACAAATTCTTTTATGAAAGATTCTATTTCTCTGTTTGATTTCATCTTTGCGTTGGTTGTGTTCCAGTAATCCAATTATTGAATAAAGTGTATTTAGTTGATGTTTCATGAACCCATAACGCAGGGTTATTTGTTCCATTTATAGTATCTATTTGAATGTAGTAATAAATTCCTAAATATTCAGAACCCTGAATGCATTATGCAAAGCTTTACATAACTTTTTTAGGGCACTGAAAACAAGCGGTTTTAATATTGAAGACACGCATTTGACCGATATAGACAGAATCAATAAACTATTTGCCCTGGTGCTAGTTGCTTTCGTTTGGGCATATAAAGCCGGGATATTTTTGAACGATCTCTGTCCAATCAAGATCAAAAAGCATGGAAGACGAGCTAAAAGTTTATTTAAATACGGATTAAATTATCTTGCAAATGTCCTGTTCTCCAATGATATCAATGAATTTATTAAATGTTGACCATTTTTGTCATGTACTTAGATTTTCGGGTTAAATTAATTTTTTCAAGAAAAAAACTAAAATTTGATTTCTCAATTTCTTTTCTCCAGTAGGTTGCTGGTTGATTTTTAAAATCATTTGCTAAACAATCAAGTCTATATAGAAACTCATAGGTTAAATTCCTGTATTCAATACCAAAATTCTCCGTAATGGCTTGAAGTATTTTAGTATCTCTAAAAATACCAGCAAGGTCAAAAATAGGCTCTGTTAATAGTTTAAAGCTCTCAATTTGATATATAAACATCATTATTATGTTAAATACATTCTCTGTTTTAATTGGCATTGGATAATGGAAACATTCTTGATCACTAGTTGAATTTAATGATGCCATTAAATGATTAAATGCATTTTCATAAATATGAAGATCTCTTGTTATATCATCGGTACTTATTTCATTAAGTAACCCTAATTCCTCCTCCTCATCCCAATCTACATCCTCATCTTCAATTGGATTGTTTCTAGAATCATTTTCTTGTTTGTGAAAATCAGATTTTAATGAGTTACTTATAAGGTTTTGGTATTGCAGTATATCGAGGTCGTCTTCAAATATACAATAGGTGTATTTCCCCCAGAGATTTGTCATAAGATGAGTTATTCTAGTCCCAAACAAATTTCCATATGTTTCGTCGATACCGTATTTAATAAATGATCCACGAATGTATTTCGGATAAAAGTCACTTAAAAGAAATGTTCCAAATTTAATGTCTTCAATATTTAAACCACTGGTTATAGCAGAAATCATTTCATCTGTGTAAAACATTGTCTTCTTGAAAGTCTCGGATAAAGAATCTGTCTGAAGTTCCAGCCACTTTTGAATTAATTCCCCCTTTGTAAATATTAATTCAACGGTCTTCCCTGCGGCATTCTTAAAGTTGCCTAAGAAAATCCTAGTTTCGTACATTGATTTTGTGAAGCTTTTAAAACTCCATGGGTTTGTTTTAAATATCTTAGTAATGTTATTCTTTAAATATTTCTTAGATTTTTCGATTTCTACATTTCTTAATTTAATCTGAGTCTCTATCTTCTTTAGTTCTAGCAATATTGTATTAGAATCGTCAGGTGATCCATAATATTGGGATAATTCTTTAAAGAGGATAAACCCTCCTTGATATAATTCGTTAGTCTCAAATGCGTTACGTATAATTGTTACTTTAGATTGTGATAGATCTTTTCCTTCCACTTGACTTTGATGAAATGAAATTACTTCATTTAAAGCATTTTTAAAAAGCTTAATATTCAACTTCTGATTTAAAACGAATTCTTTTATTTCAGAAGATTTATAATTAAATAGTTCTTTTTCACTGCTATATTCATCAAAGAAATATTTAATATTTTCGGATTTAAGTAATTGATCCTGAAAATGATTAAGGGAATTTTCAATCCAATCCTTTTTATACCTTAAAACTTGAACAGATGACTCATAGAGGTCAAATCTTGCGGCTATCCCTTTTTGAGAACCCATATATGCGCTAAATTCTCTATAAATATTTCCTTTCCCAGATTCAATGAAAGATCCCCTAAATTCTTCAGATAAATTATTTTGTATGATTAATCTGGAAACATAAAAAAGGGAGAATATCCTCGATTCCAGAAGCGTTATGTGGCTAAAGTGTTCTTGTTTTAGCGCCAATGTTTCGATAAAGGTATCGTACATAGCATAGGACATATCCTCACAGATAATATATAACCTCAGAAGAAGGTCTGTATCAATTATAAAGGGTACTCTGTTATTCATTATTACGCTCTTTATCTTCTCCAAAAGTCCCAAAATACAGTCCGAACTTCCGAGCATTACTACCATGTATATTCCCCCAAAGGTTCAATTCGTTTTCAATCCGATTACAGAAAGATGAAGGCTGACCTTTTCCAACAACATATTCATCAAGTTTTAAATCTCTAATCGTATCAACAGGAAAATCTCTAACGAATTTCCTTCTTAAAGAATCAATCTCTTTAAAACCTTTGTCAAGGTCTTGTCTAATCACTTCGAAATCAGCTTGATTTTCTCTTAATTCAGTTAGATTCATATTGCTACGATGTTCGTTTTAATTATAACTAACGTTTTGTAAAACATTGCAAATCATGTTGAAACAATTCCCAAATCATCTGCTGTTGATTCAAATTTAGCGTTTTTTTTTGAATTCTTTTCACCATTCCAAGTTTTCTTTTTTGGTCAAGGAAAAGATATCCTTCAGGATTGAGGTATGGAATACCTTTAACAATCATGTTTCAAATAATTACGGCAAGTTTTCTTGCAGTTGCACTAATAGCCGATACTCTTCCTTTCCTGAAGTTTATTCTTTGAAAAAAGTCTCTCAGCGGTGTTGATTCTTTGCACGGATGATATTTAACCCGGTCAATCCACAAATATCTTTTACCACAACATCTAATCTGAGATTTAAAAGCCTCAGGTTTTTCTGCATTTTTTTGGAAGTGGAGGCTGCCGAGTGTAATAAATTTGATCGCTGTCGGCAATAGGTTCGTAATTGCTCTGTCTTACCATCAGGAAGAAAGCTGCTTGTGAGCAATCCTAAGCTGTGCAGCTTTTGTATCCACTGGCAATCTTTTATATCGGTTTTCTTGCCTTTGATGTTTACCATTACATAAAATCACTTGAAAACCTTTCGAGATTAAAACAGCATAGAGGTTTTGCCAATAAGTTCCGGTGCTTTCTGGATATTCCGGTGATACTGACCCCCTATTTCGGTGATATTGACCCCCCTGCAGGTTTTGGTTCAAAGAACTTAATGACTGACATTATTTACCGTTTTTTTCTTAAACTTTCACCTTTTAATTCGATTCTGTATGAAGTATGTACTAACCGGTCCAGAATTGCATCTGCAATGGTTTCTTCACCAATCACATCATACCAGCTTGGTACCGGTAACTGACTGGCAATGATTGTTGATGATTTTCCATGCCGGTCTTCGATGATCTCCATCAGATCCAGCTGCTGCTGCTGTTCCAGATGGGTCAACCCAAAATCATCAAGGATCAGCAGGATTTAGTCTTTGCCATTTTTTCAAAAAACTTCAAGATGTTCCCTTCTAGATCGCGCCATTTTTGTTTTGAGCAGGAGTTTCTGTATATTGTAATAAGCCACTTTATAGCCATGTGCACAAGCCTGATGACCCAGTGCCGAAGCCAGAAAGCTTTTACCACAGCCGGTGGCTCCGGTGATCAGGACAGATTCTCCTTTGTTCGATATACTCACCTGTTGCAAGGGCGGTGATCAATGCTTTTATCCAATCCCCGGGAAGGATCCTAGTTGATTTCTTCAACGGATGCCTGATAACGGAACCTGGCATTCTTCAGAAGGCGTTCAAAACGGTTGTTTGTCCGCTCCTCTTCTTCGGCCTGCAAGAAGCAGTTCCATTCCTTCACTAAATGATAGTTCATGTGTTCTTCGGGTTTCCGTCAGGGCTTTCCAGCTTTGGCATCATTCCTTGTAGGCGCAGTTGGTTTAATTGGGATTCGATTTGCGTCATAAGTTTAAAATTAAAGGTTTAACTGTTGATAATATTCTTTTCCCCTGATATTTTCATGATCTGGGAAGGGTTCAGGGCTGTTTGTTTCTTCTGGTCAGTCATCTTGTTTTCAGGATGTTCAGTATAAACCGGTACGAGTAGGTTTTGCATTCAATGGCTTCTCTGCAGGCTTTATTGAAGATTTCAGGTTCTGGTTTTTCGGTGCAGACTGAGCAGTCCGTCGCAGGTCCGGTAATTTGCTCCGGGGACGTTCCCTTGCAAACAGATAGCCCCATAAGCCGTGTAAAGTCTTCTGAGATTTTATTTGGCCTTGTCCATGTAATACTTCGCCGGGCTCCGGTCCAGGTAGTGCTGGTGGGGTGAACATAAATGCTCTTTATGGTGGTATATCCACGAGTTTATAATCTCGTTTGATGAACAGCTATTTGTTTCTCCTTGGGCATATATACGCACCATTGAGCGGGTATAAATCACTTTTACCTTCTCTCCGATCTATTTGATAGGGAACACTGTAATAATGCTTATCCTGTGCTAAGGTAAATGTGATTGTTTTTGGCCACTTTTAGATTCCCGGTAATATTTTATCTCAAAGGCTGTCCGGGTAGTGGTTGTAGTAAATGTTTTTCATCGGCCAAGAAACTTCTTCCCGGCAATAGGGCTTTTGTTGCATCCGGGTCTGGTTGTGCTGTCCTGATTTTTTCTTTGATCGCTTTATTTAGCGAATGAAGATCAAAAAACTGCTGGTTGCGCAGCCGGGCATATACCCGGGTGTAGACCAATTTTACCTGGTTCTCCACCAGGGCTTTATCTTTGGGCTTTACGTACCCGGGCAGGGATAACTGTGGTCTTGTAATGGTTGGCAAAATCCTCCAGTGCCCGGTTAATCTCCGGTTCATACCGGCTGGCTTTTATAATGGCCGACTTCAGATTGTCGGGAACCAGGACCTGTGGCACACCTCCAAGCTCCTGAAGGCAACAGCCCAGGGCATAAAGAAAATCTTCTATGCTCTTGGCTTCTTACCGCCATGGCAAAGCTGTAATCCGAATAAGGCAAACAAGCCACAAATACCTGGCAGGAAATAATCTCCCCGGTTTCAGGATCAATATAGGACAACTTCTTGCCTGCAAAATCAATAAAGAGTTTTTCTCCCGGCTTTGGTATAAGAACCATCGATGGTTTGCGGGCAATGAGTTGTTGCCACAGATGATAGCAAAACTGGGTATATCCGTACCCCTTAGGTATATTCCTGTCGATATTCTTCCCATAGCAACTGTCTGGTTACCCCTTTCCGTTCAAGTTCTTTTCAAAATAGTCCAGCCTGGCTTTAAAATGCTCGAAACGTTCTTCTTTATAAGCAGGGTTTCCTGCATGGAACTTGCTTCCATGACCGGGTCTTCCAGTGCCAGAAGATCATGGATACATTTTAAGGGCATAGAATCTTTTGCAAGGTAAGCCTTTACCGTATTCTTGCTGATCCCCAAGCTGCGGGCAATAAACTTGATGCTTTTGCCCTGCTGGTGTAATTGTAATAATTGTTTGATCTGACTCATAGGTTTTGGTTTTCCGGCCATTCGTTTGTCGTTTTAGTGGTTTCAATAATTACCACTAATGAACCAAAACCTGCAAGATTAACAGACAAAAGGGGGTCAATATGCTCCGGATTTGTTAAAAATCGGGGGCAATACTATTCCTTATTTTAACATAGAGGGGGGGTCAACATGCTCCGAAACGTTCCGAAGCGGCGGCGATCAAATAAAAACAAAAAATCCCCTTAATTTTGTTCAAAGGGGGGTCAATATGTGCCGTATTGGCAGAAAAATTATCACGGATTCAAGGTCGATTTACCTCGTTTTTAAGTCCGGATTTGGGGGGTCAGCATACTCCGAAATATCCACTTTCCATTGCAATGGTTTTAACCTGTCTTTCTATGAGCCATTCGGCCATTTCAAAAAGATCCTGATTAAAAACACCAAACTCTCTAATGTCTGTTTCCCGCTGCCCAACAGCCACCCAATGCGAGCGGCTTCCAATGTCAATCCCGGCAGCCTGAGGGTTGACGATTTCCATTGAAATTTCTTTTTCTTCCATTGCTTTTTGGTTTGTAAATAGCTCTTAGGAGATGTGCTTTAGGCAAAGTAATTATTATAATCGGGGTTGTTAACCACCACTGAAGTCAACGCAAACATCTCAACCAGGATTGCGCCCGTGCTATTATGCAACAGTTTAAAAATCACCTTACAAAGAGCTATCCAAAGTTAAAAAGTGATGATCAATATCCAATACGTTAGCTCTGGAAGTTAATGGTGTGGTATAGGGTGGATTGCACCCAACGTTGGAAATATATAAAGTTGAGGTTTCTTAAAAACAAATTTCTCAGAAACCGAAATCCTTCTGCAAAGTATGAAAATTTAAGTTAAAACCCTAAGCCCCAATTTTATATATTGCAGGTTAGCCTCAGTTATTTTTTATTTTATCTCATTCATTTGTATCATACCAACTTTATCAATCGGATATATATAATTCTGTTTCTCTTTCAAGTTACGTAAAAAGAGATGTTTTTCAGTTTTCCCAACATATACCAAATTGGAATCAGATTTTACAATCACATTATTATATTCGAAAACAATAATCATTTTGCTTTTCCCATTTAATATTTCTTTAGCATCCTTCCCATTAGAAATATTTATTAATCCAATTGAGAATATGATTAGCAAGAAAAATCTAGAAATATTGACAGCTTTCATATTGTTTTTATATACCAAGTCAATTAAATTATCAAATAATATAAACCAAAAAAATCCATATAAAATCAATTTACTAATAGAAGGATTGACATATTTTCCTTCAATGCAAAGCAGAAAATAAAAAATGTAGCCAATAAAAAACAAGACAAAGCCGCTGCCAATTATTAATCCCAAAATATATCTGAAAACAAAAATCACTCCTTTAAAAGATTTAAAGTTTTGACTTGAAAATAATTCCTTTAAATTTCTCCATGAGCTACCTAAAACAAATAATTCAGGTATTCTTTTTCTTTCCTTTTTTTCTTCATTATCTTTATAATCTGCCGATATTTCAACTATTACTTTGATGTATAAAATCACAAAAATTGATGTAATAATAACTATTGGTAGTGTAAGTGGTAAAAAAGACAATAATAATTCTCCTGAAGTCAGGAATGTTGCTATATTAATATCAAAATGATTATAGTAACTATAGTAATTATAAAATCCTAAAAAAATCAAGAGAGCATAAATATATGCAGATTCAAAAATTTTATTCATAATAATAGCACTTAAAGTTCATTGTGAGTATTCCGGGCAAAGTGTACACCCATTCCGGAGGAATGTGTGCAATTCATTTTGGGATTGACTTGTGATGTAAATATAGTTTATTTTTTCTTTCTTAGTGAAGTTCCTTTAAGATCAAAGCGATGAACATTTCCTGCCAATCTGTCCATTATCGCATCCTAGATCGTTGACACGCCTTAGTGGCTCTTTTGTAATTTTTGGTCTGAGCGGTGGCTCGTGCGAATTCCAAATGTGTGCAATGTGTGTCGGCATATTTTTTCTTTTGGCAAAAATTCTATTCTTGTCATTTCTGTCTTTTCAGCCTTGCAGGAAACGATTACGGGAAACTCTGTGCCGGTATTTTTAAGATTTTTGTCCGGTTTCCGATAAAGTAAATTTATACAAATAATTTCGTTTTGAGAAAGAAGCAGGCATGGGGCTTACCGTGCGTTGGGCATAGTATGCTTATTCCATCAATTTCAAAGCATTTCTTTTCCATTCTTGCTTTAAGGCGTTGTTTTCGATATAAGTTTGCAATGCTTTTTCAATATTATCACTGTTAAGGTTTAGATGTTTTAAAATAAGCTCTGTGTTTTCATTTCTGTGTTTAAGCCAGTTTACACTTAGAACTTTAAACTTACAAGAATGAATAGTTTCATAAGGTACTTTTTCATTTTTCATTTTTTCCTCTAAATCCTTATCAATTAAAAGCAAAGGTCCTTTTGGTCCTTTAAGTTTATAGCAATTTATTATTGATGTCCCAATTACTTGATTTATAAACATTACATTAAATTTACTGCCTCCTAAAATATTTTGATGATTGGCTTGTAGTTCCTTCTGAATTTCATCTGAATATAAACCTGAAATATCAGCCATGTATCCATATGAAATTTGCACTCGTCCTGCACCACCTCTAATTGTAATCATCTGAAGTAATGCTGCTGATAAATCAATAAATTGAGAAATGATATTTTGATAAATTAAATTTTCTTTAATAAGAAAGCCATCTCCTCCAAACTGAAATATTGAATGATGGCATAAAAGATTTCGTCCTAATGAATATAAATCGTTTGTCAAGTCTATAAAGGATTTCTTTCCTCCATTTTCATATTTTCTGCCGAAACCTTCGATGTCTATATATAGTGCTAATTTAGTCATGATGTTTTTAGTCATCAAAATTTTTATTAATCAACAGATAAAGAGCGTAATCATATGCTGTATCCATATCAAAGTCTTCAAAGATTTCTTTAATTTTTGCAGCCGTTTCTGACCTTTGATATACAATTGCTATGCCACCATCAACTTCCATAATTTCCGCATATTTTCTACTATTTGTTGAACTAGTAGACCAACTATATGGATAGGCAATTTTTCGTCCATCACTTCCGGTGCTTGTTGTCCATCCTGAATAAGGATAAGAGATTTTTCGTCCATCACGTCCAGAGCTTGTTGTCCATCCTGAATAAGGATAGGCAATTTTTCGTCCGTCACTTCCAGAACTTGTTGTCCATCCTGAATATGGATAGGCAATTTTCCGTCCATCACGTCCAGAGCTTGTAGTCCATCCTGAATTTGGATAGGCAATTTTCCGTCCGTCACTTCCGGAGCTTGTTGTCCATCCTGAATATGGATAGGCAATTTTCCGTCCATCACTTCCGGAGCTTGTTGTCCATCCTGAATATGGATAGGCAATTTTCCGTCCATCACTTCCGGTGCTCGTAGTCCAGCCAGAATTTGGATAGGAGATTTTGATGCCGTCCGAACCAGTGGAGCTAGTGAATGTATAATTAAAATTCATTAGATATACTACATTGTCTTTAACTACCATTAGTTTCTGTGCATTTAAAGATTCGCTACAAAAGAAAAATAAAGCTGTAGTTAAAAGAATTGATGTTAATGTTTTTTTCATTTTATTCATATT
This sequence comes from uncultured Bacteroidales bacterium, assembly GCA_963779845.1. GTDB lineage: Bacteria > Bacteroidota > Bacteroidia > Bacteroidales > CAVZZV01. The sequence goes on along the minus strand of CAVZZV010000006.1, from coordinate 541,060 downwards.
ATGCCCAACGGGAGTCTGTGTAAAAACTCATTTTAAAATTAAATTTAACCTTTTAAAGTTTAATACAGCAGCATACAGCCATTATTTTTTTTAGCATAATTCGAAAATGAATTTTAGTCCGGGAAATTTAAAATCAAAATATGCGCTTAAAATAAGTCGTTTTTGATGCATTATAGCTGGCAAGCATATGTCCTTCAATGCTTTAATAAGATTCACTGCTCCAAGTATTGAAACACAACGGCTTAAGTTGTATCCGATAAACATTAAACCAACTTCTCCAGGAACCTTTTCCTTACTTCGGACAAGGGTGAAGGTGAACCCCCGTTGTCGTTTTAAGGTACCAAAGGGATGCTCGGTGACTTGCTGGCGTAACTTGTAGTATTCAGGACTTTCATTAATCCTTCTGGCATTGGCTTCCATTATATTGGCATACTCACTTCGATCTATATATCTGCCGTTTTTACTATGGGTGCATTTCTGCCTGTTTTCACAGCTCGTGTATAACAAAAAACTATAAACAATATTACGAATAAAATATCTGATCGTATCTAAAAATAAAAATAACCACATATTTCCTAAATTTCAAAAATTCAGTTCCACTAGTTGAATATTTTTTTAAGGTGATTATTGTCCGTTCTTCTATAGGATATTAATGAACGGACAACCAATTTCACTAAATTTTAGGGGAGGAATCCTAATGGCCTAATATAAATTGTGACCTCTTACCCTTCTCCTGTCTGTCTTGTTCTTTCGGGAAGTCGCAGGATAGGTATATTACCATCTCCAAACGCACTATTCAGTAGGATATCAGGATTCTGAGATTGGGTATATTAGGCTTCAACGCCCCCATAAAAAACAGCTTCGGGAAGTATTATGACGAAAAGCGTAACTACTCAATATTTAATACAGGAGTATCAAATATTGATATATTAAAGCATACATTTGATTTTCTGTTATCGGTAAGAGATGAAATGTAGCCATATGAGAAATTTGCTGGTACCGTTATTGAAAATGGATAGATTCCGGTAAAGTCATGTTCAAAAATCAATATTGAAATGACAACTCTAATACTTCATGTCCCACATTCATCTGATAGAATACCTTTTAATGATGGCTACATTTTGAATCCTTCCATTATACAAAATGAAGTCCTCAAACTTACAGATTGGTATACGGATGAACTCTTTGAGTCGAAGAATGATATATGTATTAAGGCAGATTTTTCCAGAATATTTTGTGATCTCGAGCGTTTTGAAGATGATTCTCTGGAAGTAATGGCTAAATATGGTATGGGTGTACTCTATGAGCGAACTGACGATGGCAGGCTTATGAGAGTGATGAATTTTGAACTGAGAGAGAAAATACTAAATGACTATTATCGGCTCCATCATTCTAAATTGTATCAGGCTGTAAATCAACAACTAATTCTAAATTCTGAAGCTTTGATTCTTGATTGTCATTCATTTCCTGACATTCCTTTGAGGAGAGAAATTGATAAAAGTAACAACCGTCCTGATATTAATATTGGATCAGATGAATATCATACACCCGAAAGACTCAGGGATGGCGCAGTTGATTTTTTTCTTCAAAGAGGATATTCTGTCAGACTCAATGCGCCTTTTTCCGGATCGATTGTTCCTGTTAAATATTACCAAAAGGATGCCAGAGTTTCGAGCATTATGCTTGAGCTTAATCGTAAATTATATCTGAAAGATCACTCAAATATAAAATCAGATAACTTTCAGGAAATACATAATCTTGTTGGAGAATTTATTTCCTGGTTGAAAATGAACCCCGTATAGCCTGTCCCGATTATTCCATCGGGATAACTCGATTACCGCCTGGCATTCCTTTCAATTCATAATTTGTACTTCGTCCACCGCTTGCCTCTTTTTGTAAGATATCTTTCTTTATCAAATCTTGAATATCCCGAAGAGCTGTATCTTGTGAACACTTGTTAATTTTCGCCCATTTCGAGGTTGTCAACTTTCCGTCAAATCCATCAAGGAGTCTGTTTATAATTTTATGCTGCCTGTCATTGAGAATTGTGGTGGAATGTAATTTCCAAAATTCTGCTTTATGAAGTATTTTCGATAAAATTTCATCTGTGGAATCAATAGCATTTATTAAACATTGCAAAAACCACAAAATCCATTCTGTTATATCTGAATTTCCTTTTTGTGTTTTTTCAAGTTTTTCATAATACTGTTTTCTTTCAACTCTAATTTGTGCTGACATACTATAGAACCGCCTAATACTTTTATCAGAACGTGCTAATGTCATATCTGTAATTGCTCTTGTAATTCGTCCGTTTCCATCGTCGAATGGATGAATTGTCACGAACCATAAATGAGCAATAGCTGCTTTAAGAACCAAATCTATTTCATGCTCGTTTTCAAACCAGTCCAAGAATCTTTTCATTTCTTGTTCTATCCTATCTGAACTTGGAGCTTGATAGTGAACTTTTTCTTTTCCCATAGCCCCTGACACAACTTGCATAGGCCCAGAGGTATCTTTTCTCCAGTCGGCAACTGTGATTTTATAAAGATTACTCCATCCTGAAGGGAACAGTGCTGCATGCCAACCAAACAATCTGTCTTTAGTCAAAGGCAAATTATATCTTTGTGTAGCGTCAAGCATCATTTCAACTATTCCGTCTACGTGGCGTTCCGATTCTACCGCTCCGGCTATATCAATTCCTAGTCGACGAGCAATTGAAGAACGTACTTGTTCAATTTCCAAAAACTCGCCTTCGATTTCGGATGATTTTATGACATCTAAAGTCAGCGTGTTTAAGACCGCTTCATTTTGCAAATCAAAGCCTAGCGATTCCATTTTCCCAAGAAGTCTGCCCTGTTGATTTCTAGCCTCACCAAGTTTTATCATCACTTTCTTATTGTCCCAAGTGAAGTCAGTCCAGTTTTCTTTTTCGTATATATAGATTTTCATTCTCCGCAATTTATGCGACAAATATACTTCTTATTCTCCGCAAATGAAACTTTCTCCGCAAAATATGCACAGATTATAGCAATTAATCTCCGCACTGTCGTCTTTTCTGCTTGGCGGTAACGGACGACGGTAAGCACTGTGCCGACATTTTTAAGATTTTTGTTCGTTTTCCGATGAAGTAAATTTATGCAAAGAATTTCGTTTAAATAAAGAGGCAGGCATTGGGCTTACCGTTTTTGATGTCATTATTCATAAACCAATTGTTTTGAAGAGTCGATAGACTGACGGAGATAGGGATTCTTTATGGCTTTATCCTCAAGTAAATCAATTTGCCTTTTTAATAAACTTTCAAGTGCATTTTTAAAAGCAAAGTAATTATCAGCATAATTATATAAATCTACGTCAGAAAAGTCTACAAGAAAGTCAATGTCGCTGGATTTTTTAAAATTATCCGTCAGGATAGAACCGAACACAAATAATCTGGCAACTCTATGTTGGTTACATAAGAATCTTATTTTATCGATATTTTTTTCGATTATGCTCATAATTCAAAAATACAAATTTTTTTGATATTTGAGAAAAGCTATAGTTTAGGATTTCCTATTTTATTTGCAAGAAAAGATTTAATATAAGGCAGGAAATTTTTTATTCTCTTCATTTTTCCGGAATGCAGATGGGGTTAATTGAAGGACAGTATAGCTGTTTAACCGCAAGGGCGCAAGGGTAACGCAAGGGTCGCAAGGAATTAAAAGCGTTCTTTGCGTTCTTCCCTTTGCGCCTTTGCGTTTAAAAATAATCCCACACTTTGCGTTCTGCCCTTTGTGTTTAAGTTATTACGGTTGTCTGTCAATTTATAATAAAAGTACCAGAGGATATTTTCCCGTCAATAAGGTTCACTACCTGGTAGAAGTACAGTCCTCCGGTAAGATGGTCCAGGCCAATACCCCCCAAAATTAGGACCACTGGTTAAGTTGTAAAAATAACATTAATTTTAACCAGTAGTTATGAAACAGAAAAGAAGAAAATTTCCGGCGGCCTTCAAGGCCCAGGTTGCCATCGAGGCGCTCAAGGAGCGCGGGTCGCTAGCAGACCTTTTGAGGAGGTTTGAGGTCCATCCCAACATTATCGGGAAATGGAAGCAGGAGCAGGGCAGCCTTAGCGGATTTCTCACAGCTATTGATTATTGTACCGATTATAATTGTTAATAATATATCCCATAAAAGTATAAAATATGAAAGCGGAAGATTTAAAACTTATTGTAAAGGATAAATATGGTGCAATCGCTACGCAAAGAAAAGAACAAAACAAAAGTTCCTGTTGCGGAAGTACAGGTTGTTGCGACAATATGGATTACAGCATTTTCAGTGATGATTACACCAAACTGGAAGGGTACAATGCAGAGGCTGATCTGGGGTTGGGCTGTGGATTACCCACCCAATACGCACGTATAAAAAAAGGTGACAATATACTCGATTTAGGCTCAGGTGCCGGTAACGATTGCTTTGTTGCCCGGACATTGGTCGGTGAAGAAGGTAGAGTAACAGGCCTGGATTTTACGGATGCCATGCTGGAAAAAGCCAATAAGAATCTTGAAAAAACCGGGTTTGTAAATATCAAATTTATCAAAGGAGATATTGAAGATATGCCATTGGATGGCAATACTTTTGATGTTGTGATAAGTAATTGTGTATTAAACCTTGTGCCGGATAAAACAAGGGCTTTTGGAGAAATATACAGGGTGTTGAAACCCGGTGGCCATTTCTCCATTTCCGATGTAGTACTTACAGGTGTCTTACCACAAAAACTACAGAAAGCTGCCGAATTGTACGCCGGATGTGTTTCGGGGGCATTACAGAAAAACGATTATCTGGACATTATTAAAGCACAAGGATTTAAAAATATTGAAATAGGCAAGGAAAAATTTGGTGATAAAAGAATTTATTTTTTTTGTTATTCCAGCATCATCCCAATAAGTATTTGACATTTCATCACTACCTGATGTCCGATATTGGGCATATAAAAATAATTCGGTTAACGGAAAACCGAATTTATCATAATAATTACTAATATCAAAATCTGATTTAAAATTAAAAGCATATTCCTGTTCACCATACACATTATTACTAAAACCTGCGGGATATAATTCAAAATCATTTTTATCTGCTATTACTTGAAAAGTTCTTCTATAATAATTAGTATTTGGAATATTACTATATGTCGTTCCACTAATATATGGTGTTGGAGCAACTAAATAAAAATCAAATGAATTAAAAATGGTTTTGGAATCTCCAGTATATTGTGGATTGAAAAAATCTTCTAATTTTATAATATGATTTTATCCCATTTAACAAGGATAGATATTCAATTCGACCATATATTCTATATACCTGATTATTTTCTCTTTCGGCATCAAAAACTTCAGTGGAATTCACAACATCATTTACACGAATTCATAATCATAGATACTTATTAATTAATTCAATTTTATTGAAATTATCATATTTATACTATTGTTATTATTTTGACTACCGAGTAATATTTCGATTCTATTATCCATATAATATAAATACCTTAAAATTTTTTCTGTTTTTTGTAACATATTTAATTAAATATCGTTAACTATTCAGGTACTATTTTAGCAATAGTATGAAAACGGACAAGACATTCTGGTATTTTTAATGCAGTATCGATAATAGATCGGATAATGCATATATTTCAGCCCCTAGTTGGGTTTTAAATTGCCCGGATACTTTTTGTTTGACCTTAATATTGCGGATTGCCCTTTCCGAGGCATTGTTTTCGGGAGGCACTTCAGGATGATAAAGAAAAGTAAAGATATAATCTTTATACTTGTTCATTCGTTTGTGGAACGTACGCACCTCCTTCATATGTTCAGGTATTTCGGTTTGCAACAAGTCCATTAGCCTGCGTTCAATTTCAGTTCTTTGATTTATTGGGTAGTAGTATTGGGGTGGAGATAAATTGTTTTTCAGCTTTATGGCATCGTACAATAATTTTTTGAACAAGGTTGCCCAGTGTGATTGGTACCGTTCTTCAAAAAAGTTTAGTTCCCTTAAGAGGTGGGCCGTGCATAATTGATGGCTTATTGCTTTTGTTTCAAAATGGCTCTTCCAGCAATCATGTACCAAAATGGCATTTTTAAAACCCTTTTCAAAATTGGCATCGATCGTTTTTGTCCCGCGTTTGATGAAAAAGTTATAAATGTTGTCCCTTTGCTTTGCCATGTCCAAAACCAGCCTTTTTCCCCATTTAATTTGGCACCTGTTTCATCCGAGCCACCACGTTACTGCCTTGGACTTCTTTGGCTATGAGTTGCCAGGCTGGCAAAGCCTTTTGTGCAAAGCGTTCAAGGATATCACAGATGGCCCCCTGGCTTATCGGCAGGTTGCAAACATCGCTAAAATATTCGCTCATTCTCTCGTAAGGAATATATTGACGTATACTTATATAAGCAATAATAGCCTCTATAGTTGGCCCATAACTGACAGGTGCATTTATTGCTACCGGAAAAAGATTCCGGTAAACTGACCACAATTACAAGTTTTTCGAAATACCCTGTGCTCGGTATATTGAGGGATTATCGGAGGAATATCAACCACTTGGCGGCTTTTGACAAGTTCTGTTTTTACATGGGAGAGATCATTGCCACAATGATTGCAATATGTTGGTTTGTGCTCGACAATATGAACTGGAAAATCTGTCATTTTAAGGGTATTGCCTTGATGGCCGGTTCGTCCGCCTGGTTTTTTGCTAGATGGATCGCGCAAGCTCTTTGTTTTTAAAGGCCTATTCTAATCCTTTAAGGGGGCATTCAACTATTGCGGCTATTTTTAGGGTGCTTTAAACGCTCGATCTCAGCAAGCAATAATTGAATAAGGGTCTTAAGTGAGGTTACCTCTACTTCCAGTTCTAATATCCGTTTTTGATCGTTTGTCAACTTCTTTTTTTATGTAAATGAAATTAACATTATTGAATTCCAATGATTTATAATTAAAGTTGTTAATGCGTTATTACCACATGTTGTAAAGAAACGATTTTTCAGAATAGGAGAAAAATTTAAACCCTGAATTGTTAATAACTGCCCAATTTCTTAATATTGAAATTTAAATCAAATTAGGAACCTAGAATGGATACAATATGGGATGATCAGTATGTTTAACTAAAATTTTAAAAATGAAAAAAGTAATTTATTTAATTTCAATTCTCTTTGCTCTTACTCTTTTGACCACGAGTTGCGAAAAAGAAGACCCTGTTATTCCTGAACCAGATGGTATTACAATTAATGACCTGTTGGGTGATTGGAATTTTGTTTCTCTGAATTGGAATTAGTAGATAATTCTGAATTTAAGGGCATTACCACAATTCCTTGCTATGAATCACAAAATTTTTCTTTGAGGCAATTACATTAAATCTAGAGACTATGGACCGATGACCACAGTGAACAGTATAACGGATACAATTGTTTAGATGATGGGGGTGCTCTGGGTCTTTCAATTTATATTACAGATGAGTGGCTTGAGTTGGATGTTTGTAAATATGAAATTATTATCCTGATGTTCGAACAAAACAGATTAATATTAACATTCATCGATCTGAATTACAGCAAGATCAAATATCCGATAAACCGTTTTTATAGCCTTGAACGCCAAATTTAATTATCAATAAAAAAACCCCGGAAATTGAGGGGTTTTTTATTTTATACAATTCCTAATAATCTAATATATTCAATACAATCTGCTGTATCAAACCCTTTATAAAAATAAGTATTCTCTATCATCAGGATTAGTTGATATCCCATTATCTTTCCCACCACTTAATGGACATGCTGCTGTCCATCCTTCTGGAACATACTTACCATTACGATATTTACCCTTAAGTGAATAATGTGCCAGCGACAACATCCCCATTTACCCCTATGGTTTTAAACCCCTTATCCTCTATATTATTAAACGCAAATATATCTTCTTTATCGACTTCAATAAAATCAGTCCAATGCAGGTCGGAACGTGCCATGAACCTCGTATTAAAATCATTACCAGCAATTACCTGTGAAATGCTCCAAAATAATAAGTTGTTTTAAAATTCTGAGTGAAATGTGTTGTTGAACGCCAATTCTCAATTTGTGTATATTCATTGAATGCATAAGCAACTTGTGGTAGATATGAAGCAAAATTCAACCAGTTGGCAGCAAATAGTTTTTCACCACTTGCTTGTGTTACGTTTTTATTGGTCATATCATATCCAGTAAGTTCCGGAAATATCCAATATCATTTGTTTGTAAAACTCCAACATTCCATGTTGATAGTCTATTATATACTTCATTTATTCTATCAATATTTGACCAACAACTATTTGTTCCTCTTAATGAATTTGCATCACCATTATCATCACTTTTCATATACACAACACCATTAAACTGAGCAATACTATAATAACCACCACCAGAAAAAACATAATGCTGTTTTCTCCAGCTTTGAACATCATTAATTGCTTGAGTATTAGTTTCTCGTCTTTATCCTCTACCATCATCCGAATGTTGTGGACAGTTAAGTCTATATCTAAATGGTTTAATCTCAGTCTTATTACCAATGATTCCTTCAAATGTCATTGGAATATCCACATCACTTATTTCCAATACAATAAATCCTCTAAATTTACTATATACACCATTTGAGGAATTTTCATCGACAGAAATTTCATTACCTAATTCATCAGTAACGATTTTATTTCTATTGCAACTTAAAATAAAAACAAAATCACCAGCTTTTTTATATTATGAATATTCATTTGACTCCATTAACACCATATCCTTTTTAGGGTCATAGTCGCCAGAAGCAATTTTGGTATCACTAATTGTATTTGGTATATAATAAATTTTTTCAGTAACTTTTCCAATTCTTTTGGTTACCATACCAAGATTTCTTTTATTATCTCCTCTAATATGATATAATTCACTAATTTTTTCACCATGATTGAATCCCGGCTCAGAAGAATCACCACCCCACATTGCATCAGACCCATCAGTAAACACACTACCGAAAATTGTAAATGTATTTACTAAAACCGACCTAATTCTAAAATCCTGACGAGTAATACCTATTTCAAAATTCTTAACATCGCCCCAGAAAGGTATAACATCAACGCTTATTACCTGTTGTCTATTTCGAAAATGATTAAGTTCTTGACTTGATTTGATTCTGGTACTAGTGGGAAAAGAAATTAGGTGAATCATCCTTTTGCTTTCCTCGCTGCTGGATTTAATAAATACTTACCAATATCGGTAATATCCACGCTTAAATGAACTGTTTGTGTACCAGTTGGTACACCAAATATCATATAATCACCAGCATCATCTGTTAATGCAGTATATTTATAATACTTTTTATAGATATTTAAAAATGATTGATTTCCTAGAACCTCTTCTTTAATCGGAAAACTTCCGAAGGGTTGTTTTGGTACTGCTTCTCCAGTATCCTTATTTATTTTAGCAACACGTGGTAATAAATTATATCGTTTACCATCATTATTTTTATCTCTTGGAGTTTTATATGGATATATACTATAAACATTTTCATCATTTGCATCTTCATCAGTTATTGGAATAAAAATACTGATTTTAGCATTAGGTATACCAATACCACCATTTGCGATTACTCTACCAACCAAAACACCATAATCGGAATTAAAATTTTGATACACATCAGCAGTTCCAATACTTAATGACATAAATTCAAGAGTTTCGATATCCTGTTCAAGTCTAACCTTTATATATTTATCCTGACTATCATTTCCAGTATCTCCACTGCTCAAATAAATTCGTTGTGATTTATTCATAATTATCTTTTATATAAATACTAATACGAGAAAAACCTAATTATTTTCTGATTTTTTAAAAAAATAATTTTAATGAAATCGAGCGGAATTTAGTACAAAAAAACCAAAATTTTTAGAAATTGGACTTAAAAAAATTAAAAAAAGGGAAAATCGGGATTTATTGATAAGAATAACAGTGGGATAATAATTAAAACAAAACACCTTTTCGATATTTTTTTAGTATTTATTGGAAAAGAATGAGTATCGCTTATAATTAGAAAAATAATAAAAACTTAAATAAATAAATAATATGGCAGATTTCGTATTTACCTCTCCGGGTGCAAAATTTAAAGAACGTGACTTAACATACGTTACACGTAATGTAGGTATAACAACTTTAGGATTAGCTGGTTAAACCTTAAAAGGTCCTGCTTTGGAACAATATTCATTCAAGACCAACACAATTCTTGGAAAGATTTGGTGCGCAAAGCACTAATGGATTTCACATTGGGAAAAAACATTACAATATCAATTACCTTATTTGCAAACGCCTTTTTAGGTGAAGCACAACAATTATGGGTGACCCGAGTACTGGGTTTAAGTGGATATCAAGCAGGAACTGCTTGGAATATTACGTTAGACGCAGGACTTGATACCACAACTGTTGGTGCTAGCGGTGCTGCAGATGTGAGTACTGATGTTCCATTTACTGGTAGTTCATACTTAGGTCTTGCTATTGGTGATGCAGATGTAACCGGTGTACTTAATCAGGATACACTAAAAGTGGTAATGTTTTCTCAGGGACAATATGTACATAGCTTCACTGCAACAACATATGTGGTTGGTAGTGGTACTGTTACAGATAGTGTACAATTATATACTGGTACATCATTAACCGAATATGAAGGAATGGTTCTTGCGGTAATTAGAAGCAGGGGTGTTTCAACAACACCAGTAAATCTAGCACCAGCTACATCGTTCTCAACTGATGGTCTGGTTATTGATAATAATCTATCCAACCCTGGTAGCTTGGTAATTTATACGCTACTTTCGATTTAATTGCGTCAAGTACAGCTAGTACTGCAACATATAAAGTTTCGTTAAATCCGAATGATAGTAGCTTTTTACCAAATGTTATTGGTTATGAACCAAAAGATAAAAATACTATGATATGGGTTCAATCAATATATCCTGACCTTCTTAAAAAACTTGATGCCGATGGAATTTCCTATGGTATTATTACCTTAATGATAAGTGGCGGTAGTGCTCAAGGTACTGATGTATTTTCTGATTATAAAACAATTTTCAAAACACCTGAAACTCCTTGGATTGTATCTCAGTTAAAAGGTAATGGTGTTGATAGATTGTTTAAATTTATCAGTATTTCTGATGGTGATAGTGCTAATGAAGAGATTAAAATTAGTATTGCTAATTTAGACCCGCTCTCAAAACAATTTGATGTTGTAATTCGTGCTTTCTATGACACTGATGCTGCTCCAATAGTTTTAGAAACATATACCAAATGTTGTTTAATTAAAGGTACATCAAGTTATATCGCACAGCGTATCGGTACAAGCGATGGTGAATATAGCCTTCAAAGCAAATATGTAATGGTTGAAATCGGTAAAGATCTTCCTTATGATGTATTCCCTGCAGGTTTCGAAGGATATATGTTAAATAATTATGCATCATCTGCTACTGGTGATAATACAACATCGGGTGTTGCACCTAAGATTTTCTATAAGAAAATATATGAAAATACCGATAAAGTGGTTAAAACATATTTAGGTATATCTGAACTAGCCTATACCAATACTGGTATTAACCAAGATTTATTCGCTTTCAATAATTATTACATGGACAAGATGCTTGTGATTTTGTAAAACAAAAGGATTCCACATGGACTCAGCCGCAACAACTGCTACTATTATAGTACGGGTGTTATCGATTATTTTGAAGTTGGTGGTGGTGATTTTCAGACATCTGCACAAGTTGAAAATTCAGCCAGTCCATATTTTGATAAAAAGAAAAGAAAATTCACTTTAGTACCTAGAGGTGGATTTGATGGTTGGGATGTAAATAGAACTGAACGTTCATATAGTGATGGTTTTCAACGTGGTGGTATTTATGACGGTGTTGGTGTTGGAGAAATAGCATCATAATGATTTTCAGGCATGGGAAATAGCAATCGATACTTTTGCAAACCCTGAAAATGTGACAATCAATCTTTTTGCAACTCCCGGTATTAATTGAGCATACCAAACTGTTTTAGTTCAGAATACAATTGAAATGATTGAACAACAAAGAACTGATACTTTATATATTATTGATGCACCACAAACAACACAACCAGTAACTATTGGTGATGGAGGTAAATCAGATGTTGATGCTAGTTCTGAATTGTAATTATTGGATAGATACTGAAATTGATTGGAGTTACTATGAACTTATTATCCTTGGATTCAAATGCGGATACTCAAAACAACGTAAATGTTTATATTCCACCAACTGGTGAAGTTGTAAAAGCAATGGCTTTTACTGATAATATTACATTCCCTTGGTTTGCACCTGCTGGTTTTAATCGTGGTGTAACTAATGCAAGAAAATCACAATATAAACTTATCTCCAGAAGCATGTGATATTTTATATAAAGGTAGAATTAACCCAATGGCTGATTTTGCAGAAGCAGGTACTGCAATCTTTGGACAGAAAACACTTCAGGTTAGTGCAAGTGCACTTGATAGAATTAATGTTCGTAGACTTATTACTTCAAATTAAAGTTCTTATTGCAAATATTGCAATTAGACTTGTTTTTGAACAAAATGATCAAACAACAATTGATCAGTTCATGACTAAAGCAAATCCAATTCTTGATACTATTAAGAGAAAGAGGTTTGACTGATTTGCAGGAATTTTTCCAGTCTATCTTTTTTTATATTATCCTTGAGTTTAGTGATGTTTCAAAAGAATGGTCAGGCTCAGATTAACGAACTTTTCGGTGGTTTAAAAAATCTTGGTAGAGCAGCAGGACAGGGAATCGCAAAAGGTGTACAAGCAAAAGTGTACAACGTAGGACAGGGAATCGCTGATAAAGCTGGACAAGTAAAACAAGCAGTAGGACAAGCAGCAACAAACGTTAAACAAACATATCATGCTGGTGAATTGGGTGGTGAAGTAAAAAAACTTGAAAAAGCTGCTGCTGACTTAGGCACACAAATTGGTTCTCTGAATAAAAGAATGCAAAAAGCAGGTGGTCAGCCAATTAATGTTGGTAGTATTTTAACAACAATTAAAAATCAAGTTTCTGCGGGTGGTAGTGCTAATCTTATAAATATGGTAGTGTTCAAGAAGAAGGAATCCCAGTAGATTTTACTGAAGTTTTACCCCCAATGGAAGAAGATATAACATTTAGTGTTGATGACAAAAAAGGTAAACCTCTTAGCCCTAAAAATGTTCCAACAAAAGAACTTAAAGAATCTGATGAATCGGATAAAGAGAGTGTTGATATTGATAATCTTGATGTTGATGCTGGTGAAGAAAGTGCTGAAAAGATAGATGATACAGAAGGTGCATTTAGTGCTGGTTTTGAACCAATGGGTGGTGGTGTTGTAAAACCAGAAGGTGCTGCAACTACAACGGTTGAAGTTACTAAAGACAGTGTTAATTTAGTATGAACGAAGGTGAAAAAAAACTCAGACAATATGTTCGTAACAGACTTCAAGAACGTGCTGGATTTAGAAAACCAACTTTAAATGAAAACGTAAAATCTGAAGTGTTAAAAAAACTTGATAGAATAATTGACAAACAATTTGGTTTATATGAATCAGAAGGTAAGAAGAAAATCGATAACCTAAACGAAATGTTTGGATGGACCATTAAGGAAAAATTCGCAAAACTTGACCCCACTAATGCAAAAGAGGTGGAAAAACTCTTCAGATTGGCATATGCTGAAATACTGACCAACCCAGTAATGGGTTCGGTAAGTAATGCAGCCGACAGGACTTCAACGGAAAAAAAATATGACTTAACAAAGAAGTTCGTTGATAACAACGGTGGAACATTAAGAACAACTAAAATGGGGAGTGAGTTGGTATACATGCCCCAATCAGTTAAAGACAAATCTACTCCCAGTATGTTTATCTAATAATAGAATATTTTTTTGATCAAATTAAATTTTCAAACTATGAAAACAACCCATCACTTTAAGTGCTTAATGTTTTTTCTTCCTGTTTTACTATTTGGGTGCAATAATCAATCAAATACAAATGAATATAAAAAAGGAACCTTCGGATATGATCTTAATTTTATTTCCTTACACAGGGAGACTTTGCTTTTAAAGAATAAGGAAGGAAATGCCTGTATATTAACCAGTCCGGAATTGCAGGGAAGCGTGCTTACCAGTTCTTTCAATGGTATGAATGGAATTAGTCTGGGGTACATTAATCATGATAGAATTGCTTCAGAAGAACTGAGGCCGCATTCTCAAGGATACGGAGGTGAGGATAGAGTATGGCTGGGCCCACAGGGAGGTCAATTCACTATTTTCTTTCACCCGGGTGATGAGTTTAACTTCGACAACTGGTTTACACCTTCTCCTTTGGATTCAGAGCCATTCGAATTGAAAGAGAAAAGTCAGTCAATGGTAAAATACCGCAAAAAGATGAATTTGAAGAACTATATGAACACCTCTTTTGATGTTCAAATAGACAGAACTATCCGATTGATTGATAAAGAAGAAGCCGGTAATATTTTAGGTTTGGATAAGATTGATGATTTGAAATATGTAGGTTTCGAATCCAGGAATGAGTTGACAAATACCGGATCTGTTGCATGGGAACAAGAAAATGGTCTTTTATCAATATGGATACTCGGAATGTTTCCGGGAGGCAGTACTATCATAATTCCCTATAAAGAAGATAGTATAAAAAATTCCGATAAGGTTTACAATGAATATTTTGTTGAATTAATCGGAAGTATGAATGAAGATCAGATCCAATCCGGTAATGGAAAAATTTACTATAATGGAAGTGGAAATCATATAGGAAAAATAGGTGTGGATGCAAAACATGCAAAACCTTATTTGGGAAGTTTCAATGAAGAAAAGAATATTTTGACCATCGTTAATTTTTCATTCTCTGATACTACCATGAAATATGTAAATTCACAATTTAAATACCAGGACCAACCTTACAAGGGGGATGTGGTGAATGCCTATAATGATGGTCCGTTGGATCGTGAAGAGGATGCTGTACCGACATTCTATGAACTGGAATCTTCTTCGCCTGCTATGGAACTTAAACCCGGCGAGAGTATCTTGCATTTTCACCGTACATTTCATTTTCAGGGAAGTAAAGAGCAGTTATCGAAAATATCGCAGAATGTATTAGGTATTAGGATTGATGCGTTGTGAACTGATACTCTCTCCCTATCGAAATATTGGCAGACTGGAGATATAAGAGAGTTGGTAAACATTAAAAACTAAAAATCATGAATATGAAAACATCAGGAACAAAGAATAAAATGCTAATTTTACTCTCAACCCTGGCAACGGAACATACAGCCGAACCGTGGTAGTACATTATTAAAACTGATAAAACAATATTTAGATGGGAATAACAGCAGGAATAATCCTCATTTTAATAAGTATTGCTCACAATATTTATGGTGAAAAGAAACAAATCCCCGAATTAGAAAAGATAACCAATGATCAAATAATGATTGGCTCTTTAAGAATAATGATCTTTCAAGGTGGAATATTTTTATTAGCCGTTGGGATTATCCAAGTGTTGGTTTCGACTGACATTATCCAACTGCCTGGAATTTCAGCCTATTTTCCTGTTGGAATAGTACTTATCAACTTTATAACAAGTTTGATCATCGCCGGCTTTATTAATAGGGAAGTTTTTAAAATCATAATTCCTCAGATTGTAATCTTTTCTCTGGTGATCATCTTTCAAATTTTATCTTTAAATTAATGATAAAAAAATGCTACGAATAGCAATGTCTATAGCAAATAGGAAGGATAGTAACCATGGGTTCTGATGGGGTGCTTTGGGGTTAATTAACTGTCACCAGTTAAGACCTATACCCCTTATGCTTGATTTGATCAATAAGGGAGTCTCATAAGGAAAAGCTGGAACCCTTATGTTCGGGGAGGGAAAGCAATAAACAAAAACCTGAATGGCGGGTTAGATCGTACATAGACAACCATACCGGAAAAATGAAAAAGAAATATGCCATAGCCAATTTCATAGTGATTATCGCTGTCATTCTCTGGAACTACCTGGCCAACTCCATGGGGATCCATGGAAATACCGTTAGTAGTCTGAGTAGTGAATACTTCAATCTTTTTACTCCGGCATCTTACGCTTTTGGAATCTGGGGACTCATATACCTTGCACTGCTGGCATTGGGAATTTACCAGCTCAAAAAGGGGGTATTTGATAAAAAGGATGATCATTTCATAAGGCAGATGGGTCCCTGGCTGATCATTGCCAATCTTGCCAATGCCTTATGGATTTTATTCTGGCTGCTTGAATATACCGGACTTTCGGTCTTGCTTATGTTTATTATCCTGATTTCACTCCTGGTGATTGTGGTTCGTCTGAATATGGAAAAGGAAGTGGCCCCGATGGGCATTCTCCTGTGGGTATGGTGGCCGGTATGCCTTTACAGTGGCTGGATTGTGGTTGCGAGCATTGCCAATACAGCTGCGTGGCTGGTGAAGATCGGATGGCATCCTGCCTGGGGAGAAACCAGCTGGACCCTCATTATGACAGGCATTGCCATGCTTATTAATATCTATATGATCCTGAGCCGGAATATGCGCGAATTCGCCTTTGTGGGAATATGGGCCCTTACGGCCATTTCCGTCAGGCACTGGAACAGCAACGAGGCATTGCAGTGGACGGGGCTGGTCGCTGCCATCATCATATTGGTATTCATCGCTGTCAATGGATACAAAAACCATCAATCCAATGAAATTTTCCGTCTTCTCAAACCAAACCGCTCAAAGGATTGATCCTCGAGAGCCGGCAAATCCCATTACACACAGGAGGTTTAGCCAGACTGAAGGCACCGGGCTGCGAAGTACCATGAGAAAATCCATTTTTCCTCAATGAACTCCTTTGTACAAACAATTTTTAATGCCTGGTGTTTCCCTATAGTGTGAAACTTAAAATCTATTTATTATGGATGTTACTAAAAATTTAAAAGATGAGTTAGAAGAAAGGTTGAGAAGAATTGAAGATTTTATTGAGAATAGGGGAGTGGGCTCTTCCAAACTGAAGAAAGCAAAGAAAATTCAGAAGAGCGTTAATCTTGCCATTTTCCTGGGCACCTTGATCACGGCCGCCGGGATGACTTTTTGGGCTATGAATAAATTTCACGACTAACGGGAATTAGTTTGGAGTGTGAGTATTTAGCAAAAGAGGGTGATAATCCTGGAGTTTGAGGATTTCCACGCTGAACTGTAAAGCGGGAACAAAAGTGGATGTTCCGGTGACCAACCTGGACTTTTATCCCACCATACTTGAAATTGCAGGAATTGAAAAGCCGGGGGGTAAATTACTGGACGGACAAAGTATTTTACCCATACTAACAGGTAAAGGAACCCTGGATGAAAGACCCCAACTCAACCACGGCCGGAAAACCTTTAGTCAGTTGATCTGAGAGCTGAAGTTCAATCTTAGAGGAAGTCTGTTTGCATTTGATCCCGCCCTCCGTAAGCAACGAAAACGATACAATCTTCTGTTCACCACAAAGAATTTCAAAAGTGCCCCGCAAAAGAAGCAATTATTTAACTTTTTTTCTCCTGAGCAGAACTAATTTCCACCTTTATGATTGCGGTGATTGTATTTGAACCTGTAATTGTGCCTGTATCCGTTTTTGTTTATAATAACCTTACCGTCGCAGCCATCGCTGTTATACTCAATCGTTGTATTTCCTCTTACGCTGTTGGTTATTTCAACTGTTCCGTCTGATATTACCCATCGTAGTTTGAAAGCTGCACAATGTACCAGAACAAGCGGATCAGTAATGGTACGGGTGTATTCTTCTCCCAAAACATTGACTCCATTTGCTGATCCGGTCACAATAATGGTATCGAACTGAGGATTCGGTCTTTTGATGATTTCACGTACATGACTTGACTCGCGGCTAATGAACCCCGTATCGTTAAAAATTACTTTCCCATCCTCAAGTTCTATTCCCAGCTCAAGATGTCTTCTCTCGTTGATTCCAAGATTGGTGGTGATGCGTGTACCTTCAATTTTAACCCCATTGATATAAAAATCTTCAAATGTAACGCTGTGCTGAGATCCCTCGACATTCCAACGACCGCTGACCGTTACAATAATCTTACCTGCACGGGTAATGGTGTCATTATTAAAAACATTTGTACAGCCGTCCCCGTAATCAATGGTAACTATTTTCGGGAAACGCGTTGAATCAGGATGATCAACGGTAATGTTGCGGCAAACATCAAAATTAGCCGACTTAAGTGTCGATGTCGAATATGCAACGGCATCCAGGCTTGTTAACTCGGAGGAAACCATGTTGTCCACTTCTTCAAATAAAGCATCTGCGTAAGTTTCATCTTCTGCCAATAAAATATCAGTCGCAGAGATAGTTCTAACAGCTTCCTTTGAACACGACTGGGTGAATAAAAGGCCTGAAACGGCCAGGATCATTAATCCCAAAAAAACTTTTTTCGTTCTCATAGAAGTAAAATTAAGGGGAGTTAAATATTATTTTAAGTTTTGTTGCTGTTCTTTGATGCGGAAATATTCAAAAGGTTTAATCACAGGTAAAAAAATATGTCCAGGATAAACCGCCTGGAATGGACAAAACAATATTGAATACGCCACGATGATTGAATTGGCTATGGAGATTTTTATAAAAAAAAGAACCTTTGAAGAGATAAGGCGTTTTATACCTTAAATGAAAAATGCATAAATACCACTTTGAACCTGTTCTAAAAGGATCAATGAAAATTACAACCATATTATTCTTCCTGTTCGGATTTTAATTTTATTTGCGAAAAACAAGATTTTCTCATCAGTAAAAATTTTTATCTCAAATGATTTATGGAAGACCTTATTTCGAAACAAAAAATAGAAAAACGCAAAACAGGAATACAGGGCCTGGATGAAGTAACAGAGGGAGGATTTCCCTTTGCCCGGCCCACTCTTGTCAGTGGTTATGCAGGCAGTGGTAAAACGGTGCTGGCAATGCAGTTTATCCTTAATGGGATCCTCCTCAATCATGAACCCGGTGTATTTATTTCTCTGGAAGAGTCCGAAGAGGATCTTAGACAAAATATGGCTTCCTTTGGATATGATCTCCGGGATCTGGAGCAAAAAGGCCTGCTGGTTATCGAAAATATAAAGATAAAGCATGCGGCCTTATATCAGTCAGGCACTTTTGATCTTACCCCTATTTTCCTCCGCATAGAAGAGGCTGTTTCCTCTATTAATGCAAAACGTATTGCCATTGATACCTTTGAACTTATATTTAATGATATACAGGATGCCAATTTGTTCCGGCAGGAGCTGGTGAGATTAACACACTGGTTGAAAGAAAAATCCTTAACCGCGGTATTTACCTCTGAAACTCCAAGTGATACGGAAATAAAATCGGGAATTGAAGAGTTCATTACCGATTGTGTGATCACTCTAAAACATCAGGTAGTCGGCAATGTATATACCCGCAGACTTCATGTACTGAAATACAGGGGAAGTAACCATGGTACGAATGAATATCCCTTCCTTATTAACGAAAATGGGATCGTCATTTTGCCTATTACCACTCCTGAAATTGATCAGGTATCTACCGAAATTTTACCAACAGGTGTAAGGGGACTGGATGGTTTAATTGAGAAAAAGGGTTTTTATCTTGGGAGTACAACACTAATTTCGGGTACTTCCGGTGTTGGAAAAACAAGTGTCTCTTTTTCATTTTGTATCAATGCCATGAAAAAGGGCAAAAAATGCCTGTACTTTTCCTTTGAGGAGAGTAGATCACAATTAAAAAGAAATATGAAATCCATTGGATTTGATTTGGAGGAATTCGAAAAATCGGGATTGCTTCAAATAATTTCCACAAGACCAACACTCTATGGTCTTGAAACTCATCTTGTAAAAATTTACAGGAATATTGAAAAATTTCAACCGGAATTAATAGTCTTTGATCCTGTCACAGATCTGATGCAGGTAGGTGAACGGATTGAAGTGCGGGGAATGTTGCTCAGAATCATCGATAGTCTTAAGTCAAGGTTAATCACCGTGGTCTTTGCTGCTCTGATAAATAGCCGCGAATATGAACAAACTTTGGGGATGTCCTCTCTTGTGGATAACTGGATTGAAATTATTACCAAAAAAACGGGTTCCAAACGCCTGCAGACACTTAACATCATAAAAGTCCGGGGTATGAAACATTCGCACGATGAGTATATCCTGGAATTTTCGAATAAGGGCTTATCCATAAAAGAATTTGAAGAAATATAAGACAATCTGTTTGGAATAAAAGAAGGGTCCTCTGGTAAAAGAAAAAGTATATGAATTCCGGTGATGAATTAAAATACGAATTGAAATTGTTCATAGCGGGTATGACCCCTGGATCCTTCAGAGCAATTGAAAGAATCCGGAATTTATGTGATAATTACCTCGGTGATGGCTATGATCTTGAAGTAATAGATATTTATCAACAGAGGAATTTGGTGAAAGAAATGAATATTATTGCTATACCCACTTTAATAAGGATATCTCCCGGCCCGGAGAAAAGGATTATAGGCGATATGCGGGATATTGATCGTATAACTTCTATCCTTGAAATAAGTACTAAGTAAAAGAAACAGCCCGGAATGTCTGATAAAAGGCATAAAATAAGCAAAAGTTCGAAAGAGAATTCCGAATTGAAAAAGAAACGGAGCTCCTCGTTTCACTTTCTGGAAGATCCGGAGAATAGTGATGTGCTTGAAACAGTGGAATTGTTCGATAATGAATTGTCCCCTCAGTCCGGCCGGGACCATATGTATCGGATGCTTATTGAAAATATGAGCGAAGGTGCTTTGGTTATCAACCATCAGAGAATCATTGTTTACAGTAACAAGCAATTCGCTAATTTTATGGATATTCCTTTGCAGAAGATTATCGGTGCCGATCTGAGGACCATTCTGGAGGAAACGGACCTGGAAAAATTTGACCAGTGTATTAAAAGGGCCGGCTCAAAAAAAACCTTCTGCGAAGCAGGAGTAAAATTCGGCCATTTAGGGTCCATGATGTTTTCAGTTTCTCCATTGATCATGGATAATGATCAGTATTTTTGTCTAATTGTAACCGATATTACATTTCAGAAGGATGTGGAAAAGGGATTGCAACTTTCCCTGGAAGAGAAAGCCAGGGAGCTTTCGGTCGCCAACCGCAAATTAAAGGAGATCAACCAGGAATTGAATGGAATGAATGATTACCTGGAAAATTTTGTGCATGCCCTTGCGCATGATCTTCGGACCCCAGTGGCTAATCTCAAGCTTATTGAGGAAATGTTCGATAAAGCTCCGGATGCGGACAAAAAACAACTCCTTTCTTCCATTCATAACAATATCGACAGACTGGATATTACACTCAAGGGTCTTGTGCAGATAA
Organism: uncultured Bacteroidales bacterium; assembly: GCA_963779845.1. Lineage (GTDB taxonomy): Bacteria > Bacteroidota > Bacteroidia > Bacteroidales > CAVZZV01. The sequence goes on along the minus strand of CAVZZV010000006.1, from coordinate 519,635 downwards.
TCGATACCCAGGGAAGAAAGGAAATTGCCAGAAAGAAGATTCAGGTTCTGGAAATCATAAAAGAGGTAATCAATGATGAAAAATATTTGATTGATTCTTATAATGCCAGGATTACCATTGAAGCAGATTCAGCTTGCCGGCTTAACTATGTGGAAGGGTATATCCGAAGTATTGCCAGAAACATGATCAGCAATGCTCTCAAATACGCAAAACCCGATAAACAACCTACGCTGACAATAAAATACTATAAAAAAGAGGGGTATGATGTTTTCAGTTTCCGGGATAATGGCATTGGAATCGATTTGTCACGGCAGAAGGAAAAACTTTTTAAACCATTCCAGCGCATTTCTTCCGAAGGCAATGGATTGGGCATCGGTTTGCATATCATTAATAATATGGTGAAAAAAAACGGAGGTAAGATTGAAGTTGAAAGTGAACCGGGTAAAGGCTCAAATTTTTTGATTCATCTAAAAGAATACGACCTATGAAAAGGCATCATGTGATGGTGATTGATGATGACCACTATTCATTGGAATTATATAATTTTACCGTAAAATGGTCCGGGCAGAATGAATTTTACCGATCGGAAGCTGATCCTTTAAAAGCATTGGAGGATTTAAAATATTGCTCTCTCAGTGAACCGGAGAAATTTCCTGAATACATACTTCTGGATCTGAAAATGCCCCAGATGGATGGTTTTACTTTTATTGAGGAATTCGAAAAATTTTTCCCTGATCAGCTGGATAGAATCTCCTTCATTATCACCACTAGTTCTATACGAAAACAGGATAAAATTAAAGCGCTTTCCTACGAGAATGTAAAAGATTTTATCTCAAAACCCATTCCCGCCGATTACATCGAAAGACTAATTAAAGAGGGTTCTCATTACCCTCTGAGTAAACATGAAAATTGAATACAGCTCTGTGAAGTGCGTTTACAACAGTAGTAAGCCTTTCCTATAAATAATTTGAACTATAAGTTTGCTTATAGGTCAATTTATATAAGTAGGGATAGATAACGCAGGCCACGCATATTCCAAATACCGCCTCAAGAAAGGAGAAAAGGAACAGGATGGCGGCTACGACCAGGGCGGAGGTACTCAGGTTCAATGTGAACAGAAGTATTATGATTCCTGTAAGAACAAACCCTACCCGTGCAGCAAAAACTTTTGGCCCTTCGTTGATAAATTTATTATCCAAAGTAAAAAGAGTTACTGCTTTCCTGGAAAGAAATGCAAAAGGACTGTATTTCTTTAGATATGAAGCCCTCAGCCAGAAATCAGCTCCAAGAAAAACCATGAATAAAATATTCTGGGTTATAGCAAATAAAGTAATGGCAATTACTGTAAAAAATGCATTTATCCTGGCTGCCCTTTCATTTATCTTCCTGTCAGAAACCGGGCAAAATGAGTATGTTTTCCTGTCCATAAATCTCAATGGTTAAGAATGCAAATTAACACCCTTTAATTTAGAAAAGGAGTTAATTAAACCTTAAAAGATAGGATAAATGGCCTAATGGTCCCGGTTTTGTTTAATCTTACTAAAAAAAACCCAAAATTCCTCCCCGGATTGCTTATTTAACCAATGCTGATAACCCAAACCTACCGCCTTATCAATGAGAGGAGCCGGAATAAAAGGGGCTGTTATTTTTAGAATCTCTCCGCTTTTTAGTCTCTTCGCTGCAGATAATACTTCATGTACCGGTTGCTCCCCTGCATGCAACATTTCGCGAATATCAATCGTGTTAACAACTGAATCTTTGTCAAACCATTCAGGTTTCTCCATAATATAACTGCTTTGTCCTTCCTTTTGCGAATCCACCATTGATTGCCCCACCTCATTCCTCAATTTATTTACCAATTCTTCCACTTTAAGTCCGCCAATGGTGGCAGCCTGATTCAGATTGGTAATTCTGGTGATGGTCTTCCGCAGAACAGGATTTTTTAATTTCTTAAATGGGGGTGCCAGCCTTATGAGGAGTTCTTCTAACTGCGGGTAGGCTTCCAGAAGGTCGAAAATTTTGGTTTTGGGGGTTATAATAAGTTTTTCCATAGTATTAATTCTCATCGGTATAGGACAATATTCTTTTTTCACCTTCCAGGGTGCGGTTCTCAGTTAAATCTTGTGAGAATTCCAGGGTACCTAGGTATTCACCATTTTCATCGCGCAGTGCGAAGTATTCGATTTTGATGAATTTGCCTTTCATCTGAATCCAGAAGGGGGCATGGGTTGCTTTTCCCGATTTGAAATCCTCCAGTATTTTCTCAATAATGTGGACACTTCCCGGAGGATGACACAGGCGAACATCCCGGTTGATGATGGAGCGGCTACGGGCAAAAATACGCTCCTTTCCCTGGGTAAAATATTTTACCCTGTCGTGTTTGTCTACAAAGGTCATGTCGGCTGGTATGGTGTTTAATATGGACATAATTTCTTTGCTGGTGAAACTCCCGGAGGGAAGTTGAATACTTCCCTCATCCGAAACATTGGCCGGGTCTTCCCCTTCTGTCATCCCCTCAGGTTTCCATTCTACCTGGGGATCGTACAGGGCAAAGCCAAATTCCAGGGTTTGTTTATGAATATGCCACCAGTCCTCCACCGTTAATACATCCATGCACATAGGAAACAAAATTTCCTCTTCCTTGCTGATCATATCAACCAATGCCTTAAGAGCAGGGAAGAACAATAAATCCAGCGAATCTTTTAAATCTTCTTTTTTGATCCCGTCCGTTTTTAATAATTCTATACACCCTTTAAGCTGTTCCCTTATCTCATCGTGCTTACCCCACATGACTTTTGGAGGTCCCGTGATTTCGTTTTTTTCGAGATAGGGAAAAACCAGGTATTCCTTTCGCTGGTAGTGCTTGTCAACATCCATTAACTCGTTAAAACATCCCTGAAGGGAGAGAATGTACTTGCGAAATTCACTTTCTGAAGTCGCATCCAATGATTGTAACAGGCCCGCAGCTTTCTCAGCCACTTTTTTCAATTCCCTGTTTTCGTTTTTGAAAACATCCACCGGATGTCCTTCCGGAATTTCTTTGGCTGCACTTACATCGACATTTCCTTCCAATACCTCACCATGCACATCACACAGCTTAAGAACTTCGCTTTCCGGCAACCCTTCCATGATTAATTCCTGTTCCACTTCAACTACTTCCCCATAAGGAACATTTTTTAAGGTTGCCATTAATTCTTTTCTGACACTATGCGCCGATTCACCTTCGTGAAGTTTTAAGATTAATTCTTTAAGCCTTTCTTTACGGTATTTTGAATTATTGATGAGTTCACTCATAACTTTATACTTTTTAATTGTTTTTCACGCACTCCCGGGTCCGGATGATAAAATAACAAGTCACCCGGTGTACTTGTTGACTGGCATTCTCTATTGCCTGTTTTTCTTTCTGTACCGTTTTCTCCAAAGAAGGTAACCACTTAGTACCACCATAATACTGGCAAGACCTGCGAGTGGAACTATGAGTATATAAAAATTCCCGATCACGCTTTGAAAAAATCTTCCCGTATGTATTTCAAGGGATAGGTTCCATAATGACATTTTCGATTCTCTAAGCACATTACCGGGCATGTCAGGAAATTTCTTACGGTGGTATAATGGGATAACCCCCTGGTCATAATCCACCATGTGCTGATTTCCATCAGGTTCAGTTATATATCCTGTAATTTTATAATCCCCAATCGGCCGACCGGAAGTATTACCCTGATATTTTTTCCCCTGCGCGTAGTTGTATATTTCGGGATTTTCAGGATTCCATAAGAATAAACCACTAAAAGACCCAATCAGGTAGGATCCTTCAGAAAAAGGTTCGAGCGTATTAATCCCCATGACACTTACGGGTGGCTGAATTTCAAAAGGTACAGGATTCAGGTTCTCCCTGGTCATATAATACATTCCTTCGGAGGTTGATAAGAGAAAAATCTTTTTTTCCTTGTCGTAAAGCAAGTCCCTTAATTTATCATACCATGGATTTGGCTGGTTGAGATGGGAATATTTAATGGGTGCCAATTTTGAATTGGCAATGGCAATTAATAGAGGTGGGCGAAGAAACATCCCCGTAAAAAACAAAATTATTAGATTTACAAAAGTCCACGCTCCTATGTGATTGTGCCATTTCAACGACCACCGGTTTATTTTAATGATCGTGGTTGTTTGCCTGGATTGTTGATGGCGCTTTTTTATCCATCCGGGAAAAAAGAAATAGATGATACCTGTAAGAGAAAGAAACAGGGTGACCATGCCAAGCAGGTCAACAAAAAGCTTCCCGGGTAAGCCCAATATTTCACCCGAATGAATTTGCCAAATGGTCTGAAACAGACTTATCTTATTTTGATAGTTTTCGGGCTTTGGGATTTCAATTTCTTGAAATATCGTATGGGGCCCATTGGACAAACCCTTAAAAAGAGAGGAGCGATTTAAAGCATAAATAGTATCACCAATGCTTTCAATGGCTACAAACCTCTTAATATCCAATTCTAAATGAAATTTTGTCCATGCTCCTTTTTCAGGGTTGTATGCAAATAAACCAAAATGTGTGGCGGCGTATAAATTTCCATCTGAGGAACGATGAAGGTCAAATATTTTACGGTTATCCATTCCTTTAGGAAAGCCGGCATTAAACGAATGATAATTTTTAAAGTGGGAATCAGTTGACCAAATACCAATATTGCCGTACACTAAAATGCTGTCTTTACTGATGATTAGGTTTCCCTTAATTGCACCATTATTCCAATTATGGTATTGATAATTATTGGGGAGGGCATTTCTGGCAACATCCACCCCCGAGAAAAAATCCCTGTGGTTCATAAAAATCCCGGTAATACCATAATACAGGAGTATTACCGAAAGTACCAGTCCCGGCCATTTGTGAAGTTTTTTATAAAGCTTCGCCAACTTATTTACTGAATTTCCCATACTTCCTACCGTCGTCTGGCACCTTTTCATTACCTGTCCAAACATGTTTTGATGATGGCTTCAACATGTATTCTGGTAGTATTTAAGAATGGAATTCCCAAATATTCATCTTCTTTGAACATAAGCGGAAATTCAGTACAACCCAATATCACAGAATCGATCCCTTGTTTTTCCTTTAATAACTCAACAATGTTCAATATTGCGGTATGTGTCTGATCTGTAAAGATTCCTAATTCCAGTTCTGTAAAGAGTTTTGAATTGATATACTCTATTTGAGCCCTGTCCGGAACCGTTATCGCAATATTGTATTGGTCAAAAACTTTTTGATAGAAATTATTTTCCATCGTAAATTTTGTGCCTAACAAAACACATTTTCTCAAGCCTGTTTCCATGGGCTTTTTTAGCACAAACGTCGACAATGCTTATTAAAGGTAAATTGACTTTGGATTGTATTTCGTTAAATAACAGGTGTGGCGTATTAGCACTAATTACTGCAAAATCTGCTCCGGCATTCTTCATTTTATCCAGGCACTGCGCTAAATAATTTGCAGCATCGGAATACCTTTTATCTTCCAGTAAACCAATGAATTTTGACATGGTTACACTATAAATAATAATCTCCGGATAATTTAAGTCCCCGTTCCTATTGATTATATTGAAACCTTTTATTATTTCTTTGTAATAATCGGCGGTAGCTTCCGGCCCCAGTCCGCCTAATATTCCTATTATTTTCATTTGATAGAATTTTAAGGGGTATCCGAACAACTATTTTTTCGGGTACAATCCTTCTGAGGGAATACCCCTTTCGAATTAAATTAGTTTTTAATTGAATTTAATACCGCCTCTCCATGCAGTATTTTCTCAGAAAGTGTTCTTATGCTTTCCGTATTTACTATCTCAAAAAAAACATCGCGCACTGCTTTATATTTTTCATGTAGTGGACAGGGATTCTCGCTGGTGCATTGTTTTAAGCCAAAACCACATTTATGAAAATAGGCATCGCCTTCAACCACCTGGATTATATCGTATAAAGTTAAGTTTGACTGGTTGTTAAGAAAAAAGAAACCACCCCCACGACCTTTCACTGAGTCTACTAATTTATTCCGGGTAAGGATCTGGAGTATTTTAGCAGTATAGGCTTCAGGAGCTTCAATTTCTTTAGCAATTTCACCAACGCCAGGTCTTTTTTGTTCCCAGTTCCGGATTTGCACAAACACTAAGGCTCTTATGGCATACTCTGTACTTTTCGACAACATCGGTATCGGTTATTGAGTTATAAGTTCCTTCTCCAGCATTATCGCTTTCTCAAAAAGGATATTGTTTTCTAAATGAATATGCCGGTGGAGGTCGTTTTCAAAATCCCTTAAAGTTTGATAGGTTACCTTATAAGTGCCACAGCCATCGGGGGGACAGGTATAGGAAGAGGTAAGTGCTGAAATCTTTTCAAAACGTTCCCCTTCTGTTTGATGTTCTTCGAGCATTTCATTGATGGTTTTTAAGAGCATCCCCAATTCACCCGGATCATCCCCCCTTTCATTTTTGTATTTCACCATCGTGCGGATGTAGGGGAAAAGGATGGACTCTTCTGTTTTCATGTGTCCGCTTAGGTTTTCAGCGGCGCCGTCGAATAACTCTTTTACTTTAAAAAGCTCCGGATGATTCTCTCCGTGCACATCACATAACTTTTGTAATTTCTGTTGAAGAAATGGAATGTTCCCCAGTACAAAGGTATGGTGTCTTTTCTCAATATAATCACAGAGCTCATTTAACTCCAGACTGTCAATATACTTTGAATCAGGGTCGTTCATAATTACTAACGCCTCCAGTTCGGGGATTAATTTGTTAATATCTACATTTGATTTCTTGCATGCTTTCTCAAGACTTATTCCTCCACCACAACAAAAATCAATACCTTTTTTATCAAACAGCTGTGCTGTTTTATAATTGGCTTTTACAATGTCGCCAATTCTTGTTTCTGTGTTTATTTTCATGACAATTATTTTTTTGTTTCTGCAAAGATATTAATTTTTTATAAAAGGACATGCATATCCTTATATAAATTTTTGTTATATTTGTCCCCATAAATTAAAACCCTATTTACTATGAAGACAAAAAGACTTTGGTTAGGTTTCATTTTAGTCATGGTTATTTCTTTTGGAATCCTTGGCTATTTTGGTCGGGAAATATATCGTGAAGCCCCGCCTATCCCTGAAAAAATCTTGAGCAGCAATGGTGAATTGATAATGACTGGTCAGGATATAAAGGACGGACAGAACATCTGGCAATCCATGGGTGGCCAGGAGGTTGGAACCGTATGGGGGCATGGTGCTTACAAAGCCCCGGACTGGACAGCCGATTGGTTGCACAGAGAAGCAGTATATATACTGGAACACTTCTCCCAAAATGAATTTGGAATGAAGTATACTGATCTGGATGAAGAAAAACAGGCGATGCTTGAAAAAAGACTTCAGCATGAAATGAGGACGAACACTTACGATAAAAAGTCAAAATCTTTAAAAATATCAGAAATACGTACCGAAGCATTCAAAGAAATCAGCAGTCATTTTTCAGGATTATTTATGAATGGAAAAAAAGAAGCTCATTTGCGCGAAGCCTATGCAATTCCGGCAAACAGTATAAAAGATGCAGACAGGATGTTTAAAATGAACAGTTTTTTCTTTTGGGCAACCTGGGCTACGGTTACGGAACGACCCGGACAGGAGATAAGCTATACGAACAACTGGCCGCCGGAAAAACTGGTAGCCAACGAACCCACTGGTTCCTTATTACTATGGACTGGTTTTAGTGTTATTATTTTGTTGGCGGGCATTGGATTGCTAGCCTGGTTTTATGCGACGAACAAAAGTAAAGAGGAGGATGAAGAGGCACCAGGTGTAAATCCTTTATCGGGCATTCAGCAAACTCCTTCCATGAAGGCCACCTTAAAATATTTTTGGGTGGTAACGGCACTCATTTTAGTGCAAATTTTAATGGGAGTGATTACGGCTCATTACGGAGTGGAAGGTCTGGGATTCTATGGACTTCCATTAGCAGATTTTTTACCTTATGCTATTTCGAGAACCTGGCACATTCAATTAGCCATTTTTTGGATAGCCACCTCCTGGTTAGCTACGGGTCTGTTTATAGCTCCCGCCATATCTGGTAAGGAACCGAAATATCAAAAATCAGGAGTCAACTTTTTATTTATAGCACTTCTCATTATTGTTGTAGGATCCCTTGCAGGACAATGGTTTGGGGTAATGCAGAAATTGGGTTTAGCTCAAAATTTCTGGTTTGGACATCAGGGATATGAATATGTTGATCTGGGCAGATTTTGGCAGATATTTCTGTTTTTGGGCCTGTTCATTTGGCTGTTTCTTATGGGAAGAGCGATATGGCCTGCCCTGAGAGCGCGTAATGAGAACCGGCACTTATTGCTAATGTTTTTAATTGCCTCCATTGCAATTGCTGCTTTTTATGGTGCTGGTTTAATGTGGGGGCGACAAACACATCTTTCTGTTGCAGAGTATTGGAGGTGGTGGGTGGTTCACCTTTGGGTTGAAGGGTTCTTTGAAGTATTTGCAACGGTTGCCATCGCCTTTTTATTTGTACGTATGCATCTTATCCGGGCTAACATTGCTACTTCAAGTGTATTGTTTTCCACTATCGTTTTCCTGTCGGGAGGAATAATCGGCACTTTCCATCATCTGTATTTTGCGGGTACTCCCACCGCTATAATGGCTCTGGGAGCTTCTTTCAGTGCTTTAGAAGTGGCACCACTGGTATTTATGGGATTCGAGGCTTATCACAACATAAAATTAAGCCGGGCAAAAGAATGGGTTGCTGCCTATAAATGGCCAATATACTTTTTCGTGGCGGTTGCGTTCTGGAATTTATTAGGAGCGGGGATATTCGGCTTCCTGATTAATCCTCCTATTGCACTTTACTACATGCAGGGTTTAAATACCACTCCTGTTCATGGGCATACTGCATTATTCGGGGTCTATGGTATGTTGGGTATTGGTTTGATGCTATTCGTACTCAGAGATATGGATTTAAATTCTGTCTGGAAGGAAAAACCCATTCGAAATGCTTTTTGGGCATTAAACATCGGCTTGTTGCTAATGGTAGTACTCAGTGTGCTGCCTGTTGGTCTGGCACAAACAGTAGCAAGTGTGAAGCATGGATTATGGTATGCCCGTTCGGCAGAATTCCTTGAGAGTCCAACACTGGAAACCTTACGATGGTTGAGAGTAATTGGTGATACCATTTTTGCCATTGGAGCGTTATATCTTGGCTGGTTTGTATTTGGCTTAAAAACCGGATGGTCAATCAGGAAATAGAAAATTTAAGAAATTTCATTAAAAGCCTGGCAGATGTCAGGCTTTTTTTTCTGTGTTCCAATAAGAATGAAGTCCATTTCTAAGGTCTTGCTATAGGAATTGAAATAGGGGACTTCATCCAAATCCCTGCTCATTCAAATGGAATAAATCACCGGGCAATAAAATTAATCCATCTGGACCATTGGAGGCATCATTTTATACCAGTTCAATAATTTTAATTTAAGCTCGAGGACTTTCGAGGGGAGGGTCATTGCGAGATTCACTGTTTCTTTTTCATCCTCCATAATATTATACAATTGCGGATTGGAACCATCTGTATCCATAAGCAGTTTAAAGTCCCCATCGCGAATGGCCAGATCAGGATAATTCTCTCCGCGGCCCGTTCCGGTCGATTCCGGGGGTCTTTGCCACATAACCGGATCAGTTCTCTTTTCATTGAGGTAACCCAGAAGGAATTGACTCATATCCAGGCCATCAAAATGTGTGTTGGCCGGTTTCCGCGCACCAGCTATTTCGATCAGGCTTGGAGCAAGATCTATTCCGGCCAGGACTGTAGTTGCATTCACAGCCCCTTTCATGTTGGTGGACATGTACCCCGGAGCCCAGACAATAAAGGGTTCCCGTATCCCTCCTTCATACAGATTCGTCTTTTCTCCTCTCAATCCACCTGAAGAGCCTACATTTCTTGCCGGGCCGTTATCACTGGTAACAATGATCAGGGTGTTGTTTGCCAGATCAGGCTCATTCTTTATATAATCGAACAACCGGCCGAGTTGTATGTCCAGTTCATTAATAACGCCAATATACTTTTCATGGGTGGTGCCGTCTCCCCTTAGGGCGGGTGGGGGTTCTACCGGCGTATGAACATCATCGGGCCAGAGATTAATATAAAAAGGTTTTCCGGCATTTTCTGCATTCATTATTGCCTGAAGGGTCCTGTCTACAAAGACTTCTGTAAAATCATAGCGTTTTATCCAGTGGATTTCGCCTTTCCCAAGCGCTGCCGACATTTTTTCCAAATCCCGGGTGCTGTCTTTCAGGTTGAGGGTTTCATAAGTGGCAAGGTACCGTTCGCCAATTCCTTCAAATTGGGTGACCGATTCATCAAAGCCGTATTCGGTAATATAGGGAACATCACCAATATCCCTTCCTCCTCCCATATGCCATTTTCCGATGTGGGCCGTGTAGTACCCAGCATTGCTGAGACTTCTTGCAAGGGTAGGCGCATTAATATCCAGGTGGTCGCGAACCCCTCTTTCCAAATTCTTGGCCCGATTAGCAATGAAACTTGAAATTCCCCATCTTGTTGGATATTGGCCTGTTGTGACGCCAACCCTGGAAGGAGAACAAATGGGTGCATTGACATAAAACTGTTTAAACCGTAAGCCTTCAAAGGCCAACTGGTCAATATTGGGCGTCACTACCTCGGTGTTTCCGTAACAACCCAGATCGCCATAACCCATATCATCAATGAATACGAATAGGATATTGGGTTTCATTCCTGCATCGGTATCTCCTCTCTCCTTAGGCTCGCAGGAGATCGCTAACAGAATAATGGCGGTTACACTCAAAAGGGATTTCTTCATAAATTATTTTTTATATTCGGTAAATGAATCTTGCTAAGCCGGATGAAAATCACCCTCACTGTCCCGCTTTAATCTTTTTATTGGGTTCATGAAAAATTCGCATAATTGGTAGCTTGATAGCCATTATCTAAGGGTGAAATTAAATAATCTGATGGAAAATCTATTTCATGGTGCTCAGTACGTATACTTCTGAAAGACCCACTTCGTTACTTAAAACCCTTCCTTCAAGCGTCAATTCAAATCCGGATGAAGTAACATTTTGTTGAATTTTAATTATGGTTGGTTTTCCGGGAGTAGTATTCAGAGGAACATTTTCAATTATCTCTCCGCTGTTAAATACTATTTTGGCTTTAACCGCCTGCCTTATTGAAACAATAGAGTTATAGAGCCAGATTTCTTTAAATGAATTTTCTGATTCCCATGAAAAAGATATTGTTCCTTTGTTTCCATTTGCTACCCATTCGTATTGGGCAAATCTGTTAAACATACTAAATTCTCCATCTGTTAAGGAATAAAGGCTATAGCCCTCTCTTGACTCTTCAGAGCTGAGAAGTGCAGTACCTTCTGTTCTCACAAATCCTTGAAGGGCAGTAGAAGGAAACAATTGATTTTCCCTGGTGGGACCATTTACATAGATGGTGCCATCTTCGCGGAATCCCATCCGATCAATGTTTATCATTCGTTTCCCCCCTTGTTCAACCAGATCCATATGCGAATGGTAAACGATGAACAATTCGTTGCTATCGGGTGAGGTGGTAACCGTGTGATGTCCCGGCCCTGAAACCAAATGGGGTACAGTCTCATTGCTAAGAATAGGATTATTCGCATATTTTACGAAAGGGCCCATTGGACTATCTGAGGTTGCAAAACCTACCGCATAAGTACTTTTACCATAATTATTGGCAGAAAACATTAAATAGTAAATATTATTCTTCTTAAGAACCACTGCTCCTTCATTCCAAAAGGTCCCCGAGGCAGTGCTGTATTCCCATTTTTGTTCAGGTTGAATTAGTTTTGTGGCTGAGCCAATGGTCCCCGATAAATCAGGTTTTAATTCAATTACCCAGATCTCACTGTAGTTTTGATTACCTACCTTATTTGATGATGCTGCATTGGAATAATACATATAAACTTTTCCATCCTCATCGAAGAAGATATGAGAATCAATCACAGATTTTGGAGGTGTTCCATAAAAGCCGGTATTAAAAATGTCTAAAAATGGACCTACGGGGCTATCTGACCGGGCAATTCCAATTCTTTTCACTCCATCCGAAGCTTGCCCGGTATAGTGCATATAGTATCTTCCATTATATTTAACTACTTCTGGAGCCCAAAAATTATCGACTGCCCACTTGTATCCCGTATTGGGCATTGACTTTCCCACAAACAACCAATTCACCAGATCTTTTGAAGAATATACTTTAAAACCTTTTCCTGTATGATAAAGATAATAGGTCCCATCCTCATCTTTCAAAACAAAAGGATCGGCAGCATTCATAATTAAGCCCTCATTTTTATAGGTCTTAAAAACACTACTCTTCCAATCCTGATCGTGATTGACTACCTCAATTTCCTCCTCAACGGGGTCCTCTTCAATCACTTCAACGGGGTCGTCGGGGCTGCATGCATTCGTAAGCAGGAAAAGCATTGAAAATACAAGACAAACCTGGTAAAAACCTTTTAACCTAATATTGCTTCTCTTCATGATAATTTACAATCCCAAATGGGCATTAAAATTTATATTAGTGATCAGCGGATTTAAAGTGTCCGCTATGGAATATTTACAATAAATACCTTGTGTTAATTCTCATTTTCGTCAGGGATTTGGACGGGCATGGACCTTCTCCATGAAAGGAGGTCCGTGGCCAGCTCCCGGGCTTTATCATTTTGCTCCTGATCAAGATTATGCTGTTCCCCCCGATCATTTTTTAGGTTGTAAAGTTCTGCGGCAGTTGAATCTGCATTGATCAACAGTTTCCAATCCCCCTTCCTGATCGCCAGGTTTGGGGAGATAAATTCAGGGTTCCCGGGCAATATCGAGCCTCCCGGATTACTTGAGTATTCCCACATGATTGCCTGATCCGTGTCCATGGGAGTACCCATTAATGCCGTGCTTTTATCTTTGCCGTCCAAATTATCCGGATACTCAATACCCAGAATTGAGCAAAGCGAAGGGAACATATCCATTGCTGCCATCACGGTGGTGGTATCCAAAGCGGAAGCAGGGATATGCCCTTTCCATTGAATTATAAAAGGCATATGGATACCCCCTTCGTACAAACTCCATTTTCTTCCATAAAAGCCATCCGTAAATCCTGGAGGATAGAGTTTCCCTTCATAGCCCTCAGGATATCTTTTTCTATTGTAGTAGTAAGGCCAATCTGTAGGTCCATTGTCGCTTGTTAAAACAATAATGGTATTATCGAGCAGATCCATTTCATCGAGTTTTCCGATGAATCTTCCGATTTGATTGTCAAGCTCTTTTAAAACAGCGAAAAATTTCTGTTCCCAGGGATTTTCCGAAGCGGAAATATATTTCTCAAGCATTTCTTGTGAGGGAAGATGCGGGTCGTGAACATCGTTTGGGCATAGGTTGACGAAAAAGGGCCCCTCCTGGTGTTTTTCAATAAAAGCCAGGGCGCTATCTATGTAAATACTGGTGGATTTATTTTTTTCAGCCCAGATAATTTTCCCTTTGCCCAGTTCTGCACTTTGCTTACAAAGATTATCATCCGGAAAAAGTACCCGGTCTCCAATGCCTTCGAAACTAACGAGAGACTTATCGAATCCATATTCGGTAGGATAGGGGACATCCGAAAGATCGCGTCCACCGCCCATATGCCATTTCCCGAAATGGCCGGTGGCATACCCGTTTTCTTTTAGTGTACGGGCAAAAAATGGAGCGGAAGGATCCAGAAAATTTGCCATAGCGCGCGCTTCATTCTGTTGGGAACTGGCAATATAAGAGTGAATTTTGTATCGCATTGGATATCTTCCCGTGTTAAGGGCCACCCTGGAGGGAGAGCAAATTGGAGAATTTACATAAAAATTGGTGAAGGTCAAGCCATTTTGCGCCAATGCATCTATGTTGGGTGTTTCGACTATAGAATCGCCGAAACAGCTTGGATCACCATAGCCCATGTCGTCAATAAAAATCATGACCACATTCGGTTTTTTAGTCTCCTCTTGTTTTGGAGTGCATGAAAAAAGTCCTGCCAGGATGAATAAAGTTAGCAGGGAAAAAAGGATTTGTGAAAGGAATCCGGTTGATGAAAGTTTTATTTTTCTCATGATATTTTAAATAGGATAATATGTATGATAATCTTGGTAAAACTATAAAAATGACCGTGTTAAGGCTTTTGTTCTTCTCTCTTTTTATTCTGAATTTTTACTATGCTATCCCATGGCATTACATAATGACTATCGGCCCATTCATGCCATAATTTTTTCATTTCCTCAGCTTTTTCAGGCATTTGCGCTCTGAGGTCGTGCATTTCCGAACGATCTTTTGTTATGTTATATAACTCCCAATTGTCGTCATTTTTGGCATCCCAATCCATAACAAGTTTAAAATCTCCTATCCTCACCGCCTTGTTGCCCTCATGTTCCCAGAATATGGGATCCTTGTGGATCGGTTCATTTTTCCCTTTCAGTAAGGGGGTTATGCTCTCCCCTGCCATAGGAGGGATTTTGTGTCCGTTGAACTCCTCCGGATAGTGCGCACCGGCCAGATCAACAAATGTAGCCATTATATCCGGAAGGAAGGTATATTGCCTGATTAATCCCTCATCGGCAGACTTTTTAATTCCATCCGGCCAATGAACGATCAATGGAGAGGATATTCCCCCTTCATGAAGCCAATGCTTGTATTTGCGATAGGGAGTGTTAGATGCATTCGCCCATGCACGGCCATAGGAAAGCACGTATCCCGTTTTTGTTTCAAGGTTTTCGGCAGGTCCGCTTCCGAGCTCGTCGAATTCGGCGCAGGCTCCATTGTCATCGATAAAAAAGATAACCGTATTATCCAGCAGGTTGTTATTCTTCAGGTATTCTGTCAGCTTGCCGACATTCTGATCCATCCGGTCTACCTGTGCTGCATATATGGCCATACGAAGGTCCATCTCCTGCTTTTTCTTCTCATCCAGAGAATTCCAGTCTCTCGAGTCTTGTGGGGAAAGCGCCCATTCCGGATCCACAAGGCCAAGCTCTTTCATCCGTTGGTACTTTTTCTCTCTTAACTGCTGCCATCCCTGCATGTATTTTCCCCGGTATTTTTCAATATCTTCTTTGGGCGCCTGCAGGGGCCAATGGGGAGAATTAAAGGCAAGATAGAGAAAGAAGGGCGTTTTCTCTTCCGACTCCAGATCCTCCGAAATAAATTGGATGGCGTGATCGGTAAAGGCATCCGTAGTATAATAATCGGGATCAGTGATGGAGATTGTATCATTACCCATGGTTATTCCACGGGGATAAACCGGTTTAAAATAATTGCATGCACCTTCAAGGATTCCATAATACTTATCAAATCCCCTTTGTAATGGCCATTGGTCTCTTTCCTGAAAACCCAGGTGCCATTTACCGGTCATGAAGGTTCTGTATCCGGCCTGCTTTAATACCTCTGCGATGGTCACCGTATTTTTGCTCAGGACCCCCCCATAGCCAGGGAGCCCGTAATCATGGGCATAGGGATTCTCAGAAAAATTTGTCATGTGGCCTATGCCAGCCTGATGAGGGTACAAACCCGTTAAGAGCGAAGCCCGTGTTGGACAGCAACGTGCAGTATTGTAGAATTGTGTAAACTGAAGCCCTTCACTGGCAAGAAAATCGAGGTTTGGTGTGTTGATATCCCCGCCGTAACAGCCAAGATCGGAATAGCCCATATCATCGGACATGATCAGGATCAGATTCGGGCGTGTTGGTGTCTTGTCCTCCTGACTGCAGGAAAAAATGAGCCCCGAAAGCAGGAGAATAAAGGAGCGAATGAATAAAGATTGAAAAGATCTGGTTTTTAAAAACATGTCGATAAGGTTTGAAAAATGATTTAACAGGTATTGGTTAAACTTTAGTATGTATTTTTTAAAAATCCAAGGGACTTAAAAGCTTAAAGCCGGAAAAATCATTTATGAAATTAATCGGTAAAAGCATTCAGTATTAGATTGGATAAAAATAAATGATTAAGCAATTCATAAAATTTTGACAGAAACAAATTTTATATAAAGGAGATTAAATGAAGTAATTATGCTTTTATTGCTTTGGTTCTTTCATTTCCATGTAAAGATCCGGATTGAGTTCCTCAAGTTCGAAAATTCCATTTAACAGGCTGGTTGAGACCCATGGCAACCAGCCGCGATGCATACCATACCCCCTTACAGGTGCTATACTCCAATGCTCCTGCATCCAGCCCGGACCTTTAAGATCAAATTCCCTTCCCGGAAGAGCTAACATCGCTTTTGTGTTGTGCAGAAGGATCATGGCCACATCATAATAGTGCCTGTTGCCGGTTTTTAAATACAGCTCTGCAAATTCATCAACATCGAAAGCCATATACTGATCAGTCAGACTATGCCCAGTGGAAATAAGTTGCATTCCAATGGTAGACTGGCTCTTTTTCCAGGGGATTTCATTGTCGTTTTCACCTTCAGGCATAGGTACATTCCAGATATATATCCAGGTTTCCGCAAAATTAGCTGCGATAATTGCCCTTTCAAGCCATTTTTTATCCATGGTATAATTGTAAAGGGCAAGGTAAGCCTCTAAAGAGATGGTGCCCGCCTCTTTATCTATTACATTTGGGTTATCAATGGTTCCCCCGATAAACATACCTTCCTTTTGAGAGGTATTCCAACAAAATTCAGCTGCTTTTAATGCTGCTTCGGCATATTGGGTTTCATCGGTCAATTGGCTCAGCAATATCAGGAATTGGATCACGGTATAGCTTGATTCGGGTGATGGATCCAGGACTTTTCCTGTTTTAGGTTGCCATGTCCGTGGAAATCCTCCTTCCGCGTTTTGTTGAGGCAAAAGCCAGTCGGCAAATGATTTTGCCCACTTTACCCAGTCTTCATGTTCGATATGGGCATCTTTTTCCGTGGCAACAGCCTTAAGCAGTTCTTTTAGTCCATCCCCAAAGGAACGCAGGTAAATGGTGGGCTCAGGAACTTTTGAAGGATTCCTTGCAAATACAGGTTTTCCGTCAAAGGTAAATCCTTCCCCATCCGGGGGTGACAGGTTCAGATTCAAAAATGTAGTAATTATTCCTTCTCCCAGTTCCCGGTGGGTTTGGGATTGTGGATTCTCATTGGTCAAGGTATCGGTTAAAAGAAACCGGGCAGTTTCCAGTGCTTTGCCCGTAAAGCCCATTACGGTTTTTGGAGCGCCTTTATGTTTGTCTCCTTTTACCGCAGATATAGAGTTTCTTATTCCGGTAAAAGATCCATAAACTTCCACATTATTGGCCAGGGCATCCAATACCACCCGCTTAACAAGTTCGATATCATGATAATTGACTTCCGGTTTTAAAGTTTCCCAGGACCATCTCCAGGTATCACTGTAATATTCACGGAACTGCTTATCCGAACCAATTCTGATTGAAATCTGATATGTTTGTTCCAGGCCATCCTCTATTGGGTGATAGCGGCGTGACCAGGCTTTCATCTGTCCATAGGGATAGGTCCGGCCTTTATAGGTAATACCCCCTTCCGATCCTGGAAACCAGTAGCCAATAAGGGGTTTTTCATTATTGAATTCTGCCCCGATAGCACCAAATCGCATCTGTGAGTCAATGATGGTACTGGCATCCATATCATGGGAATCGCTAACAGTCGTTCTTCCATCCGGAGAGGAATTCAACAGGGTAACCGAATAAGCATTGTCGGAGAATATACCAAAAAGGGGAGCTGGAAGACGATCCTCGCGGATACGGATAAAATCTTTACAGACACTTCCACCAATGGCTTCATTTGTTAGAAATTGAGTAGGTCCATAGATCATTCCAGGGGCAAATAGTTTAAAGGAGTCCCGTGTACCTGAATCGTTAAGGGAG
The DNA here is from genome assembly GCA_963779845.1 of uncultured Bacteroidales bacterium. GTDB lineage: Bacteria > Bacteroidota > Bacteroidia > Bacteroidales > CAVZZV01. The sequence continues at coordinate 501,735 of CAVZZV010000006.1, read as the reverse complement.
AACTGAATACTGCTCATGAAGCCTCCTGCCGCATTGCCCAGAACTTTTAAATTCCGATCCACGATAAGGATATCCCCTTTTTGACTCCATTTATCGGTCACATAAAAGGTAACCTGATTGTATTTAATAGTTCCTTCCGCAATAAAGGTATTTTCCTGGCTGCTAAATTTATCATATCCGGCTTTTAATTCTTTGATTACCTCATCATCTTGATAGACCTCAATATTTAGAGGTTCCCTATTAAAAGCGAGGAGTTTCCCGTTTTGCTCCAGAGAAATGCCCCATTTTCCATTATCATTCTTTTTGAAAAAAGCGCCAACATCAGGCGAAAGATCATACAATTTTGTTTGATTCAAGGTACAACCTGAAGCTATTAACAGGATCCAAAGAAGTGCCATGAATTTTGCTGTGTGAGGTTTAACAGATTCTATCATATAGGAAGAAATTTTAAAAGGCTATTTATATTTTCAAAGATAAGCAATAAATTTTCATTCCATAAAGTTTTAGTGTCATTCAAAAATTCCACCTTATAAGAATGCCGCTCAGATGAATTACACCCAGTTCAGGTTTCTTTTTTTCGCGAAAGATAGGTAAGGGACATTGGGAAAAAGGGAGAGGATGACTATCTTTTTCATCTATCAATTTTAAGCTATTAAATTGCTTTTGTCTTAAAAACTTTGTAATATTGGTTTATTATAAAAAGTTTGCCTTTTATGCCACGGACAGACCGGGAAGATAATTTAATAAAAAGCCTGATAAATGGTCATATTGCTTCTTTTGAGGCGGTTTTCAAAGAATATAACAGGAAGATATTTTTATTTTCATTGAAGTTCCTGAAAAATAAAGAAGATGCAGAAGGGGTAGTTCAGGATGTTTTTTTTAGTTTTTGGCAGAACAGGGAGCGAATGAAAGAGGACTCCAATCTGAATGCCTATCTTTTTACTATAGCATTCAATTCCATACGCAAAAGATTTCGTAAGTTAAACCGGGAAAAAAAGCATCTTGATAAATATTCCCTCATGATGAATGGGACCGACAAGGAATTAACTCAAAATGAATCTTTCGACCTTACTAAAAAAGTAGATCATATCATTGACAAGCTACCACTTCAACAAAAGAAGGTAATACTTTTAAAGAAGGACAAAGATTACTCTATTTCCGAGATTGCTGAAGAACTGAATTTAGCTAAGAAAACAGTGGGAAATCACCTGCACAGGGCTAGAAATTTAATCCGTAATGCAATGAAGAAAGAAGGATTACTGGGCCTATTGTTTTTTATATTATTTATTGATTAAGAGAGGAATCCCCGCGGCGTGAATCCAATATTTTTTTGAGATTTCCAGGGAAGAAAATTTAGCTAAAAATCATTTTCCTCAAAAATATTGGATAGCTCTTATAAACTCCATATAGCAGGAATTCAGACCATATTAATCTTCGCACAATATGTTTATTATAAAAATTCACATCTGATACTGGGTGTTTTTGTCTTAACTGGGATTTATATATTGAGTTGCGGTTCTTTTTCGTGAATCGTTACAATTTTAATATTTCTTTCTAAAGAAAAGATATGACCAAAAACTTAAATAGTATATAGTGCGGTTGTATTTTGTGAACATAGCGACGTTATTATGAAGGTAGATTATCAAATATTGTCTTGTTTTCTCGAAGATAAAGGTGCCCCCATAGAGAAGGGTCTGGTAAATGAATGGTTTAGAGAACTATCAGTTGAGGATAATTTGAAATCTTTTTCATTTCAGTATTGGCAGGAGATGTCGATAGATAAAATCCCGGAAGATTACAATGAAAATTTAATCCTCGGAAAGATATACAGACAGATGAAGCTGGATGAAAATATCCCCCTTGCTAAAAAAAGACCGGTTGGACTGAAAATTCTCAATGTTGTCAGTAAAATAGCTGCTGTACTCTTTATTCCCCTGTTCATCTTATTTATTACTGATCGTTCCAAAGGGACTGTTGCAGAGGCTGAAATTATCTATGCCGAGATTTATTCTCCTTTGGGATCCAGGACGAAATTTTACTTACCCGACGGGTCGAAGGGTTGGCTGAATGGTGGCTCCTCTTTGAAGTTCCCGGAGAAGTTTGAAAAGAACAAAAGGAGTGTGACTCTGAATGGTGAAGCATATTTTGATATTGTTTCCAATCCCAAAAGGCCATTTGAGGTAAATATGGAAAAGTTGAAGGTGATTGCAAAAGGGACCATTTTTAATGTCAGGTGTTATAAGGAGGAAAAGGAGACGGAAGTGGTTCTCGAAAAGGGTATAGTTGAAGTAAAATCGAAGAAATCATACCATAATGTTTTAAGTTCTCATCTTGCGCCTGGACAATTGTTTAACTATAAGTTTGGTGATTCGGATTACATAGTAAAAAACGTTGATGCTCAAAAATATACAGCATGGATCAAGGGAAAGCTTATTTTTGCTGACGACCCGCTAAATGATGTTGTTACACGGCTGAATCGTTGGTTTAATGTTAATATTGAGATCAAAGATAATGTATTGAAAGGCTATAGATATGTTGCCACCTTTCAGGATGAGCCGTTGAGCGAGATATTAAAAATGCTGGAACTCTCAGCTCCTATTAAATACCGTGAGATTAAAAGGAGACAGGATGAAGATGGTACATTTCAAAAGCGAACGATTTACCTGTATTATAAAAAATAAACTAATGGTTTAACCAAAAATTGGAACTATGATATAATTATACAACAAACAAAAAAGGAAAGCGCGGACACGCTTTCCCTGGATTTCAGTTTGAATTCCATTGTACGAAACTAATTAGAATTGTAAAACTAAAAACATGTAAATTTATGAAAAAATTGCTGACGACAGGGAGTATTCGACAAATATTCCGCTCAAAAATCTTTAAAATCATGAGAAATACACTGCTTCTATTAGTCATAAATGTATTTCATCTTTTAGCTAATAATAGCTATTCGCAAACTACGACACTTTCAATGGAGCTGAAGGATGTTACCATTAAAGAAGTTCTCTCCTCCATTGAAGACCAGAGTGAGTTCTTTTTTCTGTATAACTCGAAACTGGTGGATGTATCGAAAAAGGCCTCCATTCATGTCCGGAAGCAGAAAATTGATCAAATTTTGAACCAATTGTTTGAGGGTACTGATGTTAAATACTTAGTTTATAACCGGCAGATTATTCTTTCACCCAAAGAATATCTGATAGCTTCCGAAGCAATGATGCAGCCTTTGCAGGTTACAGGAATTGTGACAGATATTCAGGGAATACCCATCATTGGGGCCTCGGTTGTCGTAAAATCATCTGGTCAGGGTACCATAACAAATTCTAAAGGTGAGTTTAAAATAAACATACCATCAGGGAATGATACACTGATAGTTTCATTTGTTGGCATGAAGTCAACAGTAGTGCCATTAAATGGGCGAAATACTATTAGTATTGTACTTGAGACAGATGTTATAGGCTTGGATGAGGTGGTGGCGATAGGATACGGGACCATTAAAAAAAGTGACGTTACAGGAGCAATTTCATCTGTAAAGGTGGATCAACTGCAGGAAGGTGTTGCATCATCAATAGACCAACTGCTCTTTGGTAAAAGTGCCGGAGTGAATGTTATTCAAAATAGTGGTGAGCCAGGTGGCGGAATTTCAATTAATATAAGGGGCGCAAGTTCAATAAATGCAGGAAATAGTCCGCTTTATGTGATTGATGGTTTGCCTATTGATAATTCGAGACCCATTGGTTCAGCATCATTATCATCATTTAATAATAATCGTAGCCCAAGGAACCCTTTATCTTCTATAAATCCTTCAGATATTGAGTCTATTGAAATATTAAAAGATGCCTCCGCAACTGCTATTTATGGGTCCAGAGGGGCAAATGGTGTAATATTAATAACTACAAAGTCAGGGCTGAATGAAAAAATGAAAATTAGTTATCAGGGTTATTTTGGTGTCCAGAATCGCGCCAATAAATTAGAATTGTTAAATGCGCAGGAATATAAAAGTGTTTTAAATGCGATTGTTGATGCAGGTGGTGAAAGCGAAGCTTCCAGAGTGGGTGAAATTGCTAATGATGGAAAAGGTACCGATTGGCAGGATGAAATTAATAATCCGAATGCCCTGGTTCAGGATCATCAGATATCTTTTTCAGGCGGTACCCAAAAAACCACTTATTATATCTCCATGAATTATATGAATCAGGAAGGTATTATGAAAAATACTGATTTCAGCAGGTATGGGACAAGGATTAATCTTAAATCTGACTTGACTGATAAATTCAGTGTTGGGTTTAATGCCTCGGGATCCTTCACTGAGGATAACTTTATAGCTAATGGTTTTGGGATAAATGAATGGGCAGGACCTCTTTATTCGGCCTACAATTTTGATCCTACCTTAGCGATATTGGATGATGAGGGAAATTATATAACCTCACCTTTGTTAACTGTTGATAATCCTGTAGCTTTAGCGGAAGGAATGGAATCCACCGCCAATACAAATCGCATGTTGGCCTCCTTTTATGGTGAGTATCATTTTACTAAGGCCCTATCTGCTAAAATAAATTTAGGAACTGATTTTGTAAATGAAAGCAGAAAAAGTTTTATTTCAAGTTTGACTAAAACAGGCAGAGAGAACGGTGGAGTTGCAGCAAACCAAAATGTTGAAAAAAGTAATTATCTAGTTGAAGGTACGCTGAATTATAATAAATCTTTTGGGATTCATTCCCTTAATACATTGATTGGAGCTACTTACCAGAAATTCTCAACTAATGGGTTAAGTAATCAGGCATCCGATTTCCCAAATGAATCACTTGGGGCTAACAACCTGGGAATTGGAAACCAGCAAACGTTCGACATAAGCAATTATTTAACAGGCAACAGACTTGCCTCATATATTGGTCGTGTCAACTATTCGTTAAACGACAAATACCTTTTAACTGCCACAGTAAGAGCAGATGGGTCATCCAGGTTTGGTGAAAATAATAAGTTTGGGTTTTTTCCATCCGCAGCCTTAGCATGGAAAATATCAAATGAAGATTTCCTCCAGGACAATGATTTTATTAATTCATTGAAATTAAGAGCAAGCTGGGGACAAACCGGAAACCAGGAAATTGGAAATTACCCCGCAGTAAGTACTTTTAGTGGTGGAGTATCCCCAATATGGGGAGGTAGTCCTGTTTCAGCTACTGCACCTTCAAGAATTCCCAATCCTGACCTTAAATGGGAAACGACAGAGCAAATAGACATTGGACTGGATTTTGGACTATTTAATAACAGGATAAATGGTGGATTAGATTATTTTCAAAAACAAACTACCAATATGCTGCTGGATTTGCCTGTGCCTCAGTCAACAGGGTTTAACAGTATATTATCCAATGTTGGGCAGATTAACAATAAAGGATTTGAATTTTTCTTAAATAGTGTGAACCTTACCTCTAAAGATTTCAGTTGGAGAACCGATATTACTTTTACGGCCATGAAGAATGAGGTTAAAGATTTGGGGAACATTCCTGAAATAATTGTCGGTGCAGGTTATACCCACGTAACCCAGGTTGCTATTATTAAACCTGGAGTTCCTCTGAACTCATATTACGGATGGGAAGTTGACGGAATATGGCAGGAAGGTGATGATTTTAGCGGTTTCTCAGAAGATTATAATCCCGGGGATATGAAATATGTTGATCAGGACGATAATGGAATCATTGACGATAAGGACAGGGTAGTGTTGGGAAATTCCTTTCCTGATTTTCAATGGTCATTAGGAAATACCTTTACCTACAAAAACTTTAATTTATTTGTTTTTATTGAGGGAGTAGAAGGAGTGGATATGTTAAATGGTAATTTAATCGATAATTATTTCCCAATAAACTTCAGAAGGAATAAATTTTCCGAACCATACTTGAACCGGTGGACTCCTGACAATCCAACAAATAAATATCCTTCCTTTGTTGATCCTTTAAAATTTGGAAGAAGGGTGGCGAATACTCAGACTCTGCTTGATGCTTCTTATGTACGACTGAAAACAGTAAGATTAAGTTATACTTTGCCCAAAATAATTCAATCTGTTCAATCTGTTCAGGTTTATGTAACTGGGGAGAACCTTTTCACTTTTACTGATTATATAGGTTTAGACCCCTCTGTTAATCCAAACAATAACCCGAATTTCAGGATAGATTTTAATGCCTATCCTACAGCAAGAACGATATTATTTGGGATTAAGCTTGACTTTTAAATTTATTAACTAATAAAATATTTGATATGAAATCATCGCATATTGTCAAAATATCCATTGTTTTAATAGCTGCATTCTTTGCATTGCAGGGCTGTGAAAACATATTGGAAGAACCTGTGTACTCTCAATTTGCCTCGGGTAATTTACTGAGTAATAAACAAGGTCTTGAATCGGTGCTTGCCGATGCATATGGAAGAAATAATGGTAATATAAGAACCAGAAATATCGTAAAACGGGGAGAAATGACTACTGATATTTTGTGGCAAACAGGAGGTGGTGAAAATGGAACTGCCGGACCTCTAATTGGTTTTAGATGGGATGCATCAAGTACCCTTGAAGCTTTTGACTGGATAGAATACTGGGAGGTTATCAGAGATGCAAATATTATTATTGAGAATGTTGAGAATGCTAGTGGGTTTAATAGTGAAATAGAGAGAACTCAATTACTGGCAGAATCTAAATTCATGCGGGTGTGGGCATACTATCAATTATGGAATCAGTATGGTCCTTTGCCAATAAGAAAGAGCCAAAGTGATCCATTGGAGCTTGCAAAAGCCACTACCGAAGAATTTGCTGAGTTTATTGAAACTCAATTATTGGAAGTAATTCCCGACCTCCCTGCTCCAGGCAATGAGCCGGCTTATGGAAGAGTTCATAGCGGAGGAGCTCAGGCATTGCTGAGCGACTGGTACCTGAATAATCATGAATGGCAAAAATGTGCAGATATTGCAGAAGATATAATACTAAGTGAAGATTTTAGTCTGGTTCCAAGTTATACCGATTTGTTTGCTCTGGAAAATGAACAAAACAGTGAATTCATTTTAGTTAAAACAAAATTGGCCAATCAGGGAAATTGTAATGTTCTTTTACCCACAGCGTTACCCTGGGGGTATAAAGTCGGACTTGATGGAGAATTAAATGGTGTTGTGAATGAACAATGGGCTAATTACGCATCACAATATCGTCTCTATGATGAATTCTATTATAGCTTTGATCCTCAAGATGAAAGAAAGAGCAGGATTCTTACTAAATATATAAATTCGGCTAACGATACGGTTAATTTGTTAACAGATTATACAGATGCTACACGTGCCATTAAATATCCACCCGATCCTGAGGGGACAGGAGCTCAGCATGGAAATGATGTTCCAATGATAAGATATGCAGACATCCTGCTTTCCCGGGCTGAAGCACTAAATGAATTAAGTTACCCAAATCAGGAATCGATTGATTTGATAAACCAAATCAGGAATAGAGCTGGCTTGACAGAAGATCTGCAATTAGCTAATTTTCTATCAAAAGAAGCAGTAAGGGAACAAATACTAAAAGAACGCCGTTGGGAATTTTGGTATGAAGGCAAAAGAAGAAGAGACTTAATACGCATGGGTAAATTTATTGAATACGCAAAGAACCGTGGGATTAGCAATGCCACTGAAAACCATGTGTGGTTTCCGATTCCACAATCTGCAATAGATGCAAATCCGCTTTTGGTACAAAATCCGGGCTTTTAGTTAAATATTAAAATTTTATATTGATTTAAAATTTGTCCAGATTATAATAAGCTGATAGAATTGAATAATGAAAAAATCAATTCTATCAGCTAAAGTTTATCGACATATTTTCAAAATCATCTTTATAGTTTAAATATGCCAGATTCTTTTAAAATCATATTTAACAAGCAAAAAGAATTCAACTTATCCATTTTACATATTGCTTGTGTCATTACTTTCTTTTCTTTATTAGTAGCTTGTAATTCAGCCACCAGTAAAAAAAACCGCTCCGAAAAGGTCTCTGGAATAACCGAAAAACCCAATGTCATTTTCATTCTTGTTGATGATATGGCATGGAATGGTCTTTCCTGTTATGGTAATCCTTATATTTCCACCCCTCATATTGATGAGCTGGCAGAAAATGGTATGATGTTTACAGAGGCTTATGTAGCGCCAGAGTGTTTGCCAACCCGGGCCGAATTCTTGTCAGGACAGTACGGTGCCCGTACGGGGTTAACTCAGGTACATACAAACCGGGTTTACCCTTATGCTCCTCTTTTAACTCCTGAACCCCTGTCTGAACTGCCTGAAGACAATTATACCATCGCGAATATGTTTCAGGATGCAGGATACATTACAGCAATTAGTGGGAAATGGGGCATAGGAAATACTAGTGCTGAAGCAAAAAGAACAAAATATGGATTCGACTTCGTGGGTAAGGCTGAGGAAAAACCCTGGGATCAGGTTGATAAAGACAAAGCAACCCCTGAACAAACCAATGAAACCCTGGAATTTATAAGAGAAAATAAAAATCATCCATTTTTCGTTTATCTTTCCTATTTTAATATTCATACTCCTTTGCAGGCACCGGATAGCCTCGTCCGGAAATTTGTAAACATGGGCTATCAGGAGTCGACAAATAGATTTGGAAATGTAAAGGAAAGACCAACGGCTCAATATCTGGCTATGATCAATTATCTTGATGATGAAATAGGAAGATTAATTGATGGACTGGATGAAATGAATTTGTTGGGAAAAACCTTAATCGTTTTTAACTCTGACAATGGAGCTCTAAATCGTGCCTGGGATAATAGTCCGCTTCGTGGAGCTAAAGGTGTCTTATATGAAGGTGGGATACGTGTTCCCTTAATTATGCATTGGCCGGATATTATTCAAGGAGGTACTAAAAATGGTGAGCCTGTACATATTGTCGATATGTATGCTACTTTCAAAGATCTGGCAATGGGAAATATTTCTCAGGACAAGGTTTTGGATGGAGAGAGCCTGGTGCCTTTAATGACCCAATCCGGAAAGTTAAAACGAAAAAGTATATTTTGGCATCACCCACACTATATTCATGATTATGGTAAAACTCCATCGAGTGCAATCCGTCAGGGAGATTATAAGCTTATTTATTATTACGGCGATTATCTTGACACACGAGAGTATGTACCAGTTGAAAATGAACCTTACGGTAAACTCATATTGGGGGAGCGGATTGAGTTGTTTAATTTAGCAAAGGACCCTGGTGAGGGCAGGGATCTCTCAAAAGAGGAACCTGAAGTAGCTTCAAAACTTTTAAGCGAATTAAAAATGTGGTTAGCCTCAATAGATGCTTCGCTTCCTGTTAAGAATGAAAGTCCGGATTATGAAGTTTGGTATAAATCAAAAAACAGAAATTAGAAATACGATGTGCCACTCTTTTAATATCGAATGAATAGGGAATTTTCCATAGCAATTCTGTTGTAGGTTAGTTGCACCGCGCAAAACAACCAGACAAGAAATTCTGTTCGAATCGACACTGCCTAGCTGCAAAAAGGGATCCGCTCTCGATTGGACAAAAACAGGAAAAAGTTAGGATGCCGAAATCTCCTCTTCCTTGGTATTTAACATTTTATCACATTGAAAATTTGTGTTATATAAGTTTTTTGATTCTTGGTGGATCAAAAATTTAAATAGATTTGATGAATCTATTAAGATACTGACAAACAGGAGAATATCAAAATAATACTTCATTTTAGTTTGTTGAAATAAATTTTTTTACTAAATATTATAGAATATTGTTAATTATGATTTCCATATTAGAAAATTTGCTAATTTTGAATGGATTTAAATAACCCTTTTATGGCTTTGTAAAGATCAAGAGGATAGCCTAGAAGGGCAGAAAATAGAAGAAGGAAGACGCGTCGAAGAATGGTTCAAAAAAGGATTATCAAAAAAACGTCACATTTAATATTTTGAAGTTTATTGGTAAGGTAGGTGCTACAATGAGGCCTGGATGCAGAATTTAAATCTAAATATTATATTTATGACATAAATCCAGAGAAACAATCGAAAAACGTTGAAACGTTTTCCCCGGACTTTCAGTTCGGACATTGAGTACAAACAACTATGTTTATTAAAACTAAAAACATGTAAATTTATGAAAAAATTACTGACGATGGGCCGTATTCAACAAATACTCCGCTCAAAATTCTTTAAAATCATAAGAAATACACTTCTTCTATTAATGATAAATGTATTTCATATTTTAGCTACTACCAGCTATTCGCAGGGTACCACACTTTCCATGGAGCTGAAGGATGTTACCAATAAAGAGATTCTTTCCTCCATTGAAGACCAGAGTGAGTTCATTGCTTCCGAAGCAACGATGCAGCCTTTGCAGGTTACAGGATTTGTCAGGGATGCTGATGGTATGCCTGTAACTGGAGCCACAATTCTGGTGAAAGGCACTCAGACGGGAACCATTTCCGATATGGAAGGAAAATATTCCTTATCCGGAGTGGATAGGGAGGCTACTCTCGTATTTTCTTTTATTGGTTTGGAGACAATGGAAGTGCCGGTAGACGGCAGGTCAACCATTGATGTAGTTTTATCAGAAGCTACTACCGATCTCGATGAAGTTGTAGTCATCGGATACCAATCAGTCAGAAAGGGTGATCTTACAGGGGCCACATCCGTAATCGATATATCAGAAACAACAAAAACCATGTCAAATTCAATAGCTGAGTCTATGCAAGGTTTGACTCCGGGTGTTACTGTTAGAAATTCCGGAAATCCAGGAACGGCACCTAAATTGGAAATTCGGGGTGTAGCCAGTTTTCTTAACTCTGATCCACTATATGTTATTGATGGAATGATTTCCGGGGTAGGACCTTTGGTAAGCCCGAACAACATTGAGTCTATCCAAATATTAAAAGATGCCTCTGCGGCTGCAATTTATGGTTCCAGAGCAGCAAATGGGGTAGTAATTATAACTACAAGGCAAGGACAAGAGGGGCCAGCAAGGTTCCAGGTTTCGGCAAAACATGGCATTTCGCAAATGCCCAGAAGCTACGAAATGATGGATTCCTATCAGTATGCTGCGACTGTAAGACAACAATATCTGAATTCAGGATTACCTATCCCCTCCAGTGTGGTTGGCCCGGACGGTACAGCTGAAACGTTCGTTCCCCCATATAACACCAATTGGGTAGATGAAGTATCCCGTACCGGATACCAGAGCGATTATAATGTTACCATTTCGGGAGGCTCCAAGACAGGTAAATATTTGGTCTCGGGCGGATACTATGACAATAAGGGAGTTATCGTAGGGAATTCTTTTGATCGGATGGATTTGAGGATTAATACCTCAGGTAGTCGTGGACGTTTTGAATTTGGGGAGAATTTTATAATCAATTACGCCCGAAGAAAGCATCCAAACCAGGGAAATCCATTTTTAGATATGCTTGGTATGTTACCTATAATTCCGGTGAGAGCTGAGGAATATATTGGTCCTGAAAATCCATGGGGATGGGGTATTGGTTCTGAGGATGCTGTAACCTACCAATGGAACATCCCCGGAGTGAATTTTATTAATCCACAACGAACAAATACTACCAAAGCAGTCGGGAATATTTTCTTAAAGTTTAGGATTTTTGACTGGCTGGATTATAAGTTTAATGCCGGGATGGAAACTACTTTTGGTAATACCAAAACAATACTTAAAGATGGTATCTGGCGATATACCATGGGTAGGGGAGCTTCAAGCATTACTGAAGACAGAGATAATTTTACAAGTGTTCTGTTTGACCACACTTTGAATTTTAATAAAAAATGGACGCTTCATAATTTGAATGGTGTAGTAGGATTTTCAATACAAGAAAACGAAAGCAGGGGAATAACCGCTTCCATAACAGATCTGCAACGTTTTGAAGACGATTATTTTGAAGAAGTAAATTCCGGAATAGGTGAGTCTTCTGGTTCCGGGAGCACAGGTCAGCACTTTCGTACCCAGGGATTCCTGGGAAGGGTGAATTATGCATTTGATGATCGTTATCTGATAACGTTAACAGGTCGCTATGATCAGGACTCTCGGTTTGCAAAGGACTTCCGAAGTGGATTTTTCCCTTCTGTAGCATTAGCCTGGAAATTGAATAATGAGTCTTTTTTTAATTCCGATGTTATTTCGATGCTAAAATTGAGAGCTTCTGTCGGAAAACTTGGAATCGTAACCGTTGATTCCTGGGATTATATTCCTTTGCTGAATTCAAACCAAAGAGCAATTTTTGGCCCGGGTCAACTTCCCTATGTTGGTGCTAATGCACCGCAATTAACAAATGAGGATCTTAGATGGGAAAATCGAATTATGCAGAATTTCGGATTTGATATGGGACTGTTGGAGAACAGAATAAATATTAGTATGGAATATTATAATTCTGAATCTAAAGATGCTCTTTTGAATCAGGTACTGGGAGATTATTTAGGGAATCTGGGCGGTAATCCTGCTGTAAATGCAGGAGGAATTATAAATTCAGGTGTGGAAGCTGTTGTGACCTATAAAAACTCCAAAAATGATTTTAAATGGAGTCTTTCGGCCAATATAACCACTATAAAAAATGAGGTGGTCAGTGTTGGAAATCAGGGAAAGAACAGTTTAGGAGAAGAAATAGATTATATACAAACAGGGGTTTCCCGCTCACAAGTAGGACGCAGTATTGGTGAATGGTATCTTATACAAACTGACGGATTGTTTCAAAGTGAAGCTGAAGTTCAGTCACATGTGAATTCTGAGGGTAAAGTTATCCAGCCACTTGCTAAACCAGGTGATGTTCGGTTCATCGATCTTAATGATGACGGTTCAATAAATCAGGATGACAGGAAATTCTCAGGTTCTCCCTGGCCTAAACTTCAATCAGGTTTGCAATTCAATGGGTGGTATAATAATTTTAGTGTAAACCTTCAAATAGTGGGTATTTTTGATTACCTGATCTATAATAGTACCCGTATTAATATTGATAATTACCACAATACTAATTTTAGAGCCGATCTTAATCCCTGGGCACCTGACAATACCAATGGATCTGATCCCAGATTAGGAGTCCCGCTTGGTGATGTAGCTTTAACCCAAAATTATCAGGAATCAGACAGGTGGTTGGAAAAAGGGTCTTATTTACGGTTAAGAAGTATTGAGCTGGCCTATGATGTGCCGGTAGGATTCATCCGCACGATAGGTATGAATGATATTCGGGTATTTGCCAATGCACAGAATCTGTTCACATTAACTAAATATACCGGAGCAGACCCTGACGTGACAGGAGTTGGAACTCACCAGCGTGGAACTGACAATGGCAATTGGCCGTCAGATCGTATCTATTCAGTAGGAATTCAATTTTCATTTTAAAATTATATATCATGAAAAATATACTTAGATTAATATTATTAGTTGTTCTCGTTGGCTTTCAAAGCTGCGAAGACCAATTGGATATCAAGAATCCAAATCAGCCCACTTCAGATACTTTCTTTAAAAATATCGATGATGCGATTAAAAGTGTGAATGCTATATACAGCCGATTGAATAGTCCCGGGTTTGAACGTCAGGGACTTTGGCTGGGTAATCTGCGGTCGGATGAAATGAAAAGCACATCACCGGCAATTCAAATTGTAAATAATTTTGACCTCTTTGCGATATCAAATTATAATTTCGCACAATTCAATGTTGTATGGTCAAACTTGTATGTTATAATCTACAGGGCAAACCAGACATTGGATAATGTACCTGGTATTGATGTTTCGGACAATGCGGAAGATCAGGCACTTAAAAATCGTATTTTAGGAGAGGCAAGCTTTTTAAGAGGATGGGCATATTATCAGCTTGCCCTATATTGGGGCAATATTCCTATGTTACTTGAAACTTCTAAACCTACGGATAAACCCTCATCCAGTACGCAGGAGGAAGTATATAATCAGATAATTACAGACTTTCAATTTGCATTTGATAATCTGTGGACTAAGAATGACTACAAAAATAAAAATCCGGAGCAAAATATAGGAAGAGCAACCAAAGGAGCTGCAAAGGCAATGAAGGCTAAAACATTAATGCAACTGGGTAAATATAGCGAGGCTTTGACAGAATGGGAATGGTTGGTTGAAGGAGAAGGAGCAGCATATTACGATTTGACGGCAGATTTCCGCGATAACTTTTTATCCACTACGGAAAACAATATTGAATCCGTATTTGAATTGCAGTCCGAACATAATGAGGCGCAGAACCATAAAAATGATATCAATAATCCTGATCAGTATAATTATGGAAATGACTCACCGAAATTTTATGCTCCTCGTATCAATGGGATTGGATTTGCTGATTTGGAAATGAATCCATGGGTACTGGATGAATTCCAAAAGGAGAAAACTGCCGGAGGAGACCGAGATCCAAGAATTGAGGCTTCATTTCTATTTGATTCTACGGATATTAGAGGGCCTGCATTCACTTTGGCTTATGGAGAAACATGGATTAGCAGATTTCCAAATCTGACTTCTGAATCATACAATCGAATAAGTTTAAGGAAATTATTAAATGATGCAACTCAAAACACGGAGGATTTCTCTTCCGGGAACAATTACCGTTACCTGAGATATGCTGATGTCCTTTTGCTTTATGCTGAATGCCTGAATGAAGTAGGTCGCACTAATGAAGCGTATCAATGGGTTAACAAGGTCAGATTACGCGCCGGATTAGAAACCCTGCAGGTGGCTCATCCTGAGATTGGTTCGAATAAAGAACTTTTTTTAGAGCAATTAAAACATGAGCGTGTAACAGAATTGGCAGGTGAAGGACATAGATGGGAAGATTTGGTTCGCTGGGGCGATTTATCTCCTGATTTATCTGTCAGAGACAAAGGCTTTGCTAATTTTCAGGTGGGTAAAGACGAGTTCTTACCTATAAACCAATCTGATTTGGACTTCAATCCGAATCTGAGTCAAAATCCTAATTGGTAATAGTATATAGAATCCTACTATAAGATATTATCCAAACAGCACATGTGTTCGGGTATGGTACCTCTGGAATCGACAGATATGGTTAGCTGGATACAGGTCAGGTAGGGGAGAAACTGACAGGGTCCCCGAATACATTTGGGATCGGATGGAAGGAGTGTTAGGGTAGGGGCAGACGAACTTGCTTATCATGACAGTACCGGGTACTAGCATGAGATTGGAGCAAGGAATAGTTTGTTTACCTATAAAGCTCCTTTTGTCCGGGGACCTTTGCCTGATCCCAGTCTCATGCTCTCTGCCGAAGAGATTCTTGATGCTCCGTAACTATTCCGGGATGATGTTAACTCATCAGGGGAAAATACACGAAAGACACACTGGTCTTTTAGTGAAAGGTCCGGCTGGATGCAGGAATATTGGAGTATCGTAGCAGTCAGGCGATTTAGTATTCACAAGGGATGACTCTCCTGTTTATTCACAAACCTATTAAATGGGATCATTGAATTGGAGGAACTATATGAGGAATTATATGGAAAAATGATAACTTTGAAATAAGTTTATAAAAGATGGCAGGTTCGTGTGTCACACCATTCCCAAATTGCAGCCGGCATATGCCCATTGAAAATGATTGCCCTGTAGATGCTATTAAGAATTTAGTCACTAAATTCCATTATCTGAATTATCCCGTGAAAATGCTCACCAATCCAATAAAAAATTAAATCATTCTTATTAAAAAGCGATAATCATGAAAAAATTTGGCCTTATAACAGGTGTATTTCTTATTATTTTAATGATTTCAAATTGTACCTCCACTAATCCAAATGAACCCATCCCTGTCAGTAAGGTTGATATCCGGGTGGATGGTAAAATTGACGATTGGGACGCCGTGAAACCTCATATCTTAGACAGTAAAGAGGACTTATGGATTGGAGAGGGTTTGCCGGAAGGAAAGTGGGAGGGGAAACAGGATTTGAGCGCAGCATGGAGAATCGCATGGAATGATCAGAAGTTGTATTTTTTATTTGAGGTGACCGACGATACCCTGTCCGATTTTGATAAGGAGTATACCTGGCTGAATGATTGCCTTGAGATACATCTGGATCCTGAGAACAAAGAAGGGGAAAGAATTCCCGGGATTGAAACAGAAGATCCTGTAGAAGCGCGGGTTGGGAAAAAAAGTTTTGGATATGAGATGCATTTTTTGCCTACTCAATCACCAAAAGTTTACCTTGATGATACACGAAGTGTTTTTTATACAGATTCCACCCAAAATGAGTATTTTGAAAAATCCTGGAAAGGAAAAGCGGTCACTAAATATACCAAAGATGGGTATCTTATGGAGATGGGTTTTGATATTCCGGGAGTTGAATTGACTTCCGGAAAAATAATAGGTTTGGATATAGGACTGTGTGATGATGATGGCCAGGGAAGATCGGTATTGATGGTTTGGAGCAGGTTCAAAGGATCCTTCTGGCTAACAATGGATAATTTTAAAAAGATGCAACTTCAATAAATTCCGAATTACTGTTTTTTGAAAAATCAATCAATCAAATTCATTCCCAGGTTCAATGAAAAAAATTATTCTTCTGGCTGTTATTGCCGTCTTATATTTAAGTTCCTGCACCCGATGGGTTAGTTCAGGAAAAAACGTCATGGCTGTAGGAGACTTATCTGATCAGGCCACTTTTTCTCTGGTTAAGGATCAGGAAGGATTCTGGGGTATTTCTATTGATGATGCCGGCTTTGCTTCACTGAAGCAACCCCAACCGGTTCAAATTGAACTTTATGTGGATTCCCTGAATATTGTAAAATTAAAATCGGGGTATCATGAAATTAATAAAACCAAATCAGGTTTTTCCGGAAAAGTTGTCATGGATACAGATCGGGCTTCCTTTGTTGTTAACGACAAGTGGACGCTGAATGGAAATGAGCTTATACTTTCCAGGAATTTAGAGGTGGTCAGAAATATGCCCTCCTCGGGTTTTATGTCGATGATCCTGCTCAATAGCCAACGTGAACTTTCCCCAGGCGAGGTGCAATATTTTGCTCCAGGTATGATTTACGGAAATCCCCGTCATTTAACCCGGGAAGCCATTGGGGGTGTTAATTCGGGACCCTATACTTTAATACGTGAAGACCGGTTACCCACTCCCCTTTTTGGGGCCTTTTTTAAAGATGGCTCATCCGTTACCGTTTTAAATCCGGATCCGGATGGGGCTACCACAGTGGAGGACTCAAAAGACCAGGAAATAAAGACGCTCATTGATGACCGTTTCAGCTTTGGCTCCCTGGGGGCCATTAAAATGAATAGTAAATTATCTGTGGGTTATATGTGGCCCGGTTCTGAAGGGGGCATGACTTACACGGGCGGCACCTATCCCGGTGGACAGGTAAATAAATGGAGAAGAAGGTATCATCCGGTAAAAGATGGGTTTACACAGAATTACAAAGTGGTTTTCAGGTTTAATAAGGATGATCAGTCCTTCCCGGATTATTTCAGGAAAGCCTGGCGATGGGCATGGGATATAATGGAACCCGCGGTGAATTTTCAGGACATTGAACTGGTACGGAGAAATGTAACAGATATGCTGGGTGAAAATGTGATAACAATAGAAGGCAGGACAGGAATTCCTTATTTTAAACCTGCGGTTTACAGGAAAGATCCGCCTGTCAATATGAAAACTGCAATGGGTTTTGTTGGAAGAGCATTACAAGTGGCCAATTATCTCATGCTGGATGCGGATCGTGGTCAGTCTCCATATGATGCGGAACACAGGCAAAAGGGCATAGATATAATAAATACATTTGTAAGACTGATTAGATTATCCCCTCCAAACGGAGAAGGGTTTATGCTTGACACGGGAGAGCCTGTTATGGTAAGGCCTCAGGATGGAAAAATGTACCTTCGATCCTTTGGGGATGGTCTGAAAACCTTGCTTAAAACAATCCTGCGCGAGAAATCTCTGGGAAGGGAACATCAGGAATGGTTGAAATGGGCTCAATCATTTGCCGATTGGCTTCTTCCGCAGCAAAATACTCAAGGAGGATTCCCCCGGGGTTGGGATCAAAAAGGAACCATTATGGATACCTCCGCGCAGTCAAGCTATAATATGATTACCTATTTGATATTATTAAAGGAACTCACCGGTAATCGGGAATACCTTGAAGCGGCTGTGAGGGCTGGGGATTATTGTTGGGAAAGCAACCAATCGAAAGGTATTTTTGTAGGAGGTACCATAGATAATCCTGATGTTATCGATAAAGAAGCCGGCACCGTTTCGTTGGAAGCTTATTTATCCCTTTTTGAGGCTACCGGAGATAAAAAATGGTTAAAAAGAGCGCAAGCGGCGGCTGATTACGCAGAAACATGGATATATACCTGGGATATTCCCATGCCAATAGGATCGGATAATTCAGAGCTGCATTGGAAAAAAGGGGTTTCGACAATCGGTCTTCAGCTGATATCTACAGGGCATTCACTGGTAGATGCCTATATGTGCTTTGACACAGACGAATATGCCAAACTTGCTGTGTTAACCGGCGATGAGCATTATATGGATGTCGCCCGTATTTTATTGCATAATACAAAAGGCATGCTTGCGGTGGAAGGCAGATCATACGATCTTCTGGGACCAGGATGGCAACAGGAACACTGGAGTCTGGCTCCCATGCGTGGTTATGGATTGCACAGAGGATGGTTACCCTGGGTCTCCACAAGTCAATTGAATGGGATTATTGGTTTGGAAGAGTTTGATAAAGAGATTTATAAGAAATTATCAAAGGCAGACATTCAAGAATAAAATATTTTTCAGGTGAAATTTCGGTGGTTTTAGTATATATATACTAATATTATTTTTCCAAAATGTTCAGCAAGACCCTGTATATTAGTTTTTTCCGAAAATGATAAGTAAATCTATTTATTTTGACTATTCCTGGAACCTGAAAATTTGATACCTTGCACTAATTTTAAAATTCCAAAAAATATGAAATCCTTTTTTCTGCCCATCGCCCTTTCTTTTATGTATGCCCTTTTCTCCTGTTCTCCTAAAGAGAAGGCTTCCCACCAAAATCAGAAATCTTCCCCCAATATAATCATCATCTATGCGGACGACCTCGGATATGGAGATGTAGGTGCTTATGGGGCGGAAGCCTTTCAGACTCCAAATATCGACTCACTTGCCCTGGGCGGGATTCTCTTCACAAGAGGTTATGCCACCTCCGCGACCTGCACCCCAAGCCGTTATGCATTGCTTACGGGGAGTTATCCCTGGAGGAATAAAAATGCACGAATACTTCCCGGAACGGCCCCCCTGCTTATCGGAACCGATCAGCTAACCCTGCCAAAGATGCTAAAGGATCAGGGCTACGCTACGGGCGTCGTTGGGAAATGGCATCTTGGATTGGGTTCAGGAGCAGTGGACTGGAACGAACAAATCACTCCCGGACCCAATGAGGTCGGTTTTGACTATTCATTTATCATGGCAGCCACCCAGGATCGTGTGCCCACTGTCTTTATTGAAAATGGCCTGGTGGTGGGGCTTGATCCCAATGATCCGGTAGAAGTTAATTATGCTAAAAACTTTGAAGGCGAACCTACAGCGCTTTCCAACCCTGAGATGCTTAAACTGAAATGGCATCATGGCCATAACAACAGCATTGTTAACGGGATTCCCCGGATCGGGTTTATGAAGGGAGGAATGGCCGCTCGCTGGACCGATGAAAATATGTCCGACACCTTTCTTGTCCATGCAAAGGATTTTGTTGTTCAGCATAAAGAGGAACCTTTCTTTTTGTATTATGCCCTTCAGCAACCCCATGTCCCCCGTACACCGCATCCCCGATTTGTGGGAACCTCCGGCCTTGGGGCTCGGGGCGATGCCATCGTCGAGGCTGACTGGTGTGTGGGTCAGTTAATGCAGACGCTTAAGGACCAAGGACTGCTGGAAAATACCTTGATCTTTTTTTCAAGTGACAATGGTCCCGTGCTGAACGATGGATACTATGATGAAGCGGTGGAAAAGAACGGTGATCATAAACCATGGGGTCCCTTCAGAGGGGGTAAATACAGTTTATTTGAAGCTGGAACGCGGGTTCCCTTCATTACATACTGGAAAGGAACCATCCAACCCGCCACTTCAGATGCGATGGTTTGCCACGTTGATCTGCTTACCTCCCTGGCAAAGTTGACCGGCAGCAGTTTAAGCACCCCCGACAGCAAGGATTTACTGGCTGAATTTCTGGGAGAGTCGGACAGGGGACGTGAGCAATTAATTATTGAGGCTTTTAGCCGTACAGCTTTCCGGAAGGGACAATGGGTTATGATCCCACCATACAAGGGTGATTCGGTCAATACGGAGGTGAATATTGAATTGGGGAATTCCCGGAATTACCAGCTCTATGACCTGTCCGAAGATAGGGGTCAAAATAGGAACCTCGCAGATTCAAATCCTGAAAAGCTGCAAGAAATGATCCGGGATTTTAGAGAAATCAGAGGGGATGAATATGAAAACCTGGAAAAAATGGAGTTGAAGTAAGATTCCCCTATTCAGGCGCTGTATGGTTAGCTTTTAATCCCTGCCTATTATTTCCCTGAATGTGCCGGGGTTCATTCCTTTCCTCCTCCTCAGGTCATCTGTCTTTTCCCGGGATCACATTCCCGTCACTGTCGATATTCCTGATCTCGATCCCTAAACTCTTCAGGGACTCTTCAATTGAATCCCGGTCACCCACCACAACCCACACCATATGATCAGGATTAATCACCTTTTCAGCTACTTTCCTTACATCCTGAGTATCTAGTTGTTTGAGGTTTTCGGTATACTTTTCAAAATAATCATCACTGAGATTATAGGTCACGATAGTGGAGATATCACCGGTAATATCAGACATTGTTTCGTAGTTCCCGGGAATCTGCAGAATTTGGTTTTCCTTGTTTTTATCGATCTCCTCCTCTGTAGCCGCATCAGCACCAATAAAGCCGGATAATTCATTTCCTATTTCCAGAATTGATTCCATCGTTTTATCCGACTGAACCGAGGTGTAAGCAAGGAATGGCCGCTGGGCCCTTGCGTCCATAATGAAGGTGCTGGCCCCATAGCTCCAGTGTTTATCTTCCCTGAGGTTCATATTGATCCTTGAAGTAAACTCGCCCCCGATTATACTATTCATTATTTCCAAAGCCGCTTCATTATATTCTCCTAAAGGGGCAACCAGATTTCCTCCAATGATAAGCGATTGAATGGAGCCCGGACGGTCCATGAGATAAATCACCGGTTTTGAGGGAGCTTGTACCTTTGAAAGCTTTAAGTCCGGGATTTCGGCTTTTTTCCATCCTGAGAAATATTTCTCAAGCATGGGGGTTAATTCGCTGAGGCCAATATCCCCCACAACAATGAGGGTTGCATTATTGGGCCGGAGCCATTTTTTATAATATTGAACGATCTCCTCGCGTGTGATTTTCTCTACAGTTTCTTCAAAACCACTGCCCGTCAAGGGCATTCCGTAAGGGTGATTTTCCCCGTAAAGAAACCTTGGCAAAATTCGAAGAGCCATGCCGGTCGGTTGCATTTTCTCTCTCTGTATGGCAATAAGTTGATCTTTCCTCAGACGATCCAGCTCCTTTTGCGGAAACAGCGGATGCAGGATGACATCGGCGAAAATTTTAAGAGAGGGGTCGAGATTCGCCTTTAGGCTGTTTAAGGCGACTATGGACTGATCGAGTCCTGAACCGGTTCCAAGGGTGGTGCCCAGTTGTTCAAGTGCACTACTTATTTCCAGGGAGGTCATTTTTTCAGTGCCTTCATCCAGCATATCCATGGCCAGCTTGGCCATGCCGGGCGTGGACAGGGCATCACTTGCAAAACCTGCCCTGAAATTCATTCTGAGAGTGACAACCGGCACTGTGGACCTATGGGCTAACACTACCTTCAGGCCATTGCTGAGGGTAGTTCTTTCGAATTCCGGGAAATTAATGGCCGGAGCTTCTTCCAGATCAGGGATCCGGGTTCTGTCTGCATCAACCGGGGCAGCGACAAATTCAGGGAAAGGCTTCACCGTAAGAATGTATTCTCCATCGCTGAGCCACCTTTTGGCAGCTTGTTGAACGCTTTCCGGTTTTGCGGCGAGTATATCTTCCAGATAAGACTTGTATTGGTCCGGATTGCCAAAATAGACCTCAGAACGGGCCAGGATATCGGATTTCCCCCCGAAGCCTCCGACCCGCTCCATACCCCGAACCATAGATGCAAAGCTGGTGGTCTTAATTTTAGACAGTTCCTCCTCCGTGGGGCCTTCCATTATTACCTTACGGATTTCCTCATCAATCATGGAGTTTACTTTGTCTGCGTCAGCGCCGGGTTTCAGATCAGTTCGAATGGTGAAAAGGCTGGCTATCTCGTTTCCGGCAACATAGCTGTATATGGAAGAAACCAGTTGTTCATCATATACCAGACGTTTATAGAGCCGCGAATTTTTACCAGAGGATAAAACCTGAGATACAATATCGAGCATATTCGCCTCATGAGTCCCATCGGCAGGTACGTTCCAGACTTTGTAAAGCCTTTCCTGGTTTACCCTGTCTTGCATTACCTGCTTTATTGTTCCTGTTCTTTTTGATGTCCAGGCTTTCATTTTGACAATAGGAGGTCCGGCCGGAATGGCTCCGAAATATTTTTTGACTTTTTCCAGGGCTTCATCGGTTTGGACATCGCCGGCGATAACCAGGACGGCATTATTGGGTGTATAATAGGTTTTAAACCACTCTTTCACATCGTCCAGACTTGCTCCGGTAAGATCTTCCATTGAGCCGATAACGGTCCAGGAATAGGGATGATCGTTTGGATAAACGGCTTTTGACATATACTCATCGACATTCCCAAAGGGTTCGTTTTCATATTGTCGCTTTTCATTCTGTACCACCCCACGCTGCTCATCCAGTTTTTCCTGGGTAATGGCATTTACCATAAATCCCATTCGGTCACTTTCCAGCCAAAGGACCCGGTCAAAGGCTGAGACCGGTACAGTCTCAAAATAGTTTGTGCGGTCATTGTTGGTTGTGCCATTGAGGTCTGTGGCCCCGATTTTATCGAGAGCCTTAAAATAATCATCATCGAAATGCTCGCTTCCATTGAACATGAGGTGTTCAAACAAATGGGCAAATCCGGTACGACCCGGTTTCTCATTCTTAGAACCTACATGGTACCATACATTAACGGCAACAACAGGGGCTTTGTGGTCTTCATGTATGATTACGGTAAGCCCATTATCCAGAATTACTTTTTCGTAGGGAATATCTATACCCGATAACTGGATATCGCTTTGGCCGTTGAGGATTGATACCATTGCAAGTAAAAGGATTGCGCTAAGAAACGGGATTTTTGATTTCATAACAGAACGATTTGGATGAAAAATGAAGTCTTTGGATATTTTTTTCCGGGTCTGATCAGAAGTAGTCGCACTTTCTTTTGCTTTTCCCAGCCCCAAAAAAAATGATCCTGGGAGGAAAGAAAGGGGATGAAACCGGAAGATACCGCTAAAAAAATAGTTCACGAATGGTTTGTATTGTTTTAATATATACAAAAATAGAGGAATTTAAGATGAATTGGATAACCCCTGGCATTAATTTTCTGAAAAAATACTCAAAAAACAGATGTTTGATCAAAAATTGAAAATATTCACTAAATTTACTCCAATTTTAGAATATGAAAAAGAATAATCTTTTACATCTTATCCTGATAACCTCACTGACAGTTTTTCTCTATTCCATCTTCTCATGCAGCCATGAAAATATGGATCCTGATCTCTTTCCCGAAATCTGTTTTGAAAGTCAAATTCTCCCCATATTCCAATCTTCATGTGCCATTTCCGGTTGCCACGACAATTCTGGTGGGGAGGCCGGCTATGATTTCAGGAATTATAACGGTATAGTAGCAGGCACGGTAGCCGGCAAACCTTCTTCGAGCCCCGTCTATACCAGCCTCAGTAATATTTGGGGTGAAGGGTTTATGCCACCGGACCAGCCACTTAGTGAAAATAACCGGACTCTTATCCGTTATTGGATCCTGCAGGGAGCCCGAAATACTGTTTGTCCGGATACCATTCAGGACACTTCAATAATTATAATAGACGACTCCGTGTACATCAATCCAAGAGCCTGTTTTGGCCGGGATGTTTTTCCCTATATTCAATCAAATTGCGCAATTTCGGGTTGTCATGATGATATTACCGCCGACGAAGGATACAGGTTTACCTCCTATTCGGGTGTAATGAAAGCCATACAACCAGGAAATCCTCAGGAAAGCAAACTATACAAATCCATCACCAGGACGGACGAAGAGGATATCATGCCCCCGCCACCTATGTCTCCCCTTCCTCAGTCAGTAATTGATTCTATATATAACTGGATAACTTACGGGGCCTTAAACGAGAATTGCGGGGAAGCATGTGATACCACCTCAACGGTTACCTTTTCCGGGGTTATTTACCCGATTATTGCCAAGAATTGCAAAGGCTGCCATAGTGGTTCAAGTCCCTCAGGAAATATAGGACTTGAGAATTATGCGCAGATTTCTTTAGTGGCTTCCAATGGTTCCCTTGTGGGTGCCTTGAAAGGAACAAACCCATTTGTGGCTATGCCCCCGGGAAGATCCCTTTCAGATTGCCGGATCAGGCAATTTGAGTTATGGGTGTCGGAGGGCTATCCCGATAATTAAAGGTAAAGGGAAAAAGATAATAAATAGAAAGAATGAATAATCAGGAAAATAAAATGCATCATGGAATTTCTCCTAAAAAATTGTCCCATAGATTCTTTATGATCCTGGTATTAATCACTCTGTTCCGGATTTTTTCTTGCCGTTGTATCTTCCTGTTATTATGATTCAGAGGAGCTTTTGTATCCCTCACTTTCCAACGAATGTGATACAGTGAATATTTCTTTTGGTTCTACAGTGATCCCGATGTTGCAAAACCATTGCTGGTCGTGTCATTCAAATGCCGTGGCGGTTTCTCTCGGAAATGGGATCAAACTGGAAGATTATAACGATATTGTTCTGAACCAGGATGCCATTCTCGGGTCCATCAGGCATGAAAATGCTTATTCCTCCATGCCAAAGGGTGCCAGTAAACTGGATGTTTGTTTGATTCAGGGATTCGCTGCCTGGATTGATCAGGGATCACAACAGTAAGATGTGATCGTTGATGAGTTGATCGTACCAGAGGCGGGATTTTAGTCCATATATCCAAGATTCAGGGAGGCTCGCTCGAAAATGAAAAATTAATATTTAAAACAAGTATAAATCCGTGAAAATTTTAATCATTCCTCTTTGCGCGTTTTTTCTTATTTCTCCCCTAAGGGTAATGGCTCAGGAAGACCTGCTCAACATGCTGGATGAGAAGATGGAACCAGAGACAACTTATACCAGTGCCACTTTCAAAACGACCCGGATCATGAATGGGCATTCTATTGAAAGGATGCCGGAAGGGCAACTGGATTTTCGTATTGCCCATCGATTTGGCTTATTGAATTCAGGTGCTTATAATTTCTGGGGACTTGACCAGAGTAACATTCACCTGAGCCTTGAATATGGTATTAACGATTGGCTGATGGTAGGAGTGGGAAGAGGGAATTATGAGAAAACCTTCGATGGTTTTACTAAATTCAGTATATTACGGCAATCTACCGGTGCGAGAAATATGCCGGTTTCCGTTTCTGCACTTGCCTCGGTTGGGCTGAATACACTAAAGGTGAACAGGGAAGGAGTTAATTACTACTATAGCAACCGGCTTTCCTATATTTTTCAGGTAATGGCCGGACGCAAATTCAACCAACGCTTCTCGGCACAGATCACTCCCACGGTCGTACACAGGAATCTTGTCGCAACCGAACTGGATCCCAATGATCTGTATGCCCTGGGCCTCGGGGGAAGGATGAAGCTTACAAACAGGATTAGTATCAATGCTGAATATTATTATCTTATCCGTCCTGTACATAATTATATGAGCCAGAAAATTTACGACCCTCTTTCAATCGGTTTTGACATTGAGACAGGAGGACATGTCTTTCAACTTATATTTACCAATTCACTTGGGATGATAGAAAAGGCTTTTATCGGAGAGACTACAGGAAATTGGGCAAAAGGGGATGTTCATTTTGGCTTCAACATATCCAGGGTTTTTACCTTGAAATAATAGGGACAAGGAAGACTTTCATGCCTGTTTCGGGAGCAGGAAATTTTGAATTTCAAATGAACACAGGCGGTACATTCATTGTTTAATTGCCATTCTCCATTACAGTGTTTTAAGAGTGTGAGTAAAGTTAATAGGAAGATGTTATTATAAATATTTGCTTTAAGGGCATAAAAAATTTAATTATGAAAAAATTTGCAAGCTTAGTTCTCATTTTAGCCTTATGTTTATCCCTACATGCACAAAAACACATGACAAAAAGTGGACATATCGGCTTTTATTCACATACCCCATTGGAAGATATAAAAGCCGACAATAATCAGGTGGCAAGTATATTGGATGAGGGCAACGGGGAAATTGTCTTTCAGGCCCTCATGCGCTCGTTCCATTTTGAAAAATCGTTGATGGAGGAACATTTCAATGAAAACTACATAGAATCGGAAAAATTCCCAAAAGCTACCTTTGCCGGAAAGATTGAAAATATTTCCTCTGTTGAATTTGATAAGGAAGGTACATACCCTGTGACGGTAAAGGGAGATTTAACCCTGCATGGAGTAACCCGGAATATTCAGGAAAAAGGGACCATTGAAATAACCGACAACGGGATTCGGGCCAAATCTTTTTTTAAGCTGAAACCTGAAGATTTCGAAGTTGAGATTCCCTCCATTGTGCGAGAGAAGATTGCCGCCGAAATGGAAATAACCGTGGAAGTAAATTATGCAGCTAAATAGGATGCTACTTTTCGACGAAGACGCAATTATTCAATAAAACATCCATCAGCATTCCTGAACAGATTCCCCGTATTTTAGCCATTTCACCTGGCGCCGGGGAATCCTTGAATCCCCCTTCTGTTTTCCTGAAAGTGCAAACCACCCCGGCAAACTGTTCATCATCCATGAGTATGACATTCATGATGGTATCTCCGGAATTTTCAAGTGAAGCTACATTACCGCTTACCTCTAAAACTTCACCATTATATTTTTCGTTGGCGGCTGCCTCGTCCATAGTAAAGTCATTGAAAAGCTCCGTGGCGGTTAAAATATAGTCAGGCTCGACCTGGGAGAGATCGGGATGTTTTTTGTTAAAAAGGTAGATTGACGCAAGAACGGCTGCCAAAATCACGACCGCTCCCAGGATAAGGATGTTTCTTGTCATTGGTTTCATGTGAGATTTAATTTAAGTATTACATTATGCTCCATTTCTGATCTTCCGGATCATTTCCCTGGGATCACTGGCAGAAAAGACCGTATTGCCAACCACAAAAACATCGACCCCGGATTTTCTGAGGTCACTGCTGTTTTCCAGCGTAACTCCCCCGTCAACTTCAATAAGTGTCTCCAGCTTCTGCGAAGTAATCATCTTTTTCAGTTTGCGGATTTTATCATAAGAACCAGGAATGAAGTCCTGTCCTCCAAAACCCGGATTGACGGTCATCAGCAAAACCATATAAAGATCCGGAAGAATTTCTTCCAGAAGGGAAACCGGTGTATGAGGGTTGAGGACCACCGAAGGGTTCATGCCCAGTTCGCGGATGTTCTGAATTGTCCTGTGCAAATGGGTGGAAGCCTCGTAATGGACCGTAAGATTATCTGCCCCCGCATCTCTGAACTTTTCCAGATATCGTTCGGGCTGTACGATCATCAGATGAACGTCAAGGGGTTTTCTGGCAACCGACTTTATTTTCTCAATAATGGGAAAACCAAAGGAGATATTGGGCACGAATACCCCATCCATGATATCGAGATGGATAAAATCGGCCTCACTGTCATTAAGCATTTCGATTTGTTCACCGAGATGGAGGAAATCGGAGATGAGAATTGAAGGGGAAATTTTGGACATAGATGACTTTTTCAACAAAGATAATAATTCACTGGATTTTTGAAGTCAAACCCACCTCTTTTCCCTGTATACGATCGGTAATTAACCCAGATAGGTTTTTAAAATCCGGTTTCGGGTAGTACTTTTTAACCGTTTAATGGCTTTTTCCTTTATTTGGCGAACCCTTTCCCGGGTCAGGTTGAATTCTTCGCCGATTTCTTCAAGCGAGTAGGCATGCTTTTGGTTTAATCCAAAATATAGTCTTACAATGCAGGCTTCACGGTAAGTCAGGGTGGAAAGTACCCTTTCAATCTCTTTACCTAAGGATTCATAGAGAAGATCCCGGTCGGGGCTGGGAGCATCTGAATTTAGCAATATGTCGTATAGATTTCCCTCCTCGCCCTCCGATAAAGGAGCGTCCATGGATAGATGTCGTCCGGAGGAGCGGAGTGCGTCTTTGATATCGTCGGGGGCAAGTTCCATTGCCTGTGCAATTTCCATGATGGTCGGCTCTCTTTCAAACTTCTGCTCAAGTTCGCTGAAGGTTTTATTGATCTTATTGATGGAACCTATTTTATTAAGAGGTAAGCGTACAATTCTGGATTGTTCTGCCAATGCCTGAAGAATGGATTGACGGATCCACCACACTCCATAGGAAATAAATTTAAAGCCCCTTGTCTCATCAAAACGCTGCGCTGCTTTAATAAGTCCAAGGTTTCCCTCGTTTATCAGATCCGGAAGGCTTAAGCCCTGATTTTGATATTGCTTCGAAACGGAAACAACAAAACGTAAATTGGCTTTAATGAGTTTTTCCAGGGCCAGGGTATCTCCTTTTTTAATTCTCCGTGCGAGTTCTACTTCCTCTTCTGCATTTATAAGCTCAACTTTTCCTATCTCCTGGAGATATTTGTCGAGAGAAGGGGTTTCCCTGTTTGTGACTTGTTTGATAATCTTGAGCTGCCGCATTTGAAAACCGTTATGAATGATTTTTTTTACGAAAAAAATGCTATCCTTGTTTCAAAGAAACCTTAACAATATAATCTTTTTAATTGTTTTTCTGAGGTTTCATATACAAAAAAGAACAATTCAGAAAAAATCTTGTTCGACTTTTAAATGAATTCTTCCCGATTACTTATTAAAAAAGGTGTTTTTCTTTGAAAATTAAAATGGGGACAGAAGGAAAGATATGGGTTTATTAGCCTCTGATTACTAAAAAATTAAGAATTATTTGGTGGAATAAAGTAAATGAATTAATATTGCACTAGAAAATTCCCGGAAAGCTTTTCATTTATTTCCCAAACCATAATCAACATCATGATTTCAGACAGGTTGTCCTGTTCACGAATTAAATGAGCATTTACAGAATTTAGTTTATATTACTATTACATCATTATTAATTTCCTTAAGAAAAAATGTACGACATTCTTGAATTAAACAAGAAGCTTCTCACTGATTTACGTGAGATAGCCAAAGAATTGAAGGTTAAAAGGGTCGAGTCCTATAAGAAACAGGACTTGATTTATAAAATCCTTGATCAGCAAGCCATTGTAGTTTCTGAATCTAAAACTTCCCGCAGGGAAGCATCAAAACAGGACCCTCAGCCCCGTGAAGAAAAGGGCGGCGAAAGTCCTTCCGGTTCCCAGATAAAAAGGCGCGGCAGACCCAAAAAAAATGTGGATGCAAAGAAGCCTGAACAGTCCGCCGAGCGGCCGGTCGAGCGGCCCATCCAAAAAACCGACAGGCCCGAAAAATCCAACAAGCAAACGGAGAGATCTGCTAGAAAGCCAGACAGAACTGAACGTTCCAGGGACCGGCAGGATGACCAGGCAAGGCCCTCATCTCCTCCTCCAACTCAGAATCAGGACGAAAATCAGGATGGAACAGAAAACCAGGCTTCAAACGATTTTAAGCGGGAAAAACCTCATCATAAAAGCAGAAATGACGACCGCAGGCAGAGCAATAACACTCAGCGCCCACAGGACCAACAGGGTCGAAGATTTGATGACGGCGATAAAAAAAGGATGCCGTACGATAAAAACGCTCAGGGCAATTTCAGGAAGAACCAACCAAGCCAGGGACAGGAGAGAAGGCAAAATGATAAATACGATTTTGAAGGGTTAATTTCCAATTCCGGAGTACTGGAGATAATGCCCGATGGGTATGGTTTCCTGCGTTCCGCTGATTATAATTACCTTAATTCACCGGATGATATTTATGTTTCTCAATCCCAGATAAAACTCTTTGGATTGAAAACAGGGGATACCGTAAAGGGAACCATTCGTCCCCCTAAAGAAGGGGAGAAGTATTTCCCTTTGATCAAAGTGGAGGAAATTAATGGACGTTCCCCCGACTTTATCAGAGACAGAATCCCCTTTGATTTTTTGACTCCCCTCTTTCCGGAAGAGAAATTTTCATTGGTAGGGAATGGACATAACAATTTGTCTGTCCGTGTGGTCGATATGTTCTCCCCCATTGGGAAAGGACAAAGAGGATTGATTGTTGCCCAGCCTAAAACAGGGAAAACGATCCTACTTCAAAATATTGCCAACGCCATCGCGGCAAACAACCCGGAAGTATACATGATCATTCTTTTGATCGATGAAAGACCTGAAGAGGTTACCGATATGGCCAGAAACGTGAACGCGGAAGTGATCTCCTCAACCTTTGACGAACCGGCAGAACGCCATGTACGGGTGGCAAACATTGTTCTTGAGAAAGCCAAACGGCTGGTGGAATGCGGACACGATGTGGTGATCCTTCTCGATTCCATAACCCGGCTCGCCCGGGCATTTAATACTATTGCTCCGGCATCCGGCAAAGTACTTTCAGGAGGGGTCGATGCCAATGCCCTGCATAAACCAAAACGTTTCTTCGGTGCGGCAAGGAATATCGAAAATGGCGGATCCCTGACCATTATCTCAACGGCTCTCACGGAAACAGGCTCTAAAATGGATGATGTAATATTTGAAGAGTTCAAAGGGACGGGTAATATGGAACTTCAGCTGGAACGTAAACTAGCCAATAAACGAGTTTGGCCGGCTGTCGACATTAACGCTTCCAGCACCCGCCGGGAAGATCTCCTGCTCAACAGGGGCATGTTAAATAAACTGTGGATATTAAGAAATTATCTTTCTGATATGAACCCGGTTGAAGCCATGGAATTTCTGGCAGACCGTATGTCCAAGACAGACACAAATGAAGAATTTTTGGTTTCGATGAACAGCCAGTAATAGGAGTTCAATTTCAGCGGGTCCTTCAAAATTTTACTGCCTTAATTGGCTTTTTCAAAAACCAGAATCCCTCTGACATAAATTTACATATTCAAGAGCATCGGGAAGGGAATATAAAAGCCTTTACCATGCTCTTGATACTATTATTTGAAATCAGTATATATAAGGATTTCCCTCGCTTTTTATTAAGCAATGTGGCTTAAAAATCGTAATTTTGCTTCCGTTTTTCAATATACCATAAAGTTTTAACTCTTAAATACTTAAATCAGGATAAGACATGACAGATAAAAAGAAATTTATGACCTGTGACGGGAATTATGCTGCTGCCCATATTGCCTACATGTTCAGCGAAGTAGCAGCAATATATCCCATCACCCCTTCATCGACGATGGCAGAATATATTGATGAATGGGCCTCACACGGAAGGAAAAATATTTTCGGTGAAGTGGTCAAAGTTACCGAAATGCAATCTGAAGGTGGCGCTTCAGGAGCTTTGCATGGATCATTGCAGGCAGGAGCCCTCACCTCAACATTTACTGCATCACAGGGTTTGCTTTTGATGATCCCCAATATGTACAAGATTGCAGGTGAATTATTACCTGGAGTTTTCCATGTTTCTGCACGTAGTTTAGCTGCACAGGCCTTATCGATCTTCGGTGATCATAGTGATGTAATGAGCACACGGCAGGCCGGGTTTGCCCTTCTGGCAACCGGAAGTGTACAGGAAATTATGGATATTTCCGCAATTGCCCATCTTGCGGCTATTAAATCCAGGATCCCTTTCCTCCATTTTTTTGATGGATTCAGGACTTCACACGAAATCCAGAAAGTGGAAGCCCCCACTATGGAAGAATTGGCCGGTCTGTTGGACCGCGATGCACTTCAGTCCTTCCGGGACAATGCCCTTAACCCGGAACATCCTGTAACCAGAGGTACTGCACAAAATCCTGATATTTATTTTCAAACTAGGGAAGCCGCCAATACTTTTTATGAAAGAGTACCCGATATTGTGGAGGAATACATGCAGAAACTATCGGAGATAACAGGCAGGGAATATCACCCTTTCACCTATTATGGCGATGATCAGGCGGAAAACATTATCGTGGCAATGGGTTCGATTACTGAAACTATCAAAGAATCCATTGATTATCTTATTCAAAAAGGGGAGAAAGTGGGACTTATCAATGTACACCTCTACCGGCCATTCTCCGGAAAATATTTCTTTAATGTCCTTCCCAAATCTGTGAAACGGATTACTGTTCTTGACCGGACCAAAGAACCTGGTGCCAATGGAGAGCCTTTATATCTTGATATTCGCGATCTGTTCTATGGTCGTGAAAATGCCCCAATGGTTATTGGGGGACGGTACGGTTTAAGCTCAAAAGATACGACCCCGGCGATGATTATTTCGGTTTTTGAGAACCTCAAAATGAACGAGCCTAAAAACAGGTTCACTGTCGGAATCGTGGACGATGTTTCCTTTTTATCCCTCCCGGTAGGAGAAGATATCTCGGTTGTCAAAAAAGGCACCTTCGAGGCCAAATTCTATGGGCTTGGTTCCGATGGGACAGTGGGTGCGAACAAAAATTCTATCAAAATCATTGGTGAATCGACCGATAAATACTGTCAGGCCTATTTTGCCTACGATTCCAAGAAATCGGGAGGGATCACCACCTCCCACCTTCGTTTCGGGGACAAGCCCATCAGGGCACCCTATCTGGTGAATTCCCCTGACTTCGTGGCTTGTCATGTTCCTTCCTACATTGACCGTTACGATATGCTCAAGGGATTGAAAAATGGCGGGACTTTTCTTCTCAACTCTATATGGGATGAAAAAGAGACCATCCAACGGCTCCCGAATGGCATGAAGAAATACATGGCCGACAAGAATATCAATTTCTATATTATAAATGCAACAAAAATTGCTGAGGAAATTGGTTTGGGAACCAGAACCAATACCATCATGCAATCTTCCTTCTTTAAAATTGCCAATGTCATTCCTTATGATCAGGCAGTGAGTGAAATGAGAAAGTTCATAGTAAAATCTTTTGGCCTCAAAGGGGAAGAGGTTGTGAAAATGAATTACGCCGCCGTTGAGAAGGGGGGGGGATGTGGAGAAGGTCCAGGTCGATCCCTCCTGGTCAGATCTTAAAACTGAACAGGAAGAAGATAAGCGCGATGTGTCGGAGTTCTTCCGCAGGATAGCAGAACCGATGAACCTGATGAAGGGGGACGATCTTCCGGTGAGTGCGTTTATTGGACGTGAAGACGGTACCTTTCCTGCCGGTACAACCCAATACGAAAAAAGGGGTATCGCAGTGAATGTTCCTGAATGGCAACCCGATAATTGTATACAGTGTAACCAGTGTTCGTATGTTTGCCCCCACGCCTGCATTCGTCCATTCCTGTTTGATGATGAAGAAACCAAAAACCTTCCGGAAGGGACTACGGTCATTTCAGCCAATGGAAAGGCACTTTCAGGACTGAATTATAAAATTCAGGTTTCCGTGCTGGATTGTACTGGTTGCGGAAACTGTGCCGATATCTGTCCTTCCAAGGAAAAGGCCCTGATCATGAAATCGCTGGGTTCTCAGATGGAGGAGGTGGAAAAATGGGACCACATCTCGAAAAATGTGACCTACAAGGATAATATTCTCGAGAAGTCCGCCACCTTAAAGAATTCCCAGTTTGCCAAGCCTTTATTTGAATTCTCCGGTGCTTGCGCTGGTTGCGGGGAAACCCCATACATCAAACTGATCACCCAGCTATACGGCGAAAGGATGATGGTAGCCAATGCCACCGGTTGTTCTTCCATTTATGGCGGTTCAGCTCCATCGACCCCTTATACCACCAATAAAGAGGGCTATGGTCCTGCCTGGGCAAACTCCTTGTTTGAAGACAATGCCGAATACGGATTTGGTATGGCCACTGCGGTGAACCAGATGAGAGACCATATTGCCAATCTCATGACAGAAGGGATTTCGAACGGATTATCATCAGAGGGTAAGGAAATCTTCCAGAATTGGCTGGATACACGTGATGACCTGGAAAAATCCAAAGAAGCCTCTGGGAAAGTTGTGGAAGTCTGCCAAAAGGAAAGTTCTGAGCTCACAAAGAAAATTCTTAATCTTAAGCAATACCTCATCAAAAAATCGGTTTGGATTTTTGGAGGTGACGGCTGGGCTTACGATATTGGGTACGGCGGACTCGACCATGTGCTCGCTTCAGGGGAGAATATCAATGTGCTTGTTCTTGACACTGAGGTATATTCCAATACCGGTGGTCAGGCATCCAAATCAACCCCGATTGGGGCAGTTGCCAAATTCGCCGCTTCCGGAAAGAAAATACGGAAGAAGGATTTGGGGATGATGGCCATGAGCTATGGTTACGTATATGTTGCGCAGGTAGCTATGGGCGCAAGCCAGTCTCAATACCTCAAAGCCCTCCGGGAAGCAGAAGCTTACGACGGGCCCTCCCTGATTATCGCCTATGCACCTTGCATTAACCATGGCCTTCGTGCCGGCATGGGAAAAACACAGACTCAGGAAAAGCGTGCTGTTGAATCCGGCTACTGGTCGATGTGGAGGTTTAATCCGGAGTTGGAAACCCAGGGAAAGAACCCCTTTCAGCTCGATTCAAAAGAACCGGACTGGAACCTGTTTCAGGATTTCCTGAAATCGGAAGTACGGTACCTTTCTCTTACCAAATCGTTCCCTGCCCAGGCAGCAGAATTATTTGCGGCAGCAGAAGTGAATGCTAAATGGCGTCTCCAAAGTTATAAGAGGCTCGCACAAATGTCATTTACCCCTTCCGATTCAGAATAATTCACTTTTTTTATGATAGGGATCAGAGGCCGTTTCGAAAGAACCGGCCTCTGATTTTTTATAGCAATGTTCCTTCCTGACCAGGGCATTCCCGGGTAAGAGTGGGCAATTCTGAAACTTACAGTTAAAAATATTAACTTTGCATTTTAAATGAATGAATGGGAAGAATTCTTGCTATTGATTATGGACAAAAAAGGGTAGGAATCGCAGTTACCGATCCCCTGCAGATTTTCGCTTCCGGATTAACAACCGTTGGGGCGCATGAAATCCTCTCTTTCCTGGCCGATTATTTCGGAAAGGAGCAGGTCGACGGAGTTGTTCTGGGATGGCCGCTCCGATTGAACAATGAGGATTCTGATGCGTTAAAGTATGTCCGGCAGTTCAAAACAGCCTTTGAACGAAAGTTTCCACATATGAGACTTGATCTCGAGGATGAGAGATATACCTCCAAAATGGCTGTTCAGGCTATGATTCAGGCCGGGATGAAAAAAATGGAGAGAAGAAAAAAAGAAAATATAGATAAAATGAGCGCGGCACTGATCCTTCAGTCCTTCCTCGAGACCCGGGATGCTGCCAATAGAACCGATTTACTATGATTTATCCGATTTATGTTTATGGAACGCCCGTTCTGCGGAAGAAGGCCAAAGAGATTCCCAGAGACTTCGAAGGGCTGGATGAGTTGATTGATTCTATGTTTGAAACGATGACTTATTCAGAAGGGGTGGGTCTTGCGGCTCCTCAGATCGGCATGAGTCTGAGGTTGTTTGTAATCGATGCCACCCAGGTGGAGGAAGATGATGAAGAATATTTTCCGGACTTTAAAAAGGAATTCATCAATCCTGTACTCCTTGACGAAAGCGGGAATAATTGGTTATTCAATGAAGGATGCCTCAGTCTTCCCAGTATCCGCGAAGATGTTGACCGTCCTGAAAAAGTGAGGATCCATTATTTTGATCGCAACTGGGAGGAGCATGAGGAGGTTTACGACGGGATCAGAGCAAGGATTATCCAGCACGAATACGATCACCTCGAGGGAATCCTTTTCATCGATAAAATTAACCCTTTGAGAAAAAGGCTCCTGGGAGGGAAACTGAGATCCATTTCAAAGGGAAATGTCGATGTGGACTATAAAATTAAAACCCTATCCAGGTAATCCGTCCATTCCCCCAGCTCTCCTCGTTTCTCTCAAACTCCAAGCCCTGATGAGCATGGAATAAGTTTGGATATCTATCCAGGCTCTTGCTTCTCACTTTATAATTTCAAGTCGAAAAATTTTTAAACCGATGTAACATGCCGTATATAAGAAGTACCAGAGGATATTTTCCGGTCAATAAGATTCCTCACCTGATAGAAATACAGTCCTCCGGTAAGATGGTCCAGGCCAATTTCAAAAAAGCCTGTATTTGTTAGGTAATCCTTAAGATACACCTCCTGCCCATTCTGGTTGAATATTTTCAAACTATGCGTTTTTATTTCATGATTATCGAATTCAATTTTAACCATAGAAGTGGCAGGATTTGGAAAGGCACGGGATTTAAAATTCCGGGAGTTTGTTTCTATAGCTTCAGGAATATCAAGAAAGGCAAGATCATCAAACATTAGTCCTTCTCTATCATTTTGTATTTCGTCTGTAGTAAAGCTAATTGTTCATTTTAGCGATTTAGCCAGCATAGGCTATACCGTTTTTTAGCAAAACGTGCTTTAATAATTTGTTAGCAATGATTCGTAGGGAATTTTTAATTTGTTATGAAGATTTTGTATCATTTTAAGAGTCAATTTACGCTTCCTGCTAAAAATTTCAGAGACTCTGCTTTTATATCCTATAACTTTAGCCAAATCCTTATTCGTCATTCCCATTTGTTCCATCCTAAACTTAATTGCCTCAATCGGATCTGGTGCTTCAATAGGGTAGTGTTCATCTTCATACTTTTCAATTAAGATGGAAAGAACATCAGCTTCATCACCTTCTTTAGAATCAACAGGGGCCTGGAAAATAAGTTCAAGTCTTTGTAGTGCCTGATTATAATCCTCTTCTGTTTTTATTGCTTTGATATCCATAATTTTAAATTTTATTTGCATCTACATTATCATAATCACCATGCGTTCCAATATATCTTATAAATACCCATTGCCTTATATAGTTATTCTCAACTATCAATCTGTATTTTATTGCCATAGATTTAAATACTATGTTATATTTTAATATACTTGCATTAACTATAGTAGGCAGACTTTTTTTGAATCCTGATTTCAAACTTATATAATTTTCAGACATTTTTCAACTATTTTGTTTGCAATGAAAAAGATATCAATATAAGGCATGGAAAAATTTGTTTATTCTCTTGCATCGCATTTTCACCCGTGAAGTTACCATTTCCGGAA
The DNA here is from genome assembly GCA_963779845.1 of uncultured Bacteroidales bacterium. Classification (GTDB taxonomy): domain Bacteria; phylum Bacteroidota; class Bacteroidia; order Bacteroidales; genus CAVZZV01. The sequence continues at coordinate 464,330 of CAVZZV010000006.1, read as the reverse complement.
TGTGGATGGGGTTAATTGAAGGACAGTATAGCTGTTTAACCGCAAGGGCGCAAGGATAACGCAAGGGTCGCAAGGAATTAAAAGCGTTCTTTGCGTTCTTCCCTTTGCGCCTTTGCGTTTAAAAATAATCCCATACTTTGCGTTCTTCCCTTTGCTGTTAAGCTATTACGGTTTGTCAATTTTTAATAAAAGAACCAGAAGAAATTTTCCCGTCAATAAGATTCCTCACCTGGTAGAAGTAAACTCCTCCTGGGAGATGACCCAGGCCAATTTCAAAAAAGCCTGTATTTGTTTGGTAATCTTTTAGATACGCCTCCTGGCCATTTTGGTTAAATATTTTCAAGCTATGCGTTTCCATTTCATGGTTATCGAATTCAATTTTAACCATAGAAGTGGCAGGGTTTGGAAAGGCACTGGATTTAAAATTCCGGGAGTTTGCTTCTATTGCTTCTGCTATATCAATAAAAGACTAGATCATCAAACATTAGTCCTTCTCTATCATTCTCTATTCCATCTGTAAGAAAGCTAAATTTCAGGAGTATGGTATCTTCTCTCAATATTAAATTCGTCCTCAAACAGTCCCAACCAATAGTATCGTAAATTCCACCCATCCTAAAGAACAACCGGTAAGTATTGGCTTTGCACCAACCCATTGATAATATCCCTTCCCTATATATATACTATCATTCAGCAAATCGATCCATGTTGTTCCTTTGTCAAAAGAAAGTTCAATTAGCCCGAAATCATTAATAGTATCTGTATTTACATAGTATTTGCCAGAGAATAATGCATAACCTGTAGTTACATAAAGCTCCCTGGCTAGCTGCGCGGTGAACAAGAGTAAATGATGAATAATTATTTATAGGATAAAAGTCAGAGGTGTCCGTTACAATAGCATTCAAAGGGGAAAAAGCGGAATTGAAAATTGTTTTCCGGGGTTTGCCAATTTGCCATATGTTATTACCATTGAGGCTGTCTATTTCCAGCCTGAAAAGTTCGGACGGGTCATCAAAATTTATTCCATAGGAAACGTAATCCTGAGAATAAGAAGAAATAAATATCAGTAATAAGCTCAAGATAAAAATTAGTCTTTTCATGATAAAACGATTTTTTTAAAGGTTAATAAAGCACACAAAATAACTTCTAATTATTTAAATAGAATGTTCAATTTGAATTAGGGCTAATACATTATTGACATGTACTTTTAAAAGGGGATTATGAAACCATAATTTAAATTGACCACGGCTCCTAATTCTGCATTAAAATCATCATCCTCGGATAGTTCTATTGACCCATTATTATTTATGGTAAGGGTGCCGCCGTTTAAAACTTTAGTATTTCCATTTTTTAAATTTCCACCATCAATAACAACCGACCCTCCGTTTTCTATAGTGAGGGCAGCTTTAATTGAAAGAAAAATTTCCGCGCTTATCGTAAGTATTCCTCCATTTTTCACATTTATATCGCTGCAAATAGTCTTGTCACTACTCCAATGGACCGATGAGTTTATTTCAAGAGGAACATCATCGTAACAGTAACCACTTCCGGAATGTGGATGGGGTTAATTGAAGGACAGTATAGCTGTTTAACCGCAAGGGCGCAAAGGTAACGCAAGGGTCGCAAGGAATTAAAAGCGTTCTTTGCGCTCTTCCCTTTGCGCCTTTGCTTTTAAAAATAATCCCATACTTTGCGTTCTTCCCTTTGCTGTTAAGCTATTACGGTTTGTCAATTTTTAATAAAAGAACCAGAAGAAATTTTCCCGTCAATAAGATTCCTCACCTGGTAGAAGTAAACTCCTCCTGGGAGATGACCCAGGCCAATTTCAAAAAAGCCTGTATTTGTTTGGTAATCTTTTAGATACGCCTCCTGGCCATTTTGGTTAAATATTTTCAAGCTATGCGTTTCCATTTCATGGTTATCGAATTCAATTACAAGCATAGAAGTGGCAGGGTTTGGAAAGGCACTGGATTTAAAATTCCGGGAGTTTGTTTCTATAGCTTCAGGAATATCATAAAAGACTAGATCATCAAACATTAGTCCTTCTCTATCATTTTGTATTTCGTCTGTAGTAAAGCTAAATTTCAGGAGTACGGTATCTTCGACCTCAATATTAAAAACATTCTGAAACCCGTTAAGTTGTACCATAAAGTTTACCCAACCAGAAGAACAACCTGTAAGTGTGGGTTTTTTACCAGACCATTCCCCCGCCATAAATAAAGTAGAGTCATTTAGCAAGTCCACCCATGTTTTACCATTGTCCGGTGAAAACTCAATTAATCCGAAGTCATTAATGGAATCAGAATCCACAAAATATTTGCCTGATAAATATGCATAGCCACCAGTACCGTGAATTAAACCACTATAATGAACAGGAAGATACTTAAGCGTAAAAGATGAATGATTGTTTATGGGATAAAAGTCAGCGGTGTCCGTTACAATAACATTCGGAGGGGAAAAAGCTGAATTGAAAATTGTTTTCCGGGGTTTGCCAATTTGCCATATATTGTTATCATTGAGGCTGTCTATTTCTATCCTGAAAAGTTCGGACGGATCATCAAAGGTTATTTCATAATAGATACCCTGTGAGTATGTAGAAATTGTAATCACAAGTAAGCTGAATATATATAGAATATTTTTCATTGGCTCTTGCTTCTCACTCACCCTCCAAACTAATTTGAAGTCTCTTGCTTCTCACTCACACTCCAAACTAATTTTGCTTCTCACTCACACTCCAAACCAATTTGGTCTATCCTGTCTCTTGCTTCTCACTCACACTCTAAACTAATTTTGCTTCTCACTCTCCCTCCAAACTAATTTACCGCAGTGTATGGGTTTTGGTCAGCTCCCCGGACTTCATCAACAGTTCGATGTATTGAGCCCTTTTATAAATGAAGGGGTCATTGGTATTCATTTCTGAAGTCTTCCCCCTGAAATCCTTAAGGGATTTATAGTTTTTGGAATCCATCCATTTCTCAATATCCTGAAGCATTTTAGTGATGTGGGTAATCTTATTTTTATAGAGCGTGCTTACCACCTGAACACAATTTGCACCGGCAAGGATCATTTTGATGACTTCTTTACCTCCATAAACTCCCGTGCTGCTGCATATTCCGGCTTTGATCCGCCCGTGTAACAGACCGGCAAAACGAAGAGGCAGGCGATATTCATTTTCAAAACTTAAGTTGAAGGGAGAGGTATGTTTTTCGTTCTCAATATCCAGATCCGGTTGAAACATTTTGTTGAACAACACAAAGCCATCGACCCCGGTCTTGTCCATATCGTCAATTACTTTTAGCACATTGGTATAGAAGGGACTAAGTTTAACACTTACCGGAATACTCAAAGTCCTTTTGATTTCTTTAAGAATATCCATTTGGTAATCCAGGATATCAGTTTCGGTTTTATTAAAATCCCGGGGAAGTGAATAAAAATTCAGTTCAATGGCATCCACACCGGTATCTTCGATGAGTTTCGCATATTCAATCCATGTATCCTTATATACAGCATTCAAACTGGCGATCAGAGGAATGTTTACACTCTCCTTTGCTTTTCTCAGATTAAACAGGAATTCCCTCGGCCCTGCATGGGTAACGTCAGGAAACAGGTCGATCATTTCCGCATGCCGCTCATTATATTCATTAAGTTCCTGGTCGAGCTGGTAATTTTCCAGCTGAACCTGCTCCTCGAACAGGGATTTGTATACTATTGCAGCGGCACCAGCATCTTCCGCAGCTTTGAGATTTTCGGTATCGGTGACCAGGTCACTCGCCCCAACGATGATCGGATTTTTCAGTTCTAATCCTAAGTAGTTGGTTTTCAGCTTTGTCATAATTCTTGAAATTTATGGATTAAATATTTAATAACATTCGAAGTGATTTTCAGGGTCTTTTCTTATCCCTCAAAACATCGAAATAAAAATTTTGTTCGAAGCCCTCAAGATAGGAAAAAAAGTGGTGATATCAGGACTATATTTCCAGGATTTTTACCATTAAGAGTAAGAGGGCTTTTTTCAGGGATTAATAATTAAGTTGGTGCAGCATGCACACTTTTCCTGAACGTAAGCCACCGGCCACCCAAAATTTTCAATACACTCTATATAGCAGAAAGAAAAGTTCCTATGAAAGCCTCTTTCCTTGATATCCTGAAATCTATGCCCGTATTCAGGCTGCTCCTTAGCCTGGTTGCGGGAATTTTGATCGGAATTTATATTGGAAACCGGTATCTGGCACTTGCATTAATATGCTGTATATCCTTTATGGGTATAAATATCTCAATTCAGTTATTTAATCTCTTCTTCAGAAAGTTTTCATGGATTCGGGGCGTAATGGTATGTTTGAATTTCATGGCCCTGGGAGTGGGCCTTACTTCCATCGAAAAAGGAATGACTATTCCTGAGAATTCCTGTTTCTGGTATGGCGAACTTACCGATTTTCCTGTAGCAAAAAAGAACTCCTGTCTGCTTAAAGTAAAGATTAATTCTTCCCTGAATAAGGGGAAGGTTGCGTTTCATGGAGTGAATATTTATCTGTATACGGAGAAGGGGGAACAGTTTGAAGAACTCTTTCCGGGAGAGAAAATCCTGTTTTATGCTGAATTGGAAAGTCCTGTGAATCCCGGAAATCCGGAGGAATTTGATTATGCCCATTGGCTTTTATCCAAGGATATCCCTTATCAGTGTTATCTCAAAGCGGATGAATGGACCTCTTTTCCTCCCTTAAAAATTCCTTACCGGTACCTGCCACTTCTTTTCCGGCACAAACTGATTGGCAGGATTCGTGATCATATGCAAAACGTGCCGGCGGGGGAGGTATTGATGGCAATCACTCTGGGTAGCCGGGAACTGTTGGAGAAGGAAATAAAACAATCCTATGCCAATGCCGGAGTGATACATGTAATGGCTGTTTCGGGATTGCATGTAGGGATGATCTGGATGTTTTTGAATTATCTGTTTTTTTTTCTAAAAAATTCAAGGTTCCGGGTATTGATAAAGTTTTTCATAGTCACTTCAGTATTATGGGCTTATGCGGTGATGACCGGATTATCTCCCTCTGTTTCCCGGGCATGTCTTATGTTTACCCTTGCAGGGATGGGGGGCCTGTTCCAGCGGGATCGTGCTGTTTTCAATATGGTTTTGCTTGCGGCTTTTATACAACTTCTGATGAAGCCCTCTTTGATCATGGAAGTTGGTTTTCAATTCTCTTATGCCGCGGTTTTTAGTATTCTGCTCTTCCATAAACCTGTTCATCAACTGATAGGAACCGAAATAACCGGATTAAGGTTTTTTACGAATCTGATAGCAGTCAGTATTTCGGCCCAGATACTGACTTTTCCTCTGGTTATTTTTTATTTTCATCAGTTTCCCAGCTATTTTATTCTCACAAATCTGCTGATTATTCCTCTTGTTACCGCCTTAATGATCGTTTTTCTGAGTTCTGTGGCTTTTTATTTGTTACCCCTGCTCAATAAATTACTCATTGAGTTGAGCCTCATTATTGCTAACCTTATGAACCATTGCGTGCAGTGGATCGAATCGTTTCCGGGGTCGGTGGTCAGGGATATCGCTATGGATCAGTTTCAGCTTTTGGCTCTTTTAGCCATCCCTCTTTTGATTTTGTTCTTTTCTGAATATAAAAAGAGCAGCACCTTTCTTTTTATCCTGTGTCTGGTCCTCATGCAAAATTCCTCTGCCCTCATAAAGACAGTCAGAACTCAAAAGTCTGAAGAATTCATCGTTTATAACATTCCTTCTGTATTTGCTGCCGGATTCAAAAAAGGAAGGAGTTTCGTTTTTTTTACCAATTCGGAATATGATAAGATAATGGAGAATATTGAATATGCCTGTGCCAACTACTGGATCAGGGAGCATTATCCAAAGCCTCAGATTGTGAATGTCCTGGGTGAGGCAATGCCCGGAACCCTCGATTACCCGGGTTTCTGCATTTTTCAATTGCCCGGGGAGGGAAATCTTCTGGTTCTGAATGGCCAGGTAAAGGTGATTATAATGAACGATTTCGGGGTATGGGATAAATGGGCAACTGAAAAACCCCTGAAAACGGATTTTTTAATCGCAATCGGAAAGGGGGTAAAGCCTGTGGAAAATTTTATACTATATGATTCCCTTATTATTGCCTCATCCCTTCCCAATGGGAAATACGGCAAATTCCGGCTTCCACCGGATGCCTTTGATGTGACCTCCCTGGGAGCCTATAGAATGAAATGGAATGAAAAAGCAATGGGTAGGAGACCGTTCGGCATAGGGTTTTTGCCTCTTAATAAAAAAAAGCAACTTAATTTAGGCAGTTAACCAGATAATGTGTTATTTTGCGAATTGGCTTTTTTCGTAAACGTTTCACCGGAAATGCTTCATTTAAAATGAAATATATTTCGGCTCATTGATTAGAAAAGGAGAATTAATGAAGATTGTTCTGGCTGGGGCAGGTGCTGTGGGTGCTCATCTTGCAAAGATGCTAAGCAATGAGAACCATGATATTACCGTCCTCGATACTGATCCTGAAAGGTTAAAACTTGTTGGATCGACACTGGATGTTCTTACTCTTGAAGGAAGCGCCACTTCTATTGGTTTGTTAAAAGAAGCTAAGATTAAGAAAGCGGATTTATTTATCGCAGTTACCCAGACGGAGGCGACAAATGTGGCCGCGGCTATTTTGGGCAAACAGCTTGGCGCGATCAAAACCATTGCCAGGATTGATAACCAGGAGTATCTGTATCCCGAAAACAAAGAGATGTTTACCAGCCTTGGCATCGATTACCTCATCTATCCCGAAAAAATTGCCGCGAAAGAGATTGTAGGCTTATTGTCTCAAACAAGCACTTCAGATATAGTTGACTTTTCAGGAGATAAACTCCACTTGTATGCTTTCCGGCTCGATGTAAATGCGCCCATAATTGGAAAAAGCCTGAAAGAGATTAATGATCCTGATCAAATATTGGAATTTAGAGCTGTAGCGATTACCCGTAATGGTAAGACGATTATTCCCCGTGGTCAGGACCGCTTTGAACCAGGGGATATGGTTTACGTGATTTCCAACAAGGGAGGGGTAAAAAACCTTCTACGGTATACGGGTAAGGAAAACTATGAGGTGAGGAATATAATGATCCTTGGAGGAAGCAGGATAGGGGTAAGGGCAGCACGGGATCTTGGAGACCAGCATTATGTGAAACTGGTAGAACATGACCGGGAGAAGTCCTACACCATTTCAAATTTTTTGGACAATGCCCTGGTAATAAACGGGGAAGGCAGTAATGTTGAGTTGCTAAATCAGGAAGGTCTTTCCAAAATGGATGCCTTTGTCGCCGTTACCGGAAATTCAGAAACGAATATCCTCTCCTGCCTGCTGGCCAAAAGAATGGGTGTTAAGAAAACGATCGCCGAGGTTGAAAATATTGAATATATTCCACTTGCCGAGAATATTGGCATTGATACGATTATTAATAAAAAGCTGATTACCGCCAGCCGTATTTTCCGTTTTACCATGAGTACAGAGGTTTCCTCAATTCGCTGTCTTACCGGTACCGATGCGGAAGTAATGGAATTTGTGGCAAAACCAGAATCGTTGATCACACGAGCCAAGCTCAAGGACATGGATTTTCCGGAGGATGCCATCATTGGCGGGGTCATCCATCATACCAAGGGTCATATTGCCACTGGGGATATGCTAATCCATGCCGGCGATCATGTAGTGGTCTTCGCCCTACCTTCCGCCCTGGGGGTGGTTGGCAAATTTTTCAACTGATGCTGAATGTTTAATCCAAAAATAATATTTAACATTCTGGGTTTTTTGCTGGTAATTGAGGGCTTATTCATGATGCTTTCCATTCCTGTCTCCCTGATATACAATGAATCGGATTCCAGGTTTTTTCTCTCTTCCGGGCTTGCTGCCATTCTGGTTGGAGGGCTATGCTGGCTTTTTACCCGAAGGGCCAGTAAATCCATTTCCAAACGCGACGGGTATATCATTGTGACCATGGGATGGATATTGTTTTCGCTTTTTGGTTGTCTTCCTTTTGTACTTTCGGGATCTATTCCATCCTTTACCGATGCCTTCTTTGAAACTATTTCAGGGTTTACCACCACTGGGGCATCCGTATTAAACGATATTGAGCAATTGTCTCATGGGATGCTTTTCTGGAGAAGTCTTACCCAGTGGCTGGGAGGGATGGGGATCATTGTATTGTCCCTTGCCGTATTGCCTCTTCTGGGAATAGGAGGGATGCAGCTTTTTATTGCGGAGGTTCCCGGCCCGGTTCCTGATAAGCTGCATCCGAGGATAAAAGGTACCGCAAAACGCTTATGGTTTATTTATATGGGATTTACTCTTCTGGAAACCCTGCTTTTATGGCTTGGGGAGATGAACTTTTTCGATGCCATCAATCACTCTTTTACCACAATGGCCACGGGAGGGTTTTCCACAAAGCAAGCCAGTATAGCCCACTGGGATTCGTCCTACATCCATTATGTGGTCGGATTTTTTATGATTCTGGCCGGAACCAATTTCACCCTTTCCTATTTTGCCCTGCATTTTAATTTTAAAAAGGTTTTTGCGAATGAGGAATTCAGATCCTATCTGAGTTTCATTATTATTTTCACCCTTACCCTTACCCTTATTCTGACCTTTTCTATGGATCAATCAGTTGGTTTATCGGTCCGGAATTCCTTTTTTCAGGTGGTTTCGATTATGACCACCACCGGGTTTGTTACCGATGATTATATGAAATGGGTGTCGGTAGGCGGAATTTTGATATTTATTCTTATGTTTTTTGGAGGATCCGCAGGTTCAACGGGAGGTGGGGTTAAAATTATGCGGATTGTTTTGTTGTTTAAAAATTCGGCCCTTGAGCTTAAACGGCTGATCCATCCCAATGCGGTTATCCCTGTTCGTTTTAACGGACATGCGATTGATCCCTCTATTATTACTAACGTCCTTGCCTTCGTCTCATTTTACATCATTACCATTGTATTGAGTACGGTGGTAATGTCGGTTATGGGATATAGCCTCGATAGTTCATTGGGGGCGGTGGCTGCCACATTGGGTAATATCGGTCCCGGAATTGGGGCCGTTGGCCCCATGGAGAATTTCAGCCATGTGCCGGATTTTGGGAAATGGTTCCTTTCTTTTCTAATGCTCATCGGGCGATTGGAGTTATTCACCGTTCTTATTTTGTTCTCGCCGGCTTTCTGGAGAAGATAACGCTTGTTTATTTCCCGGCTCCCTCACGCAGAATAAAGGGCTCTTTTCCCGTGCAATCAATTATTGTAGAAGGGATGTTCCCTCCATACCCCCCATCGATGACCAGATCAACTTTCTCCTTAAAATTCTCGTGAATTAATTCAGGATCGGTAGTATATTCAATAATTTCATCATCATCATGGATAGAGGTAGTAAGGATAGGATGTCCCAGTTCCTTCACAATTTCCAGGATAATATTATTGTCCGGGATTCTGATCCCGATGGTTTTTTTTCTGTTTTTGAGGATACGGGGGACACTGGAACTGGCATGAAGTATAAAGGTGTATGGCCCGGGCAGATTGGTCTTCATGAGTTTGTAGATATCGTTACCGACGAATCGGGTAAAGTCGGATAAGTGACTTAAATCGGAAACGATAAATGAGAACTTTGCCTTTTCGGGTTTGATGCCTTTTAAACGGGCAATACGTTCTACAGCTTTTTGTTGATAGATATCACAACCCAGGCCGTAAATTGTATCGGTAGGGTAAATGATAACCCCACCCTCCCGAAGCAGACCGGCCACTTTTCGCACCTGTTCGGGATTCGGGTTTTCATGGTACATTTTTATAATCATGGCGCCGGCTGTCAGATTGAGTTCAGTAAAGATAACAGAAAATAGGGATGAAAAGTTTAGGCCTCTTTTTCATGAGCTTCCTCAAGGTATTCGTCGGGATCTTCCCGCCCTTCCTCTTCCTCCTCTATGTCCATCTTATCCGGTTCGGGACCTTCATGCCGGTATACTACAGCAAGGATAAAACCAGTTATACCCCCCATCAGATGAGATTCCCAACTAATCCGGTAATCGTAGGGAAATACTCCCCAAACCAGGCTTCCATAAAGGAAAATGACCAAAAGGGAAATTGCCAAAAGACTTTTGTTCCTTCGGATCACACCGGATAAAAATATGAATGCCGCTAAGCCATAAATCAATCCGCTCGCACCAATATGATATGCCTCACGACCTATGATCCAGACCAGCAAACCCGAAATTAACCAGGTTAGAAAAAATACCGCATAGGCTACTTCCCGGTAAAAATAGAAAATGGATAAGCTCAGTACAAAGACCGGTATGGAGTTATCGGCTAAATGATGAATATCTGCGTGGATCAGGGGAGCGGTAAATATTCCCGCTAATCCGTTAAGGTGCATAGGATAAATACCCAAATGAGCGAAATCAGTCTGAAACCCGAACTCCACGAATTTCATGAACCAGATTACGAAAAGGAAAAAGGCGGGAAAGATCAGGCTATGGATAAATTTTGATTTTTCTGGTTGCATGGGAAGGGATAATCCTCTGTTTAATCTATATTTTTATAAAGTCAATAGAACCTTTTTCCTGTAAAGAAAATTTAAAAATATTGAAAATACGAGAACGAACAAAAAGTTCGGAGCTCTGATCCTTCAGTTATTCAACCACTTTTTGAAATCTCCGGAGCGGTCAATACTTACGATCGCTCCCAACTCATCGTCTGCCTTTGGCTTAAGATCCAGTTTTACACGTCCGCGCGAATAAGCTACCATATTGGTAATTGCTGCGATATTAATGATGTACTGACGATTAATTCTGAAGAAGGTAGCCGGATTGAGCATCTCCTCCAGCTTATCCAGTGTATAATCTAGATTATAGGAGTTTCCCTGAAAAGTTCTTAAATATATACCTTTGTCCAGGGTATAGAAATAGGCAATTTCCAGTACCTCCACCATTTTGATTTTGTTTCCGATAGAAATTGAAAATCGTTCCCTAAAGCTTATATTCTTAGTGGAAATGAGATTGTAAAGCGATTGCAAATCCACAGAATTGGCTTGTGATCCGGTGAATTGCTGATATTTTTTCAATGCCGAGGCCAGCTCTTCGTGCACAATGGGCTTCAACAGGTAATCAATGCTCTTGAGTTTAAATGCTTTTATTGCGTATTCATCAAAGGCGGTGGTGAAAATTATCGGACTTGATATATTCACTTTATCGAATATGGCGAAACTAAGATCATCTTCGAGATGAATATCCAGAAAAATCAGGTGGGGTTCCGGATTTGACCTGAACCATTTCACCGATTCGGCTACCGATTCCAGCTCTGCCAGGATTTTAATTCCGGGGTCATATTCAAGAATCATTTTTTTTAACCGTAAGGCTGCGAAGGCCTCATCTTCAATAATAACAACGTTCATAATAAAAAAATTTACAAAAGTTTTGCTCTAATCTGTCCCCTTGTTTTTCAAGTGTATGGGAGGGGAACTTTATAAACAGGAGGCCATGACAAGTTTCCTCCAGGGAATCATTCCTCTTGAATTTTTTCCGATATCAATAAGGGTAGTTTAGCGATAAACTGATCGTTTGCTTTCAGGAATTCAGGTTCCTGATCCGACACAAGTTTGTATCTCCGGCTTATATTTTCGAGTCCGACCCCCGTAGAAATGAGTTTTGACTCTCGTAGATTAAGATTATTGATAATGTTAAGCTGATTATGGGCATCTACAAAAATTTCAATATGTAAAGGATGGGCTTTCGAGAAGGTATTGTGCTTAATCGCGTTTTCAATAATAAGTTGAATCGCCATGGGTAGTATCCGGTATTCCCAAAAGGATTTGTCAATATGAAGATCAACAAATATTTTTTTCATAAACCGTATTTCCAGAAGAAACAGGTATGAATTCAGAAATTCCAGTTCAGTCCCTAAGGAAACAATGTCTTTTTCCTTGTTTTCCAAAACATACCGATATACTTTAGAAAGCCGTTCGGTAAATGATTCTGCCAAATCAGGATCAATCTTTATGAGGGAGGTAAGGACGTTTAAACTATTGAAAAGAAAATGGGGGTTTACCTGCTGCTTCAGCACTTCAAATTGTGATTGCAGATTTTCCTTTTGGACTTTCAACAACTGGGTGTTTGCCTCCGTAAGCTGTTGGGTGCGCTCGGCTACATTTTGTTCGAGTTGATTGTTAATCCTTTCCAATTCCTCCTTCGCTTTCATCAATTTCTGCTCCTGCTTTTTTCTCTCTGAGATATCAATAATAATTCCTCTCCGGCCAACAATTTCCCCCTTATGCATGATTGCATTTCCGAATACCATAACGGGGCAGTGGGATCCATCCTGTTTTATGGCTGTGAACTCTCCTGGTTCAGTTGCGATTCCCTGAGAGGATTTTTGAAAATTCTCAATGATTCGTGGGATATCCTCTGGAACAAAACAACTAAGGGCAGATTGTTTTTTATCCGGATCGTCGGGCATCGGACCAAAAAATTCAATTCCTGCTTTATTATTAAGTACAATCTCACCTCTAAGGTTTAATTCAAAAACCGGCTGTGGCAGAAGATCCATTAGGTCTTTATACCTCCTTTCGCTCTCCCTTGCTTCCAGTTCAGCCTCTAATAAAGCGCGGTTAGCTGCCTCCAGCGCCAATTCCTTCCGGAGGTTTTCCGTCCTCGATTTTTCCTTCAGGTTTTCATCGCGATAGATCCATGCCTCAAGAAAAGTCATAAAAAAGGTATTCACCACTGAATAGATCAATGCATTGTTTAGCAAAACATTTGGTAAACCCTGCTTATAATTGTTCACCCAGTGAGCAATAACAGTTATGAGAGAGGAAACCCCAATAGCAATAAGAAGCACTCCGGAAAATTGAATCAGGCCCCTTTTCAATACTCCCTTATCCCACGGATGGGTATTGTTTAGGTATTGAATGACAAGAAGGTCAGGATAGGCTATAGCAAATCCTGCAATCACGCTGTAGAAAATGCCCCGTAACAGCCTCAGGATAAGTTCAGTGAAACTAAATAATTCCTGATATCCGCTGAAATGGTTATAGGGAATTATAATTAGCTGGACTAAAATTGCCATCCCCACAACAAACCGTATGAGTTTTCCGAAGGGGAACAGATTATCCGCTTTTTTAAAGATCATTTATCGTCAGTTTACTTCCAGGGAATAAAAATAGCCAAGTGTTTTCACAAAAAAAAAGAATTTCAGAATGAAGGTAAATCATCCAGCCGGGTAGGGTTTTCACAAAAAAGGAGGTTTATGAGTTCCGCAAAATGATAAGCGGGAAGAGAGATGAATTCTCTTCCCTATATCGGTCAATAATCCTAAAAGCTTTTCATAAACCCTATCCGAAGGGAAATGGTATTGTGGTTGAGCTTTTTGGTAATACCCTCAAATTGGGATTCACGCGACAATGAATTAAATTTTACCCCCGGAGTAAAACTCCAGTTTTTACCCATAGGTACATCGATACCCCCAGCCAACTGCCATCCCAATCCATGACCGGTATTGTTAAATACATCCCCCTCGCTGTTTTCTGTTTCAATGTGATTGTAGAGTGCCCCCGCCCGCAAATAATACCGGACCGGAGAAATACCAAATGGATGTTTGAATTCTAATCCCATTACATATCCTGTTTCTTCAAAACATACATCCTCCCCGGCAAAGGATTCTTCCGCTCCCAGGCGGTTCCATCCCCATCCGGCATAAATACCGGTATGTTCTAAAATGCGGTAATGAAAAATACCCTCAAATCCAAACCCAGGATTAAGGGTTGATTCATCCAGTTTATTGGTTGCCATAGAAGCCCCTGCACTAAGTTCAATTCCAAATCGGTTTGGACTCTCCTGTGCGTTTGTGGTGAGTGAGACGAGAAAGATCAAAGCGAAGCCTAAAAAAACTTTTGTTCTCATGATTTTAATTTTAAATGAGTATTTAAATATTCCTGAAACAAAAGTACAGCAGGGGGGACGCAGAAAAAAAGAATTCATGCCCGGAGCGTTACCAGGATGACTGAAGGTGGGTTTGGGAGATTTGAACGCGTAACTTGTTTTCCTTGATTCGGTCAACTTTAAAGTGAAGACTGGAAGTGAGAAATCATAATTTCATTCCCGAACCGGTAATTTTAAATAGTATTGGCCTTTCAAAGGGCTCAGTCATTAGTGAGGAACCATCTTTTGACCTGATCACCACAAATGGGCTTTTCATGCTGGGTCTTTTCCCGGAGTTGGCCGGAAAGTCCGGAGTAAGACCTGAAAGTACAATATCGGTCGATTGATCCACCGCTACTTTTCCTCTGTTTTGGTTGAGGATAACCGGTCCACCTATACCGGCCAGGAGAATATGCCGTGAATTACGGATCCATAGAGCCACAACAGGTCGTTCGTTTTTAATCCCATATATTGCAACATTCTCAGCATGTGATATCTCTATTTCTGATGCACCATGTCCATACTGTACCTGAGCGTGATATACAGAGAAAGGCCCATTCGTATTTTCCACCAGCATCCGGCGGTAGCTATACCCCTGGGGTAGCAGATCATGGTCGACAAACAGGAACCATCGTCCTGAACCTTTCCCCTGAATCCTTACCATGGGCCAGTTAGGCCTCCCCCCCTCATGGCTGTCAGAGAACGGTTCCCAGTCATCCAGATCCCAGAATATTTTTAGGTAACCTGTATACAGGGCGAATGACTCCATATCCTCCCATTTCCAGTTGGACCACGGATAAATATTTTTATGAAAAGGGTCGAGATCGGAAATGGCAGATCCTGAAATCGGGAATACACAGCGTACGATTGAATCGGCACTTGCAAGGTTAAGCCAGTAACAGGCTTTGCCTTTTTCATGGGGGACAAACACACTAAAAAATGCTAAAATAGTCCCCGGTTGCTCTGTTTCTGCTGTCTGGATAACAGGTTTTGGGTCTTCAGGGGTGGTGAAATCTCCACCCTCAACTGCTGCCGGAACGATCATGCAGTAGGATGCGCATATTCCGAAAAGTTTTGTTCCTGGTCTTAACCGAAGAGTTTTGGTAATCCGGTAGGCTCCTTTAGGCAGGAAAACTACCTCGTTCTCATCAATGGCTTTTTGCAGTGCTGCCGTGTCATCAGTTATGCCATCTCCTTTTGCGTTGTAGGGAGCATCCTTCACGCTGAGATAACCGGCGTTCCAATAAGGGAAAGTCTCTTCATTCCATATATGCCGGGAGTGAAGGTCGTCCGGCACTTCGCTTTTTTCCTGCAGGTTCTTAAAGAGCCCGTATTGTTTTACCCCATCGATATATATAGGGGTAACCATAGGTTCTGTATATCCATCATATGTCGCGGCCATCTCCACCAGCCGTGTCCAACCATCAAGGTTGGGTGCAGGGACATCTTCCATAGCAGAAGATAAAAGGATACCGGCATTACGAATCCAGGTATTGCAAATATAAATTCCTGAATGAGCTTCGATGGCCACTGTATTCTTTGCCGGTTCCCTATATTCAATCCGACAGTCAATAAGGTTTGCGCTTCCATTGGCATTCGAGATCAGCCCGCGGGTATCGCCTGCTGTAATGGCACCGGCTTTTAATCCATGACTTCTTTCATCTCTGGCAATGGCAAAGCTGATTAGAGCCGGTACTCCAGGATCCAGGAGGAACTCACAACCCACCAGGACTAGCGGTCCCCGTTGAGCATATTCGATCCCGGCTTCACGCTGGCCGGTAAAAGAGCATCCGGTAAGTGTGCAGGTGGGCCTGGAAGAATAGAGGTGCATACCGATATTTCCTCCGATGACCTTAACATTGAAGATTGCTCCTCCACTACCTGGTCCGCCGAAAAGTCCGGTGAAGCCATACCCCACATCGAAGGTGCAATCCTGGATTGTTGAGCCTTCAGCAGCATTGAAGGTGGCTGCTGCAGCACCGGGATTACCTTCTCTAATGATTATATTAATTCCATATAATAGCTGCTGGTAATTGGTTGACCCTTCATTTGCAGGGAGGGGATCGGTGGTATTTTTACGAATGATACTGCGCGCATCAAAGTGCAGAACTGGTTTAGGATTCATGGGATCATCGAAGCCCTCCGAATTCTTTCCAAGAATGATTCGGGGTTTCCGCTTCCCTTTTCGGTCACCAATCAGGATACAGGGCCAGGTTTCCATCCATGGCAGGTACTTGTTGTTGGGGGACCGCTCATCTGTCCATCCCGCCATACAGGGTATGGTATTACTAACCAGATAATCCCCTTCTGGAAAAAAAACTGCCATCTTATGGTGACGTCCAAAAAACACTGCGTCCGCAATTGCTTTGGTAGAGTCATGTTTCCCTTGAGGATCCGCATTGAAAGGTGCACTGGTTATATCGATAAACCCTTTATGCATGAGCTTTTGATCCTTCATCCTGTTTAAGGT
This sequence comes from uncultured Bacteroidales bacterium, assembly GCA_963779845.1. Lineage (GTDB taxonomy): Bacteria > Bacteroidota > Bacteroidia > Bacteroidales > CAVZZV01. The sequence continues at coordinate 447,925 of CAVZZV010000006.1, read as the reverse complement.
GGCCAGATCATCTATGCATATGCCCAAGGGGTCATCGGCCGTGAAAGGAATAAACTCCTGCAGATCGTCAAGAGTAGGGTATTCACTGTTTCCACTATTGGAATGAAGAATTGCCGATGGAGCCACAAAACTTGCAAGTCCTGCTACTGCACCTTTATTTATAAATTGTCGTCGTTTCATCATGTGACTAAAAAAATCTGTAACGATCCTTTATGAATGAATTACAATTCTCCGGTTCAATGTTAGCTAATGAGGAAAAACTATTAATAGTAAAAATAAACGACTTCAACTACTAATAAAATACAGGAAATGATCATTTTTTTATACAATTTGGTACCGCTATATTCCTTTAACCAAACCGGGAAATATATCATGACGATTTTTCATAAACCGCAAGTTCTGTAAATTAGGGACAATAGTCACAACCATCTCCTTTCGCCAGACAATGAAATCCAAAGGGAGAGAACAGGAAAGCCAGGCTTTATTGGGGGAATAACAGCCTGGCTTTGATAATCCGGAAAACCGGATTTTTTGGTAATTACACGATCAGGCTTTAGGCCTGAGTTTGCGGACCTGTGCACCGGTTTGCCACATTTCAGAATTATGGATTTCATCCAGTTCTGCGGTAAGTTTTTTCCGGTAATCCGGTTGTCTGTTCGCTTCAATGGTTATTTTGGCTTCATTCCCGCTCCGTACACTTTCGTAAAGATCTTTGAAAACAGGAGCCACCGCATCCCTGAATCTGTTTTTCCAGTCCAGAGCACCCCGTTGAGCAGTTGTGGAGCAATTGGCATACATCCAGTCCATCCCGTTCTCAGCTACAAGTGGCATCAGGCTTTGGGTAAGTTCCTCAACCGTTTCGTTAAAGGCTTCAGAGGGGAATGTCCTTTACTTCGGAGGAGGTTGTACTGTGCCTCCATTATTCCTGCTATCGCGCCCATCAGCACCCCTCTTTCCCCGGTAAGGTCGCTGTAAACCTCTTTTTTAAAATCGGTTTCGAAAAGATATCCGGAACCCACACCGATTCCAAGGGCAACCACTCTTTCATAAGCCCTGCCTGTAGCATCCTGAAAAATAGCGTAACTGGAGTTCAACCCTTGTCCGGCAAGGAACATTCTCCGCAGGGAGGTCCCTGAACCCTTCGGGGCGATCAGGATGACATCAACATCTTTAGGGGGAATAATGTTTGTTTGTTCTTTATAGGTGATGCCAAAACCATGGGAAAAGTAAAGGGCTTTTCCTTTTGTAAGGTATTTTTTTATTGTCGGCCACAAAGCAATCTGTCCGGCATCGGAAAGAAGATACTGTATGATGGTGGCCTTCTCACAGGCCTCTTCGATTTCAAAAAGGGTTTTTCCTTCAACCCAACCATCTTTTACCGCTTTGTCCCAGGAAGCGGAGTCTTTTCTCTGCCCAATGATGACATTGAATCCGTTGTCTTTAAGGTTAAGAGACTGTCCCGGGCCCTGAACACCATATCCAATGATAGCGATCACCTCTTCTTTTAAAACTTCACGGGCTTTTGATAAAGGGAATTCTTCCCTGGTTGTTACATTTTCTTCGGTACCGCCGAAATTGATTTTAGCCATTTTCTTAATATTTATTGGTTAATTGACAACAATTTTTCTGAATATTTATTTGCTTCTTCCAGATCTATCAGGTAGCTTGTCATTTCCTTAAGCTGCTTGGTTACGGCGACCCTCCCGGAACGGGCAAACTGCAAAACGCCAAAAGGCAATAATTGGTTGAAAAGCTCCTGGGTTTCATTTTTATGTCCTGCCTTTTCAATGATGACATATTCCGGTTCCACGGCAAGGATATGGGCATTATGCTTTCGGATCAGGGTTTCTACATCATTTCCGTGGGCAAGGGATTTGGTGGGTACTTTATACAATGCAATTTCCTGATGAACAATCTCTTGTTCTTCAAAATAAAAAGCCTTTAGGACCCCGATTTGTTTCTCAATCTGCATAACCACTTTTTTTACCTGATCGAGCGTTGTATGAACCACAATCGTAAAGCGATATACTCCTTTAACCTCCGATTCTGAGGCGGTAAAACTATCAAGGTTGATTTTTCTCCGTGTGAATATGATCGTTAGCCTGTGCAGCAGACCGATCTTATTCTCGGTAAATATAGATAATGTGAATTCTTTTTCCATTGTTGGTTTTATTAATTTATTCAAGAATCATTTCAGATACAGTTCCGCCGGCGGGTACCATGGGAAAGATGTTGGTTTCTTTTTGTACTTTAACTTCAAGAAGGAAGGGGCCGTCAAAATCAAGCATATCCTGGAGTGCCTGTTCCAGGTCAGCACGTTGGTCTACGGTTTTTCCTTCGATCCCAAAACCTTTTGCTACCATGAGAAAATCCGGGTTTGTCAATTCAGTATAGGAATATCTTTTATCGAAGAACATATCCTGCCATTGGCGGACCATTCCGAGGAAATTATTGTTAAGGAGTACGATCTTAACCGGCAATTTAAACTGGAAGAGTGTTCCCAGTTCCTGAATAGTCATTTGAAACCCGCCATCGCCAATCACGGCTATGACATCCTGGTCAGCTCTGGCTGCCAGACTTGCTCCCATGGAGGCAGGAAGGCCAAAGCCCATGGTGCCGAGACCGCCGGAAGTGATCTGGGTATTGGTGCTGTTGAACTGGTAATACCGTGCGCAAGCCATCTGGTGTTGTCCTACATCAGAAACCAAAATAGCATTTCCTTTCGTAAGTTTAGAGATGGTATGGATTACTTCACCCATATGGATACCCCCTGTCCCGGGATAACAATCCCTTTCGATCACTTTTTCGAATTCGTATTTTTGCAGATCGTTAAAGCTTTCGAGCCACGTGGAATGATTGTTCGAATGGACAAGTGGAAGTAAGGCTTCCAGGGATTGTTTCACGTCGGCAACAACGGCAACATCGGCCGGAACATTTTTATTAACCTCTGATTTATCAATCTCCAGGTGGATTACTTTCGCCTGTTTGGCATAGGTATTAAGATTCCCTGTGACCCGGTCGTCGAAGCGCATCCCAATGGCTATCAGTAAATCGCATTTATTGGTGTTGATGTTTGGGGCATAGTTGCCGTGCATTCCAAGCATTCCGGTGAAGAGCGGATGGTTAGAGGGAAAAGCGGAAAGACCGAGCAGGGTGCTGGCAACCGGAATACCTGTTTTTTCAACAAAAGATTTCAATTCCTCCTGGGCTCCGGAAAGCAATACCCCCTGTCCCACCAGGATAAAAGGCTTTTTAGCCGCATTGATCAGTTCGCTGGCCTTAACCACTTGCTCCTGTTGCAACATAGGATAGGGCGTAAAACTTCTGATCCGGGTAATTTTTTCGTAGGAAAAATCCAGTTGCCCGAATTGTGCATCTTTGGTAATATCGAGAAGAACGGGCCCCGGCCGCCCCGATCGGGCTATAAAGAAAGCTTTGGCGAGAGCTTCGGGAATTTCATCCGGCCTGGTGACCTGAAAGTTCCATTTGGTAACCGGCATGGAGATACTTACGATGTCGGTTTCCTGAAAGGCATCTGTGCCCAGAAGGGGAGAAACTACCTGTCCGGTTATGCAAACCAGTGGGGTCGAATCCAACATAGCATCGGCCAGGCCTGTAACCAGATTGGTGGCACCCGGTCCTGAAGTGGCCAGACATATTCCCGGTTTTTTGGATATCCGGGCATACCCCTGTGCAGCATGGATGGCCCCTTGCTCATGCCTTACCATAATATGCTTTAATTGGTCCTGATGGTCATGCAAGACATCATATAAAGGCATGATAGCGCCTCCTATATAACCAAATAGCAAATCGACCCCCTCCTCAATAAGGCACCTGGCGATAGCTTCGGCACCCGATATTTTGACGGTGGTTGATTTCGTTTCTTTTACCTGGGATTTCGTTTGAATATCCATAACCCTGAATTTTAAAATTAATAATTAGTCTATATTTCTTATTGCGCCTTTATCTGCTGAGGTAACCATACTGGCGTAAGCCTTGAGGGCTTGGGAAATGTGCCGTTCCCTTTTTTCTGGTTTCCATGCATTTATGCCTTTTGCCTCTTCTTTGCCTCTTCTTTCCTCCAAATCTTTTTCGGAAATCAGAAGATTGATTTTTCTCTCCGGAATGCTGATTTCAATTATATCGCCGTTTTGTACCAGGCCGATGGCCCCACCCTCTGCAGCTTCGGGAGAAACATGGCCAATGGACAAACCTGAGGTGCCCCCGGAAAACCTTCCATCGGTCACCAGCGCACATTTTTCGCCCAGGTGTTTCGATTTTATATAGGAAGTCGGATAGAGCATCTCCTGCATTCCAGGGCCGCCACGGGGACCTTCATATCTTATTATAACCACGTCGCCTGCTTTTACATCGTTGGCTAATATAGCCTCGCAGGCATCATCCTGTGAAGAAAAAACCTTGGCCGGCCCGGTGAATTCCCAAATCGCTTTGCTTACTCCAGCTGTTTTAACGATACAGCCATTCAGGGCAATGTTTCCATACAACACCGCAAGCCCGCCATCTTCGGTATAAGCATGTGCTTTATCACGGATGCAACCCTGGTTCCGGTCGGTATCCGGATTTTTGAATTTGGCTTTTTGGGAACCCAAAGTAAGATTTCTCCCGCCCCCGGGGGCTGAGGAATAGATGTCCCTTGCTTCCTCTGTACAATTTGGGGAAAGAAGATCATATTGGTCAATAGCCTCTGCCACCGTTAAACCATCAGCACGGAAAACAGAGGTATCCAGCAGACCAAGGCGGTCAAGTTCCGACATGATACCAATAATTCCCCCCGCCCGGTTTACATCCTGAACGTGATATTTTGAACTGGGTGCCACTTTGCACAATACCGGAGTAGACCGGGAAAGACGGTCGATATCGCTGAGGGTAAAATCGACCTGGGCCTCATGGGCTATGGCCAGGATATGTAGGACGGTATTGGTGGATCCCCCCATCGTAATATCCAGTCGCATCGCATTCTCAAAAGCTGCCTTCCCTGCAATGGAACGGGGAAGGATTGAGCTGTCCCCTTCATAATAATATTTTTGTATACTGTTTGCCAGGGCCTCCGCAGCTTTTGCGAAAAGTTTTCTCCTGTTCTCATGGGTGGCCACAACGGTTCCATTGCCCGGGAGTGCCAGGCCGATTGCTTCATTCAGGCAATTCATGGAGTTGGCAGTGAACATTCCGGAACAGGATCCACAGGTGGGGCAGGCAATTTTTTCGATGAGGGACAACTTTTTTTCACTAACATTTTCATCTGCCGCCATTACCATCGAATCGATCAGGTCGTAGGATTCTCCGTCGAGTTCCCCGGCTTCCATCGGCCCTCCTGATACAAAGATGGTGGGAATATTTAATCGCATAGCAGCCATTAACATCCCGGGGGTGATCTTATCGCAGTTGCTGATGCAAAAAAGGGCATCTGCTTTATGGGCGTTCACCATATATTCAATGCTGTCGGCAATCAGATCGCGTGAGGGAAGAGAATAAAGCATGCCATCATGCCCCATAGCAATCCCATCATCCACCGCGATGGTATTGAATTCAGCGGCAAAAAATCCCATGGCGTCAAAAAGTTCTTTCACTTCCTGTCCGATGGAATGTAAATGCGCATGACCGGGAACAAACTGGGTGAAGGAATTGGCAATGGCAATAACCGGTTTCCCGATCTGCTCCTCCTTCATCCCATTTGCCCTCCAAAGGCTTCTGGCACCGGCCATCCGCCGTCCCTGGGTGCTTGTATGGCTTCTTAACGTGATCTTCATAATTTGATTGCCCTGTTTAATTTTCTGTTGCCCGTTTTTAAATGAAGAAAGCCACTCTCATTGGAGAATGGCTTTCTGGATTTTTTTACCCTTTATTCACACCACTCTCAGGTCATTTTACCGATGACTAGGACGACCACGAGAATGATAATATGATGAAAAATCTGCATTTTTACTTTCAATTTCAAGGACAAAGTTAGGTAAAACATATTAACCGCAAAATAAAAAGAGGTTAAAAAGTAGTTTTTTTTGATTTTTATTTGTCCATTTCAGTTTTATGAATTGATAATAAAGGGGTTAAACAGGAGGATATTTTTGCGAAAACCAGGGAACAAAGGGGATTGGAGGCCAGAAGTAAAGCTTTGAAAAGACCAATAAGAATATTTTAGTAAAAATTATGAATTGATGAACCCTTGAAAAGACCAATAAGAATATTTTAGTAAAAATTATGAATTGATGAACCATTGAAAAGACTTTTCTAAAAGTCATGAAAAAGGGGCAAGCTACTTGTATCGCACCGCTACAACCACCTACCCTTGCTGTCTTCCGACCCTGGGGGAATTCGGTGGGAGCTGGTCGTACAAGGCTTACCCCGGACTGCAAAAATAAATAAAATCTCCATGCCAGCCAAAAAATCTTTTAAATGGGTTATATTTGCTTTTGAATTTTAAAACCATCAGAATGGAACGAGAATATTCTCCAAAGTTAATACCCGCCCTGATCTATGGAGGTATGACAGGGGGCGTGCTGATCCTTTATACCCTTGTGATAGACCTGTTGAACGCCCAATTTTCAACCTTGAACAGCATCGCGATGATTGTCCTGGAATTCCTTGGATTGTTTTATGCAATGTATACCTATCGTAAAGAGTATCGGGGAAATACGATATCCTATGGACAAGCTTTTGCTTTCGGAACTCTGGTAGCATTGGTTCTTAGCCTGATCCTGGTTGTTTTTAATTTTATTTATATTAAATGGATTAATCCGGATATGGTTCAGATGACCCGCGATATGATGGAGCAGAAATTACTTGAGAAAGGCGCCTCAGAGGAGATGATCGAAAAACAGATGCAACTGATGGATCGGTTTAAATCCCCTGTAATTCAATTGGTGGGTGGATTTTTGGGAAATTTATTTACATTTTCCGTGATGAACCTGATCATTGCCGGCTTTGTTAAGCGGGAGCCTGCTGACCCTTTCGCTAATCTGCAAGAAGATCAATAATGGATATTTCTATCGTTATCCCTCTATTTAACGAAGAGGAATCCATTCCTGAATTACTCGATTGGATCGGAAAAACTCTTCTTTCCCGTGATTTGCAATATGAAGTGATCGTTGTTGATGATGGCAGCACCGATCGTTCCTGGGAAGTAATAGGAGAAATCGCCTCCTCCGATGCAAAATATTAAGGCTGTTCGTTTTCGAAAAAATTATGGTAAATCTGCTGCACTGCATGTTGGTTTCCAATATGCTGCCGGAAGGGTTGTTATCACCATGGATGCAGATCTTCAGGACAGTCCTGAGGAAATCCCCGAATTGTACAGGATGATAACCGAGGAGGGCTATGACCTGGTATCAGGTTGGAAAAAGAAGAGGCATGATCCTTTTATTAAGCGAATTACCAGTAAGTTTTATAACTGGACGGCCAGAAAGGTAACCGGGATTTATCTGCACGATCTTAACTGCGGATTAAAAGCCTATCATAATACACTGGTAAAAACCATTGAGGTATACGGCGAAATGCACCGGTATATTCCCGTCATGGCCAATAAGGCGGGTTTTACAAAAATTGGGGAAAAAGTGGTTACCCATCAAAAAAGATTGTATGGGAAAACTAAATTCGGAATGGAGCGTTTTATTAACGGATTCCTTGATTTGTTGACAATCTCTTTCATTACGCGCTTCGGAAAACGGCCGATGCATATGTTCGGAACCCTGGGTACCCTGATGTTCCTTGTGGGTTTTCTATCTGCGGTATGGCTTGGCGGACAGAAACTTTATATGCTCCATAAGGGCATGCCAAGTATGCTGATTGCGGACAGTCCCTATTTTTATCTTGCTTTAACGGCAATGATCATCGGGACTTTGTTGTTCGTGAGCGGTTTTTTGGGCGAACTTGTTTCCCGGAATTCGATGGATAGGAATCAATATTTAATTGAAAATGAGATTAATACCCATTTGTGAAAATTATTAGTTTAGGTCCCGCCCATCCCCTGAGGGGTGGAATTGCAGAATTTAATGAATCCATGTCCCGGGAGTTCCTTTCCCAAGGGCATGAACTGAAAATATTCTCCTATAAACTTCAATACCCCTCCCTGTTTTTTCCGGGAAAAACACAATATACCTCTTCATTAAAACCTGATTATCTTGACATTCAAAATCCTTTGAGCTCCATCTCCCTTAGCAGCTGGCTTAAGACAGTGGAAAATATCAGGAGGGAAGGCCCTGATCTTGTGATCATTCACTATTGGATGCCATTTTTTATCCCCTCATTAGGATTTATTGCCCATAAGCTTAGAGCCGTGAAGAGTATCAAAACTATTTTGCTTGCCCATAATCTTATTCCGCATGAAACTCAACCTGGCACCCGTTTCCTTACCCGCTACCTGATAAAAAATATTGATGGAATCGTTTCCTTGTCCTCCAAGGTACAAGCGGATGCAAAGAAATTCCGGCCGAATCTTCCATCCATCGTACTGCCCCACCCAATTTACGACATCTTTGGTGAAAAACCTGAAAGGCACCTGGCCCTTAAAAAGCTGGGACTGAACGGGAAAGCCCGGTATATCCTGTTTTTTGGATTGGTACGGAAATACAAGGGACTCGACTTGTTGTTGCAGGCTTTAAAGAGTGTCAAAAATAGGTCAGTTAATCTGATTATAGCCGGGGAATTTTATGGAAAGAAGGATGAATACCTGAAAATCATTGCCTCGGAAAAAATCGGGAAGAGAATAATCCTGAAAGATTTTTTCATTCCTGCGGCGGAGGTGAAATATTATTTCTCCGCTGCCGAGTTGCTGGTTCTTCCCTACAAATCGGCTACCCAGAGCGGGGTGGCTCAAATTGCCTTTCATTTCGAAATCCCTGCCATTGTTACAAGGGTAGGGGGGTTGCCGGAAACCATTGAAGAGGGCAAGACCGGGTATATTGCGGAACCCAATCCGGAAAGTATCGCAGCCGCCATCAACAGGTATTTTGACGACCCGGCAAAAGAGGCCCTTTTAGCCAATATTAAAAGAAAAAAAGAGGAATATTCCTGGAAAAATTTTGTCCTTCAGTTCGAAGCTTTTGTTATGGGAATTTAAAAATTTTCAAAGTGGGATGCTTATCCCCAATTTCCCAAACTGTATCAGGAGGGAAATTTTTAAAAGGTTTTAGAAAGATCCCTGTTGTTTTTCCACTAAATTCAAAAAAAGCAATCCGGAAACATATTTGTCCACCGGAAAAGTCAGTTCCTCTTCAGGAAGGCTTGCTATATCAACCCAGCGAAAAGACTGGCTGCCATTTATTTCCCCGGCGAAATCGAATTTTTTTGCGGATGCAGAAAATACCGGTTCCCCAATAAGCCTTATTTCATAATAGATGCTTATTAATTGGGTGTCCTTAAAGAACAGGGCAGGTTGATAAAATCCTGTGGTATAATAATGCCTTTTTATTTCAGCCTCCTGTCCTAACTCCTCGAGGATTTCCCGTTTGAGGCAGTCTTCGGGTCCTTCCCCTTTTTCCATGCCCCCTCCGGGGAATTTGGTCATGTACCTGTCCATAACATATTCATCGCTGAGGAGCACCTGTCCTTTTTCGTTGAATAAAAGTCCATATACGCGTAGGGTGTATTTAATCTCTGTCATATAATTATTTTTTGCCATTCTTTAGGTTGTAACCACTGAGAATTGGGATCTTTCCTGAACCAGGTTATTTGCTTCCTGGCATATTTGCGGGTATTGGCCTGAATTTGCCTTATGCTTTCTTCCCTTGTTATTTTTCCCTCAAGAAACCGGAAGACTTCTTTGTAACCCACTGTATTCAATGCATTCAGGTTTCTATATGGATAAAGTTCCCGGGCTTCTTCGAAAAGGCCTCTTTTGACCATTTCCACCACCCGGTCATTTATGGAATGATAAAGTTCCTCCCTCGGGCGGTTAAGGACAAACAGGCTCACCTCAAAATCCCTTGGTTTTTTCGGATGGGTCAGAAAGCCGGAATAGGGCATCCCGGTCATCAGGCATACCTCAAGGGCTTTTTGAACCCTTTTGGGATTTTTCAGATCGATAAGGGAATGAGTTTCCGGATCCAGTCTCTGCAGTTCCTCTACAAGGCTTGCCAATCCTTCAACTTCAAGGCGATTTTTCAGGTCGTTCCGAATGGATAGGTCGATGGTGGGGAAATCATCGATTCCAAATCTGACGGCATCCATATAAAGACCGGTGCCTCCTGTCAACACAACTTCATTGTGTGTTTTGAACAGACGGCTCAGGATTTCCAGTGCCTGGACTTCGTACAAACTGGCATTGTAATACTCATGAATACTGATATGTTGAATGAAATGATGAGGGATTGCCTCCAGAAATTCTTTTTCAGGAATGGCAGTACCAACCGACATCTCCTGGTAAAACTGCCGTGAATCACAGGAAAGAATTTCTGTGTCGAGGGCCTGGGCCACGCGGACGGCAACCGGGGTTTTTCCTACCCCGGTGGGACCTGTGATTATAATCAGTCTTTTTGTCATGATAAACCTAAGAGAAACCTCATGGTATCAACATTATCTGCATAGTCCCACAACATCGGGGTCTGGGTAGAACCGAAGTCAACACTTCCTGGAATGTTTCCGGGTGCAGAAACTATGCATTGCAGCAATTCCTGATCTGAAAGCAGCTTATTCTTTAATTGATCTTCTGAAGAGTAATATTCATAATAGAGGGAACCAACGGGACTGCTGTATGAGGGATCCTCCTTGAAAACCAGAAAACCCGTATCATAGAAGGGGATGGATGAAACCAGGTTGATGGCTTTATGATAATCATAATTATTGGCATATTTGTTATGATTGTATAGATATGAATAAGACTCAAAATTCTTTAATAATTCCGGAATATCAAACCCTTCCGGCAAAAAGACTTTCGAAATGTTCCGGCAGCCCATGCCAAAATAGCTAAATATATCATCGGCAAGTTTTGTCATTTGGGCATTGCTGGTATTTGCCCTGATAATCCCGATCGAGTTTCTGTTTTTTCGAATTATATGGGGATATTTTCCGAAATAATATTCAAAATAACGGGAGGAATTATTGCTTCCGGTAGCAATAATGGCATCAGGATTTGTTAAGGAACCTTCCTCAATGGCCGTGGAATGCTTTAGTTCAGGTTCTATAAAGGAAAGAAGGGAGAAAATATGGGGAAACAATTTATCGTCTTTTGAGGAGAATTTTATCCGGCAGTGGTTCCCCGACATGATCGTACAAAAGAAATCATGAAATCCCACCAGGGGTATGTTTCCTGCCATGATCAGCCCGATATTTTTTGGAACCCTTTCCCTGCGACCCAGATCAGGATATAAACCGGTCCAGTATTCCAGATTCTCCTTTTTCAGAGCGAGAGACAAGTTATAAAAGCTTAGGCGGATGAATTCGGGGGTAAACCAGGCGTTGGAATATTGGGTGCTTTCGATTATCTTTCCCGTTTCGAGGGCGAAAGCTTCATTGATTTCCTTCAAATCCCCTTTCTCCTGAAACGAAGCAAAGGAAAATTGTTCAAGATAATTGCCCAGTATCTCAAATGCCTTAATTCTCCCCTGAATACCCATTTTAGTTGAAGCTTTTGATTGTCTATTTCGTTTCAAGGCACGAAAATACACAATCGCTGCAATAAATTAAAGGGAATACCTCCTGTTTTGATACATTTATTATAGAGAATTTATTAACTTTCGCTTTCATTTTAAAACTTGTATGCGAAGCTCAATGCTATTGGAAAATATCAAGCTCTCCTTGCAAATGGTTATGACCAACCGTTTGAGGTCCATCCTGACCATTTTCATTATTGCCTTCGGAATAATGGCCCTTGTTGGTATATTTACCGCGATAGAAAGTTTGAAAAAGTCCATCACGGATGAATTTTCAATCATGGGGACCAATACTTTTACCATCGAAAGCCGTGGGATGAACATACGGGTGGGAGGAAAACGGTACCGGACAAAAAACTATTCCTACATTTCCTACAGGCAGGCGGGGGAATTTAAAGAACGCTATAATTTTCCTGCCGATATATCGATTTGGGTGAGGGCAACCGGAATGGCCACGGTGAAAAATGAAACTGAAAAAACGAATCCCAATATACCGGTTACCGGGATTGATGAAAATTACCTGATCACTTCAGGGCTGGAAATTTCCAGGGGACGGAATTTTAGTGCCGAAGAGATTAGAGAGAACCGGAATTTTACGATCATTGGCAGTGATCTGGCTTCAAAACTATTTAAAAATTATGAAGACCCGCTGGACAAGATCATTACAGTGGGCTCAGGAAAATTTAAAGTTATCGGGGTGTTGAAGGAAAAGGGTTCCGGATTTGGTATGAGCACTGACAGGGCTTGTCTGCTTCCTTATACGGTAGTGAGACAATATTTTTCAAGGCCTGGCATGGGATATTCCATAAGTGTTACCAGTAATACCGGAATAGCAATGGAAGCCGCGATAGGACAAGCAGAGGGAATATTCCGGATTGTGAGGGGACTGGATGCTAGGGATGAGACAGATTTTAATATAACAAAAAGCGATAACCTGATAAATATTTTCCTCGAATTGATTCAAAAGGTTAATTTTGCAGCATTGATCATTGCCGGGATTACCCTCATGGGAGCTGTTGTGGGGCTTATGAACATCATGCTGGTTTCGGTAACAGAAAGGACTAGGGAAATTGGGATAAGAAAAGCCCTGGGTGCAAGGAAGAAGGTAATCAGGCAGCAGTTTCTTTTTGAGGCAATTGTAATTGGGCAACTAGGAGGATTACTGGGCATCGTTTTAGGTATTATTATGGGGAATTCCGTGTCCTATTTTTTAAAATCACCCTTTGCAGTTCCCTGGTTCTGGATTTTTGTGGGAGTATTACTTTGTTTAATCGTTGGGGTGATATCAGGATATTTTCCAGCAGTGAAGGCAGCAAAACAAGATCCGATCGAAGCTTTACGATATGAATAGAAATTAAAAAACATACAACATGGAGGATTTTCACGTCAGCAGGACTTTTAATACCCCCGAAGTTTTTTTCTCGCCGAAAGAGGGGTTGTTGCGCATCGAGGGCAGGTCCATCCCCGAGGTTCCGGGCGATTTTTATGATGAAATTGTCGAAATGGTCCAGCAGTATTTCGAAAAACCCAGTACGAACATCCGGGTTGAGATTAAGCTTGAATATATAAACTCAGGATCGTCCAAATACATGCTGGAATTGATGCGTATCCTGAAGCGGAATTATGACAAGGGCAAAGAATGCCAGGTAAACTGGTATTATGAAGAGGACGACGAATCCATTCAGGAATTAGGACAGCATTACCAGGCTACCGTACGTATTCCGGTAAAATTGATTGAGTATTATTAAAGGAATATTATTGTTAATAGCAGGAAAGATTTCTTTAACGAAAAAAGGCCGTCATATTTGACAGCCTTTTTTGTATGATTAATTCTTGTTATTTAACGGTATCCATGTGCACAATCAGGTCGATAAGTTTATTGGAATAACCCCATTCGTTATCATACCAGGACACTATTTTCACGAAATGTTCATTAAGGGAAATCCCAGCTCCGGCATCAAAGATAGAGGTGCGAGAATCGCCGTTAAAGTCGCTTGAAACCACATTGTCCTCAGTATAACCCAGGATACCTTTTAGCGGGCCTTCTGAAGCAGCTTTCATGGCAGCCTTGATAGCATCGTATGAAGCCGGCTTTTCAAGACGGCAGGTAAGATCTACCACCGATACGTTGAGAGTTGGAACCCTGAAAGCCATACCGGTCAATTTTCCATTGAGGGAAGGAATTACTTTACCTACTGCTTTGGCGGCACCTGTTGAGGATGGAATAATATTTCCTGCAGCTGCACGTCCACCTCTCCAGTCTTTCTTGGAAGGGCCATCCACGGTTTTTTGTGTTGCGGTGGTTGCATGAACGGTTGTCATTAAGCCTTCCACGATCCCGAAATTGTCATTTAGAACTTTGGCGACCGGGGCCAGGCAATTGGTTGTACAGGAGGCGTTGGAAACAAATTGCATGTCGGAAGTATACTTATCAGTATTGACTCCCATTACGAACATCGGAGTGTCATCTTTTGAGGGTGCAGACATAACCACTCTTTTTGCACCCGCTTTAATATGACCCTGACACTTTTCTTTGGTAAGAAATAATCCGGTAGACTCAATTACATAGTCTGCTCCAACTTCATTCCACTTCAGATTAGCTGGATCCGGTTCTGATGTTACGCGGATCGCTTGACCGTTAACAACAAGTTTATTGTCTTTAATATCAACAGTCCCGTCAAACCGGCCATGAACAGTGTCGTATTGGAGCATGTAAGCCATATAGTCCACATCAATTAAGTCGTTGATGCCTACAATTTGAACATTCTCATTCTTCATTGCTGCCCTGAAGGCCAGTCTGCCAATTCTTCCAAAGCCGTTGATTCCAACTTTTATTTTAGCCATTGTGTTAAAATTTTGATTTTATTTAATAAAAAAAAGTGTTGTAAAACAGAATGCAAAATTATGAATAATAATTAAATAGTACAATAGTAATTATACCTGAACAGGGGATATGTTTGAAATATCCTATTCTGCTGTTTCTGTTTTGTTCTGGAGTTTTCGTTGCTGCCGCGCATCCCTGACTTTTTCAAGCCATGATTTTGAGCGGGCGGATTCAGCGATGTTGATAACCTTCCCGAAACGATAGCCCGCATAAAGATTAAAAAAGTAGAAATTATTATTTTCGGTGGCAAGAATTGGTATTCCTTTGGTGAAAAGATCCATGCCCATGCCAATATCGAGGGCGTGAACTGTAATATCCTGTTTTGAATATTCGAAAGAAAAGCCCATTTTGACCGAAGCTCCGGGAACAAAGGAAATTTCATTGAATCCCTTAAAAAAAGAGGCCTTGCCCGCGATGTTCGATTGATGGGTTGAGGTACTGAATTTTTCAACCCTGTATACCTCATACAAATCAGGATCCAAATAAACCATATCATAATATATGGGCTTAAGGATACCAATGGTAGGGCCGATGCTATAAAAATATCGAATGGAGATCCCTCCCTTGTCATTTTTTCGAAATAGTTCACTTTCCCGGCCATATTGACCCCGGAGCTGAAAAAAAACATTTTGTTTTCCGAAGATAAAACTCCTCTGGTTATAATAACTGCTGCTGTTTGTAAGCTTAACCTCCTTGGGATGTTTAACCCCCATTAACTCTAACTGATATAGCTTATGATTCCTTGCATTAATTCTCTTGAGGTAAGTATAATCGCCACTAATTCCGTTGGAATTGAGGAATACGCCGAAAGTCCTCTCATCCCTGAGGATCACTTTCTTCTCCAGATCAAGTTCTCCTTGTGCACGCAAAAATCCTGCTCCCTGAAAGAGGAAAAATGAAATAAAACTAATGACTAAAATTTTCTTCATTGGGAACAAATATACAAAATGGTTATAACAAGAGGGCCATTTGAAAGTTTAGTTTTTAAAAACATTTTGAAAATTCAATACTGGTTTCTTCAATAAAAAAAATGCAGATGGGGCCGGACTGAGCCCGGATACCATCTGCAATGATTTCCCTAAAGGAGGTTAATACAGTGTTCCTATGTTGCGGGGTTTTCCGTCTGCTCCTGATTGTTTTGGCTATAAGCAGGGCAGGCTTTTTTATTGCAGGATGTTAAGAGCACGCCAAGGAAAAAAACAACAACTAAAATAAAAGCTAGTTTCTTCATACTTCAAATTAAAAATTAAACAGTCACTTCTTTAAACTGATTTTTTCAGGAATAGTTGCAATATACGAAAAAAAAAATATGAAAAAACCGAAAAAAGGGAATTATTTTGGCGTGGGCACCCCGGCCTTTTCCATACTCTTTTCCAAATCTTCGATTTCCATTAAAACCCTTTCCAATTTTTCCTTTACCGGAGGAAATATCTCTTCAAGTATGGTATAGTTTTGGCTCATCGAACCTGTTGTCCCGTAAGTTGTGCTCCATGAATCGTATATGATCGCATTGAGCCTGTCGTTCAATGGCACATCCATGGGAGGCAGCTCCTCTGCGCTGGCTTTGGCTTCAGGGCCTTTAAATTCAAAGAGAATCTCCTGAAGGTCTTGTTCGATCCGGCTGGCTTTCTTCATCATCTCCCAATTTGCACCGGAGGCTTGTGAAAGGATTTGTTTAATTTCAACAATCTTTTCCAGATTTGTTTGAGCAAGTTCCTGGCTTCCCCGCATTACTCTGGCTAAATCGTACACTTTTTTATCGAAAGCCAATGCTTCGGTCCGGTCTTTAACTGGCAAGGCAGTATTTTCGAGTGGCTTGATTTCAAATTCTTTCGGGCCTGCCATGTTTCGTAACTCGCCCCTGACCACCATATCCATACTAACCCTATACCTTCCGGGAAGAGACAGAAATCCTGCCCCGGGTTTGGCTACAGGATTGAATTTATCCTTGTTCTTTGGCGGAAAAGGACTATCGTATCTTAAATCCCAGTTAAAACGGCTAATGCCTGAAGTGGCCGTTTGATTTATCTTCCGGACCACATTCCCGTCAGCATCCGTGATAGTGAAAACAAGGTAAGGAGCAATCTCCTCGTTTTCTTCCATCAATTCTTTGATGTCAGGTTGAGGAATAGGTTTTTTCTCCTTAATGAGGTTTTTCTCATTTTCCTTTCGGGTAGCCTTTCGGGTTTTGGGAACCTCCTTGAGGTAGTAGGTGATAATGGCTCCAAAATCGGGATTCGGCGCAGAATATAGGGCAGACCCCTGACCGTATTTGCCATCAGTTTGTATGTACATCAGGGCATCAGGAATACTAAAGATATAAGCTTCCTGTTCCTTTATCTTTTCATTGGCTGTCAGTTCACGCAATGGGGTATAGTCGTCAAGAATGAAAAATCCACGTCCAAATGATGCCAGAACCAGATCGGTTTCCCGTTTTTGAATGGCTATATCCCGGATAGCGATGGTTGGAATCCCCGATTTTAACTGGGTCCAATCTTTTCCCCCATCCAGGGAAAAGAATATTCCAAATTCCGTTCCCGCAAAAAGTAGGGCAGGATTTATAAAATCCTGCTGTAGGGTGTGTACAGTACCATTTTCAGGAAGGTTGGAGGAAATAGAAGTCCATGTTTTTCCCTTGTCACTGCTTTTGAGAACATAGGGTTTAAAATCATCCCGCTTGAGGTTATTGAAGGAGGCATAAACTACATTTTCATCATGTTTGGATGCCATAAGATCACTTACATAAGAAAAATCGGGCAGACCGGGAAAGCTTTTGCTTTGCCGCCAGGTCTCTCCGGCATCTTCCGTTACGGAAATGACCCCGTCATCTGTTCCGACATATAAAAGATCCTCCTGGAGAGGGGATTCATCCAGGGCAACAGCAGTGCCGAAAAGACTGGTGGAAACGTCCTTTACCACAGCATCTATGCTCCAGTATTGATCCATTACCGGCCATGTATTCCTGTCAACCTGCGAGGTAATATCGTCGCTGATGACTTTCCATGAATCGCCACGGTCATCAGAGCGAAAAACTTTATTGGCAGCCAGGTACAGGCGCTTTTTATCATGAGGACTGATGATCAGTGGGGTATCCCAGTTCCATTTATAGGTTTGTTCCCCTTTCCGGGGCATTGGCTTTATGCCCAGTTGTTCACCGGTTTTTTTATCATACCGGACGATATTGCCATACTGTGATTCACAATAAATGATATTGGGATCTTCCGGATCAATCTGGACCCAGAATCCATCTCCTCCAAGAATCGGAAACCAATCTTCGCTTGTAACCCCTTCCGAGCTAAAGTTCTGAGAGGGACCTCCAAAGCTGTTATTGTCCTGGGTCCCCCCGTAAACATTGTAAAAAGGATAATCATTGTCCACCTGGACCCTGTAAAATTGGGTTACCGGAAGATTGCTTTTGAAAATCCATGATTTGCCGCGGTCAAAGGTTTCATAAATTCCACCGTCCCCTCCAATAAGCAGGTGCTTGCTATTGTCAGGATCAATCCACAGGGCATGATCGTCTACATGTCTCTTTTCATTACCGAGATTGTTCCACGTTTTGCCTCCATCCTCTGTAATTTTGGTAAAAGTTTCAACAGAATAAACCACTCCAACCTCATTGGGATCACAATATATTTCATTGTAATACTGGCCACTTGAAGCATAATCGCTCATGCGTTCCCATGATTCTCCCCGGTCCCGGGAACGGTAAAATCCACTTTGATCTTCCGCGGCTTCCACAATGAGATACAGGATGTTATGGTCGATGGGAGAGACGGCAATTCCCATTCCGCCCATATCGACTGTGGGCAAGCCTTTATTGATTTTCCGCCATGTTTCACCATTGTCGGTTGACTTATATACAGTGGATTCGGGTCCGCCTCCTATTTTCGTGAACACATGCCTGCGCCGCTGCTCGCTTGTGGCATATAAAATATCAGGATTTTGCGGATCCATTATGATATTGTTTACTCCGGTATTTTCACTTATCTCCAGAACTTTTTTCCAGTTTTCACCCCCATCGGCAGATTTGTACAGTCCCCGGTCTCCTCCAGCTCCCCAGGCGGATCCTTCCGCAGCTACAAAAATGACATCCGAATTCCTGGGATCAATTACAATACCCCCTATTTGGCGTGAATCTTTCAATCCCATATTCTTCCAGTTCTTTCCGCCATCCACAGATTTATACACCCCGTCACCATAGCCAAGGGCTCTCTGATGATTGTTTTCACCCGTACCGATCCAAACATGATTATGATTATTTGGGTCCATTTTCACAATGCCGGTTGAGTAGGCACCGAACTTATCGAATACCGGATTAAAGGTGGTGCCGCTATTTTCTGTTTTCCAAACATTACCGGAGGCCACTGCTACATAATATTCTGAGGGGTTGTTTGGGTTCACCGCGAAATCCGCGATTCTTCCCGATGTAAAAGCGGGGCCTATATTTCTGAATTTTAATCCATTGTAAATGTTAGACTTAGTGGTGTCTTCAGGTTCCCCAGTATTTATCTTTTTTTTAGCGGGGGGTAAAGCCAATGCTGAGAGACTAATGGAGGAGATCAGCACAAGGAATAAAAATGTTTTTTTTGCTGGGTTTAATCTGGGCAAAATTGGTACCATCATTATAAAAATTAAAGTGTGGATTTAGAGGCTTAAATTACATAACTATTTTCAATTGGCAAGCCCATACCGGGTGATTTCAAGATCATCGAAATAGACGGCCTGTGCTCCTGGATTGTATAAATAAACCTTCAAGGGTTGGCCTTCGAGCTGAGAATCAATGTATACAGTGGTAGAGACCGGAGTCCAACCCCGGCTGTCTACTTCGCCAAAGTGACACTCATTATGATAAAAATCATTAATTTCAAGAGCGGATATAATAATCCCCGCCTCTTTATTATTTGGCATTACCATCGCGCTGATGGTAAGCTTATCGGCGAAATCCAAGGGAGGGATCACGAGAGTCATCCCGTAAGGATTTTCTTCATTCAATTCGAGGGAATAGCTACCGGAATGGGCACTCTTGTTGGTTCTCAGGTTCCCGAATTCAAGGAGCACATTGTCGGGGGAACCTATAAAAAACGAACCTGTTTCGTCCAGTGTTTCCGCATCACAATGAAGTTTGGATTTCAATACCAGTTTTTCCACATGGTAGTTGGTACTGTCCACCGCTAACCCAAAGATCAGGAGGCCTCTATAATTACCCTTCAGATTTTTTAGATAAGGCTGCAGGAATGGTTTTTCGTAAATTTGAGTAATTCCATTTATAATCAGATATTTGGCACCATTTGAAATGGATCTGGCAATTCCCGCACTGTCCTGATTATAACTCACATTTTCCTCTCTTCCTAAACGTTTATCGGTATGTTCCGTCCAACCCTTTAGATCCATCAGATAGAGACTTACATGACTGTTACCTGCCATGGAAATTACGGTATCCCCTTGTTCAATTCCAATTTCTCTGAGGTAGGGACTAATGGTATAAAAAGCTTCCAGGGTTTGCGTAGGCTCCATGAACCAACCTTCATACCGTTCTTTAAGACTGCTTTTTGCGTGAAAAATATTAACAATCAGAATGATGGAAAACAAAATCTTGATAAATACCGAGGAGGCCAGGTTGGTATGGTATCGGTATAATGAATCAATAAAAAGGAGTAAAAGGAATGCCGGAAAGATATATAGATTGATCGTGTAATAATCATGATCCCGAAATGTCCAGAATTGAAGCAAAACAAATGCGATAACGCCGGAACCTAAAAATAGGGTAATGTAAAGGATCAATGGGGTTATGCGCCGAAGGTGAAATAAAAAATAGGCAATACAAAGGGCGAAAAGACTGTAAGCTGAAAAATGAAAATATTCACTCAACCAAATTTTTCTTATATTTTCTATCACCCTCATAATCTCATCCTTTTTTAATTCCCATAGGGGAAAGGTTGTTGTCGAAAAATAGGTGCTTCCGTGCAATGAATTGTAATGGGCGGCATAAATGATCCAGCATAATGCGGGAATTATGGATAAAATGGCAGAAATGAGAAACTTTTGGGGATTAGGAAAAACTTTTCCCTTCCCCGGGAGAATTTTGAGCCTAAAAACCGATTCCAGGAGGAAGATCCCTCCTATGGCAAAGAGGCTTAATCCCGCAGTAATTTTCAGGGACATGGCCAGACCAAAGAAAAACATGCTCCAATATAAGTGGGAATGTCGCCCACCTTTTGAAAAGCGGAAAAAGAAAAACCAACCGATAAATACCATCGAAAGGGCGGTGGAATCAGAAAGAAAGTTATTGGCATAATAGGTAATAACGGGCGAGGAGAATAAAAGCAGGGGAAGAAAGGCAGACCAGAAAAAATCATGGATCTGCTCATAGACCAAGCGAAAGAGGAAGAAAAGTCCCATCAGAAAAATGAGAGTATTGAAAATTCTGTAGAGAAATTCATGACTCCCGAATATTTTATACAATAGGGCCACCCCATAATACAATAAAGGTGTTTCGCTGGTAGCTGCTTTGCCGCTTGTCCCATTATCGGAGGTCAGGTTGTGGGTCTCCGGTTGGAAAAATCTCATTCCCTCTTCGGAATAGTTCAATGCCAGAGAGGCACAATCGGATTGACGCCAGGCATGTACAGATTGAGGCCGCTTGAAAATAATCTCTTGATAATCATAAAAAAATGAAACGATCAATAACAAAAATAGGAAAAGCAATTGGGAACGGTTTTTTGACATTCTTGAAATTTTATGGCCAAATTTATTCATTATTATTACTTTATTACCCCTTCAGTATGGGGAAGTATAACCACAATTGAGGAATAATATTCATTGGTTGGAAGAATGATTTAAATTTTAAAAAACTTTAAAAATCACATATTCAATTATTTACAAAATTTTTTTCACTGCCGAGAATGGATTTGGTGATATTTTTGCACCGTCTCCACCTTATTATTAACATCTCCGGAATCTTTTACCGGTTAAAACTAAACAATTATGAGAAAACTTATTTTTTTATGTGCAGGAATTCTTATCGGGATGGTCGCAATGGCGAATGGGCCGGTTGAGCAACTTGACAGGAAAACCTTAAAAGAAATGACGGTTGAACAAAGAGAAGACAGAGTTCAACTTTTAGAATCCAGAATTGAAGAGTTGCATGCTCTTGATATCCATTCACTCGATAAAGATACCCGAAAAGGGATTAAATCTGAGTTGACTGCGATGGAAAAAGAAATGAAAATGCACCAAAACGGTTATGGAATTTATATATCCGGAGGTGTGCTGCTTATTATTATTATACTCTTAATTCTGTTATGATCCTGATTAATCTCTAAAATTTGAATTTATTTTGAAGGGACGTTTCATGAAACGTCCTTTTTTTTTACAAAATGGAGAAAATTCCGAATGTTTTTTTCTGAGTACGAGCTAATATCATGTTTAATATAAT
Organism: uncultured Bacteroidales bacterium; assembly: GCA_963779845.1. Taxonomy (GTDB): domain Bacteria; phylum Bacteroidota; class Bacteroidia; order Bacteroidales; genus CAVZZV01. The sequence goes on along the minus strand of CAVZZV010000006.1, from coordinate 426,000 downwards.
TAAATAAATGTTAAATATAATTTAATGCAAAATATTTATATTGTCGATGTAATTACTCATTTAAGTTCTATAAACAATTCAAAACAAGTGATATAGAATAATTTTATTTCTCCATATCCTTTACTTTAATAAAAAAAGTGTTTAATAAAACACAATAAAGATTAAACAATATATTGTTTTTTTGTGTTTATTATTCAAACTAAAATTAAAAAGGTTATGGAAAAACAAATGATTACACAAAGATTTACCGGAAACCGATTCCGGATGATTCTCCTGCTTCTGATGGTTTTCTTCATTTCAAATGGGAAAATTTATTCAGCAGATCCTGCTTCAACCATAGTAGATATTGTGGTGAACAGTGCGGATCATACCACTCTTAAAGCTGCTGTGATTGCAGCAGAACTGGCCGATGATCTTTCGGGGGAGGGACCCTTCACGCTGTTTGCTCCGACCGATGCAGCCTTTGCAGCCCTGCCAGCCGGAACAATAGAGAGTTTGCTGGCAGATCCGACCGGACAACTGGCCGACATCCTGAAATACCATGTGGTCTCCGGGAAGATCATGTCGGGGAGTCTGAGCGATGGTCAGATGGCCACCACACTGCTTGGGAAAGATTTCACGGTCACGAAAAATGCTGACGGGGTGTTTATCAACAATGCGAAAGTCACCGTGGCCGACATTGAAGCCGATAACGGGGTGGTGCATGTGATAAATGCAGTATTGAGCCTCCCGACGGGAATATTTAGTGAAAGTCGTTCTTCCTTGAGTTTTAATATTTATCCCAATCCTGTCAGGGAATATCTGACCTTGAATATTTCTGATCCCGGATTCTCCGGGGGAACCCTTCAGATATTTAATTCCGCAGGCACTAAACTCCTGGAAAGGGAGATCCAAGATGTCAACGATATCATTGACGTCCGGGGTTTTAAGTCAGGTGTATATTTTCTGAGGGCTAACTCATCAGAAGCAATAACAACAAAGAAGTTTGTAATTAAATAGGATTCAAAAAATCCCATTGATGATTTTCAATGGGATTTTTTTTATCATTTTTTACGCTTATTATCGATTAATTGAAATATCGGATCTGTTTTGAAAAAGATTTTTGCATCCATTATTTCTCGACCTCCACATTTGCCATCTTCTCCGAGTTATATTTCCCGGCTTTTAACTTTTCAGCCACTTCTGTAAATGCTTTAATGGTAAAAGCCACATCATCCAGAGTATGGGCCGCTGTTGGGATTATCCTCAAGAGAATCATTCCTTTCGGGATTACAGGGTAAACCACTATTGAACAGAAAAGGCTGTAATTTTCTCTCAGGTCATGGACAATGTTGGTTGCCTCGGCTACTGATCCGGAAAGAATTACAGGGGTGACAGGAGATTCTGCTTTGCCAATATTAAAACCTTTTTCCTTGAATCCTTTCTGCAAGGCAGAGACGACATCCCATAGTTGTTTTCTCAGCTCCGGTTTTGTTTGAAGGAGTTCGAGTCTTTTCAACGCACCAATTGTCATAGGCATTGGTAAGGATTTGGCATAGATTTGTGAACGCATATTGTAAGCAAGGTGATCTACAATGAACTTATCAGCAGCCACGAATGCACCAATGCCTGCCATGGATTTGGCAAAGGTGGAAAAGTAGACATCAATCTGATCCTGAACGTCAAAATGTTCGCCTGTTCCGGCACCTGTTTTACCCATCGTACCGAAGCCATGTGCATCATCGACCAGGAGGCGGAAATTGTACTTTTGTTTGAATTTTACAATTTCGTCAAGTTTCCCAAGGTCGCCCACCATTCCGAAAACTCCTTCGGTAATTACGAGGATACCTCCACCGGTTTCTTCAGAGAGTTTTGTAGCTCGCTGCAATTGCTTTTCAAAACTTTCCATATCGTTATGCCCATATACATAACGTTTCCCTATATGCAAACGCAGTCCGTCAAGAATACATGCATGAGAATCAGAATCGTAAACAACCACATCTTTTCGGTCGAGGAGGGTATCAATAATGGAAACCATACCCTGATAGCCAAAATTTAAAAGATATGCCGCCTCTTTATTCACGAAACGGGCGAGTTTATTTTCAAGTTCTTCGTGATAGGAAGTCTGTCCAGACATCATTCTGGCACCCATAGGGTAAGCCATTCCATATTTTGCTGCAGCATCTGCATCTGCCTTTCTTACCTCAGGATGATTTGCAAGACCGATGTAATTGTTAAGGCTCCAGTTTAAAACTTCTTTTCCCTTAAAGATCATTCTGGGGCCAATCTCGCCCTCCAGTTTAGGAAAAGTGAAATACCCATGTGTAGATTGCTTGTATTGACCTAAGGGACCGGCATTCTGTTTGATTTTATTGAAAATATCCACTGCTTCAATTTTTAAGGTTAATAATGAAGCAAAATTAGTGTTTTTTCGACAGCGGCCAAAAAGTAAGAACGTTAACTGAATAAATCTCCAGTGGATGGCGGGGGTAGGTCAAAGTTCATTCATTTTAAAGGGTTTCCGGGGAAACTTTCTCCTTGAATCGACAAGGAAAAAAAGAGGTTAGGGTTTCCAATCACGGATTATAATCCGGTCCTGATAAAGCTTGACGTCCAGTTTTTGTTTGCCTCTCCATTTTAGTTTCCGGATATACTCGATCGGGATGGTTACTGCATAGCTTGTTCCCCCTGCTATTTTCGTCAGGCTTCGTATTTTTCTATCCTCTATTTTTCTCCGTGCCATAAATTTAATTTTTATTTATGTAGAAAGATACGTAGTTTTCTACATAGATGCAAGTCTTCCCCCCTCCCTGACGAACTGCTGCGGTTGGCAGGTTTATTAAAAAGCATTAACAACGTCCGATTGATCGGGCTTTATATATTACAGATTTCTTTGCTCTTCCATTGACATCCACATAACCTTAATCTATAAGTGATAAATCAGCTTCAAGCATTCCATCCGGATCCAGGAACCTAATGGGATTATCATATGCCTACCTGTATGGACTCCATCTTCTATTAACTTCCGACAGAGGATCGAGTGTCATCCACCTCCCCAGGCTCGGGTCATAAAATCTCGCCCCGTAATCATACCACTGCTTTATTCAATACCCTTCATATTCAAAGATCAATTTACCTTATAACCAGCTCATATATATGACTTATCCTTTTTACGTATCTTCGTTGTTCAGTACAAGGATTTCTTTAAGTATCTTATCTGATATCCAGAAATCTGTCTTTTGAATTTTATCCAGGACAGGTTTTATTGTATCAATTAAACCATCATTCTTTGCCTTGGTTATAATACCAAGTGTTCCGGTGAATTTCAAATTCGATTTAGCAGCTAATTTCCTGGCCTTTAAATCATCAAGCAATAATAATACATCTGAATATTCTTTAGCCAGTGCAATGGCACTAGCCTCACCTTTGTCAACGTGTAATTCCAATAATTCCTGGTACTTTCTGTCGGTAACTACTTGAATTTTTATCCAAACAGGTAAATCATTACCGTATTCCGCAGCTATTTCAGGGGTGGTAATGATCTCTTCATATATATTTTGAAGCAGGTCGAGTCTACTGATTTTTTGAAACAGAATCAGAACACTGGTATCGGTAATAATGACCTTAGGCATTTGCTATATCTGAATGAAGGTCATCAATTGAATTGCTGAACAACGAAACACCGTATTTTCCGAGAATTTCTATGAAAGCTCTTTTGGTTAAACCAACCATTTCGGCAGCCTGACCGGAAGTCAGTTTTCCATCTTCATAGAGCTTTGCAGCAATCATCATTGAAAAGTCATAGTCTGACATATCAACACTGTCTGGTATATTTATCAGTATTGTTCTCATGATTCAGTAATTTGTCTTACAAATGTAAAGATAAATATCCAGAAAAATATATTTTCATTCATTATTCACGAAGCTAAAACACTTTGATATCGAGGGGAGTAAGAATATTAATTCTGTTTGAGGTGTCCTTTGAGCTATGAGAAAGGTGCTCAGCCTCCTGCAGAAGTACTCAAAAAATTAGCCGATGCCCTATATACTACCGTCGATTTCCTGATCAACGGAATTCAGACGAAAAAGCAGCTTCTGCGCTCAAAGATGCAGAGCTGCTTCAACAATTCCGGGCTGTAGAACAGATGGATGAAGATGATAAGAGTACTGTTAAAAAACTAATCGATGCTTTTATTACTAAGAAGAAGATTCAGCAACTGGCACTTTAATACAAAGATCACTGTTTGTTCATAAGTAATTACTTGAATACATTCAACAAGAAGGGGATATCTTTATTGGGTTCTGATATATGAAACAGACTATCATTTTTAAGGTAAAAAACATCTTTCTGAAAGTAAACGTATTTCTTAGACATATTCGCAGGAATGCAGTTCTCAATGGTTGTTTTTCTTTCAGACAACTTTACTGAATCTGTAATATCTATAAAATCATTACCAAATTCTTTAACATAATAGCATGTGTCAATTTCATCACTTGTTAACTCAATCCCTGTGCTAACCTTCTTCCACTTTCCTCTTGAAAAACCTTCACTCCATTCAGCATCTAAATGATAGTAAAAAGTTCCGTCCTTTTCCAATTCTAAAGTTGAACTTGTCATTACCGGATTCTCTATAGAATGCCAAATTCCAATGTATTTATCTGAATTTGAAATATTGATAATTTTGCAACCAGCTAAATAATTTATACACAAAAATAAAATCAATATCTTTCCATTGATTGCATTTTTATTAATTACCATGACTATAATTATTTATAACTATCGAATTTTGTTACAAATCCAATTCCTTTTTCTTCTATTTGATAAGCATTAGTAGACCTTGGAAAGTAAACATAAGATTTATAGGGCATTCCTCCATGAAATTTATCCCACCAATCTGAATCATTATACATATAAGTTTTACCATCCCCCGGCTGGATCTTACCCATAGACATATTTTCATGATATATTGTAGGCTTTGTGCCAGGATGACTATGAATAAACATGTCAACATTTTTAAGCCCTAAACCAAGATCAGGTTTAGGTAATGCAGACCTTTCTCCTTTGCTCCATACAGCAAATTTTGAGTCATCATCCGTATATCGTGCAAATCCCCATTCAACCTTTGAATGATCAGCAGCAAATTTGAAAACATTAAATGCATCATTACCACTACTTCCTGAAATTGATGTTGCAGATCCATCTTCCTCTAATGCCGGTAAAATGTCCGTATTCGAAACTGTTATTTGATTCTCTGGTTCAGGATTTCCATATTCATTTGTTTCCCCAGTTGCCTTTTCAGTTTCATATTCAGCCTTAGTGTATAATACGTCATAGTCATTTCCGCCTGTATCGTCTACTCTATCTATTTTTCCAGTTATTCCATCAATTGTATAACCATCAACATACGTTCCATCCGGATCAATAAAAATGATAGGATTGTTTAATACATAGTTATAAGGAGATAAATTTAGGTACTCTTCAGCCAGTGGATCTTGCACATGCCACCTCCCCAAACTCGGATCATAGAACCTGGCCCCGTAATCGTACCAATGATTCTCTAATTTCTAACATCGTTATAATACACAATTTCAAAGACCGAAAAGATTCAAATATTCCACTCTTCTTTTATGGTATTCTCAATCAGATCCAGCATCTCTTCAACGGGTTGAAAAAGTGGCATGACTGAATCTTGATCGTAGTCAAAGATATTGTCATAATCACCCTTTTGGCGCCAATCAAATAGTTCGGAAAGTAGCTGACCGAATTTTTGGCCTCAAAAGTTTTCCTTGCCGTCTCCAGTCGATAGTTGATATACTCATGCTTCTCCTCCGCTTTCATAATCGAAGACCTTCCTTAGTCACATTCTGATAAAAAGGAGTGACACGTTGAATATTTAGCCAGTCATTTTTCGAATAAGATCCTGTTTATATAAACGACAGGCTTTGATGTGCTTAAACGGTATGTGATTTTCACATCCCCTTCGATCAGTTTCCTGTAACCTCTTTTTAGATGCTTAAATTCTTCATCAATGACTCCCATTTTTATAAACCTTTTATCCGATAAGCGATCAACCCTCTCAAGTAATAACAAAATAAAATCAAAAGCTTTCTGCTCTCCAATAACCTGGCTATAAAAACGATAGACTTTCTTTAGATCACCTGCTGCCCTGGATGCAGATTATTTCGTATGTCTCCAATGGTGGACCTCCTGCTTTAATGAGTCGTGAGCAATCAGGTTTCCGTTTTTAATATCCTCTTCGGACTCTTCAATTAAAAACTCATTAAGCAAGGATAACATCTTATTGTACATTTCGTTAATTACGGGTTCATTCACCCGGTGCAAATGACTGTGGAGAAAGTCTCTTTTCTCAACTACATTCATAATATTCATTTTTTTATCTCCTACAAATTTAACGATTAATACTCACTTATAGTTTAACTTAAAGGGTGATATTTTTCAATTTTCCTGTGGAGCCTATCCAGGTTGTTCAACTGGTACCGCTCCGTCGAGTTCACATACATATACCTTGCCACATACTGCACCAGGTGCAGGTTGAGGTTTTTCAGCCACATAATCACTCAAGATAGGATTTTTACATAAACTGCATATTCATAATTTATTATAAATAACAGAATCGGCCATCTTCCCAAAATTGGATTCAATAAAATGGCCAAAGAACCCCCTAACCATCTCAAGTCCCTGCACTTTCAAAGGGCGTTTACCAATGTTTTCAAAATTCCGCCCGTTTTGTTTCCTAGTTCCCAATATTATAGTAATTTTGCACAACATTTTAAACGATGAAGCTTAAGTTATTCATTTTCATTTCGATCACAGTTCTGGCCAGCTCCTGCGGAGGATACGAGAAAATACTCAAGAGCAGTGATTACGCCATGAAGTATGACAAAGCCCTGGAGTACTACAATAACGGAGAGTATGTCCGTTCGGCAACTATCCTGGAGCAGGTTTCCACTGTATACCGCGGTACCACAAAGGCCGATACAGTTCAATATTACCGTGCGATGAGCTATTACAAGCAAGGCGATTATATCATGGCTGCTCATTATTTTGAAGAACTGGCCAACACTTTTCCAAACAGTAGTTTTACGGAAGAATCCTATTTTTTGAAGGGCTACAACGAATTTAAAATGTCTCCGCGACCAAGCCTCGATCAGGAATATACATACAAGGCACTGAATACCCTTTCTCTCTTTCTTTTGAATTATCCGGATAGTCCCAGAACAGAAGAGGCCCAAAAACTAATAAACGAGATGAAAGAGAAGCTGGTTGAAAAATCCTATCTAAATGCGAGGCTATATTTTGATCTTGACAACTATAAGGCAGCTATTATTGCCTTGAGAAACTCTCTCACTGAATTTCCGGATACTTATCACAGGGAGGAACTGCTGTTTATGATTTTAAAAGCGAACTACCTTCTATCGGAAAATTCTATTGAGGCCAAAAAACTGGAGCGATATCAGGATACTGTGGATGAATATTATTCTTTTATCGGCGAATTTCCAGAGGGCGAATTTGCTGAAGAGGCGCAAAAAATATATCAAAATTCGATGGATAAATTAGGACAGGAAATTAATTAATTTTAATACGATGGCTGATTACAAAAAAAGCAAAGCTCCTTTAACAACCGTTACCCAGGATTTAAGAAGTCTTCACGAGGGTACCGGGAACATTTATGAAACAGTGATGATCATCGCCAGAAGGGCTAACCAGATCAGTGTTGAAATGAAACATGAGCTCAACCGGAAACTGGAGGAATTCGCCTATTACACAGATAACCTGGAAGAGGTTTTTGAAAACCGTGAACAAATTGAGATTTCACGGTATTATGAAAGGCTTCCCAAATCAACCCTTATTTCCTTACAGGAATATCGGGATGATGAGGTTTACTACCGTTTTTCCGAAGGCCGTCCGGTGGCACCTGAAGAAGCGGAATAATTGGTATTAAACTGCCCCACTTCATTTATCCTTTAAAGATGAAGCTAAAAGAAAAAAAAATACTGCTTGGTATAACAGGGAGCATTGCTGCCTATAAAACAGTGAATCTTTTAAGGCTTTGCATAAAGGAAGGGGCAGAGGTGAAAGTAGTTTTAAGCCCGTTTGCAGAGCAGTTTGTGACAAAGGGGACTTTCGCTGCTCTTTCCGGGCATCCTGTCTTATCTGATTTTTTTAAAGAGGATGGAACCTGGAATTCCCATATAGAGCTAGGTTCCTGGGCCGACCTTTTTGTTATTGCACCCGTAACGGCCAATACCATGTCGAAAATGGCTTCCGGCCAGGTGGATAATCTCCTTCTGGCAACTTATCTTTCTGCACGTTGTCCGGTACTGTTTGCCCCCGCGATGGATCTTGATATGTACCTTCATCCATCAACAGTTAACAATATAAAAACCCTTCAATCGTACGGAAATATTTTGTTGGACCCTGACACAGGCGAACTTGCCAGCGGTCTTCATGGAAAGGGCAGGATGCAGGAGCCTGAGGATATATTTGCTAAATTAGTCAGTATCTTTGCCAGTGGGGCTGAAAAAAAAAACTTCATGGCATAAAAGTACTGATCACAGCCGGGCCTACCCACGAAATAATTGATCCTGTAAGGTATATTGGAAACCGCTCTTCCGGAAAAATGGGCTATGCTCTTGCTTCCGTATTCGCCGGATTGGGTGCTGCCGTAACATTGATTTCCGGACCAGTTGACCAGAAACTTGAGCATGCTGGAGTAAGAATTATTCCGGTAACTACTGCTGAAGAGATGCTAGTTGCGGCGAAAGAGGAATTTCCGGGAAATAAAATTTCAGTGTTTGCTGCCGCTGTGGCTGATTTTTCGCCTGAAAATCCATATAGGGAAAAGGTCAAAAGGAAAGAGGGGAATTTGGTACTGAGTCTCAAACCCACCACAGATATAGCTGCCGCACTGGGAAAAATCAAACAAAAGGGGCAGATCCTTGTGGGCTTTGCCCTGGAGACTCATGATGAAATTGAAAATGCCAGGAAAAAGCTGATAAAGAAGAACCTCGACCTGATCGTCCTGAACTCATTAAGGGATGAGGGGGCAGGTTTCCTGTCGGATACCAACAGGGTAACCATAATGGATAAGCGCAATAATATTAAAAAATATGAGTTAAAAACCAAGAAGGAAGTCGCGATGGATATAATTGAAGAAATAATGGCGTTATTGTAGTATTATGAAGAAATTTTGGTTTGGTCTCTTGTTCTGCCTGATTACAATTCCTCTCTTTTCACAGGAATTAAAATGCAATGTCCAAATTTCCACACAACAGATACAGGGTACCAATAAGCAGGTATTTCAGACACTGCAGAGCGCAATATATGAATTTATGAACAACAAGGTTTGGACAAACCATGTATATGCCCCTGAAGAGAGGATAGAGTGCAATATGTTGTTCAATATTACCGAACAAATATCAGCCGATGAATTCAGGGGAACCTTGCAGGTGCAATCGCGGAGACCTGTATACAATACGAATTACAATACCGTAATGTTCAATTATATGGACAATGATATTTCATTCAGGTATATCGAATTTGAACCTCTGGAATTTGACCCGAATTCCCATCTTTCCAACCTTACTTCAATATTGGCCTATTATGCTTACGTGGTCCTGGCTCTTGATTATGACTCATTTTCATCCAAAGGAGGGAGTCCTTTCTGGACCATTGCAGAAAAAATTGTGGACAACGCACAGAATGTTCCTGAAAAAGGCTGGAAACCATTTGAAAATACCAGCCACCGCAACCGCTACTGGATTGTGAAGGATTTCCTTGATTCTGATTATGCGCCCTGCCGCGATTTTATATACCGGTATCACCGACTGGGACTTGATGTGATGGACGCGAAAGTGGCCGAGGGAAGGGCGGAGATAGCCAGTTCCCTCGAATTGCTGCAGGATGTTTACCGCAAAAAGCCAGATCCTTTCCTTCAGCCTTTGCACATAATTTTTGATGCCAAGTCCGATGAATTGGTCAAAGTATTCTCAGAGTCTTTTCCGGAAGAAAAAAGCCGGATGTTTCAGCTCCTGAGCGAAATAGATCAGGCGAATGCCGGTAAATACAACCAAATTATGGAGAATCCTCAGTAGATAATACTTCGTTTCAACTATGCTCCAGTCTCTGCTTATTACCAATTATGCGATTATCAATAAACTGGAAATCGATTTTCAGGCCGGTTTGACTACGATTACCGGTGAAACAGGTGCCGGAAAATCTATTTTGCTCGGTGCATTGTCCTTAATCCTTGGCCAAAGGGCTGATATTTCAGTGTTAATGGACCCGAACAATAAATGCATAGTGGAAGGAATATTTGACAACCACGAGCATCTTACGCATAAAATTCTTCAGGAAAATGAAATCGATAAGGACGCCCAACTCTTTTTGCGGCGGGAAATAAGTCCGAATGGGAAATCACGGGCTTTTGTGAACGATACTCCTGTCAACCTTTCCGTACTTAAAGAGCTGGGTGCCCTTCTGATAGATATTCATTCCCAGCATGAAAACCTGAACCTTAACAATAAAGTTTATCAGCTTTCTGTGGTAGATGCATTTGCCGGATTGATCAGTGAACTCAAAGATTATCGATTCATCTGGGATGCATTTGTAAATAACCGGAGTGAATTGCAGAGGTTAAAGGAGCTCTCTCACAGGAATAAATCCGAGCTTGAATTCACAGAATTTCAGTTCAAAGAGTTGGAGGAGGCTAAATTAATACCAGGCGAAGAGAAGGAGTTAGAGGAAGAGTTGCTTGCCTTGAGCCATGCAGAAGAAATAAAATCTTGCCTGTTCGACATCTTTCAGACCCTCTCCGGAAATGAAATCAATATTCAATCACTCCTGAAAGAGGTCGAAATCAATTTCGGACGTATCCATGAATATTTTCCTGCAGGCGCGTCACTTCGTGAGAGGATACAATCGACCCTGATTGAACTTAAAGATATTGGGGATGAGGTGGAGGAAAGAGGCGAAAAGGTAGAGCTGGACCCACGCCGGCTTGAATATGTAAAGGATAGGCTGGACCTGATTTTCAGACTTGAACAAAAACATAAACTTGGATCTGTATCTGAGCTCCTTGACTTGAAAAAGGCTTTTGACGAAAAAATCTTCCAATTAAGCACATTCGATTTAAGGATTTCAGAACTTGAAAAGATTACGAAAGAACAACTTAAATCAGTTATAGATAAAGCAGAAAAAATTTCAAAAAAGCGAGAGGAGCGATTTTCAGAAATACAAAAAAAACTTACCGAATTGCTTAACCAGCTGGGGATTCCCAATGCCCGGTTTATTATTGAAAATGCCAAATCAGCACAACCGGCGGGGCAGGGTTTCGACAATATCTCATTTCTTTTCAACGCCAATAAAAAGTCTGATCTTCAGGAAATAAGTAAAATTGCTTCCGGAGGGGAAATTTCCAGACTTATGTTAAGCATCAAATATATCATTTCCCATTCCACCGGTCTTCCAACCATTATTTTTGATGAAATAGACTCCGGGGTTTCCGGGGAAATCGCCCATCGGGTTGCAAGGATAATGAAAGAAATGTCTGCCGATCATCAGGTCCTTGCGATAACCCATTTGCCTCAGGTTGCTTCTGCAGGGGACTCTCATCTGCTTGTTTACAAATACGATTTTGATGGAGGATCCTCTACGGCACTTCGTAGCCTTGGACCGGAAGAACGTTTATCAGAAATAGCCAAAATGCTAAGTGGAAAACAAACTACAGAAGCAGCCAAGGCGAATGCAAGAGAGATGTTGGAGGGAAGCTGAAACTCTATTTCCATTTCCCGCTAATTTAATCTAAATTTGCATTGTTTATTTTAATTCTAAATAATATTTCTGATGGCATATAATCTTTTAGAAGGTAAAAAGGGCATCATATTCGGTGCACTGAACGAAATGTCGATCGCCTGGAAGGTAGCTGAAAAAGCCCATGAAGAGGGGGCTGTTTTTACTTTATCGAATACCCCCGTGGCCCTGAGACTTGGAGAACTGGATTCCTTAGCGGCAAAGACCGGCTCCATGGTGTTACCTGCCGATGCCACCAGTATTCCTGACCTCGAAAAAGTCATTGACAAAACAATGGAACACCTTGGCGGAAAGATCGATTTTATTCTCCATTCCATTGGCATGTCCCCGAATGTCAGAAAAGGAATTCCTTATGATAATATTGACTATAATAATTTTCTGAAAACTCTCGATATCTCTGCGCTCTCATTTCATAAAACAATCCAGGTGGCACGGCAAAAGGATGCCATTAACGACTGGGGTTCCATAGTTGGATTAAGTTACGTTGCTGCTCAGCGGACATTGTTCGGCTATAACGATATGGCCGATGCCAAATCCCTCCTGGAATCTATCGCAAGGAGTTTCGGCTATATTTATGGGAGGGAAAAGAAAATCCGTATAAATACCATTTCCCAGTCCCCCACCCGCACAACGGCCGGCAGCGGGGTGAAAGGGATTGATACCCTCATAGATTTTACCGAAAGAATGTCACCGCTGGGAAATGCGACCGCTGAAGATTGTGCAGATTATTGCATCAGTCTTTTCTCTGATCTGACCAGGAAAGTAACTATGCAAAATCTTTATCATGACGGGGGTTTTTCGAGTATGGGGATGAGCGAGAAAGCGATTATACAATATAACAAGAGTTTCGAAGATTGTCCCTGAGACAGCGATCGTATTTACAACTCCTTCAGGAGATGGTTTAGGGAATAATCATTTTTTTATATCTTAGCCGCACTTTTATCGATATACGCTATGTTGCTGAAGATTGTTCTTGTCCTGTTCTATTTTGTTTTCCCTGTATTTACCCTTTTTTTGGTGGGTCGTTTTAATGTTGTCAGAAGAATCGGTGCCATCATTATTTGCTATATTGCAGGATTGATACTCGGAAATATCAATATACTTCCAGACGATGTATACGCTCTTCAGGATATAATTACTTCCATCACCATTCCAATTGCCATTCCTTTATTGCTTTTTTCTGAGAATATAGGGAAATGGATCAGGATGGCGAGGGAGACCTTCATCTCCCTAATCCTGGGGTTGGTTTCGGTAATCATTATGGTTTTCCTGGGATATGTAATTTTTAAAGACATTATTCCTGATACATGGAAAATAGCAGGCCTGTTGACAGGGGTTTATTCCGGGGGTACCCCTAACCTGGCTGCCATTTCAGAAATGCTCGATGTGAATAAGGAGCTCTATATTTTTACCCATACTTCCGATCTGGTTATTGGTGCCTTCCTTCTTTTGTTCCTCATCAGCTTTGGTCAACGCTTTTTTCTTTTGTTTCTCCGACCCTTTAAATCCGACCAGACAGAGGAGGAAAAAATCAGCAATGGTGAAATGGCCCACGAATTTGAATCCTATGAGGGAATGTTTCGCAAGGCTGTATTTCTGCCCCTCCTAAAGGCGCTTGGTTTGTCTGTAATTATTTTTGCCATTGGCGGTGGATTAAGTCTGCTGGTTTCAAAAAATAATCAAATGGTTGTGGCTATCCTAACCATCACCACCCTTGGAATTGCGGTCTCTCTTGTTCCACGGGTAAATGCTATCCAAAAAACATTCCCCCTGGGCATCTATTTTATTCTCGTTTTCAGTATTGTTGTAGCTTCTATGGCCGATTTAGGGGAAATGTTCAATAAGGAATATTCTCTTGTCCTGATTTCAATTTTCATGTATATCCTCATTTCAGTCCTGGGATCACTTATGCTGCATGCCATACTTTCGTGGATATTTAAGGTGGATGCCGATAATTTTATCATTACATCTGTCGCTTTGTCCATGTCCCCCCCGTTTGTTCCTGTTGTAGCCGCTGCCCTCAAAAATAAGTCGGTGGTTCTTTCCGGTATAATCATTGGTATTATTGGTTATGCTGTCGGAAACTATCTGGGTGTGCTGATGGCTTTTCTGTTGAAGTAAGATATTAAGCAATATTAAGGTTGTATAATTGGTTTTTTTGAATGCATTTCCTACTTTTTACTATTTTTAATCAATGAATCTAGAAACAATTATAGGTGGTCTATCCCGATAATTTTGAATACAAAAGCGGCTTTGATAAAATTCGTGCACTCGTTTGCAATTATTGCCTCTTTGAACCTGGTAAAGAGCAAGTTGAGAAGCTTCAATTCTCTTCAGACTATCAAACCATTGTTTCCGGCTTAAAGAGGGTGGAAGAATTCCGGGGAATACTTTTATCAGGTACAGCTTTTCCAATCGATAATTTTATTGATATCTCCTCCTCCCTTAAAAAGGCGAGAGTTGAAGGCAGTTTCCTGGAAGAAGGGGAGGTCTCGAATATCAGGAAGGCTATAGATTCCGTGAGGGGGATTCTTAATTTCCTTAAAAATGACAGGGAAGAAAAATTTCCAGGCTTAAGGGAGTTGGCGGGTGAAGTGAAAATTGTGCCTGCAATTTTGGAGCGGATAAATATGATCCTGAACAAGCATGGAAAAGTGAAGGATAATGCATCGAAAGAGCTTCAGGAAATACGAAAGGAATTATCGGGGAAAGAAGCCTCTATTAGCCGAAAGCTTAACCAAATCCTTCAAAAGGCTCGCAGGGATGGATTGGTGGAGGAGGGTGCTGCCCTGACTATCAGAAACGGACGGGCGGTCATTCCTGTATCTGCCGGTTATAAACGACAAATACCCGGATATGTACATGATGAATCGGGAACCGGTAAAACAGCCTATATCGAACCCATTGAGGTAGTGGAAGCCAATAACGAATTAAAGGAACTCGAGTATTCCGAGAAGCGGGAGGTTGTCCGGATTCTGATGGAATTTACAACATTCCTGCGACCCTATATCGATGAGTTGAAAGAGATGCATCAATTTCTCTCCGTCATTGATTCCATCCGGGCACGGGCTAAGTTTGCCATTCAGATTAATGCTGCTCTTCCCAAAATGACCAACAACAGGGAAATGGATTGGCGTAATGCAATGCACCCACTCTTGTTCATTTCTTTAAAGGAGATGCAACATGAAGCGGAGATGGTACCGCTTAATATCAGGTTAAACGCGGATAACAGGATCCTCCTCATCAGCGGTCCCAATGCCGGGGGCAAGTCTGTGTGCCTTCAAACAGCGGGACTACTTCAATATATGTTGCAATGTGGGTTCCTGGTGCCTATGGATAAAGATTCGGTGTGTGGAATATTTGATAGTTTTTTCCTGGATATAGGGGATGAGCAATCGATCGAGAATGATTTAAGCACCTACAGCTCCCACTTGCTCAATATGAAGCAGTTTCTCAGAAATGCTGATCAGGGCAGTTTGGTCCTTATTGATGAGTTCGGATCCGGGACGGAGCCTCTTTTGGGAGGTGCCATCGCAGAGTCTGTACTGGAAAATTTAAACGGATCAGGGTGTCATGGGGTCATCACAACCCATTATACAAATCTTAAGCACTTCGCCTCCTCCGCTCCCGGGATTATCAATGGAGCCATGCTTTTTGATACTGCCAGGCTTGAACCTTTATTCAAATTAGATATTGGCAGACCCGGCTCCTCCTTTGCCTTCGAAATTGCCCGAAAAATCGGTCTTCCGGAAAATATACTTCAGCGGGCACAGCAGAAAGCAGGCAGGGACCACATCGATTTTGACAAACATCTTCGGGACCTGATCAGGGATAAGAAATATTGGGAAAATAAACGTCAAAAAATACGGGTATCAGAAAAACGTCTTCGTGAACTCGTGGAAAAATACAGCACAGAGCTGGAGGACACGCATGCCTTGCGTAAAAAAATTATCAGCGAAGCAAAGGAACAGGCTGAAAAGTTGCTTTCTGAAACCAACCGTAAAATCGAAAAAACTATAAGAGAAATCAGGGAATCTGAAGCAGAGAAGGAAAAAACCAAACAAGTCAGGAAGGAGCTGGAAGAATTCAGGGCAGAAATAGGGGCGGAAGAGGAGAATAGAACACAGGAGGCAACCAGATTAAGAGAGTTAAAGGAAAATCTTGAAAAGGCAGGAAGGCATAATGAACGGCTGAAGAAAATGGATCCTGATCGTGTTCAAAAAACGAAAAAGGAAATAACAGACAAGGTTATCAGAAAAGGCGATTATGTGCTGATGACGGGGCAGGTAACACCCGGAGAGGTCTGCGAGATCCGGGGAAAATCTGCCATGGTCGCTTTCGGGGATATCTTTACGGTTGTCGATCAGAAAGCGCTGGAAAAAATAAGCAGGGAGGATTTTCTTTCCAAAAGGAAGTTTTCCTCATCACGGCCTTCTTCGGAGCAATGGAGCATGGGGAAAAAACGTCTCTCCTTTAGTCCTTCCATTGATGTCAGGGGAAAACGGGCCGATGAAGCCCTGCGAAGCATTATGGAATTGTTAGATGATGCCGTCATGTTTCAAAGCCGGGAACTTCGGATCCTTCACGGCAAAGGAAATGGAATTTTGCGGGAACTCATCCGGCAATACCTTGCTACCCAGGAGGTGGTTGCCTCTTTCAGGGATGAACATGTTGAAAGAGGGGGCTCGGGAATAACGCTGATAAGCCTTGATATTTAAGTGCATGATAATTTATTCTGAAAATATTAGTCCCCGTTTAAGGTTTTCTGCCGGATTCCTCATCAGAGAAGTTCTTGGCCGGGAACTTTATATAGTTGATGATCCTGAAAAGGCCCGAAACCTGCCGGGACCCCTAATCTCCTATTCCTCTCGTCCCTTAAAAGGAAGTTTTCATATTCTCCCTTCAGGTTTTATGGATGAAATTGGGATTCGTAATTTTGAACCTGAAATCCGCTTCCTCGGGAATATTCCTTTTTTATTTCCTGTTGATGGAAGCGATCTGGACCTGGATATATTCGCTGCACTGTTTTATATGATTTCCCGTTATGAGGAATATCAGAGTTTTCATCCTGATATCCACGGACGGTTTCCTTCAGAAGCAAGTCTTGCCGCGAGAAAGGACTTCCTGGAACTACCGGTGGTAAATATCTGGATACGTCGAATGGCAGGGGCAATGGAAAAAAAGTTTACGGGTCTTAAATTACGGTTGCCCAGGTATCATTTTATGCCGGGTATCGACATTGATACAGCCTGGCAGATTAAGAACAAAACCCTCTCTAGGACCTATGGCGGTTTATTAAAATGTTTTTTGAAATTGGATTTTAATGAAATTTCCAAACGCCTGAAAATTCTTTATGGGAATGCAACAGACCCGGGAGATTCTTTCGAATTCATCCAAAACGCTCATGAAAAGGATGATTTGCGTATTTTTCTACTTGCCGGGGATGGTGGAAAATTCAACCTAAATAACCCTGTGGACAACGAGGACTGGCAATCGCTTGTGAAAAAACTGTCTGGTTCATTTTCAACCGGCATGCATCCATCCTATTATTCATCCGAAAAAAAACAGCTTATTCCTGTGGAGAAAAGAATACTGGAGCAAGTTACCGGGCAAACGATTATCCGCAGCAGGCAGCACTTTCTTCGTTTTACTCTTCCTCAAACCTATAACTCACTTGTCGATACAGGAATAGTTGAAGAGTATTCCATGGGCTTCGCAGACCGTCCAGGTTTTCGCGCAGGCACGAGTTTTCCTTTTATGTTTTATGATCTACTCCTTGAAGCAGAGACTTCCTTGAAAATATTTCCTTTTCAGATTATGGACCGCACTTTAAAAGATTATCTTAAACTTGATCCTGAACAGTCACTCGAAAGAATACAGGCTATTCTGCTTCAGGTCAGAAAATACGGAGGGAACTTTTCTACGGTATGGCATAATGATTCCCTGACCGATCAGGGGGAATGGAAGGGATGGAAAAGGGTTTACGAGGAAATGCTTAAGTTTGCAAGATAATAAGTTTGGACCATATTTAACCTTTCTAATTCTTTTGAATGATTAAATTCTTTCGGCATTCCGAAATTGATAGGAAGCAATGGGATAAATGCATCCAGCATTCCTTATGCGGCCATATTTACGGAATGTCATGGTATCTTGACCTGGTTGCTCCTGGTTGGGGCGCATTGGTGAAAGACCAATACAGGGCAGTAATGCCCTTGCCTATACGTAGTAAATTTGGAATTTATTACGTATTTCAACCTCTTTTCGCACAGCAGCTTGGAGTCTATTCTTCAGAAAATACAGATCCGGACCTGCTTCTTGAATTTATTCTGGCTATTCCTCCCTTTATAAGGTACATAGATACGAACCTAAACTTTTCGAACGAAATCGGGAATCTTCAATATAACTTCCGGGAGCAGCTTAATTATGAATTGGTACTCGATTTACCTTATGAGAATTTGCAAAAAAAATATACCCTTAATACCCGTCGGAATATAGGTAAATCATTGAAATATAATAAAATAGTAGATGATGTTGAAATTAAGGATTTTATTCATTTAAAAAAGAAAAATCCCACTCATAATAGTTCCGCTACCTATTACAAATGGTTGAGTAACATGATCAAAAATATCCAGCAAAAGAAATTGGGCTTCATCCCTGGTGCCCGGATCGATAAGCAACTGGAGGCAGCGGCCCTTTTTCTTAAGCATAAGCACAGGATTTATTATTTGATAGCGGTTTCGGGTGAAAAAGCCAAGGCATCGCGGGCTATGTTCGGTGTGATGGACCATGTATTAAAGAAATATGCCGGTTCAGGGAAGGTTCTGGACTTTGAGGGATCAAATATCCCCGGTATTGCCCGTTTCTTTGAAGGATTTGGAGCATCTTCATGTAAGTATTATAAATTAAACATAAACCGATTACCTTTATGGCTTAGAATATTCAAAAAATGAAAAGGATAGAACCAAGAAAATTATTGAGACCAATTGCAAGGTCTATACCCTTGAAAAATCTGATTGGGCTCAGCAAGGTGAATATAATTTTCCCATTCTATCATGTTATCACTGATAAGCCCCCAGAACATATTAAAAATCTTTACAGGGTAAAAAGTGTTTCAGAATTCCGGAGTGACCTTGACTTCCTTTTGAAAAATTTTGAGCCTCTCTCACCCTCAGTTTTAATCTCGGACCCCTTGTTAAAAACGGTGAAGAAACCCTCTTTCATGTTAAGCTTTGACGACGGATTGAAGGAAGTCAGGGAATATATTGCCCCCATGCTGCTTGAAAAAGGTATTCCAGCTATTTTTTTTCTTAACAATGGTTTTATCGACAACAGGGAATTGTTTTACAGGCATAAAATTTCCGTGATTATAGAGAAGATAAAAGATGAAGAAATTGATAGCGAAAAAGCAAATATAATATCTACTCTGGTCGATGCATTCAGGGATGATTCACGCACACTCATTAAATACATCCGTAATTTGGATTACCAGCAAAAATGGCTGGCGGATAAAATAGCTGCCTTGCTTGATCTTGATTTTTCTGATTATTTAAAGCGGCAGAAACCTTATCTTAGTTCCGAGGATGTAAGAAATCTGATATCGCAAGGGTTTTTTATTGGTTCCCACACCTACAATCATCCTATGCTTTCCGAATTGCAGGAAAATCAACAATTGGCCGAAATTTATTCGAGCATGCTTGATGTGCGTGAACGATTTAAGCTTAATTATTCATTTTTTGCTTTTCCATTCAGTGATGTTGGAATGAAGGCAAATTTCCTTGGAAAGTTATACAATTCGGATAATGAGCCGAATGCGAGTTTTGGGACTTCAGGTATACAGTTTAAACTCCAATATCCACATTACCAGAGAATTCCTCTTGAAAAAGGATGGAATGGTGCCGGGACATATCTTAAAACAGAATATTTAAATTTTCTGTTAAAAAAAATAGGTAAAAGCAAGCCGGTTTAGATTCTAATATTATGGAATTTGTATATCTCCGATTATTCGAACTGGAAAAATTTGCCGAAGAAAATTTCAGTGAAAAAAAATCCACGATAGCCATTACCCCCTGGAGAGCTGCCAGTCAAGTGAGGAATCCATTTGCCCAGGCTAAGGATGTTTTGATGATTGTTGCAAAGGATAATATGGGTAAGATTGTGGGATACATCGGCATTTTACCTTTTATACTTAACGGAAATCCGGAAAGACCCATTTATTACAGCTCTTGTTGGTGGGCCGATCCTCATGCGGAAAAAGGTGTAGGAACTCAATTAATTAAACGGCTTTTCCAGTATACGAGTAGCAATGTAATTTTCTCAGATCAGGAGGAGAAAACCGCTGCGATTATTGCCCGTTCGGGCGATTTTAAGGTAGGCTCTCGAAAGGGTGTGTTGTTAAGGTTCCGTTATGCCTTGCATTCCCGTACCCGTTTTTTAAAGCAAAAGAGCCTGCAAATGAGCCTTTTACGCATTTTACATAAATCCTATATACTATATCTGTCCGACTCTCTTTTTAATTTATTTTCCAACAGCAGTATAAAAAAATATGTAGAAAAGCAGACGAGGGTGAACGGCAGCTTGGATTTGAATACTTCTCACTCAACAAATTATTCAAAAACTATAGCGATAATACATGCCGAGCCTGATGAAGATACTTATCTTTTCATCCTGAAACATACCCCCTCTAATGCAGCAACCCTGGTCAATGCCCCCCTGGTCGCCTGGTGGAAGAATAGTAAATGGCTCATCCCAAAGAACTCTGAAAACAGAGAGGTTAATGAACGGTATTACTTCAGCAGTTTTGCCAAGGATTTTCAGTACGACTGGATCAGCGTTTTTGATGGTGAACACCGGATTGGGCTTGCGTTTCTTTCTATCCGCGATGGAATTGTAAAGACCCTTTACCTGTGGTATGAAGAAGATTATTCGGTGAAATTTTTCAATGCATTGATTTTGGAAATACTTCAAAATAAAAATAATCACACGCTGATCAGTTTCCATGAAGATTTTGTGAGTGCGCTTTTGAAAAAGGATATCCCTGTAATAACAAGGGTAGAAAAGAAACGATATACCGCAACACCTGCTAACGGGGCATTTAAGGATTTTTCTTTGCAGGACGGGGATGGGGATTATGTATTCACGTAGAAAGGGAAAAGATAAAAGGCAGACGAATCTTCTATCTTTCTCCTATTTTTCCCTCTTCACATTTAAGAATGCGTGCAGGGAACTTTTCCAACAGGCTGTAATTGTGTGTTGCCATAACAACTGTACGACCATTTTTCTTGATATCAGTTAATAAATTCATAATATCTACTGATGTTTGCGGATCCAGATTACCGGTCGGTTCGTCGGCGAGGATGATTTCCGGATCATTCAGCAATGCCCTGGCTATAACAATTCGCTGTTGCTCTCCACCGGAAAGCTGATGGGGCATTTTGTATCCCTTATAGGCAAGGTCGACTTTATCGAGTACTTCCCCAATGCGTGTGCTGATTTCGTCTTTGTTTTTCCATCCGGTAGCTTTGAGAACGAAATTCAGATTTTCATATACATTGCGGTCAATAAGAAGCTGGAAATCCTGAAAAACGATACCGAGTTTTCTTCGCAAATAAGGTATTTCCCTAGTTTTAATGCCTCCAAGATCATAATTGGCTACCATGGCTGTGCCTTCTTTTAGCGGGATTTCAGCGTTCATGGTTTTAATCAGGGTACTCTTTCCGCTACCAACTTTTCCTATTATGTATACAAATTCACCTTTTTCGATAGAGAAGTTAACATCTGAAAGAACAAGATGATCTTTGATCGAAATCGAAACATTGTTGAATTCAATATTTTTGTCAAGGGGCATAAGCGCAATTTTTAATTCTGAAATCCGTTTTCACATACAAATATCTTAGTTTGGGGCCTAAAGATAAAACCTTTAATTAACAAGTTTCTGTTAATTAAAAAGAATTTTAATGATGCCCACGCTTCTCTTTTATGTTTAATTTTACACGAACCTTCAATTTGGCCCTTATGATAAAACGTATTTTGATATTCTCTGCTGTGCTTTTAGCTTTTTTCCTTACCGGTGAGAAGGTTTTGGCACAAAAATCCGAAATCTATCGATTTAAGGAAAGAGACTTCTATAAAGGAATGAATCTGTTTGAAAAGGAAAAATACGGTTCAGCCAAAAAATTCTTTGCTGATTTTGTTGATCAAAGTGATGTGAACGGTTCTGATCTAAGAGCCGAGGCTCAATATTATCTTGCCCTCTCTGCTATAGAATTGGGCAATCTGGATGCAGAATATCTGGTTTTTGAATTCGTGAGGGACAATCCGGAAAATCCTCTGAAAAACAATGCTTTCTATAAACTGGCCGGGTATATGTACCAGAAAAAAGACTATGCCAAAGCAATCAGGTACTATGATATGGTCGATCGGTATTACCTTGGGAGGGAACAGTTGTCCGAATATTATTTTCAGAAAGGGTACAGTTTTTATATGCGGAACGACATGGATTCTGCACGGGTCAGTTTCTACGAAATAAAGGATATGGAAAGTAAATACACTTCACCTGCACTCTATTATTATTCCCATATTGCCTATGATCAGGGGAATTATGCCACAGCGCTTAATGGTTTTTTAAAACTTGTTGATGACGAAACTTTCGCGGCGATAGCCCCTTACTACATTGCCCAGATTTACTATTTGCAAAAGAATTTCGAAAAGGTCATTGAATTCGCGCTTCCTATGATGGACTCTGTATCTGATAAGCGGGAAGCCGAAATGTCCAAGATTATCGGCGAATCCTATTTTTACCTTGAAAACTATGTCGCGGCTTTACCTTTTCTCCAGACATACCAGGATGAAACAGGACAGATTTCCATCGGGGACAAATACCAACTGGCTTATGCTTATTATATGACAGGGGATTATAATAAAGCAGCGACATTATTTGAGCGCATTTCTCTGAACAATTCCGAGATAAGTCAGAGTGCCCTCTACCATCTGGCCGACTCCTATATCCACCTTGGAGAAAAAAACAAGGCACGTGTTGCTTTTGCTTCAGCCGGAAGAATGGATTTTAATCCTGCCATAAAGGAAGATGCCCTGTTTAATTATGCGAAAGTAACCTACGAGTTGTCGTATTCTCCATTCAATGAGGCTGTACGCGCTTTTAATAATTATATTGTTCAATATCCTGTAAGCCGAAGGGTTGATGAAGCATATCAGTTCCTCCTCATGGCTTACATGAATACCCGTAATTACCGTATGGCACTCGAATCCCTCGAAAAAATCAAAAACAAGGATGAAGATATCCTTCGCGCTTATCAGAAAGTGGCTTTTTACCGGGGACTTGAACTTTTCACCAACCAACGTTTCGATGACGCCATTGGGGCATTTGCCAAAGCCCTCGAAAACGGTAAATATGATCCAATGATCAAGGCTCGGACATTATACTGGCTGGCTGAATCTTACTATAAAATATCTGATGCGGCTACTGCTGAAGAGTATTATTCCCTTTTTCAGGCCGAGCCCTTATCTGTCCGGACGGATGAGTTCCGGAAGTTAAAGTACAGCATGGGTTACCTGGAGTTTTCCAGAAAGAATTATAGCCAGGCAGAAAGCTGGTTTCGCGAATACGTGAACCTCGAAAATGACAAATCGGCAGTGAGTTATGCCGATGCCTGGAACAGGCTTGGCGATATAAAGTTTATCCAAACATCTTATTGGCAGGCAATTGAGGATTATGACAAGGTGATTTCACTCAGAAAGGCAGACGTGGAATATGCTTATTTCCAAAAAGCCTTCTGTCTGGGACTGGTCGACCGGCCGCAACGAAAAATAGAGACCCTTCAGGAACTTTTGGCACAATATCCTCATTCAACCTACACCGACGATGCCCTTTTCGAGACAGGGAAAACCTATGTCATACTTGATCAGCCGGAAAATGCGCGAAAAAGCTATACCAGGATCGTGAATGAATTTCCCGGAAGCAGTTATCTTAACAAAACACTTATTCAACTTGGGCTATATTATAAAAATCAGGGCAATAACTCTGAAGCATTAAAGTACTATAAACAGGTCGTTAATGATTATCCTGGAACCCCGGAAGCCTCGGTGGCACTGAGCACAATTAAGGACATATATGTAAACATGAACAACGTGGATGCCTACCTTGGATATGTCAATGATATCGGCCAGGGAGTATCCATGAGCGAACAGGATTCTCTTGTTTACGTGTCTGCCGAAAATATTTACCTTCAGGGGGATTGTGAAAAAGCGATCCTGAACCTTGATAACTACCTTAAAAAATACCCCCGGGGCGCCTACCTAATCAACGCGAACTATTACCGCGCTGATTGTCTGCTTAAACAGGGGAAAGAAGATGACGCTTACAGCTCCCTGTTATTTATCGTTGATCAGCCCACTGGAATTTTTACTGAGCCTGCTTTACTCGCCGCATCGAGAATTGCTTTTAAGAAAAAGGATTATAATAAAGCAGCAGGACTATACACCAAACTGGTCAATACCGGGGAAAACAAGTCCAATATCGCCGAGGCACAGATCGGGCTTATGAGATCCTATTTCCAGCTTAACGAATATCAAAATACAATTGAAGCAGCCAGGATTGTCCTTCTTCAGGACAAACTCGATGAATATGTCAAAAAAGAGGCCACTTACCTTATCGCTTCTGCATACCTCCAACAAAATGATACTCCCGCCGCTTACGACTGGTTTGAAAAAATTTCCGGGGAAGTAAGCACACAGATGGGCGCTGAGGCAAAATACCGGACAGCCCAAATCAGTTATCAACGCGGAGAGGTAGATAAAGCCGAGAAGCTGATATTTGAATTTATCGGTCAAAATACCCCTCATCATTTCTGGATGGGAAAATCATTTCTTTTGCTCGCCGATATCTATCTCTCCCGGAATGATGATTTTCAGGCTGTTCAGACTTTGGAAAGCGTGATCAATTATTACACGAGCGACGATGATGGGATAAAAGAAGCAGCCGTGAAAAAGAAAAAGGAAATTACGGGTCGTGTTGATCTCGAAAATCAGCCTGCTCCACCGGATACCATGGAGATTTTCATGGACAACAGGATGAATGAACTCAATCTTTGAAAATGAATACTACTATGAAATTTAGAATAAACATTATAACCGCGGCCTTACTGTTTTTTTTCCTTCCTTTTCAGGTTTTTTCGCAGGAGGAGGACATACAGCGTGAAGTGCGTGTGGTCAAACCCTATACACCCACATTGTCCGATGCCCAAAAAATTGATCTTCAGCCGGTTTTTACCGATACTTTAAGGGTTAGCCCCGATTATAACTATAGCATCTTTCCTAAGAGGTTCGAGTCGGCTTTTAGGGTAAAGCCCATTCAACCAGCAAGAATGATCGGGCTACCTTTGGACAGGTTGTACAAAAGCCAGCTATCCCTCGGCCTGGGTAATTATCTCACTCCCTTTATTGAACTGAATTTAAACCAGCTGCGCTCGAGAAAGTCTTCTGTGGGACTTTATTTCAGGCACTTGTCCTCCGATGGGAATATTAAACTTGAAAATGGCCGCAAGGTGGATGCCGGGTATAGTGATAATCTTTTAAAACTGTTTGGGAAGAAGATGTACTATCGCTCTGTGCTGGAGGGCGGGATTACCGGAGGATATAATTCCTTTCTTTATTATGGGTACAATCCTGCAGTTGATACCCTGCTTTTCGAAGGAAATATTAAGCAAAAGATATACTCTGCGGGAGCCGACATAAGATATTATTCAAGTCATCCGGATTCGGTCCATTTTAATTATGACCTCGGAGTTAATTTCATGCATACCTCTGACTTCTATAAAAATGCTGAAAATAACTTTCAAATAAAATCATCCGTAAGTAAGTTTATCGGAGACTGGTATTCCGGACTTGACCTCGGACTGGATTTTTATGGCAAATCTTCTGGTATCGATTCTTTCAACAATAGGGTGGTAAGGGTTAATCCATGGACATCCAAAGCTTCCGATCAATGGAAGGTGGTCTTTGGATTGAATGCTGTATTGGACCTTCAGGAGGAAGGGCAATTGAACCTGTATCCAAAGATCAATTTTGAGTTCAACATTGTGGATGATGTGCTTATACCCTACTTTGGACTGGATGGAAAGAAAGTCATCAATAATTACCGGAAAATAATTTTTGAAAATCCATATATTGTACCCGGACTTAGTGTGGCCAATACGAGTTATGACCGTATTGCTTTCCTTGGACTTAAAGGACGTTACAGTTCGAAGATGTCGTTTGATTTTCAGCTCAGCTATACCGATATGGACAGCATGTACTATTTTGTTAATGATACCACCACGATCCTGCAAAATCAGTTTGATGTAGCCTATGATTACACTACCTTATTAAAGGCAGGAGGGGAGATTACATGGCATCTCAGCGAAAGCATGAAATTTCACCTGAGTGGAAATTATTATCATTATAAACTGGAAAATTTTGAGCATCCCTGGCATATGCCATCGTTTGATGCCACTCTGCAGGCGAGCTATAATTTAAGGGAAAAAA
Source organism: uncultured Bacteroidales bacterium (assembly GCA_963779845.1). GTDB lineage: Bacteria > Bacteroidota > Bacteroidia > Bacteroidales > CAVZZV01. Next base: position 399,650 of record CAVZZV010000006.1, on the reverse strand, counting down.
TTTTGGTGGACGCAGGCCTTTTCTATACCGGGAAACGCTATGCCCGGGGAGTTACATCTCTTGATGTTCCTGTTGAACTGAAACCTTATCTGGATGCCAACCTTGGAATCGAGTACCGTTATACCAATTTATTGTCATTCTTTTTGAAATTCAGAAACCTCTCTGCTTCCCGCTACGAGATTTGGAAACAATATCCGGTGCAAAGGTTTCAGGCAATGGCAGGGTTTACCTATTCATTATAACAAAGTTTTTACTTTCTTCCTAAGGTTTTTGTAGGACCGGATTGAACATTCCTTATTGATCCGGACGTCTTATCTTTTTATTTTTTAGGAACAATTTAAGCTAACGCAAGAGTATTCCAGGCGCAGGAAAATATACCCCACTGCAAACTTTTTTCCGGAACCGGATAAACAGGAATTTAAAGAAAGCATTGAACATTTTTGAAACATTATTTGTTAGTCGATTAATTCAGATGAAAACGTCTGAATATAAAGCTAACCCTAACTTGTATGACACAGAACGTCCAACTATCGTGGTTTCTTGTGTTTTTTATTTGGATGGCATCCTGCCGCAAGGCAGATGATGCGTCCCCTAACTCTCCCCCTGTAGCTGTAGCCCAAGCCTTAGAATCTGTAAAAATTGGATCATCAGTCCTTCTTGACGGGAGTTCATCTACCGATATAAATAAAGATTCCCTTTTTTTTTCCTGGCAATTCATTTCAAAACCCGAATTAAGTAAAACGAATATAACAGGGTATGATCAAAAGAAAGCAGAATTTATCCCTGACCGGGCAGGGATATATATGGTAAGACTGTTAGTTTCAGACGGCATTGACAATGATTCAGATACAACCTTAATTAGTGCATCGACAGGAAATGCGCCTCCGGTAGCTCATGCCGGATCTGATATATATGCTGATTTAGGTAGTAAAATAACTCTCGATGGTTCCGGTTCTCTTGACCCTGATGGATCCGCTTTAAGTTATTTGTGGTCAATACTCAACCAACCCCCCTCGTCCAAAGCGACACTAAATCTGAATAAAACAGTCTCCCCGACAATAACTATCGATAAAGCGGGCACCTATACCATAATCATCTCTGTAGACGATGGTGAATTAAATTCCAGAGATACAGTATTAATTTTAACCAATCCACCGCTTATCTCTGGGATTAGTCCTAATAGCGGGTCCTCCGGGACTGAGGTAATTATTTCGGGTAAAAATTTCGATAATACAATCGCTGGAAATTCCGTTTCCTTTAATAATAAAGCAGCCAATATTCTCGATGCCTCCTACACCCAACTGAAGGTCACTGCTCCGGTAGCTGCTGGCACAGGAAAAATTTCTCTTACCACTGCTGGGAAAACAATTATGGGACCTGTATTTACCTACTATCCAATGGTTTCCCAATGGAGTATATTATCATCCCCTTTCATGATGGCAATGGATGAGACCGGGAATCTCTTTGTTACCGGCTATGCAACTCATATTATCTACAAGATAGATCCGGAAGGCACAGTGACCATTTTTTCCGGAAGCGGTAAACAGGGATATGCAGACGGAAAAGCTGATGTTGCCCAGTTCAGCTTTCCATCAGGAATTGCGGTTGATGCCGGTGGGAATGTATTTGTGGCCGATTATGGAAACCATTGTATCCGGAAAATCAATCCTTCCGGTGTGGTTTCTACTTTTGCCGGATTTCCCCAGGCAGGTTACCTTGATGGACCGGGTAATACTGCACAATTTAATAATCCTGCCGGATTGGCAATAGACCCATCAGGGAATTTATATGTTACCGAAATTGGAAATGATCTTATAAGAAAAATCACTGCTGCTGCCCAGGTCACAACCATTGCAGGGAGTGGAATAGAAGGTTATTCAGACGGTACGGGCAAAGCAGCGCAATTTAACAACCCCATCGGCATTACTCTCGATCAGCAAAATAATCTGTTGATAGCTGATGCCGGTAATAACCGGATACGGAAGATCGATTCTAAATCAGTAGTTACTACCATTGCTGGTACCGGAAGCCCTGGGTTTAGTGATGGATCGGCAGCGACTGCGAAATTTAACCTCCCCTATGGAGTAACAGTAGACGATAATGGACTGATCTACATAGCAGATGTGAAAAATAGTCGGATCAGGCTCATCAGCGGGAATGAGGTTTCAACCTATGCAGGTAAAGGGGTCCTCGGCGATGAGGTGGGAATTGCTCCAGATGCAGCTTTTAGTGTTCCCTCCGATGTGTTGTTTGATATCAGGGAGCACGTTATTTATATTACCGACTACGGAAACAATAAAATTAAAAAGATAATCATGGAATAATTTCATATATTATGAAAAAACTCCTGATATTTTCTTCAATTTTCTGTCTTACCCTCTTTGCGGTGGAAGATTCCTTTAGTCAGGATCTTTCCAGTATCGGTAAGCAAAAGCCATTGGATGTTTCCGGTTCACTTTCCCTGAGACTTAATACCTTTCATTCTTCAGATACCCTTTCAAGAAGAGACCCGTTTTTCTGGACTATAAGTGGAAACCCTACGGTATCGCTCTATGGGATCACCCTCCCGTTTAGTTTTTCTTTTAGTCAGAAACAAAGTGATTTCCGTCAGCCATTCAATTATTTCGGGGTAAGTCCCTATTACAAAAAGATCACATTTCATGCAGGTTACAGAAACGTCTATTTTTCTGATTATAGCTTGTCCGACCATATGTTTCTTGGCGGAGGTATTGAGGCCCAGCCTTCCATCTTTCGTCTGGGTTTTGTCTACGGAAGATTTTCCAAAGCCATCGAACCCATAACAGATACCCTTACTCAGGATTATTCCATCCCCGCCTTTAATCGTAAAGGGTTTGCAGCTAAATTTGGCCTGGGCACCTCCAATAATTATGTCGATTTAATCCTTCTTTCCATTCATGATGACAGTTCATCTATTCTGAATGCCGAAGAGGCTGGGATTGTACCGGCAGAAAATCTTGTAATAGGTCTGAAGACTAAGCAGGTTATAGCCAAAATTATTACGCTGGATGTCGACTTTGGCTTTAGTTCCTATACGAATGATGTTCGTTCAGCAGACCTTAAGATCGATGATTACAATATACCCTCTGCATTTACCTTGTTTATGACACCGAAAACTTCTACTGAGTTTCTGACAGCCGGAAAGGCAAGTCTTGGATTTCGACTAAAAAAGTTTTCATTAAAATTGAATTACCGGAGAGTGGAACCAGGTTACCAGTCCATGGGGGCCTATTATTTGAATAATGATATCGAGAACATTACTTTAGCCCCCTCTTTCACCTTAATGAAAAGCCGGTTAAGGTTAAGTGGTAGCATAGGATACAAAAGGAACAACCTTTTAAACACGAAGTCAAATAATACGTTCCAACAAGCCAATTCCCTGATGATTTCATTCATGCCCAGCTCCAAGTGGGGATTGAATCTCAATTACAGCAATTACAACATGAATCAGAGTAGAAATTATACCCTGGTCAGGGATACACTTATGCTTGAACAATTTTCAAATAACATCAGTGGAAATATATTTTTCAATTTCGGCACAAAAACACGCCGTCAGAATCTTTCTTTCTCAACCGCATATATGGATTTATCCGACAATTCCTCTGATTCAATTACGAATTCAGTGAATTCTTTTAATCCCTCTGTTTCCTATCGTTTTTCCGATACGGAAAGTAAATTTTCATGGTCTCTTTCCTGGAATGCCAGTGATTTCAAAAATCCTCATAATGAAACTTTTAGATGGGGCTTTGCCGGGGGATTAAGGAAAGCCCTAATGGATGATAAATTTAACCTGGGTTTTAACTCACGTTATTTCAGGACTAATCTGGATAAAGAAAATCTAAACACTACCTGGATGATTGGTGCTACTGCAGGCTTTAAACCGGCTAAACATCATAATTTTTCACTCACCCTGAATTATGTGAGTCGTTCCTTTGCCATTTCTGACCGACAGGATGCCACAGATTTCATTGGTAATTTTTTATACAGCTTTAACTTCTAACTCAATTGAAATGAAATTTAATTTAATTCATCAGAAGCTGCTGGTTATTATTTTTCTGGGAATATTGATGCCTGTAAAGCTTATGTCTCAGGACTATCCCCTAAAAGTTACCGTAAATATTTACCCGCCATATCCCATCAGGTTATCCGACTTTACCTCTTCGGAAAGCAGTATTTTCGTTACTATTTCCAATCCTTCCAGCCAGACTTACCAGGTTGCTTTTAGTGGCAGCCTTAAAAATGAAGACAATGGGATGACGATTTCTTCTGCACAGGGAAAAGGGGTTCAATGTTTTGATATTCCTCCTGGTGGAAGATCTCTCCAGGGATTTGAATTAGATGATCTCTTTGATCCCGATAATCTCGAATACCGGGGAACAACGATAGATGTTATCCGGGGAGACCAGGCTTTACCGGAAGGGCGTTACACCCTTTGTCTACGGGTGGCCGATTGTAACATTCCCACTAAATTTCTTTCACCCATCCCGGAAGAAATGGAGGGATGCGGATCGTTTGATGTTTCATTTACCGAGCCTCCTGAATTTACCAATCCTGAATGCGGAAGTGAAATTGATCCGGGTACCGGAATGATCCCGATCATGTGGAATATTATTCCTCCTGCCAGCGGACTTGGAAATATTCAATATCGCTTTCAGCTCATTCAGCTTGAACCTTCAGACAGGAACCCGACTGATGCATTTCGGTCTTCGCCCATTCTTTTTGAGGAAGAGGATATCATGATCACCTCCTATAACCTCCTTCCTGATGCCGATCTGATTCTGGAAGAAGGCTACACCTATGCCTTCAGGGTAACTGCTTATGATCCCGATGGGATTGTTCAATTTAACAATGAGGGAGTTAGTGAAGTATGTACTTTTCGTTATGGTGCTGCCCCTCCATCTGCAATGAATCCTGTAATTATCCCTGCGTACCCCGCCCCCGGGGATATTCTTCCCTTCAGCTATTTCCCTTTAATGATCAAGTATGAACCCTACGATAATGCCTATCGCCGATTCATTTCAGACCTCTCTATTGTTTCCTCACGGGGAAGCCTGGATGATAATCACCGGGATCTTAGTTGGCCATCGGGTCCATTAACCACCCAGCGACGAACTACGGGTTTTGCGGAACTGACGCAGGAACAATCCCAATATATTGCGGTCAATAAAAATCAATTTGAATCATCCCCTTCCTATACAAAAGGATTACTATATACCTGGAACACCTCCGTAGAACTTGAATACCGGTCAAGGACTGTAACTGCTCCCTCGGTCTCTTCAACCTTTGGAGTGGGGATGGCACCGTCAAAATTGCTGGAACCATACGATGGAGATACTGTCCCGGCCGGAGATGTGAAATTCAAATGGATCACGGCAGATGCACCGGATAAATTAATGCCTGATTTTCAGATTGTACAGGCTGCAGATACCATGTCCCCGACCTTTTTTAATGGAATAGTCGATGAACGTTGGGTTATCGAAGTTTCGCGTCACAGGAATTTTGATACTATTTTAAGTACCATGTCAGGACGTCTTGGTTATAATTTTGATCTAAGCAGCGATGAATCAACCGTGAAGGCAGAATTGTACAAAGAAGAACAGGAGATGTTTGCCTACAGGGATACAGGGAAGTATTACTGGAGAGTAAGATGGATGAATTCTCCTGATAATCCGGGCGATACAAGCTCTTATGCCACAAGTGATATTTTTCTTTTTATCCTGACATCGGGACCTGGCCGTCCCTCCGAACCTGTCACTGAAGCAGATACTACCGGTGGCTGCATCAGTGTTTGTACAACCCCTGAAATTACGGACCGGGTGGCACAATCGAGCCTCTCTGCAGGTGAAACACTGTCCATTGGGAATTTCACCCTACAGGTAGCAACTATTTCATCAGGAAGTGGAAGCCGTTTTACAGGAATCGGAATAATTCATGTACCCTTTTTAAACAATGTCAGTATTCAGACGGAGTTTACCAATATCCAGTTTAACAGCTCCCGGCAAATTTTTGCCGGGGAGGTAAAAGCGAAAGAAGACCGCAGTTTTATTACGGAACACATTTCAACTACCATGGGCGATGTGATTACCATGGCCGGGGAGGAATCTCAATTGCTTAATGATTTTCTCGAAGACGGTGAAAGACTTGTCAGCTTCTTTACCGGGGGGCGGGAAATAGGGATGCCCATTGGTATTGACCGGGAAATTGAAGGCAACCGGTATACCATTGCCATTACCGAGATGGAATTTACCCCGGAAAGGGCAACTATCAATGCCGTCATGAACCTGAACTTCCCACAGATCGAAAATAAACTCATTGCCTTTGGGGTAACTGATTTGTGTATCAATCCGGGTGGGCTGGGAGATGAGGGTCGTTTATACCTCGCCAGAGATTGGGAGCTTATACAGGATGGAGATACCCAATTCGCATTCAAAGGTGCGGAATCGGCCGATACTTCCGCTTCATCCTATATAAGTTGGGATTGCCATGGATTCCTTTGTGCCCGTATTCAGGGAGAGGTAACTTTTCCAAGGTCGATGCTGGTGCCGGATCAGGCAGACGGAACCCCGGGGGAAGGATTCGTCAAAGGTTCTTTCTCATTTAAAGCCTGTCGTGGAAGTAATTTCCTGGCTTCCATTAATTTCGATCCTTTCCAGATTGCCGGAGTCGATGGTTGGGGATGGGTAGCTTCCAATGCCTGGATCGACCTTTCAGATTTGGAAAACCCTCCCGGCTTTAGCTTCCCTGAATCGTATGGGGATTCAGCCCTTGCAGCAGGGGATAGCAGGATGAGGAATACCTGGCAGGGTTTTTATATGGAGGCCATAGATATTCGCACCCCTAACCAGTTTGAAGATAATTCATCATCCGAAAGGATCTCCTTTGGGGTACATAATGTAATCATTGATGCTACGGGGATTACTGCCTCATTGCGAGCGATGAATATCCTTCCGATTTCCCAGGGTTCCTTTGAAGGCTGGGGTATTTCATTGGATACCATTAATATCGATTTTGTTTCTAATACTTTTAGGGAAGGAGGGATATCCGGTAAATTGGCTATTCCAATTTTTGAAGAAGGGGAAAACCTCGATTATCATATGGCACTTACTTATCACGAGGACCATCTTAATTATCTCTGCCGTGTATTTGCGCGGGATTCTCTAACTATACCCATGTGGGCGGTAAAGCTCCGGTTAAGGCCCGATTCGGAAATCAAGTTACAGGTTGGGGACTCGAGTTATGTTTCAACTAATCTTAGCGGGGATATCAGTATTTCAGGAGATGTAGGTTCCGAAGGTTCATCTGTTCCGGGGCTCAATTTTCAGGGTGTTGTTTTTGAAGGTTTAAAGCTTTCGACATCTGATCCCCATTTCGATATTGACAGCGTTTATTTCTCCCATGCAAGTCCCCAAAAAAGTGTGGCTGGATTCCCGGTCAACATTAATAATATAAGCCTGAATCTTAACGAACTTGACCGTCCCGGGATCGACTTTGACCTTGACCTTGTCCTGGGCGATTTTAATGCTACATTTGGGTTCGGTGTTTTTGGGCGGCTCCATTTTGAGGGCGGAAGTTTCAGTGCCAGCTTTGATGGAATTGATCTGAATTCCATTAGTATTGATCAGACTATAAGCAGTATTCGCTTACAAGGTGAACTAACTTTTTACAATCACGATCCGGAATTCGGAAAGGGTGTCCGTGGGTCCCTTAGCGTAACTTTGCCAATGGATATAAGTGCCAGCCTGACCGCCCAGTTTGGCACAATTAGAAATTCACCCACTGCTGTCTATAATACAGCAAATTATTACAACTACTGGTTCGTAGACGGACTCGTCACCTTCCCGGGTGGGATTCCAATCTTTTCGGGATTCGGGATTTATGGTTTGGGAGGGGGCGCATATCACCATATGAGGATCGATGCAGCTTCACTTCCTGAAGCTGCAGCAACCCTTGAGGGTGGTTCAGGGGGAGAGAGTTCCAGAACTTCGGTACGATATATTCCTGATTTTAATACCTTCCTGGGTATGAAACTGACCGCGGTACTGGGAACCCAACCTTCAACTGAAACCTTTAATATGGATGCCACACTTGCTGCAGAATTTACATCCTCAGGTGGTTTAGCATATATTGGAATTTCAGCGAATGGTTATATCATGGCTTCCCTTAGCGATCGTGGTTCTGCAAAGATCTGGGCCGATGTCAGCATTGCCTATCACGTACCTGCCGATGGGAACGCCAATTTCCATGGAGAATTTAATGTATATGCAAATGTTTATGATATCCTTACCGGGGCAGGCGCAGGTAACCGGTTTGTAAATGCCAGCTTTCATGTTGATAAGGATAAGTGGTATTTTTACATGGGTACCCTTAATGATCGTGCCGGCCTTAAGTTGCGACTCGGTCCCCTGAATGCCGATCTTTTGTCCTACCTCATGGTCGGCTACGATATCCCAACTGTATTGCCCCCTCCCCCTGATGAGATCAGGGATCTGCTGTATGGCGGGGGAAGTGGTAAACTAGGAAGTGAAGGAGCGGTAGCTTCCCAATTATCCTCGATGAACAGGGATGCCTATCAAGCTCAGAGTGAATCCGGTCGTGGATTTGCTTTCGGAACCTACTTTGACATGAGTAATGAAATGGACTTTGCCATTTTTTATGCAAGTTTACGGATTATGCTTGGGTTTGATATTAACGTTACCGAAGACAATAACCGTATTTGTGCTGAAACAGGACTTGCCCCTGGTATTAATAACTGGTATGCTACAGGACAGATATACGCAGGCTTATGGGGAGAATTAGGCGTAAAAGTCGATCTTTGGTTTATTAAAGGAAGATTCCCAATTATCAGCCTTGCAGCAGCCATTATGATGCAGGGTGGGTTGCCTAATCCGGAATGGTTTACAGGAAGGGCCGGACTTCATTACAGTGTATTGGGAGGACTTGTGGAAGGCCAGTGTAATTTTAAGGTCGAAGTTGGGCAAAAATGCACAATCCTGAATGCAAATCCGTTTAGTGGAATCGAATTTATTGCCGATATTCGACCTCAGCAGGAGGATAGTCCGGCTAATGTATTTGAACAACCAAGGGTTTCATTTAATCTTCCAGTTGAAAAAATTCTCGAATTCCCGGCCGGAACAGATGAGGAACCCACTTTGACCCGCAGGTTTAAACCTTTCATCTCTTCCTTCCGGTTAATGAAAAATGATGGAAGAAACACTCCTGTTGACGGTCATTTTGAAATGAGCGAGAGAAATAGTATTGCGACTTTTCTGTTTGATGAGGCCCTTGAATCCACCAGCCCCTATAAGATTGAAATTGTAGTGCAGGCTACGGAGTATTTCAGGGATGGATCTGTAAGGCCGGTTATGCAAGGCAGTACAAGATGGCAGGAGAGAAAAGAAGTTACCTTTCTGACGAAGGAAAGACCGGACAAAATAGTGCCTGAAAATGTTAAATTTACTTACCCGGTAGAAAACCAACAGTTTTTCCTTCAAGGCGAAACCCAGGGCAAAAAAGGATTATTGCGCTTTTACAGGGCAGGGCAGTCTTATCTTTTTTACACTGCAAAGGACGACAGCAAGTTCACTTATTTTGCCAGGTTTAAACCAATACCCGAGGGAGAGTCTTTCGAAACTCCTATTGCACCGCATGGGATGTATGTGGACTTCACCCTTCCTGACCTTGAAAATGGGAAGATGTATGCACTGCAACTTATACGCAAAAAGGTGCCGAACCGCGAGGATCAAATAAGAGCACAGCTAGGTGATATATCGGCTGTAGGTGTTTCCGGTCATGAACCAATGGCCGTTTCCCTAACCCCACTTCGATTCACTTTTGGTGAGAGTAGCACTTCGGTTCGGCGTTCGGGGGTGGTATTGCCTGCCTTAATAACCGGTCCGAATGAATTTCTTCTTTACAGTTACTATTTTAAGACCAGTAAATTCAATACCTTGAGGGAAAAAATGGCTTCATCCACCCTTAATGCTGAGTACCGGAATATACTCTTCGCTGAATTATTTGATATTCGTACCACCATCCCGGAGTATTTTGATGACTTTGAAATCAATGGATTATATAAAAATGGGGTGGAGGTGATGAAACCCATGCTTGGATTATCCGCACCCTTTACTTTCCAATACCATACCAGCAAGCCTCTTCCCTACATTTATAAACTGTCTGAGCGCCTGCAATCCTTTTTTGCCACCCAACCGCTTCTGAACATCTCTGTAACACCACTTAACAGGCATCAAAAAGGAATACCTCCGGTCAATTCTGTAAGTGTCGGAAGAGGGTTCGTTCAACCAGCCCTTTCACAATCGGAGGTGGAAAGACTGGTTGGCACAGGGGGCGGTGGAGGTATAGCAAGTACCTATTCAAGGGTGCTAAATGCTAACCCCGGTATTACCTCAATGTTGAATGGGCATACTAACTCAATTACAGGTATCGGTCGTACTCAGGTCACTGCCTTTGGTTCACTTGCAGGTTCCGATCCATCCAATTTTAGACTTATTTACGAGACCAGCAATTATGTATTACTGGATTTTTACCGGTTTAAGTCAAGTGTAAGCAGGATACTCTCTTCCAGGATAGGATTCATGCCAGTATATAAAAATGCTCTGCAGAGAAGCAACCCGGCCCTCCTCAATGATTTGAATTACCTGCTCCGTATGTCTGCCGGTGATTTCCTCCTGACCAATGGTCAGTATGGGATAGAGATGAAATACCTGATCCCGACGGTTTCCGGGGGACAATCACCTGGGAGTCCGCCAGTATTAAAAAGATTTACTTATATGAGCAGACCGACAATGTTTGGTAACTTAGTTGAATATTAGAATTATCAAGTTGAAAAAAGTCAAACCTATGAAAGCTGAAATGATAAAATATATTTTTCTTCTACTGTCGATTACCATTGCAGAAAAGGGATTTTCTCAGGAAGAGGTTCAAAATGAACAGGCTTTTACGGCATTTATTCAGCTTACAGCCAAAGCCTATAATGACAGTATTGTTTTACGGTGGGCACCGGATGCTCCCGGTGCCTGGACTGCCGCAAACAAATATGGATATACTGTCGAAAGGACCATTATTCCCGATACCGGAAGTTTTGATCCGATGGCCTACCAGCAGCTGAATCCTGAGCCCATTAAGCCCTGGCCCCTCGATCAGTGGGCTGCGATAGCGGATGAAAAGGCAGATAATCCTATGGCAACCATCGCAGCACAGACATTGTACGGAGAATCATTCTCGGGAGGAGGTGCTGGTTTTGTTGAAATGGCCGATGAATTTTCCAACAGATGGTCCTTCGCGCTCCTGGCTGCCGACATGAATTCGGTTACGGCAAACGCACTGGGACTAAGGTTTGTGGATAGGAATTTTGAAAAGGGGAAAGCTTATATCTACCGGGTAGCCTGTCCGGTCGATTCTTCCCTGTTTATTATTAACCCTGGCTATTATGTAATCAATACCACAGATGTGGTTGAAATTCCCAAACCATTTATTAGCAGAGCAATTGAAATGGAGAATGTAATTCAACTTGAATGGGATAAAGAATTTCACGACCAGGTATTTTCGGCATATTGGATTGAGCGTTCAGACGACAAGGGAAAATCCTATAAAAAATTGAATAATGTACCCTATATTAATCCGCAAAATGAATTGCGACAGGAAAGCAACATTATTCTTTTTACCGATTCTCTGGCGGAAAATTATAAGCCATACAGCTACAGAATTCGTGGGATTACATCCTTTGGTGAAGTAAGTAGACCTTCGGACCCGATTATTGCTATGGGACGGGATAAAACTCCTCCTTCGGCACCTGAAAACCTGAAAGCCACTTCACTGGGCGGCAACAGGATTAAACTGAGCTGGGATAAGAAAACAGAAGAAAAAGATCTGAAAGGATTTTTAATCGGGAGGAGTCATACCTCCATTAACGATTTTGTGCCCTTGTTCGAAGATCCTTTACCAGTTTCGACCCGCACATGGACCGATGAAAATGCAGACCCTTCAACCTCCAATTATTATGTGGTAGCCGCGGTGGATACTGCTGGAAACGGAAATGTTTCGCTCATAACCTACGGGATGATCATCGATTCTATCCCTCCGGCACCACCCACTGATCTTATTGGAACCATTGATAGTGCAGGAATCGTTAAAATCACCTGGTCGCTGGGCGATGAGCCAGATCTGGCCGGATATATGGTCTATTTTGCAAATGATTCCGGTCATGTTTTTTCAAGTACCACCCCACGACCCATGAGGGATACTGTTTTTGTTGATACCATCCCCCTTAAAACCCTTACGAAAAATATTTTTTATAGAATCAAATCTGTAGATATAACTTATAACTATTCGGATTTTTCTCCTATTCTGGTAATAAAAAGACCAGATATTGTACCTCCTTCCTCGCCGGTAATCTCAAGCTATAAAATTACAGATCATGGGATAATACTTCAATGGATTCCAAGTATGAGCAATGATGTTAAACGCCATCTTCTGAGTCGTAAAACAGATCAAGGTGAATGGAAGGTATACAAGTCCTTTGAATCAAATTCCAACATTCATTCCTATACCGATACAAGTCTTATTGCCGGATCTGATTATTCATACCGATTACAGGCTGAGGATGAATCGGGAAATCTTTCCGGTGCGTCGATGGAGTTCACACTTAAATTTACGGGTAATCCCTTAATGTTGGCCATTAACAATATCTTTGCTTCGCTGGGAACCGACCGGCAAAGCATATTTGTAAGCTGGAATTACCCTGTAGAGGATGATTACAGATATGTGGTTTATCGTGCTATTGATGGAGGTAATTTCCAAACCATCGCTTCGGTCCAACGGCCGAACAATTCATATACTGACAAAAAAATCCGTAAAGGGTCCGAATATGAATACCAGGTCAGGGCTTTCTATAAGAATGGGAAAAAATCCGGACTTGGAAAAGTGGCAGGAGTGAAGGTCCCGGAATAGAGGCCAAAGTCTGTATTCCGGTTGTTGAAAAATTCCTCAATAAAATAGAGTTTTTTATAGGGAAATTCTTGTTTTTTTTATTATCTTTGATAGGCTTTAAAAAACAAGGTTTTTGATACTTACTATTCTAATAATCAGTAGTTTTAATTGATCTTTTTTACCATTTTTCCAATGAAATTCATTTTATTGGTTCAGGGTAAATATAGGGTATGATTAAAATTTTGCGGGCAGCAGTCTTAAGGCCAAACAGAATTATGATTGAATGAATTTGCTTATTGAAAGATATTGATTTAAACTTGAGATATGGACAACGAATTAAATGAAAACGAATCGAATTTAAAAGTGATAAAAGTAAACGCCTATTCGGCGACGAGTATACAGGTTCTGGAAGGATTGGAAGCAGTAAGGAAAAGACCTGCGATGTATATTGGAGATGTTTCTGTAAAAGGCCTTCATCATTTGGTTTACGAGGTAATAGACAACTCAATCGATGAAGCTTTGGCGGGACACTGCGATACAATTGATGTTACTATAAATGAGGATGGATCTGTTACGGTGATCGATAACGGACGGGGAATTCCGGTAGATTATCATGAAAAGGAAAAAAAATCGGCCCTGGAGGTGGTCATGACGGTATTGCATGCCGGGGGGAAATTCGACAAGGATTCTTATAAGGTTTCAGGAGGCCTTCACGGGGTCGGCGTTTCATGTGTGAATGCCCTGGCGTCGGATTTAAAGGTTTTGGTTTACCGGGACGGGAAAATTTACACGCAGGAGTATCAACGCGGTAAACCTATGTTTGAAGTAAAGGCTATTGGTGAAACTGACCGTTCGGGAACAGAGATTACGTTTATGCCCGACTCGGAAATTTTTACCACAACAAATTACAATTTTGAAATACTTTCTTCCCGCTTGCGTGAGCTTGCTTTTTTAAATAAAGGAATTACCCTTAATATTACCGACAAACGGGAACTGGATGAGAATGGCAATGGACACGATAATGGAACCGAGGATTTAGATTCCGCCGATTCAAATAGCGGGGAAGCACGTTATCGTAGCGAAAGATTCCTTTCTGAAGAAGGCTTAAAGGAATTTGTGAGATTTCTCGATGTAAACCGGGATAAACTAATCGATGAAACTATTCATATCGATACCGAAAAGAATGGCGTCCCGGTTGAAATAGCACTTCATTACAATACTTCATTTTCCGAGAACATACATTCCTATGTCAATAACATCAACACGATCGAGGGAGGTACCCATCTTGCCGGATTCCGCCGCGGCCTTACCAGAACGCTGAAAACCTATGCGGAAAAGTCAGGTATGCTGAGCAAATTGAAATTTGACATCAACGGAGACGATTTCCGTGAAGGACTGACCGCGATTATCTCTGTAAAAGTGGCCGAACCTCAGTTTGAAGGTCAGACAAAAACCAAATTGGGGAATTCCGATATTATGGGTGTGGTTGATATGGCAGTAAGCGGAGAACTCTCGAATTACCTCGAGGAACATCCAAAAGATGCGAGAACTATTGTCCAGAAGGTAATCCTCGCCGCTACAGCAAGGCATGCCGCCAGGAAAGCAAGGGAACTTGTACAAAGGAAAAATGTACTTTCGGGGGCAGGTCTGCCCGGAAAGCTTTCAGACTGTTCAGATAAAGACCCGGCTAAAACCGAGCTTTATTTTGTAGAGGGCGATTCTGCAGGGGGAACTGCAAAGCAGGGCAGGGACAGAAGTTTTCAGGCAATCCTGCCGTTAAGAGGAAAGATCCTGAATGTCGAAAAGGCCATGCTGCACAAAATATTCGAAAACGAGGAGATCAAAAATATATTTACCGCCCTTGGGGTATCCATTGGCACGGAAGAGGACAGCAAAGCCCTCAACATGGAAAAACTCCGGTATCATAAGGTTATCATCATGACCGATGCCGATGTGGACGGTAGCCATATCATGACACTTATTATGACCTTCTTTTTTCGTTATATGAACGAATTGATCAAAAACGGGTATCTGTATATCGCTACTCCTCCATTATACCTTGTCAAGAAAGGCAATAAAGAAAGGTATTGCTGGACGGAGGAAGAACGGAAAGCTTCTATTGAAGAATTTTCGGCTACCGGCACCGGTGTCCATGTACAGAGGTATAAAGGTTTAGGAGAGATGAATTCGGAACAGTTATGGGATACCACCATGAATCCTGAAACCCGTATCCTTCGTCAGGTAACGATTGATAGTGCTGCAGAGGCCGATCGGATTTTCTCCATGCTTATGGGCGACGATGTCCCGCCCCGCCGGGAATTTATCGAGAAGCATGCAAAATATGCGAATATTGATGTGTAATGCGATGAAGCTATAGGATAGAATTGTCCAAAAAATTATGGTGCCGATGCACAACCATGTGACATCCCTTAGGAACACTTTATTCAATAATAAAATAATCAGTTGATAAAGGAGAACGATTTAAAACCTAAGCTGTATGCCTCCTGAAGACCAGAACAAAACTATTGAGCTCCGCTCCGAAGAAGTGCAGGATATCCTGGGGCATATTCCTCATTGGATTATCCGGTGGGGAATGGCATTTATTCTTATTTCACTTCTGGTTATTCTGACGGGAAGTTGGTTCATTAAATATCCCTATATCATATACAGTGGGATCTATGTGACCACAGAGAACCCACCGGCCAGGATCGTTGCCCGGACCAATGGGAGGATCGAAACGCTTTTTGTAACAGACAATGAAGTGGTTCAGGGAGACCAGATCCTGGCCCTGATAGATAATGCTTCCCGGTATCTTGAAGTGATGAAGGTTGAAGCTTTATTGGATAGTTTTCGAATACATTTGCAACTAACTGAAAATGACTTGGAAACAAATTTCCCTGAAAATACTTCACTTGGTGAAATCCAATCTACTTATGCCAGCTTTTTAAAATATTATGAAGATCTGAAAAATTTTTTTAGTCTGGATTATCATGATCAGAAAATTCAATCCCTTCATGATGAAATAAACCGGTATAAATCCTATTCCTGGACCTTGAAAAAGCAAAGCAACATCTTAAAGGGAGAAGAAAATCTTGTCAGCCGTCAGTTCAAAAGGGATTCAATGTTATTCCGGCAGGGGGTCATCCCCGAAGCCGACTTTGAATCATCCAAATCGGGGTATCTTCAGAAACAACGTGCTTATGAAGAATCCCGAAGTACCATTATTAACAATGAGATCCAGGTGTCCCGTCTGGAACAGGCTATCCTGGATCTGGAATTACAAAAAAGCCAGGAATTGAAGAAATTGCAATTAGCGGTCATTGAGGCTTTTGATAACTTAACCTCGACCATGGCTGCCTGGGAACAGAAATACCTTCTTCGGTCTAATACTACGGGGATTGTCAGTTTTACCGGGATTTGGAGCGAAAACCAAAACGTAAGAGAGGGCGAGCTCGTAATGACGGTGATCCCCGAGAATGTTGGGGATATTATTGGTAAAATTGAACTACAGGTGGCAGGGGCTGGTAAAGTGAGGGTGGGTCAAAATGTTAATGTAAAATTTGCCAATTTCCCCTATATGGAATACGGGACTGTGAAAGGGCAAATTGCTTCGATATCCAAAGTTGCGAGCGACAATGCCTATTCCGTTCTGGTCCATTTTCCCGCCGGGCTCAGGACTACCTATAACACGCAAATCGATTTTACCCAGGACATGAGCGGCCAGGCAGAAATCATCACGGATGAAGTTCGCTTGCTTGAACGGCTTACCAACCCAGTAAAGGCTGTAATTACCAGGCAGAAGGGTCTTTAGAAGTAAAACGTTACCGGGGTGGAGGCTAAATTAAATTATTAATGTTGAATTTAAGTTGTGAGGAAGGATAAATATGGATGTGTTATTTCCCGGTTATAAACCTTCGGCATATAATGTGATGCTTAAGCCGATTGGCCCGGTTTGCAACCTGAACTGTACCTACTGCTACTACCTCGAAAAAAAGAATCTTTACCATGATACCCGAAATTTCAGGATGAAGGATGAGCTCCTTGAAGAGTTCACCAGACAATATATTGCTTCCCAGGATGTTCCCGTGGTGGGTTTTGTATGGCAGGGAGGGGAGCCAACTCTTCTTGGGGTCGACTATTTTATCAAGGCATTGGAATATCAAAAGAAATATGCCGGTAATAAGCGAATAGAAAATATATTTCAAACCAACGGGACCCTATTGACCGAGGATTTTTGCCGGTTTTTTGCCGACAATAATTTCCTTGTTGGGGTTTCGATCGATGGCCCGGAACATCTTCATGATCATCACCGACTCACTAATGCAAACAAAGGCTCTTTTAAAATCGTGATGGAGGGGATCGAATTATTAAAAAAATTCAAGGTTGAGTTCAACACCCTCTCAGTGGTAAACAGGCAAAATTCGTATCATGCCCTTGAAGTTTACCATTTTTTGAAGGATATAGGAAGCGGTTTCATTCAATTTATTCCTATTGTTGAACGTTTGGCTTCAAAGACAACTCCTGATAAAATTAATCTATTGCTGCCGGATGATCCACAGGAAGCAGATGTAGCGGAATGGTCGGTTGAGCCCGAGCAATACGGCCACTTTCTGAATGCTGTTTTTGATGAATGGGTCAGAAAAGATGTGGGAAAATACTTCGTTCAAATATTTGATGTCACCCTTGCCAATTGGGCCGGGGAGAGGCCGGGTTTATGTGTTTTTTCCGAGACCTGCGGAGATGCAACTGCGATGGAGCATAACGGGGATCTTTATTCCTGCGATCATTTTGTTTACCCCGAATATTTTCTGGGAAATATCATGCACAACAAGCTCAAAGATATGGCTACTTCTGATAGGCAGAAAACTTTCGGGAAGGATAAACGGGACCGTCTCCCCCGGTATTGTTTCGAATGTGAATACCGATTTGCCTGTCATGGTGAATGTCCAAAAAACCGCGTTTCCACCTCCCCTTATGGAGAACCGGGTTTAAATTACCTCTGCCCTTCCTATAAATTGTTCTTCTCCCATGTGCATCCCTATATGCAATTTATGGCTGAGGAACTTAAGGCCAAAAGAGCTCCTGCCAATGTAATGCAATGGGTTAGAAGAATGGAAATACAAAAGCAACAGGAGAAAGCGGAAAAAACGATCATAGGAAGAAATGATCCCTGTCCCTGTGGGAGTGGCAAAAAATATAAGCATTGCCATTTAGGAATATTGAACAATTAGCTTTTATCAGAGGGGTCTTGAGAATATTGAAAAGCAGAAGAGGCCAGGGGAAGACTGAAACTAAAAGTACTTCCTTTTCCTGGAGCGCTTTGGATCTCGATTTTACTCCCATGTCTTTCAATAAAATCTTTGCAAACGATCAGTCCTAGTCCTGTTCCAATCTCTCCTTCAGTACCATGGCTGGTATAAAAAGAATCCAGTTTGAATATCTTGTCCTGGTTTTCTTTACTGATCCCAATCCCTGTATCGATAATTTGGATCCTCACCAAATCATCGATTAAACTTGTACTGATTTCCACAGATCCTCCCTTGGGGGTATATTTTATAGCATTGCTAAGAAGGTTCCGTAATATAGCGTTCAGCATGTTCCTGTCTGCCGATACTCTATAATCCTTTTTAGGTTTTATAAGCCTTAAATTTTTTGATTCAGCACTAGCGGTGAATATTTGGAAATTTTCATGTACAAGCTCGTTCAGATCGACAGGGACGGGCTTGAACTGAACTTTTTCAGATTGCGATCTCGACCAGTTAAGGAGATTTTCCAACAGCGAGTAAGCACTGATCGATGATTCCTTTATCATCCTTATGAATTCCAGTTTAGTTTTCTCTTCTATTCGGTCATCTGGATTTAACAGGAGATCCGAGAAACCGATAATTGAATGTAAAGGATTTTTAAGGTCATGACCAATAATGGAAAAGAAAATATCTTTTGTCGCATTTGTCCTTTTCAACTCGTCCCGGCTTTTTTCAATCAGCTCCTTCTGGATACCGATTTGTGTTTCAGCCTCTTTAAGCCTGGTAATATTACTGTCGATGGCGATGAGGCGGGTAATATTTCCTTTTTCATCCAGGACCGGGGATACCGTTGTCTGGTACCATTGCAAACTGCCGTTCCTGTCTTCTGTCTTCGAATTATAGATGAGAGGCAATTTATCCTTTTGCAACTGATCCATTTTAGCGTTGATATTCTTATAAGAAGAAATTTCTTTCAGATTTTTACCTCGCTTTATAATGAATTCTTCAAGGCTTATGCCGTGGTGTTTCACGAAACCCGCATTCGCCCATTCAAGGTTACCCTGGGCATCCATAATCACGATAACATTATCGGTCCGGCTCGCCACAAGAGAAAGCTTTTCGAGTTCATTGTTTACCCTTAATAGATGCTCGGTCTGGGCCATCAGCTCTTCCGACTGTTGGGTAATCTCTTCTTGTTTCTCTTCAAGAAGTGAATTAACTTCCCTCAAAACCGCCGTTTGTGCATTGAGTTCTTTTTCTACATTTTTTTGTTGCGTAATATCCCTTCCTATACCCACAATTCCGGCCACCTCCCCATTTTCATCGATGAAAGGGACTTTGGTAGTCGATATGATAACGCGTTCACCATCCATGTTGAAATTTCGTTCTTCCTTATTGATAAGAGGTTTAGGGTTTGCAATAATATCCTGCTCATCCTTAAAATAAGCCCCGGCAAGCTCTGGGGAGAAAAAATCAAAATCTGTTTTGCCGATCATAAAATCAGGATTTTCTATTCCATTCAATTGGGCCAGATGCTTATTAGCAATAATAAACCGACTTTCCCTGTCCTTTATGTAGATGCGATCAGGCATATTATCTATGAGGTTCCGAAGATAACCTCGTTCAAGTTCGACTATTTCGTTTTGACTTTGCAATTTCTCCTGCTGTTGATAAATCTCTTCCTGGTGCTCTTCTAAAAGTGAGTTGGCCTCATTTAATTCAACCGTTCGCTCCTTTAATTCTTCCTGAAATTTCACACGTTTGCTTACATCTCTTCCAATACCGACGATCCCAACGATATTCTGATTGATGTCTTTTAAAGGGATTTTTGTGGTGCTCACCCAGATTGGATGGTTTCTTTCGTCGAAGCCTTCTTCGATTTGATCAATAACCGGGATTCCTGTTTGCAGGATATTGTTCTCCAAAGCCAGGAATTCATCCGCAAGATCTTTAGGATAAAAATCATGGTCCGTTCTTCCGATAATATCAATATTGTTTTTCAAACCTACAGTATCCAGGAGCTTTTTGCTTGCATAGGCAAATCGGCTTTTCCTATCTTTCACATAAATAAAATCCGGAATATTTTCCACGATAGATTTATAGATGTTTTCCTGAGAAAGAGGATTATTATCTTTTTCAAGTCCTTTCAAACGAGAGATTTTATGATTCAGCTTTTTTATAACTAAGAAAGCTGAAAGACATAAAATGGCTAATAATAAGATAAAGGAATAAAGAAGCGGTAAACTATTCACTTTGGGTCTCCTGCGTTATTTGGTTTTATACGAAGAAAATCCTTTTAGGATACACAATTTTGTATAAAAGAAATAGAACATCCTTCTATTCGTTCAAGGGATGAACATGGTCATATGATTGAAAGGGATTAAAGAGTTTTTATTCAAAAAGCCCAGGTAACCATAAGCTTAATTGGGGGATAAAGGTAACCAGCAACAAAACCGCTACCATCGCGGCAAACAATGGCAATAAAGGCTTGACCACTTTTTCGATTTTGATGTCTGCCACACTGCAACCGATAAAGAGTACTGAACCTACCGGAGGGGTGCACAGGCCTACACTCAGGTTTAAAACCATGATAATTCCAAAGTGGATCGGGTCCATGCCCAGCTGAGCCGTTACCACAGGAAGGAAAATGGGGGTGAAGATCAGAACGGCAGGGGTCATATCCATGAAAACTCCTACGAATAATAGAATGAAGTTGATCAGAAGAAGAATGACAAAAGGATTGTCGCTAATGCTCAGCATCCCCTCACTTACGTTCTGAGGGATGTTTTCATACGACATAATCCATGAAAGCCCGATTGAAGTTGCTACAAGAAGAAGGACAATGGCTGTTGTCCGAACGGACCTAAGTATAATCGTTGGAAGGTTTTTGAATCCTATTTCCTTATAAATGAGCGATAGGATGAGCGCGTAGAGGACAGCTATGGCAGAAGCCTCAGTGGCCGTGAAGTAGCCGGCAACGATCCCCCCGATAACAATAACCAGCAATAAAAGTGAAGGAATCGCATCGAGAAATATTTTTAGAGCCAGTTTGACTTTAATCCAGTGTTTTGAGGATTTAAGGCCTACATAAACCGCAAGCGCCGCTCCGGCAATACTCAATACGGAAACAGAAACCGGACCTGGGGCCTTGTCTATAAGCATTTTGATGCCAATGCCTGAGCCAATAAGAAGGGCCGTGAGCCCGAGTAATTTCAGGTTAGCCCTAAGCACTCCGCGCATCCCACGGTTTTTATATACAATCATCGACATGGCCATGACCATGATGGCAAACCCGGTTAGTATTCCCGGGATATAACCGGCCAGGAATAGTGCGGTAATACTTGCACCGCCACTGGCCAGGGAATAGACAATGAGGATATTGCTTGGAGGAATAGACAAACCGGTAGTTGCGGAGGTAATATTGACCGCGGCACTAAAATTTTCAGGATAGCCTTCTTTTTTCATTTCCGGGGTCATGATGGCCCCAATGGCAGAGGCAGATGCAGCTGCTGATCCGGAAATAGCCCCAAAAAGCATGTTGGCTATAACGTTCACGAAGGCCAATCCGCCAGGCAGTCCACCAACCAAAACCCGTGCAAGATTGATCAGCCGGATTGCGATTCCTCCGGAATTCATGATATTCCCGGCCAGAATGAAAAAGGGTATGGCCAGTAAGGCAAAGCTGTCCAGTCCGGTAGCCATCCGTTGTGCAAAGGTAGTGAAGGCCGGCAGTGAATCGATGGTAAAGAGCATGGTTATAATGCCGGAAATACCAATACTGAACGCGATAGGGACGCCAATAGTTAACAGAAGAACGAAGCTTAAAACAAGGACATATATTTCCATCACGAATTAATTTTTCAGTTTTAACAAATGGTAAAGGTTAATTCCCTTGAAATACATGATGATCAATCCGCTAAGTGGCATGACGGAATAAACAATTCCCAGCGGAAGTTCCAGCGAGGCCGATTGCACCTCGAGAGCAAATCGGGTATATACCAACCAGCTACCGCCGATAAGCATTACGGTGAGCGCGAAAAGAAAAACAAGGATATTGATAAGGATTTCCAGGTTTCGTTTACGGCTTTCCCTTGTTTTTTGAAGGAGCAGGTCAATAGCGAGGTGTTCATTCCTGGAGGAAACATAAGCTGCACCAAGCATTCCAACCCAAATCAAAAGAAATCCCGCCACTTCGTCGGTAAAGGCGCTTGGGTTTGCCAGCAGATACCGGCTGGTAACTTGCCATAGCACGTCAATCACCAGAACTGACATAATAAATATCAAAAAAACCTCGAGGGTCCGGGTTAATATGGCTGTGAATTTCATTCGTTTATTTATTTATATTATAGATTCTGTTTCTGTATAGTCTGTTTAGTCTGTATAGTCTGTATAGTCTGTATAGTTGTTTAGTCTGTTTAGTTAATTAGTCGCATTCGTATCGAAAGTCAACCCCTCATCGCTCATCACTTCCCCTTGTCCTTTTTTATTCTTCCAATCAAATCATACACCTTCGGCTGATCCCGGAATAGTTGGTACACCGGGCCGACTTTTGCCGCGAACAGTTCTTTGTCCGGGTACACAATCTCCACACCGGCTTTCTGGACCTCACTCAGGGATTCTTCCACCGATGCGGCCCATAACTCCCTTTCTTTTATCACCGATTCGTCCACGCTTTGCTGAAGCCATTTCTTTTCCTCTTCGCTAAGGTTGTCCCAGACATTCAGGCTGATAACCAGGACATCCGGCACTGTGCTGTGCTCGCTAAGCGAATAATACTTGCATACTTCATAATGATGGGAAGTATAAAAACTTGGCGGGTTGTTCTCGGCACCGTCGACAACGCCGCTCTGGAGAGCCGTATAAAGTTCACCCCAGGAAATGGGTGTTGGAGATGCTCCGAGGGCTTTCATGAGACTGACGGAAACCATGCTTTTCATAACCCGGATTTTCAATCCTTTGAGATCTTCGGGCGTATGGATGGCCTTATCGATAGTATAAAAACTTCGGCTGCCGGCATCATAAAAGCATAAGCCTTTGATCCAGTATTTTTCGGAACTGGCCAGAATATCTTTCCCGATTGGCCCGTCAAAGACCTGAAAAGCATGTTCTTTGGATTCAAAGATATATGGGAGTCCAAGAACCTTGTATTCATCCGTAAAGCCTTCCATTACAGCAGATGAAACCTTGGTGATGGCCAGGCTTCCAATCTGTAAAAGTTCCACACATTGCTGCTCGGAGCCGAGCTGACCGGAAGGATAGATTTCCATTTGCAGTGCGCCCTGAGATAATGTGCTGCAGCGTTGGGCCATAAATGCCATAGCTTTATGCACAGGATGTGTAATATCCAGGCTGTGCGCCAGTTTTAGGACTTTACCTTTTTCTTTGGGGGCGCAGGAAAACAACGTGAAAAGGAGGAATGTGACAATAAAAGCCAAATTTTTATTCATAGTGTGTTGAAATTTTGGATGGTCCCGACTATATTTATTGTTGGGAAATTTTACCACAATCCATCGTGGCTGCGGAAGGATTCCGACTTATGCTTTATTCCTGATTTGTTTAATAATTTCAATGGATTCGTGGGTTTTCTGTTCGATCGTCTTAAAATCCCTGTTTTTGAGCAATTCTGAACTGAGCAGTTTTGAACCCATGCCCACGCAATAGACACCGGATTTGAACCATGCAGACAAATTGGCTTCTGTAGGCTCAACATCGCCGGTGGGCATAATGGAACTCCAGGGGGAAGGGCCCAGAAGAGCTTTAACAAAGCCAGGTCCGCCGACAGCAGATCCGGGGAAAATCTTCACCACTTCGGCACCAAGCTCTTCAGCCCTGGAAATCTCCGTTGCCGACCCGCAGCCTGGCACCCAAAGGACCTTGCGCCGGTTGCAACAAAGGGCCATTTCTTCCTTCATTACCGGGGAAACGATAAAAGCAGCTCCGAGCTGCATATACAGGCTGGCGGTACCGGCATCGATCACCGATCCGGCTCCAATAATCATGTCCGGAAGGTTTTTAGCCGCCCATTTATTAATCTCTGCAAAAACCTCATGGGCAAAATCGCCCCGGTTGGTGTATTCAAAAGTTCTGCAACCCCCTGCATGAAGGGCTTTTAGGACTTCAATCAATAATTGTGCATCGGGATGATAGAGTACCGGGATCATCCCTTGCTCGCCTATTTTTTGGGCAACTTCCAATCTACTGAAACGTGACATAATTTTTTTAATAATTTGGGTTATAATCTATCTTCCACTGTTGTTTTTATTCATCAGCAAAACAGGATGTTTGATTAACTCAGCATCCTTTTCAATAATTTCCAGGACATTTTCATTCTTTTCAAAAGCATTATTGCTTGTTGCCCAGAAAGCGTAAAAGTAATAATTGTTCGGAATATCCTCGGTATTCATTTTTATCGAACCAGGTTTCGGTTATTCCACCTCCGTCATTGGGTGAATTCCCATAATAATTCTAACAATATGAACAGTTTATTGTCGGAACAAAGCTCCTACCGGCTATATTTCATTTGAGGGTTTTCCGATTGTTGCCAGGATACCCCCATCAACGTAAAGGATATGGCCATTCACGAAATTGGAAGCTGCTGAGGCCAGGAAGATGGCTGCTCCTGCAAGATCGTCAGGATTACCCCATTTTCCTGCAGGAGTTCTTCCAAGAATGAATTCATTGAAGGGATGTCCGTCAATCCTGATGGGAGCCGTTTGGGAAGTGGCGAAATACCCCGGACCTATGCCATTGGCCTGAATGTTAAATTTGGCCCACTCGGTGGCCATACTGCGGGTAAGCATTTTTAATCCTCCTTTGGCAGCCGCATAAGCCGAAACGGTATCCCTGCCAAGTTCACTCATCATCGAACACATATTGATAATTTTTCCGTTACCTCTTTTGATCATGCCCGGAACAATGTGTTTGGCCATAATAAAGGGAGCAACCAGGTCTACATCCAGAACCTCTTTATATTCGGAAACCTTCATGTCAACAATCGGAATCCGTTTGATTATTCCGGCATTATTGACAAGGATGTCGATAGGGCCTACCTCCTTTTCAATTTTATGGACAGAAATAATAACATCTTCCTCATCAGTTACATCGAAATTGTAGCAATGTACATTGAGTTTGTTCTCCAAATATAAACGATGAGCAGTATCCAGCTTTTCCCTATCACGATCATTGATAATCAATTCGGCTCCGGCGCGCCCCAAACCGGTTGCTATTGCCATTCCAAGACCATGTGTACCTCCTGTAACCAGGGCACGTTTTCCTTTAAGGGTAAATAATTCAATTGACATATTTGAATGATTAAATTTTAAAATTTGTAATATATGAATTCCAATCTACTTTAGCTCCTGGATTTTTATCTGATCCATGTCCCCATAATCCATATTTTCGCCAGCCATTCCCCAGATAAAGATGTAATTGGAAGTTCCGGCAGCGGAATGCAGCGACCAGGGAGGGGAAATCACTGCTTCCTCATTCTTTACCCAGATATGTCTGGTTTCCTGGGCCTCTCCCATAAAATGGCAGATAGCCTGGTTTTCGGGGACTTCAAAATAAAAGTATGCTTCCATGCGCCGGCTATGGACATGAGGTGGCATTGTGTTCCATACGCTTCCGGCCTGGAGCTCGGTCATGCCCATCTGCAACTGGCAGGTTTCGAGAACGGAGTTGACCAATAATTTGTTGATCCGGCGGGCATTGGAGGTTTCAAGAGCACCCATTTCCGCTACTTCTGCATCTGCAAGAGTTACCAGTCTTGCAGGCAGGGGTTTATGGGCAGGTGCCGAATTGATATAGAAATGGGCGGGCTTCTGGGAATTTATACTTTGAAAAAGGACATTTTTAGTGCCCATGCCCAGGTAAAGGGCATCCTTATATTTTAATTTGAACTCTTGCCCATCGGCTTTTACGACCCCCTCATTTCCAACGTTTATGATCCCTATCTCCCGGCGGTCTAGAAATTCGGCAGACTTGAGTGCATCAATGGATTCCAGTTTAAGCGACTTTTTTACCGGTACGCACCCCCCAATGATCAATCTATCGTTAAATGAATATACAAGATTAATTTCATCTGTTTTCATTATTCCGGAAACGAGGTATTCCTTACGGATCCTTTCTGTATCATATCCTTTTGCATCCTTCGGATGGTTTGAATAGCGTATTTCATAATTAACTGACATATCTTTTTATTTTAATGATTTAACAATTTCGTAAAGTAGAGCCGCGCACCACCAGATCAGGCTGAATGATTTTATGCTGAAGTTCCGGCAGGAAAGGATTTTCGAGAAACATATTTGCCATTGCCTTCCCGATTTCGGATGGTTTCTGATCCACAGTGGTCATGCCCGGTTTAATATAACCTGTGAAAGGTTCGTTGGCATACCCTGCAATGCCGAAGTGGTCCGGGATGGAAATATTCAATTCTCTTGCCGCAAGAAGAGCACCCAGAGCAGACAAATCACTGGATGAAAAAAGAGCATCAGCCTGACTTCCATTAGAGATTAATTCTTTGAAAGCCTTAAATCCCTTTTCCCGGGTGAGTGAATCATGAAAAATTAACCTCGGATCTAATTTTATATTATTGGCTGCGAGGGCATCCTCATATCCCTTCTGGCGATCGGCATATATATTCACATGAAGGGGTCCTGCAAAATGTACGATCTTTTTATATCCCTGCTGAATGAGGTGGGATACCGATTGAAAAGCCCCTGCATAATCATCGATCTTTACCCAGGGTATAGGCAATGAAACATCGACCCTGTCAAACATGAAAACTTTCACCCCTTTTTCTATAATCTCTTGAAGGTGAGAAGTATTCGCAGATCCGGCCGCCAGGGAAATGAACAGGGTATGTACCCGGGTGTTCAAAAGGGTCCGGATGCTGTCGATTTCTTTCTTATACTCCTCATGGGTCTGACAAATCATTAAATTATACCCTGCATCATTGAGTATTTCTTCCATACTTCCAATCGTGCTGGAGAAAAAATTACGATTGATACGGGGTACAATAACCCCTATGGTGAAACTGGTCCCTTTTCTCAGGGAAGAGGCCAGATTATTTGGCCGGTAATCATTTTCAAGGGCAAAGGACTTGATCGTTTCCCTGGTACCCCGGCTAATCCTGGGATGATCATTTAATGCCCTGGAAACGGTGGAAGGGGATACATTAAGCGATTTCGCAATATCGTGTATGGTCATTGAATTTTTCAATTCTCCGGGATTAGTGCAATCGATTGCACAAATATAAAGAAATTTACCTTAAAGTAAAAACAATCCTGGAAAAAGTGGTATTATCTGATCATTGGATGAAAGTGTAAATGAAAGGAGCAAATGCGATATATTTCCGCTACAATTAGGAAATGAGAAAAATTAAATGCTGTCGCATATACTAGTATTGAATTTTTCAAGCGGCTAAAGGAAAAATGAGACTTTAGTATTATTCATATTTGATTACCTTTAGGAAAATCTTCATGCATGAGTGTTTTCAAAGTTTTCAGCCCGGAAATATTTCAGGGAAATTTAAAGAAAACCCATTATTTTGAGGGCTGGTACCATAAACACGTCTCTCACGGTCTCCATGAGGTCTATTCTTTTATTCCGGGCGTTTCATTAACAAAGGAGGATCCGCATTGCTTTATACAAATAATTCATGGTATTTCTGCCAAAACCTATTATATAAGGTATCCGCTGGAGGATTTTACCTTTGATAAAAACAACTATCGGGTTGAAATTGCCGGTTCTTCCTTTTCGAGCGCCCGAATGGATCTCGATATATCCGACAGCAGCATCCGGATCAAAGGGGTACTTAACTATTCCTATCAGATAAGATATCCCAATTTCATTTTCTCACCTGGAATCATGGGCTGGTATTCATTCGTTCCATTTATGGAATGCAAACACGCCGTTGTTTCCGTGAACCATATCCTGGAGGGCAAGCTTAAGATTAATGATAAATTCATTGATTTTACTGGAGGGAAGGGGTATATTGAAAAAGACTGGGGAACCTCATTTCCGTCTGATTGGCTGTGGATGCAATGCAATAACTTCTCCTCCACAGAAGCCTCTCTTATGCTTTCAATTGCCCGAATTCCCTGGTTGGGCAGCTATTTTATCGGCTTTCTCTGTTTCTTATACCTAAATAAAAGTTTTTACCTTTTTAATACTTATAATAAATCAAGACTCTTAAAATCCGGAGAGGATCAGGAACGGCTAAGCTTAGAATTGAAAAACAAAAATTCCCGGTTGGTTATAAAAATAGATACTAAAAAATATGGGAATCTAGTGGCACCGAAGCATGGAAAAATGAAAAGAATGATCAAGGAAAGCATCGATTCGGAATGTGAGGTTTTTTTATATGATAAATCCGGGAATCTCCTTTTTAATGAAAAGGGAAAAAGGGCTGGACTTGAAATTATGGAGAATATTTTAAATATGATTTAGGTACTCCGGAACTTTATCAGGTTATAATCGTATAAAGACTAAAATTCCCGATGAAGAAAATACTCTTCATATTAATTATGGCAGGATTTTTCCTCCAGTCCTGCAACCTCATTTCTGATCCGAAGTGTGAACTGATCAGCTATAAATTCTTCGGGCCCAAGACGGAAGACGCTGCCTATATAAAGTTCGAAGTGGAAAACATAAGTGAATCGGATTATGCTTATGGCATAAAATTGCAGGTTAAGGCTTCAAATCAAAATTCAATTCTTCAGATTAAAGAGGTCCTTTTAGGAACAATCAAAGCCGGAGAAATAGTGGAATCGACTGCTGCCCTGGATTCTCTAAACTCTGTGAACGATGCCGATTTGTTTAAGATGGAACTTATCTGGTATGGAGAACAGGATGAGAAATTCTCCAAGTCCTATGAGTATACGCCGGAGTGAAAACCAAAATACCTCTTCGCGTTATTATAGCATACATCCTCCACCAATTTCCCCAGTAAACCATAATCTTCCGGTAATTCTCCATTTTTAACGTCGTCGCCTATAATATTGCAAAGGATCCTGCGGAAATATTCATGCCGGGGGTATGACATAAAACTACGGGAATCCGTGAGCATTCCGATAAACTGGCTTAACAGGCCAAGATTGGACAATGTATTGATCTGCCGGGTCATCCCATCCTTTTGGTCCAGAAACCACCATCCGGAACCAAACTGCATCTTTCCGGGAATCACGCCATCATTGAAGTTTCCCGTCATGGTAACGAAAACTTCATTGTCCGAAGGATTTAGATTATAAACAATCGTTTTCGTGAGTTTTGACCTTTTGTCTAACTGATCAAAAAAATCCGACATTGCACGTGCCACATCAAAGTCGCCGATGGAATCAAATCCCTTATCAGGTCCAAGCTTCCGGAACATCTTGGAGTTGTTGTTCCGCAAAGCACCAATATGAAACTGTTGTGCCCATCCCCGGTCATGGTCCATTTCGGCCAAAAAAACTAACATCGCGGATTTAAACTTTTTGATATCTTGTTCTCCTGGTTGACGGCCTTTCCTTACGTTCGAAAAAATTTGGGAAATCTCTTTCATCTCATAATCCTCTGCGTAAAAAGTTTCGAGGCCGTGGTCGGACAAACGGCAACCTCTGGAATGAAAGAAATCATGCCTCGATTTTAACGCGGCAAACAAATCATCCAGGTTGTTAATGGTCGTTCCAGCGGAAAATGCCAGTTTATCTATATATCCATTATAATCCTCATTTTCAACTGTCATGACTTTATCCGGCCTCCAGGCGGGTAAGACCAGGATTTCAAACCCGCTGTTCTTAATCTCCTGGTGAAATTCCAGGGTATCAATGGGATCATCTGTTGTACACAATACCTCCACCTTCATTTTCCGCAGGATATTTTTCACCGAGTAGGAGGGAGTATTCAACTTTTTGTTGATTTCATCGAAAAGCTTGTCGGCATTGTGTGCATTAAGTAATTCATCTATACCAAAATACCGTTTTAGTTCAAGGTGAGTCCAGTGATATAAAGGATTTCTGAGTGTAAGGGGAACAGTTTCAGCCCATTTTTTGAATTTTTCCCGTGGGCTGGCGGGGCCGGTACAATAGCGTTCATCTACCCCGGCAGCACGCATCGCCCTCCACTTGTAATGGTCCCCTTCCAGCCATACCTGGCAAATATTATCAAATATCCTGTCTTTCGCGATCTCTTCCACGGGAAGATGACAATGATAATCGATGATAGGTTGTAGTTTGGCATGTTCATGATATAGCTTTTCTGCGACACCTGAATGCAATAAAAAATTATCGTTAATAAATTCCCCCTTCATAATCTTAAATTTGAAAAATTCTTTTTATATGTCTGTCAAACAGGTTTTCAAATACCTGCTGTCCGATAAGTTCTTCATGAGCCCGCACCATATTGAGGTAATGCTCCCCATACTCCGCCGCAACCTTGTAACCTACATGGATAAGCTGCCTTAACCCAGGATTGTAATCGGGATGTCCGGGAATATGCCGCAGGCTGTTGGCAAACTTCTGTCCGCTCCAGGTCGCCACTGAATCAGGATGTGGAAGATTCTCCTTTTGTATATCGATCACCGCAGAGTAGGGCTTGCACAATTCCTCCATCCGCTCCCAGGCCTGACGGTAGATGGATTTAGCCATATCCAGAGCCTCCCCTTCGGCAAGTGCTAATCCGATCACCTCCTCAAGCCAGGTAGTTCCCGCAGTTTTAATATGGATTCCCTTATCGTATTTTTTTATAAGGATTCCCATAATCGGATAAATAGTGAATTTATCGCTTCCTGAATGGATTGACAGTTTTAAATTTTCCGGAAGTGCAAATTCTTTAATTGCCTTTTCAATAGCTAAGAGGTCGTCTTCAAATTCTTTTTCGAACAGCGATACATTTCCCTGGTAATCCACTCCTTTGTTAAATCTTCCGGAAAACTTGGGAGCTATGGTCTGGACAGGAACCTTCCAAAAGGAGAGTGCAGATAGAATAAAAAACAATTCAATGGGTGTCTGAGGATTGTCCACTTCATCCATGGAGACTTCGGTAATAAAACTGCCGGCCCCTTTCTCTTTTTCA
Source organism: uncultured Bacteroidales bacterium (assembly GCA_963779845.1). Taxonomy (GTDB): domain Bacteria; phylum Bacteroidota; class Bacteroidia; order Bacteroidales; genus CAVZZV01. The sequence goes on along the minus strand of CAVZZV010000006.1, from coordinate 368,388 downwards.
ATATGCCCATAAATCCTTGCAGCGGTTTTCGTTGCAAACAGGAATTTATCGGCAATTTGCCGAAGGTTTTCTTCCGAGAGGAATTCATTTTCCTTTTGTCCAGGAAGGCCGGTCTGTCCAATATATTGATGGTTAAATTCAATAAACTTCACTATATCGCCTTCATCTGCCTGTTTGCCAATATAATCCGCGACATCGATAGTAAAAAAATCCGAATAAGGGATAAAAGCATCCACATTCCCCATGTTGATATGGTCTGCGTCTACATGATAATCCTTCTTCCATCCCGTATCTTTCACGGCATGATCTGCTTCGGTCCTGGTATCTTTGGGATTTGTGTGAATGGTAGTATGCTCCCGGTTGGATTTATTCCAGACCGGTATGATAGGGATTCCATTTTTATTAGCCTTCATAATTGCCCTTAATTGAGCCTTGCCCTGGAGCCCGAAGCGATCCCCTGTCCCGAAAGAATATTTTGCAAGTTTCATCATAAAATCTTTTTTAAAGGAGAAAAAAATTCATCGTGTACGGACACGAAAATACAACCAAAATTTGGTATTACCAATAATTAATTAGTATTTTTGTACGGTATTCTATTGGAAAGCTTTGAATTATTCCATAAAATATGAATTATTCTACCTGAATCACAGGATGTTACCGTGAAAACAAGAATTAAAGATATCGCCCGGTTGGCACAAGTCTCTACAGGAACTGTGGATCGTGTCCTTCATCAAAGAGGAGAGGTATCGGAAAAAACACGTAAAAAAGTAGAATTGATTCTAAAAGAGCTTGATTATCAACCGGATATAATGGCAAGAACCCTAGCTACAAAAAAGACCTGGTTGTTTGCCGTAATTATGCCCGTGTCCGCTAACGGTCACGATTTCTGGCATTCTCCCAATAGGGGTATAGATAAGGCAATGAGTGAGATCGAAGCTTTTGGAGTGCGTGTCCGCAGGTTTTTTTTCGACCAGTTTGATAAACAATCATTTTTAAAAAGCGCGGAGAAACTTTTTGAATATAAGCCGGATGCCGTACTTTTTGCTCCGGTTTTTCCGGATGAATCGATAAATTTCATTAAAGAATGCTCCCTTCGCACAATCCCTGTTCTTCTTTTCAATTCAAGTCTTGATGAACTGAGTGATGTCTGTTATATAGGTCAGGATTCGCTTCAAAGTGGCTATTTGGCCGCGAGGCTGTTAACTTATTGCAAGAATCCGGAAGGATTTTTCCTTATACTAAATCTGGCCGGAAGAAAGGAAAACCACAACCATATTCTCAGGAGGGAAAGAGGATTTAGGAAATATTTCGTGGAAAATAGCTCTGGAGCTTTTGAACTTCAAACCATTAGCCTTGATCAACCTTCTGAAGAGGAACTAACGGCCATACTTCAGGATGAGTTTTCCCGGCATAAAATCGACGGAATATTTGTAACAAATTCAAAGGTCTACAATGCGGCCTCCTTTCTTCAAAATAAAGGTATCAGGAGTGTAAGATTGATAGGTTATGACCTCTTGCCCGAGAACATCAATTTTCTTAAGGCTGGAACCATCGATTTTTTGATAAGTCAAAAACCGGAAGAACAGGGCTATCGTGGCATTATGACTTTATTTAACAAGACCGTCTTAAACAAAAAGGTTGAAATAGTCCAGTATATTTCAATAGATATTATAAACCGTGACAATATTAATTTTTATGACTTTAGGTAATTATGATAAACCTGAAATAGTGGAAATCTTTAATCCAAGACCCCAGATAAAAACAGATCAACCCATGCTGATTATGTCTAATTGTTTTTCCGGCTTAAAGCCAAACTAATAACATCCCAACGGCAAGTCTGTGGGTAAATAATTAAAAAATCAAAATTATGACAAGCATTTCATTTTCCGATTTAAGAGACAAGGTATGTGTTATTACCGGAGGTGCCGGGGTAATTGGTGGTGCACTTGTCGAAGCCCTCGCTTCAGCCGGGGTGAAAACGGTAATCCTCGATCTTCGAAAGGAATCAGCCATGGCAATGGCTGAAAAGATTTGCGATAAATTTGGTACTGAAGTAATTGGTATGGGAGCGAATGTGTTGGATAAAGCTTCCCTGACCGAATCCCGGGAAGCTATCCTTCAAAAATACGGCACAATAGATATTTTAATCAATGGTGCGGGAGGAAATTCACCCGATGCCACTACTAAAATAGAAGAAATAACCACTTCATCTGAGAATTATCTGGAAGATGGTTTTTTTGGACTTAAAATGGAAGGCTTTAAAAAAGTGTTTGACCTGAATTTTATTGGAACCTTACTTCCAACCATGGTTTTTGCTGAGGAAATGGTGCGTAACGGAAAAGGGGTTGTGGTGAATATTTCTTCGATGAATTCATTTAAACCGTTAACAAAAATCCCGGCCTATTCCGCCGCGAAAGCTGCGATCAATAATTTTACCCAGTGGCTGTCCGTGCATTTTGCCAAAACCGGTGTCAGGGTAAACGCTATCGCTCCGGGTTTCTTTCTGACAAACCAGAACCGTTTTCTTCTGACCGATGAGAATACCGGCCAGCTTACAGAACGTGGAAATAAAATTATTTCCAACACCCCTATGGGTGAATTTGGTGAACCGGAAGACCTCCAGGGGACACTCCTGTATTTAGTATCTGATGTTTCACGGTTCGTTACGGGGATTGTAATTCCTGTCGATGGAGGATATAGCGCATATGGTGGGGTTTAGAGATAAGGAATTAGCGTATCGTTTCATGATTAAACAATATATGTAATCATACAACCATGAAAAATGTAATCATTGCCCAATCTGGCGGTCCAACACCGGTAATCAATAATTCCCTTCGTGGGATCATTGAGGCATGCAAAATGTTTCCCGATAAATTTGGTAAGATCTATGCCGGATGGCATGGAATTGAAGGGGTTCTTAAAGAAGAACTTCTCGATCTTGGAGTTCAGGAACAGGATGAAATAGACCTGTTGCGGATTTCTCCGGCAGCCGGTTCAATTGGGACATGTCGCTATAAACTCAAAGATCATCAGGAAAAGGATTTCGATCGCATTATCGAAGTATTCCGCGCCCACGACATAGGCTATTTCTTTTATATTGGAGGAAACGATTCTCAACACACAGCATTCAGGGTTTCTGAAATCGCGAGGCAGAGGGGATTGGAACTTATAGCAACCGGAGTGCCCAAAACCATAGATAATGATATTGGCGACAATGAATTTAAGCTTATCGACCATACTCCCGGCTATGGCAGTGTGGCCAGATATTGGTCCCATATCATCCAAAATGCAAACGAAGAAAACATGGGCTCATCGCCCGCCGATCCAGTCCTTGTAATCCAGGCCATGGGAAGAAAAATTGGTTATATCCCTGCCTCCGCCCGCCTGGCAGATCCAAAAAGAGAACTGCCGCTTCAAATTTATATGGCCGAATCGGAAGTGGAAAAAGACGAAATGACCGACCTTGTGAACGATCAGGTTAAAAAGGATGGACGGTGCATCGTGGTGGTAAGTGAAGGTTTTAATATAGGTTCCATAGGGGAGGTCAAGGATGCCTTCGGCCATACCTCTTTTGGTTCCAGTGAACTTACAGTTCAGCAATCGGTCGTTAACTACCTTAATAAGGCGGGTATCAAAGCCAGGGGAAAAGCCCGCGGCCATGTCATGGGCACCGATCAACGCGATGCGATCATTTACGCTTCAACGGTTGACCTTGACGAAGCATTTAAAGTCGGGCAGAAGGCGGTTGAGATTGCCCTTAATGATGGAAACGGCTGGATGTCGACTATTCTTCGGGTACCCGGTTTTATTTATAATATCAGGTATGATAAAGTGCCCCTGGAAAAAGTGGCGTTAAGTGAGAGAACCTTCCCAAAAGAATGGATATCAGAATCAAAGACAGATGTCAAAAATGATTTTATCGCCTATGCACGTCCATTGATCGGGGAGGACTGGATAAGCGTCCCCCTTGTTAACGGATTACAACGTTTCACCCGCTTTAAAAAAATCTTTGCTGAAAAAAAGCTGGGGGCATATCAGCCACAGGCCTATTAAAATCTAAATTTATTGCTATATGAAAGAATTCTTCAGCGCTTTAACGATATTTCATTCATATAATAAAAAAATAGTTTAACAAAGCGACAAGTATCGTAATTTATTCATACTATGAAGGTTATTAATCCAGAAAACTAATTACAATTATGTCAAATCCGCGCGATCTTCTTCAAAAACTTGAACCTAAAAATGAATTTTTCATAGGGATCGATTCCGATGGCTGTGCCTTCGATACTATGGAAATCAAGCAAAAGGAATGTTTCTGTCCTAATTTTATAAGGACCTTCGAGCTTCAGAAAATTTCCAAATATGCGAGGGAAACCTGGGAGTTTGTTAATCTTTACTCTAAAACCCGTGGAATTAACAGATTTTTGGCTCTGGCCGAAGCAATCAGGCTTCTCGGAACACGCCCGGAAATTAAAGCCAGGGGAATGGAATTGCCTGATATGTCCCCCCTGGAAAAATGGATAAAATCCGAAACCAAACTGGGCAATCCTGCCCTCGAAAAATATGCCAATATTGCCGATTCGGAATTGATTGATAGAGTATATTCCTGGTCCCTGAAAGTTAATCAGGATATCGGTGAACTGGTTTATGGAATGCCTCCTTTTCCATTTGTCCGCGAATCTTTGGAAAAGCTGACTCAAAAGGCGGATAGTATTGTGGTTTCACAAACCCCCGTTGAAGCACTCGTCAGGGAATGGGAAGAAAATAAAATCGATAAACATGTTAGGATCATTGCAGGACAAGAATTTGGTACCAAGTCAGAACATCTGGAACTTGCAGCCAAGGGAAAATACCCGGATCATAAAATCCTAATGATTGGTGATGCTCCCGGCGATTTCGAGGCGGCAAAATCAAACAATGTTCTTTTCTATCCTATTAATCCGGGGCATGAAGAAAAATCCTGGGAGAGGTTTTATAATGAGGGCCTGGATAAATTCTTCGAAGGAAGTTATGAAGGCAGCTATGAGAGAGCCTTAATCAAAGAATTCGATGCGCACCTGCCAAATAACCCATCATGGTAAACTCTGATCTCATTCTTAGTGAGAATATTTTGTTGATGAACCCTTCCTCCTTTGCCGGTCGGATAGTTTCATCATATAGGTCCTTTGCACTTCTTCCCAACCCAAACTAATTCACTATGCTTTATTATTCTTCAGGTAACGAGAACCTTGAAATCAATTCGGAAGAGTTAAAAATTGCGGTATTCAGCACTCTTGATAAACTCGGTGTGCGCAAAAAAGTACTGGTTATCCCTCCTGATTATACAAGATATCATTCAAGGGCTGGGGAAATCACCAGTCTCATTTACGAGTATTACGGTAAAAATCTTCATGCGGTATTGCCTGCACTTGGAACTCATTTTCCCATGACCGGGGAGGAAATTATGCACATGTTCCCGGGGATTCCTCTCAATCTTTTTCGTCATCACGACTGGAGAAACAATATTACTACTCTTGGCAGGGTTCCTTCAGAGTATATCACCGAGATTTCCGAGGGAAGGGTGAATTACGACTGGCCTGCCCAGGTGAACAAATTGCTGGTTGAAGGAAATTACGATCTGATTTTATCTGTCGGTCAGGTGGTCCCGCATGAGGTGATAGGAATGGCCAATTATAATAAAAACATACTTATTGGTACGGGGGGAAGCGAGGGGATTAATAAAAGTCATTTTCTGGGTGCGGCCTATGGCATGGAAAGGATTATGGGGAGAGCTGATACACCGGTACGGAAAATTCTGGATTACGCCTCAGAAAAATTTTGTGCCGATCTTCCTATCGTTTACATTCAGACTGTAATTAGCAAGAATATCCAGGGGAATTTGAAAATAAGCGGGCTCTTCATTGGTGATGACAGAGCGTGTTTCAATGAAGCTGCTGAATTGTCTCTAAAGGTTAATTTCAACCTGCTCGAAAAACCTTTGAAGAAGGTTGTGGTGTATCTCGATCCTTCGGAATACCGAAGCACATGGCTCGGGAACAAATCGATTTACCGCACCAGAATGGCTATTGAAGATGGAGGGGAGCTCATTGTCCTGGCACCGGGAGTGCATGAATTCGGGGAAGACCGGATCATTGACGGACTAATCCGAAAATATGGCTACCAGAATAGTCTGGAAATTCTTCGGCTAACAGTCGGCCAATATCGACCTGTCAGATAATTTAGGAGCTGCAGCCCATTTGATCCACGGATCCACTGAGAACCGTTTTAAAGTAACTTATTGCCCGGGAAAACTTACCAGAGGAGATATTGAATCGGTGGGATATGCCTTTATGGAGCCTTCAAAAAATGCTTGAATATATACAATCCCGGGAAAATTAAAGAAGGATACAATGTTATACCTGGTGAGGGTGAAATTTTTTACTATCCAATCCGGCCCTGGGTTTATGGGCCCATGGTGACAGGTTTATTAATAGTGGAATGATTGATTTATAAGTTTATAGAAGACTATTGGGAAAAACTCCCGACCCCCCGGATAGGGTGAGATGTTTTTTGATGAATAAGAGCCATTAAATTTGGAATACCAAAACCGCTGCAAGTGCAATGAAAAGGATTAAATTAATAGCCGATAATAATATTCCCTTTTTAAAAGGGGCTCTCGACCCCGTGACCAATATAACTTACTATCCTGGAGTTGAAATCAATGCGGGTTTGGTAAAGGATGCGGACGCATTGATAATCAGGACCCGTACCCTGTGCAACAAGAAAATGCTTTCTGGCAGCAGGGTGAAATTTATTGCAACCGCAACCATTGGCTATGACCATATCGATACGGGCTTTTGTGAAAGTGCAGGAATCAAATGGACCAACGCCCCCGGTTGTAATTCATATTCGGTTCAGCAATACATATTATCTGCCCTCCTCGAAATTGCCTTCCAAAAGGACCTTAAACTGGAGGGAATGTGTCTTGGAGTGATTGGAGCTGGCCAGGTAGGAAGCAAGGTTGCCAGTGCAGCTAAAAGGATTGGGATGAAAGTCCTGTTGAATGATCCACCAAGGGAGCGTCAGGAAGGCGGGGAAATATTTCGCAGACATAGAAGAAATACAAAAGTGTGCTGACATAATCAGTTTCCATGTTCCTTTAAGCACTAATGGTAAAGACAAGACCCTTGGCATGGTCAACAATAGTTTTATTAAGTCATCTTAACCCTGGAACCATCCTGATCAATACCTCCCGAGGCCCTGTCTTTGATGAGCAGGCAATTAAGAATGGATATAAGTCGGGGCAAATCTCCGCACTTATTTTAGATGTTTGGAACGATGAGCCAGCAATAGACCAGGAACTTTTAGAGATGGCCAGTATATCCACTCCACATATTGCCGGATATTCAACGGATGGCAAAGCACGGGGAACGGAAATGTCGGTCAGAGCCCTTTCAGCTTTCCTGGGTCTTGGAATGGAAGAATGGTCCCCCTCCGACCTGCCCTTGCCAGAGAATCCTAAAATCCTACTGGATTGCACCGACCTTGACAAGCAGAAGATATTGAGGGAGATATTTCTTCAATCCTATGATATCCGGAAGGATAGTAATAAATTGAAAGCTTCGCCCCGGGACTTTGAGTTTTTTCGAAATGACTACCCCGTGAGAAGGGAGGCGAAGGCCTATTCTGTTCAACTGATAAATAATCCTTATCCTGAATTGGTGGGTATTCTGGAAGATTTTGAATATGCTGTAATACAGGATAACTGTTTCTAACATTAATAATTTAAAAATGAAAAAATTAGCTGACATTGGTCTTATTGGACTCGCCGTAATGGGCGAAAACCTTATTTTAAACATGGAAGAAAAAGGCTATACGGTTGCGGTGTTCAACCGGACGGTTGAGAAAGTGGAAAAATTCATTTCCGGGAGGGGAAAGGATAAAAATTTCATCGGAGCAGATTCTATTGAATCCTTCGTGAAATCGATTGAAAGGCCTAGAAAAGTGATGTTTCTGGTGAAAGCAGGGAAACCTGTGGACGATTTAATAGAGCAGCTCCTACCTTTTCTGGAAAAAGGAGATATTATTATAGACGGGGGGAATTCACATTTCCCGGATACCATACGACGCACGAAACATGTTGAAGAGCAAGGCTTGTTGTTTATTGGGACCGGTGTTTCCGGAGGCGAGGAAGGGGCATTGAAAGGACCTTCCATCATGCCTGGCGGCTCACCAGAGGCATGGAAATATGTGAAGAAAATTTTTCAGGATATAGCGGCGACCGTGGATGGGATTCCTTGCTGCGACTGGGTTGGACAGGATGGGGCAGGACATTTTGTGAAAATGGTCCACAATGGAATTGAATACGGAGACATGCAGCTTATTTCTGAAGCTTATTTCATTATGAAAAAAGTGCTGAAAATGAATTCCGATGAAATGCAGAAGGTCTTTGCGGAATGGGACAAAGGCGAACTTGATTCATACCTTATCGAGATAACCAGTGAGATACTGGCTTACAAAGAAGATGGCGAACCACTTATTGAAAAGATCCTTGATGCAGCCGGACAAAAGGGCACAGGCAAATGGACGGGCATTGCCGCGCTTGATCTTGGGGTTCCGCTAACCTTGATTGGCGAAGCTGTCTTTGCCAGAATCTTATCTTCCCAAAAGGACGAAAGGGTTGTTGCATCAAAAATGATAAGTGGCCCTTCGGTTAATTTTAAAGGCGATAAGCAACAGTTTATTGAAGATATCAAACAAGCATTGTATGCTTCAAAAATAATATCCTATGCTCAGGGTTATGTCTTAATGCAGGAGGCCGCAAAAGAACATCAATGGGATCTGAATTATGGAGAGATCGCACAAATGTGGCGTGGAGGATGTATTATCCGTTCCGTATTCCTTGGAAAGATTACCAATGCCTTTCATGAGAATCCTGCGTTAAAAAATCTTTTGCTCGATCCCTTTTTCAGGGATGTACTCGAAAAAGCCCAGTCGGGCTGGAGGCGGGTGATTGCCACTTCTGTTGAAAATGGAATTCCCGTCCCCGCTATGGCAACAGCGCTTGCCTACTTTGACGGATACCGCACAGATTATCTTCCCGCGAATATGTTACAGGCACAGAGGGATTATTTTGGTGCTCATACCTATGAGAGAACGGACAAGCCAAGGGGAGAATATTTCCACACCAACTGGACAGGAAGAGGAGGCAAAACCGCTTCGGGAACATATAATATATAAATGGATTGTACCCCAAGGGCAGGGATTATTTAGTGAGGCTTTTAGACAATATCATTCTTAAGAATGATATTATATTCCATATATCCCATTAGCACTCGCGGATACATCTTACTCATATTTTTTGCATCGATGTACTTTTTACCTATATTTAGCAGTTATTTTATTTAGGTTAATTTAATTGTGTGTTTTTTCAATCTGTCCAGCTTCGGATACAAATTTAGCTTATCGGATTCAGCACATGCTTTGTAAAAACCCTTTATTATCTGAATTATAAATCATTTCTTATGAAAACAATCCATGCATTCCTGCTAAACTTTCTGATTGTCCTGATGGTCACCCTGCCTGTCCGGGCAGAGGTAGTCCTCCCCCAGGTAATAGGCTCTAATATGGTCTTTCAGCGAAACAAACCAATAAAAGTCTGGGGCACTGCAGCAAAAGGTGAAAAAGTGAAGGTCGAATTTAACGGAAATAAAATGTCCGCAACTCCCAAAAAAGATGGTACCTGGATGGTTACTTTTCCTGCCATGAGTGCAGGTGGGCCATATACTATGAGCATTAAAGGAGACAACTCCATCGGGTTAGATAATATATATATTGGTGACATCTGGATATGTTCGGGGCAGTCCAACATGCAATGGATTTTGCAAAATGTAAATAATGCTGAAGAGGAGATTGCAAATGCCGATTTCCCCAAAATCAGGATAATAACAATTCCCCGGAATGCTCAACTGAGTCCCGCTGACGATGTGCCGGCTACCGATTGGCAATTGTGTTCTCCCTCTACGGTGCCCGATTTTTCTGCTGTTGCCTACTTTTTCGGAAGAAATATTTATAAAGAAACAGGTATTCCGATTGGGTTAATAAGTACGAATTGGGGCGGGACCAATATAGAGGCATGGACCAGCAGTGATTTTCTTTCTACGGTTCCTGGTTTTTCCGATAAAATCAAAGCACAGGCCAATCGGTTACAGGAAAATGAAAAGCCAAAGCCAAATGACAATCCATCGAGCTTATATAATGGGATGATCCATCCTTTATTGAAACTCGCAGTAAAAGGTGCCATTTGGTACCAGGGGGAAAGCAATGCTGGCCGGGCCTATCAGTACAGAACTCTTCATCCCTTATTGATTGAGAGCTGGAGGGAAAAATGGAATCAGCCCGATCTGCCATTCATTTTCGTCCAGCTGGCGAATTTTAAGAAAGTTGAAAATGACCCTGTCGAAAGTGATTGGGCGGAGTTACGGGAAGCACAGCTAATGACCCTTTCGAAATTGGATAATACCGGCATGGCTGTAACAATCGATATTGGGGAGGCCGATAACATTCATCCCCGAAATAAACAGGATGTCGGTTACCGACTTGCCCTGAATGCCCTGAAAATTGCTTATGGCAGGGATATCGTCAATTCCGGCCCCCTCTACGATTCGGTTGAATTTAAGGATGGAAAGGCATATATTAGTTTTACCTCCGAGGGAACAGGTCTTATGGTCAGGGATAAATATGGGTACGTGAAGGGTTTCGCAATAGCCGGTGCTGACAAAAAATTCAAATGGGCAAAAGCTAAGGTGGAAGGGGACAGGGTCGTCGTATGGTCCGAAGAGGTGCCGGATCCCGTGGCTGTCAGGTATGCCTGGGCTAATAATCCAGATGACGCCAATTTATACAATAAGGAAAATCTTCCTGCATCCCCGTTCAGGACAGATGACTGGCCCGGAGTAACTGAAAATACGAAATAGCAGGAGTTAAAATCATTTTATGACATCTGTCATATTTTGATTTTTATTGTTATTTTTGTCCATTCTTTAGCTTCGGGTTAAAGAATAACCACTTAACCAATAGACTTATGAAGAAGGGAATCGTTGCCCTCATCCTGGGGATGGGCATATTTATTTCTGTGTTCTCGCAGGAAATGGGGAAGTTCGAATTCAGCAACAATCTTAAGGATACTTTAAATCTAAAGCTAGATTATTCTTTCGCGGGAAATCACTTTCTCGGTCAACAGATTGCCAATAAATTTTACAGGATGGAACAGACATATACCTACGTAGAAAAGGCATCTCCCATTTCACCTAGCGATAAGATTGTGGTGCAAAAACCAGTGATTTTCTACGCGGTACAAAAGATCAATAAACTTTACAAGAAAAAACTTAAAAAAGGACTCATTACCGAACAGGAAGCCAAAAAGGAATTGGGCCACATACTGGATGTCGCCTATGCGATTTTTAATCAGAATACAGAGGAACTTGAAGATTATCTTCGGAAAAACAAAAAGCCAGAGGATATCCAAAGTATATTCAGAGATATTGAACTTGAATAGTCAAATGTTTCTAATCTAGATATTTTACTTTTCCCGGAGTTTTTAGGTTCCCGCGATTAATTATAGAATTAAGTTGCAGCCCTACTTCCTGCATCTAAAAGCTATTAAATCTGAAACCCCCTTATTGAGTGTTGTAAAAAATTGAAGAGTTTTAGGGCTTAAAATTCCTGTAAGGATTATCCGTTAAAACCCGAACTACGGGTATAATGTTCCTGAACATTAATATAGTAAGCCTTGTACTTAATATAATGGTTTCCTTTTTTAAACTCGAAAATAACGTTCTTCGCTTTATAAATTTTCCCAATACAGGCTTCAAAAATGAGGGTATAATGAATACCGGTCACCTCTTCTGCCTGAAGAATGGATTTGAATTCAATGCTTCGGTCGGCAAAATGCCCGATTACGGGCAATGAATATTTCTTTTGTCTTCTCTTGAGGCTGGCTCCCTCATTGATAATTGCCCTCTTTCGCTTTACCTCAGTTGCCCGATGTTGTCCAGATTTGGGTTTTAATCCTGGCAAGGTGCCGGGTGCACTTCTAAGTACAGAATTGTGTGAAGCCATGAATATTGTCTTTTGAAATTAAAAACGTAATTTAAGCAAAATTATTCTCATAAAATAGTTATACGGAGATCTATTTTGAATGTTTCTGTTTAAATTATCTAAATTTTGTTTAATATTTAACGTAAAAATCTAAACAATAATTTTTATACCTTGTTAAATATACTAGAAATTCTTAAAAACCTAAAATTTGTTCAAACTTCATTCTAAAATAAACCCAGAATCACAGGATTTTATCAGGAATTCCGGGGAGTTCCTCAAAGTCCTTGCCTCATTTCGCGAAAAACTTGAGCATGTCCAGTGTTCAAGAGCTGAATTTCTAACCAAAAAACATAAATCAAGAGGCAAGCTTTTGGTGAGGGAAAGAATTGACCTGTTGCTCGATACCGGAACCCCATTCCTGGAGCTTTCCCCTCTGGCAGCCTTTGAACAATATGATAATCAGTTCCCTTCAGCAGGCATTGTGACGGGGATCGGTTTAATTCATAACCGCGAAACGGTGATAATTGCCAATGACGCCACGGTTAAAGGGGGGACCTATATTAAAGAAACAATCAAAAAACATATCCGAGCCCAGGAAATTGCCCTCCAGAACCATTTGGCCTGTGTATATATGGTTGACTCCGGCGGAGTTTTTTTGCCGAAACAGGAAGAGGTATTTCCTGACCGGTTTGATTTTGGAAGGATATTTTATAACCAGGCAAAACTTTCGGCGGTGGGAATACCGCAGATAAGTATTGTAATGGGCTCCTGTACCGCTGGTGGTGCATATATCCCTGCCATGTCCGATGAAACGATCATGGTGAAAAACCAGGGCACAATATTTATTGGTGGCCCTCCGCTTGTTAAAGCTGCAACCGGTGAGAGTGTAAGCCCTGAAGAGCTCGGGGGAGGAGAGGTGCATACCTCAATTTCGGGAGTGGCGGATCATTTGGCCGACAATGATATTCATGCCCTTCAGATTTGCCGTAATATTTTTGAATCCCTTCCCCGGTCGGAACGGCAAACCATGGACTTACAAAAACCAATGGATCCATTGTATAAGGCGGAAGAAATTTATGGCCTCATTCCCCCTTCGCTAAAACAGGGTTTTGATGCAAAAGAGTTAATCGCAAGGATTATCGATGGAAGTGAATTTCATGAATTTAAAGAAAATTATGGAAAAACTATTATTACCGGTTTTTCCCGAATAATGGGAATTCCGGTCGGGATTGTTGCCAATAACGGTATACTTTTTTCTGAAAGTTCACTCAAGGCAACTCATTTTATTGAGCTTTGCAATTTTAGAAAAATACCCATTGTTTTCCTTCAGAATATTGCAGGCTTTATCGTGGGTAAGGATTCCGAACATAAGGGAATTGCCAAAGATGGGGCCAAATTGGTTCATTCTGTGGCAACTTCCAATGTTCCTCGGATTACTATTATTATTGGTGGGTCCTATGGTGCTGGAAATTACGCCATGTCCGGTAGGGCTTATGATCCGAATTTCCTTTTCATGTGGCCAAATGCCAGAATTTCCGTAATGGGCGGGGAACAGGCAGCAGAGGTGCTTGTTAGTGTCCGTAATGATAAAGGAAAAGAAAAAGAGGCCGAAAAAGAAATAGCGGAAGAAAAAAATAAGCAAGTCGATTCGGAAAAGCCTTTACTTCAGGGTAAGGGAAGGGTAAATGAAAAAATCCATCAATCTGAAATATCTGAACTTAGAGATTCAATTCTGAAAAAATACGAGAGAGAAGGAAATGCGTTATATAGTACATCAAGGATATGGGACGATGGGATTATTGATCCTGCCGATACGAGAAAGATTCTGGGAATGACCCTTTCCGTTTGCCTGAACCGGAAATTCCCGGAGCCAAAAACAGGAATATTTCGAATGTAAGGAAAGAATGAAGAAATATAAAACGATACAAATCACGAATCATTCAGGCGTGGCCACTATATGGCTCAACCGTCCGGCTGTTCATAATGCCATCAATCCTGACATGATTAATGAATTATCCGATGTTTTCCCGGCACTTCAGAAAAACGGGAAAATTCTGATCATCGGTATTCGTGGTCATGGAAAGTCTTTTTCCTCCGGAGCTGATTTGAATGCGATGAAAGATATGGGAGCCGGATCGTGGGACAGCAACTTAAACGATGCAAAGTCCCTGGCTGAAGTGCTTTTCACCATATATTCCTGCATAAAGCCTGTAATTTCTATTCTCCATGGCAATGTTACCGGAGGAGCGATCGGAATAGCAGCAGCCTCGGATATTGTGGTTGCCGATAGCGAAACCTCATTCAGATTCAGTGAAGTTCGCCTGGGGCTTGTTCCCGCGACTATCGCACCCTACGTTTTAAGGAAAATTGGGTATTCTGCTGCAAAAAATCTTATGATCACCTCCAGATGGTTTTCGGCAACAGAAGCAAGGGAAATGGAACTGGTCAATTATCTATTTGAAAAGGGGGATTTGGAAGAATCACTTAGGAAATTATATGACGATATTTTAGTTTCATCTCCTGAAGCTATTAAAGAAACCCGCAAGATGTTGTCTGAGATTGCATCGAAAAATATCGATGAAAAGATGATCAGCTTTACAGCCGGTAAACTGGCATCTGCAAGATCTTCAGAAGACGGAAAGGAAGGTGTAACCGCTTTTCTTGAAAAACGGCCTCCGGTATGGAGCGAAATAAGGAGTAATAGTAAGGAGAGCCTGGAATGAAATTAATCCGTAAAATCCTCATCGCCAACAGGGGAGAAATTGCTGCCAGAATCATAAAGACTCTGGACAGACTCGGTATTGCTACTGTTGCAATTTATACAGAAGATGATAAAGATGCCCTGTATTGCAGGAAGGCAAAAGAGAAAGTATTGCTATCCGGCCAATCTCTGGCAGAAACTTTTCTGAATATGGAAAAGATAATTCAGGTCGCAAAAGATCAATATTGCCATGCGATCCACCCCGGATATGGTTTCTTGAGTGAGAGTTCAGAATTTGCCGGAAAGGTACGTGAAGCCGGCCTTATATTTATCGGACCGTCGGCGGAAGCCATTGCAGCGATGGGGGACAAGGCTAATGCCAGGGATCTTGCCCGTAAACTCTCCATCCCTCTTATTCAGGGAATAGAAGGAACGATCGACACGATCATGAAAGGGGCTGCTAAACTTGGATTTCCTTTATTGGTAAAAGCAGCCTCCGGTGGCGGCGGAAAAGCCATAAGAATTGCCACAGACCATGTAGGTTTGGGTGTTGCATTGGAGGAGGCAATGAGAGAAGCTGAGAATTATTTTGGGGATAAGAGGGTGTATGTGGAAAAGTATTTTGAAGAGGCCCGCCATATAGAAGTCCAGGTACTTGCCGATAATCATGGAAATATAGTCATTCCGGGGGAAAGGGAGTGTACAGTACAAAGGAGGTATCAGAAAATCATTGAAGAGGCCCCATCTGTCTTCCTTAAGCAGGGGGTTCGCGAACAAATGTTTTCTGCTGTCCGGAAAATTGTTCGTAAAATAAATTATGTTAATGCCGGTACTCTTGAATTTCTGGTGGATCAGGAACAAAATTTTTACTTCCTGGAGATGAATACCAGAATTCAGGTAGAGCATCCTGTTACGGAAATGGTTAGTGATATTGATATTATTGAGTTGCAATTAGCCATCGCGGAAGGCAGGGAAATTCCATTTAAACAGGAGGAAATTAAAATCCGGGGCCACGCAATCGAAGCTCGTATATATGCAGAAGATCCCTTAAAAGGCTTTGTCCCGTCACCCGGGATGATCACAGAGTACGCCGAACCTGAATACAGGGAAGACATACGTATTGATTCAGGAATTGACGGCCCCTTCATGCTCAATTCTCATTATGATCCTTTAATTGCGAAAGTTATTTCGTATGACAAGAACAGAAAAGGGGCTATAGAAAAGTTAGTGACAGCGCTTAAATTATTCACAATCAATGGAATAAAAACAAACCGGGAATTTCTCGTGAGATTGCTTGAGAACCATGACTATGTTACCAACGTTATTTCTATTACATGGCTTGAAAAAAGGAGACTGGATATTCTCCATGAATTGAATGAGAAACGAAATAGGGTAGATGAGTCTGCCATCCTCATTGCCTGGGCACTTGGGACTATGAAAAATCGCAATGATAAACTGAATAGTAATCCATGGCGACAAATAGGCTTTTGGAGGATGCTTATGAAAAAGTCGTGTATATTTCAGGGAAGACAATATGATTTACTTTTTGAATTTAAGGCAGGTGGATTGATAAAAATGAAGGTAGACAAAGAATGGAAAGAGATCAGAACGGTATACCGCTGTAAAGATCTCTATCAATTCTATGTGAATGGTAAATTTACAGAAGCCGGAGTAGTGATAGGAAGAGGTGTTGAAGACCTGGTCACGATGGATGGAATGGCTTTTCATTTAAAGCCTCTTGACCGTCTGCCCCAACTTCCCTTTTTGGAACCAAAAGATACAGGGATGCAGGTTAACGGTCATTATGTGGTCAAATCACCCATGTTCGGCAGGATTGTGAAACTTAATGTTGAGACCTCAGGACTAGTATCCAAGGGGGACTTGCTCTGCATTCTGGATTCAATGAAAATCGAGAATAAAATTTTATCGCCGGTCAATGGATGCATTAAAGAAATTTCAGTCATGGAAGGTGAGCAGATAAGTCTCGGACACCCCATCATGTTGTTAGAAAACAAGCCAATAAATTAAATTAACAAATCAGCTCTATGCCACACTCCATTTATGAAAATGAGACACACCAGGAATTAAGGAAGCTTGTTCGTGATTTTGCCGAAAAGGAGATTGCCCCTGTTGCGGCCTCCCTTGATGAGAAGGAGGAGTTTTCCGAAGTATTAACGCTGAGAATGGGGGAGCTCGGATTATTTGGCATTAATCTTCCGGAAAAATACACCGGAAAAGCTAAAGATACCCTTTCCTATATTATCGCCGTGGAAGAATTGGCGCGGGTAGACAGTTCCCAGGCTGCAACTCTTGCTGCTCACAATTCCCTGGGCATTTATCCGATTTATAAATACGGTACAGATAGACAAAAAGAGAAATTTCTTCCCCGCCTCACCACCGGGAAGGAGGTATGGGCTTTTGGTCTGACAGAAAAGATGGCAGGATCTGACGCCAGGGGTACGGAAACCCAGGCTAAGCTTTCTAACGGGAAATGGATCGTGAACGGCGAGAAGCAATATATTACCAATGGGTCTGTTGATATTAATGCGGGAATAACCCTTCAGGCAATAACGGGAATGAAAGAGGGGAAAAAGGAATTGTCCACCATCCTCATAGAAAGGGAGAGAGAGGGGTTTACCAGTGAAAAGATGACGGGAAAGATGATGTGGCGATCTGCCGATACCGCACGTCTCTGGTTTAAGGAGGTGGAGGTCCCGGAAGAAAATCTGCTGGGAGAAAGGGGGAAGGGGCCACATATAATGTTCGATACGCTGGATGGAGGACGTCTCTCCATAGCAGCCATAGGCCTGGGACTCGCGGAAGGAGCATTCATGCATGCCCTGGCCTACGCCAAAGAACGGGAACAGTTCGGTCGACCAATAGGTAAAAACCAATCCATAGCTTTTAAACTTGCGGATATGGACCTTAAAATAGAGCTGGCAAGGAATCTCTTATATAAAGCTTGTTGGTTGAAGGATACAGGCAGTAATTTTACGCGTGAAGCTGCAATGGCGAAATTATATTGCTCTGAAATTGCCCGTGAAATTGCCGATGGGGCAGTTCAGATATTTGGAGGGGCCGGTTTGTTTAAAAGTGGCCCGGTTGAAAGGTATTTCCGGGATCAGAAGCTTCTTTCAATTGGCGAAGGCACCTCTGAAATACTGAGGATGGTATTGTCCAGAAAACTAGGTTTATAAGAGATTAACTATGGAAAACCGAAAAAAAGATCATATCGAACTTGCTTTTGAATCCCAAATCAAAAGGGGGGATATCGATCATCGTTTTTATTATGAACCCTTGTTAAATCCTCATCCGAAAGAAATTCCCGGACCTTTCCCCTTCGGAAATAAATCCCAGAGAATTCCCTTGTGGGTCTCCAGTATGACGGGGGGAACTGAACTGGCCGGAGTGATCAACCGTAATCTGGCAACTGCCTGCAATGAATTCGGGATGGGAATGGGTCTTGGTTCCTGCCGGTCAATACTTGAAAGTGATAAGCACTTCTCCGATTTCGATATGCGCTCGATCATTGGAGGTGAAATGCCCCTGTTTGCCAATCTGGGAATCGCACAAGTGCAGGAATTACTGGAGAATTCCAGGGAAGCTAAAATTTCGGAATTGGTGGAAAAATTAAGAGCTGATGGGCTTATTATTCATGTGAACCCTTTGCAGGAATGGTTTCAACCTGAAGGGGACCGGTATACCGTTTCACCCCTTCAAACAATTAAATCTCTTCTTGAGAATTTCAAGTACCCTTTGGTTGTTAAAGAGGTTGGGCAGGGAATGGGATATGAAAGCCTGAAAGCGTTGCTTCAATTACCATTACAGGCTGTTGAATTTGCTGCATTCGGAGGGACAAATTTTGCAAAGCTGGAGTTGATGCGTAGCCAGGGGCCAGGTCAGGAATTATTTGAGCCCCTTTCCAGGATCGGGCATGATGCCTTTCAAATGACAGAACTGGTTAACAGAATTGTGGATGAGGAAAAGATAAATACCCACAACTTGATCATATCCGGAGGAATAAAAAATTTCCTTGACGGATATTTTCTCATTCAACGCTCCAAAATACCGGCAATTTATGGGCAGGCTTCATCTTTCCTGAAATACGCCAGGGGAAGTTATGAAGAATTGAGGGAATTTGTGGGTTATCAGGTCAAAGGACTGGAGCTTGCGTATGCATATCTCCGAAATGTTGATTAATTATGGCCAAAAGAATAGACGGATTTTCTAAATTGAAGAAACAGGAGAAACGAAACCTGGTAAGTTCGGATTTACATGATCCTTCATCCTTTCTTCGGGAATGGGAAAAAATGGAAAGGCCGGATGCTGCCACACAGACTATTATTGATAATCTGAGTGAAAATTGCCTTTCAAATTTTATTCTTCCCTTTAGTATTGCCCCTAATTTTTCCATTAATGGGAGGGTATACCATTTTCCCATGGTAACAGAGGAGAGTTCAGTTGTCGCTGCAGCGGCTTCCGCTGCAGGTTTTTGGTCAATGCATGGAGGTTTTCACACCAAAGTACTCAATACCATTAAGAGTGGACAGATCCATTTTCTCTGGAAAGCAGACAAAAAAATCCTCTTCGGGGAAATGGAAAAAATTGAAAAGGAGCTTTTACTGGGGATTCAGCATTTGACAAAAAAAATGCATGAAAGGGGAGGGGGAATTACCGGGATGGAATTGCTTGATTTCACTTCTGAAATGGACTCCCTCTTTCAATTGCGGGTGTTTTTCGAAACCGCCGATGCTATGGGAGCTAATTTTATCAATTCCTGCCTGGAGGAAATGGCGATTATTTTTACAAGGCATTTTGATAATAATGACCTTGTGGAGAAGGAGGCTATAGAAATAATTATGTCCATACTTTCCAACTATACCCCGGAATGCCTGGTATCTGCCGAAGTGAATTGTAATTGGGAACAATTGGGAGGTTTTGGCATGGATGGCAAAAAATTCGCGGAAAGATTTAAGACAGCGGTTGACATTGCCGCTCTGGATCCCTTCAGGGCGGTTACTCATAACAAGGGGATCTTAAATGGTTCAGTAGCCCTTCTTTTGGCTACCGGCAATGATTTCCGGGCCGCAGAAGCCTCTGCTCACGCCTATGCTTCAAGAGATGGGAAATACAGAAGTTTATCCTATGTAACGCTTCACGATGGGATTTTCACCTTTGGTCTCAGAATGCCAATGCCTGTGGGAACGGTGGGTGGCATTACAAATAGTCACCCCCTCTGCCGTCAGAGCCTCCGAATTCTTGATAATCCCGACGCAGGACTGTTAATGCAAATGGTAGCTGCAGCAGGGCTGGCGAGCAATTTTTCCGCTATACGTGCTTTAATAAGCACAGGAATTCAGCACGGGCATATGAGAATGCATCTGTCAAATATCCTGATCGAACTGAAAGCAAACCAAAGGGAATCCTCTAAAATAAGAGAGTTTTTTCAGGATAAAACTGTCTCATATAGCAGTGTAGAAGATTATTTAAACAAAATAAGGTCAGGAATTTAAGCAAAAAGATATTGGAACAGCAATTTTTCAGGTCGAATGGAAAGCTTATGATCACCGGAGAGTATCTGGTTTTGAGAGGAGCGGCCTCTTTAAGTATTCCCACCCAAAGAGGACAGACCCTGAATATCTCTGTTTCTGAAGGTCAGGATGCCCTGGAATGGACCACGACGGTAATGGGGAATCCCTGGTTTAAGGGTGTTTTTGGACTTCCTCATTTGGAAATAAATTCTTCAGAAAATATCCTTGTAGCGGAATATCTTCAAGGAATTCTCAAGGCAGCCCAAAAGCTTAATCCCCAATTTTTAAATTCCTCAGGGTCTGTCAGCGTTCTCTCCAATATTGAATTTGAACCCGGCTGGGGATGGGGAAGCTCCTCTTCTTTATTGGTTAACATTGCCACCTGGGCTGGTGTAGACCCTTTTCAGTTGCATTTTATGGTTTCACAGGGATCAGGATATGATATTGCGGCAAGTTCTTCTCAAGATCCGGTAATCTACCGGCTTGATCATGGGAAACCCCGGGTAAAAAAAACAGACTTTTTGCCGGCTTTTCATGAGAAACTATTTTTCATTTATCTTGGAGATAAGAAATCATCCGCTCAGGAGGTAAAAAGATTTAGCACCTGGACGAAAGACTATTCCCAAGAAATTGCAGAGGTAAGCTCCATAAGCCATGCCCTCCCGGAGATAGGTAATTTCAAAGATTTCATGACTTTGATAAAAAGACATGAAGAGATTATCAGCGGTGTGCTCGGGATTCCCCCCATAGGTCAGGCTAAGTTTTCAGATATGGATGGAGTAGCAAAATCCCTTGGTGCCTGGGGAGGGGATTTCATTATGTTTGCTACTGAGTTGCCTGTTTCAGAGCTGGAGAAAGTTCTTTATGATAAAGGGTATAAAACCTGGTTCCGGTATTCCGACTTAATCCTTTCTAAAAATTCTTAGATTCATGAGTGGAAAAACGAGTATCCGATATAAGGATCCCGCTGTTTTGGGTCAGGGAATGGTTCATTGGACCTGCCCCTCCAACATTGCCCTGATCAAATACTGGGGTAAGCGGGAAGGCCAGCTTCCCATGAATCCCAGTTTGAGTCTTACCCTGGATAAATCACTGACAGAAACCAGACTGGTCTATTCCTCTTCAGATTCAGGTTCCTTTCAATGGGAATTCCGGTTTGAAGGCAAAAGAATGCCCTCCTTTGAACCCAAAATGGAGAATTTTTTCAGGTTGTTGACCTCCGAGTTGCCATTTTTAGGCAAGTTAAGGATTGATATCGACAGTTCAAATACATTTCCCCATTCTGCTGGAATTGCAAGTTCAGCAAGCGCAATGGGCGCACTGGCCCTTTGCCTTGCCTCTCTGGAAAAAATAGTTTTAGAGCATCCTCCCGGACAATATGATTTTTTCAGGCGTTCCTCTTTCCTGGCCAGAATGGGCAGTGGGAGTGCTTCACGCTCTGTTTTTGGCAACTATGTCCTATGGGGGAAAACCCAATATGTGGAGGGATCTTCCGATTACGAAGCAAGGGAACTCGAAAATATTGTGCATCCTTTTTTCCTGAAAATCGAGGATGCCATCCTGATTGTAAACGCAGAAAAGAAAAAAATTAGTAGTAGCTCAGGTCATGAGATGATGAACCATCACCCTTATTCCAAAGCGCGGTATGCCCAGGCAAATCATAATCTGAAAAAACTTTTAGAGGCTTTAAAATCGGGCGATCAAGGTGAGTTTGTTAAAGTAGTGGAGAATGAAGCACTTAGCTTACATTCTTTAATGATGAGTTCTGATCCATCTTACTTTCTGATGGAACCTCAGACGATTAACCTCCTGGGGAAGATTAGAAAATTTCGGGATGAGTCGGGTTTATTCATGGCTTTCACACTCGATGCCGGACCCAATATCCATCTGCTGTATCATGGAGATGACCGGGAAGCAGTTTCAAAATTTCTGAAAACAGAATTCCGGGAGGGAATTTCCGAGGGTTCAGTAATTATGGACCGAATGGGTAAAGGTCCCAAAAACCTGGGGTTGACGTAAAACATATAATATATAATGATCAAACATTCCAAAGCGTTATATAATGCGAAAATTCTTCTTTTTGGGGAGTATGCAGTGATATATGGAGGTATGGCCATTACCATTCCCTATACTTATTATTCAGGCTATTTAAGTTTTATTGGAGAAAACAAATCCACGCACGATATAGCTCTCAAGTCGGCACAGGATATTCTGCAATACCGTAATTATTATCAGGAAAATAGTGAATTGAAAAGAAATGTAGCACTTGACCTTGATCGTTTGAGTGCCGACTTAAACAGGGGATTGTATTTTGAGTCAAGCATACCCCAGGGTTATGGAGTGGGTTCTTCAGGAGCCCTTATTGCTGCTCTTTATCAGGAATATGCATTGGAACCAGTCAAACCGGTAAATCAAAGTTCATTAAAAGAACTAAAGTCAAAGCTCGCTCTAATGGAATCCTTTTTTCATGGAACGAGTTCCGGAATGGATCCCTTAAATTGTCTGGTTGGGAAGCCTCTGTTATTCAAAGGGAACGGAGATATCCTAAAGGTAAATCTTCCCGGGGAATCCGATATTTCCATCTTTCTGGTAAATACAGGAGAGCCTGCTGTCACTGGGCCACTGGTAAGCTATTTTCTTGATAAAACCTCGAATAAAAAGTATTTGGATACGATCCGGGATTATTTACTCCCGTTAAATACTCAGTGTATAACCAACTGGATAGAAGAAAAGAAGGAGATTTTTTTTAAAAACATACAGGATTTATCTGTTTTTCAACTGGATTATTTTGAGACCATGATTCCCTCCCAAACCGTAAATTTATGGAAAAAGGGCATTGATTCCCGGGATTTCACACTTAAACTCTGTGGATCAGGGGGTGGAGGCTTTGTTCTCGGGTTTACCAGGGATTATTTGCGGGCTCAGAAGAGTATTAAAGAATATGGTTTGGAGGTTTTGCCGGTGAAAACATAAAATCCCTCTTCAAAAAGAACTTTTTTTGAGGAAGGATTGTTCCCCCTTTAAATACTTTTTTGGTTGTTTTCAGGTGCGGCCCATGACCAATTTTCGCAAGATTATTAAAATCCCGAAAGTTTGGTCGTGGGTTTTTTAAATCTTTCCCATTTCTACTCCTTTCCCTTTTCGTCCCGGGGGTTATTCTTATCCGAATATTCCTGAAATTTCCCCACCCTCTACCGAAATAGTTTGTCCGGTGATATAAGCAGACAGTGGCGATAGCAGCCATGTGGCCAGCGAAGCAAATTCTTCTGGCCGGCCCATAAACCCAACCGGAATCCGGGCGGTTATTTCCGCCTTTACTTCTTCGACCGTTTTACCCGTTAGCTGACTTTTTTTATTGAAAATGCGATTAACCGCAGCTGTATCATGGTAGCCGGGGGCCAGGATATTGACGTTTACTCCGAATCGCGCAATTTCCCTGGATAATGTTTTTACGAAGCCGGCAACCGCCAACCTCATGGAGGTGCTTAATACAAGATTTTCAAGGGGTTGTTTTATAGCAGAGCTTTCAATGTATACTATTCTTCCATATTTTTGGTCTGTCATGCTCTTACTCAAACGTAAACTAAGATCGATCTTCCAGCGCAGGAGTTTTTGATATGCACTGTCCCAGTCTTCCAGGCGACTTTCAAGAAAAGACATGGCGGGGGGACCCCCGGCATTAATAACCGCTCCGCTCAAAGGAAATATTCTACGGATTTCATCTATCTTGTCCACGGTTTCCGGATCTGTCAGATCTGCCTGCAGTATCTGAACAGTGGAGGGTGAAAGTTTCTTTAATTCCTGCAACTTTTCCATTCCCCGTGCAATAGCTATAACATGCGCACCTTCCGCGATAAGAGCTTTAGAAATAGCGAGTCCAAAACCACTACTCGCTCCCCCAACAAGAAAATTTTGGTTTTTAATTCTTAAGTCCATAACTGATATTTGTATATGTGGTGGATATTATTTGTAGATTCCCTGTGAATTGTTCGAAAGGGTCACCCGGAAAGAGCAATATTTCTTTGGACGGTTCCGCACTCTCCGATCTCAGATGGTGGTTTGGAGTTTTCCTCTGATGGGGATAATATGCCAAAAAAAAGCCCTACACATTGTGGAGGGCTTTGAGAGCATGTATGTTCTTACTTGTAAATTTTATACCAGTTTAACATTTACTGCATTCAATCCTTTTCTGCCTTCCTGCAGGTCAAAGGTTACTTCATCATCTTCCCTGACTTCATCAACAAGGCCTGATGCATGTACAAAATACTCTTTTTCTGATTCTGTGTCTTTAATAAAGCCAAAACCTTTGGACTCATTAAAGAATTTTACTTTTCCGTGATTCATGATAATTTAATAATTAATTTGTGCAAAAATAGAACTTTTTTTGTTTAACTGTATAAAAATCCGGATTTATTTGATTTTTATTATTTTAAGGAAGTTTTTTTACCTTAAAAGCAGTGTTTATTTTAAACAACCTGGATTGATTAATGTTCTATAGATAATGAATTAAGTGATTTAATTTGACGCTTCACTGGTGTCTGGCCATCGTCCTGAAGTTTGTCTCTCCACCATCCATCCAGGGTATTCTGAAGGAAGTTCACTGAGTTTATTAAGTTCATTCATCTCTTTCTCTGAAAGCTCTAATTCAGTAGCCGCAATATTGTCGGCCAGCTGCTCTGTGCGTTTTGCCCCGATAATGATGCTGGTTATCCCATCTTTTTTAAGCATCCACGAGAGGGCCACCCGGGCAGGAGACACTTCATGGCTCCTGGCTATTTTTATCATAAAGTCGATAATATTGTATGCCCGATCTTTATTGACCGGTGGGAAATCGAACTCATCTCTTCGGCTATCCCCGGCTTTTTGATTATCACGGGTGAATTTACCGGATAATAGTCCGCCGGCCAGAGGACTCCAGGGCATAATGGCAATTTTTTCGTGCAGAGCCATGGGAATAATCTCCCTTTCAATGTCCCTTCCGGCAATACTATAGTAATTTTGGGATGCCACGAATTTTGACCATCCCATTTTTTCTGCTATTCCATTGGCTTTTGCGACCATCCATGCGGGATGGTTGCTCACTCCAAGGTATCTCACTTTTCCTGATCTTACCACATCTTCAAGGCCACGCATGGTTTCTTCAAGGGGGGTTATCGTGTCCACACCATGAATATAAAGTAAATCGATATGATCCATGTCGAGCCTTCGAAGGCTGTCATTGACCGAATCCATAATATGGAGCCTCGAAAGGCCGACACTGTTCGCTCCCGGGCCTACCCGTCCTCTCAGTTTTGTTGCCAGAACGATTTCCTGCCTGTTCAAACCGAGTTGCCTGAAACTTTTCCCCGTAAGTTCTTCGGAAAGCCCTTCTGAATATATATTTGCAGTATCGATAAAGTTGATACCATGGTCAAAGGAATATTTAATCAAATCGTTCACGGGCTCCTGGTCAAGTTTTCCTATTGAGCCCCAAAAACCCTTTCCGCCAAAGGTCATGGTGCCAAAGCAGATTTCAGAAACAAGTACGCCGGTGTTGCCTAAGTTTTTGTATTTCATTCGTAATAATATATCTTATTAAGAAAAACAGCAGGAATTAAAAATATTCTTAGGTATAACTTCAATAAGATGAGAAAGTTCAAAAAATACCCTTATGTTTTAATGGATTCACTGGATTTTACCAGTACAGGTTTATAAGGAGGGATTTACAGCTTTCCCAAATCCACCCTCTCTTCAAAAAAATTCTTCCATAAATCTCCTTTTTCTTTAATACGCCGGGGTAGGGTATGGATCGTGAAATCACCGGGGTCACTTTCCGGAGTGAGTTCCTCCCAGGTTAGCGGGGTCGACACCGTAGCACCGGACTTGGGTCTGACACTATATACGGAAGCCATAGTTTTTCCTTTTCCGTTCTGTAAGTAGTCCAGATAGATTTTTCCTTTTCTTTTTGAAGGGGAACGTTCAAAACTGGTGAGGGATTTTGTTTGCTGGTGCACGTGCGATTCAATAATCTTTACGAAATCCTGTACCTGTGGATAGGAATAATTGGGCTCCGTGGGGACATAAATATGCAGCCCCCTGGAACCTGATGTTTTTAGATAGGAGGGAAAACCTAAGTTGTTCAGAACATCATGAACATGATGCGCCACCTCTGCGACGGCCTTAAAACCTACATCGACCGGATCCAGGTCAAAAACCATATAATCCGGATTGTCCAGGTTGGGAAGCGAGGAACTCCAGGGATTGATCTCTATGCACCCCAGATTAACCATAAACAGGAGGGAATCCATATCGTTGCACAAGAGATATTCTGTAAATTTCCCTTCTGAGCTCTTTATGTTGACTGTCTGAGCCCAATCCGGGGCAATATTGCTAACGTTTTTCTGAAAAAATCCCTTTTTGGCGATTCCATCCGGTGTCCGGTAGAGGGACTGAGGCCGATCCTTCAGATAGGGTAATATAAATGGAGCAATTGCTTTATAGTACTCAAACAAATCGCTCTTGCTGATTTTTTCTTCCGGCCAAAGTAATTTTTCAGGATTTGAAAGGCTGACTCTGGTTTCAATTTTGTTCACCGGCAAGGGATTTTCCGGATGAACTTCATCAGGTTTTTTATCCTCCCTTAAGCCAATGAAGGAAGGATGACGCATAACCCTCTCCTTTGTCCATTCCGTGAACCTTACTTCACAGACTACTTCAGGTTTAACCCACCGGATGTTTTTATCGGAGGGTGGATTACTAAGCGGGGTTTTTGCTATAAATAAGGGCTTCAACAGGTTATAAATGGAATCCTGCATTTTTTGCGTAAATCCCGTACCCACCCTTCCGGAATAAATAAGTTCCCCGGAATCGTACAGGCCACAAATCAGTGATTTGAACTTATAGCCAGGCTTGTCTGAATCAAGCAGGCCACAAATAATCATTTCCTGTCTCAGTACAGATTTAATCTTAAGCCACTCTTTTGAACGAAAGGAGGGATAATATAAACTATCGGATTTTTTTGCGATTATTCCCTCCTGTTTTGAAGTTTTAATCTTTTCGAAAAGGGAACATCCATCTTTCGCGATGTACTCCAGAAAATGAAGATGAGGGGATTGGCCCCTTAGCAATTCCTGAAGTAGCTCTTTACGTTGTATAAGGGGAATCGATTTCAAATCATGACCGTTTAACCAGAGTATATCGAATAGATAATAGTGAATTCTGTTGGGGTCGTGGGCATCGTTTTGCAATTCCTGGAAATCCGTTTTACCGGCAGGATCGAGAAAACAAACTTCCCCATCGAGGACAAAATCTGCCTTTATACGGTTCAATTCGTCCGCAATCAAGGGATACTTTTCATTGAAGAGATTTCCATTGCGAGAGTATAGGCTGATTTTTTTTTGAAATTTCCCGGAGATAATCCGGAATCCGTCCAGCTTAAGTTCGAATATCCAACCATCCCTGGAGAAGGCATCAGCCAAAGGGGTCGCGAGCATGGGCTCAATAAAACCCGGAAAGTCAAGCTTACCCGCAAAAGTTTTTAGAGGGGATCCCGGTTTTTTTTCCTCATTTTTTTTCGGATCCCATAGCTTGCCGGCAGCTTTTATTTCCTCCATAGTGCGTCCGGTAATCACACTGCGGGCTCTTTCTTCATCATCTTCTTTTGTTTCTTCTTCTGCTTTTATGAATAACCATTCGTCCTTGTCGCTTTTCTTTATTTTTACCAGATTGAATTTTCCCTTCATTCTTGCCCCAACGAGATACAGGCTAAGGCTTCCCTTATTGATCAGTTCTTCCAGTTCGTTACTATTGGGAACCGAGCGGTTTTCATGTATATAGTAATATCCTATATCCCAGACCATGACCGTACCCGCCCCATAGTTTCCATCAGGTATATTGCCCTCAAAATGAATATAATCCAATGGATGGTCCTCCACCTTAACGGCAAGTCTCTTGACTTTTGGGTCGTGTACCGGTTCTTTGGGGATAGCCCAGCTTATGAGGACATCCCCTGATTGCAGTCTGAAGTCGTAATGAAGTCTTCGGGCACGATGCAGCTGTATTACAAATCGGTTTGATTCAGTATAAATGGATTTTATCCCAGAAGGTTCTGGGGTTTGAGAGAAATCTCTTTTGGATTTGTATGTTGTAAGCTCTGGCATGTTTTTATGTGACCATCTGTTTACGGACGCCTAAGGTTACTGATTTGCCATATCCAGGCTTTTCTTCAATTGGGATAAAAGATCCTTGACGGCCGTGTCCTGAGGTTTCTTATCTGGTATCTTAATTTCCTTGTTTTCGCTTTTCGCTTTGATGATTTTGGCCAGTTTTTTTTGATAGGTATCCTTGTATTTGGCTGGATTAAAGCTCGTACTCATTTGGCTGATGAGCTGTCTGGCCATATTAAGTTCCTCTTTTGAAGGCGTTGAATTTGGGATTTTCAGGACATCCGTTTTTCTCAGTTCATCATGAAATCTCATCTGAGCGAGATAAAGAACTTTCTCGTCGGCCATTAACAAAGCGAGATGTTCCCTGTTTCGCATAACAAAACGAGAAATACCCGCCATTTTTGATTCGACGATCGCCTTACGCAATAAATTGTAAGTTTTACCGGCTCCTTTTTCAGGCTCCAGAAGATAGGGTTTCTCAAAATACCGGGGATTGATCTCTTCAACCTTGACAAAATCCTCTATATCGATACTTTCGCTTTTCCCCGATCTGGCACTTTCAAAATCCTTGTCTGTAAGGGTCACGAAAAAATCATCCATTTTATGTCCCTTCACGATCTCTTTCCATGGTACCTCTTTTCCGTCTTTTTCGCATACCCGGATGTATTTTATCGGGCATTGATCGCCCTGACGTAACATGTTAAAGTCTATGTCGTGACTTTCAGATCCTGAATATAATTTAACGGGAATATAGACCAGTCCAAAGCTGATCCCACCCTTCCAGAGAGCTCTTGGCATCTGTGTTTATTTTTAGGTTTGAACCGATTTTCCTCCATTGGGGTGAAGGATTTGTCCGGTAAAATAGGATGCGTCTTCCGATGCAAGAAAAACAAAGGCAGGGGCTACCTCACAAGGCTGTCCTGCTCGGCCCATAGGCGTATTTTTCCCAAACTCCGCAACATGGTCTTTTGAAAAAGTGGCGACAATCAGGGGAGTCCATATTGGTCCAGGGGCTATCCCATTGACCCGGATTTCTTTTGAAACGAGATTCAAAGCGAGAGACCGGGTAAAGGAAGCCACAGCACCATTTGTAGCAGAATAGTCCAGGAATTTCGGGTTGCCCTCATAGGCGGTTACACTTGTCGTGTTTATAATGCAGTCCCCGGCTTGCATATGCTCAAGTGCAGGAATGGTAATATAGTACATGGCAAAAATGTTGGTTTGGAATGTTTTTTCCATAAGTTTGAAGTCGAGTTTCTGAGGATCCTCCGTAGGATGCTGTTCCCCGGCGTGATTTACCAATATATTCAGCCCGCCAAATTCATTTACAGTTTTTTCCACACATTCCTTACAAAAGGAGATTTCTCTTATATCTCCCTTGAATGTCTGACATTTAGCTCCTTCTTTCTCAATAAGTTTTTTTGTTTGCATTGCATCCTCATCTTCGCTCAGATAAATGAACGCAACATTAGCGCCCTCCCGTGCGAAGTGCACGCCTACTGCGCGACCAATGCCGGAGTCGCCTCCGGTGATCAACGCGGTTTTGCCTTTCAATTTTTCTGAACCTTTATAATCATCCCGGATAAATACCGGTTTAGGATCCATTTTAGCTTCGCTTCCAGGGGTTTCCTGAGTTTGACCTTTGATATTTTCTGAAGTTTCCTTATAGCTGCTCATGGTATATGATTTTAAAATATATTTTCTGTTTTATTCACAAATTGGGAATTTCAGTGGGACATAATGTATACCATTTGTCAGATAATCCTTATGGAAGGATTTAACACCTCCTTCTGTGGTTCAAAATGTGGAAAAATTTCCGCTATTTGCGAATAAATGCAACAAGGCCGAACCAATTTTACACCCACTTTATCCTATTGTCCCGATCTAATAATGGCAAGAACGGTTTTTTCTTCTTCTGTCAAATCCAGTTCTATATTCTCCATATTACAGGTTTCAGGATTGAATGTTTCATCAAGCGCTGATAGTACTGCAGGATGAATATAATATTTCTCGCATACAGCGATGGTATTGTTCAGTTCCTTTGCGACTTCTTTTACTATTGCTCGCCTTAGCTTTAACTTTCTATTACCTTCTACCTTTTCTTTGGCCGTCTTAAATTTCCTTATGGCCAAAACTGTACCACCCCAGGTCCTAAAATTTTTAGTGGTAAAGTTTTCCCCGCTTATATCACGTAAATAGTCATTAACATCGGAGGAATCTATCGGAACCGTCTGACCGCTGTTCTCCAGATATCTGAATACCTCGTAACCCCTGAGTTCACTGCATTGCCTTATCAACCGGATGAGCCGCTTGTTGCTGATCTTCAATTCCCTGAATTTATTGCTTTTTGCTTTATATTTAAAAGTGATGCTTTGCCCGTTTACTTCAAGATTTTTACGTCGAAGGGTTGTTAAGCCAAGCGTGCCATTTGTCTCATAATAATAACGGTTTCCGATCCGGATATAAGTTTCATCGAGAATGGCAATTACCAGAGCAAGCACCTTTTTTTTTGGCCAGGATTTTTTTTCGAGATCTTTTCTTACAGCCTTCCTGATGGCTGGTAATGCCTGGCCGAATTCAATCAGCTTATGGAATTTATTTTCCTGTTGGATTGTTGTCCAGGTTTCGTGGTAAAGATATTGTTTCCTGTTCAGGCTATCCCTGCCTGTTGCCTGAATATGGCCCCTCCTCGATTTACATATCCAAACATCTCTCCACATTGGGGGAATCCCGATGCTTTTAATTCGTTTAAGGATCTTTTTATCAGTGATTTTTTGATCCAGTTCATCAATATATATGAATCCCTTTCCGTATTTTTTGCGACGATAACCCGGAGTCTCATCATTTGAATATTTTAATCCCGAATCTGCCAATAATTCTGAATAATCCATTTTTTGAGTTACCATTTCCTGAAAAAGAATAAGTCAGATTAATTTTAAGTCATTATTTGTGCCAGAACATGGGGCTCCCTCTTTATGTGAAAGTTATTTTACCTAAATTTACCCAAATAAACCCCTGCGATCAATGGAATTCACGATCCTGAAATACATTGTCATTATTCTGGCTCTTTCAACCGTTGTAAATCTTATATTTACCCGATTGAAAGTCCCCACAGTAGTGGGTTATCTGCTCACCGGGGTTATAGCAGGTCCCTATTTACTTGGATTAATCGGATCAGGCCATGAGCTTGAACTTATGGCAGAAATAGGAGTGGTACTACTCATGTTCTCCATTGGTCTTGAGTTTTCCATGAAACATCTATTTAAGATTAGAAGGATTGTATTTTTTGGCGGTCTTATTCAGGTAAGTTTTACTGCAGCCGTATTCTTCGGATTGACCTCTTTTTATGGGATGGAATGGAAGGCTGGAATTTTTATGGCTTTCCTCGTTGCCCTCAGTAGTTCCGCACTGGTGTTGAAATTGCTTCAGGACCGTTCCGAACTGAGCTCCAATTATGGTAGAACGGTACTAGGAATATTGATATTTCAGGATCTTATTTTTGTGCCACTTATTCTTTTCACCAACATTATTGGGGGGGATGGGGAGATGGATATAGGCCGGGAGATGATCAGCCTGTTCCTGAAAACCCTTTTTATTGTGGGGTTCGCTTATGTTGGAAACAAATGGCTCTTTCCCAGGCTTCTTCATATTATTGCCCAGACCAAAAATCAGGAATTATTTATGATGAGTATTTTTCTCATCTGTCTGGCGATTGCCCTGTTAACCTCCCAGTTAGGAATGTCACTCGCTTTTGGAGCATTCTTTGCCGGACTAATGGTTTCTGATTCTGAATATAGTCACAATGCTTTCGGGACCCTGATACCATTTAAAGATACCTTCACCAGCTTCTTTTTTGTTTCTATAGGGATGTTGCTTGATCTGCATTTCGTTCAGGAGAATTACCTGCTTGTGATCGTTACGGTTCTTTTGGTACTGACCCTTAAAACTTTTATTGCCGGTGGGACGGGTTTTATCCTCGGTCATACCTTTAAAGGAACTGTTATGGTGGGACTCGCACTGAGCCAGGTTGGTGAATTTTCTTTCATTCTGGCAAAAATAGGGGTGAATACCAATATCATTTCAGGATATTTTTATCAGCTTTTCCTGGCCGTTGCGATAATCACAATGTCAACTTCCCCGTTTCTTATAAAATCGGCCGGCAAAATTTCAGAATTCTTTCTTAAATTTCCGATACCTGAAATTCTCAGGAATGGGTTATTTCCCTTGCGCGAGATGGAAATTCCTGCCCTATCGAATCATTTGGTGATTATTGGAAAGGACAAGAGTGCATTAAAGATGCCTGTTTTGGCCCAATATGTCAACCTGCCCTACATTTCAGTGGTTTTCGATCCGGCAAATGTTAAGGAAATGCAGGAAAGGGGCCAAACCGTTATATACGGGGATGCTGTCCATGAATCCATCTTAAGAAAAGCCCACGTCGATACGGCAGATATTGTTTTAATTTCGATCGGGAATATTATCATTTCTATGGAAATTATTGACCATGTACGCCGTATCAATAAACATGTCTTTATTTTGGTCCGGGCATCTTCCATAGAGCATCTGGACCAGATATATAAAGCAGGGGCCGACCAGGTTTTTCCGGAAAAATTCGAAATGTCCATCAGCCTCTTCGATCGTATTCTTTCCAAACGTTTAATGCCAAGAGGAGAAATAAACCGGCTTCTTGCCCGAATACGGGATGAGTATTATGGTATTTTCAGGGAAGAAGAAAAACAAAAAGTGCTGGATGAACTCCCAAGTCTGGAGATCGAAGCACTGACAATCGGCGGAGATTCTGCCGCTGTGAACAAAACACTGGCCGATATAAGGTTGCGAAACAGGTTTGGGGTGACCTTACTTGCATTGAAGAGAGATGAGAAAGTAATCGAGCACCCGGCACCCACTATGGTTTTTAAAGCGGAGGATGTACTGTATATACTTGGGAACCCTGAAAATATTATTCGGGCCTATGAATATTTTGGAAACGGAAATTCTTAAGGATAATTCAGTTTCGAAAGCGAGAGTTCCATTGCAAATGTTTGATTTTCATTATTTTGTAACTTCAAAATTCCATGAACTTATTAGCTTACCTCTACGAAACAACTGATTTAATCCGTTCAATTTGTAATTGTTTATTTACCTCGCGTAATCTGCGGGCAGTTTTGGTGAAATACTGGTGGCCGGATATGAATTTTAATTGTAACTTATTCCACTCATTGAGACTTCCTATCTCGTTCTGTTCACATAGTTCATTATAAAGAGTATTTGAAACCGGGATCATATCACTCCTTCCCAAATAATCGAGGTCTGCATCGCAAATGATTTTCTCCAGAAGGTTTTTAGGCTGTGGTGGGAGCTTTGTTGCCATAATAATAGCGCATATACTTTCGATCTCATGATCTGAATAGGAATAACCGGGAAGCATCTGTCTCGCAAGCACAGTACTCTGATATTCGTGTTCCGTGTAGGAAAGTACATGTCCGAAGTCATGAAACAGTGCCGCCGTTTTAAGCAACAGGATTTCCCGGTTCCCAAGGCCTTCGGCCCAACCGATTAATTCAACCCCGGTAACTACATCGACTGTATGCTTGACATTATGATAGTAGAGTTTCTTGGGTAGTTCCTTTTCCATTCTATCTAAAATAACCTCTTCTAAATCATTAAGTTGTATTAACTTCAGCTTTATATTAAATTCCTCGTTGGGCTGATCGGACATCTCATTCAACCTAAATTCAGGTTTAAGCCCTTTAACTTGGAAAATCTCGAGATCCCCCTGGTACTTTACAGGCATCTTTCCGAAATATTCACATTCAAAAAACTCTTTTATGAGTTCATAAGTCATTGCTGAAACCAGAATATTCCCTTCGGCCATGGACTCCATTCTCGAAACAATGTTCACGGTATCTCCCTTAATATCATAACTTATTTTTCTTCTTCCGATAATTTCCGCAGTCACTGATCCGGTATGAATCCCGAAACCCAGTCTTAGAAAATTATTCCTGCCATGGGCCTGAAACTGTCTTTTCTTTGCGTAGGTATGAATTTGCAAAGCCGACATAACCACCTGAATGGGGTTTGTGCTGTTCTTGACCGGAATGCCACCTGCCGCCATAAAGGAATCGCCAATCGTTTTAATTTTATTTATATTGTACTTTTTCAGCAGGCCGTCAAAGTGGAAGCGGGTGCTGTCGATGGCATCCAAAACTTTTGATGATTCTTTGCTTCCGTTCAGCTTTTCAAACCCATGTATATTGGCGTACATCAGGGTAGCCATATTGAAACGGCTGGTCTGTGATTTGAGATTCCCTGAGAATTGATGGTTTTTAAACTTTTTCTCAGGAAGGATTGGTTTCCCCATGTGAGGGCTTTCCTTGAGTAGCATAATCTCGCGGGAAAGTTTTTCATTCTCTTCCCTGAGCTCCTTTATTTGCCTTAGCAGTCCGGAAATATGTTTTAAAAGTTGATTATCGATACTGACCATATAGGTAAGGAGTAAAGGTAATTTAACGTTTTTTTTCCTGGGGGGTTTCAAAGTTCCCGAAGATTTGGTTTTGTTTGCTTATTCTTATGGTTTAATTTTGTACAAAATTTAAATAAAGTGCCATGAAGAAAAGTCCCCTGTTGTTTGCATTGCTGGTTTTGAGCCTTGGACTCTTTGCCAGTGGTCCTGAAAAGAACTTTACGATCATGTTCTATAATGTCGAAAATTTATTTGATACGATAGATCAGGCCGATGTGGATGATCAGGAATTTCTTCCTATGTCGGAAAAGCATTGGGATTCAGATCGTTACTACAAAAAAATTGAAGATATCGCAAGAGTCATCAGTTCGGTCGGCGATACTTATCCTGAAATTATCGGACTCTCCGAGATTGAGAATCGGGGCGTACTTGTTGATCTTATCAATTCCCCGGCCCTCCTGGCAGCAAACTATGGTATCGTGCATCAGGACAGCCCTGATGAAAGAGGGATTGATGTGGCACTCCTATACCGCAAAGATCGTTTTAGGTTTATTGACCATGAAATGGTTCATATAGTTCTTCCTTTTGATTCCCTTGATAAAACCCGTGATATCCTATGGGTGGTTGGAGAAGCTCCGGATGGGAAGGAGTTGAATATTTTTGTAAACCATTGGAGTTCCCGATACGGCGGGATGAAGGAGTCTGAGCCTAAGCGGCTAATGGCAGCAGTAACCCTGCGGAGGAAGATTGACCTGATCCTTGCCCGAAAATCGGATCCCAGATTTATCATCATGGGCGATTTCAATGATGAGCCCACCAACCGGAGCATTAGTGGAATATTACAGGCTTCAGATAAACGGAAAAACCTGGAAGTTGGCGACTTATATAATCTTTTTTATGACAAGCATAACCTTTATGACGCAGGATCCTATAATTATCGGGGAACATGGAACATGCTGGATCAGATCATTATTTCCTATAATCTCATTGACCAAAAAAATAACTATAGTACCTCCTTTGATGGAGGGCAAATTTTAGTAGCTGATTTCATGACTTTCAGAAATAAGGAGGGGATAGCTGTTCCGGACAGAACATATGGAGGCTCTGAGTACTTTGGAGGAATTAGTGATCATTTTCCTGTATATGTTGTTCTTACATCTGACAAGGGCAAAACCATACCGGAAGAATGAATTTCAAACTGACATCAGAATATAAACCTACCGGGGACCAGCCTGAAGCTATCCTACAATTGACAGAGGGACTTAATTCAGGGGATAAGTTTCAGACATTACTGGGCGTGACCGGTTCCGGAAAGACTTTCACTATTGCCAATGTCCTGGCAGAGGTGAACCGGCCTGCCCTCGTTTTGAGTCACAACAAAACCCTTGCTGCCCAATTATATGGTGAATTCAAACAGTTTTTTCCTGAAAACAGGGTGGAGTATTTTGTGTCATACTATGACTATTACCAACCTGAAGCCTATCTTCCCGTAACCGATACCTACATCGAAAAGGATTTATCCATTAATGAAGAAATCGAAAAACTCAGGCTCAGTGCCACTTCATCCTTGTTGTCCGGTCGAAAGGATATTATTGTCGTTTCTTCTGTCTCTTGTTTATATGGGATTGGGAATCCCGAGGACTTTCATGGCAATACCATTGAACTGAAAAAGGGTCAAATGCTTAGTAGAAATGTTTTTCTCAGAGCCCTGGTCGACAGTATGTATTCCCGCAATGAAATCGAATTTAAAGCCGGGAATTTCAGGGTTCGGGGAGATTCCGTTGATGTTTTCCTGGCTTACTCTGATTTTGCCTACCGGGTAGTCTTTTTTGGGGATGAAATAGAAGAATTGATATCCATTGAGCCAGTGTCTGGCAGGACTATCGAACGTAATGATGAGGTGACTATTTTCCCCGCTAATATTTTTATCACGGCAAAAGGAAGGATGAAACAGGCAATTGAGGAAATTCAGGATGATATGATGAAGCAGGCGGATTATTTCAGGGAGATTGGTAAACCGATGGAAGCCAAAAGAATTTTCGAAAGGGTCAGTTATGACCTTGAAATGATCAGGGAATTAGGCTATTGTCCTGGGATTGAAAATTATTCCAGGTATTTTGACGGGCGGAATCCCGGCACCCGGCCCTTCTGCCTGCTTGATTATTTCCCTCAGGATTTTTTAATGATCATTGATGAAAGTCATGCAACGATTCCACAGATAAGAGCAATGTTCGGGGGAGACCACTCCAGGAAGCAGAACCTTGTGGAGTATGGATTTCGTTTGCCGGCAGCCATTGATAACCGTCCCCTCAAATTTGAAGAATTCGAGCAACTCACCCCACAGACAATTTACGTTTCGGCAACACCGGCCGAGTATGAATTGATGAACAGTGGGGGAGTGATTGTGGAGCAGGTAATTCGTCCTACCGGATTGCTTGATCCTCAAATAGAAGTTTGCCCCAGCCTGAACCAGATAGATCATCTGATCAATGAAATTCAAACGCGGGTAAGAATCAAAGAGAGAGTGCTGGTAACCACCCTGACCAAACGCATGGCTGAAGAATTAAGTGCCTATCTGATCAGGATGAACATCAAAACCCGATACATCCATTCGGATATTGACACTTTGGAAAGGGTGGAAATTATGGATGGATTGCGACTTGGCACTTTTGATGTCCTTGTAGGAGTGAATTTGCTGAGGGAGGGCCTGGACCTTCCTGAAGTTTCCCTGGTTGCCATACTGGATGCTGATAAAGAAGGCTTCTTACGATCAGAAAGATCCCTGACACAAACGGCGGGAAGGGCTGCAAGAAACCTGAATGGCAGGGTGATTATGTATGCTGACAAAATTACCGGGTCCATGAAACGAACCATTGATGAAACCGAAAGGAGGCGTATAAAGCAATTGAAATACAATGAAGACAATAATATAACCCCGACACAGATCATCAAGGCTATGCGCTCAATTATGGGCGATATGAGAAAGTCCGGAACCCCTTCCTATTATATCGAACCGGAAGGAGTTAATTTAGCAGCAGACCCCGTCGTGAAATACATGGACCAGCATGCCCTGGACAAAGCAATAGAAAAGACACGAAAATCCATGGAAAAAGCCGCAAGGCAGCTAGATTTTATTGAAGCAGCACGGTTACGTGATGAAATGTTTGGGCTGGAGAAAAGGAGGGCGGGGCTCCTTCAATGATTTATAGCTGGAAACAAAGGGTGCCAGAGCCGGTTTGCATTCTGGATATTCAGATTTCCGGCTAAACCAAGCCTTTATCATAAGTATAAATACCTCTTTATCTTGTTGGTAGGTGTTTTCTCAAAAGGATCACTGTGGATGAGGACCATTTGAAGCCGGGAAAAACGGTTTACTTTCATGTTAACGAATTCCTGTATCTCCTGTAAAAGTTCTTCGATACTTTCCTGTTTGACTTTCACCACACGTTCATTAAGTTTTATGATCTTGTCTTCCAGCTCTTTGATATTAATATTTACCATCGCTACCAGTTTGCCTTGTTTTTGAATAACAAGAGATTCTTCCACCACTTCAATGCTGTTAAGTATGGATTCAATTTCCTCAGGATAGATGTTTTCGCCATTAGTGCCGAGGATAACATTCTTAATTCTTCCGCGGATGGAGAGTATCCCATTCTGATCAATGAAACCTAAGTCGCCGGTCTTAAACCAGCCATCTTCAGTAAAGACAAGTGAGGTGGCGTCCGGATTTTTAAAGTATCCCTTCATTACATTCGGGCCTTTGGCCTGAATTTCACCCTCACCTGTTACAGAATCCGGATTGAAGATGCGCAGGCTAACTCCCTCAAGGGCTTTGCCGGTTGATTGCCATTTGGTCTTTCCGGCCATGGATCCTGCAAGAAGTGGACTTGTCTCGGTGAGGCCATACCCTATGGCATAGGGAAAGCGCGCTTCCAACAGGTAAGACTCAATTAAGGGGTCAAGTTTTGCCCCTCCAATTCCAAAAAATCTTAAGGAGCCTCCAAAAACTTTCAATAACTTTCTGCCGGCTAACCTGTTCAGAAAAACTCGTGTTGGAGGGAATTTAAAAAGATTCCTGGTCAATACCGATTTATTAAATTTAGGCAGAACCTGCTTTCTGTAGATTTTCTCAATAATCAAAGGCACTGTTAAAATGAGTGTCGGTCTCACTTTTTTCAGTGCTTCGAGCAAAATGGAAGGAGTAGGTTGTTTCCGTAAATAATAAATAGTAGCCCCTTTATATAGCGCAAGTAAAAATCCAATGGTGTTCTCGTAAGTGTGGGACAAGGGCAATATCGATAGAAACCTGTCGCTGGATTGTATATCCTGCAGGGTCAGGCACTTGTCGACAGTCCAGGAAATATTTTTATGACTCAGCATGACCCCTTTCGAAGATCCAGTGGTTCCCGAGGTATAGATAATTGCAGCGGTATCCTCTTCTTCCGGATTTACAAGGGAGGGAGTGTCCTCTGTATTTTTTGGTTCTGGGAGTTTATCTTCAGGGACTCCGATAAGTTTTTGATTATCCAGGATGATAACAGGCAGACCTGAATCTGGAAGAGTATTCCCAAGCCTTTGATGTTGTTTTTCGGAGACAAAAACGAGTTTGCTTTCTGAGTGTTTTATGATTGAAAGAACCTCCTCAGCAGAAAAATCATGTAAAACCGGTACAATAACTGCGCTCATGTTAACTACAGAGAGATAAGCGACGCCCCAATTGGGGCTGTTTTCCCCGATTATCGCCACTTTATCACCGGGAGAAATGCCCAGGCCAAGTAATCTTTTCGATAGTCTTTCAATTTCTCTTCCCAGTGAAGAATAAGTAATCCCGGACTCATCAATAAAGGTGAGTGCTAACTTATCCCCAAAAGCACTAAGGGAATCGGATATAAGGGATGGGATGGTGAATTTTTGCATTTGCTTTTACCCCCGGTCTTAAGTGTATTGAGGTTTGAAATCAATCAGGACCATTGAAAAGGAAACAACCTTAATTTAGAAATCCAACTTTAAAAATATTATCCAAGATAGGTTTTAAGAAGCTTGCTTCTGGAGGTGTGACGAAGTCTGCGGATCGCTTTTTCCTTTATCTGCCTCACTCGTTCACGTGTGAGACCGAATTTTTCACCGATTTCTTCCAGTGTCATCTCCTGACAACCTATTCCAAAGAAAAAACGGATGATATCCCTTTCCCTTTCGGTCAATGTAGCCAGAGCCCGATCGATTTCTTTGGAAAGTGATTCCTTGATAAGGGCTCGGTCTGCGTTGGGTGAATCGTTATTGATCAAAACATCCAGAAGGCTATTGTCTTCTCCTTCTACAAAAGGTGCATCAACAGATACATGCCGACCCGAGACTTTCAGGGTATCGGTTACCTTTTCTTTGGGAAGATCAAGAGCATCTGCAAGTTCTTCGGGTGTGGGCGTTCTCTCAAACTCCTGCTCAAACTTGGAAAAGGCCTTGTTTATTTTATTAAGTGAACCAACCTGGTTCAGGGGCAACCTGACTATCCTGGATTGCTCGGCCAGTGCCTGGAGTATACTTTGGCGTATCCACCAAACTGCATAAGAAATAAACTTGAACCCTCGTGTTTCATCGAATTTTTCTGCCGCCTTGATAAGCCCGAGATTCCCCTCGTTAATAAGATCAGGCAGGCTTAAACCCTGATTCTGGTACTGTTTCGCAACCGAGACAACAAAACGAAGATTGGCACGGGTGAGTTTTTCTAATGCATTCCGGTCACCTTTCTTGATCCGTTGGGCAAGATCGACCTCCTCTTCCACCGTAATCAGTTCCTCTTTACCAATTTCCTGAAGGTATTTATCGAGTGAAGCGCTCTCCCGGTTGGTAATTGATTTTGTAATTTTTAACTGTCTCATTTTTCCTCTCCAAAAATTTTTGCAAATTTAGAATATAATTATGTACGATTCAAGTTTATTTTAATATAAACAAATTAAAAAGAGACTTGCCGCAGCAAGTCTCTTTTTTTTATGAGTATTCTTCCTGCCTAATTAAAGGCCAAATGCATAATAGGCACTCTGGCCGTTGGGGTAAATCCCCTCAATATAAACCCCTCCCCGGGTGACACTTATAATACTATTTATATCGTCAACATCGGAAACAGATTTGTTGTTAATTCGGGTGATGATAAAGCCTTCACTAATGCCGGCTTTCATCAGTTTTCCTGAGGAAAGACTGATAATTTTCACTCCATTGTTGATATTCAGATCTTTTTTCTCTTTGCTGGTAATGGGAGCAAAGTTTGCCCCGAGTATGGAAACGGCGACATCCTTTTTAACCACATCAGTATTTCCTTCGAGGTTACGTAAAGTAACTGAAATTTGTTTCTCCTTATTATCCCTATTTATGAACAAATCCACTTTATCATTAGGTCTGTAGCGGCTTATCTGTTCCTGCAACTGAGAAACACTGTTGACAGGTACATTGTTCACAGACAAGATGATATCCCCTTCTTTTATCCCGGCTTCCACGGCTGCTCCTTCTTCCCGCAAACCGTTAATATAAACGCCATTAATATTTTTAATATTGTGCTCATCGGCAAGTTCCTGCGTCACATCCTGAATGGTAACCCCGAGTATGGCTCTTTGTACGACACCAAATTCCATGAGGTCAGCCACTACCTTCTTCACGATGCTTACTGGTACGGCAAAGGAATTTCCTGAGTAGGCTCCGGTTTGAGAGGCGATCGCGGAGTTGATCCCCACGAGCTCACCGGCTACATTCACTAATGCCCCACCACTGTTGCCGGGGTTAACGGCAGCATCGGTCTGAATAAATGACTCGATGGGGAAGGGAGATCTTTCCCTGTTTATCCCAATATCGCGGGCTTTGGCACTAACAATCCCAGCGGTAACAGTAGAGGTCAGGTTGTAGGGATTTCCTACTGCGAGAATCCATTGACCCAATTTAAGGTCATCGCTGTTTCCATAGGTAAGATAAGGAAGGTTTTTGGCGTCAATTTTTAATAGGGCAAGGTCGGTGTTAGGATCGGCTGCAATAAGCTCACCACTAAATGACCGGCGGTCGTTCAAAACGATTTCCACCTCATCCATGTTGTCGATTACATGATTGTTTGTGACAATATATCCATCCTCTGATATTATTACACCAGAGCCAAATCCCAAAACAGGACGGGAGGGCATATTGCCCCTGTCCCCGAAGAAGAATTCGTACAAAGGGTTATCTGCGTAATTGTCCGTAGAGGTCGATTTCGTTTTTACATGCACGACCGCATGGACCGCTTTTTCTGCAGCATAGGTGAAATCCACCGCTCCGGCTCCCGGATCCAGTGGAAGGTTCGCATAAAGCATCTTCTGCTGGCTTTCAACAGGAACGAGTTTTTCCTGAGGTTGAAATACGGCGGCATAGGCTATTATGGCCAGGATTGAAGCGAGTAGGGCCGTCAGAATGGTTCCAAAAAATTTTTTATTTTTCATGATTCAAGATTAAAATTATTAATTGTAATTTACGGATTTTAAAGCTTTTTATATTCAAATTTTGTCGTTTTTTCTTTTCAAATATTATGCCCGGAAAAATGATTTTAGTATCATTGCAAAAGCTTAAACGTTTGAGAAATCAAGTTGTTGTAAACATTTTTTAAATTAACCTTTCTTAACACTATCCTGTCATGGAAATCGGATTTTATAAGTATCATGGTGCCGGAAACGATTTTATTATGATCGATGGGAGAAACCTGGAGGAAAATCTTTTCCATGAGGAACGGATAAGCCATTTATGCAACCGTCATTTGGGTATTGGGGCTGATGGCCTCATACTTCTACAGAGCGGAGGAGAGACCGATTTTAGTATGAAGTATTTCAATTCGGATGGCAGGGAGGGATCCATGTGCGGAAATGGCGGAAGATGTTTCGGCATGTTCCTGAGGGACCTGGGTCTGATCAGTAATAACGTACGTTTTGAAGGGGTTGACGGGATACACGTTGCTATAGTACTGAACGAAAGGGATATTAAGCTCCAGATGCGTAATGTTGACAAGTGGACAGTTCATAAAGAAGGATACTTTATCGATACAGGAAGCCCGCATTTAGTGGTGTTTGTCAATGATCTGGAAAATTATGACGTCTTCAGTAAAGGAAGTGAACTTCGCCGCGATAACCGGTTCGGGAAGGGTGGGACCAACGTCAATTTTGTGGAAATTCAATCTGAGACTTCTTTTAAAATCCGGACCTATGAAAGAGGTGTGGAGGAGGAAACACTTGCCTGTGGAACCGGCTCGGTGGCTTCTGCCATTGCAACCTATATTTATAAGAAATCTGACAATTCGTCATTTAATATAGATGCCCCTGGCGGTAGACTGCATGTAAGTTTTAATTCACGACCCAACATTGGCTTTGAAAATATCTGGCTTGAGGGGCCGGCGGTAATGGTTTATAAAGGTTTTTTTGACGCTTCCTGATAGCGACGACCAGACCCCGGGGCTCCGGTTTTATCGGAAATTAATTTCAAAATATTCAAACATTAAGATAATCATAATTGTTCCAATAGTTATTACAATTTTTTTACATCTATTTAAAATTTAACTGAAAATGAATATCGAAAAAGTTTGGATTGTTGAGGGATGTACTGCATGCGGCCTATGTGAGGAAATATGTCCTGAAGT
Source organism: uncultured Bacteroidales bacterium (assembly GCA_963779845.1). Classification (GTDB taxonomy): domain Bacteria; phylum Bacteroidota; class Bacteroidia; order Bacteroidales; genus CAVZZV01. Next base: position 324,833 of record CAVZZV010000006.1, on the reverse strand, counting down.
TTTTGAAGTAGATGACGAAGCAATCGTTAAAGAGGGGGTGAATTTTAATGACTACACAGCGGAAATTAAGGAAGCCGCTGAAAGTTGTCCGGTAGAAGTAATCAGGTATAAATAATTGAATGAGTATGATTAACCAGGGGGATACTGAAAAGAAAAGGATTTTGATCGAGCATCTCATGTGGGATGATAGCATCCGTGCAGAGAATATACGTGTGGATGTTGAGGGAAATGTAGCAAAACTACAGGGTTCTGTTCCGAATTTTGCCGTTAAGCTGGCAGCTGAACGAATCGCCATGCTGGTACAGGGAATTGATCATGTTGAAAATTTTCTTACTATTACCCTTCCTCCTGAATTGTCCAATGAGCTGGATGAAGATATCGGTCAACATATTGTTAATGTCCTTAATGCCGACAGCCGTTTTAATACTGATCATGTAAAGGTATCGGTAGAGCGAGGAACCGTTTTTCTAAAAGGAAGTGTTAATTCATTATGGGCAAAGAGGTCTATTGGGGAAGTTTGTAATAATATCAACGGAACCCTTGATGTGGATAACCAGCTGGAAATAAAAATTGAAAATTCCCGTGACGACAAAAAAATCAAGGAGGATATTGAAAAGGCCTTTGCCAGGAGCATGATCTTCCACGAAAACAAAATTTCCATTGAGGTCAGTGATGGCATCGTGTTATTATCCGGGGTACTTCCAAACACCCTTGCACGCCGCGAGGCATACAATATTGCATTGTTTACGACAGGGGTAAGAGAGGTTAAAAATTCTATATCTGTTGGGGGCGGGGACAGAACCTAGCTCAATCCCCTTTCCGATAACCACCTCTCCGCATCCATAGCCGCACGACATCCGGTACCTGCGGCCGTTACTGCCTGACGATATACTGGATCCATTACATCGCCACAGGCAAACACCCCTTCAATATTTGTTTTGGAGGAATCAGGCAAGGTGTGAATATAACCAATATCATCCATGTCTATGAAATCTTTAAAAATATCCGAGTTAGGCTTGTGGCCGATTGCCACAAAAAATCCCTGAATATCCAACTTCTTTTCTTCCTTTGTTTTAACATTCTGTAGGATCACTCCATTCACGGACTGGTCTCCAACGATTTCTTTGGGAATATGGCTCCAGAGGACCTCAATATTTTTTTTGGCCAGTACGCGTTGAGTCATAATTTTAGAGGACCGCAATTCATCCCTTCGGTGAATGAGATAGACTTTATTGCAAATACCTGACAGGTAAGTAGCTTCTTCCACGGCAGTATCTCCGCCACCAACTACAGCGACATCTTGTCCTTTATAGAAAAAACCATCGCAGGTTGCGCAGGCCGATACCCCAAAACCCATATATTTCGCTTCGGATTCCATCCCCAGGTATTTTGCCGTCGCCCCGGTGGCAATAATTAATGTATCAGTTATTATTGTTTCTTTTTCGTCAATCACCACCTTGAAGGGATGTTTGGTAAGATCTACTTCAGTGGCCATTCCCCATCTGCAATCCGTTCCGAACCTCTGAGCCTGGGCCTTGAATTCTTCCATCATTTTAGGCCCTGTAACCCCCTCTGGATATCCTGGATAGTTTTCGACTTCTGTAGTGGTGGTTAATTGGCCGCCAATTTGCATGCCTTCATACATGACGGGTTTAAGATTCGCACGGGCAGCATATATGGCTGCAGTATATCCGGCAGGTCCGGATCCGAGAATGAGGCATTTGACTCTTTCAGCCTCTTTATTCTGAGTAAGCTGTTTTTTTTCTTCCGGGGAAGTGTTTTCCATTTTTTTAAAAAGTTCCATCCTATAATATTTGAATTTGGTTTCTTTCCATCGTCTCAACAAATGGCGAATAAACATTTGTTGTTCTCTAAATGTTCCTAAGCTATAACTTCGGCCAATTGATCAACAAATATACCATTTGTTTATGATTGTTTGAATTATTTTGTTTTTAAGGGAATTAATTTTTATGCATTTTATGGACAGTATTATCAATGTAGGCAAAAAAATCAGATTGGTTAAACAGGGCATCTTTCCTGTTACCAAAACTTTAGACAGATCAGTAAAGGAGGGATTGCCAAAAACAGGATTCGGGATACCCGGGACATTGCAGGGCGAGGGAAAACTCGCGGGAATCCCGGTATTATTTATACGGACTTCTGGCTGCAACCTGCGTTGTACCTGGCAGGACAGTGAAGGGAAAATCGATATTTGCGATACTCCCTATTCAAGCCATAATGTGGAAGAATTTGAGGAATGGGCCGTTGAGGATATCAGAAAAGTGGTAGAAATGAATCTTGGAAATATACGACATCTTGTCATATCGGGCGGTGAACCTACAATTCAACCTGCCATTGTGAACCTTGCTGAAGAGCTGAAAAAATTACCCGATGTTCACTTAACACTCGAAACCAATGGGATTCATTTTATTCCAGGACTTGAAAACTATATTGATTTATTTTCAATATCACCCAAGTTGAAATCTTCAGAACCCGATATGGAAAAAAATAAAGTATTAAATAAACCCATTGAAGAGAAATTCATTCGGAGCCATGCGCGATTGCGAAGAAATCCCGGATCGATTCAGCAATATATTAATTCATGCATGAATTTGGGCTCCTACTATGGAGACGATCCCTCTTCGATGCCTGAAAGAAGGAGCAACAAGGATTTTCAACTGAAATTTGTTGTAGGAAGGGAGGAGGATGAAGTTGAAATTAAGAATGATTTTCTTCTCAGACTTAATTTTATAAACAAGACAGATATATTGGTCATGCCTGTCGGAAGCAATAAGATGGTATTGGAAAGAAATCAGGCGCTTGCTGCCAAAATGGCCATAAGGAATGGATGGAGATACTCTCCAAGGATACAGATTGATTTATTCGGGGATAAGGCGGGGACTTGATTGAAGTTGGAGGATAGATAAGAGGGACGATCGAATGTCTCACCCGGGTGTTGGATTTTAATTATTTTTCCTGCTGGTATTTCAATTCAATTTGCTAAATTTGCAGTCCTTTGTAAAATTTAAGTTGAAGATTTCATTTTAATCGATCAGCTGATTTTCTAAGGATATTTAAAATCGGGGTGTGGCGCAGTTGGCTAGCGCACTTGCATGGGGTGCAAGGGGTCGTGTGTTCGAGTCACATCACCCCGACATTTTTTCGGTTTATAAACGCTCAGGGACAAGTGATTTGGACCTTGCGCGTTTATATTCCGCTTTTATTCGGAACTTTTTTTACTTCCCTATCAGGATTTTATAAAATTATTCTATTTTTACAACTGCATTGGAAGGGAAAAAAATATAGTTTTGTATATTTTTGTAATTTGCCCTTATAGAGAGTTGGAAATTAACATTCAACCGGAAGCAAGATGAGCAGCTACAATTTTATTTTCTCTCTTTTCGATAATGCGCATGAAGGTATCGCTATTTTCCACGAAGGTAAAAAACTTCAGTTAAACCCTGCTTTTAAAGAGATTTTCTGTTTTAATAAATCGAAGGAAAAGGAGGTTTTCTCCCGCTTGTTCCTGAATGGCAGAGAAGTTGTTTTGATGGAGGAAAGCGGTAATACGATTCCTTTTGAAGACGGCCCTGTGCAAAAATTGCTCCGCAAGGAATATTTTTCCAATACGAAATACCGGGTGTATGACAAGGAATTCAACAATGAGTTCTTTTGTAGTTTCAGTGCCTCCAATATCTCTTTTGGCGAAGAAGATTACGACATCCTGTATGTTAAAGACCTTTCTGATTGTTTTAATTTCCCAATGACTTTAAAGTCCGAAAAGCTTTTACTAACTGAAATCCTGGATTCAATTCCTGTTATGCTTACTATTTTTGATCCGGACAGTGACCAGATTTATCTTAACAGGGCAGTTGAAAAGATCGTTGGCTGGACTGAGGAGGACGTGGAAAATTACGGTATTATGGCATTGGCTTATCCTGAGGAAGCTTACCGGAATGAGGTGTCAGTTTTCATGACCTCTCCCACTGTTGGCTTTAAGGATATCATCATGAAGACCAAGGATGGTCGGGATATAATGACCAGCTGGTCCAATGTACTCATACCGGACGGACGCAAGATTGGAATCGGAATTGATATCAATGATCAGTGGATGGTCGAAAAGGAACTGAAATTAAATGAAGAAAAGTTCAGGAATCTGGCCGATAATATTTCTCAACTCGCCTGGATGAGCAACCGGAACGGGAAAATTTCATGGTTCAATAAACGGTGGTACAATTATACCGGTGTCGAATTTGAAGATGCTAAGGATATGGGCTGGACCAGATTGATCCACCCCGATCACGTACAGCGCATCCTGACGCATTATAAAGCTTCCATTAAATCAGGAGTAATCTGGGATGATACCTTTCCGATAAAAAACGCCAAGGGGGAATTCCGGTGGTACCTTTCCCGCGCATTGCCAATTAAAGATGAATCAGACCAAATCATTAGTTGGTTCGGCACACATACCGACATTACTGAAATTAAAAACCTTCAACGGAGGCTTCAGGAGTCAAACCTCAAGGTTGTAAATGCTTTGCAATTGCAGAAAACCTTTATTCAAAATATATCCCATGAGGTCAGGACACCAATGAATTCGATTCTCGGGTTTTCCGAACTGCTGGCAAAAAATATTAACAAAGGAACCGAGTCAGAATACCTTGAATCGATTATCTACAATGGCAAGCAGCTTATGAACCTTATAGATGATATACTTGACTTCTCGAGACTTGATTCCCGGGAACTTGATTTATCTAATGAGATCGTGCCTCTTGAAAGGGTGTTCAAGCAGATGGCCCATCAATTTGAGGCGCTCACCATTCGCTTCAAGAAGAACATCGAGCTTAAAATCAATATCAGAACAGAGGACGAAGATGAGGTTATTTATGCCGATGAATATCGCCTGCAGCAGGTTCTGAACAATCTTCTGAGTAATGCCGTTAAGTACACAGACAAGGGCCATGTGGAAATAGGCTATCGCATACAGCGCATGGACAAACAAATCCTGTTCTTCGTGAAGGATTCAGGTTTTGGAATTAAAGAAAATCAAAGGGACCAGATCTTTGAGCGGTTTAAACAGGTGCAGGGGAGCGAAACAAAAAGCATTCGGGGTACCGGCCTGGGGCTCGCAATATCAAAGCAACTCGTTGAACTTTTTGGAGGTGAGATCTGGTTCGAATCCAAACCGGGTGGGGGTTCCAGCTTCTTTTTTACCTATCATTATGATGAAAGCCTTATGGAAAGTGCTGCACCGGTCCTTAAGCCCGGGATTTCCAACTTCATGATGCCCTATCTGCCTGGCAGAAAGATTCTGATCGCCGAGGATGATGATTTTAGTTTCCGTTTGCTGGAAGCTATGTTGTACGATACAAAAGCTGAAGTGCTTCATGCTAATACAGGTAATGAAGCACTTGAAATGTTCGAGGCCAGCCAGGTCGATATAGTTTTCCTGGATATCCGGTTGCCTGGCTTAAACGGCTATGAAATAATCGAAAAAATCCGCGAAAAAGATAAAAATATTCCGGTGATCGCCCAGTCGGCCTATGCCATGCCCGAAGATAAGAAAAAAAGTTTTGAGCGAGGGTTCAACTTCCATGCTTCCAAGCCAATTTCTTCCACTGAGCTATACAGTATCCTAAACCGTTTTCTCTGGGTGAAAAATGAGACTCCCACCATATAGCTTTTGTTTCATCTCCTTATCCCCTCCATATCCCGGAGGCTTTGAAAGAGGAATTTCACTGCTTCGTTAGCTCTTTCATATAGGCAAGATGTTTTTTCACATATCTTATTTCTGCGTATTCTATGCCCTCTCCCAGGCTCTCCTTTAATTCTCTCAAGGTAGCTTCCTCGTCAGCTCTCACAATAGTGCTGATAAGACTTATTTTCTCCGCGCTCAACAATTCTTCAGGCTGGATTTCCCCTGAAGCGATTTTTTCTGCCAGATGTCCCTCTATGGTCGAAATGGCAAGACCTCTGATTTTGGCAATCTCCTTTGTATCTTTCCCCTCTTTTAGGAGCTTCATGCTTATGAATCGGGACGGGAAGTATTTTCCTGTTGGGGAGCTCTATGGCCGGGAGGCACTGACTTGCCATCCAAAAGAGGGGCGATAATTTGCAAAATTTCATCTCCATATTTTTCTATTCTCTGCTTGCCTATCCCGTTTATTTTTTTCAGGGATTTTATGTCAGTAGGTTGAAAATTGCACAGATTGGTAATCGTTTTCAATTGAAGGACCTTATAAGCAGGCAAGCCAGACTTTTTGGATTTATGATTTCTCCATTGGATCAGGGCATTGTACAGTGGTGTATTTTTCGTTTTCGGATATGCCTTAACTGGAACACGCCTCCTTAAAGGTGGATGGCCAAGTTCAGATTCCGATTTTATTTTTAGAAAACTTAAGGCATTGAAACCATTTTTACAAGCCTCAAGTCGTTTAATCTTTTTCCATGTTTTCTGATAAAGGTTCTCAATATCTTCCCTTATGGCCTTTTTGACCTCCTCGTTATCGGATACAGGAGTTATTTCTTCAAATATTTTAATAAATCTTTCCAGTTTGGGCGCGAAAAAAGTAGAAGCTTTCACTATCCTTTCCTGTATGAAGGGGTCATCTTCAATCTTATCAACTCTTTGCAGGAGCGAATTCAACTGGATTAGAAATTTTTCGGAAATGGCTTTAATTTCAGCGTTATAATATCCTCTTAACTTATGAATTAAATCCGCTTCTATTCCCTGGATCGTTGCCTTGTAAATGTCAAGGTTTTTCAAAAGTGCATTCATGTTGTGCCCAAGAGCGGAGAAATTAAAAAGTTCTTTGAGCAGATCGGCCTGAAATATTTTTTTCGACTGAAACAGTGTTTTTTCATCGGGTACATTTTCTTCAACAGCTTCTGTAAAAGTGCTGATATTTCCATCCAGGATGAAACAATTTGATCGAAGGGGAGCATTTAACACCAATCCTTCCAGACTTCTGCATCGACTTAAGGCTACATAAACCTGTCCATGGGCGAAAGCTTCCGCGGCATCAATAATTGCCCTGTCGAAACTCAAACCCTGACTTTTGTGAATAGTGATCGCCCATGCTAACTTAAGTGGATATTGGGTAAAGAGCCCTGTAACTACTTCCCTGATCTCCTTCGTTGCTTCATCCAGTGAATATTTGGTATTTTTCCATTCCAGGGGGGTGACATAAATTGGTTCCTCATCCTGACAGCGGATACGAATGGACTCCTCCTCAATTTCTTCAATAATGCCAATTTTCCCATTAAAGTAAGCTTTTTCCGGGTTAGGGTCATTTTTCACGAACATAACCTGTGCTCCGGTTTTGAGTTCAAGGTGCAAATCTGTTGGATATGCATATTCGGGAAAGTCCCCTTCCACATTGCCACTTCTTTTTTGGGATTTCCCTTTTAGGGTACTAAGCCTGTTCTCATTTATTTGCCGTGCCCTGGCATTATGCGTGGTAAGGATAATGTACCCTTGTTCTGGTTCGTCAATAAATCCGGGTAGATATCGCTGGTTCAACTGACTTAGGGTAGTCTCATCGACAATATTATTTCTTACTTTATTGAGGATTTCGATAAACTGTTGGTCTTTTTGCCGATAAACATGCTGAAGGACTATACCGACAAAATTGGTTTGCCTAAAAGCGAGACTCCCAAAGAAATAAGGAGTTTGATAATAATTTTTCAGCAGGTTCCATTCCTCCTCTTTAACGACCGGGGAAAGTTGCTGAAGATCACCCACCATGAGCACCTGCACACCTCCGAAGACTTTGCTGTGATCACGGTATTTTCTTAATATCCTGTCGATCCCGTCAAGAAGGTCTGCCCTAACCATACTTATTTCATCGATAATCAGGAGATCAATGCTACGGATAATGTTTATCTTTTCTTTGCTGAATTTCCTGGCATATCCCTGGCTTTCGTATCGGGTAGTGTATCCGGAGATTTCAGGGATAATCGGGCCAAAGGGCATTTGAAAAAATGAATGGATAGTGGTACCCCGCGCGTTTATGGCAGCAACTCCGGTGGGTGCCACGGTTATCATCCGTTTGATTCCTTGTTCCTGAAGGTCGAACAGGAAAGTAGTTTTGCCTGTTCCGGCTTTTCCTGTCAAAAATATGTGTCTGGAAGTCTGACTTACAAAATTATGGGCCAGTTCGAGATCTGGATTTAAAAATGATTTTTTCTTTGGCATTCCTGATGGTGAATTTTAACGACGATATTCGCCTTACTTAATAGATTTTGAAGTCAAATATCGTCGTTAAAATTATAAAAAAATGCTAAACCCAGGTTCCCGAAAAACTCCCGTTTTCATCATTCAGCCAGTAACTTCCTGATCCATCAGCGTTCCAGATGATTTCGTTCTGCTTTTCGGAGTTGATATTGTAAACAAAACTGCCGCTGCCATCGGCATTATTAGTAATGTTGAAAACATTGGTTTCTTCACCTTGTTCCATGGTAAGCAAGGCCGTGTAATTGCCAGCCGCATTTATGCTCCAGTTGTATGACCAAACTGCAATGTTATTATTTTCAGGATCGTAGATCACCCATGACCCGAATTTCCCATCTTTTGCCTCCTCAGTCTTCATGTAAGTGAACCTGGGGATTCCGGGTAGTTGATATTCCGTTGTCCAGATATATTTTCCGGCTTCCTCGGCAAAGGTAAGCCAGTAACTGTACCCGCTGTTGGTCCAGGAGTACAATACCGAATTTTTATCGCCGGATTTTTGTTCAGCACCTGAGGGTAGGGTATACAAACCAGAATAGCTGGTGAGAGAGTTTGCCAGGTTCATGTAAGCAATGGAAATGGTTGCGTTAATGTCACCAGCATTGGCCTTGGCCGTTAAACCATCCGGAATTTCAACCAAATGAACCTTTCCGGCAGCCACGGGGCGCTGATATTCAATTACTTTAGGTTCGGGATCGTCCTTTGAACAGGAGGCAAACAGAAGGCTGGCAACGGCAAGCATGGCAAAATTAATCTTCATTATCTTCATAAGAAAAAATGTTTAGTTTATTATTTTTAATTAATCTAAACAAAGATAACCTATATTCAGTTCAAAATTAATCAGGATAGAAAAACTTATTAACAAGGCTTAAGACAGAGTCACGATCGTACTTCAATTTTATACACTAGCTTCAATCTTCAAAATCACCTTCCCTCTGGCTCTTTCCGTTTCGCTGTATTCATGTGCCGATTTTGCCTGTTCCAAAGGGTATTCACGATCGATTACGACCTTTAGATTTCCCAACGCTATCTGGTCCCTGATCCATTTCACATCCTCCTTTTTATTTTTCAATAACACCAATTTTGTTTTTTTGCTTGAAAAGACCGATGTAAAGAGCTGGTTAATTAAAGTTTTAATGGAGGAATTCAACTTAATAAGGGTACCGTTTTTCGAAAGGGAAGATCTTAATTCCCCCAGGGATTTGTTTCCTGCTGCATCGATGATGATGTCCCAGCTATTTTTGCTTTTTGTAAAATCCTCCTGGTTATAATTAATCACATAATCAGCTCCAAGCGATTTTACCAAAGGAATATTTTTCTCTGAACAGACCCCGGTAACTATTGCTCCGAGTAGTTTCGCAATTTGTACCGAATAGGTTCCAATGCCTCCTGAAGCACCGTTAACCAGGACCTTCATGCCTGCCATGAGACCTCCGTGGTCCCTCAATGCCTGAAGGGATGTTACTCCTGTCACTGCAAGAGTACAAGCTTCATTGAATGGAATATTTTCAGGGAGGGCTACAAGGTTTTCGGCTGGGACAACAACATATTCTGCATAGGCTCCGCCTTTATACCCTGTACCGGCGAAAACCTTTTGGCCAGGCTTCCAGCCCATAACCTTTTCGCCAAGTGATTCTATATGGCCGGCCATTTCCACCCCGGGGATTTTAGGAAACCTGTTTCCGGTAATCATTTTGAGTTTTCCCTTGCGGATTTTCCAATCGACAGGGTTGACTGAGGCAGCCTTCACCTTAATAAGCACTTCGCCTTTTGAAGGTTCTGGTTGTGGGATTGAGACGTAGTTGAGCACTTCGGGTCCTCCGTATGCTTCAAATGTAATTGCTTTCATCTGTTTGTATTTGGAATGTCTTCAAAAGTAAAAAATTAATCCTCCTAAGTTTGTATATTTGGATCAAAATCGGAAAAATGATTGTACGCGAGCTTATAAATCCGGCGAGTATTGTGGTGATAGGGGGTTCTTCCAATCTGCATAAACCGGGAGGGAAAATCTTAAGAAACATTGTTGACGGTACCTTTTCCGGATTCCTCTGCGCGGTAAATCCTAAAGAAGACAGGGTAGAAGGGGTAAAGATATACCGGGATGTGGTTGAAATCCCCCCCTCCGAGCTTGCTATTCTCGCCATTCCTTCCAGATTATGCCCGGGAATGATCCGATTCCTTGCTGAAGAAAAGGGAACGAAGGCATTCATCGTTATTTCTGCCGGGTTTTCTGAGGAGGGAGAGGAGGGAAAAAAGATGGAAGAGGAGATGGCTTTAACGGTTAAAAAGCATGGAGGAACACTAATCGGACCCAATTGCATAGGAGTGCTTACCTCTCATTATCAGGGAGTATTCACTTCGCCTATTCCAAAACTCGCTTCCACCGGTTGTGACCTAATTTCAGGATCCGGAGCCACAGCGGTTTTTATCATGGAGTCGGGGATACCAAAGGGTTTAACTTTCTCCAGTGTATTTACCGTTGGCAATAGTGCCATGATCGGGGTGGAAGATGTGCTGGAATACCTCGATGAGAATTTTGATCCTGAAAAAAGTTCAAAAATCAAGCTGTTATATATAGAAAGCATTCGGGATCCGGACAAGCTGCTTAAGCATGCTTCCTCCTTAATCCGGAAAGGCTGTCATATCGCCGCGATTAAATCCGGGGGTTCTGAAGCGGGCAGTCGGGCGGCAAGTTCTCATACCGGTGCCATGGCCAGTTCCGACCTTGCTGTGGAGGCCCTGTTCAGGAAAGCCGGAATTGTTCGGTGTTTCGGACGGGAAGAATTGACAACGATGGCGGGGATTTACATGCACCCCCCCCTGAAGGGAAAGAGGATTGCCATCATAACCCACGCTGGTGGTCCGGCAGTAATGCTTACCGATGCCCTCTCCCAGGGAGGATTGGAAATTCCCACGATAAGCGGGGTGGATGCTGAGGTACTTCATTCCAGACTGAATCCCGGGTCCTCAGTATCCAATCCCATCGATATTCTCGCTACCGGTACCGCGGAGCAGGTGGGGCTGGTAATTGATTACTGCGACCAAAAGTTTGATACAATTGATGCCATGATTGTAATATTCGGTAGCAGTGGGCTAAGCCAGGTTTTTGACGTTTATGATTTGCTCCATGAAAAGATGAAGGTTTGCAGGAAACCGATATTTCCTATCCTTCCTTCTGTCAGTACCGCGAGAAAAGAGGTGGAATCCTTTTTGGAGAAAGGGAGGATCAATTTTCCCGATGAAGTAGTCCTGGGGAATGCATTAACAAAAATTTTCAATAGCCCCAGTCCTGCGGGGGATGAAATTTTTCTGGACGGGATCAATATCCAGGAAATTAGGAAAATAATTGATGGCTGTGCCGAAGGCTATATTCCAGAAGACAGGATTCAGGCCTTGCTTGATGCTGCCGGAATCCCAAGGGTTCAGGGGAAAGTGGTGCATAAAAAAGAAGCACTTCTCGAATTTGTGAAAGCATGCGGTTTTCCTGTAGTGATGAAGGTTTCTGGCCCATTACATAAATCCGATGTAGGGGGAGTTACCCTGAATATTAAATCGGAAGAACACCTCCTGGCCGAATTCGACAGGATGAGAAAAATTCAGGGCTACGAAGGAGTCCTGATCCAACCTATGCTCAAAGGTCTCGAGCTTTTCATCGGGGCAAAATACGAACCCCGCTTCGGACATGTTGTCCTTTGTGGTCTGGGTGGAATTTTCGTCGAAATCATAAAAGATATTTCCTCGGGTCTGGCCCCTTTGACCTTCCAGGAAGCACGCTCCATGATCAGATCTCTTAAATCCTATAAAATTATACATGGGGCCCGCGGTACAGAGGGAGTAGATGAAGAGGTTTTCGCCGGGGTGGTTGTCCGCTTGTCCAGCCTATTGCGCTTTGCGACGGAAATCAAGGAAATGGATTTGAACCCCTTGATTGGAAAGGGGACAGAGTTGAGGGTGGTAGATGCGAGGATTAGAATTTTAAATTAAAATTGTAACTTTAATCGCCTTTTTAATAACATAAAAATCCTTTATTATAACCCATTTAAATATGACCTTAAAACAAATTTCCGTTTTCCTCGAAAATAAATCCGGACGCCTTACCGAAGTCCTGGAGACACTGGGGGAGGAGAAGATCAACATAACCGCCCTAAGCATCGCCGATACCAGTGAATATGGCATCCTTCGAATGATTGTTTCTGATCCCCCGAAAGCAGTATCATTATTGAAAAGCAAAGGATTTACCATCCATATTACTGAAGTAATCTCGATCCGTACCCCCTCTGAAGCGGGTAGTTTTGCCCGGGCATTACGTATCTTTTCGGAGGAAGGGATCAGCATCGAATACCTGTATGCCTTTTCCATGGAGGGAAAATCAATGCTGGTTATGAAAACGGAAAATCCGGAGAAGGCTTTGTCCGCAATACAAAAACATAGAATGGATCTGTTGAAAGCAGGCGATTTATACGAATTTTGATTATTTTATCTTAAATATGATCTGGAATACATCTAGGGAATGCATTTCTCGCGGGGAAATGCGTGATCTTCAAGGGCGACAATTATGCGAACTTGTTGAACGACTTTATTTTAATGTTCCCTTTTATCGGGAAAAATTGCAGGAAAACGGGATCGAGCCTTCCGATATCAAATCGATAGATGATCTTTCTAAGCTTCCCTTTACCACCAAGGATGATCTCCGGCAAAATTATCCCTTCGGTCTTTTTGCAGTTCCTATGAGTGAAATAATACGTTTGCATGCCTCGTCAGGTACTACAGGTAAACCTACAGTGGTCGGCTATACCCGAAAGGATCTCAACACCTGGAGTGAAGTGGTCGCCAGAACACTCATGAATGCCGGAATCCATAAACACGATGTTATCCAGATAGCCTATGGCTATGGTTTATTTACAGGTGGACTGGGTATCCACTATGGGAGCGAGAAGATTGGGGCGGTGGTCATCCCTGTTTCCGGAGGAAATACTAAACGCCAGCTGCAACTTATGCAGGATTTTAAAAGCACCGCTATTGCATGTACTCCATCCTATGCGCTATACCTGGCAGAAGCCATGGAGGAGGAGGGGATTGATCCCCGGGATCTTTCGCTAAAAGTTGGAATTTTCGGGGCTGAACCCTGGACAAACAATATGCGAAAAGAGATCGAGAAAAAACTGGGGATTGTTGCCATCGATATATATGGTCTTAGTGAAATCATCGGGCCTGGGGTTGCTTGCGAATGCGAACAACAAAATGGCCTGCATATCAATGAGGATCATTTCATACCGGAAATAATCGATCCGGTAAGTCTGGAGCCCCTGGGAGAAGGTTCTAAAGGGGAGCTTGTGTTTACTACGGTTACCAAGGAGGGTCTGCCTCTCCTGCGTTACAGGACGCGCGATTTGACCCGTCTCGATTATTCGGTTTGTAAATGTGGGAGAACCCTGGTGAGGATGGAAAAATGTACCGGGCGTAGCGACGATATGCTGATAATCCGCGGTGTAAATATTTTCCCCTCACAGGTCGAGACTGTATTACTTGAGATGAACGAGGCAAAACCCCATTATCGTATCGTGGTGGATAGGGTAAATAATCTGGATATACTAAGCGTGGAAGTCGAAGTCGATGAAGTTTTCTTTTTAGACAGGATCAGTCAGCTACAGTCGGTAAGGCAAAAGATCCGGCAAAGTCTCGAAAATGCCCTGGGGATATCTGTAAGCGTAAAGCTTGTAGAGCCAAAAAGTATCGAACGTTCTGAAGGTAAGGCAATGAGGGTGTTTGATAACAGAAAAATTATATAATGTAGATCCATAGTGTCCCTTTTCTTGGCTATGCTCCCCGGTAAACTGCTACTTCGAAAAGTCGGGATTTTATGCCCGAATGAATGGGGAGGCAATAGAACACTGGCTTCAGCGGGCTGGTTAGCCCGGACCTGATTCAGCCATTCGATATTTTAATAGATTTATTTTAGATCAGTAATGAATAAAAATACACCGATAGATTTTGAGCTTGTTGAATCCCTTATTGTAGAAAGTGGGATCGAGAGCATAGGGAAAGCCAGTATAAGAGAATTGGTAAGGTTGGTCAGCGAAATCGAAATAAAATCTGGTAAACGGTTTATACGAATGGAAATGGGTGTTCCCGGTCTTGATGCTCCTCAAATTGGTGTGCAGGCTGAAATCGAAGCCTTAAATAAAGGGGTGGCATCCATTTATCCTGCGATCGAGGGTTTGCCAGAATTGAAATTCGAAATATCCGAATTTGTTCGTTTATTCCTGGATATAAAGGTAAACCCGATTTCGTGTATTCCCACTGTGGGATCGATGATGGGAGGATTCGCCGCCTTTTTAGTGGCCAACAGGGTGGAGCCGGACCGCCAAAGCACACTATATATTGATCCGGGCTTTCCGGTACAGAAACTTCAATCGAGGGTATTGGCACAGGAATTTGAAAGTTTTGATATATATAATTACCGAGACGATAAGCTGAAGGATAAATTGAATTCTTACCTAAGGAAAGGGAATATATCCACCATCTTATATTCAAACCCAAATAACCCCTCCTGGATATGTCTTACAGAAGATGAGCTCAAGACCATTGCCGGACTTGCGGAAAAATATAATGTAATTGTGATTGAAGATCTCGCATATTTTGGGATGGATTTCAGAAAGGACCTTTCCCGACCTGGGAAACCGCCCTTTCAATCGACTATTGCCAAATATACAGATAACTACCTGCTCCTGATAAGCAGTTCTAAAGCCTTTTCTTATGCAGGACAGAGAATAGGTATGATGGTTGTTTCAGATAAACTATTTAATACCAGGTATCCCAATCTCCGGCGATATTATGGCACTGACGTGTTTGGTCGTGCCATGATTTATGGCGCATTATATGCCCTTTCATCCGGTACAAGCCATTCAGCCCAGTATGCCCTGGCATCCATTCTTCGGGCTGTGAATTCCGGCCAGTACAATTTTATTGGGGAGGTTAAGGAGTATGGAGAAAAAGCCCGTATTATGAAAGAGATTTTTACCCGTGGAGGATTCGAAATTGTCTACAGGAAAGATATTGACAGGGATATAGCAGATGGTTTTTATTTTACCATTTCTTACCCGGGTTTTTCAGGTCCGGCTCTGCTGGAAGAACTTTTATATTATGGGATAAGTGCTATTTCCCTTACTATTACCGGAAGTGAACGTCATGAAGGAATCAGGGCTTGTGTTTCGCAGGTTAGCAGGGACCAGTTCGATGATCTGCGAAAAAGAGTGGACCAGTTTAAGGCAGATCACCCGCTTTGATTTTCAACTAATGGTGTTCGGTTTGTAAGATGCTGAATAAAAACTATTTATATATTTTATGTTTTTAAACATTCAAGTTTTCATGGATTTATTATAGATATAAAGAGGGTTTCCATATTTAATTTTTATTTTTGAAATTCATTTAGGTTTAGAAAACCATAAAAAATTATCATTATGGCAAGAGCTAAAGGGGCGATTGTAGTGGATCAGGAGAGATGTAAGGGATGTGAGCTATGTGTGGTAAATTGCCCGACCAATGTAATCCAGCTGGCAAGGGATGTGAATGGGAAAGGATATCATTTTGCTTACATGGAAGTACCTGAAGCCTGTACCGGTTGTTCCAATTGCGCCATTGTATGCCCTGATGGGGTGATTTCGGTGTATAGGGTTACCGTTTGATCAAAAGGAAATAATTATGAGTGAATTACGATTAATGAAAGGAAACGAAGCCATTGCGGAGGCCGCCATCCGGGCCGGGGTCGATGCCTATTTCGGATATCCTATCACCCCTCAGTCAGAAGTCTTGGAATACCTGATGGCCGAAAAACCGGAGGATAGAACCGGAATGGTGGTGCTTCAGGCCGAAAGTGAAATAGCGGCCATCAATATGGTTTATGGGGCGGCCGGAACCGGGAAACGGGTTATGACCTCCTCTTCGAGTCCGGGAATAAGCCTCAAGCAGGAAGGTATTTCCTATATTGCCGGAGCTGAATTACCCTGTTTAATTGTCAACGTGGTCCGTGGAGGCCCCGGATTAGGCACCATTCAGCCTTCGCAGGCCGATTATTTCCAGTCTGTAAAAGGAGGGGGGCATGGCGATTATAAACTGATTGTCCTGGCGCCAGCCTCCGTGCAGGAAATGTCCGATTTTGTCAAACTGGCTTTTGAGCTTGCTTTTAAATACCGCAATCCTGCCCTGATTCTGAGCGATGGGGTAATTGGCCAGATGATGGAAAAAGTTGAGTTGTTTGACCAGCAGCCCCGTCTCACCGATTTTGACCAGGCCTGGGTCATTACCGGGCGCACACCGGACAGGCAGCGGAATATCATAACTTCGCTGGAGCTTGATCCTGCCCGCCAGGAAAAGCATAATCTTAAACTTCAGGCTAAATACCGGAAGATGGAAGAGCTGGAGGTAAGGTTTGAAGAAATTGAGACCGGGGATGCCGAATACATTATCGTGGCTTATGGTTCAAGTGCGAGGATAAGTCAAAAAGCGGTACAACTTGCTCGGGCTAAAGGGATTAAAGCCGGATTGCTTCGCCCTGTTACCCTGTTTCCTTTTCCTTCTAAAAGAATTTCTGAGTTGGCTGCAAGTGTAAAAGCCTTTCTTTCGGTTGAGATGAATGCGGGACAGATGGTCGAGGATGTCCGCCTTGCTGTTGAAGGAAGGGTTCCCGTTCAGCATTTCGGACGTTTTGGAGGTATGGTACCTTCTCCTGATGAAGTATTGGAAGCTCTGGTACAAAAATTTTTAACTAAATAACAGGTTGGTATTGAGATAGATGGTTATCGGGAGAAGCACGAGGAGTTATTGATAATAAATGAATTATGGAAATTGTAGATATAATTAAAGAAGAAAATCTGGTCCATAAACGTACCGGATTAATGACAGACAATGTGCTTTCTTATTGTCCGGGATGCGGTCATGGGACGGTTCATCATCTGATCATGGAAGTAATTGAGGAGATGGGTATCCAGTCTGAAACGATCGGGATCGCTCCCGTAGGCTGTTCAGTGCTGGCCTATGAATTCATGGATATCGACATGTCCCAGGCAGCTCATGGGCGCGCGCCGGCTGTAGCGACCGGAATCAAACGTCTTTGGCCTGATAAATTTGTTTTTACCTATCAGGGAGATGGGGACCTTGCAGCCATCGGCACTGCTGAAACCATTCATGCCTGCAACCGGGGAGAGAATATTGTGATCATTTTTATTAACAATGGAATTTACGGCATGACTGGCGGTCAGATGGCCCCTACCACTCTCGAAGGGATGCATACTTCAACTTCTCCCTATGGAAGAGATGTTAAAAAAATGGGAAACCCCATTAAAATTACGGAATTGGTGGCCATGCTTCCAGGTACTCACTATGTAACCCGGCAATCCGTACATAAACCGGGAAACGTCCGGCGAACAAAAAAAGCCATTAGAAAAGCTTTTGAAATCCAGGCTCAGAAGCAGGGTCTGGCCTTTATTGAAGTGGTTTCAAACTGCAATTCCGGATGGAAAATGAGCCCTGTAAAATCGAATGAATGGATGGAAGAAAATATGTTTCCTTTCTATCCCTTAGGGGATATTAAGGTTGATGGAGAGCTGGTCAAAAAAGAATCATAAAATTCACATCATGACAGAAGAGATTATTATTGCCGGATTTGGAGGACAGGGGGTATTATCGATGGGTAAAATCCTTGCTTATTCGGGAATCATGCAAAATATGGAAGTTAGCTGGATGCCCTCCTACGGGCCTGAAATGCGCGGAGGAACAGCTAATGTGACTGTAATCTTAAGTGATGAAAGAGTTAGCTCTCCTATATTACATCTTTTCGATTCTGCCATTATCCTGAATCAACAATCCCTTGATAAATTTGAGTCCCATGTTAAGCCCGGAGGAGTACTGCTTTACGATAGCAATGGCATCACCCGTCATCCCGAGCGAAAAGATATTCATGTTTACCGTGTAGATGCTGCCGAAGAAGCAGCAAAAATGTCCTCGACTAGGACCTTCAATATGATTGTCCTTGGGGCTTTCCTGCAAATTAAACCGGTTGTCAAAACAGAAAATGTCTTAAAAGGACTTCGCAAATCCCTTCCGGAAAGGCACCATCACCTGATACCCTTGAACGAATCGGCAATAAAACGGGGAAAGGAAATTGTCAAAGAGCTTGTCTGATGAAAACAGCAGTCCTTTTGTTTGTACTCGGAATATTTCTTTTTTGGGGTTCATTTGGTCAGTCTCCCTCCGATTCTATCTTTATGCAAAAATCATTCGGTGGCTATACTTTTTATCAACATGGTCAAAGGCTCACGAATATGGCCGAGGTAGCCGGTGCCATGCAATCGAATGAGATTGCATATTTAGCGTTTAAAAGGGCTAAAGCGAATTACGGCATTGCGAACGTTTTTGGATTTGCCGGAGGATTTATGATTGGCTGGACTCTTGGCACCGCCATTGGGGGTGGGGAACCAAATTGGACCGTTGCCGGCGTTGGAGGAGGACTGCTTCTTGTATCCATCCCCCTATTTTCAAATGCAAACAAAAGAGCGAAATTGGCCGTGAATACCTTCAATTCCGGATTGGGTTCCAGCTCAATTTTTAAGGGAATGAATTTAGAGCTGGCGGTGAAGGATTGTGGAATGGGTTTTTTAATGGAATTCTAATCTACCCCCTGCCATACCCATTTGGAGGCACATGTGGCTTTCACAGGGTTCTGGTTGATTCCTGGAGGATCTGATTAGAGGACTAATGGGATTTTTTTAAAGCAAGCCTCAACACCTCGGCCAGATGCATTGCTTTTCTGCCGGTTTCCTGTTCAATTTGTTCCCGGCAACTGAACCCATCGGCAATGATTAGCGTCTCTTTTGAAGCTTCCCGCACTTTTGGCAGCAAAACCCTTTCCCCCGCTTTGATGGAAACTTTATAGTGTTCCCCTTTCTCATAGCCGAAATAACCAGCCATACCACAACAGCCCGAATCCAGGACTTCGAGTTCAAGTCCGGTTTTTCTCAATAGTTTTTCTTCCTGTTCAATGGTCATAATGGCTTTATGCTGACAATGCCCATGCAGGATTGCTTTTCCGGCAAGTTCCGGGACCTCGAAGTCAGGAGCAAATTTCTTTAGAAATTCGGCAAGAGTATAGGTTTGTCCCTTCAACCTTTGGGCATCCTCATCATGGGGGAACAAATTGCAAAGCTCGTCCCTGAATACAGCCGTACAGCTTGGTTCTATTCCTACAAGGGGTATACCCGCCCGGATTTCCTCCCTTAACGTATCCAGGATTTGTCTTAGTAATTTTTTCGCCAGGACAATCCACCCAAAATCAAATAAAGGACGTCCACAGCAAAGGGATTTTTTGGGTACGATGACTTCAAATCCGGCATGATCCAGTACCTCATAGGCTGCCTGTAGTGTAGGTGGCAGAAAATTGTTATTGAAGGTATCCACCCACAGAATCACTTTTTTTCCGTCATGTTTATTTTGTTTTTGGGATTTGACCCAATTTTTAAAGGTCTGGTTGGCAAATTTTGGAATTTGTCGTTGAGGGGCTATTCCGCCAATAAACTTAAGGATGTCGCTTAGAATTTTTGTTTGGGTGAAGAAATTGGCGATGCGGGGAATGAGTGAAGCAATTTTTGACCACCAGTAAATTAATCCAAAAGCATAGGCTGAACGGGGACGCAACTTCCCTTTGTAATAATGAGAAAGAAATTCTGATTTATAGGTTGCCATATCGACATTTACCGGGCATTCCGATTTGCAGCCCTTGCAGGCAAGACAAAGGTCCAGGGCATCCTTTACACTCTTATCCTTCCATCCTTTGGTGATGGTTTTTCCTTCAAGCATTTCAAACAATAACCGGGCACGGCCCCGGGTCGAATCACTTTCCTCAGAGGTGGCCATGTAGCTCGGGCACATGGTTCCTGAATCAGGCCGCCGGCACTTGCCAACTCCAACACAACGGAGAGTGGCCTTTGCAAAGCTGCCGCCATCGTCCGGAAATTTGAAATGGGTTTTTAATTCTGGTGGGTTATAATCAATACCGAGACGAAAATTCTCTGTCCGGCTATTCGGTTTGACCACCTTGCCCGGGTTCATTTTCCACTCCGGATCCCAGGCCGACTTAAATTCCCTGAATGCAAGGATCAATTCCGAGCCGTACATTTTTTCAAGCAGATCCCCCCGGGCCTGACCATCGCCATGTTCACCCGAGATTGAACCATTATATTTCATGACCAGATCCGTTCCTTCCAAGGTGAATTGTCTGAATTTCTCAATTCCCTCACTGGTCTGAAGATCAAAATTAATCCGGCAGTGGATGCATCCTTGTCCAAAATGACCATAGACTGCTGCCGTGTAGTTGAATTTGGCAAAAAGCTCTTTCAGCTCTTTTAAATATTCACCTACTTGTGCCGGATCTACAGCTGTATCTTCCCATCCCGGCCATGTATTGTCCATACCCGGAATATTTGCCGTGGCTCCCAAACCAGACTCCCTCACTTCCCAGAGTTTTGATTCCTGAGCATTGTCATCGAAGAGTTTCATTGTCGGAGGATCCTTCTCATCCTCCAGTTTCTTCATCAAATCCCGTGATTTCCTGTCGGACTCAGTTTTACTGTTTCCTCCGAATTCAACCAATAACCAGCCCTTTCCTTTCGGCATCAGACTTAGGTCGTCAATATTGAGCTCTTTTTTCCGCATATATCTTATTAGCTCATCATCAATGCCCTCTAATCCGATTGGTTTGGATTTCATTACGATGCTTGCATGCTTTCCTGCTGCAAAGACATCCGGATAACCCAAAACAAGTAAAGAACGCGCTTTGGGTTCGTTGAGAAGTTTCATGGTTGCTTCAAGAATAATAACGCAGGTAGATTCGGTTCCCACAAGGGCGCGTGCCACGTTGAAACCATTCTCCGGAAGTAATTCATCCAGATTAAACCCGGAAACCCGTCTTGGGATATCAGGGTACTTTTCTTTTATTTTTGAAGCATAGCTGTCGCGTATTTCTTTGAGTTTTTGATAAATATTTCCCTTTCTTCCCCCCTTTTTTATTATATGTTCCAGCTCTTCTTCTGTGGTAGAGCCAACCTCCATGATAACTCCATCATAGGTCAAAATTTTAAGGCTGTGGGTATTGTCAGAAACCCGGGCCCCATACCCCTCATTGGCTGCCATCACCGAATGGATCCCGCAGGAATTATTCCCGAGCATTCCACCAATGGTACAATGGGTATGTGTAGCCGGATCGGGACCGAAGGTCAATCCGGTTTCTTGCACTGTTCTGTTCCGCATTTGGTCCAGTACTATTCCTGTTTGAACCCTGACCAATTTATTCTTCTTATCAATATGGATCACTTTATTGTAATACTTGGAAAAATCCATGATGACGGCCTCATTGCAGCACTGTCCGGCAAGACTGGTTCCTCCGCCCCGTGTCAGCAAGGGGGTCTTATATTTATGGCAAATGGCAACGGTCTTAATTATATCCTCCTGATTTCTTGGGATAACTACCCCGATGGGGGTTTGCCTGTAATTAGATCCATCCGTGGCGTAAAGTGCCCTGCTTCCATTATCGAACCGCACTTCTCCAAGGATGGCCTCTTTTAGTTCCTTCACCATTTTTTCCATGATGGAATATTATTTAATGATTCAATTATGCGTATGAACAATGATTTTCATAGAGGAGAAATTTTTCCGCATCCGTTGTTTTAAGGCTGAGACCATGACCGGTCAGGGAAAGTTCCGGCGAGAGGTAACCCTCCACCGGCTGCTGAACTCCATCGAATAGCATTCTTTCGATCCGAACATGATCATGAAAATATTCACCAATCCAAAAGTATGGCAGGGAAAGGGCAGCGTGAAGGTGAACTGAAGGAGCACAATGAAATGAAAAAGGGATATTAAAAGCTTCCGACAGGTGCCCGGCTTTCATAAAACCGGTAATTCCACCACACCGGGTTGCATCTGCCTGCAGCACATCAACGGCCTGAGATTCGAGCATATGCCTGAAATAGGAGAGACCATAACCATATTCCCCGGCAGCGATCGAAATTCCTGAAGGACCATTGTTCCTGATAAAGGCTAGCCCTTTCAGGTTAGCAGAAGAAACGGGTTCTTCATACCATTGGATACCGAATTTATCAAATTTATCTGCCATATCCAGGGCTTGTCTGACAGTGAAAGCTCCATTTGCATCAACAAAGAGGGAATTTTTATTCCCAATGGCCTCCCTGGCTACTCTAATCCGGTGAAGGTCTTTTTCCGGATCCCTGCCTATTTTCATTTTCACATGGGAGATTCCCTGTTTAGCCCATCCTGAGAGTTGATTCGCCAGTTCCTTGTCATTATATGAGGTAAACCCACCGGACCCGTATATTTGAACTTTTCTTTTTGCCATTCCCAATAAATATGAGAGGGGAAGATTTAAAATTCTGGCTTTTAAGTCCCAAAGGGCAATATCAACTGCTGAGAGTGCCATAAATGCAATCCCGGCATTTCCTTCATTCCGGATATTCCGATGAATTGAGCCGTGGATTTTTTCTATTTTCATAGGGTTTTCGCCTAAAACCAGGCTGGATAGATTATTGATTATAAAGGCTCCCGTGGAGGAATCTGCATAGGTATAACCTAAGCCCGTCTTCCCCCTGGCTTGAAGCAAAACGAGCACCATCGTGGTGCTGTTCCATTTTAATGTCCCATCCGACTCTTCCTGCTCACAAGGAATTTTAAAGGTTTTAACCGAAAGGTGTGTTATAATTTCAGTTTTTTCTGAATGGGCAACATCTGAATTCATCTAAAGGATAGTAAGATATTTGACTAATTCTAAGCTTGATTCCTGGTTTCGTCTTAACGTAAAGAAGGTATAGTACAGAGAGATATTTTTTGATTTCAGTTTGAACAACCTAACTACTTCAGTCAGAATTTGGAAATAAACCCTTCAGCACATCTTTGAATGTTTGGCGGATGATTCCAATTTCATGGGCATCCCCTTTCAGAAGGCTTTTGCTCATGTTGACCATCTGTTTAAAACTGATATGTGGTGGAATGGTGGCCACGTCAGGATCGGAGGCGATATCCAACACCACAGGACGATTGGCCCGAAAAGCCTCATCCCAACCTTTTCCTACCTCGTTAGGTTTGATAATCCTGATCCCTTTTAGCCCAATTGCTTCGGCGTAATCCGCGTAATCAAAGGGAGGAACGTCCTGAGAGGAAACATATTCCGGATTCCCGGTAAGCACACGTTGTTCCCATGTTACCTGATTGAGGTCATGGTTATTAAGTACCATCACAACAAGACGGGGGTTTGACCATTGTTTCCAATATTTGGAAATGGTGATCAGGCCATTTATCCCGAGCATCTGCATGGCTCCGTCACCAACCAGGGCAATGGGAATTCGGTCTGGATAGGCAAACTTGGCAGCGATGGCATAAGGTACGCCCGGGCACATGGTGGCAAGATTACCCGAGAGGGAAGCCATCATTCCTTCCCGGATCTTTAAATCACGGGCAAACCAGTTCGCCGAGGATCCGGAGTCCGAGGTAATGATACAACGGTCTGGCAGGCGGGAGGAGAGTTCCCAAAAAATATGCTGGGGATTTATGGGTTTAGCTTCAACTGCTGCCTTAGCTTCCAGAACTTTCCACCAATCCTCAATTTCCTTCATAATATTTTCCTGCCAGGAGCGGTCTTCCTTTCTTTGAAGGAGGGGGATAAGTGATTGTAAGGTGCTTTTGCTATCTCCGTTCAGGGATATTTCCATGGGATATCTTATGCTGAGCATTTTGGGATCGATATCAATCTGAATGCCCCTTGCCTGCCCTTCCTTAGGTAAAAACTCACTATAGGGAAAACTGCTTCCGACCATTAACAAAGTATCGCATTCGCTCATGAGTTCCCAACTTGGTTTTGTTCCAAGAAGGCCAATAGAGCCGGTAACATAGGGAAGTGCATCCGGAAGGACGGCTTTGCCAAGTAATGCTTTAGCTACTCCTGCACCCAACATTTCGGCCACTTGCTTTACTTCTTCACTGGCATGGAGTGCCCCTGCCCCGACAAGCATGGCAACTTTTTTTCCACTGTTAAGTATTTCGGCAGCTTTTCTGATTTGATCTTCTTTGGGGATGATATCGGAATAGGAATATCCGATACCACTATGAACAGTACCATGCGAACGGGGTGGGGTAGTAACCGCGTCCAGCTCCTGGACATCGTTTGGGATAATGATACAGGTTACCGTTCTTTCGGATTTGGCGATACGGATAGCGCGATCCACAAGATGACGCATCTGGGCCGGATCAGTCACCATATGGACATACTGATTTGCAACATCTTTGTAAAGGCTTATAAGATCCACCTCCTGCTGATAATTCCCGCCAAGGGCAGCTCTGGCTTGTTGGCCGACAATGGCCACTACAGGTTGATGGTCTAATTTCGCATCATAAAGTCCGTTGAGAAGGTGGATTGCCCCGGGACCCGATGTGGCCAGGCATACTCCTGGTTCTCCGGTAAACTTGGCGTGTCCGGTGGCCATAAAAGCGGCATTTTCTTCGTGCCTGACCTGAATAAACTCCATTTTTCCATCAGCACGGTCCAAGGCACCCATGATTCCGTTGATTCCATCTCCGGGGAATCCAAAAATCCTGTTAATTCCCCATTCCAGGAGCCGATTGATCAAAAAATCACTTACAGTTGCACTCATTTCAATGTTTTTTAAATTTGAATAGTTCAAATGAATGGCAAACCATAATGTATGCCATTCAGTCCATAATTAAAAAACATTGACCAAAGTGTTTTGCGGAATCTCTACAATGGAGGGTCTTTCAGGGATACTCCCTGAAAAATAAATATGATTTTAATTCATAAAGAGCTATTTATAAAATCATAAAATTCAGGTTCGTGAAATAAATGTCACAACTGTGAGATTATTCCCCAATAATCTTAACCAACACTCTTTTCCTTCTCTTTCCGTCAAACTCCCCGTAAAAGATTTGTTCCCAGGGTCCGAAATCAAGTTTTCCATTGGTAATTGCTACAACAACTTCCCTCCCCATAATCGTCCTTTTCAGATGCGCATCGGCATTGTCTTCATAACCGTTGTGCTTATATTGGGAATAGGGCTTTTCAGGTGCCAGTTTTTCCAGCCAGGTTTCAAAATCCTGATGAAGGCCGGCTTCATCATCGTTTATGAAGACACTTGACGATATATGCATTGCATTTACAAGCACTAAACCTTCAGAGATATTGCTTTCTGCCAGACATTTTAGTATTTCAGGGGTAATATTGATGAATTCTCTTCTTTTTGTAATGTTGAACCACAATTCTTTACGGTAGGTTTTCATAATGTTAAGGCTAAAAATATTTACAATAAATTCATTTCCTTTTGAATCGAAACTATCCTGTCAGTCAGGATTTTGTCCGTTTTGGAATAATCTTCCTTTCTCTTCAATGGTTCATTCACGCTTATATAGAACTTTATCTTCGGTTCAGTCCCTGAAGGCCTGATGGATATTTTGGTTTCATTTTCGAGGATTAACTGGAGGACGTTTGATTTAGGCAAATCAATAGAGTCTTTTTTACCGCTTAGTTGGTTGATGGAAATGGATTCCTGATAATCCAGGATTTTCGTAAGCCTGGAGCCCATTACCTCAGAAGGGGGATTGGCCCGGTATTCTTTCATCATTCTTTGAATTTCTTCTGCTCCCTCCTTCCCTTTTTTAACTACCGAAATTAATGATTCTTTATAAAAACCATATTCGATATATATATCCGTGAGGAGATCGAATATCGTTTTGCCCATGCTTTTCGCCCATGCTGTAAGTTCAGCAATAATGGCACAAGACATAACTGCATCCTTATCTCTGACAAATTCGGCCATGAGGTAACCATAACTTTCTTCGCCGCCACCGATGAACTGCATTTTGCCCTCATTCTTTTTAATAATATCGGCGATGTATTTAAATCCGGTAAGCACATCAAAATGCTTTACATCAAATTTATCGGCCATTTTATTAAGCAGATCAGTAGTAACAATGGTTTTGCAGATGTACTCTTTTCCCTGGAGTTTTCCCTTAGAGGACCATGCATTAAGCAAATAATATATGATTAGGGAAGCCACCTGATTCCCGTTTAACAATTTTAGGGTTCCGTTGCTATCCCGAATGGCAATTCCGACCCGGTCTGCATCAGGATCTGTTCCCATTACCAATTCCGCTTTAATCCCGGCTGCTTTCTTAAGTGCCATTTCCAGAGCTGCTGGTTCCTCAGGATTTGGAGATTTAACGGTAGGAAAGTTCCCATCGGAAATATCCTGTTCGGGTATGTGGTAAATATTGTTAAAGCCAAATTTTTTCAAAGCCATTGGAACAAGTTTTACTCCGCTTCCATGAATAGGAGTATAAACTATTTTGAGGTCTGATTGCTGCAGATTAATATCCGGATTGATAGATATTTCCTTTATTTTATCTGTATAAATTTCATCAATCTCCTGACCAATAATTTTCACATCTTCATATCTTCCATTCCATTTTACGAGATCAGGGGAGGTGATTTTTTTTACCTCCTCAATAATATTCTTATCGTGAGGAGAAATAATTTGTCCTCCATCCTCCCAATATACTTTATAACCATTATACTCTTTTGGGTTGTGGGAGGCTGTGATTACGATTCCGGTTTGTGCACTCAAATGACGGATAGCAAAACTCAATTCCGGGGTAGGGCGAAGTGCATCGAAAAGAAATGCCTGTATCCCATTGGCCAGAAATATCTTAGCGGTCGTTTCGGCAAACAGCCGACTGTTATTACGGGAATCATACGCGATAACGGCACGAATCTCCTTACGACCAGAGAATTGCCTTAATACATAATTAGAAAGTCCCTGAGTAGCCATGCCAACCGTGTAAATATTCATCCGGTTAGTGCCAACGCCCATAATACCTCTTAATCCACCGGTACCAAATTCGAGATCCCGGTAAAACGATTCAATTAGTTCTTTCTCGTCGTTTTCCAGGAGAGACTTAACCTTATGAATGGTTTCCTGGTCAAAGCCTTCTCCAAGCCATTGCTTTGCTTTTTCTTTTACCTTGGTTATAATGTTTGAATTTTCCATGGTCAGTTTTTGAAATGGTTATCGTAGTACTCAACAACTTTTAGCAACTCGAATTCATTACCCGGATGAATATGGTTATCTTTAACATATTTTTGCATCGACGGCTGGCCTTCGAAAACCTGAATCAGACTCCTTCTGTTTTTTTTTATCCTGAAGAGCTGTTGATCTAGTAAGAGGAAATAATTGTATCGCACCTCTGTTTCGTTATAATTAATACCAATGTCCAGGGCCCGGTTATAATTGCCCTTAATTATTTCAGGATAATAATAACAAAGAAGACTGGATTTTCCATTATAAATTAAGCGGTAGAAGCCCGCAGGACTTGCTCCCGGCAGGCTATTGTTTGTTATATATACCGAGGGGTTATCCAGCAGGCTGGCTTTGTTGATGAGAGATAAAGGAATGTATTTTATTTTATGCTCATGCAGGATTTCGATCGTGCTGTCGTAAACATTTATTCTGGCAGGGATATTCGTGATCTGGTCCTGTCCCTTCATAAGAATGTTCATTTCCTTCCAGTTTTCGGAAATATATTGTTGACCCTGAATTTTGGACCTGCTTTTTTTCTCCAGTATACCGAGGGGCAAATCTGTAACGTTAGGTTCACCGTCGTGAGTTGCCGGATCATCAGTCCATAATTGAGAGGCTACAGAAAATACATTTATGTTTAAGCAACAAAATAATAACAGGACGAATACTTTTTCTATCTTCATAATACTATTTAAACCACCGTTCCGGCTATTCTTTTCTCCCTTTTCCTTTTCTTTGGAATTGATAAGAGAAAATGAATTAAGTAAGAACGATTTTTAGGTTTACAAAAATACAGGAAATTCCCGTGCATTGCAATTCGGAAGCAAACAATTAAGTCCCCGAAATGTTGAAAGCAATCAAATTCTTTTGTAAATTGAAGGGAGTGTTTATCTTCTTTTCACTCAGGGGAGGAATGGAGGTTATTAAATGATATTTCTTTGAATGTTTCCCGGAAGCCTCGCCAATAGCTCATAATTCATACTGTTGTTCATCTCAGCAAAAGAGGCAACCGTTATCTCATTGGCTCCCTGCTTTCCAAGCAGTACGACTTCATTTCCAATTTCTACTTTTTCAAGATGGGAACAATCAATCAGGATCATATTCATATTTACTGTTCCGATTACATTAGCCCTTTGGCTATGCACAAGAACATGCCCATTATTGCTGAGCATGCGGCTATAGCCATTTGCATAGCCGACCGGGACAAGTGCGATTTTCATATCATTTTGTGCCTGGTAGCTAAAGCCATATCCGATGAACTCTCCTTCTTTCACGGTTTTGATTGACATAATCCTGGATTTCCACCGGATTGCCCGCTGCAAAGGGTCACTTTTATCTGACTTTTTGCTTAGATATTGTATGAACGTTTCCCGTGTAGGCCAGAAACCATAAACTAGAATACCAATCCTGACAAGATTCATCCGGCTTTGGGGATAGGTTATAGCTGCAGCAGAACTTGCAGTATGATTGAATTCGGCTTCAATTCCCATCTTTCGCAGGTAATTAATTCGCTTCTTAAAAACCCTTAGCTGTTCCATGATCCTGCAATAATTGGCCATGCTTTCCGCACCGGCGAGATGTGTGGCGACACCCCGAATAATGAAATGCTCCTTGTTTTCAAAAAGTATTTCTACTGTTTGATCCAACTCCTTTTTTGATAAACCGGTGCGGTGCATACCTGTTTCCAGATCAAGGTGAACAATTGCTTTCTTTCCAAGAGCCTTAGCTGTTTCAAGACTTTTTTTCAGTAAGGGGATCTCGAAAATATAGTGCTCTATATTGTTGGCAACAACAAATGGGTAATCCTCCTCATCGATGTAACCCATGATCATGATTGAAGTCTCTTCCTTTTTTACCCCGAAGGCACGCTTTGCTTCTTCTGAACTGAAAACCGAAAAGTGCCGGATATGAAGCGATTCGAAGATGGGTACAATTTCTTCAATCCCGTGTCCATAGGCATTTCCTTTAATGACAGGAGAAATTTCAATCCCATCACCCAGTTGGGATCTGATAAATTTAATATTATTGCTCAGTGCTTCCCGGCTTATTTCAATCGTGGATGTACTCATTTTAAATATTCAGTGGATTTAATCCAATAACAATTGTGCATAAATATGATAGAAGATATTCACTCCCGGCTCTATTATTACATCCGGAAAATCGTAATGTTCATTATGCAATTGTGGTTGATCCTTTCCTGAGCCGAGCCCAAATAGTGCAGACTTAAATTGTGAAGTGAAATGCCCGAAATCTTCCGACCATCTAAAGCCCTTTTCAATATGCTCAATTTTCAATTCGGAATCAATTGCGGCTTTAACTATATGTTGAACACATTCGGTGCTGTTGATAGTTGCCGGAAATTCTTCAGTGAAGGATATTTCCATCCCCAGTCCATCTTTTCGTGATAATTTATCGGCGATATCCTGGATGGACTTTATGAGATGAGCGAGGTCTTTGTTGTTGAAGGCCCTCAGGGTAAATGATACTTCAGCCTGGGAGGCAGCTGTCCCGAATGCCTTATCACCCAGTTGAACATGAATTACCGTGGCGAGGACGAAATCCTCAAAACTATTCATTTCCGGGGCTTTATTGGCGAAACGGAGAAGTGCAGAAACGGCCGGGGCCGGATTTATGCCATCCTCAGGATATGCAGCATGGGTGGGTTTTCCGGTAAGCTTTATGGACATACCGGTTGATGCTGCGGCGAATCCCTGTTCCTTCACTACAACATTCCCACTTGGAAAGCCGGGAAGATTATGCAAGGCAAAGGCCATATCAACCTGCAGATTCTTAAATGCAGAATTGTGAACAATTTTCTTTGCTCCCTCACCGGTTTCCTCTTCTGCCTGAAAGAGTAGTATGGCTTTACCCTTTACAGGAGGGTTTTTATAAATGGAACAGGCAAGCCCCGAAAGGATAGCGGTATGTCCATCATGACCACATTTATGGGAAACCCCTGATTTACGAGATATGTAAGGTTTATCTAATAATTCTTTGACCGGAAGTGCATCCACATCAGCTCTGAAAAGGATGGTTGGACCAGCTTTCCCGGAATCGTAAATAAATGCGAGGCTTTCGGTATTTGGAAATCTCAGTATTCTGCTCGCAGGGTATTCTTTTAAAAAGTCTTCTATTTTTAAAGCTGTTTGTTTCTCTTTTCCTGATAGTTCCGGGGCTTGGTGAAGTGCCTGACGAAATTTAATCAGAGTATTTATTAATTCAGGAGGCTGGGGCATGGGACTTCATTTGGTATCTTCACGGCAATATAAAGATAATTGGATAGAATACAAGGAAAAGAGGGATTTTTAACGGTTGGAGCGCTAGGAATACTAAAATCCTAAAAGGGCATAGTTACTACCAGGATGGCCTTGCTTGTAAGCCTTTGCAGTTAAACCGGCAATATGCCAAACCCTAAACTTTCGCCTAAACTTACCTTTTCACGACGTGCGCTTTGGCCAATGCTTCATCAAACGAATTAAAAATATTCGCTTTGCCTATAAGAAACGATATCCTGCTTCTATCCAATTCCTTACGGACTTCCGGCTGTACCCCGGATAACAGGATTTTACACCCTCCGGCCTGAAGGTCCGTTATGGTTTCTTTAAAGTTATGGATCCCTGTGGAATCAATAAAAGGAACATGTCTCATCCTGATTATCAGAACTTCGGAACGACTATTGATATCCTTCAGGACTTCCTTATATTTTTTTGCGGCCGCAAAGAAAAAGGGTCCTGTAATTTCATATATATCAATGCCTTGTGGGATGTCTGAATAATTTTCCAGGAGATCTGAATCATCTTCGACGGGAAAGATATTACTAACACGCGACATACGTTGCATGAACAGGAAAGCCGATAAAACAAGACCTATTTCTATGGCCATGGTGAGGTCCACAAAAACGGTAAGCAAAAAGCTGGTTAAAAGGATGGCTATGTCGTATCGGGTAGATTTCAGGATAGAAATGAAAGATCTCCATTCGCTCATATTATAGGCGACTACGATCAGTATCCCGGCAAGGCAGGATAGTGGAATCAGGGATGCCCACTTTCCAAGAAACAACATGATTAAAAGCAGGGTAAGGGCATGGACGATACCCGCAATAGGGGAACGGCCCCCATTTTTAACATTGGTGGCGGTTCTTGCTATCGCACCGGTAGCAGGAATACCTCCAAAAAATGGAGTGACGATGTTGGCCACTCCCTGGGCGATAAGCTCTGTATTCGAACGGTGGTGCCCTCCAATCATCCCATCGGCCACCACTGCCGAAAGTAGAGATTCAATGGCTCCAAGCATGGCAATTGTAAAGGCAGGTCGGAGGTAATTTTTTATGGAATCCCACTCTATCTGCGGGACAGAAAAGGTCAAACTCCCTTCTATTTCTCCGTAAATGCTCCCAATAGTTGATACAGGAATAGAAAAAATGGACACTATTAATGTAATAACCACTATTGCGATAAAGGATCCCGGGATTACCTTGATTACTTTTCTGGAATAAATGGTGATTAAGAGGGTGCCAATGGTTAATAAGAGAGCGGTAGGATTAAAATCATTTATGTTTTCCAGATAAAATTTCCATTTGGAAGCGAACCCGGCTGGGGTATCAGTCAATTCCAATCCGAGGGCGTCTTTGATCTGGGTAGTAAAAATAATCAGGGCAATACCTGCCGTAAAACCTATTATTAATGGGTGAGGGATATATTTCAGTACAATACCCATCTTAAAAATACCGAACAGGATTAGAATGAAACCCGCCAGGATAGTGGAGACAAGTAATCCCTGAAGTCCAAATTCAGCGATTATCCCATAGACAACAATAATAAAGGCCCCTGTGGGGCCGCCAATCTGGACTCTGCTTCCTCCCAAAAATGAAATCAGAAATCCCGCTATTACCGCTGTAGCCAATCCTTTTTCAGGAGAAACACCGGATGCTACGGCAAAAGCAATGGCAAGGGGCAAAGCAACAATGCCTACAATAACGCCGGCAAAGAGATCCGTAGTAAATTGTTTTTTTGAATAGCCTTTTTGAAGGACACTGAATAATTTGGGTTTAAACAAAGGTTCCATCTGCTTGAAAAAAGAATCTGCAAAAATAGGTGTAATTTCCTTTATATTTTTAATTCAGTGTCTTTATTCATTTTCCCAGCCTGTTTTTCTTTTCGTAGTATTGAAAACTGACGATTTGAAGATCCCGGACCATGTTCAGAATCAGGATCAGGGCAAGGAAAAAGATGGCGAGTGTAGTAGCAAATCCGGCTTTGGCGGCAATGCTTATAAGAATCATATACAGAGCCATGAAACCATTCATAGCTATTTCAAAAAACCTTAGCAAATCGAATGAGGGTAGTTTCCCCGACAGTTCCCTGAATCCGTTTTTGACAGCTGAGATCATGTATAATAGAAAAAAAAAGAGTGCAAAGAGCCACTTTTGTTGATTGATCGAATCTGCCGTGTTTGCTTTGACAAATTCTATCAGTGGATAGGAAAAGAATATTACTCCAAGAATCAAGCGTATAAATCCGAAAAGTTTCCTGTATTTGATCAGCATAGGATAATATTAGCGGGTTAACCTTAGGACAAAAATACAGTTTAATTCCCATTATCCGGTATTTCCCATTGCATTTGCGATAGCATTTATGCTTTTGAGAAGGCTGATTTGAATCTTTTGGTTTTCTTCAGTATCAAATTCACGGATTTTTCTCCATTCCCTAAGAAGTCCAACCTGATTTTCATGAAGGCTTTTTAAGGCTTCGGCCCTTAGCATGGTTGAATAGTAATGATTTTTTCTGCGTTCTTCCATGGGCTTTGTAATGAGTACCGACATCATTTTTCGCGTCAAACGGAGCTCTTTTTTAATTTTCCCCAAAATATGTTCACGGACTTTATTATCCTCAACCAGAGAAGAATAGAGATCCATTATGGTTTCATCCGTTGCAGCGAGGCTGGTATCGATATTGGTAAAAATGTATCTTATAAGAGGATCTTTTTCTATTAGCCCCTTGAGTTGGACAAATTTTTCTGCGTGCCTGTTTTTCAGAAATTCCAGTGTAGATCCTACCCCATACCAGCTGGTAATATGAAATCTGGACTGATTCCAGCTAAAAACCCAGGGTATGGCCCTTAAGTCAGAGAGGCTGTTTTTGCCCGTCCTCCGTGCGGGCCGGGATCCTATTTTACTGGTTTCAATAGCGTCAATAGGGGTGGCCTGACGAAAAAAGTCAATAAAATCAGGGTCTTCAGTAAGGTCTTTATAATGTTTCATACTTTCCTCTGACATTATAGTGAGAATTTCTGGGGCAGTGCTATCTTCAACTTCTTTTTCCTGTCCGAGAAGGGAGAGAGCAGTGGTTCCGGCCATCAGGAGTTCAAGATTATACTCGGCATTCACCCGGTTAGCATACTTTCTTTCAATACTTTCTCCCTGCTCAGTAATTTTGATCGGCCCTTGCAGAGATCCGGGAGGAAGAGATCTCAGAAACCAGTGGGTCGGTCCCGCTCCCCGACTAATTGTTCCTCCTTTTCCATGGAAGAATTTAATTCTGATTCCATGCTTACTGCCGGTTTTTGTGAGTGTTTTTTGTGCATGATGCAATTGCATCGCACTGCTGATAATCCCTCCGTCTTTGTTGCTATCACTATACCCGATCATGATTTCCTGACTAAGGATTTCACTCCCCCTGCTTATTTTTTGAAAATGCAATGATCTCCTAGCAAGAGGGAGTCTGAAATAACGGTCCATAATTCCTTCACTATTGTTCAGATCTTCAATGGTTTCGAAGAGAGGAACAACATGAAGTTTTATTTGCAACCCCTGTTCATCCGAATTGGTCATGCCAGCTTCCCTGGCAAACATGTAGACCATTAGAAGATCCGAAACAGAACGGGTCATACTGACGATTAGTGAACCAATTGCGGCATCGGAGAACTTCTGTATATGGTCATGCAATACGCGGAAAGTACTTAGCGTTTCGGCAGCCTCAGGTTCCAGCTTGTCATTTTCACGGGTAAAGGGTCGGTTGGTTTTCAATTCCTCATTTAAAAATGCGAGACGTTTTTCCTCATCCCAGGAATCGTAGGCATAATCTTTAATTCCGGACTGTTTAATAAGTTGGGAAAGCGCTTTTTCATAAAACGAGCTGTTTTGACGGATATCCAGTTGCCCCAGATGAAAACCAAATGATTGCACCAACCTGATCATCTCGCGAACATCGCTGAAGGCAATCCTGGCTGCCCCAATTTCTTCCAGAGTGTCGGAGAGGAGCTTAAGGTCGGATATTAACTGATGGGAGTTCTTGTAACTACCTGGCCGCTCATGCAGGCTGAGTCCCTGGTCCCGGTGGTTCTCCACGGGGAGCTTGGCAAGAAGCAGGTGAACATATTGACGGAATATTTCTCTCGGGTACCGGCTAAGGATGGGGTGCGTGCAATCGCCCAGCTCGAGGGTGATTTCGCTAATGCGGTTTTTTAATTTCCGGGGAACCTCTGAATAGTCCGAATAAAAGCCAAGGCTATTGGATAAATCTTCGAGGTTTCTACTCAAAAGAGCAAAGGCATTAAGCCTGAGTTGACGAAGCGTGTAACTGGTGATTTCAGCCGTAACCAGAGGATGTCCATCGCGGTCACCACCTACCCAGGTACCAAACTCTATGCGGGGAAAATTATCGGCCTTTTGCAGAGCATCGGGATTGAAACCGCAGGTCTTCCATGCCAGTAGCAGTTTTTTATCCAACAAGGGAAGCGTTATGGGAAATACCTGGGCAAGATAGTGGATAACATTGTCGAGCTCTGATTTTACATCGGGTTTTTCCAGAAAAATATCGTCGATCAGCCACAAACGATGGAGGGAAATTTTAATATCATCTCTGATTTGCTCCTGTTCAAGGGAGGTGTACATCGTATTTTCCCTTTTGACCATCAGAAGGTAGAGATTTCGGTATTCTGCCAGTACAAGCGGACGTTTGGCTTCTGTGGGGTGAGCGGTAAGTACCGGTTGCACATCCACCGTTTTCAGACCTTCAAGGATTTCGGATTCGGTGAATCCTTCCCTCTTAAGCCATTCAAGGTTATCTGCCCACATACCATTAATGCTGGCCAGACCTGATTCATCTTCTCTAAGCCTTCGGTTTTGTACCGCACCGTTGACTTCAATAAGATTTAGCAATTGAAAGCTTAAAGCATATAAATGAAGGAGCTTGTGTTCATTTTTGGATTTCCCGATGGATTGTTTATTATTGATCCACGGAATGAAGGCCGATAATTCACCTTCATTGTTCTCTTCCAGTACCTCGCGGAGGCACTGAAGAAGGAATTCCAGGTCATAATATGCTTTTCCCAGTTTTTCCCTGACTAATTCAAAGACGGGGCTCATATTTTTGTGTTTTTGATAGTAACATTTTGAGAGGGAAAATGTTAATTTTAAGAGATATTTCCATACTTTGGATAAATAGAATCTCCTTAAGGCTTAATTTGTTAATCTTTTGTCCATAAAATGGGAAAATGTAGCTCTAGGACCAAAAAGTTCATTAAATTAAAAATATTTTTTTACATTTAGTCAGTTTTCATATAAATACATGGGATTCATTTTTTAAGCATTACTGCTTGTTAATACCCACTTAACAACATTTGAGATGAAGTATAAAAAAGTTCTTGGAATTGATTTTGGCGGATCAGGGGTAAAGGGAGCCATAGTCCATACTAAAAAAGGCAAATTACTGACCGAAAGGTACCGTATACCGACACCAAATCCGGCCAATCCCGAGTCAATTGCTTTTGTAATAAAAAAAATAGTAAAACATTTTAAATGGAGTGGGCTTGTAGGGGTAGGATACCCGGGCGTTGTTCAGAAAGGAATCGCACTCACTGCCGCAAACATTGACAAGTCGTGGATTAACATCAACATTGATGATCTTTTCACGAAAGCTTCCGGTTGTCCTGTGCATGTTGTTAATGATGCGGATGCTGCCGGATTTGCCGAAATGAAATTTGGTGCTGGAAAGGGGCAAAAGGGGGTAGTCTTGCTGGTAACGGTAGGTACGGGGCTGGGAACAGTGATGTTTTCTGAAGGAAAACTGATCCCCAACCTGGAATTAGGACACATTATCCTGCGGGGTGACGATGCGGAGAAATATGCTTCGGACGCAGCCCGTAAAGCTGATCACCTGAACTGGCAAAAATGGGGAAAGCGTTTCAATGAATACCTGGGTCGGTTGGAAAGTCTGGTATGGCCCGAAATGATTATTATTGGCGGGGGTGCAAGCAAGAAAGAAGACCATTTCTTTAAATATCTGAAAACCCGGGCTAAGGTTCTTCCCGCTCAATTCGAGAATGAAGCCGGAATTATAGGGGCCGCATTGGCAGCAAAGGTGAATCATTTAAAGATGGAACAGAAACAAAATAAGTAAAACTTCAACCAGCCTCCCATTTTTAATTCTCCTGAATGATCTTTTCGGGAGATAATGCCCATACTTAAATAAATATCTGTAAATCAGAATAATAACTTCATATTTTAAAATCAAGAATGTAATAACTGTTTTTTAAGTAAAATAACTGCAAATATAGTTGGTAAACTTAAAGTAATAGTTGTATATTTGTTTCAGAAGTTTATCTGATCAAAAGTGAGT
Organism: uncultured Bacteroidales bacterium; assembly: GCA_963779845.1. Classification (GTDB taxonomy): domain Bacteria; phylum Bacteroidota; class Bacteroidia; order Bacteroidales; genus CAVZZV01. Next base: position 287,841 of record CAVZZV010000006.1, on the reverse strand, counting down.
ATTGGCAGGATAATTAATTCAGGAACAGAACTCTATATAAAATGAAGTAATGAAAAAACTTACAAGAGCTGAAGAGGAGGTGATGCTTGTACTCTGGAGATTGAAGGAAGCAGTTGTCAGGGATATTATTTCAGAACTAAAAGGATCCGGAAACCCCCTATACCACGGTCTCCACTGTGGTAAGGGTACTTGAAAGGAAAGGCTTTATTAATCACAGGGCTTACGGAAATACACACCTTTATTTTCCCCGTGATCAGCAAACAGGAATATCTGAAATCCTATCTTGGCGGACTGGTGGGAAAATACTTTAATGGCTCCTTTACCGGTCTTGCCACGTTTTTTGCCAAAGAAAATAACATAAGCCTGGAAGAGCTTTCGGAGATTATGGAAGAAGTGAAAAATGAATTAAAAGATACGGAACAATGAATAGTTTTTTTCCATATCTGTTAAAGATTTCAGGAGGCATAGCAATGTTTGTCATACTCTATTATTTCGTTCTCAGAAATGACGGAAACCTTCAGCTTAAGCGGTGGTACCTGTTATCGGCGCTCGTATTTCTCTCTTAGTATTTCCCTTAACAGGTTTACTAAGTTCTGTTCAGTTACCTCTTGCTTATCCATCTCCTTTATCTTGGATCCGGGTATGGCAACAGAAGTTTCTGCCGGCAGTCGGAAGCCCTTACCGAAATCCACCTTCAGGATTCCTGGATAGGATTTAATGGATAATTTTCATTTATTTCAGTCGGGTATCGGTGATTCTGCTGAGAAATATTTTTGAATTTTTCAGATTCAAGAAAATATACCTTAGAAAATTACATCAGAGAAAAAAATATTATTTATACAGCATCAGAAGAAATTTTCAGCTTTTTTCAACGGATTTTTATTCCAGAGCGCTTACGATCCGATGATGAGGCAGCTTTCCAGTAATTATTCATGAAGAAGCACATATCCGGCAATATCATTTTCTTGATTTGATCCTGCTCGAATCTAGTATTTGTACTAACATGGTTTAATCCTTTTACATGGCTTATATCCGGGATGATCAGGGAAAATCATGAGCATCTTGCCGATCGCAAAGTTTTGCAGGCAGGAATAAATCCGGCTCATTACAAGGCTCAGATTGTTAATCAGGCTCTGGGTGCCAGAGTTTTCAGCCTGAGTAATCAGTTCAATTATTCAATAACCAAAAAAAGATTTGAAATGATGAAAACCAGAAGATCATCTGCAAACGGATTAGTCAAAATGATAATCCTACTTACCCCTGCTTAGTTTTTGCATTGGGTTTTATTAACGGAACGGAGCAAAAAGATAGCATCAGGGGTAAAGTTGTAATGGCCCAAACAGGTGAAGCGGTTCCCGGAGCGAGCATTCTTGTAAAAAATACCACTATAGGCACTGTATCGGATATAGACGGAACCTTCAGCCTTGAGGCCGATAAGAATACTCAGCCTGGTGATTTCTTTTGTCGGCTGTGAAACCGTCGATTCTAAAGGCTTCACCCGGTGAAAATGATTAAGGTTGAACTTACATCGAAAAGGTACATGAAATTGATCCTCAGAATGTGCCGGCATCTGCTAAACCCGAAAAAATTTCCGAAGAGGAAATTGGTTGGAGGCAAATGGGGATGATATCTTTTTTCATAGTGGAAGAAATGCCTAAATTTCCCGGAGGAATGGTCGCTTTCAGAGATTATTTTGCCAAGAATCTCAAGTATCCCGAAGAAGCTGTGAAAAAGGGACTTGAAGGAACAGTATATGTTTCCTATACCATCAGATACAAAAGGAAAAGTTCAGGAGGTGCAGCTTAAACATTCCGATAATGATGTTTTCAATGAAGCAGCACTCAAACTCATACGTGAAATGCCTGACTGGAAACCCGGATCCCAGAGAGGGAAAAATGTAAATGTTACCTTCACATCCCCTGTACGATTTAAATTAAATGAATCTTTGGTCCCGGCTAAATAAGCCAGAGATGACAGGGTCCGGCGGATTTCCGGGCCCCTATTCTTTTCCTTCCCATTCCTGCAGAAATTCCTTCAGGAACTCTTCCATTATTTATGTCTTTTCAGAGCCAGTCTTTTGGCGGTGCCGGTATTCATCAGATCCTTCAAATGAAAGAGTTTTTCGTGAAAATGGTTTATAGTGGGAGAATTTCTGTTTCGTAGGCTTCAAGAGTTTTATTTTTTTACTGGGAGAATTTCCGGATCGTACATATCCCTTTTCATATATCCTCCATAGCTGAAGGCCCTGGCAATGCCTATAGCCCCCATAGCATCCAGACGGTCCGCATCCTTGACCAACATTAATTCCGAGGTTTTGCCGGATTGTTTTTTAAGCCTCCTGCATAGGATATGTTACGGATGATGTATTCTACCTCAGTTATTATTGTTTTTTCCATACCGGACATCTTTTAAGAAATCCTGATGCCATTTGGGGGCCATTATTCTCATCCCCGTTATGGAATTTGGGGTCTGCAATATCATGGAGCAAAGCAGCCAGTTGGCTTATTAATGGATCGGCTTTTCGGTGTCAATAGATCTCAGGGTATTCTTCCAGACCCGGTAACAGTGCCAATAGTCGTGCCCGGGTTCGGCATTCGTCAGATGATCTTTAAGAAAGGCCAATACATGATTGATTGTATCCCGCATGGGTTCTATTGGAGAATCCGGCATCATCTTGAAATTTGACTATACGATTCCTGCGAAACCCATAAAGGCAAGGGCAAGCAATCCGGCCACGATAAAAGCAATAGGTACCCCTCTCATTGCCCTGGGGATTTTCAGTAATTCGAGCTGTTCTCTTATAGCTGAGAACAGAATCAGCGCAAGTCCGAATCCGAGGGCATTGCCGGTAGCAAAAAAAACGCTTTCCAACAAATTTAAATCTTTTTGAACAGTCAAAACTGCAACTCCCAGCACGGCGCAGTTTGTAGTGATAAGTGGCAGGAAGATCCCCAATGCCTGGTAAAGGGAGGGGCTGATTTTCTTGAGAATTATTTCCACCAGTTGAACAAGGGCTGCAATAACAAGTATGAAGGTAATGGTTCTGGCAAAGGCAATACCCAGAGGTACCAGCAGGTAGGTGAAGAGCAGATAGGTAACCAGGGTGGAAATTACCATTACGAAGGTCACTGCCCCGGTCATACCTAACGCTGTTTCGACTTTATTGGACACTCCAATGAAGGGGCAGATACCCAGAAACTGATTCAGGACGATATTGCTAACGAATACTGCGGAAATAACAATAATGATATATTCCATAATAATTTTGGGTTAATAGATTTTCTTCTTCAATTTGGTCATTAGCATGATCAGGTATCCCAGAGCAAGAAAAGCACCAGGGGGCAATATGAAGAGGAGGATGCCGTCGCCCTCTATGAATTTTAATCCGAAAAAAGAACCATTGCCCAGGAGCTCCCGCACCGTTCCCAAAAGGGTAAGCGCGAAAGTGAAACCAAACCCCATACCTGCACCATCAATAATGGAACTCAACCAGCTGTTTTTTGATGCAAATGCTTCTGCCCGACCCAACACAATACAGTTTACAACGATTAAGGGGATGAATAACCCCAGCGCCTTGTAAAGTTCAGGAACATAGGCTTTCATGACCAGCTCCACTACCGTGACGAAAGTGGCGATAATCACGATGTAAGAGGGGATCCGTACCTTATCCGGGATGATGTTCTTTACCAGGGAAATGACCAGGTTGGACATGATCAGACACAAATGCCGTGGCAAGTCCCATCCCCATTCCATTAATCGCTGTGGAGGTAACACCCAGGGTAGGACACAGTCCCAGGAATAATACAAAAATGGGACTTTCCTTTAAAAACCCTTTACTGAAATTTTGCCATTGATTCATATTTTGCAGTTATGATTTAGGGGTTGCAGAATTGGATTTATAAGCCATAAATGAATTATAGGCACGTTGTACAGCGTCAGCATAGGCCCTTGAAGTTATTGTAGATGCGGTAATGGCATCAATATCCCCCTTATCTTTTTTGACCTGTAATTTGAATTCAGCGGGATTTTTTCCCTCAAACTGAAGGGCGAAGCCGGATTTGTCCGATTGTATTTTCTCTCCCAATCCCGGTGTTTCCTGATGTTCAAGAACAGCTACAGAATGAATGGTGCCATCCGGAGTAAATCCTACCATAAGAAGTATAAACCCATTAAAACCTTTCATGGTATAGGTTTCGACGGCCATCCCCACAAGCTCACCATTTTTTGTGGCCGGATAAAAGGTGAGAGAGTCCATGTCGGAAGGCACTTTAAAACTTTGTTGATAGGGATCGTTATCGAACTCCGGGAGAACGGTTGATATAGCCGTATTCTTTGCTTTGATGGCCGCTTCGGCAATAGGGACTTTCGTTAATTCGTAAACAGTTCCCAGGCTTGCCGAGGAAATGAAGGTAACAAGGAAAAGGCTTATTACCATATTCTTGAAAGTGGATTCACGCTTGGACATGTCTGGCTTCTCCGAATCTTTTTGGTTTAAAATATTTATTGATAAGCGGGGTAAACCCGTTGAATATCAGGATGGCAAACTGAACGCCCTCAGGATAGGAACCAAAAACCCTGATCAAAACAGTCAGAACTCCTATTCCAATGCCATAAACTAACATACCTGATTTTGTCATGGGGGAGGTTACATAATCGGTCGCCATAAAGATTGCACCGAGCATAAGGCCTCCGGTGAGAAGGTGGAACAGAGGATTGACAAATTTTTCATCATTTACCAGCCAGAGTATTCCCGTAAAAATGAATACAGTTAAAAGAATACTAATCGGAATATGCCAGGAAATGATCCCCTTCCATAGCATATATAAAAGTCCGAGAAGAAGGGCGAGGGCGGCAACTTCACCCGCGGAACCAGACATTTTGCCAATAAACATGTCGAGATAGGAGGGAACTGAAGATATCACTTCTGCAATGCCTTGTCCTGAGGCTCCACTTTCATTTAACAAACTAAGGGGGGTGGGCCCGGTAATCGCATCGGTATATTGTAACCACTGACCCGGTTTTGGATAAGAGGTTAGGGCTACCGGAAAGGAGACGAAAAGAAAAACCCTTCCTACAAGGGCTGGGTTAAAGGGATTGTTCCCTATCCCTCCGAATGTCATTTTCCCTACGCCAATGGCAACAAGGGATCCGATCAGAACTATCCATACCGGTATATTTGCCGGAAGGCAAAAAGCCAGCAATAGTCCTGTGAGCATTGCTGAACCGTCAAAATGAGAGACCGGCTGCTTAAGAAGGTATTTTTGAATCAAATACTCAAATAGAACACAGGAAACTATCGATGTGGTTGTGATAATAAGCATTCCGATTCCGAAAAAATAGACGGAGACCGCGAAAGCCGGAAGGAGGGCGAAGATAACGCCATACATCAGCCTGGGAACCGATTCGTTCGATTGGACATGAGGGGAGGGGGAAACTGTTAGTATTTTCATATCGACAGGCGAATCGGTTAGTTAATTTTTCTTGATCTAATCAATTTGGAAACATTTTGCTTACCCAATCTGATGTAGTCCAGCAAAGGCCTGTTTGAAGGACAAATAAAGCTGCACGAGCCGCATTCAATACAATCCATTACCTTCTCAGCCTCCATTCTTTCCCACATTTCATTTTGGGACAAACTCATTAGAAGGTATGGTTCAAGGCCCATAGGGCATACATTCACACACTTGGTACAGCGGATACAGTTGATCACCAATTTTCTTTGAGCCTCTTTTTCCGGAATTACCAGGATGCCTGAACTTCCTTTCACAATCGGGACATCAAGGCTGAGGAGTGCCTTGCCCATCATCGGGCCCCCGTTTACTATCTTTCCGGTGTCTTCCGGTAATCCTCCGGCAGCTTCAATTAATGCTCTTATGGGCGTGCCAATGCGGACAATAAAATTTGAAGGGTTTTTGAGCGATTTACCTGTCACAGTGACGACCCGCTCTATTAAAGGTTTATGATGCTGGACTGCTTCGTAGGCTGCATAAAAACTTCCGACATTGAAGGCTACTACGCCGACATCGATGGGCAATCCGCCGGACGGAACTTCCCTTCCAAGGATTGCCTGAGTCAGTTGTTTCTCTCCACCCTGAGGATACTTTACTTTAAGGGCCACCACATCGATCCCTTCTTCTTTTCCAGTGAGCCTTCTTAGGTGCTCTATGGCATCTTTTTTATTGTTTTCTATCCCGATAATGGCTTTTTCAACCTTCAGGGCTTTCATCATGATCCGTATGCCGACTAAAATCTCTTCGCCTTTTTCCAACATGAGGGCGTGGTCTGCGGTCAGATAGGGTTCACATTCAACCCCATTGACCAGGAGATATTCCACTTTTTTGTTTTTAGGGACCGTAAGTTTGACATGTGATGGGAAAGTAGCACCACCTAAGCCAACCAGCCCGGCGTCGCTGATGATGCTGATAATTTCTTCTGCACTATGGGAAAAAGTTTTACGGATGTCACTTGAATGATCAACCCCTTCTATCCACTCATCGCCTTCAACTTTGATCTGCACTGCCATACGCCGATAACCTGAACTGTCCATGAAAAGGTCGGTTTTCTGCACTGTCCCACTGGCAGAAGCATGCACGTTTGCGGAAACAAATCCGCCCGACTGTGCTATTAACTGACCTGTAAGAACTTTATCCCCTTTTTTCACAAGAACTTTAGCCGGTGCTCCAATGTGTTGGGAAACCGGAATGGTCAGGATTTCCGGCAAGGGTAAAATTTGAAGCGGTTTTTCTGCAGAAAGTTTATTTGAATCTGGATGTACCCCTCCTTTGGAAAATGTTTTTAACACTTTATACCTCCCTCGGTTTTAAAATCATCTCTTTTTTCATTGCTTATGCTTGTTGCCGCTCTTCTTCTTTTTCCACTTTATCTTTCCGTGGCGGGAAATTGATTTCCAGGATAGAATTGGTGGGGCAAACCGGAACGCATTTGCGGCACAACCTACATTTTACAGGATCGATATAAGCTAGATTGTTTCCCATGGTTATCGCCTCAAAGGGGCAAACCTGAACACACTTAGTGCAGGCAATGCAGGCTACCGAGCAATATTTTCTTGCCACACCCCCCTTGTCTTCATTAATGCATGAAACAAAAATTTTCCGGTCTTTAGGGTTTTTCTTCCTGAGCTCGATGATATCCCTCGGGCAAGCTTTGACACAGGCTCCGCAAGCCGTACATTTTTCGTCGGTTACTTCTGGCAGGCCTGTGGCCGCGTTCATATGAATGGCATCGAAAGCACAGGCTTCAACACAGTCGCCACAACCCAGACAGCCGTATGGGCAGTCTGTTTCACCAATATATAAGCTATGGGCTACAGCACAGGAAATTGCCCCGTCATAATTATTGGTACGGGGACGAAATTGTGGTGTCCCGTTGCAACGTACCACGGCAACAGTCGGGGCTTGCTCACTGGCTTGCCTACCCAGAATTTCAGCGGTTATTTTCATGGTATCATTACCACCCACGGGGCAATAGAGATCGTTCAGGACATCCGCTTTTACCAATGCCTCTGCAAAAGCCCTGCACCCTGCGAAACCACAACCGCCACAATTGGCAGAGGGCAACTCGGCTTCCACCAAATCGATGCGCGGATCCTCATAAACCTTAAATTTCCTGGCTACTACATACAATATAAGAGCCGAAAGAATCCCTATCAGGCTTAAACTTATTATCGTAAATATTAAGACATCAGACATAATTGTATTTTCTGATTGAAAAAATAAACTTTCTCTCGATTTTATTTCGAAACAGATATATCAAAAGATAATAGGGAAGCAGAGTGGTTAGTGAAATGATCCCAGCTTGCAACTCATTGATACCCATAGCAGACAAACCTAATAACAAAATAACAATCAAAAGAAATGGGAAAATATAACCAATAGTAAGGGCCTTAGTGGCGAGTGCACGGGCCATGATAATATTCACTTTTTCCCCTACCTGGTAGTTACCTGTATAATTTTGAATGGAAATTTCTTTTTCTTCCATTTCAGAAGCTGAGCAATAACCTTTGGCATGACAGGAGGCACAGGCTGAAAAGGCGGTAAACTTAACTCTTATCCCTCCACTGCTTATGCTTTCCACTATTCCCGAATGTTCAATGGTTGAACTGGCAGACATATTGACCTTTAATTTGAGGTACAAAATTATAATTCAGGAATTATTAAAACTTGCTTTTTAACAGTTTATGAGGGTATTATGATAATTTATTTTGATTATAAATAATTGAAAGCCCTAAATGGAGGAAAAATATATTTTTTGGTACCCTCTTTACTATACTGATGGTGGTGGTGCTATAGCCTCTGCCATGGAACCGGAAGAGAATTCAGGGGGAGTCACTCAGGCTCTGGATAATTTATTAGAATTGAATTATACACTTTTTCCGGATTCTTCAAGGAGACAATATAGAAACCAGGTGCAAATTTATGCTCAAATTCAAAATCTTTTCCTTCAAATCTGATTTGCTTTGTGAGGATCTGTCGTCCGCTGCCGTCATAAATACATAGTTCCCATAAGGAATTAGCGATATCAGGGATATTAAGGCTAAACTTATTTCCTGATGATGGGTTAGGGTAGATCAATAATTTATTATCGTGTGACGGGGAAAAAAGGCCTTGTCCTTCAGCTTTTCCAATCTGAATGATGCGATCGTCAACGTTTTTAGGAATCCCCCTGCCGTCTTTATTCGAAACTGCCAGATAAACAACTCCATCAGGGGAAATACAGACATCCCTAAGGCGACCAAAAGCATTTTGGAAAAATGAGGATTCGTTCAAAGCGGTGTTACCTTCCTCGTCCAAATGAACTGCGACGAGCTTTTGGGCCTTAAGGCAGGCCATAAGGATTGAGTTATGCCAAAAAGGGATGGCATCGCTGGTATAATAGTCGATACCGGCCACTGCCAGGGTAGGGGTCCAGGCCAGTATAGGCTGACGTACATTATTCGTATCGCAAAAACCAATTTCACTTTCATTATCGCAATAACCTTCAACGACGGGCCAACCGTAATTACCCCCCCTCCTTATGATGTTTAGTTCATCATCGGAATCGGGACCGTGTTCGGAACTGTAAATCTTTCCCGACGGGCTGATGACCAGTCCCTGAGGATTCCGATGACCGAGCGACCAGACATAGCTTCCCGGGTCGGGATTGTCAGGTGGGATACTTCCATCTATCTTCATTTTGAGGATCTTACCGCTCAGAGAGCCGGGGTCCTGGGCCAGGGAGGTTTCTGTAGCATCTCCCGTGGTTAAAAATATACAGTTATTGGTATCGATGGCTATCCGGGATCCAATGTGAAAGGAGGCCCCTTGAATGTCCTCCAGTAATATCACCGGCGAATCCAACAGCCCATTGTGGTAACTATACTGAACCAGTTTTTCTTTGGTCCGGGATTCCTCCCTATAGGTATAAACGAGGAAAACCAAGGGCTTGTTTTCGAAATCACGATGCAGGGCCATCCCCAAGAGGCCGGCTTCCTGATCCTCATAGACATCCGCAATGGTTAGTATTTCGGTTAAGGTACCGGATAGGGGATCGATCCTGCTCACCCTCCCATACCTTTCAGTTATCCATAGGTAATTATCCGGGCCCCATAAAATTTCCCATGGGGTATCCAACCCACCAATCAAAGTAGTGGTATCAACCATAGTTTCCCCAATCTTAATTTGGGCCCTCATTTCATTGGCATTAAGAAGGAATACCAAAACTGAAAGCATGAAAAATTTGGGTTGGGTAAAGAATCTCATGGTCGGAATTTATGTGCGTTTACATAAGTATAACAACCGGGAAATAGAAGGGTTTAAAAAATGATTAACCACAGGTATTGAAAAGAAATTCAGAGCGAGGGCTGAAAAGAGGAGGGAATTTTATCCTATTAGGGACCAATTAAAATCTTTTAAAAATTTTTTACGCATTTGTTTTTGCAGGATTTGGTTTTCCTCCCTGATCAAGCCTGGATCAGATTCGAGGATCTCCAATGCAATATCCCGTGCATACAGAAGGATTTGACCATCTTTCCCCAGATGGGCAATTTTAAGGTCAAAGGGTATCCCGCTTTGCTGTGTCCCCTCAATATCCCCGGGACCCCGCAGTTTGAGATCGGTTTCGGCAATCTCAAACCCATCGTTAGTTCTTACCATAGTTTCCATCCTTTTTCGGGAATCGACAGAAAGTTTGTAGCCGGTCATGAGTATACAATGTGACTGGTCTGCCCCGCGACCGACTCTTCCTCTCAGTTGATGAAGCTGGGAAAGCCCGAAGCGTTCAGCACTTTCAATTACCATAACACTTGCATTTGGGACATCGACGCCCACTTCAATAACCGTGGTCGCCACAAGTATCTGGGATTTTCCGGTGGCAAATTGCCTCATCGACACCTCTTTTTCGTCAGCTTTCATCTTGCCATGAACAACGCTTACATAATAGTCGGGCGGGGGGAAGGCGTCGGTGATTGCCGCGTAACCATCTTCAAGGTCTTTGAAATCCATTTTCTCCGATTCTTTGATGAGGGGGTAGACAATGTATATCTGACGGCCTGAAGCGATCTGTTGCCGGATAAAACCATGCATTCTTAATCGCTTGCTATCTGTGATATGATATGTTTTTATCGGTTTTCTTCCCGGAGGCAGTTCATCGATAATGGATAGGTCAAGGTCTCCATACAGGGTCATCGCCAGGGTCCGGGGAATTGGGGTTGCCGTCATCACCAGAACATGGGGTATCTGTGTGTTTTTCTTCCATAATCTTGCGCGCTGGGCAACTCCAAACCGATGTTGCTCGTCGATGATGACCAGCCCGAGGTTCAGGAACCTGACCTCATCTTCAAGAAGAGCATGGGTGCCGACCAGGATATGGAGGCTGCCCTCACGGAGATGGCCATGTAATTTTTCTCGTGCCGCTTTTTTGGTTGAGCCGGTCAGTATATCAATTTTAACCTCCATTCCTTTAAGAAAATCTGTCAAGGATTTAAAATGTTGTCGGGCCAGTATTTCAGTAGGGGCCATCAGACAAACCTGAAAACCATTGTCCAGTGCAATAAGCATGCTCATAAGAGCAACAAGGGTTTTTCCGCTGCCTACGTCGCCCTGAAGCAGACGGCTCATCTGCTTACCTGATCCCATGTCGGCACGGATTTCTTTTAAGACTTTTTTTTGGGCTCCGGTCAGTTCAAAGGGTAACTTTTCTTTATAAAAAGTATTGAAATAATCGCCAACACGGGTAAACATAAATCCGCGGATATTTTCTATTCTGTTAGCCCTCGTTTTTAAAATTTTCAATTGGATGAAAAACAATTCTTCGAATTTCAGCCGGAACTCCGCTTTTTTAAATTTTTCAGGACTTTCAGGGAAATGTATATTGTGAAGACTTTCCCAAAGTGGGATTAGCCGGGCTTTTTTTAGCAGGTAGGCAGGAAGGCTTTCTTCAATATCGCTTCTAAGTATAAGAAGGAGGGAATGGATCAGTTTTTGGATTGCTTTGCTGGTCAAATAGTTGTTCTTGAGTTTTTCGGAAGTATGATAAAGGGGCTGAAGTTTTTCGGTCAGTTGAGTTTGTTTTTCAGCCGGATCCAGATCAGGGTGAATTATATTGATCTTTCCGTTAAAAACAGAGGGCTTACCGAAAACAATAAATTCACTTCCCGGTGTGTAGGTTTCTGTTATCCACTTATATCCCTGAAACCAGATGAGTTCAATTTCCCCTGTCCCGTCGCTAAATCCTGCAACCAGTCGTTTATGTCCCCTTGCGGCTCCGATTTTTTCATATCCGGTTATTTTCCCTTTTAACTGTATATAGGGAAGGTCAGGACTCAGCTCATCGATTGTATAAAACTGGGTCCGGTCGAGATAACGGTAGGGAAAATAATACAATAGATCCCTGTAGGTAAAAATCGCCAGTTCCCTGTTCAGCAATTCTGCCTTTCGTGGTCCCACACCAGGAAGAAATTTTATTTCCGTTTCCAGTAATTCCTGCATTCATTTTTCGAAAGGATAAAGATGGGAAAAATATCCCGGTTGACTACTATAATTTTGTTTAATTGGGTTGTGTTAAGCGGAGAGGCTAAGAGCACCGGAAATTTAATTACGTTGATTTCTTACCCTATTGTATTAAGAAAAGAAAAAATTACTTTTAAAGAGTGAAAAATGCAGAAACCAATGCCAGGGCAAGCAGCCGATATAGCTTGTCGATACTCAGTTATAAATATTTCATTCATCGGCTTAAAGCCTATTCATACAAAGGATTCGGGATCCATTCCCCTTTTGTTTTTAAGCTGCTTAGGGAAGTTTTTAAGGATTCCTCGCCCGACAAGGCTTTAAAAGAGGTTCAATGTTGGCACTGGTCATTGAGAGGAAGGAGGGACCTTATAGAAACGGGTAATTATGGTGCCGGGCCGGTAAGTGGTAGAGGGGGGCGCAGAAAAGTTCGGGATATTGTCTCAGGAACCGGGATTAGCCCCCGGGTGGGAAAGTTCTTGTTCCACCTCGTAGGCTATTCTCGTTGTGCCTCCATTCTCGAACTTGGAACGGGGCTTGGAATAAGTACCGCCTATTTAAGAAATGCACCCTCCACGGCCGAAATAACAAGTGTGGAAGGTTCTGAAGACAAGGTGCAGTTCGCAGAAGAGGAATTTAATTCCAGGAGCTGGAAACCCGTGAAATTTGTGAGTATGGATTTCGATAAATTTCTGGAAACCTTTCATGTACCAAAACATCCCTTTATGGCATTTATTGATGGAAATCATCTATACGCCCCAACTATCCGATATTTTCAAAGGCTGTCCGGACTGTGCCGGGAGGATTCCCTGCTTGTCTTTGATGATATTCACTGGTCGGAAGAGATGGAGCAGGCATGGAATGAAATATGCCTTGATGAAAATGTCAGTATAAGTATTGATTTGTTCTCCATGGGATTGGTTTTTTTTCGAAAAGGAATGCATAAACAGCATTACCGGATTAATTTTTAATGCTTTCCTCTTCTTTTTCCCGATATATAATTAAATTCGTATAATTTTTAAAATCTTTAATATGTCAGCGATTATTCAACTGGAAAACCTTCATAAGAATTATTATATCGGAAGTATAGTGGTAAAAGCCCTGCAGGGAATTTCCATAAGCATCATGAAGAATGAGTATGTGGCCATCATGGGGCCCTCCGGTTCGGGCAAATCAACACTTATGAACCTCATTGGATGTCTGGATACCCTATCTAAAGGGAAATATATACTGAATGGTACAGATGTAAGCAAAATGGATGATAATGAGCTGGCTGATGTACGGAATAATGAAATTGGCTTTATTTTTCAGACTTTTAACCTTCTGCCGCGCTATACAGCTCTTGAAAATGTTATGCTTCCTCTTATTTATGCCGGGAAGTCGAAATCTTTTCGTGAGCAACGGGCCAAAGAAGTTATTGAAAGCGTAAGCCTTACGGACAGAATGCTCCATCGGCCTAACGAATTGTCCGGTGGCCAAAGGCAAAGGGTCGCTGTGGCCCGTGCTATGGTAAACGATCCATCCATCATCCTCGCGGATGAGCCTACAGGTAACCTTGATTCAAAAACCTCTGAAGATATTATGGGTCTCTTTGGGGAAATCCACCGCAGGGGCAATACCATGATCCTTGTTACGCATGAAGAGGAAATTGCCCTGCATGCTCATCGCATCATCAGGCTGAAGGATGGCCTGATCGATTCGGATGTGGTTAATGAACATCCCATTGCCACACTTGTTACTAGCTGAAACCATAAGAAATATTGAAAATTTATACTAAACTTGGAGATGATGGGAACACTTCTCTTCTGGGTGGCAGACGGGTCCCTAAACATCATGTCAGGATCGAGGCCTATGGAACCGTTGATGAGTTAATGGCTTTCGTCGCTGTATTAATCGATTCGGTGGAAGGAGAAGATAAGAGGAGATTTCTTTTTCACATTCAGGACCGGTTGATGACCCTGACTGCCATACTTTCATTGGATGAGCAAAATCCGGTTGAGCTGCCAGGGATATCAAAAGATGATATCAGAAAGCTGGAGGATGAAATAGACAGGATGGAGCAAAAGCTTTTTCCTTTAAAGTCGTTTGTCCTTCCCGGCGGAAATATCGGATCTTCTTACTGCCATGTTGCCAGGACAATCACCCGCCGTGCTGAAAGAGTTGTTACCCGGTTAGCGAATGAATCTGACGTTGCCCCACTTACAATCACATACCTCAACCGTCTTTCAGATTACTTTTTTGTCCTTTCAAGACTGATAATTAGGGAGTTAGGCTTAAAAGAAATTCTTTGGAAACCAGAGGTGAAATAATGAAAAAAGTTTTTATATTTGCGCAACTTTAAAATTTAAACAAAAATTTAGCAAAATAGATTTTTGTCATTATGTATTGGACTTTAGAATTAGCATCAAAACTTGAGGACGCTCCCTGGCCAGCCACGAAAGAGGAGCTTATCGACTTCGCGATCAGATCGGGAGCACCTCTGGAAGTAATAGAAAATTTACAGGAAATTGAAGATGAGGGGGATATATATGAAAGTATAGAGGATATCTGGCCTGACTATCCCAGCAAGGACGATTTTTTCTTCAATGAAGATGAATATTGATCTTTTCAAGCAATACTAAAAGGGGAACATCTATTCTTTCCATCGGAACACATCTTTCATATTTAGCGGACGGTATTCCTCCAGCCATTTGAAATCAGCCAGTATGGCATCATTGGGCAAGAGAAGTCCGATTGGATAATATACGGCTGCTGGTTCTGTTAGAAAATTAATTCTTGAAATCTTATTCTCCTCCAGATAAATTTTCAGGCTGGAACTTTCAGCTTTGTTCGCCCCGATCAGGGTCTCTTCCTCCGGAACATAATAGAGTGTTTGACCATTCCCGTTTACATCCACATATTTTAATTTACCCTCTTTAAAATAACCGGTCATGTTTCTTCCTTTTATCTGGTTAAAGTGACTGCTGTCCTCTTCAGAAATAATGAAAGCCCCATTGTTCATTTTAATGTGATCGATTTTCTGATTTTTTGTAAAAACTTCAACAAGTTCTGCGGTAAGCTGGTTCTCATCCGACCATATCACTGGCTCGCCGAAAAACCTGAAAGCTGAATCACTTTCGGTATACACAAGGGAATCACATTTTCCCTGCAGGTCCTTACTATATATTTTCACATGGTTGTAGGCCTGGATGGTTTTAAAATCGGGAAGGCTATCGGGGACTGATTTCAGGGTATCGGCATGAATAAAGATCGAATCCTGGCTGTTATCGATCTGAATCATTAATGCACTATCGGTAAGCAATGCGTTATCTGAAGCCTCAAAGTACAATGCATAATTTCCTCTTAAAATTATGTTTTTAGTAGTGTCAATAAGCTCAACATGATTGTATGCTTTTCCCATACCGGCATTCCTTTCATAATACAAACTATCGCCGCGTAAAATTTTGCCTTCATTTTCAAGCCAGGCATTTTGGTTAAACTGGGAAATATTGTTACGGGTATCGTACCAGCCATTTTCACAATAAATGAAATTCTCCTCCGAAATAATATCGGTAGGGCCCAGGAAATAAGCAACTTCGGTGACAGTATTGTATTTAAGTGTATCTGAATACATCTTATAGTCAGGATTGATTACTACCACGCTGTCCTTGAAAAACAAAAGCTTTTGCTTGGAGTGATAATACCCTTGTTCTGATTCCAGGGTATTGTTGCCATTGACAATGATACCCCCACCGAGGTAAAAAGCCAGATCTTTTGAGAAGTCATAATCAATATATTCGGTAGTGAGCTTACTTTCCTTATCGATAAGAATAACGTTATTCCGTACATTTGCCATCCGGATATCTCCCCGGTATTTAAGAAAGTCCCCATAAAGATCTAGGGTATCTCCCTGCCAGAGGTGAACATTGCTGTATGCATCCACGGTATTTTCTTCCGAGTAAAAATAGGCGCTATCGCAGGTCATTAGTATTCCTTCATGTGAAAACTGCACATCCCCGATCAGCCGTTTTGCATTATTCCCGAGCTCATTGTCAAATTCGATAAAATTTGCATTAAGATCTATTTTCCTTATTTTTTGGGAATATAGCGGGTGACTGCTGAAAAACAGAAGGTAGGATAAGCTTATAAGCAAAATGTAAAAAACCCTGCCCAACCGCTTATTACTGAATCCACAAGCCTGAAAGGCAAACAGTTCAGAATATTTATGAATACCATCCATATGGGTCCGGAGTGAGGTGGAAGTTATTCCCCGTTTATATCAATGCTGCAATCTGAAAATGACTTGTCTATGTGGATATATGTTTCTTTCTCCTTCTCACTGAGCCAATCCTGGATTACTTTTTCGTTTTTCTGTGCCAGGGCCATATTCTGAATTAGCATATAATCCTGGTCCAGATTGGCTTTGTGTGGATCAGTTCTCGATTTGAGCTTAATAATTTTGTATATAACTTTTTTGTTCTCGTCGAGAGATTCATAGGGATCGGAAATCTCACCGATTTTAAGATCCCTTGCAATGAGGTAGTCTTTAGGATCAAGATTGGTAAGTTCGAACTGGGTTGAATTGGTTTCCGGATTGACCAGCAATCCCTGGTTCACGGCTGAATTTTTATCTTCCGAAAAATATAGGGCTGCTTTTTCAAAATTGATACTATCGCGTCGTATTTCAATCAAAATGCTGTCGAGCTTGTCAATAGCGGCTTTTCGCGATTCCGGCGAAATCTTTGGTTTCATTAGGATATGCCGGGTATTGACTGTCTCGTCCCGGCGTTTTATCAATTGGATAATATGAAAGCCAAACTCTGATTCGACGATTTTCGAAATACCCCCTATTTTGAGGCTAAAGGCGGCTTTCGCATATTCCGGATCCAGTTCTCCCCTGGCCATGTAGCCGATTTCCCCTCCTTCAACGGCCGACCCGGGGTCTTCCGAATAAAGAATGGCCAGTGTTTCAAAACTGTCCCCATCAAGAATCCTTTTTCTCAAGTCAAGCAGCCTTTCTTTTACTTCAAAAATGGCATCTTCATTCATTGGGGGATAACGTAGGATTTGCTGGATTTCTACCTGGGCATCTATAAAAGGGATACTGTCTTTTGGCATCGAATTAAAAAATCTCCTGACTTCCGACGGAGTAATCTTTATATTCTCAGTTATATTCCTCTGCATTGTCTGGGTAATGAGCATATTCCGGATATCTTCCCTGAAATCCTCTTTTATTTGTATCACCGGTTTGCCAAAATAATCTTCCAACTCCTCCTGAGAACCAACCTGATTGATAAAATATTGCATCCGGCGGTTTAACTCCAATTCCACATTCGATTCCGATATTTCTATACTATCAATTTTGGATTGATTTAGAAATAATTTTTGATGGATCATGTCTCGGAAGATCATACATTTGAAATCGGGCATGTTAATGCCCTGTCCCCGGTATTGAAGATATTGGGTTTCGATATCGGACTGTAGAATGGTGAAGTCCCCTACGATTCCAACAACCCTGTCAATCATCATTGCCTGTGAATACAAGCTTATGGAAAAAATATTTATTGCAATCAGCAATATCAGGTTTCTTATGTAGTAATTCATTTTTCTCTTTATAGTCATTGTATTATAGCTTCAAAATGGATATGTTTTCTACTATTCCCCGGTTCGTTCCGGCCGATTTATCAGGGTTTTACCGGTTGTCAATAATGTTAGTTTTTCTAATAAAAGACTACCTGGTTCCTGCTTAACCCTTCCTTATAAACAGTATTTTCCATGTCTTTAATATACTGAACCTTCCGTTTGTTCATAATTACACTATGAATATCATCCTTCACCAGAGCGAAGGGGGAAATGTTCCCTTCAGAAATTTTTTCAATAATATAAATAAAATGGAAATACCCATCTTTGTTAATCTCGATATGGCTTTTTTGCTGGTAGTGTTTTGGCATTTCAGGAGTCAGATTCGTGTTTTCGGCGAATTCGCTAAATTTTTCCCATTCACTCTGAATAAGGCATTCAATATTCTTCCTGAGGCAATAATTTTGTAACTGGCTGAGATCATCCTCCTTTTCAGACCTGTACCATCTTCTGATGCTTGACACATCAGTTGAGGATACCGGTACTTTTACGTAGTTAACCCTTATCAGATCGGCATCGGAAATATAATTGGATGAATTTTCAGTATAATAGTCCAATATCTCTTCTTCAGATACCATGGTATCAAGATTAGCACTCAAAAGATCCTGCTTATATTTATAGATAAGCAGTGAAGATCGGTATTCATCAACTTGCTTTTGAATTGATTTTTCATTTTCCGATAAAGCATTTTCAGCTTCTCTTAGCAGTAGTTTATTTCGGACCCATTCTTCAATTAGCCTTTTCGCAACCAAAGAACTGTCGTTGTCTGATAAACCCCGGTCGATCTGCCCCGCCAGGTCGGAAGGGTAGAGCAAGGAATTATATACCCTCGCCACCGCCTGTTCATTGCCTGAAGTGTCTCTTCGTTGGCAGGCGCAGGCGATCGATAGAATCGCTAAAAAGCCGATTGTTTTAAGTGGCATTTATTGCTTTATTTTTTTAAGGACATCCTCGTTGACCTTTACTTCATATTTGTCCCGTAAATCAGAAATCCAATTGTCTTCCAGAAATTTTTGATAATCGGCGGTTACCTGTCCGCGGGTTTCGTCAAGTTTTTTAACCGATGGTTTAAGTTTTGAAATTATGAAAACAAAGGCATCCTCTCCCTCTTTTTTGAAAGGTTTGCCTAATCCTGGTTTCCAGTTGGTTTTGTCCACCTCTTCATTTTCTCCTTTCTCATATTTTCCGTAAATGAGCTCCACACATTTTGTAAGGGTATCTTCCGGGCATAAATGGGAACGCAGGTATTCCTGGTTGAAATCCTTCTTCCTGGCCTTTTTAGAGGTCAGTTTTAATGCTTTGGCAAGCTTACTGCTGTCTTTTACGATAACAGTATAGGCTTCAGCCCTTTCCGGCCATTTGTACTCACTTGCATGTTGCGAATAATATTTCTCCAGTCCCGCCGTATCTTTTACTGCCTGAGACCAAACCAGTTTATCCGTCAGATCGAAGAGTAATATTCCATCATGGTATTCCTGCACAATATGGGCAAAATCCGGGTATTTATTTTCCAGTTGCCGGTCTTCATAATTCCAAAGGCTTTGGTCCACGAAGGTTTTGAACTTTTCGTCAACAAAGGTCCGAAGGCTCATCGGTGCGACCCTGGATTGGTCGTTGGCCAGGAAATCAGCGAAATCTTTGTAACTGCCATTAATAGCCGAACTGGTAAATAATTTCCGGGATTTAAGCTCTTCCGGGATGGATGAAGCTTCCCATTCATTGGAAAACACGGAACTGTCTACATAGGGATAAAACCCATTGAGACTTCCCTGAACATATTCGTAATGGTACTCTTTTTTAAGAAAACTAATAAATGCCTCTTTTTGAAGAAAATCTCTTGGGCCTTTTGAAAACTGAGGGATGATATTTGGTTTTTCTTCCTCGAAAGAGCCAATATCCTTTTTACCCAGTAGTTTTATAATGTGCCAACCGTAAGAAGATTGCAGAGGGGGGTGGATTTCGCCTACCTCTGCGATCGCATAAGCTGCATTTTCAAATTCAGGGATCATCTGTCCGGAGGTTACCCAGGGCAGTTCACCCTCTTTATCGATAGTGGATCTATCGTCCGAGTTATTTCTAACCACTTGTCCCCATTCGGTTCCGTTTTGAAGGCTGTCAAAGATGGCAGTAACTCGTTTAGCGGCCTGCTCCGCCTCTTCCTGGCTCATTGACTTTCGGGACTCTGATGTAAGATATGGGCTGCTTTAAAGCTTCCGCGGGCAGGGTCTGACCTCTTCCACTTTGATAATATGATAACCGAACTGGCTTCTCACTGGCATAGAAACTTCACCTACCGGTGTAGTGTAAGCTGCATCCTCAAAAGGAAGTACCATCTTGAAATACTGTAAACCAGCCAAGGTCTCCACCATTGTTTTTTACGGAAGGGTCATCAGAGGTAGCCCGGGCTACTTTTTCAAAATCCTCTCCCTTGAGAAGTTTTTTGCGTATTTCCATTGCCTTATTCCAGGCATAAAGGGTATCTTCAGGGTCTGCCTTCGGATCTAGTCGCACCATGATATGGCTGGCATGGATCTCTTTTTTCATCCTCTCATAAGCTTGTTTGGCAAAGTGGTCCAAAGCCTCCGGGTCTGTAAGATAAGGTTGGGCCAGTTGATCACGATAAGAGCTGATATTCCTTCAGGAAAGATTGCGTCGTGTCCATTCCAAGGTTTTCTGCCTCTGTAACCTTTAACTTGAAATTGATGAACATTTCGAGATATTCATCGATGGTTTGTTTTTGCGGAATCGATTTCGTTATTGTTTTTGCGGTAAATTCTTTCAAACTCTCCGGCGGTAATGTCGTTGCCATCGATGGTGAGCAATACCTCATCTTTATAATCCTGGGCCTGAACTCCATGAAAAGAAAGGGAAAGCAATACAAACAATGAAAATTAAATTCTTCTAATCATAATGTTTGATTTATAAAATTAAAGTTTTAATGATTTCTTTCAGTGGATAGTATAACGATGCGAAATGTAATCTTATTTTATCGGCTGTAATTTGGTGACTTCCCTTGTTATAGTAACATCATGGGGGTGGTTTTCCAGTAACACCGGCATTGGTTATTCGAACAAACCGGGCATTCATTAAATCACTAATAGTGGCTGAACCACAATAACCCATGCCTGCACGAAGTCCTCCGATAAGTTGATAGACCACTTCAGTAATCGTGCCTTTATAGGGCACACGGGCAGCGATTCCTTCAGGAACAAGTTTTTTGATGTCTTCCTCGGTATCCTGGAAATACCGGTCTTTGGATCCCAACTGCATGGCTTCGATTGAACCCATACCCCGATAGGATTTGTATTTTCTACCATTATAGATAATTGTTTCGCCTGGCGATTCCTCCACGCCGGCAAACAGGGAGCCGGCCATGATGGAGTTTGCCCCCGCGGCAATGGCTTTCACAATATCGCCCGAATAACGGATCCCGCCATCTCCGATAACCGGGACACCTGAATTTTTTATTGCCTTGGCCACATCATAGATAGCACTTAACTGAGGAACGCCTACTCCGGCAATAATCCTGGTGGTGCAAATGGACCCGGGGCCTATTCCGACTTTGATCCCGTCTGCACCCGCTTCGACAAGTGCCTTGGCAGCATCGGCCGTTGCGATATTACCTACAATGATATCGAGTTCCTCTTTACCATAGGCCTTTTTGAGTTTTTTAAGGGTTTCAATGACCCCGGCAGAATGTCCGTGGGAGGTATCAATTACAATGGCATCTACCCCTGCATCCATCAGGATACCGACTCTGTTTATTGCGTCGGAAGTGACACCTGCTGCTGCAGCGACCCGTAATCTTCCCTTGTTGTCCTTGCAGGCATTTGGCCGGTCTTTGGATTTAGTAATGTCTTTATAGGTTATCAGTCCGATAAGCCGGTAATCGTTATCCACTACCGGAATTTCTCGATTTTATGTCGCTGAAGAATTTCAGAAGCCTGTGAGAGATTCGTTTTTTGGGTGGTGGTTATAATATCTTTGGATGTCATCACCTCCCCAATACTTCTTCGCATATTTTGTTCAAAACGAAGGTCGCGGTTGGTAACGATCCCTATTAGTTTCTTATCGGGATCCACGACAGGAATGCCCCCGATTTTGAATTCTTTCATCAGGTTCAGTGCGTCGCTGACAGTAGAATCCTTTAGGATGGTAATCGGTTCATGGATCATTACACTCTCTGCCCGCTTCACCCTTCTTACCTCTGCAGCCTGTTCTTCAAGCGGCATATTTTTGTGGATAACCCCAATGCCCCCTTCCCTCGCGATTGATATGGCCAGTTCTGCATCGGTAACAGTATCCATTGCTGCTGAAACTATGGGGATGTTCAGCATAATATTTCTGGAAAACATGGTAGAAAGATCCGCTTCCCTGGGCAATACCTTTGAGTATGCAGGAACCAGAAGGACATCATCAAAAGTTAATCCTTCAGAAATTATTTTATCCTCAGTAAACGACATTCGCTGAATTTGATTAAATTTAAATGCTGTGAAAATACAAAAAATTAGGCAATCTAAAGAAGAAAATATTACTTTGGTGATTATTGCCTTTTTAGACCTTTGCTGTTTTCTATATAATGCATAATATGAGGTATATAAGACTTTATGTCGATCCTGTTATCAATGAATGATTTTCAGCAAATATTAACACGTTACTGGGGTTATTCCAGTTTCAGGCCTCTTCAGGAGGAGATAATAAGAGCTGTCTATGAAAAAAAGGACCTTCTCGCTTTAATGCCCACCGGGGGAGGAAAGTCACTGACATTTCAGGTCCCTTCGATGGCAATGGAAGGGATTTGCCTGGTTATTACCCCCTTAATTGCCCTCATGAAAGATCAGGTTGAAAACCTTACCCGAAAAGGAATCCGCGCATTGGCGGTTCACTCGGGCATGAGCAGGGATGAAATTGATATCACCCTCGATAATGCTGTCTATGGGGGATTTAAATTCCTTTATTTGTCGCCCGAAAGGCTTACCACAGAAATATTCCGTGTAAGACTGGAAAAGATGAATGTTTGCCTGGTCGCTATTGATGAGGCGCATTGCATCTCGCAGTGGGGCTATGATTTCCGACCCTCTTACCTGAAGATTGCTGAATTGCGGAAATTGCTTCCGGAAACCGGTTTTCTGGCCCTTACGGCTACCGCTACCCCGAAAGTGACCGAAGATATCATGGAGAAACTGGAGTTCCGTGAAAAATTGGTCTTTCAAAAAAGTTTTGAAAGGAAAAACCTGATCTATCAGGTTGAACAAACAGAAGACAAAAACCGGAAATTACTGTCCATACTTAACCAGGCCCAGGGCCCGGCCATAGTATACGTACGCAACAGGAAGAAAACCCGTGATATTGCCATGTTGCTTTCAGAAGCAAACATCACTGCCGGTTATTACCATGCCGGTCTTAGCCATGAAATCAGGAATTTAAGGCAGGAAGAATGGAAAAAGGGGAAAATAAGGGTTATCGTCGCAACCAATGCCTTTGGAATGGGTATCGACAAAGCGGATGTAAGGACTGTATTACATTTTGACCTGCCCGACTCCCCGGAATCCTATTTTCAGGAAGCAGGACGGGCAGGCAGGGATGAAAAGAGCGCGAAGGCGATTCTTTTGTATTCCCAAAGTGATAAGAGATATGCAGAGCAAAGAATTGATACGAGCTTTCCGGAAATCAGCCTGATCAAAGATGTTTACCATGCCTTGGGTAATTACCTGCAAATCCCTGTTGGTGGAGGAAAAGGTCAGAGTTATGACTTCATCCTTTCAGATTTTCTGTCAAAGTATAAGTTTAATGCCCTCATTGCGCATAACAGTTTGCAAATCCTTCAAAAAGAATCGTATATAGAAACAACCGAAGAGCTAAACAACCCATCACGGGTCATTTTTAAAGTAGGGAGGGATGATTTATATAAGTTTCAGGTGTCCAATGTAAAATTTGACGGCTTTATTAAATTGCTTCTGCGTTCCTATTCCGGATTCTTTTCCTCCTATGTAGCTATTGATGAGGCTACCCTGGCCAAACGGGCAGGACTTACTTTCGATGAGGTTTATAAATTCCTTTCCAGATTGCAGGAGTACGGAATCATTAATTATATACCCCGAAAACGAAATCCTGTTATTGTATTTACAGAGGAACGACTTGAAAGAAAAAACCTTCATATATCTGTTGAGGAGTATCGGTTTTTAAAGGAACGTTTCAGGGAAAAGATACAGGAAATGATTCGCTATGCATCCGGGAATAATCAATGCCGCAGCCAGTTCCTGCTTGATTTTTTTGGGGAAAAGGATGCCGCCAGATGTGGGCAATGTGATGTATGCATTCAACGAAATGCCATGGACATGAGCCAATATGAATTCGACCTCATCTTAAATGATTTAAAAACTGCCCTTTCTGAAAAGGCGATGGATATTGTCGAGATAGCGGAACTGGGAAATTATCCTGAACGGAAAATTGTCAAGGTCAGCCGTTGGCTGCTCGATCATGGGAAAATTATAAAGACGGAAGGGAATAAGTTTGTCTGGCATACAGCAAAATAGGGATAGTAAGTGGTCTGGATTAACTGAAATACCCATAAAATTCTTCTGATTTTTCCTTATCTTTGAGCAAAAATTTATCCTGAATATTTAGGTTATGGATAATTTGCATGAGAAGGTTTATTCAGATGAGATACTGCATTTTGTAAATCTCTGCAATCAATTTAGCAATTTGCTATCTCCCGGGGATATTCCGGAAAGGGCTGATTTTACAAACCAGTTGCTTCGGATTATTCCTCAGATGTATTCAGCACTGCTCGAAATTGATGTGGGTGAAGCCATTTTCGAGGAGGAGAATGAGAAATTTGTTTCGGAGGAAGAATGGTCCTCCATTTATCAGCATGTCTCGGTCATCATGGGGTCTCAAAATGAATATCTGGATATTCCTGCAGATAAGGATTATGACCAGGGAGAATTAATCACCCGGGCTATTTCAGAAGACCTCGCTGATGTTTACCAGGATATTCGTAATTTCCTTGAATTATACCGTAATGGTACCGAAGAGATGATGAATGATGCGTTATGGGAATGCAGGATGAACTTCGAAACCTATTGGGGTGAAAAAATTCTGCGGGCATCTCTCGCCCTTCACCGGGTGATGGTGAAAACAGAAGATGAGATCGGTCAGCGTGACCATGAATGGGGCGAAAGAGAAAGTAAGCGGCAGCATAATACAGGCGATTGGATCATATCAAAACGTCAAAAAGATTTTGGAGGAGAGGGTGAATTTTAAAAGCAATATAACAAAGGAAGAAATTAACGATCTGGGAACGGGTTCCTTTAATGGTAAGATATGGGTGATCGAAGATGTGGAGGGAGTCAACAAAGCAGTGAGGTCACTATCACGAAATCCTGTCATCGGATTTGATACGGAAAGCAGGCCCAGTTTTAGAAAAGGACGCATCAACGGCATTTCGCTTATCCAGCTTGCCACATCGCATGACGCTTTTCTTATAAGGGCGCAAAAATCAGGTTTGCCGGAAGCTTTAAAACATTTGTTTGAAAATGAAAACATCCTGAAAGTCGGCGTGGCTATTCGTGACGATATTAAGAAAATGCAAAAGCTGAATAATTTTAAGCCCAAAGGATTTCTGGAGCTCCAGGAGTACACCAATTTTTTTAATATAGAGGATAACAGCCTGCGCAAGTTGGCAGCCATTGTCCTTGGAATCAAAATCTCCAAGTCCCAGCAACTATCCAATTGGGAAGCTGAGAGACTGGATGATGCACAGGCTTTGTACGCTGCCACCGATGCCTGGACATGCCTGGAAATCTATAACCATCTTAAAAACTCAATAAATCATTATGGAAAAAGCCAGGATCATCCTTAAACCGGGTAAAGAACAATCCATTAAACGTTTTCATCCATGGCTATTTTCAGGTGCGATTCAGAAAACTTCAGCGGATTTAAAGGAAGGCGAAGTAGTAGATATATTTTCCCAGAAGGAAGAATATCTTGCCTCTGGACATTTTCAGAATTCTTCTATCGCAGTGAGGATTTTGACATTTTCCAATGAAAGCATAAACCGCGAATTTTTTAAATCGAAAATTCAGGCTGCTCTAAAATTGCGGAAGACTGCTGGCTTAGGGGAAAATTCAGAAACTAATGTTTTCCGTTTGGTTTTTGGGGAGGGGGATGGACTGGCAGGCCTTATCGTCGATATTTATGATAATACCGCGGTAATCCAGCTTCACTCAGCAGGCATGTTTTATTCCCTCGAGGATATCACACATGCCTTGAAGCAGGTTATGGGCAGTTCAATTACACATATATATAACAAAAGCAGTTCATCTATTCCCTTTAAATCAGGTGTGAAAACAGAGGACGGCTATTTGTTGGAGGGGGATGAGCCCTCCGGTATTGTTGGCGAAAACGGATATTCTTTTAAAGTTGACTGGGTTGGAGGTCAGAAAACCGGATTTTATATTGACCAGCGCGATAACCGAAGCCTGCTAAGGCAATTTTCTGAAGGAAAAAAGGTGCTGAATTTGTTCAGCTATTCCGGGGGCTTTTCTGTTTACGCTATGGGAGGGAAGGCCATGTCTGTGGATAGTGTCGATTCCTCCCGGGACGCCATCGATCTGGCCCGTGAAAATATTGCCTTAAACTTTCCTGAGGATAAACGTCACAGGGTTTTTGCCATAGATGCCTATAAGTATCTTGGCAATATGAAGGAAGAGTATGACCTTATAATCCTGGATCCGCCTGCTTTTGCCAAGCATCTGAATGTATTGCCCAATGCCCTGAAGGGATATCAGCGTTTGAACCGCATGGCTATGGAGCGGATAAAACCCGGTGGAATTATCTTTACATTCAGTTGTTCTCAGGTCGTGAGCCGCGAAAATTTCCGCAAATCGGTTTTTGCCGCCGCCGCAAATACCGGAAGGGATATCAGAATATTGCACCAGCTTTCCCAGCCGGCAGATCATCCCGTTAGCATTTATCATCCGGAAGGGGAATATTTGAAGGGTCTGGTTTTAAAAGTGGATTAACCTTTTTGTATAAGTTCCAACAAAGAGATATCTTTACGATTACAAACTTGATTAATATCCTAAAACTATGAAAAATATCCCCTTCACTAAATTATTTTTTGCCTGTGTATCCTTAACATTGATACTTAGTTCCTGCAATGATGTTTTCAGGAAATCTGTATCAGGGGAAGGAGAGGTGGTTTCAGATTTCAGAGCGGTTGGACCCTTTACCGGTATCGAAGTATCTTCCGGAATACGTGTTTATATCAGCTTTGGGAACCAGGGAGATTCACTGGAAGTAGTGACCAATGAAAATCTTCAGGATGTAATTGAAACGGAAGTTAAAGGTGACATTTTAAAAATCAGAACAAACCAAAACATCCATAACGCAGACAAAAAGGATATTTTTATTTCTCTGGCCACACTCAACCGGGTCGATATTTCGAGTGCGGCTAATATAATTGGAGGAGGTTTACTTCAATCAGATGACCTTAATATTAATATGAGCAGTGCAGCAGATTTGTCGCTGGAAGTGGAAACTGAAGACCTCAAAGTTGAGTTAAGTTCAAGTGCGAATGCCGTATTGACAGGCACCTGCCGGCAACTGGACGCAGATGTCAGCAGTGCTGCGGATTTGGATGCCTCAGGACTCATTACCGAAAGATGCAGACTGGATGTCTCCAGTGCCGGGGAGATTGAGGTGAACGTCAGCGATTTGATGAATGGGAGTGCCAGTAGTGCAGGAAAAATTATTTATCAGGGAAACCCTAAATCGATAAAAATAAATACCAGCAGCGCAGGGAAAATTGTGGAACGGAATAAATAACAGCCTTGGGGGGGAATAAAATTATGACTCCTCTATGCCCAGTAAAAAAGCATATTGCAAGGCCGATTCCCGGTATTTTTCGAACCTGCCCGAGGCTCCGCCATGACCTGATTCCATGTTGATATACATCAACAGCAGATTGTTGTCGGTTTTCATTTCCCGAAGTTTCGCGACCCATTTGGCGGGTTCCCAATATTGTACCTGCGAATCGTATAAACCCGTAACGACAAGCATTGGAGGGTAGTAGCCCTTCCGGATATTGTCATACGGAGAATAGGATAAAATATAATCGTAATAAATTTTTTCGTTTGGATTTCCCCATTCGTCATACTCCCCGGTAGTTAGTGGGATGGATTCATCCAGCATAGTGGTCAGGACATCTACAAAAGGAACAGAGGCAATGATCCCATTGAATAAATCCGGTTCCATGTTGATTACCGCACCCATTAACAATCCCCCTGCACTTCCGCCCATGGCATAGAGGTGGCCGGGCTCTGCATATTTTTGATCCAGAAGGTATTGGGCACAGGAAATAAAATCGGTAAAGGTGTTTTTTTTCTTCAGCATTCTGCCATCATCATACCAGGCTCTTCCATTAATCTGACCTCCACGGATATGGGCTATGGCAAAAACGAATCCACGATCCAGAAGGCTCAGGCGTACCGGACTAAAGGAAGGATCCATGGTAATACCATAACTTCCATACCCATAAAGAAGCAATGGATTGCCCGATGGCTCTTTTCATCTCTTTTTTATAAACCAGTGAAACCGGAATTTTTGTACCATCTTCCGCCCGGGCATAAATTCTTTTGGTCTGGTATTTTTCCGGCTCATATCCACCAGGAACCTCCTGCTGCTTCAACAAAACCATCTCCCGGCTTTGCATGTTGTAGTCGAAAGTGGATAGGGGAGTGGTCATCGAAGTATAGCTAAACCTGAGAAGGTTTGTTTCAAATTCGGGATTAATGGAAACCCAGGCATCGTATGCTTCTTCCTCAAGGTGGAGATAGTGGCCTTCATCCTGGTTCCTGGGGAGGATCCGGATGGCCGTCAGACCGTTTTTTCTTTCAGACAGGACGTAATAGTCCCTGAATATATCACAGGAAGAGAGATATATCTCTTCTCTGTGGGGGACCATTTCAACCCAGTTTTCCATACCCGGCTTTTCCACAGGAGTTTTCATTAACCTGAAGTTTCTCGCCTGATGGTTAGTGAGCAGATAAAAATGATCCTCAAAATGGCTTACTGAATATTCATGGCCTCTTTTCCTTTTCTGCAGCATCCTGAATTCGCCCTCAGGCTGATCGGCCCGCAAGAAATGGAACTCATCGCTCAGGTTGGCAAAACAGGCAATCATGATGTACTGTTTTGATTTGGTTTTATAAACGGAACAGCCAAAGGTCTCATCCAATTCTTCATAGACTTCCTCATTTAATTTCCCATTTTTAAAAAGTTCATAACGAAAAATTTTATAGGTGCGGAGGGTGACGGGATTTTTGAGCGTGTAAAACAGCTTTCGGCTGTCTGCAGTCCAGGCTATGCTTCCACTGGTTCCTTCAATGGTTTCCGGGAGATTTTCATGGGTTTGGAGGTTTTTAAAATGAATCGTGTATACCCTTCTTCCATCTGTATCCTCACCATAGGCAAGGATCCGGTTGTCGGGGCTTACCGACATGCCTCCGATATCAAAATAAGTATGTCCACTGGACAAATCGTTTAGATCCAGCAGGATTTCTTCTTCGGCTTTCAGAGCCTCCTTCTTCCGGCAATAATAGGGATATTGCTTTCCTTCTTCATACCGGCTGTAGTAAAAATAACCATTGTCTTTGTAGGGAACCGACATATCGGTCTGTTTGATCCTGCTCTTGATTTCCTGGAAAATTTCTTCCTGCAAATCTTCCGTGTCTCTCATCGCCCATTCCCGGTAGCTGTTTTCAGCCTTCAGGTAATCGATGACCTCGGTATTTTCTTTATCCCGTAGCCAATAATAATTATCGGTTCTTTGATGCTGGTGTTTTACCAGTATTTCCGGTTTTATGGCTGCTTTTGGTGGGATCATTTATGGAAAATGTAATTTGAGAGTTTAGGTAATCATAATTGTTTCACGAAAGGGTGGCAAAGGTAATTATTCCCTGTTAGATTTTTGGACTGGCAGAGAATATTCCCAAATTTTCTCTGGGGCAAATTTTAAATAGTTTGCTGATGTTTGAAGGATTTTGCTGGAGGGATGTTTATCCTGAAGAAGGGTTGAAATAATAAATCAATGAAAAACCGGTCCTATTGGAACATAGTTTTGGAAATTGTCAGCTTTTCGAAGGTGTTTTTAGAAGCTTCCGGGGAATAAAAACGAAGCGGAAGGTAATGCTGACCGTACCCTGAGGCGAATCCTTGCTCATCGGTTTTTTCTATCAGGACTTCCTGTGACTCCCCAATCATGAGGTTTTGATATTCATAAAGGTTTTCCTCTGAAATCAGGCGAACTGTCTCACTGCGGTTGGCCGTAATGGTCTGTGGAATATGCTCCGGCATTCTGCTGGCACGTGTTCCCGTACGGTCGGAATAACGAAAAGTATGAATATGGGTGAAGGCGGCTTCTTTGGCTATTTCCATGGTGCGATGGAAATCTTCATCGTTCTCGCCCGGAAAGCCAACAATAATATCCGTTGTAAAATTGAAAAGGGGGAATCTGTTCCGGAATTTTTCCACCACCTGCATAAAGGAAGAAACGGTATACATTCTTCTCATTTGAAGGAGTATGCGATCCGACCCGCTTTGCAAACACAGATGCAAATGCGGGCACATTTTAGGATGAGAGAAAAGCTCATGAAAATGGTCCGAAAGCCCGTCAGGTTCAAGTGAAGATATCCTGATTCTAAAATCCCCGGGAATTTCCAGCACTTTTTCGAGCATTTTTTCAAAATTCAATCCCTCATAATCGTACCTTCCGATATTCACCCCGGTTATCACTATTTCCTTAAAACCATTATTGATCACGCGTTTTACATTTTCCAGGATATCATTCAAAGGACGGCTTGTTGCTCTCCCACGTACTCTGGGTATGATGCAAAAACTGCAAAAATTATCACAGCCGTCCTGTACTTTGATGGATGTACGGGTATGCAGGCTTTTCTGGACTGTTTCGTATCCGAAGACATCGGGTTTGGCTGAGGCAGGATCGAATATTTCACCCGAAAAATGGGCATCTACAAGATCAAAAATTCCATTTTTGTACTCATTTTCAATTACATAGCTGATATTTTTTTGCTTCTCGAGGATCTCCTTGCGATGGTTTGCCATACAACCTGCTACAACCAATACTCCCCCGGGATTAAGATGGCTGGCCTGACTAATATAATTCCTTGATTTCTGATCGCTCTGATTGGTTACCGTGCATGTATTTATCACGGTTATATCTGCCTTTTCACCGAAATTGACAATCTGATAGCCGCCATTGTGAAAACGGGACACCAAAGCATCGGTCTCGTACTGGTTTAGCCTGCAGCCAAGGGTTTTAAATGAAATCGTTCTTGTTTTGTTGTCCATCTTTTATTGGGATATTCAAATTGATTCTTGTGCGATGGCCCGGTCATCTTTTGGACCATGCAGTGCAGGTCCCCGTTACTAAAAATAAACCTCCGTATACATGCGGGATTGTGGAACGCCTCGTTTTTTCAATATATCCATTGCATTTAAAATCATATCAGAATTGCCGCAAAAATAGTAAAAAGAATCTGGCTCCAACTCTGCTGATTTGAGGTATTCTGTCAGGCGGCCAGGAAAGTCGCCTCTGTCGTCGCGGGAGGTACAGGAAAAATATTTTCTACCGGGGTAATGATCTTTGTCATAACATTCGTCGATATTCCGGATCCCGTGGATAATTTGGTAATTGGCCCCGGGCATACTGCGGGCAAAACTGTGGAAAGGGGCTATGCCTGTGCCGCTGGCGATAAAGACGAGCTTTTTGTCCAGGGGCGGTATCGTATTATACATGTAAAAACCATAAGGGCCTTTGACGTCCAGGATATCCCCCTTTTTCAAAGAATGGAGTTTTTTACTCACTTTTCCCTCTTCTACCTCGCGGATAAGGATTTCAAGGTAATCATCATTCATCCCGCTGTATATTGAATATTCCCTGGCATCATTGCTCTGTAAAGTTCCGGCAACAAGATGCTGACCGGGTTTGAAATCCATGCCATTCCGGCTAAACCTTAATATATAACTGGCCTCTGTGAGGTTGCGGACCATGTGGATATTCCAGGGTTTGACCATTTGTTTTATCTCCATCATAAGAATGCTCTAATTTTATATGTTGATGGTATAGACAGAAATCCCTGCATTATGTTCAAAGGATAAAAATCTATGTGGTGGATTTCATGCTAAGCTGAATTCGTTTTCTGGGCACATCCACTTCCAGTACCTGCACCTCTACATGCTGGTTCAGTTTAACCACTTCATTCGGATCTTTGATAAACCGGTCGGCAAGCTGTGATATATGCACCAGGCCATCCTGTTTCACGCCAATATCGACAAAGGCCCCGAAATTGGTAATGTTTGTTACAATTCCAGGCAGGATCATTCCGGTCCGCAATTGCTCCATCTTAAATACTTCTTTCGAAAATTCGAAAACTTCGATCTTTGTCCGGGGATCACGTCCGGGCCTGGCCAACTCAGACAAAATATCCTTAAGCGTGGGCAGCCCGGTATTCCCATCTATATAATTTTCTATCTTCACTTTAGACCGGAGCTCTTCCGATCGGATCAGATCGTCAATACCGATTTTGAGATCGGAGGCCATTTTCTCCACAATATGATAACTTTCAGGATGAACTGCTGAATTATCCAGCGGATAATCCGGATTATCGATTCTCAGGAAGCCCGCGCATTGCTCAAAAGCACTGGCTCCCATGCGGGGAACTTTAAGCAGGGACTTGCGATTCCTGAAAGCTCCGTTTTCTTTGCGGTAATTGACGATATTCTGTGCCAGGGCAGGGCCTAATCCGGAAACATAGGTAAGCAGATGTTTGCTGGCAGTGTTCAAATTGACCCCGACCCTGTTAACGCAATTTTCCACTACCTGATCCAGGCTTTCCTTTAACTTATGCTGGTCTACATCGTGCTGATACTGACCCACACCGATTGATTTGGGCTCAATCTTCACGAGTTCTGCCAAGGGGTCCATCAATCGGCGACCAATAGATACCGAACCTCTGACTGTTACATCGTATTCAGGAAATTCTTCCCGCGCCACTTTTGAGGCCGAATAGATGGAGGCACCCGCCTCGCTTACCACAAAAACCTGAAGGTCCCGGTTAAATTTGATATTTCTGATGAAATTTTCCGTTTCCCTTCCAGCCGTTCCGTTTCCAATGGCAATCGCTTCGATTTTGTACTGCTCTGTCAGGCTGTCGATTTTCTTCATTGCCCCTCGTCTGTCCTCCTGGGGGGGATGAGGATAAATGGTTTCGTTATGCTGGAGGTTGCCCTGTTTATCCAGGCAGGTAACTTTGCATCCGGTGCGAAAGCCCGGATCAATAGCCAAAACCGCTTTTTGACCCAGGGGGGGAGCAAGGAGAAGCTGACGCAGGTTTTCGGCAAAAACCCTTATTGCCTCCGAGTCGGCTTTTTCCTTGGACAAATTTTTAAATTCATTTTCAATGGAGGGGGACAGAAGCCTCTTCCATGAGTCGGTAATGGCTAACTCCACGTGTCGGGAAGACTCGGAGGTCCCGGTTATAAACAGCCTCTTCAGACGGACAAGGAGGGGTTCCGGATCGGGCTGAATGCTGATTTTCAGAATACCCTCCTTTTCCCCTCTGAGCATCGCGAGCAAGCGGTGGGATGGGCATTTGCGCAGAGGTTCACTGAACTCGAAATAGTCCTTGAATTTAATTCCTTCCTCCTCTTTTCCTTTCGTGATTTTAGAGGAAATCACGGCCCCTTTTTCAAAAAAGCCCCGAACCGTATTTCTGGCATTCTGGTCCTCGCTAATCCATTCCGCGATGATATCCCTTGCCCCTTCAAGAGCAGCCTCTTCATCCTCCACCTTTTCGTTGAGGAACCTGGCGGTTATTTTCTGCAGGTTAGGTTCTTTTTGCATCATTATGATTTCCGCAAGCGGTTCCAGACCTTTTTCACGGGCTATTCCTGCCCTGGTTCTTTTTTTTGGTTTAAAGGGGAGATAAAGGTCTTCCAGGGAAGTTAAATTGTCGCAGGATTCAATCTTTCTTTTCAATTCAGGATTTAGGTGTCCCTGTTCCTCAATTGTTCTAAGCACTGTTTCACGACGTTTGTCGAGCTCTTTGGCCTTGTTTAATTGCTCTTTTACAACAGCCAGCTGCTCCTCATCCATACTTCCGGTCATCTCTTTCCGGTAGCGGCTGATAAAAGGGATGGTTGCTCCCTCCTCCATTAAGCGAATGGCATTTGCAATGTTTTTAACAAGCAGGTTCGTGCGGAGAGATATAAGTGATGAGTAATCCATGAGGTTGAAATATTTCAAAAGCAAAGATAGTTCAAATTGTGAAAAATTATTTTTTGAATGGTTTTTAAGAACCAAGCGTAAATTAGAATTTTTGTTTGTCAAAAATGGGTAACTTGTGCCCTGAAATTAAGATCAGGGTTCATCAAACATAATACGAACAGATTTATCAATTTCATTCAAAATTTTATTTTCATCATAAATTTGTTTAAAGGGGAATACTCAGGAGGAGTAAGGGTAGGGAAAGGATATAAGAGTAAAATAGTTCTGTTATTATGAACCAAATTCTGGAATGCGTTCCCAATTTTTCCGAAGGCCGTGTCCTTCCCGTAATTGAGCAGATTGCTGCAAGCATTCAATCCGTTGAGGGGGTAAAATTGCTGAATGTCGATATTGGTAAATCAGCCAACCGGACGGTAATGACTTTTGCCGGAATACCCGGAGCAGTTGTCCAGGCGGCATTCCGTTCTGTGCAAACGGCATCCCGGCTCATAGATATGGCTACCCACCGCGGTGTCCATCCTCGTTTTGGCGCGACCGATGTCTGTCCCCTTATTCCTGTTTCGGGTATCAGCATGGAAGAAACCATACGATATGCCCGTTCACTAGCCGAAAGAATAGGAAAGGAACTCGATATTCCCGTATATTGTTATGATAAGGCTGCTTTTGTTAAGGAGCGCCAGAACCTGGCATCTGTGCGTTCCGTCCAGTATGAAGGCCTCAGAAAAAGATTGAAAGAGGTGAAATGGATTCCTGATTTTGGAAAAGCCACATTCAATGCACGTTCGGGTGCTATTGCAGTAGGTGCCCGAAATTTTCTTGTTGCCTATAATGTCAATCTGAATACAGATTCTGTTCCTCTTGCCAATGAAATAGCCTTGACGATTCGGGAAAAGGGAAGGAGAAGAATGGAAAACGGGGAAATGCAGTATATTCCGAGGAACCCTTAAATCCGTCAGGGCTATGGCCTGGTATATGGAAGAGTATGGAAGGGCTCAGGTAAGTATGAACCTTACCGATCTTTCCGTCACACCTATACATACCGCCTTTGAAGAGGTAAAAAGAGTAGCGGACAGCCTTGGCATCGGCGTTACCGGGTCAGAATTGATCGGACTGGTTCCCTTGCCTGCCTTGCTGGAGGCTGGCCGGTATTTTCATCAAAGGTCAACGGAGAGGAGCAGCGTGCTGGCGGGGGAGGATTTAATTTCTTTAGCGGTCAAATCCCTGGGATTGAGTGATCTGACTTCTTTTCACCCTGAAGAGAGAATCATTGAATACTGCCTCAAAAATCATCTTACCGATTGAGATTATCCGTTTTTAATTTCCTGTTTTATATTCTACCATGGCTAATTGGAAGTTTTGAATGGCGTTTTTAGGGTTTGCTTCGGAGAAAAATCTCATTAAAAGTGGTCTAAATATGACTTATATCATGGATTTCAATTATTATTTTAAGAATTTTTAACATATTTTTGCATCCGTAACAAATTAATTATGAATTATAAGAGTGGTCGTACGTTTTGGAATTGCTTATGAATTTTGAAATGCCTTGATTATATTATAATAAATTTTTTATAGATTTGGCATCAAATATCTTTTATTAACTATTTATAAACCTAAAAAATTTCTATTTATGAAAAGATTTGCCGTATTACTGGCATTCCTGATGTACGCGGCCTTTGGGTTGCAGGCACAGGGTGTACAGATTTCGGGTAATGTGACCGGTTCGGAAGACGGGGCAGCATTACCTGGAGTATCGGTTGTGGTTAAAGGAACTACAGTTGGTACGGTAACTGATGTCAATGGTGATTATTCAGTTATCAGTGCCTTCCGAGGCAACCACTCTCGTCTTTACCTTCGTGGGAATGAGAGCGGAGGAAGTTCCAATCAACGGCAGGACCGTGATTGATGTGGTAATGGAACCAGATGCACTAAATCTTGATGAAGTTGTTGTTACCGCTATCGGAATCTCGCGTCAGCAAAAAGCCCTGGGCTACTCCATGGTTAACGTCGATGCCAGTCAGACGGTTCAAAAATCAGAGCCCGACCTTCTTAAGGCATTACAGGGAAAGGTACCCGGGGTAGACATCCGGTCCTCCAGTGGTGCTCCTGGTTCAGCGACAAGGATAACCATCAGGGGTAACTCCTCATTTCTCGGAGAAAACCAGCCATTATTTGTTGTGGATGGAGTTCCTTACAGTAATGTTATGGTGACTACTACCGATCAGAGTGAAGGTGGTGGAGCCTATGGTAGCGCCCTTTCCACCCTTGATCCAAATAATATTGCTTCTATGTCCATCTTAAAAGGTGCTGCTGCTGCCGCCCTTTATGGCTCCAGGGCTATGAACGGTGTGGTCATTATCAGTACCAAATCCGGTAATGCCCAGGCCTCAAAGAAAGGAATGGAAGTGACCTTAACCAGTTCTGTTAACTTTGAAACCATTGCCAAGCTTCCTGAATATCAAAATACCTATGGCACCGGAGCTAATTTTGATTATTCGAATGCAAATGGATCCTGGGGTCCCCGTTTCGATTCCTTGGATTCAATCCCTGTTTGGTCTCAGGATTATGTTAAGCTTGGTTTTGGAAATAAACTCCCATATGTAGCCCAGCC
The DNA here is from genome assembly GCA_963779845.1 of uncultured Bacteroidales bacterium. GTDB lineage: Bacteria > Bacteroidota > Bacteroidia > Bacteroidales > CAVZZV01. The sequence goes on along the minus strand of CAVZZV010000006.1, from coordinate 251,300 downwards.
CAATAATGTGAAGGATCTTTTTAATACAGGAGTTGTCTACGATAATTCCCTGAACATTGCAGCCGGGAATGATCGTTCCTCTGTAAACTTTACCGCTTCGGCCCTTAATAATGACAGTTATATTCCTTTTTCCACATTTAACAGGTATAGTGCCAGTGTCGGTGGAAATACAAAACTTGAAAACGGACTGAAAGTCAACGCCTCGCTGGCCTATACAAACTCCGAACAGGTGGGGGGTATTTTTGGTAATAACCAGGCATCCTCCATTGAAGCAGCTTCTTCCTTTGCCAGAGCACTTTGGCTTGGAAGAACCTGGATCATGGACCCCTATGAAAAGGTAGGCGGAGGCCCTCTTCAGCCAAATGGGGCACAGTTCGATAATCCCCTGTGGTCATGGAGGCATAACAAAATTACCACCGATATGGACAGGATCGTTGCCAATGTCGGATTAAATTACGATATTACCAGTTGGTTGTCTGTTTCCTACAAACTTGGGGCAAACAATTACAGCCAGTTCCGTAAACAGATTGTCGATATTGGTTCCAGGGGATATGAAGGAACCGGCGGACTGGTAACGGATGAATACAGTCTCAATGAACTCGAATCAAACCTCATTTTTACTGTTAACCGTCAATTTGGCGAACATCTGGATTTCACAGGATTGGTAGGACATAACATGAACCAGCGGAATTCAAACCGGTCAGTATTTCAAGGGAAAGGTATGACGGTTGAAAATATTTACGACATGAACAACATGAAGTCTGTAGTTCCATTCGGCGGAGGTATTACAGAGAGAAGACTTGTCGGAGCCTTTGGAGATGTAACCTTAGGCTGGGACAGTTACGCCTATTTAAACTTGTCCTATCGCCGGGACTGGTCATCCACTCTTCCTCCGGATAAAAATGCCTATAGTTATTATGCCTCTTCCCTTTCATTTATTTTCACTGAAGCATTTGAAGGATTGAAAAGTAATGCCTTTAATTTTGGTAAACTCCGTTTTGGATGGGGTAAAGTGGGTAATGATGCTGGTCCCTATTCTGTATACGATTCATATGGCTTGTACAACCCCATTCGCGGGCAGTCTGCCATGTATACTCCAAATACAGGATATTCTTCAACACTTTCGCCTGAGTTCAAAACAGAACTTGAAATCGGTACAAACCTGGAATTTTACAACGGGCGATTCGGTATTGATTTTACATGGTACAACAATACCTCCACTGACCTGATCAGTGCCATTGCAGTTGCGCCTTCTTCAGGCTATACTTATCAATATGCTAATGTGGGCGAATTAAACAACAAAGGGATTGAGCTTGGTGTGAATCTCGTTCCTGTCAAGACCACCACCGGTTTTGAGTGGTCCATGTTCCTCTCTTTTACCAAGAATCAGAGTGAAGTAAAAGCAATAGTGGAAGGAGTTGATAAGACTTCAATTGCCGGATTGTTTGGGGACCCAAGTGCCTACCTTGCCATTGGACAACCTTATGGCGTGTTCTATGGTGAAAAAAATGCAACCTTTGAAGGTCAATTATTGATCGATCAGGGAACAGGTTTATTGATCAGGGATACTGAACTTGATTTTTATGGTGATCCAAACCCTGATTTCCTCAGTAGTTTAACCAATACTTTTTCCTACAAAGGTTTATCCCTTGATCTAATGCTTGATTACCGGAAAGGTGGAGATATATACTCAACCTCAATCGCAACATTGCTGGGGCGTGGGGTAACCAAGGATACGGAAGACAGGGAAAAAACAGTCATCATCCCCGGTGTATATGGAAACCCGAATACCGGGGACCCCATTCTTGACTCCAATGGGGATCCAATACAGAATGTAACACAGGTAACTATTAATGATTTGTATTTCGGTGAGTCTTTCGCTATAAATTCAGCCGGTTACTGGAATGTCTATGACGGTACAACCCTCAGGTTGAGGGAAATTACGCTTGGATACTCATTCCCGAAAAAGCTACTTGACAGAACCCCATTTGGTGCGGCAGTATTTAGTATTACCGGAAGAAACCTTTGGTATTTTGCCCCTAACATACCGGAATTTACAAACTTTGATCCCGATGTTAACGGTTATGGAAACTCCAATGTTCAGGGTATTGAATATTCAGTGGCACCATCTGTGAAGAGAATAGGGTTTAACCTTAAGTTATCATTTTAATAACATTTAATAATAAATATTATGAAGAGAATAAAAATCTTTTTGCTTGCCGTGCTCTTGATAGGGGCAGCTGGCTGTGAAGATTTTCTGGATATCAACCATGATCCCAATCAGCCCTCTGAACCAAATATTCAGAAGTTGCTACCGGGAATTGAGGACGGTATCGGAAGTATCTTTGTCTATGATTTTGGATCTGTGGGATATGCTACTGCCACATTTATGCACCAGCTTTCTTCCAGAGAACCGGAATATGATAATTATGGAATAACCGGTAGTTCTTTTGCCGTCAATGCCTATTGGCCGGTATTTTATGCGGATGTAATGCAGGATGTTGAGTTAATTATAGATCTTGCAGAGAATACGGACAATTCCCATTACGCAGGTATTGGTAAAGTGCTCAAAGCATATGTTTACAGTACCCTCGTCGACCTTTATGGCGATGTTCCTTTTACTGAAGCCAACGTTAAGGGAATCGTTAATCCTGTATTTGATGATCAAAAGGCCATCTATGGTAGCATTTTCCAATTGCTCAACGATGGTCTTGCCGATCTTGATAACGAGGAATCTGAAAACCTTATTGAACCGGGAGCAGATGATATCATTTACAATGGAAGTATCACCAAATGGAAAAAAGCCGCCCGGACACTTCAGTTAAAACTCTACACTCAGGTAAGGCTCGATGATATGTTTGATCAGGCCGCAGTCACCGCCCTGCTTTCTAATCCAGCAGGCTTGATCAGCAAGTGGAGTGAAAGTTTCATCATTCCTTATGGACCTGAAGCTGCTCCTGATAACAGAAACCCTGCATTCGTGACTGAGTATGGAGGTGGACAGATCAGTAATTATATCAGTCCCTGGTTCTATGAAATCATGAACGGGGAAAATCCTGATATTTTTAACAATATTGTTGATCCCAGGATTCCCTATTATTTTGTAAATCAATACAGCAGTGGTGCGAGTGATCCAAAACCGGAATACAAGAATGGAGAGTTTGTATCTATCTATTTCGGCTCCACCGGATTGAACAGAGATCATGCCGGTCGTCAGATATTTACCATGATGGGCATATATCCTGTTGGTGGAAAGTTTGATGATGGAACACTTCCTCCGAACGGAGGATTAAATACCTCTACCGGGACAGGTGCCGCTCCCTGCAGGCTGCTTACCTATGCTGACCGCCTGTATCTCGAAGCCGAGTTAGTCGCAGTCGGTAAAGCCGGTGTTGATACCGATCTTAAGACAGTGACGATGAAGGCTGTTGAAGCCTCCCTGGCTCAGGTTGATCAGGTTGTGGCTGCCGTAGCACCCGACCAAACAGTGCCCGATTTAGTAGGTTCCGGTGATGATGAGGCCTATTTAACTGCGGTTGAAGAAGATTTTGATGCTGCTTCATCCTCGAAAAAACTGGAAATAATTATGACCCAAAAGTGGATTTCAAGTTTTGGTACCTCGCATGATCAATATACAGATTATAGAAGAACCGGCTATCCTGTTCTCTTCGACCCCGAAAATCCTGCGATGGCACCAGGAGGATTTGTTAGCGGAGGACCTGATGGAACTGGTCCTGTTCCTGTTCAACGTAACAGGGATTTTCCCCTCTCCTGGCCTTGGTCCAGTGACGAGCTGTCCCTTAATGAAAATGCTCCTGACCAAAAGACTATTACCACCTACAATATATTCTGGGATAAGTAATTTTAAAAAATTTTAAATAAAAAACTATGAAATACTTAAGTCATATATTATTACTTTTTTCATTGGGGGTATTTGTCTTGTCCTGCGAGCGGGATACCAATGGCAGAATGCCCGATGAAATAAAAGTGGCCGATGCCGGCCTTTTTATTGTAACTGAATCAGATCCCTTTATCAATGTTTCTGATCCGGGTTCCTATAGTCTCACTACAGATGTAGACGTTCTCTTTGATTCAGATTTCCAAAAGTTGGAGATAATGGTGGTATACAATAATGATTATACCAAGCCCTATCTTCTTCAAACTATTGAATCGGTACCCTCCACGGTTGAAATAACCTCTCAGAAAATTGTGGATGTAATTGATGAACTCAGTTCTACCACTGACATACAGGCAGGGGATATGTTCAATATTTTTACCAATATTACACTTTCGGACGGTACATTTCTACCTGCTTACCTTTCAAACGGGAAGCCGGCTAATGCCTCCAGTATCATTAATATTATGGGAGTTCTAAAAGGAGGCGCTCCAAATATTTCAATTCCCGTTCCTTGCGAATTTGTTGAAGAGGATTATTTGGGAGTTGTCGACATCAACGAGAACTGGGCTCCCGATGTGTATGATTATCAGGGAATGGTTATTCGTGATCCTGATTATACCGGGGATGATTTTGGAATTATCGTTCAGGGGATATTTGATCCAACCTGGGAACTTAAACTTGTAGTATCCACCTATGATTACAGCATTTCAGGTAACCCTGATGAACAGTTGATGGGGGCAGAGGTTTTTGGCTATAACGATCCGACCTGGAGCGCTATTAGCGGTACCGTAAATACCTGTGACCAGGAACTGGTTGTTTATATTAATGGGTTCTGTGTTGATGCTGGCTGTTTTGGGGGCTTACCCATCATTTATACGATTTCTACGGTTCCAGCAGATATTCCAGGCAAGAAATCAAGCCACACTTCGAATTTCTATCCTGCACCTCTTAAGCCATTTCGCATGGTACAGTAGAGGGAACTGCAATTAAGCATAAAAAAAGGCTGCCACCGGCAGCCTTTTTTTTTGTTTATCTTTTTAGATAATCATCCCCGCGCCAACAGTATTGTTTGTTCCCTCTTCCACAAGAATCAAGCTTCCTGTCAGCCGGTTTATCCTGTATGAATCGAACAGCAATGGCTTGGTGGTCCTGATTTTGATCCGCGCAATTTCGTTAAGGCCTATGGCTTTATCTCCGTAATTTTTCTCAAGGTTGTTGATATCCATCTTATAGACCACCTCTTTTATCAGGCAGCGCACTTCATGGGTGGTATGCCTGACAGTATATTTCCCGTTCAGGGCCATGGGTTTTTCACTCATCCAACACATCATAAGCTCTACGTCCTGGCTTACTTCAGGTTCCTTATTGTCCAAGACGATCATGTCGCCCCTGCTGATGTCGATGTCATCGCTCAAATTCAGGGTTACCGACATGGGGGGGAAAGCCTTCTCTAATTCACCCTGGTAGGTATCAATGGAGGTGATGGTGGAACTGAAACCAGAAGGAAGTACCTTCACCTTATCCCCCTTCCTGAAAATACCTCCGGCAACACGCCCTGCATACCCGCGGTAGTCATGGTATTCATCTTTCATAGGACGGATAATATACTGAACGGGAAACCGGCCATCGACAAAATTCAGGTCGCTGGCAATATGAATTGTCTCAAGCAGGTAGAGGAGGGTAGGGCCATCATACCAGGTCATATTTTTCGACCGGTCTACGACATTGTCCCCTTTTAGGGCTGAAATGGGAATGAAACGGATATCCTTGATATCCAGTTTGGATGAGAACTGTTCAAAGTGGCTTTTTATCTCTTCAAACCGTTCTTCTTTGTATTCCACCAAATCCATCTTGTTGATGCAGATTACCACATGTGGAATCCTGAGCAATGAAGCAAGATAGGCATGCCGAATGGTTTGCTCAAGCACCCCGTTTCGGGCATCGATCAGGATAATGGCAAGGTTCGCCGTAGAGGCCCCGGTTACCATATTTCGGGTATATTGAATATGTCCGGGTGTGTCGGCAATGATAAATTTTCTTTTCGGGGTGGCAAAGTAGCGGTAAGCCACATCAATGGTGATTCCCTGTTCCCGTTCCGCTCGTAAGCCGTCGGTTAGCAGAGCAAGGTTAACCTGCTCTTCTCCCCTCCGCTCGCTCGCTAATTTCACAGCCTCCATCTGATCTTCAAAAATGGATTTGCTGTCGTATAAAGTCGGCCAATAAGGGTGCTTTTTCCATCGTCCACGCTACCGGCCGTGGTAAAACGGAGCAGTTGCATATCGAGATAGCCGGGGGTGGGACTGTTTTTTTCCTTTATCATAATTAGCGGATTTCAAATCTTGAGTACTCCATCAAAAGCAAAAAAGAAAGGGTAGGATGAAGTAAATTAATTCATGGATGTAAATTTTATAGGAGATATATTTTTGCCTTTAAAAGTAACCCTCCTTTTTGCGGTCTTCCATGGCTGCTTCCGAGCGACGGTCATCATATCTGCCACCTCGCTCTGTAACCCTGGTGGCAGCGACTTCGTGGATGATATCCTCAAGACTGTTAGCAGTGGAGAGGGTCAATCCCGTGCAGGTAATATCGCCGATTGTACGACAACGGACATCCAGGACATCTGGTTTTTCCCCCTCTTTTAGTTGCATGAAGTCGGCGGCAGCCAGCCATACCCCGTCACGATTGAAAACTTCCCGTTTATGGGTGTAATAAAGATGTGGAATTTCAATATCCTCCAGATAAATATATTGCCATACATCCATTTCGGTCCAGTTGCTAAGGGGAAATACACGGAAATGTTCTCCCATGTTTTTCTTCCCGTTGAAGATGTTCCACAATTCGGGTCGTTGGTTTTTAGGATCCCATTGCCCAAATTCATCCCGATGGGAGAAGAAGCGTTCTTTCGCACGGGCTTTTTCTTCGTCCCTTCGACCTCCACCCAGGGCGGCATCAAATTTAAACTCCTCAATGGCATCCAACAAGGTAATGGTTTGTAAGACATTCCTGCTGGCATTAACCCCCTTTTCTTCAACCGCCTTCCCTGAATCGATGGAATCCTGAACATAGCGGGCAATACATTTCCCGCCGGTTTTTTCCATAAGGCTATCCCGGAATTCCAGAGTTTCCGGGAAATTGTGGCCTGTATCGATATGCAGGCAGGGAAAGGGGACTTTGGAAGGCCAAAAGGCTTTCAAAGCAAGATAATACATAACAATGGAATCTTTTCCACCAGAGAAAAGCAGAGCCGGTTTTTCAAATTGCGCAGCAACTTCCCGAATGATGTAGATGGATTCAGCTTCCAGTTCCCGCAAATGGGTGAGAGTATATTTCTCCATAGTTCGAATCTTCACCAACCTGAAAGAGGCAGGTTTATTTGAGGGGCAAAGATAAGAAAAAAGTTCTTTGGGTGGTCAAGTCTCCCCACTATTAAAAAATCAGATGCAATTATTTGACCCTTTTTATTCCTCGACTATTAATTGCCGTGCCTCTGCAAGAATCCGGTCATGGTCGAAGGCCATGGGAGGGGGATTTTCAATCGGAAACCATTGCAATTGCGCCGCATCGTCGCCGGCCTTATGATTTTTTGGAATGGATTCAAGGAAAGTATAAAAAACCATGGAGATGGTCCTTCCCCGTGGATCCCGGTCGGGATCGTCAAAAGCTCTGAATTGGTCAAGCCGGCTCAATTGAATATTTGTTTCTTCTTTGAGTTCCCGTAAAGCAGCAATTTCAAGGGTTTCATCCATCTCAATAAACCCTCCGGGCAAAGCCCATCGACCTTTGAAGGGATCGGCCTTTCTTTTTATGAGCAAAACTTGTTTATTGTTTTCCACTGTGGTAAAAACAAGGATGTCAACAGTTACTGCAGGCCTGGGAAACCGATAGGTATACTCACCGGTATTTTTGGTTTCTTCATTTCGTCTTTCCCTCACCAACCTGAATATGAAATAGAGGATCGCGATTACGAGAAGAATAATTATGAAGCCATAAAATTCAGAAAATTCATACATAGGTGAGGGTTTTTTAATTCATCACAAGTTATGACAGTTTTTGGAGAAATGAAAGGATTTTGGGTGAGGACCTTACATTATACCGGGTTTTTCGTAATATAATTTGCCCGGCAAAGGTTCCGCTGACTGAGCATTGCCATAGTAAAGGGTACCCGGGCCTGGCTGCACTCAGGAGAAGAATCTCTTAATAACCCTCAATTTGTGGGTATATTCCCTTTCTTTTTCCGAATAGATTCCCTGATGGTCAAAAGAATCGATCCGCACTTTCCCGGAGGCATGAAGGATGCTGTTCGTCGAAAGTAGCATGCCTACGTGGCTTATGATTCCCTCCTCATTATCGAAAAAGGCAATATCGCCCGGTGCTGATTCAGAAAGAAAATTGACTGTTTCTCCCTTCAATACCTGTTGAGAGGCATCCCTGGGTATCGCAATGCCTGCCTGCTTATAAAGATTTTGTACCAGACCGGAACAATCAATTCCCATATCAGAGCGTCCGCCCCACAAGTAGGGTACTGAGATAAAATGGCGACAATAACTCATCAACGCCGCCTGCTTATCGCTTATTTTATTAAATTCTCCCGGCTCCGGTGCAAGAAAATCTTTTAGTCCGGGTTGAATAACCCCCTCGGAGATTACCAAAGTACTACCTGCTCCCACCTTGATTCCTGGCTTCATGGAATCCGAAGAACCGATAGTCATGTTTGTATGCAGTATGACCGGATCAATTGAATGGTAATCCCTATATTCACGCTCATTCAATAAATGTATGGATCTCGTATCTACCCATCCTTCGTATCCGTCAAAATCCAGCCTGACGAAGGAAAACTTCGCCTTCTTTTCAAGAATGGTGAAGGTTTCCCCAAACAATACCTGGCTGACCATTTCAGAACGGTCAGAACATTCGCTTCGCATCGGGATATAGTATTGAAGGGAAATGCCATACAGCGTGACCATAGATTGAACGGTATAAGTGGTTTCTATTCCGGGATTCTACTTCTTTAGAAGATCCCTGATTTCCGCTAATAATTGTTCCTCTTTTGTAGGAACAGCCGGAGCGGCTTTCTCCAGTTCTTTTTTATGTTCCATTTTTTCTTTTAGCCTGTTGTATGCTTTGAGGATCATGAAGATGGCAAGTGAGACAATAAGGAAGGTTACGATAGTATTAACAAACACTCCATACTGGATGGCCACTTCCCTGATTCCATCACCTGCTCCGGCAACAGATTCCGGTACAGCATCTTTTAGTATAATCCTAAGGCGCGAAAAATCCTTTCCTCCGAGAAGAAGACCGATGGGAGGCATGAGAATATCATCCACCAGGGACTTGATAATGGCACCAAAATACAAGGCAGTGATTAAGCCAACTGCCATTTCGACGACATTACCCTTGCTGATAAATTTCTTAAATTCATTCATGTTTTCAGGTATTAATGGATTGGAATAAAATAGATTTGGTCAGAAAGTTATTAAAAATCAATAAGAAACAGCATTATTTCGGCAAATTAAATCCTTATCACGATTAAAACCTGTTAAAAAATAGAAAGCCATAGTTACTCTGCTCAACTGTCTGGTCACCTAATTTTTCAAAAATGATCGGAGTACATATTGAAGAATACCGCCATGCTGGTAATATTCAATTTCAATTTGTGAATCAAGCCTGGCTGTTGCCTCGAACTTTATTTCCTTTCCATCCTCCGCTTTTGCAATAAGGGTCAGATTTTTCATTGGCACAAGTTCTGTATCGATCCCGGTTATGGTAAATAGTTCAGTCCCTGTCAATCCCAGGCGATCCGCATTTTCCCCTTTTTTATACTGCAATGGCAAAACTCCCATATCCACCAGATTGCTCCTGTGGATCCTTTCATAGCTCTCGGCGATTACCGCTTTGATCCCAAGTAAGAAAGTGCCTTTCGCCGCCCAGTCACGCGATGAGCCGCTTCCGTATTCCTTCCCGGCAAGTACAATGAGAGGGGTCCCTGAAGAGCGGTATTTGACGGAAGCCTCATAAACAGACATTTCCTCTCCTTCAGGAATGTATCTGGTATAGCCCCCTTCTTTTGACGAGAGTTTGTTTTTTATGCGGACATTGGCGAAAGTACCGCGGACCATCACTTCATCATTTCCTCTGCGTGAGCCGTAGGAATTAAAATCTTCCCTTTTCACTCCCTTGCTAATAAGATATTTGCCGGCAGAGGAATGCTCGTTAAACTGACCGGCGGGAGAAATATGATCGGTGGTAATACTGTCCCCCAAAACCAATAATGCCCGGGCTCCTGTAATATTGCCAACTTTTTGTGGTTCCTCAGGCAGATTGTAAAAGAAAGGTACTTCCTTAATATAGGTGGAATCCTCCTTCCACTGAAACAATTGGTCTTCGGGTACATGCAATCTTTGCCAGATTTCATTTCCTTCGAAAATTTTCTCGTAATTTTTACTGAAGTCTGAGGGAGCCAATGCCTTGTTCATCAGTTCGAATATTTCTTCATCCCGCGGCCAGATGTCTTTGAGGTAAACCGGCTGCCCGTTTGGATCCAGGCTTAAGGGGTCGTTCACCAGGTCTATGTCAATTCTTCCGGCAACGGCAAAGGCGACAACCAGCATGGGCGACATAAGAAAATTCATTCTGACCTGGGGATGGATTCGGGCTTCAAAATTACGGTTTCCTGAAAGCACGGAGGCAAGTACCAGTTCATGTTCTTCAATAGCCTTTGAAATGTAGGGGGGAAGGGGGCCGGAATTTCCGATGCATGAGGTGCATCCATAACCTACGACATGAAACTGCATCGCTTCAAGGTCTTCAAGCAGATTCGCATTTCTGAGATAATCCGTCACAACCTTCGACCCCGGGGCCAGGGATGTTTTAACCCATGGTTTGACCTTTAAGCCGAATTCCCTGGCTTTTCTTGCGACCAGTCCTGCCCCTAACATTACCCAAGGATTAGAGGTGTTAGTGCAGGATGTAATTGCCGCTATTGCAATAGCTCCGTCAGAAATTTTGAAGCTTTCCTGCCCAACGGTAATCCAGAGGTTTTTCATGCCATTTTCACTGCTTTCTTCAATTTCCGTGTCAGCTTCCACCTGTTTTTCCTGGGGAACAGGTTGGCCACCACCCTCGGCCATCCAGCGGCTTAGTTCTTTTGGTTCGGTATATTTCCGGCCATAACTGGTATCTAAAAGGTCGATGAAACGATTTTTAAGATTTTTTAGAAGTACGCGGTCCTGCGGCCGTTTCGGACCTGAAACTGTGGGTTCAATCGTGGACAGGTCGAGTTCTACAATATCGGAATATTCAATCTTATCCTCCCCCGTTCGCCATAACATATTCGCTTTGCAATAGTCTTCAACCAGTTGGACCTGTTCTTCAGAACGGTTGCTGGTGCGCATATATTCAAGGGTCTTATCGTCGATTGGAAAATAGGTAACGGTGCAGCCGAACTCAGGAGACATATTGCCTATCGTGGCACGATCGGGGACGGATAAATAATCGAGTCCGGTTCCGAATACTTCTACAAATTTTCCGACAACTCCTTTTTCACGAAGTAGTTCAGCAATGGTGAGAACCATATCGGTGGCAGTTGTCCCGGCAGGCAGTTTCCCGCTAAGCTTTAATCCGACAACCTGGGGCATGATGAAATAGATTGGCTGACCCAAAATGGCAGCTTCGGCTTCTATACCCCCAACTCCCCAGGCAACTACCCCAATTCCGTTGACCATAGGAGTATGACTGTCCGTCCCAACGAGCGTGTCCGGAAATACTTCACCATTCCGTTCGATTACTCCCCTGGAGAGATATTCAAGATTTACCTGATGGCAAATTCCCATTCCCGGAGGTACGACGTTAAAATTATTAAACGATTTCTGAGCCCATTTCAGGAATTGATATCTTTCTTTGTTTCTGCTGTATTCTTCCTCTATATTTCTACTTAAAGCATATCCGGTACCAAAATAGTCTATCTGCACTGAATGGTCAATAACCAGGTCGACAGGAATGAGTGGATTTATTTCATTGGGGTTTTTTCCTTTCCTCGCCAGTTCAGCACGCAACGAAGCAATATCCACCACAGCTGGGACGCCCGTGAAGTCCTGCATCAATACCCGTGCAGGTTTAAAGGGGATATCCTTGTCAGATGCCCCGGGTACCCAGTTTAATATGGTTTCAATGTTCTCTGTAGTAATGGCAAAATCATCAAAATTTCTGAGGGCATTCTCCAGCAGAATACGGATTGAAAATGGGAGCTTACTGATATTATGTCCCTGCTTTTCCAATTCTGTGAGGCTGTAAAAAGTATAAGAGGCATTCTTCGTGTTAAGAGTTTTTCGGATCTTGTAAGGGTCATTCGACATAATTTTCTAATTTTCAGGTTAATTACATGGAGTTTTTATTTTTTGGAAAGAGCGAAACGTTGGAAATTAAAATTCTTCCTTTATAATGTATTGTTCCTTTACCCCAATTCCGGAGAGTTTTTCCATAATTGAATCCATCATGGGCTCGGGTCCGCATAGGTATACTTTGTCTCTGTTTATACGTATATTCTGATTGAGAATCTCTTCATTAATGTATCCATGAAGAAAACCGTCGGGTTTTTCCTCTGAAAGAACATGGATAAGATTATCTCCCAGCATGTCACTAAACTCATTCCAGTAGATGATATCGGAGCGGGTCTTATTTGCAAATATAAGTTTATTATTTCCAATCCGGTTGCCTGACTTAAGATTCCTGAAAATAGAAATGAAAGGGGTTATCCCTGCACCGCCCGCTATAAATAGCCCCTCCCCGTCATATTGAATGGTACCAAATATATCATGAACGATAAGATAGTCTCCTTTGCGGAGTTCAAGCATTTTGTTTGTTACGCCCTTATGCGAAGGATATGTTTTGATGGTAAATTCAGTATAATCATCAGAGGGCAGGCTTGTATAGGTGAAGGGATGTTTTTCCTCCCTCCAGTTCTCCCGGTCTATGGAGATATGAGATGCCTGTCCGGGAATGAATTCAAGGTCAGTAGGTTTTTCAAGATGAAATTGCAATACATTGTGTGTTACATTTTGAACAGATTTAATCTGAATTTTTACCGGATTCATATCTTTATGGTTTGGTTTATTCAAATCTATCAGTATCAACAATGGAAACGAATAAATTGTTAGAGTGCTCCGGGAAGTTCATATAACAAACCATGGTAATTCCAGAATTTTAGCCAGCCGGAGCCAGGGTTCCAAAAATAGGCGCTGAAGAGATACGTGCTATCTGGTAAGTCCTGTTCAGGTAGTGGGAGGTGGGCTTGCAAATAGTTCTCATTTTCGGGCATACCGATGTTTTTTCTAAAAAAAAGCTTATACCCGGAAATTTTAAATCGTAATTGGTCAGTAATGAAAGCAGTGATTCGTAGATATCCAGATGACTGACCAGTGACTCGAAAACCATGGGGGACTTTAGCCTGGGAGAATATATGATAAGTGGGACATGGTATTTTTTGAGTGAATTTCCCCGAGGGACTTCTGTCATGGGATGATCTCCGGTTATAATAAAAATAGTATTCTCAAATTCAGGCAGTTGCTCATAAGCATTGAAATAAAATCGAAGCGCGTCATCAAGAAAGTTTACCGATTGAAGGTATTTTCTATTGTCCAGAAAGAAGGAAGAATCCCCGGGGTATTCCAATCCCCTGATGAGATTTTCGTATTTATAATCATACAAGCTTTGGTCTGTGATTTTGAATGGGGAATGAGTGCTCCCTGTGAAATAGATATCAAGCCTTTTTCCCGGCAGGCTGTCGATGACTTCAAGGGATTGGCGAAATAGATCCTTATCATTGTAGCCCCAAAAGAAGAAAATACCATTTATGAGAAAAATATCATAAATCAGTTTTTATTAACCGTTTCATTTTAATTTTCTTAAAACCAGAATCCGATATTTACAAATCCAGTCAATCCTGAGCGATTGGCAGATTTGGAAACATTCAGTTCAATAGGGCCAATCCAGCTCTCGTATCCTGCAGTTATACCAATTCCACCCAGGATATCATCAGCCGTGAAAAGATCGTCGAAATTGTTTTTTATATTTCCGATATTCCCTTTAAGGATGAGATAAATATCCGGAAATAGTTCGTATTGTAAATCTCCGGCAAGGATTAGTGCATTCCCGGAAACTTTTTCCATGAACTCGAGCCCGGTAAATGGGAAGAAGCTAAAATCGGATCGTTCATTCATCCCACCGCTGTAGAAATAATATTGATAGGGTACCTGGTTACCGTCTACAGCCCCCCCATAAACCTTTTGAATATAAGTCAGCCGCGGGGTAAGGGGGAGAGCATTCTTATATCTCAGCATCAGGTAAAGTACCGGATCGGCAGGCTGATTGGTAATTACCTTTAGTTGGGTACTAAATTGCATGCCCCTTTTCGGATAGAATGCATTGTCGTAGGTGTCGACATGCAGAAACCCGTAATAGTTAAAAAAAGTTCCTGAAGTATCCATACCCATGACCGGGTCAACGAATGGTTTAAGGCTGGTAACTTCATATTCAATTCCTGCACCCAGGGCATAATTGTTCGAGAATATGGACTGTGTATAAAGTTCCGTTGAACTTTTATTAAAATTAAGAGAGGAGATTTTTCTTCCCTTTTGGTAACCATAGACCCTTGTCCGGTCTACCCTAAAATTGATTCCGTATCCCGGCTTCCATCCATTATTCTTGAAAAAGGAGGCATTGAAAAATGGATTTTCACCTAAAGCAGTGTTGAATGAAAGTTTTGACCCGTCAATTGCCAGATTACGGAATGTGGCATTGAGCAGAATGGCCGATTTGTAGTCACTGTCGTAATGCAAACCTACCCTGAATTGTCCACCTTTGCTCTCTGAGACATCTATGGAAAGCCGGACCCCGGATTGTAACGGCTGGATTTCATAATTGATTCTTTCAAAATACAAGCTTGAATATAAACGACTTATAGCCAAAGATATATCCCTGGCAGTGACCTTGTCAAAAACCTCAAGCTGTAATTTTCCATTCAGCAAATCACCAGACACTTTGTCGAGGCCCCTTACCCGGATTTCCATAAGTGTCATTGAATCGAGTTCAGGAAGTATTTGATCAGGGCCAAAAGAGGGATCAATTCTGCGAAGGCTATCGCCAAGGGCTTTCAATTTCGTGAATTGTTTCCTGGCGGCACTTTCGCCATGGGCAATTATCGTATCCTCAGAATTGAAGCTAGAGGCATTAAAGCCATCCATATTGGGTTCTATAAGAATATCAACAAGCTTCCGGTTTTCCCGGTTAAGTGCTTCTCCATAAAAAAAGATCGATTGTTCAATGATCCTGAACATGGAATTGAGTTGATCTTTTTTATAATATTGAAACCCGACATCTACGCCGATAATGATATCCGCACCCATCTCTTTGACCAGCTTTACCGGAAAATTATTTACCACTCCTCCATCCACCAAAAGAACATCATTGAGAAGTATGGGATTAAAAATACTTGGAATGGACATACTGGCCCTCAGAATTTCAGGAAGGTATCCCTTTCTGAAAACCACCTCTTTTCCTGTTTCGATGTCTGTTGCGACGCATAGAAATGGAATCTGAAAATCATTAAAATTCCGTATGTCATAAACAGGGGCGCAAAGTGTGTTCAGTAAATTTTGAATACTTTGTCCATTAATTACCCCCGAAGGGATCACCAGTTTATTTTCTTTCACCGGAATAGAAAAGATGAAACGGTCGGCATCTTCTTTTTCCTCAATGGTGAGATTGGGCCTGGAGATGCGGTCGGCCAGAATATCCATCCAATCGGTACTTTGGGAAATTTTCTCCAGAGAATCTGCTGAATAGCCAATAGCGTAGAGTCCCCCAACAATGCTTCCCATGCTGGTGCCGCCTATGAAATCCGGCCTGATCCCTGCCTCCTCAAGCACCTTTAATACCCCGATATGGGCGAGGCCTTTAGCTCCCCCACCACTGAGAATC
Organism: uncultured Bacteroidales bacterium; assembly: GCA_963779845.1. Lineage (GTDB taxonomy): Bacteria > Bacteroidota > Bacteroidia > Bacteroidales > CAVZZV01. Next base: position 235,426 of record CAVZZV010000006.1, on the reverse strand, counting down.
AGGCCAACTTTCGGGCGTTCATTATTCTGTGACCGGATATTCCCTAAGGAAAAGAAAATCAAATAAAAGAAAAATAAGAAAGGAATAAAATACCGTGGCATTTTTGAAAGTGAAATTCATAAATTTTCTCTACTGTAATTCAAAATCAATCTTTAAGAAATCAGCAATTTCTTTTAACTCCATTGCAATTGGTTTGAGCAAATGAATCCCCTCTCTTTTTATTTTTTCCTCTTTTCTTCGCTCTAACTCTCCTGGAATAAGCACCTCTTCTTGTCCGGAAACAACTTTGGCATTCTTAAAGGTATCTATCCACTCGTCCATTTTGGATTTAAATGCATCTGCAGGTTGAAAAGCATCAATGCGCATCGCGCCGAAAAAATGCCCAGTACCTTCGCCCACCTTTTTTTCCAACACCGGCAGATAAGCCACTGAGGGAGGGACAAAGGGCCCGAAATTCGCCCCGGAAAGAACGGCTGAGAAAATGTCGACAATGGCACTCATGCAATATCCTTTATGGCTTCCATGCTCATAGTCGCCACCAAGGGTGAGCATTGACCCTCCCTCTTTCAAAATATCGGGGTCATCAGAGGGATTCCCTTCCTTGTCCTGAACATAGCCAAAGGGGACCTTTTCTCCTTTTTTTGCCGAAACAGCAAGTTTACCCCTGGCAATGGGAGTGGTTGAAAAATCGGCTACAAATGGGTCCCGTTTTCCGGCAGGAATGGCCACGGCAAGTGGATTTGTTCCCAAAAGTCTGGATAATGAAAAGGTGGGTGCAACCAACGGATTGGCATTGGTCATTGCCATACCGATCATCTCCCGTTCCAGTGCCATCATAGCATAATATCCGGCTATTCCGAAATGGTTAGAATTTCTGACAGAGACCCAGCCCGATCCGGCTTTTTCCGCTTTTTCCATGGCAAGATGCATGGCAAAACTTGCCGGGATCATCCCTATTCCTCCATCTCCGTCCACAACCGCAGTGCTGGGGGATTCATGTACAATCTTAATCATGGGTTTTACATTGATTCTTTTTGCCTGCCATAATTGGAAATAATCTTTTATCCGGATCATACCATGGGAGGAAAGGCCACGGAGTTCGGCCGCGATAAAAACATCTGTAGCCAGGGAGGCATCTTTCTCGCTGCATCCCATTTTGATAAAAACTTCAGTGGTAAAATCTTTGAGATATTGGATTGAGTGCATTAGGTCGTTTTTAATTTCGTTATTAAATATGGTTTTTTTTATCTTTTAAAATAATCCCCCTGACGATAATTATCAATTCAGTCCTCTATTACCCGCTTCACCTGGGTAGCCGATGCCTGTGCCGTAGGCATTACAATGAGGTCATTAATACAAACATGTTGAGGCCGGTTTACCGCAAAAAGTATACACTCTGCAATATCTGAGGCATAAAGTGGGGTTAACCCTTCATAAACCTTATCTGCTTTTTTCTTGTCTCCTTTGAAACGGACAGTCGAAAATTCGGTGTCGACCATTCCGGGTGCGATATTGGTGACTTTAATATTAAATTCCAGAAGATCAGCGCGCATAGCTTTTGAGAGTGCATCGACAGCATGTTTTGTGGCGCAATATACATTTCCATCGGGGTAGACTTCTTTTCCCGCAATCGAAGACAAATTGATGATATGACCGGATTTCCTTTCCACCATCAGTTTTGAAATTTCCTTACTCACGTACAACAAGCCTTTAATATTCGTATCGATCATGGTCTCCCAGTCGTCTATGTCGGCATCATTAAAGCGGTTGAGCCCGGATGCCAGCCCGGCATTGTTGACCAGTACATCTATTTTCCTCCACTTCCCGGTAAGTTCAGAGAGTGCAGTATTGACCTCTTTCCTTGAACGTACATCAAAATGAAGGCTGAAAATATCGCTCCCGGTCTCTTTCTTAATTTCTTCTTCAAGATCGATAAGGCGTTCCCTTCTTCTTCCTGTAATGACCAGGTCAAAACCATTTTGTGCCAGGAGAAGTGCTGTTGCCCGACCGATTCCTGCAGTGGCACCGGTAATCATTGCTAATTTGTTCATAAATCAGATATTTCTTTTACGGAGACTTTAATGATTAGGTATTTTTAAGGAAAAGCCAAACTACCAGCCCCTCTTGTGATTTTACAGCAAAAATACACAACTTAATAATTATATCAAACGAGGATATCCCTTAATGGCATTTTTGTATAAAAAGAGAGAGCGATCAGTACATGAAAAGCTGATTCAACGCATATACTTTAAGTCATAGTCCAGGTAATATGGTATTAGGGGTTGGAAAATCCTGGGAATATTTGCTATTTTTGAACTTTTCAAAATTTACTATTTTGATAAAACCTTATAGCAACCAGCCCGAATCCCGCAAAGAGCAGGTGAGGTCTATGTTTAATAAAATCGCAAGCCGGTATGATTTTCTGAATCATTTTCTGTCCTTTAACATTGACAGGGTCTGGCGGCGAAAACTGGTTTCAATTCTAAAAGAGCAGTCTGTCTCCCTTCCCGTTCCGCTTCAGGAATCACGGATACTCGACGTTGCAACAGGTACCGGCGATCTGGCTTTCACTCTTCAAAAACTTGATCCGGCTTCCATTACAGGTGCTGATATGGCCGAAGAGATGCTGGTCATAGCCCGAAAAAAGGCAATTAAAAAGAAACTGAAAATTGATTTTATACTCGCCGATTCTGAGGAGATGCCTTTTAAGTCCCATTCATTTGAGATCATTACCGTAGCTTTTGGTGTCAGGAATTTTGAAAACCTGAAAGCCGGGCTATCGGAGATGCATCGGGTATTATGCAAGGGCGGAAGGCTTTATATTCTTGAATTTTCCACTCCCCCTGCCGGTCCCACCCGCTTTTTCTATCAGTTTTATTCACATAAACTTTTGCCTTTCCTGGCCTCCTTTTTTACGCCTGACAAGGCTGCATATCATTATCTTCCGCATTCAATATCGGCCTTTCCTTCAGGGCGCGGAATGCTCCGGATAATGGAAGAATGCGGTTTTAAGGAAATGGGATTAAAATCCCTGTCGGGGGGAATTGCAACAATTTATTATGGAAAGGTGGATGATTAATGAGTAACTTATACTATTTTCGTGCTCTCTTCGTTTTAACAAATAAAAAAATCCGCTTGAAGAAATTCATCCTGCTATTTCTTGCTTTTTGTCCGGTTTTGCTGTTATCTCAGACGAAACGTCCCCAAAATATGGCCGGTTATGATTATAAGACCCTCCGTTTCGGGTTTTCTATCGGAATGAATACCATGGACATGGCTTTCAAACGAAGCTATGCGAACAACCTTTACCCCGATATTACTTCCCCCGGAGCTGGAATAAATGTCAATATAGTTTCCGATTTAAGACTGACAAATAACCTGAACCTGCGTTTTTTACCGGGTATCACCCTGGGAGAGAGGACATTCACTTTTTTTCGGGGTGACACCCTCGATTCCCGTATGACACTGGAAGCCAGTTATCTCGATTTCCCCTTATTGCTTAAATATCGGGCAGACCGTCTGAACAACGTGCGACCATACCTTATCGGGGGATTGAACTTTCGTTATGATATGGCAGCCAAAAAGGATTATAATGAGGGGGAACAGGTATATATCAGGGTTAAACCAGCCGATCTGTATTTTGAATTTGGTTTCGGAATGGATTATTACCTGACCTATTTTAAATTTTCCACAGAGATTAAACTGGCTGTTGGTTTATTAAATATCATTGTTGATGATCCCGCTGTGGGATACCCGCAATATATACAATCGTTTGATAGACTTAATTCCTATATGGTCATGCTATGCTTCCATTTTGAATAAGTTCCTCTCCGGTAGTTAAATCATAAGCTCAGCCTCTTTTTATAACTGAACAAAAAACCCCCACGGCCACCCCGACATTTAACGATTCCGCCCCTGAGCCATTGTCCGGGGGAATGGAAACTTTAAGGTCTGACTCCCTGATGATGCCCTCACTTAGACCGCGGCTTTCGTTCCCGAAAAACACTATTCCCTCACCTGGCAGTCGGGTCTGGTAAATACTTTTGCCATCAAGCACAGTGGCAATTTTTGGAAGGGGGTAAGGCAGGGAGCCAAGTCCCTTCATGAATTCAATAAAATTTATACTGATAACTCTTACTCTTGCGAAGGAACCCATGCTGGCCTGGATCACTTTTGGATTGAATGGATCTACGCTTCCTTCACTGCAGAAAATGTCTTTAATCCCAAACCAATCAGCCGTTCTGATTATGGTGCCCAGGTTACCGGGATCAGCAATTTCTTCCAGGAAAAGTGAGAATTGGGCTCGCAATTCCGGGTAATTAATTTCTTGCTTCGGGATTTCCAGTTCAAGGATAGCGAGATTCGGATTTTCCAGAGAGGATATTTTCCCCAGTTCATCTTTGTCGGCTTCAATTACCTTAATTCCATCAGGGAGTTCAATTTTGTTCAGGAATTCTCCAAGGGCAATAATACTTTTTATTTTCAGAAAATTACTCCCGTTTTTAAGGAATTCAGTAGATATCTTTTCCCCTTCGGCAAGAAAATATCCATACCGGTCACGGAATTTCTTCTGCTTCAGGGAAGAGTAATATTTAATCTGTGATTTTGAAAGCATAAAAGCAGCTATGTTAATTATTAAACCATCAAAAATAAATAATCATAAAATCAAGTTCTCTATATTTGCACGTAAATCTGATTATAAATTTTTGATTTCAAACATTTTGTTTACAAATTCCCTCAAAGGAAAATTCATTTTTGTATTATTTATAAGCCTCGCATTTCTTTTTGATTCTTGCAGGATTACGAGATCTGTCCCTGAGGATGAGTATCTTTTACAAACCTATAAGATTAAAACGGATAGCCGGTTAATCGACCGGGAAGAAATGACCGGTTATGTCAGGCAAAAACCTAACAAGGAAATTCTGGGATTTAAATTTTATCTCGCACTATATAATCTTGCCAGGGATGATAAGAACAATTGGTTTAACAATTCGCTAAGGACTGTAGGGGAAGAGCCCGTGATATATGATTCGCTTCTTACCCAAAGAACAGTGAGTCAGCTGGAACTCTATCTTCGCAATAAGGGATTTTATTATGCAAATGTCAGCGACACAAGTTTCTTCCATAATAAAAAAGCCAACGTAGTATACCGGGTTGAAGCAAATAAACCCTATAGGATTAGTGCGATCACTTACCAGTTCGAAGATTCAACAATACAGCAGCCTGTATTGTCCGATACGGTGAACACTTTATTAAAGAAAGGAGATTTGTTTGATGAAGATGTGCTCGCATCTGAACGTGAAAGAATAGAGCAGACACTTTTATCTAAAGGCTACTACAATTTCACCAGGGAATATGTATTTTACAAGGCTGATACTATTTCTTCGACCCGAAAAGTCGACCTTACAGTAGTCATAAAAGCTTATCATGAATATGATGAAAACGGATCTTTCGTTGATGTGCCCCACCCAAAATACAGGATACGGAAGGTGCTTATTTATACCAACTACAAACCCAGGGAAGTGCTTGGAGGGAATCAGGCATATTTAGATAATTTGCATACCATAGAAATAGATAGTATTAGTATCAAATACCTGGACAAGCAGAATGTTAAACCGGGAATTATCCTTGAATCCAATTATATCCAGCCCGGGGACCTTTATGATGTAACCAATGTAAAACGGAGCTATCGGAATTTAAATTCATTGAGAATTTTCAGGCTGGTCACCATTGAGTTTAAGCCTGTGATCCCTGATGAGCCTGATTCAACCGGAACATCCAATTCAACCCGGTTACTGGACTGCAGTATAATGCTGACCACTCAAACGCTTCAATCATTTACAGTAGAGCTTGAGGGTACCAATTCTTCCGGGAATATTGGCGCAGCAGGTAACCTGATATTTCAGCATAGGAACCTTTTCAGAAATGCCGAAAACCTTGATGTGAGATTCACGGGGGCTATTGAAACGATTAAGGAATCCAATTCATCCGCTTATGGAAACCTCATCGAGTATGGATCGGAAATCCGTTTTAATATTCCAAAATTCCTTTTGCCTTTTAAAACTGATCAATTCATCAAGAAATTCAATCCGGCAACGGCTATTTCCCTTGCATATAATTATCAGCAACGCCCGGATTATACACGAACCCTTGCCAATGCCTCCTTTGGGTATAATTGGAGAGGGAATAAATTCCTTTCACACGTAATAAACCCTATTGAATTAAATCTGGTAAAAATACCTTATAAATCACCGGAATTTACCCGGTGGCTTGAGGGGAAATATATCGCTTATTCCTATCAACCCCATCTGGTCACAGTAAGCAGCTATAGCCTCGTTTTCAATAACCAGAACTTAAAAAAGAAGACCGATTTTTCTTACCTGAGATTTAACATTGAATCGGCTGGAAACCTCCTGTATTCCGCATATCGTATTGCCGGTGCCACTAAAGAAAATGGGAGTTATAAACTGTTCAATACCGATTTTGCTCAATATCTGAAGGGGGATATTGACCTGCGCTATTATAATATATTTGATGAAAAAAGTTCGCTGGTTTACCGGGTTTTCGCAGGGGCGGGGGTCCCTTATAAGAATTCGGAAGCACTCCCCTTTGAAAAAAAATATTTCTCAGGCGGAGCCAACAGTATAAGGGCCTGGCAGGTAAGGAATCTCGGACCCGGTTCATACATTGAAAAAGATGCCGAAAGTCTATATCCCAATAAGACAGCAGATATTAAACTTGAGGCAAACCTTGAATACCGTTTTAAGCTTTTCTGGATACTTGAAGGAGCCTTTTTCCTGGATGCTGGCAATATCTGGGCCATCAATAGTAGTGATGAAAGGGAAGGGGCACTTTTTGAATGGAACAGGTTTTATAAGGAAATTGCTTTAGGGACTGGGTTTGGGACCCGGTTCGTATTTTCTTTCTTCACCTTCCGGGTCGATTTGGGATTGAAATTGAGGGATCCGGCCGGACTTGAAAATAATCGATGGATAATTGGGAACAGAGGGTTCCGGGGCGATGATTTTACCGTCAATATCGGAATTGGATATCCGTTTTAACCATCTCGGTGACCGCAAGGATCACCCATGCCGCCCCGAAAAAAGCATAAAAAACGGGGATTATTCAACAATAAATTATAAATTTGCCGAAAATTATAGACACTCATCATAACTTTTAAAAATAGTATTATGTCTCAAAAAATCCTTGATCATGTTAAGCCGGGAGTTGCTACTGGCGATGATGTAAAAAAAATCTTTAAGATAGCAAAAGAGGAGAAATTTGCTCTCCCCGCGGTAAATGTGGTAAGCACGAATTCAGTGAACGCAGTATTAGAAGCTGCAAAAGTGGTTAATTCTCCCGTAATTATTCAATTTTCAAACGGCGGGGCAATATTCTATGCAGGAAAATCCCTTTCCAACGATCAACAGGCTGCTGCAATTATGGGAGGTGTTTCAGGTGCGAAGCATATCCACATGATATCTGAATTGTACGGAGTGCCAGTAATAATCCATACTGATCATGCAGCAAAAAAACTTTTGCCCTGGATAGACGGGCTCCTGGACCATGGTGAAAAACACTATAAGCAATATGGTAAACCGCTCTTTTCTTCACACATGCTCGATCTTTCGGAAGAACCCCTCAAGGAAAACATTGAAACCTGTAAAAAATACCTGGAGCGCATGAGCAAAATCGAAATGACCCTGGAAATTGAACTTGGGGTTACCGGGGGGGAAGAAGACGGTGTGGATAATTCGGCTGTGGATAACAGTTTACTGTATACCCAGCCCGAGGATGTGGCTTATGCCTATAGCGAGCTTAAGAAAATATCTGAAAATTTCACCATTGCTGCTTCATTCGGTAATGTCCATGGTGTTTATAAACCCGGGAATGTTAAATTGACACCGAAAATCCTGGATAATTCTCAAAAATATATACAGGAAAAATTCAAAACTGAAGAAAAGCCGGTAAATTTTGTATTCCATGGAGGTTCGGGTTCTACTCATGCAGAAATAAGGGAAGCTGTTGGATATGGAGTTATTAAAATGAATATTGATACCGATACCCAATGGTCTTTCTGGGAGGGTGTAAGGAAATACGAAGCCAAAAACCATGATTTCCTCCAGGGCCAGATTGGTAATCCGGAAGGTGAAGATAAACCCAACAAGAAAAAATACGATCCGCGCGTATGGTTACGGGAAGCCGAAATTTCAACAGTGGAACGCCTGAAAGTCGCATTTGAAGATCTGAATTGTATAGACAGATTATAAATCGGTAAATTGAGAAAAATAGGGCTGTCAGTTTTAGACAGCCTTTTTTTTCAGCTATTTGGAGCCTCATTTTTCTCTGGTTCGCTTGATATCCGGAAATTCCTGGTCTACCTTTGATTTCCCACAAGGGATGCCCATTTAACAGTTTACAACTAATCCTCTTATTATGTCTGAGGTCAATTTTCCAACAAGGGACAGTTTTTCCAACAAATTTGGTGTAATCGCGGCAGCCGCGGGCTCAGCAATTGGCCTTGGAAATATCTGGAGGTTTCCCTATGTTACCGGCGAAAATGGAGGTGCTGCCTTCCTGTTTGTCTATCTTCTTTGCGTCCTGGTTATCGGGATTCCGGTTATGATGTCGGAATTTGTAATTGGACGTTCTTCCCAGTCCAATACATACGGGGCATTCCGGAAGCTGGCTCCGGGAAAACCATGGTATCTGATCGGACTCATGGGAGTCGTTGCGGCTTTCATGATTCTCGCTTTTTATACCGTGGTTTCGGGATGGACCCTCGAATATATTTATCAATCCTTCACCGGAAATTTGGTGGGAAAGAATACCAGTCAGCTCAAAGAGATGTTTTCTGGTTTCAGGTCGGACTCAGTACGGCCGGTCCTTTGGTTTATCATATTCATGATTTTTACCGGATATATTGTTATTTCCGGGGTGAAGAATGGTATCGAAAAGTACACGAAGATTTTAATGCCCTTGTTATTTATCATGTTGATGGCTATGGCCATCTATGTCCTAACTTTTGAGGGATCTTCAAAGGGACTAAAATTTTTATTTCATCCCGATTTTTCCAAAATAACCCCGGATGTTATACTTAAAGCACTAGGCCAGGCTTTTTTCTCTCTTAGCATTGGGATGGGAACCCTTATAACTTATGGGTCCTACATCAGGAAAGATGACAACATGGCAAGCACCGCGATTTCTGTGGCTACAGCCGATTCATTCATCGCTATACTTGCCGGAATAGCTATTTTTCCGGCTATCTATGCCTTTGCTGATGTGGAACATCTTCAAGTGGATCAGATAACCGATGAAGGTTTGGTTTTCATCACCCTTCCCAATATTCTGATCAATGTTCCGGGAGGACAGGTGTTCTCCACCTTGTTTTTCATTCTCCTCGCTGTAGCGGCCCTCACTTCAACTATTTCAGTTTTGGAAGTTATCGTGGCCTATTTTGTGGAAGAATTAAATATGCCAAGACGCAAGGCGACAGTTGTTGCAACAACATCAGCCTCTGTTCTTGGCTTATTGAGTGTTATGTTTACCGGAGTATTCGGTTTTTTAAATTATACCACGGCAAATATATTACTTCCTTTGGGAGGACTATTTATCGTACTTTTTATTGGATGGTTTTATGGAATGAAAAAAACCAGGGAAGAACTTACAAATAGTGCCAGGTTAAAAGGGAGATATATGCCTTTTTATATGTTTGTGGTCCGGTTCATTGCTCCAATCGCTATTTCGATTGTTTTTATATATGGGATTATAAATAGCCTTAAATAGTATTTCAAACTTAATTGTATCAATAAATAATTTGGTACTGCAATATAATTGCAGCGAATTAAATTAATTTCCCCCCTTATTCTGGTCGAATAGCATAGATAAATAAAGTGAAGAAGTTTTTGAAGGAATATTTTTCCTTTAACTCATCCGAGATAAGGGTTTCTATTTCACTCGCGATCTTGATTTTATTAATTTTGGGAGTAAGGATTTATCTTGTCAAAAGGGAAAACCATCCCGATCCGGTTCCCACCGAAATGGTGGCTGAAGCCGAGGAATTTCTTTCTTCCCTCAAACCAAAAGCTCTCGATTTCCAAAAAGATACAGTTCAAAATTTACATTCCAAAGAAAGGCCCGTTGAATTGTTTCCATTCGATCCGAACAGTCTTCCTGCAACCGATCTCCAAAAACTCGGTTTCGATCTCAGGACAATTCAGAATATTATAAAGTATCGTCTGGCAGGAGGAAAGTTCAGGAGGGAAGAGGATCTCAGGAAAATTTATGGACTGAGTGAAGATCATTATAACAGGATTAAGGGTTTTATCCAGATTGAACCCTCATTTTCCGGCCCGGTGCCTGAACTACAAAAGTCCGGGGAGGAAAAAGCTGTAGGAAGCCTTCCGGCAACTGCCTTAATTGACATCAATTCCGCATCCGCGCAGGATTTAATGACAGTTAGAGGCATTGGGTATGTTTTATCGGAAAGGATCATCAAATATCGCAATTTACTTGGGGGGTTCAATGGCGTGTTACAGTTGAATGAAGTTTATGGGATAAACGATTCCATGGTAACTAATTGGATGCCATTTATCTGCGCTGACACCTCACTGATCAAAAAGATATCTGTTAATCAGGCAGCATACCGGGATTTGCTTAGGCACCCCTATATAGATAAAACGCTGGTGGAGGGCATTATGGAATTCAGGGAATATTATAGCAAAAATTTTCATCCGATAGAGCTAATTAAATATGGAGTAATGGGAGATAGTTGTTTTAACAGGTTACGCCCCTATCTCATCCCCTGATTTATTAAATTAGTCTTAATTTTCGCTAAAAATTCTTCTTTCCAGTTTGTTTTTCATATATTAGCAAATAAGAAAAAACGGAATATAGAATTTACAATCTTCTGATTATAAGATTTTTGGTGAGAAAAATCAGAACATTTTCGGAAAATTAATTTTTTTCGGAAAAATGTTTGATTAAGACAAATTGGTTTTTTAAATTTGCGGCTCACAAAAAAAAGACAAGAGTATGATAGTTATTCCTATGAAAGAGGGTGAAAACATCGAAAGGGCTTTAAAAAAGTTCAAAAGAAAATTTGAGAAAACCGGTGTGGTCAAAGAACTTAGAAGTCGGCAGGCATTTGAAAAACCCTCCATTACCAAAAGGCAGCAGAAATTACATGCAGTTTACATTCAGAAGCTGCAGCAGGAAGAGGAATAAGTCATAATTACTTAGATATCAGAAGATAGCAGGCATATTATTTTATAATTAGCCCCTGTTCATTATGATATATAAGGAAGAATTCATCTCATATTTGCGTTTTGAGAAACGCTATTCCCCACACACCATCGCTGCATACGAAAATGATTTAAAACAGTATCAACTCTTTTGTAAGAGTTTGGGATTCGAGGATCTCGATATGTCCTCGCAGAGCATCCGTTTATGGATCGTTTCATTACTCTCCCACAAAATATCACCACGTTCCGTACATCGTAAACTTTCCGTGCTAAGTGGTTTCGCCCGATTTTTAATTTCCAGGTCAGTGATCAGTAGTAACCCTGCAGATATAATAATCAAACCCAGGCTCAGAAAGAGGCTCCCCTCTTTCGTAGAAGAAACTAAGCTTAATGATTTTCTCGATAATTTTGAATTTGGAAGCGATTATGTCAGCCTCAGGGATCGGATGATAATTGAGACCTTGTATCAAACGGGGATCCGAAGGGCAGAGCTGATCAATCTCAATATTTCTTCCCTCGATCTACTCAGGAAACAGATAAAAGTCAAAGGAAAACGGAACAAGGAAAGAATTATTCCACTCACAGACACGCTGACTTCACTATATACAAAGTATCTTGCCATGGTCCATCAGACTTTTCACGGGAATGAACAGGCTCTTTTCCTGACAAATTCCGGGCAAAGAATTTACCCTAAACTGGTTTACCGGGTCATTCATAATTTCTTATCCCAGGTTACAACACAGGAAAAGAAAAGCCCACACATTTTAAGGCACAGTTTTGCCACTCATTTATTGAACAAAGGGGCCGATTTGAATGCTATAAAAGAATTACTTGGCCACGCGAACCTTTCCGCGACTCAGGTATATACCCATAATAGTTTCGAGATGTTAAGTGATATATATAACAAGGCTCATCCACGGGCCAAATAACAAAGGAGGACAGCATGAACATTAAAATTCATTCAATTCATTTTGACGCCGATTCAAGACTAATTTCCTTTATCGAAGGGAAGCTGGGAAAACTTTTGCTATTCTATGAAGATATCATTTCAGCGGAGGTTTTCCTTAAGCTTGAAGATGTAGAAGACAAAGACAACAAGATTTCCGAGATACGGCTTGAGGTCCCCGGTAAACCGGTTTTCGCCAAAAAACAATGCAAGACTTTTGAGGAAGCTACTGACAATGTGATCGAAGCCCTCCGCCGGCAATTACAAAAACACAAGGGTAAATTAAAACAAGTCTAACCGTAGAATAATTTAGTTTATTTTTTGTGTTCTAAATAAAAAATCCATACATTTGCAAACCATTTCCAAGGGTGTTTTATCCCTTGGATTTTTCCTGTTAAGCCGATGTAGCTCAGTTGGTCAGAGCAGCTGATTTGTAATCAGCAGGTCGTGGGTTCGAATCCCTCCATCGGCTCGGAAAATTATTTTTTCGTTTTGTTCTTAAATTATTGAAAATCTTTGTGTAACTTTGCAATCTTTTAAAAAAACAGATCGCAGTTACGACAAAGTCCTGGGGAGATACCAAAGCGGCCAACTGGGGCAGACTGTAAATCTGCTGGCGTATGCCTTCGGAGGTTCGAATCCTCCTCTCCCCACGAGAATTAGTGATGAGTGTGAGTAGAGAGTGTGTGAGTAGAGAGTAGGTGAGTAGAGAGTGTGTGAGTAGAGAGTAGATGAGTAGAGAGTAGTGTGAGTAGAGAGTGTGTGAGTAGAGAGTAGGTGAGTAGAGAGGTGGATAGAGACCTACTAAATAGGGTTCTTTAAATGTTTGCGGGAATAGCTCAGTTGGTAGAGCACAACCCTTCCAAGGTTGGGGTCGCGAGTTCGAGCCTCGTTTCCCGCTCTGTGTTCTTCAGGCAAACGGATTAACGGGCTACCGGCTTTTTCCGGAACAGGTTCCGGTTTGGTTTGTTGAACGATTCACAAAACAAAAGCCGATGTAGCTCAGGGGTAGAGCGTTTCCTTGGTAAGGAAGAGGTCATGGGTTCAATTCCCATCATCGGCTCGAAGGGCAAACAGTTGACAATAAATATAAATGTTTAACAAAATCTAATAATTAATATTTGAGTTATGGCTAAAGAAAAATTTGATAGGTCCAAACCTCACGTAAACATTGGTACCATTGGCCATGTTGACCATGGAAAAACTACACTTACTGCTGCAATTACACAGGTTCTGGCGAAAAGAGGACTTTCTGAAATCAGAAGTTTTGATTCTATTGATAATGCTCCTGAGGAGAAGGAAAGAGGTATTACCATCAACACTGCCCACGTTGAATATCAGACAGCAAACCGTCACTACGCGCATGTTGACTGTCCCGGTCACGCCGATTATGTTAAGAACATGGTTACAGGTGCTGCCCAGATGGATGGTGCTATTATTGTGGTAGCAGGAACGGATGGTCCTATGCCACAAACCCGCGAGCATATCCTGCTTGCACGTCAGGTAAACGTTCCTAAAATTGTGGTTTTCCTTAACAAGGTCGATCTTGTTGACGATCCGGAACTCCTCGAACTGGTGGAAATGGAAATTCGGGAATTGCTGGATTTCTATGAATTTGACGGCGATAATGCTCCCGTAATTCATGGCTCCGCTCTTGGCGCACTTAACGGTGAAGAAAAATGGGAAGATAAAGTTATGGAACTCATGGATGCCGTGGATTCTTATATTCCCATTCCTCCGAGGGATATTGAAAAGCCTTTCCTTATGCCAGTGGAAGATGTGTTCTCCATAACCGGTCGCGGTACCGTGGCAACGGGAAGGATTGAGACCGGAGTGGTAAATACTTCTGAGACCGTCGAAATTATCGGACTTACTACCGAAAAGATGAAAACAGTTATCACTGGAGTAGAAATGTTCAGGAAGATACTTGACCGTGGTGAAGCCGGAGACAATGTTGGCCTTTTGTTAAGAGGTGTCGATAAAAACGATATTAAAAGAGGGATGGTTATCGCTAAGCCAGGATCCATCACGCCACATACTAAATTTAAGGCTGAAGTTTACGTGCTTAAAAAAGAAGAAGGCGGACGTCACACTCCATTCCACCAGAACTATCGTCCGCAGTTTTATCTGAGGACACTTGATATCACCGGTGAAATTCAACTTCCGGAAGGAACTGACATGGTTATGCCTGGGGATAATGTTACCATTACCGTAAACCTGATCTATCCGGTAGCCCTGAACCAGGGATTGCGTTTCGCAATTCGTGAAGGAGGCCGTACAGTTGGCGCAGGACAGGTTATTGAAATTCTTGAGTGATCTAAATATTGATTTATGGTTCAGGTTATTTGCCTGAACCATAATGTCTTTTTAAAAGGACTCACGGGTGTAGCTCAGTTGGTAGAGCACTGGTCTCCAAAACCAGGTGTCGGGCGTTCGAGTCGCTCCTCCCGTGCAAACAATCCGGGTATGAGAAAAATTATATTATACTTTCAGGAAGCGTACAACGAATTGGTTCATAAAGTAACCTGGCCTTCATGGAAAGAACTTCAGAATTCAGCCATAATAGTTATGGTTGCTTCATTAATAATCGCATTGATCGTGGCAGTGATGGATATTAGTTTCCAAAACCTGCTCAGGCTAATTTATAAATCTTTCTACTAATCAGGAAATGAGCGATATAGAAAAGAAGTGGTACGTGTTGAGGGCTATTGGCGGTAAAGAAAAAAAGGTCAAGGAATATATCGAAAGTGAAATCTCCGGATTGAACCTGACCGATTATGTTTCTCAGGTCCTAATTCCTACCGAAAAAGTTTACCAAATCCGTAACGGCAAAAAGATTAGTAAAGAAAGAAATTATTTTCCCGGTTATGTATTGATCGAAGCTGCTCTTATTGGTGAAATTCCACACATCCTGCGCAATATCCCCAATATCATTGGTTTCCTGGGTGCTAAAGGTGACGAAGAGCCTACTCCCTTGCGTCAAAGCGAGGTTAACCGTATCCTTGGAAAAGTTGATGAGCTGGCTGCAACAGATGAGGAGATAAACATCCCCTTCTTTGTTGGAGAATCGGTGAAAGTGGTCGATGGCCCTTTCAATAGTTTTACCGGCGTTATCGAAGAGGTAAATGAAGAGAAGAAGAAGTTGAAAGTGATGGTAAAAATATTTGGAAGAAAAACACCGCTCGAACTGAGTTTTATGCAGGTGGAAAAAGATAATTAACTTATTTAAAAATATTCAGTCTTTTGACGATTTTACATTCCTTAATGCTTCCTGTAAAATAATCAAGGACTGATAAACCGGTAATCTGAAAAACAATTTTAAATCATGGCAAAAGTAGTAGAAAGCTTGATAAAATTACAAATCCGTGGAGGAGCTGCCAACCCGTCACCCCCGGTAGGACCGGCTTTGGGTGCGAAAGGCGTCAATATCATGGAGTTTTGTAAGCAGTTCAATGCCAGAACACAGGATCAGGCAGGCAAATTGTTGCCCGTAATTATTACTGTATATGGCGATAAGTCTTTTGATTTTGTTGTTAAGACTCCACCGGTTGCAGTTCAGTTAATGGAGATGTCAAAATTAAAGTCGGGTTCTGCCGAATCCAACCGTGTGAAGGTTGCCTCGGTAACCTGGGATCAGGTACGGCAAATAGCCGGTGCTAAAATGCCCGACCTGAATTGCTTTACCATTGACTCTGCAATGAAAATGGTTGCCGGAACTGCAAGGAGTATGGGAATAACCGTAAAAGGGGCCTTCCCATCTAACAATTAACAATATAGTACGATGACTAAATTAACAAAAAAAAGGAAGTCAGTTTTAGAAAAGGTAGATCAGGTCAAACTGTATCCACTGACCGAGGCAGCTTCTCTTGTGAAGGAAATATCCACTACGAAGTTCGATTCTTCTGTTGATATCGATGTTCGTCTGGGTGTAGACCCGAGAAAAGCAAACCAGATGGTCCGTGGTATTGTTACCCTCCCTCATGGTACCGGAAAACAAACTAAGGTTCTTGTTTTATGTACCCCCGATAAAGAAGCAGAGGCTAAGGAAGCAGGTGCGGATTTTGTAGGTCTGGACGATTATATAGAGAAAATAGAGAAAGGATGGACCGACATTGATGTAATTATCACCATGCCGCCTGTTATGGCCAAACTGGGTAAACTTGGAAGGGTTCTCGGTCCACGCGGGCTGATGCCGAATCCCAAAAGCGGGACAGTTACCATGGATATTGGAAAAGCCGTGAAAGAGGTGAAGATGGGTAAAATCGACTTCAAAGTCGATAAATACGGAATCATTCATTCTTCCGTGGGGAAGGTTAACTTTGAAGCTCAAAAGCTCGCTGAAAATGCGCATGAATTTATTTCAACCATTATTAAGTTGAAGCCGACAGCAGCAAAGGGGACCTACATCAAATCCATCTATATGTCCAGTACAATGAGCCCTGGGATCAAGGTGGATTCTAAAGCAATTGACGTTTAATCTAAATGCGCAATCTCAGTAATTATGAGAAAAGAGGAAAAGCTAATAAAAATCGATGACCTGAAAGAGAGGATTTCCAAATCCAACCATTTCTACCTGACCGATATTTCATCACTAAATGCGGAAGAAACATCCAAACTCAGAAGGAAATGTTACGAAAAGGATATTAATCTCCTCGTGGTCAAGAACACACTTCTTAGAAAGGCGCTTGAGGGCATGGATACCAATTATGAATCCCTGTTCGATGTTTTGGAGAATTCAACTTCAGTGATGTTCTGTGACACGGCCAACGGTCCTGCAAAACTTATTAAAGAGTTTCGCAAGACCCACGAAAAGCCGCTGTTAAAGGCAGCATTTGTTGAAGAATCCATCTTCATCGGGGACCATGAACTGGAAACTCTCGCAAGCCTTAAGTCTAAGGATGAACTTATCGGGGACGTTCTGGCATTATTGCAATCACCTATGAAAGGCGTACTTTCCGCTCTTTCTTCCGGTGGAAGCAAACTGGCAGGAGCCCTCGTAACATTATCAGAAAAATCAGAATAGTAAATAACATTTAAATTGCAAAAAAAATGGCAGATGTAAAAGCACTCGCAGAACAGTTGGTTGAATTAACTGTTAAAGAAGTGAATGAATTACTTACCGTCCTCAAAGATGAGTATGGAATCGAACCTGCTGCTGCAGCAGTAGCTGTAGCAGGACCTGCTGCCGGTGGTGAAACCGCCGCTGCAGAAGAGAAGTCAACTTTCGATGTAATACTTAAAGCCCCGGGTGGAGCAAAACTCCAGATCGTAAAACTTGTTAAGGAATTAACAGGCCTGGGACTGAAAGAAGCAAAAACCCTCGTCGACTCTGCTCCTGCACCCGTTAAAGAAGGCGCAAGTAAAGATGAAGCTGAATCATTAAAAGCACAATTAGAAGAAGCGGGAGCGGAAGTTGAACTTAAATAAGGGTACAAAGTTTACCAATACAGGGTTTAGGATCCTTTCCGGTTTTTGCCGGAGGGAACCTAAGCCTTTTTGCTATTTATTTATTTTAAGTTCCAATAATCCCAGCCTATAAATGTCTAAAGTGAATACTAGTCAGAGATTAAGCTTCTCCTCCTCGAAAAATCAGTTGGAATATCCTGATTTTCTGGAAATACAGCTTAAATCCTTCAGGGATTTTTTCCAACTGGAAACAACTCCTGAAAATAGAAAAAAAGAGGGTCTTTACCAGGTATTTCAGGAAAATTTCCCTATTTCAGACACGCGCAACAATTTCGTTCTGGAATTTCTGGATTATTATGTTGATCCTCCACGTTATTCCATTGAAGAATGCATTGAGAGAGGCCTTACCTATAGCGTTCCCCTCAAGGCAAAACTTAAGCTATATTGTACCGATCCCGAACATGAGGATTTCGACACGGTTATCCAGGATGTATATCTGGGAACTGTACCCTATATGACGGAACGTGGTGTCTTTATTGTGAATGGCGCCGAGCGGGTTGTTGTTTCCCAATTGCACCGTTCCCCCGGGGTATTCTTCGGGCAGAGCCTGCATGCCAACGGTACAAAACTTTACTCGGCCAGAATAATACCTTTTAAAGGTTCCTGGATTGAGTTCGCAACAGACATTAACAATGTCATGTACGCCTACATTGACCGTAAAAAGAAATTGCCGGTAACCACCCTTTTGCGTGCAATCGGATACGAAAGCGATAAGGATATACTTGAAATATTCAACCTCGCCGATGAGTTGAAAGTTACCAAAACCGGACTGAAAAAGGTGGTGGGAAGAAAACTCGCTGCCCGTGTGCTGAAAACCTGGGTCGAGGATTTCGTTGATGAGGATACCGGTGAGGTGGTTTCCATCGAACGTAACGAAATGGTTATTGACCGGGAAACAGTCATAGAGAATGAACATATCGATCAAATCGTTGATTCCGGTGCCAAGACAATCCTTTTGCATAAGGATTTTCAAAGTATCGTTGATTTCGCGATCATTTACAATACCCTTCAAAAAGATCCGTGTAACTCTGAGAAAGAAGCAGTTCTGCATATTTACAGACAACTTCGTAACTCAGAACCTCCTGATGAAGCCACAGCCCGCGACGTTATCGATAAGCTCTTCTTTTCTGATAAACGTTACGATTTAGGAGAAGTTGGTCGTTACAGGATCAATAAGAAACTCAGCCTTCAAACCGAAATGGACGTGAAAGTCCTCACCCGTGAGGATATTATCGCCATAATAAAATATCTTATTGAACTGATCAATTCCAAAACTGATGTCGATGATATCGACCATCTCAGCAACCGTCGTGTACGGACTGTTGGAGAGCAGCTGATGAACCAGTTCAGTGTTGGCCTGGCAAGGATGGCCCGTACCATCCGCGAACGAATGAATGTCCGTGACAATGAAGTGTTCACCCCCGTTGATCTTATCAACTCGAAGACTCTTTCATCGGTAATAAATTCATTCTTTGGCACTAACCAGCTTTCCCAGTTCATGGATCAGACAAATCCTCTCTCGGAGATGACCCACAAGAGAAGAATGTCGGCACTCGGACCTGGCGGACTTTCCAGGGAAAGAGCCGGTTTCGAGGTAAGGGATGTTCACTATACTCACTATGGCCGCCTATGCCCGATAGAAACCCCGGAAGGGCCAAATATCGGACTTATTTCATCACTTTGCGTTTATGCGAAAATTAATGAACTCGGTTTCATTGAAACTCCATACAGGCATGTGACCAGTGGAAATGTCGATCTCACAAACCAGGGGATAATATATCTGAGCGCTGAAGAAGAAGAAGCAAGGACTATTGCACAAGCAAACGCTCCCATTGACGATCAGGGCTCTTTTGTAAACAACAAGATCAAAACCCGTTATAACGGGGACTTCCCTCTGGCCGATCCGGATCAGGTCGATCTTATGGATGTTGCCCCAAACCAGATCGCATCTATTGCTGCATCATTGATCCCGTTTCTGGAACACGATGATGCCAACAGAGCCCTCATGGGATCCAACATGATGCGTCAGGCAGTGCCCCTTGTCAATCCGGAAGCTCCTATTGTAGGTACCGGAATTGAACAGATCGTTGTTCGTGATTCCCGCCTTCAGGTTGTAGCTGAAGGAGAGGGTGTTGTTGAGTTTGTAGATTCGAACGAGATCATTATACGGTATTCCAGAACTGAAGAGCAGCGTTTTGTTAGTTTCGACGACGACACAATTCGTTATAAACTTCCGAAATTCAGAAAAACAAACCAAAATACCTGCATCAATCTTAATCCCATTGTTACCAAGGGACAGAAAGTTACGCAGGGACAAATACTTACTGAGGGATATGCCACTAAAGGCGGTGAACTTGCTCTTGGCCGTAACCTGATGGTGGCTTTCATGCCATGGAAAGGTTATAATTTCGAAGATGCAATTGTGATATCTGAAAAACTCGTTCGCGAGGATGTTTTTACCTCAATTCATATTGACGAATATCTTCTGGAAGTTCGGGATACCAAACGGGGATTGGAAGAACTTACTTCTGATATCCCAAATGTAAGTGAGGAAGCTACCCGCAATCTGGATGAAAACGGGCTGATACGAATTGGAGCCGAAGTCAAACCCGGAGATATCCTAATAGGTAAAATTACTCCTAAAGGCGAATCAGACCCCTCTCCTGAGGAAAAACTATTGCGTGCCATATTCGGAGATAAGGCAGGGGATGTCAAAGATGCTTCCCTTAAAGCCGGACCCTCTTTGTTTGGAGTGGTGATCGATAAGAAATTATTTTCACGCTCAGTGAAAGACCGGAAGTCTAAACTGGGTTCAAAGCCCATTCTTGACAAGATTGAAGAGGAATACACCCGTAATACGGAAGACCTGCGGAACCGGCTTGTCGATAAACTTTTCACACTTGTAAATGGAAAAACATCCCAGGGAGTGAAGGATTATTACAACAACGACGTGATCCCCAAAGGAATGAAGTTCACCCAAAAAGTACTTCAGGAATTGGATTACAATAATGTCAATCCGAACAAATGGACCACCGATAAGGATAAAAACGATACCATCCGGGATCTTCTGCATAACAGCATGATGAAATCCAAAGAGATCGAAGGTACCTTTAAGCGCAGGAAATACAATATTACAATCGGGGATGAGCTGCCAACCGGAATTATCCGTTTAGCTAAGGTATACGTGGCCAAGAAGAGGAAAGTGACAGTCGGTGATAAAATGGCCGGTCGTCATGGAAATAAGGGTATCGTGGCCAAAATTGTTCGCCAGGAAGATATGCCTTTCCTGGAGGACGGGACGCCTGTTGATATCATTCTCAATCCTTTGGGCGTGCCTTCCCGGATGAACCTTGGGCAAATATATGAAACTGTGCTTGGTTGGGCTGGTAAAAAGCTCGGGATGACTTTTGCAACGCCGATTTTTGACGGAGCGAAAGTTGACCAGATAAACGGGTACACCGATAAAGCAGGGATTCCTAAGTATGGAAAAACCTACCTTTTCGATGGAGGAACCGGCGAACGTTTTGATCAACCTGCAACAGTGGGTATAATCTATATGCTTAAACTTGGCCACATGGTCGAGGACAAGATGCACGCCAGATCCATTGGGCCTTATTCGCTGATTACTCAACAGCCTCTTGGAGGTAAAGCACAGTTTGGTGGTCAGAGATTTGGGGAAATGGAAGTATGGGCTCTTGAAGCCTTCGGAGCTGCCAATATTCTTCAGGAAATTCTTACAGTTAAATCTGATGATGTTGTCGGCCGTGCGAAAGCCTATGAAGCTATCGTGAAAGGGGAGCCAATGCCTGCACCCGGGATTCCGGAATCTCTCAATGTATTGCTGCACGAACTCCGGGGCCTTAGCCTTAGTGTGAAACTCGTGTAAGCCTTTTACGGAACAAAAGTTCCGGTATTGATTGAATGTTAATGTACTTAATAATGTTGACGTATGTCATTCAGAAAAGATAAGAAAGACAAGGCTAATTTTACAAAAATAGCTATTGGGCTGGCCTCTCCGGAAGAAATTCTGGAACGCTCCAGTGGTGAAGTATTAAAGCCTGAAACCATAAATTACCGTACTTATAAACCCGAGCGTGACGGATTGTTCTGCGAAAGGATTTTCGGTCCGGTGAAAGATTACGAATGCCACTGTGGTAAATACAAGAGGATAAGGTATAAAGGGATTGTATGCGACCGTTGCGGGGTAGAAGTTACCGAAAAAAAGGTAAGGCGGGAAAGAATGGGACATATCTCCCTGGTTGTTCCTGTAGCCCATATCTGGTATTTCCGTTCTCTACCCAATAAGATCGGTTATTTGCTGGGACTTCCCACCAAAAAACTTGATTCAATCATTTATTATGAAAGGTACGTGGTTATCAATCCCGGGATTAAAGCCACGGATGGTATCACTTACCTTGACTTTCTGACGGAGGAGGAATATTTGGATATCCTCGATTCCCTGCCAAAAGAGAATCAGGGCCTCGATGATGAGCATCCGGATAAATTTGTTGCCGGGATGGGAGCCGAGGCATTGCACGAGCTGCTCAGACGCCTTGATCTTGACACCATGTCCTATGATTTGCGCCATAAGGCCAATACTGAAACTTCTCAGCAAAGGAAAAATGAAGCGTTGAAAAGGCTTCAGGTAGTAGAAGCTTTCCGTGAATCACAAAGTGTCAATAAACCGGAGTGGATGATCGTTAAAGTGGTCCCGGTTATTCCACCGGAATTGCGTCCCTTGGTGCCTCTCGATGGAGGCCGTTTTGCTACATCCGACCTGAACGACCTGTACAGAAGGGTCATCATTCGCAATAACCGGCTGAAAAGACTCATTGAAATTAAAGCACCGGAAGTTATTCTCCGTAATGAAAAAAGAATGCTTCAGGAAGCCGTCGATTCACTTTTCGATAATTCCAGAAAATCCAACGCCGTAAAAACCGATGCAAACCGGCCGCTCAAGTCACTTAGTGACAGCTTGAAAGGTAAGCAAGGACGTTTTCGCCAAAACCTTCTCGGTAAAAGGGTGGACTATTCCGCCCGTTCTGTAATCGTGGTAGGCCCGGAATTACAGCTTCATGAATGCGGACTTCCCAAAGACATGGCGGCTGAACTCTATAAGCCTTTCATTATCAGGAAACTTATCGAAAGAGGAATTGTAAAAACGGTTAAATCGGCCAAAAAGATTGTAGACAGAAAAGACCCTGTGGTATGGGATATCCTTGAGAATATTTTGAAAGGTCATCCTGTTCTGCTTAACCGTGCACCGACTTTGCACCGTTTAGGTATACAGGCATTTCAACCTAAACTGATTGAAGGGAAGGCTATTCAGCTCCATCCATTGGTATGTACCGCATTTAATGCCGATTTTGACGGGGACCAGATGGCTGTTCATCTTCCCCTGGGAAATGCTGCTGTTCTGGAAGCTCAATTATTAATGCTTGCCTCCCATAATATACTTAATCCGGCGAATGGAGCTCCCATTACCGTTCCATCCCAGGACATGGTCCTCGGACTCTATTATATTACAAAGCACAGGAACAGTTCCCCAAACCATAAAGTTAGAGGCGAGGGAATGAGTTTTTATTCTCCAAAAGAGGTTATCATTGCCTACAATGAAAAGAAAATTGATCTCCATGCCATCATAAAGGTGGGCATCAGTTTGCTGCAGGAAGACGGATCGGAAAAAGTGGAAACTATTGAAACCACTGTTGGCCGGGTTATTTTCAATGAGGTTGTGCCCCGTGAACTTGGTTTCATCAATGAAATCCTTACAAAAAAATCTTTAAGAGATATTATTGGAAAAGTGCTTAAACGCACCGATACCTCCAAAACCGCGAAATTTCTTGACGACATCAAGAATATTGGGTTTATGACTGCATTCCGGGGTGGACTCTCCTTTAACCTGGATGATGTTATCGTGCCTGACGAAAAGGAAATTCTTGTTAATGAAGGTTATGCCCAGGTAGATGAGGTGCTGATGAACTATAATTCAGGATTTATTACCAATAATGAGAGGTATAATCAGATTATTGACATCTGGACACATACAAATGCCAAACTTACTACCACCCTGATGAAGCAGTTGAGCACTGATAACGACGGATTTAATCCCGTTTTCATGATGCTTGATTCCGGTGCCCGTGGTTCTAAAGAACAAATACGCCAGCTTTCAGGGATGCGTGGTCTTATGGCCAAGCCTCAAAAATCCGGGTCCACCGGTTCTGAAATTATTGAGAACCCGATCCTTTCCAATTTCAAGGAAGGCTTATCCGTGCTTGAATATTTCATTTCCACACACGGTGCCCGTAAAGGTCTGGCAGATACTGCTTTAAAAACAGCAGATGCCGGTTATCTTACCCGGCGTCTGGTTGATGTCTCCCAGGATGTCGTAATCAGTGAATACGATTGTGGAACACTTCGGGGATTGGTCGCAACCGCCATCAAGAAATCGGAAGAGGTCGTTGAAACACTTTCCGAGAGAATACTGGGGCGCACAGCGGTACATGATGTCTACCATCCACTTACCGGGGTATTGATCATCTCTGCCGGTGAAGAAATAACAGAAGAACTTGCCGCGAATATTGAAGATTCACCCATAGAGCAAATTGAAATACGCTCTGTACTTACCTGCGAATCGTTGAAAGGTGTTTGTGGCAAATGCTATGGCAGAAACCTCGCCAGCGGAAGTATGGTCCAAATGGGAGAAGCTGTAGGGGTCATCGCTGCTCAATCAATCGGAGAGCCTGGTACACAGCTTACCCTTCGTACTTTCCACGTGGGTGGAACCGCATCCAATATTACCTCTGAGTCTAATATTATCGCAAAATATGATGGAATCGCCGACATTGAGGAATTGCGGACTGTTGCCAAAGTAGACCCAATTACCGGCAAAAGTGTTGATATTGTAATTGGCCGACTTGCAGAATTGAGGATTGTAGATAAAAATACAGGAATTACTCTTACCACGCACAATATTCCTTATGGCTCGACATTGTATATCAAGCCTGAAGCAGAAGTGAAAAAAGGGGAACTGGTCTGTGAATGGGATCCCTATAATGCGCTTATCATTTCTGAAGTTGACGGAAAAATTGAATTCGATGCCGTTATTGACGGTATAACTTTCAGGGACGAATCTGATGAGCAGACAGGGTACAAGGAGAAGGTGATAATTGAGACCCGGGATAAAACCAAAAACCCGATCATTAAGGTCGTCAATAAGAGCGGAGACCAGTTGAAATCGTACAACCTCCCTGTGGGTGCCCACATTGCGGTAAACGACAAGGATCCTATCTATTCTGGTGACGTGATCGCTAAAATACCCCGTGCAGTGGGTAAATCGGGCGATATAACCGGTGGTTTGCCCCGGGTAACGGAGTTATTTGAAGCCAGGAACCCATCCAATCCGGCAGTGGTCTCTGAAATTGATGGGGAAGTCAGCTTTGGTAAAATAAAGAGAGGAAACAGGGAAATTATCATCCAGTCCCGTACCGGTGAAGTGAAGAAATACCTGGTTCCACTTTCGAAACAGATCCTTGTTCAGGAAAATGATTATGTAAGGGCAGGGATTCCCCTTTCTGATGGGGCCATTACCCCTTCAGATATACTTGCCATTAAGGGCCCGACCAAGGTTCAGGAATATATTGTCAATGAAGTACAGGAAGTTTATCGTTTACAGGGAGTAAAGATAAACGATAAGCATTTCGAAATCATTGTGCGCCAGATGATGCGCAAGGTTGAGATTGTGGATCCTGGAGATACTAAATTTCTTGAAAAGCAAGTGGTGGATAAGCTTGAATTCATGCATGAAAATGACTGGATCTTTGGTAAAAAGGTAATTATCGAGCCGGGAGACTCACAAACCCTGCATGCCGGACAGATAATCTCTGCCAGGAAACTAAGGGATGAAATGTCTGTTCTCAGGAGAAAAGATATGAAACTTGCCGAGTCCAGGGATGCTGTTCCCGCGACTTCCGATCAGGTTTTGCAGGGAATAACCAGGGCAGCCCTGCAAACGCAGAGCTTTATGTCTGCTGCTTCATTCCAGGAAACAACCAAAGTCCTGAACGAAGCGGCAATCTTCGGCCGTATAGATACCCTCGACGGTTTGAAGGAAAACGTGATTGTTGGCCACCTGATCCCAGCTGGAACCGGTGCGAGGAAATTCGAAAACCTCATCGTTGGATCACGCGAGGAATATGATAGTCTGAGATCAGATACAGGAGTTGAGGTTCTTGAGGAATCTGAAGAATAGCCTTAGGGCATTAAATGTAAAATTCATGGATGAAGATCAAAACAAAAATCAGATAAAAATCGAGCTGAAAGAGGATGTTGCCCAGGGAACCTACTCTAATCTGGCTATTATCACTCACTCGACCGCGGAATTTATTATTGATTTTGTACGTATCATGCCTGGAATTCCTAAGGCACAGGTCCAATCACGAATTATCCTGACGCCAGAGCATGCGAAACGTCTGGAAGCAGCTTTGAAGGACAACATAAGCAAGTATGAGGCGGTACATGGAACCATAAAAACTGTAGAAGGCGGAGGCCCGGTCTTGCCAATGAACTTTGGCGGCCCGACAGCTCAGGCCTGAAATGTCCATAACTCAGATTGAAAAAGCCCTTCCTCTATGAGGTGGGGCTTTTTTTTAGATAGATTTACCTAAGTTAAGTTTCCAGGAGTTCTCCATATTTTGAATCTTCTTTATATTTATTAATTTAAATAATGTTTTCCCCATTTGTTTAAAAACATTGGCTAAAGTCGTTATGCCTCGTGTGCAGCGCCTCATATTACAGGGGTTTCGTTTTAGGAGATAAACCCAATATCCTCACCCACCTATTTACGCGCTTTCTTGCTCAATGAACAGATATTAAATTCTAAAATAGTTGATTTTTTATTTTAAAAATATTTTAGAAGTAAATAGTTATATTATCACTTAAATAATTTATATCGATTTATATCGATCTATATCAGTACTATGTACTGGTTTAACTATGATTGTTAAAACTTTTAAAAAAACATACCAGTACGTACCAGTATTGAAATATAGTATTAACTTTACCTGAAATGGTTGAATTGCCCGAATGGACCGGAGACGGATTTAAACAATATTATTTGCGATTAGGATTAATAACGGACCTGTCGAAAATTTGATCGGTTTCCGATGCCTATCCCGACACACATCGAATGAGATAGATGGTAAAATGGGAAGAAGACAATTGAATCTTAAGAAGCAGGAAAAAGAATTTATTTCTAATGAAGGAATAGTAACTTAAATTTTAAAGCCACTGAAACAACTATACTAAAAATCGGGATATCTCATGGTTTTTAACCGGAATATCACCGCTGCGATTTACCTCATATTTTTAACTAAAATTAACAACTAAAACATGAAAAACATATTCCATTTCACATCGACGGAGAATATATCTTTTTCGATGAAAATATCCAGGATCATTAAGTTGATGCCTTTTTTATTCCTTTTCCCCGGGTTTAGTCTAATGGCCGGGATATCTGGCTTTTCAGATCTTCCTGATACCCATCGGGAAGCAAAATCCTCTGAATATCAAAGATCGGTTACCGGAACCGTGACAGGCACCGATGGTTTGCCGCTTATTGGGGTAAGCGTTACAGTCCAGGGGTCAACTCAGGGGACCATAACCAATGCACAGGGATTTTACAGCCTTTCGAACCTGCAGGATAACGCTATTTTAGTGTTTTCTTTTGTTGGTTTAAAAACCATGGAAATTCCAGTTGGGAACTCCACCGTCATTGATGTTGTCCTTGAGGAAGATGCCATCGGTCTCGAAGAAGTCGTGGCCATTGGCTATGGCTCCGTGAAGAAAAGTGACCTTACCGGAGCAGTAAGTTCCTTAAGATCTGATGACTTTAACAGGGGTACGGCTGCTTCAGTGGATCAATTATTAGCCGGACGTGCAGCGGGTGTGCGTGTCATTCAGAATAGCAATGAACCGGGCGGTGGGATTTCCATTAATATCCGCGGAGCGGGCTCTATCACTGCAGGGTCAGAACCTTTGTATGTTGTTGATGGACTGCCCATGGATAATACCTCTCCGATTTCAGGGACGGGAAGAAATTACGTCGGTTCCAATACTACCAGAAATCCTCTGAATTCCCTTAATCCTGCTGATATTGAATCTATTGAAATCCTGAAAGATGCATCAGCAACCGCGATATATGGCTCCAGGGGGGCCAATGGGGTGGTGATGATTACCACGAAAAAAGGAATAAATGAAAAAACCCGGGTAAATTATTCCGGCGAATTTGGCATGCAGAATGTAGCCAAAAAGCTGGATGTCCTCAACGCGGAGGATTACATGCGGATTCAAAACGAAATCATTGCCGATGGTGGTGGGACAATTAACGAGACGGTCCTTGAAATACAAAACGGGGGAACAGATTGGCAAAATGAAATTTACAGGACAAATGCTCAAATTCAGAATCACAATTTGTCTTTCGCTGGAGGGAACGATAAATCTACCTTTTTTGTTGGCCTTAACTATTTTGATCAGAAAGGGGTCGTCAAAACATCTGGTCTGGAGAGATATTCAGCGAGAATCAACCTGACCAATGCAGTTTCGAAAAGGCTTAACATCGGGATGAATATTAGCTCGAGTTATATAGAAGATACCTTTGCCCCGGAAGGTAATGGTTTTAACGAAGTTAGCGGATCAATATATTCAGCCATCAACATGGACCCTACCCTTACGATTTGGGATGAAAGTACCGATCGGTATACAAGATCTCCGTTCATTACCATCGATAACCCTCTGGCTCTGCTGTATGGGAAAAGGGCAACTTCAACCAGTTACAGTACCTATGGAACTGTATTTGGGGATTATGAACTTTTGCCCGGTCTGGTAGCCAGAATTAATATGGGAGGAAGTATACAAAGTCAGCGAAGGGATGTTTATGTAGACAGGTCCACGAACGACGGTCTTGCTTCAGGTGGAACGGCATCGGTTTTAAATGGAGCAGTAAGCAATTATCTGGTGGAAGGAACACTGACCTATGATAAGGAATTTGATGGACACCACCTGACCATTTTGGGCGGTACTACCACCCAAAGGTTTATAACCAACAGAAGCACCATTGAATCAGCCGGCTTTCCATCGGATGCCATGGGTTCGAATAATGTGGATGCCGGAACCCAAAGTACCTTCCTGGTTTATAGCAATAAATTTTCAAACAGGTTGCTTTCCTACCTCGGAAGGATAAACTATTCGATAATGAATAAATACCTTTTCACCGCTTCGTTCCGGGCAGACGGGTCTTCACGGTTTGGGGTCAATAACCGCTTCGGTTACTTCCCATCCTTTGCCGGTGCGTGGCGAATCAGCCAGGAAGACTTTTTGGATCCTGTTGATCTGATTAGCAATTTAAAACTTCGAATAAGCTGGGGGAAAACCGGTAATCAGGCTATCGGGGATTACCAGGCAATTACTACCTATGTTACAGGGCCTCTCGGTGTATTTGACGGAGAATTGAATTCAACGCAGGAACCTGCTCGTCTGGCAAACATGAATCTGCAATGGGAAACCACCGATCAGACCAATATCGGCCTGGACATTGGGGTTTTGAGGAACCGGATTTCATTGAGCCTGGACTATTACCTGAAAAACACAACGGACATGTTGCTGAATAAGCCTGTAAGTTATACAAGCGGCTTTACAAGTCAGTTAACCAATATCGGAAGTATTAAAAATACCGGATTTGAATTTACCCTAAATACAGTGAATGTTGACAAAACATTCAAATGGAATACAACTATCAATATTTCAAGCCTAAAAAATGAAGTGACCGGCATCGGTGGCCAGAATGAAATACTGGTGGGCTCAGCCGGTGTATTGGGTGCCCAGCCGGCCATCATAAGGAAAGGCGAACCCCTGTATTCCTTTTATGGCTATAAAATTATCGGTGTATGGCAAACCACAGACGATTTTACTAAAACCACAGACAATGTTCATCCCGGCGATTTGAAATACCTTGATGTCAATAATGATAGCACTGTTAATTCCAGTGATCGGATAATTTTGGGCAATGGCTTTCCTAAATTGTCTTATGGGATGACCAATAGCTTTAAGTACAAAAGAATCTCGCTTGATATTCAGATCGAAGGAGTCTCCGGACTAAAAATGTTTAACAATAACCTGGTTGATACTTATTTCCCGATCAACTTCAGAAGAAATAAATTCGCTGAACCCTATTTGGGAAGATGGACCCCGGATAATCCTTCCAATACCTATCCTTCTTTTGTTGCCCCCTTGGCACAAGGCCAGAAAATTATTAACTCGTATACCGTGCAGGATGCTTCGTATATCAGATTACAGACGGTTACACTCAGTTACACTTTTCCTAAAATCAGGGGATTGGTTAATTCAGGAACCGTTTATATCACCGGGCAAAATCTATTAACTATTTCAGATTATGATGGAATGGATCCTGCAGTTAACCCGAACGGAAACGCGAATTATCGGGTGGATTTCAATGCCTATCCACTATCCCGTACCATTTTACTGGGGGTAAACATAAATTTTTAATTTTAACTATACTGTTAATTTAATTGATAAGTTTGGGTTATATAACTATTTAAATAAAAATATCATGAAAATTATAAAATATATATTGATCTCTTGCATTATTATGCTTCCCTTCACTTCCTGTGAAGAATTGCTTGATGAACCGGTATATTCCCAGCTTGCCCCGGAGAACTTCCTCACTACGGAAGAGGGAATTGTGAGCGTGCTTAAAGCAGCTTACGTCCGGGACAACGATGTCCAAAGTCAGCGTGCCAACAAGATGTATATCCTTACCCAGGATGCGACGACTGAAATAATGTACGAATTTGCCGGGGCAGACAACAGACAGTTGTCCCAATTTCTTGATTTTACCTGGGACGCGAACCTCGACTGGTTCCTTGGTCTGTCGTGGAATCCGGCCTATTTTGCCATCCGCGACGCCAATTCTGTGCTGGATTATATTGACTTGGCAGAAATTAATTCATCAAATAAAAGCCAATATATTGCCGAAGCACGATTTATCAGAGCGGTGAGCTACTTTCATTTATACAATTTCTATGGGCCTGTTCCATTGAGGGTTACTACCTTAAACGGAGCGGAAGAGCTTGCTAAAGCAAGTGATACAGAAATCAGGACCTTTATCGAGACGGAATTACTGGAAAGCATACCAGATCTGCCTGCTCCGGGGAATGAAGAATATGGACGTGCCAATAAAGGTGCAGCCCGTGCAATCCTCTGCAAATTTTACCTGAACAACCGGCAATGGCAAAAAGCTGCTGATATGGCTAAAGACATTATGAATATGAATGTGTACGGTCTATACCCCGATTATTCAGCAATGTTTAGGGTGGAAAATGAAAGAAACCAAGAGTTCATATGGGTAAGGACCTGCACGGCTATTGCTCCGGGACAGGGCCCGGGAAATGACTGGATGGCTTATGTACTCCCTCCGGGTTTCAAATCCGATCCCGCAAGCGGGCTTACCATGCAAAGTAACTGGCGAAATTATGCTGCCCAATACTCCCTTAAAGACATTTTCTTTAACACCTTCGCTGAAAACGATAAGAGAAAGGAAACTATCCTTACTTCTTATATTAATAATGGTAACCAAACTATTTCACTGTTGAACAACAACAATACACGACCTTTAAAATACTGGCCCGATCCTAATGCGGACATAGGAGGAGGGAATGATATTCCTGTGGTAAGATACGCGGACATCCTCCTTGCACGTGCGGAAGCCTTGAACGAAATTAGCGGCCCCAATGATGAATCTATCACCCTTTTGGGGGATATTCGGGAACGTGCCGGACTTGACCGTTACACGCTTGAGGATTTTGAAACTAAGGAAGAATTGCGAGATTCCATTATCGCTGAAAGAAGCTGGGAATTTTATTGTGAAGGATTAAGAAGACAAGATCTCATCCGTACAGGAAGATTTATAAGTGATGCATTGGCAAGAGGTGTTTCCAACGCACGACCCTACCATGTTTTGTATCCCATTCCACAACAGGCTGTGGATTCGGATTCGAAACTTGAACAAAATGAGGGATATCAATAGAATGCTATAAGGGAGAGTTGTTTACAACTGCTTTAAAAGAATGTTAGCAGGAAAAACCTATTGAAGGAACGGGCGAAATAACACGTTCCTTCAATGGACCAACCATATAAGAAAATTAAATAATACTTGAAGAGTATTGTAAATTTTATTTAGAAAGTATCAAATACTTCTAAGAAAGAAAATATGAGAAGGATAAATTATCTGACTTTTATAACTTTTGTCCTTTTTACTTTGGGGGCATGCGGTGCAAAAGAAGAACCCGAATATACCGAAATGAAAGACCCGGAATATTCAACCTTCGCTAATCCGGTATGGAATGGTGCTGATCCATGGATGTTCAAAAAAGACAGTTTTTACATTTATTGCCATTCCATCAATAATGATATCCATGGGGTGGTGGTCTATAAATCAAAAAAGCTTACTAAAAGAGAGGGGAGAAAAGTCATTTGGACGGCACCGGACACCGGTTGGAACCGTTCATGCATTTGGGCCCCTGAAATCCAGTTCATTAAAGGACATTGGTATGTATACTTCGCGGCGGGTGAATCTGGCCCCCCATTTATTTATCAGCGTACCATGGTCCTACGGTCGAAAACCGAGGATGTATATAGTGATTATGAGGACATGGGGCAACTATACACAGGAGATAACCCGGAGGTGCCAAATTCCAATATCTGGGGCATAGATATGACTGTTTTCGAACACAAAGACAAATTGTACGCGATCTGGTCCGGTTGGATTACCCAGGAAAAGACAGATAATACCCCTCAACATTTA
Organism: uncultured Bacteroidales bacterium; assembly: GCA_963779845.1. GTDB lineage: Bacteria > Bacteroidota > Bacteroidia > Bacteroidales > CAVZZV01. Next base: position 202,893 of record CAVZZV010000006.1, on the reverse strand, counting down.
TATATTTCAGAAATGGAGAACCCATATACATTGAAAGGTACAAGGATTAGACTTTCATCTCCTGAAGAGAGTTGGGAAACTGGTGGCCCCCTGAACCTTAATGAAGCTCCTGAGGTACTAAAAAACGGAGATCTGTTATTTGTCGTATATTCCTGTCGTGAATCCTGGTTAATTAATTATCGGCTTGGAATGCTTGAATTAAAAGACCCGGAAGCCGATATACTTAATCCTGAAAACTGGAAGAAAACAGGACCTGTATTCCTGGGGAATAATCAAGTCCACGGTGTGGGGCATTGTTCATTTGTCAAATCACCGGACAATACGGAAGACTGGATCATTTACCATTCAAAGAAAACTACAGAACCCGGATGGGACCGGGATGTAAGGTTGCAGCCTTTTACATGGAATGCTGATGGTACACCTCATTTTGGGCAACCAATTCCAGCTGGACAAAAAATAAAACTCCCATCGGGGGAGTAAAGAAAATTAGGATGAGTTTTACTATATCTAAAAAAAAATCAGAACAGTCAACTGGTCTCCTTTTGTAATTTACAAATAATGGCAATTATTATGAAGAATAAACTAATCAGCGAGCGTATGCTATACACCGGTGCTCTATTGTTATCGATTATGCCGCTAACATTGGCCCAAAAAAATATCAGTGCAAAAGAACATACCAATATCGTGCTGTTTGTGGCGGATGACCTAGGGGCTGCTGATATTGAGCCCTATGGGAATCAAATCGTGAATACCCCAAACCTGGAGAGCCTTGCAAAGGAGTCGTTGTTATTTTCACAGGCTTTTGCCAGCTCACCGACCTGTTCCCCCTCCAGGGCTTCCATTCATACCGGAATCTATCCTTTTCGAAACGGGGCCCATGCCAATCATAGCGGTATAAAGGAAGATGTCAAAACCCTTCCTTCCTATCTAAAGCCCCTTGGGTACCGGGTGGCTATTGCTGGCAAATTCCATGTAGGGCCTATCGATCAATATCCCTTCGAATTTATTCATAACACCAATGTTCCGGAACCAGGTCATGAAGGACAAGGGGTGCTTTGGACTGACCTGAACATGGCTCCTGTTGATGAATGGCTGGCGAAAATTTCAAAATCCAAAGAGCCTTTTATGCTGGTTGTAAATGACCACAGCCCCCATGTTTTTTGGCCTGAAAAAGCGGAGTATGAAGCTTCAGAAATTGATATCCCCGGGTTTCATATCGATACCAAAGAAACCCGAAAATCACGGGCAAGATACTATACCGATATCACTAAGATGGACGGCAATGTCGGAAAACTTCTAAGTAGTCTTGAAAAATATAAAATGTCCGAAAATACCATTGTTATTTTCACGGCAGACCAGGGACCTCAGTGGGCCTTTGGGAAATGGAACCTCTATGACTATGGTATCCGGGTACCATTATTGATCAAATGGCCTGGCAAAATAAAAGGCGGATCAGAAACTGACGCGATCGTTTCACTCATTGATTTACTCCCAACCGCGGTCGAAATAGCAGGGGGAACCCCTCCGGCGTCCCCGGAAGTGATCGATGGAATGAGCATCATTCCTCTTCTTCTCGGGCAGAAGTGCGATCATCGTCAGCGAGTTTATGCCAGCCACTCAGGCGATGGGGTAATGAACCAGTCGCCGCTGCGGATGATTCGAACAAGCAGGTACAAATATATTTTAAACCTTGCCCCCGAGATCAAGTACACGACCCATATCGATAAGTCCAAAGGGGGACATGACGAGGGTCAGGAATATTGGTTCTCCTGGGAGACCCGGTCCCATGAAAACGACCATGCCGCGGCGGTCTTATGGCGTTACCATAACAGGCCGAAGGAGGAATTGTACGATGTCACTAAAGATCCTTACGAGCTTGTTAACCTTGCCGGGAATCCATATTACAAAGACATTGTCGAAGATTTTCGTGCAGACATGGCTGAATGGCGAGAACAACAAGGCGATAAGGAATCAGGGCCTTTTGTCGCGCCACCCAGAGACAATAAGCCACCGGTTGCCCCCTATATTTTTAAATAGATTTGACTGGTAATAATTTTTTATCCATTGTGTACTTAGGGTTCTGTTCTAATCAAACCGCAAGTTATCTACTTGGTTAGATATCAGCAAGATAATTTCATTTTCTGCAATCCAGGGTTACCAGGAAAGGATATAAAAGAATGTTGTCCCAGATCAATACAGGTGAATCTGGCTTCTCTTTTTAACAACAATTTCCGGTTTATCTTCCCATAAGCTGACAAGTCCTGTAACGGAAATATTCCTGTTGGTAAAGAACCTCTCCGGATTTCTGCTAAATCTTCTTGCATCCTTTCCGGTAAGTACTATACTGAAATCCTGATAGGGGTAGGGTCCGCCAAAGTAAAGGAAATATTCATCCGTTTCCCTCAGGTACCAGGTATCATAAACCCGTCCGTAGATATTGGCAACTTCCCCTATAAAAGCACTGGCATCATAGGCGGAAACATTTTCAATATGGTAACCGTAAGGATAGTACCAAAGATTGAATTCAGGATAAAGATAGACATATTCCCGATACATGTTGTTGGTCCAGATGATATTAATCCTGGAAGGTGCTGAATAGGGGTAATGAATCCTGCGGTATTCCACCGGGCGGTAAACATAATTAACCACGGGTGCAGGACGTGCAATGCGGCGGGGGGCAGGGGTTATATATACCTTTCGTTTTTCCGTATAGGTTTGACCGACTTTAGGATCGTAATGGTTGGAGCCGCGGTTACCTGAATAGGTAGTGCCGGAATTTATTTCCCTGTTGGATGTCCTTCCACTGGTAGTGGTAGCTGTTCTTCTGGAATCACTTCCGGTTGCGTTTCTTGTTTCGCCCTGATGTACCTGACGGTTTTCATTGACGGTTGAACTTGTTCCAACTTTGCGACCGGAACTTGTGCCCTCTGAATTTCTGGTCCGGGTGTTTGAATTCGGGCGGGTAGGGATAGCAGCAGGAGTCCCCGCTGAAGAGGTGCCCCGTTTATTCTGGACAGTTGATGTTTGCCTTGTTCGGGTTCCAGAGGAGTTAGCAGATCTTGAAGTACTGCGATCATTAGTGGGTTGACTCACTGACCTGGTCCTTCCGGAAGAACTGGTGGATGGGATTACTGCAGGAGAAGCCTTCCTGACTGGTTCAGCTTTCTTTTTCTCTTCAGTAGGAGAGGTGGTGGTTTCATGAACAGCTCGCGGACTCCTGGTCCGGGTATTCTGTGCGCTCAATCCCAAAGTCAGGGCGAGGGCGGGGAGAATTAATATCAGTTTTTTCATGTTTTCCAGGTATTAGGTTTTTTACAACAACCAGTTTAAACCAAAATCTTTGCCAAAATAGAGTGAAGAGGGATTAAAAGTGAATTGTAAATCGTAAAAAATTGATTCACAATTCTTTGGAAATAGTATATTTTATTCTAAACGATGAAAATGGACCGAAAGAAATTTCGGGCGATCTTACAACCGCTTTTTTAATCTATTTGGGTTCAAATAATAGATTCTTCAACCAAATTTCTGCCAGGCCAGGCCATACTTCAGCGGCTGTTTTACCCGGCCGCAATCCGTAACCATGTCCACCTACAGGTAATAAATGCAGTTCAACCGGTACCTTATTATCTCTTAAAGCAGTTGCCATAACCAGAGTACTATTGCTGTATTTATCATCTGCTGTGGCAAATATAAACATTGGGGGTGTATTGATATCAACCAATAGTTCGGGGCTCAGGCTTCCCTGCTCACCTTTATCGAGGTATGCTGGATAAATTAGTAGGGAAAAGTCTGGTCGGCAGGATAAAGAATCTAAATGATCCCTTTTACCATAAGAAGGAATGGAGTATCGGGTACTTGCACGAGCACATAAGCTTCCTCCGGCAGAGAAACCCATGACACCTACCTTATCCGGAATTAAGTTCAAGGAAGGTGCTTTACCGCGCACAATCCGGATTGCCCTTTGAATGTCCATCAATGCCCCATCCTCTTTATCCGGGACACGGTACTGAAGGACAAAAGCAGTGTACCCGAGTTGAGTGAGCCACTGAGCAATTTCGTATCCCTCCTTTTCGATAGCGAGGATTTTATAACCTCCGCCGGGACATACTATTATGGAAGACCCATTTTTAATCGACGGGTCGGGTTCAAAAGCAATTAATATGGGATCAGTAACCTGGGACAAAAGCTCTATTTTCCCCTTCTCATTAGGAGACCCGACAGCCTTTTGTTTAGCCTCGGATTCACTCGGCACCTTCCCAAGCCATAAATATATTGTATCCCTGTTTGCAGCATGGTTATGCTCAATAAGAACGAGAAGGAAGTAAAACAGTGAAAAATAATTTCAAATACTTACCATAAAAATATGCCATAACTATTTATTAATTGATGAGTAAAAAATGGAATCGGATGAATAGTCATCAATAAAGCCCTATAGCTCTCTAGGCAATTTCCCCGCTCTCCAATGGTCTTCAATCTGTTCAAGGGTCTTTCCTTTGGTTTCGGGTATATATTTTAAGCCCCAGATAATTCCGGCAATAGCCATTGCAGCATACACAAAGAAGGCACCCGCGGGATTGGGATCTGGTTTTAGTGCCCCCTCATTGAGTATTTCCCCACCCGGTCCGGTAAAGGCCCACGCGAGCTTCAGGAAGGTGAAAGTGACGATGGCATTGAAAAGCCAATTCGACAAGGAACCGATACTCATCCCCAGGCCCCGAACCTTTAATGGAAAAATTTCAGAAATAATCAGCCATCCGAGGGGCCCAAGACTAATAGCGAAGAAGAAAACATACACCAGGATGCTTCCCACTGTGATGTATTTCAATGCCGGGCCAAGATTGTCCTTTAACAGGAAAAAGGTACCAAGGGCCGTAAGGGCGATGGCCATTCCTGTGAGCCCTATAAAATAAAGCTTCCTTCTTCCCCATCTATCTATAAGGAACATAGATAAAACAGTGGAAATTACATTGACAACACCTACTGAAACGGTTGCAGCAATTGCGGCTTTGGCTCCTGCGAAGCCGGCAATGATAAATACGGTGGGAGCATAATATATAATAGTGTTTATTCCTACAAACTGCTGGACAAACATTATCCCGATGGCAATAATAAGAGCCTTTCGAAGCCAGGGCTTAAAAATTTCGGTCCAGTTGGTAGCAGCCAGTTGGTCTTTTCTGATGTCCTCTTTAATCTTTGTAATAGCGATTTCAACGAGAGCAGGCTCTTCGACCCTGGATAATATCTTCCTTCCCTTAGCTTCCTGCCCTTTTCCAATAAGGAAACGGGGAGTTTCCGGAAGAAATATCATTCCTGCAAATAGAATCACTGCCGGGATTATGCCCACATAAAACATCCATCTCCATGAATAGGGATTTGCTTCATCAGCGAAAGCCAGGTCTGAGAAATAGGATAAAAGGATACCAATGGTAATCATTAACTGAAAAGAGGAAACCAGCGCACCTCTTATTTTGGTAGGTGATATTTCAGAAATATAAAGAGGTACGGTAAAGGAGGAGATGCCAATGGCTATACCCAGTATTATCCTGCTTATGGCAAGGAAGGTGGGGGTAGTGGAGGCCCCTGTAAGCAACGAACCTATTGCAAAAATTACCGAGGCAACCAGGATAACCTTTTTTCGACCGAATATATCTGTTATCCTTCCGGAGGAGACAGCGCCAAGCACGGCTCCGATTAGCGCTGCAGTGGTGATCCATTCCTGCTGCCCGGAGGAGAGGTTCCAGCTGGCTTTTAAGAAGGGAAGTGCTCCGGAAATAACCCCTGTGTCGAATCCGAAAAGTAAGCCCCCGGTAGATGCTACAGCTGCGATCACAATAACGAGGCGCATGTTTTGCTTAGTAGTTTGTTTTGCCATGTTTAGTTTTTAATAAATTTAGAAAATGATGTGTTTACTTTTCCCTTGAAGATTCCTGTTTTTTGCACGGTAAAAATAGTAGAATTTTGGATATTTTTCCCATTTCTATACATTTAAAAACAATGACCCTATCCAGCCATTGTCCAATGGGTCCTGGTAAGGCCGGGCTCAAAAATATCTGTCCACTAGAAATTTTGTGTTTGAGTCTTTCTATAAATGATGGAACGCCACAGGTTTGATTAACCCGAAATAAAATGAAGGGCCGCAGGGTAGGGCTCACTTTTAAGGTGAAAAGAAATCGATCGGAAGGAATATAAAATGTTTACCTGTTAACCAATGATAGTTCTTTGCGGGGAACTCCTGATTCGACCGGATTCTCTTTATCTGAGCTCCATTCATACCATCCCCCATCATAAACCGATACGCGGGGCCAACCCATTAGCCATGCATTGAACCAGGCCTCACTTCCACGCCATCCTGTGCCGCAGTAAAATGCAAGGTGTAGATCAGGTGTAATGCCGTTTTTTCTCCAATTAGCTTCTATCTCATGATATTCTCTGGTGGTATGATCAAAGTTCCTGTAATTCTCCATATGGTATGCATCTGATCCACAATCGGCGAAAATTGCACCCGGGATTCTGCCTTTTTCTTCAATATAGTTGTAACCACTTACCTCTCCAAGATACTCTGGATAACTTCTTACACAGACCAGTTCACTATCAGGTGAAGCAAGCATGTACTTCGCTTGAGGGGTATCAACAGCCAGCTCCGGGTTCACAGGTATTTCACATCCAAAATTATCAGCTTTTCTTTTTTTCAAATCTTCCTGTGAAATAAAATATCCCGCATCCATCCACGCCTGGAACCCCCCATTGAGGATTCGCACATCTTTAACCCCGGCATACATCATAATGAACGCACAACGGATAGCAGCAATATCTCCTGCCGCACTACCGGGAAAGGGATCATTATTATTCGGATCCATATATTTTCCATATAATACTACGGTAGTTTCTGAGGTTATCCCGTGTTCTTCAAGGGCAGATTTAAGTTCCTCAGGCGTTCTGCGGTTCCATGTTTCAGGAGATTCCAGCGCCAGGGTATCCATGTCAATAGCCCCCGGAATATGACCGCTTAGATAGGCATTGCGATTACGATAATGTGCATGAACAATAACAAATTTTTCGTTGAAGAAATGTTCCGGATTTTCCCCGAAGATCAATTTTTTTATCCATTGGGCCGAAACAAGATTGGGAAAATGGGCAAGTTGTTCCATGGGAAGGGAAGGGTTCGCGCTCCATTCTTCTTGGAATCGGTTGTAAACAGAAACATCCGCATACCCCGCTTTAAGAAAAAGCTCAGCTACCTTTTGTGTATTAAATGTGCTGTACGAATATATAATAACTGGATTTTCAGGAAGGATATCTTTATGCCTGACCATCTCAATCCAGTCCATATAGGTAATCCATTTTATAGGAAGGCTTCTGGCCCCTTTGATATGTCCTCCCCTCTGTTCGCCCTGAAGAATCCATCCATTGTATGCTTCTACAGGACGGATATCAATAATATGGGCATTTGGTTTGCCAATAAACGAAATGAGTTCGGCAGTCTGGATTTCCTTTATTGAATCTTTCATGATGGAAAAGATTAGATATCATATTTTTAAAGGGAACCACTCATCTGGCAGTAAAGTTCGCTTAAGCAATATTTTCAAGGATATAATTTTTTATACCTTCCTCATTCTGAACCCCGCTGAAAACTGAGCAGGCTTTTCAAGGCTTCTTCTATGGTCAAAACCGGATTTAAACAAACATTGTCCCTGCAAATGTAGATCAATGTCTTTCCGGATACAAAGCGATCCTTATGAAGGGGCATATCCGAGGGCTTCTTACTCCCTGAGATAAGAGCCAATGGAGTGGGATAACCTCTCATTTGCCTCCGCAGATTTATAGCTTCCTTTCCGATGAAAATAATCTCCGGAATTCCTTTTTCAGCCAGGATAAGCCGTCTTGCCCAATTGGAAAAGAAAACAGGCGATGTATGCATTAAAGGCAAAATATTTTTAAGCATCTGACTGGAACTTTCCTTGTAAAAGTCATTTCCGAGGTAAACAGAAAGAAAATACAGGTTGAGTGAAATGGTTGAGTTGGCTGAAGGCAATACACTGTCCTGCATATTTTTTTGTCGTGTTACCGGAGAAACTTCAGTATCCGGACTATAAAAATACATCCCTGTTTCAGCATCGTAAAAATGTTCAAAACAGTATTCCATCAACCCTTTGGCTAAATCGAGATAGTCATTTTCAAAATTTGCCTGGTACAGATCGATAAAGGCTTGAACTGTATAGGCATAATCGTCAAGAAAACCTGGTATCTTACTGTCGACGCCGCGTTTTAATGAATGGTCTTCCGACATCATGTTCTTGATCAAAAAATCAGCAGTTAACCGGGCCTTCACATAATACCTGTCATCCGATGTGGCATTCCATGAAGCAATTAATCCGCTGATCATTAATGCGTTCCAGGAGGTAAGGATTTTTTCGTCACGAACAGGACGAGGACGCTGGTTACGCATTTTGAGCATACGGGCTTTAATATCCGATAGGATATCCCCCGAATGGGTTATGGAAACATCTTCACCGAAACTCACTCCCTGAGTTTGATTTTCTATCTTCAAAATATTCTTTCCCTGTTCCCAATTTCCTGGATTTTCGATTCCAAAATAGTTAAATACCAAATTCCTGTCTTTGCCGGCAATCTCGGCAATCTCATTAGCTGTCCATAAATAAAATTTTCCTTCTTCCCCTTCACTGTCTGCGTCAAGTGAGCTGTAGTACCCCCCATTTTGGTTACTCAGCTCCTGATCGAGAAAATCGATCGTTTCTGCAATGATATGGGCAAGTCCAGGCTTTTTATTGTAGCTATACAGAAGACTCAATAAACCGATAAACTGGGCATTGTCATATAACATCTTTTCAAAATGAGGAACAAACCAATACTTATCGGTAGAATACCTGGATATACCTCCGGCCAGCTGGTCATAAATGCCCCCTTCAATTATTTTTTCAACGGTAAGCTCCACATGTTGAAGTGCTTCAGGTTCATTGAAGAAAATGGAATAGGTCAATAGGTAAAGGTACAAACCAGGCATGGGAAATTTCGGCACCCGGTTAAGTCCTCCCTCAAGGCAATCAAATTCCTTTCGAATTAAATTGTATATTGCTGAAGAGGAGAAAATTTCCCTGCCAGTGTTTTTCTCCTTAATGAGCTCTGAATTTATAATACCTTCACATAAATTATCCGCATGGTTGATAACCTGGGAAGGATCCTCCTGCCATAAGGTGATAATTTGATTCAGGACCTCTGTGAATTGACCGGCATGGAAATAGGTACCGCCAAAAAAGGGTTTGGCATCCGGAGTAAGGAAACAGTTTAGTGGCCATCCCCCTGCACCTGTCATGAGCTGAACAGAGGTCATGTATATCTGATCAATATCCGGCCTTTCTTCACGGTCGACTTTGATGGATATAAAATCTTTATTTAATTTCTCAGCAATTTCATGGTTTTCGAAAGTCTCCCTTTCCATGACGTGGCACCAGTGGCAGGCCGCATATCCAATGCTGACAAGAATGGGCTTATTTTCTTTTCCTGCTCTAGAGAGTGCTTCCTCCCCCCAAGGGTACCAATCCACCGGATTATGGGCATGTTGTAGCAGATATGCTGATTTCTCCTTGCTTAAACGGTTCGCAGGGGTATCCATGTGGAGGTATGCTTTTATCTCATAACATAATTTTCAGTGATATGTTTAGGGGACAAGCTGCATCACTCAATTTTAATAGGAGTCATACCTAATTTTTTCCTCAAACATTTTATTTTGGTGTTTCAGTACCAACAAAAAAGCACTTAAATCATCGAATTTAAGTGCTTTTAGTTCATTTTGAGATCATAATCCGTGATCCAGCTGGGGCTCGAACCCAGGACCCCATCCTTAAAAGGGATGTGCTCTACCAGCTGAGCTACTGAATCATGTTCGTTTTTGGTAACGGGTTGCAAATATACAGGTTTATTGAATTTAATCAAATAGTTTTTACATTATTTTTCCCCGAAATAACCAAGGGGGCCCGATCTTTCTGAAACCTAAACTTTTAACATTTCCTCCTTTAGGAGTTATTGGTGTTACTCCACCAGGATAGTTCCCTTCTGACCAAAAATATTCTTCGATCTGATTGTTCTTTCAGTGAAACAGCAGTTGATCCAGGGGAGTCGAACTTTTGATTAGAGATTGAGCCTGATGCCTTAATATTTTAATATCTTTTCCGGTCTGTTCCGCTTCAACCACCCCTTAATTATTACTCTGATATCGCGGTTATCTTCAGAATATTTAATGCATTCCCTGATATTTTCCACATGTAAATAGCTTTCCCCAATGTTTATGAATCCGAAGCCACGGTAAAGGCCTTTCTCGATACAAACCACGGATCGCTCGTCCTCCGTACGACCTTTATCAATGATCAGCATATTTTCTTCATGGAATTCGAATAGTTCGATCACTCTTTGCACACGAATATTGTAAGTTTTCGATGATTCCTTTCCAATACAGGCTCCGTTGCACTGACGTATCGAGTAATGAAAGCAGGCTCCCTCGGTATCATACATCCCGGATAATTTTTGACACAGGGATTGTTGTTCGATAAGATTGGAAAGCATTTCCCTGCCCTCCTTTTGGGAAGCAAAGCAGGTATGGGGAAGGGTATTTTCAATCCCGGTTCTTTTTATGCGTAGATTGATATACCCCTTTTCATCCTTGAAACTATATAATCCGCATGTATTTGCTTTTCTGCGTTGGGCCCGGTTGTAATAGGGCCGGAAACTCTTGATTTCTTCGGATTCTTTCAGCAGAGCAATCAATTCACTGCCCGTAAGTTCATAGGAAATTCCAGCAATTTTTTCGCTCATCTCAATGGAACGGCGGCTTGTTTTGTTTCCCAGATGGGAAAGCACCCTGGAATGAATGTTCTTGCTCTTACCAAGGTAGAGCAAATTACCCTCCTGATCATGAAAATAATAGACCCCTATGTGTGGCGGAAGTTCTTGTATACTTTCCGGTTTCAGGAACCCATTGAGATTTTTAATTTTTCCGGTAGGACGTATGGCTTGGTACAAATTACTGTCACTCAATTCCATTATATTCATCAAATGTTCGAAAAGCATGACCGTGGCATAGGCATCTCCATAGGCCCTGTGCCTGCCGCTAATACTAATATTCAAGCGTTCGCATATATTTCCGAGGCTATACGAGGGGAAGCCCGGAATGTTTTTCCTGGAAAGTTTTAAGGTGCAAAGGGTTTCCCGATGGTAATCGTATCCCAGTTGTTTGTATTCCGCCTGAATAAAGCTATAATCAAACCTGATATTGTGCCCAACGAGTATGCAATCTTCGGTTATTTCAATGATTTTTCTCGCTATTTCATAAAATTTCGGGGAGTTTGCAACCATGGCATTGGTTATCCCGGTCAGGTTAGTGATAAAATAGGGAATATTTCTTTCCGGATTAATGAGGGTCGTAAATTCACTTATGATTTTCTTTCCATCATGAACATAAACTGCGATTTCCGTAATTTTTTCCACTTTCGGACTGCCTCCGGTTGTCTCTATGTCAAGTATCGCGTAATTCATCTTTTAAGGGTGGTAAATAATCAAAAATATTGAATTTTGCAGGCTAGCCTCTATGCCTCTCACTACAGAAGCATATTTTTCAAATATCGACCGGAATTGGTTTCTTAATTTCTTTTCTTTCTCATGGGTATACATAGAAACAGCGCTACTCAATCTTTTTTCTTAAAATCTTTTTTTCGGAATGTATCTTCTTCTTCTGAATTCTTTTTTCAACCGACGAGCCCGAAGGGGAGGTTGGTTTCCTTTTCTTCACCGGTTTAAGAGCCTTTTCAAGGATTGAAAAGAAAATTTCGATACATTTCTCCCTATTCCGGAGCTGGGAACGTTCACTTTGTGAAACGATAATTATAAATCCTGCGGAAGTGATGCGACTGGCTAGTTTTCGATGTAGAATTTCCTTTTCACTCTCTGTAAGCACTAATGAATCTGAAATTTGAAACCTCAGTTCAACCCTGGAATTTACCTTATTGACATTCTGTCCACCTGGGCCGCTGCTCCTTGTAGCAGAAAATATAAATTCCGGGCTGAAGTTTCGGTCTTTAAGGGTCATGGATTTGAGAGTTGATGCCTGATTAAACTGCTCAATTTAGGGATTTATCATATTGGTGGAATTTCATTAACGTCGATTTCTATGAATTTCCCCCTTTTTATGCATAAGATACAGTTCTATTGATGGTTATGAGTCCCCGGACAAAGGTACAAAAAAGATGGCCGGCCGTGGAAATATGCTTTCATATTTTTCAACACATTTCAATTGATTTTACTGCTCAGTTTTGAGAGAATTGATAGCTTTGCATATTTAATTATTTAATTGAGGAAAGTGACCAATTATGGCAATGAACCATTTTAAACGTGGCCTTAAAAAAGCGATAATTTTTTTTCTGGTCCTGGGAGCCATTGCTGTACTGGTGATTACTTTTACCACATTTGGCGGAAAGAAGCTTTTTGGCAGGAAGGTTACAGAGGTAATTATTGATTCCGACGCGGGAAACGAAATGGACGATCTGTTTGCCTTGGCCAGGGCACTATCTGCTGAGGATTTAAAGGTTACCGGAATCTCCTCTGTCCAATGGGGCTTTCATGAAGATGCCGGTGACAGTAGCTTGCGCGTAAGTCAGCGGTTAATTGAACAGTTATTGCATCTCATGGAAAAAACCTCTGTGCCCCATCCGCGCGGAGCAGATAAAAAACTATGGTTTTTTGGCGTACCGGTTGCCAAACCTTCCGAGGCGGCCCAATTCATTTTAACAAGAGGCAGGGAAGCTTCAGGACGCAAAAAACTTAATGTGGTGTGTCTGGGCGCACTTACCAATATTGCATCGGCCATAATAATAGATACCACAATTGCAGAAAATATACGTTTGTACTGTCTTTCCATGAATTATAACCCGAAGGGCAAGATATGGAACAAAAATGAATTTAACGCCAAAAACGATCTGGATGCCCTCGATTATTGTCTTAACCGGGGTGATCTGGAAATGCATATTATGCCTGCCAGTACTGCCTCCAAATTGAAATTCAATTATGAGGAGACTTATCAGTTAATGAAGGCAGATACAGGCGTATGGAAATTCCTGATTAATCGATGGGATAATAAATTTCCCAACAATAAAGAATGGACCATGTGGGATGTGGCACTTATAGAGGCGCTTATCGATCCTGACTTTGCCAGAAGGGAACAGGTATTGGCTCCCCCGGAAAATAAACAACGCCCGATAGGCGTATATACTTATATTAATAGTACCTTAATGGAGGCGGATTATTGGTCGTCGGTGATGAGGGAGGGAAGATAGATGCCAGACAGATGCCGGAAGCTGGAAGATGGAGGGTGAAATTGAAAATTGGAGATTGAAAGGCACAGACACTATTCACAATTTGTTTCTATGCAATAAATAATTCATTATGTCGAAAAATGTCGTAGTCGGCTTGTCAGGTGGTGTGGATTCCAGTGTGGCTGCCTTGTTGCTAAAGGAACAAGGCTACGACGTGACGGCAGTATTCATGATAAACTGGCACGATCAGACCGGGGTGCTCAAAGGGGATTGCCCCTGGGACGAGGATGTAATGTTTGCTGAAATGGTGGCGAAAAAACTGGAAATTCCTTTTCATATTGTCGACCTGAGTGAAAAGTACCGTAAAAGGATTGTTGATTATATGTTTACCGAATATGAGAAGGGAAGGACCCCGAACCCGGATATTCTTTGCAACCGTGAAATTAAGTTTGATGAGTTTTTTACCGCAGTGGAACAATTTAAACCGGATTTTATCGCTACCGGACATTACTGTAAAAAGGGGGAAACAGAGGTCGAGGGCAAAACAGTTTATCATTTACTAGCCGGAGATGATCCGGGCAAAGAGCAGAGCTATTTTCTTTGCCAATTGAATCAGGATCAACTCAAAAAAGCCCGGTTTCCTATTGGTCACCTTCAAAAGTCAGAGGTCAGGGAAATCGCCCGTAAGGCCAAACTGCCTTCTGCTGAAAAGAAGGACTCGCAAGGGATTTGCTTTATCGGGAAGGTTGACCTTCCAACTTTTCTTCAACAGAAACTGGATAAAAAGGAGGGAGTGATTATCGAAGTTCCGGCTACTTCTCCACTATATGAAGAACAAATCGTAATGGAAGATGAAGTAATATCTTTCCAAAAAACCGGGGAAACTCCTTTAGTTAAGTTTACGCCATATCATTATCTCCCGAATTCCGGAACGGTCGTGGGGAAACACAAGGGAGCCCATTTTTATACAATCGGGCAGCGAAAGGGCCTTAATGTAGGGGGGAAGGAAAAGCCTTTGTTCATCATTGCTACTGATATCCATAAGAATATTATTTATACCGGACAGGGCAAGGACCATCCCGGACTGTTCAGAAAAGGACTGTTTATTGATAAAAATGATATTCACTGGATTTTTCCCGATAGTGAAATGCATATGGGTGAATCCAGGGAATATTCTGTGAGGGTCAGGTATCGGCAGCCTTTACAAAAAGCTTGGTTGCTCAGAAGGGAAGAGGGGATGTACATTTGGTTTAATGAAAAACAACGAGGGATCGCAGCGGGGCAGTTTGCTGCCTGGTACCAGGGGGGTGAATTGCTGGGATCGGGGATTATATCGTAAACAGGCATAGTTTTGGCCGCCCATCTTTACGAATCCTGATTGTTTCCAGGCTGGACGAGGGTGGTTTTACCATTGTGAAAAATATTTTTTAATGTCAACATTGTCCATATATAAAGCCTCTGCAGGATCAGGAAAAACTTACCAGCTCACCTGGATTTATCTGGAGATGCTTTTTACCGACCCGACATCCTACCGGCAGATACTGGCGGTCACATTTACCAATAAAGCCGCGGCGGAAATGAAATTCCGGATCCTTGACTCCCTCTGGCTGCTAAGCAAAGGGGATAACAAAGTTTCCGGATATCAGGAAGATATCCGGAAAAAATTCGGTTTGAGCAATGAGGGGATCAAGAGAAAGGCTGTTGACATTTTGAACCGCATCCTGAATGATTATTCTTCTTTTTTTGTGGGTACCATCGATCGCTTTTTCCAATGGGTAATCCGTGGTTTTGTGAGAGAAATCGGACTTCAAACAGGCTATAATCTCGAACTCAATAATGATCGGATCCTTCATGAAGCGGTAGACCGGATCATGGTCAAAATGGATGAAGATGCCGTGCTTCGGCAATGGCTTATCACTTTCGCAGGGGAAAGGATCATGGAGGGAAAGTCCTGGAATTTTCAAAATGATGTATTTAACCTGGGAAAAGAGGTTTTTAGGGAAGGCTATCAGTCTTTATCTCTTGATATTTCCATTTTGGAGAATCTTAGAGGCACGATGGCCAATTACAAAACCGATTTGAACCATTTTATTTCACAATATGAGAATACCCTCAAAAAATTGGGTCATGAGGCCCTGGGTCAAATCAGGGATGCAGGACTTCAGGTAGAAGATTTTAGCTATGGGAGAAACGGTGCCGCAGGTTATTTTCTTAAGGTGTTAACAAACACAGGGATGAATCTCGATCCGGGAAAAAGAGCCTGCGAAGCTGCCGAAAATGCTGAACTTTGGGTCACCAGAACCGGTAAAAACAGAGAGAAAGCACTATTTTTGGCAGAAAGCCAACTGCAGTCTGCTTTAAAAAAAATCATTGGATATCAGAGTGAAAATGCAAGAAAATATTTTTCTGCCCGCTGTCTGATCAAAAACATTCATTCCTTTGGAATTCTGAATGATATATCTTTGGAAATTAGGGAAATTACCCGGGAAAAGAACATATTTCTTCTTTCTGATGCTTCCATGTTCCTGAAAAAAATAATTGAAGAGAATGAGGCTCCTTTTATCTATGAAAAGGCAGGAAACTATTTCCACCGTTTTATGCTCGATGAATTTCAGGATACATCACGGTTTCAATGGATAAATTTTCTTCCTTTGATCAAAAATGGTTTGGGACTGGGAAATAAAAGTATGGTTGTAGGGGATGTTAAGCAATCGATTTACCGTTGGAGAAATTCAGACTGGAAGATTCTTGCCAAAGAAATAGAGAACGATATCACCGGATTTATAACCGAAAATCATTCTCTCGGCCAAAACTGGAGATCCTATCCCAGTATCGTTAAGTTTAACAACAGCTTCTTTTATCAGGCAAAAACCCTGGTCCAGGAAATGATACGGACAGATATGGAAGGGGTCCATACCGCAGAATCTTTTTCGGCCCAATGGCAAACCCTTGTGGAAAAGGTCTATTCAGAAAGTGCTCAGCAAATTCCTGAAAAGCTTAGATCCATGGAGGGTTTGGTTGAACATACTTTCTCCAGAACTGAAAGTGAAGAGAATTATACTAATTTCCTAAAGGTTAAATTGCCGGCATTAATCCGGGACATGCAGGGTAGGGGATTTAGGGCGAGGGATATAGCCATTCTGGTCCGTCGGGGAAGCGAAGGTCGGGCGATCGCCTCTATTCTCCTCGAAGAGGGATTAATAAAGGATGATGGTTCAAATTTCAGTCTCATTTCCAACGATTCCCTCTATCTTGGCAACAATCCTGCCGTTTCCTTTATCGTCTCTATCCTTACTTATCTTAATAATCCGGCAGATAAGCTAAATGCCGGTTTTATGCGTTCCGAGTTTTTTCATTATCTTACCTCAGAAGTTCCCGACAATGAAGCATTACATGCGATCTATGCAAACAATGCCACAGAGGATTCCGGACAAAATAAGTTTGACCTTTTTACCGCAGATAAAGAAAGGTTTAGAAAGCTTCCGTTATATGAACTTACAGAATCGGTCATCGTAGCATTTGGCTTGAACGAGACTAAAGACAACCTTCCATTCATCCAGGCTTTCCAGGATATCGTGCTTGAGTTTATAAGAACTGAAAGCAATGAACTCTATGGTTTTCTAAATTATTGGGAACAAAATGGAGCTTCAAAGACTCTTAATATCTCAGAAACCCAGGATGCGATAAGAATTATGACGATACATAAGGCCAAAGGACTTCAATTTGAGACCGTTATCATTCCCTATTGCAGCTGGCCAATCTCTCCTGACACTCCTGGATATAAAAACAATTTCATCTGGTGCGATACGAATTCAAGCGATTTCAACCGCACCCCTTTTATGCCGGTTTCCTACAATAGGGAGATGTCCCGTTCTGAATTTGCCAGGGAGTATTTTTCCGAGAAATTTCACAGTTATATCGATAACCTGAATCTGATGTATGTAGCTTTTACACGGGCAAGGCAAGAATTGCATATCTTTTCCCCTGTATCCGGAAAAGAAAAAAAAGTGCAGAAAGCCGGTGATCTGGCTTTGACATTATACACTAAATATGGTAAGCATTCCTCTCCTGAACCGGGGATCAGATTGGCGCAAGGTTATTTTCCCGAAAAAGAGAAATTCATCCTGGGAAAGCCCGAACAACAGAAAGAACATAGGGAGAGGGAGGATAACTATTATCTGGAGAGCTATCCGGTCAGGTTTAGCGGGGATATTTTGAAACTTAACCTGAGGAATGCTGCATTGTCAAAACTTGAAGAGGATTTAGGCACCCGCCTTGGTTATGGTACCATAATGCATGAAATTTTTTCCTATATCAGTTACCCGGAGGATGTAGAAGCAGCGATTGGAAAAGTAAAACGGAAAGGAATGATCGATGAAACGGAAGCCAGACGATTGGAGGATTTTATTGGAAGTCGCCTCCGGGGAGAGGGAGTAAGTGATTGGTACACGGATCAATATACTCTATTAATGGAACGTGAGTTAATAAGTAAAAAAAAGGAAATCCTTCGGCCTGACCGGGTAATGATTTCGGAAGATGAAATAATTGTCCTCGATTACAAATTTGGAGAAAGGATGATCCATAATCATGAAATTCAGGTCAGGAACTATTGTTCATCTCTCGGGGATATTGAAAGCAGAAAGGTGAAAGGTTATCTGTGGTATGTCGATCTGGATATTGTAAAAAAGGTTTGAAAGAAGATACTATATATACTTGGGGAGATTCCCGCAGATTCAATTCCTATAGCCAGTATATTAAAAACCGGTTTGGAGGAAGAGTTCAAAAGCTGACCATTAATGCCGGATTCACCTGCCCAAACCGTGATGGGAAGGTAGGAACCGGTGGCTGTACATTCTGCAACAATAGCGCGTTTAATCCCTCCTACTGCAATAGCGATAAATCCATCCTGGAACAGGTTCAGGAAGGAATCGATTTTCACAGGACGCGATACAAAAGTGCCACAAGGTTTTTAGCCTATTTCCAATCTTTTTCAAACACATATGCTCCGGTTGAATTGCTGAAAAGTGTATACTATGAAGCCCTTTCCCATCCGGATATTGTAGGACTCGTTATTGGTACCCGGCCGGATTGTATTGACGAACCAATATTGGATCTTATTGCTAAAATAAATGAAAGCGCATTTGTAACAGTCGAATATGGAATTGAATCGTGCTACAACACAAGCCTTTTAAAGATTAACCGGGGACATGATTTTGAAACGGTACGAAGTGCTCTTGAATCCACATCTAAAAGAGGTATTCGCACAGGAGGACATATAATAATAGGACTCCCGGGTGAGTCAAGACAGATGATTCTTGAGGAGGCCGGGATTTTATCCGGTCTGCCTGTTAACCATCTGAAATTCCATCAGCTGCAAATAGTTAAAGGAACTACTATGGCCACAGATTACAAGATGAACCCTCATCATTACACGAAATTTGAACTGGATGATTACCTTCAGCTAATGGCAGAATTTATTGCACGACTGAGTCCAGATATCCTCATTGAAAGAATTGCCGGAGAAACCGTAATAGATTATAATCTCAGAGAGGATTGGGGGCTTCGGAATGATCAGATCCTCGTCGGGTTTGAAAAGAAATTACAGGTATTGGATTTGTGGCAGGGTAAATACTGGAAAAAATAATCTTAAAAATCTATCCCGGGCAATGGAAACTTTTTTACAAAGTATCGCGAAGCATTTATATAGTAAATACGGGAAAAATCTGGGCGGTCAGTGCCTTGTTTTCCCGAACCGGCGCTCCGGGGTATTCTTCAGGAATTATCTCAGGACTCTTGGCTCTGAAGGTCTGTGGATGCCGGAAATATTTACCGCATCCAGCTTTATGGAAAAATTGTCAGGGTCCGAGCTGGCCGATCCCATAGAATTGAGTTTTATGACCTACAAAGTTTATCGCAGCCTGGTAAAAAGGCCAGAGAGCTATGATGAATTTTATCCGTGGGGGGAAATGATGATAAGCGATTTTGATGATATTGACAAGTACCTCATCAATGCCCGCGATCTGTTTACCAATGTTTCTGATATTAAAGAAATTGAGAATCACTTCGAGTATCTCACGGAGGATCAGAAAGAACTAATAAACCGGTTTTGGCGATATTTTGAAAACACGGACTTGTCATCTGCAAAACAAACATTTCTGGAAATCTGGAAACTTCTTTTTCCAGTGTATGAAGGATTGAGAAAGGAGCTTCATGAAAATGGGCTGGCCTATGAAGGTTTAATGTACCGGAAGGTAGCCGGGAGGATAGAGTTGGAAGATTATCCTGAGATAAGTTGGCAAAAAGTGATTGTTGTCGGATTCAATGCGCTAAATAATGCCGAAAAGAAGCTTTTCAAATATCTCTTGAAGTCAGGAAAAGGAGAATTTTATTGGGATTATGACCAGTATTACATAGAGTCAGCTATTCCGGAGGCAGGTCGGTTTCTTCGTCAAAATATCGCCGACTTTCCTCAGTCGGATCTTCTGGATATTCGAAGGGATAATCTTTCCGGTGATAAGAAAATTACGGTATTTGAGTTGCCCTCGGATGTCCTTCAGACAAAAATCCTGTATCAGTTTTTAGAGAATCGTAATCCAAAAGAGCTGGCAGAATTTAATGATACTGCGATCATCCTGGGCGATGAAAGTCTCCTTCAGGCAGTTTTGACCTCCCTGCCCTCAAATATTCCAGCTTTAAACATTACCATGGGCTACCCTGTTTCTGCCACACCGGTTTACAGCTTTGTTGAGTCTTTGATGAAACTTCAGCGGAATTTATCTTCACGGCAAAAAGCTGATTCTTTTTATTACCGCGATGTATTGAGCATTTTAAACCACCAGTATCTTAAATTATTTTCATTCAGGGAATCTGATACCATTATTGATGATATCAATCGAAATAACAGGATTTATTTAAAGAAAAGTGACTTTAAGGATTCCGGCCTCTTTTCTTTGATTTTTCAAAAAGTCGAAGGTGCTGCTGATATGGTTGTTTATTTAAGCTCAATTCTGAGTGTTTTCCTCCCCTTAATGCACGAAAAGGATGAACCCGAATCGGAGGATCTTTATGCCCTGGAGAAGGAATACATCTTTCAAATCATGACCCGGTTGAACAAGTTAAAAGATATATTTTCCCATGGTCCTGAAGTCTTGAGCAATGATGGTTTCAGTCGGCTATTCCGAAAGATATTGGGAAATTTAAGAATTCCTTTTGAAGGGGAACCACTGCAGGGACTTCAAATCATGGGAATACTGGAATCACGACTTCTGGATTTTAAAAACCTTGTTTTCTTATCCCTGAACGAAGGAGTTATGCCATCGGCCCAGCGTTCCTTCAGTTTTATCCCCGTAAATCTCAGGTATGGTTTCGGGCTGCCCACACACGAGGAGCATGATGCGATCTATGCGTATTATTTCTACCGTTTGCTTCAACGGGCAGAAAATGTTTTAATATTATATAATTCCAAAACTGAAGGTTTACACACTGGTGAACCCGGACGATATATCCAGCAATTAAAATATCTCTTCAACTATCCCATTGATTTTAAAACAGTTTCTTTTCGTATAGCCGAAAAATTGCCTGTTGAGATAACGATCCAAAAGAGTTCCGGGATTATGGAAAAACTTAATGCCTTTGGCCCGGAAGGCAACAGGTATCTTTCTCCCTCGGCCCTCTCGACTTATATGGATTGTCCTTTACGATTTTATTTTAATCAGATCGCTGAAATCAGGGAAGAAGAGGAGGCCAATGAAGAAGTGGATGCTCCGGGATTCGGGCAATTGTATCACCACTGCATGGAAAAATTGTACATTGATATTGCAGGCAAAACCGTTACGGAAAAGCTATTGGATGAAATATGCGCTCCTTTAAATATTCAGGAAAAACTCGACCAGGCGTTCCGGGAAGAATTCTATCATAATCCGGATCCTGACTTTGTTGTGAGACCGGAAGGAAGAAATATCATTATTTATGAGATTATCCGGAAGTTGGTGGTACAAACTCTTCAGCAGGATAAGAAATATACTGACTTTAAATTCCTAAGGGCAGAGGAAAAGGTTATGCTATTGCTGGATTTGCCTCCAGATGGAATATCTGTTCGTTTAGGTGGGAAAATTGACCGGATCGATGAAAGAAATGGAAACATATATCTGGTGGATTATAAAACCGGACGGGCATCAAATTCATTTAAGGGAGTTAACCATCTTTTTGAGAGAGACAACTGGGGGAATGAAAACTTTAAGGCTCCTTTTCAGGTGCTGATGTATTCATGGCTGTATTCGGCGTTATTCCCTGAAAAAATTGTGGTTCCCTCTATTTACAGGACTTCGGAATTGTTTTCAGAAGACTTTAATCCTTTTCTTGAAGATAAATCCAGAAAATCCATAGTCATGAATTTTTTACCTTACCAAAGGGAATTTGAAAAAAAAATCACTTCCGTGATCCGGGATATTTTTAATCCTGAGCTTGCATTTACACAAACTAAGGATGAGAAAAGATGTATCCATTGTCCTTTTGCGGGAATTTGTCATAGAAGGTAAATGTAAAAGAGCAATTACTCATCACTTTCGAACATTCCCGGACGCAGTTTCCTTGTCCTTTCAATGGCATTTTGGTGTTTCCATTCATCGATTTTTTTCGGATCGCCTGATAGCAAAACCTCCGGAACCTTCCATCCTTTGTATTCCGCCGGCCGGGTATAAACCTCAGGGGACAGCAGACTATCCTGAAAAGAGTCATTGAGTGCAGAGGTTTCATCAGAAATAGCTCCGGGAAGAAGACGTGTTATAGCATCGACCATTACCGCAGCAGCCAGTTCACCCCCGGTAAGAACATAATTTCCTATGGATATTTCCCTTGTTATGAGGTGTTCTCTTACCCTGTGATCTATACCCTTGTAATGACCACAGAGAATAAGGAGGTTCTCATTTGTCGATAACTGGTTGGCCATTTTTTGATCAAACAGATCCCCATCCGGCGAGGTATATATTATTTCATCATATACCCGTTCCGACTGGAAGAAATTTAGGGCGCGGTCGATGGGTTCAATCTGCATTACCATGCCAGCTTCCCCGCTAAAAGCATAATCGTCCACCTTACGGTGTTTATCTGTTGAAAATGCCCTAAGGTCATGAATATGGATATCGATAATACCTGCCTCGCGGGCACGTTTCAAGATTGAATTATTAAGGGGGCTTTCGAGTAAATCGGGTAGAACGGTGAGGATGTCGATACGCATGGAAGATAGGTGAATTAATTTCTGTATAATGTTAGCAAAATTATTTATAGGAACAAATCCCATTCGATGCGATTTAACAGGATGACGGTTAACGAATTTCGTCATTATATTTTTACCAATACTAATTAATCAGGTTTATCCCGATTTCTACTCTTCGCAAATTAATTTTATTTGGCTTCATTTTAAGAAAATAAAGGAAGAACATGACAATATGTCATATTGTCATTATAATATATGCCATAATGGCATTTTTATGAATTTTTTGTCAGATGGAAATTTCTGTTTTGCTAATGGCATATGCTTTGTCCTACCCGGATCATATATTTTAAAAAACTTAAAAACTTAATACCATGACAACATTATCAGTGTATAACAACGGGAGCAAGGTTAAATACCCGGCATTTTTCAGGCATGCGGACATCATGAACAATCTTTATGGCGGGGTTTCCAGTAATATGCCTAAGATTAACATTTATGAGAGCAGCGATTCATTTATGATTCAACTGGCCACTCCAGGATTGAACAAATCGGATATTTCCCTGAACGTCGAAAAGGAGTTGTTAAAAATTTCCCATAACTCCGGTAAAGGAGAAAATGAAAATCAGGAATCCAATGAATACAGTTACTCCAGAAAAGAATTTGATTATAGTGGTTTCGAAAAGAGTTTTGTATTACCAGAGAGTGCTGATTTGGAAAAGATCTCTGCCACCATGGAAAACGGTATACTCCACGTGAGGATCCCGAAAAAGGAAGAGTCTGTGGATAAAGGGCCCAAAGCAATAAAAATTGACTAAGGATTCCGGGACAAGAGTAAGAAAGGCACTTCAAAACAAGGTGCCTTTTTTATTTTCACTGAAAACCTTGTGAGGATGCATTTATTATAATAATTTAGTGACTTGTAAAAACTAAAAAAAGGTTTCCGATGAATTCGCAGGACCCTAAAAACTCTGTTCCTAACGAACAATTCAGCAATAATGCTGAAAATAGCCAAAAACAATCTGATCCTATAAAATATGAGCTTCTTAGCCGCGAAGACCTCGTAAAGATGCTTCAGGAACTTCTTGATACAGGCAGTATCAATGAAATCAGGGATAAGGTAAGCATGATCAAATCGGCCTTCTATAAAAAAGAACGGGAAAGAACAGATCAATTAAAAAACAAGTTTATAGAAGAGGGAGGTTTGGAAGAGGAATTTAGTGCTCCCGAAGAGGACACTGAATCTACCTTCAAGGTACTTCTTCAGAAATACCGGGAACAGAGAGATGAGTACAACAAGATGCTCGGTGATGAAAAAGAAATCAACTTCCGCCGAAAGCAGGATGTTATCGAAGAGATTAAAGATCTTGTAAACAGGGATGAATCGATCAATAAAACCTTTCAGGAATTCAGGGAACTGCAACGGCAATGGCACGAAATAGGGGTTGTGCCCCAGAAAGAACTTAAAAATCTCTGGGAAACCTATCATTATCATGTTGAAAAATTTTATGACTATATAAAGATTAACCAGGAACTGCGCGATTTAGACCTCAGGAAAAACCTTGAGAGTAAAATTGAGTTATGTGAAAGAGCTGAAAATCTGATTATTGAACCGAATATAGTGGAAGCTTTTCAGAAATTGCAGAAATTCCATGAGCTATGGAGGGAAACGGGTCCGGTTCCCCGGGAAAAGAGAACCGAGATATGGGAAAGGTTTAGCGAAGCGACCCGGAAAATCAATAAGAGTCATCAACAGTATTATCATGATCTTAAAGATTCACAAAGGAAGAATTTGGAATCGAAAGTAAAGCTTTGTGAGAAGGCTGAGGAGATAGCAGACCGGGATATCAGTGAGCATGATCAATGGGGTAAAAGCACCAAAGAGCTTCTTGAACTGCAGAAAATATGGAAAACCATAGGTTTTGCCCCAAAAAAAGACAATAACAAGATTTATATACGTTTCAGGACAGCCTGTGACAGTTTTTTTAATAAGAAACGTCAGTTTTATTCCAGGAATCTGGAACTTCAACAAAAAAATCTGGAACAGAAAAGGGATCTTTGCATTCAAGCAGAAGCTATCCAGGAAAGTTCCGATTGGAAAAACAGCACTGCAGAGCTGATTAAACTTCAGCGTGAATGGAAGAAATCAGGACCGGTACCCAGGAAATATTCCGATGGGCTCTGGAAAAGGTTCCGGTCCGCTTGTGACCACTTCTTTAACCGGAAATCGGAATTCTTTTCCACTATCGACAGCAATTATGAAAAGAACCTGGAACTGAAGCAGCAATTGATCAGGGAGATCCATGAATTCAAACCGGTCGACAATTTAAAGGAGAATTTGAACCGTCTAAACGATTTTCAGCGTAAATGGTCTGAGATAGGATTTGTCCCTTTGGAAAATAAAGAGGAAATCTCGAATGAATTCCGTACCGCCCTTAATAAGCAATACGATCAGCTCGAAATGGACGATTACCGGAAAAACTTGCTTAAATTCGGAAATAAGGTGGATACTATTAAGCAAAAACCTCACTCTGATTCCAAGTTAAGGTTTGAACGGGAGAAAATGTTGAATAAACTTCTGCAACTCAAGAGCGATATTGGAATATGGGAAAACAATATAGGCTTTTTTGCCAGTTCCCCGAATGCGGAAGCCATGGTAAAGGATTTTGAGGTGAAAATTGAAGCTGCAAAAGATAAAATAAAGCTTCTCGAAGCGAAAGTAATCTTTCTGGATGAACAGGAGGAAAGTCAATAATTTTTTTTTTCTTTCCGCAAAATTATCCCTTCTAAGAATTAATTATTTACTTTGCGGTTTATTTCATTAAACAATCCATTGGCCGTGACCAAATATATTTTTGTAACAGGAGGCGTGACATCTTCTCTTGGTAAAGGGATTATTTCTTCTTCCCTGGCCAAACTCCTCCAGGCCAGAGGCTATCATGTTACCATTCAGAAACTCGATCCCTATATTAATGTTGACCCCGGAACTCTTAATCCTTATGAACATGGGGAATGCTATGTGACCGACGATGGGGCAGAGACAGACCTTGATCTTGGTCATTACGAGCGTTTTCTTGCCGTGCCGACCTCCCAGGCAAACAATGTTACCACCGGCAGGATCTATCAATCGGTCATTAATAAGGAAAGAAAGGGAGACTATCTGGGGAAGACCGTGCAGGTCATACCTCATATTACCGATGAGATAAAACGAAGGATCAAGCTTCTTGGAACCCGGCATAATTATGATGTGGTGATTACAGAAATTGGAGGAACCGTTGGTGACATCGAATCCCTTCCCTATATTGAATCGGTCAGACAGTTAAAATGGGAATTGGGACATGGCAATTCCATTGTAATCCACTTAACGCTGGTACCCTACCTGGCTGCCTCCGGCGAGCTAAAGACAAAACCTACCCAGCATTCCGTAAAAACCCTTCTCGAGAATGGAGTACAACCGGATATCCTGGTATTGCGGACAGAAAAAACCCTTACCCGTGACATCCGGAAAAAGGTTGCTCTTTTTTGCAATGTCGAACTGGATTCGGTAATTGAATCCATCGATGTCTCTACGATATATGAGGTTCCTTTGCTGATGCAGAAGGAAAAACTTGATGTTATAACCCTTCGCAAGTTGAACCTTCCTTCCGGAAATCCACCGGAACTCAAACCGTGGAAGCAGTTCGTGGATAAACTAAAAAACCCAAAATCGGAGG
The DNA here is from genome assembly GCA_963779845.1 of uncultured Bacteroidales bacterium. Classification (GTDB taxonomy): domain Bacteria; phylum Bacteroidota; class Bacteroidia; order Bacteroidales; genus CAVZZV01. The sequence continues at coordinate 176,650 of CAVZZV010000006.1, read as the reverse complement.
TCCACATCGCCCTTGTGGGTAAATATGTGGAACTTCCCGACTCCTATAAATCCATTATTGAATCCCTCACTCATGCAGGGGCCATAAACCAGACAAAGGTCCATGTCCAGTGTGTCCATTCCGAAACCATTTTCCCTGAAAACGTTGCTGAAAAATTGGATGGGCATGCCGGAATACTTGTTGCTCCCGGCTTTGGGGACCGTGGCATTGAAGGGAAGATACTTGCAGCCAATTATGCCAGGACAAACAAAATACCCTTTTTAGGTATATGTCTCGGTCTACAATGCGCGGTTATTGAATTTGCCCGCAATGTGCTTGGTTTTGCAGATGCTCATTCCACTGAAATGACCCGTATGACCCAACATCCGGTGATAGACCTGATGGAAGAACAGAAAGGTGTAGCTGAGAAGGGCGGTACAATGCGATTGGGTGCTTATCCCTGCGATATACAAAAAGGGACATTGGCCTGGGAAGTTTATAAAAAAGAGCATATTCGGGAACGGCATCGTCACCGGTATGAATTTAATAATGATTTTCTAAATGATTTCGAAGCCGCCGGAATGAAGGCTTCGGGGGTCAACCCTGACAGTGGTTTGATCGAAATAATGGAAATTCCGGATCTCCCATGGTATATAGGTGTACAATTTCATCCTGAATACCAGAGCAATGTCTTAAATCCCCATCCATTGTTCGTAAATTTCGTTAAAGCTGCAATGGTCTCCAAAGAGGCTCCACAGGGTCAACTTCAAGCAGAAGAGGGAAAAGGTGCCGGGACCCCATTGGAAAGTGTCTCGAAAATAAAAGGTAATAAAGAATAAATAAGATTAATGGACAGGAATTCAATTACAGGAATCATCATAATTGCAATAATCCTAATTGGTTATAGTTTTTTGACCAAACCAAACAAGGAAGAAATTGCAAAACGCCAGCATGTAGCCGATTCAATCCGGATCGTGGAACAGGAAAGGGCGTTGCAGGAAAATAAAACAATTGAGGTAGATAGTATTAGCAACGACTCCATTGTATCCGCAGGTTCCGGAACTTCAACCCGCAGATCATCTCCCCCGGTAACTACTGATCTTGGAGTTTTTTCATCACTTACCACAGGGGAGGACAAGTTTTATGTGCTTGAAAACTCCAGGTTAAAACTGACCATTTCAGCTAAGGGAGGAAGGCCATATACCCTTCAATTGAAGGATTATCAAACATGGGATAGCTTGCCCCTTATTTTGTTCGATGGTGATTCAACCGTTTTCGGACTTGAATTTTTTTCTGATGGGAAGCATATCAATACGGATGAGCTCTATTTTCAAAAAACGGGAGGTGAAAAAAGTCTTTTTGCTGAAAATTCCCCTGTTAGCCTCACAATGCGGCTTCCGGTAGATTCCATTGGTGCTTTTCTGGAATATACCTATACCGTAAATCCCGATAAATACCTGGTAGATTTCAATATCAGGATGCGGGAAATGGATGCCCACCGCACTGATAATGTAATCCTGAAGTGGGAAATTTATTCTCCCCAGCAAGAGCATGGAAGGCAGAATGCACAATCCTATACTAATCTACTTTACCGGTTTAATGACGGGGAAGTCGAAAAATTCAAAGCAAGGAGCAAGAAAGAGATCCAGGATGTCAACGAAACCACCCGTCTGGAATGGGTAGCCTATAAGCAACAATTTTTTGCTTCTGTATTGATTTCCGAGGAAAAACCTTTTGAAGGTGGGTACATGGCTTCTGAGAGGATGCCTGAGGACAGTCGGTATATTAGCCATTTCAGATCTGAACTTGCAATTGGCTATGATCGGGGAAGTGATTATAATCTTCCCCTTAAAATGTATTTCGGCCCGAACAACTTTAAAACCCTGAAAAGGACCGGACATAAACTGGAAGAGTTGATCACCCTTGGCGGACCGCTTATCGGATGGATCAATCGTTTCGTTATCATTCAGATTTTCGATTGGTTAAGCCGGTTTATTTCCAACTACGGGATCATAATCCTGTTATTAACTGTTATCATAAAAATCACCCTCCTGCCATTGACCTATCGCTCCTATATGTCACAAGCGAAAATGCGGGCCTTAAAACCGGAAATTGAAGAATTAAACGCCAAAATTCCAAAGGAGAAAGCGATGGAAAGGCAACAGGCAACCATGGCATTGTACAAGAAAGCCGGGGTAAACCCGATGGGCGGTTGTTTGCCGATGATATTACAGATGCCCATCTTGTATGCTATGTTCCGGTTTTTTCCTGCCTCGATCGAACTCAGACAGGAACAATTCCTCTGGGCGCATGACCTTTCCACTTATGATTCAATTCTTCACTTGCCCTTTAACATCCCTATGTATGGCGACCATGTAAGCTTGTTTACCCTGCTCATGACCGTGACCACAATATTGTCCATGAGGATGACATCCACAACAGGAGGAAGCGATTCCCAATTACCGGGAATGAAAGGAATGATGTATATCATGCCGGTAATGTTCATGCTAATACTGAACAATTTCTCCGCGGGACTGACCTATTACTATTTTCTGGCCAATGTAATTACCCTGGGTCAAAATGTCCTGTTCAAGCAGTTCGTGGATGAGGAAGCCTTGAGGAAAAAGCTTTATGCAAGGAAAGCCAAACCGGTCAGGAAATCAGGCTTCCAAAAACGACTGGAGGATATGGCCAAGCAAAGGGGGTACAATATGCCCAAAAAATAATCCGAAAAATGGCAAGCAGTCTTAAAAACCTATCATCATACAAACCGGAGGAAATCCCGGATGCCACGAAATTCAAATTCGGTATCGTCGTATCAGACTGGAACTGGGAAATTACAGGGGCATTGCTTGAAGGGGCAATAAAAACCCTGCAAAAGAACCATGTCCCCGAAGAAAATATAAAAGTAAAACATGTTCCCGGGAGTTTCGAATTGCCCTGGGGAGCCCTGTTTTTTGCTGAATATTCGAATGTCGATGCCATCATTTGTCTCGGATGTGTAATCCAGGGAGAAACCCGGCATTTCGATTTTATTTGTCAGGGTGTTACCAATGGAATCGTCGATGTTGGCCTGAAATACAAAAGACCGGTTATTTTTGGGGTGTTGACCACAAATGATCAGAAACAGGCCAAAGACAGATCAGGAGGAAAATATGGTAATAAAGGAGACGAAGCCGCAATTACCGCGATAAAAATGGTTGCACTGAAGAAGGAGATGGAGTGAAGGAAAATAGATTCTTCTATTCCTTCGTTCTCAGTTCAGCCCTTGCAATGTATTTCTGAATATCCCTGGCCTCAGTTGATTCAGGGTAATTTTTGGAAATGGATTTATAGGTATCGATAGCCTCCTGGTATTTCTGTGTTTCTTCATAAACAAGCCCCAGCTTTTTAAGCATGACAGGAGTGCTGAAATCATTCTTAAATTTATCAATGCCCTTTGAATACGCAGATTCTGCCTGATCAAATTCATTTAGACTGGTATAGGCATCACCCAGTGAACTATATTTGGCAGAACCCAGAAGAACATCGTCCGTATCGAAATCTTTAAGATAATCGATGGCCTCTTCATAATTTTGAATGCTGAGATAGCTAACTCCCGCATAATATTGTGCCAGGTTGGCTGATTTGGTTATACCGTAATCCTCAATGATCTGAAGAAAGCCGGGATATGTTCCATAACCGTTCAGGGCCAGGTCGAAGGAATCCCTGTCGAAAAACCGCTCCGCCATGAACATTTGTCCGGCCGCTTCCTCTTCAAGGGGGTTTATGTAGAATCTCTTAACACCCATGAAAATAAGAACCACGAGAATTATTCCAAAAACAATATAGGACAATACTTTGGAATTATCTTCAATAAACTGCTCGGTCCGTGTCAGGGCATGTTCAATTCCTTCGAAACTCTTATCGGTTTCTTGTGGTTTAGCTTTCTTGGCCATCTTGAAAATTATGTAATTTATAGGTTTACTAAAACAACCGCAAATGTAATGGAATTTTATTAAAATCAATAATGATTATCCTCCCCATTTTTTTGTAATTTTGTAAAAAGTCTTTCGATACATGTATCTTAAATCTCTTTCCCTTCTAAATTTTAAAAATTACCACCAGTCAGACATTTTATTGAATAGCCGGATAAACTGTTTTACCGGCAATAATGGGGTAGGGAAGACGAATCTCCTCGATGCCATCCATTATCTGGCCTTTGCAAATCATATCTGAATGTGCTTGATAGCCAGAATATATCTCATAATCAAGAATTTGCAGTAGTGCAGGGAGAATTTGAACGCGAGGGAAGTCCTGAACTGGTTTATTGCGGTATTCAGAAAAACAAGCGAAAGCAATTTCGAAGAAATAAAAAAGAATACCAGAAGCTCGCAGACCACATTGGCATTTTTCCCCTGGTGATGATTTCTCCCGCGGACAGTTCCCTCATTACAGGGGGGGGGGAGGAGCGAAGAAAATTCCTGAACGGGGTGATTTCTCAGTACGACAAATCCTATCTCGACGATGTGCTTAGTTATAACCATATCCTGGCCCAAAGAAATAAATCATTAAAAAGTTTCCCTCCGGGGGAGGGACACGACTGGAAGAATTGCTCGATATTTATGACGCACAACTTGCAGCCTTTGCTTCAAATGTATTTGAAAAAAGGAAACGGTTTGTGGAAGAACTGCGTCCTGTTTTTTCCAAATATTATCAATTCATTTCCGGTAATGGGGAAAATGCCGATCTTGTCTATTCAAGCCAGTTATTCGAGCATTCTTCCGGCGATCTGTTGATCCGGAACCGCCAACGTGACCGGCTCTTTCAATATACATCCACCGGGATCCACCGCGATGACCTAAGCATGCTTCTGGATGGGTTTCCAATAAAAAAACTGGGATCACAGGGACAGCAGAAAACTTACCAGGTAGCTCTGAAATTAAGTAAGTTTGAATTCATACGCCAGGCATCAGGGATTGCACCTATTTTGCTTTTGGACGATATTTTTGATAAATTTGATTCGCGAAGAGTAGAACAAATAATCCGTTTGGTATCGGAAAACAATTTCGGTCAGATTTTTATTACGGATACCGACATGAAAAGAATGAAGATGATCCTTAAAAGAATTGGGATTGATCATAGAATATTTACCATTAGCCACGATCAGCAAATTGAAGTGGTGATTTAAATCCCTCGTGCGGGCTCAGAAATTGTAACGCAATTAAAAGAGGGTAATCTAAAAAGAAAACCTATGAGAAGAAGCCAGACATTGGAAATATCCGCCATTCTTGAGGCTTTTCTAAAGCAGCAGGGTCTTGATGGCAAGCTGAGGGAACACCGGCTTTTGCAAAGTTGGGAAACGCTCTTGGGAAAAACAGTGGCAAAGCATACAAGCAATCTTTATATTAAAAATAAAACGCTGTTTGTCACCCTCACATCTTCAGTGGTGAGAAATGAACTCTATATGATCAAAGATGAGTTGATAAAGCGTCTTAATGAAACAGGTGGAGCCCTTATTATCGAAGAAATTGTGCTAAAATAAAAATACCCCCTGCTGAAATTACCAGCAGCAATCTTCCTCCTTATAAAACCTCTCGCTGCGGGCAAAGAAAAAATTACATTCAATCTGAGCGTTTTCGTCAGAGTCCGAGCCGTGAACTGCGTTATTCTGGAGAGACTCAGCGAAAATATTCCTGATAGTCCCCTCCTCAGCCTTATTGGGATCGGTTGCGCCAATAAGTTTCCGGTAATCTTCCACAGCCTTTTCCTTTTCAAGAATCATGGTCACAACTGGCCCGGAAGTCATAAATTCTATCAATCCCCCATAAAAAGGTTTACCCTTGTGTACCAGGTAGAATTGTTCAGCCTGTTTTTGGCTGAGACGGGTCATTTTCATAGCAACGATATGAAAACCTGCATCATGGATCTTATTTAAAATAGGGCCGACATATTCGCTTTTAACTGCGTCGGGCTTTATAATACCGAGAGTGATTTTGCCTTTCATTGGGTTATGGATTATTTTTATTAAAAATGGAAAATTTATTGCTGTTCAACTCTGTAAATATAAAATGTTCCTTATACCCTCAAGCGATTAAACTCATTGGCTGGAAACCTTATAAACATTATCTAACGAAAATGGTTTACGACTTAGATGGCAATTTGTTATATTTACCACCAAAATTAAAACAAGTGACCTATAAATCAAAACTGGAAATATTCCGGAAGAAAATAAATGATTCCAGAGAAATTCTGATAACGACCCATTTGAATGCCGATGGCGATGCGATCGGCTCAAGTACTGCACTTGGCCTGATCTTAAAGAAAATGGGTAAGAAAATAAGCATAATAACCCCGAACGATTTTCCCGAATTTCTCCAATGGCTTCCCGGGGTAGACATGATAAGGGTGCACAGAAGCAAGACGGAAGAGTGTGCTAAATTGGTCGATGCGGCCGATTTAATGATCAGTGTAGATTATAATGAGCCTTCGCGATTGAAGAAGGCCAGTGAATTGATATTCTCCTCTCCTTTTTACAAAATTCTGATTGACCATCATCCTAAACCCGCAGAGGTTTTTGACCTCACATTTTCAGAGACCACTTACGGATCCACGGCTGAATATATTCTCAATATCATCACTGCTCTTGGTTGGGACCAATTATTGGACCAGGACATTGCTGAGTGCTTTTTGGTAGGAATAATGACGGATACCGGAAACTTTAGTTATTCCTGCTCCTATCCAGGTGTATGGGAAAGTGTGGCCAGTCTGATTAAGCTAGGGGCAGACCACAAAAAAGTACACTCCTTAATCTATGATAATTATACCGAAAAAAGGATGAAGTTAATGGGCTTTAGTCTGGATAAAAAAATGGCCCTGCTTCCCGGACTGAATACGGCAATTATAGCCCTTAAACAGGATGAGCTCGATAGCTTCGCGCATCAGTCGGGAGATACCGAAGGTTTTGTGAACCTGCCATTCAACATTAAAAATATTAAAGTTTCCGCCCTCTTTATAGAAAAGCACGACCATGTGAAAATTTCTTTCCGGTCGAGGGGAAATTTTGCTGTAAATATATTTGCTCATAAGCATTTCCGGGGCGGAGGGCATGTAAACGCTGCCGGGGGTGAGTGGGATAAACCTATTGAGGCCGCCATTGAACGTTTTATAAATCTGATTTCTGAATATAAAAATGAATTGCAATAAGACACTTTTCACAAATAATTCCTTCTCACTTTATAGACTCTGTCAGTTAATGTCGCGTGAACAGACACTTTCCCCTGCATCATTATGGTCAATTTTGAGATGTTAAAGAAACGGTTGAAATATTTTATTCTTCTTTGGATTGTACTGGCCTTCTTAACAGCTTCCTGCAAGGAAACCGGAGAGAAAGAGGCCCATCCGAATATTTCGGAAGGGGAGGTAACCCGTCGCATGATGGAAATCAACCGGTACCTGGTAAAAAGAAATTATGAATTGATTGAAAATTTTGTCCGACGTGCTGGATGGAATATGACGAAAACTGAAACCGGCCTCTGGTATATGATTCTGGAAAGCGGGACAGGCAAACATCCTGGACCTGGCGATGTGGTTAAAACAGCTATAAAAATCCACCTGCTGGATGGAACACCTGTAGACGGAGCGGATAGGAAGGAGTTCATTATCGGCGCGGAGGATGTGGAAAACGGTATTGCAGAGGGAATTTTGTTAATGAAAGAAGGCGGTAGAGCAATCTTTATCCTCCCCCCTCATCTGGCCAATGGCAACTTCGGGAATAACCGGAAAATCCCCCCCGGATCGATACTGGTTTACGAAATAGAACTCCTTAATATTATCCCCTCAAAAACTTTTTAATACCTTTGAAGCAACCTATTGGGTATTTTCTGCATCTGGAATAAAACTCCTTCCTTAATGCATAATGGATCCTGTTTTGCCACAACAAGATGGCTGAATTATCCGTTTAAAAGGGAATTGTTATTTTTGCGGATTATCTGATATTGTTTAATTTAATAATCTTAATAGTATGAATCTTAAGAAAGTGAAATTTAGATCTTTTAGAAATTTAGTATGGTTGTCATTGGGGGTATTTGCTTTTTTGGCCACTTCCTGTAAGGATCCCGGAGAAGAAGAGAAAAAACAGGAGAAGGTACTTATTCAATCCTATATTTCTGAAAAAAATATAACGGTAACCCCGACCGGAACCGGCCTATACTATATTGAAGAAGTTGAAGGTACAGGACTATCTCCTGTCCTGGGCGATTTTGTACAGGTACGTTATTCCATGAGATTAATCGAAAATGAAACATTGCTCACCACCACCGATTCCATTGTTGCAGAAGACGATGATTCTTACAGTGAGGATAAACTTTACGGTCCTGAACGGATTCAATTGGGTAGTATAATTTCAGGGCTAAATGAAGGATTGAAAATGATGAAGGAAGGTGGTGAGGCAAAATTGATCATCCCATCCTCCCTCGCCTGGGGTGCCAGTTATTTTGGCTCGATCCCACCCTACACTCCTATCATGATTGATGTTAGCCTGGAAAAGATTATTCCGGATCTGCCAGTATATGAACGGGACCTTCTTAACCAATACCTTACTGATCATGGTTATAGTCCGGCTGATTCCACCAACAGTGGTATCTATGTTTTTACCATGGAGGAAGGTTCGGGCGACTCGGCCCAAAGGTTTGATGATGTCAAAACTTATGTGAAAGGCTCTCTCTCTGATGGCCGGATGTTTTTGAAGGACCTGGATTTGAGATGGACCATAAGCCGAAGTACCAGTTCACTTATTACTTCAGGATTGAATGAAGGGGTGGACAGTATGAGGGTAGGAGAGAAAGCACTGATCATCGTTCCCTATGCGAAAGGGTATGGTCCCGGTAGTATTAATTTTTTTGAGGATAGCAGGAAAGCACCCATTCCACCTTATTCAACACTCTATTATGAAGTGGAGTTATTGGATATTCTATAGTGGCTGTCCTCCAATAATCGCCATGGCTAGTGGCTTCCGATGATGAAAATACAGGGTCGCTTATGTAGGTCGACCCTTTCTTTTTTCCACTCTTTAATGCGCCTCGTTTGAATAAATTCCGTAGGCAGGGTAATGTCACAGGCAATACATAATAATGTTTGCTCATTACAGGACTTTAGTATTTCATCAAGGAGCTTATTGTTCCGGAAAGGGGTCTCAATAAAAATCTGACTCTGTTTAAACCTGGTTGCAAAGGTTTCAAGTTTAATGATCCTTTTGGACCGTTCATGGGTATTTACCGGTATGTAGCCATTGAAAGCAAAATTTTGTCCGTTTAGTCCTGAAGCCATTAGCGCGAGAAGGATCGATGAGGGGCCTGTAAGTGGGATTACACGGATCCCTTTTTCATGGGCCACTGAAATCACCAGCGAGCCGGGATCAGCTACTCCGGGTACTCCCGCTTCGGATACCACTCCCATATCCTTACCCGCCAGGCAAGGATGAAGGTAATTCAACATTTCTTTAACAGGAATGTGCTTTCCCATTTCATAAAAATGAATATCATCAATTGGTTTTTCGTATCCGAGGCTAATAACGAACCTCCGGGCCGACCGGACATTCTCTACAATAAAATGATCCAGACCGCGAACTACGTGTGAAACTATCGGAGGTAATACGCTTTCCGTACTTGATTCTCCCAGTTTGTTTGGGATGAGGTATAATGATCCTTTCATTTTTGCCCTAAAAATACACAACATTATCTAGAACAGGCTATACTTCTCGTGGCATTTTCTTATTTTCGCATGGTAAATAGTTTTATTTTGAAGATTACATTTCTAGGAACAGGAACTTCACAAGGGGTGCCGGTAATTGCCTGTAATTGCAAAACCTGCAAATCGGAGGATGAGAGGGATAAAAGGCTCCGCTCTTCCATTCTCGTAGAAACTGAGAATCTTACCCTCATTATTGATACCGGTCCGGATTTTCGTCAGCAAATGCTCCGTGCCAACACCCGTCATCTGGATGCGGTGTTGTTTACCCATGAGCACCGGGACCATATCGCGGGATTGGATGATATCAGAGCCTTTAATTTCATTCAGCAACAACCCATGGAGGTGTACTGTGAGGAAAGGGTGCACCAGTCACTTGCTAATGAATTTCCCTATATTTTCGCAGAGAATAAATATCCGGGAGTGCCTCAGATAAATGTAAATATTATAAATAATCAAACATTTAGCATAAATGGGACAAAGATAATTCCTGTTAAAGCCATGCATTTTCGTTTGCCGGTACTCGGATTTCGCATTGCTGATTTTGCCTATCTTACTGATGCCAATTTTATTGCCGAAGAGGAGAAGGAAAAACTCTTTGGGATCAAATATTTTATAGTGAATGCCCTACGCAGGGAAAAACATGTTTCCCATTTCACCCTGGGCCAGGCACTTGACCTGATTACAGAATTAAGCCCAAGAAGGGCATTTCTTACCCATATAAGCCATCAGTTAGGCCCTGTGGCAGAAATTGAAAAAGACCTTCCTGCGAATGTTTCGATAGCTCAGGACGGGTTTGTACTTGAAATTCCGGAATCCTAAGAAAAAAAGTTACCTCAATCTGAATTTAAGGCAAGCGCTTTTTTATTCTAAGGCTTTGAAGAAAAAGCAGGAATGTCACCCCTGAAAGGGCCCCGAAAATAATCCCTGCAACAATCAGTGCCTCTGTTATACTGAATTTATCTGTATACCATCCGAGGAATGGGGCGATCAATGCGAAGTAGAGGCGAATAATAAAGTTTCTGACCGAGAGGACTGTGGCCCGGATGTCGGAGGAACTCATTCTGTTTATATAGTCTTTTAGCACCGGTGTGGCAAAACCACGGATAATGTAGAACAGAAAAAGAAATGGGAGCGCGAAATAAGTATTCATGTTGCCAAGAATGAGATATCCGCCAGGAACCAGTATTGCTATGATCAATACTGATTTGATCGCACCTATCTTATGTTCAATTCTATAAGCGATTAAGGCAACCATACCTACTGTGAGGTTTAAGGCCGCCCATAAGGGGCCGAACCATTCTTTAGGAAGATCGATATGCTGGAAAAATGGTTGAACAAACCAGGCCATAGTCAATGTTGATGTGCCTATAACGGAACTGAAAAGTATATTCCTTTGAAGATCTTTATTTTCATATAAGGCATACCGGACAATGTTGATTACATCCCTGAAACGCATTTCAAGCATTCGTTTGTGACGGGCCGGCTCAACAAGTAAAACAGAAGCAGGTATAGCAATAAGGGCGATAAAGGTCTGGGCTATATAGGGAGCGCGAAGTGAGATAACAGCCAGGAAGGAGGCAAGGACTGCAGCAACGGCTTCGGAAATATTGCCCAGTGAAGTGATCCTCCCTTCATATTTTATATACTGTTTTTCTTTTTTCATGTCCAGCAGGGTGTCGTACAATAAGGCACTGTCGGCTCCAGAAACCAGGCTTTGCCCAATACCAAGAGCGATTTCGGCAACTAAAAAACCGGTAAAGCCAAAACTGAGACTATACGTGAAGAAGCCTAAGAAAGCCAGGCAGGACCCATACACAATTGACTTTTTTCTGCCAAGGACATCTGCCAGGTAACCAGAGGGAATCTCCAAGGCTACAATGGTTATTGAATAAATGGCCTGCAGAAGCATGACTTCCTTCATTCCCAGACCGTTTTCCTCGTAAAAAAGTACCACGTAAGGCATGAAAAGCATAAACCATTTGGAAAATTTGATTAAATAAAGTTTTGGGATATTCGATTTGAGACTCACCAGGCTCCTGCTATTTGAATATTGTTAAAGCTTGTAAAACTATAAAATTACGGAATAATAAGTAAAATTGACTTAGCCTCCATTTTTTCCAGCCAGGGAAGAGAAACCTTGAAATGGTCATATTGTAAGACTTAATGACTTTTAAATTAAAAATTATTACTTACTTTGCATATTCAAAAAGAATTTAGAAAGAAAACCACGATAAATGAAACTAATCATTCCGGAAGGATATAAACCTATCCTCGACCTGAAACAAACCGAAAAGGCCATCAAATTGGTTAAGGACACTTTTGAAATATCTCTGGCTTCTGATCTGAGACTTCGAAGGGTTACAGCTCCGTTATTTGTTTTGCGGGGGACAGGGATCAATGATGATCTGAACGGAATTGAACGTCCGGTTTCTTTTCAGATAAAAGATATGGGGGAGCAGGTTGCTGAAGTGGTCCATTCACTTGCGAAGTGGAAAAGGATGATGCTTCGGGATTATGATATCAAGGTCGGCTACGGTATTTATACCGACATGAATGCCTTACGTCCTGATGAAGAATTAGACAATATTCATTCAATATATGTCGATCAGTGGGACTGGGAAAGAGCCATTTCCCCGGCTGACCGCACCCTCGATTACCTGAAGGAACAAGTCAGGCGAATATATGAAGTTATTAAACGAACTGAGTTCCAGATATATGAATATTATGCTGATATTGAACCTGTCCTGCCTGAAACAATTAAATTTATTCATGCAGAGGAATTGCTTGAAATGTATCCCGATTTGTCAGTTAAAGAACGGGAGAACAGAATTACCAAAAAATATGGTGCCATTTTCTTAATCGGTATCGGCGGCAATCTGGCCAATGGACAACCGCATGATGGAAGGGCTCCGGACTATGATGACTGGTCAACCCCCACAGAGAAAAATTTCAAAGGACTGAATGGCGATATTTTGGTTTGGGATCCCATTTTGAAAATGGCACTCGAATTATCTTCCATGGGGATCCGGGTTGACCAGGAATCTTTGCGGGAACAACTCCGGCTTAAGAATTGCTCCGACCGTGAAAATTTATTTTTTCACAGGAGATTGCTTCAGGGCGACCTTCCCGATTCGATAGGTGGAGGGATAGGGCAATCCAGACTTTGTATGTTTTTGCTGAGGAAGGCCCATATCGGCGAGATACAATCCAGTATATGGCCCGGAGAGATGGTCAGCCATTGCAGGAAAAGTAGTATCTTTTTGATTTAGTCTTCAAAAACCTTTTACTACTCAATAACGATTCTCTCTGTCAGGAAAATATGGTCATTCTGTATTCTCACAAGATAGAAACCCTTTTCTTCCAACCGAATTTGGATGTTCCTGTTCCCGGTGGAAGGAAAAATCCTGGAAAAGACAATTTTTCCGGTCAGTTGAATAATTTCCACTTTCACATTTCCACTTATATCCGCTAAATTCAGATTAAACAATCCATTACTGGGATTTGGATAAAGGCGTGCCGGTTCATTTCTTAATTCATCCTCTTCCACCGAAACCGGGAAATCATTGATATCTAAAGTGAATTCCCCGGTTTCCCCACCACCACTGCCATCTACCTGAATCCAATATTTTTTTCCGGGATTAAGAGGAACGAGATTTAAAGCTGATGCATAGTTTTCCCCGCTTCCAAAATAGTCGTCGTTCGCGGCGATTAAGGTATAATTACCCTCCAAAAGGCTATTGCATGTATCCGCGCTGTAAATGGCAATCTGTGTATCGAAGCCGGATGTACGGAAAGAAACTTTTGAAGATTTTGGAACATAACTGAACCACAGGGTATGCTGAAGACCGCCTTCATTGCACCAGCTATATTGGGTATTACAATTGGAGGTGTCCGGGAGGGGTTCGTTAATTTGAACGGTAGCGAATGCATTGTTAAAGGGACCATTAAGGCCGTCCGAAAGTTCAAGGGCACCACAGATATTGTCGTTGACCGGACCGGGAAATACAGTAAGCATGATGCTGTCGGAAGCGATGCAATTCCCCACTGTGCCCGTAACTTTTATGCTCGTTGACGTGGTAAGGTATGGAGTAACGTATGGTGTAAAGGGATTGCTGAAAAGTCCTGTTGGTTCCCAGAAATAGGTGTTGGCTCCGGATGCTGATAGGTATATTTGACCAGGGTGGAGATTGCTGGTATCGTGGACAGCAATTTTAATCTGCGGTTGAGTAATCACTGAAAAATAATTGTCTAAATGGGAAGTATAACTTAAGCCCGATTTATACACTGTTGCTGAGATATTTTTTATGCCAGGAGTTTCAAAAGTATAGGCTACCATTGGTGATATTCCCGAAGAAATGACTCTTTCCCCATTCAAATTCCATACTATGCTATCCGGGGCGGGGATGGTCTGAACCTGAAAAATCGCCTCCTCATTAAGACAGGATTGAGGAAATGCAGGATAGATCTCCGCGTACAAGCTGATGGTTTCGTTCAGGCTTGAATACCAGAGTCCGCGGCCGTAGGTGCCGGCAACTAACCTGTTATAATTTTCCTGCATTTTTAAATCATTGATAATTACATTTGGAAGATTGCCATTTATCCAGACCCATTCTGCCATTTCCGCATCCCTGTAGAATACCCCCAGGTCTGTTCCCAAATAAAGTTCATCCTTACTGCTTTTTCGGCGGATAATAATGTTTGCGGGCACATTGGGTAAGCCTTCCGAATAGTTCACCCAGTTGCTTCCACCGGAAGTACTATAATATATTTTTTCTCCTATACTGTATCCAGACATTGTTATCCATAGGTATTCCGGGTTATTCGGAGCAATTTCAATGGAAGTTATTGCATTGTCCGGTAGCCCGGCGGAGATGTTCACCCAATTACCTCCTCCATTTTTACTTAACCATATATCGGAATAGGTTGAAGCATAAATATAATCCGGATTCGAAGGGGCCACCGCGAGAAAACGAAGGTTTGCCCCGCGGGTGAGGTTATCTGAAATTTTGTACCAGCTTATCCCTCCGTCAAGGCTTTTATAAACATCCTTATACCCGGTATAAAGCACTTCGGGGTTTACAGCATCCATAATAAAGGGCGTAATCCATGCCCCGGAGCCTTTAACATCCTCCGGCCCGATTGGAAAAAAATTGAGGCCAGCATCAGTAGATTTGGAAAAACTTCCATAATAAAAGGAAGTGTAAAGAATATCCGGGTTTTCATGATCAATAATACACTCCATCCCATCCCCGCCGGTAATTTCGGCCCAATCACCGGCAGACCTCCGCATGCTCCCGTTATCCTGGTTTCCGGTGAGGAATAGATCAAAAACCGTTGGTGAAGCAGCTATCCGGTAGATCTGAAGAATCTCCAGTCCATCAGAAATATCTGTCCAGCTTTCCCCGTCATTGGTACTTTTGTAAATCCCCCCGTCATTACATGAAAAAAGGTTATGGGTAAGGGGATGGTAGACCAGACTGTGATGGTCGGCATGCACATAATCGATATTTTTATACCCTTTCCAGTGCGCCGCAAGGGCGAAATTCTGGCCTTCATTGGTCGATTTCCAGATATTTACTCCTCCGGTAAGCAACATGGCTTCGTCAAGGGGCGAAACCGCCAGGGAAAGATCATACCAGCCCTGACCTCCTTTATCCTGGCCATTTGTTTCCCATCCTAAGAGGTTTTTATCTGAAGTATCATAGACCTTTGACCAGCTTTGCCCAGAGTTTCTGGACCGAAACAAAGCGTAGAATCCATCATCATCTGCTGAACTTGTCAGTGCATAAACATAAGAGGGGACTGCAGGGGTTACGGCTATTTCTATCCTGTTGACCTTTCCGTATATAGCCATACCCGTCCGCACCTCAAAGAAGGTAGTACCAGAATCAGTTGATCTGAAAAAAGCTGCGTTTCCTTGTGGATCATAGCTTGTAGCATAAACTATCGACGGATTTGCAGGATGGAATTCCAAATCCTTAAAGTGTCCCTCCTCCACTTTTATAAAGCTCTCAAAACCATCACTGGTCTTATAGATCCCTTTATTTGAACTTGCAATCATTAAACCGGGTTGAACCGGACTTACAATAATCCTGCGAAAATATTCCCGGTCTGAAGTTTCCCTCGAAAGCGAGGTGGGAAGCCAGCTCATGCCACCATCAATGGATTTTAGAATACCAATGCTGTAGGTATCCCCTGCATCACCGTCACCGGTAACAATGAATAGCTCATTTGGATTAGCGGGATTTACAGCAATATCTGAAACTCCAATGCTTATGAGGTCGTCGGTTGTTGTAAACCAGGAACTCCCGCCGTTAAGGGTCTTCCAGAATCCTCCCGAAGGGGCCCCTGCCCACATGATCATGGGATTGGTAGGGTGAAACGCGATACAATTTATTCTGCCTGCACCAGATTTCTTTTGACTGTCAATTTTAGGAGGGACTACTTCGGGACCAAGATTTAGCCAGTTGGTGCTAATTGATTTTTTTGAGCTTAAGCATTCCCAGATCATCCGTCAGGGAAGGAAGATATATCTTTCCATCGGGATATACCCTGGGTTCCATAAAATTCTCCCATCTCTTGAATTGCTTCCAGCCTTTGCCTTTTTCGATTTCTTTGTTATGCCAGTAACGTATAAATGCGGATTGAATCTCGTAAAAATCCGGTTGGGCTGTCGACTTTTTTGATTCCATATCTTTTAACCAGGCCTGTGGAAAGGCTGGAGAGAAATAAAGAAAAAAGCCGAGTAAAAAACTAAAAAATTTCCCGTAGCGATCCATATTCAACAATAGTCATTTCTATATAAAGAACAGTATTATATGAACTATTGTTGATGATAGTTCTGTTTTTGGTGTCAGCCTGACACTGACATTATAGGAAAAATCCATTAATGACAGACCCTGTTGTTTAATGAACAACAATTTTTCGGGAAAATACCTTTTCCGTGGATTCTATTTCCAGAAAATATATTCCCGGTGAAGCATTTTCCAAATAAAACGCATGTTCTTCCCCCGGTATGTTTAAGTACTCTTCGAAATAATGAAGTCTTCCGCTAAAATCGAATACTTTAAGCTGAACCTTGTCCACCCTGGAATCATTGAGCACAAGATTAAAAAATCCATTCCCCGGGTTGGGGTAAATATGCAGAAGTGATAAATCCTCTTCAAATGGGGTATCATCGATTCCCAGGGCCTGATTATAAAAGTAAAGCAAAAACTCACCTTCATCCCCTCCGGCACTTCCGTCTATCTGGATATAATACCTTTCGCCTGGTTCTACATTCACTACCTCAATGGCTGCTGCGAAAAATTTTTCTTCCGGATAATAATCATCAAAAGCAGCGACCAACTCTGCAGATTTAGTAAAGATACTGTCGGGATTAGCGGCTTTATAAATGGCAATCTGATTGTCCATCCCGCGGGTATCGATGCTTGCTACCCCACTTTCCCTGGCAACGAAGGTAAACCAAACGGAGTTTTGAACTCCTCCCTCGACACACCATTCCATATCTGTGCTGCAATCCCCTTCAGGCGGGGAGGGTTCTCCGGCTTCAACAGTGGCATAAATATTTGAAAATTTTCCAATATACCCTGTTTTAGTTAATTCCAAAGCCTCAGCAACATCGTCATTTGAGGGGTTTTCAACTACATTGAGTGTAATGGATGCACTTCCGGTGCAACTGCCCATCGTTCCGGTTACCGTATAGGTCGTGGTGTCTGCAGGGGATGCAATTACCGTGTTCCCAGTCGAGGTACTAAGACCCTCAGAGGGATTCCATACATAATCTTCAGCACCAAATGCAGTTATTGTTATGGGCTTACCGTTGACCACTAATTTTTCCGAGTAAGGGAGAAATATGTCGAGATCATTCACGACCTCGATATAACCTTTTTTCTCCAGCTTCTTTGAGTTCCCTGAACCAGTAATGGTCAGGCTTATATCCTTCATCCCGGGAGTCGAATAGGTAACAAAATGAGGGCCTGCTCCAGTGGCTGTTGCAGGGATAGCCCCTTCTCCAAAATTCCACAACCGCGAAACTATATCTCCATTGGAAGCATCTGTAAATGTAATGTCGGATCCGGCACAGACAACCGGTTTATCTGATGTAAAAAATGGATTAAGGTCAATGTTGTCATCAGCATACACCCGGATGCAAAGGTCAGCCTCATTATCTGTTATATCGCTTCCCAGGGCTTCCCATTTTTCCCCGTTCCTGCTAATCCAGTTGGTACCGGAAGGCTGGATTTCAGGCAATGCATAGTCTTCACCGGCATAGGATATTTTTGTTTCAACAGGAATGGGGTAAATGTAATCGGGAGTGGTATATTTAATTTTGACATAATAGTCACCGTTAACAATTGCCGGAATATCGAAAGTGAAGTATCCGGGAAATTTGGAAAGGTTGTTCTTTGAAGAGGCAATAAGGTTCAGGAGTTCCCCATCGACAAAATCATCATAAATTTCAATATCAATGATGGATCCTGATGAATTGACAAAAGTACCGACTTTTCTTATAAAAACAGGGGAAGTGGTTTCGAAGCGGGTCAGTCCATAGGCTGTTTCTTCCCTGTATCCATAGGAAGAGGTCGCCCCAAGCTGATCGTACATGAATATCTCGTTAAGGTCCTCCAATTCCGTTCTTTCCGGAAATATGGCTACGGAAGAAAGAAAACGGGTATCTTTATAGGAGACATAAAAATATCCTTTATTGCCCCATCTTGTTCCCCAGCTGTTTTTCACGATCCAGGCACCTTTCTCTCCTTTTGGTGTTAAAGGACCTCCCATTATTGTTTTATTATCGTCCCATCCTGCGATCAATACCGCATGGTCCGCGGAAGTGGTCCCGTTATAGTAGAAGGTATAATCCCGGAAATTATAGTAATCACCGATACCATTCCCCCCGGTATAAATGGCAGCGGAAACAGCACCGTAATCCATTACTGCTTTTTTAATCACATTTATATCCCGCGGTAACCAGACGACCGATGGTACATAAGCGGTCTTAACCAGTCCCTCTTCCTTGCATTGAGCGGAAGCTATAGGAAGATAGGGGTGGCTCGCTTCTGTCACCGGCCCTGAAAGCCTTGTCAGATAGGCAGTAGCCATGGCAAAGGTTCCTCCATCATTGATCCCCAATTCATAGCCGTGACAGGTTGCCAGGTTCTGTTCTGAAAGGTCATATTCACCATACCCCAGCTTTAACCACCGGGACTCTATAGCTCCCATGGTGGAGAAGGAGAGGCAGGCCCCGGCAGCCCCCTGATCTTTTACAGGGGTCACCAATTCCAAAACCCTCAGATCATATTTTTCAGGCAGAGAAGAGGTCGACTTTTTACGCTCGTCCCTGACAGATTGTTGGTTAAAATGAATATACAGAGGCGAGGGGATGTAACCTGTTCCATGTTCACCCGAACTCTTCTTGTTTTCCCTCTTTTCTAATACATGTTGGATAAAATCTGGATTAATGGGTGCCTTACCAGGTTTTTGGGAAAATCCAAGAGTGCTTATCAAACCCAATGCAAGAGGTAAATAAAACCTTTTCATAAAAATCCTTTCCATTTAAGCAATGCTGGTTTAGATGCAAAATTAGTCAAATTTTCCTCTTTTTGGTCTAAACCTTGACCATATTCAGGGTCTTTACAGAAAAAATCTTCGTAAACAGGGGAGATTGAGTGTTGTCAGGTTGGTTTAACAATACATATGAAGTTCCAGGCAGAAGAAAAACTTTCTCATTGCCGATTAAATGATTAAAGAACGGAAAAAGTTGATTAAAAACTGTAATTTTGTTTTTTTGAAAATAAAATGAAATCAGATCATGGGTATTTTAGAGAAAGTTCTCGGGAGTTTTCTGGGAAGTAAATCAGATAGGGACCTAAAGGAAACCCAGCCTTATGTAGACAAAGTGTTGGCGGTATATCCTTCAATTAAGGAACTTTCCAATGATGGGTTAAGGGAACGCTCATCTGCTTTGAAAAGCCAGGTAAGGTCGTATGTTAGCGATCTTGAAGGAGAGATGCAGGAGCTTAAACTGAAAGCGGAAGACTATTCTCTCGAAATTGGAGATAAAGGAAAAAATTTACGATCGCCTGGATAAAATTGAGAAGGAGATAGAAGATAAGTATGAAACAGTCCTGAACGAAGTGCTCCCTGAGGTATTTGCGATCGTTAAAGATACAGCCCGTCGTTTTAAAGAGTTTGAATCACTGGAAGTTACCGCTTTAGACTTTGACCGCGACCTGGCCGCTAATGCTGAACATATTATAATCCAGGGGGACAAGGCCATTTGGCAGAACCATTGGATCGCAGGTGGGAATGAAATAGTTTGGGACATGGTGCATTACGATGTCCAGCTTATTGGAGGGGTCGCCCTCCACCAGGGAAAAATTGCAGAAATGGCCACCGGCGAAGGAAAAACACTGGTTGCCACTCTGCCCGTCTTTCTCAATGCACTGACTGGCAAAGGGGTGCACCTGGTTACTGTAAACGACTACCTCGCAAAAAGAGATGCTGAATGGATGGGGCCGATATTCCAGTTTCATGGGCTTACAGTGGATTGCATTGATAAACATCAGCCCAATTCTGAAGACCGTCGAAAGGCCTATAATGCTGACATCACCTATGGCACCAATAATGAATTTGGATTCGACTATTTAAGGGACAATATGGCACTTAGCCCTCAGGATCTTGTTCAGAGAAAACATAATTATTCCATCGTCGATGAAGTAGATTCTGTGCTTATCGATGATGCCCGTACCCCTTTGATTATCTCCGGCCCAGTCGCCAAGGGAGAAAATCAGGAATTTCTTCAGCTTAAGCCCAGAGTGGAAACCATCGTTGAAGCTCAAAAACATTTTGTCAATCAGGCCCTTGCCGATGCCAAAAAATTCCTCAGTGAGGGTAATACGGAAAAAGGGGGCTTTCATCTGCTTCAGGCACATAAAGGTTTGCCAAAAAGCAAAGCGATAATAAAATTCCTAAGTGAAGAAGGAAACAAGTCCCTTCTGTTGAAGACCGAAAATTTTTACATGCAGGAAAATTCTAAAAATATGCATGTAGTTACGGATGAACTCTTTTTTGTAATCGATGAAAAACAAAATTCAATTGAACTTACCGATAAAGGAATTGATCTGATCAGTTCACCGAGTGAACCGGAATTTTTCATTCTTCCAGATATTGGAAGTGAAATAGCTGAGCTCGAGAAAACCGTGAATGACGAAAATGAAAGGATAAGGAAAAAAGATGCCCTCCTCCAGGACTATGCCGTTAAGTCGGAACGTGTCCATACCATTAACCAGTTACTAAAAGCCTACGCGCTTTTTGAACTGGATGTTGAATATGTGGTTATCGATAATAAGGTCAAGATTGTTGATGAGCAAACCGGACGTATAATGGAAGGACGGCGGTACAGTGACGGATTGCACCAGGCTATTGAGGCCAAGGAAAATGTGAAAGTTGAAGCCGCTACGCAAACATTCGCCACCATTACCCTTCAGAATTATTTCAGGATGTACCATAAATTGGCTGGTATGACAGGTACCGCCGAAACAGAAGCCGGCGAACTATGGGATATCTACAAGCTGGATGTGGTCGTGATCCCGACTAACCGTCAGATTGTCCGTGATGATCGGGAAGACCTTGTGTTCAAAACCAAAAGGGAAAAGTACAATGCTGTGATTGAGGAGATTGTCGATCTCGTGGAGAAGGGGAGGCCCGTACTTGTAGGCACCACTTCAGTCGAAATTTCAGAATTGCTTTCCAGGATGCTGAAAATTAGCCATATACCGCATAACGTACTGAATGCCAAACTACACCAGAGAGAAGCCGACATTGTTGCTGAAGCCGGAAAGAAGGGGACCGTAACGATTGCGACCAATATGGCTGGTAGGGGAACGGATATCAAATTATCACCGGAGGTAAAAAAGGCCGGGGGTTTGGCCATCATTGGCACCGAAAGACACGAATCCAGACGCGTTGACCGTCAGTTAAGGGGCCGTTCGGGAAGGCAGGGAGACCCGGGATCTTCACAATTCTATGTTTCCCTGGAGGATGACCTGATGCGACTGTTTGGTTCCGAAAGGATTTCAGGCATGATGGACCGTCTGGGATTAAAGGAGGGGGAAGTTATCCAGCATTCCATGATTTCCAAGTCCATCGAAAGGGCTCAAAAGAAAGTCGAAGAGAATAACTTTGGAATAAGGAAACGATTGCTGGAATATGACGATGTCATGAACTCCCAAAGGGAGGTGATATACAAGAGAAGAAGACATGCTCTCTACGGGGAACGGTTAAGTGTCGACATTGCCAATATGATGTACGATGTAGTGGAAAGTCTCATAGATCAGTATCATAGTATAGGGGATTATGAGAACTTCCGGTTTGAGCTCATCCGATCCCTTTCGATTGAAAGCCCGGTTAAAGAAGAGGATTTTATAAAAGTTCAGGCCGAAGAAATAGAGGAAAAATTGCATGACCTTATTCTTAAAACCTATAAAAGAAAGGAAGAAACTATTGCCAGTCAGGCATTGCCCGTTATTACCGATGTCTTTGAAAAGCAGTCTGCTATTTATGAGAATATCGTAGTCCCGGTTTCCGATGGTACAAGGATATTCAGGGTACTGACAAATCTCAGGAAAGCTTATGAAACACAAGCCCAGGAACTGGTCCGGTCCTATGAAAAAACAATCGTCCTGGCAACGATTGACGATAATTGGAAAGAACATCTAAGAGAACTAGATGACCTGAAACAAAGTGTGCAAAATGCAACCTATGAGCAAAAGGATCCCCTGCTGATCTATAAGTTTGAATCGTTCGAGCTGTTCCAGCAAATAATCGACAAAGTAAACCGCGAAGTCGTTGCAACCCTGATGAAAGGCCATATTCCCATGAACGATCCAGGAACCGTTCAGCGTGCCCAGGCCCCTAAGCGTCTTGATCTAAGTAAATTTGAGGCCAATAAGAGGGAAAGCCCTGAATATAATGATCCCTCTGGCGGACCTGGACGCAAAAAAGTCCAACCGGTAAGAGTGGAAAAGAAAGTGGGAAGAAATGATCCATGCCCCTGTGGAAGTGGAAAAAAATATAAAAATTGCCATGGAGCAGCTGGCTGAGGGTAAAGGTCAGTGCCAGAAACTATATGACTCTTCGTAACCAACCGCTCTGGCAGCAGTGCCCGGAGAGCCTGTAACCGGTTTCTCAGCAGAAGTTATGCTTTATAATGCTCTATCGTGAAATCCACAGCTAATTCCCGGATTTTCCCGGTTAACCTCTTTCTTTCACTCTCATCCATTCCATTAAAGCGGCGGGCATTGGTCAGGATTTGCTCCACTTCACTCACCTCATGAAAACCGATTGTCGTGGAAGCCACAGGCAAAGAGAGGCTAAAGTGTTGTGCCTCCTCGAGGCTGAATAGTTCGGGGATAATCCGGTCTCTTTCCTGCCCCCTTCCTTGGCCCCAGGTGATGGGATGTCCCAGTAAACCTCCGTCCGCAAAAGTTTTCATTCCAATGATTCCCATATTATTATCTATTGCTTTCGGGATAGTATTTAAAATGAAGCTATTATTCAGAGGATCGGCTACATTTACAGGTAAGAGAACCACTTCCAGTTCAGGAAGATTTTTCCCAATCATGTAGTTATGGGCAAATGGATCTGAATGGCCGCTAAAACCAATATGACGGATAAGTCCTTCTTGTTTTGCCTTTAACATCTGGTCGTAGACACCTCCGGACAGACGATTCTCCACATCGCTTTCGCTGCGGATAGCGTGCATGAGATATACATCGATGTAATCAGTTTTTAAAGATTTAAGGGATAATTCCAAATCTTTTCTTACCGATTCTGCATCTCTGGCTCCTGTTTTGGTCAGAAAAACAATCTCATTTCTGTGAGGGGCAAGTGTATTTCCATATACCTCTTCACTTTTGCCCCCCAGGTAGGCCCGTGCGGTATCAAAAAAACGACAACCCCCATTGAATGCTGTTTCCAATACTTGTGGATAGACAGATAAATCCGGTGCGGCAGGAGACCCTCCAACGGCAAATATGGTGACCTCAAGACCGGTTTTTCCCAGGATCCTTTTAGGCAGAACATCTCCCCATTTATCAGGTTTGGATGATGAAAAAGCCAGGGGCATATTCATCAGGGCAAATAATGAAGCAGAATCCCTGATAAAACGCCTGCGATTAATTCTTGTCATTTTCATAACTTATCGTATTTGTGAATTAACAGTTTAACAAATACCCCGGACTTTTGTTGCTACAAATTCGATAAGTAGTCCTTCATTTTTCCGTAAAGGAGATCACTCACAGGAGTTAAGGGAAGCCGTAAACTATTCTCCACGATTCCCATCATGCTCAGAAAGGCTTTGACACCGGCGGGATTGCCTTCAGCAAAACTATAATCGAATGCCAGCAGCAGTTTATAGTGAATCTTACGTGCCTGTTCCGGATCGTTGGCAAGGCAATAGTTTACCATCTGGGAAAACAGGGCAGGAAAAGCGTTTGCAACTACAGAAATTACGCCATCTCCCCCAAGGCTGAGGATAGGAATGGCGAGGGCATCATCCCCGGATATTACCCTAAAATCCTTGGGCTTGTTTTTTATAATGTCCATCACCTGGGCAAGATTACCGGATGCCTCTTTTATGGCCACGATCTTTCCTTTAAAATCATTGGCAAGCTTAATACAGGTCTCGGCGCTTATGTTGCTGCCCGTACGCCCGGGAACATTGTATAATATAACCGGCAAGGGTGAATTTTCAGCAATCAGCTTATAGTGCTGGTATATCCCAGTCTGGTTGGGCTTGTTGTAATAGGGAGAAACGGACAACACGGCCGTAATACCTTTAAAATCAGTATTTTTTAAAGTTTCGACAACCGTATCGGTTGAATTGCCCCCGATGCCCAGTATCAGGGGTAGTTTTCCCTCGTTAATTTCACGGATGAATTCGACAATAGTCTTCTTCTCAGAATTGCTTAACACCGGAGTTTCTCCAGTGGTCCCCAGGACAACAAGATAATCCACCCCATTCGCGGTAACGTGATGGACCAACTTTCTCAGCGAATCGAAATCAATACTCCCATCCGTTTTAAATGGAGTGGTAAGGGCTACTCCTGTACCTGAAAAGCTCTTTTGTAACATAAAATTTGGACTTTTTATTAAGGGACTAAAAACTGTTATAGAACTATTATAAATGTTTTGATTGTTTCATCCTGCGGGGACTAATAGCCCGGAATTGGGTTATTCAACATGTTTATGTATTTCTTCATTTGTTCAATCAGGAAATTTACCTCCTTGTTGGATCCTGTATTGATCATTAAATCATAATCATTTGGGGCCTCCCTAAAACGTCCTGTTTTAAATTTCGCGTTTGAAAGCTTTACAATATATTCCACGGGAAAGGGATCATTACTGCTCAGGTCAAAAAGTATGTCAAAATCACGGGAGATGAAACTTCCTGTCTTTTCTTCCCTGGGTTTCCGAAAGAGGTCGAGATCCTTTCTGCTCAAAATCTGACAATTGTCCCACAGGAGAAGATCATTCGGTATTTCCTCTCCATTCACATAGCCCAGTAATTCCGTTTTTATTCCGGAACTTTCCAGGAATTTCCTGAACTCTTTGATCTGTCGGAAACTTTCCGGATCAGTGGCATCAAAGATAATGGCAGTATTCTTTGCAGAATGAAAGTTCTGTACGGTCTTTCGTCTGTTGAGTTTCTTCCTCTTTTTTTCCAGGATCCTGGACCCAATGGAAATTCTAATTTTTTCAAATGCTGCCACCCTGCAATATTAATAATTTTTATGTTTGGAACATGCATCCATCGGCTTCATTTTATCATTTGATAAAAATCCTCTTCGGTAATTATTTTTATTTCCAGTGCCAGTGCTTTTTCACGTTTGGCAGGGCCCATATTTTCACCGGAAAGTAGAAAGTCAGTGTTTGAAGAGACAGAGGAAACATTCCTGCCTCCGTTGTTTTCAATTAAGCTCTTAAGTTCATCCCTTGATATACTGAAAGTTCCTGACACCACGAAACTTTTGCCTTCCAGTTTTTTGAGGATATTTTCCCTCCCGGTATTATGTGATATTTCCAATTGCACTCCGGCCTGTTGCAAATCAGAAACTATTCGCCTGTTATCTTCCACTTCAAAAAATTCCCGGATGCTCCAGGCAATCCTTTCACCGATCTCTTCCACATTGGTCAATTCTTCCGTATCCGCAAGGGAAAGTTCACCGATTGACTTAAAATGGCCGGCAAGTTTTCGTGCTACTGTCTCTCCGACAAAACGTATTCCGAGGGCATATAGCACCCTGGGAAAAGGCACCAATTTTGATTCCTCTATGCTTTCTATGACATTTGAGGCGGATTTGTGTTTAAAGCCATCCAGTTGAAGCATTTTCTCCTTCGTTAGACGATATAAATCACTGATATCATTTATAAAGCCCTTTTCATAAAGCTGACCAATGGTGGCTTCTGCCATATTAATGTCCATTGCGCGCCGGCTGGTAAAATGCAGGAGCCTGTTTTTAATCTGCGGAGGGCAATGATAAATATTGGGGCAGTAATGGGCAGCCTCTCCTGGTTGCTTGATTAAAGGGGTATGGCATTCCGGACAATTAGGGATAAATTCAAAAGGGCTGGCAGGTTCGATACGTTGACTCATGTCCACTCCCACGATTTTCGGGATAATTTCTCCTCCTTTTTCCACATACACCGTATCGTGTACACGAACATCGAGCAGCTTTATCTGATCCTCATTATGAAGGGAGGCCCTTTTGACAACCGTACCCCCAAGATGGACCGGTTCCAGATTGGCCACCGGAGTAACGGCACCGGTCCTGCCAACCTGAAAATCAATGCTTAATAGTTTTGTAAGAGCCCGCTCCGTTTTGAATTTATAGGAAATGGCCCAACGGGGGGTCTTAGCCGTAAACCCAAGCTTTTCCTGTTGCTCCAAAGAATTGACTTTAAGCACAATGCCATCAATATCG
Source organism: uncultured Bacteroidales bacterium (assembly GCA_963779845.1). GTDB lineage: Bacteria > Bacteroidota > Bacteroidia > Bacteroidales > CAVZZV01. The sequence goes on along the minus strand of CAVZZV010000006.1, from coordinate 149,954 downwards.
AAAGCCAGGCTATTCCTGTTCCTGTCCCAATAATCGATGTATTCCTTAACCTCTTTGATGCTTCCGGCTTTCCTGATATACTCTTTGGGTATCCGGAAGCCCCAATCCCTTGCTCTCATCAGATTATCATAATGAAAAGCAGAAGGGAGTCCTTTCCCGGGCATATAATACAGAAAACAATCGAGTGGCCTCTTAGCAACCAGAGAGGAATTCTGGAGTTTTAATGTTCCTGCTGCCGTATTCCTTGGATTGAGGTATAAAGCCTCTCCAGCTTCTTCACGTTCCCTGTTCATTTTTTCAAATCCTTCCCTGGGAAGGTATATTTCCCCACGGATTTCAAACTCTGACGGGTATCCCGTACCATGTAGCTTAAGAGGAATGCTCCTGATAGTCCTTACATTTCGTGTTACATCATCCCCCAATTCGCCATCTCCCCTGGTCACTGCCCTTTCAAGACCTCCATTGAGATAGGTCAGACTGATCGCTACTCCGTCATATTTTAATTCACAAACATACTCAAAATCATCTCCGGTCACTTTCCGTACCCTGGTATCAAATTCGACCAATTCCTCAATATTATAAGTATTTCCGAGGGATAACATCGGATAAAGATGCCTTTTTTGGGTAAATTCAAGATTAAGATCACTTCCAACTCTCTTACTGGGAGAATTTTCGTCTTCAAATTGGGGAAAATCACTTTCCAGCCTCTGAAGCTCCTTCATCTGGGTGTCATATTCATAATCAGAAATAGCAGGCTCGGCAAGTACGTAATAACGATAATTGTGCCTGTCGAGTTCCTGCCGGAGAAGATCAATTTTCAATTTGGCTTCCTGAGGTTCCATTGGAAATGCGGAGTTTATTGATAATCCGATCAAAAAAACAGATAGGATTAAATGCAAAATTATCCCATTTATCCAAAAAACAATCATTAATCATTGATTAATTCATCCCGTTTCTATATGGTTTGGGAAAAAGCGAAGCATTTCGTATTGTAATAAATTTTTTTCCTACATTTGTCCTGCTTCGGTTTTCCTGAAAATTCAAACATTCAAGGAACCAAGAGGGAACCGGGTGAAAAACCCGGGCAGTACCCGCTGCTGTATGCTTCCATCTCTCATGGATATTCACTGAGGGATAATTTTTACCAAATCCGGCCACTGTTCATTCAGGATGGGAAGGCAGGTTAAAATGAAGCGAGCCAGAAGACCTGCCGGAGCAAAAGGTCAATATCTCTTAGCTTTCGGGTTTAAAAGCAACGGTACATCCTTTTCCAAAGTATCCGCCTGAGAGTTGTTGATTGATAATTTATCAATGAATGTGTAACTCTTAATCCTTATCAAAATGTCAAAAAAAAGTATTTTAATGCCAGCTCTGGCCGCAACGCTCATTCTTTTTTATTCCTGTGAAAAGGAGCATATCAAAACAGATAAAATAACTTTTGAGAACCTCCCTTTAAATGCCGAAGGTTTCTGGAACGGATCGGATGGTTCCGGTGGTTTTTCTATTGGAAACGCTTATTTCCCCAATGATTACAATTCACAATATGAATTCTGGAGCGGATTTGCCTATTCAGGCCAAACCGATACCACCACGCGCGGTGTCACTGGTCAATATAGTGCCATTGCGTCTGGGGGAGCTCTAAATTCATCCCAATATGCCGTATTGTATTCCTACAGTTCAGACACGATCCATTTTATAGTTCCGGAAAAGATCACGAGTATCTCTTTCTGCAATAGTACCTATACCTATTATAACATCCTTGAAGGTGATGACTTTACCCTTCCTTTTGGCGGTATGGATGGTAACCGAGAGGATTACTTTGATTTGAACCTCCAGGCATTGGACCATGAGAAAAAAGTTGTAATGACTGGCAAAATAACCCTTGCCGATTACCGGAATGATAACAACATTCCCGACTGGATCGGAAATACCTGGACGGCTGTTGATCTTTCACAGGCGGGATTTATTAATTATCTTGTCTTCTCCTTTGAGTCATCAGATGTCGGTGACTATGGTATAAATACCCCCTCTTATGTTTGCATTGACAATATTATAGGCGAATTGAATGATTAGTCTTCAAAATTCTTAAATTGCAGGTTTGATTCTAACGCCATGTCGCTACAGAAGTTAAATTATTTTTTGTTTGGGTGCTTTTTTCTTTTTCCGGCGATTGTCCATGGTCAGATATCAAGAGGGGGGAAGCCATTTCCTTTCAAAAAGGAAAGCATAAAACCGCCCTGCCACATATTGCCTCCGATGAATGCCCTTCAATTACTTAAAAGGTCCGAAGAAGAGGAGAGCCAAATGCCGGGGTTGAAACCCTTTCGTTTTGCAAGGCCAATACCAGTGGATATAAGTCCGCAAAATTCAGGAAAATGGCAAAGTTATGGGAATACTGATGTATGGAGGATTGAAATCTTTTCTTCGGGTGCTTACGGACAAAGTGTTTTTTTTGAAAAGTTCAGGCTCACAAACAAGGCGATCCTTTTTATTTATGACCCTTCAGCGGAGCAAATTCTTGGCGGTTTCAATGAATTGAACAATAAAATCTCAGGGGTTTTTCCAACGGGTTTTATACCGGGAGAAAGATTAATTGTTGAACTCCAGGTGGAGAAGGGGGCCTCTTACGGGGAACTTCAAATAGCTTCCGTTTCTCAGGCATTTCGAGATATTTTTGGAAAGAAAGATGGCCGGTTCGGTTTATCAGGATCCTGTAATACCGACATTAATTGTCAGATCAGTGAACCCTGGCAAACAAACAAAAGGGCAGTTTGCAGAATCCTGATCATGGCCTCCAATGAATTTTGTACAGGCACTTTAATGAACAATACCCGAAATGATTCGAAGCCAATTATCCTAACTGCAGCCCATTGCATCGGAAACAGTACTGAATCGGAGAGCTCTGTCTTTTATTTTGGATATGAATCCCCCGAATGTAATGGCGTTGATGGAAAGGTAAATAGGAGCATTTCTTCAGCCCGCTTACTCTCCTCCAATGACAGTATTGATTTTGCCATGTTAGAGCTGTCAGATTCGATACCCTGGGCCTATAACCCCTTTTATGCCGGATGGAACCTGAACACCTCAAGGCCTCCCAGTGCTGTTACTATCCATCACCCTGAAGGTGACGTGAAAAAAATCTCCTGGGAGAATGATCCATTGCTTATTACATATCCTGTTTCCGGAGCCCCCTCCTGGCTTTACCCTCAGATTTTTCCTTCAGCCTTTTGGAGAGTAGCCCGGTGGGACATCGGAACCACGGAAGGTGGATCATCAGGTGCCCCTCTGTTTGATAATGAAGGTTTTGTTATTGGAAATTTAACGGGAGGGGATGCCAATTGCACCCAACCCGTAAATGATTATTTTTCAAAGCTATGGTTTGGCTGGGATTACTATTCCGATTCAGTAAGGCAGATAAAACACTGGCTAGATCCCATGGAGAGTCAGATTCCTTTTTTAAAAGGTTTCGACCCATTCAACCCTGATCCGGAAGAGGGTGAAATTGAACTCTTCAGTCTTTTCCCTAACCCCAATACAGGTCAGTTTACAATCGAAACAGATACATTAGACCTGATGGATTGCCGTATCAAAATTTATACCCCGGAAGGGAAAATAGTGGGGGATTACCTTCCTGAAAGTACAAGATTTGCAAGATTTGATCTAAGTGCATTTTCAGCAGGACTTTATATCATAGAACTAAATTTTGGCGAACTGCTTGCTCGCAAAAAATTCATTATTGTTAAATGAGATCTTTTATCGGACTTATTACGATTTCATTGTTCTGGGGATGCTCCGGTGACCTTCCGGTTAAAAAAAAATCTAAAAATGCCACTTCAACCCATTTCAACATTGAAAATCACGAGGGTTTTAGTTTGATTACGATATACAACCCATGGCAAAACGCGGAAGGAGAAGCGTTTAAATATATTGTCAGGGATGCGGACTTTAACCTCTCTGATTCACTTTCAAACGTAGTTCAAATAATCCGCCCTGTAAAGAAGATTATTGTGCTCTCCACGACACATATAGGCTATATCGCGGCTTTGGGAAAGGAAAAGTCAATTATCGGGGTATCCGGTAAAGATTTTATATACAATCCAATAGTACGCAAAGGCATCTCTGAGGGAAAGGTATTCGATATTGGCTTTGCTCCGGCAATAGCCTATGAAAAAATACTTGAGATGGATCCGGATGTAGTACTGCTTTATGGACTTGGATCCTCCATTTCGGGAATAGCACAAAGGCTTATGGAATCGGGGATAAAAAGCCTGATTATCGCTGAGTACCTGGAAAATGATCCGTTAAGGAAGATGGAGTGGATTAAGGTAATTGCAAGTCTTTACGGGTCCGCCGATAAAGCTGATTCCCTGCTCAATTACAGTAAAAATGAGTACGAACGATTGGCCGCCAAGGTCAGGAATCGGGCAATAAAGCCGCGTGTTCTGATGGGCCTTCCCTGGAAAGATATTTGGTATATGTCTGCTGGCAATTCCATCACCGCTCAATATATTAGGGATGCCGGGGGAAAGTATCTCTGGGATGAAAATGAGGGAACGGAATTCATACCGCTGGATTTGGAATCTGCCTTTTCCCGGGCACTATCCGGCGATATATGGATTAATGCAGGTTCGGCACGGAGTCTTAAGGAAATTGAAGAAATAGATAAACGCTTTACGCTATTGCCGGCCTATTTATCCGGTGAAGTATATAATAACAATGCCCGCCTGAACGAATTTGGCGGCAACGATTTCTGGGAATCAGGAGTGGTGCATCCCGAATTGATCCTCCGGGATTTAATAAAAATATTTCATCCTGATCTGGCAGAAGTGAATGAATTCGTATATTACAGAAAATTAAATTATCACTAAACTAGTAACCCTATGGCAAATATCCGAACCTTAAAAAAAGAGATCAATTACGTTGCTTATGAACTTCTTGATGAGGCGCTAAGCTATAAAGCGTTTCATCCTGAAATGGAGGAAGAGAAGTTTAACACCATGTTGGAAGATATTGTTTCGAGAAGAAATGAATTAATAGCGGGTGTAAACGAGACAAGGAAACTTGATTCAGGGGAAACCAAAGCCAAATTGAATGAAATAAGAAAGAAAATTATGGAGATGATCACAGTATTTGATGAAATAGATTTTCACAAGTAATTGTTATTCAGCTCTTCCGACTTGGGTTCCTTTGCATTAAAACCTTTAATTAAAATGGTGATCAAAAACCGAAATGCTGTACTTCTGCCATTTTTGCTCCTCCTGCTATTCATCCTGGCCCTGATTGATTTAAGCATCGGCTCTGCGAAAATTTCGCCATTCAGGTCAATTGGGCTTATATTTCAGGATAATGATCAAAGCGCAGCCTGGCTTGCTGTTCATTTGTTTCGGTTACCAAGGGTAATTACAGCCTTCATTGCCGGGATTGCCCTTTCTGTTAGCGGATTACAAATGCAGACGGTTTTCAGGAACCCACTTGCAGGTCCGTATGTTTTGGGGATCAGTTCAGGAGCTGGGCTTGGCGTTGCGCTGGTTGTTATGGGATTTTCCGGTCTGTTTGGGTATTCAATCTTTGGTTCCGGGGGGGCATGGTTATTGATCGCTGCAGCATGGATCGGTTCAGGCCTGGTACTCGCGTTGGTCCTTTCTGTATCTTTCAGGATCAAAGATATCATGACCATCCTGATCCTTGGAATGATGCTGGGAAGCGGCATTTCTGCCATAATCAGTATCCTGCAATATTTCAGCAATGAGTCGGCCTTAAAGGCTTTTGTAATCTGGACAATGGGCTCCCTGAGCAATGTAGGTCAGGAACAAATTCCCTATTTATTTATCGGCTTTATTCCGGGCATTCTTTTTTCGATCCTCATCATAAAACCTTCCAATGCAGTAATGATGGGGGAAAGCTACGCGAAAACGATCGGAGTCAATATTAACCTCTACCGGATACTGGTCTTTAGTGGAACCAGTTTTCTAACCGGTACGATTACTGCTTTTTGTGGCCCGATAGGCTTTATCGGTATAGCTGTACCTCATGTCGCCCGTATGATCTCAGGGACTTCCCGATTTTCGACATTGTTGACTTTTACAGTATTGCTCGGTGCTTCTATAATGCTTTTGAGCGATATAGTTAGTCAATTGCCAGGCTCGGAGATGATCCTTCCATTGAATGCCGTGACCTCTCTTATTGGGATACCAGTGGTAATCTGGATCGTTTTGAAACGAAAACGTATTTATTCCTGACTTGCCATGACAGATTCAATTCTAAAGATGCATAATGCCGACATTGGCTATCGTTTGGCAGGAAGTGAGAAAATCCTCTTAAAAAATCTTAACCTCGGAATCCGACAGGGAGAGCTTGTTTGCCTCATTGGGAAAAACGGATCGGGGAAAACCACCCTGTTAAAAACACTGATGAAACTTCAATCTCTGATGGGGGGGGAGATTTTTTACGGGAAGAAAAACCTTGAGGAATTTGACCGGACCGAATTCGCCCGTTTTTTCGGATTTGTATCAACCGGCCATTTTCATGCTGAACAAATGAATATCAGGGAATTGGTTGAAGTAGGCCGCTTTCCTTATACCAACTGGATTGGAAAGATGGGCCCCGAAGATAAAAAGGCAGTGCGGGATGCCCTGGAATGGGTCGGCTTGTCTGCCATGCAGGATAAAAAACTTTCGGAAATTAGCGATGGGGAAAAACAACGGGCAATGATCGCGCGTACCCTCGCCCAGGATACGGAATTCATCCTCCTCGATGAACCATCCGCATATCTCGACATTCCAAATAAATATGAAATCACCAATCTGTTAAAAAAGCTTTGTGCCCTTGGAAAAACAGTTCTGTTTAGTACGCACGACCTTCACCTTTCGCTTCAGTATGCAGACAAGATATGGCTTATTGATAATGATAGTATCCTGGAAGGAGCCCCTGAAGACTTAATAATAAACGGGACGATCGAGAAGATTTTTAATTCTCTGCATATAGGTTTTGAAAAAAGTTCAGGAGAATTTGAATCGGTGATTAGCCACAATAAGTTGATTTACCTAAAACCAACCAGGGCAAAAAATCTCATTATTAATTGGACAAAAAAGGCGATGAGGCGTGTAGGATATCAGGTATGCAAAGAGGAGGATGGAAAGATTCCCCATTTGGAAATACTTGAAAATAATGATCAAATCATTTGGAAAGTAAAAAATGAAAATGAAAATTTGCTTTTTGAAAACCTTTACGAGCTGAACTGTTATTTAACTAAAAATAGGAACCTATGAACTCAATCAAAAAAATGATTGCCTACTTTCTTACCGGACTTGTACTTATTTTCTCTATTATCGCTATCCTTGGGATATGGAATATCATCGATATGGAGAATCTTCTTAGCCGTATGTTCCAGTCGATGATGGTCATACTTGCCGCAGTAGCGGTTATTGTGTTCATCTTTGCCTTGATGTTCAGGAGTGGAGATAATTTATGAAACCCGTGGGAGTAAGAGTATCAAGGATCCTTGCTTAATCTGTCCTGAATTAATAATCAACGCAACCTTGCATTGCATTTACTCATCATTAGGCATATACGTTTAAAAAGTATAGACTGTCCCATTATTCCTATTGGTATTGTTATTTTTGACATGAGAGGATATTCACTAATTTTAACGCATTAGTCCTGTTGTCGAAATCCATAAGTTGGCCCTTTCGCGTTTCAACCATTTCCCTGGTAAATTCTGTTTCCCAACTCTTTTCGATTATGGCTGTCATTTCTTCGGCCGTTGAACCAATCATACAAGCCGCCTCCAGTCCGGTACCCTTAACCATCAGATCATTGACAATACAGTACCGCCCGCGGTACAGGGATTCAATAAGTTTTAATTTTATTCCTGTTTGCTGAAAGGTGAAGAGGATATTGGCGTGCGCATCCTGGATCAGGATATCCATCTCTTTAGTCCCTGGGGAGGCTATTAAAAGAATGTTTTTGTGCTTTTCAATGAGATTTACCAGTGTGGAAGAAGGATTTTTGCCCGCAATAATTACAGGAATACTTATTTTACTGAAAATGTTCTTCACCAGGTAATGGACTGCAAGTTGGTTTTCAGGCACGGAAAGGTTCCCGTGAAAAAGAATAAACTGACCTTTTCCTTTATTTGTAAATACACTATCATTCGAATGAAAGGGGTTGATCAAATGAGAAAGGCTATATTTGTTTCTATAATAGGTATGATCATTTTTCGAAATGGATAAAATTCCGGTTGCTTTTTTAAGTATACGCTCAGCAAATCGCAACTTAATACTTTCAATCAGAAAGAAGATTTTTTTTTGTGAAATTTTCTCTGCCAAAAATAATTGGTAATAATATTGGTGTTCGATGTTGTGAGCACGGAGAAACCGCGATTTATTTTTCAATTTTTCATGCCCCAGGTAATAACTGGTGTGCAAACCTTCAAACAGGACAGGATAGGAATCTGATTCCAGCCTTGAAATCAGCGATGAGGATTTTCGGGAAGTAATTATAAAAGGAAGGAAACCAATGTTCCGGTACCATTTCTTATCCCTTTTATAATAAAAGACCGTTTCGCATAATTCATCAAGTTCCGGAGAGCTGTGGCGTCCATAACTAAAGGTGTGAAGAATAATCCCCACTCCCATTTTTTTTAACCACCTGATTTTGTGAAACACATCGATAACCCCGCCATAGTCAGGAGGGTAGGGCACATTGAAGGAAACGATATGTAGCTTAAACGGGACCAAAAGTTAAGATATGTTAAATAAGAAGGAACGACACAACAAATATACAAACTCAAGCGTCTTATATGTGAAATTAGGTTTTAATTATGATTTCTACTCTGTTCTTTTAAAAGATTTGTAATGATCCATAAAAAAGTAAAATTGTAATACCGATCATTTTTTAGTTCTTTTTCTGGCACAGACTTTGTATTAAAATAGTTGGTTATCTTTTCATAGATAGTTTTAGGGTTAGTTAGTTTAAAGTGTCATCTGCATAAGATGGCACTTTTTTTTGTATATCTTTGCCCCTTCCAATCGATAGTAAGCATGATCAGTATTGAAAAACAAATATCCACAGCGTTAAAAGCGTCCATTGAACAAATATGGAATTTTAGCCCCGATGATTCTCTCCTTCAAATACAAAAAACCAAAAAGGAATTTAACGGTGACCTTACGGTTATTGCCTTTCCCTTAACAAAGTATTCAAAAAGTTCACCCGAGGTTACCGCACAAGTTCTGGGGGAATGGTTAATGAAAAACGTAGGCATTGTTGCTGACTTCAATGTAATTAAAGGCTTTTTAAACCTCAATATCACCGATGAAATATGGATTGAATCCCTGGAAGCATGCTTTAGGGAGGAGACTTACGGTTTTATCTCCGCCATTCAGGGGGAACCATCCGTGATGGTAGAATTTTCTTCTCCCAATACCAACAAACCTTTGCATTTAGGGCATATTAGAAACAATCTCTTAGGCCATTCCGTTTCAAAGATTATTTCCGCTTCAGGTAGAAATGTTATCCAGGTTAATCTTGTTAATGACCGTGGCATTCATATCTGCAAATCCATGCTTGCCTGGGAGAAATACAGCCGGGGGGAAACTCCTTCTTCTTCCGGTAAAAAGGGAGACCATCTGGTGGGTGATTATTATGTCCGGTTTGATATCGAGCAAAAGAAGGAAATTGATCGTTTACTTCTTGAGGGCAAAAGCAGGGAGGAGGCCGGGGAAAATAACAGCCTTCTGACCGATGCGCGCGCCATGCTCAGGAAATGGGAGGCCGGGGATCCTGATGTAATCCGGCTTTGGGAAATGATGAACGGATGGGTCTACGAGGGATTCGCTGAAACGTACAAAACCCTGGGCATCCATTTTGATAAAACTTACTATGAATCCGAAACTTACAAACTCGGAAAAGAATTGGTTATTAAAGGTCTTGACGACGGTATTCTCTATAAAAAAGAGGATGGTTCGGTATGGGTGGACCTGAGTGCTGATGGTCTTGACCATAAGCTCTTGCTTCGCAGCGATGGAACCTCGGTTTATATGACTCAGGATTTGGGCACCGCTCATCAGCGCTTTTCAGAATTCAACATTGATAAGCATATCTATGTAGTCGGTAACGAGCAAAATTATCATTTTCAGGTACTTAAGATTGTCCTAAAGAAACTTGGATACGAATGGGCTAACCTGATTTTCCATTTATCCTATGGGATGGTCGAGCTACCTGAAGGGAAGATGAAGTCCCGTGAGGGCAAGGTGGTCGATGCAGACGATCTTACAGCTGAAATGGTTAATACTGCTCGTGAAATGGCTCTTGAGCTGGGCAAGTTAGATGAAATCCCGGAAGAAAACCGGGAGGCAATTTATCATCAAATTGGAATGTCCGCCCTGAAATATTTCATTCTGAAAGTAGATCCCCGTAAAAATATGACTTTTAATCCTGTAGAATCTATCGATTTTAACGGGAACACCGGGCCATTCATTCAATATACCTATGCTCGCATCAAGTCGGTTTTGAGAAAGTATGAGGGAGATTTGGAGGCAATTAAACTCATCCCTGGAGTGTCGACCCGGAAATTAAGTGATAAGGAACGCCTGATCGTCAAAATCGTATATGATTTTCCCTCTACCGTGCAATCCGCAGCTTATGAATTGAATCCCTCGATTATAGCAAATTATCTTTATGACCTCGCACGGGAATTCAATCAATTCTATCATGACCATCCCATTCTGAAAGCTGAGGATGAGGAGATTAAAAACTTCAGGCTAATTTTGTCGGATGTATGTGGAAAGATAATCTCCAGCGGGATGGATTTATTGGGGATTGAAGTGCCGGAGAGGATGTAGGCTTAGGTGTCGAAACTTTTTAACGAGCCTGGATTCCCTCCATATTTATCAAACAGGCTTGAGCTAAGATAAAAAAGCCTGCCGTTTAATTAATAAATTTCCTTCTTTGCCGCCAATAGGGTGTTTTTTAAAAGAGAGACTCTTGTCATAGGCCCGATGCCTCCAGGAACGGGGGTAATGAATGAAGTTTTAGGAGAAACTTCATCAAACTTTACATCGCCTTTTAGTTTATATCCTGATTTGGTTTCATTGGAAGCGACCCGGGTGGTCCCTACGTCTATGACAACTGCTCCTTCTTTTACCATATCGGCCACGACAAATTCAGGCTGCCCTATTGCAGCAATTAAAATATCGGCCTGCCTGCAAATCTCAGGAATGTTCCGTGACCGGCTGTGGCATATCGTTACTGTGCAGTTGCCGGGAGTAGCCTTACGTGCCAGAAGGAGACTTACCGGTTTGCCGACAATGTTGCTTCTACCAATTACTACCACATGTTTGCCCATAGTTTCAATCTTATACCGGCTTATCAGATCCAGTATACCGGCGGGAGTAGCTGAAATATAGGAGGGAATGCCAATAACCATTCTTCCCAGGTTAACCGGATGGAAACCATCTACATCCTTTGCCGGGGAAATGCTTTCAATGATTTTGTTCTCTGAAATATGTTTAGGCAGTGGAAGTTGAACAATAAAACCGTCAATATCAGGGTCACTGTTCAATTCATGGATTTTTTTTAGTAAGTCATCTTCCGCAACATTCTCCTCGAAACGAATCAGGGTTGAGGTAAATCCCACTTCTTCACAATCTTTTACTTTATGACTGACATATGTTTCGCTTCCCCCATCGTGCCCTACGAGGATAGCGGCAAGATGGGGTCGCTTGAGCCCTGCTTTTACCATTTGATCCACTTCCTGAGTGATTTCGGCCTTAATTTCCGCTGCGATTTTTTTTCCGTCGATTAAAATCATATGTAAGTAAATAATTAAGTCGTTTAATTAAACTAAATGATTATCAATGTTATATATATTTTGATAATAAAAATAGTATTTCAAGTTCAGGAGTCTGTTTTGGGGACCTTTTAGTTTTTTATCTGCCGGGCGAAAGATTCCCCATAATGCGGGACAGGTTTTTACCGCCACCACTCATCATTCGCATCATTTTACGGGTATCATCAAATTGTTTGATGAGGCGGTTAACTTCCTGTATGGTGGTTCCGCTGCCTTCAGCGATACGTTTCCTTCTTGAACCGTTTAAAACCGTAGGTTCGTTCCTCTCCAGGGGAGTCATGGAATGGATAATCGCTTCCACACTTTTAAAAGCATCATCATCGATATCCATATCCTTTATGGCTTTTCCAACACCAGGGATCATGCCTGCCAGGTCTTTGATGTTCCCCATCTTTTTGATCTGTGCTATCTGGGAGAGAAAATCATCAAAATTAAATTGGTTTTTTGCAATCTTTTTCTGTAGTTTCCTGGCCTCTTCGGTATTATATTGTTCCTGAGCCCTTTCCACGAGGGACACAATATCACCCATCCCAAGGATACGATCGGCCATCCTTTCCGGGTAAAAAACATCAAGTGCATCGGCTTTTTCACCCGTACCTACAAATTTTATGGGCTTATCCACGACGGACCGGATGGACAGGGCTGCCCCGCCACGGGTATCCCCATCAAGTTTGGTCAGTACCACGCCATCAAAATCCAGCCTGTCGTTAAATTCTTTGGCTGTATTAACCGCATCCTGTCCAGTCATGGCATCTACCACGAAAAGTATTTCATGAGGGTTTACAGAATTTTTGATATTGGCGATTTCTTTCATCATCTGGCTGTCAATAGCGAGACGTCCGGCGGTATCAATAATGACTACATTGTTAGCATTCATTTTCGCCTGCCTTATAGCCGATTTGGCGATGCTTACAGGATCTTTGCTATCCGGTTCTGTATATACCGGAACATCGACCTGCTGGCCCAAAATTTTCAATTGTTCAATAGCAGCGGGCCGATATACGTCGCAGGCAACAAGAAGTGGGTCCCTGCCTTTTTTGGATTTTAGGTATTTGGCAAGCTTCCCGGAAAAAGTGGTTTTACCGGATCCCTGCAATCCGGCAATGAGTATAACTGCAGGATTAGGTTTTAAATTGATCTCTTCGCTTTGCCCCCCCATTAAACGGACCAATTCGCTATGTACAAGTTTGGTCATCATCTGTCCCGGGTTAACAGCATTGATGACATTCTGCCCAAGGGCGTTTTCTTTTACCTTATCAGTAAATACCTTGGCTATCTTGTAATTTACGTCAGCATCAAGAAGTGCCCGTCTAATATCTTTTAAGGTCTCGGCAACGTTGATTTCTGTAATTTGCCCTTGCCCTTTCAGAATTTTAAACGATCTTTCCAGCCTGTCGGATAAACTTTCAAACATATATGCATTTTTTGAAGGATACAAAAATAAGGAAAATAGATGGTAATAACTTAAGGTCTAAAGATTTTTTATTTCTAAATTAGGCCCATCATTTACCTTTAAAACTATGCCCAATCGAAGAATTGCCCCTGTTATCCTGTTTCTGGCCATTTTATCAGCAGGCGGCTGCAAGACAAAAACCCCGATTGTCAATATCCCTGCTCACTGGTCCTCTATGAACCCTTCCGGGATTCCTTTGAATTTAAGGGAAAAAGAGCAGCAAAAAGGAAATCTGCTCGTAAACCCCTCCTTTGAACAGGGCCGCTATTACCGTGTCGATACCATTTCTTCCTCCTTTAATTTAAGCGGCTGGAAAAAGGTGGGGGAGAATGTGTACTGGACGAATATTCAAAATGAACATGATTTCACTTTTGATGAAGCCTCAAATGGTTCCCATGCTGTGAAAATTGTACGAAAAAAAGCCGATGAGACAGATATTCAGGGGGAAGGAATTATAAGTGATTACATTAAAGTTATACCCGGTAATTATGAACTCTCCCTGGATATAAAGCTTAACAATATAGAAACAAACCTCGATCGTCTGATTGATAATTTATATGATGCCGTGAATATCCGGCTCTATTTTTTCGACAAAAACAAGGTGATGTTGAAAAGTCATATGGTCCATCCGGTATTTGATAATATGATTGATAATTGTTTCAAGGGGGTTCCTCTTTCAAACATGAGAACTATCGACAATTTCGGATGGGCAAGATTAATTGCCCGGGCAGGAAATTTCCCGTTTATTGAGGGATATATACCAAGTGAATCAAGGTATGTAAAAGTTTTTGCCGGATTAAAAGGCACGGGAACTATGTGGGTAGACCGGCTTGATTTCAGGTATACCGACAAAAATTTCAGCTTTCTGGAAAAAACCAAGGTTTACATGGATTCCACCTTTGCACCTTCAAAATTGCTTATTCCGGAACCTCATCAGGCCGAAGACTATCATCCTTGTCCATTACTTATCCTGAATGAATCGGGCGATACTTTAAAGCCATTGCTGCTATTGCCCGCTAACGGAGATGAGGCTGTGCTGAGACTGGGCAGGAACCTTATTACTGATCTAAGAAATAAGGGTATTTACAATAAATCAGATATTCCCATTACACGGTGGTTGACAAACAAGGAGATTGAATCGGGAAGACTTATATTCAGTATTGGAAATACATTTTTGTATCATCAATATGCGGATCAGCTAACAGGGGAAGAGAGCCTGACAAAAGAACAGGGGTGCTCTATTTACAGGATCCCCAGCCTGGAGAATGTTATTTTCATCCGTTATTCAGATTATCAGGGTCTGTTCCGGGCCTTAGGGCTCGTCAACCAGTTATGCGACCCTGAAGGAATGAAATACCATCATTATAATATAAATGATTACCCTGATTTCCTGAAACGGGGTGTTATCTGGCCATTATATACTGCCAATAATGAAGTGGCAACTTCAGGAATTGATTTCCTGTCAGCCACCTGCCTGAACCAATTTTTTATGGAGCCGCAAGGCGGGAAACCCGATAATTATTCCTTTAAATCAAAGATCGACAGTGTTCAACCTTATCTTTTGGAATTGAGCAGGACCATGGACTTTTTAACTTTCGGGTATTCATTTGCGCATTATTCTTTTCCTGGTATGGAAAGGTTCACCAAAGGAAAATGGGAAAATGATTCAATGATTTTCATTAAAACGGCCACTGCCGCTGGAAAAAAACTCCAGGAATTAATAGAGCAGCTTAACACACGGGAATCAGATATCCTGTTATTTTCAGAGAAAAATTTTTGGGCTGCTCTCAATAATGGGCCTTTTAATAATAGCTCCTGGGCAGGGATCCGGGAGGATCTCCGAAAGTATAACAGTCTTTACGGAGCTTTTTGGGATCCTACGATACGAACAGTTGCGGAAAAAAACTCCCTTGTCTACCTCCTGCCCATCGTTTCTGACAATAGGACAAAGAACATCATAAGTAAATGGGATTTATCAGATTATCAGGTTATTGGCACTAAAAAAGAGGGGTTTAACGGATTTTTATGGTCAGGTCCCGTTTTATCATCATTTGTTATTGATGATGCCGATTATCAGGTTTTTACACGTGACCAACACCCCCCATTGATTCTTTTCGATAATACAATGATATCAAGACCTGAAGAGGCCATAGTTTCCTCTTACCACGCCTTATACCCGGGAGTGATGGCCAACGCATCTCTTTTTGCCCCCTATACCACCCAAATTACTAAAAATGTAAGGGACAGCATCAAAGCACAATGTATCCTGAATATAAATTCAATGAGCGATTTCAATATGATAAGATTGGCTACCGCTGCCGATTACCTGTGGAATGTCGGCGATTATGATCCCTTTCTTTCTGCATGGAAAGCCCTGGTGGCAAAATATGGAAAGCCTCTGGCCATTGAACTGGTTTTTTTCAATGATTTCTACTATAAAATAATTTCTTTAAGTATGGAGATCAAAAAGTCGGGCAACAATCAAAAGGCAATGAAAACACTCGATGAGCTGGTCGACCAGCTGAATAACCGTTGGAATAATATTCAAAACTTATCAACAGGCAGGAGTAGTTTGCTTAATGAGGTTTCGGATTTTAAAAATGTGGCCATAAGCCATGCTAACAAGGCAAGAAGGAATATAAGCTCGCAGTTTAAGCAGAGTGAAAATCTCCATGACCGGTAAATTGCTTTCCCTTTAGAGGTAAAGAGATTGAAATAATTCCTATTTTTGAATCAAATTTTAAGATCAAATGGATAAAGAACCTGAAAAAATGCAGGATGGGAATGAGTTCCGTCAGGTTTTGAAGAGATTTGAAGAAATGATCCTTCGTAATACCTCTTCCTTTTTTGACGTGGATGAATTTGAGGACATTATTGATCATTATCTTGATAGCAGAGATTTCAAACATGCCTTCGAAGCAGTGGTCATTGCCGGCTATCAACACCCTAATTCCTACGAGATTAAGATTAAGCTGGTTCATGTCCATCTTGAATCCGGAAAGCCGGTGCTTGCGCTTGAAATTCTGAACCAAATTGATGCATTTGAGAATGATCAGGCTGAATTTCATCTTTTAAAAGGCACGGCATTGGCTCAAATGGGAAAACTTCGGGAAGCTGAAAGTCATTTTGACATTGCCATTGAGAACACTGAAGAAGATTTGGTGGAAACGCTGATCAATATTTCTATCGCTTTTGAAAATACAAAAAATTATCGGCTGGCGGTGAAGTACCTTTCCCTCGCGTACGAACAGGAAGAGGACAATATTACTGTTCTCTATGATCTTGGTTATTACTACGAACGGCTTCATAACTATAAATCCAGCCTCGAATACTATAGTAAATATCTTGATATCGATCCCTTCTCTGAAAATGTCTGGTACAATATGGGAGTGGTTTATTCCAAAATGAATAAAAAGAAGGAGGCTATTGATGCCTATGATTATGCCATCGCAATAAACCCGGTCTATGCATCCGCCTATTTTAATAAGGCTAATTTATTTGCTGCCGATAAGGAATTTGAAGAGGCCATAAAAGTATATGAAGATTTTCTTGAAACTGAACCTGAGAATTTGCAGGGTTGGTGTTATCTGGGTGAATGTTACGAAGAAATGGGCGACTATATACAGGCCCTCGCGATATATCATAAAGCGATTGAAATCGATAATACATTTGCTGATGGATGGTTTGGGGTCGGAATATCTAACATGTACCTTGGAAAACTGACCGATGCCAGTCACTATGTAATGAAGGCTATAGAATTTGACCGCGAGAATCCCGAGTATTGGTTTATTCTCGGGGAAATTTATGAGAAATCTGATATTTTCCCTGAAGCCATTAAATGCTACAGACATGTCACGATCCTTGACAAAGAGGACCAGGAGGCATGGATCAGGTTGAGCAATTTATTGATTAAAAGTTCTAATTATAAAGAAGCTCTCGTATACCTGAGAGATGCCTACCAGTACAACTTTTCCTCCCAGGATATTGTATATAGTCTTTCGGCAGTCTATTTCAGATTGGAAGACGATACCGCCGGCATGCAATTCCTTGAAAAAGCAAGCAAACTAGGAGAAGGGGGGTTGAATATCTTCTTCCGCATATACCCGGAAGGGAAAAGAAATGAAAACATTTTGAGTATTTTGAAAAAGTCCACTGATGATGAATTATGATCTGCCTTTCCTCCCTGAAAGGACCCCCAAAGCAAGACAATCAGGTATTACTATGATGATGGATAAAGGCCTTAGTATCAGAGAGGCTGAATCTTTCGTGGAAACCAGTGCCGAATTTACAGACTTTGTGAAATTTGGGTTTGGCACAGCTGTTTTTTCCTCAAGCCTTACAGAAAAAATAGCGGTGTATCGGGCAGCCGATATCGAGCCCTATTTTGGAGGCACTCTCTTTGAAGCCTTTATCGTGAGGAATATGTTCGATGAATTTCGAAAATTCATCGGGAATTATCAAGTTGAAACAGTAGAAGTTTCGGATGGGTCGATGCGGATCGAACATGAAGAGAAGCTTAAATACGTTCATGAATTAAGCAAAGAATATAAAGTTCTCTCAGAAGTCGGATCAAAAGTAAAAGGGGTAGAACTTAGTCCTGAGGTTTGGGTGAAAAACATGAAGACTGAATTGCAGACAGGAGCATGGAAAGTCATTGCAGAAGCAAGGGAGAGCGGGACAATAGGTATTTATAACGCAGACGGAAGCGCTAATATCAATCTTATTGACGATATAATCCACTTTGTAAAGGTTGAAAATATAATCTGGGAAGCCCCCAATAAATCTCAGCAAGTATGGTTTATTGATTTGCTGGGGGCAAATGTAAACCTTGGGAATATAGCCCATGCTGAGGTGGTGGCCCTCGAAGCCCTGAGGCTTGGACTCAGAGGGGATACTTTTTTTAACTTCCTGCCCCCTGAATATCATAAGTATAAATTATGAGAGGGTTAAAAGAGTATCTCGTGCTTTTCCTGAAAGGGGCGGGCATGGGAGCATCGGATGTTGTACCAGGCGTTTCAGGGGGTACCATTGCATTTATAACCGGTATATACGAGGAACTTATTAATTCTATAAAGAATTTTGACCTGGAAGCACTTCAACTGTTATTAAGATTCAAGATCGGTGAGCTATGGCAAAAAGTTAATGGAGGGTTTCTTCTCGCGGTTCTTTCAGGTATTTTGTTAAGTATTTTTTCGCTTGCTCATCTATTGGAGTTTCTGCTTCTCGCTTATCCTGCTTACCTCTGGTCGTTCTTTTTCGGTCTTGTCATTGCTTCGGCCATTATGATCCTTATGGATATCAGTAAATGGTCATTCAGGGTTGTCTTTGCCATAGTTTTGGGAGCGACCATTGCTTTTTGGATTACATCAGTTAGCCCTGCACAAACCACAAATGCCTGGTGGTTCATATTTTTTTCCGGGGCCCTGGCAATTTGCGCTATGGTTCTTCCCGGGATATCAGGAAGTTTCATACTATTACTATTGGGAAAATATCAGTTCATACTAAATGCAGTGAGTGAATTCAAGGTATTGGTTTTATTGGTTTTCGCAGCTGGCGCCGGTTCAGGAATAATCCTGTTTTCCAATTTTCTCTCCTGGCTGCTTAAAAAATACCGCCTTCCTACAATTGGAATGCTCGCGGGATTTATGATCGGATCCTTAAATAAAATCTGGCCATGGAAAGAAATTGTTTCTACCTATACGGACAGCCACGGAGCAACCCATGCCCTGGTCGAGAAAAATATCCTTCCGGAAATTAGCCTGAGTTCAGGTTTTTTTACCGCCCTGATCCTTGCGCTTACAGGTTTTATTCTTATTATTGTTGTTTACCGGATTACCGGAAAAATTGAGGAGGAAAAATAAAGCAGGCAGGATGAAGGTTTATGGTCTTATTGGAAAATCCATCGTTCATTCCTTTTCCAAAAACTTTTTTGAAAAAAAGTTTGAAAACGAAGGAATAGTTGATTGTAAATATGAGAATTTTCCACTTCAGCATATATCCGGTTTCAGAGGCCTGATCGAGAACAATCCGGAACTGAAAGGTTTGAACGTTACCATACCCTATAAGCAGCAAATCATTCCCTTTCTTGATGATCTGGATAAATCGGCCAATGAAGTTGGTGCCGTTAATACAGTGAAAATAGACAGGATTGAAAGTCGTATACTCCTTAAAGGGTTCAATACCGATATTATTGGCTTCAGGGATTCACTACTCCCGTTGCTTCAGGTTCCTGTAAAATCGGCTTTGGTGCTCGGCACCGGGGGGGCCTCCCATGCAGTTGCTTATGTCCTGGGTAAACTCAATATTGAAGTTATTTTCGTTAGCAGAAAGGGGAACAGACCCGAGGTAATGACCTACAAGGAGTTGGATAAAGAGATCATTTCAAAAAATCTACTGATCATTAATACGACCCCCCTGGGAACATTTCCAAACATTTCGGGTTACCCTGAAATACCATATTCTTACATCGCTGCAAAACATACTCTTTATGATCTCGTTTATAATCCTAAGGAGACGGTATTTCTGCAGAAAGGAAAATCGAGGGGGGCGAGAATAAAAAATGGATACGAGATGCTTGAGAAACAAGCTATTGCATCATGGAATATTTGGAATGACAACACATGAAGTAGATTTTAACCTTCATCTAAGCAATTTGAGATAATGCAGTTCAGGGATCAGTCATTAAGAAATAAATTTATTATCGTCCTGAGCATTGCCTTGACTTTGGAAGCCCTTGCCCTGGTTTTTTTCTTTCATTTTAATCAATATTCCAATGAGTCGAACATTTTTAAGACAATTTCAGAAGGAGAATCAAGAATCATCAGCCATTATGAAGGGATTGAAGATTATAAACTTAGATCGGCCATAGTAGATTCCCTGATCAAACTTGAACATGTTAAAGGAGCCATGCTTTTGGATGCCCAGGGAAGGGGAGAAAAGTATTCGGGGGATATTATCAATCTGAAAAGGCTCCCTGAAAACGGTGTTAAACGTCGAAATTTCAATCGTTTCCTTTATACGTTAAGCCTCGACGATGGAGGGACGGTAATATTACTGATCGATGCCGGTTTTTGGAGAAACAGTCTTATGCTCTTCTTTATCCCTGCAATTTTTATCCTCATCATCCTTGGAATAACTTTCAACTTTTTTGACAGGCTGATCATCGCGCCATTAAATAAAATAATAGGGATATTTGAAAACATCAAAAATTCCAATGATTTTTCCATTAGGGTCAGAGCACGGAGCCGGGATGAGATAGGGAAGCTTTACCTCAGTTTTAACGATCTGATTCAGCAGCTCCAGCGAAGGGATATAGGACGCACCAGGGCGGAAGCCAAAATGAGAAAAGCAAAGGAAAGGGCCGAACAGGCTGATAAACTAAAAGGACTTTTCCTGGCCAATATGTCGCACGAAATCAGGACCCCGATGAATTCAATCATTGGTTTCTCCAATCTCCTTGTTGATCCTTCCCTAAACCTTGAAAAGCGAAAGGAATACATTGAACTTATCCATGTCAGTTCGGCATCCCTGATGAAACTTATAGATGATATTATTGATATTTCAAAAATTGAAGCCGGACAGCTAAATATTATTAAATCCAATGTGGACCTGAATAAAGTAATGGGGGAACTCTATACTTCAGTTAATAATGAATTGCAAATGGCCGGCAGGGGACAGATAAAACTGGTGCTCAAAAATCAAATTAGCCCCGGGGTTTTGTTTTTCACAGACGAACACCGTTTAAGGCAGGTGCTGTCGAACCTGCTTAATAATGCCGTGAAATTTACTGAGAAAGGGGAAATAGAATTTGGCTTTGAAATGAATGGTGACGCAAATATCGATTTTTTTGTCAAAGATACAGGGATTGGCATAGCAGCCAATGAGAGACAATCTATTTTTGAACCTTTTAGAAAAGGGGAGACCAATACACTAAAACTTTATCGGGGAACGGGTCTGGGACTGGCTATTTCGCACCGGATTGTCAACCTCCTTGGAGGAGAAATGAATTTCCGGTCGACAGAAGGTATAGGCTCGCGCTTTTTTTTCAGTCTACCCGGCTTTACCAGTCCTAAGACAGACACCCCATCTGTTCAGGAAGTCTTAAACTCTTACGAACCGGTTTATCTGACCGGAAAAACAATCCTGATTGCTGAAGATGAAGAGACAAATTATATCCTGGTGGATGAAATTCTGAAAAATTTTAACGCCAAGACTATTTGGGTTAAAGATGGGAGGAAAGCTGTGGAAGAATGCCAGCATAATCCCGACATAGATCTCGTGTTAATGGATGTCAAGATGCCGGTCATGGATGGTTACACCGCAACCACCCTGATTAAGGAATTAACCCCTGATCTGCCTGTGATTGCCCTTACTGCCCATGCGTTTGCCGGAGAAAGGGAAAAGGCCCGGAGTTATGGGTGCGATGACTATCTTTCCAAACCCATTCTTCAGAAAGATCTTATAAATGTAATCAATCCTTATCTGAAGTAGTTTATTTTTACTCTACTCAGTGCGAAGGCCGCAGGATAACGTATGTCAGTTAAAAAAAGTCCCCTGGCCGTGGCTGATCCTTTTACCAGCCCCCTTTCTTTTGATTCAGCGATAGTTTTAAGTTCTTCAAGGGTGATTTTCCCAAGACCCAGGGAGAGCAGTGAAGCCGTAATGGCCCTTACCATATTCCGCAAAAAACGGTCAGCTGTAATTTCAAAAATTATAAAATTCCCCTGTCTCGAAAAAACTGCCTTTTCAATATGGCAAATATTCGTTTTATTATCACTGTGCAATTTGCTGAATGTTGTGAAATCGGTCTGTGAGGCAATAAATTTTGCCCCACAGTTCATGGCCTCCATATCCGGCTCACGCGAGACTATATTGCAGAAATCTTTTGCGAATACTTCTTTATGGGTAGTGATGAAATACTTATAAGTCCTGCTTACTGCATCAAAGCGGGCATGAGCCTCAGCAGGCATCTCCTGAATGTTAAAAACAGCAATATCGGAGGGGAGAAAACGGTTTAACTTTATTACCAGTTCTGGTAACTTTTCTATCTGTGAAGCGTCAAAATGGGCTACATAATAGGAAGCATGAACGCCGGTATCCGTCCTTCCTGCTCCGGTAAGGGATTTGGATCCTTTAACCAGCAGTCTTAGGGCGTTTTCCAATACTGATTGAACGGCAACTGAATTCTTCTGGGATTGCCACCCATGATAATTGGTCCCCTTATAGGCGAGTTCGATAAAATACCGTTTTTGCATTAATACCATTAATTTCCGGAATTTTCTCAGTCTCCGGGTATAGCCAAATTTGAATAACTAAGGATGGCTAA
This sequence comes from uncultured Bacteroidales bacterium, assembly GCA_963779845.1. Lineage (GTDB taxonomy): Bacteria > Bacteroidota > Bacteroidia > Bacteroidales > CAVZZV01. Next base: position 127,328 of record CAVZZV010000006.1, on the reverse strand, counting down.
AGTTAATAATTTCACACGTATCAACAATGCTGGACAGAAGTGAAGAAGGATGGGGGATGCTTTAACATTTTTTAACAGGAAAAGTGCAATGCCCCTTGTTTTTTATGCGTTTTAGAGCGAATTTTGGAACTGTTTTTTAAAACCGTCTTTTACGTTTAATTTGTTTAAACCCGATTGAATCATGGATGAAAATGTTAATATTAAAGAGCTCAACGAACGGATAAAACAGGAAAGTGAGTTTGTAGACCTTTTGAATATTGAGTTGCAAAAAGTTATCATTGGACAAAAGCGACTTCTGGAGAGGCTGTTGATTGGACTTCTGTCCGATGGGCATATACTGCTTGAAGGGGTGCCGGGTTTAGCCAAGACCCTCTCCATTAAGACCCTGGCTGATACGATCGATGCGAAATTCAGCCGGATTCAGTTTACCCCCGACCTCCTTCCTGCCGACCTCCTGGGAACAATGATATACAGTCAGAAAAGGGAAGAATTTCAGGTAAAAAAAGGACCGGTTTTCGCCAATTTTATCCTCGCCGACGAAATCAACCGCTCCCCGGCAAAAGTGCAGAGTGCCTTGCTCGAAGCCATGCAGGAAAAACAGGTTACCATAGGTGACAAAACATTTCCGCTCGAAAGCCCTTTTCTTGTGCTGGCGACCCAAAACCCGATAGAACAGGAAGGGACTTACCCATTACCGGAAGCACAGGTTGACCGTTTTATGCTTAAGGTGATTATTTCTTATCCCGGAAAGGAAGAGGAACGTGGCATTATGAGAGAGAACCTGGGAAAAATATTTCCTCAGCCCAAAAAAATCCTTTCTCCATCGGATATCCTGAAAGCACGTGAAACTGTTAAAGAGGTTTACCTGGATGAAAAAATAGAAAACTATATTCTGGATATTGTTTTTGCCACCCGCGAGCCTCAGAAATACGGGCTGGAGCAGTTTTCCAACCTTATCCAGTATGGTGCATCGCCCCGGGCAAGCATCAATCTGGCTAAAGCTTCCAAAGCTTATGCCTTTATTAAAAGAAGGGGGTATGTAGTGCCTGAAGATGTCAGGGCCATCTGTCATGATGTAATGCAACACCGCTTAGGATTAAGTTACGAAGCTGAGGCTGAAAACATCTCTACGGTTGATATCATTACGGAAATATTGAATAAAATTGAAGTTCCATAAGGACAATTTCATGACAAAATTCCTCCTCATAAGTTTTTTTTTAGCCTCCTTCTTTTTCTTCGAAAGCAGTGCCCAGCATTTTATTGGTCTGACAAAAGAAGAAACTAAAAATCTGGCAAAAAAGTCGGGTTATCATCCCGATGAAATGGTCACCGCCCAAAGTTTTGATTACCTGAAATTCGTTAACACGGAGGGAACAAAAACACTCGTCGTTTTCTTCAATAATGAAAGCACGGCCGGATCCGCAAAAATTATATGCGACTATTCTGAGTATGATTTTGTGATTGCTGAAAATGATAAAAATTTTAACAGGTCGGGGAAAAATCTATGGGAATATAAAGTGGGAAATGAATATTTCACGATAAAGCTGGAGGAGACAGAATGGTATTTTATCCTCCGTATAAAAAAAAAGTAGCGATTAAACCGGGAATTTTACAATGGCTCAGGCAGATACACAGGAATTATTAAAAAAAGTACGTAAGATTGAGATCAAAACCCGCGGACTTAGCAGTCAGTTCTTTGCAGGCGAATATCACAGTGCCTTTAAAGGCAGGGGAATGACCTTCAGCGAGGTCCGGGAATATCAATACGGTGATGATACCCGGTCAATTGATTGGAATGTGACTGCCCGGTTCAATCATCCTTATATCAAAACTTTTGAGGAGGAACGAGAACTGACAGTGATGTTGTTAATTGATGTGAGCGGTTCGCGCCTTTTCGGTTCTGCATCCTCCCTGAAGAAAAATATTATGACCGAGATTGCTGCAATGCTTTCATTTTCAGCTATTATCAATAACGATAAGGCGGGCGTCATATTCTTTAGCGATAAGGTGGAAAAATTTATCCCTCCCAAAAAAGGCCGAAAACACATACTTCATATAATCAGGGAACTCATAGAATTTAAACCCGAAAGTGAAAAAACCGACCTGCAGGAACCCCTGAAATACCTTACAAACGCGATTAAGAAGAGATGCACTGCTTTCATTCTTTCGGACTTCATCTGCCCTGATTTTGAGGACTCCCTTAAAATTGCTGGAAGAAAACACGACGTAACCGCACTCCAGGTTTATGATATTCGTGAAACTGAACTTCCTGACATCGGACTTGTACGAATTTATGATCCAGAGCTTAAGAGCTACAGATGGATCGACACATCGATAAGATCTACCAGGCGTGATTATGCAGCCAACTGGAGAAACCGTACCATGGAATTGAAAAAATCATTTTCCAGATGTGGGGTAGACTATACTTCCATAGACACTTCAGATGATTACGTTAAACCTTTAATACGACTATTTAAAAACCGCTAGGCCTCTATGATCCGGAAATTTATTATATTCTTTGTGGTTCTTTCAATGGCCCCTTTCATGAGCAGCGCGGAGGATCCTTCTGTTTCTGCTAATCTCAGCTCAGATACCATAATGATTGGTGATCAGATTAAACTGGATATTAACATACAAACGCTGAAAACCGGATCGACACAATATATGGTGGCAAGCGATGGGCAGTTTATCCTGCCAGGTATTGAGGTTTTAGCTTTTAAAGCCGACACTTCAATAGATGAAAGTACAAAAAATTATCATTTCAGTTACCTGATCACCAGTTTCGATTCGGGATCTTACATGATTCCCGGCATACCTATTTTGTCGATTCCGGGAATACCCAACGATACACTTTATACCAATCCTCTTCACCTGCGGGTAAACATTCCACCGGTAGATACCACTGCTTCAGTAAAGGACATTAAAGCCCCCATCAATACTCCGTTTTCGATCAGTGAACTGCGACCCTACAGATGGTATTTTGCAGGGATTATCCTGCTTATCCTGCTTATTGTTCTGGCGGTACGCTTCTTTCGAAAGAAAAATAAGCCTGAGGAGAAACCGGAGGAGAGAATACCTCCTCATGAAAAGGCTTTAAAACAACTGGATTATCTGAAGGCGGAAAAATTATGGCAAAGGGGTGCCATTAAAGAGCATTATACCATTTTGTCCGATGCGGTCAGGGTTTATATTGAAGAGCGCTATCAAATCGATGCGATGGAATCCATTACAAGTGAAATTCTGTATAAATTCAGGAAGTATGCCTATGATGATTCCTTACTGCTCGAATTGCTTGAGGATCTCCTTCAACTGTCCGATCTTGTTAAATTTGCCAAAGAAGATCCTTCGCCTGCTGAAAATGAAACCAACCTCAATAAAGCATATATTTTTATTGAAAAAACCTGGAACGGTTCCGCACTTCCGGGAGTAGAGAACAACGAAAAAGAATCGCGCAATGTCTAAACTAATATTCGCAAATCCTGAATTCTTGTACCTTCTGGCACTTCTTCCGCTGTTGGTAGTTTACTATATTTTCAGGGGACGGAGACAATACGCAGCCATTCAGGTATCCTCTTTTTCACTTTTTGGAAAAATGAATACCCCTGGCAGACTGATTATTAAACATGTTTTGTTTGGGATCAGGATAATAGCTTTCGGCTTATTGATAGTCGCGCTCGCCCGACCTCAGAGCACGGAGAGCTGGAGTGAAACAAAAACGGAAGGTTTAGACATTAGCCTCTGCCTGGACATTTCGAGTTCCATGCAGGCTATGGATTTAAAGCCCAACAGACTGGAAGCGGCCAAAGAAGTGGCAATGGAATTTGTGAACGGCCGGCCGGGGGACCGCTTCGCCCTTGTTGCCTTCAGTGCTGAATCTTACACAGCCTGTCCACTTACCAGCGACAGGGCAATAGTGGTTAACCAGATAAAGGAGCTGCGTTTCGGTTTAATCGAGGATGGGACTGCCATCGGAATGGGACTCGCCACGAGCGTCAACAGGCTGAAAGACAGTAAGGCAAAATCCAAGATCATTATTCTTTTGACAGATGGCGTCAATAACAGTGGGCTGGTTGGACCCTCGACCGCCGCTGAAATCGCAGAAGGTTTCGGTATACGCGTCTATACAATTGGGGTAGGCACCAAGGGAACAGCGCCATATTCTGTGCAAACTCCCTTTGGACAGCAAATTCAGCAGGTAAAGGTAGAGATTGATGAACAAGGACTCACAGAAATTGCCTCTATGACGGGTGGTAAATATTTCAGGGCGACAGATAACCAAAAATTGAAAGATATTTATGCTGAGATCGATAAGATGGAGAAAACGATACTCGACACCCAGGATTATTCCAGCCGTAAAGAAGAATATTTTCTCTTTCTTCTTAGCGGGCTGGTTTTGCTAATCTCAGAGGTATTTTTGCGTTATACAGTAGTAAAGAATATTCCATAAAAGGAGGGACCATGTTTAGATTTGCTCATGAAAGCATGTTATACGTATTGATAATTATCCCGGTGCTGGTGATTATCTACCTCATTGCCGTCCTTGCCCGCAAAAAGGCCCGAAGAAAATTTGCCAATGCCTCTCTGCATGAAATTCTGATGCCGGGTCTTTCCCCTTTCAGGTATTTATTGAAGTTTTTAATGATCAGCTTTGCACTTGCTTTGATTATATTTTCCCTGGCAGGGCCCAGGGTAGGATCAAAGCTGAAGGAGGTGGAAAAGACCGGGAGGGAACTGATATTTGCCCTGGATGTATCAAATTCCATGCTCGCCGAGGACCTTAAACCCAATCGTTTGGAGGTAGCGAAAATGGCCCTGAACAATCTTCTTGGCAAACTTGAGAACGATAAGGTCGGTTTGATCGTTTTCGCCGGTGATGCTTATGTACAGATTCCTGTAACCACCGATTATGCTGCGGCTCGTTTGTTTCTTAATTCTGTAACTACCGATATGGTCTCACGGCAAGGTACGGCCATTGGCCCTGCTATTGAACTGGCAATGAAATCTTTCACCCCCGATACTGACAGTCAGTATTCTCAGGGAAATGAATCAGCCGGGTCAAAAGCCATAATTGTTATCACAGATGGGGAAAATCATGAAGAGGGCGTTTATGAATCAGCAGAAGAGGCCAAAAAAAAGGGGATTGTTGTCCACACTATTGGACTTGGTGACCAAAAGGGCGTTCCCATTCCCCAGTTTCCCGGGAGCAATAATTTTCATAAGGACAAAGAGGGAAATGTCGTGGTCAGCCGACTGGATGAAACAACCCTTAAGCGGATTGCCGCTATTACCGATGGGTATTACATTAACGCAGGCAGACATGGGGGAGGTGTTTCCCAATTAACAGGCAAACTGGAAGAAATGCGCACTGAAAAATACACCGCCAAAGTGTTCGCGGAATATGCAGAAAGATATCAGTATTTTCTGGGACTTGGAATGTTGATCTTGTTGCTGGAAACAGTTATCATGGAAAAGAAAAACAAATGGTTTGACCGCCTCCGTTTATTTAAAAGTTAAAAAGTCCCTGATGGAGCAGGGAATACAAAATGACAAAATTTATAATTTTATGCACTACGTAAAATCAAAATATATTCTCCTATTGGTAATATTTGCGCCTTTCCTCCTTAGTGCCCAGACCGGCCGTAAATTCATCCGGGAAGGGGTAAGGCAATACCGTGACAGTAGCTTTACCGATGCGGAAATAAGTTTCCGCAATGCCATGGCTAAAGATTCCGCACTGGTCGAGGCTTCATACGATATGGCTGGGAGCCTTTATAAACAGGAGAAGTACGAAGATGCCGGCAAAATTTACGAATCGCTCACCAACCAGATCGAAAAACCTGCCGAGTTGGCAAACACATGGCATAATCTTGGTAACTCTCTTCTTCAGAAAAAAGATTATGAAAAAAGTATTGAGGCATACAAAAATTCACTTCGTTTGAGACCGGATGACCCGGATACAAAATATAATCTGGCGTATGCCCAATCGATGCTAAAGAAACAGAATCAGGAACAAAACAAGGACAACAAAGATCAGAAACAAAAGGATAAAGAGAACAAGGACAAGGAGAATAAAGAACAGAAGGAGAAAGACAAGCAGGAGCAGGAGAAGAAAGATCAGGAAAAAGATGAAAAACAGTCACAACAGGACCAGCAAAACAAGAAGGAAGAACAGAAAAAGCCAGAGCCTGGCCAAACTCAAAAAGAAGGGATAAGCAAGGAAGAGATGCAAAGAATGCTACAGGCTCTGCAGCAACAGGAGAAGGATGTTCTTCAAAAGGTAGAAAAGGAAAAAGTCAAAACTTCAAAAATTAAAACGGATAAGGATTGGTAATTCATATGATGAACCGGTTATTTTTATATAATAAGCAGCCCCGGCAGTCCCTGAAAAAACCTTTTATACGGATTGTCAGCAAAAGTCAGGATTTAAAAGGGATAGCAAGGATCGCTTTATCAGCCTTCTTCATCCTGTTCGGCAATAACCTCCTGAACGCGCAGGAATTTAAAGCCAGTGCTCCTGCAGTGGTACAGACAGGGCAAGCTTTCAATTATTCCCTTAACGGCAACAGGCAAGGCAGTGTGGAGCTGCCCGAAATGAAGGGAATCCGGCTTATTGCAGGCCCCGGACAATCAATTAGCACGCAGTCCTCAAATGTAAACGGCCGCTTACAGACCGTCACCAATGTGGCCTATACCTTTGCATTGATGATCGATGAAGTGGGAGAATATGAAATCCCTGGAGCGAAGATAACTTCGGGGGGAAAGGTTTTTACTTCCAACGCAATCAGGATCAGCGCCATTAAAGGGACAAGTCAGGTTCAATCTACAGCAGTTCCGGATCAGGGTCAGGGAAATGAATCTGTATTATTAAAGATAATACCTTCAAGACGTGACATTTTTATAGGCGAGCAAATACTGGTCGAAACGAAAGTATTGGTTAGAGAGAACCTTCAGGTTACGGGACTGGATGAGCCTAAGTATGACGGCTTTTGGCGGGAAGAAATTAAAGCGGACAATTTCATGGGAAATGATGTGGTGAATGGAAAGTCTTATCGGACCCAGGTTATCGGCAGGGATTTGCTCACTGCCCAGAAAGCCGGCAGTCTTAAAATTGCCCCGGCCAGGATGGATGTTATGCTCAGGAAGAAAGTAAAAAGCCAAAGGAACAGCGGAGGTTTTGATGATTTCTTTAATGATCCTTTTTTCCGGGACCCATTTGAACGATTCGAAAATGTCCCGGCAAGTTTCACCTCCAATCCGATTACCATAAATGTCAAGCCCCTTCCATCGGGAGCACCTTCTACATTTACCGGAGCAGTGGGCCAGTTTTCATTCAACGCATCCCTAAGCAGAGACTCCCTTCAGGCCAATGAATCCCTTAACCTCAAAATCACTATTAAAGGAAATGGGAACCTTTCACTTATTGATATTCCGAAAGTGGATTTTCCTCCTGACCTGGAGGTGTTTGAACCAAAAACAAACAGCTCCCTTACAAATAGCACTCAGGGAACTAGTGGTATTATCAGTTTTGAATACCTTATTATTCCAAGGAATCAGGGCGATTATCGGATCTCTCCCATTGAATTCAGCTGGTTCGATCCCTCTTCTGTTACCTATAAAACGGTAAAATCGGAAGAATTTAACTTTAAAGTCCGCGGTCAAACAGAAGGAGAGGGAGAAGGCGATGCAAATCAAATTGCACAGGGTTTTTTCAGGGATGAAGTAAAGGACATCAATGCCGACATCCGATATATAAAAACAGATCCTGGTACACTTCATAAAAAAAGGCTCAATCTGCTTAGAACCGGATGGTTGATGGTTTATCCCCTGGGGATTCTTTTATTGGTTGTGCTACTGGTCATAAGAAGAAAAAGTTTGGAAAGAAGGGCCAATGCAAGATACATCAGAAATCGAAAGGCAAACAAGATGGCTGCGAAGAGACTTGCCAATGCAAGGAAACTTATGGCGGCTGGGGATGATAATTTCTATGATGAGATATTAAAGGCTTTTTGGGGATACTTTTCTGATAAGCTGGGGATAAATACTTCAGAGCTTTCCCGGGAAAAAATCCATGAGAAATTGAAAATCCACAATGTGCCGGGAGAGTTTATCGGCTCACTTTGGGAATTGCTTGATGAATGTGAATACAGCAGGTACGCAAAGGGAGCGAGGTCCGATAAGGCAAAAATTTACCATAACGCGGTGAAACGTCTCTCTGATATAGAGCAAATCCTATAAACTCACAGAAATGGAAAACTCTTTTTTGAATATATATTTTTCACGATTATTTGCGAAGGGGGCGAAAAAAGATTCGTATTTCTTACACCATGAAAAGTACAGGAACAGTATTTTTTACATTCAAAAATCCGCTCTTAAACCCTTATGTGTCAAAATTGCTTTTTTAGCCCTGGTACTTTTTTCAACGTCTGAGATCATTCATGCACAATCGCCCGACAGCCTTTTCCGAGAGGCCAACGAGCTTTATAAAAATTCGGCTTACGAGGGCGCAATTGCCCTTTACGGGAAGATAGATTCAATAGGATATGTCTCATCAGACCTCTATTACAATACTGCCAATGCCTATTTTCGTTCCAACAAGCTTGGGAAAGCCCGTCTGTTTTATGAAAGAGCCTTAAAATTAGACCCATCCGATGAGGATATCCGCAAAAACCTCAATTATACCATTACTTTTCTTTCCGACCGTTTCGAGGAAGTGCCTGTACTTTTCTTTGTCCGTTGGTACCAGGATCTTGTGAACCTGCTTAGCAGCAATTCCTGGTTCCGGCTCTCTATACTATTATTCCTCATAAGCCTTGGATTCTCCATACTTTTTATTTATTTAAACAGGACAAGCCTTAGACGAATTTTCTTTTACAGCGCAGCTATCGTTGCGGTACTCTCGGTTTTCAGTCTGTTTTTGTCATTTCAGCAGAGCCGTGATTCAAATGCCGCCATTGTACTCAGCCCGGCGGTAAATGTCAAATCGGCACCCCGGACCAGTGGAAAGGATCTTTTTATACTTCACGAAGGGGCTAAACTTTGGGTTTCCGGCGAACTGGAAGACTGGAAAGAGATAAGGATAAGCGATGGGAGAAAGGGATGGATACCGGCCGGGAACATTGAGGTCATATAAAATGAAATTTAGAATCATTTCAATTAATAAGCAGGGGCACCAAATACCAGTATTATCATTATTTTTGTTTTTTCAAATAAATCATTCCCTCCACATTCAGGATATTGATTTATAAAGAAGAGGGGAGAGACCAGGCTCTAAGAACCTCTAGCAACCAGTCTTCCAGGGCAAAGGTGCTAAGACCTGACCCGGCTTTACGGGAATTATAAATTGAGTATTATACTATGACGAAAATTGTAAAATCCATTGAAGAGATCAATGCCAGGATCTTAAAAGGCGAAGCAGTGGTTATGACTGCAGAGGAAGTCTCTGCCATGGGCAGGGAGGTGCCGGCCTCCGAAATAGCCAAAAGAGTTGATGTGGTCACAACCGCCACCTTTGGGCCTATGTGTTCTTCGGGTATGTTTATCAACTTTGGCCACTCAAATCCTCCCATACGGATGGAAAAAGTAAGCCTCAACAACGTTCCTGTTTATTCGGGTATCGCTGCGGTAGATGCCTACATCGGAGCCACAGAGGTCAATCCCTTTAATGAAAAATACGGGGGTGCAAACGTAATCGAGGAGCTTATCTCCGGAAAAGAAGTTAAGCTGAAGGCTTCGGCAAAAGGAACTGACTGCTATCCAGAAACCGAGATTGAAACCATGATCAACAAGGATTCGGTGAATGAAATGTTTATGTTCAATCCCCGGAATGCCTACCAGAATTATCCATGTGCGGTAAATACCTCCGGTAAAATCCTCTATACCTATATGGGAAACCTTTTACCCGGACTGGGAAACGCCACCTTTTCTACTTCAGGGGAATTAAGTCCCTTGCTTAACGATCCTGAAATGAGGACCATCGGTATAGGGACACGGATATTTTTGTGCGGGGCCAAAGGTTATGTTTCCTGGTATGGTACCCAGTTTAAAACTTCAGGACCCAAAAATCAATGGGGTATCCCCGAAGGAAACTCAGCTACCCTTGCCGTGATAGGAAATGCTAAAGAGATGTCGCCCGAATTCATCAAAGCTGCCTATTTTGAGCAATATGGGGTCAGTATTTTTATCGGGATAGGCATACCGATTCCGGTACTTGATGAGGATATAGCCAGGCGGGTCAGCATCTGCAACGATCAAATTACCACAAGGATATGCGATTATAGTAAACCGGACCACCCGGAAATAGCAAAAATTAATTACCGCGAACTTTTCTCAGGCTCTATCAGGATTAATGGGAAGGATGTACGAACCGCTTCTCTCTCAAGCATTGTGAAAGCAAGGCAAATAGCACAGGAACTTGGAAGCTGGATCAAAAAGGGTGATTTTCTTCTTACAAGTCCCGTGGAACATTTCCCGAAAGAGAAATCGTTGAACAACCTTGCATAACAGAGACGGCTCAGTTTCTATCCAGCCAGATTGGACAGACACCATTAAGCTTTGGTAATTAAATAATTTTATTGGGATGATTACAATTATTGAACAATGAAAAAACGTATCGTACTTACCTTTCCATCAAGTAGGGTAGAAGAACCAGTTACATACCGTCTCATAAAAGACTATGATGTGCTGGTAAATATCCTGAATGCCGATATTACCCCTGGGAGGGAAGGCAAATTGCTGCTTGAATTGAAAGCGCCGAGGGAGAACATTGACAGGGCTCTCCATTACATTGAGAATCTGGATATAGGATGCTCTGCTGCGATGAAAAGTATTATCCTTAAGGAAGAAGGTTGTGTCCATTGCGGAGCCTGCACGGCTGTTTGTTTTTCCGATGCCCTCACCATGGAAAGAAATACCCGCGAGCTGGTCTTTAAACCGGAAAAATGCATTGCCTGTGAATTATGCATCAAAGCTTGTCCGCTACAGTTGTTTGAGCTAAATTTTGAATGATTGTATGAGCCGAGGAAATATAGGGAATTGATGACAAAAGGCCGTTTCAGCTCTTTTGTCATCAGGGAACAGGAATCGGACCTTTGGATTGGGATAAGCCCGGAGATTGACCCGGGAAGGGTGGAAATAGAAGTAAGCAATAAACTTCATGATACACGAAGGAAATTAACTTCCTATATTAAAAAATTCCCGGAGTTTTCCGGTTCTCTTTTACCGGTTCGCATACAGGAAGATGATGAGGTCCTTATCCGGAAAATGAAAGAATGCAGCCAAATTGCCGGTACCGGCCCGATGTCGACTGTAGCCGGACTTATCGCAGAGGAAATCGGAACCTTTATTCTTCAAAATTTTAGTCCGCGGGAAATAATTGTTGAAAATGGGGGTGATATTTTTTTATCTGTCGTTTCAAACCTGGTATTGTCCATAGATGCCGGAAATAATAAAGCTTTTAATTCCTTGGGCATTCTTATTCCGGGGAATGCGGGGCCACTGGGTGTTTGTACTTCATCGGGGATGTTTGGACATTCCTTTAGCCAGGGTAAAGCAGATGCCGTATGTGTTTGTTGTAAATCGGCCGCGCTGGCTGATGCCTGGGCCACTGGAATAGCCAATTGTATAAGGGATAGGAAGGATATTGACAGGGCAATGGGGTTATTCAATCAAACCATGCTCTCATTGGTTTGTATAAAAGATTCATGGATTGGGGTAAAAGGGGGGTTCCTGTTAACCCGGCTTGAGCAGTAAGTCATTTTTTGGTTTCTCTATCAGGCTCTTTATTGTGATGCAAATGTTTCGGAAAATCATTTAACCGCCGGACCTGCTCCGGAAGCAGATAAGGATTCAACTCACTGTGAAAGCGATCGATCAGTGATTTGAACTCCAGGTAGGATACTTTTTTTAATGAATCAGCCATGGAGGCATACCTGGACACGATTGGTTCAATATTGCGGTGTTGTTTCTCACTGAGGTTCAGAATTTCGTATGTCCTCTCTTCAAACTTGTGTTTTGAAGAAAGACTTGAAACATCTTTTACCCGATGAAAGCTAATTTGAGAGGAGGTTATAAAACCTAGTATAAATCCTATGATTATGGATATCAGAATGGTAAGGATCGCTTTTTTTTTCATCATGATTATTTATTGTACAAATATCAGGTAGCTTATAAAATTGGATTCATTAACGGGTTCCTTTCCCATGAGTACTTCAGGACTGAGATTTCCATTCAATAAAAAGAGGAGTAAAAGAGTAGCGGCAAGAATGATAAGTGAGCCGTAAAATACTCTCGGGAGAAACCTGGAAAGACTTGCATAATAACTTACTATAACCTTATTTTCGAGTAAGTTGATCAACCGGCTTGTTGTCCTCTGGGGGAAACCATCCCGGAATTTTAAATCTGTTAGTTGAAGAAGAGATTGAAGCCTGTACTCATCCTTCCATTCAGCCCTGGTTGAATCATTATGAAGCCGAAAACCAAAATCTCTTCCCATTTTTTGATGATCTTTATTGTCGGTTTTACCCTTTGATTTTTTTTCCATAACCGTATTTAAATATATCCTTTGAGCAATTTCCTTAATTCTCTTTCAGCCCTGTATAGCCTGGATAAAACCGTGCCGACGGGGAGGTTTAATATTTTAGCCGTTTCTTCTGTAGTACGTCCTTCAATCAGTCGAAGCACTACAACGGAACGCTTTTTTGGTTCCAATGTGATTAACGCCTTTTCAATAAACTCCTTAATTTCATAATTTTCAATAACCGGGTTTTTATCGTCAATCTCATTTACTCCCTGTGTAAGGCTTACATACTTTTGGTTATATCGTTTTCGCCGTTTTATTTCATTTAAGGAGAGATTAATCGCTATTCGGGACAAATAGGTTTTGATTCCGGATTCCTTCCTAAAGTTGCTGGCTGTCTTGTAAAACCGGATAAAAACGTCCTGAGCGATTTCTTCTGCTTCAAAACTTTTGCCCAACATACCGATAACAACGGCGGAAACTGTTTTTTCAAATCTGTGCACAAATTCAGTAAATGCCCCCATGTTACCGTTAATGATCTCGTCTATCAGATCACTTTCATTTAATTGGCTAAACACAATACTTTTGTTTCTATCTTTTGGACAATTATGGATCCCGGATTATTCCATCCAGGGTTTTACACTTCGCTTTTCATAATTTCTAAAAACCCGATCAACGTATTCATTATCAGAGGAATTCATCCGGAGACATAAGTACAGGAAATGGCATAATTGGAAAGAAAGTATAGATAAACCTTCCCATCATCAGTATTTTATCGTAAAATCATGAAAATTCTTCACTTCACTTTCTTCAATCGTGAGCTTTTCAATGTCTCCGAAACCTTGTCCCTTCCTGCACCATTGGATAAATTGTTCGAGGGCAGCAGCTTCTCCTTCCGCTTCAATATAAACTGAGCCATCGTATTCATTTCTGACAAATCCGCGTATGCCGAAATACCGGGCATTTGTCCTGGCACTATGTCGAAAACCCACTCCCTGAACCCTTCCAATGACCCTAATCGTGTATGCTTTTATTTTCATCAGATTTCGTCCCGCTCTTTAATTGGTGAATATGGCGGTAATGTAAATGAACCATTATTCTGTATAGCTTGTTTACATACAAATTGATTCGCAAAATAATTCACCGAAATGAAAACTTTATTTTTAACAATATTAACGATATTAATTATGTCCGCAAGCTCAAGCGCGCAAAATTCTTTTTATGATTTTACGGTAAAGGATATTAACGGGAGCAATTTTCCTTTCAGCCAGTTGAAAGGGAAGAAGGTCATGATAGTGAATACAGCCTCTAAATGTGGATTTACCCCTCAATATGCCGATCTTGAGAAATTATACGAGGAATACCAGGATAAGGGATTAGTGATTATCGGTTTTCCGGCCAATAACTTTGCCAATCAGGAACCTGGAAGTAATGATAAGATTAAATCATTCTGTGAGAAAAATTACGGAGTCACTTTCCCCATGATGTCTAAAATATCGGTAAAAGGTCCCGATATTTCTCCTGTATATCAGTGGCTTACGCAAAAAGACCAAAATGGCGAGATGAACACCGAGGTAGGATGGAATTTCCATAAGTACCTTATTAATGAAAATGGGGAACTGGTTGCTTCCCTGCCTTCGAAAGTCAAACCCTATTCTGAGGAGGTCATTGCCTTTCTAAATGAGTAATTTAATTCCTGCTGCTGCCTGATTCTGATGGTCCGATTCCAGGCTTTCACCTCTGAATTCCAGCCACATATTACTCTCCCAGAAAATACTTATTGATTTTATTGATAAGGAGATTTATATCGATGGGTTTGGTAATATAATCATCGCAACCCACATGCTGGCATTTTTCGATTTCTTCATGTATGGAAAATGCTGTTTGGGCTATGACAGGCATATCCGGTCTTCTTTTCTTTATTTCTATAATGGCTTCATAACCATTCATTACCGGCATTTTTATGTCCATTAAAATAAGATCAATTTTCGAAATTTTCTGTGTAAGGTCGACTGCTTCCTGTCCATTTCTGGCACGAAGTATTTTGGCTTGTGTTTTTTGAAGGATTGCTTCCAGGAAGCGAAAATTGACCTCTTCATCTTCAGCTACAAGAATTACTTTATCTTTCCAGTTAAGTTTTAAAATGCTTTCCAGTTCGTATGCCATATTTTCATCTTTTTTTTGAGGAGTTCTAATAGGGATATTGATTTGAAACCGTGAACCATAACCGGGCTCGGATTTCACTTTTATTTTTCCGCCAAGGTGTTCAACAATAAATTTAGATATGGTCAGGCTTAACCCTGTGCCCCCAGGCCTCTTCATAATAGTCTCTTCTACCTCGGCAAAACGATGGAAGATCATACTGAGTTCATCTTTGGTAAGACCTATTCCTGTATCCCCCACAAACAACTTAACCTGACGGGAAGACTTGCGAAACCCAAATTCCACCGATCCTTTCTCGGTAAATTTTAACGCGTTGCCGAGAAGGTTCGATAAAACCTGATAAAGCCTTCCGGGATCAGTGTAAACGGTATAATCTTTTAGCTCCTTTGGGACATTCAGGATCAAAACAATGCTGGTCTTGTTTTGTTCTTTTCGCCTGGTTTCAAATTCATTATATAATTCCTGGAGTAAAGGGTAAAGGGCGAATTCACTTTTATTGAAGGCCACTTTACCCGATTCGAAATTGGCCAGTTCAATAATATCATCAATAAGGGAGAGAAGGTAATTTGCTTTGCTCCGGATTATTGAAGTATAGCTGATGATCATCTCCCGGTCTATATCTTCAGGCCTTAAAAGTTCAGAAAAGCCAAGGATTGCATTCATTGGTGTGCGGATCTCATGGCTCAGATTGGTGAGAAAAGCAGACTTAAGTCGGTCTGCAGTTTGCGCTTTGTGTTTTGCTAAAAGCAATTCCTTTTCCAATCGTTTGTCTTCCGTGATATCCCTGAAAACCCCACAGATCCTGGCTTGCTTATTTTCATTCCAGAGCCCACATACCAATTGAATGGCTCTCGGTCCGCTCTCATTTGGATTCTCTGGATTAACGGTGAATTCAGTCTCAAATTTCCCGGTCTTTTCCAATTTATAGAATTCCTTTTCAATCCGTTCCCGCTCTTCTTTATTGGCTATCCGGTCAAAGACAAGGGTAAGGTCTACTTTATTTCCGAAAGTTTTAATCCCCAGGATTTCGAAAGCGCCAGGCGATCCATGAAATGTTTTCATGTTCCCTTCTATTTCCCAACTCCCGGTTTTAGTGATCTTTTCAAGGAAATAATGGAATTCCTCTATTTTTTTAACTTTCATTTCTCATCGTTGAATTGAAGGCTAAGGCTATAAATGACCTTATCGTATTCTTCCGTTACCTTGTATGCAGTTTTAAATTCTTTTTTCTGTTTTTTACCTTTTTCGATGATCTCGAATTTTGCCGGTGGAATGGATTTTGGCCATTTTGGATCAAGGAGGTTTACAATGAATTCAGGAAGATCATCCACTTTGCCATTGATTAGTTGAATGGCCGGCTCATCGAATAATTTCCCAGTTTTTAAACCAAAGAAATCCCTGGCTTTCTCATTAACATACACAAATTTCCCCGTATTGTCCACGCTGAATGTAATGACATCAGTCATATCAAGTACCGATTCCAGGATCCCAATTTTTTGAATATAGGATTTATGTGCCTGTTCCCATTCTTTTTTTGCTTCAGCAAGATTCTTCTTCAGCTCTATTCCGGTTAACCTCAATTGCTCTTCCTTTCTCTTCAGTTGTTCAGTAATCAAAAGGCTCTCAGCCTCCATCATCTTCTCATTGGTGATCTCGTTTGCCAGCATAATTACCCGGGTAACTTCTCCGTACATATCATTTACTGCACCCAGGGAAGCACGGAACCACTTTTCCTCCTCCTTCCTGGTGAGCATTCTTAACTGCCCCCGGAAAGGTTTTCCTCTGATCACCTCCTCCCAAATGTCGTTAAAGTTTTCTATATCCTTAGGATGGGGTAGATTGAAAACATTCATTTTTTCAAGCTGGTCCGAAGAAAATTTGAATGTTCTATTGAATAAATCATTGGTGGAAAGAATTTTCCCATCGGGAGTAAATTCGGCTTTCAGGTTCAGGCTGTTAATGGCTGAAATCTGTTGTTCAAAATCCAGACTTTGTTTTTTTTGTTCTGTGGTATCAATAGCGAGAAAAAGAATTTTATCCACCTCGCCACTTTCTTTCCGCATACAGGTGTAGGTGGCCATGGTCCATAAATCCTGTGCCTGCTTGGTAATATGCTTCATGTAACCTTCAAAATGGCGTCCACCCTCTGCCAGGGAATCCCATATTATGCTAAACCATTCTAAATCTTTCTCGTGGATGAATAGGGAAATGTGTTTGTTTTCCACCTCCCGGTTTCCCGAATAGCCTAATTTTCGTAAAAATTTGGAATTGGCATACAAAAGGTAACCATTTTTATCATATTCAGCATGAATGAGGGTATGGTTTACGGTATTGCTGAAACCCATAAATTTTTCCGCTTGCTGTTGGGTCAGTTCCTGCGTTTTTATCAGAGTTTCCCTGTTGACCCGGCTGGTTTCCTCTTGCCGTTTTAACTCTTCAGCCTGAGCCTTGTTATCCATCAAAAGTTGATCGATGCGTTCAATTTTTTGGATATGGTCGAAAGCCAGGGAAAAGCTCTCTGCAATTCTGTTTACAAAATCGATTTCAAAATTCTCAAATGCCCTGAATGAGGCCAGGTCAATAATTCCATTAACCTCCCCATGGGATATCATAGGGACAATAAGAAGAAATTTTGGATTCGTTTTCCCTAATGCGGAAGTAACCTCGAGGTAGGAGTCGGGGATGTTGTCGAGATAAATATGCTTTTTCCCGAGGACACAGGAACCAATTATCCCTTCACCCCATTCAATTCTTTTATCGGCGAACTTATTCCGGTCAAAGGCATAGCAAGCTTTCATATCCAGGTACCTGGTTCCATCGGCTTCACTTTCAACCAAATAAAAACCCCCCTGATTTACATTCATGTACTTCACCAGCTTGCTAAGCAACTCAGAACTGAGCGCAGCCATCTCTTTATTATGCTGGCTTAATTCCTCTCTAAAAGAAGCCAGACCTTCCGAAATCCAGTTTCTCTGCCACTCCTCCTGCTTCCTTTGTTGCTCAGCGATAGATTTACCATGAAGGGTCTGACGGAGGTTTTCAAGAGCCGATACAACAGGTTCAGAAACAGAATGGGGTTTATATGAGTAGTTGCCTGCGGAAAGCTCATCGGAAAAATCTATAATCCTTTGATGATCATTCCCTAACTCCTGCTCCTTAAGGAAAGATTCCTTCTCAACCGCACGCATACGTTTGAAACGTTCGAAAGAAATATAACTGGTAATGAAGGGAATGATATCTATCAGGAAAAAGACAAGATTGGATCTATGCATTTTTCCAAGAGCAGAGAAAGTAAAATTTCCGGGACTATAGTCAAAGATTGCATAATAGAAAAGCAGAAGAAAGAAAACACCACCTACAAAACCGGTAAGGATGAAAACATTGCTTTTTTCCCTTTGTTTTAATGACTCCATAGGATCTGATTACAGTGCGAAAGATAATTATATTCTTTTAAACTGTCACCATACCGGGAGGCCAATTTCCCTTGTCCCCTCAGAAGAATAAAGTTCCAGGCAAATTCGGCATAATTCATTGAAAGTTGTTATACATTATAAACTTGTTTATAAATTCAAAAAAATGCATACTATGAAAAAGTTATTTAAGATTGTATGGCTTCTCATCGCGCTATTTCTTGGATCGTGTTCAACAACCCGGGATTTTCCCGTATCCGACATTATTCCTGCAGCCAAAGGGGAGCTCAGTGTCGAAAGGGATAAAAATGATAACTATCAAATTAAGATAGAGATTGCGAATCTGGCGGACCCGAAGCGTTTAAGCCCATCAAAAAATTATTATATTGTCTGGTCTGAGCTTAAAGATGGATCCTATATTAATCTGGGCAAGCTTGCAAGCGGAAGAAGGGATAAAGGGAATTTCAAAACTGTAACTGCCTTTAAGCCTTCTGAGATTTTTATTACGGCAGAAAAAAGGGCCGATATTTTTCATCCGGAGGGACCGGAAGTATTAAGAATGAAGGATTTGAGAGTCAGCGGCCGCTTCTGATCCTGCCTCCCCGCTTAGAACCCGCCTGGTTACGAAATAAAAAACCATCGAATGTTTCCTATGATTTCTGCCCCATAATCTTCCACAGTGATGAATTCCTCCGTTTGCCATAAGTCCGATTTTTAAAATATGATTCTCGGTTTTACTTCTTTCCTATATTTTATATTTTGTCCACATAAAGTATTTAGACAGACAACTAAATCAGTGGTGTGTAATGACCACACTGAGTTATAATCATCCTTTCTAACGAAACATTCAATAACAATGAAAATATCACAATAAGTCCAAGTGATATTCTATATGCATGAGGAAATATTGATCCAAGGACAAAATCTAATGTGATGTTTCCTGTATTAACATGGGCTAATTCGAATTCTTCTTCGTCATAATACCTTTGAACATATTCTGTTGTGTAATATACTTCATAGTTTGGAATAAAAGATTTACCAATAATATCTCTGGAATTATCAACATGAAAAAAAAGACTAAATGAAAAGAAGGCTATCAGAAAAAATGTGGATACGGATAGAGAATTATAAATTTTTCTATTTCTTAAAGGCACATATAAGAAAGGGATAACTATTAACAAAAAAAGCCAGATGATAATTGATTCAAAAAAAACTGTTGTGAAAGTTCAGATCTTCCTCCCGTGAGTTCAGGAGCTCTTCCTTGGTCTTGTCTGTGTATTTCATTATCTCAATTTATGTCTTTCATTCCTTCCTAGCACCAAAATTATTATAATTTTTGTTGTACACGTTTTTGATTATGCTTTTCTGTTTTAATACTGACGAGAAGTCCTATAAACCATACTACATCAATGGCATTCCAAATTTCTCTTCCTAGTGAGATTTAAAAAAAGGGATTAATTAAAATTGCTGATGAAAGCCAAAAAATAAAGTAAAATTTATCATTTCTAATGAATGCATAATAGGATAATAGTCCAAAACAAATTAATCCAATAAATCTCACGATTTGATAATAACCATATGGCATCCTTCTGAAGCATTACTGAAACAAATCATTCATGCGAGGCCGGAAAATAAAATAGGAGGAAAACTTCCTCCTGGGCGATTTAAACTTAAATTTCATGAATATTTCTCCATGAAATATATTTGCCGCTTGAAGTTTTCAGATCCTTATCTCCTCCGTATATCACATTCAGATTTTCGGTTTTTTCACCTGATATCTTTTGCCAGTATTTAAGATTGGTGAAGTAGTTATCATTTATAGTCATCCCTGATTTAATTTCATAAGAAACAGCTCTTTCTGGTGTATCTATAATTAAATCAATCTCCTGCTTGGTTTTATTTTGCCAGTAATAAAACCTGGGATTTACTCCTTTATGAAGCCTGCTCTTTATCAGATCGGTGATAATGAGGTTTTCAAATAGAGCTCCCTTTGAATGGAAAGTTTTAACCTGGTTCGCTGAATTTATTCCAAGCAAAGAGCAGGCTAGTCCTGTATCATAGAAATACAGTTTTGGCGATTTGATAATTCTTTTATTGAAGTTTTCATAATAAGGCTGTAAAAAGAAGACAATATAGCTTGCTTCAAGAATCGATAACCATGACTTTGCTGTATTTGGTGAGATTCCTGCATCGGTAGCTAAAGAATTCAGATTAACAACCTGCCCAGTCCTGCCGGCACAAAGTAGAAGAAAATTCGAAAAACTGGTAAGATTCTCAATATTTTTAATCTGTCTTAGATCTCTTTCTATATATGTGCTGATATATGATGGATAAAAGAATTCCGGATCAATTTTCCGATCATAAATTCCGGGATACATACCCGTGAATATCAATTGCTCATAAGAATCCGGAACCAGTTTATTATTCTGTAATTCAGAAATACTGAATGGCAATAGCTTTAAAATAGCTGCACGGCCTGCCAGAGTTTGGGATATGCTTTCAAGTAACAGGAAATTTTGCGAGCCTGATAATACAAAGTGTGTATTTTTATTTCCATCTACAATACCCTGTATATACGAGAAAAGTCCGGGTGTTCGCTGAATTTCATCCAATACAGCTCCTTCGGGAAAATTATTTAAAAATCCACGTGGATCTTTTAATGCTTCATTTCTGATATCAATATCTTCAAGACTGGCATAGGGAAGTTCCGTATATATCGATTTGAGCAAAGTTGTTTTACCGCTTTGTCTTGGGCCAGTCAGGGTAATTACAGGGAATTGCTTCCTTAATTTACCGACTATTGTGGATAATTCTCTCGGTATCATATTGTAAAAGTAGTTAAAAATGGACAAATATGCAATCTGAATGAAAATATGTCCAATAAGTACATTTCGGTTTTGATAATTAGTCCGAAATAGCAAGTAATGCAACTACTTTCGATAAATCCTATAATTTCTATGAATTCATTCAGGCGATTTGTGGATGGCCTATAGCAACATGGGGCTTTACCCTTTTCAATCTACCCGGTTGGCACCCGATGGAATTTTTGAAGGGAATAGCGATGGGCTTTCGGAAACCGAGGGGTACCCCGTAGAAACCGCTAATTGTAACTATTCGGGTTGATGTAAGGAAGGATAAAAAATGCAGAGTGCGCGTTTCCTACTCTTGCTCAAAACTCACACTCCACACTGATTCAGTGATTCCGGCAGGATTAGTTCGCTCCCGCAAGGCCTACCCCCCGGCCGCTCATGATCCTGCCGGTTTGCTTCGAATTTTGTCCCGTTAAAATGAAAATATTTCCTCCGAACGAGGTTTGTGATTCCGGCAGGATTCGAACCTGCGACCCACGGCTTAGAAGGCCGTTGCTCTGTCCAACTGAGCTACGGAACCAATATTCGCTGTAAACAGGCTGCAAATATATAAAAAATGTTTTATCAGCTGAACAAATCTTCTAATCTTTCGTATAAATCAAGTCTGCAATGACTCTTTATATGAAAAGTAAATCAAGTCTCTATCCTCTTATTGGACTTACTGGTTTCCTATGGTTTGCAATCCTGGTGCCCATCCTTGTTTATTTCATATTTCCCGGGAAAATTATACCGCTTTTTCGTTTTTTGTACGATATACCCAGAATGGCCTTATGGATACTTATAATGATGGGTATCCTGTCGATGGTGGCTGTCCCGTTACTGCTGATAATAACCTATCATTTAAAGAGGCAAGTTAATCTGCACCGCTCAATTGCCCGGAAATACTCTATGATTGCGGAACATACCAGTGATGTGATATGGACCATGGACCTGGAGGGGAGATTCACCTATGTAAGCCCATCCGTGAAAAAGCTCAGGGGGTATGAACCGGAGGAAGTTTTAAGTCAGTCTCTGGACGAAACCATGACCCCTGATTCCCTGAAAACGATTAGCGGTTTAATGGACCGGTTCAGGGAACTAATAAACTCCAATCCACCTAAAAAACCTTCGGTAAAAACTGATGTGGAACAAATAAGAAAGGATGGTTCTACAGTGTGGACTGAGGCATCGGTCACAACCATTTTTAAGGATGGAAAACCTGATTTCGTCCTGGGGGTCTCAAGAGATATTTCCGAAAGGAAAAGACGCGAGCGGGAACTCCTGCAGAGCGAAGAAAATTACAGACTCCTTGCCGAAACAACCCAGGATTACATTATTGCTTTCGATATGGAAGGTTTTATCACCTATGTCAATAAGGCGGCATTGGATACCATGGGATATCCCGTCAATGAGCTGGCCGGTATGAAAATCAGTGAACTATTGCCGGATTCTGAAAAGGAAAGAATGGCATTCTACCTTAACATGAGAATTGGTGGGTATATGGACAAATTTCTTTATGAAATGGATTTTCGAAACAAAAATGGGAAAATGATTCCCATGGAAGTTTGTTCAGCACCTATTCTGCTTAGCAAAAGACCTCTGGCAGTTCTGATCACAGCCCGTGATATCTCGGAAAGAAAGCAGGCTAAGCAGAGACTCGAAGAAAAAGTGAAACTCAGAACTGCCGAGATGAAAGAAGCCAACAGGGAGCTGGAAGCTTTTTCTTATTCGGTATCGCATGACTTGAGGGCCCCGCTACGACACATTGGTACTTTCAGTAAACTACTGATTTCGTCCCTCAACGATGACAAGCAGAAAGTACTTCATTATTTAAAAATGATCACTACTTCTGTAGAAAGAATGAATAGTCTGATAGACGATTTACTGTTGTTCTCGAGGGTAGGAAAAACAGAATTGCATAAAAATTCTTTCGGGATGGAGGAGTTGGTAAAACAGGTCATCAACGAAAGTGCTTTTGAATATTCCGGCCGCAACATTATATGGGAAGTGAACCCACTGGGACAAGTAACGGGCGATAAAAAATTGCTTAAAATGGTTTGGTCCAACCTTATTTCAAACGCTGTTAAATTTACCAGGGACAGTTCTCCTGCTATTATAAAAATTGGGAGAAAAGAACATCATACCTTTTATATTGAAGACAATGGGGTAGGATTTAACCCTGATTCCGGGAATAAATTATTCGGGGTTTTTCAACGCCTCCATTCCGAGTCCGAATTCGAGGGAACAGGTATCGGTCTGGCAAATGTCAAAAGA
Source organism: uncultured Bacteroidales bacterium (assembly GCA_963779845.1). GTDB lineage: Bacteria > Bacteroidota > Bacteroidia > Bacteroidales > CAVZZV01. Next base: position 104,118 of record CAVZZV010000006.1, on the reverse strand, counting down.
ATTATTGATCGCCATGGTGGTGTAGTTTCTGCAATGTCGGAGCTGAAAAAAGGTGCGAAATTTTCTTTTACACTCCCCGGTTAAATTCAAGCCTTGTATAGCCCATGCACTTTATTATATTTGCAAAGCTAAGTTTTAACCCTAATTTAACCATTGTTTCCGGCTGCGCAGGAGGAAAGTGAGAAATGGAAAAATTCAATATCCTGTATATAGAAGATAATCCTACCGATTTTGAAATGGTTAAGGCTATTCTCGAAGATGAGGATATGGTAAAGGAGATCCGGAGGGTAGAAAAAAAGGAGGATTTTATAAATTCCATAAAAAACTGGTCTTTCGACCTGATTTTAACCGACTATTCTCTTCCTGCCTTCCATGGCATCGAAGCCATTAATATAGCTAAGGAATTTTGTCCCGATAAACCGGTTATCATGATTACCGGGAACCTCCCCGATGAAGTGGCTGTTGATATCATTAAAAAAGGGGCATCCGATTATGTGTTAAAAGAGAATATTTACCGTCTTGTACCCTCTATCAGGACAGCCATTGAACGTCAACAATACCGTACGGAGAAGCAGAATGCCCTGAATGCCCTGAAAGAAAGTGAGGAAAATTACCGGATTCTGGCAGAATCCTCCCCTTATGGGATTCTTGTCCATTCCGAGGGTAAGCTGGTCTATTACAACAAGGAAGCCAAGCAGATTTTTAAAGGGGACAGCAGGCTTTCCTATATCGGGCAGGACATTCTCGATTTCGTCCATCCTGAATCCAAAAAAATCACGAAAGAACGTATCCAAAATCTATATAAGGGATTAGAGGACAATAAAATTAAGGAGCTTAAATACCTTGACTCCAATGGGGAAGACCTGATTCTTGAGATTGCCTCCTCGCCTATCCGCTTTAAGGGGAAACCCGCTGCTCAGGTCATTTTAAGGGATATTGCAGAGAGGAAGAAGATGGAAATGGACCTGATCAGGTCCAAGGAGAAAGCCGAGGAATCGGATAGGCTCAAGACCGCCTTTCTGGAAAACATGAGCCACGAAATCAGGACTCCGCTAAATGGCATTATCGGGTTTGCCTCCCTGTTGAAGTATAATGATGTAAGCGTGGAAGATAAGTTGAACTATTTAAAGATTATCGAAGAATCAGGTAAGCATCTGCTGGGAATCATCGATGATCTTATTGAAGTTTCCAGAATTGAGACCGGACAAGTGGAACTAAGAAGGGAGGAAATAAACCTCAATCAGCTCCTGGATGAAGTCTTTATTTTCTTTAAGGATGGTACAAAATTCAAAGACAGGCCGGTAAACCTTGAAATAAGCAAAGCCCTATCCGATGAAGATTCCTGGATTGAATCGGACAAGGGCCGATTGATTCAAATAATCTATAATCTCATATTTAATGCTTACAAATTTACTACTAGAGGGTCGATAGAATACGGCTATCAAGTGATGTCGGACAAATTGCTACGCTTCTATGTAAAAGATACCGGTATCGGCATAGCTGAAAAAGCCAGGGAGTTGGTTTTTGAGCGTTTTCGCCAGGCGGACGATTCAACTACCCGTGTATATGGCGGTACAGGTCTCGGCCTTACCATTAGCAAAGGTTTGGTCCTGGCAATGGATGGGAATATATGGTTTGATTCTACCCTGGGAAAAGGGACCACCTTCTTCTTTGAACTCCCTTTAAATCATTTCAGTAAGTTAAAGATAAAGGAACAAAAAACAGCCAGGCTTGATGACTTTTACTGGAAAGACAAGAGAGTACTTATTGCGGAAGATGATACTTCAAATTTTGTCCTCCTGCAACATATCCTTCGAAAAACCGGAATTGCTATTACCCATGTCAGTAATGGTGAAGACATAGTTAAAAACGTACTGGAGGGGGATAAATACGATATTTTATTGCTCGATATAAAAATGCCCGGTATTTCCGGAATCGAAGCGTTGAAATTTTTGAGAAGCAAAAAAATCGATACTCCGGCAATTGCACAAACGGCCTATGCAATGTCCGACGATAAGGTAAAATGTCTTGAAGCGGGGTTTAACGATTATATTACCAAACCTATAAACCCTGCTGATCTGATCCAAAAAATGAGTAATCTACTGTAAATCATGTATTTTCTGACAGGGCTGAGTTCTGTTTAGTTGTTCCGAAGCTTTTCAATTCGTTGGTTATACAGGTTCTGAAGATTTTGATAATTTGATTCAACATTGAACCAGAGTTCAAAAACTTTTCCTGAACCATTCTTTGCGGTTAGAATATCATAATGGATTCCTTTTCGCACCAATGTAGCATGTGATAGGACCTCTATTCCCATATTTGCTGTAATTTCCAACTCATGGCTTCTGTCAATCACAAGAAAGGCATTCTCCTTGTCAGTCCCGCTTCCACTTGCAAGGATTGCATTTAAAAAACCATAATATTTGAAAATTGAGCTAAACTGATGCTCATTTTCAGACTCCTCTTCAGATACGATGGATAACAAATAGTAAACAGGAAAATTAGCTGGTCTGGCATCGGCTTCCAGAGAGGCTTTCCTTTTTAATTCATCGTATCTTCTTTGCTTTAACAGGAGTTTCAGCGTATCCATATCTGTCTCTTTCGGCCAATAATTTCGTTGGAAAGCATAACCGGTATAAAAATCATAGAAATCCCTCAATCCCATAGAAAATAAGGAATCTGTGAATAACTTTTCATCCTGGGAAAAGTCCGTTATTGATTTTTCTTTGAGCGCTTTGAATGAATGTCCTTTAGCTTTCACTGACCCGTCCAATACAAGATGAATTTTATTTTCTTTATCGAAATAAAAATCCTGGGGAGGGGTATTCGACAGAAGGAGGGAGAGCGCTTTATAATACAAAATGTCAGAGCGGATTTCAATATCAGATGCCCGGGAAAAGCTGAGGTGACTCTTTTTAAAATTTTTTTGGAAAAAATAGGCAAGCCCCTGACTCATGTTGAGATGTACATTTGACGGATTAAGTTCCAGTCCCTTGGTTGCTGCATCCAAAGCCGGGGCGTATTCTGAATCGCGAAGGTACACCATAGACAGCGCGTAGTAAGAAACAGGATTTTCTGGCTCGGTTTCAAGCGCCTTTTGAGCAAAATACAATGCCGAATCGCCCGGATCCGGGGTGTCGAGGTATAGAAAAGCTAACCGGTGCAAAGGACTGGCGTTATATTGGTCCTTCTGGCTTAACAAACGAAAAAAGGCAATGGCATTTACAAGATCCTCCTGACGGTCGTAGGCATTGGCTAATTTGAAAATCAAATCTGCATTCTCAGGAGACAGGGAAAGGGCTTTTTTGTAATCCTTTACGGCTTCTTCAGAATTCCCTGTGCGTGAATACGAATCCCCCCGATCGATATAAAGGTTAGCCTCAAATGGGTACTCCTCTATCAGGTAACTCAGGACAGGTATAGCCATTTCATATTCTTCATTAGACAGAAACAAAGCCGCTTTTTCTCTGATAGAGTTATTCTGGGCATATAATTGTCCGGAGTCCACCAGAAAAGTAAGAGATAAAATGAAAAGCAATATGTATCGCCCGGGGCTATTGTCCAAATTTATAGTCATTGACTTTTATCGCTGTACTGGTTCACTTTTCAAGGTTCCCCGGCTTATCCCGGTTACTTTCTAAGGTCTCTTTTAACTTTACTATTTCCATCTTTTGGCTTTCTATCTCCTTTTCCAACTCAGTATTCCTCAGCAGGAGATTGCTCTTTTCCCTTTCAAGATATACAATCATCTCGTCTCTGGAACGAATGATATCCTCCAGTTCAGCCCTTTTTCTCCGGAATATGGAGCGGTAATAGAAATAGCAGGTCAGCCAGGATATGAGACCCGCAATCAACAGTAGTACAATGATTTCCAGAACAGCCCCTGTACTTGTTTGTGCAGGAATAGCATTTATTGGTAACATATTATTTTGATTTAATGGTTATTTCAACTCTTCTGTTTAAGGCTCTGCCTTCAGGATTGCTGTTATCGGCAACAGGTTCGTTTTCTCCCCGGGAAATCAGGGAGATATCCTCCTCGTCATAGCCTTGATTTTGAAAATAATCCTCTACGCTTTGTGCCCTGTTTAAGCCGAGTTCCTGATTATATTCCTCCGTTCCTATGGCATCGGTATACCCAGTCAACAGGATAGTAGCTCCCTGATTAGCTTCCAGGTATTTCTTACTGTCCAGGATAAATTGTTCTATCTCTTCCCCCGGTGTGAATTCATCACTGTCAAAAGGAAAGTGAACGCTCATTTTATCAGGTAAACTTACTTCGGGTTGAGGAGAGTGGGCGGGAGAGGAATCTTCTAAAGCCACCGGTTCTTGTCTGATAACCTCCATGCTCAATGCATCATCGTTACAGAAAGAGCGGATGTTGCAGGTATAAAACCATGCAGAAAATGCCGTCCAAACAATGAATGTTAGAATCCCTATCAATAAAATCCTCATGTTGGTCTGTTTTAGGTTAGTATTTGTAATACTTTGAAGGTGAAAAGTTAAGCAAGTTTTTTATGAATAGCAATTAGTTTTTAATATTTTTTGCTAAATCCAAAAGCAATTGACAGGATTTAGGTTATTTTAATAGGGTATCGGGCTTGAATGAAAAACAACCTCTCTAACGATGTTCTGAAGCTCCATGTGATGGTATTTGAAAATTATTGAATTGTATTATGGGAAATTTTTGTATAAACCATTTTTTTTAAAGAAATTTACAGGGCTTTGAAAAAGTTACATTAACCAAATATTAAATTATCATGAAAAAAATCAGTTATTATTCGCTCTTATTTATTGCTTTCCTTGTTTTTGGAACGCTCTTTAGTTCATGTAAGATGAAAACAGAAAATAACGAATCTAAAGATCCAAACCTTGAGGAGGTGACGGAAGTCGCTGAAGATGAAAACTGGATTGTAATGTTCAACGGGGAAACCACTGAGGGATGGCGAGGGTATAATCAGGATAGTTTTCCAGTAAAAGGCTGGGTAATTGAAGAAAAGACTCTTAAATGCCAGGGTTCCGGAGAGGGCGAGGCAGGTGGTAAGGGTGGGGATATTATCTATGATCAAAAATTTAGGGATTTTGAACTTCACCTGAAGTGGAAAATCTCTGAGGGTGGAAATAGCGGGATTCTCTATCTTGCCCAGGAAGTTCCGGGTCAGCCAATCTGGCATACAGCACCTGAAATGCAGATCCTTGACAATGAAAAACACCCGGATGCCAAACTGGGGAAAGATGGTAATCGTCAGGCGGGATCACTTTATGACCTGATCCCTGCTAAACCGCAGAATGCCAAACCAGCCGGGGAATGGAACGAGGTAGAAATTACCGTATACCAGGGTACCGTCTTTCATAAACAAAATGGAGAAGTTGTTTTGGAATACCATTTAGGAACAGACGAATGGAAAAATATGATTGCAAATTCCAAATTCAAGGATTATCCCGAATTTGGCCAGTATAAGGCGGGGTACATCGGACTTCAGGATCATGGCAATGATGTGTGGTTCAAAGATATAAAAATCAAGGATTTAACGATCAATTAATAAATCTGGAAAGGATTTGAACCGGCACTTTCAGCTCTGATTTCAAATCTATTGATCGAGTAATTTAAAATGATAGTTTAAAAGGAACACGGATAAAAGCATGTTCATTTTGAAAAAAAATTCAAATATCAGCAGTTGCCAGCCTTTTTATCCGTGTTCCTTTTTCAATCGTTTGTTAAAATCCTGAAAAAGATTGATTAAGGATCTACATATTCTTTTTGAATTCTTCGATATTTTTCGCTATTCTATCAATCAGGCGTTGTCTGGATTCTATGCTGGCCCATGCAATATGAGGGGTAATGACCAACATTTCTTTGTTCTTTATGTTTAAAAGAGGGTTATTCGAATGGATGGGCTCGTTTTCCAGCACATCAATCCCCGCGCCTCCAAGAATCCCTTCATCCAGTGCCCTGGCAAGATCTTTCTCCACAACTATTCCTCCTCTTCCGGTATTGAGTAAAATAGCACACGGGCGCATTTTTTTCATTTTATCATAATCGATCAGCCCTTTTGTTAGGTCGCTGAGGGGTGCATGGATCGAAACCACATCTGATGTTCCAAGCAAAGTATCCAGGTCAAACCGTCGGTAATTGATATTGTTGTTTATTCCAGTGGTAGAATAAAATACCACCTCCATTCCAAAACTCTGAGCGATTTGGGAAACTCTTCTTCCAATAGTTCCTAACCCGATAATTCCAAGCCTTTTTCCGGAAAGCTCCCAAAAAGGATACCCAAAATGGGTAAAACTATCTGAATTCGCATACCTGCCTGATTTAACATAATTGTCGTAATAAAAGGGTCTGCTGATAAGGTAGAGCAGGAGGGTGAATGTTAGCTGGGCAACAGATTCAGTTGAATATCCTGCAACATTTTTTACAGAGATACCTTTCCTTGCCGCGAAATCCAGGTCTATATTGTTCATTCCTGTAGCCGCGATGCATATAAGCTTCAGATTTGGTAATTTTTCCATTACCTGCTGGTCAATGATCACTTTATTGCAAATAATCACATCCTTGTCAATACACCTTTCAATAACCTCTTCGGGAGGGGTAAGGGGGAACATTTCCAATTGTCCCAACTTTTCCAGTACACGGAAATTCGCCACCTCTCCTACTGTTTTTGTATCCAGAAATACGATTTTTATCATGGAATCAATTACTTTAGATTTGTATGAATTGTAAAATTTGACTAAACTATTTTGGGCAAGGTTTTTCTTAGTATTAAAAACCCTGACACACCAGCCAATAATGATGCAGCTATTATTCCAAATTTTGCACTGTTGATATAAGCTGTATCTGTATAGGCGAGAGAATTAATGAAAAGGGCCATCGTAAATCCGACTGCCCCTAAAAAACTAAGGCCGATGATATGTTTCATCTTAATCCTGTCTGGAAGCCGCCCAATATTAAGCTTTATTGCGGTGTAGGTGAATAAACTGATACCCAAAACCTTACCGGCTATCATCGCAACAGCGATATGCCAGGCGGTGTGATTGAGATCAATATTACCTTCAGTGATAAGCTGAACCCCTCCATTTGCAAGAGCGAAAACAGGCATAATAAAAAAAGCGACCCAGGTATGTAATTTCCTCTCAAGGATCTGGAGGTGAGGCTGAACATTTTCTACCAGGCAACTGGCACGATCAATAGCCTCAATCTGGACCTGATTCAGAAACATTCCGGGCTGTTCAGAATTGTCAAATGAAACCATAATTTCTTTCAATTCCCGGGAGAAGGTTTTTTTTCCCAATCTGCGGTTCACGGGAATTACAAAGGCCATTAAAACACCCGCTATTGTGGGATGGATACCGGATTTAAGAAAAAGGTACCAGATAACTATCCCTATGATAAGATAAAGAAATTTAGCATTTATGCGGGTAAAAGTCATAACGACCAATATACCGTAAATGATCAGGGCAATAATAATATAATTCCAGAAAATTTCCCCGCTATAAAAGATAGCGATAATCAATACTGCACCGATATCATCAATAATGGCAAAAGCGGTTAAAAAAACTTTTAGGCTCAGTGGGACCCTTTTTCCAAGCAGGGTCAGGATTCCCAAAGAAAATGCGATATCAGTGGCAGTGGGTATTCCCCATCCCCTCGCTCCTTGTTCGGAATGGCTGAAGGAAACAAATATCAGAATGGGCACTAGCATACCGCCAAAAGCAGCTATTACCGGAAGGGCTGATTTTTTCCAGGATTCAAGCTCCCCTGCCAGGAGCTCACGCTTAATTTCGAGTCCAATTACGAAAAAGAATATGGCCATCAGGCCATCGTTAATCCATAGGATTATTGGTTTTGAGAGGCTAAAGCTCCCTGCCGAAATACTGAACTTTTTTTGGAGGAAAGAGAAATATAAATCGCTAAGATTGGAGTTGGCAATTATTATGGCAACAAAAGCACAGGATATCAATAAAATGCTGGAGGTCGATTCCTGACTGAAAAATCTTCCGAAAGAATCCTGAATTCTTTTCATAACCTGATTTATCCTCTATTAACCTTAATCGTGAACAATTGTTTAAGATGTCTTTAAATTCTAAAACCCAAATGCAGATAACCAAGCCCGATCTGCCCGGACCATTTTTCGTTGGTTCAAATTGAAAAGGGAAGTGGTAAATACAGCCTGACTGCATATTTCACCTGCAGGGTTTTTCATTACCTGATCAAAATAAAATAAACGGTCTCCTTTTCTCCTGCTGCCCGTTTCGATAGTAATTAATTGTCCTTCTGTAATTTCCCGGCTAAATCGTACCGAAACTTCCAAAATAACCAAGCCAATTTTCGATTCATCCAGGAATTTTTTTCCTAATCCGCTCTTTTCGAGGATATCCCAACGGGCATTTTCGTATAACTCCAGGTAACGGGCGTTATTGACGTGGCCATAGCTGTCAAGAAGGTCGGCGCTTACAGTAAAAGAAAAAATATTTTTCTTATCTGATGTAAGTATCATATAGCAGCGAATGTAAGGTTAATAAGGGGAGGGATGGAGCTAAATTCATTATCAGGCACCGTTCCATAAAAGGAGATCCTAAATTTGCTCTGGGTAGAAGATGGAAGGAGTAGTTTTTTTAGGTTCATGTGATTTCATTTAGCCTCTTTCAGAAAGTTCGCGGAGTGCCTGCATATCCCGGATAGTAACCACTTTCCCGTCTATGGTAGCGATCTTGTCCCGTTCGAACTCTTTTAAAATCCTTATAGCGCTGTCCTTGGACATGGCCGTCATATCGGCGAGGTCCTGTCGGCTAAAAGGTATTTCAAACTTTTCTTCTCCATATACAGTTTGGGAAAGAAATAAAAGTGCGTCCGCCATTTTGCCGTGCATTTGTTTTTGCGTAAGACTAACCAATTTATTGAACGTAATGATCGTCCTTTCATTAATTTTTTTTAGAAATTCCTCAGCGAACCGGGGATTATTCCGAAGTACAATCTTAAAATTTTCCACAGCAATAAAGCAAACGATACAATCTTCCAAAGCCGTTACGGTATAATGATTACGATGGTCCGTATAGAGACCCGGGCCGCTCAGCAGATAATGTGCCCTAACAAGGTTCAGCAAAAGGTTTCTGTGATTATACCCTTCAATGTAAACTTTTGCAAACCCCTGCACAAGACTGCTTATGTGGGAAAGGGTCGTGCCTTGTTTGATAATATTTTCCCCTGCATGAAAGAATACTTCAAAACGATCCCGGTTCAGGATCTCGGTCTCTTCCTTGTTAAGAATACTGAAGAGTTCTGATTTATTATTGCACTCTTCACAACTATTACAAATTTTAGATCTTTGGAATATGGTTGTATTCATTACCTAATCGAATAATTTTTGCTCAAAGGTAATATTATTTGGCATGAAGAAAGGTAAAATTATCGATTATTTACTCGAAACGCATCGATAAAAATCGATATTTATATGGTACAACATCTTTTCTATAACAAATAAATTCTTGATGAATTAGCTCATTAATATAAATTTACATATCTATTTTTGTGACTATAATGAATTAAGGAAAATGATATGGAAAAGATGATCAGCAAATATATGTTTTGGAGCTCATGGGGAATGGCCTGTTTGCTCATTTCGGTTTTTTTCACAAGCTTAAGCTCCTGCGAAAAATATAGCTATGAGCCGCCAGGAATAGACAATGAAAAGGTGTACAGTTTTAGTGCCGATATTGAACCTATTTTCAAGAACTGTGCCGGGTGTCATCCTGCTGTTTCCCAACCGGACCTGAGTCCCGGCAATGCCTTTGAATCACTCAACAGTGGCGGGTACATAAATACATCAAAACCGGAGGAAAGCAAGCTGTTGAAGAAATTGCAGGGGGGACATGCAGGGGTTAACAGTACTTCCCCAAAATATATCGAAATCTTCGGCTGGATGAGCCAGGGAGCCAAAAACAATTAATAATTTAGAACAAAACGTAAAATCCTAAAATAATTCCAAAATGAACCGAACAAGTTTTAATAAAAGCACAACCGGGCTTGCTGGCTCAGCAGTCGGAAATTCCGACGAATATAATAAACAGCCATTAAAAATAATGAATGCAGGGATGAAAAAACTTCTATCTGTTTTACTTGGATTTATTTTGGTACTCCCCGTGATTGCACAGGAAGATTCAGACGAAAAACCGGTAAGATCGCCTTTTGAAACTTCCATTCTTATTGATAATCAGACGATCGTAAGTCCCATAAAAGGGGGTTTTGACCTGCAGATTTATCATCGCTTCGGACTCATCAATGCCAATGGGATCTCTGATATTTATGGGATTTATGCCCCTTCGAACATACGTCTTGGAGTTAGTTATGGCGTAACAGACCGTATCATGATTGGGGGGGGGAGTACTAAAGATTATAAACTGCAGGATTTACAATGGAAATATGCTATTCTTCAGCAAACACGGTCCAACAGTATGCCAGTCTCTTTGAGCTATTACGGCAATGTGGTGCTGGATGCCCGGAGTAATGATAACTTTGGTCCGGAAAAGCAATACCGCGACATTCACCGGTTGTCCTATTTCACCCAACTAATCCTTGCCAGGAAATTTAATTTAAAATATTCCGCTCAGGTTGCTCCAGGATTTATCTATTACAATTCCGTTCCCGACGGTTATCAAAATGCCAATTTAAGCATTCACGCCGGGGGAAGGGCGAGGGTATTGGGCAGCGCTTCTATTATTGCTGAATATGACCAGTTACTGACCGCCCAGGATGGATTTGATCCAAAACCTAATCTTGCGGCAGGGATTGAAATTGGTACAGCTACGCATTGCTTTCAGGTTTTCCTGGCCAATTATTCAGGAATCGTTAATCAAAGAAATTTGCTATTTAACAGTAACGACCTCGCTGAGGGGGATTTTCTACTGGGCTTTAATATTACCGTTAGGTTCTGATAAAAAATGTAAATGAAAAACAATAAAAGATCGATACTCCCGGCCATCCTTATCTTAAGCCTGATCACAGGATTATTTCTAAAATCTGCCCTCGCGGGTATAGCCCAGGAGGAGCCGTCTGTAGAAAAGGGCATAGAAAATTCGGTTTTTGCCGAAGAAAATGCTCAATGCCTGAATTGTCATGGTAAAGATTTTTTCACCCTGACTGATGAATCTTCCGGAAGGGAGAAAAATCAGAATATGTGTGAAGATTACAAGATACAAAGTGACGAATTTTATCATTCAGTCCATTGGAGTTTTAGCTGTCTTGATTGCCACGCGGAGGAATATACAACCTTTCCTCATGCTATGGAATTAAGGTTTGCCGACTACTGGACCTGTATGGATTGTCATGGCTATGACGATAACTTTGCCAAATTCCAGTTTGAGGAAATTGAAGCAGAACACCAGAAGTCGGTCCATTATACTACATTTAACGGCGATTTCTCCTGCTGGAATTGCCATGATCCCCATTCCTATCAACTAATCAGTCGCTCCGGCGAGAGTATCGCAGACATCGTTTTGAAATCCAACAACATCTGCCTGGAGTGTCATGGAAACGAAGATAAATTCCGGCTTCTATCCGAACGAGACTTGGGAGATATCGTTCCAAAACATGATTGGCTGCCAAATCAGGGATTACATTTTAGATCCGTGAGGTGCATTGAATGCCATTCAGAAATGAACGACAGTATTCTGGTGGCCCACAATATTTTACCTGCTGAGAAGGCGGTCAAGAACTGTGTGGAATGTCACTCGCAAAATTCAATACTCATGGGTACCCTGTACAAATTTAAAGCACAGGAAAGCCGTTCGGAAAATGGGTTCGTAAATGGGCTGATCATAAATAATGAGTCTTACGTAATCGGTGCAAACCGCAGTACCTTCATGAATATTGCCAGCCTTATTATCCTTGGGCTTCTTCTTGTAGTTATTGGATTTCACGTAATAATGCGCATAATCATAAAGAAAAATTAAACATCATGTCTGAAAAAATATATTTTTATCCCCTGTGGTTAAGGTTATGGCATTTATTAAATGCAATTTTTATAATAACGTTGATCCTGACCGGCATAAGCATGCAATATTCCAATGTTAACTCCCCTTTCATCCGTTTTGATTTGGCCGTTTCCCTTCATAATCTGAGCGGCATCTTACTCACCATTTCTTATTTCCTTTTTTTTGCGGGCAATATTTTCTCGGCAAATGGAAAACATTATCGGTTACGAATAAAAGGATTGAGCAACAAGCTTTTAAAGCAATTTAAATATTATGCTTTTGAGGTTTTTAAAGGGAAAGAGCCGCCTTATCCGGTTAATGTGAATCGAAAATTTAACCCTTTGCAAAAAGTTTCCTACTCTTTTACCATGTATTTGGCATTACCTTTGCTATTTGTTACGGGTTGGGCACTTTTATTTCCGGAGTTTATATTAAGAAGCCTTTTTGGCTTTTCCGGTATTTTTCTAACCGCCCAGCTACATATTGTTATGGGATTTTTAATATCAATTTTTCTGATTATACATCTATATGTCAGCACCATGGGGAAAACTCCGGGAAGCAATTTCCGGAGCATTGTAACAGGCTGGCAGGAAGTTCATTAATTTATTAATTTAAAATCAAACAGAAATGAAAAACAATCTATTATTATCCGTGATGTTCGTCTCCATAGGAGTCCTTTCTTTATCTTTTGCAGTCAATCAACAGGAACCCAAACCCTGGCCAGTTCCTGCAGAGTATAAAAACATGAAGAACCCGGTGAAGGCCGATGCCGAATCCTGTGATATCGGAAAAATGCTCTATAACAAAAATTGTGCTTCCTGTCATGGAAAGAAGGGATTGGGCGACGGGCCTAAAGCGAGGATGATCGAAACATTCGCCGGCGATTTTTCCGGTGCATATTATCAAAATCAGACTGACGGCGAACAATTCTACAAAACCAAAATGGGACGTGATGAGATGCCTGCGTATGACAAAAAGATCGCTGACGAAGATATTTGGCATATTGTAAACTATATGAGAACTTTCAAGAATTAATTTTTTGATAATATAGGGGCGCGACCTCTTCGTGCCTCTATATTGCATGGCAAAAAAACCGGAAATAATTTCTGAGTTTTTATACAATTTAATTCCCGTTTATTGTTGACAGGTTCTCCTCCATCCGGATGACTGGCAGCATATTGCTTATTTTTAACTTAAATGCTGCCAGAGAGAACCAAAATTATGCTGGATTATCAGCAATGAGGGATATTCTGAACTATTAGTTTATTCATCATCTCTTCCCCCTACCGAAAAAGGTTTTTAATATTGGATACTTATACTAAATTTGCATCCTGAAACCTACATTTTAATATTTTTATATCCTTAAATCTTTTAATATATTGTTACATGAAAAAGCTTCTATTTTCTCTTTTAACCCTCTTGTTGGCAGTAAGCTCTTATGGACAGTTCGATACTACCGGTATCTATCAATGGCAAAAGATGTACAATTCCATGCATAGTTGGGATGAGGGGTCTTTCAACCAGAATTCTTTTGGACAATTAGATTATGGATGGGGAGTTTATAATGGTCTCAACCATGATGTGCAGGGAGATTCACTTTTTGCCATTAAGTTGCAGGATGGAAGCTGGAAAAACCTTTATATACAGATAAAAAAATCTACCAAAAATATTTATGCCATTCGCTATGCTGATCTGGATGGACAAAATGAGGTGATCGATTATATTGACAATAGTAAATATTCAGATAAATTATTTACCTATTACTCTATAAAAGAGAAAAAGATCATTGACCGGGCTCCTGAAAAATCTGCATGGGACCTTCTCCTTACAAAATACCATGATAATATAATCGATTATAATGTAACCGGGCTTCTTCTGAATGAAAATGCTTCGGCTAGTCTGTTTTCAGCAACAGATTCAATCTCCGCTTTTAATGCCACCCTTGCCGATACGACAACATTCAGTGATTCCCTTACCATTATCGGGAACTCCTGGTACAGGCTGGAAGGAATGACTATTGTAACGCTGGACACGATAGCTTATTTTATTAAGACAGCAGATAAAAGCATTTATCGCCTGAATGTAACCTATTTCGAAAGCGGGTTTTCAGGACAGGGCAGGCTTGGCTTTCGTTATCAGAAACTAAAACCTGCTGTAGAAGATCCTGTGAACGACACTCTTACTATGGGACCAAATTATGCAAATGACGTCTACTTCATGTTATCGGATGGGAATAAACATGAAGCCTCACGTTCTTCATGGGACATCGCATTCAAAACTGGCATGTTCAGTGCTTCAATCCTGACAAATACCACCATGGGTATTGAGCTTTACACCTATCCGAATATTGATGCAACGAGTTGGCAGAGCTATGGGGTAAATGAGCCATCGGTTGAAAACATAGCGATTTATCCCAACCCGGTGGTCAATCTTCTTAATATTTCAACAAATAAAATTATACAGGGCGAGGCAGTAACTATCCGCGTTCTTGATGTTTTGGGTAAAGAGGTATTTAACAGAAATTCTGAATTAAAGGGGTCTCTGCAAATTGATGTAAGTACATTCCCCAACGGGCTTTATTTTCTTCATCTGAAAAGCGGGGCCTTCACAGCTGTGGAAAGATTTATAAAAACAAATTAATAGCCGGATGTAAGATGAACTGGGCGAAATGGAATCTGTTAATTTTTCTTTTTATGGTTTTAACAGTGAATTCCTATGCTCAAAGAAAAGCTAACATTCTGGTAATCGATAATGTAACCGGAAAACCACTTCCATATGCAAATGTATGCTTCGAAGACAAGATAAATCAGAAGCAGAAATTTGTTATAACGAATGAAAAGGGGCAGGCTTCTGAATTTATTTTTGGTGAAACGGTGATCGCGGTTTCGAGTTTGGGGTACACGAGCAAGATAGACACGATCAGCAGGGAAGGGGATTATATGATCAAACTTCAGCCCACTATATTCGACATGGATGAAGTGGTGGTTACCGCTCAGCTGAAGCCCAGAAAGGCCGATAATTCAATCTACAAGGTCAGCATTATCAATAACCTGGATATACGACAGAAAGCCGCCAACAATTTATCCGATCTGTTGTCTACTCAACTGAATTTCAGAATAACACAGGATGGAGCCCTGGGTTCAGGGCTTATGCTCAATGGACTAAAGGGGGAGCACATTAAAATCCTCATCGATGGGGTACCTGTGACCGGCCGAATGAACGGGAATATTGATTTGAATCAATTGAACCTAAACAACGTGGATCATATTGAAATTGTGGAAGGACCCATGTCGGTCCAATATGGTTCCAATGCGCTGGGCGGGGCTATTAACATCATAACAAAGGAATATTCACGCTATCCCTTCACCATAAATGTCGGCAGTTACTATGAAAGTGTCGGGGTGTACAATTTCGATGGCCATTTTGGATTTCATAAAGGCAGGCATACAATTGGACTGAGTCCGGGGAGAAATTTTTTTTCAGGGTATCCCCGAAAAGAAGAGGTAAGAACCAATTTATATAAGCCTAAAGAACAATATTTTGCAGATGGAGTGTACACCTATTCCTCAGCCAATACAAAGATAAAAGCTGATGGAAAATATTTTCGTGAGACCATCCTACAAAAGGGGGCGGTTCATTTTCCGGCTTACGGGACCGCCTTTGACAATTATTTCTATACCGACCGTGCCAGCGGCAAATTACTATTGCAGCAAAGTTTGTCCGAAAAGAGTAGTTTTGAAATAGTTAACACTTATGCATTATACAAAAGGCAAAAAACCACCTACATCAATGATTTGACCCGTCTGGAAAAAAGGCTGAGCGGAGATGCAAGCAGCCAGGATACCAGTACATTTAAAAATATCATGTCCCGAGGAAGCTATTCCTTCCTAAATACGGGAGAAATGGTTGGTTTTCAATTAGGCTATGATATTAACCTCGAAAGAGGTACCGGTAAAAGAATTCTGAACAATGGGCAGGAAATTGACGATTACGCCCTTTTTGGGGTATTTAATCTGAAAATACTGAATAAACTGGAATTGCAAACCGGATTCCGCAAAGCCTGGAACAGCAAGTATGACCCACCCTTTGTTCCATCCCTGAATTTTAAGTACCAGATACTGAAAAGACTTAGCTTAAGAGGATCCTATGTCCGTGGATTCCGGGCTCCATCTCTTAAAGAATTATACCTTGAATTTGTGGATATCAACCATAATATTCTTCCGGGACCGGATTTACAAGCTGAAAATTCCCACAATATAAATTTGGCGTCAACTTTATCCTTTGATCATGGAAAGAGTTTTTTCAATATCGATCTGGATGGTTTCTACAATAGAATTGAGAATAGCATTCAGTTATCTGTAGTCGATCCGGAGCTTCTGGTTTACGGATATATGAACGTGGATGGCTATAGCACTTCAGGTGGTTCGCTGAAATTCAAGTACCGTCTCCATCCGCGGTTTGAATTTTTAGCAGGGACCTCCATTACAAATCATGAGTATTACAATACAACCGAAAATATAAAGAAAACGGAGAATGCGCAAAGCGTTGAATTTTCATCAAGTATGAATTACAATATTTTTCGAAGCGGCTTCAGTTTTTCAATATTCTACAAACATGCCGGGAAATATCCTCTCATTTCGAATTCAGGAGAAGATATCTCTTTCTCCTGGATTGGTGCCTATAACATGATGGATTTTACCATGGACAAATCCCTTTTTAATAAAACGCTTATAGTAGGAACAGGTGTCAAGAATATTTTTAATGTGAATAAGGTCTTAAGCTCCGGCGGTAGCTCTGGCATTCATTCAGGAGGGTCTCAGGGGGAGACACCGGTTTCCTGGGGACGAACCTTTTTTATTAGTGTAAGGTATAGTTTTATTAAGGAAAAAAACTGAGCCTCTTTCGGCAATAATGCATGAAAAAGCGAATTAAGATTAAACTCTGCAAATGAAATATATTTTTTTGATTGGAACAATTTGTTCATCATTCCTGTTTTCCTCCTGTTTTGAAGAGGATGAACGGATTTCCCCACAAATTCCCGGGGAGGAAATCCAGGTTTCCCTGGAGAGTTCCATTTATGAGAACCAGATTTATTTTGATCTTGGAAGTGAAGCGGTAAAAGCGATTCATCCTAATGATTCCTGGGTATTGGCATTTGGTTCGGAGAAAGAAGATTGGCAGGTAAAGATAAATTCAGGAGCCTATTACGCGGTGCATGCCACGGGAAAATTTGATTTTGATGAAGTTATACCGGTCACCGCTGCGGATAAATACCATTTTGACGCCACCTCCGGGAATCCTGACTCGTGTTCCTTTGCACATTGGTTGAACCGGGATAAAAGCCCATGGGAACCAACCGGGGAAATTTTCCTCATTGGAAAGTTTGATGGAATTAAGTATTCGCCCATGTGGAGAATCCGTATAGATTCAGTGAATGATTCTTCATTTCAGGTGAGTTTTGGAAAAATGAACGGAGAGATAAAATCAGCCGTTGTACGAAAGGATCCAAAGAGATCCCTTGTACACGTAAATCCTGATCCTGAGTTTGAGCAAGTGGAAATTGAGCCACCGAAAACCGATTGGGATATTCTATTCTCACAATACGGGACCATCCTTTTTACCGATGAGGGGGAGCCAACTCCCTATTTTGTCCGTGGAACCCTTCAGAACCCTTATAAACATAGGATTGCCCTCGATACCTTGGTCTCCTTTGATTCCCTTAATTTTTTTAAAGCGATCGACCATTTCTATAGTGCGAAGCTCGATGCCATTGGACACGACTGGAAGGAACCTGTTATCAATTTCGAAAACAACACCGCAATTTATCAGGTTCGGAAAGATAGCACATGGATAATTAATGATAATGAGGGATATTATTTTAAGTTTAGGTTTGTGAGTTATTATAACAAAACAGGAGAAAAAGGGTATCCGGGGTTTGAATATCTTAAATTATAGGCATGTACTGATAGCCCTCTTCCGCTAAGGATTTAAAATATGAAAAACAAAAACCCCTGATTTACAGAGGTTATTGTTTTTTACTCTAATGAACTTTGGGTTCAATTCTTCCCCATTTAAGTCCTTATTTGTCTAATACCTTTTTAATTAATGGCCTCCAACTGAATTTTTCAATAGAGCCAGGGTGTAATCAGGATTGTGTATTCCCATACTTCCATCCTCGACAACAAAATAATAATTTAATAAAGCCCCGGCCTGATTGGCAGAAATCGTCAGGGGATTTGAGGAACTGGCATTCACGAGTCCGCTTCCATCTACAAGCCAACCCTTATCAACCAGCTTAGTCCTTAATTGACCAAGCATCTCCTCCACCTCAGTTTCTTTTCCATCTATATCAAAACTAGTGGCTGAAGGATGGCAAACCATACAACCTGCCAGATGCTCTGTTTCGGTTCCATGATATTCGTAGCTCATGGAAAAAGTATGCCCACCGGCAAAAGCTCCAAAGGGTTCTGCCATGTGACAGGCATTGCATCCGGCTGCTGCATGCGTGTGTCCACCTTCTGGCGGATAGCTTTCCGTGCCGGCAACTTCATAAGCTGCAGTTGCATAAAGAATGGCAGCCTGGGTGCCATGGTGAGGGCCCCATCTGTTGGATGTTATGGTTACGTTGTTGCCGTTAAGTTCGGGCATGGGGTCCGGGGTCCTGGGTTGATGGCAGGTTACACAAATATTTCCTGTGCCTCCAAGGTCGACGGTAGCGCCATTCATCCATAAGTCCACCGGAGCAACGGTCCTTAAATTAAAATCGGTGGAATCATAATTTTCATGGATCATATGACAGGTCCGGCAATTGGCAGGAAGGGGATTGCTGACTTTTGACGCGGTAGCTTCCGCACCGGTGGCCAGTACTTCCAAAAATCCCTGATGTGTATGGCAGGGGGCACATGAGGCGTCGTTTCTTTCAAAGGAAGTCCCCGTTTGATGTCCGGAATTATTCGCCTGCATTGTGCGGGCAAGGATGTCGGTATTGTTGTCGTGACATTGTACACACGATTCATTGGCATCATTCCCAGCGACTCCGGCGGGACCTTCACAGGATGTAAGCAGGCTCAGAATAAAACCTCCCATTAACACCACCCCGGCAGCCGTCAAAATAAAGTCTGATTTTTTCATATAAATATTCGATTTGGATTTAGCATTGAAGGGATTAAAAGTACACAAGTAAATCAAGGATATCAAACCTTTTGTCCTGATATATGATGAGTTTAATCGTGTTTTTAAATGGTTTGTCATTGGAGAAAATACAATGCAGGAACTGTTATTTTCCAGTTATTGTATCGATAAATATCGTTAAGATGGCTCCTTTTCCTTTCATACACTAAAGTCCGGAGATTTTATAGTAAGATTAAAAAATATTTCCTACTTTTGTAATCCGATAATTATCAAAAAGGACCCGTAGCATAACTGGATAGTGCACCTGACTACGGATCAGGAGGTTGGGGATTCGAATTCCTCCGGGTTCACAGTAAATACCCTGAAAGTTAGATTAACTTTCAGGGTATGTTTTTTTACCTCCAGGCGGCGGTCATGATCTCAATAGTTGGATTTATAAGTTTCAACCCCCATAAACATGCACCGAATTCTGCGCTGAAGGCAGATAGTTTATCCCAAACCAGGCAACCAAAAGTACGAGGAATGCCAGGCTCAAAATCCATAATGGTGTGGAAATCTTTTTTGGATGATTGTACCTCAGGTGAATATAGATCAGATAGCCCAACCATGTGAGAAATGCCCATGTTTCCTTGGGATCCCAGGTCCAGTAATGCCCCCATGCCTGTTTGGCCCATAAGGCACCGAAGAGCAGTCCTAAAGTGAGGAAACCAAAACCAAGGTAAACCAGATTATCCGCGAGACGCAATATCTTCTGGTCAAATCTGTTGGAATAATGCATATATAACCCATAAATTGCCACAAGGGTGGAGACCCCGAGAACGGCATATCCAAAGATATAGACCACAACATGTGGCACAAACCACGGGCTTTGCAGCGCAGGCATGAGTGTTTTATCATAGGTTTCAGGGTGGGTCAGATTGATCATCAGAAATACAAAGGTCATCATCACTGCGTAAGCAAGAAACCACTTATAATGCCAGCGAATATAAAAGAGCAGGCCAATTACGGGAAGGAAAAATGCGTACCATAGCCGGGTTTCCCCCAGTGTACGCATGGGCGGACGCTGCAGATGGACCCATAACTGGATGATAAAGGCGGCCATTACGAGGATGCCGGTAAGAAACAGGATCATACCTATATGATCAAATATTTTTTTTCTAAGGCCCAGATAAACAAACAAAAGGCCAAGCAGCCAAAGGCCGGCAGAAATATAGGCATAGGAGGGAAAATAAGTCCAGTTCATCTTAATCTTCTTTTGGGGTTTTACCAATAGTAAATAAATAAACAGCTCCTGCAAGAACCATGAAGATTCCCATATAAATTAGGGGAAGCCAGGGATCCCGGATCGCTTCAAAAATACTCAGGGTCGACCATTTTCCCATTCTTTCATCATAGGATAACTGGTACAGGCTCCATCCATTCTTCTTTAGGGGATCATTAACAGCGAGTGTGGTAGTATCAACCTTGCCGTGGGCATCGGTAATCTCTATTCTGCTGCTGTATTCTCTGGGTTCCGGACGGGTCATGGCCAGGGAAAAGCTTCTGTCCAACTCCAGCATTTCCGGAGACTTCTTCATAGAACCCGAAGTAATCCAGCCACTTTTCACCTTTCCGTCTACCATATTCTCAGCCCTAATTCTCGCTACCGGATAACTAAAGGTATCCAGAGTCGAAATGTAGTTTCCAAGGCTGTCCTTTCCGGCATCCAAGATTAAATCATCCACGGTAATTTTCCAGTCTGCAATTTTAAACTGCTGGTTCTTTTGAATAAGGCTAAGGTTCTCTGCAAGATGCTCTTCCGGAAATTTCATGGTTTTGGTCTCAATGTAGGCAATTTTAGGAGGAAACTCCTGTATATCGAAATCCAATAACTTTATGCTGAAGGGCAATTCCACGGGTTGCCTCGCTGTATTAAAACCATACCAGACCGGCTCATTTTCATTGGCGTATACATTAAGTCTTATTAAATCACCTGCCCCAAGACTTCCTGCCAACACGATAATCCACAGACCGAGATGGTTCAGGGCAAAGCCGGTATTCCGGTAGCTGAAGGGGGTAATCCTTCTAATGATCACCAGGCCCAGAGTGGTGAGCAGGTACATTCCTGACATTAAGAAAACATATGAGTCCCTGATATGCGAAAGTCCGGTTAATTTCATGAAAGGGGAGGCTTCAGGATCGTTCTGCCTGGTTAGCCCCATGATGAGAGTGAGCAGGGTAAAAAGTACTATTGCACTTATGGAAGCAGGGACTCTCGATAACCATCTTACGGTCTTTAAATCCCGGTAATACATATGAATAAAGAGCAGGATGAAGGCAAAACTCAAGCCTATAAAAAGGTTCATGGGCCAGGATGGAAGGCCAACCCCCCTGCCAAGGGCAAGCCAATCAAAAAAAATACCCGTTAAAGTTATGATCAGTGCTATGGTAAACCCCTGGGTGTAATCATGGGATTTTTTTATTCTTTTATTTTCTGGCATTTTCTGAACATTTTTTATGAGGTTTCAAATGTAATTATTTTTCTTAAATCCTTCCACTTTAGAGCTGGAAACTAAGCAGAATACTATGCAGTGTCTTTCAACAAGGTGGAGAGAGCAGATAATAATGTTCGTTTTCAACGTAAATTCCCGGGGAGGTAATGCATAGAAACAAATCAATTTCGTTTCTGTTAATTCTTAAATGATTAAATGAACTATTATTATTTGTATTTTTACCCAACATATTAAATAATCTGTCATGAAACAATTTCTTAAAATACTTCTGATTATCCTTGCGTCGCTTTTTTTAATTATCCTGATCTTACCTGTATTCTTCAAAGGGGAAATAATGAAGATAGCCAAGGAACAAGTCAATAAAAATGTAAGGGCGAATGTAGACTGGAAAGATTTTTCTGTTTCCCTTCTCAGAGGCTTCCCTGATCTGAAGGTAACAATGGAAGATGTATCAGTCCTTGGGGTGGATAAATTTGAAGGCGATACCCTCATGGCCTTTGAAAATTTTTCCGCGAAGATAGACCTCATTTCCGCTTTTTCGGGTAGAATCAATGTTAAATCCATAATAATTGACCGGCCTGTGGTTAGGGCAATCGCGCTCAAAGACAGCTCGGTGAACTGGGATATAACCTATCCTTCAACCGATACTGCCACCCTGGAAAGTGATACAAGTTCCATGAATATGCAAATTGACCTAAAAGATTTTATCATTAACGATGGGAATATTCACTATTATGATGAGTCTCTTAACATGTTTGCGTACCTGGAGGCGTTGAATATGAAGCTGTCCGGCAACTTTTCCGAAGATTACAGCGACCTTACCCTGAAATCCATAGCCCGTGAATTCACATTTGAATACGAAGGCATTAAATATATAAACCAGGCAGTGCTTAGCCTGGACGCACAGATTGGTGCGGATTTGCAAAATTCGAAGTATACCTTTGAAGAGAACGAAATCAAGCTTAATGAGCTTACTTTGGGAATGAATGGCTTCGTGAGCATGCCTGGGGATGATATTGACGTAAACCTTAAATATTTTACGAAAGAAACATCATTTAAGACAATACTTTCGCTTGTGCCTGCCATTTACCTGAAGGATTTTCAGGCTATGCAAGCCTCCGGATCAATGGCTTTGGAAGGGGATGTGGTGGGGACCTACAATGATACAATTCTTCCCAGTATCAATTTGCAGTTGGATGTGACTAACGGACGGTTCGCCTATCCTGATTTGCCTAAGTCGGCCGAAAACATTCAGGTAGATTTGAAAGTCTATTATGATGGTGTGAACGATGACAATACCCGGATTGACCTGAATAATTTTCATTTGGAAATGGCAGGAAACCCAATAGATATGGAGTTCCATGCAATTACTCCCATGAGTGATATGCAAATGAACGGATCCCTGATTGGGACTATCGATCTTTCTTCCATTTCAGATGTAGTCCCCATAGAAGAAATACAGCTCGGTGGAATCATAAAAGCGAACCTAAAAATGATGGGGAAATATTCGGATATTGAAAATGAGAACTATGAAGCCTTCAATGCTGAGGGGTCATTGGCGATTTCTGATATGAAAGTCAGTTCTGAAGATATTCCCCTACCTGTTTTCATTAAGCGGGCAATCCTGAATTTTTCCCCACGCTATGCCGAATTGAACACCTTTGATGCAACCATGGGAAGAAGCGACCTGAAAATGAATGGAAGGCTGGAAAATTTCATTCCTTACCTGCTAAAAGACGATACCATTCGGGGGAATCTGAGTATCCAATCCTCACTGATGGATATGAACCAGTTAATGGGTGAAGGGACTGAAGATGAAACCCCCGAGGACACATCAGCACTCTCTGTTATTGAAGTCCCGAAAAATATTAATTTCACTGTCATGGCTGATATCAATAAATTAATCTACGATAAACTTGAAATTGAGGAAATCAAGGGCCGGTTGACCATTCGTAACGGGATAGTAAAAATGGAGAATTTAGGAATGAACATGCTTGAAGGTTCGATGCTCCTTAGCGGTGAATACAATCCCCGGGATTTGTTTAACCCTATGGTCGATCTCGATCTTCGTATGTCGGGATTCGATATATCTTCTACTTTTAAGGCTTTCAATACGGTGGAAAAACTTGCACCGGTAGCTGAAATGACCAAGGGAAAGGTAAGTGTTGATTTTTCTTTTTCATCATTGCTTGATTCCACAATGCAACCCATCATTACCAGTATGGTTGGAGCAGGTTCCCTTAAGACAAATGAATTGCAAATCGTAAACAATAACACCCTGGATAAAGTAGCGAATCTCTTGAAAAAC
This sequence comes from uncultured Bacteroidales bacterium, assembly GCA_963779845.1. Lineage (GTDB taxonomy): Bacteria > Bacteroidota > Bacteroidia > Bacteroidales > CAVZZV01. Next base: position 80,220 of record CAVZZV010000006.1, on the reverse strand, counting down.
GACAAATTGAAAGATCCCTCCTTTAAGGATGTAAATTTGTCCTTTGAAATGAATGACGGGAGGGTGTATGTTCAGCCTTTTGACACAAAAATCGGATCCTCCACCCTCAATGTAAGCGGAAACCAGGGAATTGACCAGACGATGGATTATGAACTTGATTTTAGCATCCCCCGGAATGAGTTTGGAAACACGGCCAATGATGTTCTGGAAAACCTTGCTGCGCAGGTAGGAAAAAGTGGTTTTAACTTCAATCCGGGAGAGAATGTGAATATTTTGGTGAGCATTAGCGGAACCTTTGCCGATCCTAAAATCAGTATGAATTTAAAGGAGGCTCTTTCAAATTTAAAGGAAGGGGTGAAAGAACAGGTGATAGAGCGTGTTACAGAGGAAGTGGAGAAGCTGAAAACGGATGTAAAGAAAGATGTAAGTGCCGAAATTGATAAAATAATGAAGGATGCGGAAGCAGAGGCAGAGAAGATCAGGAACGCTGCGGCTGATGCAGGTGAATCCCTGGTAGGGGAGGCTCAGTTAAGGAAAAAACAATTGGTGAAGGAAGCCGGAAGCAATCCTTTGAAAAAATTGGCCGCTGAAAAAGCCGGGGACGCCCTGGTCAACGCAGCTGAAAAACAGGCCTCCAAACTAAAACAGGAGGCAGATGAACAGGCAAATGCACTCTTGGAAAAGGCCAGGAAAAAGGTCGGGCAGGTGAAGGATTTATAAGTTTCCCTGCCAGAGTGCTTCTTTGCAAGGCGACCAGAAGTTTGAATTGTTCCTTTTAAAAAATTGAATTTAGACGTAAGCTCTTTTGCTTGCCAGCCTGAATAAGCGTTAGGATATAATTTACCAGGGATTCAGTCAAAAAAAAACTGCCTAAATTCTTTAGGCAGCCTCTTTGTAAAAATTAAATATTCTATTGAAATTAAAATCTTTTTTCCTGGATCCTGGCTTTTTTACCCGTTAGCCCACGAAGATAGAAAATCCTTGCCCTTCTGACATGGCCTCTTTTGTTCACCTCTATTTTTTCGATAAATGGAGAACTGAATGGAAAGATTCTTTCTACGCCTACGTTTCCAGACATTTTCCTGACGGTAAATGTAGCTGAGGCTCCAGATCCTTTCTGCTGGATCACCGTGCCCCGGTACTGCTGGATTCTTTCCTTGTTTCCTTCTTTGATCTTATAATGTACGGTTATTGTATCACCTGAGCTGAAGGCCTGAAGATTGTTTTCCGAAGCAAATTCTTTTTCAACAACTTTAATTAAGTCCATCCTGATATGTTTTTTAATTTTTTGGTCCCTTTTTTACAGGCTGCAAATGTATTATTTATTTTCAAAAAATACAAAGAAAAGCATTGAAATTAATGACTATCCCCGGGGGTAAGCAATTTGTCTCCGGTATCCTTGATTACATTTTTCTTCCAATTATCCGGATAACCCGGAAAATCAGGACTTGCAGGATAACCATATTCATTTCTGACGAATTTTCCATCCTTTTCTTTTTTTACATTCCCGTCGAGATATTTAACCAGCAGGAACTGACCCAGCTCTTTCCATCGTTCGAAGGTATACTGTGCGGCCCATATAGAATAATCGGTTAAATAATCAAGTGCAGCCTTCTTATCTTTTTCGTAAAGTTTCTCCGCTTTCTGATCAATGGAATCTGTTTGATTAATGAAGAGAGTTTCAAGTTCATTCTGAACCTGTTTAACATCCCTGGACATTAAATTATATCGAAGATAGGAAAAATTAGAAACGAAATTGAATGCCCAGAAAGAGGAGGTAGGAGAATAAGTGAGCATATCTCCATTCCCTACTGCCACTGATTCGGGAATTCTTGTGATACCGGCGTATATGGGCATATATACAGTCGTAGCGGCGTCGTCAAGCCCAAACCAAAAAATACCGCCCACTGGATCAGGCAACCAGTTTCTGGCTTCTGCAACAAATGAGAATCCGGTTTGCTGGGTTGCCGCCGCTCTCTCATTGCAATAAACAAGGGAATCTTTTTCATTACTTACTGACCAGGTTAGAGGGCGCCAGCGATAAGGAAGTTCAAAGGCACCTGCTCCAGCATCTTTAGTCATATCAAAAGGAGTACCCTCCAGGTGATCCCTCATGAAATTCATCAGCTCCCGGTTGCTAAGTTTCCTGTTAGGCTTAATCCATAAAGGCATCCTGTTCGATAGGTCATGTCCGGAAACATAATTAACATATTGTTCCATATCGTCATTAACTTCCTTAAAAAAGGACCAAACCCGCATTTCGCAAAACCTGGCTCCTCCAAAATCTACTGGAGCGTAAGTGTCTGAAAAGCTAAAATCTTTATCTTCCCCCTGGAACCATCCATAGGACCTGGCCACTTTGATCACATCCTCAGCGTAGACCGTAGTGACCATGGGATCAAAAATTTTATTCAGGTTTTTTGATGAAATGGAAGTTTTATCTTTCCCCTGGGGGAAAGTAGTGATCCTGGCTTGATTGGCATGCCCGGAAACATAGCCATCGGGGATGAGACGCGCAACCCATACCGCTCCCGTGTTGCCTTTGCCCTTGCCGACCATTTCAAGGATCCATACCTCGTTGGGGTCCGCTATGGAAAATGACTCCCCGGAACTGTAATAACCATACTCCGCAACCAGCTCTGCCATTGTTTTTATAGCCTGGCGTGCATTCATGGAACGTTGCAGTGTAATATATATAAGGGAACCATAGTCGATCAATCCCTTTTCATCGATCATCTCCTCACGTCCGCCAAAAGTAGTCTCGCCAATAGAAAGCTGATGTTCGTTCATATTCCCGATAACCCTGTAGGTCGATGCCACCTGAGGGATCTGACCCAGAAGCTTTCCACTGTCCCATTCATATACATCCAGCATGCTCCCTGGAGTATAACTCGCTGCCGGCCAAAAGTAAAGTTCACCGTATAAGACATGTGAATCAGCGGCGTAAGTGATTAATGTGGAGCCGGTTACAGATGCTCCCCTGGTAACCAGAAAATTCGTGCATCCATAAGATACATTTTGAATATTGAATAATATTCCAAATATCAATAAAATGATTAAGGCCATTTTCCTTTGAATGACTCGTTTCATATCTAACTATTTTTTAATATAAATTTTGCATAAAGATAATATTTTTGAAGTCTTTTAAGGCATTTGGTCAGTAGTTTAAGGACTGGTTTCAATTAGATTAATCAGCAGAGAAGTTTATGAAGGGAAAAGAGGGTAAGTTGTAAGGGGTAAATAGTGGAGTTTATGACACAATTAGCTCCGGAAGCGGGGAAATTTCTTATAAAATTTGCATCATGAATTCCCTGGCTTAATATTAATTTAATATAAAACTAAGATAATATTAAACATCAAACTGTTTTAATTATCCGGGAAAATGGCGTATATTTGCACCGTGGTTCTGGAACAATAAATCTGATTAAATAAAAGTTGGTACAGTTATTGACGAAATATTCAGAAGAAGCAAAATTAAAGAAACAAAAAAAAGATTTACAACGTATACAATAAAATACAGAGATAAAAAGTTTAGTTAGTAGTAGTTTTAGTTAGTAGTTTAGTTGGTAGTTTTAGTTAGTAGTTTGAGAAAAAAGGATGCACTGGGAAGTGCGTCCTTTTTGTTTTTTTGTACAGACTTTGCTAGGCGGGTGGTTTAACAAGCACGCCACAGCAACTATCGGCCATTGCCCCTGTAGCTGACGCCAGACAATTATTGATTCCAAGCTTCCTGAGCAAGCCGAGAAAGGCAAAGATGACCGCTTCTTTATAATCCACGATCACCGCTTCTGGTACAACAATTTCAGCCACTCTTTTATCCTTTATGAGTCCTGTCAGGAACTGGTTTTTTGCTCCACCCCCCGTAAGCAAGACTTTTTGAGCCCCGGAATTCAAAATAGCGCCTGCAATTTTGTCAGCGATATGTTCATAAAAAGTCCTCAATTTGTCGGCTATGGGAATAGAATAGTTTTCTATTATGGGTAGAACGACCGATTCAGTGAATTCTCTGCCCAGAGATTTTGGATATCCAACCTGATACCATGAGAGGCTATCCAGTTCATTCAATAATGAAGTATTTATGGAACCGCTCATTCCCATCTTCCCATCTTTATCGAAATCTTCTCCGATTTGTCTTGAAATTGAATTCAGGACAATATTGACAGGACAGATATCGTATGCAATTACTTCTCCTTTGGCACTGAATGAAATATTCGAGAAGCCTCCAAGATTTATACAGGAATCATATTCACTAAATAGGAGGCGATCGCCTGCAGGCACCAGGGGCGCACCCTGCCCGCCAAGGCTTACGTCAAGGCTCCTGAAATCATACACTACCGGTAACCCTGTTACTGCCGCGATATCATTCCCATTTCCAATCTGGAAACTAAAGCCTTCCCTTGGATTATGAAAGATAGTGTGGCCGTGAGAAGCGATCAGTTCAGGACTATAAGGGTATCTGCCGATAAATTCCAGGCATTTCTGACCAAGCCACCTACCATACAGATGGTCGGTTTTTATCAGTTCTGTGGAAGTAGACCGGAAGGCATTATTTAGTAATTCCCGCAAATGATGGTCGTAAGGGATATTGCTATGGGCTAGTATATTAAAGGACCAGATTTGGTTATGATCGTTAAATTCACAGAGAACCATATCAAGTCCATCCATGGAAGTGCCAGACATCAGTCCTGCTATACGATATGTTTTATTAACCCCCATTACCAATAAAATGACGTTTTAACTTCATTCCAGTTTCCCATATTATCCGTGATAAAAATATCGAGGCTGTGGACTCTGTTCGCGATTAAGTGTTTATTGTCCGGCTCATAGGTAAGCATGTCCGATTTTGCATCGTACTGCATCAATGCCCATGTATCATCAATGAAGGCTTTATACTGACCTATTCCGGAAAGATTATCCATAGCTCTGATTCTGAGAGATGATTTTGCCCTTACATCTTCTCCTTTCTTAAAGTTCAGGAGGGTAATAACAGGGGCAATTGTATCTGCTTCTATACTGTAGCGTCCCAATTCCCTGATGGAAGTAGTGATTCTACCGTTTTTCACCCTTCCTCCGGCATATTTTGGTTTATCCCCCTTGTTTAGTTGGACGATACACAGCTTATGATGAAGTCTCTCAGAGATACCCTCGATGCCCATGCTTATTTCAGCATAGGTATGCAAAGGGGTATGCTCATCCTGCACGATGTGAATGAATGGGTAAAAGGAATGTGCCCTGGGGACACGACTATACGTAAAGTAGGTGTTTTCATATAGTGCATCTTCTGGTATTTCAAGGCTAAAATCCCCTGAAGAGAAGATATTTCTTTTATACCATCGGAATAAATTATCTTCCTTGTTGGCTGCTTTGTCTATTTCCCTTTTTTCCATCCCCTTCAATGTAAATCTAAGTCTGGATTCATTTTGATAGACATCCCTGACTATTATGGAAATTTGCAGGGTGTCGTCTGGCTTGACAAATATTACAGCGTTGTTAAGTGCCAGCTTGTTCATGGACAATCTTTCATTGGGTAATTCAAAAAGATCGTTCACTCCCCGTCCGGTCAGCATTTTAAAAGCATAATCAATATGGGCATTAAGATAACGCATCTCATCAAATCCGAATTTATCTGTCTGATAACGATAGATTGGTTTATCATCCACATACAACTCAAGGGAATAAATACCACAGCGGTTACCTGATCCATTAAGAAAATCATAGGCTTCAAGCCCAAAACTCACGTATTCATTCGCTGTTAAGGTAAGGCCGCTTGAAATATGGTAATCTCCTCCATTACCGGTTAATTTATATTCTTTTCTGCTCACAATACGTCTGTCCTGACCATTGCCCTGATTTCCATACAGGAACAATGAATAGAGCCGTGGTGAAATGTTATCCTCAATATCAAATCCATAATTCAGAACATTCAATGGTTTCTGGGTAGAAGTTTCCCTGAGTTCGAAATGAAGGTGCGGGCCGCCTGAACTGCCTGTATTGCCAGATAAAGCGATAATCTCTCCTTTGGTTACTGGAATATCCCCGGGGGAAAGATAAATATCTGCTTCAAAACTCCGGTTTCGGTATTGATAGGATTTCAGAAAGTCATCTATTTTTTGACTAAAGGAGTTAAGGTGGCCATACAAACTGGTAAGCCCGTTTGGATGAGAAATATAGACCGAATTTCCATATCCGTTGGACTGAACCTTGATCCTGGAGACAAATCCCTTTTCCACTGAATATACCCTCTTTCCCGTAACCCCCTGGGTTTTAATATCTATTCCTGAATGGAAGTGGTCAGACCTGATTTCCGCAAAATTTCCGCTCAGGAACATAGGGATATCCAGTGGGGGATGGAAATTTTCATCTCTTTTGTTTTGTTGGGGAAAACCATTCTGGAATAGGAAGGTGGCCAATAAAATGCAAATCGTTCTCATCGTAATCATTTCCCTCATTGCTTATGAAAATTTAAAAATGTAAAACTATAATTTTTCGTTCTATTCATGGAAAAATGCCGGCGAATTTTTTTATTTGTGAAAGCAATGTTATATTTGTATTTATTAATACCGATTTATGAATGCTGATCAAATTGAAATATTAGGAACCCTCAGGTCTAAGATTAGAAATTTGATGAGGCTTTATGAACAGGAGAAAAAGCAAAAAAACAATTTGCTGGACGAGAAAAAGGAATTAATAAAAAAGATTGATGAAATGGAACATTATTCACTTGATCTCGAAAAAAGATACGATCATCTGAAAATTGCCAAAACCCTGGTAAGTGATGATGAAACGCATGATGCTAAGATAAAAGTGAATAGGATTGTGCGGGAAATTGATAAATGCATTGCTCTTTTAAACCGTTAAGGGGAGATGGAAGATAAGTTATCCATTAAAGTGAATATCGCAGAAAGGTATTATCCCCTGAAAATTGAAAGGGTGGACGAGGAGAGGATCAGGAAGGCCGCGAGGACCATAAATGAGAAGGTACTATTATATAAACAAAAGTACATTGATAAGGACACTCAGGATTTTCTGGCCATGGCCGCCCTTCAGTTTGTAATTAAATTGATTGAAAAGGAGGACAGGCAGGAATCCTCACCACTTATGGAAAGCCTTAGTGAGTTAAACCTTGAAATTGAAGCATTTTTAAAAGAGAGTAACAGCGTTCTTTAACACAGAAATAAGAGTTTACCCGCATTGTTTCTTCATCTATTTGTGAAACTCAACATTTAAAACATTGGAGTCAGGCTCAGTTTAACAAGAGCAGGCCTTAACCCTTCGGGGTATTGCTACGGCAATCATTGGAAGCCCGACCTGAACTGGCACCTCCAGCCATGTAGATATGGGGTTTTAATAAATTTTGAAGAAGCTTTGCGGGTTTTTTATATATAATCCTTAATGATTTATAAACTATGAATATAATAATAATGGTTATTTCTGCAATTTCGGCCTTTAGTTTCATCCTGGGCCTGGCAGGAATAATAATAGGAGGAATAGCTTCCTATTTTGTTTATCAGGCAGCCCTTAAAAAACGTAGCGATAGTATCATAAAAGAGGCCAAAAGCGAAGCAGAAGTTATTAAAAAAGACAAAATCCTTCAGGCAAAAGAAAAATTTCTCCAACTAAAAGCCGAGCATGAAAAACTGATTAATGAGCGAACCTCTAAACTTTCCCAGCGGGAAAACACATTCAGGCAAAAAGAAAATTCAATCTCTCAGAAACACGAGGAAATTCAGCGCAAAAGCAATGAACTTGATGCCATCCGGGAGAATCTGCAACTTCAGCTCACAGTCGTAGAAAATAAAACTGAAGAGATTACAAAATTGCAGCGGCAAAGAATAGAACAGCTTGAAACCATCTCAGGATTCTCAGCTGAAGAAGCCAAATCACAATTAATTGAATCACTTAAGGATGAGGCACGGCTTGAGGCTATGTCGTACGTGAATGAAATTATGGATGAGGCAAGAATGACTGCTGGTAAGGAAGCGAAAAAAGTTGTGGTTGAAACCATCCAAAGAGTGGCCACCGAACAAGCTGTGGAAAATTCCGTTACTGTATTCAATATCGATTCCGACGAACTAAAGGGTAGGATTATTGGAAGGGAGGGTCGTAATATCCGGGCTCTCGAGGCTGCAACAGGTATTGAAATTATTGTAGACGATACCCCGGAAGCCATTATTCTTTCCGGATTTGATCCTGTCCGCCGTGAAATTGCGCGTCTTGCTCTCCACCAGCTTGTTTCTGACGGCCGCATACATCCTGCAAGAATAGAAGAGGTTGTCGAAAAGACCAAAAAGCAAATCGAAGAGGAGATTGTGGATGTTGGAAAACGGACCGCGATCGATCTGGGAATCCACGGTTTACACCCTGAACTGATAAGACTTGTCGGTAAAATGAAATACCGCTCTTCCTATGGCCAGAACCTGCTTCAGCATTCCCGGGAAGTCGCCAACCTGTGTTCCATAATGGCATCAGAACTTGGGTTAAATGCTAAGGTGGCCAAACGGGCCGGACTGTTGCACGATATTGGAAAAGTTCCCGATGATGAACCAGAATTGCCACATGCGATCCTGGGTATGAAACTGGCCGAGAAATACAAGGAAAAACCTGAAGTATGCAATGCCATAGGTGCTCACCACGACGAAGTGGTTATGACCTCACTTATTTCACCCATAGTTCAGGTTTGCGATGCCATATCGGGAGCCCGACCAGGGGCAAGGCGTGAAGTCGTTGAATCATATATCAAGCGTCTTAAAGAACTTGAATCTCTCGCCCTTTCACACCCCGGTGTCCTGAAAACCTATGCAATCCAGGCAGGAAGGGAATTAAGGGTTATCGTGGGAAGCGATAAAGTTTCGGACAAAGAAGCTGAATCGCTCTCTTATGATATTGCAAAAAAAATCCAGGACGAAATGACTTATCCCGGACAGGTTAAAATTACAGTGATAAGGGAAACCCGGGCAATCAGCTACGCAAAATAATCACCATGAAGGTTCTTGTCACAGGTACGGCTGGTTTTATTGGATCCCACCTGGCTGAAAAACTAATCAGAAATAACCATGAAGTGCTCGGACTCGATATCATTAATGATTATTATGATGTAGAACTTAAATATAACAGGCTTAAAAATGCCGGCTTTGAAACCTCCCTGATTTCCTACAATACCCCAATAGTAAGTTCGAATTCATCCTCTCACCGTTTTCTTAAACTTGACCTTGGGGACCAGGAGGGATTATTATCTGTCTTCGAGGATTACCAGCCTGATATAGTAGTGAACCTTGCTGCGCAGGCAGGGGTAAGGTATAGCCTGACCCATCCCTTCGCATATATAGACTCGAACATCACAGGTTTTCTCAATCTCCTTGAAGCCTGCCGGAAGCACCCTGTCAAACATCTTGTATATGCCAGCAGTTCAAGTGTTTATGGTTTAAATAAAAATCTTCCATTTTCAGTCCATCAGAAAGCTGACCACCCTGTAAGCCTCTATGCCGCAAGCAAAAAAACAAATGAACTTTTTGCCCATTCCTATAGTCACCTTTTTGGAATTCCGGCGACCGGACTTAGATTTTTCACCGTTTATGGTCCCTGGGGAAGACCCGATATGGCCCTGTTCATTTTTACCAAAGCTATATTAAAATCTGAACCGCTAACAGTATACAACCATGGCAATATGCAACGCGATTTTACCTATATCGACGATATTGTTAATGGGATAGAAAAAGTTATGCATAATCCCCCTTCACCCAATCCGGGATGGGATGCTTCCAATCCCGATCCCGCAAGCTCTTCGGCTCCTTACAGGATATACAATATTGGGAATAGCGCTCCGGTGAAATTGCTCGATTTTATTGAAGCTATTGAACGCGAGACCGGTAAAAAAGCCAGGTTGATCCTAAAAGATATGCAAGCTGGGGATGTGCCTGGAACCTGGGCTGATATTGAAGAGCTGGTGAAAGATTATTCATACAGACCCGCCACGGGTATTGTGGAAGGTATACACAACTTCGTGAAGTGGTACCGGGAATATTTTGGTCATTAGTATCAATTCCGGCCTCCCCCAACCCAGCAAACGGTAATTCAGCAACCGTAAAACCTTTCTATGATTGTTTGGAAGCCTGCACTACCTTTAATAATTTGATGATCTGCCCCCTTTTATCCTCATATCCCATTTTTTGATAAGACATGATCAGATTTCTTAATACCCTTTCTATGGTGGTAATGTTATCGCAAGGGATATAATACTCAAGTTTTGGACCTAGCTTTTGTTGTGCGAGAAAATTTTCGAGGTCTGAACGGTTTAGTATCAATCCACGATTGTAAGGGTTGATATAAAAGAGGATACCATTAGGATCATCGGGATAATAGGGATCCTGATAGGCCAAAACATAATTTAGTGGGAGATTTACCCCATAAATGGGAATATCCAGCTTTTGGGCCACAGAAGAGTAAATAATGGCAAGAGAAATTGGATTGCCTTTACGGGTTTCCAAAACCTGATTGATGAAAGAATTCCGGGGCGAGTAGAAGTTCCCCCCATTTCTGCTGAATTTATTGCTGGCAAAGAGAATGTGGTTAATTATTCTGACTTTCTCGAGAGCGGTTAAATTACTATGAAGTTCAAGCCATACCTCCTTCCGGAGAGATTCGATCTGATCATCAATGTCACTGAAATTAAGATCAGGGTATTGATAGCGGGAGACCAGGTATGCACCGTACAACAAATTTTTGCCCCCTTCGCTCGCCCAGTTTTTCAGCGAAATCCTTACATCTTCATATTGAATATTTTGAACCAGGTCTTCAATCTTTTCCTGTACGCCATCGTTTATGGAGGTTTCCCAGGCTTTTTCCAGAAATGGGATACCCTTGGGACCAATATCCATCAGTTTCTGATAAACGGCATCAAAAATTTCGGGATCAGGATCTTCCAGTAAATCAATTAAACCCCTTATTTCTTTTTCATCAATCATTTTTCCTGCTAATTATCCTTTCTAAAGAAAACTCGAGTAATGCTTTAATTGTTGAGTCATAGTTATGAATAAATTCACCGGTAATTCTATTGGCAATTACAGCACAGATCGCAACCGCCTCATGTCCAAGAAGTGATGAGAGTCCAAGCAAGGCGGAACTTTCCATTTCATAGTTAAGTATTTTGAGGGCTCCATAACGAAAATCAGTTATTTTATCATTCAAATCAGGGAGAGAGACCGGCAGGCGAAGCATCCGTCCCTGAGGTGCATAAAAGCCAGGTGCGGAGATGGTTATTCCTGAATTTACCCCATCGTTCATCAAATTAAATAATCTGTCAGAAGCATGTACAAAATAGGGGATAGCCTGTTTACCCTGCCAGGAGGTAAACTGAGTGAATGCTTTTTCTATTTCCTGATCGCACACCTTTTCTCCATCGCCATAATAGTGGAGTAAACCATCAAATCCTGCCGCTACCTTTGTGAGAACAAAAGAACCTACCTTAAGTTCTTTCTGTAATCCTCCAGTAGTGCCGATCCGAATTAAATCCAGCGACTTATGAAGGGGTTTTATTTCCCGAGTTTTAAAATCGATATTGAACAAGGCATCCAGTTCATTGACCACAATATCAATATTATCTGTCCCAATCCCGGTCGAAAGGGCACTTACCCGGGTACCATTAAGATAGCCGGTATGGGTGAGGAATTCCCGATTTTCGACTTTAACTTCTATTGTATCAAAAAGCGAAGAGAGTTTCTTCACCCTTCCCGGATCCCCGACAAGGAAAATTTTATCGGCAATATCTCCAGGTCTGAGGTGAAGATGATATATGCTCCCGTCCTGATTTAAAATCAATTCTGATGCTTGCAGCTGAGGATCCATTTTTACTATTTTATTTCTCCAAAATTAAGACTATTTTTACAGATTAACAGAAGGCATTTTTCTGAAGCCTTTAAAATAATAAATATATGAATAAAAAATCTCAGGCTGCCATTATTATCGCTGTTGTTGCTTTACTGGTAGTACTTTTTTTCAGCAACCAGATGTTTTATACCTTAAAGCCTGGTGAACGTGCGGTCATTTTCCGGAAATTTACTTCCGGACTGGATAAAGAAAATATCTATCAACCGGGTTTTCATATCCTCGCGCCATGGAACGTTTTAATTAAATACGAAGTCAGGGAACAGAGCAGGGAAGAAACCCTTGATGTTTTGGACAAAAACGGGTTAACCCTGAATGTCGATGTGTTTATCAGGTTCAATCCAACATTCAGCCAAATTGGATACCTTCACGAGGAGGTTGGCCCTGAATATGTAATACGTATTGTTAATCCAGAGGTAAGGTCTGCCGTCCGAAGGATAATGGGCAAATTTGCTGCCGAAGAAATTTATTCCACCGAGCGGGCCAAGGTTGAACAGGAAATCTATGACGAAACAGAGGCCGTATTGCACAAGAAAAACATTACCATGCAGACACTTCTTATTCGTTCGATTAAACTTCCTGAGCAGCTTAAAAATGCCATTGAAATGAAATTAAAGCAGGAGCAGGAAGCACTGGCTTATCAGTTCAGACTCGACAGGGAAAGAAGTGAAGCGGAAAGACGAAGGATTGAAGCGGAAGGACTGTCCAGGTATAACGGAATTATATCGGCATCCCTTACAGACCGGATACTTCAGCAAAAGGGAATAGATGCAACACTGGAACTGGCCAAATCTCAGAATTCCAAATTAGTGGTTATCGGTTCCGGGAAGGATGGCTTGCCGTTGATCCTGAACAATAACTAGATACTGATTCCTGGTAAGATGTCGGGACGATTTCATGAATGGTCCTGCATTTGCCAGGATTATCAGTCCCTGGCTATGAATTTTCTCTTTAAATGTTAGAATTTATATGATACAAAGAATTCAATCCGTCTATCTCTTCGCGGCAGCCATGTTGTTTTTGTTTTTGTTTACCAATCCGATTGCCCGGCTTCAAATCGATGAAGGACTTTTTTTGGAATTACTTCACAGTAAGATAGTGGCAGTGAGCGGTGCCAATTTTGATCCTATCTCTGTTTGGCCCTTAACGATTTTGATTTCAGCGATTATCATGATTAATCTGATCGCCCTGTCTCTGTACCGGAAAAGGGGCCTTCAAATGAGACTCTGCGTATTCAATATCATCTTGATGTTCGGACTGGTAGGTCTGATCTGGTTTTTTGTAAAATACACCTTGAACAGGATGAACGGTATTGACAGCGTTTTTCTATGGCCCATCGTGGTACCCTTCATATCGATTGTCCTGAACTATCTCGCTTATAAAGGGATTCAGAAAGATGACGCCCTTGTTAAATCATACGACCGGATCAGGTGATAATAGCTGACTAAAAAAGAAGAATTTTGAAGTCAAACGATCACCATGTTTTCCTGATCCGTAATTTTCTCGCAATAATAACATTTCAGGGCGACTGATTTTTTATCAATGACCCTAAACTTCGTTTTGATCTCTTCGTTGTTGGTAATGCATTTTGGGTTCACACATTTCACAATTCCGGTAATTTCATCTGGAACTTCAACCGTCTTTTTTTCTACAACGTCATAATCGCGAATAATATTAAGCTTTGCCTGTGGGGCCACCAAGGCAATTTTATTTATATCCTCATTCCTGAAAAAGACATCTGAGAGTTTTATGATAGCCTTTTTTCCCAGCTTGTCACTCTCAAAGTTGGTTCCAAAGCTAATCTGTTGGTCTGAATGTTCAAGGCTGAGGATGGTGAGGACTTTAAACAAATCCTTTGCCGGAATGTGGTCTATTACGGTACCATCTTTTATGGCGCTGACAACTAATTTTTTTCCGTCTTTCATTTTCGTATTTCTATTTTTCTATTTAAGTCCCAGTATTGTTGTAATAATTGCCTGACGTATATATACACCATTCATAGCCTGAGTAAAATAATAGGCTTTGCCACTATTGTCAACATCAAGGGCAATTTCATTCACGCGTGGAAGGGGATGCAAGACCTTCATATTTGGCTTGGAATCTTCGATCATGCTTTTCTTTAAGACATAGGCATTTTTGGTTTTTTCATATTCAATAGGATCTGAAAACCTTTCCTTCTGCACCCTGGTCATATAAATGATATCGGCCAGAGGAACGATATCAGTGAATTCTTTATACTCGAAATATTTTAATCCAAGGTTATCCAGATAGATTTTGTATTCATTAGGAAGTTTCAATTCATCCGGAGCAATGAAGTAGAATGTAGGTGTGAATTTTGACATGGCCATGATCAATGAATGAACTGTCCGGCCATATTTTAAATCGCCAATCAGGAAAATATTCAGTCCTTCCAGTTTGCCCTGGGTTTTGCGAATGGAATAAAGATCCAGAAGGGTTTGTGAAGGATGTTGGTTGGCCCCGTCACCGGCATTCACTATTGGCACCTTCGAAACCTCGCTTGCGAAGCGTGCAGCACCTTCGAGAGGATGCCTCATCACGATGAGATCGCAATAATTAGATACGGTCTGAATAGTATCTCTTAAAGTTTCCCCTTTGGTTGAACTGGAGGTGCTTGAGTCGGAGAAACCCAGGATTTTTCCTCCCAACCGGTTTACTGCACTTTCAAAACTAAGACGGGTACGGGTAGAAGGTTCAAAAAAGAGAGTGGCTACAACATTGGATTTCATGATGTCCTGTAAGGGTTCCCTTTCAAACTCAGCGGCAAGGTCCAGGATTCTTAAATATTCCTCTCTGGAATAATCATTGATAGAAACCAAACTTCTGTTTTTCATTTAATGATGATTTTTATGTTTAACCCGATCTTTTATTCCACGATGTAAAATTAAAAACTTAAGGGATTGAAAAAATATATGTTAATAAAAGGATCATAACTTTCAATATTCACCCATTAACTCTATTTCTATCTTTTCATAGGCGTTGAAAGCAGACTCGAGCCTATCTGCTTCATCCTTTTTGATTTTTAATTTCAAAGTACATGAACTGGAAAAATTCTGGTCCAGGATAAGGGTGTCAAAATTTCTTAAAATATCTTTCACCAGGTTGGTATCGGAATACCCGTATGAAATTAAATAATGCCGGTAGATGTATTTTGTCTGGAATTTTGCATTTTGCAGGGCATCAGAGGCTGCTGTTTTGTAGGCCCTTATTAATCCCCCCACTCCAAGAAGGGTACCCCCAAAATATCGGACTACAATAACCAGGACATTGGTAAGTTCTCTGGATTCGATCTGAGCAAAAATAGGTTTTCCCGCGGTATTGTTTGGTTCCCCATCATCGCTCCATTTTAAAAGGTCCTCCCCAATCTTCCATGCATAACAATGATGCCGGGCATCATGAAATTTTTTTCGCGTATCGTCCAGCCCGGTTTTTACCTCATCTTCATTCTCCACGGGAATGGCAAAGGAGAGAAATTTGCTTCCTTTTTCCTTATAAATTCCCCTGGCAGGTTTCGCTATCGTCAAAAATTGGCTGTTTCCCCTGTTCATACAAATGAAAGTATAGGAATGAATAAATTGGACAGGATAATCCTGTAGTTTTAACAGTGGAAAGATTCTCCCTGAAAATAATGATTCCTGCCAATACCGATGCGGTAACTATTCCAGTACTTTTAATATCAGAAAACAGGTTCCAGAAAACCTGTCTCTTTAAATTTTTAACTTTTTTTCAATTTCTTCCATTTGCAATTTAAACCTTTTATCCGTATCCGCCAGGTTATTAACTGCTTTGCAGGCATGGAGAACGGTAGCATGATCTTTTCCTCCTATTTGGGAACCAATGCTTGCCAGAGAAAATTTGGTGAGGCTTTTTGAAAAATACATTGCCACCTGCCTGGCTTGTACTATTTCTCTTTTTCGCGTCTTCGAATGCATATGATCCATCCCCACGTTAAAATAATTGCAGACCACTTTCTGGATATAGTCAATCGATATTTCGCGTTTGGTATTTTTGATCAGTTTATCGATCATTTCTCTGGCCAGCTCAAGGGTAATTTCTTTTTTGTTAAGGGTTGATTGTGCAAGGAGTGAAATCAGGGCTCCTTCAAGTTCCCTTATATTTTCTGAAATATGGGTAGCGATATATTCTATAACTTCAGCGGGCATTTCAATCCCGTCATTATAAATCTTCTTGTTCAGGATTGCGATCCTGGTTTCAAGGTCAGGTATTTGAAGATCTGCCGACAAGCCCCATTTAAAACGCGATAATAATCGTTGTTCCATGCCCTGAAGTTCAACGGGTGGCTTATCAGAGGTGAGAACCAGTTGCTTGCCCGATTGATGAAGATGATTGAAAATATGGAAAAAAGTATCCTGGGTCTTCTCTTTTCCTGCAAATTCATGAACATCATCAATAATAAGCACGTCGATCATCTGATAAAAATGGAGAAAATCATTTTTGTTATTATTTCTGATTGAATCTACAAATTGTGTCTGGAATTTATTGGCATTAACATACAAAACCGTTTTCTCAGGATGTTTCTCCTTAATATCAATTCCAATCGCCTGCCCCAGATGCGTTTTTCCAAGTCCCGAATCTCCGTAAATCAATAACGGATTAAAAGCGGTTCCTCCCGGGTTATTTGAAACTGCAAACCCTGCTGATCGCGCCAAACGGTTACATTCCCCTTCGATAAAATTATTAAAGGAGTAGGAGGGGTTTAAGCGGGGATCAATATTGAGCTTTTTAATCCCTGGAATAATAAAAGGGTTCCTGATAGTGATCTCTTCAGGATCGATGGGAACTGAAACGGGTTTATTTTTAAGTTCCTTGCTGGTGCTTGCAGGGAATTTGACCGTATAGGGTTTATTATTGGAGAAGGTATTATTTTGCATCACCACGCTGTATTCCAGTTTGGCATCGTCTCCAAGTTCTTTTCTCAATACCTTTCGCAGGATATCGATATATTGTTCCTCCAGGTATTCGTAGAAGAAAGGGCTGGGTACCTGAATCGTAAGAATCTTAGCTTCAAGTTTTAAGGGTATTATGGGTTCAAACCAGGTTCGAAAACTAATAGAAGGTACATTGTCTTTTATGACCTTTAAGCAACTGTTCCAAACTTGATTATGCATTCTACTCTGATTTTTAGACTATTAACTCTTTAAAATAGTTTTGGGATAACTGAAGCTAAGGTTGTGAAAAAATATTTAAAAAAAAAATTCAAAACGACTTGACATTGGTTAAGTTTTTCTATCAGTAATAGTATCAATGTTTTAAAAAATGAAAAAAAACGAAAAAAATGTATATTATTAAATATCAATCACTTAATAATCTATTTCCATAAAAAATTGTTAATAAGCCTGTTATAAAAAGCAGTTAAACGTTTGTATTAGGTATATGTTTAGATAGAAAAATCTTTCGTCAACAAATATCCTTATTTGTCAAAAAAATAAAACAAAGAATAGAGGAGCAAACCCGAATTTAAAAATTCGTGGACCAAAACTAATTTTGTTCGATTTTATCTTTTTTTGCAAAAAGTGAAAAATGCACGTATTTTTTCGGATGTTCATTCACATCCTGAAGAAGTGTGTTAAGGCTGTTGATAGTTGTCTGAAGGTTAACATATAGACTGTCATTTGTAGACAGCAGGCCGAGTGAACCTTCACCGTTATTAATATTATGAATAAATAGGGAAGCTTCGGCGAGGCTTTCATTAAGATTGTTGATGGTTTGCCGGAGGTTCGAACGTGCGATTGAATCACTCATAGCTTCGACGTTGGAAAAAATGGTATCGAGTTTTGTTCGGTTCTGCGCCAGTGTCTCAGATAATTTCCTTAATTCAGAGAAAGTTTTGTCTAAATCCCCTCCGGGGCTAAGCTGCTTTTCAAGATCTTTGGAAATACGATTCAGGCTGGTAAACCCGGATTTCATATTTTCAATACCTTTTTCATCGAGAACTTTGTTCATGGAAATTAAGAACGAATCTACGCCATTCAGAATTTTCTCTATCCGGATTTTCAAAGGATCTATTTCATTTTGGACCTGGCTGAAAAGACTTTCCTCAACCCTTGAAGGAAGTGTGTCCCCATAGGAATAATATTTGGATGAACCGGAAGGAATAATTCTTACCGAGGTGGTCCCCAGAATACTGCTGTATAGTTCAGCCACAGAGCCTTCAGGTATATTGAAATCATTCTCTATGGCCAGGGCAACAACCAGAGAACTCAACTCATTTTCCTTAAAGCTGATGTCATTGACCATTCCTACCTTGTAACCATTCAGGGAGATGGCGGCCGATTCTTCCAATCCCGAAATATCGGAATAAACCGCATAAAATACATCAGATCTTTTAATTACATTTTTTCCTTTTAGAAAATTAATCCCCCAAATGACCAGAATGATAGTGGTAATAACGATAATCCCAATTTTTGCTTCACTTTTTAGCTTCATTGTTTAAATTGTTTATTTCTTCAAGAGCTTCTTTCAAGCTTATTATTTCTCCATTTTTTACAGCAACTATAAAAGAGTCAGGAAAATCGGATTTCGCTCTTCGTGCAAATTCAAGTACATCCGGATATGAGGGATAGTTGCCAACAGCATATTTGAACCATTTACCTACTTTAAATTCCTCTGCAAACTTATAATTTTTAAAATAATGATTCGACAAATCCACCGGATTTCTGGAGGTCAGTACCTGTACCTTGAAATAGATATTATTGTTTGTCATTAGGGCTTTACCTGTAAGAGGTTGAATGTCAATCTTTTCATTTTCAATTTCCTCCTCTTTTACCAGGTTTTCAAAATGACTTTTATTTTCAATATTTTCCTTATAAGATTTAAATGCCCTGAATATCGCTGATGCCAGATAATCCTGACCCTGTTCCGAGCTAAGATACTTTTCTTCTTCAGGATGAGTAAGGAAACCGGTCTCTATCAGAACACTTGGCATGGTTGTCCTCCATAAAACCCAAAACCCGCTTTGCTTGACCCCCCTGTTAATCCTCCTTGCCTTTTGCTCAAATTCAGTTTGTACCATATCTGCAAATAAGAGGCTGTGCTCCTGATAGGTATTCTGTACGATCGAAAATATAATATAGGAATCGGGGGAGTTTGGGTCGAAACCCTCATATTTTGTCTCATAATTCTCTTCAAGGGTAATTACTGAATTTTCTTTCTTTGCCACTTCAAGGTTTCCGGCAGCTTTATTTACTCCCATCACAAAAGTTTCCGTTCCCATAGCCGGCGATTTTGGCAATGAGTTGGCATGGATACTTATAAAAAGATCGGCTTTATTCCTGTTGGCGATCATTGCCCTTTCGTCAAGGGGGATAAAAATGTCGGTCTTTCTGGTATAAACCACCCGGGTTTCGGGAAAGTTCTCTTCAATATATTTCCCTACTTTCAGTCCGATTGACAGCACCACCTCCTTTTCCATGATCTTCTTCCCCAATGCTCCCGGATCCTGTCCTCCATGCCCTGGATCAATGACAACCACCTTAACTTTATTGCCGGAATGAATGTTATCCATGGACTGTGCATTTGCTACCTGATTAATAAATAGGGAAATGCAAATAAGAAAGTAAAGACCAATCCGTTTATAATGTTGACAAATGCGGTTTGTCATTAGTGTCATTCTTGCTTATTTTAATTATTTTTGCATCCTTTAAAAGTAAACTTTACCAGCCACAAAAATAGTATATCCACTTGCAAATAAAGTACCACATAAGTCTTATAATATTAACATTTATACTATTTTTCAACAATAATGCTTTTTCGCAGGATACCACTGAGGTATATATTGATACCACAAATTTAGAAAACTATACTCCATTGCTGATAGAGGAACCTCCAATGGATTCGGCTGTCAGGAGCGATACAGTGAAAAAACGGGCAGGAAACGATATTACCGCCCAAATCAATTACAATGCCCGGGATTCGATTGTTTTTGGTATGAAAAATAAAAAGATATATCTTTATAAAGAAGCCAGGGTAACTTATCAGGATATTGAACTCACCGCCGATTATATTGAATTTGATATGCAGACAAATGAGGTCTTCGCTCATGGTCTGCCTGATTCAACCAACGAAATAGTTGGAGATCCACACTTTAAACAAGGGGCCCAGGAGATGGAGGCCAAAAGATTACGTTATAATTTTAAATCGGGGAGAGGTTATATTGAAGTAGTGCGGACGGAACAGGAGGGAGGATACCTTCATGCTGAAAAAACTAAAAAGGATGAGAAGGGAAATATTAATATTAAAGATGGTAAATACACTACTTGTGACGCCGAGCACCCGCATTTCTATCTTGCCCTGACAAAGGCAAAGTCCATTCCAGGAGACAAAATAATTTCCGGTCCGGCCTATCTGGTACTTGAAGATGTGCCCTTGCCTATCGGCCTGCCTTTTGGCTTTTTTCCCAATACCAAAACCAATACCTCCGGGATTTTGATCCCTTCGTATGGAGAAGAACTCAATCGTGGTTTTTACCTTCGCAATGGGGGATACTATTTTGCTATAAATGACTATATGGACCTCCGGCTCACTGGCGACATATATACCAATGGGACCTGGGGCATGCGGACAGGTTCCCAGTACCGGAAACGCTATAAATTCTCCGGAAATGTGGATCTAAGGTATTTTCAGAACATATCCTCTGAAAAAGGGCTTCCTGATTATAGTAAATCCTCCGACTACGCCATAAACTGGTCTCATTCCCAGGATCCAAAAGCTAATCCCGGGCAAACATTCAGGGCAAGTGTCAATCTTTCTACAACTCGTTTTGACCAGCGGCACAGTCAGATCCTTGAAAATGCCCTGACCAACACAAAAAGTTCCAGCATCTCATTTCAGAAAAGATGGAACAATGGGATGAACTTTTCGACCAGTGCAAACCACTCCCAAAACAGCCAGACAGGAAATGTAAACCTGAACCTTCCCAAAGCAACCTTTTCCATTCCCCGGTTCACCCCCTTTAAGCCCTTAAATAAATCCGGTACCCGAAAGTGGTATGAGGACATACAACTGAGCTATACGGCCAATATGGATAACCAGATACGCACCGCAGATACCCTTTTATTTACCTCTGCGGTCTGGGACAATATGAAAAACGGGTTTAAACATGATATTCCGGTGAGCTGGAATATTAAGATGAAGAAACTGCGTTCCCTGACATTTACCCCTGGGATGAGTTATACCGGTGTGGCCTATACTAACTATATCAATAAAAGAAGGGAGCTGTTCAACGATACCGAGGCAGATACCAGTTATTATGTTACAATAACAGATACTATCAATAATTTTACCTATGCCCATGCCTATTATCCACGCTTCAGCACCTCTCTTTCTCCCAAGATTTATGGTATGTATACATTCAGGCCCAATGCGAAAGTGCAACAAATCCGGCATGTTATTTCACCGGTAGTAAGCTTTTCCTACGTCCCCGATGTTAGTGCGATCACCCCTCAATACTACCGGAAGCTAAAGGATGAAAATGGGGAAGTTATTGAAACCTATTCCATTTATGAGGGAAAGATTTATGGCACCCCGTCGCTTCAGCGAAGTTCCAAAACCATGAGCTTTTCCCTTAAAAATAATGTGGAGGCAAAGATCAGACCCGCTGCATCGGATACCTCCACAGAATTAAAGAAAGTCAAATTATTGGAGAATCTGAATTTCTCGACCAATCTCGATTTTGACGATTCCATCAAATTTCAACCAATATCATTTAACGGGAACACCCGGTTTCTGGATGGCAAACTCAATCTGACTTTCAACGGCTCGCTGGATCCTTATGGTACCGATTCACTTTATCGCCGCATAAATATTTCACAGTATTCCCAAAATGGAAAGCTTTTAAGGTTGACGAGGGCCGGCATGTCTATGAACATGAATTTTAGGGGGGGGGACAAAAAATCTGAAACCACAGAACCAACCACTCCTGAAGAGGACAGAGTAGAGACCCCAGTTGGCTTGAAGGGGCCCAGAAGTGATGAATATGATACTTTCGATGAGGATTATTACGGGACGTATGTTGATTTCAATATTCCCTGGAGCATCAATTTTTCATATAGTCTTAATTATTCAAAACCACGGGACAAGGCATCCCTAATTCAAACCCTGCGGGTTTCCGGCGACTTTTCGCTTACCCCAAAATGGAAAATTGGCTATAGTACCGGATTTGATTTTGAGCGCATGGAAATTACAACTTCCAACATGAGTATTTATCGTGATCTTCACTGTTGGGAAATGAGGCTCACGGCAGTTCCTTTCGGCCAATATAAAAGTTTTAACTTTCAAATAAATGTGAAGTCCGCCATGTTACAGGAGTTGAAATATAATAAACGTATCCCATGGACGGATAATTAATAACCAAAATATTTTTGCTATGAAAAGAATTGTTTCAACTGAAATGGCACCCAAGGCTGTCGGAGCCTATTCCCAGGCTGTGGAGGTAAACGGAAGCCTTTACATTTCAGGCCAGGTACCCATCAATCCTGCTTCAGGAAAAATTGTAGAAGGAGGGATTAAAGAACAGACAACCCAGGTCATGAAAAATATTTCCGCTATTCTGGAAGTAGCTGGATACAGTTTTTCTGATGTGGTAAAGTGTACTGTGCTTTTATCAGACATTAGTTATTTTAAGGAGATGAATGAAGTTTATTCCACCTATTATGTGGAGGAACAACCCGCCAGGGCGGCATATGCGGTCAAAGCTCTGCCAATGGGAGCAATGGTGGAGATCGAGACTATTGCCGTGAAATAATTTTTATCTAATCGGATAATACAGCCGGATCTATAATCAGGGAATAGACAAATGAAAAACCTCCTTCTTAAGGCGATTTGCCAAAGGAAAGGAGGTTTTTTATTCCGATAAGAAAATCCTATTCCGATACGATTTCGAAAGGAATTTCAACTTTAACTTCCTTATGCAACCTTATCAGTGCAGTATATTTGCCCACCTCTTTTATGAGATCACCTTTGAGAGCAATGTTTTTCCGATCAATGTTAAAACCCTGGACATTTAAAGCCTCAGAAATCTGGATGGTGTTGACAGAACCGAAAATTTTACCTTTGGTACTGGTCTTGGCTCCAATGGTAAGAGAAACATCCGTGAGCCGATCGGCTAATTCCTGAGCCTGTTCCTTCATCTTTTCTTCCTTATGGGCCCTCTGCCTTAAAGTTTCCTCATGGATCTTCCTCGCAGAGGGGGTAGCGTTAATGGCGATGCCCTGAGGGATGAGATAGTTTCTGGCGTATCCGATTTTTACACTGATAATCTCGTCCTTCATGCCTAAACTGGCCATATCTTGTTTTAATATAATATCCATTTTCTTTCCTCCTGAGTTTATTTTAAAAGGTCGGTTACATAAGGTAATATGGCAATGTGGCGTGCCCGTTTAACGGCAGTGGAGACCTTTCTCTGATACTTAAGTGAAGTCCCGGTTACCCTCCGCGGAAGGATTTTTCCCTGTTCGTTTAAAAATTTTTTAAGAAATTCAGGATCTTTGTAATCTACATACTTGATCCTGTTCTTTTTAAACCGACAGTATTTTTTCTTCTTGATTTCAACTGAAGGCGGGGTAAGATATCTGATTTCTGATGAATTCTGTGCCATGATTTATTCCTCCTTTGACTTAGCGTTTGCAATTCTCGATCTCTTTTTCTCAGCATATTCAACACTGTATTTATCCATTTTTACAGTGAAAAACCGGATAATCTTTTCATCCCTTCTAAATTGAAGTTCGAGGGTTTCGACCAATTCACCGGAACCTCTGAATTCAAGAAGGTAATAAAAGCCTGTAGATTTTTTCTGTATGGGGTAGGCCAGCTTTTTAAGCCCCCAGTTCTCTTCATGAACGATTTCACCACCATTTCCGGTGAGGACGCTCTTAAATTTTTCTACCGCTTCCTTCATCTGGGCCTCAGATAAAACGGGAGTTGTAATGAAAACGGTTTCGTACTGATTTAACATGTTTGATTAAGTTTTATTTAAAATTTTTAAAATGCACGCAAAAATAGAAACATTTTTGATGAATTCAAAATTTATTCGTATTCCGACTTAACTTAATTTATTTAATCCGGGTAGATAAGAAACCCTGAAAAAAACTACGTGCATTGATTCCAAGGGTCCGGTTTTTATAACCACCTTCCTGGACAAACAGTATGGGATAAGGTTGTTTCCCGAGTTCCATCCCGTTATTTACAAAATCTGAGGCTTTCAAGGACCATGTTCCGGTAGGATCGCCTTTCGCAATGTCCAGGCCGAGACTGACTATAAGAAAATCGGGTCGGAATCCTTTTACGACCTTTAAAGCTTTTTTCAATACAGTCAAAAATTCATTCCCGGCGATATTTTCCTTAAGTGGAAAATTACGATTAAAACTCAGACCTTCACCTTCACCTGTTTCATCGGCGAATCCTGTAAAATAGGGATAGGCGAACGAAGGATTACCATGTATTGAAATCGTTAATACATCGTTTCTGGAATAGAAAATCTGCTGGTGGCCATTTCCATGATGATAATCAATATCAAGAATTGCCACCTTTCCATATTTAGAAAGGAAGTGGGCGGCAATTGAAGCATTGTTAAAATAACAGAAACCCCCAAAAACGTCCCGTTCCGCATGGTGACCGGGAGGCCGAAGCAATGCATAGGCGGAATGATATCCTTCGAGCAAAAGTTCAGCACCGGTAAGGGCACAATTTACCGCTGCCCGCGCAGCAATAAAAGCATTGTTGTTGAGTGGGGTGAAGGTATCGATACAATAATATCCTGCTAAAACGGATAGGTCCTTCGGTGGCCTGGTGGCATTCCTTACAGGAAAAACATAAGGATATATGGATCTCCCTTCCGGAAAGTTACTGCAAACCGTTTTAAAATAATCAAAATATTTGGGGTTATGGACCTCGGTGATGTGCTTATCCGGAAATCCTCTGGCCGGACGAAGATTAAAGGCATCCAGCTTACTAATCTCTTTCAGGATGCTGGAAATTCGAACAGGTGATTCGATATAACCCCTTTCCCTTACGTGGTGAATTATATGCTTATCATTAATAATAAGCGGAATAAGATTTTTAAGGGCTTTATTTTTCCCGACCGGTCTTTTTTTGGGTATATATTTAAAGTCACGCAAACGCACAGGATTCTCCTTAACAGAATTAACCACCATTTTAACATATTCGACCGGACAATAATTTGGATATTTTCTTTGCAGTATTTTTTTGATAATCCTTTTTGCTTCAGTAGCGGAGAGGCTATAATCATTCCCCAGATCATCAAATACCAGGTAGGGGGGGCAATTATCATCGGGGTTTACCGGTGTTTCATATTTCGTTCCGGTTATTGGCCGTGCCCCATAGCGTTCATAAAAAGCCAACCGGGCCCGGTTTTGTTTGACTTCAACCGGATCACTGCAAAGAGTCTCGTCATCCGGCAGACATTCCATAAAAATTCCAATGGATTTAAGCAACTGGGCTTCCTCCCGGATTCTTTCATAAATCGCCCCACCCACACCGGAAGAAGTCTTTCCGGGCTTTACGGCAATGTAATCCAAAAAACAGAATTGAGCATCGGGCATGTAAAATAAAATGGCAAAACCTTTAATACTGAAACGCCCATCTTCAGCAACAAACAGGGTAGATGAAAAATGGTATTTCATGGGATTTTTCATCTGTTCCAGAATTTCTTTTATTTTTTCCTCCTTCACCGACGGGAAATGGATTCGCAAAATTTCAAAAACCTGGTCGATTGCAGGTTGGTTGGAAGGATGGAAAGAGTCAGTGATTTTTCTGATTCTGAAGAGGTTCATATTTTAATTGTTAATTGTTAAGGGGTTGATATTTTTCGCTTTTCACATCAAATGATTAAATATACTATTTTTTCTTCATCAGTTCGATCAGGAATCAGCATTTTTTCCATCAGGAATTTTCATTTTTTCATTCCCGCAATAAGTAGTATATTTATGCCTATTTTTTTTCTATGGACAACTTCATTGTATCTGCAAGGAAATACCGGCCTGAAACCTTTAATTCTGTAATAGGCCAGCATTCTATTGCCTCTACCCTCAAAGGGGCCATTAAGAGTAACCATCTGGGACATGCCTATTTATTTTGTGGGCCAAGGGGAGTGGGTAAAACTACTGTTGCAAGGATTTTCGCGAAGACAATAAACTGTAGTTCCCCAACCCAGGATTATGAGCCTTGCAATGCTTGTGAATCCTGTCTTGCCTTTAATACATCCCGTTCTTACAACATTCATGAACTTGACGGGGCTTCCAACAACTCGGTCGATGGTATGCGTGCCTTAACTGAACAGGTAAGAATCCCTCCCCAGATAGGAAAGTATAGTATATATATCATTGACGAGGTGCACATGTTATCTTCCAGTGCCTTTAACGCCTTTCTTAAGACACTCGAAGAACCACCTCCCCATGCCGTTTTTATCCTTGCCACAACCGAAAAACACAAGATTATCCCTACGATCTTGTCCCGTTGTCAAATCTTTGATTTTAACCGGATAAAAACCGAGGATACCATCCGGTATCTGGAATACATCGCGGAAAAAGAGAACATAGAATACGAAAAGGAAGCACTTCAGGTAATCGCTCAAAAAGCAGATGGTGCTATGCGCGATGCACTCTCCATATTTGATCAGATTGTCAGCTTTAGTGGTAACTCTATTAAATATCAAAATGTTATTGATAATCTTAATATTCTGGATTTCGATTATTATTTCAGGATTACCGACAGCCTGTTGGAAGGAAACTATTCACAAAACCTTTTAATCCTCGATGAAATACTGGAACATGGATTCGATGGTCAGAATTTTCTCAGTGGACTTGCCTCCCATATGCGGGATCTTCTGGTATCCCTCGATCCCGATACCATTAAACTACTTGAAGCGACCGATTCATTCAAGGGACGTTATAAGGCACAGGCTTCAAAATGCGACGCGGGTTTTCTGTTTTCTGCCCTGGATATTTGCAATCAGGCCGAAATCCATTTTAAATCATCCCATAATCAGCGCCTCTTGATTGAGTTGTCTTTACTAAAGATTGCAGGACTGAAGGATCAAAAAAAAAAATACTGAATAATCCTTCCGAAACCTTTGAAAAGGGTACGACCTCAACCGAAAAGCCCGTAAAGGGAGAGATTAACCCAGCAGAAACCAAAGGGACTAAGGAAGGCGGTCAGGCTGTCCGGAAGGGGAGTCCAAGCGAAGATACAGCGAAAACCCATATTCATCTGGAGGACAAACCTGAAGACCCTTCAAAGAAAAATCTCGTAAGGACCACACGTATTTCTATCCGGAATATTAATGAGTCTAAGATTGATATCTCTGATTCCGGTTATCACGAAGAGGATAATAAAGAGATTGAGGAGCCTGAAGAGCAAATGGATCCTGAAATTCCAGCTGATCGGATTTTTTCCTCTGAAGCGCTGTTTAAATTCTGGAACATGTTCGCTGAAAGTATTCGCATTTCCAGGCCCCGGATAGCCTCCACACTGTACAATACGAAACCGATATTACAGGGAGATTTTTCAATTGACCTCCCCCTTAATAATACATCTCAACTGGAAGATTTCAACCTGAATGTGAAAATGGAGCTTCAGTTGTTCCTGCAAAAAAATCTATCCAATTCCCAAATAAAGATTATGTCAAGGACTGAGGAGACTCCGGACGGGAAGAGCAGTGGAAAGCGGATGCTTTACACACCTGAAGAGCAATTCCAATACCTTAATCAAAAAAACCCATTGCTCAATAAGCTTAAACAGCAATTTAACCTTGATTTCGAATAATTTGAACCACCAAACCATTTTTATGTTGTATTAAAATCTATTTTGAACCTAAAAATTATTATCCATGGAAGGAAAAAAGATTACCATATCAAACAAAATTTTAAATGTACCCGAATTTCCAATTATCCCGTTTATTGAAGGAGATGGCACAGGACCCGATATATGGGCTGCTTCGGTCAGGGTTTTCAATGCGGCTGTGGAAAAGGCCTATGGGGGCCAACGTAAGATAATCTGGAAGGAAGTCCTGGCAGGGGAAAAAGCCTATAGTAAAACAGGGGAGTGGCTTCCGGAAGAAACCCTAAATATTATCCGGGAACATTTGGTGGCCATCAAAGGTCCGCTTACGACACCCGTAGGAGGAGGTATCCGCTCATTAAACGTAGCTTTACGGCAAATACTTGATTTGTACGTCTGCCTGAGACCGGTAAAATATTACCAGGGAGTGCCCTCCCCGGTTAAGGATCCCACCACTACAGATATGGTCATTTTCCGGGAAAATTCTGAGGATATATATGCCGGTATTGAGTGGCTCTATGGTACGACGGAAGATAAAAAAATGATTGATTTTCTCCTTAACGAGATGAAAGTGAAATCGATCCGCTTTCCTGAAACTTCATCTATTGGGATAAAACCTGTTTCAAAACAGGGAACTGAACGATTAATAAGAGCCGCCATAGAACATGCCATTCGCATGAAAAAACCTTCAGTGACTATTGTGCATAAAGGAAATATCATGAAGTTTACGGAAGGACAGTTTAAACAATGGGGGTATGAACTGGCTGAAAGGGAATTTTCAGCCCAGACCTTTACCTGGATGGAATATGACAGGATAGTAGCAAAAGAGGGTAAAAAGAGGGCTGATGAAATGCAGGATAAAGCTATTGAGAGCGGAAAGGTTATAATTAAGGATGTTATTGCAGACGCTTTCCTCCAACAAATCCTCACCAGGCCAAAAGAATATTCCGTAATAGCAACCATGAACCTCAATGGCGACTATATAAGCGATGCCCTGGCTGCCATAGTGGGAGGAATTGGAATTGCTCCCGGGGCGAATATCAACTATGATACCGGCCATGCCGTTTTTGAAGCCACCCATGGTACCGCTCCCAAATACGCGGGATTGGATAAAGTGAATCCGGGTTCTGTCATTCTTTCCGGAGTAATGATGCTTGAATACCTTGGATGGAATGAAGCAGCCGGACTCATCGTTAAGGGGCTTCAAAACTCAATTCTCGGAAAAAAAGTGACCTACGATTTCGCGAGGCTGATGGAGGGCGCCACTGAATTGAAATGTTCCGAATTTGGAACGGAGATCATTCAAAATATGTAATGGGCTACCTTTAAATAATATTTTTAATCTTAAGTAAAAAACAATTTCTATTTTTGTATTCGGATTGAACCTATATATCTAAACCTAAATTCTAATTGCAATGTTAACAAATGAAATGCAGGATTTCCTGAACCAACAAGTTGAGAAAGAAGGCTACTCTTCAAATTTATACCTTGCCATGGCATCATGGGCAGATAATACAGGTTTCAAAGGAGTGGCGAACTGGCTGTTCTCCCAGGCTGAAGAAGAAAGGATGCACATGTTGAAATTTATTCATTATATCAATGACAGGGATGGGAAAACAGTAATACCTGAAATAAAAAAACCACCCGTAAGCTTCTCTAATGTGAAATCATTGTTCGAGGAGGTCCTGAAGCATGAAAAGTACATCTCCTCATCCATAAATGATATAGTGGCAAAGTCCCTTGAAGAAAAGGATTTTACGACTCACAACTGGTTGCAATGGTTTGTAAACGAGCAAATAGAAGAAGAGGCTTCCGTTAGGGAAATCCTTGATAAGCTTAAACTGATCGGGGACAATAATCTTTACCTGTTCGACAGGGATGTCATGGGGTTAAGAAATTCTTCTGCTAATTCAAGTGCTACATGATCCTGAATTTTACCATTGCAGGATAATGTGAGGGGAGAGTTTATGGGCAAATTGAAGATACTTATCGTTGATGACATTTTTACCAACCGGCTTTTGCTTTCTGAATTAATCAGGAATCTGGGACATTTTTCACGTCAGGCCGAAAATGGGAAAGAGGCAATCGAAATTTTTGAAAACGAAAGCTTTGACCTTATACTCATGGATATAGAAATGCCTGTTATGAACGGCCTGGAAACCTGTCATTATATCCGGAATATTATGAAATCCCCAAAAAACTCGGTCAATATTATAGCACTTACCGCCCATAATCCTGAAGTATTTTTTGAAGACTTTAATGAGTCCGGTTTTGATCAGCTTCTTACTAAACCATATTCGATGGAAAAAATAACCCAATTAATAAATAATCTTCTATAATATGATCCCAGCTACATGGGCCGCTTCACCTTATTTCTCCTTAGTTATACTCCCACTATTGATCTTTTTCCTGAGAATTGCCGATGTTTCTATTGGCACCATCAGGATTATTTTCGTTTCCCGGGGGAACAAGGTCATTGCTCCGATCCTTGGCTTCTTTGAAGTTTTCGTTTGGGTAATTGCCATCAGCAGCATTATCCAGCATCTTGATAACTGGGTTACCTATGTGGCTTATGCAGGAGGATTTGCTACGGGAAATTTTATAGGCATGCTTATCGAAGAACGTCTGGCCATGGGGATTTTGCTTTTGAGGATAGTTACAAAGAAAGAGCTCATCGGGCTTCGGGAAGCACTAAATGATCAGGGGTTTGGGACAACAACAGTTGCTGCCCATGGGAAACTCACAGAAGTGAACATGATTTATACCATTGTGAAGCGAAAAGATATTCAAAAAGCCATTACTCTGGTCAAGAAATTCAATCCTGCCGCTTTTTACACTATTGAAGACATCCGGTATGTTAGTCAGAAAAATTTTCCTGTCAATTCCCACGCCTCGATTTTACGCAGGTTGTATTTGTTCCAGGGTTGGCGAAAAGGTAAATAAAAACTATATTGTCCGGTAATGGCAGGTATTCGTTTTGATTGATATTTGATCGGTAATTTTAACTTTTCTTTCCATGAACAAACGCGGTTTTGCGAGCGATAATAATGCCGGGGTCCATCCTCAAATAGTAGAATCCATTTTGACTGTTAATCCAGGACATGTTACAGGCTATGGGGAGGATCATTACACCAGGGATACGATCAATGAAATCAAGGCTCTGTTTGGGGATAGGGCAGAGGTATTTTTTGTTTTTACCGGAACTGCGGCCAATGTCCTTGGACTCACTGCTCTTACACAAACTTATAATTCAATTATTTGTGCCGATACCGCACATATCAACGTGGATGAATGCGGTGCTCCGGAAAAATTTACGGGTTGCAAGCTGCTCCCGGTTAAAACCGTCGATGGAAAGCTCACCATTGATAATATTAAAGAACACCTTCACGGCTTCGGGTTTGAACACCATTCCCAGCCTGGTGTAATTTCCCTTACCCAATCCACTGAGATGGGTACAGTCTACCAAATCAGTGAAATAAAGGAGATAAGTTCTTTTGCCCATGATCTTGGGTTAATGATGCATATGGATGGTGCCAGAATTAGTAATGCTGCATCTTTCCTCAATTGTAGTTTCAGGGAAATGACTACCGATGCAGGAATTGATGTGCTTTCATTTGGAGGGACCAAAAATGGAATGATGTACGGGGAAGCAATTATTTTTTTCGACCCGGAGCTGGCAAAGGATTTTAAATATACACGGAAACAAGGAATGCAGCTTGCATCAAAAATGCGCTATATCTCTGCCCAGTTCAACGCTTATCTCAGGAACGACCTTTGGAGAACCAATGCCGCACATGCCAATGCTATGGCCAGGTTACTTGAGCAAAAGGTGAAAAACCTTCCCGGGATTACCATCACCCAAAAAGTTGAATCGAACGGCCTCTTTGCCATCATACCCAGGGAACTAATCGAGCCATTGCAAAATGAATATTTTTTTTATGTCTGGGATGACACCAGATCGGAAGTAAGATGGATGACTTCTTTTGATACCACCGAAGAGGACATTACAAACTTCTCAAATGCTTTGGAGGATCACCTTAAACGAATATCAAAATAGGGACATTTTCTATTGGAACATGAATACTATTATCCATAATCCCAAATTAAGCGGAGTTTAAAAATAGTGGCGGGTTGTTGGACAAATACTGTCTATGGGAATAAAATGGAACTGTCTCCATAGCTTAAAAACCTAAAATCATTCTTTAATGCATAGGTATAGACCTGTTTTCGGGCCTTATCACCAATAAATGCAGAAACCAACATGAGCAGTGTGCTGCCTGGCTGATGAAAATTAGTAATCAGGACGTCAGTCATTTTGAATTCATACCCGGGACTGATCATTAGCTCCGTGCTTGCTTCAAGTGAATCGCGGCCCTCCCTTATAAGATATGTAAGTAATGCATTGAGCGCATCCTGCCTGGAATAATTGAAAGGCAATTCATAAGGTTCCCATTGTGCAAGATGAAACCCTGAGGTTACAGGTTTTTGGGTCAGCTGTTTTACCCCAAGCCAGTAAAGGCTTTCCAGGCTTCGGCATGAGGTTGTGCCCACAGCAACCGAATATTTTTTTTTATTGAGGATTGATTGCAACACTTTACGACCTATGATAATTTTTTCACGATGCATGGGATGATAAACCGCATTATCCTCTTTAACAGGAAGGAAAGTGCCAGCACCCACATGTAAAGTCAGGTTCAAAAGTTCAACTTTTTTTTCCACGAGATCTCTCAAGACCTCTTCTGTAAAGTGCAATCCGGCAGTTGGAGCCGCGACAGAGCCTTCATTTTTAGAATAAATGGTTTGGTAAGCAACCGAATCTATGGGATTTACCTCCCTTTTTAAATAGGGAGGAATAGGCATTTCTCCAGAAAGCTCGAGAACTTCACTAAAACACAACCCTGAAGGATCCCAGCTAAACCTGACAATACTTTTGCCCTCCATCAGGTTCATTTTTTCCGCCCTCAGAGTAAAGGAGTTTCCGGCGTGATTCACTGATTTGGTAAGGGTTCCCTCTTTCCATTTTTTATGATTGCCGATCAGGCATTTCCACTCCACCCAATTGCGGGAAGAAAACGACAGGGAATAATCACAAGGATTTACGGGCTCCAGGCAAAATATTTCAATATCTGCCCCGGAGCTTTTTTTGAATTTGAGACGGGAATGCACCACCCTTGTTTCGTTGAATATGAGTTGATAAGTGTCATCAAAAAGAGCGGGAAGATGAAAAAAAGATGTTTCGGAGATTTTTCTGTCTTTATAAATCAGGAGCCTGGAACTATCCCTTTGTGCAAAGGGATAGCGGGCAATCCTGCTATCTGGCAATGAATATTCATAATCTTTCAACTCGATACTGGCTGGTTTTTTCATAACCTGCAAAAATAATAAAAATTGAAAAATACAACCCGGATTTATCTAAACCCGCAAAATGATGTAAATTTGCAGCAATTATTTTTAATAAAGGTGGGAAGGAATAAATGAAATATCAGATCGGGGATAAAGTAAAGTTTTTAAATGAAGTTGGAGAGGGAGAAGTAGTCTCCATAATTGACAAGTCGAAGGTTTATATAATGACTACTGATGGTTTTGAGGTGCCGGTTTTGATTTCTGAACTGGTCCTTTTAAGCAGACCGGGGGAAACGGCTTTGAGCAAACCAACATTGACAGAAAACTCACCGGGTACAGGTCCTAAGGATCACACCGGTGCACCCCAGGAAGATGAAGGTTCAATAATCCTGGATGAAGAAGTGGTCTTTGCCCTGACCCTTTCACAATCAAGGGCCGAAATAATGAGTTACATTGTAAACTCCTCCACCTACCATCTCTACTTTGTAGTGTCGATCAGGAGAGAAGGGGAGGATCTGTTCTTTGCAGGAGGTACCCTGGAACCTGATACCAAAGTACAAACCGGCAGGATCATGCCTGCCAAAATCGGAGAAGAAATAGAATTATCCCTTAATTTGATCTTTTATGGAAAAAGTTTCTACCGGCATATTAAACCCGTAGAGTTGCCTCTAAAGATCAATCCCGGAGAGATATATAACGGACATTTGATGGTTGAAAACGACTATTTTGAGGAGAAAGCCTCGTTATTTACCCTTTATTCATTCAAAAAGCCTGTAGAGAATGAATCAGAAAAAGTACATTTTTCGGGGAAGCTGGAAGATCTAATCCGCTTAAAGGAGGAGGAGAGGCAACCTCCTTCGGTTTCAAAAAGGGCTGTAAGGAACCCCGGGATTGAAGAAATTGATTTACATATTGAGGCAATAACGGAAAACTTCCAATCACTCAGCAACGCAGAAATTGCGGAAATGCAAATGGCAAGGTTCAAAACGTCCATGGATACGGCAATTATTCATAAAACCAAAAGAATCGTTTTCATTCATGGGGTGGGTGCCGGCAAGCTAAAACACGAAATTCGCAGGGCGCTGGACCGGGACTACCGGGACTTTACCTATCAGGACGCCTCGTTCAGGGAGTACGGTTTTGGGGCAACTATGGTTATTGTACCTCAGAAGTCTGGAAAATAATAGTTTAGCACTTATAGAAATGAATTATTTTATTATCATTTATGCTAAATCATCACTATTTTTGATTTAATATATTTGAAAAGAAAATATTTTTTGTATTTTTGTATCAAATTAATTATTTACTTTAGATGTTATACAGGCACACGGTCAGGCAGGTTTCAGGTTATCATCTTATTATTAAGGTGTTAATTCAATGAGAATGGAAGTAAAATAATTATTTTATTTGCAGCCGTTCTCAATAAATGAAGGAACGGCTTTTTTATTATAGCATTAACATCATCATCGATAAAATATGAAAAATCCAGGCGATAAAGGGATGTACCGCAGTGAATTTGAACATGACAATTGTGGGATAGGGTTTGTGGCTCAACTTCATGGAAAGAAATCCCACACTATTATTGAAAAAGGGTTAGAAGTATTGGAAAATATGACCCATCGCGGGGCGGAAGGGGCCGATAGCAAATCAGGCGATGGCGCCGGTATTCTACTTCAGGTCTCCCGGGATTTTTATCTTATCCAGGGTTATACCATTCCTCCTGAAGGACAATTTGGTACCGGCCTGGTTTTTCTTCCACAAGATGTAAAAGAGGCCAAAAAATGCGAGGAAATTCTACTCGATCAAATCAGGAAACATGATGTTACTTTTATTGACTTCAGAGAGGTTCCCACCGAAAATTCTATCCTCGGCGAGACAGCCAGGGCCGCTGAACCAGTAATAAAACAAATTTTGGTTGGTGGAGAATACGAACAGGAAACCCTTGAAAGAAAACTTTACCTCATCCGCAAAAAAACAGAAATTATCATTCGTGATTCAGGTTTAAAACAAAAAAGTTTTTTTTACATCCCCTCTCTATCCACAAAGGTTTTAATCTACAAGGGAATGTTCACCTCTGAGCAATTACGTGAGTATTTTCCAGATCTGACGGATTGTAGGTTAACCAGTGCTATTGCTTTAGTTCATTCCCGTTTCAGTACCAATACTTTTCCCTCCTGGGATCTTGCTCAACCCTTTCAGGATGCTATCCCATAATGGGGAAATCAATACCATAAAAGGGAACCGATTCTGGATGAAAGCGAGGGAATCTGTCCTGGAATCGAACTTGCTGGGAGACCTCAATGAAATATATCCAGTGATCGAACCTGGAAAATCTGATTCTGCTTCATTGGATAACGTGCTGGAATTCTTATATATGAGCGGGAAGTCGCTTCCCTACGCCCTCTCAATTCTTATTCCTGAATCGTGGAACACTAAAAATCCAATTTCACCTGAACTAAGAGCATTCTATGAGTACCATTCAACATTCATGGAGCCATGGGATGGCCCTGCTTCCCTCATCGTTTCTGATGGCAGGTATATTGGCGGAACCCTGGACCGTAATGGATTAAGGCCATCCAGGTACCTGATTACCAAGAATGATATGATTATCATGGGATCTGAGGTAGGGGTTCAGCAAATCGAAGCAGGAGAAGTGGTGGAAAAAGGCCGGCTCAGGCCAGGAAAAATGATCCTGATCGATTGTGTGGAAGGAAAGATATACCGTGATGCCGAGCTAAAAAAACGGCTTGCAAGTGAACATCCCTATCAGGAATGGATTGATCAGTATATGGTAAGCCTCGAAGACATTGAAGTAGGGCATACCATTCCTCCAGGATTGAGCCAGGATTTCGAATTATATCTTAAAGTATTTGGCTATACCAGGGAAGATATTGAATTAATAATCAAGCCCATGGCAGAGGGAGGAAAAGAGCCCATAGGGTCAATGGGAAATGATACCCCGCCCGCCGTGCTTTCCCAGAAACCCCAGAGATTGTTTAATTATTTCAAACAACTGTTTGCTCAGGTTACCAATCCGGCCATTGATCCTATAAGGGAAGAGCTGGTAATGAGCCTTACTGGGTATTTAGGCTCGATAAGGCAAAATTTTTTAGACAACAGTAATCCTGATCATTTTAAGGTGGTGAAGTTTAAAAGCCCTGTAATCAACAACACCTATTTTGAACTTATTAAAAACCTGAAATACAAGGGCTTCTCAAACGTTATCCTTCCCATTAGTTTTGATCCTTCCACAGGACCGGATGCATTAAAAGAGGCCGTGGATGATATTTGTCTTAAGGCCGAAAAAGCTGTGGATGAAGGGAAGAACTATATAATTCTCACCGACAGGAACATCGACAAAAATCATGTCCCCATCCCTTCTCTAATGGCCGTTTCCGCGGTACACCATCACCTTATCAATACCCGGAAAAGAGTGCAGATAGACATTGTAATTGAAACAGGTGAAGCCCGCGAGGTTCATCATTTTGCCCTGCTGTTTGGATATGGTGCTTCCATTATCAATCCATATCTTAGTTTCTCTGTCATTGAAAAACTGGTAACAGAGAAAGCCATTCAGCAAGACTATCAGAAAGCCGAAGAAAATTACATCAAATCCATAAATAACGGCTTGCTTAAGATCCTATCCAAAATGGGAATCTCGACTTTAAGAAGTTACCGGGCATCCCAGATTTTTGAAGCTGTCGGAATAAAAAAAGAGGTAATCGATATCTATTTTGAGGGCACAGCTTCCAGAATTGAAGGTATTGGATTCCGGGAG
Source organism: uncultured Bacteroidales bacterium (assembly GCA_963779845.1). Classification (GTDB taxonomy): domain Bacteria; phylum Bacteroidota; class Bacteroidia; order Bacteroidales; genus CAVZZV01. Next base: position 43,388 of record CAVZZV010000006.1, on the reverse strand, counting down.
ATTGCTGAAGAAGCGTCGCTGCCGCATAGGGAAGCCTTTTCTGGTAAAACTTTTACTGCTGATCCATTCAGCGGAGTATATGCTTATCGAAAGTATGGTGAGCATCATGCCTGGAACCCGGAATCGATTTCACTTTTGCAGTGGAGTTGCAGGACAGGAAATTATGGAAAGTTTAAAGAATACAGCCGGCTTGTCAACAAACAAAACGAGCAACCCGCTTTTCTGCGGGCTTTTCTTGATTATAAGAAAAACCCGATCAGTATTGACGACGTAGAGCCGGTGAGTGAGATTACTAAGCGCTTTGTCACAGGAGCCATGTCCTATGGCTCTATTAGCCGCGAGGCGCATGAGACCCTGGCCAAGGCCATGAACCGGATCGGAGGTAGAAGCAATACAGGAGAAGGGGGAGAAGATCCTTCTCGTTTTAAATTGAGAGAAGATGGTAAAAGTGTCCGTTCTGCTATTAAACAGGTAGCATCAGGGCGTTTTGGAGTTACCAGTAATTACCTGGTCAATGCCGATGAAATTCAGATAAAGGTTGCACAGGGTGCCAAACCAGGTGAAGGTGGACAGTTACCTGGACATAAAGTGGACAAAATTATTGCCCATACCCGTTATTCAATTCCCGGGATAACCCTGATATCTCCACCGCCGCATCACGACATTTATTCTATCGAAGACCTGGCGCAACTTATCTTTGACCTGAAAAATGTAAACCCTTCAGCAAAAATTTCTGTTAAGCTCGTTTCTGAAACCGGGGTTGGCACTATTGCAGCAGGGGTAGCTAAGGCAAAAGCCGATTTGATAACCATTAGCGGAACTGAAGGTGGTACCGGGGCAAGTCCTACTTCTTCCATAAAGCACGCCGGGTTGCCAATGGAACTTGGCCTAACCGAAACCCAGCAGACCCTGGTTATTAATAACCTGCGTAAGAATATTGTCCTTCAGACCGATGGGCAGTTAAAAAATGGGCGAGATGTGATACTGGCCGGCCTCATGGGCGCTGAAGAATTTGGCTTTTCCACCTCTGCCCTGATTGTCCTGGGTTGTGTGATGATGAGAAAATGTCATTTGAACACTTGTCCTGTCGGTGTGGCTACCCAGGATCCGGTTTTGCGGGCAAAATTTACCGGTGAGGACGATTATCTGGTAAATTTCTTCACTTACATTGCCAATGAAGTGAGAGAAATATTGGCTGAGCTTGGCTTTCGGAAATTTGAAGATATCGTGGGACGATCGGACCTTCTACTGCGGAGGACAGACATAAACCATTGGAAAACAAGCAATCTCGATTTATCCGGTCTCACCTATTTTCCTGAAGAAGCTAAAGTAAACCCCATCCGGTTTACCACTCCTCAAATTCATAAAATAGGAGAGGTAATGGATCGCCGACTGATAAAACTGGCCGATTCCTCCCTCGAAAGTGGGGAAAAATGTACCATTAACGAAACGATCCGGAATACCGACCGGGCTGTGGGTGCAATGCTCTCGGGGAGAGTGTCGTTAAAATACGGAGCTCCGGGCTTACCAGAGGATACCATTAATTGCAATTTTAAGGGCAGTGCCGGACAAAGTTTTGGAGCATTTCTGGCACCTGGCATAAGTTTCAGGCTTGAGGGAGATAGCAATGATTATCTCGGCAAAGGGCTCTCGGGAGGTCGAATAACGGTCGTCCCACCCGAAGGATCAAAATTTATTCCTGAAGAAAACATTATCATTGGCAATACTGTGATGTATGGGGCCACAAGGGGAGAAGTTTATATTAACGGGATAGCGGGAGAACGTTTCTGTGTGCGTAATTCGGGCGCCATTGCAGTTGTCGAAGGAGTAGGGGACCACTGCTGCGAGTATATGACCGGTGGCCGGACTGTCGTTCTGGGAAGGACCGGTAAAAATTTCGCAGCCGGAATGAGCGGTGGCATTGCCTATGTTTACAATATAGACGAGAATTTCGATTATTTCTGCAATATGGGCATGGTTGAACTCTCCCTGGTCGAGGACCGCTCTGATATCCGCGAATTAAAAGAATTGATAACCAGACACTACAAGCATACCGGCAGCCGCCTGGCGGGGGAGATCCTTTCCGACTGGGAAATCTATATTGAGCGTTTTATTAAAGTAATTCCCTACGAATATCGCAAAGTACTTGAAGAAGAAAAGCTAAGTGCCCTGAAACGGAAAATTGAAGAAATGGAAACCGACGTGGAAATAAAGGCATTATAGAAGTTAACTATTTTAAAGTAAGAAAAATGGCAGATCCAAGAGGATTTATAACAATAAAAAGAAAAGAAGCGGGCAACCGCCCCATACAGGAAAGAGTGACTGATTTCGGGGAGGTGGAACAAACCCTGAATTCGGAAGACAGGAAACTGCAGGCAGCGCGTTGTATGGATTGCGGTATTCCCTTTTGTCACTGGGGTTGCCCGGTAGATAACCTCATTCCTGAATGGAATGATCTATTGCATAAGGGTGAATGGAAAAAGGCAAATGACAGGTTGCATGCAACCAATAATTTTCCTGAATTTACAGGCAGGATTTGTCCGGCACCCTGTGAGCATTCCTGCGTATTGAATATTGAAGGGGAACCGGTTACTATAAGGGAAAACGAAGCCGCAATTGTTGAACATGCTTTTTCTGAAGGATATATTAAACCTCAGATTCCATCTTTTCGTACAGGAAAGACAGTAGCTGTTGTAGGTTCAGGACCTGCAGGAATGGCATGTGCGGATCTCCTTAATAAGGCAGGCCACACAGTAACGCTGTTTGAGAAAGATGATGCAGCCGGAGGGTTGCTGCGCTATGGGATTCCGGATTTCAAATTGAGCAAGGGATATGTCGATCGCCGTTTGAATCTTCTGATGGAGGAAGGCTTAATTATAAAAACCGGAGTAGAGGTCGGAAAACAAATCACAGCGAAAGAATTAATCAAAAGATTCGATGCTATTTGTCTTGCCGTGGGCTCGATGAAACCCCGTAATCTGGAAATCGAAGGGAGGGAACTGGAAGGAACCTATTTCGCCATGGAATTCCTTACTCAACAGAATAAAATCAACCGGGGGGAAATTATCCCTTATGAGTCACTAATATCTGCCAAAGGTCGAAATGTTGTAATTATAGGGGGAGGAGATACTGGTTCCGACTGCGTAGGGACCGCAATTCGCCAGGGCGCCAAATCCGTAACCCAGATTGAGATACTCCCCAAACCTCCTGATAACAGAAATTCCGATAATCCCTGGCCTTATTTTGGTAAGGTGCTTAAAACTTCCTCATCTCATCAGGAAGGTTGCAACCGTCTCTGGAGTATGGCCACCTCGAAAATCCATGGTAAGCAGCAGCGGGTTACCCACCTGGAAGTTCAGCAGGTAGAATGGATGGAGAACGGCTTTTCTCGCCCTGAAATGAAAATTGTACCGGATTCAACTCAGCTGATTGAGGCGGACCTTATTCTGCTGGCTATGGGTTTTGTTCAGCCTGTTCATGAAGGGTTGCTCAACGATCTCAAACTGGCTTATACAGACAGAAATAATATTAAAATTTCTTCCCGATATCAGACCTCTATACCCAATGTCTTTGCTGCAGGCGATTCTGTTTTGGGAGCCACTCTTGTTGTTCGGGCAATTCACTCTGGAAGGCAAGCTGCCAGTCAAATAGGTGCATATCTGGAAACGATTTAGTAAAAATTTCAGGAGGCTGTTGCCATTTTGGAAATTTTAACTATTTTTGACAGAACAAGATAAAAATGACAGAATCTCTGATAAATAATCGTTGGAAATGGCCATTCACTTATGAATTGTCATAAATAACAGCGCTTTAAAACCTAATTAAGTAAAATCTAAGGGGGGCAGGTTGTTTATGACCTGCCTCTTTTTATATAATTCAATACTGCAGTCCCAGAGGATGATATGCATAACGTATTTATTACCAACAACTTTTAAAGGAATACTAGTGAATAAAATTATTTAACCCAAAAATTATCCAAAATGAGCGACCCATTCAAAATTTTCCTGGAAGAGAAAGATATGCCTACCCACTGGTATAATTTAGTCTCTGATATGCCGAATAAACCGTTGCCTCCATTGCACCCTGGCACCAAAAAACCAATCGGCCCGGATGATCTTTCAGCCATTTTCCCCATGGGACTTATTCAACAGGAGGTTTCGACTGAAAAATATATTGAAATTCCTGATGAAGTTAGGGATATATATAAAATATGGCGGCCATCGCCATTGCATCGGGCCTATAACCTTGAAAAATACCTGGATTGCCCGGTAAAGATCTATTATAAAAACGAATCGGTAAGTCCGGCAGGCTCTCACAAACCCAATACCGCGGTTCCTCAGGCTTATTACAATTATAAGGAGGGCGTCAGGAAAATGACCACTGAGACCGGCGCCGGGCAATGGGGTTGTGCACTAGCTTTCGCAACACAACATTTTAATATTGACCTGAAAGTGTTCATGGTTAAAATATCCTACAACCAGAAACCTTACCGGAAATCCATGATGAACATGTGGGGGGCGGATGTAATCGCCTCTCCGAGTATTTTTACTGATTCCGGAAACCAGATTCTTTCCCTGGATCCCGATTCACCCGGCAGTCTTGGAATAGCGATTTCGGAAGCGGTTGAGATGGCCGTAAAAGATCCCGATGCAAAATATTCCTTGGGAAGTGTTCTAAACCATGTTTTATTACATCAGACTATTATTGGTCAGGAAGCTCAAAAACAACTGGAGATGGTAGATTCCTATCCGGATATTGTTATCGGATGCTTTGGAGGTGGCTCGAACTTTGCGGGTATTTCATTTCCTTTCCTCGGAAGCAATTTTACCAAAGGTACGAAGACACGGATCGTGGCGGCCGAGCCGGCTTCCTGTCCCAAATTGACCCGCGGCCAGTTTCAATACGATTTTGGAGATACCGTTGGCCTTACCCCCTTATTGCCCATGTTTACCCTGGGACATAATTTTATTCCCGCTAAAATCCATGCCGGAGGATTGAGGTACCATGGTGCAGGCTCCATTGTGAGCCAGCTTCTGAGGGACAATTTGATCGAGGCCCAGTCCGTCAAACAACTGGAAACATTTGAAGCGGGAATGATTTTCGCTAAAACCGAAGGGATTATACCGGCTCCGGAAACAACTCATGCCATAGCCACGGTCATCAGGGAAGCGAGGAGAGCGAAAGAAGAGGGCACACCCAAAACGATCCTCTTTAATTTCTCAGGTCACGGAATCATTGATCTTGCTTCCTACGATAAGTATTTTGCAGGGGAACTGGAAGATTTCGAAGTCAGCGATCAGGAAATAGCAAAAAGCCTTAGCGAATTGGAGCAGTTGGTTTAAGGCCGTCATTTTAATAGGGGGCGGGCCTTTCTTAAATGTTTAGCCTGTAAATCATTCAGATGAATGATAAAATGCCCGCAACAGAAGAAATGAAATCAGAAGTTAAAATAATGATTATTTCTTCAACAGGCAATATAAATAAATAAGGCTATCTATTTGATTTCAGATAAGAAGCTAAAGCGGTTAGTGATCGATTCTGATAATCACTTTCCCGCCTGCTTATCCTGTCATAAGGACCTGAATATAAATATCTCTAAAATCTGGCATGATCGGTTCCAACCACTATATCTTTCCACCGTTCTTTAAGAGGTATTTTTCCGCTTCCAGGTTCCAGAGCCCGCCATGCCTTTTAACTATTTCATCCAACTCAGCGAAGAATGGGTTGTCCCGACCCTCTTTTTCAAAGTCTTCAATAGCAGTCAACGGCAGACTTAAATGGGTATAAATTAGTTTCTTTCCTCCCGGAATTTTAGGGAGGGATAAAGTAGTTGGAATAACGGCATCAAGTCCCCCGATATGGGTAATCATCCCGGCAGGATTGATTGAACCCTCCGCCATCATTTTCAGGGCTTCCTGCATATCTGCAGTATTACCACCACTGGTACCTACAATATGGGTGAACGAATAATGGACATTATAAAAATTCAGTTCAGCCTTAAAGCTAGGGTCTGAGGGACCCGAAAAGAAATTCAGACAACCATCCATCCCCAGTATCTGATCGGCTTGCTCCACGACAGATTTAACCGGTGCAAAGACAAAAACATCGTCAAATCCTTGATCCCCTGTGTGAGATAACAGATGCTTTACCGGGTCTCCAACTTCGGATGTATTTACATATCTGAGGACTATACCCTGTTCCTTGGCATGTTCAACCGTATGCAATTCGGCCGCCCTGTTCAACCTGGCCTGATCTATATCTGTAACAACTAGCAAACCGGGTTTGCGGTCGCAATGCAAGACATAGTCAATAGCCGCAAGACCCATAGGACCGACCCCGGCGAGAATCGCCAATTTTCCCCCTTGTTTAATGCCCATTTGGTGAACATAACTGCCACTTGTACCATGATAACAGGCATGAAAGGCACCAATTACACATGACATAGGTTCAGCAAGAGATGCCAGAAAATATGCTTCCCCTTCGTATTGTAACAGGCAACTCTGTTCCATGACCTCGTCAGGGATGATCACATATTGTGAATCTCCACCAATCCACCGATAAGAATAGCCCGGGGCATCGAGGCTACCTTTATAATTCAATGCCGGTTGGATGCTGAATTTTTGCCCCTCTCTGAACTTATGGCTCCATTTTTTACCTACTTTTTTAATGGTGCCACTAAATTCATGCCCTATCATCGTTGGGTTAGTATGAATATCATTGGGGACTCTTTTATGCTCAGAGCCCTGAATTGCAGCTTTATATGATGACATGCAGATGCTATCCGATACAACTTCAGCCAGGATTTCATCCTCCTTCATTTCCGGGAGGTCAAATTCTTCAAGCCGAAGATCTTTTTTACCATAAATTCGTATTGCTTTGGTTTTCATTTGTACATATTAAATTAGTTCAACATAACCTGTCCCCCAGTAACAGGTACGGCTTGCCCTGTTTCGTATTGCTGGTCAATAATATAATAGAGTGCCTTCATAACATCTCCAACCCGGCATCCCCGGTCGAGGGGTACCTGTTTCTCATAAAAACGCTTGACATCCTCAATGGTCTTAGCACCAGGGACCTTGTTTGCATTCAGATACTGAACAAAAAGTCCTTTTTCAGGGTCAGCCCATAGCGGACCTTCGAAAAAATTACCTGGACAAATTGAATTTACCTTGATCCTGAAGGGAGCGAGCTCCAGTGCGAAAGACTGGGTAAGGCCGAGTCCGCCAAATTTCCCTCCGGCATAAGCAAAATTTTTATTACTGCCACGTAAACCTGACTTTGAGTTTATCTGGATAATGTCAAAATAGAAATCTTTGCTGTGTTCTGACTGTAATTTCATTATGGACGAAACATATTTCGCTATGATGAAGTAAGATTCGTAATTAATGAGGGTCATCGACCGGAAAGTTTTTTCATCCATCTCATCAAGTCCTCCTGCCCGCAATATTCCGGCATTCGAAACGAAAATGTCAATGCCGCCGAATTTAACCACGCATTGCTTCACCAGGTTCTTCACTGATTCAGCACTCGAAACGTCGGTTTGAACGAAGAAAACATCATTCTTTTTAATTATCGATCTTAACTCATCAGTTTTCTGATTTCCAATAACTTCATTTAAATCTGCGATGATCACATTAGCCCGTTCATTTACCAATGCCTCCGCTATACCGGCCCCAAAACCCTGTGCGCCACCAGTTACCACAACAGCTTTCTGCTCTACAATTCCAGGCCCCTTGTTTCCTTTGGAAATTTGCCTCCTGTAATTTTCCACCTCCCAGTTATCGACAAAATTGATATCTTTTTCAGGAAGGAAATGGGGGCCACCAAAGTTTTCAGACAAATAACTGATTTTAAGGAGATCTTCGTAAACATCCAGTGCTATATCCGTTGCTTCCGCGGTGTCTTCCACGGCCACAATGCCGTAATTGCGGATCATAATTATTCTGGGGGAATATCCATAATCATTCCTGAATTTTTTAAGCTTGGTGCTGAATTCGGCGATTATTTCTTTCGGACCAGATGAATTTTCGATATAAAGATACCCGCTTTTACAATACACGATTATATCCGGCGTGAAGGGCAGCGAGGCATTTCTGAAAGATTTTTCATCAGAATAAAACATGGCATGAAGGCTATTATGCCGTATACTTGCTACTTTGCCTGTATCTTCTGATAAAATCATCCGCATTGCCGGAAGAAATTCAACTACATTATCCTCAATATCGAGTTGATGAATAGTAAGGGTTTTAGTAATCGCCGCGTTTATCTTTGCTGATACAAAATCGTATAACTTCTTTATTTCTTCAGTACTGTCGGCACTCACAAAAATCCCGTGATTCTTAAGAAATATTATTTTAGGATCTTTTTGAAATTTTAGCCGGTAGGGCTGCACTGCTGAATCGATGAGCTTGAATAATTCATATCCGGGAGCATACTCTATGAAAAGGATTTCTTCCCCAAATAATTTTCTTACCATCGCAGCGGCATTATTGGAACAGGTAAGCGCATTTACCAAAGTCGGATGGGTATGGACTACAAAAGAATAATTAATGATGTCGTGGAGAGAGGTTTCCACTGAAGGCCTTCTCATATTTTCGGGTTCAGCATTAGCATTGATGAGGTCTGTCTTTACCTGAGCTTCCCGGATCTGAGGATCACTGTTATATTGCCTGGTAGCCACTAACCCCAGTTTCTCCCTTTTGAGCTTTGCAAAACCATTCTCGTCGATACTTGCGAGGCTTGCACCGCTGGCTTTTATCCAAATGTATTTTTCATTTTTATAAGAGGTGTTGCCCCCTCCTGCCAGCGTATACTCCTTTAAATTTCCATAATGTCTGGAAATTTCAATAAGCTGGGCTATTTCTTTACTGATCATTTAATAATTTATTTCAATGAGAATTCATAACTCCTATTCTGTGAACTCCTTTATACTTACAAAATATTTAAACTCCCTATCGATTTATTTATCGGGATTTTGGATGAAATACTCGATGACAGCATTCCCCAGTTCGATATACTCATCTATTTCACTGATTTTGGCTTTGCCATTTCTCTCGAGATAGCCCTCTTCCCCCTTTGCCCTTAAGTATTGATGGGCTGCCAGAATACATGCTCCTTCAAAATTGATCAAATGCATTTCATCATCAGGTTGAATGCCGCCCCGGGTAGATACCTTTATTGGGATCAATTCTGGAGTATTGTGCTCTGTACCAAAAGTTATTATAAAATGCCGGTCGTGAAAGAAAGTAATGAAGTCCTTGACCTGTGAGTAGGCATTACGTCCGGGTATCAGTTCTATGGAATATATATTCCTGGAAGTTAGGGACAAATAAAGGTTTTCACGATCCCTTTCAAAGTCAGTAAAGTTTCCAGACTTGTCATCCAACAAAACAGGATAAGTAGGGATTCCCCCTGAATCCGTGATGATCTTTAATATTTCCTCGAGGTCAAGAAAGGCTTTTGGGTCTTCTTTAATATAAGCCACACCACCTTTTTTAAGCAGGTTTCCCCTGATTTCCCCTTCAATGGCACTGGCATTTTCAATGTTTGCAGTGGATTCTCTGCCATTATACAATTTGCTTAAGAAAGCTTTTCGCTCTACCGGATCCTTATACTTTTCAAAAACCACTAACCGGATCGCCCTGGCGATGTGACGTTCCCTCAGCATTCCACGAGTGAGATTGTTCATAACCTCGTCAAAGTCCAGTGAAAGATCAGGATCAGCCTCGCTTAAGGCCCGGGAGGAAAGTTCAAGCATCTTTTTAGCTTGCTCCAGGCTTTCTGCCTTTAGGTTTTCCAGTTTGCGGGCCTGGTTTCCTTCGAGGCTCACCGGGAAATCCAAGGCCTTGCCGCTGAGATAAACCCTTCCGGGATTATCCGGATCATTCACCCTGATTCCTTGTTTTTGCTCCTCCTTTAATAATCCCATGAATTCGATGTTAAACAACGGGAATATCTGAAATTCCAGAGCCAGGTCATGAAATTCCACATACCCTGCCATGGTATTAAAATCATTAATTCCAAGGATATTGACATGTTCTTCCCGGGCCATTTCAAAAACCTGCTTTGTTTTATGAAAAGCGCTGAAGGAGTAGGGGGTATGAAAATGGGCATTCACCTCATGGACTTCATTACTGCCGTTTTTACTATACCATTCGAGTAGGTCTGATTTTGCTGGAAAATCGGTTAATACATTTCTTCCCATCTATAATTCAAGCTTTAATTTTTGCAATTTATCGGTAATAGAGTTTATTTCTTCACGGGAAAGATCAACATTTAAGGCTCCGGCATTTTCGTTGACCTGAGTAACATTTCTGGCTCCCACAAGGGCGCAGGTAATCCCGGGTTGCTCAAGGGTCCAACGGATAACTAATTGAGCGAACGTTGCATTTTTGCTATCCGCTATCTCCTTGATTTCATTTAAAAAACCATTAACACGCTTAATATTGGATTTTTTGAAATAAGGGGTATCCCCACGCGTATCACCCTCTTTAAAAGTTGAATCCTGATTAAATTTTCCGGTCAAAAGTCCCCGCTGGAGGGGGCTGTAGGCAATAATGGATATGTTGTTCCCGATACACCAGGGAACCAGATCATCTTCAATCTCCCTTCTCACCATGCTGTAAGGAACCTGATTGGATATCACCGGAGCAAAAGAAGAGGCTAATTTTAACAGTTCGAGGTCGTAGTTACATACACCGATAGCCCTTATTTTACCCTGCTCCAGAAGAAGGTTGAGTGCCTCCATTGTTTCCTCAACAGGAGTAGTGGGATCTGACCAGTGGATCTGATACAGGTCAATGTAATCGGTTTTCATCCTCCGTAAACTGTCTTCACATTCCCTGATTACCGAATCTTTGGATGCGTAACGATACATTTCTGTGGGTTTTCCCTGATCATCTGTAGTGTTAAAGAAAAACTTCCCCTTATCATCATTCCATTTTAAGCCAAATTTCGTAAAAACCTGAACTTTATCCCTTTGCCCTTTGATTGCCTGTCCAACGAGTTCTTCACTCTGGCCGAAACCATATGCCGGGGCTGTATCGATGCTTGTAATCCCTAAATCAATTGCCTTCCGGAGTGCTTTCAGGCCATCACTTTTTTCTGCGCCACCCCACATCCAGCCTCCAATTGCCCATCCACCAAAGGCAATAGGGGTGGACATAATGTTGCTTTTTCCTATTTGTCGTAATTCCATAATTTTTACTTTACCAGTTAATACATTCATTCGGGGCTTCGCCCAGGTGGGCTGCAATCCAATCGGCCTTTTGCAATTTATCGGCAGGGAAACTAGTGGTTAGGGCCAAACACCTACAACCAGCCGATTTTGCAGCTTCGACTCCGCTCACGGCATCTTCCACTACAAGGCAGCATTCAGGTTCAACATTCAAGCGCTTCGCAGCCAGGAGATAAATGTCGGGGTGCGGTTTTTTGTTCTCCACCTCTATGCCATTTACGTACGAATTAAAGGGTATGTCCGATAGTCCGGTTTCCTTCAAATTAACTTTCATTTTACGTTCATCAGCGCTGGTAGCGATGGCTATCCGCAAATCCTTCTCCAGGCATTTATGAATAAACTCCTTTACTCCTGGTAAAGGCCTTAGGTTTCCTTTCACAAGCTGATCGTAAATATCATATACCCTTGATTTATCCTTTCCGGCATCAAAAGGAATATCATATTTTTCAGCTACGCCACCCAGGTACCTGTCTTCACCCATACCGATAAATTCCCGGAAATCCTCAGCCTTAACCTCCACACCCTTTTCCTGAAAGAATTTTTTAGCTGCCTGAAGTATGAACTCTTCAGAATCCAGCAATACTCCGTCCATATCGAAAAGAACCGCCTTAATCATACTGAATCACTCTTTACCAGATCTCCTACACCATCTAATACATAAAGGGGCCGATAGGCAAAATTGTGCATAGTGGTTTTAGTGGTAATCCCACTTAAAACCAGACAAGTATCTATTTCAGCTTCGATGCCGGCTACAATATCTGTATCCATTCTGTCTCCAATAATTATAGTTTCTTCTCTGGTCATTCCCAATTTTTTAAGTGCGATCCTCATCATGAGAGGATTCGGTTTTCCAACAAAATAAGCCGATTTTTCTGTTGATAATTCGATGGGAGAAATGAGTGCCTTTGTGGCAGGGACAATTCCATTTTCACCCGGCCCGGTGGTATCGGGGTTCGTACCGATGAGTTTAGCCCCTTTCATTACCAGTTGGACGGCATGTTCAATCCTCTCATAGCTATACGATTTTGATTCCCCCATAACAACATAGTCCGGATCGACATTGTTCATTGTATAACCAACATTGTACAAGGCATTGATGAGCCCGGCTTCACCGATGATATAGGCACTTCCCCGGGGACGCTGACTTGCAAGAAAAACAGCGGTCGCCAATGCACTGGTATAGAAATGACTTTTATCGACTTCTATGCCAAGGCGAAACATTTTTTCCTGAAGTTCTTTGGGGGTCCGCTCACTCGAATTAGTCAGAAAAATAAAGGATTTGTTCTCTTTCTTTAACCACGACACGAATTCCTTAACCCCGGGCAAGAGGGTATTTCCATGATATATTACTCCATCCATATCGCAGATGAAGCCCTTCTTTAATTTTATAGCCTCAATAGTTTCCTGTTTTGTCATCAGATCCCTTTTTTAGTTCTGGTTAATAATGTTTCATCACTGAAATCATTTTTTGCTTCGTAATCCGTAAGTGGAATAATTTTTTGATGGATTGCATCGATAATCCATTCAGCCTGAGGAAAGAAAAAGTCTTCCAGTTCATGAGCAGGAGTAATCCAGTTTCGTGATCCAACGACGACGGGTGGGGCATCCAGATAGTCAAAGGCAAATTCAGTAATATTGGCTGCCAAATCTTTTAGGAAAGAGCCCCTGCTGGTTGCATCACCGGTAATGACGATTTTCCCTGTCTTTTTTACAGACTCAATTACAGGGTTATAGTTAAAGGGCACCAAACTTCTCGCATCGATAATTTCTGCTTCCATATTAAACTTTTCCTTTAACGTATCGGCTGCATCAATGGCCCTGTATAAGGTTGCGCCAATACTCAAAATACTTATATCCTTACCTCTCCTTTTAATGTCAGGTTCCCCAAAGGGGATTTCATAATATCCTTCCGGAACGCCACCTTCGTGAAAATTTTCACCAATGTCGTAAATTCTCTGGCTTTCAAAGAAAATAACCGGATCGGTCCCCTGAAGGGCTGAATTCATGAGCCCTTTTGCATCGTATGGGGTGGCAGGAAAAACTACTTTCAGGCCGGGGATATGGGCAACCAGAGATGTCCAGTCCTGAGAATGCTGTGCACCATATTTGGAACCCACAGAAACACGGATGACAACCGGCATTTTTAAAATATTTCCACTCATTGCCTGCCACTTGGGCAGTTGATTGAAAACCTCATCACCGGACCTGCCCAGAAAATCGCAATACATGATCTCAGCGATCACTCTTCCTCCGCACATTCCATAGCCAATTGCGGTACCGACGATAGCTCCTTCAGAAATCGGGGAATTAAAGAGCCGGTTATAGGGGAGGGCTTCCGTAAGTCCCCTGTAAACTGCAAATGCACCACCCCAATCACGATTCTCTTCTCCATAGGCTACAAGGGTTGGATCTTTATAAAAACGATCAGCAATGGCTTCAAACAGTCCATCGCGCAATTGATAGGTTTTAATTTTGGAAAAGGCTTTTCCATCGCTGTCGAAAGCAAAACGTTCTTTTTTCGCGATCTGTTTTACCCGCGGGTTCTCTTCAAGAGGATGCAGGGTCTCCGGGACCCGGTCTTCCATTTTATCTACAGAACCATTGGAAAAAATCATATCTCCGATAAGTTCCGGATTACTCCGCAGATCCATCCTTGGAGATTGATTATCGTCAATGGCAAGCAGCATAACGGTTTTAATGAGTCCTGTAACCTTCTCCTGCATTTCTTTAAGGCCACCCTCGTCCAATAAGTCCTCTTTCATTAACTCGCTCGCATAGGAAGCCAGGGTATCGACCGATTCCCATGCTTCAACCTCTTCTTTAGATCTATAGGACGAAGCATCTGAAGGCGAATGACCTGTAAAACGATAAGTTAATGTATCCAATAATACGGGACCATGTTTGTCTTCAAGAATTTTCTTTTTTCTTTTAAATGCTTCAATAACAGCCAGCGGGTTATAACCATCGACCCGTTCGGAATGCATCATCTCAGGGTTTACGCCCGCACCGACCCGGGCCAGAATATCATACCCCATGGTTTCGCCGGTTGTTTGCCCCCCCATGCCATATTGATTGTTCATAAAATTGAAAATGATGGGCATTCCTCCTTTGAACTCCCCTTCCCATAATTTATTGAATTGATCCATGGCGGCAAAACTAATTCCCTCCCATACAGGTCCGCAGGCCATTGAGGCATCTCCAATATTGGCGACCACGATTCCCGGTTTCTTGTTTACCTTCTTGTACAAGGCAGCACCGACGGAAATATCTCCGGAACCACCGACTATTGCATTATTTGGATATACTCCGAAGGGGGTAAAAAATGCATGCATTGAACCGCCCAGACCCTTATTGAACCCTGTCTCCCGGGCAAAAATTTCAGCAAGGGTCCCATAAAGAAGAAAATTAATGCCCAGTTCCTTAGTGTCTCCTTTAAAGCCCCTTTCCACAACTCGCAAGGTTTCCCCATTAAAATGGCCTTCCATGATTTTCATCAGCTCTTTATCATCGAGTTTGGCAATGGCACTTAATCCTTTTGCAAGAATTTCCCCATGGGACCTGTGAGAGCCAAAGATAAAATCATCCACCCCCAGATTATAGGCCATCCCAACCGCCGCTGCTTCCTGTCCGATAGACAAATGGGCCGGGCCAGGGTGATCGTATTTGATACCTTGATACTCCCCGGTAGTTTTAATAAGGTTCAGCATTGTTTCGAACTCGCGAATGACAAGCATGTCGAAATATATGTTGACAAGATCTTTATCGCTGAAATTCTTACGCTCCTCATGAAGATTCTTACTGTAATGATTCACCGGGATGGAACCGAGCTTTATATCTCCTTTTTTTCTAACAATGGAGGGATCAATGAATTGACATTTAGGCATTTTTAATCAAATTTAAGGTTTATGATTTGAGGAGTTTTATAGGGATAATTTATAAGTTAAGTTAAGAGATTTATAATTTGACAAATTAATGCGCTTATTAGTTTATGAAATGTTGAGTTTTAGGCACAAAACCTCCCTCTTTTATTATGGATATTTAATTTATATTTAATCAAGTGTTCCCTCGAAATTTTCAATGGCGTTTTTTAGCTCTTTTAGAAAATTGGAAGCCGGTGCGCCATCAATTGCCCTATGGTCATAGGTAAGGGACAGACCTATAACAGGGATGAACCCAATGGTTCCGTCTCCCGTATCACCGGGACGATAAGTGATAGTATTCACACCCAGGATACCTATCTGAGGTAGATTCAAAACCGGCGTAAACATCTCAATTCCGTAAGCCCCAAGGTTGGAAATCGTAAACGATCCGGCTTCGGGTTGCAAAAGACCAGGATCAATCTTACCGCTACGACAGGATTGCGCAAGTTCCTTAAGTTTATTCGAGAGCCCTCTTAATGAATAATCATCCGCATCACGTAAGACCGGTACCATAAGGCCACGATCCGTGTCGACTGCCATTCCGAGATGAACCTTTTTGAAATATTTTATGCTCTCACTGGAAAAATGTGCGTTAATTTCAGGCAATTTAAGGAGAGTCTTCACCAGCGCAT
The DNA here is from genome assembly GCA_963779845.1 of uncultured Bacteroidales bacterium. Classification (GTDB taxonomy): domain Bacteria; phylum Bacteroidota; class Bacteroidia; order Bacteroidales; genus CAVZZV01. The sequence continues at coordinate 27,600 of CAVZZV010000006.1, read as the reverse complement.
AAGAGACCATATCATTGAGGGTAATATTGGGAATATTTTCCGAGTGCTGCCCTTCTTTAACCTGGTTCCTTAATTTCATGATCGCACGGGCATCGGCGCTAATATGATGGGTCAATTGTGCAGAGTTCTGGAGTGATGCCAGCATATTTTTTGCTATAATTTTCCTGACATTGCTCAGGGCCTTGATTACCGCATCGGGTGATTCAGTAAGTTTCAAGTGGGAAGAAGGAACCGTTTTCTTTTGAGAAGCGGATAGGTCTTGTGCTGCCAGGCCCTCTTTCGTTTGCGAGTTCATATAGTCTTCAATATCCCTGACGATTATCCTTCCATTGGGTCCTGTTGCTGAAACAATGCTAAGTGAAATTCCATTTTCCTTTGCCATTTTCCGTGCCCTGGGCGAGATCCTTATATCCTCAGCTGTTGAAGCATCAGCACCTTTTTTGTCATCCCCGTTCCCGGCCGCACTCTTTTTTGCAGCCTTATCATCGATTTTTTTGACCCCGGCCTCATTTTTATCGTCAACGGATTGGGTTGTTTGTTCCGGACCGTCAATAAATTCCCTGGTGCTTTCTCCCTTGGATCCTATTACCGCTACATTGGAAAGGACGGGTACCTCATCGCCTTCATTGTAAAAGACTTCCAGAAGGATCCCTTCCAATTTTGCTTCCTCTTCAAATGCTGCTTTATCGGTTTCATAAGCAAACAGGAGATCGCCGGGACTCACCTTATCTCCTTTTTTCTTATACCATTGGGTAATGATACATGTTTCAACCGATTGCCCTTGTTTGGGCATGAAAACTGCTTCAGCCATAGTGTGTCCGGTAAATTAAAATAATTCGATTTAACTAACTTGTATATATATGTAAGATCATAAATAAACCAACAATAAAGGGATATTCATAATTTTTTGTAAAAATATAATTAATAACTTGTAAATACAAGTAAAATCTTTTATTTTTATAAAAATTTTTATTTATCCTTCAAATATTCTCCAAAAAATGGAAGATAGCCCACGAGTGCCCCGTTATAAAATTCTTTACGAATTATTGCGAAAGCAGATCCTGGATGGCGTTTACAGTGAAGGGGACATGCTTCCTTCTGAAAATGAATTATGTGTGGTCCACGGACTCACCAGACCAACAGTTAGACATGCTCTGGACACGCTTGTAAATGAAGGCTTTATCACCCGGTACCAGGGTAAGGGAAGCATCGTCCATAAATTACCAAAAGGTATAGGCATTCTTTCTATAGCCGGGACAACATCGGCACTTGGAAGCAGCAATATCACTTCCGAAATGGTGATAAAACCCGAGATAAGGGCCTGGGAAAATAATTTCCCTTTTAAGCTCAGCTCTCCGGAACTGGCTGCCGGATGCATATACATGGAAAGGATCAGGTTTTTTAATGAGGAACCCATATTTTACGATATAAACTTCATTCCTAATATCAACCTTCCCCGGTTTACCAGCCGGAATATAGAGAACAAATCACTTTTTGATGTACTCAGGACCGCTTATCAGATAGAGGTAAAAAGTGGTGAGCAGAAATTGCGGGCAATCAGGGCCAATGGGGAAATTGCCCGGCTATTGTCTCTGAATGAGGGTTCCCCGCTTCTTCACCTCGAAAGGAAATTTGATACCAACCGGCATGATTTTCATATTTATTCGTCCATTTATTGCAATACTTCCAAACAGGCAGTTTACGGAGTTTTCTGACCCTATGTGGAAATGACCGGTAAATTTTGTTTTTCGGATATCTGGAAATTAACCGGAAAATGCTATTTTTACCTCCTTTATAAAATATTAATTTGTATTGAATGAGTGTCAACCAATATCTTGCCATTGATTTTGGAGCTGAAAGTGGACGTGCTGTTGCCGGGATTCTCGAGAAGAAGAAGCTTATTCTGGATGAAGTGCATAGGTTCCCAACCGGTATGATGCAGACCGGAGAGCATTTATATTGGAATGTATACCGCTTTTATGAGGAAATTATAACCTCCATCGGACTGTGCAATTACAAGGAGCAAATTAAACCTGAATCAATTGGGATTGATACCTGGGGCGTTGATTTCGCGCTACTGGCTTCTGACAATACTGCGATAAGGATTCCTTATGCTTACCGCGACCCACAGACAACTTTAGGAATGAATGCATTTCTTAGTGAGAAGATGGATATGCAGGATATCTATAACCTGACTGGGATTTCAATACAACCCTTCAACACGCTTTTTCAACTATACAGTCTAAAGATAAAAAATGACTTTGCACTCGAGCATGCCAGTAAGCTCTTGTTTCTGCCTGATTTCCTGAATTACCTGCTTACTGGTTTGATGAAATCGGAATTTACTTTTGCCACTACTTCCCAGTTGTTGGATCCAATTAACAGATTGTGGGAACCTAAATTATTCAAAGCACTGGGAATCGACATGTCCATGATGAGTAATATAATTAACCCCGGAAATATTATTTCGGAAATTCATCCTTTTATTGCAAGAAATGCAGGATTGGATCCTTTCCCCGTAGCTTCTGTCTGTTCCCATGATACAGCCTCGGCAATCGTGGCAATTCCAGCTACTGGTGAGGACTGGGCCTATATTTCTTCTGGTACCTGGTCTCTTATGGGGGTAGAGAATCGTCGACCAGTCATTTCAAAGAAAAGTTTTGAGTTCAACTTCTCTAATGAAGGGGGACCGCAGGGAACATTTAACTTTCTCAAAAACATAATGGGCTTATGGCTTCTTCAACAATGCAGGCGTTCCTGGTCAAAACCAGGAGAAGAAATAAACTACAATGACCTTATAAGCATGGCCGAACTGGCCAAACCATTTAAAACTTTCATTGATCCTGACTATATGGGATTCTACAACCCAATTGATATGCCGAATGAAATCGACAATTATTGTCTGAAAACTGATCAGGAGGCCCCTGAAACTATTGGAGAATACGTACGGACAATTCTGGAGGGCCTTGCTTTTAAATATAGATATGTACTGGACCAGTTAAATGAAATCAGCGGGAAAAATATCCGTAAAATTCATATCATAGGTGGAGGGGCTCAGAATAAATTACTCTGTCAGTTTACTTCAAATTTAACCGGGTTGCCAGTGATAGCCGGGCCCATCGAAGGAACGGCAGCTGGAAACATACTTATGCAGGCCATGGCAATGAAGCATTTGAATTCCTTAACAGAAATCCGGGACGTTGTTCGGAATTCTTTTGAGACTAAGGTTTACAAACCGGAATACACCGAGCAATGGAATACTGCCTATGTGAAGTTTCTGGAATACCTCAAGGCGAATAGCAGCCTTTAGAAACCAGTGAGATACCGATATGTAAAGTTTATTCCAAAACCTTATCTATCTCATTCAATTCATCTTTGCTAAAATGGACATTTTCCAAACTCTTCAGATTATCGCGTAGCTGATCCACCGAACTGGCCCCCACAAGAACCGAAGTAATCCGCTCATCTTTTAATATCCATGCCAGAGCCATTTGGGCCAGACTTTGCCTCCGGGAAGAAGCAATCTTGTTTAGTTTCTCTGATTTGTCGATCTTTTCCTCAGTGATTTGTGATTTTTTCAGGAAATTATCCCTGGCTGCTCTCGATCCTTCAGGAATGCCGTGAAGATATTTGTCTGTCAGTAAACCTTGTGCAAGTGGAGAGAAGGGAATGCAGCCAATCCCTTTTTTGCCGAGTACATCAAGGAGACCATTTTCCACCTTTCGCTCAAACATCGAATACCGGGGCTGGTGGATAAGGCAGGGGGTACCAAGGCTCTCCAGGATTTCCGTGGCTTTTGCGGTCTGCTCCGGTGAATAATTGGACAGCCCCACATACAATGCCTTTCCTTGCTTTACAGCAGTGCTCAGGGCCGACATGGTTTCTTCCAGTGGAGTATCAGGGTCCGCCCGGTGGGAATAAAAAATATCCACGTACTCGAGCTTCATCCTTTTAAGGCTTTGATCAAGGCTGGAAAGCAGATATTTTCGTGAGCCCCACTCCCCGTATGGGCCTGGCCACATATAATATCCCGCCTTGGTTGAAATGAGCAGTTCGTCGCGCCATGAGGAAAAATCGGAATGAAGGATTTTACCGAAATTGGTTTCGGCAGATCCTGGTGGCGGACCGTAGTTGTTCGCGAGATCAAAGTGTGTTATTCCATTGTCGAAAGCAAACCTCAGAATATCGCGGGAATTTTCAAAATCGTCCACATCCCCGAAATTGTGCCATAGACCAAGGGAAATCCGGGGTAATTTAAGCCCGCTTTTTCCCACGCGTTTATAGTCTGATTTCTCGTAACGATCTTCAGCAGGAATATAATTTTTTGTCATAAAATGTTAGGTTAAAATTAAAAACTGTGAATTAGGGTTAACATCGAAATCAGGGCATTGTTCTTATTGCGAAATTAGAATAATAGTATAAATGCGAATCATGATCTTTCTTTTTCGTGCCATTATTTGCCTGCTAAAAGCAGTTTGCGAAAGGTCATTTTGTCATCGCCGGAATCGTAGAAGTTCTCAAACCGGGCGATTAGCTGATAATCCGCTTTATAATAAAAGGTTTGGGTAGGCAAATAAATAGGCTTTGAGGAGGTTTCCACGTAAATCGCCTTCCCCCCAAGGTTTTTGATCCTGTTTTCCGTTTCTGTCAGAAGAAGTCTTCCTGTTCCCCTATTCCTGAAATCCTGATGAGTGGCTATCCAATACAGATCATAGCTGATCAGGGAGCAGGGGATAAGCCCATAACAGGAATAGGCCACCGTTTTACCCTCCATCTCTGCGAAAATAAATTCGTACCCGCTTTCTTTGCCTTTAATCAGGGTTTCCGCAACCAGTTCAACTGCCACCTCAATCTCGTCGTCGCGGAAAAAACCGGACGAACCCACAATTTCCCGCACATTATTCTCGTCCTCCCTCAGCAATGCTGAACGCCATGTGATCAATTCCTTTTCCATGAATGAATTTTCTATTAATTGAGATTTGAAATAATTCTTTTAATAACCTCTGAATTATCGAGTCCTGCATGCCGGCAAGCGGCCATAAAACCGGAATCTTCGGCAATACAGGGATTCGCGTTCAGTTCCAAAACGAAAGGATGGCCTTCTTCAGAAACCCGGAAATCGACACGGGCATAGCCGCGAAGTCCAAATACATTCCAGCATTTCATTGAAATTTCACGGATTTGATCCAACAAATCCCTCTCCTTTTCCTCAAAGTCGAAGGTTCTTACGGTATTCTTGTACTCAAAGGATTGTCGTCCCATTTGGCCGCGTAGCCTACTATTTTCGGCTTTTTTTTCGGAAAACCGAGGAATTGCATCTCCGCTGGTGGTAAGACCTCAGGGCCGTTTAAGCCTTCAATGACAGAAACGTTAAACTCCCTGCCGGAAATAAACTCTTCCACGAAAAACCCATTTCCATGATGTTCCCTGAAAGCGGAAAAACTTGTATAAGTGCTTGCCGGAAAAATGCTCTCATCCGTGATCCCTACCGATGCATCTTCCCACAATGGCTTTTTAATCAGGTTTTGAGAGCTTTTTTCACTGAATGCCGCCTCGTTCCATAGCGGAGTGGGAACATGATGCAGGGAAAGCCATTCTTTCGTGATCAGTTTATTGCTGGTCATCATCATGCTTTCCGGCCCACAGCCGGTGAAGGGCATGTTCATCGATCTAAGCAGGGAGGGGGCAAGATGGATCAGTTCAGCCTTGTTGCCGAGACCTTCGACCAGGTTAAAGACAAATTCAGCCCCGGAGGATTTGATCTGGTCCACCGCCTGCCTGAGATCGAGCCCAATAAACCGGCGCTCCGGCTCATAACCCAGAGCCGCCAAAGCTTCTTCCACCAAACAGGCCTGATCGAGCACGTCCAGTTCATCCTCCGATGCTCCCGGGGACAATTCATTGATCAATATAATTACTTTGTTCATTGTGTTTTAGGGTTATTTGGGGTTTATTTAGGGTTTAATGAATCATTTCCCCATGCGCCGGGATTGTTCAAAATGTAATGTTTTATCCTTTCATATTCCTGTTCATTCCGGATAATATGGTCATGAAATCGAGATTGCCATCGCGTTTTACCCACAGTATTATCCATTTCATTCATTCGCCTGGATGAAAATGTTTTTAATGCCCGCACAAATTCAAAAATACCATGACGGGGTTTCAATTGTGAGGATGGGGGTGATGGGGGGGACGTGGGGGACGGGCGGGGTGTGGGGGACGGGCGGGGTGCGGGGGACGGGCGGGGTGCGGGGGACGTAGAGACGGGTTTGAAACCCGTCTCTACCCCACCAACGCCACCAACCCCATCCATACCATCAATACCATTATCGCCATCAATACCATCATCGCCATCAATACCACCAATCCCATCATCGCCATCAATCCCATCAATTCCATCATCGCCCTGACAATCCACAATGGAAATTGATTTTAAATTATCACAATTGATTGATTCCCGTGAATTATCAATAATCATGATCCCATGAATATGGTTTGGCATGATTACAAATGCATCCAATTGTAAATTAGGGTAATGATTTACCAGGTCGAACCAGCATTGTTCAACAATGCGTCCGTGTTCATTTAATATCATTTCTCCCATATCAATTTTCCCCAGGAAAGATTCACGGTTTATGGTGCAAATGGTGATAAAATACATTCCATCCGAGGAATAATCCCATTTTTGCAAACGGGTGGATTCCACACGGTATTTATTTTTAAACAAGGTCATAATTATCCCTTTGATGCCTGAGATAACACTTATACTTTTCAGTTTTTCAAATAATAAAACATTTTTGATGAAAAAGTAACTTACAGGTTTAATTCATTTGGCGGAATAGGGGGTAAGGGTTATTCCCGATAGATCCTGGCAATCAATCCTATGTACTCAATTTTTTTATGGCGGAATCCATGATCTCCTTTATCAATTCCTGGTAGGATATACCATTGAGTTTGCTTAATATAGGAAGATCAGAATGTTCAGGGTGTAAGCCGGCAAGTGGATTAACCTCAATGAAGCTGGCGATCCCTTCATCATTATAACGGATATCCACTCTGCCACCATCCTGACATCCCAGCACTTTCCAGACATCCAAAGCTAACTTCTCACATTCATGGCTCTGGGGAGAAGGAGCGAGTATATATTTTACGAGCTCTTCACATTCCTCTTTGTTGACATAAGAATATACTTTTTTCTCCGCCTTTTCATTCAACACAATTTCCATACAGCCCACAGATTTTGCTTCCTCTGCTGTTCCAACAATTCCCACTGTAAACTCCCTCCCGCTAAGAAATTTTTCAACCAGTACTGCCTGGTTGAAACGGGACAATAAATCCATGCAGACCGATTTTAGATCCTGCTTATTGAGGATAACGGATTTGGAGTCTACCCCTTTTCCGGTACCTTCGGCTACAGGCTTGGCAAAAAGAGGAAAGGGAATATTTATTTTATCTATATCCTCCGCTCTTTCAACCAGAAAAAAATCGGGGGTATTTAACCCTGCATCTCTGATAACCCTTTTCGTATGTCCTTTATGAAGGGTCAGCGACAAGACAAGTGGATCTGAAAAAACATACGGAATGTTCCAGGCATCCAGTAACGCCGGCACCTGTGCTTCACGGCCAATTCCGTACATTCCCTCGCAAATGTTGAAAACGAGGTCCCATCGTTTGTCCTCCAGCAATTCTTTGGCGAGCTGTTTTACATTTCCGATTCTTTCCGTTTGATAGCCCAATTTTTGAAGAGTCTCTTCAATGGCGTCCACCGTATCGTCGCGATCAAATTCAGCGGTTTCTTCTTCACTAAAACCTTCCTTAAGATATTCCGATCTCAGATCGAAACATAAACCAATTTTAAACATATTTACGTAACGATATAAAACTCACATGAACCATTAAAAATCATGCTGCTAAAAATTCAGAAAATCAACATGGGAAAATCCTTGTTTATCAATAGGCATATTAGAAATATGAGGCATACCGAACGCTACATGTAATCGGGATATTTGAAATGTTTCCCCTGATAGTTTTTCAGCAAAAGATCCCCATTCTCTTTACCCTCGACATAGTTCGGCAAAATAGGAATTTTTCCTCCACCCCCGGGGGCATCTATCACAAAATGTGGCACAGCATAACCCGAAGTATGCCCCCTTAATGCGCTGATAATTTCAATTCCCTTATTTACTGAAGTGCGAAAATGGGCTGACCCGGGTATAGGATCGCATTGATAGAGATAATAGGGCCGGACCCGTATTTTCAACAAGCCCTGCATCAACTTCTTGAAAACCTTCGGGTCGTCGTTGATGCCTTTTAAAAGTACCGTCTGACTTCCCATGGGGATTCCCGCATCGGCAATCATCGAACAAGCCTGGGAAACCTCAGGAGTCAACTCATCGGGATGGGTAAAGTGAATGCTCATGATATACCGGATGGTACTTTCGCAGCATTTTCAACAGGGCAGGGGTGATACGCTGTGGTAGTACCACCGGTACCTTAGTGCCTATCCGGATTATTTCTACATGCTTGATTGCGCGCAATTCAGACAGGAGGTATTTCAGCTTTTCATCCGGAAGTGTAAGCGGGTCGCCGCCGGACAGCAGCACGTCCCTGATTTCCGGATGATTTCGGATGTATTCAATGGCCTCGTCCCAATCAGATCGCCGGCCATGTGAGTGATGACTGTCGCCTACCATGTGGGATCGGGTACAATACCTACAGTATGCACTGCAGAAATTGGTGATAAGAAATAAAACCCTGTCTGGATAACGGTGAATCAGGCATTTTACCTTATTGTGCCGGTGCTCATCGAGCGGATCCGATTCTTCCCCCCGGGATACAATCAGTTCATCAAGGACAGGAACCATTGTTTTACGAATGGCATTGCCTGGTGAAGAGTTGGCTATCAAACTGGCATAGTAAGGGGTGATCCGGATGGGAAGGTTTATGTCCTCGTTCCCGGCAACGGCCATTTCGTCCGAGGATAACCGAATAACAGATTGCAGATGTTGGAGTGAAGTAAAGGAATTCCGGAGCTGCCATCTCCAGTTGTTCCAGTCTTTAATGGTTGCGGTTGGGAAGTGTTTTCTAAGAAAGTTAAATGAATAATCGCTGATCCTTTGAAAATCCAAATTTTGCCCTTCTAAAGAGCTTGGATCATCGGTCAAAATGACCGCACTGCTCGGAGGCTCAAATGAGTCTGAGTCAATGGAGGCAGTGTTCGATGCAATCTTTCTTTCTGAATTCATTTTTAAGGTTGAAAAAAGTTAAGGCCATTATCAAAATTTTAATTTATAATATTCTGATCATGAGATGGAAACAATGATTAGGTCCGATATGTTCACCACCCTCAAATTAGATGCAATATTATGTTTTTTTTGAATAGATTGTTATAGGGGAATAATTTTTTTTCAACTGTCTGCTATTTTGTTAATAACATTCTATTGGACAGGAATTTTCCCAGACTCTGGACCTGATAATTTTGCTACCCGGAATCAGCTTTTCATGGATAAAGTTTTTCCAAAAGAGTACCGGCAAGTCTATAAATATCAGTTTCAATGGCCTTAACAGAATAGGTAAGTTCAGTGAATCGTCTTTTGACATTTAATTGGGAAAGTTGGGCTTGCCGGAATTCAAAACCGTTAATACTTCCGTTTTCAAGCTGAAGATCAGCAATTTCCATCGATTTTTCGGCCGCCTTCAAACTATTTTCAATCAAATTAAGCTGGCTTATTGAGCTTTGACGACGGTTAATTAGTTTTAACATATTCGTTCGAATCTGGTTTTGAACATCTTCCGTATTGATCGAAGCATTGATTTCATTGATCCGTGCATTGGAGACCTGGATTTTTTCGCGGCCTCCATTATATAAGTTGAACCGGAAACGCACTCCATATTCCAATCCGGAACTCCGTCTTTCACGGATAAAACCGGATTCACTCGATTGGGTGGCATAGGAGTAATTTCCATAAAGGGAAATTTCCGGATAGAGGTCTCCGGATTCGATTCTTTCCGTAGTTTCAGCGAGAAGCTCCTGTAGTTTCGCCTCTTCAATATCCTGGTTGTGGTTTACAGCAAGAACAATAAGAGAATCTGTATTTAAATTTCCACTAAAATCCATCTCCTTTCCGGAGGGAATAAGCTGATTGATGGGATCCCTTCCTGTAATACGGTTTAAATCGAGCACTAAATTATCGATCAGAAGTTGTTGGTTAACCAAAATCGCACTATCGGTATTGAAATCAATTACTGCCTGATGGTATAAAAGAGCGGTTCCCGCTCCGATTTCCATTTTGTTTTTTTCCAGCTTCAGCCGGTATCGGGATATATCCAGGGAAGCCTGATAGCTGTCGAGTAAACTCCTTTCACTTATCAGACGGTAATAGGCCCTGGCCAAATCGGAGGTGGTTTGTTCGATATAAAAACGGGTATCCAATTTTCCTAAATTATACAATAAACCTAACCGGTCTTTTCTGGCGAACATTTTAAAACCATCAAAAACAGTCCAATTTACCTGTGCCAGCATGTTGAAAGCTGAGCTGCGCGCATTATCGGCGGTAATGGAATCACCAAAAACATAGGTCGATTCCGAGTTATCAATTCCCCATGATTGTTCACCGGAAAATGCGACAGATGGCAGGAAACCGGCATTTCCGATTGTATTGTTGTTTTCCGCCATTAAAAGTCTGTTATTAGAGAGTCTGATCTGGTAGTTCTTTTCGAGAGCCATGGATATTAACTGATCAAGATCTACTATATCCTGAGAGAAGGCTGCACTATAAGACGAAAAAATCAGGAGGGCGATTATTAATCGAAACTTCATTAAAAACATTTTAAACGTTAGGGTTTATGAACTTATATTTTTTACTCACTTATACCTGCTCCTCTTCAGCCATAGGTTTCAGGTTTTTTTTCGATATATAGGTATAAAGGGCCGGAATGATGAAAAGGGTCAATACCAGGGAAAAAAGCAAGCCTCCGATAATAACGGTTCCCATTGGAATCCTGCTTCCAGAGGCCCCTAAAAATGAAACAGCCAGGGGGAGCACCCCAAGGGTAGTTGCCATACTTGTCATCAGAATAGGCCGCACCCTTTCTTCCGAGGCCTGAATTACCGCCTCCATCCGGTCTAGTCCTTCGTTTCTCTTCTGATTCGCAAATTCCACAATAAGAATACCATTTTTGGTAACAATTCCAATAAGCACGATCATCCCGATCTGGCTGAAAATATTTAATGTCTGACCAAACAGATAAAGGGAAATAAGCGCACCTGCAAGAGCCAGGGGGACGGTGACTAAAATGGTTATAGGATCGCGAAAGCTTTCGAACTGCGCTGAGAGTGTGAGATAGATCAGGATAAGGGCAAAAATGAAAATCACCAAAAGATTGTTGGAACTTTCTGCATAGTCTTCAGAGTTTCCCGTCAATGCGGTGGAAAATGAATCATCCAGGACACGCTCTGCAATGGCATTCATGGCATCAATACCGTCACCAATGGTTTTTCCGTCGGCGAGGGAGGCCGATACTGTAGCGGCCGTATACCGGTTATACCGAAGTAGTTGCGGGGGCCTGCTTTCATACCCAATACTCACGAGATTATCGAGAGGAAATAAGCTCTCCACTGGCATTGCGCACTTTCATATTGCTCACATCTTCAGGCTCATTTCTTAAATCTTCTTCTGCACGGGCAATTACATAATACTGCTTACCATTTTTAACGAAATATCCCATTCTCTGCTCGCTGAAATATATCTGCAATGTTTCAGCAATATCTCTCACGCTGATTCCCATATCCTGGGCCTTTTTCCGGTCTATGTCCACCACCATTTCCGGTTTTGTGAATTTCAGGTCAATATCCACCACCCCAAAAGCAGGGTCTTTCCTTGCTTCTCTTAAAAAATCCGGGATCACCGCTTTTAACTGTTCAAGGTTTTGGGCCTGCAACACAATCTGCACAGGCAAACCGCTTCTTCCCCCTGAACCTGCGCTAATGGTAGGTTCCTGGATAACATACGATTGCGCAAAACTATAGGGGCGCAAGGCATTGGTTAATTCATTGGCTAACTGCATCTGGGTTTTTCCCCTTTCTTCCGGTGGAAAAAGAGCTAAACGGAGGAACCCTGAATTGACCGAGCTTGTTGAACCGAATCCTGGGGAGGTGACCGAGAGTAGGTTTTCTTTCTCCTTTATCGTATCTACCAACTCAATAAGCTTTTTCTGGTATGCATCCATGAGCTCGTAGGATATCCCTTCGGGTGCACTTATCATAATCCGCAAGCGGCTTTTATCTTCCAGAGGGGCAAGCTCCTTAGGGAGATTTTGAAAAAGGAACCAGGTTAGCAGTGCTGTTATCGCCACGACCGGGAAGGCCACCCAGCGGTAAACCATAAAAGAGGTAAGCCAGCCCCGGTAATTATTGAGGATATAGTCGATCGGTCTTTTTATGAAATTCATGAACCTGTATTCGCGATTTGTTTTCCTGAGTAGTCGGGAACTTAACATGGCGGTGAGGGTAAGGGCTATAAAAGTGGAGATGATTATTGAGCCGGCCACAATGAGCGCGAACTCGCGGAAGAGTCTGCCCGTTAATCCCTGCATGAAAAAGATCGGCAGGAAAACACAAATGAGTGTAATTGTAGTGGAAATAACCGCGAAAAAGACCTGACGCGAACCTTTAAATGCAGCCTGAATGGGGTCCATGCCTTTTTCAATACGGGAATATATATTCTCCATCACTACAATTGCATCATCAACTACGAGACCGGTAGCCAGCAACAGACCCAGAAGGGTGAGAATATTAATGGAATAACCCGCAAGGTAGACGATCGCAAAAGTACCAATCAGGGAAATGGGGATGGTAATGACGGGAATCAGCGTGGTGCGCAGGCTTCGAAGAAAAATGAATACCACGATAAAGACCAGCAGAAAAGCGATGATGATGGTCGAACGGACTTCATTAATGGATTTTCGGATGCTGACCGTGGTATCCATACCGATGCCAAGGCTGATATCCGGAGGAAGGTCTTTCTCCATACTCCTTAACCGTTTCATCGCTTCATCAACAATGTCGATATAATTCGATCCGGGCTGGGGCTGAAGGGCAATACCGATCATGGGAATCCCATGATTTCCGCGGAGAATTGACTTTTCATTCAAAGGGGTCAGCTGAGCCTGCCCGATGTCTTTAATCCTAACCTGAGAATTACTGCGACTGGCAATGATGAGATCATTGAATTCTTCCGCGGTATTGAGCCTTCCATAAGTTCTTATGGTAAGGTATTTTCGATCCCCTTCGATCTGACCTGTAGGCAATTCCAGATTTTGTCTTCCCAAAGCCTGCCGCACATCCTGGGGAGTTATCCGCAAGGCTTCCATTTTTCTGGGATCGAGGATCAATTTCATGGAGTAGTCTTTCTCTCCCCAAAGATGAACCTCACTTACCCCCTCAATAGTCTGCAAACGTTCGGCGAATTGGTTATCGGCAATGTCGGTTAGTTCAAGAAGACTTCTCTTATTGCTGGAAAGGGTGGCAGCAAAGATGGTTTGGGCATCCGCATCGGCCTTGGAAACGATTGGTGGATCAACATCTGGAGGAAGAGAGCCCATGGCACGGGAGACTTTGTCCCTTACATCGTTTGCCGCATTGTCGAGGTTAATGCCCAGATTGAATTCCACCCGGATATTGCTCCTCCCGTTGCTTGAACTGGAAGAAATCGACTTTATACCCGGTACTTTGTTTATTTCTTCTTCAAGAGGCTCGGTAATCTGAGTTTCAATAATCTCCGCATTTCCACCTGTATAGTTGGTCTGAACGGTGATAACGGCAGGGTCGACGCTGGGGTATTCGCGAACTCCCAGGGAAAAAAATGCCGTCACTCCCAGGATCACGATCACCAGGGAAAGAACAGTAGCCAAAACAGGCCTTTTTATACTTATGTCAGAGAGTGTCATAAAAAACGGATCCTTTACTTTTCATTGATGACCACACTATCTCCGTCAGAGATATCCATAAGGCCGGTGGTAACCACCTTTTCCCCAGCCTTAAGCCCCGTTATGACCTGAATTTCTGCGGGGGTCCGTATTCCGGTTTGTATCTCTTTTCTGGACACAATACCTTTTTCAACGGTATACACAATTTCCGCATTTAACTCGGAGATCACTGATTCGGCGGGAACAAGGAGAGCCTCTTCATTTTCATTTACGGTGAAGAAAACCTCGGCGAAATTCCCAGGGATAATTTTATTTTCTTTATTTTCAATCCTTGCCCGGGCATGAATGTTTCGGCTCGATGTGTTGATGACCGGATCAATGGCATATACAACTGCGGTGAGTGTATCGGTGGAAGGAGTACTTACCACCTTTACAGCGGATCCAATTTTCAAATAAGCATAGTACCTTGCCGGGATACTAAAATCAACCTTTATAGGGTTCGTGCTGACCAAATGGGTAATCGTGCTTCCCTGAGACAACCAGGCCCCGGGACTAAAATTGCGCATCCCCAGCTTTCCGGAAAAAGGAGCCCTGATTTCCGCCAGATCAATCATGACATTTAATTCCTCAATCTGAGACTGTAAACTGCTTAAACTGGCCTCAGTTTTCTCCAGGGCCTCTTTACTTACCCCCTCGATTTTCAAAAGTTCCTCTTGCCGTTCCAATTCCCCTTGAAGTGAACTTGCCTGCGCCTTAAGTCCCTCTACGCGTGCTTTCCAAACCCTGTCGTCAATTTTGACCAGGAGGTCTCCTTTCGATACATAATTTCCCTCCCTGAAGGCTATTTCTATCACATTGCCCTGAACAGGACTCTTAATCTCGACTGATTCCCAGGGAAGCAGTTCCCCTGTAGCAGAAATACCGTAATTAAGCTTTTTGCCATAGATAGGCACCACTTCCACTGAAATTCGCTTTTTTGCCGGGGGACCTCCCTCTTTATTTTTACAGGAAAAAAGCAATAAAGCGAGGAAAAAAGGTAAGAATTTTTGCATTATTTTAAAATCTGGGAGGTAAATTAATTAAGTATGTAATCCCAAAGACCACATTAAAGCTTTGGCCTTTTGGATTGCACATTGCCCAAAGAAGCAAAACTATACAAAACTACGAAAAAAGTCGCTAGGACATTGTAGAATTATTTTCGCAAAAATGAGGGAACTCCTTCCACCAAGGAGACACAATTCTGCATAAATGTAATACAAGAATCTATATATCAACATACTTATTGAAAATTTTTTCACCGGCTGAATATTTGGCACGGATTTGTACAAATATGTGGATCATTCTTTTCACCCCTTGAATCACCGGGAAAATTTTAAAAGTTATGAAAAAAAGGTATATCATTCTGATCCTCTTAATCATACTGCTTATAGGAATACGGATTGCCCTGCCATTCATCGTTAAAAACGTCATCAATAAGAAACTCTCCAATATGGAAGGTTACCGGGGAGGAGTCGAAGATGTGGATCTGGCCCTGTACCGGGGAGCTTATGTTTTTGATAGTCTGCATATTGTAAAAATGGACGATAGCATTCCAGTACCCTTCGTGGCTATACGGAAAGTGGATATATCAATTCATTGGAAAGCGCTATTTAAAGGGAAAATAGTCGGGGAGTTCATTTTTACCCGGCCTGAAATCAATTTTGCCGTTTCCAATAATGATGGCGGAGAAAAAGAGGTGCAGGACGGATCGGGTGTGGATTGGGTTGCCCAGATCAAGGATCTTATTCCTCTGCAGATAAACAGGGTAGAGATTGTCGATGGCACCGTTAACTATAGGGATTTTACTACCCGTCCAAAGGTAGATATCACCTTAACCCACCTGGATGTTCTGATCACCAATCTTTCCAATATTGAAGATAAAACAAAAAAAATGCCTTCGACCCTTGTGGCCAGCGCCAATACTTTTGGGAAGGGAAGTTTAAGCATTGATGGAAGAATGAATGTTTTAAAAAGCCTCCCTGATGCAGATATAAACCTTAAGCTGGAGAATGTGCAATTGGCAGATCTCAATGATTTTTTGAATGCGTATGCCCGGTTCGATGCCGAAAAAGGTGTATTCAATCTCTATACGGAAGTGCTTATTGATAATGGTAACATTGATGGTTACGTGAAGCCAATCCTCCAGGATGTAAAAATCCTCGATTGGGATGAGGAGGATAAATCATTTCTGGGAAAAATATGGGAAGCCATTGCTGGAGGAGTAGTCAAAATATTTTCAAATCCCCCGAAAGACCAGTTCGCTTCTGAAGTACCCTTATCCGGCGACCTGAATAATCTGGATACCGGCGTTTTTCCCGCCCTGCTAAATATTCTCAAAAATGCCTTCGTGGAAGCATTCAGCAAGGAACTTGAGCATAGTGTGGGAGAGGATGCAGCGAACAAATAATTCTTCCTCCTCCTTAATGGATACCCTCATCTCCCGGTTTCCAGGAAGTATCCAATGTACATGCCATATATACCGGAAAATGATCTGAATGCATAAAGGGTAAGCGTTTTAGTTTCTTTATTTTGAAATGCCCTGAAACAAAAAAGTGGTCCAGGGCCCATCAAAAAACCGTATCCACCATGCTTTTTTTCCCATTAACGCTATAGCTGTGGAGGTGATAGTGAAAAGACAAAGGAGTTGAATAGCAATCATTCGAATGGGCAATTTTTTGAGAGAGCTCAAAATAGAAAGAATTTTTTTTAATTCCAATTTTCATCCCATTAAGGGTATTCAATCGAACGTTTTGATAAAACAAAAAAGCCATGAGGGGTGTCTTATTATAGTAAAAAGAAGAGAAAAAGATGAGAAAATATTTAATATATATAATCCCCACCCTGTTATTTCTGGCTATCTTTAGTTGCAATGTCAGAAACAGGATAAGCCGAAAACATTACACCGGTTCAGCAGAGATAGGTCAATCTGACCGAAAAAAAGGAAGTTTTGATACCCTCACGGTTGGAAAAAGACTACCCGAAATGTCCAAATCCAATACACCGGAAGTGGAAAAGTTTTATAAGAACCGAAATTTTCAACTCGCCTGGTTTACCCCGAGGGGTAAATTGTCAAGTGATGCAGAAGACCTGATATACGAACTTAACCATCCTGATGAAAATGGCTTGCCGATGGATTTTGAATGGGTTTATGACCTCAATGAGGCATTGTTATTGCAAAAAAAGGTTCCCAGGCAAAAGACCACGCCCGAATTAGCCAGGGAAATTGATATTCTGCTCACCCGTTCATACTTCGATCTTGCTAATAAAATAGTTTCCGGACTGATCAATCCCGATCAATTAAATGTGATTTGGCAGAGGTATGAAAATGATATCGATTTAGTTTCTCATCTCGAGGAGGCACTTTCCTCAGGCACGGTTGCTCAATCCCTGGAAGAACTGCAACCCAAAAATGAAGGGTATGGAAAACTGCTCAAAGCCTATAAGAAATTTTCCATGATGAAGGAGAAAGACTGGCCCCTGCCAGGGACATTTGAAACCCTTGAATATGGGGATACCAGTCTGAATGTTCTGAAATTAAAAAATTTCCTGGCAGTAACCGGCGATCTGGATGAAACGACTGAGGCCTACATGCAAAAAACCATATTTGACTCCTCATTAGTGTTTGCTGTAAGTCGTTTTCAATCGCGGCACGGCTTAAAAATTGATGGAGTTGCCGGTAAAAATACATTAGCAGAAATGAACCGTCCACTCGAATACCGAACAAACCAATTAATGATCAATCTGGACAGAAATCGTTGGTTGCCTGAAAATCCCGGAGAGCGATATCTTATTATCAATATTCCGGATTATTCGTTGAAATATTACGAACATCAAAATCTATCCCAGTCCATGAAGGTGGTAGTGGGTAAGCTGAGTAATTATACCCCGGTGCTCAAGGATACCATGACCTATATTGTTTTCAATCCCACCTGGAATGTACCCTACAAGATAGCCTCCAAGGAATTTTTACCCAAACTTAAGAACGATCCCTCTTATCTGGACAATCATAATTATTTGCTTCTTAAGGGTTCGTACCGCGGAGAGGTGATAGAACCAACCCGTGTCGACTGGTCATCTATTCAGGAAAATAATTTCCCTTATTTTATTCAACAAAAACCAGGAGGGACCAATGCCCTGGGCAGGATAAAATTCATAATGCCCAACAGCCATGCTATTTATCTTCACGATACCCCGTCGGATTATCTCTTTAATCAGTCTCAGCGCGATTTTAGCCATGGATGTATCCGTCTTGAAAAGCCCGTTGATCTGGCAGAAGCAATATTAAAGAATCAGATCCCGCCCGATAGCATTCGGTCCATTCTGGCCTCCGAAAAAGAGACTACGGTTATCCTGGACAAGCAGGTGGTGGTACATTTTATTTATCAGACCGCCTGGGTCGGTGAAAATGGAGAGCTGGAATTTCGCAACGACGTGTATAAGTTCGATGAGAAATCGGCTGAACTCATCGAGGAGGCTACCTACCAAGACACAAATTAATTTAAACAAAAGAAAGGCGCGATGTATTTTAGCACCACCAGGTAATGATTTTCTTCCTCTTTTCAGACACATGAATAAACCCGGTACCCCACCGGGTTTATTTATATTCTTTCTAAATAACAGGATGTTTGATGCCATTAGCCTTTTATATCAATATTCCAGGGTTTTCCTGATAATATGGTATGATAGTTGTTTTAATCGGGCGACGAAAAAATATTCAATTTTTGGTATTTCATCAATAATATAATTATTTTCGTCACCGTTAATAAGACTTTAATGTATAAATTAAACAGGATTTAAAGATTAAACATTTAAAGACAGGTAAAGGGATGAGAAAACTGATATCCAAACTCACAAGTCCGGTTACACGTAACCTTGTTCTAGTAACCTTCTTTGTCGCACTATTTGCCTCTGCCTATGCTTCAGCTCCTTCAGAATTTATCTCTGAAAATGCTGATCCCATTCAATTATATGAAGCAATTAGCCGTGACCTGGTTACCCCAATGCCATCCTATGAGGCTTTTTCCCTGGCCCTCAAAGGTTTTCAATCCCTTAAAAAGCAGCAGGCAGGTATCCAGAAGGATGTATTGACGATTATAGATTTCAGTAAGTCATCCAATGAAAAGAGGCTATGGATTATCGATCTTCAAACCCAAAAAATACTTATCAATGATTGGGTGGCTCATGGAAAAAATTCCGGCAATAAGTTTGCCTCCGTCTTCTCCAACACTCCCAACAGTAATACCAGTTCCCTTGGATTTTACATCACCGGCAAGACTTATTCCGGGAAACACGGTCTTTCCCTTTTCCTCAATGGCATGGACGAAGGATACAACGATAATGCCCGAAAGAGGGCCATCGTACTTCACGGGGCGGATTATGTCAGCGCAGAATTCATTAAAAAATATGGCAGGCTTGGGCGGAGCTTTGGATGTCCTTCCGTTTCCATGGCTATATACAAGCAGGTTATTGATACCATTAGAGATGGAAGCTGTTTGTTTATTTACTATCCCGATCAGGACTTTCTCAATAAATCGTCGGTCCTTCACCCTATTTTCCCCAAGTTCACGGCCGACCTGAAAGAGATAACCGAGGCAGGATCCTAAATTGTAGGATTCGAACCCTCCATTTTTGGTCCTTATTTTTATTGGCAAAAGATTTTCTGACTCTACAAAGTCAACAACGGGAAGTTTACACCCCTTCAATCTTCATGAGCGCGAATATCCCGGAATGGCTAGTTTCCAAAATACCGGGCTTTGCATTATAATTTTCAGGAAGCCGGACTAACCCGCCCTCGTTCATATAGGAACGAAAATTCCTGTAATGTTCCCTTCCGGCCATTCTTTCGGCTGTTTTAACGAGGATCTTTTTAACCCCTTTCGGGCCTGGGCAGGCATAATCGGAAATGATAATATTCTTTCCCACTCTTTTTGCCTCATTCAAAATAATCTGCCGCTCCTCAGGCCTGAACTGGTGCCATGCCAAGGACATAATCACAAAATCAAATTGCTTATCGGAGAATAGATCCAGCTTTCGGGCATCCGATAAATGGAAGGTGGTATTTTTTGATTGCTGCCTGTTCTTTGCATAGCGGATCATCTGTAGATCTATATCTATCCCCGTAGCATTTTCACATTTGGCAGCCAGCTGCTCTACCAGGGCACCTGTACCGCAAGCAATGTCCAGTACTGTACTTCCTTCAGGAATTAAATGGCTAATCCGGGTAAAGGAAGAGGCCAGAAGGGGATCGATAAAAAAAGCATAAACAGAGGGATTTATCTCCATATGGATAGATTTCTGAGAGTAATTATTTCACTATACAGTATAAGGTAAAACTTTCAGCCTTCAATTTTTGTTTTAAGACAATCCGGTCTTAATTTATGGGGCAAGGTATATCATTAATGCGTGTAAACCTTCAAAAATTTTAAAAATTTAAATTTTTTAACCATGAAAGTAAATCCTTATCTGAACTTCGATGGCCAGGCCGAAGAAGCGTTCCATTTTTACCAATCGGTTTTTGGCGGGGAAATTCTCGGAAACATGAAAATGAAGGAGGCTCCCGGGGGGGATAAACTTCCAGAGGAGGAGCAAAACCGGGTGATGCATATTGCGCTTCCGGTTGGAGATGGGACCATCCTGATGGGCTCCGACATTGCCCCTTCAATGGGAAGCCCTGCACTGAAAAAGGGCAACAACATCTATATTTCACTTCAACCCGATAGTAAGGAAGAGGCAGACAGGCTTTTCAATGGACTCTCGGAGGGGGGCGAAATTGAAATGCCCATAGAGGACCAGTTTTGGGGCGATTATTTTGGAAGTTTTACGGACAGGTTTGGCATCCGATGGATGGTAAATTTTCACCCAGAGGGTGAAAGCGAATAGAATGCATGGGTTATGACAAAGGAGTATAAAAGGGAGTTAACTACGGCACAACACCAGGATCTCCTCAGTACCCTGAAAACCCGTTTTGAACTCCATCCCGGTCACCATGAGGGAATGGAATGGGCTCAGGTGCAATCAAGGCTCGATGTGAACAAAGAAAAACTTTGGTCCCTCCATGAGATGGAAATAACGGGGGGGGAACCCGATGTAGTAGGATTGGATGGAGAAACAGGCGAGTGCATTTTTTACGATTGTTCGCCGGAAAGCCCTCCGGGCCGAAGAAGCCTTTGTTACGACCGGGCAGCTCTTGAATCCAGGAAGGAGCACAAACCAAAAAACAGTGCAATGGATTTGGCTGACTCTATGGGAATTCAGATTTTAACAGAAGTCGAATACAGGGAGTTGCAGCAGCGGGGAGATTTCGATTTAAAGAGCTCGAGTTGGGTGAAAACCCCGCCCGATATAAGAGAACGCGGCGGTGCCCTCTTTTGTGATCACCGATATGGAGTTGTTTTTGTTTATCACAATGGAGCGGAATCATACTACGCCGCCCGGGGATTCCGGGGTTCTTTAAGGTTGTAAGTTGTATAATATAAATCTATCTTTAACCCGTTAAATTCCGGTACAGATGGATTTATAGGGTCAGAAGTCAAAAAGTAACTCCCAAAAAAATCAGTATCGCAGGAAAAGGAAAAGTTTTATCCCTTACCTCTATTAAAACAAGTGTACATGACTACCTATGAGGAAATATTCGAAAAAAACCGGAAATGGGTTGTATCCAAAAAAACAGAAGATCCGGCATTTTTTCACAAACTGAGCCTCGGACAAGATCCCGACTTCCTTTACATCGGGTGCAGTGACAGCCGTGTAACCGCCGAAGAGTTGATGGGGGTAAGGCCGGGAGAGGTATTTGTGCACAGGAACATTGCCAACCTGATCAATAATACCGATCTTAATGTGATGAGCGTGATCAATTATGCGGTATCTTTCCTGAAGGTAAAACACATTGTTGTTTGCGGGCATTATGAATGCGGCGGAGTAAAAGCGGCTATGCAGCCTAAGGATCTGGGTATTATCAATCCATGGCTGCGAAACATCCGGGATGTATATCGGCTTCACAAAACAGAACTCAATGCGATCGAAGACCCGCATTCCCGATATAACCGGCTGATTGAATTAAATGTTGAGGAACAATGCCTTAATGTGGTCAAAACGGCGGTTGTTCAAAAATCATTCCTTGCCCATGCCTTTCCGCTGGTCCATGGATGGGTATTTGACATCCATACAGGGAACTTAATAGACCTTAATCTTAACTTCGGGGATATGCTAAAAGGAATCCAGGAGATTTATAATCTGAGCGGCGATAAAGAATGACCGGTTATTAATTATAACGGGGGAAAATCCTTGGCATTCACCTCATGCATCATTTGATGTATATTTTCAAAAATCAACTCCACATTAGGTTTCGTAAAATATTCCCCGTCAATTCCATAGGCAGGCCGGTGCTCCATGGCGGAGAGGGTACGGGGAGCTGTTTCAAGATAATCGAATGCCTTCTGTTCCTGCAGTACTTTTTGCATCATATAGGCAGTGCCACCACCCGGGACGTCCTCATCCATAAAAATGACCTTATTGGTTTTTTTTATTGAATCCAGAATGGTATGGTTGATATCGAAAGGCAACAGAGTCTGAATATCAATCACCTCAACAGAAATGTTCTTTAACTCTTTCAGGAGAAGAGCAGCTTTCATGGCATGATGTACATTCCAGCCATAGGTAACAAGCGTTATATCTGTTCCTTCATTTACAATTTCAGGAATTCCCAATGGGATTTTGTATTCTCCAATATTTGAGGGCAGGGGTTCTTTTAAATTATATCCTTTAAGAGGTTCAATAACCAGTGCCGGATCATTAGCCTCCAGGAGCGTGTTGTAAAAACCGGCTGCCTGGGTCATATTTCGGGGGACACAAAGATATATTCCTCTCATAGAACCCAAAATCAGTTGAATGGGAGATCCTGCATGCCAAATGCCCTGCAGTTGATGTCCGCGGGTCCTGATAATAAGAGGGGAGGCTTGTTTACCCTGGGATCGATACTGCAAACAGGCGAGATCATCACTAAGGGTTGACAGAGCATAGATTAAATAGTCAAGATACTGAATCTCTGCAATGGGCCTAAATCCTCGCATAGCCAATCCTATCCCTTGTCCTATGATGGTCGTCTCCCGAATACCGGTATCAAAAACCCGGGAAACTCCGTATTTAGCCTGCATTCCTTTCATACCCTGATTAACATCTCCCAGCTTTCCGACATCCTCACCGAAACTGATTAAATTTGGATATTTATCGAACAGGAGATCAAAGTTCCTGTTGAGGATTTGGAAACCCTTCAACTGTAATGGATCGCTTGAATATACAGGATTGATAGCTTCGACAAAAAGAGCGGAATCCTTTCCTTCCCTGTAAAGATTTGTATTGTAAAATTTCTTGTTTTTTTTCCCGAATTCTTGGACCCAATCCTTAAGTTTGCGACGCTCCTCCAAAAGATGTTCAGATCCATGCAACTCAAAGAGGATTCGTTTGGCAAAACTGTAAAAAGATCTTCTGGTTTGAAATGATTTCGTTTTAAGCAGGTTTAATTCTTCTCTGAAATCAAATTTTTCGAATGACTTATGGCTGATTTCGCCAATAATGGAGCTTAAGGCAGCCGTTTCAGCAGAAAAATTACCATTATAGTGATTCCAGGCCTTATCCCGGGCATGGCGGGCGGTGCTTGCAGCTTTTTCTTCAATTTCGGAAAGTTTATCTAATGCTAACTTTTCTGTTTCATGTAACCATTTTTTAAACTGCTTCAAACAATCAAATTCACTTTCCCAGGCAAGCTGATCTTCCGATTTATAATGCTCCTGGGATCCGGAGGTTGAATGCCCGAGAGGCTGGGTAAGTTCCTGAATGTGAAACATTGCCGGGTTCTGGGATCTCCGGCAGCGGTCGATGCCGCGGAAAAAGGTTTCTACTAAACTTTCATAATCCCAACCCTTGCACCGGTAGATTTCGATCCCGTTATTGCCATTTTCGTTTTCAAATCCTTGAAGGGCCTTTGAAATACTGGATTTCGTGGTTTGCAGTTCTGTGGGGACACTAATTCCAAAGCCATCATCGTAGACTATTACTGCCATAGGTACCTGCATCACTGCGGCAGCATTCAGGGTTTCAAAAAACATCCCTTCGGAGGTACTGGCATCCCCGATGGTCCCAAAGGCCACTTCATTTCCATCGACATTGTTCTGCAGGTACTTTTTCATTCCCGGATTTTCCCTTACTATTTTTGACGCCTGGGCAAGGCCCAGTAATCGTGGCATTTGTCCTGCAGTTGGTGAAATATCTGAAGCCGAATTATATTGGATCATATGGTTTTTGATCTTGCCATCGGCATCTATATTGGAAGAGCTAAAATGATTATTGAAATTCCGTCCCCCTGTCGAAGGGTTAAAATCGATATCAATGTCCCCATAAATCATGGCGAAAAATTCTTCAGGTTTCAGCAGGCCCATCGCCAGCATAAAAGTTTGGTCCCGATAATACCCTGAACGCCAGTCTCCTTTTCGGAAGGTTTTTGCAAAGGCAATCTGCGCCAGTTCTTTACCATCGCCGAAAATTCCAAAATGGGCCCGTCCCCCGTGAACCTCCTTTCTACCCAAGATGCTTAATTCCCGGCTCAAACAGGCTATATAATAATCGTGCAGCAGCGTTTCGGATATTTCTTCCCTCGTTTCCAAAAAGGATATTTTTTCAAGATACATATTTCTAATTTATTTATTTCCGACCCCGAGAAATTGATGAAAAGGTCCTTTAATCCAATAAAATTTTTAAGAAATATCTGGACAAGTACAAAACATCCATTTAATTACTTTGTTCAAGTAGGCATTTTAAAAGAGGGGTATTGGAGTAAACAAAACCTGGGCCCGGGCTCCTGACTATCCAGGCAGGAGGCAGCGGGATCCTTGTGACGGCAGGGAACCTGTTGGGCAGGAAGCCGGGAGGGTCTACCTGTTTTGCTTAACAGACGGATTTATAATCAGGTATAAAGCGAATAGAGTGGTTGAGAACAGCAGAGCGAAGCCAAAATCACAATAGATAGTACAGAAGAAATTGTCATTTGCTCCGAAAATATTTGAAAAAGAGCCCACCAGGATCATAATGATCCAAACCAGGAAAAATAAAAAGGGGACAATAAGAAGACATTTTGCTAAAGATTGGTTCATTTGGATGAAGTTTTATTTATGCTTATTTTTCAAAGGTTTTATTTCAGGAATAAAGATAAGGAAAATTAGTTATATAATGAGCATTTGTTCATTATATTTATATCAAACTAAGAAAATACCCCATGCCCAGACCCAAGAGAATCAGAAAAATGAATAATCCCCCTCATTTTAAGGGATTCAGCCCCATGGGATTACCCGAAGAAAAAAATCCGGTAGTTATAAATTATGAAGAGTATGAAGCCATTCGATTAAGTGATTATGAACTAAACGGACACCTGGAGGCTTCCCGGAAAATGGGTATATCCAGGCCAACCTATACCCGAATTTATGAGAGCGCTAGGCGTAAAGTGGCGAGGGCATTTGTAGAGGGAAAAACCATTGTGTTTGAGGGAGGCAAAGTATATTTCGACAGTGATTGGTACAGTTGCAATCACTGTGGATGTTGGTTTAACCATCCGGCCAAAGAAGAGGAGATCAAAAATTGCACGCTTTGTGGTTCCTCTGATATTGAACATTACAACCACAATTTTCCACCTAGGTCCCACCGAAGATCTTTCTCTCCCCCCCAATGAGGAATCGACCAAAAGCCCGGCGCGGGGAAAGAAAAATACCATTCCCTAATTATTCCCATTGGCCTGGATAAGAATCGATCTACTCCTTAACTTAGAAATAATAAAATAACAATACTATGAAGATAGCCATAACATCAACCGGAAATAGCCCCGAATCAAAACTGGACAGCCGTTTTGGCCGATGTTCCTATCTTGTTGTTTACGATACAGAGACATCGGGTACTGAGTATATTCCTAATCCTTTTCAGGAAAATATTGAAGGGGCTGGGCCTGCATTGGTTGAACTGATATCCTCGAAGGGGGCAGGTAAAATTATTTCAGGAGAATTCGGAGCGAAGGTAAAAGCCATTACCGATAGTTTGCAAATTCAACTTATTCTCTTGAAGGGGCCCGAAAAGACCATTTCGGAGATCATAAAAATGCTCAATCCGAAAAGAAAATAGGGGGTTATTGGCCCCCGGTGATTTTGACTACTGGCAAATTGCCCCCCACGTTTAATCCATTCCTTTTTTTGAACAAAAGAATAAAAAACGAGCGGGGTTACCAAAAAGTACATTATATTTGTATCGAACATATGCTTAATAAAAATGGATAAACGTATTGCAATACCCTTAGAAAACGGAATCTTATGTGCCCATTTTGGGCATTGTCAACAATTTGCCATAGTTGAAGTGGTGGATAGTGTCATAACCGATATCAAAGAGTTAACGCCGCCAGAACACCTGCCGGGCACCTATCCGAGATGGGTTTCGGGGTTAGGCGTAACCGATGTAATAGGAGGGGGTATAGGGCAGAAAGCGATTGATTTGTTCAATCAACAAAAGATCAATGTCTTTGCAGGAGCTCCCACCAAACCAGCCAAGGAGCTGGTGAAGGATTTTATTGCCGATAAACTTACCCTGAATGCCAATTATTGTAACCATGATGGCTCCCACCAATGCCATAATTGAGATTTAAAATAAATTACCGGTTTATCTAACCAACCCCTCCAGGATTGGGAGAGGATTGTATTTTCATTTATTTCTATATATTTGGTAAATTATTCTAAGATTATTGCTTAGCTGCCCCTAATATACCTACACAATACCGGAAGAATAGGACATATATATTTATCTTTGATTGAATAAGGGAAATATATAAGTAATGAAACATGCAGATATAACATGCAGATATACAAACGTTAGGGGAGATTCCAAGAAACCAAAACCAATGTATAATGAACTTCCTCAAGATATTACCAGTATTTCTACTGATGATTTGTTTTAATACTTACGGTCAGGAAATAGATACTTCAAAAACTCATTTAAAAAATATATTATGAGCTAATTATCGATGTAAATCATTTAAACAGAGATAATAAATTCAATCATAAGTACATCATTAATGACTGCATTGAAGTTCTGCAATTTAAAAAGGAATTCGAAATTGATTGTAGAGGTTTACATAAGATATTATATATTTACGCAATTCCCCCAATTTACACAAGAAAATAATTAATTCAATCCTATAAGGAGGGTGCCAATTGATACTTTATCCAAAGAGCTAACAAATATTCAGTTATTTGACATCTATCTTTTAGCAAAGGGGTTTTTTGTAATTGATTCAGCGATTGATTTATATAAAACACCTGAAACACAATTAATGGATTATGATGGGCCATGGGTAAAATTACATTAAGGATAGATGGTCTAGAATCAACCTTTACAAATACTTTCGGATTTGGTACTCAAAACCCATATGTCAAACCATTTGAAAACATTACTCAGTATCCTCGGTAAAATATTGAAAACGCCGCCTAACAGCAAGTAAACCCAATGCCTGGCCCATCTCAATCCGAAAAATATTTCTTAAATTAGCTTTAACCTAAAACCGAAAATAAATCGCAAAAATGCCGGCACTGGGCTTACTTGCGAAACGTT
>CAVZZV010000005.1:0-1597105 GCA_963779845.1 uncultured Bacteroidales bacterium | reverse complement strand
TTCCTTTTTGATCAGAGATCCAGATCCTCCTTGAAAAGATCCACATACACATACACATACAGACATCTCTCCATTGAGACTCATCCACCAAAATGCAATGCACACGAATTCTTACAAGGAACATCCCCCAAGTCCGGCAACGAGGCCAACTCCAAAATCCACGCATGACACTCGTCGCCAGCCCTGTTCCTAGTCACAACCCCACCATTGACTCTGAACGGTTACCATACCGACTCTACGAATTATCACTCAAGAAAATCAGAAAGGAAGCACATGCCGTCGAGCCAGATCTACGGCATGTCATTGCCGGCATCTCAATGCAAAAGGTCGTCGCTGGTGCTGTTCATGATGATCTTCTTCACCGGGTTGATATGCTAGAAGAGAAAGCACCTCGCAGGTTCCCTATTTTACCAGGCGCTGATGAGCCCTGGGAACATGAAGAGGTGGCTTCTGAGGCAAGGCATAATCCTAATGCTTGGGATATGGAATCCCTTGATCAGGCTTTATGTGAGATGGAGATTGCTAGTCGAAAAGGGGAGGTTGCTAAAACTGTTTGTTGGCGGTTAATTGGGGAGATGTAAATATTTTACGACATGGCGTTTTTGAAGCGTTCTTGCTACATGTTTTTTCGTTTCGGGGTTCCTTCATTTACGACATATGACCCTTTCCGTTGTTTACCCATGTAGTTACCGCCTACCTATCCAACTGGCTTGAAAATGTTAGCCAGAAGCATCGGGACTCGTAGGGAGGGGTTGGGTAGGCATATATGACATCAGGGAGGGTGTTGGCAAGCCAGCAGGTAATGATCTACTTTATTGAGGTGTCCTTTCTTTGGTTGACTTATCAAACACCAATGAATCGACTGAAATATGTAATGATCTTATCTTCGTAGTACAACAAGGCCATGATTTGTCCTATGTTATAATTTTATTATAAAGGAATTACGCTACGTAGAATAGAGATGTAGGTCTCGAGCATTCTCTAAGTCTGCTTTGGGATAGTTTGCAGTTGTCTATCATAAAGCCTGAGTAAATTCGGCATTCAGATATTCTATACGCTCATAACTAACGGGTAACTAGAGATCATCTTTTGAATAGCCTTCTCTATAATAAATACTTCAACTAACTTATTCTCGGAATTTTGTTAGGACATGTAGCGTGTTTGATGCATAGGGCCAGTGCCTTATGTCTCCGGCCTCACTCCTGTTATCCGGTTTGCTCTCCGTTTGATACTCATATGGTTCTTACTAGTGCTCCCGACTTGACGGCCCTAGCTTCTCAGTTGTTCCTCGGATTTTATAGACCTATAGCCTTCTAAAAAAATGCTCAACCATCCTTTCTCTCTTTCTCGGTTCATGGCCTAAAGGGACCCTGGCTTTGTGACAAGTAGACCTCCCCTCTATATAAATATGCAATGGTAGCATAAGTAGCTATTTAAATATACTACTTGTATAAGTGACGAACAACTCTGAACTGCGCGTCTTAGCTCGTAAACAGCTTTCTACCTACCACAGCTAACAAGACTTAATTAAGTCTTAGCGTTCAGCCACTTTGTTCTCGGAATTTAGAAATCGCTTATGATTGACAGGCAACTACGAAACACTTATCGTGTCTCCAACCTCGCTTTTAACTACCTTGTCCTCGTACTTTGTCTGTACCACTGACCTCCAAGTGACACGCAACTACGATGCATATATCTAAGCCCTTGAATAGGCCTCCGCGTAAGCGTTTCCCAATCGAATTGTCAGAACTTTAAATATACTACCTGCTTATGAGGGACAGGTAACTCGGAGCTATTTTTGAATAGCCTTGTACGGAGTAAATTATTTGTAGAAGAAACGGGTCTTCGTCTTTATCTCCTTATTTCCCAAGATTTGTGTGTACCACGGTTATAATTCTCTTTGAACACCCTTCAACGTGGTAAATACCTCTAAGAGTCGCATTTTCTCATTTTATCCTCAGAATCTATATATACCGGCTTATAAGTGACGGTTAACTGTGAAGTGCCTTGAACAACCTTGTATATGAAAAATGCCTCTATAAATCACGTTCACCTTTTGGTTTCTGGCAATTTGTATACATTACACGCTTACAAGTGACGGGGAATTTGCGAATAGGCCGAGTGATTAAGATCTTTCAGGGGTGCACTCACCCACTTATTCTCGGGACTTGAATATACCCCCCGATATACGTCACGGGAACCTGTGAATAGCCCTATCTGATAGGATTTTACACATGAGAATTTAACCAGTTTATTCTCAGAATTGAAATACATTACCTACTTATGACTAACAAACAGTTGTGAAAAACTCTAGCTCGTACGTATTTAACGACCTTAACCTCGGAATTTGTATGGACCGCCCGCTTATAAGTGACGAACAGCTGCGAATTGCCCAAGCTGCCTAGCTCATAATCATTCAACCACTTTCTTCTCGGAATTTGTATGCACCACCCGCTTATAAGTGACGAACAGCTGCGAATAACCCGGCTCCAATAAGATCATCTACACTATTCATTCCCCAATGTCCTCAGTCTCTAGCCTTTCTGTCCCATACCCATGCGCACATTCATCCACGTATTCACTGACCATCCTACAAATCTCCTTCAGTCATTACAAAAAGCCACCCCGAAAGAAGGCTCCAAAATGTCGGAGCCCAAACAGTACTGCCCTCAATGCCGAAAGGACCAGCTAGTCTCTGGATTCATGCGTGATGATGGGGAGGGGCCATTCAAGCGTTGCAACCGTTGCAGAAAGAAGAATACAGATGTGAGTTGGGCAGAGTCCTGAATGACAAAGATTCTTTCCAACTGATATAAAACAGTCACATCGATCCTGGCGAGCCTCTCAACTGAGTATCGATGCTCCAAAGCTGCCGTCACGCCGTGCAGGTGGTCACACCAAACAGCCGGTCTCCAACGACTCCGTCAAAGAAGTTGTAGCTGCAAGCACCAGCACAATCCTATCTGGCAGTATACTGGCCGGCAGTTCATTGACCGAATCTCACACACATCATGATAACGATACTCGATCTATCACAATCGCCCCTGAGGTCATTACAACAATTGGTGATATCACAACAGTCGTTACCATTACCACTACAGTCCGCCATGGAGAAGGCAACGTGGAGATGAAGCCCCAAGATGAGCCATCCCCAAAGGTCGAAAGCGAGGGTGCCACTTCAGTGTCAAGCGAGCCTTCTCACGATGCAAATGATTTCCCTCACGAAAGTACCACCCACGGGCCTGGATGTTTCCTCTGTATTCATTGTGAGAAATGCCAACCTGCCCCACTACGGGGATTTTCAGTATGTTTGCTTTGCATTACCGACTGGAAATGGTGTGGCAAAGAGAGCCACAACCGACCAATGGCGGATTTCATGTGGGATGGAAAGGAGCATGATGAATGCATTCATTGTGTACTTGACATCGGAGCTCTCTGAGGGGATTAGAGATCATCTCGTTTGAAGCCATGGTATTGTGTTGTTATTCTTACTTGAGGCCTCGACGGTGTATTTCGAGAAGTTCCTTCACAGTATCTGTGGTTTTTGACTGAAAGGTGGAAATTGCATGTATCCTTACACTCATTCATAGGAATTACTCATGACACCACGCCTATTACATTTACAGTGATGGGAGGAGGTTCGAAGTGAGGTTCGAAGTCCTCAAAAGGCCCCTAAAAAAGGTTTACTGAAAAAGATGGCATGTTTGATCATCTTACATGGAGGATTACTATGGTTGCTTGAGAGGTAGGTACCACAATCCTTTCTATTTGTAACTTTAAGGTGCCACTCTATATCTAAAGAAGGCAATCTATTAAAATATCCACGCCTACAATATGCTGTGGCGCCGAAGAAGGGAGATCAGACCCCCGCCAAAATATGAACACTGTACAATCCCAGAGCCCAGCCAATCAGTCAGCCGTCTTCGAGGCCTTGGTTCTGAGTTTCATCAGACCAAAGACAAGAGCATAGGAGCTGATCACAAATAGGCCGACGATAGCAGTATCGCGCCATCCATAGTAGTAATCAAGAAGGTTGACCGTCAGGAGATAATCCGATCCACGGGTATATTGGCACACCCGGCATTCGGTGGCGTCGGGGTCTAGAAGGTTCATGCGAGTTCCAATGGTTTGCATGTAACCGGCGAGATATTCACCACAGGTTGTTCCGTTTGGTGCAGTGAAGATTGCGTACTCTTGTTCTGTGCATTCCACCTTTTTGTCGAAGAGGCCAAAGACTAACATACTTCCCATCAAGTAATTGAAAGGGTTTAGGTAGTAGATCCAGTATCTCCAGAAGGCTTGGATTTGGGCATAAGGAACGAGAACTCCACAGAAGGAGATCAGGGTCTGCGCATGTTGAAAATATGATTAGTTTGCAGTTCATAGCAAGGTAGATGCAACAATAAAACTTACACCCAGGACGAGAGGATTGATCATGGCAGCCAGGTTGGCGTTAGGAGCGTACGCAGCAACAAATTGACCTGGACATTCTGTTAGCTGTTGTCAAAGAAGCGAGGAACAAGATGTCTTACCAATTCCAGTGTATAAGAATTCATAAAGAAGGAAGACTGTGAACATGGATCCACTCTTACTGGCCTCGGTGACCAAACCACCGGTCCAATACCAGCAGACAAAGAAGAGCACACCACAAATAATCAGATACGGAATCTCAGAGACAATCAAGGCAAAGGTGAAGGCTTTCCAGGAGTACATCTTAGCCTTTTTCTCACGTGCTTCAAACAGGTCTCGGCGTTCAAGGAAGGTTGGCTGCAACTGGTTGATCACACCCGGGGCGACGAAGATGGCGTTGAAAATAAAGAACAATGTGAGTTGCATGTCACCAACAGAGTCACCAATCATCCAGAAGCTGAAACCGACAAACAGGCCGGAGGAGATGTGGAGCGCGAACTTGTTGTTGATGTAGTCGCTGTTTCTGAACAGGGCGGTTGAGGTACGCTTGAGAACGAGGCCAGTTTGCTCCCAAAGAGAAGTTGCAAACTCGCGACCGTCGTCACTAGTTCCAGGAGGCTTAGATGCAGCAGTCTCAATGATTGAGTCAAGCTCCTTAAGCATTTCGGTGTGTTCAGGTGATTCGAGCCAGACCTTGTTCCAGTCTCGGCCTTGGCTCAATTGACCGGAAACAACGTCAATCATATGCTCGGCCGGGTTTGTCTCAGGAGGGCATGGTGCTCCGTAACGTGAGAAATAGCTCTTAAGACTCTTGGCATTCTCTCCAATTTCGCCGAAGTAAACAGTCTTACCACCCTTAGCGAGAAGGAGCAGTTGATCGAATTCAGCAAAAAGTTGAGCAGAGGGCTGGTGCACAGTAACCAAAACAGCCTGTCCGATATCGGCCAATTTCCTCAAGAAGCGGACGGTATTATAAGCACTCTGACCATCGAGACCACTGGTAGGCTCGTCCAAGAAGATCAAAATGCTAGGCTTAGAAACAAGTTCGACACCAATAGTGACACGCTTTCTCTGTTCAACAGACAGACCAGCTCCGACACTACCAATCATAGTATCGGCTAAATCATGGAGTTCGAGTAGGTTGATGATCACGTCCACGTAGGCCAACTTCTCGGCACGTGGGACATCGGCAGGTTGACGAAGTAGTGCAGAGAATTCTAATGCCTCACGGACAGTTGCCATCCGCTCGTGAATGTCGAGCTGTTCAACATAGCCGGCGGAACGTTGGAATGAGACAGGCAGTGGGCGGCCATCGACCATGATAGAACCATTGATAGTGCCTTCAGTCTTGCGCTGAGCAAGAACATCCAGGAGAGTCGTCTTACCTGCACCGGACGATCCCATAAGAGCACCGAGCATACCAGGCTTCACCCATCCGTGGATGTTATCGAGAAGGACACGATCACCGGACGGGGTCTTGACAGTGTAGGAAAGGTTCTTCCAGGTGAAGACCGAAGTGTTTCTCACAAGCTGGTTGTCGATGTTGGCGGGTTGGTCGCTGCCCTCAGAGACAGCCTTCGTGGAAGCCTGGCCCTCTTCATCCTTCTTCTGGTTTTGGAGATGCTTGTGGAGGTATTCGCGGGGGATGACCAGTGTGTTACCAGCCTCGGATGGAGACTGCCACCTCGAGGTTGCAAGAATTGTAAGGAAAGCAAACAGTGCCCACCAGGCCCAGTTGATACCGAAGTTGCGCCAGACGTGCGCGTGACTGTATGATAGAGATGACAGATAGTTGTCACCAAG
The DNA here is from genome assembly GCA_963779845.1 of uncultured Bacteroidales bacterium. Classification (GTDB taxonomy): domain Bacteria; phylum Bacteroidota; class Bacteroidia; order Bacteroidales; genus CAVZZV01. The sequence continues at coordinate 1,590,892 of CAVZZV010000005.1, read as the reverse complement.
CACAAAGTTCTGACCTTGGATTGCACCGCCGACTCCGGCACAAGATTGGTGATCTTGGGAATTTTCATATCCGGGGCCGGTAGGAACGAGGTTGCCTCCCACGCAAGGGATTGTTTTACCGTGGAACTCGGTAGATAGCAAAGCCTCAAACCCGTAGGAGAGGGGATCAATCCAGAAGATCCAACCAAGCCATGGGTGCATTTTGGGTTTTTGAATCATATATCCACTGTAAAGAACAGTGCACATAATCAGCAAACCAGAGACCTTGGAAGCACCATCGAAGGTTGTAAAGACAGCCCCGACAGCGCGGAAAAGTGCAGTCATAGTCTGCGTCTTGGTTAGTTTAATCTCATATCATTGGAAAGGAGAACCTTACCATTGTTGTGGTAAAAACGATCGCGTAATACGTGAAGAAGGCACCGGCAGACATTGAAAGCCCAACCATGAAGTATACAACCAAACTGAACATAGAGATCTGGAAGAGTAGCACGGGAATATCGGCAGCGATCTGAGCCAAGCAAAACGCGGCAGGGTGGAAATAGGCGAAACTTTTGTGCTTGATAAGGACTGGTCTTCCAGAGAATGACTCAGTGACCTCACTCATCGCGAGCAGACTGTTGTACAGAAGAGAGAAGAAGAGTGCACCTGACTTGACGAAGAGGCCAGCAGAGTTATCCGGAGCATTGTAGAACAAGGAGCCTGCAATCAGAGCCTGGGCCAGAGTCGCCACCTGCTTAATGATAAAGGTCGCTTTATCACCCCAAATGATTTGGTACTGGCGCTGCACACAGGTTTTGACCTGGTCAAGGAATCCGACAGTGAAGGGGCTGTTCTGAGGCAGCTTTTTGGAAGTCTCGAAAGCAACGCCCTCCTTGAACTCTTTGGTGCGTTCACGGGCCAGATCAGAGTCTGGGTAAGAATACTCGGCTGTCATCTGAGCAATACGTAGTCTGAACCAGTAAAAAAATTGAAATGGGTCATCTTGTTAAAGTAACTCTTTGTCTTCGAATTGTTGAAATAGGTTGAAAATTTATTATAAATCATATTCATATCACAATTCAGGAGGAAATCTTTCTGAAGGTATCGTTCCGTACTTCCCATGCGGTTTAAAAGATGAAAATACCGCCGGTCCATGCCCTCAAAAACCCCGTCATTCCAAAAGCTTTTGATCATCGGGGTATAGTTCTCCAGAGCCGGCAGATTGGGCAATATAGAGGCCAGTGAGACGATATGCTCCTTTTCCTCGTTGGATTGATGGATAGCTCCTTTCAATGCCTGTTCGAGGTAAGCGACAATATACCGGGCGTACCCGCCGAATATCTCATCGCCCCCCTGCCCTCCCAGGATCACCTTCACATGCTGGCTGGCATATTTGGAAACCACGTATTGCGGGAAAAGGCCCGGTCCGGCGACAGGTTCGTCCAGGTGATAGATCAGTTTTGGCAGGACATCAATAAATTCCTGTTCGGTGGGATAGATCTCATGGAGCTCGGCACCTGCGGATTTGGCCGCCACCCGGGCATATTCCAGCTCATTGAATTCGGGGCCCTCCCTGAAAGCCCCGGAAAAGGATTTGATCCCGGGCCCGTATATTTTTGAGGCCATTATGGTTACCAGTGAAGAGTCGATTCCCCCGCTGAGATAGGTTCCCAGGGGCACATCCGACCGCAATTGCTGGTAAATGGTCTGCTCCAGGATTTTCCGGAGCTCTACGATGAAATATTCCTCGGTATGATAGGGATCCAGGTTAAAATCCGGTTCCCAGTATTTTGTCTCCTTTATCTTATGGGTTTTCAGGTTGATGGTCACATAATGACCGGGCAGGACCTTTAGAATATCCTTAAACATGGTCGTTTCGCCCATGATAAACTGAAAAATAAGGTACTCGTAGAGGTTTTCCTCATGGGGCGCGGCCTTAAGGGCTGGATGAGCAAGCAGGGCTTTGATCTCGCTTCCAAAAAGCATCAGCTTTGGATTATTGTACCAATAGAGGGGCTTTATCCCAAAGTGATCGCGGGCAATGAGCAGTTTGTGTTTCCGTTTATCGTAAATGATAAAGGCGAACATGCCATTCAGTACATGCACAAAATCATCCCCCAACTCAAAATAGAGTCTTAGAATGACCTCAGTGTCGGAGGTGGTCTTGAATTTATGCCCCTTTTCGATCAATTCGTTCCGTAATTCGACATAGTTGTAAATCTCGCCGTTGAACACGATGGTGCACTGATCGAAAGTCATAGGCTGACCTCCGGTAGAGAGATCGATAATGGAAAGCCTTTTATGGTAAAACCCGAGATTTTTATCGATAAAAAAAGCCTCCTCATCCGGTCCGCGGTGGTGGATGGTATCGGCCATTTTTTTCAGAATTCCCGCATCGGCATTCTCTTCCGTTTTATTTATGAGGCATACAAATCCACACATAATTGGATATTAAGGACTTAATAAGTTATTAAATCCGGATAAAAGGATACTGACTCTGGTGCGGGTTGAAATCGCATTGATGATCAGCAAAATTTTATTTAACGCAATCTGACGCAAAATGTTATAGCGGATGGTCATTTTCCCGGGAATTTTAATTTCGTTGAACATAAGCATACCGCACCTTCCGGCTAATGGCAGGCATGCTTTTCTTAAGAATAGTATGAATAAAATGAAGGAGATACAGCGCAATGCTTTTTGAAAGACCGAGGTTCATTACTTTCCGCCGGATAAGGTAATCTTCCTTTATCGCATGAAACCGCAGGGTTTCATTACAACCGCCCAATTTAAATTTACAAAAAGCCTCCTTGAGATAAAGAATTCTGTCTTCCGGGGTTTCCTTTAGGTGAAGGGCAATGTAGGCATAGTCAGAAGCATATTTATATTCCAAAGGGTAGTACAGGCCTTTCCGGTTCTTAAATACTATAGCCTGATGGGAAGTGAACATCCCTTTCCATAAATCCTTTGGCCGATGGGCTATTTTATAATATTCGGTAAAAGAAGGGGATACATCAATGGCATCACCATAGATTAACTCAGGGTTCTTTTGTTCAATGGCCAGGGAAATATTTTTCAAAACATTCTCGTGGGCAAATTCATCAAAGCTATTCAAAAAAATCAGATAACGCCCCTTGGCCATATCAATACCCTTGTTCATTGCATGGAAAATTCCCTTATCGGGTTCCGATACCCATCGAAACATGTCCGAGTTCAATTTTGAAAGCCATTCTACCGTTCCATCGTGAGAGTTTCCATCGACCACGATCCACTCGTAATTTATACAAGTTTGGAAAATTACGGACTTAAAACTTTGTTCAAGTCCGTTGTGATCATTGCGGCAGACAGTGATGATTGAAAAAAGTATCAAGAGGCTTTTAGTTTTTTGAATATGTACTCACGATGCTTGCTTCTCAGGAATTTTCGCATTTCCGGATCAAAAAGGTAAGGATCCCGGCTCGCGAAGGCCCAAATATATCCCGCGACTTTGCCAATACTTCCAATAACCACCGGTTTTGAAAAAATGTTCTTTGATGCCTTTAAAAAGGTGTAAAAAAAACTGTAGCCATGTCGGTATTCAAATCTTCCCTGAAGAAACTTTGGCTTAACCAATCCTTTCCGCCGTGACCCACCAGGCCTGAAATGGGTCAGTTTTAATTCAAAAAAGCATCTGGTGTCCCATTTTAACATACGGGCCTTAAGGATATCGGCCAGGTCCCAGCCGGGAACCGGCAGTAAACCGCCTATCTCCTTCCAACAATCCTTTCTATAGACCTTGGAAGCACCACAGGGATGATCGGGCTGAGCACTTTCCCTCACTAAATCTCCTTTCACAGGTTTATAAGTACATCCACTGGCTATACCGAGGCGGGGATTTATGATGAACTCCGCAAATATCTGCTCAAAATAGTCATTTCTGAATTCGAGGTCACAATCCAGTTTTACCAAAAAATCCCAGTTATTTGTCAATACCTGCTCGAGTCCCTTTTGAAATACATGTACCACGCCGGTACCGGGGTAATAAAACCCCCTATCTTTTAGGTTGATCAATTTAATCCATGGATACTGAAGCATATATCTGGTTATAATCTCCGCTGTTTTATCTGAGGAACCGTCATTTACCATAATCCATTCAACTGGAAGAATAGTCTGCTTAATTACGGAATCAATTGTTTTTCCCACGTACTCTTCTTCATTCCGGACGGGAGAAATGATCACATATTTTATCATCAGGAGGGTTTAATATTTAATATTTAGTAGGTGAAGTTATCGCTAATGATAATAACTTCTATATTAAAAGGTATATTTTTGACGATTGTCAGGGAATGTTTGATATAAACATCAAAATTTTGGAAACAAATTATCAATTTTTAACTTATACTGATCAGGAGTTAAAGAAACAGAAGCATGAATAAAAAGAGAGTATCCAGGTTGTTACTATTTCTTATTATTATTTTTACAGGGATACTAACCATTTACTTTTCTTCCTCCACTGTGGTTACCTTTTTAAGCAAATCGCAGCAAGCCGAGGCAAACACCCTTCTGGTTGAAGGATGGCTGCCCATGTATGCAATGGAAAAAGCAGCAGATGAATTCTATAAAGGAAATTATGACTATATCATTACTTCCGGACTTACCTTCCCGGATTATTTCATCCTCTTCAGTAATTCAAGTCTGAACTTTCACCCGGAAATATTTACCGATAGTCCCGAAATCCGCCAACATACCATTGATATTAAATCTTCAGGATCCCTCGGAGGTAAACATGCTGCCCATTTTAATGTCCTGGTGAATGACTCCCTTATAGCAGATTTTTACACCGGAAAACAGCCAGATATCTATTCTCTTACCTGGGAGGGTTCACTTAACAGCATTGATTCTGTTTGCCTGCAATTTGATAATGATGCCATACTTCCTGAAGGTGACCCCAACCTCTATATTCATTCCCTGACGATAGACAGTTTGTTCTATGATCCTCATTCTCAAAATGTCACCTTCACCCGGCTTGGGCGAAACGGTTCCAGTTATCAAAGGAAAGTGCCATTATCATTTGCAGATGAGGGAAAGGAACGGCTGATCCAATTCGGAATATGACCCCGAAAATATATTTTCCGTTCCAGCCGAAAAAGTCACCTATAACAGAACTTTCAGCTCTGCCATGGCCGTACATGATTGGTTGACGGAAAGGGAAATAGAGGTAAAAGGCATTAATGTATTGAGCCTGGGAATTCATTCGCGGCGCAGCTGGGCTACCTACAACCGCCTGCTCGGCGAACATTGTCGGATAGGGGTTATTTCGATAAACCAAAAATACAGACCCTACAAAAGGTCGCTGATGGTGTTTCCAATTTTAAGGGAGTTAACTGCATACCTGTGGTATAAAGGTTTCCTGTTGCCCTTCTATACAATAGAAAAAACTGTTTAATTAAACACGGATTGTTTTACAAGGAAGTATACATGAAAGAACAAAAGAACCTATACCTTTATCCTGTCTCCTCACGTGGCGGATTCGATTCGGGAAATCCCTATCTCCGCAATCTTGCCAAAGAACTGGGGAAATACTTCCGGATCATAAACCTGGAGAAACCCTCCGGTTTGGGGATTCTCCCGATGTTCCGGTATTTCAGGAAAACGGATATTGCTTTGTTCAACTGGATTGAAAACCTTCCCGACCGTAAAGCGGGATCTGTCCAGGTTTTTTTATTGGGCATTCTCCTGTTTTTATATCATATCTCGGGTAAGAAAATAGTATGGATAATGCATAATAAAATCTCTCATACCAGGAAAAATGCGGGGAAAAAGAGAACGGTGTTTAAAGCCATGTTGCGTAATGCGGATCTAATAATAACTCATTCTTCGGAGGGGATTCAGTATGGGACACAGCTAAACCCGCAGGCCGGGGAAAAGATTTTTTACCTCCCACATCCGGTGAGCCCGGATAAGATCAGGACCCATGGAGATAAACCGAAATATTTTGATTTTCTCATTTGGGGATCCATGATGCCCTATAAAGGGGTCGACCTGTTCCTTAAATTTTTACAGCGTGAAAAATTGACCCACGATTATTCCCTGTTCATTGTTGGTAAATTTAACAGCGAATCCTATCTCCGGGAAGTGAAATCCCTCGCCGGGGACAAAACCACCGTAGAAGACCGTTACCCCTCAATGGATGAACTTCAGGACCTGGCCGATCGTGCCCGCTTTGTTCTGTTTACCTATAACAATCGTTCTGTTTTAAGTTCAGGGGCATTAATGGATACCCTGGGTATGGGCACAAAGATTATCGGCCCCCATACCGGGGCTTTTGCCGATCTGGCCACCGAAGGGATTATCCTGAGCTACCAGGATTTTAGGGAAATACCCGGGTTGGTCAGAAAAGAGTCGGGCAGCCACACTCTGAACCATGAAAAAACCAAAATCTTTATGAAAGAACATACCTGGCAAAAAACCGGGGGAAAATTTATGCGCTGATTGAAACATTAATGCCTGCCGGATAAAGGCCATACCCGATAGAGAACACCATAAATTATGAAAAACCTGACTGTCATATATATTTCCTTAACCATAGCCATCCTTGCCATGTTCTTCTACCTGTTGCATAAAAATAAACCCGATCAGCATTCCGGATCGATCGGACTTCCGGATGGCGTAGATTTTCAATACCGCCTTTTCAAACCCGGAAATATTTCTGAAAAAGCTCCCCTGTTATTGATATTGCATGGATTGGGTGAGAGAGGGTTTGATAATGAGAAACCTGTAAAAAAAATTTCCGGCAGGGTCATTTCAAAGATTACCAAAAACTATAATGCCTGGGTATTGATCCCGCAGTGTCCTCCCGACAGGTACTGGGTGGTCCATCCCAAACGAAATTTTGATAATTATAACCTCGCGGAATTTAAGGATACGGATATACTCGAAGCCATCGAAAACCTTGTCCATAAAACCGTAAAAGAAAATAATATTGATCCCAAACGGATATATGTTGCCGGCCATTCCATGGGGGGCCTGGGAACATGGAAGATCCTGTATGATAACCCGGAACTGTTTGCTGCCGCTATCCCGGCCAGTGTTGGATGTGATCCCGGCTCAGCAGAAGTGTTCCGGAAGGTTGCCCTGTGGCTGGTGGTGGGGGAAAAGGATCCCTATTTTAGCGCATCCCAAATCAATGAAATGTATCTGGCTCTGGGAAAAGTAAGCCTGTCAGAAGTCCGCTTCACGGTACTTGAGGAGAAAGGGCATGATTTATTTAGATTTATTCTAAATAATAAAGAGATGATGGATTGGATGTTTTCCAAAAGAAAGGATTGATAATGGGGGGGTTAGGAATTTTATCGCCTATAAAACACTCATCCATTCCAGACGGGAAATATATAAGAAAACGTTTTAAAATAAACAGAGAAAATTTTGTACTTTTAATGTTCATAAATAGTTGATTAACTTTTAAATATGTGTGGAATTACCGGCATTTACGGAACTGACAATGATAAGCTTCAACGGGAAGGGGTTTTGCGAAAAATGGTATCGAGCCTCCAGCATCGTGGACCCGATGGCTGGGGCTATTATATATCGCCCGAAATAGCCTTGGGACAGACCCGATTGTCTATTGTTGACCTGAGCACGGGCGATCAGCCCATGGCTACGGAAAATTCCATTATTATCTACAACGGAGAAATCTTCAATTATATTGAGCTAAAGGCAGAACTGGAATCCCAGGGCATCCGTTTTCATACCACATGCGATACCGAGGTGTTGCTGAAGGCCTGGGAATACTACGGGGATTCATGCTTTGAAAAACTGAACGGCCAGTTCGCGGTCCTCATCTGGAACCGGAAAACGAAGGAGCTGGTCATTGCCCGCGACCGTTTCGGAATCCGTCCCCTTTATCTGCTGAATCATGGGAGCAATCTCTACTTTGCTTCAGAGATGAAGGCCTTTGATCAGATTCCCGGCTACGAAAGATCCTTCAATCCCGCCCGGCTGTACGAGCATGGCCTGATGTGGAACACTTTTGGGGATCATACAGTATATGAAAATATCCGTTCCCTGCCGGGTGGGACCATGGAGGTTTACAGGGAGGGGAAACTGATACGGCAGAAAATATTCTACGATATTGGCAGGTCGGCCTCACCTTCATCCTTCAAATCGTTTGGGGAAGCGGAGGAAGCCTTCAAATCCCTCATGGATGATGCCGTTAAACTCCGGTTACGCTCCGATGTCCCGGTTGGGGCATATCTTAGCGGCGGCATCGACAGCTCGGTAATCCTTCACCTGATCAACAATCATACAACCAATAAATTTAAAACCTTCTCCATTAGCTTCGAAGATGAAGAGTTTGATGAATCGCCCTACCAAAAAGAGATGGTGCAGTACATTAATTCCGAACACCATGCGGTCCATATCACTTACGACATGGTCGACAAGGCATTTCCCGAGGCTGTTTATCATTTCGAAAGGCCAGTTTTCCGGACCGCCCCGGTACCGCTTTTTCTGCTTTCACAAGTTGTGCGGGAAAATGATATAAAGGTGGTGCTTACCGGAGAAGGAGCCGACGAAATTCTCTGGGGATATGATTCTTTTAAGGAGCTGAAACTCCTTGAGTTCTGGGCGAAAGATCCCTCTTCTGCCATCCGTCCCCTGCTCATCAAAAAACTTTATCCTCATCTTAACCATTATAAGGATGAAAGGCAATTTGGCATGATGAAAATGTTTTACGAGGATTTTCTCGGCGATTACCAGAATGAGCTGGCTTCGCTGAATATACGCATCCATAACAATAAAATCCTGCAAAACTATTTTAACCGGGAAAACAAGGTCAATTTTGATAAAACAAGCCTTATTTCTGAGCTTAAAAGCTGGTTACCGGATAACTACGACACTTTCAGCCTTTTACAAAAAAACCAGTACCTGGAAATGAAAACCCTGCTATCAGGTTACCTTCTTTCGTCACAGGGAGACCGTATGTCGTTGGCCCATAGTGTGGAAGGCCGATATCCTTTTCTCGATCACCGGGTCATCGATCTGCTTTTTTCTATGAATGAAAATTATAAGCTGAACGGCTTCAATCAAAAATACCTGCTGAAGACCAGTTACCAGAACAATATTCCCGACTCGATCATCAACAGGCCAAAACGACCCTATATGTCTCCCGACCTTAAATCATTTTTCAGAAACGGGAAACCCGGGGAAAATACGGCCTTTTTTCTTAGCAGGGACCTGATAAAAGATTATGGCATTTTTAATGATAAATGGGTAGACCGGTTCGTAGGAAAATTCAGGGAGGGGGTGCCGGAAAATATTGGTTACCGCGACAATATGATCATTACCTTTATACTCTCGGCTCAAATTGCTGCCTGGTGGATGAAACACCCCCGGGAGACAGAACTTTCAGAGGATCTGTTGACCGTGCGAATAGTGGATTACGAATAAATAGAAAATATATGGTTCCGATCACACTTTTTATAGTAAGAAAATATTCTCCCGGGCTGAAAGTCCAGCCCCCATGGCATTGTCCCGGGTATACGAAAATAACGTTCAACCCCCTGCCTGCCTTTGCATAACTGCAACTGAGCAAGGAAGTGCAGCTTAATTATAAATTATGAATACAGAAACCCTCACCAAAGAAAAAATCCAGGAATTGCTCATCCACTTCCTGTGCCGGCAATTTTTAGTGGATCCCGAAGACATCGAACTCGACAATTCCCTTGTAGATACCGGAGTTATCGATTCGATGGGGCTAATTGAAATTGCCTCTTACATAGAGAAAAACTATGGAATTAAAGTCACCGAACAAAAAATGAACAGGGATAATTTCGGCTCGGTTCTTCGCATCGTTGATTTTATTGACCGGGAAAAGAATTAGAAGAAGAGAAGAGTTAAACGCAAGGGGAGAAGAGGAGAAGAGTTAACCGCAAAGGGAGAAGAGAAGAGTTAAACGCAAGGGGAGAAGAGAAGAGTAACCGCAAGGGGAGAAGAGTAACCGCAAAGGGCGCAAGGGACGCAAGGGGAGAAGAGAAACCGTAAGGGGCGCAAGGGACGCAAGGGAAGAGAAGAGAAGAGTTAACCGCAAGGGGCGCAAGGGGCGCAAGGAATAACCATGGCGTACTTTGCGGAAACCTTGGCGACCTTTGCGGTAGAATCTTTAAGGGACGCAAGGGGAGAAGAGAAGAGAAACCGCAAGGGACGCAAGGAAAACCTTGGCGTACTTTGCGAAAACCTTGGCGACCTTTGCGGTTAAATCTTCCGACCTTTGCGGTAAAATCTTTCGACCTTCGAAAACCTTGGCGGCCTTTGCGGTTAAATCTTCCGACCTTTGCGGTAAAATCTTTCGACTTCTTGCGACCTTTGCGGTTAAATCTTCCGACCTTTGCAATAACGAGGTCTTTCATTCTACCGAAAGCGAGCTGGTGGAAAGTTCCAGGATCGGTCGTTTAGAATTAATTTGAAAACATTTAAATGTTGAAATTATGAAAGAAGTCCCCCTCTCTCCTATACAGGAACAGTTTTGGTTACTGGAAAGTATCTATCCGGGTAATACCGCCTATAATATCCCCAACCTGATAATGCTTAACGGGATCCCTGACCGGTCCTGCCTACAGAAGGCAGTGAATAAAATTATTGACCGGCATGAGATCCTCCGTGCAAGTTTTCATCCTGACGAAGATCAGGTAAATCTTCGTTTATTCGAAAAAGGGAGCCGGAAGATGGATGTTTCGTGGATCGAAAAACCGGAAACCTGGGATGAACAATCACTGCCCGAATTTATTATGGACGAGGTGCATCGTCCTTTTGATCTTAGCTCATGGCCCCTTTTCAGGGTAAGCGTTTACCTTTTTCCTGACACCAAAGCCCTTCTTTTGGTGAATTTTCATCACATCATCACCGATCTTCATTCTAAAACCATTTTTTTTGAAGAATTAAGCCGCTTTTATAATGAATTTTTGAAGGAATCAGAAGCAAATGCAGATAACCTTCCGGGTGATTATTCCGAATTTTCTCTTTGGTACCACGACTGGAAGGGAAAAGAGGATGCAGCAGAAATGATTCGTGACTGGAAATTGGAATTCCCCTCTGAAAATGAAACCCTTGATCTTCCCTGCGATTTTCCGAATCCGGCCATCAAAAACCTGGAAGGAAAAAGAATACACTTTTCGTTAGGGAAACATTTAAGTGCCGAAATAAGGGAATTCGCCCGGTCGAATTCGTTGAATTCCTTTACTGTCCTCCTCACTACCTACGCGATATTCCTGCACCGTTTGAGCGGGCAATCCTTCGTGATCATAGGAGTTCCGTTGACCAACCGAAGGAAAGAGCCGTTTAAGGAGGTTTTTGGCTGCTTTGTGAATATTGTCCCTGTCTTTATCGATTTTTCCGACACTCCCAGTGGGATAACGGTATTAAAAAGGGTTAGAATGGCCATGCTTAAAGCCCACAGAAAACAGGAAGTACCTTTCATTCACCTTCATGAAATTCTAAAAAATAAGCAATCGAATAGTAATACCGGTTTGTTCCAGGCTGGATATACCTTTGAACCTCTGATGAATGTCAGTTTTGAATCCCTCACTTCAACTCCGGTACCCATAGAGAGAAATGGGGCCCAGCTGGATCTTTTCTTTACTTTTTTTGAAGAAGAGGAAGGTTATAGCTGCTTTATTGAATATTCCTCCCAGCTCTTCCGGGAAGAAACCGCCCGCCACTTCGGCGAAATTTTTAGCGCGCTCACCACCGCCTATATTAAAAACCCCTCCCTGCATACCAACGAGCTGGATATGCTTAGCGAAAAGGATGCTGCGCTACTTAACCACTGGAACGATACAGATCATCCTTTCACAGAAAATATATGCCTCCACGAGGTCCTTGAAAGGCAAACAGTGCGGTCACCCCATTCAATAGCCCTGGAATGGGGAAAAGCCTCAATGGACTACGACCAGTTCAACCGGCATGTAAATAAAATGGCCCATTACCTGATCTCGTTAGGGGTTAAAACAGGCGATATCGTTGGTGTCTGCATGGAAAGGTCACCGGAAATGCTCATCTCAATCTATGCCATCCTAAAAGCCGGAGGAGTTTATCTTCCGGTTGATCCCAACTATCCGCCTGAGCGTTTAAAGATGATCCTGGATGATGCCCGGCCCTTATATGTTTTCAGCAATGAATTCCAGTCAAAAAATCTTCCCCGGGATAGTACAATCATCTATACGGATGGGATCCTGAGCAAGTCGTTGTCGGAAAATGACAGCAACCCGGAACTGGATATTTCATCCGAAAATCTGGCTTACCTTATTTATACCTCCGGATCGACCGGTAAACCCAAAGGGGTCATGATTGAACATCGTTCGGCCATCAATAAACTGGAGTGGATGCAGCGACAACATCCATTGGACAAGGAGGATACGATTCTTTTCAAAACTCCGGTCACCTTCGATGTATCGGTCTGGGAAATTTTCTGGTGGATTTTTAACGGGGCAAAACTCGCGATTCTACCCCCGGGAGGCGAAAAAGAGCCTGAAATAATAATCCGTACCGTTAAAGAACATAAAGTGAGTTGCATAATTTTTGTTCCCTCCATGTTTTCTTCTTTCGTGGGCTTTGTAAAAGCCAACAGTTCTGCAAAGTCTCTGGAGAGCCTCAAATGGATTATTCAGATAGGGGAAGCTCTTAGTCCGCAGTTGGTCATGGAATTCAATGAACTCCGCACAACCCTCTTCAACCCGCTCATGGTAAACACCTATGGCCCGGCCGAAGCCACCGTGGCTGTTTCATACTATAATTGTCCCTCTTCCGGTACGATTGACCGCATACCGATCGGAAAACCAATAGCCAACACCAAATTGTTTGTCATTAACCAACCGGGAAAATTACAGTCTCCGGGAATTCCCGGGGAGTTGGTCATTACCGGTACGAACCTCGCCAGGGAATATTTAAACCGGCCCGGTCTTAACAGCGAAAAGTTCATATGTCTGACACTTCCCAATGGAGAGGTTCACAGGGCTTACCGTACCGGTGACCTCGTGCGCTGGCAAATGGACGGGAACCTTGATTTTATTGGACGTACAGATAATCAGGTGAAGATCAGGGGATTCAGGATTGAATTGGGAGATATCGAATCCCTCCTGCTGGAACATCCAAAAGTAGGTTCCGCCGCAGTCATTGTACATGGGAACAGCCTTGAAACAAAGACCCTGTTGGCCTATGTGACCCCTTCAGGGCCAGAGGAAGCTACCCAGGAGGAACTAAAGGATTTTCTTTCGGGCAGGTTACCCGATGCGATGGTCCCCGCCTATTATTCAACCCTTTCTTCCATGCCCCTGAACAACAGCGGGAAGATTGACCGGAAAGCGCTACCGCTCCCTGGAATGCATAACCGGGAGGAACTTGTCGCCCCCAAAAATGTTTTTGAGATGGATTTGTTACATATTTGGAAAGAAATTCTTAATATTGAGGAGGTAAGTACAACGAGCAACTTTTTCGATGCTGGGGGCAATTCATTACTTGCCATCCGCATAGTCAGCAAGGTAAGGGAAAAACTGGATCTGGGCCTTCTGGTCCTGGATGTCATGCAATACCCGACCATTAAGCAGATGGCTTCTTTTTTAACAGCTAAAAGCCAATCCGCCCCTCCCCCCTCCCCACAGAGGGAACAACAGCATCATAACAGAAAAGAGGGTTTGTTAAAACTCAAAGAAAAGAGATAAAACCGGAAATTGAATCAAATGATTACCACATCAAAAACAAAAGCCAGTGCGGTTTCAAAGGTGCAGCAGCATTTCAGGGTCCTGAACCATATTGAGCCCGACAACCCATCCTACAATATTCCTGCACTCATCCATCTGGGGGAAAATCTCAGGGTGGAGACTCTCAACAGAGCCTTTGCGCTTCTGTTCGAAAAATTTGATGTTCTTCGCTCCAACTTCATTGTTTCCGGAGATGAATTGGTGAGAATCGTGCAGGATGCCGACCAGTTCTATACCGGACTGCCTGTCATTGAACACCCCTCGGCCTTCGACAGCAAAAAGCTGCCCGGGATAATAGACCATGCCATCCATGACCCTTTCGACCTGGAGAATGATGCGCTAACGAGGGTTCATCTTGTTCATTTCAGCGATGGAAGTTACCTCCTTTCGCTGGTCATGCACCACATAATTACCGATCTTCATTTCAAGGATATCCTCGCCGGACAACTTTCGTTGTTCTATAATCTGATGGCATCCGGGAAAAATATTCCTAAAGAAACCATGTTGGATTGCATCGATTGCAATGCCTGGTATAACGATTGGTTGAAAAGTACAGAGGCGAACAGGTTGCGCGATAAATGGAAACAGGCGACCGGGGTAAGGCAGGAGGAATTGAAATTTCCGACAGATTTTTCTTATGGAACCAGTCGAAGATTTCAGGGCAACAGAAAACATTTTATTTTGGGAGCGGATATCTCCCATAAAATTAAACTGTTTTCGGAGAAGCATACCCTGACCCCTTTTAACATGCTTCTTTCAGCCTGGGCAATTTTATTATCCCGGATGGGCGGGCAGGAGCAACTAACCATAGGGGTGCCCTTTACCAACCGGCGAAAGGCTGAATTTAAAGATTCCCAGGGATGTTTTGTGAACATCCTTCCCCTGGGGCTGAATCTTCAGGAAAGCTCATCGGCCCTGGAGGTGATGCGCCAGGTTAGAATGAACATGCTCCACCTGCACCGCATCCAGGAAATCCCTTTTCTGGAAATCAATAAAATCACCGGGAATAGTTTTAAAGCCGGGTTTACTTTTGAGCACCCCTTCGACCTGGATCTCCGGGATGTCACATCCACTCCGGTAGTCATAGAACGTAGGGGAAACCAGTTGGATCTTTTCCTGACACTCTGGGAAGATGAGGGAGAGTATCAGGGTTATCTTGAATTTTCTTCAGAGCTTTTCAATGCAAAATCCGTTGAGCGGTTTGTGAATATTTACCGCAAAATTATCCTGACTACCCTCGAACAGCCGGAAATTGCTCCACAAGATATCGACATCCTGCCCTCTGAAGAACTTGAATTCATCCTTCAGTTAAACCAGACCGACTCTCCTTATGAAAACCACCTTTGTATCCATGAGAAGTTCATTGAGCAGGTAAGGAAGAGTCCGGATGCCATAGCGATTATTGGAACAGACAGAACCTTCACCTACCGTCAGTTTAATGCACAGGCCAATTTACTGGCCAATTATTTAATCGGCAAGGGATTAAAAAATGAAGGGATCGTTGCCCTGTGTCTTGATCGCTCGGTGGAGATGATGGTGGCCATATATGGAATCCTGAAAGCGGGTGGTGCTTACCTGCCCCTGAATATTGACGCTCCCGCCGAGAGGCAGGAGGCGATTATCCGGGGGGCCCGTGTTTCTTTCATCCTCGGTTTTAAAAAGTACCAGGACAAGCTTCCGCAGGAGATCGAAAATATCTGGCTGGACGATTTGCTTGAAAACCCCCTCAGTGGAAATGATGCAGAGCCGGAGATTAAAGTCTCACCCCATAATCTGGCCTATGTCATTTACACCTCGGGATCCACCGGAACTCCCAAAGGGGTTATGATCGAGCACCATTCCGTGCTAAACCGCCTCGGCTGGATGCAAAAAGCATATCCCCTGGAGGCAGGGGATACCCTTCTGCTGAAAACCCCCGTGAGCTTCGACGTCTCCGTTTGGGAGATTTTTTGGTGGGGATTCTGTGGGGCCAGGCTTGCTATTCTTCCTGAAGGGGCCCAAAAAGAACCGAAGGAAATTCTTGCTGCCATACAAAATCACTCGGTCAGCTCTATCCATTTTGTCCCTTCCATGTTCAATTCTTTTTTTGAAACCTGTCTGTTGGTCAATGGTTTTTCAAAACTATCCTCCCTGAAGAGGATATTTCTTAGCGGAGAGGCCCTGCCTGTCCCAACGGTGAATGCGATGAATGAGTTGAGGGATAAATACCCTCTTCCGGATATGGTGAACCTCTATGGTCCCACCGAAGCTACGGTTGATGTATCCTGGTACAATTGTCCCAGGGAAAAAGCGCTTGAAAAAATATTTATCGGACGGCCGATCGACAATACCAAACTATTTATTATCGATCCCCACAATAAGATTGTGCCCCTGAATATGCCGGGAGAACTGATTATTACAGGAGTTAACCTGGCCCGGGGCTACCTTAACAGTCCGGAATTAACGAAGGAGAAATTCTTCTCCTTTACGATCCCCGGGGGAGAGAGTGTTCGGGCATATCATACGGGCGATCAGGTGAAACTACAGGAAAATGGCGAGATCGAATATGTGGGCAGAATTGATAACCAGGTAAAAATCAGGGGCCAAAGGATAGAATTAGGTGAAATTGAATCTAAAATTCGGGACCTTCCCGGAGTGGCCCATTGTATCGTTAACACCGATGAAATTAACGGGCAAAAGATCCTGGTAGCCTATATAGTCTTTAAACCCGGGGAAGGGATTCCTTCCCTGGAACTAAAACAGGCTCTGGCTAAGAAACTTCCGGATTATATGGTGCCTTCATTTTTCATGTTTATGGATCAGATTCCGTTGACCACGA
Organism: uncultured Bacteroidales bacterium; assembly: GCA_963779845.1. Classification (GTDB taxonomy): domain Bacteria; phylum Bacteroidota; class Bacteroidia; order Bacteroidales; genus CAVZZV01. The sequence goes on along the minus strand of CAVZZV010000005.1, from coordinate 1,574,368 downwards.
GCGGGAAACCTGACAGGAAGAGGCTGCCAAAGCCTGAACTAATTCAGTTGGGAACCAATATTATTCCTGCCTCGAATAAAATGGAGAAAATCCTGGTGGAGATTTGGAAGGGCATCCTCAAAGTGGAAAAAATCTCCGTTTCCACCAACTTTTTTGATGCGGGGGGCAATTCCCTGCTGGCCATTACCATGGCCAACCGGATAAGCAGGGAGTTGGGTAAACCTGTGAGCACACTCAGCATTTTGGAACACCCCAATATCAGGGAGCTGGCACATCATCTGTCGGTCGAGCATGAAAACGATCCGGGGAAGGACGTTTCGTGCAGAGACAGGAAAGCAGCTACCCAAAACCTGCGCAACCGCAGGAGAATGAATTAATAAAAAGGAATGAATCATGGCATCAAACAACGATAAGATTGCAGTTATTGGAATGGCCGGTCGCTTTCCGGGTGCTGCAAACATATCTGAATATTGGGAAAATTTAATTAACGGCAGGGAAACCATCACCCATTTCACAGAGGAGGAGCTGGCCCCCTTTGAATTCCGGTTTGAGGAATTAAAGAATAATCCCTCCTATGTGAAAGCCAGGGGCATTCTCAATGAGGTGGATCAGTTCGACGCCGGATTTTTTGGATTAACCCCCCGGGAGGCAAGTTTAACCGATCCTCAACATCGTATCTGGCTTGAGACAGTCTGGGATGCCTTTGAAAACGCCGGTTGTAACCCCTTTGATTTTCCCGGCTCGATCGGGGTATATGCCGGCGGATATATCAATACCTATCTTTTGAACAACATCCTCAGGGACCCTGCGCGGCTGGAGAATTATATCCGCCTTCGCAGTACCGATTCTTTTCAGGTCATGACCGGCAATGACGTAGCTTTTATTCCCACCAAAACAGCCTATAAGTTTAATCTTAAAGGGCCTGCTGTCAACGTGCAGACAGCCTGCTCCACCTCCCTGGTAGCGATTGCCCAGGCCTGTCAAAGCCTCTTCAGTTACGAGGCCGATGCCTGCATTGCCGGTGGGGTATGCATCCTCACCCCCCAGGAAACAGGGTATATATATCAGGAAGGGGCTATTCCTTCCCCCGATGGCCATTGCCGGCCTTTTGATGCGGATGGGCAGGGAACGGTTTTCAGCAATGGCGTGGGGGCAGTGGTCCTAAAGCGGTATGAAGATGCAATTAAGGATAAGGATACGATCTATGCGCTGATCAGCGGTTGGGCACTGAACAACGATGGAAGCAATAAAGTGAGTTATATGGCTCCCAGTGTGGAGGGACAGGCAGAAGTAATTTCACTGGCGCAATCCTTTGCAGGGATTTCTCCGGAGGAGATTGGCTACATCGAGGCTCATGGCACTGCCACCAGACTCGGCGATCCGATCGAACTGGCTGCTTTGACCAAAGCCTTCCGCAAGAAAACAGATAAAATAACTTTCTGTGGGATCGGGTCGGTGAAATCCAATATCGGGCATACCGATGCTGCAGCCGGCGTAGCCTCTTTTATTAAGGCATGTTTATCCGCATACCATCGCACCATTCCGCCAACCCTCAATTTCAGGAAGCCCAATGAGCATATCGATTTCCGGAATTCACCCTTTTACGTTCAATCTGAATTAAAAAAGTGGGAAGAAAACCGGCCGCTTATCATAGGAGTAAGTTCATTTGGGATTGGCGGTACCAATGCGCATGTCATTGTTGAAGAGCCGGGGACAAACCGGGAAATCGATCAAACGGTTCAGCAAACCTCCCTGCCTGAGTTAATCGTGCTCTCCGCCAAAAGCGAAACCGCACTCTCCGGTCGGAAAAAAGAGCTGCTGGAATTCCTCACCCAAAATCCGCAGACATCCCTTCCCGACTTAGCCTTTACCCTGCGCGAAGGGAGGCAGCATATGGCCTTCCGAAGCTGCATGGCTGTTAACGGATTAAATGAACTTCTGCATCAACAGCACACCTTCATTGATGGTAAACGAGACGAACGCCTTTCCGGGATAAGTTTCCTGTTCCCGGGTCAGGGAGCTCAGTTTTCGGGAATGGGAAAACAACTTTATGAAAAATTCAGCCTGTTCAGGGAAATTATGGATCAATGTTTTGGGATATATTCCTCGGTGACGGGGAAAGATCTTAAAAAAATCCTCTTCAGTGCAGATTCTCCCGGGTCAGAAAAGGAACTTGCCTCCACGGAAATTACCCAACCGGCCCTGTTTATGGTTGAGTATGCCCTCGCAAGGTTAATGCAAAGTTTTGGCATCCACCCTCAGTATTTAATCGGACATAGCATTGGAGAATATACTGCTGCCTGTCTTTCAGGAGTTTTTGATCTCGAATCGGCCTTGAAAATTGTGATAAAACGAGGACATTTAATGAACAGAATGCCCGGAGGCAGGATGTTTGCCGTACGGGCCTCTTCCGCACAGCTCCTTGAATTGAAAAGCGACCTGTTCGAAATTGCTGCCGACAATGCCGAATTCATGTGTACCATCTCCTTTAGCTTCGAAAATGAAGAAAAGGTAGTGAACCTTTTGGAGAAAAAGGAGCTTAAATTTATTGCCTTAAATACCTCCCACGCCTTTCATTCAAAAACATTTGAACCTATTTTACAGGATTTTACCTATTATGTAGAGTGTTTCAAACTTTCTGCTCCCGGAATCCCGTTTATATCCTGTCTTACGGGCAAGTTTATTACCCCGGAAGAGGCAACCAGCGGGGATTACTGGGCCCGGCAATTGAGAAATACCGTGCAGTTTAGAAAAGGCCTGATCAGCTTACTGAGCAAGGGTGAAACAGCGTTATTTGAAATCGGCCCCGACACCCACCTCAGTTCCCTGGCAAGGCAAAGCAAATCCGTTAAGAATAAAAAATCCATCATTGCCAGCCTCGGCAAGCCGGGGGAAAAGAAAGAGCCGGCAAGGATCCTGGAGGGCATGGGAGAGTTATGGCTAACCGGAGCCATCAAGCCTCCCGTTTTAAATAATGAGATGGACCGGGAGTTGCACAAAATCGCATTGCCCTCCTATCCTTTTGAAAGAAAAAGATATTGGATCGACTTTAAATTGTCGGATAGGCTTAATTATAATGACCAAAGTAGAGAAGCAGACGGCTCACATGATAAAATAATGCACACATCAAATAAACAAATGAGTAAAAAACTGGACAGGACCGAACGCCTCAAGGAAATATGGAAAGCGCTCATTGGACTCGAAGAGTTGAGTTCTGACGACGATTTTTATGAGCTGGGCGGTCATTCGCTGTTGGCCCTGCAGATCCTTACCCGTATCAAGGAAGAGTTCGGTATAAACCTGCCGCTAAAGTCTTTTTTGGATAATCCTACCATAAATAAGTTAAATAAGGTAATCCAACATGAATTGGGAATTCCGGTCACCAGGGAAGAAATTGTTCCCCACACCGACATGGAATTCCTTCCGCTTTCCGCCAGCCAGAAACGGTTATGGATTATCTCCAAACTCGAGAAATACAATCCGGCCTATAATATCCCTTTCAGTTATTACCTCAACGGCCGGCCGGATTTAACCATACTGCAAAAAAGCCTGGAATATATATTCAACAGACACCATACCATGTTTTCCATATTCCCTTATGTAGATGGAAATGCACATTGTGAAATACGGCCCATGCCTGTGGAAGTTAAGTTGGCAGACTACTCGCCCTACCCCTTCTCGGAAAGACGGAACAAAATTTTCGAGTTTATCGGGAAAGATTCCCGCCAGACTTTTGACCTGGAAAAGGGCCCGCTCTACAGGTTATACCTCATCAGAGAAAGCAATTCAAGCTACTTCTTTCATGCTACCATCAGCCACCTGATTTTCGATGGCTGGTCCTGGGGAATTCTTGTTAATGAGCTTAATGAAGTTTACACAGCATTTGCCCATGACCGGGAACCTGACCTGGAGGAAATTAAATACCATCTGTACGATTTTGCGGAATGGGAATCAAAAAACATAAACCCGCTCCTTGAAGCAGAACATATACAATACTGGAAGAATAAACTAAAAGATTGTCCGATGGAAATAAACTTTCCATGGGATAAGCCCCGGGATAAAGAGACCAGTGGATTTGGTGAAAAGGAATACCTCAGGATACCTGCTGAAACTGTCTCCGGCTTGAGGAAAATTAACAAAGCCGAAAACACCACCATGTTTGTCAGCATACTTTCCTGCTTGTCGGTTATCCTGAGTAAATACAGCGGGGATAATGATTTTTGTATCGGGACCCCAGTGGCTAACCGGCCTCAGTCGAGAATAGAGAAAATATTTGGTATGCTTGTGAATACCATTGCGCTGCGCTGCCGTATTGACGAAAAACTTCCTTTCCTGGAGCTGGTCAGACAGATGAAAACAGAGGCCCTCGAAACGATTTCACACCAGGAATTTGCCTTTGAGAAGGTCGTGGAAGCGATTAAACCGGATAGAAAACCAGGGGTAAACCCCATTTTTCAAATTGCCTTCGCCTGGTTGAATAATTTTAGTCTGCCCATGAAACTGGATGATGTTTCCGGGGAGAGAGTTACTGTGGATGAAGGTGTTGCCCCATTTGATATTACATTTTATTTATGGGAAAACGAAGATTTTATCGAAGGGGAGATAGAATATAATTCCGATATTCTGGAAAGGTCTACTATCAAACGATTGAAAGAAGATCTCATGGCAATTATGGGAAGCCTTGCGAAAAATCCGGAACTTAGACTGAATCTGCTCAATGTTGACGTCAATGACCGCCAGAGTATCACTGCTCCTGTGCTTCAACCCGCTGCAGAAATCCTGCTCGTCGATTCACCCCCCAAAAGCACCGAATCGCCTGAAAAGGTTTTTGTAAAAACGGAGGAGGAGGGTTCAGAAACAACTGCACAACTTTTAAAAATATGGCAGACAGTTTTAAATTCAGATTGGGTTGGACCGGAGGAGGATTTCTTTGATGCGGGCGGAACCTCTTTGTCCGCGATAAGCCTGATCAATAAAATAGAAGAAACATTTCAAAGGGAGATCAGCTTCAGGGACCTGGTAAAAAATCCGGATCCTCAGAGCATGGCAAATTTAATTAGCGGAAAATCCAACAATGCTGAAATTTCGTCATTATTGACCGGGTTAAAACACTTTGAAATGAAAACCCGGTTACCCCTGTCTTTAAATCAAAAACGACTATGGCTTATAAGTCGCCTCGCCCCGGAGGTGCCGACATACATTATCCCCTTTACATACAGTATCAAAGGAAGGATCGACAAGAAGATATTCACCGATAGCCTTGAATACCTCTTCAACAGGCACCCGATATTATACTCAAAGATCCTGGAAGTTGATGAAACCCCTTATTGTGATATTGTTCCTGAGAAGATCCAGCTTCAGGAGATGGATTTTTCAGGGCTGTCCGATAAGGAGAAAAAAAAGGCCATAACAACCTTTGTAAATAAAGACTCCGTTCAGCAGTTTGATTTGGAAAATGGCCCCCTCTACCGGCTTTACCTCATAAAGACCGGTGGGGAACATCATTATTTTCATTTTGCCGTCCACCATATGATTTTTGATGGATGGTCATGGCAAATATTTATCAGTGAACTTGGGAACATTTACAATAGTTTAATCGATCAAAAATCTCCGGTACTCCCTGAAATTCAATTTGAACAACACGATTATGCGATTTGGGAGAATGAAAATAAACACCGGGGAGATAACCCTGAATCGCTGAAATTTTGGGAGAATAAGCTAAGGGATGCCCCCACAGTACTAAATTTCCCATACGATTTCCCCAGGAAAAAAATACCCTCAGGTTTGGGTGGAAGGGAAATTATTGGCCTCTCCCCGGAAACTTCCCTGAAACTTAAAAATTTCAGTAAGGAAAACAAGGTATCCCTTTATGCCACCCTGCTCAGTAGCTTTGCATTCCTGATCAAAAAATATTCCGGTGAAAATGATATCGTGATCGGAACACCCGTTTCGGACCGACCTGTTTCCAGCCTGGAAAATATTTTCGGGATGTTTGTCAATACCCTTGCCATAAGGCTGAAATTTGACCAAAATCTTCCTTTCAACAAGTTTGCCGCCATGACCCATGAAGAAATCCTGGAAAGTATGACCCATCAGGATGTTCCATTCGACAAGGTTGTTGATCTGATCAACCCCGACAGGTCCCTTAATATTAATCCCCTGTTCCAGGTGAGTTTTGCCTGGCAAAACAATCTTAATGTTCCCTTAAAAATGCGTGGACTTCAAACCGATCGTTTTGTGGGAGATGAGGGAACATCCGCTTTTGATCTTTCATTTTACATGTGGGAAAACGGCGATGTAATTGAAGGGGAGATAGAGTACAATGCGGATATCCTTACAAGGGAAACCATACAGGGACTCCGTGAACGATATTTATTGCTGGTCGAAAATATTGTCCGGAATTTTAAGGCCCCTGTCCACTCCATCCCGATTATTTCTGAAGAAGATAAGCGCAAAGTTCTGGAATTCACCAATATGAAGTCCGATTATCCTTCAGATAAAACCATAACCCAACTCTTTGAAGAGTGGGTACAAAAATCGCCGGATAAAACCGCCCTTGTATTTAAGGACAGATCGCTGACCTATCGGGAAATGGATTCCCTAAGTAACCGCCTCGCCCGTACACTGCGAAAGGCAGGGGTAAAGCCAGACATGCCGGTGGGATTAATTTTCGACAAGAATATTGAAATCATCATTTCCCTTTTGGCCATCCTGAAATCAGGTGGGGCTTATTTACCCATTGACCCTGAATATCCGGTACACAGAAAGGAATTTATCCTGCGGGATGCCAATTGTAAAATTATTCTGTGTCAGGAAGATTACCTGGAAAGTATTCCGGTGGAGGAGATCAAAAAAATCAATGTCAACGACCCGTTCAGCTTCCATCCCGATAGTTCAGCCCTCGACAATATAAACAAACCCACTGATCTTGCTTATATTCTTTATACATCCGGAACCACAGGGAACCCCAAAGGAAGTATGATCCAGCAGAATTCTGTGGTCAGACTGGTAAAAAACACCAATTTTATCACCTACCGGCAGGAAGACCGTTTCATGCTGACAGGGGCAATTGTATTTGATGTAAGCACTTTTGAAATTTGGGGTCCCCTGCTCAACGGGGCTACCCTTTATATTGTTGAAAAGGAGACTATTCTTAAGCCTCAGGCCTTCGGGGAAGAGCTGCATAAAAACAAAATTACCACCATTTGGGTGACCTCTGCACTGCTGACCCAGCTGGTAGAAATTCGCACCGATATCTTTTCAGGATTAACCCACCTTCTGGCCGGAGGCGATGTACTTTCTCCCCAGCATGTCAATAAGCTGCGAAGAGACAATCCCGGGCTAACGGTCATTAACGGCTATGGCCCTACGGAAAATACCACCTTTTCAAGCTGTTTTACCATCGAAAAAGAATACAAGACCAGTATACCTATTGGCAAACCAATCAGCAATTCGACAGTTTACATTTTTGATGAGCACCTGAACTATCAACCGGTGGGGATCGTGGGAGAACTCTATTTTGGCGGCGATGGCGTGTCAAGGGGTTACCTCAACAGGGATGAACTGAACAGGGAAAAATTTATAATGCATCCTGAAATCCCGGGAGAAAGGCTTTATAAATCGGGCGATATGGGGCGTTGGCTTCCCGACGGGAATATTGAATTCCATGGCAGGGTAGATAACCAGCTTAAAATAAGGGGATTCAGGGTCGAACTGGAAGAAATAGAGGCCGTACTCCGTTCCCTTGAGGGGGTCGTCGAATCGGTCGTCAAGGCCTATAAAATCAATGAAGGGGATGTCCGTCTCATTGCATTTTTGAATACCGAGCCAGACTTCAGCATGGATTTAAAGCAAATTACCTCAACAATCAAGGAAAAACTGCCTGTTTACATGCTCCCTTCCGCCTTTAAGATCATGCACGGCTTCCCGAGGAATATCAACGGGAAAATCGATAAAAAAGCCCTCTCATTCAATCCTGAAGAGTTACAGCCTAAAAAAAGAGAGACTACAAGCCTTACCTCTGTGGAACAGAAGCTTTTCGATATTTGGTCAGAGATACTTAAATCGAATAATTTCGGGATCAATGATAACTATTTTACCATCGGCGGGAATTCCCTCTCGGCCATTTCGATCATTGCCCGGATTGAGGCGGCTTTTAATATAAAACTTAATCTGCGGATTTTCTTCGACAGCCCAAGGATTAAAGATCTTGCCGAGAATATCGAACTGGCAAAAATTAAATCCATGGAAAAGGAAACTAAAAGCGGTAAAGATTCGAAAGAGGTCAAACTAATTGAAGGAGAGATTTAAAGAAGGTGTTTCCCAACCGGTATTACCGGGGGGAAATAAGTAGGAAAGAAATATTAAAAGTTGTAAATTCGCCGCGGAGTTTAAGTTAAAGGTTGATAAAATGTTTAGCGATTTTTTGGTTGAATTAAAACAAAAGGAAATTAACGTATCCTTTTACGGGGGGAAACTCAAATACACAGGCCCGGAAAATGCTGTGGACAAGGATGTTATCTCGAAGCTAAAAGAGTATAAGCCTAAGCTTATTAAACATTATTGGCCGGAAGAGTGCCATAATCTCATGCCCATTAATCCAGAAGGTTCAAAACCAACATTTTTTTTGGTCCATGGTGATCAGACCAATTATTACCTGAGTGACCATTTTGGGAAGGACCAGCCCTTTTATGGGTTTTTTCATTATGGTTCCGATGGCAAAAAGAATAAGTTTAAGAAAATAGGGGAATATGTCGAGGACTATATTAACCAAATGCTGATCGTGGATCCAAAGGGTCCCTATCTTTTGGGAGGATTCTCATTCGGAGGTATCCTCGCATTTGAAATTGCCGTAGAACTTCAAAGAAGGGGATATGAAGTATTAAAACTCATTCTTATCGATTGCAGTGTCAGCAACAGCCAAAACAAACCTTCCGAAATCCCTGCTGTAAAAAACCGCTTCAGGAAAATTTTCTCTGTACCAAAAAAGGCCTGGTTAAAGATATATTATGATTCCTGGAAGTGGTATTTTGCAACCTATCATCTCTTTGAGAAACCGCTGCCCGATAAATACCGGAATAAATATATCGCAGGAAAATATCATGACAGCATGAAGAATTATAAACCTTCACGAGCTTTTAAGGGAAATATACTTTTGTTTCGGGCTTCTGAAAACAAATCTCCTCAAAAATATTTAAGCTGGGACAAATATTGTGATTCCATAAAACTGGTGACCATCAAAGGAAATCATGATACGATTAAAAAGATTGAAGAAAGTGTAGAATCACTTAAAACAATTATAGCAGATTGGATCCGGAAGACCGAAAAAGACGATGTCCCGGATCCCACGCTAACCAATTGACCTTATCAAATATGCCGCAATCATGCCTGGTTTATTGCCGTACACTTTCTTTTCCAACCAATGAGATTAACCCGGAAGGCAAGCCCAAAGCATGGATATACTATGGCTATTCTTCGGGAATCGAAAAGGAGGGAATCTTAAACCTGGAATCATTCTTAAGCCCTGAAGAGGTAAAACGGGCAAAAAGATTCCATTTTGAGCAGGACAGACTAAATTTTATTTCCGCACGGGCCTTTGTAAGGATCCATCTGGCCTCCAATCTGGGATGTAAACCCCAAACCATCGAAATTTCCTACACCGCCAATGAAAAACCTTTTGTAAGAGGGAGCGATCTGCATTTTAATGTTGCCCATTCAGGAGATTTGTTCGCCATTGCCATTTCCGAAAGCGCCTTCACAGGCCTGGATGTCGAAAAAATAAAGAAAAACGCTGAATTTTATACAATTATTAAAAATTATTTTAGCCATCCGGAAGCAGCATTCATTCTTGAAAATGAGCAGCAATCCCTCCCACGGTTTTATCTCTGCTGGACGCGGAAGGAGGCTTTCCTAAAATCTATCGGAACCGGGATAAGCGAGGATTTGACCAAAATTCAGGTTATCGATGGAGCAAACACCATTATCATCGAAAGGAATGATAAACCCCTCTGTGAGAGGTATTATATCCATTCCTATCAGTTGGAGGATTATTACATGAGCATTTCCCTCCCATTCGATCCTGAAATCATCATGAAGGAGATCGCCTCACCGGAAGATTTTCATTCCCCTGCCTCTCTGTGCTAAAGTCCGGGAGAATACTCGAAAGGGCCAATATCGGGGGCTGATCCCATCGGGACACTTTTCCCCTCCAGGTCTATTAAAAATCCCAGTTTAACTCCGTTATCCACACAATCTGAATCGGAACCTATCCGAAAATCGCCTTCGGCTGCATCAAGGTACTTTGGATCACCAGTGATGGAATTTTTTGTAGCCTTTCCAACTACGAACAAATTATTGCTTTCGCTGAGCTGTTTAACCTTGAAGACCGTTCTTTCTACCGACCCAAGATCAAAAATATTGTTCTTTGCTACAATCGTTCCTCCTTCGACCCCCATCCTGCAGTGGTAAAAAAGATTATTGTAAACCTCAGCCGACCCACTGACGAAAAGGGGACCGTTCATTTCCCTGAATATATTGTAATAAATTTTAAGTCCCGTTGCATGGGAATAAATTGGAGAATTGGAACCGGTTAGATCGTTATACCTGATGATAATATTTTTACCATCCCCAATGTAAATTGAAAAACCATTAACCATGGGTCCTGTGAGTTCATTGTACTCGAATATACCGTCATCCTGACCAGGATTATTGGAAATAAAACAGAATTTATTCCCGGTATCACTTCGGTCGATTTTATTCTGCCGTACCCGCCAATGGTTACACCCGGAGAATTGAATTCCATCCCCGGCAGCCTTGGTTTCAGGAGTGTCCGGAGGTTGCCAGTTCTGATTTACATGATGGATGTAACAGCGGTGGATATCAATATTAACGGAATTCTTGATGAACATTCCATCATCCTTTGTGTCAAATATTTCGGTATTGTAAACATAAATCCCATCGACGTGATTTAATGCCCGTAATCCCCAGACTGCACCATGTAGTCTGGCATTCAGAAGTTTGACATTTTTACTGTTGTCCCTGAAAATTACGCAGCTCTGGGCGTTCGGGGCATATACCTCTATATCCCGAATGGTTATCCCGATTCCTCCATTCCAATCTGTTGAAACCGCATGGGCATCGCTGGAAGAGATGATTACCGGTCGTTCCCCTTCTCCATAGGAGGCGAGGGTAACATGGTCGGCCGCGAGCATAATGGTAGGGGCATGAATAGTGCTCCCCCGTTTTAAGGCATATACCTTCCCGGCTATCCACTTCACCTCGGAAAAGGATCTGAAAGGATGGAGAACCGATCCGTCTCTTACGGAGTCTGCGCTATACCCCGGATCGATATGAATCGCGCTATCTGAAGGATCCCAAAGGAGCTCCTTCAGGATGCCGGTATTTGTTCCCATTACGACGGTTGTCGGGTCGTCGGTAGCCAAAGGGAGAAATTCTTTCCCGCAACCGGTATGAATCAATAGGATGAAAGCAAGGATACTGTTCATAATCAATGAAATATTTGTTGAATTAAACCCCGCCCTTCCAAAGATCGTCATTTGTTTACAATTTGGAAATTAAACACTAAATAAACATGAAATTTTTGATCCTATTGCATAGGATGTTACGAAAGGCTATACAAATGGTTTGAATTAATTGCCGATTGTCCTACTTTTACAGGAAATGCGTACCTTCGCAGAGATTTTAAAAGTCGCAGGAATTCAAATCTCAATAAATCATGATCATAGGCATTGATGGACGAGCGGTTGAAACGCGGAAAAAAGCGGGTATAAGTATTTACGCCCATGAAATTACCAATAACTTACCCTGTGAATCCCGTTTATTTTTGAAATCTTCCCTGAAAAATACTGAACTTAAAGAAAATTCAAGGATAAAGGCTAAGAATATAAGTTTTCCATTCTACCGGTGGAAATTAGAAAAAATTTGGGAAAAGACGGCCCTCTCTTTTATGGCAAACAGGTCTGATGCAGAGGTATTTTGGGGCCCGAGGTTCTATGTACCGGCCGGCTTGAAAATTCCCTCCGCAGCCACGATCCACGATCTGGCTTTCATCCTTATTGATAATATCGTGACACGTAAACAGATCGATTATTTTGATGAAATGATACGATCCTCCCTGGTAAATGCCCATCATTTCATTGCCGTTTCTGAGACCACAAAAAAGGATTTTTGTCATTTTTATCATGTAAATGAAGATCGGGTCACGGTGGTTTACAATGGTTTTAACCAGGATTTCCTGATACCAGTCGACAAAGAAGTGAGGAACAGGTACCTCGAAAAATTGGGACTCACCTCTGCGTTTATTCTCTTTCTTGGCACCCTCGAACCAAGAAAGAACCTGGACAGGCTGATTGATGCCTATTTGATGAGTAACGCGAAAAAGGAACGAATTCCTTTGGTGCTTGCCGGGAAGACCGGATGGATGCATGACAGGCTCTTTGAAAAGATAAAACCACTCGTTGAGGAGAAGCTTGTCGTCCTTACGGGGTATGTTTCACAGGAAGAATTAAAAATATTATATCAAAATTGTCTGTTTTTCGCCTTTCCATCTATTTATGAGGGATTCGGAATACCTGTCCTGGAAGCAATGGCTTCGGGAGCCCCCGTGCTCACCTCTTTTGGATCCTCCCTCGAAGAATTGTTCAGCCAATCGGCACTATTGGTTGATCCCAATTCGGTTGATTCGATTGCCCAGGGGATCGATAAACTGATGGAACCAACTCTGCGAAAGACCTTTATTGATAAAGGGAGCTCTAAACTAAGCAATTTTAGCTGGAGAAAATCCGCGACCGAACATTACAATGTTCTGGAAAAGTTGATTTAATGAGAATACTATGTCTTTAAACGTGGACGATAAACAATTATTTAAGAAAAATTCCCTGACCGGAGTTTTTCAAAAATTACTGGTCGCCGTTCTCACCTTTTTCACCATTCCTGTCTTTATCTCCAAACTGGGAACGGAATCTTACGGGATCTTTGCTACAGTTAGCGTGATAGGCGATTTAACCCGGATTGCCAATATTGGGTTCCATATTGCCCTGATCAAGTATTTATCGCTTCAGGGTAAAACGAAAGAATCTTCCATTGATATCGTGGTAGGGCTGGCTGGTATGATAATCATTATCCTGCCCATTTCAGCCCTCATGCTGTTCTTTAATAATTTCGTCTTATTGGATATACTCAACATTGACCCTCAATACCTTAATGAAAGCAAAAGCCTGTATAACTTCCTGGTCCTTTCCAATATGCTATTGTTCATTGGTCTCACATTTTCTGCGATGTTGGAATCACAGAAATTTATTTATAAGGTAAGTATCCTCCAGTTGGTTTACAGCGTTTGTTACTGGTCTTTAATGCTGCTGGTCCTGTTCCTTGGAAAGGGAATAGAGGCCATAGGAGTGATGGCATTTCTGGCAGCCCTTATCTGGTTCCTGCTGATTATGTTTATGGCCCTGAAAATGTGGGGAAAATTCCAATTGCGCGGATTATTTAAATTATATAAAAAGTCCGTGAAAAAGCAGCTTTCATATGGGTTGAAGGTATATTCCTCAGGATTGATGGGATTATTTGGGGAACCCCTTATTAAAGTGCTGGTCGCTAACTTTTTTGGTTCCAGCTATGTAGGGTTTCTCGACATCGGTATACGGATACGGAATCAGCTTGCCCGAATAACCCAGGGAGCATTATGGCCTCTCTTCCAACTGTTTTCCTCGATCACGGACAGGCGGGAAAAAGCCCGGATTGCTATCGATTTTCAGGAAAAGACCGCCCTCGTGATCCTTCCTGTCTCTATTATGGTGATTTTTGGTGCCCATTCACTGGTAACATTATGGATCGGTGAAAATATTAACATCATTTCCCTGAATATTATTTTCGTGGTGGTCTCCTCACTTATAGGCACCATCATGTTCAACGCATTTTTTAATTATATAAGCGTCGACCATCCCCTTGTCCTTCTTTTTAATGGCATTATGGGAAATATCATTTACATTGGTGTAGTATTTGGAATGAAAGGAATGCTTGATTATAATGCTGTTTTCCTTGCCCTGAGTTTAATGGCCATAGCAAATATTATCTTTTGCATAACTTACCAATACAGGTTTTGGGACAAGGCTATCTTCGAAAATCCCGGACAACTCCTGAAACTTTTTATATACATTGGGTGTATCTCGGCCGCGGGTTATCTTATTAATTATTCAATTGATTCACCACTGGTTCTTCTCATCGCGTTAACAATCCTTATCCCGCTAATCAGCCTGATACTCTACATAGCCCTTTCTCTCATCACGAAAAATGATATATCCCGATACCTCGGGGACAGTTTTCTGGCCAGACCTTTTTATTTCCTTTTCAGAATGAAGTCTAAGTTATTGGGAAAACATTAAGGGATACCCGCCCGATTAAATATTTCTTTTACCCTTAAAGACCATATATCCCAGTTAAGCCGTTTTTCAAACTCCTCCCGACTGTTTTGAACCAGTTTCAGGTATTTCTCCCTATCCTTGAAATAGCCTACAATGAGACTGGCATACTCTGCGGGACCCTCATTTATATCAAGGAGAAACCCATTTCGATCATTGCTGATCACAGAAGAAACCCCCCCCACATCAGTGGAGATAACCGGAATCCCAAATGCATTTGCTTCACAAAAAACAATGGGTGTACAATCGTTTCGCGTGGGGACAACTAAAAAATGAGTTTCCAGCAGGAGTTCATAAAGAATTTTAAAATCGTCCGGGTTATTTTTATTGAGGAAGGGGATAATCTTCATATCAGGGTGAGTGAGACCGGCTGGAGGGACACATCCGCAAACCGTCAATTCAGCTTTGAACCCCTGCCCACTTAGTTCTTTCAGGGTATTAAAGGCGATATCACCACCTTTCCTAATCCAATCTGTACCAAGAAAAAGCAACTTGCAAACATCCCGTTCATTCCTGGCCAAAGCATCTTTCCGTCCCGGAATCCGGTCCAGATTGGCTCCGAAGGAAATAATATGCACCTTATCAGGGTGGAGATTGTAATTTTTAATGGCGGAATCCCTTGCCCAATCAGATGAAAATATGATGCCCCGGGAATGTTGATAAGCACGGTTTGTAATCCTTTCACCTTCTCTTTGGGAGCATCTCAACATATTCCTGTAATTGGGATAATTCTCCACCAGTAAAGTGAAAGAAATGTCGTCCAAAGCGAAAAGGGGCAATGAAATATCAAGATATGCCAGCTCAGGTACGGAGGCAATGGCCAGGATCAGGTCAGGTTTTTTTTTACGGATTATTCTTCTGAAGGCACGTCCATATTGCCGGGACAGTATTTTACTATGGGCAAAATTGTATTTTTTTCCGGTGAAGAAAAGGCACATCCTATTCACGATCTTCAAAAAATACAGAAGATAAACAGGTTTATAGGGTCCCAGGTGAATAACCTCGCCCACGTTTCTCTCAAGAGCCTGCGACATATAATACATAGACCCCGACCATTCGAGTTTGCTTGAAGAATCCCTGCTGCTAAGAATCCCAATTTTTAATCGATCTTCCATCATCATAAAAAATTATTTTAGTTTTCTCCGGAAGGTTTTAACCTGATCAGCTCTCATAGAGAGAAGTTACCGTTAAGGAGACCTTGTTCCAGTCAAACTCCCGCGAGAAATTCTTTGCCTCTTCACTCAGGTTATTGTACTGATTGGTTTTGATATCCAGAAATCCGGAAATAATGTTAGCAGCTTCCTCAGGCTCTCTGAAATTGCATATTTTTCCAAAGGGTTTTCCATTCAGAAGTCTATTGAAACTGGGAATATTATTCAATACGCAAACAGTACCCGATGCCATGGCTTCCAGGGCTGAAATGCCAAAGCCTTCGTATTCCGAGGCCGATAAAAACACATCTGTTTCGCTTAGGATTTCCCTTATTTTGAATTCACTTACCGGACCGGTGAAAGTTACCTGCCCCGCAATCCCTTTCACCCTTGCCTTTTCTTTTAAACCGGGAATCAGCTTTTTCCAATCAGGGCCAACAATGTTTAGATGGATGTTGTAATTCTTTTCTTTCAACAAGGCTGCCACTTCAATCAACAGGTCAATTCGTTTATGATCGTCAATTCTTCCCAAACTGGTTAGTTCCCCTCGTATTCTTTTTTTGGGTGTCTCAATATAGGGCATTACCTCAACCCCGTTTTCAATCAGGAGGATCCCAGGGAATATCTCTTTAAATAATTCAATATCATTGGTACTGCATCCAATAACTTTATCATAGGCCTTGAGCGATTGCCTGGTGATTGTTTTAAAGTAGAGTTTTTTAAAATTGGTTCCCCAGTTTGAATGAAAGAAGCCCCCGTGGGTGGTTAGGATAAGCCTTTTCTTGTGGATGACCCGCGTAAATGCTAAAAAATCAGCAAAAAAATCAATCGCGTGAACATGCACTACATCATAGTTTTTTACAAGTTTCAGTATTTTGGGAGCTAAAGGATATTTTTTAATTCCCCCGTAGGGAACCCGGATTATTTTTTGGCCCGTGACAAGCTCTCCTTTTTTTGGTAATCTTTCTCCCGTCAGGAAATTCCTGTTGAGCGTGGCGATCCCTACCTCATGCCCTTGTTTTATCTGGTGGGAAGACAAATGGAGGACATAATTTTCCAATCCTCCGATCATTGGGTAAAACTGACGTACAACATGCAGGATTTTCACAATTATTCTCTTAATGTTACCCTATTAATTTTCGCTTCAATGTCAGTCTTTCCAATTGCTTCTTGCGCAGATGCCGGATTATATTTTTATCCGTAACCTGATCAGTGCCTTTAATCTCGGCTCTGATAAAACCATACAGGTTTAACAGACCGGCGACTAAATAGGGCTTCTGCGTCATCCTGTAAATGCCCCTGGACAATGCAAACAGTGGATGATAACCAAGGTAATGCTGGCGTTCCCCTGCTTTTAATTCCCGGGGTACGATTTTTTTCTGTTTAAAACCGATGGGCTTGTAATGAATTAGTTTCAGGTCGGGAAAGGATCTTGTTTTCCAGCCCAATACCTGCGCTTTAAGTTCGTCAAGCGTATCCCAGCCAAGCACTTTTGGCAGGCCGCCCATTTCATCCCAGCATTCCCTTTTGTACATTTTTGCCGGGCCCCGTGTATGATCGTCCGGCATCTTATCGAGTATCAGCCGGTCGCCTTTGGGTTGATAGGTCTTTCCGCTGGTAATTCCCAAACGGGGATTTTCACTGAATTTATTAAGTTGGTATTCAAAATAATCAGGATCAAATTTTAAATCTCCATCAAGCTTGATCACAAAATCCCAGTCCTTGTTTTTGATGATATCAAATCCACTGTAAAAAGCCTCTACAACCCCGCCACCCGGTCTGTGTTCCCCTTTGGGCCGGTTTACCAGCTTGATCCATGGGTATTTGTCAAGGTATTTTCCTATAATCTGAGGGGTATTGTCTGTGGATCCATCGTTCACAATTATGTATTCAACCGGTAAAATTGTCTGGTTTATCACAGATTGAATGGTGATCTCAATAAATTCCTCCTCGTTACGGACAGGAGAAACAATAATGTACTTTTTCATAAAATGGAAAGGATAGAATAATGGTTATAAGAAAAGATTGTTGAGAACATTCTTTTAAATTAAGGATACTTACTGAATTCCTATACCCTTTAACATACTTTTATCGTCAAATGTTTATAAAAACATGGAAAATACTCTGACTTTTTTATGGCAATTTTTTTCCTTCAATTCCAGACCTGTGTCAAAACTAAGGATTGGCCTTATATAGTTCAAAATTATATGCAGAATCTTCATAACTCTGCAATTGTTGGGCTATGAGATGATAGTTTTCATTCAGCAAAGGTATAAAAAGTCGATATTGGGCACATTCCCTGGTAGTCAAAATATAATCCGACTTTTTCTCTTTAAGATACGAAATTTGTTCTTCTATATTCAAAGGAAAATTATCGACTGGAATATTCTGGAGTTGAAAAAACCTGACATTTGGGACGATACCGGTTGTCGTATTTAGACCTTGATCCAGGATTCCCAGATTAAAAAGGCTTATATCCGGCTTATCATTTATCTTTTGCAAGAATGAAAACTGCATCAGATCATTTTTATCTTTTGCAATTAAATAGGTATTTTGATTATATAAGAAGGTCAGCAACATAAAAAACGCTGTTATAATTCCAGTGGTGAGGTAAATAGTTTTAAGCTTTATTAATTTCAAATATTTTTGGAAATATTTAATCAGGAAAATCAAGCCAAAAACACAAAAAGGAGAGAATATATAAAGGTAATAGGGATACTTTCGTCCTCCCCCAAATACCGAAAATAATAATACAAAGAAAGGAAAAATTATAGCAAGGGCCTTTAACTTATTTTTAGTGATTTTAAGACGAAAAATTAAAGAAATCAACCCTATGGATGATATTATCGTGAAAAGCATGTTTTGAATGAGCAGGTTTTTCAAAGTACCGGGAAGCTCAAAAAGATTACCATCATTATTCGGCATCTTATTGTAATATTTCAGATTAATAAGGAAGTAGGATTCGATCCAATCCTCTATTGCGTGATTGAATCCAAAATATAAAATCCACGGTATTGTAGCCAGTAAAATTCCGGCTAAAAACCAACAACAATTTCTAATTGAATTACGATACTCGCCTTTTATGAATTCACCTAAAAAAATTATGAAAATCCATCCTAACCAAAATCCCAACATGGAGAATTTTATCCATAAGACACATCCGGCAATAATACCATTAACAAAAAGAAGATTTGGTCTGAGATTGGCGGATTCGTAATGATATAAGTAAGCGAAAAGATAAAAAAGACTCACCATAAGAAAAGCGGCACCGTATTCTTCAGCACTGTCCCCATGAGAAAAACTTTTCATGTTGAGAACGATATAAGCTAAAAAAGGAAGAAGGGCCAGGGAAGAATTAATGCCCATGACCAATCTTGAAATCCTGAACCCATAATAAAGAAACACTGTAAAAAATGCCGTCTCAAATAAGAAAACCCCAAAAAAAGAACGCGGGGAAATTAAATATGCGATACCATGGATAAGGTAATAAAATGACCCTTTTTGATTGAAAATATCTTTATACAAAATCTTCCCTTCCATCATTGCTTTTCCCATTGTAAAAGATGCATTGGCGTCGCTCCAATCGTTAAATGGATAGAGGGGAGATGATTTCGAAGCGATAAGAAGAAAAGAGAAAGACAAAATAAACGAAATGATCAATGGTAAATTTTTTAAATTTCCGGGATAGGAATTAAAATTTAAATTAAGATTTTTCATCTCCATAAAAGGTGACTAGTTCTTCTAAAAGAAAACCTAAGATATTAAAAGCAAAGGATTATCACCTGTTTTCGGAAATGGGATAAGCTTATTTAGAATTATTTTAGATTAGAAACGGATGCTTATGTAGGCGTTTTAATCATCCATTTGGATAATTTTTCTCGAAATTTCAGCTCAGGGGGGAGATTTATTAAGGATCTTTCAATGGATCATTTATTTTTTCATCAATAAATATATGCAGTTCGTCACAAATAATCGGACTTTTAAGTCTTAAATTCAACCCCTGCTTATTTGTATCAAATTGAGAATTTGAATACCATTCTGAGAAAATATTCTCCAAAAAACCTCCTCTACCCGGTGTAGATATACTATTATTATATTGAAATACTGATAGTTGAAAATTTTAACCATTTTTTACAAAATAAGGTGTGAAAATTGATGGGCTTGGCAATCGAATTATTGATTTTTACCCATTCATATTGTAACCTAATCAACAAATTATGATCGTTCGTCAATTTTCGCATGATGAATCGAACCTTTACGCAAGAAGAGCATTAAAGAAGAAGTTTTCGCAAAGCATCCTAAAGTTTGGTTCGATAACATTGTTCTTATTTGTTTTTATTGCTGCTCATAGTCAAAAGACATATTATATAGACCCCACCTATACCGGCAACACCCAAAACGGCACTCTTCAAAATCCTTACAATTCCTTCAGCGATTTTAAATGGGAGAATGGTTCCACCTATCTTTTAAAATGTTCAACAAGCACTCAAACAACTTCAACTATAGAGCTTACCGGCGACAATCTCACGTTGGGCTCATACGGCACAGGAGACCGTCCTGTAATACAGAGTAATGATCCCTCAGGAAACAGAGTGTTGGTAATCAGGGGATCAAATAACAGGGTTATGAACCTTGATGTGAAAGCAAAGGAAAACACTCCTGAAAAAAGTGCGGGCGCTGTTATTGATATGATAGGGTCTAAGAATCCAACATTGGAAAATTGCAAATCTACGGGGGGAATCAGAGGCATCAATATCAGTAAGACAACCGGTACTGCCAGGGTACTCAATTGTTTTATCACCGATACCTGGGACGATGGTATGTACAACCGGGAAAATGAGACCATTATTATTGAAAATACGCATGTTGAAAGGGTAAACATGAAATTCCATATCAATCCTGATCAGACCTATGCCGGAGGAGACGGAATCCAGTTTGATTACCTGACCCATTTTGAAATCAGGAATTGCACGATTGATAAAACCTATACCGGGGGCAAGTTTTTTATTATTGCAGATCATTTTGATACCGGAATAATTGAGTCCACCACAATGACCGGCGGCTCTCAGCAAAATGGCGTATATATTGGAATTGGTAATGCACTGACCTACCGCGATAATTTCCTTACCGGGGGACAAATCGGGCTTTGGAACAAAACAGCCAATGTCGATGCCTATTACAATATCTTCAAAAAAACAGGGCAGGAAGCCTATAGTGGGGCGGACAAGACGACCAGCAAACTATACAATAATCTTTTTATTGAGTGTGCCACGGGAATTAAGGCATGGAGTGAGAATATCAAATTGTACAATAACATTTTTTATAAAAACGGGAAAGATTTTGACGGCAACCGTTCCTTGCTTGAGGCGGATTTCAATTGCTATTACCCCTCCAAAGCAAACAGTACGGAAGCACATTCTATTTCAGCTGATCCGCTTTTTAATAATCCGGCATCTAATGATTATGCCCTAAAATCAGCTTCACCCTGTATCGAGAAGGGTAAAATTATTCCAGGGTTATCAGCCGACCGCGCCAGTATTTCCGTTCCATGCGGGAGTACTGCAGAGATTGGCCCTTTCGAATTCGGCGAAAGCCCCGCCTCAAGTCCTTCGCCCAATCATGCTCCTGTTATTAACCTTAAATATGATAAATCAGTTTACGGAGGTAAAGTGATCACGCTGGATGCCAGTGGATCAAGCGATCAGGATAATGATCAGCTAATATATTTATGGGAGAGTAAAAATCAAATACAACTTTCGGGGAATAACCAGACCCGAGTAAGTTTTCTTGCACCTGATAAGGCATCCACTGAAACCATAAGCTTCCGCCTTACCCTAAACGATGGAAAAACTTCACAGAGCACCGATTTTTCTATCGAAGTCAGACCCTATAAACCTGAAATCAGCCGGATAAACATCCCGGCAGTGGAAGCAAGCGCCTATGATAATCTAAACATTCCCAAAAACGCGGTGGACAATAACATTCAAACCCGCTGGTCCGCAGAAGGGGATAATAATTGGCTGAAGGTTGAACTCAACGGGAAGGCTCATCTTTCCCATCTTAAGATTGCTTATTACGGGGGAAGCCATCGGAAGGGTTATTTTGATCTCTGTGGTTCAATGGATAAGGTCAACTGGGAACCCATTCTCCAAAAAGCATCTACCTGTGGGTTTTCGGAAGATAAAGAGGTATTCGATATACCGGAAAACCTTAAATACAATGATTATAAATTTCTCAGGGTAACCGGGCACAACAATTCGGAGAATAGCTGGAATTCAATAGCCGAGATTCTTATATTCGGAGAGGTTTCCAATGAAGAAAAACCTAATGATATTGATAATAGTTTGCTGAAAAATAGCTTCTCTGTCTATCCCAACCCTTCGAACGGAGAATTTAATCTGTACTTTCCCGATGAACTTGAAAAAAATGTTCAAAGTGTCATCGTATACTCGATGAATGGAAAAGCTGTCTTTAAGAAGGACTTCTCGATAACAACTGGCGAACTTCATATTAATCATGATCTGGCCGATGGTGTTTACCTTCTTCAGGTTCAATTTTCCGATAAAAGCCAATCGACAGAAAAAATTCTTGTGCGCAGGTGATGGGAACCATTTTCTACCCATTTTAATGCCTACGAAGCCATTGTCATGATATTCCCTGGTGATTCATCCCGCCAGGGATTCATTTTGGGTAAAATATTATGGTGGCTCCATCCCGAAAGGGTTTTATCAGGAGTTAGATTTAATGGATTTTCTTTTCTTCCAGGAATTTATTTTGGGCAGATGGATTATTCAAAATGAAAATACTTCTTTCAATTTGGGAATAATCGTTGATCCTTATGGACAATTCCCTGCCCCTTCATTGTGGTTATTTTGTTGTCTCCCTGATCATTAAAATTTTCATTTGCAGAATTTCGTAAAAGGCAAAGATTTTGTATTCTCCTCGTCACCATTATAAGTTATTTCATGTAACAATAATGGTCATTCGTAAACCTTTTATAATCATTCGTCAAATGTTGAATAAACCCGTTACTCTACAGGAGAACCTTCCATGTGTTCTCCATCTTCCTTATTTTAAAAAATCCAACCTTTTAATCCTTTTTCTCTTCATCTTTACACTTTCCTTCAGCCAGAAAACCTATTACATTGACCCTGGCTTTAGCGGGGCTACCCGAAACGGCTCTGTAAGCAGTCCATTTAATTCCCTCACTGATTTTCAGTGGGAAAATGGATCAATGTATTTAATTAAATCTTCCACTGTTCTTCCCACTTCGGGTTGTATAACCATTGCGGCGGATAATGTTGTCCTGGGTTCCTATGGTTCAGGTCAGCGGCCGATCATACAAAGCTCAGTGCCAAAAGATACCCGTACCCTGGTTATCCGTGGGGCCTACGTCAAGGTGATGAATCTTGATATCAGAGCTCCAAAGAGGGATGTGGATAATACCGCCGGAACCGTGGTTGACATGATCGGGGCCAGAAGTCCGGTTTTGGATAATGTAAAAACAACCGGCGGATATAAGGGGATAAATGCCAGTAAGACTACAGGCACAGCCAAAATCCTCAATTGCCATGTAACAGATACATGGGATGATGGTATGTATCACCGGACAAATGATACCGTTATTATCGAAAATACCAGGGTGGAAAGGGTAAACCTTAAATACCATATTAACCCTGCACAAACCTATGCAGGAGGTGACTGTATCCAATTTGACTACGTTACACATTTCGAAATCCGGAATTGTACCCTGGACAAAAGTTTCACAGGAGGAAAATTTTGCCTCATTGCTGACCATTTTGATACCGGAATAACGGAAGGATCCACTCTCATTGGAGTTTCTGATCAACATGGTGTCTACCTTGGGATTGGAAATTTTTTTAGTTACCGCTACAATACCTTATCCGGTTGTCAATATGGGGTATGGAATAAGACCATGAAAACAGAAATCTATTATAATATATTTAAAAATACCGCCCTGGCTGCTTATTATGGGGAGAGCCAGCTCAGCTCGGTTGTGTACAATAATCTCTTTGTTTCCTGCGGTGAGGCAGTTCGTGGGTATAATGAACAGATGAAAGTAAACAATAATATATTTAGCAACAATGTGAAAAATATCATCGGTAATTTTTCTAAAATTTCTGCCGACTACAATTGTTACTTTCCGGGGAATCCCGACAAAAGTGAGGTTCATTCCTTTACCTCAGACCCTAAATTCATTTCTCCTTCCAATGGAAATTTTCAACTTGCAGCTGGTTCTCCCTGCATTGATAAGGGCATTGCCTCTGCCGGCCTGATCCGGGATGTACTAAAAAATAGTGTCCCCTATGGAAATACTCCCGATATTGGTCCATATGAGTTTGGGAGTAGTACCCAGGCAACGAATAACCCCCCGCAGATAAAATATGCCGCCTCTTCCGGGCTCATCGGTGGCAAGGTAGCATTTATTGATGCCTCCCTGTCAAACGACCCGGAAAAAGACTCCCTTAGCTATAGCTGGACTACCACATCAGGGGCAAACATAAAAACTCCAAAAGCCTCAAAAATTGAATTTCTCGTACCTGACGTGATTCAGAATACCGACCTTACATTCAATTTAAATATTTCAGATGGAAAACTGAACACGACGAAAGAAATTGTCCTGCAGGCAACCCCTTATCACCCCGAACTTGGCCAGATAACCTGCTCCAAAGCGGCAGGCAGCGAATATGAAGAACCCAATTCCCCTGCCTGTATCATTGATGGAAACCCTGTTACCCGGTGGTCTGCAAACGGAGACAATAGCTGGCTAACCGTGGAACTCGATGCCCTGTCTAATCTCTCCTTCGTAAAGCTCGCTTACTTCCATGGCAGTTTCCGTACCGGCTATTTCGACCTGCTTGCCTCGGGCGATAATAAAACCTGGGATTTAATTCTGGATCATGCCCAAACTTCCGGTCTCTGTGAAGGCTGTCAGGTGTTTGATATCCCTGAACCTTTTAAGACTTCTTCCTATAAATACCTCAAACTGGTAGGTCATTCCAATTCGGAAAATTCCTGGAATTCTTTTACCGAAATGAAAGTTTACGGAAAAGCGGTCAATCTTGCTCCGGTTATCAAATATACCTCTCCAGCAGAAGCTTTCGGAGGAAAGATCGTAACCCTGGATGCCTCTCAGTCTACTGATCCTAATGGGAAAAATTTTACCTTCTCCTGGAAATCGAACGATGGGATCCAGTTATCATCCCCATCTTCCTCCAAAACCATGTTTCTTGCACCCGATGCCGGAACAGACAAAAATTTAAGCTTTGTGCTTACCTTAGACAACGGGACAAACCAATCCTCCTCAGAAATCAATATCCTGGTTAAGCCCTATAATCCGGAACTGAAAACCCTCCAGGTATCATCGGCAACAGCAAGCTCATTTCAGGAGCCGAATGCACCCGCTAATGCAGTGGATAATAATTTTTCCACGAGATGGTCTGCTGAAGGAGACAATAGCTGGCTGGAATTAGAGTTGAACTCTCCCGCCAATCTTTCATTTTTTAAAATTGCTTTTTCCAATGGACATTACCGCCAGGGTAAATTTGAGGTAATGGCTTCTGCCGACAAAACCAATTGGGTATCCCTGCTTACAAACAGCAGTACTTGTGGCCTTTCAGAAGGGTGCGAGATTTTCGATGTCCCGGAGAGTCAAAAGGGAACCATATTCCGGTTTATTAAACTCATCGGACATGCCAATTCCGAAAATGCATGGAATTCCTATCTTGAATTCTCAGCGCATGGTAGGGTGGTAGAGCCAGGGATTCCCCTTCCTGACATGAAAACATATTATATTGATCCTTCTTTTACCGGGCAGACCCGGGATGGCAGCCTGAATCTACCCTTTAATTCTCTCGCAGATTTTCAATGGGAAGACCATACCGCTTATCTCCTAAAAAGTTCCTCCACCCTTACCACTGCGAATTGCATCGTCATTTCAGCCAACAATGTGCTGTTCGGTTCTTACGGAAACGGGGAACGACCCATAATAAAAAGTGAAGTACCAAAAGGATCACGAGTCCTGGTGGTAAAGGGAGAGAACAATAAGGTAATGAATCTTGACCTTCGGGCTCCCCAAAGGGATGTAAACAATAGTGCCGGTTGTGTGCTGGATATGATTGAAGCGAAAAACCCGGTTATTGAGAATTGCAAAACAACCGGTGGCGAGAAGGGCATCAATGCCAGTAAAACAACAGGAAAGGCTTTAATACTGAACTGTCATGTTACAGATACCTGGGATGATGGTATGTACCACCGCACCAACGACACGGTAATTATTGAAAACACCCTCGTCGAACGGGTAAATCTTAAATACCATATCAACCCGGACCAAAGTTATGCCGGAGGCGATTGCATCCAATTCGACTATGTTGGTCATTTTGAAATAATAAATTGCGTGCTTGACAAAACCTATAC
This sequence comes from uncultured Bacteroidales bacterium, assembly GCA_963779845.1. Lineage (GTDB taxonomy): Bacteria > Bacteroidota > Bacteroidia > Bacteroidales > CAVZZV01. The sequence continues at coordinate 1,548,342 of CAVZZV010000005.1, read as the reverse complement.
CGGTGGAAAGTTTTGCCTGATTGCCGATCATTTTGATACCGGTATTGCAGAGCATTCCAATTTTAAGGGTTCTGAAAATCAGCATGGGGTATTCATTGGCATCGGAAATGAGTTTACCTATCGGTACAATCACCTGTCAGGTTGTCAGAACGGACTCTGGAACCATACGGCCAATATTGACATGTACTATAACGTTTTCAAGAATACAAAACTTTCATCTTACCTTGGCGGAGGGAATACCCAATCAAAGATTTACAATAACCTGTTCCAGGATTGTGGTGAAGCGGTTTTGGCCTGGAGTGAAGATATTGATCTTAAAAACAATATTTTTTATCGGAACACCAGGAATATTACCGGAAATTCGGCCAGGATTATAGCCGACTACAATTGCTATTATCCCTCCAAAACCCTGTTTGCGGAGCCCCACTCAATGAATCTGGATCCAAAAATTATTGGCTTCAGCGATCATGATCTTCAGCTGGACACCAATTCGCCATGCATTGATGCAGGCATAAGTATTGAGGGATTAAAAACCGATCTGATGAACTGTTCGGTTCCTTATGGAACCAAAACCGATATTGGCCCATGTGAACTTGCTTCACCGTCCAATCCTGTCCAGCCAACGCAAGGGAAAAAGTCCGGTGCTGCGGGAAGCAATGGCTACCTGAGTATTCAGAACCCCTTTGCCTTCGGGACCTTTAACATGTATCCCAATCCCTCAATAGATGTGTTGAACCTTGACTTCTCAGCCATTAGCCATAAACCGGTTAAGAGAGTGGTGATTATAAGTATGGGCGGTACCCTTGTCTTTGATGAAGTATATAACAATAATCCTGAAACGATCATTATTCCCCATCAACTGATGGATGGTATATATGTTGTAAGAGTGATGTTTTATGGGGCAGATCCCCTGAGCAATAAGCTTGTTGTAAGAACCCGATAACCTGGAATGCTGCCGGATAGTTTTAAGCAATTAAACTATCCGGCTGATTCTTTCTGCCTCTTTATAAACCGGGAATCTCATCTCAAGATACCTGTAAACCCCCAGGCTTTAAACAATACCCTTATCTAACTTTGCCACAGAATTGATGATAAAGGGGTTTGCTGATCTATTCCGAAAATTGGTAACTATCGGTTTCAGCCAGCCTTTGCCTTCACAAACTGATCATGTTCAATGGTATAAAGAATAAAACTTAAAATGATTATACCCACTTTGTCCTCATAGAAGGGATAAGTGGAGAAAAGTAAAAATACCTGCATCCATACATACATTTTAAAATAGAATTGATCTGGAGGGAATTTATAGGTAAGGATCCTTAATAAAAGAATAAGTATAATGAATGCAAAGATAAATCCATATTTATATATCGTCCCGATAATACCGATATCCGATAAATAGTAACCATAATAGAGAGAAATTTTTGAAATTTTATTTCCAAATGCCGAATGCCCGCTCGGCGGGCCATTGCCAATGATCAAGGCCAGCGGGTTCTTCTTGCTGTCCCTCATATAATATTCTGCTGAGCGGTACCGGATATTTTCAGCTCCCTGGGTACCTTCCCGGACAGCTGATTCCTGCATTTCAAAGAGGATGCTTTGAAAGGCGAAATATCCCGAAATCATTATGACACCTCCCAGAATAATTATCAAAAGTCTGTTTTTGACGTTTCGGTTTAACAAAAGGTATATTGTTGGCAGAAGAACATACATTGCCAGGACAGATCGATATGCCGACAGGATGGCCACTACAAAAAACAGGATGGCTCCAAAACCGTATTTCCAGGAGGTTTTTCGGAAAAGCTCAATAACGCACAGATAAAAGGCGAGATGCCTGAATTCGGAGCCCGGCAGGTTAATACGCAGGGTACCCCTGTCAAGAAACATTTTGGCTTCGGTAATACGTACAGGATAGGCAAAGTACTGCAAAATATACAATACAGACCCTATTATAGCGAGCCAGTAAATGAAGTCCTTTATCCATGCAGGCCGTGGGGATAGATAATGCAGGAGGAAATAAAATGAATAATAATACAATATTTTCATTTCATAAATGGTCAGTTTTACCGATTGACCATGGAAGTAACTGGCCGAAATGGCACTGACAAACATCAAAATAAAGAGTCCAAGAATATGAATGCCAAAGCGACGGTTTATTCTGTCATCTCCGCTGTAATAGACAGAAAATAAGCCGAGTGATAACCAAATAATCCCAATACCAGCAAGCTCAAGAACCCTCTCGCCCTTGCCAAGGAATTTAAACATGAATAAAGTCATGGCACAAATGCTGATGGTTATTATCAACAATTTACTGGAAAGAAAATCGCCTCTATATGTCAGCCTATCCGAATCGTTCATCTTTAGCCTAGCTACTAATTAAGAATTGAAACAGTCATTAAAAATTAGATTTATTCAGTTTATGGGAAAGTAACAGGTTGTAGAAAAAGAGAATATTCCCCAGTAAATATCTTTTCCACATCCTTCGGGGCTCCAGGTAAAACCTGTAAACCCACTCCAATCCATACCTTCTCATCCATCGTGGGGCTCTGGGGACATTGCCGGAAAGAAAATCCAGTATAGCTCCTCCGGCGATCAGGATTCTGATGTTTTTAAATCGGGCTCTGTTCCTTTCCACGAAAAGCTCCTGACGGGGAACTCCCATTCCAATTATAAGCACAGAAGCTCCCGAGCCGTTTATGCCCTCGATTATTTCCTCCTCATCCGATTCCTTGAAATATCCTGAACGATGCCCGGAAAGATGAATATCCGGGATCAAGTTATTAGCAGCCATTTGCGCAATCCCCTCTTTACCCCCCAGGAGAAAAACCCTTTCCCCTTCCCGCGCACATAATTCAAGAATCTCGGGGATTAAGTCTGTTCCGTTCAAATTCTCCTTTAATCGAATTCCTTTAAATTTTGAGGCTAAATTTATACCGGTGCCATCGTTTAAAACCAAATCAGAATGTTGGAGGGATTCAGAATAGGCTGAATTTTTACACGCTATATTATAGCAATGGGCGTTGAGGAAAAAAATACTGTGGGTTGTCCCAGATTTTAGAAATTTGAGACAGGCTTCGAAAACCTCCTGTCTGGAAAGCACGTCAATATTTATGTTGAATAAGTCCTGCTTCATAATCCTCAAAAAAGAGGCAGTCTAAAAGGCCTCTTACCTATCTTATTTACGTTAACGCTTTAATACTGGAACAAGGAGGAGGCGAACAGGGCGCCTATTCGGCCCTTCAGAACAGGCTATTTTTTCATGTTGAAAATACCCTTGCCCTTCTTCTTTCGCCTTCCCTGCATATATATATTGGTTATAGGCGACTTTTCCCGTTGATACCTCATTTAACAATAAGTACAGGTTATCAATATTTTTTGATTGCAACTCTTCCATACTTGAGGAAAAAGCTTTTTTAGTGATCACCCCGAGGCGGGAAATGAAAATTTTAATATCCACATATTTCATCAAAAGGAAGGAATCGGTTACCAGCCCGTAAGGCGGGGTGTCAATAATGACATAATCGTACAGGTCCTTAAGCTGGGCAATCATTTCCCCGGTCTTTTTGGTCGAAAGCAACTCAATCGGGTTGGGCGGCAACTGCCCCGGTTGAATGATGTCGAGGTTCGGAATGCCCGTGGGAAGGATTACCTCGTCCAGACTTGCCCGGTTTATCAGATAGGAGCTCATTCCAACCAGCGCTTTCGTATTGAGTTCTTCAAAAATATCGGTCTGTTTTCTCAGGTCAAACTGAACAAGGATGGTCTTGCTGTGCGTGGAGGCAAAACTGGTGGCCAGGTTAAGGGAAGTAAATGATTTTCCTTCCCCGGGAAGAGAGGAGGTAACCAATATGACCTTATGACTTTCCCCGTACATATAGTAAAGCAAGTTGGAGCGCATCGACTGAAAAGCTTCATATATCGGGGTCTTTGGATTATTGATGATCACATTCTGCGCCTTTCCGCTGTTCTTTGGCAATATTCCTATTACCGGAAGAGAAGTATAACGTTTAATCTCCTCCTTATTATAGATTTTATCGGTAAGAACCCTTCGGAAAAGAATAAATATGAGGGGGATTAAAACTCCAACTACCATGGCAATAGCATACATTATCAAGGCTTTTGGAGAGGCGATTGAGGAATAATGCGCCGGTTCGATGATTTCACAATCGGGCAGGTTGGAGGCTCTGGCAATCTGGGCCTGGATACGTTTTTCCATTAAGGAGGTGTAAACCGCATCGGTCAGGTTGAATTTACGCTCCATTCCTAAAAGCATACGTTGGGTATTGGGGAGGCTGCTGAATTCCGCTTTTAGATTTCTCAATTTTGCATTCAGGTCATCCAACTCATTTCTATTCGTCTGAACACTGAATTTGAGGTTTTCGGCGATTACCCCCTTGAGATTTTCAATGCTCCGGTCAAGGGTCTTTACCCTGGGATTCATGGTCTGTTCGTTGCTGATATACCCGGAACGTTCGGTGTTTAAAGTGGTAAGTTCTTGAATAAGATTGTTAAGGAGCGGATCATTAAGCCCCATAGAGGAGGGGGCGAGAATTTTAGAAGAATTTTTATTGGAAGAAAAATAATTGTCCATCTGGACCAGGTAATTTAATCTGCGATCTACCTCATCCCTGTTTTGTTCCATCACCTGAATCTGGTTGTACAGATTTCCGGCTTTCTCATCGATATTCATCACGTTATAGCTCTTTCTGATGTTTTGGAGCTGTTGTTCAGAGGTTGAAAGGGAATCGGAAATATTGCTCAATTGCCGCTCTATATACTCAATTGTTTTATTGGCGAGATAGTTTTTCTCATTTAAATTATTGTTAATATACTTGTTCACCAGGCCGTCCAGAAAATCCACCGCCATGGTGATATTGGGTGCTCTAAATGTCATTTGGGCAACGGTGGATTCCAGAACAGAAGATTCCACTGTTAATTGCCTCTGAAAGTTAGCCGCCAGTACATGTAAATCGTTGAACTGAAAAAACAGGTCTTTTCCCTGGTATAAATCGGCGTTATAATTGGAATTGAGAATGATGCGGAAAGAAGAATATTCCGTTTCAATTACTTCCCCAAACTTAAACCTCCCGTTTAAAGAATAATTAACGGCACGTGGCAAATAGGTATTTGTACTGTAATTGTAAACCCATGTTTCCGGTTGCTCAGTTGCCAAAATAAACTCCTCCTCATTGATGACCTGGATATAAAACAGGGCACCCAAAGGCTGCACATGGGTTTCATCCGGGAGGACAATAAAGGGGGATTCTTTATAAAGATCCCGCAGGCTGAAGGTCAATTCTTTAGGGATATTATCCTCCTGCAGGTAAGAGGAAGTTTTCATGTCCATATCCTCAATGACCTCCAGGATAAGTGGAGTGGATTGCAGGTACAAAAGTTCGTTCTGGAAGTTTTTATCCTTGTCGATGAGCTGATAAACCTTTAGCATGTCGTCAGGATTTGACATGGAACCCCTGTCCTTTTCAATGTTTATCAGGATGGTTGTATCCGCATTATAAGTCCTGGCTGCATACTTCAGGTATAGATAAGCACCGGTGAAAGTGATGGTAAGAATCAAACCGATCAGCCACCAGAACTTAAGCGCATCTCTAAAAAAGGTTGCTATGTTGATGCGTAAAATATCTTCGGACTCTTTCATGGTAAAAAATTATTTTATTGATCCCAACTTTTCAAAAAAGGAGGAACCACGAATGTTAAGGGTTGTTCATTTATCATTTAGGTTGGGTATTGACAAAGGTCAGGATGACTATCGTAGTCGAAATAATGGAGAGGATCAGATCGTAAGGTACCGAAACCATTCCCCATTTTTTCCGCTTAAGGGGTTCAACATACACGATATCATTTGATTTGAGCAGGTAATATTCCGATTCCAGCAAATCGTCATCTGTGAGGTCCAGATAGTGCTTTGTTTTAATAGCGCCCTCTTCCCTTATAAGTAAAACATTTTTTCTGTTTCCGAAAGGTGAAATTTCGCTGGCATATCCAATGGCTTGCAATATATTGATATTCTTATAGTTAAAAACATAAACCCCGGGGTCGTTCACTTCCCCGAGCAACGTGACCTTATTGTTGATAAACTTTATAAATACGGAGGGGTAGTAAAGATACTGGGCAAGCCCGTTCTCTATGCTATCGGAGGCCTGACTTAACGTAAGATCTTCAATACTTGTTCTCCCGATGTATGGCAATTTAATTTGTCCGTTTTCATCAACTGTATAGGAAAGGAGGGAAGGATCATAAACCTGGCGCTGGGTCTCCAGGTTAAAGGCAGTCTGGCCTTCATCTGCGCTGGATATCCGGATATACAATTCATCACCCGGCCTAATTTTGTTGTCCACATCCTTTCCTATGAAATAAAGCTCACTGAGCTCCTGTGGGGTAAGTGATTTTTCGGATTGAACATAGGAAACTTCTTTCAGCGATATACAGGAGGATAGGATCAAGCCTGTTATGGCAAAGAAAAATAATGTACGAAATATCATTTTCATTGTCAGGAGATTAATCAATATTCGCAAAAATAATACAATTTACTAAACAACCGGTATTAATCAGGTTGATTTGATCAAACAGCATCCCAAAAAAGTTCAACTTTACATTTATATTAGTCAAGGCAGCTGATTCCAATCCTGATCCCTGAAACAACAAAAAACCTTTCTGTAACCTATTTTCCACCATGGAGTAAACAACCAGCGCCGGGCAAAAAGCCTGAAAGAAGAAATCAAAACAAATGAACATTCCGGCTATTTTAAAGTTTTAGTAACTAACATTTAATAGCCAGGCAAAGTTCGGGATGAATTCTCCGGTTCAGGGGAACAGACGCGGAAGATCGTTGGCTGAATGCCCGGCCTTTTTAAACCCAGGGGCAAAGCCTTGGACATACTAACAACTTAAATCAAAAAATATGGTAAATGTAAATACATGGTTGAGGGCATTAAAAACCATCCCAAGGATAAATTCTGAGGAATGGAAAAGCTACGATCTCATTTCAAAATGGCTCATTGCCACACGGTCGGCGGTATTTGTCATGACGGCTTTATCGGTAGCAGTAGGCGGAATGCTTGCATACCGGGATGGGAATTTTATTTTTGTGAATTTTCTACTGGCTATGTTCGGGCTTATTTTTGCTCATGCCTCCAATAATCTTATTAATGATTTGGTCGATCATAATAAAGGTATCGATAAAGATAACTATTACCGGGCACAGTATGGTCCTCAACCGCTCGAGCATGGTCTGATGACAAAAAATGCCTTTTATCGCTTCATTATTGTGACTTTACTTATCGCCATGGCTGCAGGCATCTTGTTAATAGCCAACTCGGGGCCACTGACGATCTTTCTTGCCTCAGCGGGATTGTTCTTTCTGCTTTTCTATACTTACCCCCTGAAGTATATTGGTCTTGGGGAACCCACCGTACTTCTGGTTTGGGGACCTTTGATGATTGGCGGCACTTATTATGTGACCAATGGGTCAGTCTGGAGCTGGGATGTCGCCCTCTTCAGCCTTATCTACGCCCTTGGACCAACATCGGTACTCTTTGGTAAACACACAGATAAGCTGGAAGAGGATAAAATCAGAGGTGTACACACACTACCTGTCATCATTGGAGAACGGTCGGCCAGGTACTCCACTATAGGTATGTGGATTCTACAACTTTTGTTGACCATAGGTCTGGTAGTTTCCGGGTATCTGTCAGTTGCCATGCTCATCGTACTCTTTGCCATCCCGAAATTGATTTCAACCTCAAAGAAATTTATGCAACCCCGGCCGAAGGAAGCTCCTGTTGATCTCCCCCCCAACGTTTGGCCTTTATATCTTTCAGCAAATGCCTTTGTTTATAACAAACGCTTTGGGTACCTTTTCCTGTTGGGATTAATTATAGATGTTATCCTGGTTAGAAATGGGATCAGCCTTTTTTAGAAACCCTAATTCGTAATCTCGGTTCGTATATTTGAGATTTGAAGGGCAATTTCATAAACCACTCCGGCTGAAATCCCTGAATGGTATTCGGCGGCGTTAATAAGCTTTTGGGTAGTATCAATACTCAGGTTTTGGGTATCGTATACTATTTCAAAGGAGGAAAAGGCCTTCCGGATTTGCTTGAGCATGAGAATATATTCCGCAATTTTAATATCCGACTGGTAATTGCTGAGCAAAGAGATCAGGGAGTTCAGGGAATACTTCTGTTCGGCAATCCTGTCCATAATTTCCATGTTTCCCGGATTTTCTTCAAATATTTTGGTGGCAATATACAATGCCTCAATCCAACCTCCGGTAACAATGAGGGCCGCATAGGCATCATTTCCATGCTCTTTCAGGTATTCATCTGCAATTGTATATATCTCCCCGGCCACTTTTGACAATGAATCCTTATTTTGAAAATATTCATCCATATCCATAAGAAGATCTTCGAATGTGCTTTTTGGAATACCGAGTTTATCAGCCAGAATTTGAATAATCCCAAAATATTTCGCGGTAGCCGCTCCCTGGTCAAACATCCGTACATAATTCAGATCGACCCCATAAATCCCAAGATTTAAAGCAATGTTCACCGGATCGGTATACCTTGCGAAATTTTCAGGAGAATTAAGGATCGAGGGTTCAAAGTTAGCCCCGACCCGTTCAAACAGGCGTGACATCTCATTAGGCAGGTACATACTGTAAAAAATCTGTCTTGCTTTTTCCTCGCTCCCAACCGTATCGCCGGTAAAATCGTAAATACGTGCACTGTCTTCCTGATTTCTTTGGTTGCAGGAAATCATGGTGAGAAATAAAAATCCTATGAAAAGCCGGGTCCTCTTCATTCCTTAAAAAGTATTAATTTATTTTCCAAAAAGCTTCATTGTATCAATGCCTGTCCATAGCTTCCGATTATGTCTCTTATGGCCGAAAACATTGAAAAAAAAATTAATTTCGTGGAACTGGCATCTCCAGCCACTCAATATTCTTGACATAGTCTATATGATTTGCCGGATGGATAGCGCGGATATTATGATCTCGGCCATCTCTTCCACCGTTAAAGTCATACAGTTGAATTTCAAATCAAAGCGGGTATAATCATTTCCCTTCCCTTCATAATAATCCCGGAATTGCTGGCGCTTTTTATCAATATCCATACAATATTTTTTGGCATCTTCCAGGCTCAAAGAGTGTTTTTCAGAGGTCCGGAGAGCCCTCCATTCCATCGGTGCCTCAAGATGGATATGAAGGGATTTTGGAATATCCCGCGTCAATGATACCCCGCCCCTTCCCACGATGATGGCATTGCCATCCGCTGCAAAATTTTTTATCACCTTGGCAATGGTATTCCGGATTTGCCGGTCCGTTTTATAAAATTTTCTGGAATGGGAGAGTAACAAGTCTTCCAAAACCCCAAACTGTTTGTATTCAAATACATATTGTATTTCCGATAAATCCATCCCCAGCTCCCGGGCCGATTCTTCCATTATTTCTTTGCTGATCCATTTCCATGGAATCTCTTTTCCCTTATTGGGATATTTCAGATTCAATTTTTCGCTTAGCTTTTCAGCCAGTCTCTTGGCAGGACAGCCGAGTTCCCGCGAAATGGTAATAACAGGTCCGGGAAAGGGCATACGCGTAATGGTTTCCTTATACCTGTCCTTAAGATATTTAGAAATATCTATCTTCATTTTGCGGTAGATTTCCTATAAAGTTAATCTATTCCCTTTATTCTGTCAATATTTAAAGGAATGGAACCGAAAAGAAAAAAATCATATCCTATATATCAACACTTTACAATAATTGGACTTTGTTATTTGGACTGAATCTAAACTTTTTGATGTTTCGGATTTATCACTCTCTCGCCCAAAGCTTTTAAAATAGCCATTTCCAGTGTTTTAAGGCTCATATTCTTTTTTTGAAGTTCGGTAATAACCAGGCTGTCCCCTTTTCCGTTGGCTTCGTTTAACAAAAGCTGATTCGCATGCAAAGCTCTGGTGACAATGGCATTTTTATAGGCGAGCAGTGATTTTGGGACTTCTGTTCCGAGGTCATCCCCCGGCAATATGACTGCAGTATCTTTCTTTCTCCAAATCTGACTGATCTCGTACCGCTGGGTAAAGACATCCACCGCCAGAGACTGTATCCCGGCATCTTCGTGAAAAATGAAGTGTTTCTCCGAAATTTCCCTGCCGTTCTCGAGCATACTCAGAATCTCCTGAAAAATTTTCTTGTAAACCAGGTTTTCAAATTCAAGATTTTCATTTTGAATTTCGCGGATAATAAATTCAGCCACGGAAATCTCTGCCCCTCCTTCCTCCTGCAAATGGAGGTTGAAGGTACCGTACTTCAGGAGGAAATAGATAATTTCCCGTTCCTCAACCTCCGAATATACCTGCTCCACAAAGGAGGGCAGAAGGGGTTGTGAAGGAATTTCCCGGGAAACCCCGGGTGGGGTTTTCCCCGATTTCCATCTTTGTTCCCGGATTCTTGCCCTGATTTTATTCACTTCGGTATAAAGCACCCGCTCATCAATTTGGAGGATGATGCTGCATTCCTTCAAATATATGGATCGGGCAATGTTGTCGGGGATAACCGATATGCTTTTTACAATATCGGTAATCAGATTTGCCTTTTTTACGGGATCCTTTGAAGCTTCCTTCAGGAGTAAACCGGACTTGAACCTGATAAAGTCCTGCTCATTGGCGTTAATGAATTCAAGCAGAGAGGTAGAATTATGCTTTTTCGAAAAGGAATCCGGATCCTCTCCATCAGGAAGCAGGAGCACGCGGACATTCATTCCCTCCTCAAGCACAAGATCAATCCCCCGGAAAGAGGCTTTTATCCCTGCTTCATCCCCGTCATAAATAATGGTTAGATTGGGGGTAAAACGCTTGACAAGGCGAATCTGCTCTACAGTCAGGGCCGTTCCGGAAGAGGCCACTACGTTTTCAATGCCGGATTGGTGCATTGAAATAACATCCGTATAACCTTCGACCAGGTAGGCGCGGTCATGACTGATAATGGCTTTTCGGGCGAAAAAGAGGCCATAGAGTATCCGGCTTTTATGATATATCTCCGATTCAGGAGAGTTGAGATATTTAGCGACCTCCTTCTCGGAACGAAGAGTCCGGCCACCAAACCCTATGACCGAACCGGAAAGGGCATGAATGGGAAAGATTACCCTGCCGCTAAACCGATCTAAATATTTCCCGTTTCGTTCAATGCTCAGACCGGACTTAACCAGAAATTCTGTTTTATACCCGGCCCCGATAGCCTCGGCAGAAAAGGCCTCCCGGTCTTCGGGACTGTACCCGAGCTGGAACTTTTCAATGATATCTTCGCGAAGCCCCCGCTCCCGAAGGTATTTAAGTCCCACGGCCTTTCCTTCAACATTGTTATGGATTTTATGATAGAAGAATTTCTGGGCAAAGGAGGTTACGACCATTAAACTTTCGCGTTCATTCTCCTGATGAATGTCATCCTCGGTCTTTTCCCTTTCCTCAAATTCAATTTGATATTTTCTGGCCAGAAACTTTAACGCTTCGGGATAGGATAACTTTTCATGCTCCATGAGGAAACCTACCACGTTCCCACCTTTTCCTGAGCTAAAATCCTTAAAAATCCCCTTTGAGGGTGAGACAATAAATGAGGGGGTTTTTTCATTGGCAAAGGGGCTAAGCCCTTTGTAATTGGCTCCCGTTCGTTTGAGTTGTACAAATTCGGAAATAACCTCAACTATATCGGCAGTTTCAAAAATTCGGTTTATCGTTTCCTGGTCAATCATGAGGTTTGGTACAATGAATCAATGGGTTATAGAAATATAACGTGACCGTGGGAGGCCATTGCATGGAGGCCTAAATTAGAGAATAATAAGGTAATTTGAAAATATTTACCGAATTAACCAGGTATCGGAAGTGAATTTCTGAAAGATAGTATGGAATGCCAAAGTACTTAATTCAATGCTCACTGCTTCTTCTCAGATTCCCCAAGAAGCCGGTAAAGGATCTCCTTTATTTCTGCAAGATTTTCTCCCAACACCGAAACATCTTTCAGAAAACCATAGGTTTTGGCCAATTGTAGATAGGTTTCCAAAACTGAGATCGCCGAAATAACAGGATAGATCCCCGCGAAATCTGATTGCTCCAAAATCCGGGGCATATCGTTCAATCCGACGGAAACCGAAACCACTGTTTTCCGGATTTTCTCCCCTAGATAAAGTTGTTCACCCGGCTTGAACTTTTTTGTAGCTCGATAAACATCGGAAACATAATAAACAAGACGGTTCCAATCCTGATAGTTTCGGGTTTCCATAGTGGAAGGGTTTATGGTAAACCTTAATGGAAATATTCGGGAAATCTAGTTGTGTAATTACAGTTTTTTTGTGCCGCCGGTTTTTTTCAGGGTTTTTTTCCAAATGCTGGCCGGCAGAGAGGTTTCGCAAAACCTCTCCAACCCCAAAAAAAACTCAACATTCACGATGAATTTAATCCCCATTCCGTAATCTTTCGTATTTTTATGCAATATCGATATAAATTCAACCAGAATGAAGATAAAAATCCTTTTAACGATCTTACTATCCTTATCCATTATCTCCCCCTGCTTTCCTCAACTCTTTGAAGGGGGTTTCTTCGCGGGTTTCACGGCAAGCCAGATCGATGGCGATACCTATTCAGGCTACAATAAGCCCGGGATTACTGCCGGTGCCTATATCTCACGGGATTTACAAAACCAGCTGAACTGGAAAGCCGAATTGCGCTATACTCAACGGGGTGCCTATAACAAGGGTAATATCCAGAACCCCTCACTTTATAAGCTTACCCTGCATTATATCGAACTTCCCCTGATTCTTCAATATGAAGCCCTTAACAAGGTAATCCTGGAAATCGGGCTCAGCCCGGAGCTATACCTCTTTCATCGTGAAGAAGATGAATACGGTGTACTGAGACAGGAGGATTATCCGGAATTTCATCCCATGGGAATAGGGGGTCTCGCCGGAGTAAACTACAAACTGACAAACCATATCATTGCAGGCACGCGGTACTGTTACTCGATTATCCCTATCCGGGATCATGCCAGCGGGCAAACCTATCTTTTGAACAGGGGACAGTACAGCAATGTTATATCCCTGAATCTCTTTTATCATTTTAAATGAAAATCATGAAGAATGTTATTGTGGCTGTCACAGGGGCAAGCGGATCCCTCTATGCGGACCTCCTGCTAAGGGAATTGCAGAAACTAAAAAATCAAATCGGCAAAGCAGCCATTCTTTTTTCGGGAAATTCCCGGGGCGTCTGGAATTATGAACTCGGACGAGACACCGCCTTTCCGGAGCTGTTTCAGCTGTATGAGAATCAGGATTTTTTCTCTCCGGTAGCCTCCGGCTCTTCAGGTTTCGATTGTATGATCGTTTGCCCCTGTTCCATGGGTACCCTGGCACGCATTGCTGCGGGGACTTCCGATGATCTTTTACTCAGGGCAGCGGATGTAATGTTGAAGGAAAAACGTACATTAATTCTGGTTCCCCGGGAGACTCCCTTCAGCCTCATCCATATCAATAATCTCAAAACAGCCACGGAGGCAGGGGCAACGATAATCCCTGCAATTCCATCTTTTTATAGTCATCCGGCTACTATCGAAGAGCTGGCGATGACGGTGGTGGACCGGATATTAATCCATGCAGGGTTTGAAAAAAACCATTTTGAATGGGGAAAGGATTCAGGAAGCAGCAAGGATAAATTGCCGGATGCATAGATAACAATTGGCATTGTTCAGGCTACCGCAAGAGTCAAAATATTAACCTCTTCACAGCCTGCCTCCAGAAGGACGATGGCACAGGCTTCCAGGGTGGCACCGGTTGTGATTACATCATCGACAAGGAGGACTTTTTTGTCCATTATTTCTTCAGGACCATTCACCTGAAATTTTCCTTCCATATTCAAAAACCGATCAAAACGGTTTTTCCGGGTCTGGCTTTCCGTGGTTCCTGACCGGGTCAGATTTCCTGTCAGTACAGGAATGCCAAAGACCTTGGACAATCCTTGTGCTATACATTCACTCTGGTTGTACCCGCGTTTTCTCAACCGATAAGGATGAAGGGGAACGGGAAGAATCAGATCGCAGCAGGCAAAGGCACTTTTCTTTAATTCCTCTGCACATAAGCTTCCCAGTTCCTGTCCGATATCTTTCCTCTCTTTGTATTTCAGTTTATGGATCAATTTCTGATACAGCCCCCCCTTGGTAAAGTAAAACCAGGCAGTGGCATGAGCGATTTCCACCCTTCCCCAGAATATTTGGGATACCGGATTTTCCAGTGCTACATGAAATTTTGTTCTGGGGAGGCCGAGCAGACAAAAAAGGCACATAATTTTCTCTTCATCAGATAATAAACGTCCGCAAACATCGCATTGCCTGGGAAAAAAGAAAGCCAACAGGTCGGAAAAAAAATTCATTCGTCAGGATTTACTGATATCCTTAATGGGAAAAAATGAAGAATATAGCCCTCCTCCTGCCCAAAATCCGCCCGATACTCCAATTCTTCAAAATCATCCCACACTGACATCTCTACCCACGCACTGAAAATGATATCCCGGGATCAGGCTACCATCTTGAAAAAGGCATCTCGAGGTGAAGAAAAATCCCTGTTTCTTTTAAACTATTCAGCGTAAATTCCAGTCTCAGTACTTTATCGTAGTAACTCACAAAATCCAATCCCAGCCCGGTACTATATAATAGCTTATTATTTAGATTATTGTCGCTCCGTCTGTAGGCACGACCATCCACAAAACCAAAATCAAAAAAGCCACCACCATACAGTGAGAAGTGGATTTTATTAAACTGGTGGAAGGGGATCCACCGGATGGTATGATTAATGTTGGGAATGATCGCGTATTTGATCTGGTTAAGGCTTATAAGATAGGAGTTCCCGTCAATAATATAATATTCGAATCCTCTTAAATAGTTGTTGTACCCGAGAGCACTCCGAAAATAGACCGGCATCTTTTCATTCCGGGTAAGTCTCATTTTGAATGCTGTTCCGGCATAGAGCCTGGGAACCAGAGGCTTGTTATAACTCGCAAGCAGACTTAGATAGTTTTTGGAAAATGAAGAAGATCTTCCTGCCATCCGGGACAGGCGAAGATTAATCATATATCCTTTCAGGGGATAGACCCAGGAATCGCGAATGTCATATTCTCCCGACCATCCAAAGGTGAAAAGCTCTTGTCGCCTGCCGGAAGTTATTCCAAGATATTCTTCCGAAAAGCCGGGATCATTGAAATTAATCCCGGTATACTCCATATAAAACTGCTGGGAGAAATAAAGACCCGGACGATGATAATAGGCAAGTAATGTGTGAAAGGATTCTAATAAATAGGCGCTGTCATTACGGATATACTCCGGACTATCGTCTGCAGCACTGTAAACGATCTCATGTTGCCTGAAACGGTCTACCCGGAAGGCCATCCCGTGCTTCTGTTCTTTATCGAGATTTGGTTTGAAGTAATAAATAGAAAATTGTTCCTTGTAACCAAACCGTGCTTTTAACTGAACCTCTTCACGCCGGCCACGAAAATTATTCCAATTTAGCTGAAGTCCATAATTCAGTCGTTCCAACTCCGGATTATTGATCCATGCCGGGAGGTTTCGGTCGGCATGCTCAAAAAGCAATACCGGCCATATATACCATCTTTCCGTTACTACAATAAAGATGGTTGACCCTTGCGAAGTGAACTCCCGGGATATGTTTACAAAATTAAAAAGGGAAGTGTTCAGGAGATTTTCCCGGCTCTTCTTCATTTCTTCCTGTAACATTTCCCCTGAAAAGAGCTCTCCCTCCGAAAAGGTGAGTTCCCGAAGGATGATTTCTTCCTTTGTTACCCTGTTTCCCAGGATGGTAATTTTTTCGACAGGAATCAGCGGGTCCTCCTTTATCCTGTAATTCCCAATGAGGGGCAGACAGGGGAAGGACAAAAATAACGAGTATAGTAATAAAGTTTTTAACACCAATCAGGATCTCTGTTTTATTGGTGTAAATGTAATGATTATAGCAATATAAATGCCCGGGGCCAGGGCAAATCGCCCTGTGGAAGGCTCATCGTCCACTCTACATATCCAATTGAGTTGCCGGCGATAATTCCGATCCCCCTTTATTCTTTTTTCGTCCCTGGTCCTCACCCAGGTACTTAATCCGCCACTTTTTCAAACGCATCTGGAACAATGTGGTAAGCCGGTACATTACAGGAACAATAATCAGGGTCAGGAACGTGGAAAAGGTCAGTCCGAAAATAACGGTCCACGAAATGGGTCCCCAGAACAATACCTGATCTCCTCCGAAATAGATATCGGGTTGGTAGCTGGAGAGCATCCCCCCGAAATCGATATTCAAACCAATAGCGAGTGAAATCAAACCCAGAACGGTAGTAATTGCGGTTAAAAGAACAGGCCTTAATCTTGTTTGCCCACCCAATACCACACATTCTGTGGCTGCGTCCAGGGGGAGGAAATCATTCGGTTCCAGGCCCAGCTCTTCCCGTTTGCGCGATTTCAACAATTCGATATAATCTACAAGAACAATCGCATTGTTGACCACAATCCCCGCCAGTGAAACAATACCAATACCGGTCATTACGATCACGAAATCCATCTTGAAGGTTGCCAATCCTCCGAAAACACCGATTGTGCTGAACAGAACCGATAACATTATGATGAGTGGTTTCACCACCGAATTAAACTGCGTGACGAGAATCAGGATGATTGCCGCGACCGCTATCAACATGGCATTCATTAAAAAGGCCATGGATTCCTGTTGTTCCTGTTGTTCACCCGTAAAATCATAAGTATAACCTTCAGGCATCTGAATGGAATTTTCGATAACCGTTCTGATCTCATTATTGACATCGGTTGGGTTATATCCTGAAATCACGTTGGAGGACAGGGTAATGACCCTTTCCATATCCTTCCTTCGGATAGAACTGTAGGTTGTTTTATATTTAATTTCTGCAAGGGCAGATATCGGCAACAGATGAACCTGTCCGTCGTTCCGGAATATGACCTTCTGGTTAAGGAGAGAAACCAGATCATACCGGTATTTATCCTTTAACCGGAGTTGAATATCATATTCATCCTCTCCCTCCTTGAAATCGGAAACTTTGAGTCCAAAGAGGGCGGTCCGGATCGTATTGGCAACCATCAAGGTGGATAATCCATATCTTCTTACCTTGTCTCTGTCAAGACTTATCAGGAGTTCTGGTTTATCGGTTTGTAAATCCATCTGCAGGCCTTCAATTCCTTCAATATTACTGTTGTCGATAATCCCCATAATGCTATCGGAAAGAAGAAGAAGTTTATCGAATTCATCACCACTAACTTCAAGACTAATTGCCTTTCCGGCAGGGGGCCCCATCTCATTTTTCTCGAAAGAAAGCTGAATCCCGGGGTAACGGTTTTTCAGTTTATCGGTTAACTCCCGTAAAATGTTCGAGGTTTTTACCCCTTTTCTCAAATGAAAATCAACGAACGAAATGGTGGTAAGGGCCTTATTGGGGGTTCCTCCAACGGATTCGTCGTTCTGGGTACTCTTTCCCACGGTGGTAAGCACCGATTTTACTGCCTTCGAATATGGCTGGATAATTTTATCGACCTCTTTTTCGAGGGTCAGCATGAAGTCGTTCGTCTTCTTAATGTCGGTGCCAAGGGGTAATTCGGCAATGATATTGATGTAACTGGGTTCGTTTTTCGGAAAAAAAGTTACTTCCACTCCCCGTGTGGAATAGAAGATAAGAGTGAGAATCAAAAGGAGGAAGGTGCCGCCAAAAAACCAGGCCGGGTTTTTCCTGCGCAAAGCAAAATTCAATGCCCGGGTGTAGACATTCTCCAGCTTGGGAAGAAATACATTCTGAAACCAGTCTTCCGCCTTATAAAAAAACAACATATTCAACAGAACCAGGAGAGCCAGGATAAGAATAAGATTGGGAAGGGTTCTCCATCCCATAAGAAGCATTAAGAGAGCTAAACCTACCATTACCAGGAGGATGATCGTTGTCTTTTTTCGGTTCGGGGGAAGGTTCCTTTTGGATTTATCGCTCTCGATAAAATTGGCCGAAAAAACCGGCACGATTACCAGGGCCGTGAACAGGGAAGAAGTCAGTACCACAATCAGGGTGATGGGAAGATTTTTCATAAACTCCCCGGTAATACCCCCCCAAAATGCCAGGGGAACAAATGCCGCAAGAGTGGTTAGGGTTGAGGTGATAATCGGAACCGCAATTTCCCCTACCGCACGTTTTGCCGCGAGGAAGGGTGGAACCCCGGAATCCACAAAGCGGTATATGTTTTCGACGGTGACTATCGCATTGTCCACCAACATACCCAAGGCAAGGATGAGCGAAAACAAAACGATCATATTGAGCTTGTAACCTATCAATCCCAGAACCATAAAGGAAAGAAACATCGACATGGGGATCGCCAGACCGACAAAAAGGGCATTCCGGGTTCCTAAAAAATAAAAGAGAACCATGACCACCAGAATCACTCCCATGATCATATTATTCTCAAGGTTATTTAGTTGCTTACGGACCATATCGGACTGGTCGTTGGTAATGGTTACTGTAAGGTCTGCCGGCATGTTCGCCGAGTTTTTGGCTTCATCGAGTATCTTGAAAATTTTGTCGGTGGCGGCAAGAAGGTTTTCCCCACTTTTCTTCACCACCTGTATGGAAACGACCGGCTCATTGTCCAGCCTGGCATAAGAACTTGCTTCGGCATAACCATTGATCACCTCGGCAACATCTTTCAGATAAGTTACCTTGCCATTTTCGTTTTTGACAATCAGGTTTTCAATTTCCTTCATGTTCTGAAATTCACCATCAATACGGATTGCCCGGCGCGTTTGCCCGAGAAGGATCTCCCCTCCTGACATGGATATATTTTCATTCTGCAAAGCCGATTGAATATCCATAAAACTCAATTCGTTCGCTTCCAGACTCGGAAGATCAACATTTATTTTTATCTCCTTTTCATCGACTCCTTCCAGAGTAACTTTGGAAACCTCTTTTACGGACTCAATCTTATCCTGAAGATACTCTGCATAATTCTTCAACTCAACAATGCTGTAATCCCCCGATAGGTTCACATTGATAATGGGAAATTCGGAAAAGTCAAAATCCATCACGATGGGATCCATGAGACTGGGATCATTCGGCAGCTCCGACTTGGCTTTATCCACAGCGTCCTTAACATCATTGAGTGCATCTTCAACAACCACATCGGTATTGAACTCGACAAAAATCATCGAGGCATCCTGGGCCGAGGTAGAGCTCAGTTTTTTAATTCCATTAATCCCGTCAATCTCCTTTTCGATAGGCCTCGTTACGAGGTTTTCAATATCAATGGGGGAATTCCCCAGATAGGTTGTCTGTACAAATATTGTGGGGATAACCACTTCGGGGAAAAGCTCCTTGGGAAGCCTGATATAGGAAAATAAACCGAATGTAATGATAAGAATGGTCAGAATAAATACCGTGTTGGTATTCTTCAAGGCCATCGTGGTGATCTTAAATTCTCTTGGTTTTTTTTCCCTCTTCTCTTTTGTTGCCATAAAAATTAATTTTGACTCTGATCAGTACTGCTCTCTTTAATGCTTATTTCGGTTCCCGAATTCACCAGGTTATAGCCAGCGACGATAACATTCATACCCGGTTTAAGTCCATCGGTAATCATCGTTTGATCTCCATAGGACTGACCTGGCGTAACATAGGTTTTTTTTGCTTTATAACCCTCATCCATTCTCTCGGTAGTATACAAATAATATCCCCGATTATCCTGCAGAAGAATGATGGAAGGCACAACCAGGGCAGAGTCTGTGTGAAAATCATTTATTTTAAGGGTGGCCAGTTGGTTGGGTTTTAATTTTTGCTTTGGATTGTTGATCGTAAGTTCAATTTCGAAGGTCCGGGAATCATTGTCGATAACAGATCCTACCCTGCTTATGGGAACAACCATGTTCAAATCTTCATAATTCGGAAAACTCACTTCCACCTTTTCCCCCTCCCTGACCGAGCGGATATAGCTTTCGGAAAGATTTCCCTTTATCCTTAATTTGCCTGGGTTAACCATGTAGATTAGCCGCGCTCCCGGCATGGCCAGTTCTCCCTCCTTGGCCATGATGGTTTCAATTATCCCGCTGAAGGGCGCACGGAGGGTAGCCAAATCCAGCTGTTCCTTTAAGGTGGCCAGCCGGGCTTCCAGGCTTTCCTTATTGTTCTTTGCCTGCAGATATTGCACCTCGGTCCCAATTTTCTGATCCCATAACTCACTTTGTTTTTTGTACAACTCGCTGGCAAGCTCCAGATTGGTCTTTACCTCATCAATGCTTTTTGAGGTGACCTCTGTACTGAGCGAAATCAATACCTGTCCCTGATTTACACGGTTCCCCTCTTTAACATGGATCTTTTTTACCTGTCCGTTGATTTCGGGACTGATCCAGGCCTCATTAACCGCTTCAACCTTTCCGTTTACATTCACATAATGATCGAACGTCTGTGACTGAAGTCCCTGAACCTGAACCATTGTTTTAAAATCACGGACTGCAGTGGTATCTTTAGCGGACAACTCTGCCTCGAGTTGAAGAATTTCGGCATTTAAGGAAGCAATTTGTTTCTTCTTCTCAGTAATTTTCTTTCGTATGGCATCGGTATCGTTTCCTCCGCACGCCGACAGGGAGATAATAAGAAAAAAGGGTATTAACTTTCTCATGGATAGATTTATTATAAGTTGTTTAATGCTTTTCTATAAGATATTTTTGCGTTTAGCAATTCCGACACGGAGGTGGTGTACAATGAAAAGTTGTTCAGGTATTGACTATTGGCCTGGTTAAGTTCCATGCTGCTGGCAATCCCTTCCCTGAATTTAATCTCCGTACGATCGTATATTTTCTTTGACAGCCCGATGTTTTCCTTTTGAACCTGATATTTTTCGTAAGCATTGACAAATTGAAGCCTTGCCTGTTCCACTTGCATTTCCAGCATGTCCGACATTTTCTCCGTATTGTTTTCGCTCTTTTCCAATGCTATTTGAGCCTGTTTCACTTTTGCCAGACGCTGGCCACTGGAAAATATGGGAAGACTCACATTCACCCCGATCATATGGTTAAGCGTGAAGTCGAAAATGGCTTTGTTCGTTTTGTCCTGGTAGGTATAGAATGCGGAAATGGTGGGAAGAAATGCCGCCTTTTCCCGTTTTAGGTTTAAGGCATCTACATCCTCCTGTATTTTCAGCAATTCATAATCGATACTTTTCTCCAAAACAAACTCATTGCTTAACAGTCCATCGTAATCGAGTTGCTCCAGCACAGTGTCCAGATTGTCGGTAAGGGATATACTGTCCTCGCTATTTAATCCCAACTGGATTTTAAAAAACAGCTGAGCGATCTGCAACTGATTTTCCACTGCGTTTTTGGCGTTGCGATTGGTATTCAGCGTCACCTGCAGTTGTTCA
This sequence comes from uncultured Bacteroidales bacterium, assembly GCA_963779845.1. Lineage (GTDB taxonomy): Bacteria > Bacteroidota > Bacteroidia > Bacteroidales > CAVZZV01. The sequence continues at coordinate 1,526,876 of CAVZZV010000005.1, read as the reverse complement.
TAATCGGTAATTTCCTGAAAACCTGCATCGACCATGGCCTTCGTATTTGCCAATGTAGATTGTAAGGTGTTTATGGAGGAATCAAGGATATCCAGGTTTGATTCAAGGACCAGGACATTATAATATCCCGACATCACTGCTTCCCGGGTATCCAGTTCGTTTTTGTCGCGGGTGGTCTGGGTAAGATCAAGGTAGGTCCTGCTGGCCATCAGTCCGACAATATAATCGCCACTAAAAATAAGCTGGTTGACCGTAACGTTATAGGTGGCGGTATTTCTGACGGCAATCGGAAAACGGACCGAGTCGTTAAACTGGATCATGGGAATAGTGCCGGGGATATGCTGGTAATTATAGGCGGCAGAAACCTGAGGCAGTCCCATGGCTGTCGTTTCCCAAACTTTTTTATGGGCGGCAAGCACGTCCAGATCAGAATTCATAAGATCATAATTATGCTCAAGGGCATATTTTACCGCTTCCTGCAAGCTAAGATTCAGGTTTAGGCTTGTCTCCTTTTCCTGAGAGTACAGATGAAAATAGCCAGCCGTGGATAAAACCAGGAATGTCAGAAGGATTTTTACTCTTTTCATACTAGTTGCTTTCTTGATTTTCCAGATCCAGATGGTCCAGTTTATGCATATTTTGTTTAAAAAATTCTATTCCTTTACTATTCGCAATGCCCAGGATATGATAGATGAATACCTCCTTAAATACCTTGCCTACAGGAATACCGGCAAAAACATAAGCGGGATTTTCTCTCATGCTTTCCATTCTCTGGACATGCATTCGGGCAATAATCTCTTCATTCAACTCTTCCCGGTAAATGCCCTGTTCTTTACCTTTTTTCATATTTTCGAGTACGGAGAGATACATCATTTCCCTCTTCATTTGGATTCTTCTCCGGTAAATATCCGGATAGTATTTCTTAAGATCATATTCCAGTGAATCACTGCTGCTTCTCATATGAGCCGTCACAAAGCGGCTTACCCCCATCAGTTCATCAATGGCATTTTGCCCGGCGGAAATAACCTCCTGAAAAAATTCGCTTGCTCTCCGGTATTCATATTCCATCGCCATTTCCACCAGTGCTGTTTTATTTTCCACGAATTGGTAAAGTGTCTTCTTTGAAATCCCCAGCTCATGAGTGATATCCTCCATGGTCACAGACTTTATCCCGAATTTGAGGTAAAGACTTACGACCCTTGATAATATTTCATCCCTTGGTTCCATTCAATCCTTTATGCAATCCGGTTCAAACCTACTCGTGTGAAGAAGTATGGAGGGCATCCCCAAAAAACTTTTGAGCCATAAAAAGTTTCCTAAGTATCCGGCGCGCAAAAGTAACATAAGATTTGGGGAAAATGTTTATTTCGTCCGAAATATTATTGTATTTTTAACAAAAATAAAGTCAGATGAACCAAAAGCCACAATCCCTTATATTTTTAAGTGTTTTTTTATTCTTCTCTTCAGCCCTCCTGGGCAGCGACACGATTACCCGAGAGCCCGGAAATTTCACCCGGCTCGAAGTGACGGGAAAAATCCGTGTGGAGATTTACCAATCAGAAAATCCATATGTCGAAATCCTCGCAGAAGGTACTTCACCGGAAAACATTCTTACTGAAATTAAAGGAGAGGCCTTAAGTATACGGCTGAAGACCAACACCGAAAAAGAGGCAACTATAAAAATCCTGGTTTATTACTCCACCCTAAAAAGCCTGAAAATAGGAGCCCAGGGGCTCATTACCAGTCCGGAAACGATTACTGGAAAATCTCTTTCGCTGGAAGCCATCACAGGGGGAAAGATGGAACTGAAACTTGCTATGGAGCATCTGGATGCCCTGGTTAAGCAAGGAGCTATCCTGGTGCTCCGCGGGGAAGTGGAAAAGCAGGTGATCAATGTCAATACCGGCTCCACCTATTCAGCCTATGAATTGGAGGCGCAGGATACCGATGTAAAGGCTTTATCGGGCGGTAAGGCGAAGGTAAGGGCCGGCAGAACCCTGGATGCCACAGCCAACTTAGGGGGATATGTGGGATATAAGGGGAATCCCGAAAGCAGCTTCATCAAAGAGAATTTGGGGGGAGAGATAGAGGAATTTTCGGAGGAGTGATTATTTTGTCAGATTTTCCTAAATTACCTTCATCATACCATAAATGATAGCGAGTAACTTCTTCCAAGGGTATCGGCAGTTTTCGGAAGGAAAGTATATTATACCGCACAATAGGGTACTGAAACTTGGCATGGGATTTTGAAGCCATGAGAGCTTAAAATACTTACGCCCTGGGTACTGACCATTGCCCTGAAGGGGCATTAGCAACAGCACAGGGCAACGCCCTGTGAACAAAGGGCAAAGCCCTGGTATAATGGCGTATTAATCACAGCCCTGAAAGGGCGTAAGCAAATAAACCATGTCACAATCCTTATCAAAGGTCTATGTCCATATCGTATTCAGCACCAAACATAGGGCAAACCATTTGGATGATAAAATTGAAGGCAAAATGCATGAATATTTAGGTGGGATCTGTAAAGGGCTGGAGTGCTATCCGATAAGAATAGGGGGATACCAGGACCATGTACATATATTATGTCTTTTATCCCGAAAAATTGCCCCAATGAAATTAGTTGAGGAGTTGAAGAAACAATCATCCAAATGGATTAAAAAAATGGCTGATCTGTATTCCGATTTTTATTGGCAGGATGGCTATGGTATATTTTCGATAAACCCCACTGAGACGGATAAAGTAATTGAATACATTGAAAAGCAACATGAGCATCATAAAAAAAAGAATTTTCAAGATGAATTCAGATCATTTTTAAAAAAGTATGAGGTCGATTACGATGAAAGGTACGTTTGGGATTAGGGTAATGATTTTTAATACTATGAATAACATTAAACATAAGGCCAAAAGGAATTCAATCCTGATCGGATCGACTTTTGTCATTACCAGTCTCTTAATATGCTTCTTTAAAGGTTTTCCATGGTATCATCCACTCTGCATCATTTTTATTCCATTATGGTCTTTAGGAATTTTTTGGATAGTTCATAGCTTATCTAAAAAATTCTATACCAAAAAAGAAATGTTCTTTCCTGAAGAACCGAGAGTGGAAAGTCCTGAATATGCTGTCAGGATGAGGCATTGGAAAAAGTATTTGCTTCAGAAAGCTTCAAAATTCCTGCGTGCCTTTGCATTGGCAAATGCTATTATGTTTGTTATAAAGATGATAAATTATTTGGATGGAAAACCAGGAATGCACGGCATGATCTTTTTTAGCATAACAACTTTTCTGGCGTTTATTGTGGGCAAATTTATCGAAATCCGTTTTAGCCTTAAAGATGATGAAGAACCATCTGAATATTGACTATAAATTATGCTTTTATTTAACTTAAGCTGCACCAAAAATGAAAACAATAACTATTTCTATCCTGGCTTTCCTTTTACCGTTTGCTGTTTATTCCCAGACCATAATTGAACAACCCCGGCATGGATTAAGTACTGCCCCATACTTAACCATTAAAAAAATTGAAATCGGGGATACTACCACGGTCCTCTATTTCCATACAACATTCACACCAGGCAACTGGATCAATATTCCAAAGGAAACTTACATCCAACCCATCGATGATAGCATTAGATCTTACATAGTGGCCACTGAAGGAATCCCACTTGGGAAGAAATACACAATGCCTGAATCGGGTGAAGTTGACTACAAGTTAATATTCCCAAAAATCAATCCGGACATCAGGAAACTTGATTATGGTGAGGCGAATGATGGGGGAAGCTGGTTTATTTACGATATACAGTTGAAACCCTCATTGAACCCATCCAGGGTTCCGCAAGAGTTATCGGGAAATTGGTTTAATACAGAGAGTGGTGATTGGGAATTTGGCTTTTTTGACTCTACAGCAATTTTTAATGAGAAACTATGGAAATATGGAGAGGTGAAGCTTAAAAGAGGGGAAGGCTCTATCGAGTTGAATAACAAGATGGCCAAAAGCGGGCTATATGTCAAAAAAGGCACTAACGGCCACTATCTAATTGGAGAATCTCCCCTGCAATTAAGAGAGTATTGCAATGATGCTTCAAAAAACAAGTTAAAACCTCGGGTAAACGATAAGCCCTTTGAAGCTTCTGTTTTCAAATCCGATTCGGCTATATATAGTGGCTGTATCAAAGGTTATACCTCCCGGGTTAGCATGAAAACCTTTATTGTTTATGTCAATGATATAATTACGGGAGAGCAGAACCCTTTTTTGGTCAGATTATCGGATGATGGTTCTTTTTCATTAAAAATCCCTTTATATTATCCACATGAAGTTTATGTACGGTCACCCTTTTTTAATGGTTCCGTGTTTCTGGAACCCGGGAAAGAGCTATTTCAATTGTTTGACTCTGGAAACGAGATGAACAAAAATCTTTTTATGGGTGAATGTGCACGGATAAACACCGATTTACATAAGTTAGAGAAGATCAATGGTTTTAACTATACCGATATGCAAAATAAAATACTCGACATGACACCTGTCATGTACAAGTCCTATTGCATGGATCAAAAGCAAAAGGATCTGGATGCTTTGGAAGCATATATAAAAGATCATTCTGTAAGCGCTAAAGCATCCCAGGTTCAAATTCTTAATATTGAATATAGGAATGCTGCCAACCTCATGGCCTATAAAATGTATTTCGAAGGTGCTTACCGGAAAAAAAATAATATTCCAAACACACAGCGAACATTACCTGTAAATACAGAAAACCTTACTGCCGGCTACTATGACTTTCTTAGCAACGAACTTGTGAACGATCCATTGGCCGTCTTGAGCAATGATTATGATCATTTCCTAAACCGGCTTAAATATTTGGAACTTTTAAGAGGAGAGAATAAAGGTTTTTCGACATTAGAATTAGTCTATGCACTTCAAGAAACCGGGTATTCATTCACCGATGAAGAAAAAAAATGGGTAGATGCCCTTAAAGAAAAAGAGACCCCGGAGTCTATTGCAGCAGAAAAAGAGTTCCGTGAAAAATATGGTACGCCAACCTCTGATTTTTATAGGAAATACATGGATAAAATGCAGGAACTTTTTAAAGAGAAAAAAGGGGATGTTGTTACTTTCCGGATGATAGAAAACCATTTGATTGAAAAGGGCGTGGAACTTACCAATGATGATAAAGTGTTAATTGAGGCTCTTAAAGCAAATGAAAATACAGAGGCTTCTTTAAAGGAAAGGGAATTTCAGAAGCAGTATAAAAGTTCAATTGAGAAATTTTATAGTGATCATAATAGTTTTTTAAATAGTTGGAATAGAAGACGGTCTAAATTGGCCAGAAACGAAAAACTGGAAAAAATGTTAGGTGTTCATAAAGGTTTTGCCACCGATATTATGGATGCTCAGGATGAATGCCGCGCGATCGGATCTGAAATGACCCCTGTTTCCGATAAAGAACTTAAGACTGTTCAGCAACAAATCTCCACCCCTTTTATTGCTGAGTATATTGCCTTATGCAATAGAGAAACACTGGCGAGAATTGAAGCCAATAAAGATAAAAAGGGGTTTACTGTCAATGAAGTTCCTACAACAGAAGCTGACCAACTTTTCGAGGGAATGATGATGAAATATCGGGGGAAAGTCGTATATGTTGATTTTTGGGCTACCTGGTGTGGCCCTTGCCGTTCGGGGATCGAGCAAATCAAGCCCTTAAAAGAAGAATTGGCTAATAAGAATGTGGTATTTGTTTACATTACCAACCAAACATCCCCCCAGCAGACATGGGAAAATATGATCCCGGACATTAAAGGGGAACATTTCAGGGTTTCCCCGGACGAATGGAATTATTTGTCCGGCAAGTTTAATATTTCCGGAATTCCCCACACGGTGCTTGTAGATAAAGAGGGAGTAATTTTAAATCCTCATCTCGGTTATATGGATAATCAGTCATTGAAGAATATGTTGGAAAAACAAATGGAATAATTAAGTTATCCCCTTGGTCGTTCCCAAACATTTTTTAAAAAATTATCAAATTAAATTACTATTATCATTAATGGTACGTATATTTGTACTCATTAATGTACAAATTCGTTCAAATATGTTAACAACTACAATTTCGGATTTTCGAAAAGATATTAAGAGAAACTTCACATCTTTATGGCAAACAAAATAGCTGATCCATTTCTCGACTATTTTATAAGCAAATCCCCTATCAACAACTCAGCAATCCTCAAATCCAGCATCGTTGTCACTTTTATGTTCTCTTTGTTCCCCTCCACAAGGTTTATGGGAAAACCGGCCCTCTCAACCACCGATGCATCATCGGTAAAGGAGGGGTCAAAAGCCTGATCGTAAGCGGCCTTCAGTTGTGAATGACTAAATACCTGAGGGGTTTGTATAAGCCGTATATTCTCCCTGGAAAGGATCCTGCTCCCTTCCCCAAAAACTTCCCTTGCCGAATCGATCAGCCCTATGCACGGAACCGCATTCCCTTTTTCTTCCGCTACCCTGTAACAACGGGCAATGGTTTCAATGCTCACCAATGGCCTTACCCCATCGTGGACAGCCGTGAGGGATCCGTCCTTTACAAGGGAAAACCCATTTTTTACGGAATGGAAACGTGCCGCTCCTCCACCGGCCACCTGCAGCGAAATGCCGAAATTGAACTTCTGGCATAATTCTTCCCATTTATCTATTTTGTCAGGGGGCAAAACCAGGACTATCCGGATATCCGGATCATAAAGCTTGAAGCGTTCAATGCTCCAAAATAGCATCGGCCTTCCTTTTATGGGTAAAAACTGCTTGGGGACTTCGCCGCCCATCCTAAGCCCCGATCCGCCCGCAACAATGATCACTGATTTTGTCATGAACCCAAAAATAAGTTTTTTTGATCATTTCCGTTCTTGATTTGTTTAATTAGTTCAAAATATAATTTAATGATCATGCTGGAAAAAGACTTACTGACTTTTTTATCTGAACTGAAAAGAAACAATTCAAAGGAATGGCTCGACCTAAACCGGGACCGGTATCTCCACCACCGTAAGAATTTCATGGACTTCCTGCTGATTCTCATCCAGGCTTTGCACGAAATGGACCCTTCCATTGGTGTGCCGGAACCTAAAGACTGTGTATTCAGGCTGAACAGGGATATCCGGTTTTCACCCAATAAAGCGCCGTACAAGACGAACTTCGGCGCCTACATTGCTAACGGGGGACGCAAATCAATGTATGCCGGCTACTACCTTAACCTAGAACCGGAAAATTGTTTTGCCGCGGGCGGACTGTATATGCCCGATAAAGACCAGCTCAAGGCCGTTCGCGAGGAAATCCATTACCAGCCTGGAAAATTCCGGGAAATCATCGAAGCCCCCGGATTTGTCAAACAATTTGGGTCCCTGAGCGACGACCGCCTGAAAACAGCCCCCCAGGGATACGCCAAAGACGACCCGGACATCGACCTTCTGAGGTACAAGGCCTATGTGGTCACTGCGGATATCGACGATCAGGCTATAGGCAACAAAGACTTTATTCCCCGCCTTGTCGGTATTTTTAAGGAACTAAAACCTTTGAATTCCTACCTAAACCTGGCACTGGATTCAGGTAAATGAAATGCATCACACTGGAATGACGAAGTTTCAAATTATGTGTAAATAGTGCTTGCACTTTCATAAAACATGATTGTTCCTTCAGGCACGAAATAGATTGCATAAAAGGTACGAAAGATTAGCTTTTGAAAGCTTTGTCCCTGACGTAAGTGTAAATTATTGTGGATAAAAGGTCTCCAAGGGAGCATAATCATATAAGATATTCAAAATTTTGCCTGGCCATAAAAAAATTGTACCTTTAACATAAATATTGAGGTAGATGAACCATCCTGATATAAAGCAATTTATCCGGGAACACAACAAGCTATTCTGGTATACCCCCGAAAATAAAAAAGAAGATATCAGTGAAGAACTTCTTGTGGAAACTATTTTCAATTACGGGGATTTAAAGGATGTAAAGAATCTAATTAAAATTCTGGGGTTCAAAAAATTATCAGAAATATTCTATGGCCTCGAGGGGCGCAAAAAATTGAATTATTACCCTGAAATTTACAATTTTTTTTCAAAATTGATTCTACGTTATGAACATTCAGATATTGAACCCTGAAACTGTTCAGGGCGCAACTGTGTTATTTCGATGATATTGATTATTCCGAAGCTGTTGAATATTTTCTCCATCCACTGCCTGATAAGGAAATAAAAGAATTTCTCACTGACCTGGCAAGCGACCTGTTTGGAGGATAATATCCCCTTTAACTGTAAAGGAGTATCTTCAATTATTTCGTATACATGAACCTCCGGATGCTCTTTTTGGGCGTTTTTTCGAATTCGGAAGGATGAATCCTGAACTCAGCAACCTTCATAAACCCGGGAACCAGCTCGTTCAGGTTTTTCATATTCTCATTCATAATTTCCGGGAGGTCCTCTTCGGACTTTTCTTCTTTTATCATTAAATCCTTGTCAGGAAAGATCAGAGCTACTAATTTTTTGTTTTCCTGGATTACCACGGATTCCTGTACGAAGGGTAGATTATTTATCCTCGATTCAATCTCTTCGGGGTAGATATTCTGCCCTGAGGAGCCCAAAAACATATCTTTACTCCTTCCACGGATATAGATGTATTCATCTGCATCGATCACCCCCAGATCTCCTGTATGTAACCACCCTTCCTTGTCGATAACCGCCCTGGTGGCTTTTTCATTCTTATAATAGCCGGTCATGACATGATCGCCCTTAACCAGAATTTCTCCTACAACATTATAGGGATTTACAGAATCGATCCGTACCTTCATTTTATCCACCACTTTACCCGCAGAGCGCAATTTGGCCTTATCCCAATTGGCATAAGAGATCAGAGGGCCGCATTCTGTCATCCCATACCCAATGGAGAAAGGAAATTTTATTTTTCTTAAAAAATCTTCGGCATCTTTACTAAAAGCTGCACCCCCGATGACCACCTCATGGAAATTTCCCCCAAATACATCCACCAGCTTTGCCTTGATTTTCCTGTGAATAACCCTTCTTAAGCCCGGGACCTTCAACAAAATTTTCATACTGGGTTTACTGATTACCGGGAGCAGCTGTTTTTTATAAATCTTCTCAATAACCAAGGGTACGGCAAGAATCAGGCGGGGCTTAATTTCTCCGAAAGCCTGCATAATGATTTGTGGAGTCGGCGTTTTTCCCAGGAAGGTGATATGACAACCCAGGGTAAAAGGGAACAGAAATTCAAATGCACAACCGTAGGAATGGGCCAGGGGAAGAAAAGAAACGATCTTATCCCTGGGTTGAAGCGGCATGTTCTCATGAGCATACCGAAGATTTGACATAAGGCTTCTATGGGGAAGCATGACCCCTTTGGAGAAGCCGGTCGTCCCGCTGGTATAGGAAATTTCCGCAAGATCGTCGTTGGAAACCTCCTTCATTTTAAAATTAGCAGCATTGAGCCCCAGAGGAAACCATTCCTCAAATTTTTGATGGGCCTTTTCAAGAATTTTGTTCAGTCCCGATTTTTTGGACGCATAGAATAAACTGAAATCGTTCAAGTTGAAAATTGCCCGTATGGCTTTCAGCTCACTAATATCCATATCCTCTAAAAACTGTTCACCGGCGAAAAGAATTACACTGTCCGAATGGTTGATGATGTGTTTGATGTCATCCCTTGTAAAATCAGGCAGGATGGGAACAATAACTGCCCCATAACCTACACTTGCCAAAAAAACCATGGACCAGTGGGCTGAATTTTTTCCGATCAGGGCAATTTTATCCCCTTTTTTTATTCCCGCCACCTCCAATCCGGCATGGATATGGGCTATCCGGGCAGCCACTTCCCGATAAGTAAATGAAGCTCCCTGATAATCGGATAAAGCCTCAATCTCCCAGTTGGAAACAATGCTCTTTTGAAGGAAGGAAACGAAATTTTCTTTTACCATGGCATAGGAATATTTGTCCCAATATACAAAAAATTTCCTTGAGGGCTCTATTCAACTTTTTAAAATAAAAACCCTAAATTTGAAATCTGACAATAATTCCTATTTATCCCGACCTGCCGATGAAAACCGGAAATAAAACAAAACCTGCAATCGGGAATTTAATGAGGGAAAGGTTTCAAAAATCAATTCATGGATTTTAAGGAAGAGTGGTTAATATTTAGCATCGCCGTTTCATGTGCCGGGATAGGTTTTGTTTTTTACTTTTTTCTTGCCGAAAGATTGAAAGGGCTTAAATTCTTATCTTCCCCCGTGGATCCTGAAGACAATACAAAATTTATTCTTGTCAAAAGGGCATTGGGTTTTTTAATTTTAGGAATCATCCCCTCTATCCTCTTTCTCATTCTCACGAATAAGAGCTTTAAAGAAACCGGATTCAGATTGAATATCAATAAAGATACTCTATTGCTTGTCCTTCTTTTCGCCGGCCTTTTTATACCTGTAAATTTTTTCAATAGCCGCCAAAAGCAAAACCTTGCCCTCTATCCGGAAATTAGAAAACGGCACTGGTCTGTGGGTCTGGTCATTGTAAGTGCCTTAAGCTGGATCGCCTACCTTTTGGCCTATGAGTTTTTATTTCGGGGGATATTACTCTTCCCTGCCGTGAAATTAATGGGTTTCTGGCCGGCCATCCTCCTGAATACTTCACTCTATACCCTTGTTCATCTGCCCAAAGGGATCAAGGAATCCCTGGGATCCATTCCCATGGGTATAATCCTCTGCTCACTGGCCATTTTCACCGGCTCATTTTGGATAGCATTTTTTATTCATGTGATACTGGCCCTCACCAACGAATGGTATTCGATCCGGTATCAGAAAGATATTCATATTAACTGGTCACGATGAAGGTATTTGTTTCAGGAGCAACCGGATTTATTGGGAGCAGGCTTGCGGAGAAACTGGCCGGTTCCGGTAAAATAGTCCATGCGTTGGTTCGTTCTGAAAAGAAGGCTGCGGTCCTGAACCATCCGAATATTTTGTCTTTCAAGGGCGATATTCTGGATGAAAAAAGCCTCGAACTTGCCCTTGATGGATGCAGGGAAGTATACCATATTGCTGCTTTCGCCAGCGTGTGGACAAAGGATCCCTCCCTGATTTATCATCTCAATATTGAAGGAGCGATCAATGTTATCCGGGCGGCTTTGAAAACTGGCGCAGAAAGAATTGTTTTCACTTCCACCGCGGGAGTGCATGGCAGCTCACAAAGTGGATCCATGATCGATGAAACCAGCAATACAAGAGATCTTTTTACTCATTATGATCATTCCAAGGCTATTCTCGAGAAAATAATCCTGGCCATGCCAAAATCCTCTCCTGAAATGATCATTGTCAATCCCACCCGGGTATATGGCCCAGGTATCTTAAGTGAAAGCAATGCTGTTACTAAAATGATCGACTCCTACCGGAAAGGAAGATGGAGGATCATTCCCGGAAGCGGAGAGGCAATGGGTAATTACGTATATATCGATAATGTGGTTGAAGGAATTATTTTGGCCATGGAGAAGGGAAGACCCGGGGAAAAGTATCTCCTCGGAGGCGAGAATGCTTCGTATAATCATTTTTTTTCCGAACTGGCTGGGATTACAGGCTTAAATATCAGGATGTTCAGGGCACCCGGTTTATTTATGTCTGTTACGGCAAATATCGCTCTGGCCATCGCTAATATTACGGGCGGTAAGCCATTTATAACTCCGGAACTCGTGAAAAAGTTCAATCAGAATTTCGAAGTAAATTCCAACAAGGCGATTACTCAACTTGGATATAATCCCGGGAAATTAAAGGAAGGACTAAATCCAGCCTTGAATGGCTCGAAAAAAGGGACAGCCTATAGTTGCCCTACACAATTAACCTCAACAGCTATGAAAAATGACCCATGTTATGCCCTTGTAACCGGCGCGAGTTCAGGAATTGGAAAAGCCATTGCCATGGAGCTTGCCTCCCGGGGCCTGGATCTTCTCCTCGTATCCCTTCCCGGACAAAACCTGATGGGCGTCGAGGCGGAAATAAAAGAAAACTACGGTTCCCTTGCCCATTCCCTGGAAGTCGATCTTTCTCAGGACCAGGGACCAAAAATGGTTTACGAATGGGCCCAATCGCATAATTACCTTGTAAATATCCTGGTGAACAATGCCGGTTGCGCCGGGACTTCCATCTTTGAGCTTTCTGAAGACAAATACATCGACGACAGGATACTGGTGAACATCCGGGCCCTGGTACTTCTAAGCAGGTATTTTATTCCGGATATGAAAAAAATGGATAGCGCCTTTATCCTGAATGTCGGAAGTCTTTCTGCCTGGTATGCCATTCCTTTTAAAAGTATTTACGCGGCATCCAAAGCGTTTGTGGTTAGTTTCAGCCGGGCGCTGCGGACGGAGTTGAAAGGGAGTGGGATTTCCATTTCGGTAGTTAACCCAAACGGGGTTAAAACGAACGAAGGGACACTGGCACGGATTGATTCTCATGGTAAAAAAGGAAAATATACCTCTGTGCCGGTGAAAAAAGTGGCCCAAATAGCGGTGAAGGGAATGTTCAAAAAAAAATTCCTGATTATTCCGGGTTTTATCAATTGGGTGGTCCTTTATGTAACCTACATAATCACCCATTCCCTTCCGGCAACACTTCCTCTATCGGGAGTTTTTTAAGGAAGTCAGCGTTCGCTGACCTTACAGCTATCGTAAATATCCCCCGGTGGCAAATCCGGCAGGCAGGTGTTTTTCCCTGGCAGTTATACTCAATACCGGAATATCAGAGCGGTAAAGCATTTGTTGGGCAAAACTTCCAAGCAGGACGCTGAAATTACTTTTCCCCCCGGTCATTACAGTCACCAAATCAGCATCCACCGCTTCACAATAATTGGTGACGAGGCTTGCCAGGCTTTCACCGGTAAACTTTTTGGTAATGAAAGGTACCCTGCGCCTGCGAAGGTAATCGGCACTTTGGGCGAGATAGGCATTGAGCCGCTTCTGGTCCTTGATATTTTTGGTCGTACTGACCGTCAGAAGATGGATTTCAGACCCGAAAACATCAGCAATCTCGGCACAAAAAGGCACTTTCTGCCGTGTATCCACATCCAGTTTTAAGGGAACAACAATCCGTTTAATATCTTTTGGAACCCTTTTCCTTACAGTTATTACCGGATTCCTGGTGGCCGAAATAATCTTAAAGGCATTACTTCCAATGAAAAATTCTTCAAAACCCGATGCTCCATGGGTTGAAGCGCATACCATGCTTTCTTTGTACGATTCAGTCTGTTTGACCACCTCTTCATAAATTCTGCCGGCTTTAATGATATACCTCAATTTTGAATCGTGATGCAAGTCGCTTTTGTATTTTTTTAATAACGCTTCAAATTCCTTTTCAGCATAATGAAGTTCCTCTTCAAAAGTGCCGGGGCGATAATCCTCACTCTTCTTTTGCACATATACCATCTGAATGTTTACCTCTTTTTTCCGGGCAAACAACAAGGCAGTCTCCAGACCTTTTAAGGAATCCGCAGAAAAATCAACAGGGACTATAAAGTTTTTCATAATCAAAATATGTTTTATGCTATGAGCGTAATACCAGAATTTTTAAAATATCATTCATTCATTGTAAAAAATTGAAAAACAACTGCTTTCAGCCTCCAACATCAACCTTCCAACTTCAAGCTTCCAACCTCGAACCTTCCAGCTTCCTGCTTCCAACTTCAAGCTTCCAGCCTCCATCCCCATTCCTCTATCCCTTATTACAAAACACTATTCCTTATATGTAGATAATCCGATTAATGTTTCATTTTCTCCTGTGATTTTGAGATTTTAATAAGGGACATATGCCTCTTTTTATATTTTATATTATCTTTGATTATTGTTTCATCCACTAATATAACCATAAATGGTATCCAGAAATTACAAAACAGAGCCCTTTAAGGAAAATCCTCACAAAGTGGAGGTGCATCAGATGTACAATGATTCCTCAGCACAGGTGGTGCATATTTCCCTTCAGCCAGGTGAAAGCCTGAAGCCACATAAAACACCGGTAGATGTAGTATTTTACGTGCTTGAAGGAAGTCCGACAATTCATGTCGGGGAGGAATCGATATCGTTTGAAAAAGATTTTCTGATTGAGAGCCCGGCAGATGTCCTTCACTATATAAGCAACGAAAGCGAAACTATCGCAAGGGTTCTGGTAATAAAAGCCCCTCGTCCGGAAAATCCCACCCGTATGTTCTAATACTTTACGCCGGGCTCATGGAAGATTCATCAATTTTTGATACTTTTGAGGAATCAACTTTAGCATGACGAATGGACAATAACAAAAGTAAGGGAGAAAGGACCGATGTTGTTCTTGGAATTGATATAGGAGGAACGAATACAAAGTTCGGACTCGTTTCTGAAACCGGAAAATTGTTTTTGGAAAAATCCATTTCCACTGTTGGACACAAAGATATTAATGAATACATTTCCTATATCCACAAGGAAGTTGACCAAAACACCAATTCAGAAAAACTCCATATAAAGGCCATCGGTATTGGAGCTCCAAAAGGAAATTACTATACGGGGAATATGGAATTTGCCTCAAATCTTCCCTGGCATGGGATTATAGAACTGTGTGCCCTCTTCAAAGAAGAGTTTAATCTTCCCTCAATATTGACAAATGATGCCAATGCTGCTGCCATTGGGGAAATGCTCTTTGGTGGGGCCCGGGATATGAAGAATTTCATTATGATTACCCTGGGCACCGGACTTGGCAGTGGGATAGTGGTTAATGGTAAAGTGGTCTATGGCTACGATGGCTTTGCGGGGGAACTGGGACATACCACTGTTTTTCCGGAGGGTAGAGAGTGTCCCTGCGGTAAAAAAGGCTGCCTGGAAACATATGCTTCCGCCACGGGAATCGAGCGGACTCTTTTCGAACTAATGGCCAATGATCTTACCCCCAGCGAATTGAGAAAAATCAGTTTTAAAAAAATAGATGCCAAAATGATCAGTGAAGCGGCCGGGGAGGGAGATAAACTCGCCTTGAAAGCGTTTGATTTTACCGGTCAGATCCTGGGTATGAAACTGGCTGATGCTGTAGCCCATACCAGCCCTGAGGCATTTTTTCTCTTTGGTGGTTTGGCATCGGCAGGAAAACTTATTTTTGAACCAGTAAAAAAATACATGGAACACTACCTTCTCTCGGTTTTCAAAGGGAATGTTAAAATACTGCCTTCCTCCCTTCAGGGCAAAAATATAGCTGTCCTGGGTGCTGCTGCCCTCGCCTGGCATGAAAAAATCTGACGAAACTTTAGAAATCCTTTAACCGGTAACTTACCTCTACGTCCCAGTTAGAACGAACCTCAATCTGTCCTTCGTAATATTCAACTTTTTCAGGTTGTAGCTTTTTTAAATAATTGCCGGTTTCCCATTCACCGCTTTTGTTGCAGTCATGAATAAACTTCAGTTTATACTTTGCCGGGGCAAGAAAAAGAAATTCAACCTGCCCCTCCTCCCCGATAATTTTTTTCTGCACAATGGCATCCCGGGCATCGTGCAATTCAATTATGGTCTGACACTGAATATTGGAGACATTTAATAATAATTTACCGTAATACGCTTCCTCCCGGATGTTAAAAGAAATATTCAGGCTGTCATTGGTAAGCCCGTAAATACCTGTTAGTGCCCCCGGAAACATCTCCAGCCGGTAGGGAGTTCCTTCCACCCAATCGCTCCTGAGATAGATATCACGAAGTTTCGTACTATCCTTCTTTATAGTGAATTCCTTCTGAAACTCAATGGAATCGGGCTTTTCAAATAATCGAATGAAGGCAGTATCGATGGAAGCCAGCGGAAATTTAGTTTGTATGCTCAATTGACCATTCAACTCCAATATAGCCCTGTTCCTGATAGTCGATACCTGCAGACTAGTATCCGGAACCTCTTCCTTCACTCTTCTGCGGCTCTTTTCCGGCACATTCTTTTGAATGAAATAAAGAGAATCTGTCCGCATGACAAAGTTCATCATCGAGTCCTGTACCGTATAGTTCACCTCCATCAGGATCGTATCCATACTGCTTACCGAAGTATCCGTAATCCAAAATTCAAAACTGTCGCGGTCCGCATTTTCCTGCAGGAGAAACCAGGCAGTATCCGGAGGTTCAATGGGTACTATATAAAAACTGTCTGTTACCGGTTTATTTAAAGTTAGGAGAAGGTGCTTCCCTCCCTCCCTGGAGGCATCCTTCACGAATTGTTGTTCATGGTCTTCTTCAAAAAGAAACAGATCGACAATGATCCTCTGATTCTGATCCATCGCATGAATAGAATAGGCAGAATCGGAAGGTGAAAGAGTTTGCAATGAATCCTTTCCCTTTATGTTAAGATCATCAAATATAGTGGAGTCGGAGTCAGGTGAGGGAAGAAATCCTGGCATGAGGTAGAGATTCGTATCCATAAAGGCAATCTTCTCGGCCGGGAGATCAAATTGATAATTGGAGTTTAGGTCCTGAAGGGCATAAATCCTGAATGTATCGGTCTTCAAATTATTCAACCTGAAGTAACCCTCCTTATCGGTTTTACCAATGTACAATGGCCTTTTCGTTATAAAAGCCGAATCAGTAAGGGTATCATATAGCATTATATTCACAGGTTCTTTTGGAGGGATCAGGTCGAATGCATTTACCAGCCTCCCATGAATAGCCATCGAATCCAATACCTCACCGGTGGAAAAGACGAATTCATAATTCGACAGTTTATTGCCTTCATGGTTGTCCTCAATGGCCTGTCCGAAATTTAGGGTATAGGTTGTGTTTTTCTTTAACTCATTGTTAAGCTCAATACTGAATGTTTTCCCCTTTTGCTTTACCGTGACAGCCTTTTCGAGAGGAGGGGAGATAATCAGCTCCTGATTGATATTTTTCAATACCACAAATTCATCAAATGTGATCTCGACGGTTTTCCCCTTAAACCTCAACGAATAATTATCAGGACGTGTATTGACCACAACAGGTGGTATACTGTCACGATCCCCACCGGAAATAGACCCCATTTTCGCACAGTCATTGAAGAAAAAAATGAAGCCAACCAGAAATAAAGTGATTAAACTGTTTCTCAAGGATGCAATAATTACATTGCAAATTTAAGAATTTTTATCAGATAATGGGTTCAAAGCTTGAGGGCAACACCCAGGGTCAGATAGGAAAGACCATAACCTATCTCGGCCATTCCGGCAAAATTATCGCTGAAATAGTAACGTCCGCCGGCAAACCATGCCACCATAACACCCCCACTGGAATTACTATAGGTAATTCCATAAGGAAAATCTCCATATGTGCTGGAATTAGAAATTCTATATCCCAAAAGCAGTCCTGTATAGGTATCGAGTTTGTCGACCAGGGCATAATGAAAAGCTCCCCTTGCCGCAATAATAATGTCGGTGTATTTATACCCATAATCGGACCCCAATGCTGACCAATCCAATTTATAAGTGGTGAAACCGGCTAATCCACCTACCCCAATCGATCCTTTTTCATCAATAATGTTATCCAGTATACCCTGCTCAAAGGAGATGGAGAGTGGGGGAAGCGAGGAAGAATAGGCACCCCCGGTGTTGAAGGTCCTTCCAATTCCCAATCCAAAATTTACCACTTTATCACCCACAAAAAAAGTGGGGCTCTGGGCCATAATGCCACCTATTGAAACAGAAAGCAGGAATAACAGGTTAAATAATTTTCTTTTCATTTTAAATAGTTTTATGTTCAAAAGTTATTCATTTGAAACACAAAGATCAAAAAAAAAATCCATTGTTTCACTATAATTGAGATTAAAGGGTCTTAAATTACTTGTAATTTCCAAATCATGTGATGAACGTTCAAAAAATAACCATGAAAATAGGTTTATCTGGTAGAGATTTATAAAATATTCTTCCACTTTATTTCTCACTAAATTAAATTTTAGTAAGTTTATCGATCTTTTTAAAAACCGGTTCATCATGATTTTTCAAAGCATTACCTGGGATGTGAATCCCTGGCTTTTCAGAATAGGGGAAAACTTCGGGGTCCGCTGGTATGGCCTCCTTTTTGCCAGTGGCTTTTTTTTCGGATATATCATTTTTAACCGGTATTTCAAGAGAAAAGGATTCACCACTGAACTCCTGGACAAACTTACTATATATCTGGCCCTTGGCACGGTTATCGGAGCACGTCTGGGCCATTGTCTTTTTTACGATCCCTCCTATTATCTTCACCACCCTCTTGAAATCCTTCAGGTATGGAAAGGGGGACTCGCCAGTCACGG
The DNA here is from genome assembly GCA_963779845.1 of uncultured Bacteroidales bacterium. Taxonomy (GTDB): domain Bacteria; phylum Bacteroidota; class Bacteroidia; order Bacteroidales; genus CAVZZV01. The sequence continues at coordinate 1,508,607 of CAVZZV010000005.1, read as the reverse complement.
GGGAGCATTAGGAATTCTCATCTCCTTATGGCTCTATGTCAGGAAATACAAGATCCCCTATCTCTGGCTAATCGACAGGATTTCGGTTGTTACTGCCCTGGCCGGTTTTTTCATTCGCATGGGAAATTTGATGAACTCTGAAATCTATGGTCGTCCCACTGATCTTCCATGGGGTTTTCGTTTCGTCCGCGACAATAGTGCCCGTGCCCTATTTCACGATCCGGCTACCGGAGAGCTGATCGGCAGGCACCTCCCCAGCCATCCAACCCAATTGTATGAAGGCCTCTCCTATCTTCTGATATTTATCATTCTCTTTTGGGCGATCCGTAAATTTGGGGATAAAATCAGGGACGGGGTTATTTTCGGATGGTTCCTTATCTTTCTTTTTACCGCCCGGTTCTTTATTGAATTCGTAAAAATCCAACAATCGGATTTTGAAACAGAGCTGATGGCCCACATTCACCTGAACATGGGACAATTGCTGAGCATCCCTTTCATATTATTGGGCATAGGAATGGTTATCTGGAGAAGTCGGATCACAACCGAACAGAAGGGGAAGCAAGGATAAAGCATAGCGATATTCGAACTTTCTGCCTATCTTTGCCGTCCTGATAAAAAGAGATCACTATTACAGGGATTGGATCTCAAACAATAAAAAAATAAGATTATGTACAAAGTAGTTCTTTTACGTCACGGCGAGAGCCAGTGGAACCTCGACAATCGTTTTACCGGGTGGACCGATGTTGACCTAACGGAAAAAGGGAAATCCGAAGCAAAGGCCGCCGGAAAAATCCTCAAGGAAAAAGGTTTTGTTTTCGACATCGCCTATACCTCCGTACTTAAACGGGCCCTAAGAACCTTATGGCTTGCCCTGGATGAAATGGACCTCCTTTGGATCCCTGTTATAAAAAACTGGAGATTAAATGAACGCCACTACGGGGCACTGCAGGGTTTGAACAAAGCCGAAACTGCCGAGCAGCATGGTGAAGAGAAAGTCCTGATTTGGCGAAGGAGTTACGATACCCCTCCCCCTGCCCTGGAAAAATCGGATAAACGATATCCAGGAAACGATCCACGATATAAAGAAATGGATGAAAAAGATATCCCCACGACCGAGTGTTTGAAGGATACAGTTGAAAGGTTTCTTCCTTTCTGGCATGAAACAATTGCCCCGGCGATTAAAGCGGGCAGGAAAGTTATCATCGCCGCCCATGGCAACAGCCTTCGGGCATTGGTAAAATACCTGGACGACATGAGCGAAGAGGCAATTCTGAAATTAAACATTCCCACTGGGATGCCATTGGTTTATGAACTGGATGAGGACCTAAACCCCATTAAACATTATTACCTGGGTGACGAGGAGGCGGTGAAAAAGGCGATGGATGCGGTTGCTAACCAGGGAAAAGCCAAATGATTGGGGGATGTCTCTTCAAAGGAAGAGCCATAAATTCATTCTTATAGTAAAGTTTTAGGGATTTGCTATCCCGGAAATTGATCTGGAGACGATTAATTCACAATAAATCAGGAGTGGTTCACTTAATCCTTTTAACTTCTTTTAGGTAAATCCAATGGAGATCAGGGGAAAAAAAATTATCGAGGCTTCGTGGATTGCAATAGCAGGGAACTCAATACTGGCGGTACTTAAGATTGTTATCGGACTCATTTCAGGGAGTATGGCCGTAGTGGCTGATGGAATCGATTCGGCCAGTGATATCGGTACCTCCCTTATTACTCTCCTGACTGCTAAACTGATCTCCCGTCCTCCAAACATCCGATATCCTTATGGTTATGAAAAAGCCGATACTATAGCCACTAAGGTTCTGTCATTTATTATATTTTTCGCCGGAGCACAACTTGCCATCAATACCATTCAAAGAATTATCCGTGGCGAAGTATCCGAAATTCCCACTCTTCTTGCTGTTTGGGTCACCATTTTCTCAATTGTCTCCAAACTTGGTCTTTCTTTTTACCTTCAACGGACCGGAAAAAAGGTGAATTCAAGTATGCTCATCGCGAATGGGAAGAACATGAAAAATGATGTGCTCATTTCCAGCGCAGTACTTACGGGCCTTTTTTTCATCCTCATTTTGAAAATGCCCCTGCTCGACCTTATCATCGCCATGGCAGTGAGCATTTGGATTATGAAAGTGGCAGTTCAGATCTTCTTTCAAACGAATGTGGAACTGATGGATGGTATGAAAGACCCTCTTTTGTATTGTTTACTTTTTGATGCCGTGAAAAAAGTGGAGGGTGCCAGGAACCCCCATCGGGTGCGCGTCCGAAAAATTGGGAATTTCCATATGATATCGATGGATATTGAGGTGGAACCGGAAATCACGGTTAGGGAAGCCCATGTAATAGCCCACTCTGTGGAAGACCACATCAAAAATTCCCTGCCCAATGTATACGATATCGTGGTGCACATTGAACCCCTGGGCAGTAAAGAGAATGCTAATGAGAAGTTCGGCATCAATGAGGAGATGATTCATGATCTGGCGAGGGATCAAAAAAAACTTAAGATGTAGTGTATTTGTTCACTCAAGAGAATGAACTAATAAGGATCATAACCAGGATAGACCCCGAACCTTAAAAATTTTATGGCGATGAACATAACCAAAAATATGAAGATGGCCGATGTAATTCATTTTAATTACAATCTGCTGCCTGTCATTTCAAGATTCAGGATCAGTTTGGGTTTTGGAGACAAAACGGTGGAACAGGTCTGTGGTGAGTGTGGGGTGAATCTGGACTTTTTCATCGAAATTACCAACTCATTTGCCGATGAAGATTATATTCCGCAGAAAGAACTGGACACTTTCCCGGTTTCCCTGATCATCGAATATCTTAAAAAAACACATCAGTATTACCTTGAGGAAAAAATTCCTGAACTGGAGAAAATGATCGTTGAAATGGTGGAAAAATCCTCTGCTGAACAGGATAAAACCATGTTGGTGATCGGTTTTTTCCAGGAATATAAAAATGAGCTTGGCCACCATATTCAGCGGGAGGAAGAAAAAGTTCATCCCTATATCTTCGAGATTGAAGCTGCCTGGCAAAATGGCAAACTTAATCCCGAACTTTATGAAAAAATCCGGGAATATTCAATAAACGACTTTGCCGGAGAACATGATAATGTGGAGGAAAAGCTTTTTGATTTAAAAAATATCATCATTAAATACCTACCCCCATGTAAAGATAAGGCTTTATGTAACCGGATCCTGTTGGAGCTTTTCAGGCTTGAAAAAGACCTGAATAGTCATGCTAACCTGGAGGATAAAGTCCTTATCCCCAAGGTTGCGTCGATGGAAAAAATCCTACTTCGGTCTTTTAGTAATTAGAGATGCAAAAGCTAAAATTCATAGTTTTCGAGAAGTCATATCTCATCCGGAAGGGCATTGTTTCCATCATCAACAGGCTGGAGAAAGCTACAGTGGTAAAGGAACTAGACGGGTTGGATACCATTAATATGGAAATCCTGAACCATCAGCCTGATTTCATCGTCCTAAACCCTTCATTAATTCCTGAAAGTACGCAATTCCGCAATTTTGAAATACGGTTCGATCTGGGTAAATCTGGTATCGCTTTAACCTCGGCCTGTCCCCAACGAAGAGGCATGCTGCCGAACTTCCGGCTGGTCCTAGACCTCAATGACGAAAAGGAAACGATCGTGAGCAAGCTTACTGAAGTTATTGATCCCGCTGCGCGCCATTCAAATTCCTCCATCATTTCAAACGAGTTGAGCGAAAGGGAAAAAACCATCCTGAAATATGTTGCCAAGGGATTTACCAATAAGGAAATCGCGGCCAAACTTTTCCTCTCCACCCATACCGTGATGACCCACCGCAAAAACATCACCGCTAAACTGGGGATCAAAACAATCTCTGGATTGACGGTCTATGCCATCCTTAACGGATTAGTATCATTGGATGAAATTCGTTAAATTTATTGCCAATTTTTTTCTCATTTGACCATGGAGGTAATCAGAACCTACAACCTGCGGAATATGGTTTGTAACTGTTGTATCGAGCTTTTAAAGGAAAGGCTGGAAAAAAAGTTTTTTGAGATAGAAGAGATACGGCTGGGGCAGGTAACTGTAAAATTTCGGGACGAATTAGTGAGTGAATTGGAAATTCTGGATATTTTTAACAAGACCGGAATGGAGGTGATTAAAGGAAAGGAAGATCAGCTCGTAGAACAGATAAAAATAGCCGTCATTGAACTGGTTCATCAATTAAACAATGTCAATTCAATTATCCGGAAATCCGAATACCTGGTCGATAAGCTGGGGATGAATTACCAACACCTCTCCCGTACTTTCTCACAGCACCAACCCATCACCCTGGAAAGATATATTATTCTTCAGAAAACCGAAAAGATCAAAGAACTCATCGATAGTGGTGAATATAGCCTGAGCGAAATTTCATATATGATGGATTACAGCAGTATTCAGCACCTCTCCTCTCAATTCCGGCAAATCACCGGACTAACTCCCACAGAATACAAACAGTCTGACCGGTCTATGCGAAAACCCATCGACAAATTATAATTCAAAAACCTTTACAGCTCTGAGTTGCATAGATGGCCAAATGTGAGAAGCGTAATTTTTTGTAACCATTAATATTTAAAAGCCGGATAAGGTTTTTTGATCTCTCCTACCTGGAAAAGGCAAAAAAAACACTCAAAAAAAGAACTTTTTTTCATCTCAGGACATTTATCTGTATGGGGTTCTAATTATTCTATAATTTATTAAAAACAGGTATGATATGAAAACAAATAACGATACACTCGTCCCTTCACTCGAACCGAATGTAAGCATGCCCGAGAGAATCATTTCCATTATCTCCGGATCCTTCTTAATGTGCAATGCCGTTTCCTCCAAAGGTAGTTTTGGGAAAGCAATGACCGCCGGATTTCTGTTATTCAGGGGAACTACAGGCTATTGTCCGGGTTACCATCTCTGGGGAAAAACGCTCGGGGCAAAGAGCAGCAACATTAACATCTATACCACCTTAAGGGTAGAAAAATCTCCCGAAGAGGTTTATAAATTCTGGAGAAAGCTCGAAAACCTCCCACTTTTTATGGAACATCTTGAAAGTGTAACGGAAGTCGACGATCGCACTTCTGAATGGAAGGCGAGAATACCCGGTGGACTGGGAACCATTGCATGGAAAGGGTCTATCATGGAAGATGTCCCCAATGAACGGATCAGCTGGCACTCAAATCCCGGCGCAACCATTGAAAATGCCGGAAATGTTCAGTTCATATCTGCCGGTAATAATGCCACAGATCTCTATGTTTTCATCTCCTATCGCGTCCCGGCTGGTAAAGCGGGAGAAGGCCTTGCCAAATTGCTCAACCCTGTTTTTGAAAGCATGATCAGGGAGGACATAAAATATTTCGGCGAATATATTGAAAATCTCTAAAGAGTTGCACTTTTGAAAAAGCTTGAAAAATTCTAAGATCCCAGGGAGTTTAACCACCCTGGGATCTTTTCAAAACCTATAATTTTATAAATTTTCCACAGAATAATATAACAATCGCCTGATCTTATTTTCTGATATTTGTATTCTTGAGTTGTTTTAGTGCTTGAATATAAATTATCAGTATATGATGATCAAAAACAACATCGCCATTTCAGATTCAGGATTTGTATTCGACCCCTCCACGGGCGAATCCTTCACTTTTAATCCTACCGGACTGGAAATTTTCAGGCTGATGATGGAAAACCGTGAGAATGATGAGATTTCCGAAATCATCACCGGGAAATATCAGGTTGACAAGCTCTCCTTTGAGCGATTCTTCCTGGATTTTTACCAGATGCTGAAACAGTATCACCTGGTGGCCGATGAATAAAAGAAAAATCACCATTGGTGTTACCGGATTGAACAATACGGACAATCCGGGGCCCGGGATTCCGGTAATAAGAGGGTTGAAGGATTCCAATCGCTTTGATTTCCGGATTGTCGGACTTGCCTATGAAAATCTGGAACCGGGAATATATATGGATTCCATTCTTGATAAAACCTACCTTCTCCCCTATCCCTCTGAAGGAACTGAAGCATTTCTTGAACGGATTGAATATATTCATTCCAGGGAAAAACTGGATGTGATCATTCCAAATTTTGATGCCGAACTGTTTACCTTTATGAAATCTTCCGAACGGTTGACGGGATTGGGAATCCATACTTTTCTGCCTACTATTCCCCAGTATGAGGAGAGAAGCAAATCCAGCCTGCCCGAGTATGGAAAAAAATATGGGGTTAATGTCCCCAGATCACGCCCAATCCTTTCCCATTCCGATATTTTAGAACTCGATAAAGCGAAGGAGTTTGAATACCCCGTAATGGTAAAAGGGAAATTCTATGATGCTTATGTTGCCTATAACGCAGAGCAGATCCGCTCCCACTTTAACAAAATAAGCGCAAAGTGGGGGCTGCCCGTAATTATTCAGGAATTTATCCGGGGTACAGAGGTAAATGTCGTGGCCCTGGGCGATGGAAACGGCAATACAATTGGGGCGGTTGGAATGCGGAAACAATATATAACAGACAAAGGAAAGGCCTGGGGAGGAATTACGATCGATGATCCGAAAATGCTCGATCTAACCGCTAAAATTATCCGCGAAACAAAGTGGAGAGGGGGAATGGAACTCGAGCTGATCCGTACCAACGACAATAAATACTACATTATAGAAATCAATCCCCGCATCCCTGCCTGGGTTTACCTGGCTGTAGGGGCAGGCCAAAACCTGCCGGAAGCCCTGGTGCGGCTGGCACTGGGAGAGAGCGTGCCCCCCTATAATGAGTTTAAAAAAGGTTTAATGTTCGTTCGATATTCCTACGATATTATCTGTGATCTTCAAAAGTTTGAAAAAATATCAATGAATGGCGAGATTTAACACCAATAAAAATGGAAAAAATACCCTTTGAACGACCGGTTATTAAAAGAGTCCAGGCAGGGATGCCGGGCAAATTCGGTATGAAATCCGGTTTCGAAACCATGCCGGATATCGAGGGCATTCCTGTGGCCAGCATTATTGACAAATATGGTTCCCCGGTGTATATCCTTTCCGAGAAAACCATACGGAGGCAATACCGCGAAGCATTCAAAGCTTTCTCCACCCGCTACCCCAAGGTGCAATTTTCCTGGTCCTATAAAACAAACTACCTTGATGCAGTATGCCGGATTTTTCATCAGGAGGATTCCTGGGCTGAAGTGGTTTCAGGCTTCGAATATAAGAAAGCCCTTGGAAACGGGGTTTCCGGAAAGCATATCATCTTCAATGGTCCGGACAAAACGGATGAGGATCTAAAAATGGCCCTCGAAAACAATTCACTTATTCACATCGATCATTTGGATGAATTGTATTCTCTTATGGAAATCGCTTTAAATGAAAAGAAGAAAGCAAGGGTAGCCATCAGAGTAAACATGGATACTGGCATTTATCCGATGTGGGACCGGTTCGGTTTTAATTATGAAAATGGGGATGCCTGGGATGCCCTCAACAGGATCATGATGAACGATCATCTTGAACTGGCTGGGCTGCATACTCATATTGGTACCTATATGCTTGCCCCGTCAGCCTATAAAATCGCTGCCTCAAAACTGGCGGACCTGGCAGTGAATATTCACTCGAAATTCGGGCATGTTTTGGAATACATAGATATGGGCGGGGGCTTTGCCTCTAAAAATACCCTTAAAGGAGCCTATTTACCGGGATATGATACGGTACCAGAAATTGAGGAATACGCCGATGCAATTGTATCCGGACTTATGAGCTCAGCCATACAAAAGGAAAACCTTCCCCTGCTTATCCTTGAAACTGGACGCGCCCTGATCGATGACGCCGGCTATATTGCGGGAACGGTTTTGGCCAATAAGAGACTTGCTGACGGACGAAGAGCCACTATTATCAATGTGGGTGTAAACCTTCTTTTTACCTCGTTCTGGTATGCCCATGAAATCCTTCCTGTCCGGCCCTCTTCTCCTCAATCGGAGGAATGCACCGTTTATGGTCCCCTCTGCATGAACATCGATGTTATCCGCGAGGCTGTGGCTTTCCCGATCATGAAAAAAGGAGACCATTTTGTGATAAAACGCATTGGAGCCTATAACATGACCCAGTGGATGCAATTTATTACCCTCAGGCCAAATGTGGTCCTGATAGACGAAGTGGGAAAGATCCATGTAATCCGTAAAAAGGAAGAACTGGATTCAATCCGCGGAAACGAGTCAATTCCCGGACATCTTAAAGGAAGCGATTAGCAGGAGCAGCATTTTATGGATAAACCAGCCAGCATATCCGCTTTTTTCAGGGGAGTAACTAACTCCTATTCCCAGGTATTTTTCTCTGATAACCTGATATTTGCAATCATCCTGATATTCATAAGTTTCATTGATCCGGGTGCAGGACTGGCCGGCCTTTCTGCCGTCATTATTACCAATTTCATCGCCCTGAACCTGGGCTTTAATAAAATTGAAATTGAAAAAGGGCTTTATGGCTTTAATAGCTTGCTGGTTGGTTTGGGTATCGGGTATTTTTTTGCTTTTTCCCCAGAATTGTTCCTTGTTATCATCATCTCCTCTTTTTTGACCCTGATGCTCGTAACCTTTTTCAAGGGAATCCTTCAAAAATACGGTCTGCCTTATCTCTCTATTCCATTCCTGTTTGGATTGTGGACCATACTCATCGCGGCAAATTACCTGGAAGCCCTTGGCATCAGCCAGAAGGGGATTTATACACTCAATAACCTTTATGGTCTTGGAGGGGTGAAGCTCATCTCCTTTTATGAGTTCTTCAATAATATCCACATCGCTTATTCGTTAAAAGTATTTTTCACTTCCATTGCGGCAATATTCTTTCAATTCAGCGTACTGGCAGGAATTGTCCTTTCAATAGGGCTCCTGATCTTTTCGAGAATAGCTTTTTTGCTCGCTGTTTATGGCTTTTATATTGCTTATTTTACCTACCGGCTGCTGGGTGGCAATTTAAGTGATCTGGGGTATTCCTACATTGGCTTTAACTATATACTTACCGCGATTGCCATCGGAGGGTTTTTTATCGTCCCCTCAAGGAAAAGCTTCTTTTGGCTTTTGATACTTATCCCTGTGGTTACCCTCATCAGCCTTAGTTTATCAAAGGTTTTTGCGGTATTCAACCTTTCAGTTTACTCCCTGCCTTTCAATATTGTAGTCCTCCTTTTCATCTATTCCCTCAAATTCAGGATTTATCCCTCCGACTCTCTTAGTGAAGTCTCCGTTCAGTATAATAGTCCGGAAAAAAACCTGTATAACTGGATCTATCAAAAGAACAGAAAAATGGAATGGACATCCTTAAAATTCAACCTTCCTTTTCACGGCGCATGGATCGTTTCTCAGGCCCATGACGGGCCTTATACCCATAAGGCTGAATGGCGACACGCCTGGGATTTTGTGATAAGAGACACAAAGGACTCTGAATATGAAAATGACGGGGATTACGCTCAGGATTATTACTGCTATGGCAAATCGGTTCTGGCTCCGGCCGACGGAATCATTGCCGATATTCAGGAAGACATTCCGGATAATGATATAGGCAGAATAAACCTGGAAAATAATTGGGGAAATACGGTCGTTATCAAGCATTCTGATTTTCTATATTCTTCACTCAGCCACTTGCGGCCGGGATCGGTAAAGGTAAAAAAGGAGGAAAAGATCACAGCAGGGACAAAAATTGGGGAAGTAGGTAATTCAGGACGTTCTCCCTATCCCCATCTTCATTTCCAGTTTCAGGCAACTGCTTTCATCGGATCCAAAACAATAGACTATCCCTTTAGCCATTATATTCTTACTCAGGATAACCAATATTCCTATAAAACTTTTGAGAAACCCAGGCATGGGGAAAGGCTGATGAACCCGGATTTCAATTCCCTGCTGAAAAAAAAGCTGGGGTTTATCCCCGGTCAAATTATGCAGGTTAACTATACAATGAATGGCAAAACCGGGACCTGTACCTGGGAAGTTTTTACCACCCCTTATAACAAGTCCTATCTCTACGATAAGGAAAGTGAATCATACGCCTGGTTTATCAATACCGGTGATGCGCTTAGTTTCGCAGAATTTTCAGGCAATACCTCTACTATCCTTTATTATTTTTATCTTGGCTTCAATAAAGTCCTGTTCTCATGGTACCGGGGACTGGTGCTCAGGGAGGAAATTCCACAATATGAAGTTTTTCACTTTCCCCTTTTATTTATCCAGGATTTCATCGCTCCGTTTTATATTTTCCTTAAAACCAGGTATTCCCTGAATTACCTGGAATCAGACAATGAATTTCAGGCATCTGAAATGACGCTTTTCGCTGAACTGGAGAATCTTGCTTTTAACCGGAAAGTAAAATCCTTTCGCTTTGAACTAAACATCTCAAAAGAAAAAATTCTTTTTAAAATGCATGGAGGAGAAGATATTGAAGCAGAAATATCATAAAATAACTATTTTTCTCCTATTGTGCTTTGCAATGGGATCTGCCGGAGCTCAGGAAAACAGGTCCTTTGGGTTTTATGACTCCCTGACCTGGAAAATGTATCAGGAAAAAAACTGGAATGACTTGCTTAAAATCTCGAAAACCGCCCTCGGGGATGGTCATGACTATTTTTATCTCAGGATGAGAAGGGGATCTGCCTTTTTTGAAAAACAGAATTATAGAAAAGCACTGACTCAGTTCCGGAAAGCCCTTGAATATGACAATATTGATCCTTTGGCCACTAAATACTACTACTTTTCCCTTTTAAATTCAGGAAGGAGTTTAGATGCCCTGTTATTCTATTATAATCACCGCCATGTTTTAGAGGGTGAAACAGATAATCCTAAACGGGCATTCAAAAATCTTACACTAGAGATTTCCCTTTGCCAGAATGAACCACTAAATAAAGGACATGGTTCTGAAATTGAATTCGGACAAAACAGTCAGGGCAGTCAAATCCGGTCCAGGAATTATTTTTCCGGCTCCTTCTATCTTGAGCATGATCTCACAAAACGCATTTCTTTCTATCACGGGGGTTCTTTTTTGAGAAAAGACAACTGGCTTATGATCAAAACCCAAAATGAAATTCTAGAGTATGATCACTACCAGATCAACCAATTTCAATACTATGCCGGGAGTGGATTTAATGCCGGTCGGGGATTCCATTTCAATGCAATTATGCATATTGTAAACCATAATCCTGTTGAAGGAACGGTCCGGCCACATACCTCCGGAAATGCCACCTCTTTTTCAAACACAGGCAAAACTGATTTTCTTTACCGGTTTTCAATATATAAGGATCTTGGTCTGTTTAACCTTGGAACCGGGTATTCTCATTCCGGATTCAATGACGCGAAACAAAAACAGGTGGATTTTACCCTCCTTTATTATCCACTGGGAAATTTAAATTTGTATTTTATGGGTGGAATTTATGCCGTGTATGAAAAAATATCCGGTCCCTATTCTGAATCCCGCTTTACCGGAAGATTTTTGGCAGGGGTAAAACTTAGTGAACATCTATGGCTGGAAAATAATCATTATCTTGGAAAAATTTTCAATATGGCCCTGAATGAAGGGTATATCGTCTATAACAACAGGGAAGAAATAAATTATCTTGGTACAATTTCTTTTATTTTTCCCTTTAATAAGCTTCGCTATACCCTAAGAGGAACCTGGATGAATACCACTTCAGATTTTATTAATACTGAATACCTTGAAACTGGATTAAATAGTTTACATTATAATGGTTTTAACCTAACCGGAGGATTGACATGGAACTTCTGAAAAAAAATTTCGCCATTCAGTTATTTATTTTACTGGTATTGCCCGGAATAGGACTTGCCCAGGGTTTTGACAAGCAAATTAAAGCTTTCCAGGAAAGCTATATAAAGGAGGCATCGGGCAATTATTCCGAAGCAATTGATTTGCTGAGGGATCTTTATGTTGAAAATTCCTATGAAATCAATCTTCGCCTGGGCTATCTATGCTATTTATCAGGCAGTTTCACTGAAAGTGCTGCCTATTATAATAAATCGATCAGCTTAATGCCTTATGCGATAGAGGCTCGGTTAGGGTATGTTTTACCGGCAGCTGCTATGGGTAATTACACCCAGGTTATCGCCCAATATTCCAAAATTCTCGAAATCACACCAAATAACTCTGTTGTGATGCATCGAATGGGATTGATTTATTATGGAAAAGAAAATTATATTGAGGCCGAAAAATATTTCGAGAAAGTTGTAAATTTATATCCATTTGATTATGATGCACTTACTATGTCGGCCTGGACAAAATACAAACTTGGAAAAACCCGTGAGGCGAAAGTACTGTTTTATAAAGCTTTACTAAATACCCCTAATGGCAGTTCGGCTCTGGAAGGCCTGAATAAATTATCTTTTACCCAGCCATAAAACAAAGTTGGAATAAAAACGTTCTTATATGAGCACTAATTTATTAGGTGCTATTGATGACAGCCCGGAAGAATAGTATATTTGTATAAAATTAATCACCATAATGGATAACACCAATAATTCAACCAAAACCCTGAAAATCATACTTGCAATTGTGAGTGTGGCTTTGATAGCCCTTCTCATTCTTTATTTCACACAGAGAAAAGAGAGTAAAGAAATTATCGCTCAACTGGAGCAATATTCGGGAAACATTACTGTTAAAAAAGACTCTTTGGAAAATGAGTTGAAATCGATCATTATCCAATACGATTCCCTCAAAACGGATAACGACTCTATTGATCAGCAATTAACAGACCAGCAGGACAAAATCAAAAGACTTCTTTCCTTGAGGGTTAACGATACAGAAAAAATTAGGAAGTATGAAAAAGAGCTTGGAACCATCAGGGAAGTGCTAAGAAGCTATATCGTACAAATCGATTCCCTGAATACACGCAACCAGCTTCTTACCGCTGAAAATATACAGTTGAAAACCAAATCAGATGAAGTGGTTACTAAAAATGTCCAGCTTCAACAGGAAAAGGAAGAACTGACCACCATCAAGGATGTGGCAAAAACCCTTGTGACAGCTAATATCGAAGCAATTCCAATGAATAAGCGGGGCAAGGAAGAGGAAAGGGTAAGCAGAGTCGAGAAAATCCGGGTTGATTTTCTGGTCAGAAAAAATACCCTGGCCGATCCGGGCCAAAAAGTGATCTACCTGCGGATTGTCAGGCCTGACCGGATTGTCCTGGGTTCTCCCGAATCCGGTACATTTACTGTGGGTGAAGAACAGCTACCTTATTCAGCCCGCCGGGAAATTATTTATGAAAATAATGATCTACCGGTATCCATTTATTGGGACGATAATGGGGATCTCCTCGCTGGGACCTATAATGTGGAACTGTTCTCAGAGGGAAAAAAGATCGGGGAGTCCGAATTTACCTTGAAGTAATATTTAACATCAAGGGTTAAAATTCTTGGCGAACTTCACGGTTACCATATCCGGGTGATTTTTATGGTTACCATTTCCGGGTGAGCTTTATGGTTAAAAATCAAAATTCATCCTGTCCTTTTACCAAAAAAAATTCCCTGACCACAAAATCCGCCACAAAGATCCCTTTTTTCGTTAAACTCAAATTTGGACCCTTTTTTATCATTTCTCCGGATTGTAAAAATATACCCGCAATTTTTTCCGTGTATTTAACATAATTAAGTCCATATCTTTGATGAATCGTTTGCAGGTCTATCCCCCACATTGTCCGCAGAGAAGTCAGCAGGTACTCGTTAAACTGGTCACGAGGTGTAAGTGTCTCCTGCTCTGAGTATTGAAGGTCTCCATTCATGATCATGGAAATGTATCTCTTATTATTGGAAACATTCCATTTTCTTGTATTGCCATAAAAAGAATGGGCCGAAGGGCCAATTCCGATATAAGGAACCTGTTTCCAATAGGAGGTATTGTGTTTTGAATAAAAACCCTCCCTGGCAAAATTTGAAATCTCATAATGAATAAAGCCATGAGCCGATGACATACTTTGTAAAACGCCAAATTGGCTCACACCAGCCTCTTCAGAAATCGGTACCAGTCGTCCCTTTTTCTGCCAGTGATCGAAGACTGTTCCGGGCTCGTACGTCAAATGGTAGGCAGAAATATGTTGGACATGCGATCCAAAAGCCTGTTCAAGATTGGTAATCCATGCCTGCAGATCCAATCCCGGCACACCATACATAAGGTCAATATTAATATTTGTCAGTCCCAGATCCTGCGCGGTCCGAATTGCTTTGAGGGCCTGCCCGGCATTATGGCTTCTGCGCATAATCTGTAAGTCATTATCACGGAACGACTGCACCCCGAGGCTAAGCCGGTTAATTCCTCTCTTCTGCAATTGCAGAACATATTTGTTTGAAATGTCATCAGGATTCGCTTCAAAAGTAACTTCAGGTGAAACCTCAAAAGAATAATTCTCAAATATGGCATCCATTAGCGTTGCCAGCTCACTATCCATAAGAATCGACGGAGTCCCACCACCGAAATAGATACTGGAAAATTTTTCCCCGGCAAATTCGCTTTTCCTCATTTTAATCTCCCTGATCATTGCCTGAAACATTTCATCACGGTAAGAGAGGGAAACTGCAAAGTGAAAATCACAATACCGACAAGCTTGGCGGCAAAAAGGAATGTGAAGGTAGAAAGCACTCATACCTGTGACTTTTAAAAGGTTTAAAGCTACCTTTTTTAAAAGAGAGCCGATTGATTAATTACTTTTTATCCTTAAATTTGTAAAGATACAGAAATCAAAAAATTGACCCTGGAAAAAAAACGATGCCCTTCCTAAAATCATTGATTACTGCTGTTATCATTCTTATTCTGAGTACTATTTCAACTCCGGCAGTGAGTTCCGGCAATTTTCTCCATATCCCTCATGCCGATAAAATCGTGCATTTCTTCCTCTATTTGGCATTTAGCGTAGTTCTGGCCGTGGAATTAAAGGCACGAAGAGAAAAAGGGAACAGGGAGGGTTGGCTTTTAATCCCGGTTGTCATTGCCGCTTTTTATGGCGGTCTGATCGAGATTATCCAGTTATATATTCCCGGAAGAACAGGGGACTGGTTTGATTTCCTATTCGATGTCGGAGGATCCCTGGCCGGGATAGGGTTATTTATTGTTCATCAAAAAATAACTCAATAAAATCTGCCCCTATACGAACATTCGCTTTGCAGAGCCCGCTGGTCCGTTTCTGATCCAGCCACTGGAAACTAGTTATAGCGGCTAAATATTGATTTTTTGAGACCCGCTTTTTACATCTTCCGCAAGCTCTTGAATATTCTGGGACTCGAATAAGCCTTTCATTTCATCCCTTAGGGAAGCATAACGCGAATGCAAGGCGCATGGGCTTATCTGCTCACTGCAATATTTAATCCCGATAACGCACTGATAGAAGCTGTCCATCCCATCAATAATCTCCACTATATCCTTTAGGTAAATATCTTTAGAGAGCCTTCCTAAACCGAATCCTCCGTTGGGGCCTTTGGAGGAAGATAAAAGTCTGTGCTTCGCAAGAGTTTGTAAAATTTTTCCTAAAAAAGGAGTGGGTATTTCGAGCTCTTTGGAGATCTGCTTAATCCCAATTTTATTCCCACTATCAGCATTTACTGCCAGATATAGAACTGCCCTAATGGCATATTTGCAGGTACTTGATAACATACATTTTACTTTTTAATGGGTATCTTTTGAATACGGGTTAAGTGCCTTCCTCCTTCAAATTCCGTATTCAAAAATTTATCTATCATCCTTAAAGCCACTTCTTTATCAACAAAACGCGCAGGAATCGAACAAATATTGGCATCATTATGACTGCGGATCAGCCTGGCTATCTCCTCGTTCCAGCATATTCCTGCACGGATTAGTGGATGCTTGTTGGCAGTCATACTGATTCCATTACCGGTCCCACAAATGGTAATACCATAAGAATATTCCCCATTTTCGACAAATTCGGCAATTTTATGACCATATTCCGGATAATCAACGGCAACTTCTGAGTATGTGCCTAGATCCTTAACTTCAATTTTCTTATCTTGCAAATGTTCAATGATAATGGATTTTAATTCAAATCCGGCATGATCAGAGCTTATTACAATTTTATCGGTTATCATTTCTTCTTTGTTAGGGTCAAAAATAATTAAAATATTTTAATACCTGAAAATATTTTATTTTTACATCGGGAATGTTAGTTAATTGTTAACTAATTTAACTAAAGAAATCATAACTAAATTTTGTAATTCAAAAAATCCTTATAAGAAGCCGGGTGAATGAAAATTGAAAAGATTTTTTTCCTTTAATTTTGACAATTGCTCAACAAATTTTTAACATAAAATGGATCTTTTTTCTCCGGTTTTTTTAAGAGGGTAACGATACTAACAGCTTGTTGATAACGTTGAATCTTTTTATAACTCAGGATAAAAGATTTTTGATACCTGTTCATTGCATGTTGTTAAAATTTTAAAATTAACATGAACAAGCAAATCAGTAAAATATTAATAACAGTATTAACCGGCTATTACTATCATCATATTTTATCTAAATTTAAAATATAATAATAATAGATGTTTATGTATAATGTGGATAAAGAAAAATTGATAAAAAATGGCTTTGTGAATATGCCTGTTGATCCTGATACAGATTTGGTCAGGGAAATTAACAAGTTGCGGAAAGAGAAAAATGCGGTGATCATGGCCCATTTTTATCAGGAATCTGAAATTCAGGATATTGCGGATTTTGTGGGAGATAGTCTGGTACTTGCACAACAGGCAGCTATCACTACTGCAGATATTATAGTTCTTGCCGGAGTGCATTTTATGGCTGAAACAGCAAAAATACTTGCTCCGGGGAAGAAAGTATTAATACCCGATCTGAATGCAGGCTGCTCCCTGGCAGATTCAGCTCCTGCCGATTCCTTTAAGGAATTTAAAACGAGGTACCCAGGGCATACCGTTATTTCCTATGTGAATACTACTGCTGAAATCAAGGCAATGACTGATATTATTTGCACCTCGTCTAATGCTCTGGCAATTGTTAACAGCTTGCCGAAGGATGAGAAAATCATATTTGCCCCGGACCGGAACCTTGGCAATTACATAAAAAATCTTACCGACAGGCAGGATATGGTGATTTGGGATGGCGCTTGCCATGTTCATGAAGAATTTTCACTCGAAAGGATTTTGGAGCTCAAAAAAGAATATCCTAAGGCCAAAATCATTGCCCATCCTGAATGCGAAAAGCCCGTGCTGCTGGTTGCAGATCATATCGGTTCCACCTCTTCCCTTCTTCAATTTACCATGAACGATGAAGCGGACACCTTCATCGTGGCAACCGAATCGGGAATACTCCATCAGATGAGGAAATCCAATCCGAAAAAAACATTCATCCCTGCACCTCCTAAAGATTCTACCTGTGCATGCAATGATTGCCGGTTTATGAAGTTAATTACTATGAAGAAATTATATAATTGCTTGAAATATGAAATTCCTGAAGTAAATTTGGATGAAAATTTAAGACTCAAAGCGGAAAAACCCATTCGCAGGATGTTGGAAATTTCAGAAAAACTTGGATTATGAGAGTTTTGAAACGTGGTTTTTTTTGCATGGCGTTTTTATGGCCATTGATGTTTTCACTGGTTGCCCAGGAAGATATTAAGGATGGTTATGCTAAATTTTATTATCCAAATGGTCAGGTTTCAAGTGAAGGGCTTATGAAAAATGGTAAACCTGATGGTTACTGGAAAACATATTATACCACAGGGGTACCTAAATCGGAGGGCTTGAGAACAAATTTTGAGCTCGATAGCACCTGGACCTTTTATAATCAATCCGGTGAAATAACCGAAAGAATTGATTATAAATACGGTAAGAAAAACGGCTATTCCTTTACCTACAGCTACGATAAATACAGTGAAGGTACCATTGTCAGCAAGGAACTTTATGTAAACGATAAAAAAGAAGGGAAAGCCTGGTACTATTATGACAACGGGAATGTGAAAGAGGAACTGAGTTATCGGAACGGCCAAAAGGAAGGTCGGGCTACTCAGTATGATAGAGAAGGGAATATAATCACTTTACTTGAATATCATAACAACTACTTAATTAGCCGTGAATATGTAAACAGAACCGATGCCAGAGGGCTTAAACAGGGATCCTGGAGAACCTTCTATCCGGAGGGTCGTGTGCACAAGGAGATGTTTTATAAAGATGGTGAGTTAGATGGTTTATATAAAGAATTCAATCCTGATGGGTCACTGGCACTTGTGCTTAAGTACAAAGAGGGAAAGATTGCCGAAAGCCGCGAGGAAGCTCTGATTGAAGAAGATATTACCGTAAAAAGGGAGTTCGGCAATAACGGAAAACTCTCTTTTGTGGGGAATTATAAAGAAGAAAAACCAGTGGGTATCCATCGCTTTTACAATGAAGAAGGAAAAGTAATCAATTCAAAAATTTATGATGATACCGGAAGGGTAGTCGCTGAAGGGATCGTGGATGAGGCTGGCAACAAGGAGGGAGATTGGAAGGATTTTTACCTGACAGGCGAAACCAGGGCGATTGGTAATTACCTGGACAATAAGAAATCCGGAAGATGGACATTCTACTATAAAAATGGAAAAAAGGAGCAGGAAGGGAATTACCTGCGTGACCTTCCTGATGGCAGATGGACATGGTATTATCCCGATGGCAGTATTCTTCGGGAGGAGGGTTATTTCAACGGCCGGGAGGATGGTCAATTGCAGGAATATGATACCATCGGTACGATCCTTACAGGAGGAGATTATATAAACGGTGAAAGGGAAGGGGAATGGCTCCACTCGGTGGGCGACCATATCGAAAAGGGGAGGTATCAGACAGGCTTAATGACCGGGACCTGGAAATATTATTATGCCGATAATACGCTGCAGTTTGAAGGGGATTTCGTGCAGGGACAACCCGATGGTAAACAAAAGTTTTATTACCCGAACGGCAATCTGAAGGAAGAACGTTTTTATGAAATGGGTGTAAGGGAAAACAACTGGAAAAAATATGATGAGGAAGGAAATATTGTCATGACCATTACCTACCGGAACGATGTGGAATACCGAATTAATGGAATTAAGGTGGAGTTGCCCGCTGGTTCTGTCAGAACCTTTAAATAAACCAGGGTTATGACGGAAGAATTTAAAATAAGCGAACAGAATTATAACGACAGGGACCGGGAGATCGAGAACAGGTTGCGCCCCTTATGTTTTGAGGATTTTTCCGGACAAAGTAAAATTATAGGAAACCTTAAGGTCTTTGTGGAAGCAGCTAAACTGCGTGAAGAAGCCCTTGACCATGTTTTGCTTCATGGACCCCCCGGCCTGGGCAAAACCACCCTGGCAAATATCCTTGCCAATGAATTGAACGTGGGTATCAAAACAACTTCCGGACCCGTGCTTGATAAACCAGGAGACCTCGCCGGTCTGTTAACCGGACTTGATCCCGGGGACGTACTTTTTATCGATGAAATTCACCGTTTGTCCCCCATTGTCGAAGAGTATCTCTATTCCGCGATGGAAGATTATTCAATTGATATAATGATCGATAAGGGGCCGAGTGCACGATCGGTACAGTTGAAACTAAATCCCTTTACCCTGATTGGGGCAACCACCCGTTCCGGACTGCTCACCAGTCCGTTGCGTGCCCGGTTTGGCATTAATTCCCTGCTTGAATATTATGATCAGGCCACCCTTGAAAAGATTGTACGTAGATCTGCTGAAATTCTTTCCGTAAAAATATATAAGGATGCCTCTGTTGAGATCGCCTCTCGAAGCAGGGGTACCCCGCGTATAGCCAATGCCTTGCTTCGCAGGGTAAGGGATTTTGCTCAGGTGAAGGGGAACGGAGAAATCAACCTGGAGATAACGAGGTTTTCCCTCGAAGCCTTAAATATTGATAAATCTGGATTAGATGAGATGGACAATAAAATCCTTAGCACCATCATTGATAAATTTAATGGGGGACCGGTAGGCTTATCCACCATCGCCACTGCCGTGGGAGAGGAATCCGGTACGATCGAAGAAGTCTATGAACCTTTCCTAATCAAGGAAGGTTACCTTAAAAGAACGCCCCGTGGCAGGGAAGCTACCCTGATCGCATATAAACATCTGGGTAAATTTAAGGCCAATCAGGACACGCTATTTTAAATTTTTGCAAATTTTGGAGAGAGGCCCAGAGGATTGGGCTATTTTGAGGTCTTTATTAAGGCGGGAAGATTTAAGATTCTTATCTTTCGTCCGTTTAGTTCAAGATAGTTATCCTGTTTAAACTCAGAAAGTAAACGAATTACAGATTCTGTTGCAGTACCAACAATGTGGGCGAGTTCTTCACGGGTCAATGATATCTTCAATATTTTATCATCGTCCAGCCCAAACTCGGATTCCAGCTGAACAAGAACCTCCGCCAGCCTCTGGCGAACTGATTTTTGAGCAATATCTGTTAAATAGGCATTAGCCTCCCCGAGTTCCCGGCAGGTAAGTTTCAGCATTTCCACCGAAAAATCGCTGTTGGTGCGTACAAGATGAATCAAAGTATGCCCGGAAATGAAGCAGGTATCCGCATCTTCTATGGCCATGGCAGAGGTACAGGCCAATTCGTTGCTCAGGACTGAACGAAAACCAATAATATCTCCCTTTTTTGCAAACCGGATAATCTGTTCCTTACCATCCGATCCGGTCTTGAATATTTTTATAATTCCTCGCTGTATGCAATAGAAACCGGTTATTTTATTGTGCTCCCTGTACAATACGGATCCCCTGTTAAAATGCTCCGCAATCATCTCATTTTGGAGGTCCCTAATTTCATTTTCGGAAAGATGCCTGAAAAGTGGATGATTCCTGATTACAAGGCCATTATTACAACTAAGGGGCGGGGTTTGTTTCATGGTTACTACTGCGTTTTGAGGAGAACAAAATTAGCAGAAATTAGTTTAATTGCCTAAGTTTGCAATAAGTGTTAAATATATAAATAATTAAATCATCATGAAAGAATCAATCTCTGTTTCCTGGCTCAAAGATATGTCGTTCGAAGCGGATGTAAATGGTCATAAACTATATCTTGACGCCTCTCCTGAACATGGGGGCAAAAATCTTGGCCCCAGACCTAAACCTTTGATGATGGTTGCCCTGGCCGGCTGTACCGGCATGGATGTGGTTTCTATGCTTCAGAAAATGAGGGTTAACTATGAAAGCCTGAACATCCTGGTGGAAGGAGACCTCACGGAGGAACATCCTAAATTATTCAAGAGCATGAAGCTGGTATATGAATTCAAAGGAGAGGATCTTCCCATGGACAAAATTCAAAAGGCGGTAGACCTGTCCAGGGAAAGATATTGTGGGGTTTATGCCATGTATAAGGAAATAATGGAGTTAGAATACGAGATCAGGGTTTCCTGATCTTAGAGGACCGTATCGTGAAATTGCCTTAAAAAGCGGATATCGTTCTCAAAATAGAGTCTTAAGTCCCTGATCTGAAATTTGAGCATGGCGATTCTTTCTATGCCCATTCCAAAAGCGTATCCGGTATATTTTGTACTGTCAATGTTACTCAATTCAAGGACGGATGGATCTACCATTCCGCAACCAAGGACTTCAAGCCAACCGGTATATTTACAAACATTGCACCCTTTGCCTCCACACAAGATACAGGAAACATCCATTTCAGCCGAAGGTTCGGTAAAAGGAAAAAAGGAGGGTCGCAGCCTTATAGCTGTTTCTTCTCCAAATAATTCTTTGGCAAAATAAACCAGAACCTGCTTCAAATCGGCAAAGGAAACATTTTCATCGATGTACAGGCCTTCGATCTGATGGAAAATACAGTGTGCCCTGGCTGAAATGGCTTCATTGCGGAAGACCCTTCCCGGACTGATGGTTCGGATGGGAGGGCTGGAATTTTCCATTACCCTTACCTGGACCGAGGAGGTGTGGGTCCTCAGAAGGATATCCGGATCCTTCTCAATGAAAAATGTATCCTGCATGTCCCTGGCCGGATGCTCGGGTGGAAAATTTAGTGCTGAAAAAACATGCCAGTCATCTTCAATTTCAGGACCTTCTGAAATCGTAAACCCGATCCTTGTGAATATAGAGATAATCTCTTTCCTGACCAGTGATATAGGATGTCTCGATCCGGTTTCCAGTGGATAACCGGGAAGTGTGAGATCCTTGCGGCCGTCAATTGCCGAGACTTCAGGGGCTAAACTTTCTTTAAGGTTGTTTATTTTTTCCTGAATAAAATTTTTAAGAGTATTCAAATTTTGACCGACATCCTTTTTTTGGTCAGGCGGAATGGTCCGGAAATCATCGAAAAGTTTCGATAATGAACCCTTTTTACTAAGGTGTTTGATGCGGAATTCTTCCAGTTCCTTTAGGTTGCGGGTAGAAAATCCCTCAACTTCTTTGAATAATCTATCTATTTTCTGTTGCATTTGCTCGATATTTTGTCTTCGAAATTTTATTGGATGGACATGGTATACCATACATCCACCAGAGGACGGTTATAGGCATCCACCGGGAGGGAAGCGATTTTGTCCAAGACCTGGAAGCCTTCAACTACCTCGCCAAAGACAGTATATTCCCCATCAAGGTGTGGAGTTCCCCCAATAGTCATGTAATCTTTTTTTTGTGTTTCTGTCATCTGTTTTCCCATCGAAATGAAAGCATCAATTTGTGCCTGGGTATATACCTGGCCTTGAACTATGTAAAATTGTGAACCGGAAGATTCCTTGAGAGGGTTGACCGCATCTCCTTTCCTTGCGGCTGCCAAAGCCCCTTTTTTGTGATAAAATTTTTTGTTTATCTCCGCAGGTAAAGTGTATCCAGGGCCACCTAATCCCAGCATTTCCCCTTTCACTGAATTTCGGGAATTCGGATCCCCCCCCTGGACCATGAAATGATTGATCACCCTGTGAAAAAGACAACTATCATAGTAGCCGCTTCTTACCAACTTAATAAAATTATCCCGGTGTATGGGTGTTTCATCATATAATTTTATAACAATCCGGCCAAAATTTGTATCTAAATTTACCCTATACCCCTCCTTTACCTGAGCATTCACCATTGTGACCAATAATAATCCCGCAACAAGCAACCATGTAACTCTTACTTTCATATAAAATCCTCAATCAGATTGTTTTTGGCTTTTCCTTCACCAACAAAAATATTAAATATATTTCAGAATACTGTTATATTTTCAGTTTCTACAGGTCTCTGGATAAGTTCAAGGTACAATCCTTCTGTATCTTTGGTTCTTCACTTGTTCTTTTTACTTTTGTGAAGCCACAATTAAGTAAAGCCTATAGGATGGTTATCGATCCTTCACTGTTAATTTGAATAATGAAAACCACACTTTTTGCAAACATGAACAGTCATTAATAATTCAATATAGGTTGATTCTGTCATTGCGTTAAAATGGTTTTATATGAGGACAAGAAAGCTCATTCTTTTTGGTAGTACCGGCTTTATCGGATCTCACTTACTTCAGTCCCTGAAAGAATATGAAATAAAGACTATCTCTTCAGCAGTACTTTATAACATACCTCCGGAAGAACTTGCCAGGGAATTTGAACAGTACGATATCGTGATTAACCTTGCCGGCTCAACAATCTTTACTTTATGGACAAAAAGGGCAAAGAAAAAAATGATCCGAAGCAGGATTCTTACCACTCGTAAAATCGTTGATGCTCTTGCCTTGTGTGAACATAGGCCTTCAAAATTGTTGAATGCATCAGCAGTGGGTATATATCAGGCCGATAGAAGGGTCGATGAAAATTCTGAAGCCTTTGCTGATAATTTCCTTTCCGGACTTATCCGGGATTGGGAACACGAGGCCAGGAAAGTTGAAGCGTATGGTGTAAGTCTTACTTTAATGCGTTTTGGCATTGTGCTTGGCAAAGAGGGAGGCGCTTACAGGATTATGAGAGCTCTTACAAAATTCAACCTGGGCGGTTATTTTGGAAAGGGTGATCAAAGCTTCCCTTTTATCTATATCCAGGATTTACTAAAGGCCATAAAGTTCTCCATTGAAAAGGATATTGCTGGTGTTATTAATTATTCTGCTCCTGAGTTAACCGACTTTATGCATTTTGCCACCCTTCTTAAAAAATCTCTTCATTCCATTCTGCTATGGCCCCTCCCCAGGGTCCTTATAAAAACCATTCTCGGTGAAGCCTCGGTCTTATTTCTTGAAGGGCAAAATGTTGTTCCGGGTGTATTAACAGAAAATAGTTTTAATTTCGAAGCTTCAACTATTGAGCAATGTATCCAATTAATTGAAGCCCCTTGAACCACGTTAAACAACTTGCAGGTCAGACCCTTGTTTATGGCTTGGGCATAGTTTTGCCAAGGCTGTTGAATTATTTATTGCTCACGCCATTCTATACCCGGATTTTTACGAGGGCTGAATATGGGGTTATAACGGAATTGTATGCTTATGTGGTTTTTCTAATGGTTTTACTCACTTATGGCCTGGAAACAGGTCTTTTTCGCTTTGCTGATAAAAAGGAAAATAGGGATAGTGTATACAAAACCAGTCTTATCAGCATTTATGTAAGCAGCTTTTTGTTCATTATAGTTTCGCTCATTTTTTCCCGGCATATTGCCAATGGGCTGGATTATTCCGGTAATGTCAGTTATATTTCCATGCTTGTGCTCATCGTGGGCATTGATGCCCTTACGGCCATCCCTTTTGCTAAAATCCGTCTGGATAATCGTCCTGTAAAATATGCGCTTATCAGGATCGTGGAGGTGCTGACAAATATTGGTTTTAATCTGTTCTTCCTATATTGGTGTCCACGTCATTATATGGAATACCCATGGCTTCAGAACATTTATGATCCGAATTTCGGGGTGGGTTATGTGCTGCTGAGTAATTTGTTTGCCACAACCATCAAGTCATTTTTATTATTTGAGGAACTGTTTTTTCGCCGGGGGAGATTTAACGTTAAACTATGGAAAGATATATTAAAATATAGCCTTCCTCTTCTGATTGCCGGACTTGCCGGTACCGTCAACGAAGCCATTGACAGGGTTATGTTGCGGCATATGACCCCGGAGGCCCTTCATCCGCTTCAGCAATTGGGCGTTTATGGCGCGAATTATAAACTCGCAGTGCTTATGACACTGTTCATTCAAATGTTTCGCTACGCCGCTGAACCTTTCTTCTTCTCAAAAAAGAATGAACAAAACGCTAAGCTAATTTATGCGGATGTTATGAAGTATTTCATTTTCATCGGCATGGTGATATTTCTTGGAGTAATGCTTTATATAGATGTATTTAAATTATTTATTGGTAAGGATTTTAGAGAAGGTCTCCAAATTGTTCCTGTGGTCCTAATGGCAAACTTGTTTATGGGAATATTCTTCAATCAAAGTATCTGGTATAAGCTGCAAAACCTTACCAGATATGGGGCTTATCTCGTTATTATAGGGGCGCTTATCACAATATTTATCAATTATTTTTTCATCCCGGTATATGGTTATTATGCCTCTGCCTGGGGACATTTTATATCCTATTTGGTAATGATTATCATAAGTTGGTTCCTGGGCAAAAAATTTTATGATATTAAATACAATCTGAGAAATATTTTTTTTACTATGTTCGTTGGTTTATTGATATGGTTTGTTTTCTCCCATATCAGTTTTTCATCACGGATTTTTGAATATGGAGCGAAGGGTTTATCTTTACTCGCATTTGTTATGTTTTTTTACCTTAATGAAAGAGGGAAGCTGAAGAGTCTTATCAAGTCATAATTTCTGTAGATAAAGTGTAAAAATGAAAGTTAAAATTGTAAATAAATCAAATCACGACCTGCCAGCTTATAGCACTGAATATAGCGCTGGTATGGATCTAAGGTCTTGTATCGGGGAAGATATTGTGCTTAAGCCACTTGACAGGTATCTCGTGCCTACCGGACTATTCATCGAATTGCCCGTTGGATATGAGGCTCAAATCCGACCCCGGAGCGGACTGGCCGTCAAACATGGAATTACCGTTCTTAATTCGCCTGGAACTATTGACAGCGACTATCGCGGCGAGATTAAAGTTATTCTGGTAAATCTTTCACACGAGGAATTTGTTATTAAAAATGGGGAAAGAATATGTCAGATGGTTATCCATAAGCATGAACAGGTTATGTGGACAGAAGTACCGGATCTGAACCAAAGCAAAAGGGGAATTGGGGGCTTTGGTCATACGGGGAAATCATAGAATGATTCAAATGAAGAAATATTTTATTGCCCTTTTCATATTATTATTGACTTCAATGGGGTTATACTGCCAGGGGGGGGAGAATTATAATTATGAATATGCTCTTATCGAAGCTTCAAGGCAGAAAATGATTGGGAATGTGAACGAAGCGATTAAGTTATACGAAAAGTGCATTGAAGTCAATCCCGGTTCTGGTATCGCCCATTACGAGCTAGGCTCCATTTACGCTGCTTTCCAGAAGGATTCCCTCTCTTGTTTACACTTGGAAAAAGCATATAGCCTTAACAGGGAAAATGTGTGGTATGTAACTGCGTATAATCAGATGCTCCGGCAATCAGGTAGATATAAAGAGGCGCGAAGGGTCCTGGAGAGGTATTATCACAGCCACCACGATCTGAAAATAAGATTTTTAATTGCTGAAAACTATATTAGCCTGAAAAAGTATAAGGAGGCACTGAAAATTCTTAATGATCTGGATAGAAATGGTTTTTCCGAGAAAATTGTTTTAAAAAAATTAGAGATTTTCAAACTAACGGGGAATGTTGAAAGTGGTATTGCGATTATTGATGAATTAATTGCATTATTCCCTGAGACTCCTGAATACCACTTAATCAAGGGGGAATTCCTAAATGAGTCCGGAAACAGGGATGCTTCCATTCAGTCCTACTTAAAAGCGTATGGATTGGATTCCACCAATATTTTTGCAATTTCTAATCTCGCCGATTATTACCTGGAGCAGAAGGATTTGACGCATGCTGTCAGCTTTCTATCCACGGCTTTTCTCCTGGACGAAATTCCAGTGGAAAAGAAAATTTCAACGTTGATGTTCATTTTAAACGATAAAGACTTTGGGGTAGATTCTGCTAAATCAACCCGAAAATTGGTAGATCAGTTATTAGAGACCTACCCGGAGAATGTGGATGTAAAGCTGCTTGCCTATGATTATTATTACAAGAATTCGTTATTACCGCAAGCCTATGAAATTCTAAAAGATATTGTGGAGGTCAGACAGGATAATTTTATGTTTTGGCAAAGGATATTGGTGGATGCCAGCATTTTGCTTAAATACGATGATCTGATTAAATATAGTAATGAGGCGCTGAAGTTTTTCCCGAATAAGAAAGAAATACCCATGTTTCTTGGGATAGGCCAGTATCAGATGGGCCAGTACGAAGCTTCCCTTGAAACTCTTTCCGGTGCTTATACGGATACCCTGCAATTACCCGTAAAGATTCAGTTTCTTACTTTTATGGCTGAAGCTAGCTATAAGCTCGGGATGACTGATTCGGCCTTTAGAATATTCGATACTGTTTTGCTACTTGACCCGGATAATCTGGCTATATTGAATAACTATAGCTATTATCTTGCCCTGGCGAATGAACAACTATCCAAAGCATTGAAAATGAGTCAGATAACAATCAATTCAGAACCTCAAAATGCTACCTACCTCGATACTTATGCCTGGGTATTGTTTGTGAATGGAAATGCTTCTGAGGCCCGTAAATTTATGGAAAAGATTATTCATGCGGGCAAAATAGATGATCCTGATGTACTTTTTCACTATGCTGAAATCATGAGGAGCCTCGGAGAATATGAAATAGCCAGGAATTACTATTCTAAAGCAAGGGATGCGGGATATAAGAATTCCGACTTAAATGAAATTTTAAATGACTTATGAGGCGTATTAAATATTTTCCTCTTCTTCTTTTTTTGATCGCCACTATTTTAAGTGGATGTAAAAGCATTGAAAAAATTGGCAGGACAGGTTCAGCAGAAAGAAATTTCAGGGAAACTGTGTTGGGCCGGATTAACATCAGGTCTTATCCACAGCATCTGTTGATTGACCGAATTGATGTTAAAATTGACGATGGAGACAGCTATAAAGGTAAAATGACAGTTTATCTCGACAGGGGTAATTTTATATTTATTAACGTTAAGTTCCTTGGCTTTGAAATACTGCGCGCAATGCTTACGACGGATTCAATAAAATATATTAACCGGCTTAATCAACAATATTATTTTGAATCTCTTGAAAAGCTCCGGGACCTGCCCCTGATTTCCCTGGAATTGGAAAGGTTGCAAAATTTTATGTACAGTGGATTTCTTATCCCACCAACTATGAATTCGAGAGAATTTATTAAAAGTTTCCAAAGGACAAATACTTCAATTGTGAATAGTATCAAGGATAATAGTGGTGCTATTGAACTTTTCTATGATTTGGACAATGTGAAATTGCAAAGATTTGTTATTTCGGACCAGTTAGGAAAATTGGAAGGTGGGTTTGACCTGGACCGGACCAATGGAGAGCTAAATGCTATACTTGCCGAACTTTCATTGAGAAAGTATGCTGTGCAGATTGATGTGGAGCTAAAGAAAATTGAAAATAAAGAATATGGCAAAACTGATTTTGTAATCGGAAAAAACTATAAAAAACTTGAAAAGCTATTCTAAAATTTTAGTCTCTTTATTATTTATTTTATGCCCCTCCTTTGTTTTCTCCCAAAACAAAAATAGCCTTGAAAAGGAGAAGACTGAAAACAAAAATAAAATTGAATATACCAGAACCCTCCTTGAGAAAACCAGTTCTCAGAAGGCATCCTCCCTGGCAAGGATTAATCTGCTTAATGAAGCGATCAAGTCCAGGGAAGCGTTGATACAAAATTATGAAAAGGAAATACAAAACCTGGAAGAGGATATTGCGAAAACAACTAATGCCATTGATCGTAATGAAAAGGAAATTGCTGATCTCAAATCAGATTATGCGCGGATTATAAAAAACAGTTACCGTAATATCGAAAACGATTTTTTATGGATGTATATTCTTTCCTCAGACGATATAAACCAGGCCTACCAAAGATTTAAATATATCCGGTACCTTAATGATTACCGGCGCGGATCAATTGCCTCCATAAACAGTTTAAACGACTCTTTGCAAATGAAAAAAGAGAGACTCATTACTCAGATGAAAGAGCGTTTGCTCTCGGTTAAAAATCTTGGGCAAGAGCGTAAGAATCTGGAAAGTGATAAGGAAGCCAGGGACAGAACTCTGAGAGAACTTAAAAAGCAGGAAAATAAACTAATGGCAGAACTGCGTAAGATGGAGGAGGTTGAGCGAAAAATAGAACTTGAAATTAGAAGATTGATTGCAGCTGAAGCCAAAAAGGCCAGTAACGAGAAAAGAACAGAGCGGTTAACACCCGCCGAAAAACTTATTAGCGACAAATTTGTTTTAAATAAGGGAAGATTACCGTGGCCTACTGAAACAGGAATCATTACCGGTCGCTTTGGGGAACACGATCACCCGGTTTTACGGGGTATCAAGATTCCCAGCAACGGGATCGATATTTCTACCTCAGACGGGGCTTATGTTCGGAGTGCATTTGACGGGGAGGTAACCCGCGTAATTGCCATTTTGGGAGCGAATTATACGGTGATTATCAAACATGGGGATTACCGCACAGTATACCAAAACCTTATTGATGTGCGGGTTAAGGCCGGGGATGTGGTCAAAACAAAGGAGATTCTTGGAAAAGTATATACCAATGAAGATAATTTAAGCAAAGTGCATTTTGAAGTTTGGAAGAACACCGAACCGGTCAATCCGGAAGTCTGGTTAAGTAAATAAATATACTCAAAAAAGTAACCTTTTTAATCAGACAAGTGTATAAGAGTTTACCATGCAACCAAACGATTATATGAGGAAAGTAATGAAAATAAAATCTCGCATCGAAAATCTCAGATTGGTCGAAAAATTTATCGATGATATTTCCGTAGAACTTTCTTTAAGTAATGAAATTTACGGCAATCTTTTAATTGCCACCCTTGAAGCTGCAAATAATGCAATCGTTCATGGGAACCGTCAAATAGAAGATTTGGATGTTGAAATTGACATGTCAAAATCTGACGATCAATTGTTAATGATTATCAAGGATCAGGGAAGGGGATTTGATTATAACCATATCCCGGATCCAACCTCTCCAGAAAATCTTGAAAAAATAAATGGACGGGGAGTATTTCTTATGAGCAGTCTTTCAGATGGACTCGAATTTCAGGAGAATGGTGCGGTGGTTAAACTTTCCTTCAATACACGAGTATAGTGCCTGTACGTTTTTATAACGACCAGATAAATTTCTTACCAAAAAATGTTCCCCGATTAAAAGAATGGATTTCCAAAATCTCCTCAGAATATGACAAACATCCTGGTGAGTTAAGTTTCATATTTACTACGGATAGTAACCTTCTTGAAATTAATCAAAAGTACTTACACCACGATTTTTTTACCGATATTATAAGTTTTGATTATAGCGTGGAGGATCTTATCGCTGGTGATATCTTCATCAGTATCGAGCGGGTAAAAGAAAATTCCCTAAAGTTCGGCACGGGCTTTAACGAGGAGCTCAAGCGTGTAATTATTCATGGCGTGCTGCATCTTTGCGGGTATCATGATTCAACGGACCAGGAAAAGTCGATGATGCGCAAAATCGAGAAAAAGTCACTTGAATACGTTAAAGATCTCTTAATCGTTTGAACCGCTTTAGTTTATTGACTATTTTTCTGTAATTTTGCAAAAAATTTAAGAAGATGTTGCCGGAATATGATGTGATTGTAGTGGGTGCCGGCCATGCCGGTAGTGAGGCAGCAGCCGCAGCTGCGAATCTTGGATGTAGGGTATTGATAATCACCATGGATTTGACGAAGATCGCACAAATGAGCTGTAACCCGGCCATGGGAGGAATTGCGAAGGGACAAATTATTCGGGAGATTGATGCCCTTGGGGGATATAGCGGAATTGTTACTGATCGGAGTATGATCCAGTTCCGTCTGCTGAACCGATCCAAAGGCCCCGCTTTATGGAGCCCGCGTGCCCAATGTGACCGTACTTTGTTTAGCCTCGAATGGCGAAAAATTTTGGAATCGATTGCTAATGTGGATTTTTGGCAAGATGTTGTTACCTCTTTACTCTTCGACTCGAACAGGATCGCAGGAGTCCGCACTCAGTTAGGGGTGGAATTTCATGCAAAAGCAGTTGTGTTGACCAATGGCACTTTTGAAAATGGACTGATGCATGTCGGCAAATCCAGAATCGAAGGCGGCAGGGCTTCGGATCCTTCATCCATTGGGATTAGCAGGCAACTTAAAGATATGGGCTTTGAGGTGGGGAGAATGAAAACAGGAACCCCTGCACGAATTGATGGACGAAGCATAGACTTTTCCCTGTTATCTGAGCAAACAGGGGATCAGGAAGGAAGAAAATTTTCATTCTTGGATTATGAGGTGGATTACTCCAGGCACAGGTCATGCTACATTACCCATACCAATCTTCCTGTTCATGACAGCCTTAGAACGGGTTTCGATGATTCCCCTTTATTTAATGGCGCTATTGAAGGGATCGGCCCCAGATATTGCCCGAGCATTGAAGACAAGATAAGGACTTTTTCCGGGAAGGATTCACATCAACTCTTTCTCGAACCGGAAGGATTAAATACCTGTGAATATTATTTAAATGGTTTTTCATCGTCTCTTCCATGGGAGGTTCAGTTTGAAGCTATGAGAAATATTCCGGGTCTGGAAAATGCTAAAATCTTTCGTCCCGGCTATGCCATTGAATATGATTATTATCCTCCTATTCAATTATTTAATACGTTGGAAACTAAGCTTATAGACAATCT
Source organism: uncultured Bacteroidales bacterium (assembly GCA_963779845.1). Taxonomy (GTDB): domain Bacteria; phylum Bacteroidota; class Bacteroidia; order Bacteroidales; genus CAVZZV01. Next base: position 1,476,727 of record CAVZZV010000005.1, on the reverse strand, counting down.
TTATTTTGCCGGACAAATAAATGGTACTACTGGATATGAAGAGGCCGGCGCCCAAGGTATTATGGCAGGTATAAATTCTGCCTTAAAGGTAAAGGGTATGGCTGAGTTTATTTTAGGTAGGGATCAGGCATATATCGGCGTATTAATCGACGATTTAATCACTAAAGGCGTGGACGAACCCTACAGGATGTTTACTTCCCGGGCGGAATACCGCTTACTTCTGCGTCAGGATGATGCGGACGAACGTTTAACCCCTTTATCCTTTAATATAGGGTTGGCTTCGAAACAACGCATGGAACTTCTGCACAAGAAAATTGAATCCAGAAATAAAGTAATGAAGATGCTAATATCTGAAAGTGTCTCTCCGATAGAAATTAATCCTTTTCTTAAAGCATGTGGTACTGCCGACCTGAAGCAAAAATTGAAACTGGTAGAGATTCTAAGACGGCCTCAGGTGGAGATTATTGGTTTATTTAATTTTCTGGAAAAAAGTGAAGGATTAAAACTGATGTTAGGAAAGCAGTTTAATGAGATTATGGAATCGGTAGAAATATTGATTAAGTATGAAGGGTACATTGAGAGGGAAAGATTGCTTGCAGAGAAAATTAACCGGTTGGAGGGAATTAGGATCAAACCCGGGATTCAGTATGCCGACCTGAAATCCCTTTCAACCGAGGCGAGACAAAAACTAGCGCGGCATAAACCTGTTACAATCGGGGAAGCTTCACGCATTAGTGGAGTAAGTCCTGCAGACTTAAGCGTCTTGCTTTTGTATATGGGAAGATAGGGAGATGTTCCACGTGGAACAATAATGTTTTCCTAAGACAATTGGCAAGGTGCCCGGACCATTTTTAATTCTCTTTTTACCGAATAGTCCGGTCCCGTACTGGTGGAAGAGAATTGAAACCCCTTTATTAAAAATAGAATGATTATTTGATGTGCCTTTCAGGAATTTTGAATAATCCCCAACAGAAGTGCTGTACCCTGATCAAAGTTAAAAATAATTTTACATATCTTTTTTGAAATTTTCTTAGATTTAGGGGTTCAGGTTTAATTAGTATATGGGAGGTTAATTGTTCCACGTGGAACATAATATTTTTAATATGGATGAACTTCGAAAATATGCCGGAAACATTGTAGATCCATTAAATAGGCGCATATTTCCCGGCGAAGTCTGGGTGAAGGGATCAAAAATAATCGATTTACGAGAAAAACCCCTTCCCTGCGAGGGGCATTACATTCTGCCAGGATTTGTGGATTCTCATATTCACATTGAAAGCTCGATGCTGACTCCACAACATTTTGCCTCAGCTGCTGTGAAGCATGGCACTGTAGCGACAGTCTCCGATCCACATGAAATCGCCAATGTCCTTGGAATGGACGGAATACGTTTTATGTTGGAAAATGCGGCCTCCGCTCCGGTAAAATTTTATTTTGGGGCTCCAAGTTGTGTTCCTGCCACCCCCTTTGAAACAAGCGGAGCCATTCTTGGGGCGGAGGAGATTGAGGAGCTTTTTGCGAAAGACCAGCTACATTTTTTGTCCGAGGTTATGAATTACCCGGGTATTCTGTCCAATGATGACGAGTTGCTGCATAAAATCAGGATTGCAAAAAAGTACAACAAGAAAATTGATGGACACGCTCCGGGATTAAATGGTACTGATTTGGTAAAGTATATTTCAGCAGGAATTCAAACGGATCATGAATGTTCCTCCTATGAAGAAGCGCTTGAGAAATTGCATGCCGGGATGATCATACAGATCCGAGAAGGGAGTGCGGCGAAAAACTTCGATTCCCTTTACCGGATTATCGATTTATTTCCTGAGCAGGTTATGTTGTGTTCAGACGACTTACACCCAAATGATCTGTTAAAAGGTCATATGAATCTTCTCTTACAAAAGGGGATTCGCAAGGGAGTAAATATTTTTAATCTGCTTAATGCCATTAATAAAAATCCGATAACTCACTATGGGTTAAATGTTGGGATGTTCAGAGTGGGCGACTTGGCCGATTTCGTGCTGGTGAAGGACCTAAAAAATTTCCAGGTCGATAAGACCATAATTAATGGAAAAGAAATATTTTCCAATGGGAAGGCCAATTATCATCCCGGGAAACAGGAAACTCCAAATAAGTTCTTTCGGAATCCGGCCGTGAAAGAATATCTGGACCTTCCTGATCGGGGAAAAGAGGTTAAAATTATCGAAGTCTTCGATGGTGAACTATTCACCGGTTCCCTTACTGCCGGCTTGAGTAGTGAAAAAGATAAATTGGTTGTCGATATAAACCGTGACATCCTAAAAATAGTAGTCCAAAACAGATACAGTAAAGAGAAACCTGCCATTGGATTTATCCATGGCTTTGGTTTGAAACGTGGAGCCATAGCTTCTTCTATAGCTCACGACAGTCATAATATCATCGTAGTTGGGGCTGATGATATTTCTATCATGGAATGTATTAACTGGATTAACGAAAATGGGGGTGGGATCGCTCAACATGATGGTGGTGGTATATCTGGACTTCCTCTCAGGATTGCCGGGATTATCTCTGATGAGGATGCATTGACCACCGCAAATAAATATGTGGCCCTGGATGGTGCTATTAAATCGGCCGGATGCCCGCTTACCTCACCCCTTATGACATTATCATTTATGTCTCTGCTGGTGATACCTGAATTGAAAATCGGTAATATGGGGCTGTTCGATGTAAATTCTTTTTCTTTTACCTCTGTTTATGTGGAAAACTAATAATGCAAAAAACAGACCTTTTAAATAAAATTCGTAATCTGCCCGACAAACCAGGCGTTTATCAGTTCTACAATGATAAGGGGAAAATTATTTATATCGGGAAAGCGAAATCGTTACGCAAAAGAGTCTCCTCCTATTTTAATAAAAATAATTATGAAAATAATAAACTGAGGGTATTGGTTCGCAAAATCCTGGATATCCAACATATTGTCGTAAGCTCTGAATCGGATGCCTTGTTGTTGGAGAATAACCTTATTAAAAAATACCAGCCGCGCTACAATATTAACCTTAAGGATGATAAAAGTTTTCCCTGGATTTGCATAAAGAACGAAAAATTTCCACGTGTCTTTCTCACCCGAAACCTTACTGACGATTCCTCAAGTTATTTTGGGCCCTATACTTCGGCAGCCACAGCAAAAACGCTACTGGTCCTGATAAAGGAATTATACAAACTCAGAACCTGTAAATTACGACTCAGTCCCGGGAACATTAATGCCGGAAAATTCAAAGTATGCCTTGAATTTCACCTTGGCAATTGTAAAGGTCCCTGTGAAGGCTTACAAGAGGAGGAGGACTACCTGCAATCTATATCTCAAATTAGAAACATTCTAAAGGGAAACCTTAAAGATGTTACTAACTATTTAAAAGAGTATATGAATACCCTTGCTTCTTCCTATCGGTATGAGGAAGCGGAATTGGTAAAGAGACAGATTGAAGTCCTTCAGAAATTCCAGCTAAAATCCACCATTGTTAATCCTTCAATCAACGATGTTGATGTATTTTCCTTTCTGCAAGATGATAAATTTGCGTGGATTAACTTTATGAAAGTGATGAATGGCGCTGTTATTCAGTCACATACAGTAGAAATTCAAAAAAAACTGGATGAAAGCAGAGAGGAAATCCTGGAGTATAGCATATTTCACCTCAGGGATAAGCTGTATTCAAATTCCCGGGAAATTATTGTTCCTTTTATTCCGGGTATTGCCCAGGACAACTTGAAATACCTGGTCCCTGTACGTGGTGATAAGAAAAAATTATTAGATCTTTCGGAACGAAATGCCAGGTATTATATGTTGGACAGTAAAAGGCAAAAGTCTACTGCAGCTCCTCTGAGATCGAGGGAGCGAATTTTGAATACGGTAAAAGCGGACTTAAGAATGAGTAAGGTCCCATGGCATATCGAGTGTTTTGATAATTCAAATATCCAGGGTTTTGAACCGGTGGCTGCCTGTGTGGTCTTTAAGAAAGGGGTACCGAGTAAAAAAGATTACCGGCACTATAATATCAAAACAGTTGAGGGATCTAATGATTTTGCCTCCATGGAAGAGGTTGTTTACCGAAGATATACCCGATTGCTTTCTGAAAAGGAGGATCTTCCCCAATTAATTATTATTGATGGGGGGAAGGGCCAATTAAGTTCAGCAGTAAAGAGCCTTGAAAAATTAGGGCTGAGGGGAAATATTACCATTATTGGTATTGCTAAAAAGCTTGAAGAAATTTATTTTCCGGCTGATCCGGTACCGCTCTATATTGACAAGAATTCGGAAAGCTTAAAATTAATCCAGCTACTTCGTAATGAAGCCCATAGATTTGGAATTTCATTTCATCGGAACAAAAGATCGAAATCTATGATCAAATCTCAGTTGGCCGAAATTCCTGGTATCGGGGAAAAATCAGTTCAGTCTCTTATTCGGTCCTTTGGATCACTCGATGCAGTTAAAAATCAATCGTTCGATAAAATCTCTTCTATAATAGGAGAATCTAAAGCAAAGTTGGTGAAAACGTTTCTGGAAGATAGAAATCACCTCTAAGAAAATAGGGCGGAAATATACCTTCAAGTCACTGTAATTCAGCAACATGAATAGATTGATGCCGATTCTGAAGTCCCGGAGAATTTAGTATTTGGATGGCCTCCCCAGTCAGGGCTTTGATCTTTGAAGTAAAAAGGGGCAGAATTTTGGTAATCGGTTATTTTTTCCGGATTACCGTGTACTCCACTAATTTTATCATTGCGACCCGGGATTCATTTTCGGGGAATTTCATAAGGATTTCAACAGCACGGTTTTTATATTCGTGCATTATTTTTTCAGCATATTGCATTCCGCCATTATTCCTGACAAAAGAGATCACCTCATCCACTTTGCGGGGACTCTTACTCTCTTTCCTGATTATGCGGATGATTTCTTTTTTCTCATTTGGTTGGGAATGCTCCAGAGAATAAATCAGGGGAAGGGTCATTTTTTTCTCGCGAATATCGTTGGCGGCGGGTTTACCGGTGAGACCATTTCGCTTATAATCAAATAGATCGTCCCTAATTTGAAAAGCTATCCCCAAATTATAGCCAAATTCCTTCAGGTCCGAAACTATTTCTACTGAATTGGTTACCGCCCTGGCCCCACTTGCGGTGCATGCGGCAATAAGTGCTGCTGTTTTTTTTCGTATTACTTCAAAGTACTCTTCTTCGGTAATATTCAATTTTCTTGACTTTCTAAGCTGGAGCAATTCACCCTCGGACATTTCCCGCACCGCTTCTGAAACTATTTCCAGCAAATCGTATTGCTTCTCCCTCACGGCAAGAAGTAAACCCTGAGCAAGGAGATAGTCACCAACAAGCACCGATATTTTGGATTTCCATATGGCATTGAGACTAAAAAATCCTCTTCGTTCATAGGATTCATCTACTACATCATCATGGACCAACGAAGCACTGTGCAACAACTCTATTAAGGAAGCAGCGGTATAACTTGCTTCATTTATACTGCCCAACATGGCCGAGGTAAGGAGCACCAAACTTGGTCTGAGCTGTTTTCCCTTGCGACGTAGTATATAATTCATTATTATATTTAGCAGGGGAACCTTGCTTTTAACAGCCTTATTGAAATGCAGCTCGAATTTACTGATCTCTTCCTTAATCGGCTTCCTGATTATTTCTAATTCACTCATCAATTTCTGTTTGGAAGCAAAGATAGTATTCCATTTAAAGGGCTTACACAAAATATCTTAAAATTTTTGGATTCTTATACATAATATATTTATATATTTGCATTTGTTAATTTTTTGTAAATATAGCCAGTGACGCTATTTCAGTAAAATAAAATCAAAAATGAAGTTTAGCGATCTTACTCCCGAGCAATTAGACAAGGCTGCCAATATGTTGAAAGCTATTGCACATCCTATGAGAATTTCAGTTATTAATTATCTGGATGACGGGAAGAAACTTACCGTAACTGAAATACATGATCTCCTGGGCATAGAGCAATCGACCACTTCCCATCATCTGGGAATTTTACGTGACAAGGGCATTTTAAATTCTCAAAGGGAAGGAAAAAATACCTATTATTCTCTGAGGAACGATAATCTCAGTAGAATAGTTGAATGCATAAGCAAATGCGCCTGCAATTAAAACTCGATGGCAACAATAAGGGTAACCAAAGAATTTTCTTTTGAAATGGCCCATGCATTATGGGATTATGATGGCTCTTGCAGTAATATACATGGTCATTCATATAAGCTGTTTGTTACTCTAAAAGGGAAATTGGAAATGGATAAATCCAATCCCAAATTCGGAATGGTTGTTGACTTTTCCGATATTAAAAAATTAGTTAAGAACCAGATAATCAATGAACTTGACCATTCGTTGCTTGTTTCTGATAAGGCAGATTTGGAGACAATAAAAAATACGCAGCAAATGTTCAAACGCTTACGAATTGTCGGGTTTCAACCGACTTGTGAGAATCTGCTTGTTTACATTGCTGAAATTATCAGACCTCAGCTTCCTGACAACCTGGCACTTTATTCCCTGAAACTCAGGGAGACAGGAAGTTCATATGCCGAATGGTATGCCGATGATAACCTCTGAGTATTTATCTTATGGATCGTGAAAAAACACTCTTCCTCCTTGATGCATACGCCCTGATCTTTCGATCCTATTACGCATTTATCCGTAATCCGATCAAAAATTCCAAGGGGTTTAACACTTCCGTTATTTTCGGCTTTGTAAATACCCTGGATGAAATTATAAAAAAAGAAAACCCCACTCATATCGGAGTAGTCTTCGATCCACCTACTCCCACCTTCAGGAATGAACTTTATCCCGCCTATAAGGCGAACCGGGATGAAACCCCGGAGGACATTATCAGCTCTGTACCCTATATAAAAAAAATCATCGCTGCCTACAATATTCCTATTCTGGAGATCGATGGTTTTGAAGCCGATGATGTGATCGGGACTCTCGCTAAAAAGGCTGAAGCAGAAGGATATACTGTTTTCATGATGACCCCGGATAAGGATTATGCTCAATTGGTCTCTGAGAACGTGTTCATGTATGTCCCGCGGAAATCCGGTGCTGAAGTGGAAAGATGGGGAATTGAACAGATCAGGGAAAAATTTCTTGTCGATGAGGCTATCCAGGTCATTGATGTACTTGCCTTATGGGGAGATGCCTCCGATAATGTTCCTGGTGTTGCCGGAATTGGTGAGAAAACAGCTAAAAAACTCATTTCTGAGTATAAATCAGTTGAAAATATCCTTGCCAACCTCGAATCTTTTAAGGGAAAACAAAAGGAAAACCTTGAGAACAGCATCGAACAGTTGAAGTTATCAAAAATACTGGTAACAATAGATGTAAATGTGCCTGTTGAATTTGATCCGGTGAAGCTGACAAGGGAAGAATGCCGGATGGAAGAGCTGATTCCTGTTTTCCAGGAGCTTGAATTCAGAACCCTTATAGCACGACTTACAGGCCAACCTTCCCAAACCCGGAAATCTGCCACAGAACAGCCTCCTGCCGAGAGAAATCTCTTCTCTGATACAACCCTCCAGGAAGCTGGTTTTGCCTCTTCCCAGGATATCGATACGATCCGGAATATAAAAAAGGATTATATCTTAATTCAAACCGGGGCGGAAGTCCTGAAATTGGTTGATGAAATCCGAAAGAGTGGAGTATTTTGTTTTGATACCGAAACTACCCACCTGGAGATCCATGAAGCCAGATTGGTAGGAATGTCCTTTTCAATGAAGGCACACAAGGCTTTTTACCTTCCTTTTCCCGGTGATATGGATAGGGTTAAGGAAATTCTGGAGCCACTTCGGTCAGTGCTAGCTGATAAATCCATAATGAAGGTTGGGCAAAACCTGAAATATGATATTAAAATCCTCATGAATTACGGCTTGCAGGTTAATGGGGAGCTCTTTGACACCATGGTAGCCCATTATCTTCTCAGACCTGAGCAGCGTCATAACCTGAACATCCTTTCAGAAACCTACCTTAAATACCGTCCGGTGAGCATTGAAGAGTTGATCGGACCAAAAGGGAATAAACAGGGAAACATGCAGAATGTTCCCCTGGAGAAGATTAAGGACTATGCCTGCGAAGATGCGGACCTAACATGGCAACTCTATCTGATTTTGCAAAAAGAACTGAAAAATGAGGGTTTGCTCGATCTGGCGCAAGAAATTGAAATGCCGCTTATTCTTGTGTTGGCAGCCATGGAATATTCCGGTATCCGGATCGATATCACTTCGTTGTCCCACTATGGAGTTCAGCTTACAAAGGAAATCCTTTCCTCGGAGAAGCAGATATTCTCTTTCGCCCGGTGTGAGTTTAATATATCGTCGCCAAAACAGCTTGGTGAGATTTTGTTTGACCGTTTGAAAATCAGCGATGGCGCAAAAAAGACCAAAACCAAACAATATTCAACAGCGGAGGATACCTTGTCAAAGCTTATAGATAAGCATCCTATTGTAGCAGAAGTATTAAACTACCGATCACTAAAAAAGCTTCTTTCAACCTATATTGAGGCACTACCCAAACTCATTTCCCCTACAACCGGGAAACTCCATACCTCTTTCAATCAAACTATTGCATCGACAGGAAGGCTTAGCTCCACCAATCCCAACCTACAGAATATCCCGATCCGAGAAGAACGGGGAAGGGAAATCAGAAAAGCTTTTATTCCATCCAGGGATAAGGATGGAATCATTATCTCGGCCGATTATTCCCAGATCGAACTCAGGATTATGGCCTACCTAAGTAAAGATCAGAATATGATGGACGCTTTCCAGAAAGGAGAGGACATTCATACAGCAACCGCTGCTAAAATCCATGGCATTTCTCTCACAGAAGTCACCAAAGATATGAGGTCTGCTGCTAAAACAGCAAATTTTGGTATCATTTACGGAATCTCTGCTTTTGGATTATCGCAGAGAATGGATATCAACCGCACTGAAGCCCGCGAACTGATTGATGGCTATTTCAACACTTTCCCGCAAGTCAGGGAATACATGGACGAAAGTATCCGCATGGCAAGGGAAAAGGGTTATGCAATTACCCTCATGGGAAGAAAACGATTGTTGCCCGATATTAATAGCCGTAATGCAAATATCCGGGGAATGGCCGAAAGGAATGCCATCAATGCCCCAATTCAGGGCTCAGCAGCGGATATTATCAAAATAGCCATGATAAACATCCGCAGCGCCATGGAAGAGGAAAAGATGACATCTAAAATGGTCCTGCAGGTGCATGATGAACTGGTATTTGATGCCATAGAGAGTGAAGTCTCCTTGCTTAAAAAAATAATTAAAGAGAAAATGGAGGCTGCCTACAATATTATTATACCGTTAAATATTGAAATGGGATCAGGGAAAAACTGGTTGGAGGCACACAGTTAAAGCCAATAGTGTCTGGCTTGGCCACCCCACATTTTTGAGAGACTCAACAAATGTGGTTTAATTAAAAAATAATTTACTGCCTCGAATTAACCTAAAAATTATGATAAACAGTCTCGAAATCGAATTAACCGGAATAGCCAGTGAGCTAAACGGCAACAGACTCCTGACAATGGAAAATGCCCAAAATGCGGGTGAAATTAAAGCGCAGCTAATTAAAAAGATACCGGGTCTTAAACCCTATTTCTTTTGTATCTCCGTGAACGGCCATTTTGCGGAGGATTCCCGGTCAGTCTCCCCTGAAGATAGAATCATCGTTTTCAATCCCTTTGCTGGCGGCTGACACTGGGTACGCAGACTTCATATGAATCCTTCTCCACCCTGCAGAGAGTGTTAGTGGGCCTCCTAAAAAAGGTCTAAAAAAAATAGGGATCACATAGGTTTTTTAGTGACTGACAGTATCGAACTGAACGTTTTCGGTTCGTTCAGAAGCTTTTTCGCAGTAGAAATTTGAGTATCAGATTCAATAGATGCTTTTATTCTTCCTTTTTGGAAATAGTACCTGCTGAGGATTTCCTCTTTGATCAGATTTGAAATTTCCTCATTGAAGACATCCAGATCCTTGTTGTTATCATGGGCCAGCTTCCTTCCCAAAGCGTTGAATTCCTCTTCCGCAAACTCATAATATTTTTCTGTCCTGGCAGTATTAATCAATTTCTTTAGTGCATCCTCACTACTGGTCTCATAATGAAAATCCTGAAGGGAAACAAATTTTTTAAATTTGGCATACAATTCATTATCAACATGCCAGCTATTTGCATCAGGTGCCTGGGGATGGGCAATCATATATTGGGTGGCAAAATCGAAAATTATATTTTGAACATAGAGGTTTATAGCAATATTGCTAAGGTTTTCAATCGAATCGATCCAATCAGGGTTAATCCCCCCACCGTCGTAAACTTTCCGTCCGTTTTTGGTTTTAAACTCCGAAATCAGCGAGTCAGGAATATGTCCCACGCTGCCGTCTTCATTCCGGTTGGTATAATCGAGGGCCTGGATACAGCGGCCACTGGGAATGTAATATTTAGCGGTGGTCACTTTTAATTGCGCATTATATTTAAGTTTTCGGGTCGACTGCACCAAACCTTTCCCAAATGTCCGTAATCCGATAATCATGCCCCTGTCCAGGTCCTGAATAGCCCCCGCTACAATTTCGGAAGCCGAAGCGGAACCGCGATTGACCAGGACCGCAAGGGGAATTTTAGTATCAATCGGTTCTTTGGTGGTATAATAATCCTGATCCAGTTGCTTTATTTTCCCTTTTGTGCTCACGATCAATTCTCCATTGTCGATGAAAATATTGGCTACCCGGACCGCCTCGATCAATAATCCGCCGGGATTACCCCTAAGGTCTAAAATGATATTTTCCGCACCCTCATTATCGCGTAATTTAATCAACGCCTCCTCAACTTCCTGTCCCGCACCAAAAGTAAAGTTAGACAAGCGGATGTATCCCGTTTTATTATCGAGCATTCCTGCATAGCTTACATTGTTGATATGAATTTGTTCTCTCTTCAGTTTCAACTTTTCAATCTTTTCACTTCCTGCTTTTTTCACCTCCAGCACAAGTTCTGTATCTGGTTCCCCTTTTAATTTTTCACTTATAGTCGAGAGTTCTTTGCCCCTGGTATTGAAACCATCGACAGAAATTATGTAATCCCCAGCCCTCAATCCTGCTTTTTGTGCCGGAAAACCCTCGTAAGGATCAGCTATCATGCAATAACCCTCACTGGCCCGTATTAGGGAACCTATCCCCCCATAATTCCCTGTGGTCATGAAATTAAAGTCGTCCATTTCCGATTCATCAATGTAGGTAGTATAAGGATCCAATGAATTTAGCATGGATTTTATGCCGGTCTCGATTAGCTGCTCCGGATTTGTTTCATCTACATAAAACAGGTTAAGTTCCCGGAAAAGGGAATAGAATATATCCAGGCTTTTAACCAGTTCAAAATCCTTATCATAACTGCGAACAAAGCCAAATGAGAGTATGAGTATCAGAATCCCGGAGATCGCAATGTTTTTTTTATGCTTAAAAAATTTCATCATCTATATTTTTTAAATTGAGAAATTCACCTGCCAAATCAGAAGAATCGTTAAGTACATAATGCGTGCAAAATGATGCCTAATGAGCTGTGATGCAAAGTCTTAATATCGGATTAGCATGCAAAGAAGATGAATCTCATCACAAAGATAGTATTTTTGCACATTTGATTTTTGGAACAGCTAAAAATCAAGGCGATATCAAGCGTGATGTATTAACGTTACTATTGCCTGTTTTATTTGTTAATTAATATTAAAACAAGGGTTTAGGATTAAAATCTTTTCACATGCTGCTTTTTCTCTTTTTTTGTTTTGGGAATGGAAGTTCCTCCACCGTTTTTTTCACCAACTCAGTCAGCCATTGGCGGTCTTCGATTTGGTCTTCAATAAGAAAAGCCGATTTTGCTCCGGGATATGGAGGTTTCTCCAAAGGATGCTTGAAAAATTTTCTGCCTGATTCGGTGATCTTTATGAACAAGCGGTTATCGCATATAAGTCCGAATAATTTTCCATCGGAATAAACAGCGTATTCGCCAAACATTTTTTTGGCAGTAATTTGACCCCCACTTTCTATCTGATCCAGTACAAAACTGAGAAATTCTTTATCTGTTGCCATTTTTATATTTAGATTCTTTACAGCTTATTCCATTTTCCGGTCAGAGACTTTCCGGGATCTTTCAATAATCTCAAAATGAATACTTAAACTATTGCCATCTTCATCCACCAGGGTAAGGGTATGTTTTCCCTTTTGAGGTTGTATAGAGATTTGATGAAAATATTGAGTCCTGGCAATGAACTGATCATCGATATGCCAGAAAATATTTTTTTCAGGATTTCGGTGGGTCGATTCGAAAATGATATTGTTTTTCGTACCGTCCAGGCTTTTGGGAATATAGATTATGGAACCGGGATCCGGATAAATCAATTGCATGTGTTTAATTTTTTCCTCTTCCCTGCATCCCGGGAGCATTGGCGGCAAGGATTTGAAGAGGGGATTTACCTTGTGATAAAACCATTCCTGAGCAGGAGGTAAAATGAACCAGGATTCATGCACCATTTTCCTGAGGTCGTAACACTGGGAATTAACCCGGTATTTTTTATCGCTTGTTAAATGGATGATCTGATGATAAGGACAGGGCCGTGTGTTTAATCCGGCAGGGGGTACCAGGATTTTTTCAGTTTCAGGGCAATGCATTCCCGCTTTATGTCCACTCCGGGAGCAAACTTCTGTCTCCACCAGGTCATCATAAGGGATGTTAAACCAGGAACCGCCGGGAAGAAGGTTTACCAATTCAAATAAAACTGGTGCAGCGGCGAGCAGGCCGGTCAATCCCGGACGGCCCTCGCCGTTGGCATTTCCAACCCACACGGCAATGGTATAATCCGGGTTTAGCCCGATAGCCCAGGCATCGCGGAAACCAAAACTGGTACCTGTCTTCCAGGCGATTCTTCTGTTGTTGGAGAAAAATTGCCATCCGGTTTCGGACTCAGGACGGTTGACCTTTCTGAGGGCTTCCAGGCAAATCCATATCGCTCCCGCATTCATTTTCCCTTGCTCTTCCCCTTCTTGAATATTCATGGTTCCGCCGCTGGATCTCTCTTTTTCAAGGGAAGGTTTTTGCCAATCCTTACGGAAATACAAACCACTATTTTCCGTATAGTGGTTCAACGTCCTCGCCATTCCGGAATATGCTGCGGCAAGGTCCCATAAACTGACTTCTGCCCCACCAAGGATGAGGCTCAATCCATAGTGAGCGGCTGAAAACCTTAGAGTAGTAAATCCTATTTCTTTAAGATCATGGTGAAATCTTTCATTCCCGTATTCATTAAGCATTCTTACGGCAGGTACATTCAATGACCGGGAAAGAGCCTCGGATGCCTTTACCACACCGTCAAATTTATGATCAAAATTTAGGGGATTGAAGGCTCTGAAACGGGTTGGGATATCCGCGACGAGTGTATTGGGTAAAATTTCCCCCCGCGACAACATTTCGGCAAATAAGAACGGTTTGAGTATACTTCCTGAACTGCGGGCTGCCCGGATGATATCCACATCGCCTCCAAAGGCCGGATTTTTGGTATTTCGGATATTCCCGTAATAGGAGATCACTTCAGAAGTTCTATTGTTTACTATAATACAGGCCGCGTTCCGAATCTGGTTAGCATAAAGTCTTTCCTTTTGAATTTCCATTACCTGGTTTACCTTTTTCTGCAGTGGTGCCTCGAGCCCGGTAATTACCCTCGATCCTGGCCGCACTTTTGAGTACCAGGCAGTGAGGTGATAGGCATGATCGGGGAGAAGGGGAGGTGCTGTCGGAAGTTCCTCAAGCAGACTGAGATGATAGTCGGTACTGTCTATCTTTTCTTTTACCAAAAGCTTTTTTAAGAGGCGGTTACGTTTTTGCAACAGGATTTCCCGGTTTTTCCCGGGATGAATCAAGGAGGGACTATTGGGCAGCACTGCAAGGGTAGCGGCCTCAGCCCAGGAAAGTGAAAAGGGATCCCTCCTGAAATATCGCCATGATGCCGCTTCAAGGCCCACGACATTTCCGCCAAAAGGAGCGTTCGACGCATACAGCCTTAAGATTTCTTTTTTCGTGAAACCGGCCTCCAACCTCAGTGCGAGAAACATTTCCACCAGTTTTTCAACAATAGTGCGTTTCTTTCCTTTTCTCTGCAAACGAATGGTCTGCATGCTTATGGTACTTCCCCCGCGTACAATTTTCCCGGATTTAATATTTTCCCCGATCGCATGAAACAACGATACCGGATTGATGCCCGGGTGCGAGAAAAAATATTCATCCTCAAAAAGTATGGCTGAAATAGCATAATTATCCGGAATGCTGTCCATTTGCGGGAAACGCCATTGTCCGTCAGCCGCAATTCTCGCACCCAATAGTTCCCCATTATGGTCCAAAACTACAGTGGAGGCAGGGCTTTTGAAGAGATTTGCCGGGAGGGAGAGCCAGAAAACAATCAGGATCAGAAGGGGGATCCCAATGAGCAAAGCCAGTTTAATATGAGGTTTACCTATTCCTGCCATAATGAATTTACCATTCATCCTTTATCTCATGGATCATCCATCAAAAAAGAGATGAAAAATGGAGTTGAAATTAATCAAATAAATTTGCAGTTGTATTCACACTATTTCAATACATTTCTTTTCTTCATTTACCATTTATTTATCTGCTAAAAGTATTTTCTTTTTCAATACATCGCTTTCGAAAATTGCTTTAACTTGTTGTGGTTCTTCAAAAAGAGGACTATGTGCAGAGTTTTCAAAGGTATAAAATCCTTTTACGGGTGCATGAAGTGCCTCAAAATATTTCTTTGCCAGGGTGTAAGATCTGATGTTGGAAGTGTATAAGACCGGAATGAAAGTGTTGGCTATTTTACAGTGACCACTACGGTGTTTAGTCCATCCATCAGCCTTGGGTTAGACCTGCATTACTCCTCTTTCTTTATTAAATTTCACTACAACAGTTATTTTTTAATGGCTATTTATGTTTAATGCTGAATCAGCCGACCCGAGGAAGATAAATCGTCGGCAATAATTTCCAGCGGTTCTCCGTACAAATGAATATTACCTTCTCCAAGAATGCTGTATTCCAGTTTCTTTAAGACGGTCACCTCACAGTCCCCTTTAGAACTATTCTCGATTACTGCATACTGGGAAGTGAGATCTTTAGCATCTACAGACATGATAGCAAAATTCCATATTTTAAGTCTCTCCGTTTTCCCCGACAAGGTTAATTTTCCTCCTGAGGGAAAGTAATTCCAGTAGTAAAATGTGTTGCTATTCAATTCAAGAGTTGCCTGATTTGATTTCCCTTTCAGGATTAATCCAAATTCTATAGAGGTTATGGGGTTCAACGTTTGAATATTACAACCCTCTGATGCGGCGATTTCTTTTAAGGGGGGAGAAGTTATGGATATTTCTATTTTATTCTTTTTAGGTGTTATCCATTTTGCTTTTTTATTATTCTCAATAGAAAGT
Source organism: uncultured Bacteroidales bacterium (assembly GCA_963779845.1). Taxonomy (GTDB): domain Bacteria; phylum Bacteroidota; class Bacteroidia; order Bacteroidales; genus CAVZZV01. Next base: position 1,461,217 of record CAVZZV010000005.1, on the reverse strand, counting down.
ATGTTATTTTCAACTTTATAATCAACCCAATCTACGGTTTCTGCTTCCCCAGTAATTTCAATTGAATAGGCACTTCCTTCGGTAATAAAGACTTCGAAATTGTCCTTTAATTCAATTTTTTCGAAGGGTTCCAACGATACGTATCGGGTTTTATAAATTAATTCTTTATCACAGGAAATAAATAAGCATAAAATACATAAGAATATAAATTGCTTTTTCATAATTTAAAATTTATATCCAAAGCCTAATTCCGGGTAATCCAAAATGTGTAAATGAGACTTCATGGCAAGTCGGATTATAAGATGATCGTTGATTTGATATTTCAAGATACCTCTGTTATAGAATCGATAATTATCCACTTGTTCTGTTAAAAATAAATAAACCCCTTCCTGAATTGATAAGCTGATATGATTATAAACAATTGACTGTGATATATGAATACCTGTTTGAAAGCTATCAGAATTTTTATAGTCTAGATTATTGTTTTTCATACCGGTTTCAACAGAAGAGTCGTAAAATAAATCACTCCCTATGCCAAAGTGAAATTTTCGGCTATAAATCCGGTTAAATTCAAACGAGTAAGAAGATGTTAAGAAATAGTCTGAAGTTAGTGCTCTGGCAAATTTCCCTCCAATACTTGCATAGAATGCGAAGGTATTTTCTTTTACATGAGCTTCAATAATATGTATCTTCCTCTCACTTTTTTTTCCTAAACTATAACTGACCCCTCCATAGGCAGTAAGATAATTAAGACCTAAATTAGGCTCACTTGTATTTGCATTTGAAAAATGATCAAATGAGAGTCCGGTATTCAGACTAAATTTATCGGATAGGGGGTAGTTCGCTCCAAATCTCATGTTAAAGTGAATGTTAACATGAGAGCCTACTGCCACATTAAGATAGTTGTCTTGAAGATTGAATTTCCGGTTAACATAACTAACTCCCAGACCTGTACGCGTGAAAAGGCGAAAGCGATTCCCTGGAAAAAAATATAACTTAACAAAATAGTTCAACGCAAGCTCTCTGCCAAATTGCGCATCATTTCCCAACGTAGAGTAGAAGAGAGATACTCCATAGCTGGGATAATTATAAAGTTGTTGCCATATATTTTTTCCGGTAGTTTCTTTGAAAAAACTAATATCCAGTGAGCGGATATAGTCCTCTGTAATAGAAGAAATAAATGGATATTCAGGCAAATTATATCCGAAATGAAAATTGACCATTCCGTTTAAATCCTCGCTAATTCTTTTTTGAGCGTGAGTTTGAACGGTATGCAAGAGATAAATTATAATAATTAGCGTTATAACGTATGGACATCTTTTGAATTCCGTGGGTATTTGCATCTTCATCTATTGTGTAAATTTCATTCCACCTCTACCCATTTTCCCGAAATCACCGCACTGACATCATTCCTGTACATCGCTTCACAACTTACTGCGGGAAGGTAAAACCTCCCTTCATAGCTCGCCGTTAATTTAACGGCAAATTGTTTCGTCTGATGACCGGAAAGACTAAAGAAGCTGTATATCCGGTCGTCTCGTATATCCTGGTATTCCGGAATATCATAATCGCCCGTTTCGGTTTCGAAAAGACGCTGATTCTGAATTTCCCATCCGGAGGGAAAGATCTGGGTCAGGGCAAGATCGCTATAGTTTCCAAGGGTTCCGGGATTATACACCGTTACCAGGACTATGAAATCGGTTCCCTGGGATAACTTCCCAATATCTCTCTTTTTCCCGTCAAGACTTTGGTATTCAACCGTCATCGAGAGATTCTGCATCTTATCCTTTTCTTTACCGGCAAGGGGAACCCCGGAGAGGGTAAGTTTTGCATACAGGCTGCCCTTGCTGTTATTTTTAAGAGCCAGACTTTGGTTTTGCTTATTGGTAAAGTCAATGTTGGTTCTTGAAACCGGCATCTGGGTAACCGCCTTAACGGTTTTATCCCCGCTAAAGGCATATTCAAAATTTAATCCGGATGATATCCCGCTTTTCCCAAGATATTTCACGACCGACAGGAGGGAGAATGCGGTGGTTTGTGTACTGAGCCAGTTGTCACTTCTTAATTCCTCCGATATCTGAAGCATTAAGGGGATCGCCTTTTCCTTCATTCCCAGAAGGGTCATGGTCTCCAGGATCAATGCCCTGTCGCGCAGGGTTGAGCCATAAGTATAGGCTGAAGCTTTGTAATCGGGGATATCGGTATCCAGGGAAGTGACCATTTTTTCGGCTACTTCCTTCTGTCCGGCCAGTACATAGGCGGCGGCAAGCCTCCACCTGGCAACATTATTCAGCACCGTCCTGTCCTTCAAACGGTTCATGGGACCTATTTGGGAGGACCCTGACAAAGCCAATGCATACAAACGATAAGCCTGGGTAAGCTCCATTCCGCGGATCTCCCATTCCCCCTCATACCGGTTCGCATTCCAGTTTTGGGCTGATTTTTGTTCAAAACGGATCCAGTTATTCAATAGAGGCTCCGGAACCTGATATCCCTTCTCACTTGCTTCCAATAGAAAATGTCCTGCATAAATGCCCGCCCATTCGTTTTCTTTCGTGGAACCCGGCCAGTAGCCGAATCCACCGGAGGGTAATGCAAAGGAACTGATCTTTTCAATAGTAGCTTTAATATTCTTTTCTGTCGTTTTTCTAAGGGGTTCATTGACCTCCATCACCGCCGTAAGGTATAGTTGTGGGAAAGCTGCGGAGACCACCTGTTCCAGACAACCATAAGGGTATAGGAGAAGGTTTTTTAACCGGCGCCCAAAATCAAAGGGTGGCATGGAGGATACCTCCAGGATGCCTGAATTGGTACCGGCCATTCCCGGCAATTCAAAGGCTTTATTCCACCTTTCCCCGGGTTCGGTTATATAGTAGATGTTTTCTGTTATAACCGGATTGGGCGACCTAACCTGTATCTCTATGGTTTTGTTTGCCTCTTCTTTTCCGGATTTGACCCTAACTCCAACTTTTCCGATTCCTGTTTTCTCTTTGACCTTAAGATTAAAATAGACCGTTTTATCTCCAACAGATGAGAAGGTTAAAGATTTTGCACTCTCTTCTATTGTAAAAAAATCATTGGTTTCTACGGTTGCTGTCACCTCTTTAATTTCCTTTTCCATCGCGAATACCGTTACCGGCAAGCGCACTTCTTCACCAGGGCCAAGCACCCTTGGAAGGGTAGGTAATACCATTAAAGGATTTCTCACCGGAGCGGTTTGTTCGGCATTTCCATAGGCAGTACCCCGGGCGGCCACAACCATGATTTTAACCGAGCCAACATAATTCGGAATTTGAATGCGGTGTTCATTTTTCTTGTTTGCTTTGAGCTGAAAGGGGCCCAGGAATTTAACCACCGGTTCAAACCGGTTTGCCCTTTTGGGTGGTTGCAGGTTCATCTCATCATCGCTCCCTCCAATAGCAAAAATCCCGTCCATTTTTCCGCCGTAAGCACCTAAAACAAAGTCGTACAGATCATAAGTCCTGATGCCAAGAGCCTCCTTAGCATAAAAATGTTTCCATGGATCGGGAGTAGCAAATCGGGTGAGATCAAGCAAGCCTTCCTCCACCAGTGCAAGGGTATAGGTCATCTCCCGGCCCTCTTTCTCACTTACTTTAATGGTAGCCTCCGATTCGGGATGAAGAACAGCGGGCATGGTGATCTCCGGATTTAAATGGGTATTACGGTCCTCCACCATGATAGGAATCACACCGTACATCCTCAGGGGAAGATCGTTTTTGGTCTGGGAATGCGGTTGAAGCAAAGAGACGTTCACATATACATTGGGAGCCATCTCTTCGGTGATGGTGAAGCTAAACGAAGTTTGGCCTTTTACCGTTTTCATCCAGTAATGGTCGATTACTCTGCTCCCATTCTCAATTGTAAGAAATATACGACCCTCTTCCCCTGAAGGAATGCTTATGGTGGCTGTTTCTCCAATTTTGTATAGCTCTTTATCAGAGCTGAATGCAAGTATGCTTGCCGCCTGTGGATCCTTTCTGGAGGCCCGGCCTGCTTCCCCGGGCCAGTCAAAATATACAATGCTGGAGGAGGAATGTCCGCCCTCAGGATCTTTGACAATAACCAGAAACCTACCCCAATCGGGATAGGATACTTTATATCGGAAAGACCCTTTGCCCAGCTGATCTGTACTTATTTTAGAAGTAAAAACCGGACTGTGTGCCGAATTGGAAAGATAGGAGGCCAGATTCTCCTCGGCCGAGTGCCACCACCATTGCCATTCAAGCTTGTAAATAGTAACCTCGAGGTTTCTTTTCGAAACTGGTTTCCCTTTTTCGTTTAGGCTTACCACTTCAAATTTTTGAAGTGTATCTGTTTCAAGCATTCCAAACTGGTCTCCGGCAGGTGTTTTTAATCCGAGATACACCGGGTAGGGAGAAAAGGGCAGGGTGAAGCGGTTTATACTGAAATCCCCCCCCTGTTCGAAAGCCCTGACCGTAAAGCTGGCGTTTAACATACCCGGAGCGGACGTTATGCTTATATCAGGATGTATGCCTGCCTCTCCCTGATCGTTCAAATTTCCCTCGTAGATTACCTTTTCAGTGGGTTCAAAATACTTGGTATTATCAGTAAAGTTGTAGGAATCATATCCCTTAAATTGAGTAGCCTTATTGCTTAGAAGCATTTCAACTCTGGTTTTTAATCCTCCAGCTATAGCCCCATGAAGCCATTTTACCTGAAGCTTACCATTAATTTTTCCATCACTGGAATAAATGATTTCCTTCCCAAAATCCAGCTCAATTTTTAACCGGTTAGGTTTGACTGTTTCAACTTTTAAAGTTTTGTAAAAGCTAACCCCCCCTATTTTCATGGTTGCGTTCCAATTGCCTGTTTTATCGTCGGGATTCGTTGCCACATCAAACCGGTAAAATCCATTCAATCCTTCAGTCCGGATCAACTTCTCTTTCAGCTTTCCCTGAGGATCGGTCAATTCAAAAATGACTGGGTGCCGGGAAGGAAGTTTATTGTCTTTGTCTTCAAGGATGAAGGAAATATGCAGGGTATCTCCCGGACGCCATACTCCTCTCTCCCCGTAAATGAAACCTTTAATTCCTTTTTCTGTCTTTGACCCGGAAACCTCAAACCGGCTCAGGGAAAGTGCGGTATTCTGGTCCAGTCTTAGATACCCTCTTTGCATACCGTTGGAGGCAATCAACATATAGGGTTGATCATCAAGTTTTACTTCAGCTAATCCCTCATTATTTGTTGTAAGGGAAGCTAATGGCTGTTGTTGATAATTAAGAATATCTAATTTTATGCCCGCCAGGGGAAGGGTGGTTCGTAGGTCGTTAGCGATAAATAGGAAGGAATTGTCGTCTCCTGACTTGGCCATGAGACCGATATTAGATGCGAGGACATTTCTGGCCTTCTTTCTCCCATAATAGCTGTAGTAGGAGGAGGAACATGGATTGTCAACCTCCTCCCAGTCATAATCCTCATATTCATAGTAATAGTCGTATCCACCCGTATCCCAGTAGGCCAGATCCTTTTCTGTGATGGTTTCAAATTCATCCCTTTGCTCTCTCAGGTCAGAGCGGGCTGCATCGGAATCGCAAGGATACAAAGAATGTTCTTTCCTAAAGCTGAGTTCAACCCGGTATAGGGCCCCGGGCTCGGATTTAACGAGCTTGCCAAGATCAAGTGAGAAGGCATTCCATTCCCCAAAATTGATCGGTCTTTCAGGAATGAGCTCGATGGTTTTCTTAAGGATCAGCCTGCCTGCACGCTTAAGCTCTTCTCCACCTTCCAGATCGTTGACCTGAAGAAACTGGGCCACATTATCCTCGAAAATCTTAATCACTTTTACATCGACCGCCTTTAGGTTAACTGCTTCGAAGGGAAACAAAATTCCCTCTGCGTCAGGAACGATAACCCCATTACCAATCAGTTTTATGCCGGGTTTCAATGCTTCAAAGTTGAGACTCAGGATTTCCCTCTTTCCGAATTTGAAGCCCTGGATATTTTCGATGCCGGGTTCAATATTCAGATCAAGGACCCCTGATTGTTTTGCTGAGGGATATATCCTTATCTCATTATCTTCAACAGAGGTTTTAAGATCGGTGTTATTACTTAAACTAATCAGTCCTTCCAGGGATTGGGTACTTTTAACCGGATCCGAAAACTGTAAAAGGATATATTGATCAGGTTGCTGGATAATTTTATGCCCCATCAGGATAAATTCCCCCAGGGCGGGAATATGAAATTGTGTCTCCCCTTTCACCTTTATTCCTGCCCTTTCCCCGTTCCAGGAGATGTTGACCTTTTCTGCATTATTCTTGCGCTCCACACTGTCGATGGTGAAATTATGTGACTTTCCGTCTGCAAGATGATTCCAGGTAAGGGACAAATTCTTCCCACCCTGTTGAGCAGACATACTCTCTTCAATTTTTTCCCGGGCTACTTTGTCTGACAGCCTGACCGTCCCGGAAATTTTATTCCATTGTAAATTCCGATTGTTGTAGGGCTTCATGCCGGCAATATCTACACTCATGTTTAACGGCAGGGTGGAAAATGAAAATTTGAAATTCTTTTTGTTTTTGTCCGACAACAATTTTGAAAGATTCAAGCTGGCGGTATATTTGGTTCCCGATGGCAACTTGTGCTCAGGCCGGAACTCTATGGTTCTGGAATCCAGCCACCAGGATTTCCCTTCTATAGCCGGTTCAAAAGAAAAAATATTTTCAGAAACAGGCGATGCTGATTCTTCCGCTTCGTTGAAATTTGAAGCCAACCTGACCACAATATCCGATTCGGTCGAAATGAGCCCTGAGGTAAAAGCTGCGATATCCGGATTAAACTCAGGGACTTCTTCTGTCCGGGGCTTGCCACAGGAAGAGAAGGCAATTAATAGCAAATAAATGAGCAGCACCCGGGGGCGAATTGTTCGTTTCATGGCCTGGAATATTTGAGTATATTCATTAATTTGTTTTTTTGTCATGGATCTCCATCCTCAGCTGTCAGCTATCAGTTATCAGCACTTTCCTTCTCACCTTATCCAGTAAATTTAACATAGATTTTTCAATTGCAGCATATTGCGCCTCCTCTTTCCCAATGTATATGATCATCACATTTAGCAAGATATCCGATTGCCGGCAGGTTTCGGTTAAAAGTGTTTTATTGAGCCGGTAGGCCTCCCGCATTCTCCTCTTCAGGAGATTTCGGCTGACAGCCTTTTTAAAATTGCGTTTGGAAACAGAAACGGTGGCTTTTACCGGGAGAGGGGAAGACCCGGGAGATTTTTTCCAAAGAATGCGGAGAGGATATACCAGGAGGGAATCTCCCGATTCGAAAAGTGCCTGAATGTCAAGCTTGCTTTTTAGCCTCTCTGATTTACTAAAGCTGTATTCAGGCATAAGAAATCCCCCGGAATGAGTTTAACAAATATAACCATTCAGGGGGATTAAGTTTTTAGTTCAATCCTTTATTTTTTCCCGTTTCTGTTAAATTCTTTAATAAACAGGTCCAGGGCCATGGTCATAGAAGGGGCTTCCGGTGCAGGTGCCATGATATCCAGTCTGAGTCCGGCTTCCTTTACCGCCTTCGCGGTCTTTTCCCCAAAGGAAGCGATCTTTGTCTCATTCTGCTGGAAATTCGGGAAATTTTTAAAGAGTGATTTTATCCCTGAGGGGCTATAAAAAACCAACACATCATAGTTCACGTTTACAAGATCCGAGAGATCACTGCTAATGGTTCTGTAAAGAGTGGCTTTTATAAATTTGATTTTGTGTTTTTTCAGTAGTCCGGGGATTTCCTCCTTATGGGTATCAGAAAGGGGAAGGAGATAGTTTTCCTCCTTATGTTTCAGGATCTGGTCCATAAGATCGGTAAAAAGCCCGTTGCAACTGTAAAAAATCTTACGTTTCCGGTACACGATGTATTTTTGCAGGTAAAAAGCTGTCGATTCTGAAATGCAAAAATATTTCATGGTATCGGGGATGGTGATACGCATTTCTTCAGCAATTCGAAAGTAATGATCGATTGCATGCTTGCTGGTAAAAATTACAGCAGAGTGATCAAGAAGATTGATTCGGGATTGTCTGAATTCCTTTGCCTGAACTGCTTCAACCTGAATAAACGGCCTAAAATCAATACTTAGGTTGTTCTTTTCAGCTAATTCAAAATAGGGGGATTTGTCAGATTCAGGTTTTGGTTGTGAAACCAAAATATTCTTAATTCTAGCCATATACTTTTTCTACATTTTTGGTTTAATAAACCTTCGTCAAAGAAAGTATCACTTTGAGAATTACCAGAAAAGGTAATATTTCAACGGCACAAAGATACAAAATGAAATAGAAAAATAAAACAACATTTTTAAGAATGAATAAAATGGTGCGGACAAGGCGCAGGAAATAAAGCGAAAAAACGAAAGCAATACCCGTATACAATATCAACTCATGGGCAGCGCCGGATGAATAGGCCATTCCCAAATTTATAGGGAGAAGCAGGATACCTAAAGCCTTATTTGTCAGTGAAAAATGAAAAAGATATTGGGAGAATAGGGGCTGTCTTTCAAAAATGAATGCCGTCAGTTTCATTAACAAAAAGCGTATTAAATAAAGAGTGAGAAGGAAGCCCGACAGGATTATAAACAACCTGATCCCCGTCAGATTAAGGGGTGACCAGGCAAAGTCCAGGAAAATAAGATAGAGAAAAAGTCCAAAACTTAAAAAATAGACAAAATGCAATGAGGCAGATACCCTCCTCTGATTGATATTATTTTCCTGATAAAGTTTCGTGGTGAGCGGATAATTGATAAGTGCTGTAAAATTGTTGAGTACGTATTTCAAATTAAACACACGCAGGCCTGCTACCAGGGAGAGAAGTCCGATGAGGATATAAAATACCCAATCCTGGGTAGAATCTGTGGGCATTTCCGAGGTTTCCGGATATTTTTTCCCCTGTAAATCCCGGGAAGGTATTTCTTCAATAAGGACACGCTCCTGTTTGAATAGAACCATGGGAGAATCTTCAGGCAAAAGGTATTGCAGGGTATCGGAGTGTTGTGCGGTGGAATCGTACATGCCTCTGGTTATGAGGAATCAAAAGTAATAAAAAATAGATAAGCGGGGCCTAAAAGTACTTCTCGCCCAGGAGATTGTTCGCTAACCTGCTGGCACCAATCCGAAACAGAGCTGGTTTTATCCATTCATTACCGAGGATCTCGTTCACAATAAGGTAATATTGTATGGAGCTGTTTGCATCCGATATTCCCCCTGCCGGTTTAATTCCTGCTGATTTCCCGCTGACCCGGTGGAATTCCTTAATCGCTTCGCACATAACATAGACCGCTTCCGGGCTCGCGCTACTTTCTGTTTTTCCGGTAGAGGTCTTGATGAAATCGGCTCCTGCTTCCAGGCAGAGAAACGAGGCGAATTTAATTTTCTCCGGATCCTTGAGAATGCCCGTTTCAAGGATCACCTTAAGGGTTTTGTCCTTCATTAGGCCTTTTATCTCACCGATCTCGTCGTAAATGAACTGATGATTGCCTTCAAGGAATTTTCCCACCGGCATTACAATGTCCACTTCATCGGCCCCTTCCTGTAAAACCCTCTCTACCTCTCTTAACTTAATATCCGTGAAAGTCTGGGAAGAGGGGAATGAGGCCGCCACACTGGCGATATTTACATGGGGGTCGGTAAGTCTGGACTTAACCAGAGGAAGGAAAATGGGATAAATGCAAATCGCAGCTACATTGGGTAATTCCGAGAATTTTGCAGGCAGTGCATTTAATTTTTTGACGATGCCCAGAACCTTTTCATCCGTATCTCCTGTTTCAAGCGTAGTGAGATCAATAAGACTAAAGATCTTTTTGAATAAGTCTTTATCTCTCATGTTTTGGGCGCGTCTGTAGATACCCTCAAGTTTATCAGACATCTCCTTGTGGTGAATTTCCAGATTGTATTTACCGGTAATATCTATCATTTTATTTAGATTATTTATTCAGATTAAAATTTTTTTTGAGCTTCTCATTTTCTAAATGCCTTTTTTTATCTCGATCCGTTTTCTTCAGGAGGTTGTTTTCAAAGGCTGCCGTTAGATCTATACCCGTTTGATTTGCAATGCATATCAGCACGAAGAGTACATCCGACAATTCATCAGCCAGCTCGTTTGCCCCGGTTCCGCTTCCGCTTTTCACCGACTGTTCGCCGTATTGACGACTCATGATATGGGCAACCTCTCCTACTTCCTCTGTTAGAAGAGCCATATTGGTAAGTTCACTAAAATAACGAACTCCGTATTGCTGTATCCAACCATCAACTTTTTTTTGGGCTTCTTCAATCGTCATTACTCACGGTTTTTAGTATCTATCACAATGGTTACAGGGCCATCGTTCACAAGGGTTAAATCCATGTGATCGCCGAAAGTTCCTGTTTTGGGCGGTTTTTCCATCTCATCGCCTAAGATTCGTATAAAATTTTCATACAGCGGGATTGCCGTTTCCGGTTTAGCCGCGGTAATAAAAGAGGGACGGTTCCCTTTTTTTACGGATGCATAGAGGGTAAATTGGGATACAACCATCGCTTCTCCATCGATATCCCGGACCGATAAGTTCATGTCTCCCTTTTCATCGTCGAAAATCCTTAACCGGGCTATTTTTCCGCTTAACCACCCGATATCTTCCCGGGAATCCCCCTCCCCGATGCCAAGTAAAATTACCAGTCCGGCATTTATCGAATCGCGATGACCGCTGCTTGTTATTATTGAAGCTTTTGAAACTCTTTGAATTACCGCTTTCATGACACATTTTCAAGGAGGACAAATTTAAAAAAAAGAAATTCATGATCGGTTTTCCCCCTTTGTTTTTTTATATTGTTCGAATAAGGCCAATCAATTTTGTCTAATATATTACCATTAAGATTAAACAAAACTACATATAGCTTGTTTGATATACATTAATTCTTATTTAATGCGAACAAAAAAAGTAGCAATTATAGGAGCCGGTTTTTCCGGTCTTTCCGCGGCTGCATATCTTGCTTCTGCCGGCTATGAAGTTAGCCTGTTTGAGAAAAACAACACCGCCGGGGGGCGGGCGAGGGCTTTTACTGAAAAGGGCTTTCATTTTGACATGGGCCCTTCATGGTATTGGATGCCTGAGGTTTTTGAAAGGTTCTTTCAGCACTTTGGGAGGAGCAGTGCAGAATTCTATAAACTTACCCGGCTGGATCCAGGTTACAGAATGTTTTTCGGGGAAGGGGAGTACATTGATGTTCCGGCCGATATTGATGAATTATACGAACTTTTTGAAACGATTGAAAAAGGGAGTGCTGCAAAGCTTAGAAAATTTTTGAAAAAAGCTGAATATAAATATAATATCGGGATTGGAAAATTAGTCTACCTCCCTTCGCAAAATCTTACCGAATTTTTCCGCTGGGATTTGGTAAAAGGCCTGTTCAAACTTGATTTTTTTAAATCTGTCTCCGGGTATGTTCATCGCGAATTTAAAGATCGTCGTTTAAGACAGATCCTTGAATTTCCTGTAATCTTCCTGGGTGCAACTCCAGAACAAACCCCTGCACTCTATACGTTGATGAATTATGCCGATCTTACCCTGGGGACCTGGTACCCGGAGGGGGGGATGTATAGCATTGTCAAGGCAATGAAGGTGGTGGCAGAAGAAAATGGGGCAAAAATTTATCTTAATTCAAATGTGCAGGAAATATTGGTTAATAAACAAAAAGTTAGCGGTTTAAAACTTTCTGATAAAAGTGTTATTCGCACAGATGTTATCGTTGGTTCAGCAGACTATCATCATGTTGAGCAACAACTTCTCCCGGAAGAGTACAAAAAATATGACCAAAAATATTGGGATTCCAGGGTTATGGCTCCATCGGCCCTCATGTTTTTCCTGGGTGTTAATAAGAAACTTAAAAATCTGAAACACCATAATCTATTCTTTGATGCCGATTTTACCCGTCATGCAGCTCAGATATATGAGCATCCCCGATGGCCCGATAATCCCGCCATCTATGTTTCCTGCAGTTCCATCACCGATCTCTCGGTAGCCCCTCAAGGACAGGAAAATCTTGTTATCTTAATCCCTGTGGCCACTGGACTGAAAGATACGGAAGAGATCAGGGAATACTACTATGATATGGTGATGGAACGCCTCGAAAAGATTACGGGTCAGAAAATTTCGGAATGTGTGATATATAAAAAATCCTATGCCCACAACGATTTCAAAAAGGATTATAATGCCTTTAAGGGAAACGCCTACGGACTGGCAAACACTTTGAGACAAACGGCAATCTTAAAGCCTTCCATCAGAAATCCCAGACTGGAGAATCTTTTTTATGCGGGTCAGCTTACCCTCCCCGGTCCCGGTGTTCCGCCTGCAATCATAAGCGGTCACATGGTTTCCATGGAGATTCTGAAGTACCTAAAAACACTTGATGATTAATAGTTTATAAATAGTAAGATCCTGAAGGCATACTTCAAAATAAAATGTTTTAAAATGAAAGAGACATATGACATAGTATCTTATTCCCTGAGCAGGAACCTTACAAAGATTTACAGCACCTCTTTCAGTCTCGGAATCAGGTTCCTTGCCAAACCCCTTCGCGATCCTATTTACGCTGTTTATGGTTTTGTAAGACTGGCTGATGAAATTGTTGATTCCTTTCATGATTTTGAAAAGCTGGAATTATTCTCCCAATTTAAGGATGATCTGGCCTATGCCCTGCAAAATAAAATTAGTCTGAATCCGCTATTGAATAGTTTCCAGGCTGTTGTGCACAGGTACAAAATTGATCGCGGATTAATCGATCAGTTTTTGTACAGTATGGAAATGGACCTTCAAAAAAAGGAGTACGACAGGGAATCCTTCAACCTTTATGTTCTGGGATCTGCGGAAGTGGTAGGGCTTATGTGCCTCACTGTGTTTTGCAATGGGGACACCGAAATGTACACAAATCTGAAACCCTATGGAAAAAAACTCGGAGCCGCATATCAGAAGATCAATTTTTTGCGGGATATCGGAAATGACTTCAGGACTATGGGGCGTAGCTACTTTCCCGGCATCGAAATGAATGCATTCACTGACGCCGGCAAAAAGCAGATCGAAAAGGAAATACAATCAGATTTTGCGGTTGGGCTCTCAGGCATAAGAAAACTTCCCCGGTCTGCTGGTATGGGGGTATATCTTTCCTATGTATATTATTATGCGCTTTTTAAGAAAATCCAATCTGTTCCGGCAGAAAAACTCCTATCTAAAAGGATCAGGATTTCCAATGCCCAAAAATATGGCTTGTTGATCTCTGCCTGTATTGGCTACCATCTTTAGGGAACCCCCGGGAAAGATAGGGAAGTTCAGAGAAGAGATGTTATTCAACCTAAAATCAAATGTAACCAATGAGGTTTTTATTTGTTTATTTATCAAAAACAACAGCATTATCAGGAGTTTTTAGATTTCAGTCACTAACCCTAAATATAGAGAGGGCTAAACCGCAAAAAGAGAAATTAGGATAATAATTATAAAAACTTTGAATTATGAATATCGTAGTAGGCATTTTATGGATATTGCTCGCCTTCCTTTTTATGGAATTCATGGCATGGTTTACACATAAATATGTTATGCATGGGTTTTTATGGGGGTTGCATAAAGATCACCATACCCGTGAGCATCAACCCTTTGAATGGAACGATCTGTTCGCGTTAATTTTTGCTGTTCCCAGTATGATACTGATATTTATCGGCTATCCGGAGTATAATGCAAGTTTTTTTCTCGGAATTGGCATCGCATTATATGGAATGGCCTATTTCCTCTTTCATGATGTGCTCGTGCACAGACGTCTGAAATTACTGGATAGCATAGATAATCCTTATTTCCGTGCTATTGTCAGGGCGCACAACGATCACCATGTTGGCAAAAAAAACTATGGATTTATTTTTATGATCCCCTGGAAGTATTTCCGAATGAAAACGAAAGCTGAAAGGGCTAAATACTAATTGGGTATGCCCAATTTATACCTGCTTATCAATATATTTTCCATTCTTTTTCCATTTATCTTTAGTTTTGATAGAAGGCTGGGTTATTATACGCGATGGAAATATCTTTTTCCCGCCATTTTCATTCCCGCCCTTTTTTTCATAGGATGGGACATATATTTCACCAGGATCGGTATTTGGGGCTTTAATCCCGCATACCTCTCCGGAATACAATTATTTAATCTTCCCATTGAAGAGGTGCTGTTCTTTTTTTGCATCCCTTATGCTTCAATCTTCATTTACGATGTAGTCAAGTTCATGGGCAGAAAATTCGACCCTGGTGTAAGCCGGTCTATCTCTGTTGTTTTAATCATTACTTCTTTTCTTCTAGTCATTTTTTTTCGGGATCGCCTCTATTCTGCTGTAACTTTTTTCCTTTTGGGACTTTTTGTATTCATCCTGCAATTTTCAATTAAAGCTAAATTTCTTGGAAGGTTTTATTTTTCCTATCTGTTTATCCTTATCCCATTCCTGATTGTGAATGGGCTTCTGACCGGATCATTCATCCATGAGGAAGTTGTGTGGTATAATAGTTCCGAAAACATGGGAATCCGCCTCTTTACCATACCGGTTGAAGATGCATTTTATGGAATGTTATTATTAATGATGAATGCAGCCCTTTACGAAGGTCTTGAAAAAATGGATAAAGGCAAATCAAAAAATATTTTTCACAGAGATGGACCTGTCCAACAATAGAAGGGAATCAAAAATAGAGCTTTTCATTTTTTTTTTGTAACTTTTCATGCGCTAAATCGTCTTACCTCTGAAGCTGATAAAAAATTATGACGGTTCGAGAATATAACCTGGCAGTGGACAACTATTCCGATGGAATTTATCGGTTTGCCCTGAAAAATATCAGGGACACGGAGAAGGCCAGGGATATAGTTCAGGATACCTTTGAAAAGCTTTGGCTGAAAGTCGCTGATGTCAGTGCGAACAAAGTTAAATCATACCTTTTTTCGACAGCTTATCACACGATGATCGACGTAATCAGAAAAGAAAACCGCCACGTATCTGTGGCCGATATTAAAACTGAAGAATTGGGAAACGACGGACAGTATTCAGATCTTCATGAAATATTGGACAAGGCAGTTTCCTATCTGCCGGATGATCAGCGATCGGTACTTTTGCTTCGTGATTATGAAGGTTATAGTTACGATGAAATCTCTAAAATAACCGGACTCTCCGGGTCGCAGGTAAAAGTTTACATCTATAGAGCACGGGTCTTCCTGAAAAATTATATTGGAAGTCCTGAGAATGTAACCTAAATTTTTAAAAGGATGAAAAGAGCGATAGATATTACCAATTATGAATCCTTCTTCCTGGATTATATGGAGGGTACACTTGCTCGTGAAGATCGGGTAATGGTTGAGCAATTCCTTCTTGAAAATCCTGGATTAAGACTTGAACTCGAAGGACTTGAAAATACTTGTAACATCCCTGGGGAGGTGAAATTTCCCCTGTCCGAAAATCTGGAGCAAATAGACCTGAGCACTCCGGTCCGGGATGATAATTTCAAATATTTTTGCATTGCTAAAATGGAAAACGATTTGAATCCGGAACAACTAAGCCACCTTCATGATTATTTTCAAAAGAACCCTGAACGCCTTGTAGAATCTGAATTTTATGAACGACTGGTTTTACATTCCTCTCATGCGGATTTTGAGAATAAGGATTCGTTAAAGAAGAGCGTTTTTCTCCTTTCACGCAAAAAAATCTACACTGTAATTGCCATCGCTGCCAGCATTCTTATCGTTTTGCTCCTTGTTTCCAACCCGGGGGAGAGGGTTTCCCCTCCGATTACCTCAATTGGCAATGCTGAGGTTGATCGTGATCTATCATATAGTAATAAGGCAAATTCCACCGATAGTCTGGAGACAACAAATGAAAAACCAGCATTAAATTCAAGAGAAGAGAAGCCGGGAATAAAAGCGAAAAACCCGGTCCGTGCAAAAACGGAGATTAGGTTTAAGGTCTCCATTCCTATTGCAAAAAATGAGCCCCTGCCTACAGGAAATGAACTTAGTACCGCTCCCAGTAGTGAAGAAATACTTGCCTCCGTGCACATTGATCCAGCTGAATTGAACAGGAGCACCCCTCTCCTTGCCGGCAAAGTTGAAAGGGATTATATAAGGGAAGTTCCTATAAAAACCACCAGATCGCAATTCCGGTTGAATGAACTTTTGGCATCGGAAAACCTTGATGACTATGCAAAACAGAAATTCAGTAGTTTCCTCTTCGGCAATTCGAAAAAAAGGGATGTTAATTTATGGTCCATGGCAAGTGCAGGAATCGAAAAAATCAATGACCTGACAGGCTCTGAAATGAAACTCGAAAGAAGTACAGATGCCGAAGGAAAGACCAGTGGCATTCGGTTTAATTCGCCTTCACTCTCTATTGCCGCCCCCATAAAATAATTCAGGAAAATCATTATCCGGGTTTAACCAGAATGCCGGGTGCCCGGATCGGAACCGGGCATGCGGGCGCATTGAAGCGAATGTTCGATTTAAAGAGTTACAGGAACACACAGAAAGGGGAGATTAGGGAAATTGTAGACAAATAGTATTTCAATTGTAACTATTCGATCCTTCATACGTCCTATAATCAGAATTTAATGTTGAATTTGTGAAAATAAAATTATACACATGAGAAAGTTATTTTTAAGCAGCATGCTAATTTTTATGGTGGTATCTACTGCTATGACACAGCAAATTAAAACCGGAGATTCAATTATCGTTATTGATCAGGCCAATAATTCAAAGATTCAAATCCATGGGGATGAAATCCTTTTCGTCGACAAGGACAAGGATTCCACGCGCATTTATATGTCCGACTCCATCAGGGTAATTTCGAAACCTGAGAAAACTGTCGTAAAAATAGGAAAGGAAGAAATTATCGTAATCGAAGAGGGAAACGACACCACCCGGCTGAAAATTGGCAACCGGGGTATAACCGTAATTGAAGGTTCCGATGGAACAACTTTTGAAATGGACAAGTTCAAAAACTATGGTCAAAAGATTGAGGAGAGGGTTGAGAAGGAAGTCGAGGTTCCCCGCGATAAAAAATCTAAATTTAAAGCACATTGGGCCGGCGTGGAATGGGGGATAAACAACTTTGTCAATTCGGATTTTTCAATGAGTTTGGATCCGGAATCGACATTTATGGATTTAAGAACCTCCAGGTCATGGAACTTCAATATTAATTTCATCGAATACGGTATCCCACTTGGAACTCCAAATTTCGGACTTGTTACGGGAATGGGACTTGAATTCAATAATTATCATTTTACCGGTAATAATAATATTACCCTTAATGATGAAGATGTTGTTGTGGAATATTTGCCGGATTTCCTGACAAATCCCAGGGCAGATGTCCGAAAGACCAAATTTCAAACAACCTATCTGGTTGCCCCCTTATTGCTTGAAGGTCATATCCCGGCAGGGAAGGAGCATATCTATATATCAGCAGGAATTGTAGGCGGACTGAAGATTGGTTCCAAAACTAAAATGGTTTATGAAATTGATGGCAATAAACAAAAAGATAAGTATAAGGACGATTTTAACCTTTCCCTTTTGCGCTATGGTTTCACTGCACGCCTGGGCTATCAAATGTTGAAAGTTTTTGCCACCTATTATCCAACTCCGTTGTTTGAAAACAATAAAGGACCTGAACTTTACCCATTCTCTTTAGGGCTCACTTTGTTGAGTTTTTGAGTTATTCCCCTCAACCATAATTATTTTAACGCAGCCAAACCTCATGGCTGCGTTTCTTTTTTTGCCTATATTTGTTCCACTGTAAACAAATTTATCTGTTATGTTAACGGAAACTGAAGAACGCAGGTACAGACGCCAGATCATGCTGCCGGAATTAGGCCGTGAAGGTCAGATAAAACTTAAAGAGGCGAAGATCCTTGTTGTAGGAGCAGGTGGCCTGGGATCTCCTGTTTTACAATACCTTACAGCTATGGGAGTTGGCAATATCGTATTGATGGATGATGACCTTGTCAATGATGACAATCTCCACAGGCAGATCCTTTACGGTGGACATGACCTCGGGAAATTAAAAACCATCATCGCCCAACAAAGACTAAATGTGCTAAATCCCCTCGTTAACCATGAAATCCTGAATATCCGCCTCAATTCAGCCAATGCCCTAAACTGTATAAAGAGGGTTGATCTTGTAGTGGATGCGACAGATAACTTCCATAGCCGGTACCTGATTAATGATGCCTGCATCCAACTTAATAAGCCCTGGGTTTTTGGTTCGGTGTATAAATTTGAAGGACAGGTTACCGTTTTTAATTATGAGGGGGGGCCGGATCTCCGGGATATTTATCCCAAAATCAACGACAAGACCAACGTGGCCGCTGCTTCGGAAACAGGATTGATGGGAATAATTCCCGGAATTATTGGTTCCTTTCAGGCAAATGAGGCCATTAAAGTGATAACCGGTATAGGGTCTGTCCTATCCGGAAAAATTCTGTACTATAACGCGCTAACTAACAATAGCTGGTTCGTGGAATTTTTCAAAAATCCCCATAATACGATTCAAAATAATGAGACTACTTCTTTTTAGTAATTCAACTCAGGCTGGGGAGGAATATCTCCATTACCCAATGCCCTATATCTCTTCCTTCCTGGGGAAGGAAAAATTGCATTGTGTTTTTATTCCCTATGCAGGGGTGAGTATAAACTGGGATGAATATACCTCTAAGGTAAGGGAGAGATTCCAAAGCATCGGACAATCCATCACCTCTGTACATGAAGATGTTGATCCTGCGGGTGTTTTACAAAATGCCGATGTAATCGTTGTAGGAGGAGGAAACACCTGGAACCTCTTAAAAAAAATTCAGGAAGAAGGACTACTCGGTATAATTAAAAGAAAAGCACTGGACGGAGATCCCTATATTGGATGGAGCGCGGGATCCAATATGGCATGTCCAACCATTAAAACCACGAATGATATGCCGATCGTGCAGCCCCACGATTTTCATTCCTTCCATCTTATTCCCTTTCAAATAAACCCTCATTACCTTGACTCGAATCCGGATGGGCATGCCGGGGAGACCCGTGAGGCCAGAATTTTGGAATTCATTGAAACAAACCGTGAGGTCAATGTACTTGGATTAAGGGAGGGTTCATGGTTGCAGGTTGAAGGCTCCAATCTTACCTTGAGGGGGAAGAAAAACGCACGTCTTTTTCGGTATGGCAGGGAACCGCAGGAATTACAATCGGAAAAACGATATGATTTTCTGCTTCATGCATAATATAATTTACTGTTTTTTGGTTATGGTCTTTGTGGGTGAAGGGTGTATAAAGAATTGCTAAATGTTGAAAACATCAAAAAACATATATAGAAAAGTCGCGAGAAAGATATTTTATGTTCTTCTGGCTGCATTCCTCGTGCTTATTTTAAGCGGAATTTTCATCACCAGGTATTATGGCGAGGAGATTAAGAAGTATTCAATAGAAAGGGTAAATGAAAAATTGGAAACCAAGCTCGCTGTCGAAAGCATTGGATTTTCGTTCTTTTCTAATTTTCCCTATCTCAGTGTAGTCTTTACCGATGTAATGGCCCAATCGGGAAAAGACTTTAATAATCGTGAGTTCCCTTTTTCCGGGCATACGGATACCTTGTTTAGTGCAAAAAAAATCTATCTTCAATTCAACATCTTTGAAATCCTAATCGGAAATTATAACATTCGCAGAATACTCGCTTCGGAAGGGAAATTGAATCTGCTTGTCGATAGTCAGGGAAGGGTGAATTACCAAATTTTCAACAAATCGGAAGGAAGCAGATCCAAAAGTCCAAAGAAAAAGGAAATTGAGTTGGAAGGAGTGAAGCTGGAAGATTTTTCCCTGCGATTTACAAACCTCGCCAAAAACCTTAGCATTTCTGCCCAAATACATGATATCTTGCTTAAGGCCAGGATTTCTTCCGGGCTCTATGATATCTCAACCATGGCCTCCGTGCATTTGATTGATGTAACCAGGGACAGTGTCAATTATTCTCAGGAATCAGACCTTACCCTGCGTACCGTCGTCAATGTTAGTGATTCAACTGCCTTTATCCGTAAGGGAGAGCTAACCTATAATGGGGTAAAAATGGATATTGCAGGAAATTTTGGCCTTCGTCCACGATCCGAAGTTGACGTTAATATGAATGGACGAAACTTCGACCTGCGATCATTATTTCTATCACTTCCCCGTTTTACCAGAGAGAAATTGCCCTTTGAAATCAATGGCAAAGGAGATGTAGCCGTTAAAATCAAAGGGATATTCTCACGGAAGGAGGTTCCCTCTATTAATGCACGGTATGCTTTGAGCGTAGACAGGCTTAAGTACAAAAACAGGGTCTTTCAGAATATTGAAGCGGAGGGAAGCTTCTCCAACGGACGACTTCAGAATCCTTTCTCCACCCGGATTAATATAGAC
Source organism: uncultured Bacteroidales bacterium (assembly GCA_963779845.1). GTDB lineage: Bacteria > Bacteroidota > Bacteroidia > Bacteroidales > CAVZZV01. The sequence goes on along the minus strand of CAVZZV010000005.1, from coordinate 1,440,779 downwards.
AGATATACGCTCCATGATTATCAATCCGAACTCACCGGCTCCCTAACCTTGCAGAACCTTAAGGAGCCCTCTTTACGTCTTGTGGTAAAGGGAAGGTTTGAGGCAGCGATGCTCCGCGAATTTATTGCCACGGGTAAAATGAGTGATTTTGGCGGAAGTCTGAGACCTGACCTTACTATTCAGGCAAGGATTAAATCATTTCATGACTTTAATATCGAACAAATTTTATCCAGTGGGTTATCCGGCTCACTGGAATTTGACGACTTTAGTTTCAAACTGAATGACAAAACGGAGATATCCGGGATAAATGGCAATACACGGTTTGCCGGGGATACATGGTTCCCCGATTTCGAAATCCAGTCTCCAAAAGGGATTGCCCGTGCTTCCCTCCAATTGGACAACGTGCTGGCCTATTTTTCCGAAAAAAAGGGGGGGCTTTGGGTTAGTGGTTCCGCTTCCCTGGAATATCTTGATCTCTCCGAATATTTTAAACCCAATAATGATCTTAATCATTCCACCTACGCTGAAAATAAACCTGCTCTTTCTTTACCTGGGAGGTTGTTTATTAAAATGGATGTAGATATTGATCATCTTGTGGCAGGAAAATTTTCATCTGAAAATATTAAAACCTATCTTCAATACAAACCGGGGTATATTTCATTTTCACCATTCAGGATGGAAACGATGGAAGGAAAGGTAAATGGTCATGGAAGTATAAGTCAGGATAAAAACAAAGAATGGACAATAAACTCCCAATCTGATACATATGGATTTAACATTAGTCATTTATTCAAAACCTTTAATAACTTTCAACAATCATTCATTGTTGACAGGAACTTAAAGGGCTTTCTTTTCGGAAAGGTAAACCTTTCCATAACCCTCGACAGCCTGTTTAATGCGAGATGGGAAAAATTATCCTGCGATGCCGATATTGTTATTCGATCAGGTGAACTGATTGATTTTGAACCCATAAAAAAATTATCCCGGTATATTGAATTAGAGGAACTCGAGCACATCTACTTTTCAACTCTTGAAAATAACTTCAGCATTAAAAATAAGCAGGTGATCATTCCAGGGATGGCCATAAAATCGTCAGCCTTCAATATTGGAGTATCAGGAATCCATAATTTTGATAATCATTTTGAATATAAACTAAAGGTTAGCTTGTCTGAATTGCTTGCCGGTAAAGCCGGTTCTAAAAAAGAAAATATGGAATTTGGAACGATTGAACCGGACACACGACGTACAAATCTCTTTCTGAGCATTGCAGGAACCCCGGATGACTTTAAAATTAAATATGATCCTAAGGAAGCGGTTTACAAAATTAAGCAGGATCTTAAGGAGGAGAAAGCAAATCTAAAATCTATTCTGCATGAGGAATTTGGCTGGTTCAAAAAAGATTCTTCAAACACTAACGTTCCTAAATATGGCGAAGAAAAATTCAGGGTAGAATGGGAAGAAGAAGAGCAAAACCCCTCAAGCCAAAAGCGGTTAAAAAAGAGAAATGCTCCCGTTAAAGAAAATGAGAACATTAAGTTTGAGTGGGATGATGATGAAAAATAAAAATGGTTTTTTTATTTCATTTCTTAACTTGCAGAATTAATTAAAAAACTACACCACTTGAACATTTACGAAAATAAGCAACGCTGGAAATTTTTTCTTTTTATTGGAGCAATCCTTATCGGCACCGGATCACTTATTTATACTAATATCCTGGTCAAAGAGCTCGCCTCCCAGGAAAGAAAGACGGTTGAATTATGGGCACAGGCTATGGAAAGGCTCATCAATTCCGATGATCCGAATATGGATCTCAGTTTTCCTTTATCGGTAATCCAGAATAATAAAACGATTCCGGTGGTTCTCACCGATAGTGGAGGGCAAGTGGTAGATTTTATCAATATAGATTCTACGCGGATGCAGAATGAGGACTTCAGGCAAAGGCAAATCGACAAAATGAAGGACGCCAATGATAGCCTGATTATCGATTTAGGGAACAATGACAGGAATTATATCTATTACAGCGACTCGCTGGTTTTAAATAGGTTGCTCTATTTTCCCCTGGTTCAGCTTGCCGTGATTATGTTATTTATCCTGGTCTCTTATTTTGCTTTTAGTTCCTCCAGAAAAGCCGAGCAAAATAAAGTTTGGGTCGGCCTGTCCAAGGAAACCGCACATCAACTAGGCACTCCTACCTCTTCGCTCAATGGTTGGGTGGAGATACTCAAACATCAGGCCAGTCTGGCTGTTGTGGAAGAATTAGAAAAAGATGTCAGAAGACTCGAAAAAATTACGGAAAGATTTTCCAAAATCGGCTCAAAACCGGTACTTAAGTCCTCGAATCTCCTTTCCGTCTTGCACAGTGCCGTTAATTACCTCAAAAGCCGCAGTTCAGAAAATATAAATTTTATTTTAAATTTCCCGGAAGAGGGGGTTATATTACCTTTGAATGAATCATTGTTCGAATGGGTTATCGAAAATGTCTGCAAGAATTCCATGGATGCCATTGAGGGTACAGGAACCATTACCATCACGGTTCAGGATCATGTTCAGGTAGTCTATATTGACATTGCCGATGACGGGAAAGGAATCCCGAAATCGAAATTTAAGACAATCTTTAAACCAGGTTATACAACAAAAGAGAGAGGCTGGGGACTGGGGTTGTCCTTGTCGAAAAGGATTACTGAAGTTTATCACGAAGGGAGGATTTTTACCCTTAATTCGGAAGCAAACTTAGGAACAACCATACGAATTGTATTAAAGAAGTGAACATTACAAGAAAAGATATTAAAATACTGGCTCCTGCAGGTTCGTTTGAATCACTGCAGGCTGCGATTCAGGGTGGGGCCGATGCCGTTTATTTTGGAATAGAGAAGCTCAATATGCGCTCCCGGTCTTCCTATAATTTTAGCAGGAACGATCTCCCGGAAATCGTGACCATTGCCCAAAGACATGGAATAGAGACCTATCTGACCCTCAATACGGTAGTATACGACCAGGAATTTGAATTGATAAAGGAGATTGTTGACCTTGCGGTTGAACTGGGAGTTGACGCTGTGATTGCTTCCGATCAGTCGGTCATACAGTATGCCTCCGGGCGGGGCCTTAAGGTTCACATATCCACCCAGCTGAATGTAAGTAATACCGAAACGCTTAAATTTTATGCTGCCTATGCTGATGTAGTGGTTCTGGCCCGGGAACTTGATTTGAAGCAGGTTTCCTCCATCTCCCAAAGAATAATAAAGGAAGATATCAGAGGGCCCAATGGGTCTCTTGTAAAGATAGAGATATTCGTTCATGGTGCCTTATGCATGGCCATTTCGGGGAAGTGCTATTTAAGCCTGCATGAATACAATCATTCAGCGAACCGTGGCGATTGCCTTCAGGCCTGTCGCCGCGCTTACATTGCAAGGGACAAGGAGAGCGGGCATGAACTGGAAATAGACAACGAATTTATCCTATCGCCCAAAGACCTTTGCACCATTCATTTCCTCAATAAAATAATGGATTCGGGGGTCACTCTGCTTAAAATTGAAGGAAGGGCCAGATCACCTGAATATGTAAAAACGGTTACCCAATGTTATAATGAAGCGGTGCAGTCCGTGATCGAAGGAAGCTATGGTAAAGAAAAAATCAGGGCATGGATGGAAAGGCTTTCCTCTGTCTTTAACCGGGGATTTTGGGATGGGTACTATCTTGGCCAAAAGTTGGGTGAATGGAGCCATATTTACGGGTCCCGGGCTACCAAAAAGAAAATTTATACTGCGAAAGCCAGCAACTATTTCGATAAAATTAAAGTCGGCGAGTTCTTTGTGGAAAGCGGGGAATTGAACCTCGGGGATGAAATTCTCATCACGGGCCCCACAACGGGTGTGGTGGAATGCGTCGTTCAGGAAATTCATGTAGACCGTAAACCTGTAACAAAAGCCATACGTGGAGAAATCTTTTCTATTCCTGTTCCGGAATTAATCCGAAGGTCGGACCGGCTTTACAGGTTGGTTTCCTCCTCTCCCAAATAATTGTATGTGGATCAATGAATCGCGTTATATTCAATTTTCGCGATAATCTCCTCATATTTGTTTTTGATAGTTTTTAAACGGGTTATATTCATCTCCCGCGCATAAATTCTCGCCACATCCAGTATTTCCCTGGTGTAAATCGCTGCCAGAGCTGCATCAAAATTGGCATCTTCCTTTTCAACATTGTTCCTGACCCTGGCCGAAATCTGGCTGAACATCCGCCAGGTAAGCTGTTTGGATAACCGGATATAAAACATAGACGGATCATCAAGGTCCCGGTAAATACCCTTGTCAATCTCCACTATATTGAAAAGCTTCTTTAGCTGGATAACTGCGAGTGCTTTAATGGTTCTCTTTTTAAAAAACTTAACTCCTTCAGCCACGAAGTGGCGTTGTAGTTCTTCAATGCATTCATAATTGTGCAGATCTCGCAGACGAATGCAGGGTATAGTCTCATTATGGAAGCAAATAACCCCGGGGACGGCATCAAATTTATGTTCGTAGTAAGAGAAAATATTCTGGCTGATCCTCAGAATCTTTTCCGTTGAATACTTCTTCTTCGTCATAAGGAATACAGAGATCGGTTTTGCCTCATTGGGCAGGTTGCCACCATGGTAATAGGGGTATGGTTCATCATTTTCAAGCACGAAGGTGTTGGGCATAACATTGCTTGTAATGTTGAAGAGTGTTTCTTCTTTTGCAAGCCCTCCTATGGTTTGGATAATCGCGTTTGATTCCATCTGGTTTGGTTTTAGGGATTATTATAATTATGTTTGATTATGTATACTGACATACTGAAGAAGAATCTCTGCAATTTCCCCGAAAGTTTCTGATCCGGTAACGATATTATGAATGCTTTTTGAGGGCCTTTTGTTCAATCCATAGAGATATGTTTTATCATAATAGGCAAGAATAATCTCTATAACAGATTTATAATCTTTTTTCCATGCATGTTCAATGGCAGATTTTGTATTCTGGCTACCCAGGCGCTTTTCAATTTTGCCAATGGAGGAAATGATTTCTTCCGCTTCAAATGCCCCGTAATCATTGAGTAAATTATCTATTCTTTTATTCATCCCGGTTTCCACGAAGAATAAAGGTGAAGACCTTAACTGCAAAAATATTGCAGTTGGAAGGGTAACTTTTCCAATATTCCTGCTTTCATCCTCGAGCCAGATGTTTTCTTCGACTACCAATAGTCTTAGCTTATCAAAAAGCAGGTTTTCAAAATGTTCGGTCGAGGGCTGGGGCTTTTCCCCTAATGCGCCGAAAGCAGAACCTTTATGATTGGCCAGCGATTCAAGATCAATTACCTGTTGCCCCTTTTTCCCGATTTCCTTTAATATCGAAGTCTTTCCGGTGCCGGTCATCCCTCCCAATATCAAAAAGCGAAAGTCCTGCCTGAAAAAGTCATGAAGGTAATTCCTGTAAGACTTGTACCCACCCGATAAAATAGAGCAGGGGAAGCCGTATTTTTCAAAGAGCCAGGCCATTGCGGAACTTCGTAACCCTCCTCTCCAGCAATAAATCCGGAGTTGAGCTGAAGGGATAATGACATTTCGGACCTGGTGGAGTATTTTTTCCACTTTCGGGGCTAACAGCTCAAACCCCTTTCTGATAGCCTCTTCCCTTCCCCTCTGTTTATATAGGGTGCCGATTGTTTTCCGTTCTTCATTATCAAAAAGGGGAATATTAATGGCTCCGATAATATGTCCTGCGCTATACTCGGCTGGGGAACGTACATCGATAGTGGGCATGGATTCCGGATGCCCTAGGAATTCCTTAACTGCAAGTATTTCTGCCATAATGTTATCTTATACTGGTTCTGAAAACAACCCGATCAGAACCTCTTTGACCGATTCTATCCTTAAAGGTTTGACCAGAAAACCATTTATCCCAGCCTCTTTAGCGGATTGCCTGTCCAGCTCACTTTCTCCTTCAGATAAAGCTATTACAGGTAAATTATTGTACAGGGACCCTATTTTTTTAAAGCTGCTAATTCCATCCATCCCCTGAATTTGAAGATCCATAAAGAGGATATCATAATTTTCAGACGCTAACTTTAGCAATAATTTTTCTCCGTCATTCACCAACTCGGTTTCATATCCAAGGTTGTGGAATATTACCTGTATCCTTCTTTGATTAATAGGATCATTTTCAGCTGTAAGGATTTTAAGATCAGGCCTGATTCGATATATGTAGGGGGCTATGCCCTTTTTATCAACCACGGAGGGGAACAATTCATTTAAAATATTCAGTATCTCAGCAGTTACATAGGGTTTTATAATATAATAATCAATATCCAGGTGAAGGGTTTTCTGGTAATTTCCCTGCTGATTGTTTGAACTGATAAATACGATGATATACTGTTTGCTTAGATTGCTTTCCTTTATTTTTTTTGCTATTGAAATCCCTTCATCGCCAGGTTTATCCTTGATAATCAGAAGTTGGTACAGCTTCTTTTTTTGCCTTAAATGGAGGATTGTTTCATTCGCGGTGTTAGTTTCATAAAGACGATAGACATAGTTAATCCCAAAACTGTCAAGGACCCTGTGAATTCTGTCTTCCTCATTCCTTGACCTGCTTAGGATCAACGCGCTGATTTCATTGAAATGCTTTATTTTTGAAAAGTTAAGCCCTTTCGTCCTGCCAACCTCTTTGCCCGTATATTCCAACAGCATCATTTCTTCTCTAATTTTTAAATAGTCAGGAATATCGTTGAGGATAAACAGGGAATTAATTTTCATTTCCTCTCCCGCAATATGGGCGATGGCCTCTTTTTTGAAAACATAAAGCTCACTTCCGTCAACACTTTTTATAATGACCTGATTGTTAGTTGATGACCCATCCTGACTTCCAACCTGGGCCATATCCGGGTTTAGTCCCAATGTTTTAGAATTTTTTCCAATCAGTTCATGGACATTATCCGCCTGGAAAAGTTCCTGTGCTTTCAGGTTTACAAGTTTAATTTTATTCTCTTTATCCATCACGAGGATGCCCACCGGAATTTTTTCAAGAATTAGTTTATTTTTCAGGAGATCACATGATAACTTTTTGACGGAAGAGTGCTTCTTGTACAGCTCTCTGATTATGAATACAATTAGTGCTATGAACAATACCATATTAATGATGGCCAGGAAAATATTTTTGTACAGGATATCTGCCTGCTTGTTTTGATACAGGCTGAATACAATACCCATTTTATTATTCAGCAGGTTCAGCGGATAGTATGCCGAGGCTATATCTCGTTCAGTACCTTCGATAACAGCGGTATGCAGGAGTGTGCCTTCGGATTGGTTCCGGATACTATCGGCGATGCCATCCAGCTTGGCAATCTCCGAATTTGTACTGTTGTTGGTGAAAAGAACCTGTCCGCTATCGGTAATCAGCCATTGCCACTGGAAATCATCAATTTTGTATAGGTTGAATATTTTCTTTATAAAACCGATGAAATCAATTTCGACCACCACATTTCCTCTTAGTTCATCTTCATAAAAATAGGGTAAATGGGTATAGAAGAAACCATTTTTCAGGCTGACCATTTCGCGGCTTTCAAGACGGTTGTCTGTTTGCCTTGAAAAAGTGTCAACTACAAAACCATCCCCGTCGGTAACATAGATTCCCATATAACTATTATGGTTATCATACACCGAAATATTTGTAATGAATTCCCGGTAATTGGAGTAGAAGGATTCTAGCTCCTGCTGAAATTCTCCCATTTCCTGTGGCTTTTGAAATATGGAATTTAGCTTAGTACTGTTTCGATATAAAATTCTGTTTAGATCGCTTTGGAAGTCTCCCAGGATCTCTTCTACATAATTCCCGCATAAATGTGTCTGCCCTAGTAAGAGCTCTTGCTTGTAGCCAAATTGATTCCTGCTAAGTCTTTTGAAATAAAAGAAATTGACGATAATCAGGCAAAAGATTAAAATGATAGAGATTAAATAGGCTTTTTTCATCAGTTTCTATATTTACCTTCTTCGTTTAATAACATGTTTAAATAGGAATTGTATCGTAAATTACTAATAATATTTTCATCAACGGCTTGCCGCACAGCGCATCCCGGTTCTTGATAATGGATGCAATTATGAAAATGACATTTTGCCGAAATCCTGAAAATTTCGGGGAAAAAATGAAAAAGTTCTTCCTTGTCAAAATCGATTAAACCGAAGCCCTTGATTCCGGGGGTGTCGATTACATACCCCCCAAATGGAAGTTCATGCATCTCGGCAAATGTGGTGGTGTGTTTCCCCGATTGGTGTATACTGGAAATTACGCCGGTTTTCAGATTTAATCCTGGATGAAGTTGATTGATGAGACTGGATTTTCCTACTCCTGAGTTTCCGGCGACCAGATTGATCCTTTTGGCCATCTTTTCCTTCACCGCCCCCAGGTTTATCCCCTCCAAAATGGAAAGTTCCATGCATTCGTAACCCGCCTCCGAGTAAATCTGTTTCAGCTCTTTAAGCTCCTCTTTTTCCCTTTTGCCATAAATATCTATCTTATTAAAGAGTAAAATAGAGGGGATACAGTATGCTTCTGCAGTAACCAGGAACCGGTCAATGAAACCTGTCATTGTCTTAGGGGAGATCAGGCTGACCATTATCCAGGCAAGATCAATGTTTGCTGCAATAAGTTGAAATTCAAAAGATAGGTTAGCGGAGCGTCGGATAATGTAGTTACTTCTCTCAAATATTTTGGTAATTAGACCTTTAGAGCTATTTTCCTGAACAATAAATTCAACCCTGTCGCCTACAGTAACCGGATTGGTCGCACGGATCCCTTTTACCCGGAAGTTTCCCTTAATTTTACAATCCACAATCCGGCTATCCTCTGTCTTCACAGTGAACCAACTACCAGTGGTTTTTATAACGATGCCTGTTCCCAACATTCATGGATTATTCTTCCAAAGATAAAAAAATGTTCATGAATAAGTCTTGTTGGCTCTAAAAGTATAGAATTGCACAGGGTAAGGCTTCATTTGCCAGGATATTCCTGAAGATTTTGATAGGCGTGGAGATCATTCCTTCCGGTCATCTTAAAAACCATGCCCACCAGAAGGAACCGCTTTATCCAGACCCAGCTTTTTTCTGATAGTGGCAGCCCAAAGATCATATCCCTTTTGGTTCATATGGATCCCATCCTCAATGAACAATTCTTTCTTCAGGGTACCATTTTCATTGAACATTATTTGAGAAACATCTACAAATTCCACCTCGCTGAACCCGGAGGCAAGTGCAATCAGACCTTCATGCAAAAGGAGATATTTATCCCACAATTTCATCCTGCCAATACTGGGTTTTGGAGAAAGAAGGTAAATTTTGATATCCGGCTGTTCCTTCAATATTCGGGATATGAAGGTCCTGTAGTGCAAAAGGATTTTATCCGTGCTGGTGGATTGGGCCACATCATTGTCCCCCTCGTAAAGCACAATGGAGGAAGCTTTGTAAGGCAATACAATTTCATCCATGTACCTTAAGGCATCTTCCATTGTAGAACCTCCGAATCCACGATGAATTATGGCCAATTCGGGAAAATAATCTTTAAGGTTGTACCACATCCGGATGCTGGAACTGCCGATGAACAATACCGGTTTTTCAGGAGGAGAGCATTGTCTGTCATGCATAACGAAATTTCTTATTTCCCGGTCAAACGGAGGGATAGGAAGCCTTACGAATTTTCGGGCTGCAAAATAGAGCTCATGAAAACCGGTTAACTTATCATCTGTTTTAATTAAAATGGTGTCCTTTTCAAAATTTAAGGATAAATGACTTAAATCAATAATAAATGGTTCATGTTCTTCATGGGGGAAAGAGTCTGTCCCCAGCAGCAGACTGTCTCCGTTGAACACTTCAATATATTGGGCATCGGAGCCCCCGAATATATACAAGCCGGCGTATTTTTCATCCTTTATAATGACTTTTGATGTAAGCCTGGGAAAATCAAAATCATTCCGGGTAAGGACAACAGGATACATGGCGAATGAACTAAGGTACGAATGGCCGACAGGAAACCACTGGAACTGGTTTTTTTTACGAGTCGCCGGATCTGCGTCATCCACATAGACCTGTAAAGCAAGTTCCGACCCTTTTTCGGGAATAATTCCCAGGCTTGAGGCGTTAACTTCTATTTCAAAAAACCTCTCATTCAGGCTGACCCTGCACCATGTCACTATTTCGACAGGAATCTTCCTTAAAGTGGAAGTTTTACGATGATCGTAAGTCTTGACAAAACATTTGCCGGAATTATGTTCCGGAGGTACAATCTCTATTTGGAGAATGTCTTCAGAACCCCTGAAGGGGGCGAGATAAATTTCAATAGCATCCCCATTCCATGGAGAAATAGTATCTGTCCGATAGCCATTATCCTGAATCTTAAATCCAAACAGAATGCTTTCATGGTTCCAGCCTGATCGAAAACCTGCCAGAAGGTCCTCTGGTAGAGCATATTCAGCATACTGATTGGCATATAACCTTATTTGGGGCAACCCGGCCCATTCAAGTTCCTGCCCGTCGGCCTCGAAATCCTCAATTTCAGGAATTTTGATCTCCTGCCCAGACGAATTAAATGAATGAAGACTTAAAGTGCAGGCCAGGATTATGAATAGTATGATCGTTTTACCCATTCCTTATTGTGTTAGGGGTGGTTATCGTGATCTGTTAACTTTTACAAAACATCAAAAATACCTATAAATTATTTTAGTGCATTATAAAATTTTCTTTAATTTACCACCAGTATTTTGGACCTCCTGTATACTAATTTCTTTTAATAAATTCTATCATGATCAAACATCTCGGATTCGCTGCAATAATTTTATTTTCTGCCTGCTCTCCTAATAATGAAAAAAAAACAGAAGATTTCGAGCCTGAATATCCTTTTCTGGATTATCGGCTGGGAATCGATGAACGTAGCAGGGATCTCGTTTCAAGACTTAGTCTTGAAGAGAAAGTCGCACAAATGCAACACAGTGCCCCGGCTATTGAACGGCTGAATATACCGGCCTATAACTGGTGGAACGAATGTCTGCACGGGGTGGCACGCAATGGATTGTCCACCGTGTTCCCTCAAGCAATCGGTCTTGCAGCAACTTTTGATGAGGAACTTATCCTGAATATAGCTTCGGCTATTGGAGACGAGGCCCGGGCAAAATTTGAGATTTCTAAAAGCATTGGCAATCGTGGTCAATATGCAGGACTGACCTTTTGGACCCCCAATGTTAATATTTTCAGGGATCCGCGTTGGGGGAGAGGACAAGAGACTTATGGCGAGGACCCCCTGTTGACATCGAGGATTGGAACGGCGTTCGTGAAGGGATTGCAGGGAGATGACCCTGAGTATCTGAAAGCCGCTGCCTGCGCCAAGCATTTTGTTGTGCATAGTGGCCCTGAACGCGAACGGCATGTTTTTAATGCAATTGCTTCTCCTAAAGATATGGCGGAAACATACCTTCCCGCCTTCAAGGCATTAAATGATGCGAATGTGGAGGGTTTCATGTGCGCCTATAACCGTACGAATAGCGAAGCCTGTTGTGGTAGTTCAGAATTGCTTACAGGAATACTCAGGGACGAGTGGGGATTTGATGGGTATATCACTTCCGATTGCGGAGCCCTGAAAGACATATACAAGGGACACAAACTTAAAGGTACCCCCGAGGAAGCTGCAGCGTTGGCTCTGAAAAGTGGTGTGAACCTCAATTGCGGATCATTGTATTATCCCCATCTTATAAATGCGGTGAAACAAGGCTTGATCGATGAATCTGAAATCGATGCTTCTCTTGAAACCCTTTTAAAGACTCGGTTCAGGCTTGGTTTATTTGACCCGGAAGAAAAAAATCCGTTTAAGGATATTCGCGAATCCGTTATCGATTCAGAGGAGCATCGGGCACTGGCATTGGACGCGGCAAGGAAATCAATGGTTTTGTTGAAGAACAACGGCGTGCTTCCATTATCTGAAAATATCGCTTCCTTATATTTGCTTGGGCCGAATGCCGGTAACGTTGAAGTACTTTTAGGCAACTACTATGGACTGAACGGGGAAATGTCGACTTTCATCGAAGGGATTTTATCAAACGTCAGCAAGGGGACAACGGTTCAATATAAACAAGGCTTCCTTCTCGACAGGGAAAACCCGAACCCTATCGACTGGACAACCGGAGAGGCTGGAAGGCAGGATGCAACCATCGTCTTTGCAGGGATTTCCGGGGTCATTGAGGGGGAAGAAGGCGAGTCGATTGCTTCGGAATATTTTGGCGACAGGGGTGATTATGGACTTCCCGACAATCAGGTCGCATACCTTAAAAAGTTAAGAAGCCAGGGCGATAAGCCGCTGATTTTGGTCATTACGGCAGGTAGCCCAATCGACATAGCCGAGATTTATGATTATGCCGACGCGATCATATATGCATGGTATCCCGGAGAAGAGGGTGGAAATGCTTTTGCTGATATTTTATTCGGCGATTTCAACCCGTCGGGAAGGTTGCCTGTCACTTTTCCTAAATCCTATGCTCAGCTTCCGGATTATGATGATTACAGCATGAAAGGTCGTACCTATAGATACATGACAGAAGACCCATTCCTACCTTTCGGATTTGGCCTTTCCTATTCTCACTACTCTTATGATAATTTTGTCACCGATGCCGACTTCATTAATAAGGAGGGGTCAGTAAAGCTTAGCGTCGACCTTAAAAATGAGGGTCCAATTGCAGGGGAAGAGGTCGTACAATTATATATCAGCTATCCCGAAGAGCTAAAGGATGCTCCCTTTTTTACACTCTTAGACTTCAAACGTGTCAAATTAATTGAGGAAGGTGATGCTAAGGTTGAATTTTCCCTGAATGCTTCAGATTTTCGCTCTGTTGACAAAGCGGGGAATAAAGTCCTTGTTTCGGGAGAATATACTCTATGGATTGGTGGTTCATCGCCTCTGAACAGATCGAAAGAGTTAGGAATTGAACTCTTAAAGACAAAGATTGAAGTGAGATAAAGGAGGGTTGGTATTAAAAGGTAAAATATATAATTATTTGTGATAGAATTCCTGCAAACGTCCAAAATAATAGTTGTCCCATCCCTCCTTCATATTTTCGAAATCCTTATCGGGGATATTGGTATGGGTCAGTTCAATATTAGTATTTTGTTTATCCGGTTTTAACTTAATGGTCACAATGGATTTTTCCTCCTGGTCACCAAAAAACCACTCCTGAGAAATAAGTTTTCCGGGATCAAATTCCAGGTTAATACCGGTTATATCACCACCGAAAAGCGAAAATTCAGTATTTGGCTCCTCAGTCATTTCCGCAGGTTCCCCTGTCCAAAGAGCGATGGCAAGAGGCTTTACAAGGGAATTATAAACCTCATCAGGATTGGCTTTGACTTTATAATATTTATGGTATGTTCTCATCGTCTATTTTTTAATTGTTGGTTCATCACTCACCGTTGTTTTGTTACCATCGTTGACATTATCTGCCTTGAAGGCAAGCAATAAAAGTACAAAAGAAATTCCAATAAGTATTAGGGTAGATGAGGTATAATTCCGTGTATGTCTTTCAGAAATACTGAAAAGGTATGGTCCGATGGCACTCCCGATAACCGAAAGGCTTAAGGCCAGTCCGGAAATACTTCCAAGATGTTTTGTCCCAAAAAATCGCGGCCAGGTAACCGCCATCAGAATGCCGAACATACCGTTCGAAATGCCGCTTCCTGCAACCACCAGAGGAATCCCATAGGGTTCCTTCAGAAAAACAAGCCCGACCATTGAGAGTAAGAGTCCTAATGTATTCAGGATCAGCAGCCCCTTCAACTTCATATAATCGCTGGCCCAACTACCGAAGAAGGTAATGGTGACTGCAACAAAGGAGATGGGCAGAAAAAGGGCAACTGCCTGGTCATTACTAAATCCAGAATGATTAAAAATAGAGGTTACATGAAAAGTATAGGCGGTGATATAGAGGGCGTTCATTGTAAGGGTAAGACTGAAAATCCAGAAGGAAAAGGTTGATATGGCCTCTTTAAGGGTATATTGTTTGTCCGGGCTTGATTTAATCCTGCTCTTTGATCTTATTTTCCGCGTCCCATCCGGAATAAGTCCCGCATCTTCGGGATTATCGCGAAAAAAGATGAAAACAAAGAGAATGAAGAATATGCCGGAAGCCATGGCCATAGTAATCCAGGTATTTTTCCATCCTGAAAGATCTATCAGCTGTTTTATTAACCGGGGGGAATAAGAAAAACTAAATGAGGTGATTATTCCCAGAATTGCATTGGCAAAACCACGTCGTTTATCAAACCATTTCATGACCATATTCCGGGAGGTCATGGTCAGAACTCCCTGCCCGAAAAAACGGACCCCGAAAAAACCCAGTGAAAGAAGCACAAAAATCGTGTTTTCCAGACTCAGTATGCTAAACTGTTCCGTAAGATAACTGGCGAATACATCAATACGGGTTAAGTAAACCAACATTATTCCCAGGAATATTCCCGCGGCAATGGCGATAATCCTGGCTCCGAGACGATCATACAGAATTCCGGCGTATGTTATCAGAAGCCCGCTCGCCGCAGTGCCCAAAAGGTAGGCAAAGCTCAGGCTTACCCGGTCGATGGAGAGATCTGAAATTAAGTGGTCAGTAAAGACCGAAATACCCATCGTTTGTCCCGGTATGCTCATCACTACTCCTACGGCACCGGCAAAAAGGATTGCCCAACCATAGAAAAAGGGGATTTTTGCCGGATTAAAAGGAATTTTCGCGGGGATTTTCAGCATAGGGAAAGGGTAACTACATGGAAATTTCTTAATGACGGTAAGGACTATGTCATATCCTCAATTTCAATATCAACGATTTTGTAGCCTTTCCATACTTCGATAGCTGCAAAAATTACCCCGGAAAGGACAAATAACATCCCGATAAGAAAGACCGTAATGCTTAACCAGTTTAATTGCGCGGGTGCAGAGATCTTGATTATTCCGATAAGAAGGGAAGAAACTATAAAAAAGGCCACGGCGAGGGAATAGGAAAAGACCGCATTGCGAATGAGTATCATGCGATAAAAAAGTTTTTCTATTTGCACATCCATGCTTTTATGGCGTTTTTTCAAACCCTTTTCACTTTTCAGGGCGTACCGGGAATTTCTCCTTTCCTCGTTCAGAAGCCGGATTCGGTTCACCACCAGTGAATATTTATTATTCATACCCAGTAATAGCAATCCGCATGCGGAGATCATGATAGCGGGAGCAAGCATGATTTCGATTAAACCCGGGGCTGTTGTATTCATTTGTTGTATATTTCTGCAAATATACGAAATTATGCTAAAGAATATGTCCACCGAACAGGCTGATCATTGAAGAGAATAGCCGTCTTAGCCCTGACAAAGGCGAGGGATATTTTGATCCTCCACCTTCATATTTTTATTTAGATTGAATATTAATTTTGAAAAAAATGAATAATTCATCGAGTATTGTTATTTAATTCACAAATAACTAATATATTTGAGGCGTTTTATTGTTAATTAAATAACAAAAAACATTAAAATTCTCAAGACTCACTAATAAACCTTAAATTTATGCCACTCGAAGCCATTCTCATTAAAAAGCTTGCAGACAAACATGGCCGGAAACGCGAAAGTTTGATCCCGATTCTGCAGGACATCATCGAAGGTTCCAATTATCTTACAGATTCTGCGTTGATTCAGGTAGCAAAGGAACTGGACATATCTTCAGCAGAGGTATATGGTACAGCCTCATTTTACACTTTCCTTGACATTGAAGAGAGAGGGAAATATGTTATCCGTATTTGTAAAACAATATCCTGTTCCATGAAAGGAAAAAATGAAATCCTTCATACCATCCAGGACATGCTTAAACTGAAAGTTGGGGAAACGAGCAGCGATAAACGCTTTAGCCTTCTCGAAACGAATTGCATCGGGTGGTGCCATAAAGCACCGGCGATGCTGATCAACGATACCCCATACACAGGGCTTACTCCCGCGAAGGTGACTGAAATCCTCCAGGAGTACATGAAAAAGTAGCAGAGCCCGGACTGTTCCAGTCTGGCGGGCACTGATTTTCTTTAAATATCATTATACAAAACTGAAAAAATTATACGCATGAAAACTGCACTATTAAAACGAGTAGACCTTATTTTCGAAAGTTGCAATACCAAAGAGTTGTTGATAAAAGTCTTTAAGATGAAGCCAGAACAGATCCTTAAGGAGGTCCTCGATTCAGGCTTGAGGGGTCGCGGGGGAGCGGGATTTCCGACAGGCATGAAATGGCAATTCACCGCAGCGGAAAAGGAACCGGTAAAATATATTGTTTGCAATGCAGACGAAGGAGAACCCGGAACATTTAAAGACAGGCAAATATTAGATGAGGTACCCCGTAAGGTGTTTGCCGGCATGGCTATAGCAAGCAAAGCCATCGGAGCCAAAGAAGGATTTCTTTATCTGAGAGGCGAATATAAATTTCTTGTTCCCAAATTAAGGGAAGAACTGGATCTTTTTCACAGTCTGGTAAAGGAACTTGGCCACGACTTCCATATTCAGCTAAGGTTAGGGAGTGGTGCTTACATTTGCGGCGAAGAATCTGCCCTGTTTGAATCGATTGAAGGCAGAAGAGGGGAACCCAGGAATAAACCTCCTTATCCTACTTCATCGGGGTTGTTTGGTAAGCCCACAGCAATTAATAATGTAGAGACCCTCGTTTACACGGTCATGATCCTTGCCCATGGGTCACAGCATTTTAAGGATATGGGCACACACGATTCCAGAGGATCAAAAGTGTTTTCGGTTTCAGGGGATACCCCTGTGCCCGGTATTTATGAATTAGAATTGGGAATGACCGTTGAACGTTTCGTGGAGGATTTCGGAGATGGGGATACCAAGGCAGTTCAGGTTGGAGGGGCATCGGGTTTTTGTGTTCCAAGAAAAAGGTTCAATGATACGATTATTGGATTCGAAGGAGTTCCTACCGGGGGATCAATGAAGTTGTTCAACAGTTCCCGTTCGATGTACAACGTCCTGCACAATTACCTTGACTTTTTCGCTGAAGAATCCTGTGGGCAATGTACTCCTTGCCGTGTTGGTTGCCAGCAATTGTTGCTTGGGGTGGAAGCTGTAAAAAGGGGTGAGAAAAATTCCAGGTATCTGGACGAGCTCATAAAACTTGCCAAAACCATGAAGGTCTCTTCCAAATGTGGTCTCGGTCAGTCTGTTGGAAATGCATTTAAATCTATCGTTGCCAATTTCAGGGAAGAGATTATCTACTAATTATTAACAGAAAAAATTTAAAATCATGATAAACCTTAAAATTAACGGTCTCGATATTACGGTTGAAAAAGGTGCAACTATCCTCGAAGCCGCTAAGCAGCTCAATTTCCGCGTTCCTACCCTCTGCCATCACCAGGATTTGTGTGTTGCCGGAAACTGCCGCGTATGTGTGGTAGAACAGGTAGGTGGGAAAGCCCTTGTGGCTGCCTGTGCTACCCCGGCAGCCGAGGGAATGGAAATTAATACAAACAGCCTTATGGTCCGTGCTGCCCGAAAGCACATCATCGAACTCCTGCTTTCGGAGCATAATGCAGATTGTACTAAATGCTATAAAAACGGAGCCTGCGAACTTCAGGCTCTTGCCAATGAATATGCTACCGGTGATCATCTGTTACTCGATCTTATTAACGGGCATGACAGGATGATCGACCGTACCTCTCCTTCATTGATTAAGGATGATAGTAAATGTATTCGTTGTCAGCGATGCGTGCGTACCTGCGCTGAACTGCAGGGTGTAAATGCCCTGGCAGTGGCCTATAAAGGCAACAAACAGAAAATCAGCAGTTTTTTTGAAAGACCAATGCATGAAGTGGTCTGTACAAATTGTGGACAGTGCATTAACCGTTGTCCCACCGGCGCTCTTGTAGAACGAAGCTATACAGATGAAGTCTGGGATGCCATTCTGGATCCTTCCAAACATGTTGTAGTCCAGACTGCACCAGCGGTGCGTGTGGGATTGGGAGAAGCCCTGGGGCTTCAGGCCGGTGAACGGGTTACCGGAAAAATGGTCGCAGCGCTAAAAAGACTTGGGTTTGATTCGGTTCTGGACACCGATTTTACCGCAGACCTTACTATTATGGAAGAGGGCACAGAACTGCTAACCCGGCTGAAGAATGTCCTGGTTAATAAGGATGAAACGGTTGCTCTTCCTCTTACTACCTCCTGTTCTCCGGGCTGGATAAAATTTATAGAGCATACATTCCCCGAATTCCTGAAAAATGTATCTTCCTGCAAGTCGCCCCAACAGATGTTCGGTGCTCTGGCTAAAACCTATTACGCTTCTAAACGACAAATTGATCCCAAGAATATCGTAAGCGTCTCTATTATGCCCTGTACGGCTAAAAAATTCGAAGCGGACAGGCCTGAGATGCGCTCCAGTGGCTATAAGGATGTTGATTTCGTGTTAACCACACGGGAGCTTGCGCGTATGATCCGTCAGGCCGGCATTAATTTTGGAAAGCTCGATGAAATGAAATACGATAGCATTATGGGAGAATCTTCCGGAGCAGCAGTTATTTTTGGTGCAACAGGAGGAGTGATGGAAGCTGCTTTACGTACTGCCTATGAGATTGTTACTGGAAGGGAGGTGCCTTTTAAGGACCTGAATATTATGCCTGTCCGTGGTATGGAAGGTGTTCGTGAAGCTTCTGTGAAAATAGAAGGTTGCAAACCGGAATGGGACTTTCTCGAAGGGGTGGAACTGAAATGTGCTGTAGCCCATGGACTGGTGAATGCCAGGGAGGTGATGAAGTCAGTAAAGGAGGGACGGGCAAACTACCACTTTATTGAAATCATGGCCTGTCCGGGAGGATGCCTTGGTGGTGGGGGACAACCTATTCCAACAAATGCAAAAATCCGCGAAAAGCGCGCTAAAGCAATTTATGAGGAAGATATGGGTATGCCTCTTAGAAAATCGCACGAAAATCCTGAAATTGCTGAAGTCTACAAAGATTTTCTCGGTTCTCCGAATAGTCCCAAGGCTCATGAACTTCTGCATACTCACTATGTCGAACGAAACCGTTTCTAAGGAAATGCAGAGGAGACAGATTAGCGGACCAATATTGAGGGTTTAAAGCTTCTCTGGTTACATGAACTTTCCCTTTATTTGAATGTTTACCTTGAGGGTTTGTTCAATAAACCTTATGACCATTCCATTTCATGTTAACTAATCCATGCAGTCATGAAGCTTTTAGGGATTTTCCTTAGTATTCTTACAGTTACCTTTTTCTCTTGCATGCAGCAATCCGCTCAGGACCCTCGTGTTAATTCAACCAGTGATTCAACATTAACCCTTCCGGAAGGCTTCCTTGCGGTTGTGGTCGTAGAGGAGACAGGTCGTGGCCGCCATATTGCAGTAGCTGAAAATGGGGACATCTATTTGTCTCTTCGCAGACCCAATCAGGGTGGAGGCATCGTCGCCCTGAGGGATACAAATAATGATTCAAAGGCGGATATCATAAAATATTTTGGAGAGGAATCCGGTACTGGAATTGATATTCATAAAGGATACCTGTATCATAGTTCGAATAACCTGGTTCTACGGTACAAAATGAAAGAGAACGACCTCTTGCCTGAAAATAGCCCTGAAATTATCGCAACAGGTTTTCCTGAACAAAATCAGCACAGCGACAAGCCTTTTACCTTCGATGATAAGGGCAATATTTACGTCAATGTAGGAGCCCCTTCGAATGCCTGTATGGAGCACACACGGACCAAAGACTCTCCGGGGATCGATCCTTGCCCTCAACTTGAAAGGCATGCAGGAATTTGGCAGTTTAAGGATGATGCTTTAGATCAGGACCAGGTGAAGGATGGGCACAGATATGCTACCGGAATAAGAAATTCAATATCCCTGGACTGGAACCGGAAGAGCGGCTATTTATATGTAGTTCAACATGGCAGGGACCAACTTGGGCAGTTTTTTCCCGATATGTATTCTGATGAAGATAACGCTCTGTTACCTGCCGAGGAATTTTTTCTTCTCGAAGATGGTTTCGATGGCGGATGGCCATACTGTTACTATGACCAGCTCCAGGGTAGAAAGGTATTAAGTCCGGAATATGGTGGCGACAGGAACATTACAGGAAGATGCGAGAATGCTGACGATCCCATTATGGCCTTTCCCGGACATGTTGCCCCGAACGACCTTCTTTTCTATACGGGTGATTTATTTCCTGAAAGATATAAAAATGGTGCCTTCATCGCATTTCATGGTTCATGGAACCGGAGTCCCATTGAACAGGAGGGCTATTATGTGGTGTTTGTCCCCTTCGATGGAAAATATCCATCAGGAGATTGGGAAATATTTGCCGATGGTTTCGCGGGCGAAGAGAAGATAATGAGTCCGGCGAAAGCAAAATACCGGCCTATGGGTTTGGCCCAGGGACCCGATGGTGCCTTGTATATATCTGATTCAGAGAAGGGCAAAATCTGGAAGGTCATTTATCAGAAATAACAGTTAACTTTGTATTTTTAGTGTCCATTAAATGACTAACATTTCAAACTTTTCTAAATGGTAAGCTCAAGACTAGTACAGAATTTTATACGCTTTATTTACGATATCATTAAAAGAATTTCCAAACATTTTCCCGCTCTCTTTACATTGCTCCTGGCATATAGCTTCATTCTTCTTAGTTGCAGTGCCAAATCGGATAGGCACTCAAAAAATGAGAAAGATGCTGAAAAGGGGAGGCTTGAGACGGTGAAAAATAAGATCGATGTTCCCGAAAGTATACTGGCTAATGGAAAGAAAGTTTATCTTACCTATTGTTCAGCTTGTCATCAGGCCGATGGAAGCGGGAACCCGGGAATGTACCCTCCACTTGATGGCACTGACATGGTCAATGGGGGACAAGATGAATTAATAAAAATTATACTTGCGGGTCTCTCCGGCCCGCTAGAAGTAAAGGGGGAAATCTATAATCAGTTTATGGCGCCCCATAATTTCCTGAGCGATAATGATATAGCAGATCTGTTAACCTACATCAGAAATAGCTTCGGGAATGCTTCAACTATGATTACTAAAGAACAGGTAAGTGCAGTGAGGGAAAAATTAAATTAGAAGTCTCTCCATGTGTTCCATTTTCTGTTCCGATGGCTATCGGGATGAAAATGAACGTTAGCGTTGCTGAGCCTGCAAGCCCGGTTCTGGTCCGGTCACCCTATTTTTATTGAGGGACCTCCCATTGGTTTATAGTTCCAGGAATTCACTTGAATTACCGGTATTCTCAAGAAATTTTAAAAAACCCTCCCTGGAAATTACCAGGGTGGCGGTATTATCGTTTGGATGAAAACTGACATTTTCGGCCTCCTGAAGGCTGGAATCTAAAAAGAGATGGACATGGTTTTCACGATCATTGATCAATCCGAAGAGTGACACCGATCCCGGGCGGACCCCAAGGTACTTTCCCATTCGTTTCTCCGAAGCAAAGCTGAGCTTTCCCTGCTTAAGCCTTTTTTCCAACTCATGAATTCCAAGTGTTTTCCTGTGGTCGATAATCACCAGATAATGGCGGTTCCCCTTATGGTTGCGAAAAAAGAGATTCTTGCAATGGGCAGAGGGAATATCTTTCCAGTATTTTGATGCTTCATCCACTGTGGGCACCGGAGGATGTTCATAGAGTTCATAGGAGATGTCTATCCGGGTTAGAAAATCTAAAACTTTCTGTCTGTCGTTGAGCATTTGATTTAAGATATTTAAGACAATAAGAATAATTGGTAAGCCGCAGGGTACGCAGGGAAAGATGTATGCCTCGCCTCCCCTGGCTGAAAACTTAGCATCTTTTGCTTTTAACCTTTAGGCAAATCCCCTTTACAAAGATAATCTTCTCCATGGGATTGAAGATTATCTTTGATGCCCTATGCAAATTCATCTATCTTTACAGGCAATTCCAAAATTTGAATGGATGAAGTCCCGGGTTATTTTTCTCTTAAAATATTTCACATTTTGGGTCATGGTTTTCCTGGTCCAAAAAATATTTTTTTTATTCTTTAATTATAAGGAGTCTTTCCAGCTTATTTGGGTAGATTGGTTCAGGATTCTGTACCATGGATTGCCTCTCGATTTTTCTACCTCGGCTTATATCAGCTTTCTCCCGGCTTTATTGCTTGCCATTAAACAGGGAGGGAAACGGAATTTATGGGCAAAGCTAATTAATGTCTACACCTATCTTATATTATTTGTGGTTCTTTTGCTTGGGGTGGTGGATATGAATCTCTATTCATATTGGGGATTCAAGCTGGATATCAGTCCCTTGATTTATTTGAAAACTCCGGCTGAAGCTTTCGCCTCGGTAGAAGTGTCGGAAATTGCCATTCTTTTGGTCATTTTCGCTTTGTTATACTTTCTTTTCTTAAAGTTCTATCTTTATTTTAGCAATCCGGCTGCCATTCATAGTGAAGAGGCATCCTGGAAAGTATTTATTACAGGATTCCTGCTTTCTTTCCTCTTAATTATCCCCATGCGCGGTGGTTTAAGTATAGCACCCGTTAATCTGGGCAGGGTATATTTTCACCAGAACCTTTTTGCGAACCACAGTGCGATTAATGTAACCTGGAATACCCTCTATTCCATAACTAAAAGAAAAAATCTGGAGACCCGGCATGAATATATGGATAATGAAAAGGCACAATCCATATTTTCAGAACTTATGACCTATCCTTCCGTAAATGAGAAAGCCTTGATTAAACCTGGCTCTAATGTTCTAATAATCGTTTTGGAAAGTTTTTCAAATAAAATAATTTCTTCCCTGGGCGGAGAAAAGGGAATAACGCCGGGTCTGGACAGCCTGTATCATCATGGTTTGGTATTTGAAAACCTCTATGCCAGCGGAGACCGGTCAGACAAGGGGCTTGTATCTATTTTTAGCGGATTTCCTGCCCAGCCTACCACGTCCATTATCGATTACCCACATAAGGTTCAGTCTCTTCCTATCGTATTTGAGGTTTTTTCAGACTCGGGGTTTTCAACAGCCTTTTTTTACGGTGGAAATCTCAATTTTGCCAATTTCAGAGCTTATTTTACTAATAAATCCATTGATCGCATCATCACAGAAGAGGATTTCCCCGCGGACATACCGAGGCAAAAATGGGGTGTCCCGGATGAATATCTGTTTAAAAAGATTGGGGAAGAGATTCAAAAAGAAGAGAAACCCTTCTTTTATGCCGCCTTTACCCTAAGTAGCCATGAACCCTATGATGTGATTTCGGAGCCGGTTTTTGGCACGGCCGACCGCGATGCCCTTAGCAGAAATGCCTTTCATTACACAGATAGTAAATTGAAAGAATTCCTGGATGATGCCAGGACCCGTGACTGGTGGGAAAAAACCCTGATTGTAATCCTGGCTGATCACGGATCCCGAAGTCCTGGAAATACGGCTAATTTTGTGGATGAGAAGTTTAATATCCCGATGTATTGGACGGGAGGGGCAGTGACGAGGGATTCAATAATTTCCAAGTCCGGATCGCAAACGGATATCCCGGCTACCCTGTTGGCCCAGTTTGGTTACGACCGAAGCAAATTCACCTATTCCAGAGACCTTCTTAATCCCTTTTCCCCCTCTTTCGTATTTTATGCTTTTAATAATGGATTTGGGGTAAAGGACTCCACCAGCAGGTTAATTTATGATCTTTCTTATAATAAAACTTTAGATAGTGAAGGAAAGGATGCCGGGAATCTGATTCTTAAAGGAAAGGCATATTTACAAACCGTATCCAACGATTTTATCCAGCGAAAATAATGTCCCTGAAAAAGTCAATTAGCTTTATCGTAAATCCTATTGCCGGCGGGAAAAATAAAAAATATCTGGTAAGGTACCTACAGGATCATCTTGATAAGGAAGTCTTCAGTTTTAGGATCCTCTTTTCCAATGGGCCGCATCATGCCTATGAGCTTAGCCGCAAAGAAATAAAAGGAGGAGCGGATATTCTGGTGGCTGTTGGAGGCGATGGTACTATTAATGAAGTAGCAAAGGCTATTCTAGGTTCCGGGAAAATTCTCGGCATTATACCTTTTGGTTCTGGTAATGGGATAGCCAGGCATTTGGGTATTCCATCCAATTTTAAACGGGCAATCGATATAATAGTAAATAACTCTGGACCAACCAGTATTGATATCGGATATGTAAACGAAAAGCCGTTTTTTGGCACATCCGGAATTGGATATGATGCAGATATCGCCCACTTGTTCATGAATTCGAAACATCGGGGGTTGCCGGCCTACATCCGAAGGGTGCTGCGGACATTTTTGGTTTACCAACCCGTGGCCTATAGCCTGGTCATTGATGGCGAAAAGCATGAAACGGAAGCCTTTCTCATAAACATAGCCAATATTTCCCAATTTGGTAATCGCTTTCAAATAGCCCCGGGAGCATCTGTTGTGGATGGCCTCCTTGATATAACCATAGTGCGGAAATTCCCCCGTTATCAGGCGCCGCTTTTACTCTTAATGTCATTTTTGGGAACAATTCAAAAGAGCAGGTATGTATACCACCAGAAGGTTAGGGAGGTGACTTTGTTCCTTCCGGAAGGGGAAAAAAAACTGCATCTGGATGGAGAACCCCTCTGTATAATGGGCAAAGTAACTTTCCGAATAGAACCGAAACGAATGAGGATAATTATTCCTTAAAACAGGAGAGGATGGAAATATAAAGTGGGCAATGCTGGATTCGAACCGGCGACTTCTACCCTGTCAAGGTAGCACTCTAAACCACTGAGTTAATTGCCCCGAGGGTACAAAGCTAATAAAAATAAAGTTTCCTGGAATATATTGATCACCTGTTTTCCAATATTTTCCTTTCAAAATATCCCTCTATTTCAACTTTTCAAGTGCCTTACCGGCAATTGTCCTTCCAATGGAAAGAGAGGCGGTTGCGGCAGGAGAGGGACTATTCAGTACATTTATGATCCTCTCTTCTTCAGCAAACAGAAAATCATCTATTAAATTGCCTTTTTTGTCGCATGCCTGAGCCCTGACACCGGTAATCCCGCGAACCAGATCTGCCTGTCTGATTTCGGGAAGCATATTTTGTAACGCTTTTGTGAATGCTGCCTTATTATATGAACGATAGAATTCTCCCAGACCCATTCCTGCATACCGGATCATAAGTTTTTGGAAACCTGGCCAGGTAAGGGATTCCCAGCTGTCCTTTAAAGAAAAGCTGTTTTTCCGGTAGGCCTCTCTTTTAAACGCAAAAACAGCATTAGGCCCAGCTTCTATTCCACCACTAATCAGACGCGTGAAGTGTACCCCAAGAAAAGGAAATTTTGGATCAGGGATGGGATAAATCAAATTCTTTACCAGATATTCTTTCTCTTTTACCAGGGTATAGTACTCCCCTCTGAAAGGGATAATTCTTACCCCGGGGTGCATCCCCGACAATTCTGCCACGCGGTCCGAGAACAGTCCTGCCGTATTAACCATAATTTTGGCAGTGTGCTCGTTATTTTCAGTTGTAACCCTAATTTCATTATTGTTTTTTTTGATTGACTTCACTTCCTCTTTCAGCATCACCTTCCCTCCAAATTTCTTCTCGAAAATTTCCTGCATCTTAAATGCAACCAGCTTATAATCAGTAATTCCGGTATATGGGAGGTACATGCCGGCAATACCTTTTACATGAGGTTCATACTCTTTAAGTTCCGCTCCCTGAAGTTTTTTGATTTCAGTCAGGCCGTTTTCCCTGGCCCTCCGGTAAAGGTCTTCCATTCGTCCGAGCTCCTCTTTTGCTGTGGCGACAATCAGTTTCCCACAGCGTTCGTACCCGATATAATTTTCATCGCAAAAGTTAATCATTTCGCGGTAGCCACTCAGGCAATTTTGGGCTTTTAGGCTTCCCGGCCTGTAATATATTCCGGAATGGATCACTCCCGAGTTATTTCCTGTTTGGTGTTGTGCCACCTTCCCCTCTTTTTCCAGCACAAGTACCCTTTTTTCGGGAGAATTTTCCTTTATTTTTAATGCCGAGGCCAGCCCAACAATGCCTGCTCCAACAATTATTATATCATATTTCATTGTCCGGGGGTATTCAGGTAAGTATAAATTTCAAGATCATATAGAGAAATGATTTTCCTTAGAAGGGGATGGCTTACATCAAAGGTATTATGACCAATCTGAGAGACAGGTAGTACTTTAGGGGAAGTCCCGGTAAGAAAAACTGAATCGGAGGACAGAAGGGTGGCGATATTGAAATCCCTTTCTTCGAGGGTTAAACCATTTTCCCTTGCGATTTTGAAGATGTATTTCCTGGTAATCCCGGGAAGAATATTTTTTTTGAATGCCGTATAAATTCTATTTCCCTTGATAATGAAGAGGTTTGACTGGCTTCCCTCAGTAACAATACCTTTGCCGTTGACAAGGATAATTTCATAAACCCCTTCGGTGGCTTTCAGTTGATGGATTGTTTCCCGAAAGGTGGACCTCCACTTTTTGATCCCGGGATCTGGTCGGGATTCATTCAGAATGGAACATTGTACACCCTGGTGGTATAAATAATTCTCAGGATAATAATGTTTTACCTGATACATAATGAGGAAGGAATCCCTGAAGGGATCTCCGGTATGCCATATTATTTTAATATTTCCTTCATTCATCCTGAGAGAATGAACAAGATGCATTAGACCCTGATATAGTTCCGATGCAGAATAGGAAATGTTCAGCCCTGATTTGTGAGCAGACTCGAAAAGCCTCGAAATATGATCTTCCATAAAGATCACTTTGTTTTTCATGACACGCACAACTTCATACAGGTTTTTTCCGCTCTGTAAAAAATCGTCATTAAACTCCTGGCTATCTGTAATAGTCTGGTTTAAGAGAAATAAGGGTCCGGCATTATCCATGGAATTCGAATAGAATAACGTGACAAAAATAGTGTAGATTTTGTAATGATAATAAATTAGCCCTAACTTCATACCCTCAAATATTAAATAATCTGGATTTAGTGAAGAAATTGGTTTTTTTTGTTGATGATGACAGGATTATTTTGAATCTCCTTGAGTATACCATTCAGGGCAGGCAGGATTTGGAGGTCCAGACTCTTCTTTCGGGAGAAGCGTGCCTCGAAAATTTATACAGGATGCCTTCTCTTATCGTCCTCGATTATAATTTTAAAGGAGGCAGTAAGCTTACCGGATTGGATACGCTTAAGCTCATCAGGAAGAAGGATCAAAAAACCCCTGTAGTGATTCTGACCAGTCAGGATGATTATCAACTCGAACATAAATTTCTGAAAGCCGGTGCAACAAGGTTTATCCGAAAGAGTAATTATTTTGTGGATGCACTCATGGAATGCATTGAAAAGGAGATTTTTTAGTCAATTTCAATTTTTTGCACGATTTTTTTTATTTCCGAACATTAATATTTACTTTTGCACGATTAAAAAATAGGGAGTGTGAGTTTGATGGACGATTATGTTATCCCTTTTTATGGATTAAAAGAAGGGATGCATGAATACAGTTTTGAAGCGAAAACCAGGTTCTTTGAGTTTTTTGATAATCCGGACGTGGCCGGTGGCGATTTGAGTATTGAACTAAATTTGATCAGGAAATCACAATTCCTTGAATTAAAATTCAATATCGAAGGAAGTCTTCATGTATATTGTGACCGGTGTCTTGGGGAATACGAACAGGAAATCGACACAACCGCCATATTATTCATTCGCTTCGGCGATGAATTTGAGGAAGTTTCGGATCAGGTCATCATTATCCCAAGAGATGAGACCAGGATTAATGTCGCTCAGTATATTTATGAATTCGCAGTGCTTGGTCTCCCAACACGAAAAATTCATCCGGACCAGAAAAACGGTGAAAGTGGTTGTAATCCAGAGATGATCAAAAAACTTGCAGAACACGCCGGAAAGGATTCGGGTTTATCTGAAGAGGCTCCCGGTGAAGAAAATGATATTGATCCCCGTTGGGAAATATTGAAGAAACTTAAAGATTTAAATTAAAAAAAATGGCACATCCAAAAAGAAAAACCTCAACGACCCGTAGAGATAAAAGAAGGACCCATTACAAGGCCATCGAGCCTACCCTTTCTACCTGTCCAACCACCGGCACAGTCCACAGACGGCATACCGCATATTACGTGGATGGAAATCTGTATTACAAAGGCAAAATGGTTATCGATAAGGAAGCCGGGGTAGCTTAACCTTCCTTTACGAAAGTGCAGGGTAGCATGCGAATTGGCATAGATATTATGGGGGGGGATTTCGCTCCGGAAGCTGCTGTTAAGGGTTGCTTTCTGGCTCAAAAATGTTTTCCCTCTTCAACAGAACTTGTATTGTTTGGTGATAAAGAATCCATTATCCGGATAGCAGGGGATAATGGATTTGATGTTAATAACCTCATCATTGTCCATACTTCTGAGGTAATCACCATGAGCGATCATCCCTATAAATCATTTCTTAACAAAAAGGATTCAAGTATAACTACAGGTTTCCGCTTTCTGAAAGCAGGCGATATTGATGGTTTCTGCAGTGCCGGAAATACAGGAGCCATGATGATTGGCGCCACCCAGGTTATCAATTCGATTCCTGGGATTATCCGCCCGGCCATCGCTGCTTCAATCCCCAACCTCAGTGGGAAACACGCTCTTTTACTGGATGTGGGCATTAATCCTGATAGCAAACCTGATGTGCTTTACCAATATGGAATCCTTGGGAAATCCTACGTCCAGAGCATTAACAAAGTGGATGAACCTTCAATCGGTCTGGTAAACATCGGATCCGAAGAAGAAAAAGGAAACCTTACTTCGAAATCAGCTTTCCAGCTAATGAAAGATTCAGAGGATTTTAAATTTATCGGAAACGTAGAGGCCAACGAATTTTTTACAGACCCCCGTGCCGATGTACTGGTATGCGATGGTTTTATAGGGAATATTATTCTTAAAGAGGCGGAGGGACTTTACAAACTGATAAAAATGCGTAAAATTTCTGATGATTTTTTTGAATCCTTCAATTTTGAGAATTTCGGTGGGACGCCCATCCTGGGTGTGAATAAACCTGTGGTTGTAGGACATGGGATATCCAACGAAATTGCCATCAAAAATATGATCCTTCATACTATTGAAGTGGTCAAAAATGAATTGATACGTAATATTAAATTAGCAATCGAATAATGGGAAATATCAGAGCAGCAATTACAGGGATTAACGCTTTCTTGCCTGAATACCGGCTTACGAATGATGAGCTGAGCCGGATGGTCGATACCTCCGACGAATGGATAATGCAGCGGATAGGCATAAAGGAAAGAAGGATATTAAAAGGAGAAGGGAAAGCAACTTCCTATATGGGAGCAGAGGCGGTAAAGGGCCTGCTTAAAAAAACCGGAACACCACCGGAGGATATTGAACTTATTATATGTGCAACGGTCACCGCAGATATGCATTTTCCTTCTACCGCAAACTTAATAGCGCATAAATCGGGACTAAAAAATGCCTGGGGCTTTGATCTTGGAGCCGCCTGCTCAGGATTTCTTTTTGGGCTTGAAACAGCGAACCGCTTCATTTTGGCTGGTTATAAGAAAGTAATTTTGGTGGGTGCCGATAAGATGTCATCTGTTACAGACTATACCGACAGAACCACCTGTCCCCTATTTGGGGATGCTGCTGCTGCAGTGCTACTTGAACCTGCCGAAGATGAAAATACCGGTATCATCGATCATATCCTTCGGGTGGATGGCTCAGGGGCACGTCACCTTCACCTCAAAGCAGGAGGATCATTGCTTCCCCCCTCTGAAGAAACGGTTAAACAGGGTCTCCATTATATTTATCAGGAAGGTCAGGCTGTTTTCAAGGTCGCTGTGTCTAATATGTCGGACGTGGCCACCGAGATGATGGATAAACACAATCTAACTTCGAATGAAATCGACTGGCTTGTGCCTCACCAGGCTAATATGCGTATCATCGAAGCTACCGCCCGCAGGATGTGCCTTCCGAAGGAGAAGGTAATGATCAATATTGAACGCTACGGGAATACTACCGCAGCTACCATTCCTTTGTGCCTGTGGGAATGGGAAAATCAGTTGAAAAAAGGGGACAACCTTATACTCACAGCATTTGGAGGCGGATATACCTGGGGGGCTATCTATCTGAAGTGGGCCTACGATAGCAAATAATCGTTTTTCTGGTACAGTCCGGCTGAAAAAACTGTATATTTGCCCCGTATCTAAAATAGTTAATTAAAAAACATAACCATGGCAAAGAACCCGGAAGTGGATGGAAGTGCGATCAATTTGATTGGTTCAGGAACCTTAATTGAAGGAAATATCACCTCTAATGGGGATATCAGGGTGGATGGTAACCTTAGCGGAAATCTCAATACCAAGGGAAAGGTGATTGTTGGTGAAACAGGTAAAATAAATGGGGAAGTGCACTGCAGGACTTGCGAGGTGGAAGGCAAGATGGAGGGGAAGGTCTTTATAAGTGAACTACTGTCCCTTAGAGCCAATTCGCGTTTAACAGGAGATATTACCACTAACCAGCTTGCCATCGAACCGGGTGCATTATTTACCGGAAAATGTGATATGACCGATAAGAAAAATTTAAATGGAGGAAAACCCGAAGAGCCCAAAAAAGAATAATTTTTCGGGCTACGAAAAGTATGCTAAATACAGCACTATAGCCATTCAAATGGTTTTGATCCTCCTGATTTTTGTTTGGGGTGGGAAAAAACTTGATCAAAAATATAACCACGATGAAAACCTTTTTGTAATTATTCTTGGAATCCTGGGTGTTTTTATTGCGCTATACGTATCCTTAAAAGATTTTATCCGTTTCAAGAAATAATGCAAATTACAAAACATATCACCATTCTTTTTCTGATTTATCTCGCCCTCACAGGTCTGGCATATCTGTTGCGTGATTTTTTTAATATGGGTGTCAGTTTCAGGGATTCAATGATCATTTTTACCGGATCCCTTATTATTTCAATATTCATAACCTCGCTTTTTTTTACAGGCATAAAGAAAAAACCACAAAAAAGGGTTTTATTTACCCTGTCTGCTGTAGGACTGAAATTTCTTCTTTTTTTGGCCCTGCTTGGAATCTACGCCCTGTTTACAGAAAGCCTTACCACGGAGTTTATAATTACCTTTTTTGTAGTATATTTGGCCTTCTCAATTTATATGTTGGCGAGTTTTGTACATGAATTAAAATCGAAAAATATTTAAATACTGATGTTTAAGGACAGGTTTATCGTTCGTCGGTTGTGTTTTAGTAGTCTTTTGTTGCTTTTTGTAGTAAGGGTCTCCTTCGCCTCCGATCTCCCCACCCACGAAACACCTACCGAAGCAGAAGAATTTGTTCCCGGGAAATTTATCATCGACCACATCATGGATTCGCATGAATGGCATCTGATCACTAAACAAAACGGTGAACATGTCAGCATCCCCCTCCCGATCATTCTCTATAGTAAAGAAAAGGGATTCAATACTTTTCTTTCTTACCGTTTTGCTCATGGTCACGAATATCGAGGCTTCATGATTCCGGAGGAAGGGGAACACAAGGGGAAAATTGTGGAGGTAAATGATTCCGGCGAAATAACAGGAATGCCGCTCGATCTGTCGATTACCCGTGTTGTGGTTGGCATGTTGTTCTCAGCCCTGATCATACTCCTGCTTTTTGTGCGGATGGGAAGTATTTATAAAAAGGACAAGAAAATAATCCCCACTGGTTTAAACGGTTTTCTTGAACCGATGATCATGTTCATCAGGAACGAAATTGCCATTCCAAGCATCGGGATGAAAAAGTACGAAAGATACCTTCCTTACCTGTTAACGGTATTTTTCTTCATTCTGATCAACAATATTCTTGGACTTATTCCTCCGATCATTCCTTTTGGGGCCAATGTTACCGGAAATATCGCGGTAACCCTGATTCTCGCTTTGTTTACCTTCCTGATTACCCAGTTTTCAGGAACAAAACAACACTGGAAACATGTTTTTGTCACACCAGGTGTCCCTTTCTGGCTGGCTCCGGTTATGATACCCGTGGAAATTATCGGTCTGTTTTCAAAACCCTTTGCCCTGATGGTCCGTCTTTTTGCCAATATTTCGGCTGGCCATATTGTAGTATTGAGCCTTGTCTCTCTGATTTTTATTTTTAAATCCATATATCTGGCACCTGTTTCCATTGCCTTTGTAATATTTATGGATTGCCTTGAATTATTAGTAGCTGTGTTGCAGGCTTACGTATTTACTTTGCTTTCTGCATTGTTTATCGGGCTGGCTGCGCAGGAACATCATAGTTAGTAGTTTTTTAATTTAAATTTTTAACCATTATGACTGGAACATTTGCAGCAGTAGGAGCCGGACTTGCCGTTATCGGAGCCGGAATCGGGATCGGAAGAATTGGCGGACAGGCTATGGACGCGATTGCACGTCAGCCCGAAGCAGTTTCTATGATCCAAACTTCAATGATCATTGCAGCAGCCCTTATAGAGGGTGTTGCGCTTTTCGCTGTTGTTGTGGCATTAATTGCCTGATTTAAAAAACCGGGAAGGCAACGTTTGGTTGCCCTCCCGGTTAATTTTTGAAAACCTAATAAATAAAATATTATGGATCTTGTAACTCCGGGAATAGGTCTGATTTTTTGGACGACCCTGATCTTTATTATCCTCCTTATCGTCCTCCGGGCATTTGCCTGGAAGCCAATTTTAAATGCGGTAAATACCAGAGAGGATAGCATCCGTTCTGCCCTTCTGTCTGCCGAAAAAGCAAAGGAAGAGATGGAAAAGCTAAAGGCCGATAACGAGAAAATCCTGAACGAAGCCAGATCTGAAAGGGATGCCATCATGAAGGAGGCCCGCGAAGTGAAGGAAAAGGTAATTGCTGAAGCTAAGGAAAAGGCCGGGATGGAGGCAAAAAAAATAATCGAGCAGGCGCGTATCAGTATATTGAATGAAAAGACATCGGCGATTGACGATCTTAAAGAACAGGTTGCTATCCTTTCAGTAGAAATTGCTCAAAAGATCTTAAGAGAGCAATTACAGGAAGATAAGGAGCAGAAAGAATTAATTAACCGTTTGCTCGACGATGTTAAACTGAACTAGGGAAAATTTTTATGAACGACAGCAAAATTTCGGTGAGATATGCCAAAGCTCTCTTTCATGCCGCTGATGAAGAAAAGAAGCTTGAAAGGGTAGTGAAGGATGTTAAAGCATTTGAAAATGCCCTCCAGATGCCCCGTTTTCGGGAGGTCCTTCAAAGCCCGGTTGTCAAGACTTCCGCCAAAAAACAGCTGATAAAGGATGGATTTAAAAAGGATGTGGATGAGCTTTTTTTTAATTTTGTATTGCTTGTCCTTACCAATAAAAGGGAATCCTATCTGGTTCCTATCCTTAGAAACCTAAAAGCATTGTATAAAGAAAAACTGGGCATAAAAACTGCTGAATTGACTGTGTCTGCTGAGATTAATGATACACTCCGGAAAAAATTCTCGGATCTGATGTCCAAAACATTCAATTCGAAAATTGAATTCGAAGAAAAGATTGATCCCGATATTATCGGCGGGTTTATCCTTAAGGTCGAGGATGAGCAATTCGATGCCAGCGTAAAATCGGAATTGGCAAGAGTTAAGAAAAAATTACTTCAAACAACATAAGAATAATATATTTTTAAAATGGCTGAAATTAAACCTGCAGAGGTATCTGAAGTATTGAAGAAGCAACTTTTGGGATTCAATACAGAAGTAGAACTTGAAGAAGTCGGTTCAGTACTGCAAGTGGGCGATGGTATTGCCCGTATTTATGGACTTTCAATGGTCCAGGCAAATGAACTTATTGAATTCGATAGCGGGGTTATGGGCATTGTCCTGAACCTTGAGGAAGATAATGTCGGGGCTGTGCTTCTTGGCTCTTCCGAGTTGGTTCGTGAAGGAGATACTGTTAAAAGGACCAAAAGGATTGCCTCAATCAATGTAGGGGAGGGCCTTCTGGGCAGGATTATCAATACACTCGGCGAACCTCTTGACGGGAAAGGAGCTATACCTGGTAAAACATATGAAATGCCGCTTGAAAGAAAAGCTCCCGGTGTGATCTATCGCCAGCCTGTAAAACAACCCCTGCAAACTGGTATTAAAGCCATCGATGCCATGATCCCTATTGGAAGGGGACAAAGAGAACTGATTATCGGTGACCGCCAGACGGGCAAAACCTCGGTGGCCATTGACACCATCATCAACCAG
This sequence comes from uncultured Bacteroidales bacterium, assembly GCA_963779845.1. Classification (GTDB taxonomy): domain Bacteria; phylum Bacteroidota; class Bacteroidia; order Bacteroidales; genus CAVZZV01. Next base: position 1,406,550 of record CAVZZV010000005.1, on the reverse strand, counting down.
AAAGAATTTTATGAGAAAGGTCAGCCGGTCTATTGCATTTATGTAGCTATTGGACAAAAAGGATCTACAATTGCCAATATTGCGAAGATTCTTGAAGAATCCGGGGCACTTGCGTATACAGTTATCGTGGCTGCCACCGCAGCCGATCCCGCGGCCCTTCAATTTTACGCTCCATTTGCCGGTGCCAGTATCGGGGAATTTTTCAGGGATACCGGCCGGCATGCCCTTATTGTATATGATGACCTTTCTAAACAGGCAGTCTCCTATCGGGAAGTTTCCCTTCTTCTTCGCAGGCCACCAGGACGTGAGGCCTATCCCGGAGACGTTTTTTATCTTCACTCAAGACTTCTGGAAAGATCGGCGAAGATCATTGAGTCGGATGAAATTGCAGGCAGGATGAACGATCTTCCCGATTCCATCCGGGGCATGGTTAAAGGAGGAGGATCCCTTACTGCCCTGCCAATTATCGAAACCCAGGCAGGGGACGTTTCAGCATATATTCCTACGAACGTTATTTCCATTACCGATGGGCAAATATTCCTGGAAACCAACCTCTTTAACTCAGGTGTCCGCCCGGCAATTAACGTGGGGATATCGGTTTCCAGAGTAGGCGGGAATGCCCAGATTAAATCGATGAAGAAAATCGCCGGTACTTTAAAAATCGACCAGGCCCAATTCCGTGAACTGGAAGCCTTCTCAAAATTCGGTTCCGACCTGGATGCAGCTACCCTGGCAGTCCTCGATAAAGGGACAAAAAATGTTGAAATCCTCAAACAGGGTCTCCATCAGCCCATGTCGGTTGAAAAACAGGTCGCCATTATTTACGTAGGCTCCAAAGGATTGCTTTCCAGTGTCCCCCTTGAAAAAGTAAAGGAATTTGAAAACGAATACCTCGAATACCTTGAAATGAAGCATAGGAATATACTCGATCGGATAGCCAAAGGGGAATTTGATGAGGATATCTCTAAAACACTCGATTCGGTGGTTAAAGATCTGACCGCCAAGTACAGGATTAATAAAGTAAAGTAAAAAATGGCCAGTTTAAAGGAGATACGGACACGCATAGCTTCTGTTGGATCGATCAGGCAAATTACCAGTGCCATGAAGATGGTGGCTGCTGCAAAACTGCGAAGGGCGCAGGACACTATTTTGCAATTGCGCCCATATGCTCAAAAATTGCAGGAGATACTGGCTGCTATTAGTGATGATCTTGCAGAGGATACGGAAAACGTGTATGTAAATCCAAGAGTTCCCAATAAGATTCTTTTAGTGGTGATTACTTCCAATAAAGGTTTGGCGGGAGCTTTCAATTCATCCATTATAAAAAGGGCCATACTTGTTGCCCATGAAAAATATGGTGCACAGCTGGCAAAGCAGCATGTTGAGTTTTTTGTCATTGGAAAGAAGGGGGGGGATTTTCTTAAAAACCGCAATTATCCAATCCTTGAAACACGAAACGATATTTTTGACCATCTCAGTTATGAAAACGTGGCTGCCATCGCAGGCAAGATAATGAAACAATATGAAGAAGGCAGGTTTGACAAGGTCGAACTCATTTATAACCAGTTTAAGAATGCTGCCGTTCAGATTATTACAGAAGAACAGTTCCTGCCTATTGAAGCTAAAACAGAAGACCCAAAAGCCCAAAAAGGTGTGTTAATATCGTATACCGATTATATTTTTGAACCATCAAAAGAAGACATTGTAAAGGAATTGTTGCCAAAAAGCCTTAAACTTCAATTTTATAAGGCCTTGTTGGATTCATTCGCTTCAGAACACGGAGCGCGCATGACTTCCATGCACAATGCCACCGACAATGCCACGGAACTGATCAAGAATCTTAAACTTGAATTTAACAAGGCACGTCAGGCAAGTATCACCAATGAAATTCTGGAAATTGTGAATGGGGCGAATGCATTGGAAGGGAATTAACTGATTCAATTTCGATGATCATCTTTTAGCCCGCGATTAATAAAGGGATTTTTATTTTATGCCTTACCGAATCGACAATAGTCCCAAAAATGAGGTCTTTAAATCCCTTATGCCCATGAGCTCCCATTACCAGTAAGTCAATATCGAGGTTGGAAATTATTTTGACTATTTCTGAAGAAGCACTCCCAAAGCCGATTTGAATATCGACTTTATAGCCTAATTCCAGCAATTTGCTCTGATATTTAACCAGACTATCGTGGTCCAGCTGGGTTTCGTAATCCATGGTATTTAACCCCAAGTAACGGGCTGCGGCACTTTCAACTATATGAATAAAGGTATATCGGGCTGACTTCCCACCCTGATTTAATGCACTTTTAATAATTTGCTGGTCATGGCCTGAGAAATCGATGGCCATTGCAATGTGCTGGTAGCTTATGGACTCAATTTCGGTAAAATCAATAGCCTGTCCATGGGGCAACTGTGAACGTTTTTCTGAGGCGGAAGTAAGAAAAGGGTGAATAAAAACATAGGCTAAAAGGGCGATACAAGCCAATGTCACCGGAATAGCGATAGTATAAATAAGGATTTTGTTTTCCCCGGCACCGCCCACCCATCCCACTATTTCATCATAAACCAGATGGATATTCAGATAAACAATAACCGAAGCAGAGATCCATGCCAATACTTTTACCCACGTTTTGATGGTGAATTCCTTCATTAGTTTCTTATCCGAATTAAAATGGATAAGTGGGATAACGGCAAATCCCAATTGCAGGCTCAAAACCACCTGACTTAGTATCAATAGGCTCCCCAAAGCCTCATTGCCGAAATAAATAATCGTGAATAAGGCGGGTATTATGGCCAATAAACGGGTAATCAGTCGTCTGAGCCAGGGCTGTATTCTCAGATTCAAATGGCCCTCCATCACGATTTGTCCTGCCAGGGTGCCTGTAATGGTCGAACTTTGTCCGGATGCAATCAAGGCAATTGCAAAAAATGTTGGAGCAGCCTTTCCAAACAGATTTTCTAATAATCTGGATGCATCCTGTATTTCGGCAACATGAAAATACCCATTGACATAAAACGCTGCTGCAGCCAATACCAGAATGGCTGCATTTACAAAAAAAGCAAGGTTTAGGGCAATCGTGGTATCAAACAGATTCATTTTGATGGCATGCTTCATTCCTGAGGAAGTGCGCTCGAATTTTCTGGTTTGTACCAGGGAGGAATGCAAATATAAATTGTGGGGCATAACTGTAGCCCCAATTATTCCGATGGCAATGTAAAGGGCGTTATCATTTAATCCTGACGGAATAAATCCCTTCAGGACATCCCCATATACGGGCGACACAATAAACATCTCTATTAAGAAGGAAAGGCCGATAATAAATACAAGGGAGACAATGAAGACTTCCATAGTTCGCATTCCCTTTTTAAGGAGGAAAAGCAGAAGTATGGTATCAAAAGCACTTAGGCTAATACCCCAGATTAAGGGAAGACCAAAAAGAAGGTTAAGCCCGATGGCCATCCCCACAATTTCTGCCAGATCACAGGCTGCGATTGCAATTTCAGCCAGAATATAAAGGGGAATGTTTGCCCATTTTGGATAAGCATTTTTGGATGCCTGTGCCAGGTCCATGCCTCTTACGATGCCCAAACGCGCACTTAAGGATTGCAAAAGTACAGCAATAAGATTGGACATAAGTAATATCCAGATAAGCTTATAACCGAAAGCGGAACCTCCGGCAATATCTGTTGCCCAATTTCCTGGATCCATATAACCTACACTTACAAGATAGGCGGGGCCTAAAAAGGCTAAAATTTTTCTCCAGCCTTTTTTATCGGTTCGCACGGTTGAATGAACTTCGCTTAATGATTCAGATTTCATCCTTGAATACCCTTTTAAAAAATTTCAGTGGAATGCAAATATTCCTTACTTGCAAAGCAAGGTTTATCTTTTTAAAACAGAGGGGAATCTGCAACTGCAACCATTGAAATTTTTATTGTAAATATAAATCTTTGGATGATTTATCTCACAGGTGATCCCATCTTTTTATTTTGGATCGACACCATCTTGTTTTCTCCTTTTTAATAAAAAGCGGTCTCCGGAAAAATCTCCCGGAAAAAGTAAGTCTTTTAAAGTAGTAAATGCTCAGAAGGCAGAAACAAAGCCTACAGAGGTTCTCCCATATTGTGTATCAGGATTGGTAAAGTCCCAGGTATACTCAGCAGCTAAGCGGATGTTTCGCTGAAGCAGGTAGCCGAAGTGAACGGTGGCAGACCGGTAATCGGCGGGATTAAAATCCGATTCAACATAATTTAAGAGGCCAAGTCCATACCATTTGCTGTCATCGCCTTTGGGGCTATAAATTAATTCGGCCATAAATCCATTAGTGGCTATATCTTCCATGGGGAAAAGAGAGGATAAATTTGCATAAAGTTGACTGTCCGACCGGTATAAGTACTGCAGATTAAGCTCCACCTTTTCATTTACCGACAGGGTAGCATCCGCCCCTCCAAACAGAACCCTGTTTTTTAACAGATTATCCTCATTATTGATTAATTCTTCATTTCCATAATAGCCAAGGGCTCCTATTCGAAAGTAATCCCCCACATCCTGGGAAACATGAAGAAAAAGGTTCTTATATTTGTCTTTATCGAAAACTTTCCACCGGTTAGCCTCTGTGATTCCGTTTCCATTGACCAGTTCCATAGTGACAGTAGTTCCTGAAGGCAAACCATAGGTAATCATTAATCCCTTGTCGTATGTCAAATTAATGTCGGAAATGCCAATTCGACTGGTATAGAGATGGTAATCTTCAAGGGAAAGCCGAAGTTCTCTTTTAAACAGGGGGTCGGAAATCTGAAACTGTCCGAGGTACAAATCCAGATCCTGGTTAAAGAGATTATTGTATATCAGAAATGCATCTTCAATGCCGGCCACCTCTCCCTGTTCGCTAAAAAAGAAATAAAAATAGTAGCTGAGCCGATTTGATAAGGCTCCTCCCGTCATAAGTTTGAGTGCATAGGGAGCACCAAAATCAGTTTTATTATCGTCGCTAAAATTATAGGTCACAAAGCCATCCAACCTGATCGCCAAAGGGAGTTCCCGGATAAGGGACAGCTCGGGATCACCGGTTTCGACATAATACCTTGGGGCCTCATAGTCGCTCAGCCTGAAGCCATCTCCGGCAAAGTCGTCTCCATAAGCCTTTAACTTTGGAATAGATGGAGTATGGCAGGTTTGGCAACTAATCCGGTATTTCCGGGCAAAGGCCGGAATTGCCTGAGCGTTCGGATTTATCAAGGTTAATGCGATAAAAGGAAGACTAAAAGAAAGGAGTTTCTTAATCATGATATCATTATTTTACTTAAATTATGGCAATATTTCGATTTTGGTCGATTGAAAATTAACCGGGATAATCCTGTATTCTTCTTCCGGAACCTCAAGATACTCGCCCACCGGTTTGACCAGCAGTCTGTAGTTTAACTGTGCAGTGATGGTCAGCTCCCCGGGTTCAGCTTCGAAGGGCACATCGAAAGTAAAGGTTTCTACCCTGGTTTCCCTTGGGCCAATCCTGTAATCCACTCCAAGGGAATCGGTATTCCATTGCATGAGGGTCATCCGGCCCTGTGGATCGAAATAGGGCATCCGGAAAATCCGGTCTCCAATGGGCACATCTTCCCTCCTTACCCCCTCGAAGTTATCAATCCCCAGTGGGACTCCCATATCCTGATAAGCCAGCACATCGGAGGCTATTGTATACTCCTCTCCGGCAAAACCTTTCTTATCGACCGGCAGATGATAAATATTCCCTGCGGCATCAATCGCTTCGACATGGAGCCAGAGAATGCGGTCTTCAACGGATCCGGTAGGAAACTTATGACCGGTTTTTTGATTGTATAAGGTCACGGTGAACACGACCGGTTCCCCGGGGACTGTTTCCTGAAAATCCGGGATCACGCGCATTTCGATGACTCCCTTCACTTTTCCTTCATCATGGCCCCCATTGAAAAGGTGTAAGCGGGCGTCATCGTACATTTTTCCCATTTTGGCTGTTTTCATTTCTGCTTTGGGCATATGGCAGTCCTGGCACACCACCCCTTCTTTATAATAGGGGCCTTCAACCAACTCGCGCTGGGTTGATTTAACCCATATCCCAAATGGGCTCATTTCGTTATGGCATATCCCGCACAGTTCAGAATTGCCGTGGATTTCGGTAGTTTTTATCTCATGGTTCGGCGAGGTAGTCTTGCCTAATCTGGTATTAAATTTGGTGTCGCCGGGTTCAACAATATAATTATGATTATAAACGGAATCACCATAATACCCCTTAATGTTATGGCACACTTCGCAGGAGACGGATTCATTGGCCCGCGAGTTTTCTTCCGGTCGTGGTGGTGGCATATCCCCTGCCATATAAGCCAAGGGGGTATGGCAACCATTACAGCCGTCATCTACCCCCTTCATACCTTCCTCTTTTTCCGCATATGGCACAGCCAGTTTGAAGTATTCAATCTCATCCCATTGATGGGTGTAGGCTTCAGACATCATGGCCTGGTCCCATTGCTGGAAGAAAGAGGCATGACAGGATTTGCAGTATTCTGGTTTCCTGAATTCGTCATAAGGATGTTTTCCCTTGGGATCTTCATCCTGTCTTACACCAAAAGCTAAAAAAACCAACAGGAAAAGTGGAAGGATAAGTAGTGGTAATTTTTTTAGAAATTTTTTCACGGCTTTGAATTTTAGTTAAGCAAAGGATACACGAGCAATCCAATAAAGTTATGAAATTATTTATAAAATTATGCCATAATACAGGCAATCAGGGTTAGGGCAATGTACCAAATACCCCGAATCCCTTATGCTTCTTAGTAAAAAGCAGGATAAAATAAGTGAAATTATAATTTAGAAACTATTTAGAATACCGGATTGTAAAGTAAACTCTACGCTTATACCGTGGAAAGTTTTCAACGGTACTACAAGGTACCAAGTTCACCCTTACTCCAATTTTGAACTTGCATGTGAGGTTCCTGGAAAAGTCCGGAGATTCTCCGGAGAAAAGTTCAATGAGAAAACGGAGAGGATTATTTAATCACGGGAGAAATTCAGAAAAAATTGTTGCACAGGTCCTCCTTTAACCGGAAATTACCATGGTAGATTTCGCATAACGAATCGATAAGAGTCATCCCGTTGTCTTTCAAAGGGATTCAATATTGGCAGATGAATTAGTAAACAGAGTTTATGTATTATCAATGTTCAACCACCATCTTTTGCTTGTTAATATTTTCAATTTAGCTTTACAACAAAAAAATACAATTTCCGTTGCTGTTATAAAGTAAAGCAAAATGATGAGAAAATTACTTTCATTTTTATTCATATTTTTGGGTTGTTCTCTTTTATTGAATGCTCAGAAAAGCAAAGTAGTGGCAGTCTTCCAGCTTGTTGAAACCGATAAACTGGGTGAGGCAAAAAAGGCAATTGAGGAGGCGATAACTGATGAAAGAACTCAATACTGGCCCCGGACCTGGTATGCCAGAGGATACCTATGCCAGACAGCCTATGAAAAGGGGATCAATAGCAAGGACAAAAAGAAATATGAACTCTATCCTGATCAGCTTTATGTGGCATATGAATCTTACGAAAAAGCTCTCAAACTGGATAAAAGAGGGCGGTATGACGCACAACTTGCCCCATTATATGTTCAATTGGCAAACAATTTCCAGGTTATTGGGGAAAAGCATTTCAGGAATAAAAAATATGAAGATGCCTTTAAAGCATACGAGACTTCTCTTAAGATAAATCAGAGTCCTGTTTTATCAATCAAACCAGACAAGGATTTGATCTATAACACTGCACTTGCCGCATATGAAATGAAGAACTGGGACAAGGCTTCCCGCTACCTTGGGCAATTAAATAAGGCCGGATACTCCCCAAATGTTCCTCATCTCCTGTATCTCATTTATATGGAGCAATCAGATACTGTTTCCGCGGAAGGTGTTTTAAGAAAAGGGATTCACCAATACAAGGATAATGAGAACCTGGTCCTTCTCCTTGCCGATCTGCTGTTTAATTCAAATCAACCGGACAGGGCAGTGGAGATGCTTGACAGTATTACACTAAATAATCCTAAAAATTATATTTTTCCTTATACCAAAGGATTGATCTATCAAAAAACAGAGCAATATGAAAAGGCTATTCAGGCTTATGAAAGCGCCATTAGCCTTTCTCCGGACGAAACAAGGCTTTATGCATCTATAGGATTGTGTTATTATAATATCGGTGCCGGTTTTGCAGAGAATGCCAGGACCATAAAAAACAACTCGGATTTTAGACTGGAAAAGGCAAAGTCGGCCGTTGCCTACAAAAATGCGATTGTATGGCTGGAAAAGGCGCAGGAAAAGGAACCTGATGATCAGGATGTAATATTAAAACTTTACCAACTTTATAAAATTTTGGGAATCACCGATAAAATTCAAAGCCTGGAGGGCAAATTGAAATAGCCCTTAAAATTTGAAAGCAAAAGTTAACCCCAGAAATTCTTTGAATTGCATTTTGGGAGATTTTTTAATAGTTCCATCAGGCAACTTAATCGGTTGGTCGTCTTCACCCAACACAGGGAAGCGGATATCATCATCATAAATCATGTGGAGGTTGAGAGCAATGCTGAAATACCAGTTAATACGCCAATCCATATTTACCTCCCAGTCTACATCAATATTCTGGGGCTCATCAAGATAACCGGAAAAAAGCCTTACTGAATTGGCTATATTAAGGTTGTCCAGAATTTTTGAATTGTTTTTTATCAGAAGCTGCCCCCCCATTTCTTGTTTGGCACGCTCGTTAGCGGCTATTCCATGAATGGTTTGATCAATATGAGCCGTGTCCAGTACGAAAGTATTTTTGTAAGATAAAGCTGAAAAGTTGAATGAGGTATTCTTAAGACCTTTATATTCCAAACCTATCCCTATCGTAAATGTCCCCGGATTCAGGAACTTAGAAACCACAACGGAATCATTGGGATATTTATATCCCCGGGCAATCTGATTTTTCATATAAAAGATGGCGCTTAAATCGACCTTTTTCTTTAAAACCTTATTATATTGTGAATTGAATTCAAGAATATCTGTATTGGTCCTCCAGCCGTTCTGCTCAGTTACAATACTTCCATAATTCAATCTTCCGCTGTTGGTCCACTGCTTCTTGTTTTCTGAATCGGTGTATTTGGCTGTGCCTTTGATATCAAGAAGGCTGATTAACGAACTTTCTCCGCCCTTCGACCAGAAGGAAAGATAGGTTTGGCTCATTGCAAATGAACTTGAAAAGCCATATGTCCAATAGATAGGGATCTCTTTTATGGGTTCAAGTTTCGCCAGCGACAGTTGAGGCTTTACCAGGGTAATAGGGATATTAAAGGCAGGTTCCCTCATGAGACGGTTAAGATCGACATCCTCCTCAAGGATCAGGGTGATTTCATTTTCAGAGGGATTGCCCATCCAGACAGTGACGGAATCATTTTTATAGTTCCTGACCCAGTATCTGTAAAGCTCTTCATTGCCCCTGGTTAACCAAAAAGGGGTGCGTTCCCCCAGAATATCTCTAAAATATATCAGGCTTGAATCACGGTTATTCGTGTAGGATAAAATTGTTTCTACAGCCCGGCGAAGTGAATCAGGCATACGTTCATTGGGAACTATATAAAAGGGGGATTTCCCTGAGGCGATTATCGCCTTGATGGTATCGGAAAAAATTAATTTTCCGGAATCGGGAAGAAAGTTGAAGGATTTATGACTGCCGGAAGAACCAAGAGGGGGAAGGACCTGATTTCCTAAAATACTGTATAATTCAATGTTTTGTGATTTAATATAAGCAGTATCAATAATGATTTTTGTAATGGTATCATAATTTTCCGTGATCGTTTCATATTTTTTAAACAGTGAATCGATGAAGGCTTCTTCTTCCGTCAGGCTGTCTTTTGCCAGTAGGGCTGGCTCTTCAATCACCCGCTTTTTGACGAGCTTTTCAACAATAAAAAGGCCTTTCTCCAGAGCAAACGTATCGATAATAAAGGTGGAATCGTTAAGCCATCTTAATAGGAGGGTATCATTTTGTATAATATACAGACTGTCAAGTACCGGGTTGTATTTGAAATTGTTCAACCTGCTTTCCACACTGTCAAAGGGTTCGGATAGATGGTCCAGGAGTCTTTCCAGGGAATATTTCATGGTTTCTCCTTCGGGCCTCCATAAATTGTCCTGCTTTAAAATACGTTTAATAAATGCTGAAGCAGATAACGTTGAAAAGTGGATGGAATCCGAAGCAGGGGGTTCCTCTTTAGAAATATTATTTGCTTCGGATTGCGCAAAAATACCACTTATGCTTATTAATCCAATAATGATAAAAGTAAAACGGTGCATTCGGTTTAGTTTGAAAGAATATTGTGGTATAGGTTAAAAAGGCAAACGCTGGTAAAACGGCTAAAAGGGGAAGTTATTTTGTGGTTTATCCCGATCTGGCGCATTTCTCATTGAAATTAATGCGACCAAATTAGCAAAAAAGGTAATAAGGGAAAAAATTCCTCCTACATGATTCTTTTGAAATGGGATTTAAAAAGGATTTTCTTCGTAGCTGAATTTGAGTTAAAACTCTTTTTCCCCGAACTCGCTGGAAGGAAGTTTAGATTTACTATTTCTTTTATTTAAATTGTAACTTAAATTCAGTAGTATAAAATCGGTTTCATAGATATAGTTCGTGGTGGTGTAAAAATTCTTTCCCTGTGTTGTAATTCGTTGCCGGTTGGTCTCTTTCATACCAAGATCAATATTCTGCCATTGAATACTCGCGATCAGTCGGTTATTCAGAAAGCTTTTCTTCAGCGAAAGATTGGGGATAAGATATCTGGAATCTTCTCCCTGAGCTGTAACCCTCTTTGATAAATAATTAATATTCGCCTGCAGGTTTATGGAAGGGCTTATATGAAAAGAGCTGTTTACGTTGATGGAATATGCCCATCCGGCATTATTAATATCTATGGGGGGGCTATTCAGTATTTTTAAACTGCCTTGATATCTTTGATTAAAAATATTTACCCCCATGTAAAAGTCAAACCACTTGAAAAAACGAAGGTCTGCACCTGATTCAAAACCAAATACATCTCCCCTTTTCACATTTGTGTACACCCTGTTTAAAATAGTATCGGCATATATACTATTCACTCTTTGAACAGGATTTTTGCTCGCCTGATAATAGCTGGTTAAAAACAGGGAACCGCCATTTTGCAGGCTTTTTATTATGCCAATTTCAGCAAGATTAACAAATTCCGGCAATAGGTCCGGGTCTCCGATTTCGAGCGTTTCCGAATGTTCTCTTTCCGGAATTGGATTCAACTGATTGTTTGTTGAGCGTTGAATACGGCGGCTAAATCCGGCTTTTAATTTGAGGCCGGTATTGAATGAATACAATGCACTTGCCGAAGGAAAAAAATTGGACAATTCCAGAAGATGTTCTTCGGGGTCAAAAGATAATTTTACGGTCCTTCTTGAAAATTCATAACGTAATCCCGCATTATATTGAAGGGATTTAAAAGTACCTGTATACTGACTATAGAGTGAATGAATTTGATTCCTGGAAATTGCTGTTCCCCTGAATTGGTCTAAATTTGGTTGATTAGGATCTTCAGGAGTAATGATATAGTCGAAATTTCCATCCTGGGAATCACTTCGGAATTGGTAGCCGCTTTCGAGACCTCCATTTTTTAAGGGAATGGAATGATCAACTTTAAAGCGAAAGCCATCAATTGGCTTTTGATAAGGGTTCTGAACGTATTGAATTAATGATCCTCCTGGTTCTGTGAGATTTCGGTTGTGTGTGGTTCCATATAAATCATCATATTCATACAAAATGGATCCCTTAAGAGATGAATTATTGGTAAAAATGTGGGTATAGTCAAGGTTTGCTATGGTAAATTTCCCCTGTTTAATTTGCTTGTTGGCATTAAAATAGGGATTATCAGATATTTTCTCTCCTGTGTCAAGGGTCCAGGTCGAGTTGCCATAAAACAGGTTAGCATCCCGCTCCTGGTAACGTTTACCACTATAATAGCCAAAAGTAATTATATTGGAGGAATTGGCCTTATAACTGATGGAGGTCATGGCAGCATAATTAAAGCGGTTAAAGCTGCGTTCACCTCTCGAAGGAAATCGGGTAACAATATTTCCCCCCACATTTTCAATAAAAACGTTTCCTTCCCTGAAACCAGCCAGATCATTTCTGGTATAATTACCCCCCACAGCTATATCCCATCTATTTTTTGAATAATTTAGTAAAATATCCACACCATATCTTAGAGCTGTCCGGTCATTGTTAAAATCTGTAATACTCGGTAAGCCATATTGCGTATTTACCGATAAGCCGGTTCCGTCAGTGCCCCCTTTTTTAGTAATAATATTTATTATTCCCGCTTTTCCATCAGGATCATATTTTGCCGAGGGTGAAGTGATGAGTTCTATATTGTTGATCATATTTGCCGGTAACTGTCCAAGGGCAGTCTGCGGATCTGTGATCACTGGTTTCCCATTTATCATAAGTAAAAATCCGGTAGCACCGCGAATGGATATTTCCCCCTGGCCGTTTACCGCAACCGAGGGCATATTCTTTAATACGTCGATGGCAGTACCCCCTTTGGCGGACTCAAACTGACCGGCGTTGTAACTTTGCTTATCTAATTTGTTAAAAGTGTTAATCCTTCTACCTGTTACCTTAACCTCATTCATCATTTGACTTCCCGGTTCGAGTGAAATCAATGGCATTTGGTAATTCTGTCCTACTTCCAGTGTAAACTTTTCCGATTGCCCGATTTCATACCCCAGGAACTGGGTTTGGATAAAATAGGATCCCGGATCGATCTTTTCGAGCTTAAATTTACCAGATTGATTAGTGATGACCCCTGTCACCAGACTGGAATCGATTACCTTATATAGGGCGACACTTGCGTATTCAAGGGGCTCATTGGTAGAGGCATCTTTAACCAGGCCATTTATACTGCCCTCTTGTGCATAGGTTATAAAAGTTAACAACAAAAGTGCAACAAAGATTAAATACTTTATCATAGTGTGCGTTAAATTTGATTGCGAGGATCTGTCACCCAGACAGAACTTGAATATCAACAATCCAGGACCAATATGGTTTTCAAAAACATTTATTTTCTGGTAAAAGCCTGGCGCCAGTCGAAATTAATTGGTAATAATTGGCCTTACACCTGTCAGTGAGTGTAAATCTTTGCGGTGGAATTCCCGGTGGCGGAATGGGTTTTAACAAGGCAGATTCCTTTGCCTCGACCTTTGAGGGGAATTAAAACATCAGTATGCTGGCATTTGGGTTGTGTGTTAATCAATTTACCTGTGATGTCATAAATTGCATAGGTGAAGGGGATATCACTTTTTAAGAGCAGCTGATCATTTTCAGGCATAGTTACTTTTACTCCGGAAGAAACAATTATAGGTTGTAACCCTGATGGCTGATCATTTAGCATAGCTTTTACCATGACAGGGAAATGGTCGGAAGGATAGGCATCTGAATAATACATCTTTGCTATGGTATAATAGGAATGTATTTCCACCTTATTGTTAACAAGTATAAAGTCGATACGGTTAGTCAGCACCGAAGGATCTTTGTCCCAACCGTTCGTAGTACCTATCGGTCCGAATATATTAGCTTTGTCCGGCAGTGAGCGACTATCGAGTAGTCCTCCATTAAGAAGAATATTGATAGGGTATGTGTCGGGTTGACGATTTAGATCCCCCACAAATAACACAGGTAACTCTTCATTACCCATGATTTCTTTGATTTTGGATAATACTAATTTTGATGATTGTCTCCTTGCTTCATCTCCAACATGGTCGTAGTGTGCACAAAAGAAATAAAATTCTTTTGACGTAAATTTATCTCTCATCTTTACCCAGAGACAGATACGTTTTAATTTGGCATCCCAACCAATACTTACCACATCAGGAGTAGGAGAGAGGAAAAAGAAACCTGATCTTAATTTTTCAAGTCGTGCTGTTTTGAAAATAATTGCATTACGGGTGCCGGAAGTTCCGGCGGTGTTGCCTATACCCTTTGAAAATGAGGTATAGGTGTCTGACAAATACTCCATCAGACCATCCTCTTGCGCCGATGATTTTAACTCCTGCACACCAAAAATATCAAATTCGTATAAATTTTTGATGATATCAGCGACATGTTGTTTACGATTTGCCCAGTCCCGGTGTCCAGCATCGACATCTACTCTGACATTGTAGGTGGCGAAGCGCAGAGTATCAGTATTCAAAGTCGCTGCTCTAACTCCTGAAAGATTCCAGACAATAAAAAATAGAGCGATGACTGAAGTGATTTTTTTCATACTCTGTGTATTAGAATTCAAAAAACAACAATTAATACTACAAATATAAATTTAGTAAGAGTAACCCCCTATCATAGATGTTTAAAATATGGGCACTTATGTTCAGAAATTATTTATCATTGTATCTAAAAATCACAGTCATGGCCACACCTGCCAATACCAATAACCCTCCGATTAGATGATATGCAAAAAGGGTTTCACCGAGAATCATAACACCCCCTGCAATGGCAATCACCGGACTGAGATTGTTAAAAACAGCGATTTGGGAAGCCGGAATTTGTCTCAGCGCGAAATTAGTAAGGAACGCCGTCAGCATGGAGGATAATATCCCCAGGTACAATATAGCCCAAAGAAATTCATGATGAACCAAAGGACGAAAGAACTGGTCCAACGTATGGTAATGTATGTGATTTGCAATGCTCCAGAGGTTAAATACAAGGAATGCGAGGATTGTCATCCAGCCCGTAATTTCCATGGCCGAAAAATTAATACTGATGATCTTTCCCAACACGTAATAAGTGACTACTGAAAATATGGACAACAATAATAACAAAACGCCCTTTAGCGAAGTGCTGCCGGGAAGGCTCCCCGTATGATAAATGATGTAGAGAATTCCTGCAATGGACAATGCAATTCCGGTTTTTTGCAGGAGGGTAGTTTTTTCTTTGAGGACAATTCTGGCAGCAAGTAAAGTAATTACAGGTACGGAAGCAAAAATAATTCCCGCTTCGGATGCGGTACTGTATTCCATTCCGAATGTCTGGAGACTAAAAAATAACAGGGGATAAAATAGGGAAAGCATTAATAAGGATTTGGCTTTCTTCAAACTAAAACGAGGTATTCTGATGATGCCCACAATCCACATCAATACTAAGGAGATCGCTGCTGCCGTGAAACGATGAGCCATCAGGTCCAGGGGATCGGCATACCTCAGGCCAATTTTTAAAAATATGAATGAAAAACCTACAATAGAGGTCATTAGGATTAAACCTATGTAGGCTTGTTGGGATTTATGATGTTGTCGAAATGGACATATTGTTTATCTGCATATAATTTTCATCACCCTTAAATTCTCACCCTTTAATGTTATATAAAATAGACCCCCTGGAACATCATGTAGATAATTTTACCATTCCGGTTGGATTTTTAATTTTTTGAGTGGGTGTATGATGATTTTACTTACCGGACAACTTTTCTATTTTCTGCTTTAATTTTTCAATAGCTTCCTGAAGTTGTTCTATGGTTGTTTGCTGAGTGACTAATACTTTAGTTTGTTGTTCTATCATCTCTTGTTGTTCCTGCATTCCTTTTACCAGGGGCATTATAAATTGAGAATAGGCCAGGCTATAATATTCTTTATCATTTGCAGGAACCCTTACCCCATCAAAATGATAACCCAATTGTTCAGCAATTTTTTCTACATCCTGGGCCAAAAAACCTGTATGTAATTCTTTTTCTCCTTTATAAGAGACGGGGTAAATGGCATTGTTATCGATTACTCCTGTTTTCGTAAATTGCTCTAATTTATTTTCATTCAAATAATAAGTTACCGGTTCTAATTTTTTTATAAAATCCAGGCCGGGCACATTGTGTTTGATATCGTATTTAAAACGGGCATCAGAAGGGAATGAGTAAGCCACTTGCCCTTCAATCGCGGTAACATCAGTATTTCCTATGCGTACTTTATTACCGCGATTTACATGGGCATTGTAACCTATCGCTGTTGCGTTGATAAAATCCCCAGAAGTAACATCAGCATTAGAGCCTATTGCAGTATTCCCATTTCCTGTGGTGTTTGAAGAAAGAGAATTATATCCATTGGCTGTATTGTTGGTTCCGGTGGTGTTTGAAGAAAGAGATTGATAACCATTGGCTGAATTCCCATTTCCGGTGGTGTTTGAAGAAAGAGATTGATAACCATTGCCCATATTAGAATTTCCGAATGTATTTGAATAAAGTGATTGGTAACCATTAGCTACATTCTCTTTACCTTCTGTGTTTGAATAAAGAGAATTAAAACCATTGGCTGTATTTTTAGATCCTGTGGTGTTTGAAAAAAGAGAAGAATAGCCAATAGCAACATTGTCAACTCCGGTAGTATTTAAATAAAGAGAATTAAAACCATTGGCTGTATTGTCACTTCCGGCAGTGTTTGAATAGAGAGAATAAGCACCATTTGCTACATTGTAATTTCCGGTAATGTTTGAATTAAGAGAATAAGCACCATTTGCCACATTGGAATTTCCGATAGTATTAGAATTAAGTGATTGAAAACCATTGGCTACATTCTCTTTTCCTTCGGTGTTTGTATGAAGAGAATTAAAACCATTGGCCGTATTTTTAAATCCGGTTGTGTTTGAATTAAGAGAATAGGCACCATTGGCCACATTTGAATTTCCGGTAGTATTTGCATAAAGAGATTGAAATCCATTGGCTACATTCCCTTTTCCTTCTGTGTTTGAATAAAGAGATTGATAACCATTGGCTACATTGTCATCACCGGTTGTGTTTGAATTAAGAGAATAGGCACCATTGGCTACATTGTAACTTCCCGTTGTGTTTGATCGAAGAGATTGTAATCCATTGGCTACATTCGCACTTCCGGTAGTGGTTGAATAAAGAGATTGATATCCATTGGCTACATTCCAAAATCCGGTGGTGTTTGACCAAAGGGCTTTACTTCCGATGGCAGTATTTTTTGAGCCTTCAATGGAATTACTTGCTCCAAATCCATTATGATATAAAGCACTGTCGCCTATGGCTACCACATTACTCCTATCTGTATTGTTATACAGAGCACCTGCACCAATTCCCACATTGGAATAGCCGGTGGTTTTGCTGTTACCGGATTGCTTACCCCAAAAAACATTTCCCTGGACGTCCAAATATCCGCTGCTGAGGCCATTTACTTTAAATTGTAAGGGCTGTGCATTGATGGTTCCTACAAAATCACTTGCAGCAACGGTATTACCATTCAGGCTCCACTTTGAACCATCATTTCCCGCTGTTTTCGCATAGAGGGCATAGGGTACACTTAGTATTTGACTGGTATTGGCAATGCTATAACTTGTGCCTCCTGCAGGGTCTATTTCCATTTGCAAAAAATAAGGCCCATCACCCCAGTTAATGGTATTCATACTTCCGGATATTACCGTCCCATTTCCTATACGTAAGCTAAGTAATCCATTTTTATTGGTAAACCCTTCATGTGTTTCAATATATTCCGGGCGTCCCAGTTCGGAATATCGTAAAATACTGATACGCACACCCACGGATTCCTCGGTAACTAAGTCCCCATTACTGTTTCTGATTACAGCCTGATAGCTTATTTGTTCCGGTGATTGTGCCCATAATGTTGCTGTGAATAATATCCCGATAGCTAACGGGACTAAAATTGTAAATAGCTTTTTCATGGTTGCTTAATTTTTTATGATTTTAAAGGTTTTCACCACGCTAAATTGCTTCGCACCAACATTGTTGGATTTCAAGTAGTGTACTTCTGGTTGAGTAGCAATGCCTTGCGTCTTTACTACCTTTACAAAATATGTGGCCGGTACAAGATTGCTCATAACAATACTCGTTTGATTGCCTGTGATCTTTTGGCTTTGCAAAAGTTTTCCCCTCATATCATACAATTGGTAAGATAGATTTGATATGTCAAATTCGCTAATGTTCAATGTGAGATTATCGGATGTAGGGTTTGGGAATGCCGAAATTGTAAGGCTTATGCTTTTAGCTTTTTCAATTTCAGTTTCTGTCGAAATTTCGAAGGGTTGTTGCACCCCTTGTGCCACAATGCTATTTGTTCCGGTGCTGGTGGTATAAACTACCTGTCCAACGGAATAGCTTACCGAGCCACCGCTACCCATAGCATCGCCGCCTGTGGTGTTAACACTTTCTTGTGCTTGTAGTCCTGTTAATCCGATTCCTAACAAAAGAACGGAACTTAATTTTAGATTTTTATGTTTCATTTGATTCACCTTATAATTAAATTCACAAAATACCGGAACTCGACGATCCCATTCTTTTGCCAATATTCAAAGATAATGCAGGAAAGATGTAATGTCAATAGATTAGTAAAAAAATGCAGAATGCTGTACGCTAAAATCCATCTACTCCGGTATCCGGATTAAAGGCAATCATTCCGATTCGCAACGGTTTCTGTGCGTGTCATGTTGATAATCTGCAGCAATGTAATTGGGATTACAAATAAATTCTGACATTATCATTTTTTTTGTTTGCAATATGCCGAAATACACATTCCCTCCCAGCGGTAACAATAGTAATGAAACAGCTTCCATTGCCGGAATAATCCCATTCTATAAACCAATTTGACTCTATTCTATAATTATAGTTGAATTTATCCCTGGATGCTTTCAATATTATCAGGAAGTGCCATGGGTTTGAGTTTGAGAGAGAGTCTTGAGGGGTTGGGGTTAGTACTCATCCCAACTCTTAATCGATAATTTATCCACCTCCATTTTGCAAAAGGCTATAATAAAGGCGCTGGCCAATCTTGCATTGGTAATCAGCGGGATATTGTAATCGATGGCCGATCGCCGGATGGTATAGTCATTATTGAGTTCTGTCTTACTGAGATCTTTCGGAATATTTACCACCAAATCTATCATGCCACTTTTCAGGTACTCCAGGGTATTGGGTTGTTTCTCTTCATCCGGCCAATGCAGAGGTGTGGAGGGAATCCCGTTCATCTTCAGAAAATCGTGGGTTCCAAAGGTGGCAAAAAGGTTGTAGCCTTTTTCAATGAGGAGCTTGCAGGAATTGACCAATTCTACTTTTGACCGCATTGGGCCCGTAGATAAGAGAATGTTTTTCTTAGGGATACGATAACCTACCGATAGCATTGCTTTAAGAATAGCATCGTAAAAGTTATCGCCGATGCAACCTACCTCACCGGTTGAGGCCATATCAACTCCTAATACCGGATCTGCCTTTTTTAAACGGGAAAATGAGAATTGGGGGGCTTTTATCCCAATATAGTCGAGATCGAAAATAGATTTTGACGGCTTATCCACCGGAATGTCAAGCATGACCTGGGTAGCCTGTTCTATAAGATTTGATTTCAAAACCTTCGATACAAAGGGCATGCTCCTTGAAGCTCTCAGGTTACACTCGATGACCTTAATATCATTGTCCTTAGCCAGGAACTGCATGTTGAAAGGACCGGTGATATTAAGGGCCTCTGCCAACTGACGTGCAATGCGTTTTATCCTGCGGGCGGTTTCAAAGTAAATTTTTTGAGGAGGGAAGACCATGGTGGCATCCCCGGAATGAACCCCGGCAAACTCAACATGCTCGGAAATGGCATAGGAAAAGAGTTCCCCATTTTTCGCTACGGCATCGATTTCAATCTCTTTTGCCTGTTCAATGAATTCAGAAACTACCACAGGGTACTGTCTGGAAACTCTCGCCGCCATCTTCAGGAAATGCTCCATCTCATCCTTGTTCGAGACCACGTTCATGGCAGCACCCGAAAGTACATAGGAGGGTCGGATCAGGACCGGGAAACCTACACAATCGACAAAATCATTGATCTCTTCCAGCGAGGTCATCTCTTTCCAGCGGGGCTGATCAATGGAGAGCTTATCGAGCAACATAGAAAACTTATGGCGATTTTCAGCCTGATCGATAGACAGGGGAGAGGTTCCCAGGATTGGAACCTGTTGATTGTAAAGCCGCATGGCCAGGTTATTGGGTATTTGCCCTCCCATGGATACAATGACCCCTTTGGGATTTTCAAGCTCAATGATATCCATCACCCTTTCAAACGAGAGTTCGTCAAAATAGAGGCGGTCGCATACATCATAATCGGTGCTTACCGTTTCCGGATTGTAATTGATCATGACGGATCTGTATCCCTCTTCGTTGACAGTTTTCAGCGCGTTGACACTGCACCAGTCAAATTCCACTGAACTGCCGATTCGATAGGCTCCCGACCCAAGGACAATCACCGACTTTTTATCGCCGAGATATTTCATATCGTGTTCCGAGCCGCTATAGGTGAGGTACAGGTAATTTGTTTTTGCAGGATACTCGGCTGCGAGCGTGTCAATTTGTTTTACATAAGGGACAATACCCCGGCTTTTCCGGTTAATTCTCACTTTTAACAGCTCCTCTTCAATGTCCCCCTGTTCGTCAATTATCCGGGCGATCTGAAAATCGGAGTACCCTGAACGTTTAAGTTCTAGGAACAGAAAATCGGGTACATCCCTGATATTATTGTATGCAGCCAGTTTATTTTTAAGGTCGAATATCCGCTTAAGTTTAAAGAGGAACCAATTATCAATTTTTGTAAGCTCATGGATCCGGTCGATTGTATATCCTTTTTCAAATGCCTGCTCGATCACAAGAATTCGCATGTCGGTTGGCTCCGTAAGTTCCTGATCTATATCGCCGAAATCATTATCCTGATTGCCCACGAAACCATGCATTCCCTGGCCAATCATCCGGATCCCTTTTTGGATCGCTTCCTCGAAGGTTCTGCCTATGGCCATAACCTCCCCTACAGATTTCATGCTGCTATCGATTTGCTTGGAGACCCCGATGAATTTGTTCAGGTCCCATCGTGGTATTTTACATACTATATAATCGAGTGAAGGTTCAAAAAAGGCCGGGGTAGTGCGGGTGATGGAGTTCTTTAGCTCGTGTAGACCATATCCCAGTGCCAGCTTCGCAGCAACAAATGCGAGTGGGTAACCGGTGGCTTTGGAGGCCAGGGCACTGGATCGGGAAAGACGTGCATTTACTTCAATAACCCGATAATCCTCTGATTCCGGATCGAGGGCGTATTGCACGTTGCATTCACCCACAATACCGATATGGCGAATTAGTTCGATAGCAATTTTACGCAACAGGTGGTATTCACTGTTGGATAGCGTTTGCGAAGGGGCGACCACGATACTTTCCCCGGTGTGGATTCCGAGGGGATCGAAATTTTCCATGTTACAAACGGTTATGCAGTTGTCGTAACAATCTCGCACCACTTCATACTCAATCTCTTTCCATCCTTTAAGAGATTCTTCTACTAAAATCTGATCGGAATAGGAAAAAGCTTTTCGGGCCATCTGCCTCATTTCATCCATATCGGAACAGAATCCGCTTCCCTGTCCTCCAAGGGTATAGGCAGCACGTATGATGACCGGAAAACCAAGCTTCTCTGCCGCGTTTACAGCAGCATCAACGCTGGTAACCGCCATGGAACGAGGGGTCCTTACATTAATTTCGTTCAGTTTCTGAATGAAAAATTCACGATCTTCCGTATCCATTATCGCCTGAACCGGGGTGCCTAGTACCCTCAAATTATACTTTTCCAAAGTTCCAGCCCTGAACAATGCGATTCCACAATTTAGTGCTGTTTGCCCCCCAAAGGAAAGAAGAAGGCCATCCGGCTTCTCCTTCTTGATAACCTCTTCTACAAAATAAGGGGTAACCGGGAGAAAATAGATTTTATCTGCTATTCCTTCAGAAGTTTGAACCGTAGCAATGTTCGGGTTAATCAGCACCGTTTTCACCCCCTCCTCCCGGAGGGCTTTTAAAGCTTGCGATCCTGAGTAATCGAATTCACCCGCTTCGCCAATTTTAAGCGCACCGGAGCCGAGGAGAATAACTTTCTTAATTGATTTGTCCATGTAAAAATGCAGATAAACAATATTATAAGAGAAAAATAACGACGCACATTCCAATTCTCGCCTGTCAACAAAAAGAAATTAATTGGAATTCCACGTCACAAAAATATAAAATCTTTTCAATTTTCTTGTTTAATATCAAATAAAATGTATAACTTTGCATCATTAATGTATAAATATTCATGAAAAACAGAAGTGAAAGGTTGCTCACGATTCGCAAAATGATTCGGAACAACAGAATTGCCAATCAGGAGGAACTCCTTTCGGGATTGAAGGATACAGGTTTTGAAATGACTCAGGCCACCCTATCAAGGGATTTGAGATACCTGCGTGTATCCAAAATACATGATGACCAAAAGGGGTATGTTTACTATCTTCCCGATTCCGAGCAGGCCCGGACTACTCCATGGACCAATTTTCTTATTGAAGGTTTTATGTCCATCGAGTTTGCCCAGGGGCTGGCTATCATCCGGACCTTGCCTGGTTATGCCAACAGCATCGCCTCGGCAATCGATTCGATGAGCATAATGGAGATTGCAGGAACTATTGCGGGGGACGACACCATACTTATTATCCCCCGTGATGGATCCAAAAAGCAACAGATTATTGAACAATTATCCGGTGTTATTCCGGGTATTTAAATCAGAGAGCGATGGAAAAATTTGTGGTTAAGAATGCAGGGGTTACCGATTTGGACTTTGTTGACCAAATCGTTGCAGCAATTTACGAGGCTTCACAGCAGAAAGGAACAGGGATCGCTGTTCGTACAAAGGAATATATTAATACAAAAATACTGGAAGGAAAGGCGGTAATCGCATTGACCGAAAAAAATGAATGGGCGGGTTTTTGCTATATTGAATCCTGGGGACACAATAAATTTGTAGCCAACTCAGGACTGGTGGTGCTGGATAAATATCGGGGAAATGGTTTGGCCAAAGCCATTAAGGAAAAAGCAATGCATATTTCGATGATGCGTTTTCCCGGGGCAAAATTGTTTGGACTGACTACCAGTCTTGCCGTCATGAAAATAAATAGCGATCTTGGTTATAAACCAGTTACCTTTTCTGAGTTGACCGATGATATTGAGTTCTGGAAAGGATGTGAATCCTGTCCATATTATGATATTCTTGTCCGTACCCGGCGTACACACTGCCTTTGTACAGGAATGCTTATGGATCCGGTAAAGCAGGAAAAACATCCCGAGCAGGAAAAATTGCGGACCGAGAAAATCACCTTTATTGCATGAGGAAGAAATTTACTATACTCCTTAATGCAAAAACCAAAAAATAATATAAATCATAAATAATTCATTATAAAGGAAATACAAAAATATAATTGAATACATACATGAATAAAAAAAAGATTGTTCTTGCCTTCAGTGGCGGTCTGGACACCTCCTTCTGCACATGGTACCTAGGAGAGGAAAAAGGGTTTGAAGTGCATACAGTAGTAGTGAATACCGGAGGATTTGATCAGGAAGAACTCAAAGTGATAGAGGAGAAGGCAATCCGTTTCGGATCAGTCCGCCACACCACCATTGATGCATCCCGGGAATACTATCAGAAATGCATTAAATACCTGATTTTTGGCAACGTGCTCCGGAACAGGAATTATCCTGTTTCTGTCAGCTCAGAGCGAACTTTTCAGTCCTTTAAAATTCTTGAATATGCTCAAAAAGAAAATATAAAGTATATTGCCCATGGTTCAACCGGAGCTGGAAACGATCAGGTCCGCTTCGAATCGGTTTTTCAGATTATGGCGCCCGAAATCAGGGTAGTGGCTCCAATCCGGGAGCTGTCGATAAGTCGGGAAGAGGAGATTGAATACCTCGAAAAAGCCGGTCTATCATACAGAGCAGAGAAATCGAATTATTCCATAAACAAAGGTTTATGGGGCACCTCAGTGGGCGGTCGGGAGACCCTTACCTCAGGCAATGACCTTCCTGAAGAGGCCTGGTTGAATCAACTTGAAGCGAAGGGGACTGAAAATCTTACGATTGGATTTAGTAAGGGAGAGCCCGTATCAATAAATGATCAGTACTTTGACGATCCTGTTGGAGCTTATTGGCCATCTCGAAAAGATTTCGGCGCGATATGCGGTAGGCCGCGACATTCACGTGGGAGAAACGATTATTGGGATCAAGGGCAGGGTAGGTTTTCAGGCGGCGGCTGCCAAAATCCTTATTGATTCCCATTATGTACTCGAAAAGCATGTCTTGTCGAAATGGCAGGTATATTGGAAAGAACAGTTGGGCAACTGGTATGGGATGTTCGTACATGAAGGCCAGTTTTTGGAACCATCCATGAGGGATATCGAAGCTTTCCTTGAGAATTCACAAAGATATGTTAGCGGGAAAGTTTTCGTAAACCTGCGGCCCTATACCTATAAAGTAACGGGCATTGAGAGTGAGCATGACCTTATGAATGGCCGCTTTGCTTCCTATGGTGAGAAGAATCTCGCCTGGAATGCGGAAGATGTGAAAGGCTTTACGAAAATTCTATCAAATGCCGGGAAAATATTTTATTCAATTAACGAGGATGAAAAGAAAAAAATTTTATAAAACATGGCTAATACATTTAACAAAAAAGTTTGCATAATTGGAGGGGGGAACATTGGCTCCGCAATGCTTCGCGGGTTTTTAATGTCGGGAAAGGTAAACCCGGACCTGTTGACAATTACCCGCAGAAACCTGAAAAAAATAGAAGAACTGTCCGGAAGCGGGGTCCACATAAGTAATAAGAACGTGGAATCGGCCGCAAGTGCAGAAATTATAATATTGGCTGTTCTTCCACAGCAGATGGAAGAGGTTATGCAGGAAATCGCACCCGCTATGAATGATAAAAAAATCGTAGCCTCTGTTGTTTCAGCTTATACCATAGAAGAAATTAGGCAAAAAACAGGTGGGCAGGCCAGGGTGGTGCGTATCATGGCCAATACTGCTGCCGCTGTATGCGAATCAATGACCTGTCTGGCCGTTGATAAAGGTGATGAAGACAGCCTTGAAATTTTATCGGAACTCTATTCCTACATTGGGAAGGTACTCCAAATTCCTGAAAAACACATGGGTGCTGCCACTATTCTCGCGGCTTGTGGGATTGCCTATTTCATGAGATACATCCGTGCAGCCTCTCAGGGAGGTATCCAGGTTGGTTTTCATGCCCATGAAGCGCAACTGATCGCTGCCCAGACAGCCAATGGTGCCAGTAAATTATTACTGTCTTCAGGGAACCATCCGGAAACCGAGATCGATAAGGTTACTACTCCAATGGGCTGTACCATCGCGGGATTGAATGAAATGGAACACAACGGCCTCAGCTCAGCACTTATCAAAGGGATCATTACCTCTTACAATGAAATAAACAGACTTAAATGAAGCCATTCAACCCGAACGAAGCATATTCCCTGCTTAAACAAATTATATCTATTCCCTCACTGAGCGGGGAGGAGGGCTTACTGGCCGGATTTTTGAGAGACTGGCTCACCACAAAGGGATTGACCGTTCACAGAAAAAATAACAATCTCTGGGTCGAATCGATCATCGATGAGTCTTTTCCAAACATCCTGCTGAATTCTCACATGGATACGGTGAAGCCTGTTGCTGGATGGACCCGGGATCCTTTTTTACCGGATGAAAGTGATGGTTATATATACGGATTGGGGAGCAGTGATGCCGGAGGAAGTCTCGTCGCCCTCATTTTTGCTTTTCTACAGCTTCACGAAATCAAAGAACGTACATTTAACCTTAAGCTGCTTATCTCTGCTGAAGAGGAAAGCTCCGGAGCAAACGGGATAAGCTCTGCAATAGAGGAGGTCGGTAAAATCGATTTGGCCATTGTAGGAGAACCAACCAGCCTGAATATGGCCATCTGTGAAAGGGGACTCATTGTCCTCGATTGTATTGCCGGGGGACAGGCCGGCCATGCTGCGCACAAAACAGGGGATAATGCTATTCTTAAGGCCATAAGAGATATTGAAAAAATCAATCAGCTAAAATTTGAAAAAATATCCGGGTACCTGGGTGAAGTACAGGTAGTGGTAACTCAGATTGAAGGGGGATACCAGCATAATGTGATTCCCGATATGTGCAAATTTGTCCTGGACGTCAGGACCAATGAATATTATACGAATGAGGAGGTGGTGGAGTTTTTGCAGAATGAGCTGGAATCAGTTGTGAAGCCACGTTCACTGCGGTTACGTTCTTCATTTATTGATCCACTTCATCCTTTGGTTATGCGGGCGAAGGAAATGGGGCTTGAAACTTATGGCTCCCGTACTATGTCGGACCAGGCCCTGATCCCTGCTCCCTCGGTAAAAATGGGCCCGGGAAACACTGAACTCTCACATAAGGCAGACGAGCATATAGAAAAAGTTCAAATAATAAAAGCTATTGATTTATATAAGAGTATATTAATTGATATAATGAAATAAATCTATCCCTCATCACAAGAGGTTGTTGATCATCTCAATTATTCAAATGAAAATCTTTTATATAAAATATAAACAGCGACAATCATTCAATTCAAAATAATTCTATGAAACTTTGGGATAAAGGAAAAGCCACAAACGAAGATATTCTCAATTTTACTGCGGGAAAGGACAGAATACTGGACTTGGATCTCGCAGCGGCTGATGTCGTCGCTTCGATGGCTCATGTAACGATGCTTTGGAAAATAGGAATACTTTCAGAAACCGAGAAAAACGCTTTGCATGGATCCTTAACAGAGATATACACTGAAATATCTGAAGGCAGCTTTAAAATTGGGCAAGCCATGGAGGATATTCATTCGCAGGTGGAGGCAACTTTAACGGAAAAGCTTGGCGACACAGGAAAAAAAGTGCATACGGCAAGATCAAGAAATGATCAGGTCATTACCGATCTAAAACTTTATTACCGGCACGAGGTGGTGCAAATTGTGAGACAGGTGGAAAGTTTGGTAAACATCCTGTTAGGCCTGAGCGAGAAGACAAAAAATAATCTTATTCCCGGGTATACCCATTTTCAGGCAGCCATGCCCTCATCCTTTGGTTTATGGTTTGGCTCATGGGCAGAAGCGCTCACCGAGGACATTCAGATTCTTACCGGAATTTTTTCCTATATTAATCAGAATCCTCTCGGCTCTGCAGCAGGGTATGGTTCCTCTTTTCCCATAGACAGAGAATTGACCACCCGACTTTTGGAATTTAATGATATGCATATCAATTCCATTAACGCCCAGCTATCCCGTGGTAAAACTGAAAAATTCCTGCTCTCTGGCTTGTCTGCCATTGCAGGCAGCCTTTCTAAAATGTCGATGGACCTGGTCTTATACATGAGTCAGAACTTCAATTTCTTATTTCTGAACGAAACCCTCACAACCGGTTCGAGTATCATGCCTCATAAGAAAAACCCGGACGTACTGGAATTGATCAGGGCCAAATGCAACCTCATTCAGGCACGTGAATTTGAGGTTAGTTCCGTGATTAATAACTTGCCATCGGGATATCATCGTGATTTTCAGCTCCTGAAGGAAATTACCTTCCCTGCCCTTACCGATCTGAAATCATGTCTCGATATGATGGAACTTGTTGTAGTGAACCTGAACATCAATAAGGATGTGATAAAGCAAGATATTTACCGTTATATAAGTTCCGTGGAAGCCATTAACGGGAAAGTCATGACAGGAATTCCCTTCCGGAAAGCTTATGGATTGGTGGCCTCAGATATCGAGCAGGGGGTTTTTAATCCTGGTGTGAAAGTTGATTATACACACATCGGGAGTATTGGAAACCTTGGGACCGAACGTATCAGAGCGAAGCTTTCGCGAGTACTGGAATTTTACGAAATTGAAAAATACTCGGGGTTTATGGAAAGATTTGTAGAAAAGATTAAAATTGAACTGGATCATGGAACGAAAGATTCTAAGGGATAAAAAAAAGATCATAATAAAGGTGGGCTCCACTTCGATCACTCATTTGGGGGGAAAGCTAAATCTCTTGCGGATTGAGAAGCTGGTGAGGGTTATTGCTGACCTTCATAATTCAGGAAAACAGGTTATTCTTGTCTCTTCCGGTGCAATTGCCACCGGCGCGGGGAAGCTTGGCCTGGATAAAAAACCGCATGATAAGATTACAAAACAAGCTCTCGCAGCAATTGGTCAGGCTGAACTTATCAAAATTTATGATAAGTTTTTTGAAGAACACAATAAAACAGTCGCGCAGGTTCTCCTCACTAAAGATGGAGTTGAAAGCAAAGTCCGAAGAACAAACGCTAAAAATACCCTGAACGAACTGCTAAATATGGGAGCCATTCCCGTCATAAACGAAAATGACACGGTCTCCACAGATGAAATTGAATTCGGGGACAACGATACCCTCTCGGCTATCGTAGCCTCCCTTATAGAGGCCGATTTGCTGATTATCTTAAGTGATATTGATGGAATGTTCACCGCTGATCCACAGCAGGATTCCTCCGCGCAACTGCTTTCCACGATCACCAATCTATCGGAAGAATTGGATGAATATATTTTTGAAAACAAATCAGCCTTTGGTACAGGTGGTATGACCTCGAAATTATTGGCGGCTAAACATTGCAAACTGCACAATATCGATATGGTCCTGACCAACGGAGCCGATCCGAATATCATTCATGATATTCTGGAAGGGAAAAAAGTTGGAACCTATTTTACCTGTCGGGAAATATCCGACGTCGTTTAATGAATACAAAAAAAAGTTATGGATTTAACAGAGATTGGAAAAAAAGCGAAAGAAGCATCACAATTTTTATCGAATGCATCATCATCAGTAAAAGATCGTGCTTTGAGGACTGCAGCAGAGAATTTGACAAAAAACACCGCATCCATTTTGGAAGCCAACAAAATTGATTTGAAGAATGCTGAAGAAAGCGGCCTGAAAGGGGCCATCCTCGATAGGTTAAAACTAACCGAGGAAAGGATCAGAGGGATTGCCAATGGCTTAGACCAAATTGCCGCTTTGGAAGATCCCATTGGAGAGTTATTATCAATGTGGAAGAGGCCGAACGGGTTGAATATCGGGCAGCGCAGAGTACCAATTGGAGTTATCGGGATGATTTACGAAGCCCGTCCAAATGTAACCGTTGATGTCTTTGGACTGTGTATAAAAACGGGCAATGTAACCATCCTGCGCGGTGGAAAAGAGGCTTTTCATTCCAATAATGCCTTAACCGATATTCTCCGGGACTCCCTTAAGCAAACAGGCCTACCTGAAGATGCAGTCCAACTGGTTCAGGACACTTCAAGGGAATCGGCACTTGAACTGATGAAAATGAATGATTATCTTGATTTGCTTATTCCACGGGGCGGTGCAGGATTGATTAAATCCGTGGTCATGAATGCAACAGTTCCGGTCATAGAAACCGGGGTGGGAAATTGCCATATTTATGTGGATGAATTTGCTGAAAAGGATAAAGCGGTGGAAATTACCTTTAACTCAAAAACCCATCGGCCAGGAGTTTGTAATGCTGCCGAGAGCCTGTTGATCCATGAATCAGTATTGGAGGATTTTCTTCCGGCAATTTGTTCACGACTTCATGAGAAAAATGTGGAGATTCGCGGAGATCAGAAAGTATGCGCCTTAATAAAGAATGCCGTGGCTGCTACGGAGGACGATTGGTACACGGAATACCTTGATTATATTATCTCGGTCAAAGTTGTAAATTCTGCCGATGAGGCAATTGCCCATATAAATAAATATGGTTCCGGGCATTCTGAGTCTATAGTTACGGAAAATTATACCAATGCACAAAAATTTCTGGACAGGGTTAATTCAGCTGCAGTCTATGTGAATGCATCAACACGGTTTACCGATGGGTATGAGTTCGGATTTGGGGCTGAAATTGGCATAAGCACACAAAAACTTCATGCCCGTGGGCCAATGGGCTTAAAGGAACTTACCACAACCAAATACATCATTTACGGAGATGGACAAATAAGGGAATGATTCTTGGTTTTTAATGTTCCCTTTAATACAAAAGGTCCCTGAGAATTATACTTCTTAGTTACTGTTTAATCAACCCTTTTTCATCCGGGTAAGGTGGAAAACATCTATTCTGACACAGCTCTCAGCCCAATAATAGAGAAAAGTAGTGTAGAAAGAAAAAAGACTCTCCAAAATGTCGCGGGCTCATTGAACAGGAATATCCCAACCAGAACGGTTCCAATAGCACCGATCCCGGTCCAAACCGTGTAGGCAGTTCCGACAGGCAGGGTACGGGTGGCAACAACCAGGAGGTACATACTGACAAGTAAGCTGAAAGCGAAACCAACATACCACCATTGGGCGGTGGTACCACTTGATTCTTTGGCCTTGCCCAGACAAGTGGCAAAGGCTGTTTCAAAAAGTCCGGCAATCACTAAAATGAACCAGTTCACGGCCTACCTCCAGATTCCAAGGATAAAACCTATAATGGTAAACCATAAGGTGATATAACCCCCATTGACCAGGACATAGAGGAAACTTTTACGTTCGAAAAGGGCAATCACGGCAAACATGAGAGTAGCCCATCCAAAGCCGGCAAGAAAACCTGCCGCGAGCCCCCACTGCCAGGTAGTGGAAGAATCTCCCAAATAAAAGGCTAGGTTATAAGACATAATCAGGGCAAGAATAAAGGTCAATCCATAAACTTTAAACATATTGGCATCTTTAATCTTGTCTTCAGTCAGGCCGCTTTCTCTTTGCCAGGTATGAAAAAACAGGGCAGGGGAATACCAAATTCCTCCGATGACGAGGCTGGACAGAGCGCAAATAAGTACTGCTAAATGATTAATGTAGAGGTTTTCCATGGTTTTTTTTACAAATGTACGATTCTAATTTTAGATCCAAACATTTCGGCAGGTTTGTTTCGGTTCAGATTGGTACAGCATGAATTTCCATCTCAATAATTGTTATGTATATTCATATAATAATATTTGTATTCATTTTAAATAATTACAGCCTACGGAATAAGAACAGAATTTATCTTAAATTGCCTTGTTTTAATATATTTTATAATCATGAAAAAATCAGGTTCATTTAACCGGAGGAATTTCCTCAGGTCGGGAGTAACCGTTGCAGCTGGTGCAATGCTGGCCGGCAAGGTGACAGCCACTGAGAATTCCAATGCCGACAAAAAGATTATAACCCGCCGCCTGGGTAAAACAGGTATTGAACTCCCAATTGTTAGCATGGGGGTTATGCGTGCAGATAATCCAAGTTTGGTAAAAGCCGCACTGGCCAAAGGAGTGGTTCTTCTCGATACTGCTCATGGTTATCAAAATGGCAACAATGAATTGATGCTTGGTGAGGTGTTAAAAGATTATCCCCGAAATTCTTTTGTGATCGCAACAAAAATCCATCCTGAAAAGATTGAAAAGGAGACAGGGGTCTTCAGCTCTTTCGATGCCGGAAAATTTCTGGATATGCTGGACACAAGTCTTAACCGTTTGCAAATGGATTATGTCGATATTCTTTACCTCCATGGAATGGACTCCCCTGAGGCCGTTCTCCATAAACCCTTATTGGATGTTTTGGATCAAATCAGGAAGGAGGGAAAAGCCCGATTTTTGGGTATCTCGACACACAGGAACATGGCAAAGATATTCGATGCTGCTGTTGAAAGTAAGTTTTATGATGTTGTATTAAGTTCATATAATTTTCAGCTGAAGGATGACCAGGTCCTACAGGAAGCCATTGTAAATGCTTCGAAGGCAGGGATTGGTATTATTGCCATGAAAACCATGGCAGGAGGGTTTTTTGATAAAGAGCGGCAAAAGCCTGTCAATAGTAAGGCTGCACTGAAATGGGCTCTTCAGAACGAGAATATTCATACTTCAATACCAGGATACACCAATTTCGAGCAACTGGAGGATTCATTCTCTGTTATGGAAAATCCGGTGCTTAATGAGGAAGAAATCAAGTCCCTCAGGCTGGATGAACTTACTCAAAGTCTATTTTGTTCAGGATGTGAAACTTGCACAACTAAGTGCAGGAAGGGTTTATCTGTCCCCGATCTTATGCGTGCTTATATGTATACTTATGGATACCACGATTATTTTCATGCCCAACAGGTATTGGCTTCAAATCTGCCAGACAAAAACCCATGTGACTCCTGTGAAATTTGCACCGTTGAATGCCTGAAAGGGTTTGATGTTGCCATGAGGATTAAGGATGTTAGCAGACTTCGGTCTGTACCGGATGAATTCTTCACCTAAACCTGTATATATAAATTATTGAACATTATACTTATTTTTAAACTCGGGGCCATGAAAAAGTTCATCAGAAGGATGAAAGTTCCTTTTCTCCTGTGTATTTTCACAGGATTCAATATTCCTTTTCTCTGCGCACAGAAAGAGGTGAATTCTCTATTTCCGAAAATAGAATCCTGGGAAATGAATATTATTCCACAAGTATATACCCCGGTCGATTTATGGGATTATATTGATGGTGCGGCAGGAGGTTACCTCAGTCAGGAATTTATAGATCTGCATTTGGCCGAATATACCCGGGGGAATAACACAATCAATGTTGAGATTTACAGGCATTCCGATATTGAGCATGCATTTGGGATCTATGCACAGGAACGTTATTCGGATTATAAATTTATGAATTTCGGCGCTGAAGGCTATATTACCGGTTCAAGCCTGAATTTTGTGAATGATGAGTATTATGTCAAAATTTACGGAGACAGTGATGAGGGGGAATTATTGGAAACTATTACAGAGCTTGCCCGAGTTATTTCCAAAAGAATAAATTCCCAACCTCAGTTGCCGCTAATCCTTCAGCTTTTCCCCCAAGAATTTAAAATACCACATACAGAGGAATTTATATCCGGTAGTTTTCTTGGGCACGAATTTTTAAATAGCGTATGGATCGCTAAATACCAGGAGAATGGAGAAGAATTCAGTCTTTTTTATATCGAAAAAACCAACCCGGAAGCGGCTGGGGAACTTTTACAAAAGTATTTAAAGTTTACCAGCCAGGGGGAGAGTTTTTCCGAAAACCAACCCCTCACCATTAAAGATCCGTATAATGGCAACGTTAATGTACTTCAGGACGGTTCGAAAATATTTGGAATTATCGGCACCGATAACCCGGATATATTAAGGAAATATCTCAAAACAGACTATTGGAATATTCATAAATAACCATCTCTTAATAGTGAAATTCCATTCAGGGCATTTACCTGGATTACAAATTCTGATGCCCAGTCGTCTCTACTTATTTGGAGGTTGTATCCTGCATAACTTCAGCACTCTCTTTTTCAATTTTTCATAAATAACTTAGGATCCCAGGACGAGATTTCTACTCACTTTACATTAATGGTTAATGGTTCCGGATGAGTGTTTACCCTTTCGTACCTCTTTAAGCATTTCAATGGGAATGGTTATTTGGGTCTACGAGGAATTGAAACCATTAAATCGGAGTGGCAATTATGTAAACACCAGTTTTGTAAACAGGGGATGAAGTATAGTAATTTTATGTTTCGGGAGGAGAATGCCACCCTCTCGTTAGAAAAAAGGGCATGAAATCACAGAAGGTAAAAACTATCAAAAAAACTAAAAAATCATGAAATCTAAAATATATAGATTCCCTTCGGGTTCTTTCTTAATCTTTCTCATGGGTGTGTTAATTGTTTTGTCAACCTCTTGTCAAAAGACAGAGGAGACAGATCCACAGGTTATAATCGATCCGGAAAGCTATGATATAATTGTAGATCAGCTGGCAAAGGCGGTGAGCAGGGCCATGGTAGCATCGAAAGACATACGAAAAGTTATTAAACACGAAGCAATGCGGCGTCTTGATGGTGATTATGATGTTTTATTAAGTCAAATTGCCGATAGAAAGCTCAGTGAATACAACAATCTTCTCAAAAAGTCCTCATCAGAGGTGCTGATCAAAAATTATCTGGCCGATTTTTATGAACGCCCGGCCAACAAGAAATCCAGCGGATCAATTATTGATGACGTGGTCAGAAATTACCCGGAACTACAGATTTCTGTACCTGTGGAATGCGAAAATTGGGACACGGAAACAGTACCGCCAGTCGCCTTTTTGCGAAGTGATTTTTGTGATGGGACAAAAAACAATGTTGAAGCGTATACCAGTGAGGGTACGGTGATAAAAATTGATGCGGAGACTGCTCCTGATTACCCAGTGGTCGTGATTGGCCTGAATGAAAGGATGGACCGGATGCCAAGGGTCCCGATTCTGGATCCTGATACACCTGAAACCCCTTCCAGCCTTTCAGCGATAAATACTGAGTCGGGGATTCGGCTGAATTGGAATATGCTTGAAACTTGCAATTCTGGCAATACCTCGGGCTATTATATTTACCGGAAAGGGTCTTCCGATGCCAGTTATGAGAAGATTGGAAGTGTTCCTGGTTATTATAACCGGTCATTTGATGATAATTCCATCGAATCCGCCAGGGTTTACTCCTATTTTGTAAGATCTTACTTTGGCGATCTTTACTCCGCACCTTCCAATTATGTGTCTCAAACAGCCCCTTTAAGGCCAAAGCCGGTGATTTCTTTTGATGCTATCCAGCACACCAATAAAATTGCTGAACTTAGGTGGGACAATGATTATTCCCAGAGCTTTAACACCACGGATATTTCGCGATTCAGGTTAGGGATGGACAACGATTATCTGCCCTGGAAATCTTACGGGCCTTCGCAACATTATTGCTTTGATAATGATATGGTCCCGGGAACAAAATATATTTACAAAATTTGTCATACTTCAGATCTTGGAAATTCCAATGCTAAATACGATTTTTGCCAGGTGCCTTTCCGGGATATTTCAAAACCTTCTCCTGTTTATATACACATGTTGGATTTTAAAGATTGGAAACTGGAAAGTTGGATTATGGGGAGCCCTGAATTTTATGTTTCCGTTTTAAATGTTAATATTACTTCAGGGAAAACTTATGCCATTCAGGAAAAAATAAATCTGGAGTTCTGGAACAGGTTTACATTTAATCCTTTTCCGGATACCAAGGTCTTTGATTGGATGCCTGGGATATGGTATGATATGATTACCTTTAATGTGATTGAATATGATGCATTTAAGATCACGCATGACGACATTAAGATTAGCGCTGGATTTAATTCAAAAGATAGTAACAAACAAAATCTTATGCCGGTACAGTTTGGAACTAGTTTTGGCATCACGGTAGGAAATGGAAGCAGCAATTGTGGTAATGCTTTTGTCCATTATTTCGATCAGCCTGTTGGATTTATAACTTTTCCTAACTATGGGGTCAGACTTTTAGTAAGTGATAGAGATTTTGGTAAAACATTGGAGTATCTTAACAATCAATAACTCTAAAATTAAAACCTAACAACATGAAAAAATCACTCTCTCTCTTATTGGCACTTTTCTTAGCGTTCTCCCTTTTTTCGCAGGGAGAAACCATGAAACCCATTCGGCTGGAAGTTGGATACCTTTTCCATCAGAATGCCCTGAATGAGGATAACTATTTTAATTTTATGTCGGACAGGTATTCCGTTCAGAATACTGTAATGCAAGGCTTTAATTTCAAGGTTTCAGCCAATTATAAAGAAAATATGGATCTTATTTTCGGGCTGATGGCTGAAAATTGTTTTAATGAATATAGTTCGGGTTACAGTACAGTAATTGCCAATGAGATCGATTATGTTTTAAACGGAGGTGGAGTGTATTTCGGAGTGAATCCCCATACTAATGGAAAGCACTTTGGGGTGGATGCGGATATTGCTATTGGGGTTTTTGCTTACAAGGAGTATCGAATGATTTATAATAGTGAGTCCGAACCTTTTTTAAATGTTCAGGATAAAAAATCTTCAATACTGGGGGGAATGGGGACATTTGGTTTTTACCTTAAGGGAAAGAAATTAGGGATAAGTCCCGAGATACAATTTCTGATGGCGGGGGGAAGCAATGGAAGTTTCCTGTTTTATGGATTAAACCTGCCGTTAATAATTGATCTATGATCTATCTGTAACTCATTGGAGATTCTTTTCATCTATAGAAGAATTTCTCCTATTGTGACAACTAATAATCTAAATGGAACGCAGATGGTGTGATGGCGGAGAATAAACTTATGTTAGCCTGGCGAATATCCCAGGTGTACGCATTATCCGTGTTCCATTTTTTACCTATACCCTCATCAGTCCCCAAAACTGGTCCCGACATCTCTTGCGCTGATAACCCAGGGATGATCAATAGGGACGTTTTTAACTATCCCGACAACCTTTTCAAGAGGTACGGGTTCTGTGGTTTCACCCCTTGCCGCCACCATAACGCCGAAAATATCTTTCTTTATATAATCCACACAGGCGGTTCCCAATCTTGTAGCAAGTAACCGATCCGCAGCGGATGGAGTTCCCCCACGTTGCAGATGGCCAAGGATAGTCACCCTTGATTCAAGACCAGTGATTTTTTGAAGTTGTTCCGCAAGGTGCATGGTTTGTCCAGTATAGGTTCTTTCCAGCTCTTTTAACTTTATTTTTAGCTCCACCTTTTTCTCTCCTTCAGCATTTTTCATACGTTCCCGCTGTTTATCTATTTTTTCTGATCCTTCGCGGCAGAGTGCGCCCTCGGCCACAGCGATAATGCTAAACCGTTTTCCACGGCTGGAACGGTTAAGGATACTCTCAGCTACCTTGTTAATATCATAGGGAATTTCGGGAATTAAAATAGCATCGGCACCTCCGGCCACACCGGCACCAAGAGCCAGCCAGCCAGCTCTGTGTCCCATAATTTCCACGATAATTATTCTGTGATGGCTATGGGCAGTACTATGCAACCGGTCAATGGCATCCACGGCAATCCCAAAAGCGGTATCGAATCCAAAAGTTACATCGGTGAAGGGAATGTCATTATCAATGGTTTTGGGAAGAGTGATTACGTTTAATCCCTTCTGCACCAAACGATAGGCGTTTTTTTGTGTCCCACCGCCCCCCATACAAACAAGAACATCCAAATGCTGATTATGATAGTTCTCGACAATAACATCGGTCATATCCACCTCCTTCCCGCCCATTGGCATACGATGAGGTTTGTCACGGCTGGTTCCCAGTATGGTACCACCCTGGGTTAAGATTCCTGAAAGCAATCCGTTTTCCAACCTCACGGAACGGTTTTCGAGTAATCCCCGAAAACCATCTTTAAATCCGATGACGTGAATATCAGGTTCTGATAGAACCGTTTTCCCAATTGCCCGAATGGCCGCGTTCAAACCGGGACAATCGCCCCCGGCTGTGAGCAATCCAATGTGTTTTATCATTCTTTATTTTTTATACAAATGTAACGAAATTAAAAAGGTATATTATGTACCTTTTTCAGAGGCATAACTGTAATGTTTTCAAAGAGGATCCCCTGAGTGGATGAAGGAATAATTGCCTGGGATTTTCGATTTCGGGAAGGGTCACCATAAAAATCGATTTTCGGCATCTTGATGGATCATACTACAAATTTACATATTCGGAATTGAATTCCAAATTTGTAAAAAGTCAAATTCTAATAGATAAGGGTGAAGAAAAGTTGATGGAAAAATGATTTATTTAAGAATGAAGAAATTAGAAATCTATGGGGTTATTTTTTGAAGGGCTACTGTAATATTAATCAAACTCCCTCCAGATTATTGAATATTGATCTCTCCGATATGAATCAACTATCAGCCTCCAACTTCCGCACTCCAAACTCACTTTCCCCGCACTCCAAACTCACTTTCCCCACACTCCAAACTCTCCTTCTCACACTCCAAACTGACTTTCCTGCACTCCAAACTCTCTTTCCCGCACTCCAAACTCACTTTCCCCACACTCCAAACTCTCTTTCCCACACTCCAAACTCACTTTCCCGCACTCCAAACTCTCTTTCTCACACTCCAAACTCACTTTCCTGCACTCCAAACTCTCCTTCTCACACTCCAAACTAATTATGTTGTCCCGCCAGGGCTCGAACCTGGACTCTTCTGAACCAAAATCAGACGTGTTGCCAATTACACCACGGGACAATCAATATAATTAACCCTTCTTATATGTTAACCGTGAGAAAGGTTTTGTTTAAGGTGCCGCAAATTTAAAAATATTTTTCGGCTATTTGAAATAATTCATCTGGACCAATCATTTTTTATATGATTTACTATTTTGCAAAAGGCAGTAGCTGAATAATTCCCCCGCCCGGGATTTGTTAATCTCTTTTAATCGCCTGGTAATGTACAAATTGTCTACAGTTTTACCATCAGGATATGGATCATGGGCTATATTCTCGAGAAATTTAAATTCCTCTCTTTTATAATCCAACCAGCTCAATTGGGATGATTGAAGAACTTTTTGATCTGACTCCTCGAGAAATGTATTGAGTAAGTCCATATACTTTCCGACAAGCCGGTTATAGGCGTAGACGGCATCGTTCAAAGCGAGTTCCCTACTAAAAAGGTTTTTAACATGTGCCATTTTTAGCTCCAGTTCCTTTTCAATCAGAAAGGTATCAACACTGAATTCTATAAGGGCATTCATCTCCCCAGGCTGTTTTTCATAAGCCGTTTTAAGCTCCGACCTTATCCTTTGTTCTTCCTTTTTTAAATTTTCCTTCATGGTGGAATCAAGGTGGGTCATATCCTGTGAAAATCCACTTGTAACAACTACAATGGTAAATACAATCAGGGATAAAACTTTTCGCATATGGGTAGTTGAAATGACCAGTTGGTGGCCATATACCAGGATATTAAACATAGTTCCAGCTATTGATTTATTTCTTTTTCTCCTGCAATCCTTTATCATCCACTTTTAGTTCCAGAGGGGTGATTTCTTCTCCCCAATAAATGGTTCTGTGAGGGAATGGTATTTCAATACGGTTTTCGTCAAAGACCATTTTCAGCCGCCTGCGGAATTCACGGCCAGTAGACCACTGATCACCTGGAGTGGTTTTCAGACGGGCTTTTATAACGACAGCACTGTCGCCAAAGCTATCAACACCGAAAACTTCTATATCCTCGTTTATTTTTCCAGTGAACGCCTCATCCTTTTTCAGGTCTGCTCCCACCTCCTTTATAAGGCTTATCACTTTGTCAATATCCTCTTTATAGGCAACTCCAATTTCGAAAACCATGGCTGACCAGGTCTTTGTCATATTGGATAAGGTATTAATTTTTCCATTCTGGAAAATATGCACGACCCCCGAAAGGTCTCTGAGTCTGATGGTCCTGAGTTCAATACGTTCTACCAGTCCACCTGTCCCGTTAATTATAGCAACATCCCCGGTACGCACCTGGTCTTCGAGAAGAATAAAAAAACCAGTAATAAAGTCCCTGACGAGTTCCTGAGCACCAAACCCAATAGCAAGTCCAAGTATACCAGCACTGGCGAGCAATGGTCCGATATTTATGCCAATTTTGTTCATGAAGATCATAAAAAAGGTAGCCCATATAAAAATGATGAGGATGCCTGCAACGATCCCCATAAGGGTATTAATCCTTTTCTCAGCTTCAAGATCTGCGTGTCCCTCCTCATCCTGGTGCCGTTTTTTGAGTATTTTTTTCAGACGGCTAACCAGAATTCGGGCAAATCGCAAGGCTACAAATATTAAGACCAGAAGAATGATCAGTGAAGGGAGATCGGTTATTACCCAGTTTGCAATTTTCCTGTAAAAGTCTCCCCAAAACTCAGTGCTTAGGTATTTTTCCATAATAAATTATTTATTTTTTGCTTTTTTGAGCCCATCCGCTTAATCTTGAATAACGCCGGATAAAGGATTATGTTTAAATAAATTCTTTTGCTTCCTCAAAATAGCCTCTCGGGTGTAAGCAGGCGGGGCAAGTTTCAGGTGGCGTTTTCCCTACATGGACATATCCGCATTTGGTGCATTCCCATGCCGTTTCTTCCATACTCTGGAAGAATGAATTGTCCTGAAGTCTGTTGTAAAGGTTTTTAAACCTTTGCTCATGGGTATGTTCTGCATTGGCAATCAACCTGAAAATCGCAGCAATCTCCGGAAAGCCCTCCTCTTGGGCGGTTAATGCGCAGGAGGGGTACTCCTCCGAGCATTCCCTGTGTTCCTCTTCGATGGCAGATTTGAGATTGTCGATAGTAATGCCAACTGAGATGGATGAAAATGAAGCATCTATAGTTACTTCACCATTTTTTAGACATCTGGAAAACCTTTTTGCGTGCGATTTTTCCTGAGCTGAAGTTTTCAGGAATGCAGTGGCGATCTCCTCATAACCCTCTTTTTTTGCCACCTTTGCATACCATTCGTATTTGAATGCCGCGATGGTCTCTGAGGCAAAAATCTTGATGAGTTCTTTTTCAGTTTGTGTCCCTTTAATATCTTTCATTATTTTAGTTTTAGTCAAACACAATTGTCTTTTCCCCATGTACAAGTATCCTGTGTTCTGCATGCAGTCTAACCGCTTTGGCAAGCACCAGGCGTTCAAGGTCCCTTCCCTTTCGTGTCAGATCCTCGATGGAATCTTTATGGCTGATTGCGGCAATATCCTGGCTAATAATAGGACCCTCGTCTAATTGGGCTGTGACATAATGACTGGTTGCTCCGATTATTTTTACTCCTCTTTCATAGGCCTGGCGATAGGGATTCCGTCCAACAAAAGCAGGGAGAAAGGAGTGATGGATATTGATAATGTTATTGGTGAAAGCATTAATCAGGTTTGGGCTGAGGATCTGCATATATCTCGCCAGGACGATGCCTTCAATCTTATAATCTTTTAACACTTCCAGTTCTTTACTTTCCTGGGCACTTTTGTTTTCAGCATTAATTTCAAATGTATGCCAGGGAATGCCATACCTGTCCCCAATTGTCTTTAGTTCGTCGGAATTGGAGATTATAAGGGGAAATTCCAGGTTGAACTCGCCCATCCCCTGTCGCCAGAGAATATCCCTGAGACAATGATCATACTTGGAGACGAAAAGGGCCATCCGTAGCTTATGATGAGAAAAATAAACCTGATAATTAGCTTGGGTTTCTTCTGCCAGCTTTTGGAAAACTTCGCGAAACCTGTTTTCAGGGAGGTGGAAACCATCCATCGACCAGGAAACTCTTAGAAAAAAAATCCCTTCCAGTGTATCTACATACTCATTCAGATTAATGATGTTCCCCCCGTTGTCGGAAATAAAAGCCGAAATTCTGGCAACAAGGCTTTTGCGATCAGGACAGGAAAATAAAAGGATTGCTATATTTTCTTTATTCAGCATTCTTGATCAGGTTATTGAATGGTGTAAAAATAGGTAATCCCCTCGTTAACGCAAAAACATATTTATATTGAATGCTTGTTTTAATAAAACGTTTTATTTACTTTAGGTTCCTCAAAATCAATCCTGTGCACAAGGGAAAAATAACAGTCAAACACTATCTGAATTGCCGGGCAAAGCCTGTTCATAAAGGGGAGAAACAGTTTTACCCTCTCTATGTCCAGATAATTTCAAAAGGCAAGCGGGCGCAGTTGAAGAGCAGGATATCAGCCAACCTGAGGCCTTACAGAAGTTATACCGAAAAAGTATTTTGTGAAAAGTCAGATTGTGACCTTTTGGATGAAGGGTATTTTACCTCCGATATACTAAAAGAGATTCGGATCAAAAATATTTTCCCCTTATCTAGTCTCCTGTTGGATGAAATTAAAATCATTACCGACATCCTTCTTTTTGTCCGGGACAGAAGAGGCCTCCCCTACAGCCTCTCAAAATTTGGAAACTTCTATGACCTTCACCTTAGGGGGGTTTTTAATATCGTGCAAGAAGCCGTGCTGAAAAAATATCGTAATGAGCTGAATCAACTCTTTACCGAATCGACCAAAAGTGTGGTTAACAGGAGATTATTTAAGCTCAGTAATTTTTTTATCCATTATATCAATTGGAATACGAATTTTTGCGAATTTTATGAGACAACCTATGAGGTTCTTCCGAGCGAAATTAAATATCTCGAAAACCAGTTGAGTCCCTCTTTAAAGCTTGAAATAAAAGCGCTATTGGCCTTCCATTCAAGATTAAGCCCACTCAAAAGATATATGGATAAGGCAGACCGCGGTCTCTTTCCGCAAATCAATCTGAATGATTGGCAGGAGACTGGGAAAGAATTTATTTCGAAGGAATTCATCAATATTTTTGGTAAGCAAAAAGCCCGGGAATTTATGGATTCCATCGATCATTTAATCGACGGGGAACTCAATGAGCATAAGGTGATGGTATGTTCCTGAAGGGAATATTAATTATTCTGTAATTCTTCCGGTTTTCCGGATAGTTTTCTGTCGAACAGGAGATCCAAATTTTCCATGATGGGCAATATCGAGTACTTTTTCATTTGCTTAGATAATTGCCTGGCTCCCGGACAATGTTTTTCCAGGGTTTTCCAGAATTCTGTCCCGTGATTTTTATGAACAGTATGGACAAGTTCATGAATAAGTACATAGTCGATAAATTGATCCGGCAATCGTATGAGGTGCAGGTTCAGGTTGATATTATTTCTGGAAGAACAGCTTCCCCAGCGACTTTTCATGTTTTTTACCCGGACACCCCCAAATTTGAAATCATGTTGGATGGCCAGCTCTTTTAACCTGGGAAGAAGATATCCATGGGCTTCCCTCCGGTAGGTTTCAATTATTCCCTTACGGATCCTATCCTGAATATCAATGTGATCAATATTTAAATGCTTTGGGATGAAAATGGAAGCTTCCCCCTCTATAAATTTAAGTTTAGAGCGTTCTATGGTTGCTTCGGCTATTTTCATAGTATGAAAACGTGTTTGGATGATTTCATCAACCCGGTATATTCTGACTTCTGGCCATGAACGGATAATCCTCTCCCTGGTCTGAATAATCCAGTTTGATTTTTCCATTAAAAACTGTTCCGCCCTCCGGAGTGTAACATGGTATGGAATACTGATACTAACCTCTGCCTTCCGATTAACCCGTATGGTTAACCGCCTTAATCCAATTCGCCGGACAATTGTTATTTCTCCCAATTTCCCGGTAAAAACGAGGGTTTTTTTATGCATTTTGTGCCTTGATAAGCATAAATAATTATCTTTATGTTTTTAATTCTGAATATTCTTTAAAATTCAATTTCCAAAAATTCTCCCCAAAGATAAAAAACAAAATTCCTACATGGCATGCAAAAACTGATAATAAAAACTGCCTTCTTGTTTCTCGCTTCTATATGGACTATCCCCATGGATGCCCAGCAAGCCTGGAGCCTGGAAAAATGTGTGGCCTACGCCCTTGAACATAATATCCAGATAAAGCAGCAAAAGATCAATACAATATATCAGGAAAACAGTTACGAGCAATCAAGGGCGGAATTGTTCCCTAATCTGAATGCCGGAGGCTCTTACGGGGTCTCTTTCGGTAGGGCACTCGATCAGACAACATACGAGTTCACAAATAATCAGACCGTCCAGTCCATAAATATGAACCTTAGCTCCTCCGTCGTCCTCTTTAGCGGTTTACAGAAATGGAATGTGATTGGTCAAAACAGGCTAAATCTTTTGGCCTCCCTGCAGGACCTGGAAAAATTTAAAAACGATATTTCCCTGAGCGTGGCTGCTGCCTATCTCCAGATCCTGTTTAGCGAAGAGTTGCTCAATGTGGCCAGGGAACAAATGTCAGTCACCTCCCAGCAGGTTGACCGGACCAAGATCCTTGTTGACGCCGGAAGTGTAGCGCATGGAAATTATCTTGAAATGCAATCCCAGCTGGCTGCCGATGAGGTGACCCTTATTAGCGCAGAAAATAGCCTTAATCTATCCTATCTAACCCTTTCTCAATTGCTTGAGCTTGATTCAGCCGGAAGCCTGAAGATCGTTATCCCGGAAATAAAATCTATCCCCGAGAAGGAAATCCTTACCAGCGTTCAGGAAATATATAATGACGCTTTGCTTAACATGCCTGAAATAAAGGGGGCTCAGTATCAATTGCAAAGTGCTGAAACCGGGCTTAAAATCGCCAAAGGCACGAGGAGTCCCCGATTGAGCCTGTCAGGACAATACGGAACAGGCTATAGCGATATAAGGCAGCAAGTTACCGGTACCTCTACCGAGACCATTACTATTGGTACTACCGCAGGAGGTGAACCAGTAACAACCACCACACAAATACCTGAATACAGTTCCTATCCGATTGGCACTCAGTTTAGTGATAATGCCAGCCTCAGTCTCTTTGCAAATCTGTCTATTCCCATATTCTCAAACCTGCAAATCAAAACGAACATCGATAATGCCAATCTTCTTGTGGAGAGCAACCAGCTTGAAGTTGAAAACAGACAAAAAGCGCTTTACAAGGAGATTCAGCAGGCCTATACTGATGCCCTGGCCGCCTACAAGAAATTTTATGCTTCAGAAAAAGCGGTCACCTCCATGGAGGAATCTTTCAAATACACCAATGATAAGTATG
Organism: uncultured Bacteroidales bacterium; assembly: GCA_963779845.1. Lineage (GTDB taxonomy): Bacteria > Bacteroidota > Bacteroidia > Bacteroidales > CAVZZV01. Next base: position 1,362,196 of record CAVZZV010000005.1, on the reverse strand, counting down.
AGGTCGGATTGGTTAATGCGGTTGATTTCAATATTGCCCAAAATCAACTTACCTCATCCCGTTCTGAATTGCTAAAAGCAAAATACGATTATATATTCAAGATCAGCGTACTTAATTTTTACCGGGGCAAAGAAATAAGCTTAAATTTTTGACAAACATAAAAAAATGAAATCCAAAAAAATCGTTAGCTACTCCTTAGTTTTTATAGTATTGGCAATCGTTGTATTAATTGTTGGCAAGAAAAAAGGGTGGTTTGGAAGTGAATATCGAATTGAAGTGGCAGTTGAAAAGGGGGAGAAGAGAGATATAATCGAAATTATTACCGCCAATGGAAAAATACAGCCGGAGACTGAGGTCAAACTAAGTCCTGACGTTTCGGGAGAGATCGTTGAGCTGTATGTTAAAGAAGGGGATGTTGTCGGGAAAGGTCAGTTATTGCTAAAGATCAAACCAGACAATTATATTTCTGTTCTCAACAGGATCGAAGCGACCCTAAATTCAACCAAGGCACGACTTACCCAGTCAGAGGCACAACTGGATCAGGCTCAACTTGAATTTAACCGCAAAAAGAAATTATGGGAGCAGAAAGCAATATCGGAAGCCGAATATGAGCTGGCCGAAACGAGCTTCAATACCGCCATGGCCGAAAAAGAAGCCTCAGAGTATTCCGTTGCCAGTGCAGAAGCCTCCTTACGGGAAGCAGAGGAAAATTTAAGGAAAACTTCCATTTATGCCCCAATGTCCGGTACGGTATCCATGCTCAATATTGAATTGGGTGAAAGGGTGGTCGGAACAGAACTTATGACCGGTACCGAATTGCTTCGGATCGCTGATCTTGATCGAATGGAAGTTGAGGTTGAAGTTAATGAAAATGATATTGTTAGGGTAGCTTATCTTGATACGGCTCTGGTTGAGGTGGATGCATACCTTGGAAGAAAATTCAAGGGGATTGTTACAGAAATTCCGATCTCGGCTAATACTACGGGGCTGGCTACAGATCAGGTTACCAATTTTAACGTGAAAATCCTTTTATTGAAAGATTCCTATAAAGACCTTCTGGAAGAAAAAAAGATTAATCCTTTTCGGCCCGGAATGTCTGCTACTGCCGATATCCAGACATCCAGGAAAATGGATATCTATTCTATCCCGATTCAGGCCGTGACAACCAGACCTGATACATCCGGTTCGATCAATGACACAACCCGGCTGGACACGCAGGAGCCGATCCCCGATAAAGAAGAGATTGTGGTGGTTTTTATCGCTCAAGCTGATACTGCGAAACTGGTGCAGATCGAGACTGGTATACAGGATGATAAATATATCGAGGTAGTATCCGGATTGAATGAAGATTCCAAAATAATCACTGAACCCTATTCCGCTGTTTCAAAGAAATTAAAAAACAATACATTGATCGAGATTGTTGATAGAAAGGATCTTTTTTCGAATGATAAAAAGAAGTAAGCTAAGTTCCCTGATCAATGGTTAAAATCCTCAGTTTTGATACTTCCACAGCCATATGTTCTGTTGCACTAAGTGAAGATACAAATATAATCTCATTCAGGGAAAGCAGGGAGGGGAAGAACCACGCACTTCTCCTTGCCACTTTTATCGATGAGATGTTAAGAGAGAATTCCCTGAAAGCAAGCGATCTTGATGCCGTGGCCTTCACAGAGGGGCCTGGTTCATACACGGGTTTAAGAATCGGTGTGTCCACGGCCAAGGGAATCGCTTACGGAATTTCAAAACCTTTGATCTCATTGCCTACACTGCTTGTCATGGCGAAGGGATATATTGACGGGAACCCCGATAGGATAAATTCGAAGAGCCTGTTATGCCCCATGATTGATGCCCGCAGGATGGAAGTCTATTCGGCCATTTATAACCATAATCTTTCCGAATACCGTAAAACCAAAGCGGAAATTATTGAGCATGACAGTTTTTCTGAGGTTAAGGATGATAGAAACCTGATTTTATTCGGCGACGGGGCATTGAAATGCAGGGATATATTAAAAAAGAGGAGGATCCTGATCGATGAAGAGTTCTCCATTTCAGCAAAAGCAATGGTTTCTATGGCCTATTCCAAATACAGGGAGAGGAGTTTTGCAGATATTGCCTACTTTGAGCCATTTTATTTAAAAGACTTTGTGGCTACCATTCCAAAAAACAAGATGCTATAAATGAGGCATGATATTTGGTTAGATTGGATTATAGTTGCTAATCCTCCCGGCCAACAACTTTAAATGGCTTGTTCGATAAACTCTGGGAGGGTCAATTTTAAATCTGATAAATATGAGAATTACCTATCTAATTTTTCTTTTTTCACTTCTTCCATTAAAAACTTTTTCCCAACCGGATGATAATCATTTTCAGAATGGTGAAAAGCTCAAATTTATTCTCTATTATGGTCCCATTGATGGCGGGGTGGTTGAAGCAGAAATAAAAATGGTCAGTTTCCAAGGGAAAAATGTATACCATTCGAAGATGAAAGCAAAAACCATTGGGTTAGCCGATAAACTTTATAAAGTAAGGGATGAATACCAGGCTTTCTTCGATCCGGTAAGTATTCTTCCCTATAAATCCATCCGCGATATTACAGAAGGAAAATATAAGAAATATAACGTAGTGCAATATTTCCACAGCGAGAACTATGTCGTCAATATTAAGAAGGATACTTTCCAGGTACCTTCCGATGTCAGGGACATGATTTCGGTTTTTCATTACATCAGGAATCTGGAATACAAAACGCTGAAAGAGGGGGATATCATTCGAATAAACACCTTTTTTGATAATGAAATATTCCCATTCGACATGCGCTATCGGGGAACAGAGATGGTAAATACCCGGATGGGTACTTATAATTGTATCAAACTGGTGCCATTCGTGGAACCAGGTCGGATTTTTACTAATGAAGACGACATGACGATCTGGTTATCCAACGATTTCAATCATGTGCCAATCCGCGTTAAGTTCGATCTGAAGGTCGGCTCTATCAAATGTGATCTGATTGAATACAGCGGACTTAAATATTGATTCCGGATTTAACGGCCTGGAGCACAACTAAAAGAGGTAAGTCAACTAAAAATTCGAATTTTGTTTTTTGAACCTTGCATAGCCTGAAGATTTTTCATTATTTTGCAGAGCTTTTTAATTTAGTGAAAAAATTATTTTATGGCAAACACATCAGATTTCAAAAATGGAATGTGTATCGAGTTCAACAATGACCTGTTTACCATCGTGCAATTTCAACATGTAAAACCAGGTAAAGGGGGGGCGTTTGTCAGGACGAAGCTCAAAAGCCTTACGACCGGAAAAGTCATTGAGAATACCTTTAATTCCGGGGTTAAAGTGAATACTGCCAGGGTAGAACGCCGACCTTATCAGTTTTTGTATACTGATGACCTGGGGTTTCATTTTATGCACCTCGAAACATTCGAACAACTCTCCATTGAATCCTCCATGGTGGAAAACAAAGACCTCTATAAAGAGGGCCAGGAGGTAGAGATTGTTTACCACGCTGATACTGAAACCCCCTTATCAGTAGAACTCCCGCCATTTGTTAACCTTGAAATTACCTATTCCGAACCGGGAATGCGGGGGGATACTTCATCGAGTACGGCACTTAAACCGGCCACCCTGGAAACAGGCGCGGAGATCATGGTTCCCATATTTATTAATCAGGGAGAAAAGATCAAAGTAGATACCAGGGACCGATCCTATTCTGAACGGGTTAAAGACTGATTTTAACCAGGAAACTTATGGAAAATTCCTTATCTTTACCCCAGATAAGGTTTTTTTATGGAAGAAAGATTCGTCTCTAAAAACCGGCGTTTGTTGATGTCCAATTTCAAGCTCAATGCTTTGCTTGAAATCACCATGGCTATTAACGAGAATCTCCCTGTTTTCGATTTGCTTCATAAATATGAGAAAATTCTTAAAGAAGACCTCGAAATTGAAAAAATCCTGATATTCAAGTTGAATGAAAGTTGGGAAACCCTTCTCAATACCGGGTTTAATAAACAAATTGAAAGAAATATCCAGGTGGAGAGGGATTTGATTGATTTAAGGGAGATTTCCCCGGTTAGCGTATTAAACGATCTTTCCCTCCTTGCCGGAGATGTAGATATCATTATTCCTGTAATCCATAAAGACAAACCTATTGCCTATGTGCTTATTGGTGACATCGATGAGGAGAGCGAGGGGGTTAGCCCTATTATCAAGCATTTGCGTTTTATCCAGACTCTTTCCAATATTCTGGTGGTAGCCATTGAGAATATCCGACTCTATGATGAAAGCCTGAGGCAGGTGGCTTTAAAGAGGGAACTTGAACTGGCTTCAAAGATGCAGAATATGCTTATTCCTTCGAAAGAAAGCCTCCCCTCCAATGAACATGTTCAGATTAAATCATTTTACCATCCTCATTATGATGTTGGTGGGGATTATTACGATGTAGTTGAACTCTCAAATGAAGAATTTGGATTTTGTATCGCGGATGTTTCCGGGAAAGGAATCTCTGCTGCCATTTTAATGTCCAATTTTCAGGCGAATCTCAGGGCTCTGTTCACAAAGGATATTAAATTGGAAGAGCTGGTTTCCCGGCTTAACGAGCGAGTGCTGAAAAGTGCTAACGGAGAAAAGTTTATTACCCTTTTTATTGGCAGATATTCCTACAAAACAAGAAAGCTCCAGTTCATTAATTCCGGGCATAATCCTCCGCTTGCCTACGATATGGTGACGAAAAAGCTCTCACTGCTCAAAAATGGCTCCGTGGGTATCGGGATGCTTGATAAACTGCCCTTTACCATTAAAACTGTTCTGGAACTTAAGAACCGAACAAAAATATTATGCTATACCGACGGGCTGGTCGAACTCATCGAAGGTGACGGGGTTGGATTTGGAACCGGTTTTATTGAAGCAGAAGTGGCCAACGGCGATAGCATTGAGCGAAATATCAACAGTATAATAAGCCACCTTAATATCCTCGAAGGAAACAGCTCGATATTCGATGATATTTCTATTCTTGGTTTCGAATTTTCAGCGGAGTGAGCCCTTACACTTCTTTCCAGTTTCCATGGGACGCAGGAACTTTTCTCTCTTTATGGTAAATGTCCATAGCTACCAACATGGAAGTGAATCCCCAAAACAGGGCCGAGACTTTGTCGGTATCCAGGAAATTGTTCATGAAACCATGGATATAATAGGTGATCAGGGCTATAAGGAGAGCCAGGGAGAGGTTTTTTATTTTTTTTCTTTTTGAGTGAAAATAGACCCTCAGGCCCGTCATAATCGTGGTAAACAAGATCAGTAACATACTGACCATACCCAAAATGCCCGATTCGGCAAGCGGGCCAAGATATTCACTATGGGCATTCCCCCTATTGCCGAAGTCAGTACTTATTTCTGTTTTTTCACGGGCGCGCTGGTAAGGGGCATAAAAAAACTGATAGGTGCCTGGACCAAAACCAAACAAAGGTTTTTCCTTCCACATCCTTATGGCACTATTCCAGCGATTGATCCTTTCAAGATTTGACTGGTCCGTGGACACATTGGTCATGGACTGAATATGCTCTGAGATATTCCCTGAACTTTGTTGCCTGTTTTTCTCCAGGTTCATTAGAATTTGGGGGCGCAAAGCAAAAAAGAGGCCCGCAAAAACCACCAATAACAGGACCACCAGTCGAAATGGTATTTTAAAACGGATAATTACCCAAACTCCCCCGGCGATGATCAGGCTAAGCCATGCAGCCCGCGTATAGGAGAAGATAATGGCAAATAGAAAATAGCCTGTCAGAACTATCATCAGGATCCGTTGCCTCTCATTGGAGGCTTTTATATTCATAAATAACCCTATCAGGACGGGGATAAGAAGGGCGAGTACTGCACCGTAAGAGGTATGGTCGTTATAAAAGGGCTTCATCACGGAATGGGCCATCACCTGACTTTCAAGACCATAACCTGCATGACGGATCAATGTATAGGCAATAACGACACTAAAGCTGAGTATATACATCCATAGATACGCGGTAATGTTTCCGAATCTTTTAAACAAAATACTGCCCAAAAAATAAAAACTGGTCAGGAACCATAATCGGGCGATGATAAATTTAAAAGAAACCAGGATATCGGAACTGGTTAGAGTAGTAATAAATAACCATGCAAGGTTGAAGTAAATGGCAAGGGTCACCGGATGCCTGAGGATACGAATGTCCATTCGCTCACCCAGTCATGTATTTCAGGAAAAAAATGAACATGACGAGGGCGAGCAAAGGCTCGCTAGGAAGCGATAAATCTACCGGCAGCTCTTTGGAAATAAAGCTCAGGGGAATAGAAAGGGGAACAAAAAAAAGTATGAGCAAAAGAATTTTGTCCATTCGAAAGAAAGCCAACATCACCAGCAACAATGCAACCGGCAGGATCGGGAGGGTAAATATGCCAAATAGCACAAAAACCGCATTTACAAGCACAAATAATAATGAAAGTGCCCATACCCAGACGATTGTCTTGTTGTCCCTGATGAATTCCGAAATCATCTTTTTTTGTAATCTAACCTCCGGTGAAGGTTGTCATTGACAATGAGAAATAATAGGGTAATCAAAAATGCCGAAAGGGTTGAGATGACTACAATGAGTGATTTCTTCGGATAGGACTTTTTCTCGGCTACCTGTGCCTTGTCTACCAAAAACCTGTGGGAAAGGGTACTGTTTGTTTCTATTTGAGCTTCTATCATACGAATTTTCAATGAAGCCCGCAGATCACTCTCTGTATTCAGCCGGTTCATCAATGAGAAATAGGTCCCGCTATATCCTGATATTTGATTAATCTTCTTTTCCAGCGCCCGGGCATTTTCAATCTGACCTTCTTTAAGAGCGTATGAATAACCTTCCGAATATCTGTCAATCTGAGAACCATACGAACTTACTCCCAGTTTTCCCATTATGGCAAGAGAATCCTTTAGCTGAAGTACTTTTTGTTCAGTAAGAATGTACTGCTGTTCAACGATTTTGAGTGCCTCTTGGGCTCGCTCCATTTTAATTTCATTATACACTGTATCGACTAAAGAAGCGATATCGTTGGCTATATCGGCTGCCATTTGCGGATCCTTATCCATCACCTCAACCTTTATGGACATAAATTCAGTCGGACGAAATGATATATTGGAATTATACATCTCATAAAGGTGCGTGTAAGGAAATTTAGTACCGGACTCAATTTCATAATGCTCCATTAAGTTATACTTTGCAATAATCCGGTCCCTGATCCGGTCAGAATTGAGGATTTGTAACAATTGTTCGGCTTGTTCCTCTTCCCCGAAGGCATATAAACTTGCCTGGTTGGAAATTCCTCCAAATATGAGGGATTTGGAGACCGAGGCATCTGTAGTGGGAAACATCACCACCGTCGACTTGAACATGGGGGTTATCTGAAACGATACAATAATCGATAATACTGCTGCGAATACACTTACTATAATTAATATACTCCTCTTGTCCCACATATATATAAGCAGGTCAACAGAATTGAAACTGTATGCGTGTTTTTTTCTGGACATTTGTTTATGATTAGATGATTAGTGTTTAACCCGTATCAGAAAATAATTTTTTCTTCCCTTTTGGACGATCAGGTATTTACCTTTAATGAAATCCTTCTTTGAAATAAGCCGGGCAGGGTCGGAAACCTTGATTTTGTTTATGCTTACTCCCCCTCCTTGTATAAGGCGCCTTAATTCTCCCCTGGAGGCAAAAACAGGTGTTTCTTCCGTTAAAAGGGAAAGTACTTCTGTTTCTATATTCGCCGAAGGAATTTCGAACTGAGGTACCCCTTCAAATACCGAAAGAAAAACATCCTCCCGAATAGTCTCCAGGGCATCTGTAAGACCCTCCCCAAAAAGGATGTCAGAGGCTTTCATGGCGAGTTCAAATTCTTCCCTGGAATGGACCATTAGGGTAATTTCCCGGGCCAATACTTTCTGTAAAGTACGCAGGTGGGGAGCTTCATTATGTTTGGCCACCAGGGCCTGAATCTCCTCATTCCCAAGGAGGGTGAAGATTTTAATGTATTTTTCTGCATCGGGATCAGATACGTTCAACCAGAATTGGTAAAAAGCATAGGGGCTGGTTTTACTTGGATCCAGCCATACATTCCCGCTTTCAGTTTTTCCGAACTTCCCTCCATCAGCCTTGGTGATAAGTGGGCAGGTTAATGCGAAGGCCTCTCCATTTTCGATCCGGCGGATCAATTCGGTCCCGGTAACAATATTACCCCATTGGTCTGAACCCCCCATCTGGAGCTTACAGTTCATGGTCCGGTATAAGTGAAGAAAGTCGTACCCCTGAACAAGCTGATAGGTAAATTCCGTGAAGGACAATCCCTGGGAATTATCGGAGGAAAGCCTTTTTTTAACTGAATCTTTGGCCATCATGTAATTTACTGTGATATGCTTTCCGATATCACGGATAAATCCCAGGAAGGAATATGGCTTCATCCAATCGTAATTATTAACGATTGAGGCTGAGTTTGCTTTTCCCGAATTGAAATCCAGAAACAGGGCAAGTTGTTTTTTAAGGCATTCAACGTTATGGTTCAGGGTCTCTTCATCCAGAAGATTTCTCTCTGCTGATTTACCCGATGGATCGCCTATCATTCCAGTGGCTCCTCCAACCAAAGCAATGGGTTTATGTCCGGCAATCTGAAAATGTTTCAGCATCATTACCCCGACTAAATGGCCAATATGCAAGGAATCCGCGGTAGGGTCTATTCCGACATAACCACTGACCATCCCTTTGGCCAGTTGTTCTTCCGTACCCGGCATAATATCGTGGATCATTCCACGCCACTTTAACTCTTCAACAAAACTCATTATTCAAAATTTTTTCCAAAGATAGCAATTAGTCGTTAATCCCCCTGATCATATCATTTTTCCGGGATTTTCCTCAAAAGTTTTATTCTCCTCTCTCTCAGGCTTTTCAATTTTCCAATGGTTTTTCCATAACCCTTTCCCCGAAAAATTCAGATAGGGAAATACAGACGGGGCGAAGGAGGCTATAGGTTTATAGAGGATAGATTCTTCCCTGGTTTTCTCTGCGATCAGGGTATTAAACCTGTCCAGGGCCGAAAGGATACTCAGCAGGATACTCAGTATAAATGCCACTTTAATAATATTGAATATCACGCCAGCCAATCGGTTCACAATACCCAGGGCTACAGCTTTTATCAATCTGTCGGCTAACCAGGCTACCACATAAACAATGATTACTATAAAAATGAAGCATAAGGAAAAAGTCAGGACAGATAGATAGCGCTCGTCGGGATGGAGCATGTTATTGACATGGGTTCTAAGTAGTCCGGAGTAATGGATACTTCCATAGACCGCGAGTATCAATGCCAGTAAGGAAGCTACCGAAAAAATCAGTCCTTTTCTAAAGCCCTGGAAAATTGCCCACAACAGGGGGATGGCAAGGATGATGTCGAGATAATTCATGAATCAGATCGAAACTTTTACTTTATAAAGTTAAGGGATAAATCAGATTTATTACCAGCTTTTTCTGTGGGTTCCATTAAAGTAATATGAAACACCAGCCTGAAGGATAAATTGTTTCCAGCCACCAAGGAGGTATTTGGCGGAAATTGATCCATTGAACGAATCGTTCACAAACATATCCAAACATGCTCCAACATTTATTCCGGGTTTAAAATGGGAATCGTCATCCCTTCCTCTTGCACCCCCAGGTTCCAGTTCCGTAACTTTTGATATAATGCTGGTGCCGTTTATCCCCGCAAAACCCGAAAGCAGCAAATCTTTGTTATAAACCAGCACATGTTGAAAATCCAGATCGGCCTGGAACATATAATTTCTGATACGGAGTATTTGATTATCGCGTTCTTTGGGATAAAAAACAGTCAGGGAAGGAACAACATACACTTTTTCAATAAACTTCAGATGTACTTTCCCGAAAAAGCCGGGGGTTCCCGTTTCTAATCCATTAAAATCCAACCCGCTGGAAAAAGAGAGTCCACCTGTAACCCTCTCAGGTTGAGAATATAGGGATAATGAACACAATAACAGAGGGAGGAGGAGACAGTTTTTGGTCATTATAATTTTTTAAAGCGGCAAGATAGTGATTGTAAAAGATTAATCAGCAAATATTTTTTTGATTATACATATTCTGCAAAAAATACTAAATTTGTCAGCTTAATATGAAAAACATTTTAATTATTCATTATTAAATGGCTGAAAACACAGGAGAAATTATACAGGTTATCGGACCTGTGGTTGACGTAAGTTTTGAAAAATCCGGCTCGGAGTTACCCTATATTCATGATGCTCTAAGCATTGAAAGGCCCGACGGATCTACGCTGATCGTGGAGTGCCAGCAGCATATCGGGGAACATACCGTCCGTACCATTTCAATGGACTCGACCGATGGACTGCGTAGGGGGATGAAAGTAGTTTCCCAAGGAAATCCGATTACCATGCCCGTTGGGGAAAAGGTTCGGGGACGTTTGCTGAATGTGATTGGAGAATCTATAGATGGCATTGGCCCAATCGAAAAGGAAGGCGGTTATCCGGTTCATAATGAAGCTCCAAACCTTGAAGATCTTTCTACAGACACGGAGATTCTTTTTACAGGGATCAAAGTTATTGATCTGCTTGAACCCTATATGAAGGGTGGAAAAATTGGCTTGTTTGGGGGTGCCGGAGTTGGAAAAACCGTCATCATCATGGAGCTTATCAACAATATCGCCAAAAGGTATTCAGGTTTATCAGTATTTGCCGGAGTTGGTGAAAGGACCAGGGAAGGGAATGACCTTCTGCGGGAAATGATCGAATCGGGAGTTATCAAATATGGTGAATCCTTCCTCAAAGATATGGAAGCCGGTGGGTGGGACTTGAGTTTACTGGACAGGGAGCAATTGAAGGAATCTCAGGCTACCCTCGTATTCGGACAGATGAACGAACCTCCCGGAGCCCGTGCTACCGTCGCTCTTTCCGGTCTGACGGTAGCGGAAGCTTTCCGCGATGGCGATGAAGAGAGCGGTGGAAGAGATATTCTTTTCTTTGTGGACAATATTTTCCGTTTTACCCAGGCAGGATCGGAGGTGTCTGCACTCCTCGGCCGCATGCCTTCAGCGGTGGGTTATCAGCCTACTTTAGCCACGGAGATGGGACTGATGCAGGAACGGATCACCTCAACAAAGAGAGGGTCAATTACTTCAGTCCAGGCTATCTACGTGCCTGCCGATGACCTTACCGACCCGGCGCCTGCTACCACCTTCGCACATTTGGATGCCAACACCACCCTAAGCCGTAAGATTGCATCACTGGGAATCTATCCCGCAGTAGATCCTCTCGATTCCACCTCACGCATCCTTACTCCTGAAATTGTCGGCCACCTGCATTACAATACCGCTCAAAGGGTTAAGGAACTTTTGCAGAGAAATAATGAACTTCAGGATATCATTGCCATTCTGGGAATGGATGAACTTTCAGAAGAGGATAAACTGGTCGTTCACCGAGCAAGAAGGGTTCAGCGTTTTCTTTCCCAGCCATTCCATGTTGCAGAGCAGTTTACCGGAATTCCCGGAACGCTGGTGTCCATAGAAGATGCCATTAAAGGCTTTAATATGATTATGGAGGGAGAAGTGGATAAATATCCGGAAGCATCATTCAACCTTGTGGGCACCATCGAGGAGGCGATCGCCAAGGGTGAAAAATTGCTTGCAGCAACAAACTAATACGATCGAATTCAGGTTGCTATTCTAAATGGATGGGTAACCTTTTTACTCGCTTAATAGTATAATTATGTATTTAGAGATAATCACCCCTGAGAAGAAATTGTTTTCCGGCGAGGTGAAGCTGGTACAGGTTCCAGGTAGTAAGGGTTCTTTTGAGATCCTTAATAATCATGCCCCGATTATCTCTACTCTTGATGAGGGTAGCATAAAGATAGAAAATGATGAAGGACGCAAAACTTATTATGAGATTGAGGGTGGGGTTTTGGAAGCCAAAGCGAATAATATTATTATCCTTGCTGAAGTTTCTGATAAAGGTTAAGTCTCCTGAAACATTAAGGATATCTTTTCTTTCCTTGATTCTACTCTTTACGGCAATTATTTCTAATGCCCAGATTATCCGCAAAACGACGATTAATTTTCTTTCAAACGATAGCTTGCTGGTTACAGCCGACCAATACTTTTCTAAAAAATCCAATCCTTTTATCCTTCTTTTTCATACCGAAGGCTCTTCCAGAGGCGAAATGGAAGAAATAGCCCAACGATTCGTGAAAATGAATTTCAATTGCCTTGCGGTCGACCTGAGATATGGGGACCAACATAAGTTCATAAAAAACGAAACCGCCTGGCGGGCGAAGGAGGCTAAATTATCCCATACTCTCCAGGATTCTGAAAAGGATATTCTGGCAGCCATAGCATTTGTCCGGACAATGAGCGACAGCAGCATATTATTGCTTGGTTCCTCCTTTTCCGCGGGACTCTGCATCAAAGCTGCACGGGAAAACGCCCATGTTTCAGCAGTTTTAGCTTTTAGTCCGGGGGAGTTTTTTAGGCCCTATTTTGGCCTTAAGGAGGTGGCAAACGGCTTTGATAAAAAACTTTTCGTTACCGGCTCGGAGAATGAAATCCCCTATTTATTGGAAATATTCGAGGGGATGGACAACGAACTTCTTACCCTGTACCGTCCTTCTGTAAAAGCAAATACAAGAGGTGTGGCATTGCTGAATAACAAAAACCCCTACAGCAACGAGGTCTGGCTTGCCGTCCTTATTTTTATCAAGTCCTTACAAAACTAATTCATGCCGAAGATACTCATCATACGCTTTAGTTCCATTGGGGACATCGTATTGACAACCCCGGTAATACGCTGCCTCAAAAATCAACTGCCAGAGGCAGAAATTCATTTTCTGACTAAAAAGCAGTATGAACCCATTCTCGCGAACAATCCCTATATTGATAAATTGTGGCTTTATGATCAAAACCTAAGAAAAATTATAAACGGATTACGCTATTCGCACTTAGATTTTATTGTGGACCTTCATTCTAACTTTCGATCTGAAAGAATAAAAAGACAGCTTCGATTGGTTTCCTTTCCTTTTCATAAAATCAATTATGAAAAGTGGCTTATGGTCAACTTAAAAAAGAACAGATTGCCTGATAAGCATATTGTGGACCGGTACATGGAGACATTAAAGTTTTTTGATGTATTTAATGATGGGAAGGGATTGGACTATTTTATAGATGAAGAAAATGACAGACCATCGGAAAAGCTGTTGCCAAAAATTCCGGATAATTATATTGCAATGGCCATTGGAGCACAGCATTTCACCAAAAAAATGCCTTCCACGCAGCTTGCCAGTCTCTGCAATAACTTAAAACTGCCCGTCGTACTTTTGGGAGGAAAGGAAGATGAACAGTCAGCAATGGAGATTGTGCAACAGAGCAGGAAAAAAAATATACTTGACCTTACGGGAAAAGTCAGCCTGAACACTTCTGCCTGGCTTATTAAAAATTCATCCCTCGTAATAAGTCATGATACCGGGATGATGCATATTGCCGCAGCTTACAAAAAGAAGATAATCTCTATATGGGGCAATACCATTCCTGAATTCGGGATGGTTCCCTATTTGCCCGATCCGGCTTCGAGGATATGTGAGGTAAAAGGCCTTTCATGCCGGCCATGTACAAAAATAGGCTTCCGGGAATGTCCAAAAAAACATTTCAAATGCATGAAGGACCAGGAGACACTTGAAATAGCCTTGTACGCAAATGCTCATATGGTGAAAAAACCCTGAAGCTGCCTCTATTGTGCAATAAATTCATAGCTGATAGTACCCTGTTGATTTTCCGGGGCAGATAAATCGCCTTCAAAAACAGCCATCCTGGAATACTTTTCTGCCACTTCAGCCAGACAATCAGGATCCACAGAGGCATTAATGACTTTCGCTTTCGCAGAATTAACATTGCCGAATTTGTCCACCGAAATCGAAACCTCCACTAATCCGCCGCCTCTGCAACGATAGACCGGTACAGGCAGTTTTATTTTCCTGCGATCGTAAGGCGGAGTTTTAAATGAATAGTTTATCGTGGTGGGGCCGGCAAATTCCTTCGTGTCCCTTTTTTCCTCCGGCTTTTGTTGTTCCGGGACAAAATCCGGATCTTTCATTGCCTTAAGCATCTCTTCATGCTGTTTCTTCCAATCCTCGGAACGGTTTTCATCCAGATCGTTCATAATGTCCCGGACATAGTTTTCCGTACTAATTTTCTGATCGATACTCCTGGCTTCATTTACTGCCTGGTTGCTGGTTCGAAGCTGCTGTTCGAGCAAACGCTCAAATCGCTCCTGCATAAGAGCTTCTTCATCGGGAGCCTCATTTTCCAGGGCTGCTTCTTCCGGAAATTCAATACTTACCTGCAAATCCTGAATAGTCTTGAAGGATTGCATCCTGAAGGTTAAAAAGGCAATTAACAGGATGATGTGAAATATAAGGGTTCCGAGAATTCCATTAATGTTCTTCCTTATAAAATCCTTAAGGGAGAATGGTTTTCTGCTTAAATGCTCGATGACTTCCAGGCTGTCCTTCACGATGGATGATTAAAAACGCTAAATTAATACGAATCCCGGGTTAAAAAATTGTTTTTTTTTCAAAATCCCAAATCCACAGAAAAAATAAGATCAAAGGCAAAATCGTTGGTCTTTTCAAGATAGCTGGCCCGGATTCCGGTAGATAAGGGAACGAGCATCCTGAATGGATGGTAGTCAAAAACCAATTCTATGCCGGAGGAGAGGAAGGATCCGGTTATTTTCCTGAATGTATTGTCCTCAGGCATGTAAATATCTTTTCCGTATAAATAATCGACGAACAGGGAAGTTCGGATCCTTTTGAGATAAAGAAGATTAAACACGTTGAGATCCGGATAGACCAGGGGAGCCATATAATCGGCAGAGACCCTGGAGAGTGAAATGGAGGTATAGCCTTTATATCCTCTCGGAAAATTGATGCTGTTGGAAAACAGGTATCTCCCGGGTCCCGTCTGGTGCTGCGCCTGAAACTGTGCCCTTATTCCGTCATTCCTTCGTATTCCGGGAAAGTACAGAGCCGATTTTAAATTCCAGATGGACCCGAATTGTTCATTTTCAAAAGGGGAAGCCGTATTGCCGATGTCTATTAATCCGCCCCATCGCGGGAGTAAGTCGAGGTAGGAAGTCCTTTGCCTGTAATAAGCATAGAAGCGAGGCTCCACCAGCATGATACCCGGTTTATAACCCCCTTTCTCCTCATAATAAAAATAGGTTTTTTTATAACCCAGCCTGACCGATGGCTGAATGCCTGAAATCCACCTGCCATGGTTAAATCTCAAGGGGATATAGGATAAGAGACTATACCGCAGGTCAGTTCCCGGATTTGGGGGATCCTCCCTTGGGTACCTGTTTATTGGAGAGGCACCTCCCCAGGTCATTGATAAATCAAAGACCGGAAACCATCCTTTGTAGGTTATCCCGGCATGAATATAGGACTCGTTTTGCTTGTATTCGTAGGCGAGATAGGAAACGGCCGTAGTTAGCAGATTTTGGGAAAGGAGAGTCACTCCGGGACTCACTTCAATATGGCCGAAATCGGGATTATTATAATCGAACCAGTAAGGAGCCCATGAATGAAGACGGAAAAGGTGGGAAATTTTACTGTATCGGCCGGTTTTAAATTCCGTTTCGAGAAGGGTTGAATCGCTCGTCATTTCTGCCTCTTTCTTCGCTAAATAATGTCTGCTGCCGGACTGGGAGGGGGATGTCACTATAACTAAAAAAAGGTTGCTCTGTAATTTTTGCCGGGATATCGAAGGGGTTTTTCAATTGTTCCTGCATGTTTGATGACGTAAGCCGGTATCCCTGGTTGGTGTAATACGACCAGCAAATTGTTCCCTGATCCGTAATATCTGGTTGAAAAGCCCCGAAGCGGGAGTTTGTCAATTTAAATAATTGATTCTTAGAGAGATTAAGGGAATATATTTCATCGATACCGGAAAAACTACCATGGAAAATTATCTGCCCGCTATAGCTCACGGGACCGCTTATGTTGACATTCCGGCTATTCAGGAGGATTTCCCATTTTCCCGTTTCCATATCATAGCTCATCAGCTTCTTCCCTTCCTTATCTATGCCTACCGATATGATTTTGTCGGTATTTTCCATCCAGGAAGGGTCTTGCAACTGCCTGTTTCCAGGGGAAGGGATGCGAGCGAGAAATTTGCCGTCATTTTTAAGAAAAACAAGGAAGAATTCATTGTTTAAACTGGTTTCCACGGCAACCACTGTATCGCCGGAACAGGAAAGGGCTGGGGAAGAATACCGTGAACGGAAGCTGATTTGAGTGTGTTTGTCTGTTTCAAAATCATAGATAAAGATATTCGAAAAGCTTCGGTTGGTCCAGCGGGGATCAGGGACATACTCATCCCAAACCAGCTTTTTACCGGCATAATTTATCCTGCCTGAATTTAATATCCCGGGAATATGGAAGGTCTTTTCCTTTCCTTCCGCATCAATTTTCACAAAACGGGGAATTTTTTCAAAACCAGATTTGACCCCGATGATCCCTGAGTCCGGTAGAATCTGAGGAGAGCGCCAGGAAGTATAGATATTTTGTTTCCTTTTTGATAAGAGGAGCAGGGGCCTCCGGCTCTCTTTTTTCATATTCCGAATCCCAGTGATCTTTAAGAAAATCCATGGTATTCCTATAGAGTTTTTCTTTTGATCCCCCGGTAGTTTTTTTGAGATAAAACAACACAGGATTAATCAAATAGGGTTTTTTCCCGGTAAAATCGAGTGCCCCGGTCCATATATTCTTTCCATATTTTTGACGGGCAAAGGTCACCATCTGATAACCATAGGAATAATAATCGGGCACAAAATCTCTGTACGATCCAAGATAGGATTTGGCATAGGAATAGGGTTTAGTTCCGCTCAGCAGATGTGCCTTAATCCCCATTTCAAAAGCGGGATCCCTGCCTCTTCCGCTTTCGGAAAGGCTGGTTTCCGCATAAATGGCATCTCCCTCCAGAAACCAGAAGCCGAGCATACCGGCCGCGGGACCTATTCCCTGTTCCCCAAGAAGAATAGTCAGGACTTTCGTTACGCCCTGATTGAGCTTGCCTACCTGCACGGCATGCCTGAATTCATGAAGGGATAGATGTGTATACCAATCCTGGGCAATGCCGTTCACATCGGGGTAGGTAAGAAATTCCATCCTGCGGGGTGCCCACATTACAAAACCATTTGAAATAACCGGCGTGGAATGAAGGACAACAGGAATTTTTTTTGGAAAATGATTGAGTTGTTGTGAATTGGCTAAATATTGCCGGTTGAGGATGCCCAATAATTCCCGGGCATTCGCATCAAATCCACGGGGATGAATAAGCTTGAAGTGATCATTTTCTGTATAGTTCCATTTGAGAGAAGAGGGATCCTGACCATATTGATAAAACTGGGCAGGTATTTGAAAACTGACAAATGAAAGGATCATCATCAGGATAAACCTGAAGTTTACTATATCAGGATAAATACCTGATTTAAAATAGGAATGTTTTTTTTTATGAACCATTAATGAAAGGTTTTGCCGGAAACTGGGTTTTCTTCTCCGATCAGACCGGTAAAACCACAAGGGTATCTCTTTGTTCATTCAATGATGAAGGATTTGCCGGGTTACTAAAACAATAAATTTGCTATTCAAAAGGCTAAGAAAATTGTCCTCATTTATATTTATAAGCATAACCTGCCTTGCTTAAGTATTCCCCCACCTGAACTTTAAAATCTCCCTGGATAATAATTTGTCCCTCCTTCACACTTCCACCGGTCCCGCATTTTTTCTTCAGCTCCCGTCCCAGTTCTGCAAGCGCAGCATCGGATCCGATAAATCCTGTTACCAGAGTTACTACTTTACCTTTTCTCTGCTTCCTGTCGAGTGATACATACAGTTTTTGTGTCGCCGGGCTAACCGGTTCGGCAGAGCTGTTTTCTGTTTCACTATAATCAAATTCGGGATTTGTGGAGTATACTATCCCCAGCCTTTTTTTCCAATCGTTCGGTTCAGCCATGATAAATCTTTCGGGTAAAGGTAATTTGTTTGGAATATTCTGCCAAATACTCGGAAAAACATTAAATTCGCAAAGGTCAATATTTGAAGAATAAATACGACTATTGTAAATTGATCCGGACACCCGACATCTTTCAGACTCTAGATATAGATTTTATAAGTTTATTTTACATTCACTTCACTGTTTTGGAGTGAATTCAACTCGTAAGGAATGAACAATTACTCCAGATGGAACAATATTTTCGGTTGGCTCAGTTTTTCAATTGCCCTGATTACCTATCTCTTAACCCTTGAGCCGACTGTAAGTTGGTGGGATTGCGGGGAGTTTATTTCCTGTGCCTTCAAACTTGAGGTGGGACATCCTCCGGGGGCTCCCTTCTTCCTCTTGCTGGGCAGATTCTTTTCTCTTTTCGCTTCCGATGTTGAGCATGTTGCCATGATGGTCAATGCGTTGTCTGCCTTTGCCAGTGCTTTTACCATTCTCTTCCTTTTCTGGACCATTACGCATCTTACCCGCAGGATGCTTGGTGATATGAAAGACCAGGGTGAAAAAATTTTCCTGATTATCGGGAGTGGCCTGGTGGGCTCCCTTGCCTACGCTTTCTCAGATACATTCTGGTTTTCGGCGGTGGAGGGAGAGGTGTATGCCAGTTCCTCCTTTTTTACGGCAATAGTTTTTTGGGCTATCCTGAAATGGGAAAATATTGCCGATCAGCGACATGCCGACCGGTGGCTAATCCTGATCGCCTATCTCATGGGGCTTTCCATCGGGGTCCATCTTCTGAATCTCCTGACCATTCCGGCAATAACAATGGTTTATTATTTCCGCAGATATAAAATCACGACTTCCGGCATTTTAAAGGCCCTGGGTATTTCCATACTACTTGTCGCGGTAATCATGTACGGAATAATCAATGGCTTTGTATTGATCGCTACAAAATTTGAATTATTGTTCGTCAACTCCCTCCGCATGCCTTTCAGTTCGGGCGTAATAATTTATGCGCTGATGGTCACAGGTGGTCTGGCTTACGGGATTTGGTACACCCATAAAAAGGGAAAAGTCCTGCAAAATTCTATTATAACCGGTCTCACCGTCATCCTGATAGCCTATTCATCATACGGAACGGTGGTAATCCGCTCACTGGCCAATCCACCCATTGATTTCAGCAACCCGGAAAATGTTTTTTCTCTTCTTTCCTATTTAAACAGGGAAACGTATGGAGACCGGCCCCTGATTACCGGCCATTATTTCAGCGATGAGTTAAAACGCGATGCCAGTGGGTATCCGGTGATCGATGAAGGGAAGATTACCTGGGTGAAGGATACGGTGAGGAAGAGATATATTGTGGCGGAAAGAAAAATGGAGTTGAATTATGAGGGAAGTATTAAATTATTTCCCAGAATATACAGCCGTGATGCACAACATATTTCAGCCTACAAGCAATGGGCAGGAATAGGCCCCAAAGAAAAGCCAAATATGGTCAATAATTTAGCCTTCTTTTTCAATTACCAGCTGAACCATATGTATATCAGGTATTTCTTATGGAATTATGCAGGAAAACAGAACGATTTTCAAAATCATGGCTCCCTGTTGGACGGAAACTGGATAAGCGGGATCAAATTCCTCGATGAAATGCGTTTAGGGAATCAGGATCTTCTTCCTGATAAATACAGAAACCAGGAGTCGCGCAATACCTATTTTTTGCTGCCCTTTATTCTGGGAATCCTCGGCCTCCTTTACCAGCTTTCCAGGGACAATAAGAATTTCTGGGTTACCATGTTATTGTTTTTCTTTACCGGTATCGCCATTGTTATTTACCTGAACCAAACGCCCCTTCAACCAAGGGAAAGGGATTATGCCTATGCGGGATCCTTTTATGCTTTTGCCATCTGGATCGGACTGGGTGTCGTGAGTATTTACGAGGGGGTTAAGAAATATTTCCGGGGTAAACTTGCTGCGGGGTTTATCGGATTGGCTTGCCTGGTGCTGGTGCCCTCTGTCATGGCGGTTCAAAATTGGAACGATCACGACCGGTCAGGAAGATACACCGCTCGAGATATAGCCAAAAACTACCTGATGTCCTGTAAGGAAAATGGCATTTTATACACCAATGGCGATAATGATACCTATCCTTTATGGTATGTACAGGAGGTGGAGGGATTCCGGACCGACCTGAGAGTGGCCAATACCATGTTGCTGAATTCGGACTGGTATATCGGGCAGATGAGAAAAAAAGCCTATGATTCCAAGCCCTTACCATTTACACTTCCGGCAGAAAAATACAGGGAGGGCATTAATAACAGTTTCTATATCCTGGAGGATCCCCGCAGCCTGCGGATAAACACCCTATTGGAAGGGGTATTGACCAACAATTCCATGTTCAGGCAGAAAACGGTGACAGGGGAGGAGCTGACCGTGATTCCTACCAATAATTTTTTGCTGGAGGCCGATAGCAGCATCATCGTTTCGAATGGAATTGTCAAAGAAAGTAATTCCGGGGAGATCGTCAATCCAATGGCCTGGAAGATGGATCAGGGCCAGTACGGAAAAGCCAGTCTTGCTCAATTCGATATTTTGGGAAACGCAAAATGGCAGCGTCCGCTCAATTTTACCGCCGGAGGTAACGAAGCTGCACTGGGTCTTGAAGATTACTTTCAGATGGCGGGCCTGGCTTACAGCCTCGTGCCGGTCAAAACTCCCGGTCGGGATTATATGAATTACGGGAAAATAGATGCGGAGGAATTATATGATATAATGATGAATCAGTATGAATGGGGCAGAATGGAAAAGCCTGATGTTTACCTCGATTACTATAACCAACGAACATTATCCGTGATCAAATTCCGGAATAATTTTATACGCCTTGCCGAAGCACTTCTGGAGGAAGGGAAAACGGAAAAGGCGGTCGCGGTATTAGATCGTTGTATGGAACTGGCGCCAAATAAAAAGGTTCCTTATGACATGTTTATTTCCGGGATTACTTATCAATTGCCGGATCAAAGCATCTTCCATCAGACCGGAATAATCGAATTGTACTTCCGTGCCAGTGAGCAGGAAAAAGCGATGTCAATCCTGAAGGAATATATTGCTATTCTGAACCAAATGATCAGCTATTATGAAAGTTTAAAACCGAAATTTCAGAAAAGGATCATAGAGGAATATTACAAAGCTGCAGGAGCTTTGCAGGAGTTGGAGAGTTTGGAAGCTAAATATGCCTCCTCAAAATCAGGAGAATAAAGGGATTCCCTTTTCCAGTTGGTACCCTATTATAAATGGTAAACAGGAAGACACATTTTATAATAAATAAGGGGAACCGGTTTTAAAAAATAAGAGTGCAAAGTTTATAAATAATACTTTGGTCTATTTAGAAATTTCTAACTGCACATCATCATTGTGTTGATTTCTTTTGCCAGGGAAATTTTCCTTCCAGTTCCACTTGCAGGGACAGGCTGAGAAATGTTTTCCATTTTTTTGGTGAAAAGATACAAATTATTACAGGGTGAGGCATCAATACTTTGTGATTTTTTCCAAAGGCTGAGCTGATGGGTGGGAATTAAGTGGGTTTTGAAAAACAAATAGATTAAAACTATTTCTCCACTGATGTTGTTTATCCTTAGCTTCCAATATAAGTATTTTAGCGGCATGGGATACCCTGGAAATAATAGTTGTGGAAATTACTCCTGGAATTTTTTAGTGGGTGTATGTTTTTTTTTGATGATAACCCTTTTTTCATCTTGTCAGAGATATCCCAAAGATCCTATGGACACACTGGACCAGGCCATGCAAAGAGGAAGTTTACGTATTGGATGTGTATCGAATCCCCCCTGGGTAATCCTTGACCAGAACCATGATCCTGATGGGCTGGAGGTAAACCTGATCAAAGGGTTTGCCAAAGAGCTGGGAATAGAAACAAAGTGGTTTTGGGGCAGACCCCAGCAGCATTTCGAATCTCTTGAAACTTTCGAGCTCGATTTAGTTATCGGTGGATTTACGAAAGACAATCCCTGGAAAAAGAGGGTGGCCTTCACCTTTCCCTATTACATTAACCAAGTTGCTATAGGTATACCCCCTGGAACGGAAAAGATTTCTTCCCTGAAAGGAAAAAAAGTGGCTGCGGTGCCGGGGAGGGGATTTGCAGGGCTTTTAAAAAAGAAAAAGGCAACTGTTGTCTATACGGAGGAAGTGAAAGATCTGCAAATACCCCTCGTTGCCGAAGATTGGGAGATCGAGGCTTTAGGTTTTAAATATGCGGATATCCCACTGAAAAAGAAAAAGCATGTTTTGATGGTCCCCCCCGGGGAGAATGCACTGCTAATGGCCCTGGAAGATTTTCTTCTTCGAAGCACCCCGGAAGAGCGTATGAAAGCATTATTATCGGAATATAATCCTCAATGAAAGTTCGAGCGAAACATCAATTGCCTGAGGAAAAGGAAAAGCAGCTACGGAAAGCCATCCGGTTGGAATGGATTACTCTGGGCTTTCTGTTTTCCATTATTGTGGTAATGTACCTTACCATGGGACAATCCCAGGCGATGAAAACCGCCTGGATAGAGGATTTATTAAGCCTTATTCCCCCGATATCTTTTTTAATCGCGATGAAAATCCGGAGAAAAGAACCCTCCCCCTCATTTCCCTATGGTTTTAAACGAATCGCCATGCTCTCCTTCCTGGTTGCAGCCGTTTCCATACTCATCCTCGGTCTGTATATGTTGTATGATTCATCCGTTTCCCTGTTGGAATCACACCATCCCACCCTTGGACACTTTACCCTTTTTGGGTCCCAATGGAAAATCTGGTCGGGATGGGTTATGATCATCGCGCTCATTTACAGTATGATCCCCCCGGTCGTTTTGGGAAGAAAGAAGCTGCCACTTGCACAGGTCCTGCATGAGAAAACACTGCATGCCGATGCCAGCATGAACAAGGCTGACTGGCTTACCGCCCTGGCGGCCATCCTGGGAATTCTTGGACTTGGCTTCGGATTCTGGTGGGCCGATGCAGTGGCGGCAGGCTTTATCTCCCTCGATGTCATTAAAGATGGCTACACCAATGTCAAAAGGGCTATTTTCGACCTGATGAACCACCGTCCTATGGAAGTTTCGGGTAAAAAGCCCCTCCATCTCGATGAAAAAATAAAAAATCATATTCTTCTTTTCTCAGGAATAAAGGATGTAGGGGTTCGTCTACATGAGGAAGGCCATGTCATTACCGGCGAAATTTTTGTTGTTTTCGCGAAAGATCAGGAAATAGCACAACAGCTGGAAGAGATTTCCCAAAAGGCCAACCAGTTGGATTGGAGGCTACACGCCCTTATTGTGATGCCGGTGGAAAAGATAGAGGATGCAAATTCCGAACTCGGTAATAAACCTGTCAGCCAATAATCCATTGGGTTCAGGTTTAAACCTCTGACAAGCACAGCTCTCTTTTTTTCATTCGGGAACCTTCACCCTTTTGCAATATTGATGGAAGTTAAAGGGGCACTGAAACTGAGGATACCGGACAAAATTGTAGCTTTTCAATGTAAGATCAAGAAAATAGGAACCCGGAAGTAAGGTTAATCAATATGCCAAAAATAATGGAACCCCCTAAAGCGAAAGAAAGGTACAAGAAAAATATTTTTCTCCTTACAAGCCCCCATACAGCAGCCATTGCTGGCAAAGTTGTTACAGGTCCTGATATAAGAAAAGCTAACGCGGCCCCTTCACTCATTCCCATATTCAACAACCCACTAATCAAAGGCAGAGCAGTAATATTACTTGTATAAAATGGCATTCCAATGAATGAGGCAATAATTATTGAAAAAAATCCACGGTCACCCAAAAGATGAGAGATTGATTCCTGGGGTATATAAAACTGAATGCAGGCATTTATTAAAAAAGCGAGGGTCATAAATTTGCCTACACTAACTGAGGCCTTCCATGTTTCAGTGAATAATCTTTTTTTAAAGGAAGGGGTTGTTTTTTGACAGGTGTCACTACTGCATAATGCTTTATCCTGAATGTCGGGTTTTCTTTCTTGAATTAAATATAAATCTTCTGTTGGCACACAGCAGTTTAATCCTGCACCTTTTGGAAAGGTATACCCCGAAATCAATTGTAGGTTCACCTTTTTTTGCACCGTCTCCTTTTTAAAATAGGATATAATTCCGGTGGCCATTCTATTATAGAGTAATCTCAGTTGATGCTTATTTTCTATAGAAAAATTCTTTTTCAATATAGTATCACCCAGCCAGCCTTTTCCAACTAAAATATGTGTTATATATCCGGAAAGCAGACTAATAATAAAGGTGGCGGAAAGTCTCCATATAGATAGCTTTAAACCGATGGTAGCGGTACTTAAAAAAAATATTTCCGGGTCCATAGAGGGCGATGCAATCCAAAAGGACATGATAGGAGCTATGGGTACCCCACCTATCAATAATGAAGCAATAACAGGAATTACGCCACAGGAACAAAAGGGACTAAATGCTCCCACCACCGTAGCTAAAATTATAGAGATAATAGGTTTTTTACCCATTGCCTTACTTATGTATTTTGAAGCGCCTGACAACTTTACGAATACAGCTATGGGTATTGTGACGACCAAATATGGCCAAATGTGGATGAATGAGTCGGTAATAAATTCTGTGATTTTAATAATCTGTTCCATTTTCGATCTTTTTAATAAAACTTTTCGACATTGATTACCCTATAGACGAAAAGGAGCTGTAATGGACGCAGATTTTTTTATTATGGATGGCAACAGCAGCAGTTTGCCGGATAAATACCGATCACTATTCCGTATTTATCAAATTCATAGTGACAACAATTCATTAGTATATCTTTGAGCATTTTTCTTGCTCTTTGTACGCGGCTCTTTGCCCCTGAATATGAAATATTCACTTTCCGGGCATATTCTTTCTGGCTCAGGTTTCCGAGTTCGGTTAAACAAAGTGCTTCACAATAATCAGGAGGAAGCTTAGCCATCATTTTAATCATATCTTCAAGGGCCTCGCTCATCACTTCTTCGGTATCTTGTTTCTCATCAAACTGGGGATCCGATAATTGCGGGAATAAATTTTTACCTTGATTTCTAAAGTAATCGATAATTAAATTCCGGCAAATCTGGTAGATCCACGATTGAATTTTTGTTTCATCTTTTACCTTATCAATGTTTGCATGGATTTTTATAAAAAGTTCTTGCATTATATCATCGGCTATGGATTTATCATGAACCTTTGACAGGGTAAAAGCGCGTAATTTATCTTCAAATTTCAACCAGATCTCTTCCATAGGAATCGTTTATTATCTTAGCTTTTTAAGTTAAATTTCTCAAGAACGGATTTGACCTTCCAACACTAATGGCTTTTGTTTCATGGATGTTGGGAAATGTTAAATGGTTGCGTGGAAATAGTGCAAAACTGAAGTATGGCTTGTTATAGTATTGCAGGCTGACTAACACCTATTTGAAATTTGCTGTTCCTGATGAGAGGTCGCTTAAAATCAGTCTAATTTATCAAGTGATTGTTTAATATCATTAATCAGATCGTCGATATCTTCTAATCCTACACCCAATCGCAGCATATTATCAAAAATCTTAAAGGACTTCTTAACATCTTCCATAAAATCACAATAAATTGTTGATGAAGGGTGAATTATCATTGACTTATTATCGCAAAAATTTGTACCTCGTTTGATTATTTTTAAGTTATCCATAAAATCAAAACAATGCTTTTTGTTTTTCAAGGTAAGACTAATCAAACAACCTGCTTTTTGATTGAAATATTTATTGGCCAGGTCATGATAACCGGATGTCTTCAAACTTGAATACTCAACCTTTTTAATTTTATCCTGCACTAAAAGCCAATTGGCCACTATCTCAGTATTTGCACAAATTTTATCAATACGCAGTGTCAATGTTTCTAATCCAAGTAATTGTAAAAAAGCACTTTGAGGAGACAGACAGCATCCGAGATTTCGATATATTTCCTTAGTTAATTTCTTATGCAAAGCCTCTTTTCCATATACCTTGTAGTTTTCCTCCAATTTGGGAATATTCTCCCATTTATCAGACTCGTAGGTAAATATCGCTCCTCCTACAGATGTTGCTCCTCCGGAAATAAATTTTGTAGTTGACAAGACTTCAACATCTACCCCATAGTTATAACTTTTAAAAATATATGGTGTTAATAAGCTGTTGTCAACAATTAATAAAACCTTATTATCATGGGCAATTTTGGAAATTTTCTCATAATCGAAGATTATCAGTTGTGGATTTGTAATAATTTCCAAAAATATGGCACGCGTATGATTGTCTATGTTTTCATGTATTTCGTCCGTATTTTCCAAATCCACAAATCGCACCTGTATCCCCAATGATTTGAATGTATTTACAAAAAGAGAATAGGTATTCCCAAAAAGAAATTTACTGGTAATTATATTATCACCAGCATCACAAACTGAAAGCATCGTCGTTGAAATAGCAGCCATTCCGGAACTTACACACAAACTTGTTTCCGATTTTGCTAAAGACTTTAATCGTTCCTCCAATTCTCTTACGGTTGGATTGGATATCCTGGAATAAATAAACGAATCATCATTTCCTTTAAATGCATTCTCAATTGAATCTGAGTTTTCAAAATCATAAGCAGCCGTGTGGTATATTGGTGTTTTCAAACTTCTTATCCTATTTTGAGAGGAATCTTTATTCTCTCCATGTATTAAACGCGTATTTAACCCTCTCATATTTTTTAAAAATTAAATGATTAAATGAAAAAAGTATGCATCCTTAATTGCTAAAACCTCCACTCTGCAATTTGCGAAAAAGTTTGTCTTTGTAATTTTTATTTACACCGACTCATCGCTTTTCCGATTGGATTCAGAATGCAGATCGCTCAGAGTCCTATTTATCAGGTAACTCTTTGTTTTATTTGTCTATCGTTTAATTATTAATCTACGAAAATCTTTATTTACCAATATTGAAAAAATCGGCCGGGGATCAAAGAATCTATTGCCATTTGGTGCGTACTTATTGTTTTCAAATCCTTCAATCCACTTTTAAGGCTGGTCCAACAACTTGCATACCATGTTCAGCAAATACTTTTGAAATTTCATCTTCAGATGGTGGAGATGTCCATTTGTCGGTAACAGCAAAGAATTCTTCCATTTTACCAGCCGGTAAATATGAAACAATCATTTTGCCTATTTCTGTTAGTTGAATAAAAGCATGTTTCACATTTCTTGGGAGAAAAATTGTGTCGCCTGCCTTCAGTTGATATCTATCCTCATCAACCTGAAACAAATATTCTCCATCAATTACATAGAACCATTCATCCTGCTCCGGATGAATGTGCAGGGGAGGCCCCCCCTTAGGCGTTAAACCAATTTGTTCAAAAACGGCCAGGTCATTTTCAGTGTCTTTGCCCGATATTTTTATATCCAGCGTATTTAGCGTGACCCCTTTCATTTTATAATGGATACCAAACCTGGCCTCACCAGATTTTACTTTAAATCCTTTACCTGTTCTTGTAACAATTGAGGGTATCATTTTGCCGATGAGATTTAAAGGGTAAAGGGTGAGCATTATCAAAAAGAATTTTCCCCGTTTCATAACTTCTCATGTTTTGTTAATGCTCCACCTATAACAATTATCACTCAGAAAAGTTATTTTCATTATTCCTTCCTTGTGGGCATTCTGACTAATGGGAGTATGGGTAACAGCTTAATTCGGGAATGCATTATAACGAGAACCGCCTGGGAGTCGGTCCGTGTTATATGTCTCTGGATTATGGAGATGAAGATGAATGCTCCAGTTCAATAACTATTGAATGATTAATCTTAGTGGGACTGAATCGATGCCAGAGGCTATGATGAAATAAATTCCTTTTGGTATCCTACTAACATCAATTGAGGTCTCTTTCTTTTCAAGTGTTAAGTTTAAAACAGTCTCTCCTAATAAATTACAGATAGAAAGTTGATTCAGAATTTGATCAGATGATATATTTAAAATGGAGGTCGCAGGATTTGGAAATATTTTCATTTGTTTTTGATGGGGGATGTTTTTCATTCCGGTGGTTATTTGATTTAAAAACCACGGAATTGAGGTGGAATCGGTTGTAAAAAAATTAAAGAGGAGATTAGCAACTTTTTGTCTGCCAAAAGGATTGGAGGGATGCGTTCCGTCATTATTAAAATCAGCAGGACAAATCCATGTAAGTCCGTCAGACCGGGGGATGATGCCGTCAGCCCACAAATCGGCTCCCCATGCAAGCCAGGGAACAGGGGCGTTATTACCTGTGTAAGCAAGCGAGCTATCGCCGTTAATCTGGTCTTCAATCAACCGTTTCACACTCCATCCTGAAAAATAAGCATAGGGTTCAGGATTTAGCGGACCGCTTGCATATCCTGCATAAATTCTGTTTGATAAGTAGGCCAGCTTCGTATTAGGAAATTTATTTTTTTCAATCTGCAGGGCTTTTTTAAATTTTAATTTCAAAGAATCAGGATATGCAGCGAATGAAGTATCTGTAGGATTTTTTTGAGCCTGCTTAAACCATATTACCTGCACTTGCTTATAGGATAGTCCCAATAAAGTAAGACGTTGATTGATGATATTCCAATAGTTGGCGTTGGGATTATCAATAATATCAATGTCTTGTCCGCCCTGTGCTCCATCTACTAAAACAAGCTTTGGATTTTTTCGGAAAAAGGTATCAACCATCGGAATCAGAAGCTGAGTTTCCTGAGTGGTATTGGACATACCAATGGAAAGCCAAACGATTTTCCCATTTATCAAATCCACCTTTCCAGCGGTATCCAATGGCAAAATGTTTTGGGCAATATTCAGTCCCGCCAGATTATGTGCGGAGGGTCTGTAATTGGAACCATTGGGATACAAACCGCCCTGAGAACCCCGCCAGGAATTTGCCCCCAAATCTGCAATAGGAGGATAACCAACAGATGTGTTCGCACAATTTTGTGCATGAATGATTAGATTGGATAATAATAGAACTGCAAGTAGTTGTATTTTCATTGATAGATAATTGAAATTATTAAGATTTTTTTATCTGTATTCATTAGAGCTTTTTTTCTGGGAATGGTTTATTTATTACAGTCAATTATATGCCTATAGCTGAATTTGCTGTACTGCCTTTTGCTTATGACCCGTAAAATTAGTCCCAGACATATTTCCAACTGTTATCCTTCTGTCTTTTCCATATTGTATGAAAAATCCCTTGGTATTCAGTGGTTTCATCGTCCTCATTCTTAATTCTCATTTGGTATTTCCCATAGGTGTATCCCAGATCACCGGATGCTGAAACCTCTATGAACTCTGGTGTCCAATTTAGGTTAGTAACATTCATATTCTTTTTTTCATAATAGGATCGGATGTTTTCTTTTCCAGTGATGAGCGAATCATTCTCCCTTTTTATGACAGCATTCTCAGCGGCATAATAGTAAAAAGCCTGAGAAATTCCTTTCTCAAAAGTCATCTGTTCAAAAGCCTTTTCTGTTTGAATTATCTCATTCTTTAATTCTTCCCTGGTTTTAGAATTACTACAGGAGGCAAATAAAAGAACCAGGGGTAATACTCGAAGATATGATTTCATGAAATGTTTTAAATTAATGTGGAAATTGATATTTCTACGGAGCCTTTTTTGATGAGGTAGACC
Source organism: uncultured Bacteroidales bacterium (assembly GCA_963779845.1). Taxonomy (GTDB): domain Bacteria; phylum Bacteroidota; class Bacteroidia; order Bacteroidales; genus CAVZZV01. The sequence continues at coordinate 1,332,450 of CAVZZV010000005.1, read as the reverse complement.
ACAGCCTCTAGCTGTGGCTACTTTTCTGTATCATTAAATGTGAATTAAGCCAAAATGGGGTAACAATGAAAAATAAAACTCAAACCGTAAGGCTGGTCAAAGACCTAATTACCTGATAAGTATTACCTCCCTCTGCCCATCAGCCAGGAGGAAAAATCCCGTAGCGTCTGTTTTTTATCCTCCCCGACCTTTAATAAATCCAGACTTGCTGAAGAGAGATCGAAACAGGCGTTTATTTTGGAGAGGGTCAGGGGCCCTATTTCACATTCCTCGTAAATTTCCCTTACCCGGGCTATTTTGAGGGCCGGATCAATGGGGGAATCTGAAATAAGCTCTTTTAGGTTTTGCAACGTTCTCCCTTTTGCCCTGTTTAATGCTGAAATCATTAAATAGGTTTTCTTATTAAAGAGGATGTCATTTCCAATTTTTTTGCCGAAAGAACCCAGATTTCCAAAAGTGTCCAGGTAGTCATCCTGGAGTTGGAAAGCAAGCCCAAGGTTTTTACCAAATTCATACAGGACCTCGGAATTCCTTTCGGAGGCGCCATTGACCATTGCCCCTATTTTAAGGCTGGCAGCAATCAAAACGGAGGTTTTTAATTCAATCATCATGAGATACTCCTCAATGCTGACATCCTCCCGCAATTCGAATTCCATATCCATCATCTGTCCCTCACATACCTCGATGGCCATCCTATTGTAAGTATTCACGATGCGGGAAAGATTTTTTTCTTTTACTGAGGATATATAGTGGTGGGCCAACATGCACATCGCATCGCCCGACAAAATAGCTATATCCGGATTCCATTTTTTGTGAACGGTAGGTTTACCCCTTCGGAGACCGGACTTATCCATTAGGTCATCGTGCAGTAGGGTGAAATTATGAAATATTTCAACACCAATGGCAGGAGGAATGGCCGCTTCCACCGAATCGTTGAACAGATTTGCCGACAACAGGACCAGGGCGGGCCGGATCCGTTTTCCGCCATTGGAAAGTATATACCGCACCGGATCGTACAATCCGGAAGGTTTTTCCGGAAAATTAATTTTAGCAAGTTCACTTTCAATAAGTGAAATCGCATCTTCAAGACCTAACATAGAATTATTTTTTGCTTACCAAAATACTTTTTATTTCTCAATAGAGCGATTCTACGGTAAGGTATTTTCATATTGTTTGCTCAAATTACAGAGATATAAATATAAGCTTTATCTTTGTGCTGTTATAAAAAGCTTCATTTATTTATCGGCACAGATATTGTTTTCGCCTAAATAAATTTTATATGATAAAGAGAATCCTGATACTTTTCGCGGCAGTAATTCTGTTCGTTTCCCCTATCTACACCCAATATAGAATTTCAATCGAAATCCCGGATCTTGCAAAAGATACTCTTTTATTCGGACATTACCTGAACGAGACCGTGATCCTCAAGGACACCTTTTTTACTGACATGGCGGGGATGGGGGAGGTCCGTGGGTCGAAAAGCCTTCCGGAAGGAATTTATACCGTGATCCTTCCCGGCCAGAAGCGCTTCGATTTAATCATGGGCAACGATCAGGAGTTCGGGATCATTATCGATACGCTCGATTTGGTTAACCACACAAAAATAAAGGGATCCGAAGAAAACAAAGTTTTTTATGAATATCTGGTCTTTTTGGAAAATATGCGTAAGGAGGCGGAAGGGTTCCAGAAAAGAATAATGAATCCGGTGAGCAAAGCTGATTCTGCGTCTGCCCGGGAAGATATGATCAGGATTAACCAGGAGGTTAAATCATATATCTCAAATATCATTGAAAACAACAAGGGCTTGTTTATTTCAGAATTTCTTTCGGCCCTGAAGGAAATTGAAGTACCTGACCCGCCGAGAGATGCCGCCGGGAATATTATTGATTCCACTTTTCAGGTGAAGTATTACAAAAATCATTACTGGGACACCTTTGATCTTTCTGATGTCCGCCTGCTTCGTACTCCACTGTATGAAAAAAAATTACTTACCTATCTTGATCGCTGGATATACCCTGATCCGGACTCGATCTTTAAGGAGGTAGACTGGCTGATCAGCGAATCCCGATCCGACACCCTGCTCTTCAAATACATGCTGACCACCCTTTTCAACCACTATGCAAAAAGCAAATACATCGGGATGGATGCGGTTTATGCCTACATCGGCGAGAAGTACTTTATTCCGGAAGCTTCCTGGTCGGATAGTGCCTTTATCGAAAAACTGAAAGAAAGGGTTCAAAAAATTAATCCTCTGGTAATTGGAAGGGTGGCTCCGGATATCCGGTTAGTAAGCCTTCCCGACGACCATTTCAAGACGGCAATGCAGGATTCAGCCCTGAAAAGTAATCCATACGGGGGCTCTTTCTTCAATCTTTTCGATGTCAAAGGAAACTTCATTATTCTCTATTTCTGGGAACCTGACTGCGGACATTGTCAAAAAACGATTCCTGTCCTCCATGAGATATATGAACGATTGAAGGATCAGGGACTCGAGGTGGTCGCCGTAAATATGCTTGGAGGAGTGGAGGGGAAAAAGAAATGGGTTGATTTTGTCAATGAGCATAATCTTTATGGATGGATAAATGCCTGGAATCCATACGATTATTCCTATCGGGATGCTTTTGATGTGAATAGTTCCAACATTGTTTATTTACTTGACAATCAAAAGCAGATTGTGGCTAAGAAAATTAGTCCTGAGCAGGCTGAAGAGATCATTAATAACGAACTGAAAAAGCAAAATTAATTTTCATGGAGGATAAAAAGAATATAAAACTTTGGCTTGAAGACGGGACAGAGATTGAAGGGCTTTCCTTCGGGGCGGAAGTATCAACTGCCGGTGAAGTGGTATTCAATACTGCAATGACAGGATATCCGGAAAGTCTGACGGACCCTTCCTATAAGGGGCAAATCCTCGTTCTTACCTATCCGATCGTGGGCAATTACGGGGTACCGGTGAAGGAAAGAGAAGATCAGCTGTTTAAATTTTTTGAATCGGATAATCTCCATATTTCTGCTCTAGTCATTTCCGATTATACAGAGGAATATTCCCATTGGAATGCGGAGAAGAGCCTTGGAGATTGGCTTAAGGAGAAGAATATACCTGGCATCTATAATGTGGATACCCGGATGCTCACCAAAATCCTCCGGGAAAAAGGATCTATGCCTGGAAAAATTATATTTGACGGGAAAGATGTAGCGCTTTACGACCCGAACAAGGATAATCTGGTGGCCAGTGTTAGTTGTCCTCACCGGGAGGTATACGGGAATGGTAAATATAAGATTGTGCTGATCGATTGCGGGGTGAAGAACAGCATCATCCGTTATTTGATGAAAGAGGATTATACCATTATCCGTGTTCCATGGGATTATGACATTTTCCAGGAAGAGTACGATGGTTTATTTATCTCCAACGGTCCGGGCGACCCCAAAAAATGTGATGTGACTATCCGGAATATCGGCAAAGCATTAGCGCAGGAGAGACCAATTATGGGCATCTGTTTGGGAAACCAGCTCATGGGTCTGGCATCGGGCGCAGATACCTATAAACTTAAATATGGCCATCGAAGCCATAATCAACCTGTGATCCAGGCTGGTACGAACCGGGCCTATATTACCTCACAAAACCATGGCTTTGCCATCAACAACAATACCCTGGCAAATAACTGGGAGCCACTGTTTCTTAACCTCAATGACAATACCAATGAAGGCATGAGACATACATCGAAACCCTTTTTCTCAACCCAGTTTCACCCCGAAGCTTCGGGTGGGCCAACCGATACTACTTTCCTCTTCGACACATTCCATGAGATGGTCAGGGCATACAAGGAGGAGAAGAAAACCGAAGGGGTTAATTTGTAACGATTCCAAACAAACAAGCCTCATTGATTTCAATTCAAATTTTTCGTTACTTTTGAGGTTCATTCCGATTGATTATGAGGACTAAAGCTATCATCCTTTGCTGTGTGTTTGGAATCACTTGTCCGGGCATATACAGTCAGTATATTACCCGGTCCGTCATTTCTCCCATCAGCTGCTCAATGGAAAAGGAGGGCTATTATCTCTCCAATACCCTTGGAGAAGCTGTTACGGCTTCCTTTTTCGCCAATTTCCATTTTGTTTCCCAGGGATTTCAGCAGCCTTCCCTTATTAACAATCTTCCCCCTGGCACTATTGAGCCCCTCGATGCTATTGATGTTTTCCCCAATCCGGTCAGCAATTTGCTTACCATATCTTTTCGGGTGGTTTCATTAAAAACCTATTTTGTGAAGGTGATCGATCTTAGGGGAAGGGAAATCCAAACTATCAAACTGGAAAATATGTCTTCCCGCGATGAGAAACTGGATTTTTCACATTATCTTCAAGGCCTTTACTTCATTCATGTATATTCAGATAACCTTAAGATGAACCGGGTTTTTAAAATTGAAAAGTTGTAAATGATGAAGAAAATATTTTATTTATTCCTGCTTCAGGCTTTCCTCCTGAATACCTACTCACAGCATATGCCGGTGGGAATCAATTACCAGGCAGTAGCAAGGGACAAAGCGGGAAATGAGATTAAAAGTAAAAACCTGAATGTCAGGATTTCCATCCTGCGCGGTGATGCAACCGGTCATACAGAATATGCCGAAACCCATTCAGTCACCACCGATCCTTTTGGACTCTTCAATATTACCATCGGTGAAGGATCCTATTATGCCGGGGAGAAGAGTGAATTCGTGAATATAGATTGGGGATCTTCCCCTCATTTCCTGAAGATCGAAATAGATTTCGGTGAGGGCTTTATCGGCATGGGCACGATGCAGTTTTTAGCCGTACCCTACGCACTATATGCCGCGACCGCCGGAAGTGCCGGAGGAGAAGAGGACAGGGACAAGGACCCTCAAAACGAAATTCAGATCCTTTCCCTGGAAGGTTCCGTTTTGCAAATAAAACAAGGCAGCACGGTGACCAATTCCGTTACCCTTAGCGATGTGGTCAATGATGCTGACCATGATCCGGAAAATGAACGGCAGGATCTGAACTTAAGTCTGGAACATAAGCTTAAAATTACGAACAATCCCGCAGCAACCATCCTGGATCTTACGCCATATCTCGACAATACCGACAATCAATCCCTTTCCAGGACAGGCAATTCGCTCTCTGTTTCCGGTGGAAATACGGTGGTTACGGATAATGATACAACGAACGAGATACAGGACATTAACCTTAATGGTTATAATCTTAGTCTTTCAAAAGGGAAAACCGTTAACCTGAGACCTGAAATTATTGCATTCAGGGCTTTTAGGGATAAGGGAAAAGTTTTAATGAATAACGGGGATTCTGTATTTCTAGATTTTAAGGTCCCGGAACTAAATATGGGGAATGCCTTTAATAATACAAATGGAATGTTTACTGTACCTGCAGGGGGAGAAGGATTATATTCTTTCAGTGTCACTTATGATTTTATTCCTAGCCATTCCTTACGTATATTCAAAAATGGAGATAAACAGGAGGTAATTTTTGGATGGTCCCCCACCTATTTCGCTGATGTTCGAACATTTAATTTTATTTATTATCTCCAGGCAGGGGATAATATACAGCTTTCATTAAAAACTCTGGATGATTCCTTGGTTTCTCATCGGGCGATTTTTTCGGGGTACCGCATCCATTGATTATTTTGCTTCCCCGGCACTCCTATTTCAAAAGTAAACGTAACTTTTCAGCAACAATTTCGTTTTCTATTTAATGAATTCATAACATTAAAACATGGCCGGTTTAAAATTTTTCCTTGGGTTGATTCCCAATACTTCAAAATATGAAGAATCGCATGATAAATTCCATAGTGAGTACAGGGAATATAAAGAGTATGAAGGATCTGATGAATTAAAGCATTTCCTCGACCTGGAAAATGAAATGAAGTCGGCGGACTTCGCCAGCCGAAAGAAGAATATTCTTACTCAAAACTTCAAACAGACAGAAGAATTCAGGAAACTACAAGAGTATAAAACCCTTGAAAAGTCCAGAGAAATAAAAAATTATTATAAAGTCAGGGATTCCAGAAAACTTGCCGATTACAATTCCTTTAAAGACTCCGAAACGTTACGTAGGTATGAGGAACTGGAAAAATTTGTGAAATCGGATGCACTGGCCAAAGCGAAGGCCCAATACTCGGCTAAAGAATTTGCCTCCTCAGAGGAGGGGATAAAAGCCCGGGAATTTCATAAACTTCAAAAAAATAAAGAGCTGAAGGCCTGGTTCAAATTCCGGAATTCTGCCTCTTTCATCCTCTATAATCAGGTGGAGGGTTCTGATAAACTGAAAAAATTTAGTGAGCTTAAAGAATATATTCACTCTTCAAAATACCGGGAGGTAAGGGAATATATGAAGCTTCCCCCGAAAAAGAAATACGAACGTTCTGTGGAATATAAGCGGGAACAGGAATATACTGGATTGAAATCTTCTCCAAAAGTAAAATGGTTCTTTAAAACAAGAAAAAAATATCCTTTTGGAGAGCTGGACAGGTGGCAGCTCGTTTTTAGTGACGAATTTTCTTCCGGAAATCTGGATGAAAAAAAATGGATGACCAGATATTTATACGGGGATAAACTACTCGATAAAAATTATGTCCTTGCCGATGATAAAAATGTTTTTACAGATGGCAAAAATATTGAATTCTATAGCAATAAACTGCGTATCCTCACGCGACCTGAGCACGCAAAAGGACTTGTTTGGGATCCTATGAAAGGTTTCTTTGAAAAAGATTTTTCCTTTACTTCGGGATTGATCAGCACGGGTAAAAGTTTCAAAAAGAGATATGGACGCTTCGAGGCGAAAGTGAAAATCGGAAACAGTGCGGTTAGTCAGGCATTCTCCCTCATGGCCGATCAGATGCTTCCTCATATTGATATCCTTCGCTATGATGGTAATAAATTGAAAGCCGGTAATTTCTGGAAGGCGGCAAGTGGAAATAATGGAGCTTCGAGTTCTCAGGATAAAACCGGGGGAAGCAAGTATACCGGCGATTATTTCATTTACAGCCTTGACTGGACTCCCGGCAAATTGACCTGGAGAATTAACGGGGTAAAATTCAAAGAGCAAAATCAGGGGGTACCCGATACTGAAATGTACATGATATTCACCTCCAGTCTCAAGCAGGATGCTTCCGAATCAGGATTGCCCTCTGCCCTTGAAGTGGACTGGATACGGGTTTATGACAGGAAGGGTTAGCAGAGAAATACAGACCTTTAATTTCAGGGAGACCTGCGAATAAGAGCATGATGCAAAAGGGCATTCTGTCCGGTCCCGTGATCCAGTCTGGCCTGTTAATATTCCCGTTTCTCAGCTGCATTTTATCAGGAATTGCCACATTCTAATTTTTTTTATAACCCGTTCGATGAATCCAAAAGTATTCTTATTTACTCTTTTCTTTATTGCAATCACTGCATCAGGACAAGACAGAGTAACCGGAAAAACATTTGCTACCCGTTCTGAAGTGATTGCCGAACATGGTATGGTAGCCACTAGTCAACCTCTGGCAACACAGGTCGGAATCGATATCCTTAAAAAAGGAGGGAATGCTATAGATGCGGCAATAGCAGCCAATGCGGTGTTGGGTCTCATGGAACCTACCGGCAGCGGAATTGGTGGTGACTTGTTCGCCATAATATGGGATTCCAAAACAAAAAAGCTTTATGGACTGAACGCAAGTGGCCGATCGCCAAAATCCCTTTCCCTGGATTATTTCATTGAAAACGGACATGAAAAAATTCCGGCTCTTGGACCCCTTCCTGTTTCCGTGCCGGGCTGCGTGGACGGATGGTTTGAGATGCACGAAAAATTCGGCACGATGCCCATGAAAGATATCCTTAGCCCTGCCATTTTCTATGCCCGGGAAGGTTTTCCTGTAAGTGAACTGATAGCCTGGTACATGGAATTAAGCGCTGAAAGCCTGAAAAGATTCCCGGGTTTTATGGAAACCTATATGCCGGGAGGGAAAACCCCTGCCAAAGGTGAGATTTTTAAAAATCCTTTACTGGCAAATACCCTCGGGATCATTGCCGACAAGGGAAGGGATGAATTTTACAAGGGTTCAATAGCCCGGGTTATTGACCAATATATGAAGGAACAGGGTGGATTTTTATCTTACGATGATATGGCCTCCCACTATTCAGAATGGGTGGAGCCTCTTTCGACAAATTACAGGGGATATGATGTATGGGAGCTTCCTCCTAACGGACAGGGAATCGCAGCCCTTCAGATCCTTAATATCCTTGAACTTTACGATATTGGCAGTATGGGATTCGGAAGTGCCGATTATCTGCATGTGTTTACAGAAGCGAAGAAACTTGCCTGGGAAGACAGGGCTCTTTTTTATGCTGATCCCGATTTTAATAAATTACCCATCCAGGAGCTAATAGCCAAAGATTATGCGGCAGAACGCAATAAACTGATCGAGATGGACCATGCCGGCCCCGCTTATCCCCCCGGCCTTCCCTCTGCCGGGGAGACGATTTATATGACCGTGGCAGATAAGTTTGGAAATATGGTCTCTTTGATACAGAGTAACTACCGTGGCATGGGCAGCGGTATGACACCAACAGGCCTGGGATTCGTGCTTCAGGACAGAGGGGAGTTGTTCAATCTGGATAAGGATCATTTCAATGCCTATGAACCAGGTAAAAGACCTTTTCACACAATTATTCCGGCTTTTATAACTAAAGAGGGAGAGCCCTGGGTGAGTTTTGGGGTTATGGGGGGAGGCATGCAACCGCAGGGACACGTACAGATCGTGGTAAACCTCATTGATTTCGGGATGAATCTGCAGGAGGCCGGGGATGCGCCGCGAATCCAGCATACCGGCGGATCTGAACCCACAGGGGAGAAAATGAATGATGGGGGATGGGTAAATCTTGAATCGGGTTTCGGGTACCAGGTAGTCAGAGAACTAATGGAAAGGGGACACAAGGTCCGATATGATCTGGGGGGATATGGGGGTTACCAGGCTATTATGTGGGATCCCAGAAACAAAGTCTATTATGGAGCATCAGAATCCAGGAAGGATGGACAGGCTGCCGGCTATTAGAGCAACCGGGGGTAGGTTCATAAAAATATATTTGATGATATGAATTCATAAGTATTAGAGGGATTTGTTTAAATAGAGTTTTTCATAAGGGATCCGGGAATTAGAGCATGGAGGAAAAGTTTTTCGCAATTGGAATCAGTGAACATCGGTTATGGGGATTGATCCTGCTTCCGATGATAATCAGTAAAAAAGAGGAATATAATTTTTTTTCCATAGATCAGATCATCTTTCCCAATGAAAAGGACAGGGTTTTTCAGGAACTTTCCGCTACGGGAAAGGAGATCGTCAGGATCATCGATCAGTATAGCGACCCTTCCTTATTTAAACTATTTTCCAGGGAAAAATCAGTAAAAATCTTTCAGGCCAAGGTGAGCCCTGAAAAAATCCGGAAATTCATCAGGCCATACATAGAAAAGAGGATGGCAAGGATCTTTGATCTCCTGAAGGATACCAAAATAAGGATTTTTGAAAGGGAAAAATCAAGGAAAAACATTTTCGAGGAAGATTTCCTGAAAATCGTCTCTCAACCCGCCGAACCATTTTTCCGTTTTTTTAAAACAGAGCAGGGCTCCAGGTACTCGATGCAATTGAAGCTTGATGGGAAAAATATAGGGTTAAAAATTTTCAGTACAGAAGTCTATTGCAACCTCCCGGCCGTCATTAAAGTAAACCGGAAAATTCTTTTCGTTCGCGATATTGAGGCACAGAAAATAAAACCCTTTTTCAAGCGGGAATTTATTGAAATTCCCGCCACAGCCGAAACAAAATATTTTAAATCCTTTCTTTTAAACCTCGTCAAAAATTATGAAGTAGAATCAGAGGGTTTCGATATAATTCATATCCAGCCTCCTAAAAAAGCTTCAATTAGCCTTGAAGAAGGCATTGATAATAATGCCGTTATGGTACTTCGATATTCTTATGGGAAGAAAAATTTTCCTGCCAATTCCCCTCAAAAAATTTTCGTTGATTTCCATCAGGAAAAGGGCAGATTTTATTATGAAAAATTCCAAAGAGAGGTTGAATTTGAGGAATCTGTCAAAGATATTTTGCAAAGTTTAGGCCTGATTACCTTTGATGAGGTTAATTTTGAGATTAAATCCAACCGGAAATTCAGTTTTTCTGAACAGCGTAATGACTTGGTGGAATGGCTTAACAATCACCGGAAGGACCTGGACGAAGCAAATATTGGCTTTTTTCAGAAAACCGGAGAAAGCAGTTATTTCTCCGGAATGTGTAACCTCATCTATTCAGAAGCCCTCCAAAACGATTGGTTCGATATTAAAATTAGGTTGGAAATCGGAGAACACCGGATACCTTTTACCTATTTCCGGAAACACATTTTAGACAATAACCGGGAATATATTTTGCCTGACGGGCAAGTTTTTATTCTTCCGAAAGGTTGGTTTGCCCGTTTCAGGGAATTGTTCGAATTTGGAAAAATTGAAGGAGGATCGGTAAAACTTCATAAACAACATTTCGTTCTTATTGAACGATTCAAGAGTGCTAATGAGCCCATCTCCTACGAACAGCTTGAAAAACTCAATAGCCGGGAAGGTTTTATACCCGTCGGACTTCCCGGGGGCATTACTGTAACCTTAAGGCCCTATCAACTGGAAGGTTTCACCTGGATTTATTACCTGCAGCAGAACCAGTTAGGAGGTTGTCTCGCCGATGATATGGGTTTGGGGAAAACCCTTCAGGCCATTACGCTGCTCCAAAAAAACAAGGAGGAAAGCAGGCCTCAGTCCGAAATTGAAGAAAAGAGGGGGCAACTCAGTTTGTTTGATGAGGAAAGGGGCGGTGGACTGACTTCCCTGGTGGTTGTACCTGCCTCTCTTGTGTTTAATTGGGAGAATGAAATAAAGCGATTTGCTCCCGGGATGAAGGTATTTGTATTTACCGGAGGTCAACGGCCTAATGCCCTGGGTAATATAAGGGATCACGATATTGTTATTTCGACCTATAGCCGGGTGCGGATCGATATAGATTTATTATTATCTGTTGATTTTCATACCATAATTCTGGATGAAAGCCAGGTTATCAAAAACCCCTCCTCAAAGATTTACCAAACCGTCAATATGTTAAATAGCCGCCACCGGATTGTGCTAACCGGAACGCCTGTAGAAAATTCGCTTATTGATCTCTGGGCTCAAATGAACTTTATTAATCCGGGACTCCTTGGAAACCTTAGCTATTTCAAAAAGGAATATTTTATTCCTATTGAGAAACAGTCAAATGAGATGAAATCGGCTAAATTGAGAAAGATGATCAATCCATTCATCCTTCGCCGAACCAAAGAAGAGGTGGCCCGTGATCTGCCGGAAATAAGTGAACAGATAATCTATTGTACCATGTCGGAGGAGCAGCGTAGGATTTATGAGGAGGAAAAATCAGGGATCCGGACCTCCATTCTGGCCAATATTGATAAGCAGGGGATGGTACAATCCTCCATCATCGTCTTACAGGGACTGACCCGGCTCCGGCAGATAGCCAACCATCCGTTATTAGTCGACGAAAATTACAGGGATGAATCCGGGAAGTTCGCGGAGATTCTGAGAAATATAGAAAATATTGTTTCTGAGGGACACAAGGTGTTGGTCTTTTCGTTTTTTACAAAATACCTTGAACTTTTTGAGTCGGAAATGGCCCGACGTTCCATCGCTTTTACAAAATTAACCGGGGCATCTAAAAACAGAAAGGATATTGTAGAAACTTTTCAGAAAGATGAGCGGTATAAGGTATTTCTTATTTCGTTAAAAGCGGGGGGTTTAGGATTGAATCTTACCGCGGCCGATTACGTTTTTATTCTCGATCCCTGGTGGAACCCTGCATCGGAACTCCAGGCAGTAAACAGAGCCCATAGGATTGGTCAGGATAAGAACGTTTTTGTATACCGGTTCATTTCTGAAAATTCCATTGAAGAAAAGATACATCGCCTGCAGGAAAGAAAGAGTAAACTTGCCGAAGCATTTGTTCAGGCCAATAATCCAATGAAGGGTTTAACCCGGGAAGAATTGGATGGACTGCTGGCTTGAAGATTCTATTTTTTCCTGATATTTATTCCCAGGAACAGGTTTGCTGGCAATCCCGGGTAATAATAGCGTGGATCTCCTCCCCCGAAAGACGGGGCATTGACAAGGATCATGGAAGCATATTTCCTGTTGAAAATATTGTTCATTCCGCCATATATCTTAAGTTCGAATCGATTCGTTTTTGACAATATCGTATAATCCACACGTAGATTAAAAGTGGACCATCCATTATATGATTGGTTGTTTTCATCGTTCATAAACATTTTTCCGGTATAAATAAATTGTGGAAGCAGCTCCAGCATACCTGTTGGTTTAAATGATCCCTGGATCATAATCCTTTGTTGAGGTATGCCAGGTAAGATTTTCCCGGAGTAGTCAACTCCATCATCAATAAATTCCATGAATCGGTTACGGGAGATATCATAGGACGCGGTCATGTACCACAATTTTCCCGAGGGCCTTTCCTTGATAATATTATACCTGAAGAAGAGTTCCAGACCCTTCAAACTTGCCTTGCCGGCGTTTATGCCATAGAATGTTTCCTCGTCCAGCCGCTTGGTCACAAGCAAATCATACACCTGGATCCAATAAAGATTTATATCCGCATAGAGCTTATCGCTGGGGTTCACTCTGATTCCCAAATCGAAGTCAATCCCCTTTTCGGGACTTAAATGCTCATTAAGCCCTCCACCCGGGAGGAGGCTTTCTTCGATGCTTGGGGCTGAAAACCCATGACTTACGGAGGAATAAAGATGGAGTCCGGAAAGAATCTTTAAATTTAATCCAAGACTTGGAGAAAACGGAATAAAATGATTGTGAAATGTTGGTTTAACAGGAGCGTTAAGATATTTATAGGCATACATTAAGTAACTAATATTTAATCCTGAATTAATGGTTAAATAATCAAAAGGTTTAATCATTATGTGCATAAATATGCTTGCATAATCATGGTTCTCTTCTCCGGAATTTATCAAACCGCCCATCTCCCCCTGAAGGGTCTGGTACACCTGCCAGTTATAATATTCTTTAAAGAGTTCAGCACCAACGGCCATCCGGAACTCTTTACGTTTATATAAAAGCTGGTCCCTGATCCCGAAGTTGGAAAATGAGGTGGAAAGGATATTGAAGGGCCTTGATTCATAAGGCGAGGAAGAGCTTGAATATATATTAACTTTATTTTCGAGAAATATTCCCGGAAATGAGGAAAAGCTAATGCCCCCGAGTATCTTTTTGTATTTTTCATAACCCCCGACCTCCATCCAGTTTTTTGCCGCTGAGCGGGGAGAATGGATAAAGGTCTCTTTATCAAGAGAACTTGGAATCCTGGCAAAGACATCCATATAGCTTAGCAGGAAACTTAACCTGTTTTTTTTGAGAGAAAGCATGCCGTGTAAAAGAAGAGAATTTCTCGTGTACCGGTTATTTTGGCGGTATCCTTCGCTACTTGTATTATTGTAATTAAGATTAATGCTGAGGTTATCTTTTCGATAACCTGTATGCAGGGTATTTCTAAAGGTTCCATATGAGGCAATTTCTGATGAGAAAGCATAATCAGGGCCATTCACGGTTTGAGACCGGGGGAAAATCCGTAAAGTTCCTCCCAGACCCGAACCATACAGGGCCGAGGAGGGGCCTTTTATCACTTCAATCCTGCTAATTCCGGTTACATCAATATCTTCAATAGTGGTAATTCCATCCCCACTGGTTAATGGAATATCCCCAAACCAGGCTTTAATGCGGTTTGATCCATAGGGAGTCCTTGAACCAATTCCCCGTATGGTCAGCCTGCTGGTATTGTAGCTGCCGGCTGCCATATATACGCCGGGTATCGAATTTACCACATCCGCAATATTTATCGGATTTGTTTTTTCAATTACACTTCCGGGAATCAGTTGGTAGCTGCCGGTGGAATTGAGAAGTCTTGTTTCAAATGCAGGGGCGACGATCATGATTTCTTCCAGCTCATAGAGATTTGGCTCCAGAAAAACCATTCTGTGGGGGTTATTTTTCGGAAGGATTATCTCTTTTGTCCGGTAACCGGGATAGGATATCTTAAGAATAATGGGAGTTTTCATATTTTGCAACAGCAATTTGCCGGATGGGTCGGTTAAAGTGGAGTCTTTATTGTTGACGATAATAACGGCACCTGCCAGGCCAACCCCCGTTTCACTGTCCTTTACCTGCACTATGGATTGTGCCCCAAGTTGCTGAGGGATCAGGAAACAGAGTAGTATGAACAGGATATGATTACCGGGCATGAGAAGAATTCTTTTTTCTTTTAACAAAAAAGTCGCCTAATTGTCAAAACAACGATCCTTTCTTTCACTAAATGAATGGAAAGATGAATCAAAAAAGCAGAAATGCGGAGGCGAGGGTGGAGAGAATAATGAATATTCTGTAAGCTCTCTCCGGAATGACCTTCACAATATAGAATCCCGATACAGCTCCAAGGATCACCGGAATCAGTAAAATAAGATTAAATGTTAGGCTGTGAAGGTTAATTGTTTTCCACACAAATAGATGAAGAGGCACTTTGGACAGGTTAATGATGAAAAAAAACCAGGCGCCGGTTCCAATAAAAATATTTTTTGGAAGGCGCATGGAAAGGAGATAAAGCGACAGGATTGGACCCGCTGCATTTCCAATCATGGTGGCAAATCCACCGCTTAAACCAAGGGTTGAGGAGAACCACCATTTATCAGGGATCTCCGTTTTCTTTTTCCTTAAGTCCTGAAAAATCATGAGTCCTATTCCTATCATCACAATTATTCCAATAAGCAATCTGAATTGTGCATCATTGATGGAGTTACCTACCAATAAGGCAATCAGGATCCCTAAGAATGCCGAGGGCAAAAGTTTGAAAACATATTTCCAGTTCGCATGACGGTTATAATAAAGCACGGCGAAGATATCCGCCACTACCAACATGGGCAGCACCAGACCTGTTGAAGGTTTACCACCAAAGATTCCCGCGAAAACAGGCACGACAAAAAGTCCCGCTCCCGTGAGGCCTGTTTTGGACATCCCGATCAGCAAGCCGCATAACAGGGCTAAAAACCATTCAAAACCTGTCAAATGGTAAGAACTGACTAGTTCCTGCATGGATATGATTAAAAACATGGGTGCATTTGAATGAGCAAATATAAATCTTTATGCCCTGTTATGTAATTTTTTGGGTTGGCTATTATATTATGATCAGGGTTTCGTAGAATTGATTTAAATAGTGTAAAGCCATTTGAAACATGAATAGGAATTCATTTCTTTATGTTGTAATTGTTTAGTTATGCAGAAACCTTCCCGGAATTTGATTTTGATTTTTGCCGCAGGGTTTATTATTGCTGTTCTTTTGATATTTTCAGGGAATAGGCTGATTAAAGTAACGAACACCGATAAATTTTGCGCCTCTTGTCACGAGGTTCATCCACAGGCGATCACCTCCTGGAAACTCTCCACCCATCATGATAACAAGCGTGGAATTGTAGTACATTGCATTGATTGTCACCTTCCGCCATCCGGCTTGGTTAAATTCTCTGAAAAGGTCCGGACCGGTCTACGCGATGTATATGGTACATTATTCAAAGATGTTTCCGAAATAAACTGGGAGGAAAAATCCAAACTCGAACATGCTGTCCATTATACTTATAAAAATTCCTGCATTGCCTGCCACCAGAACCTTTTCCCCCTGGGTCTGACCAAAGAAGGGGAAGAGGCACATTTGTACTATGACCGCAAACCCGAAAGCCTTCATTGTATCAATTGTCATTTGGGGGTCGGTCATTATTCGAAAACTACACTGCACGCGAAAAATGTCAATTTTGGAGCAACGCTTATTCAGGATACAATATATGATCGCGCAACGGAGCTGGATAGTTTTATTAATTTTACAGAACACATCCCGGGTACTGGAATTAGTTTCGAAATGATCGCGTTGAATGGCGGCTCCTTTTTTATGGGTAGTCCTGGAAATGAAAAAATGCGGGACGATGATGAAGGCCCTCAGGTGAGTGTTGAACTTAGCCCATTTTATATAGGAAAGTATGAAATAAGTTGGGATGAATATCTGAGATTCTTTATTGAAACCAGTACTGAGGGACGGCTATCTGAGGAAGATTTGAGGATGGATCAAAAAACAGATGGCATCTCCGGGCCTACACCTCCCTGGGGCGCTCCGGATCAGGGATGGGGGAAGGGTAAGATGCCCGCTATGAGCATGTCACATTATGCTGCCACCATCTATTGCGAATGGCTAAGCCTCCGAACAGGTAAAAAATATCGTTTACCCACGGAAGCTGAATGGGAATATGCTTCAAGGGCTGGGACTGACGGCCCCTATTTTTTCCCGGGGTCTGCCCTTGATTATTCGGATAAAGGAATGATCAAAAAGATTTTTGGCGTTGATACCAGCATAATCAGCCGTTATGTTGTTTACGAAGAGAACTCCAAAGGACATACAGCCGGTCGGGAGGCGGTTTTACCAAATCCTTCGGGACTGGTCCATACACTAGGAAATGTTGCTGAATTTTGCAGCGATTATTATAGGGACAACACTTTTTCATTATATACTGATGGAATAAGAAATCCCACCGGCCCTGAACAGGGAGAAGAATACGTGGTCAAAGGGGGGTCCTATAAATCGGATGCTTCCCAGGTGCGATGCGCATCTAGAGAGCCCACACAAACAAATGAATGGCTGAATACCGATCCCCAGATGCCGAAGTCAAGATGGTGGTATTCCGATCAGATTTATGTGGGGTTCAGGGTGGTTTGTGAAGCGGGAGAGCCAAGATAATTATTTAATCATAAGCCCAAATGGCGGGCATCCCTTGTAAGGGCCCGTATACCGGAAAGGATTAAACCACCAGGACCTTGAAAGAATATAATAGCAAAATAAGAAAATTCAAAAACCAGTATAACAAATTTACATTATGGAAAAATCCGATCAATCTATCGACAGGCGGCAGTTCTTCGGGAAAACTGCAGCGATTACTGCCTTAGGAGCTGTTGGAATGGGCTACATTCTTAATTCCTGTGCAGAAAAAACTTCCCGGGAAGCGCCACATACTGCCCTTTTGCTTGATAAGTCTCCCGATGGGAAACCAATCCGTGCGGGTGTCATAGGCTGTGGGGGGAGAGGTACGGGTGCTGCATTAAATTTTCTGAATGCAGGGAATGATCTCAGCATCATTACGCTTGCCGATATGTTTGAAGACCGGATGACCGGATGCCGCAAAAAGCTCAAGGAAAAAAAGGGGGTTGAAATTCCGGATGAGCTTTGCTTTCTGGGATTTGATGCCTATAAAAAGGTATTGGAGCAGGACATAGATCTCGTAATCCTCGCCACTCCCCCTTACTTCAGGCCGGAAATGTTCAAGGCGGCGGTTGAGGCACGTAAACATGTTTTCTTGGAAAAACCGGTAGCGGTAGATCCGGTAGGAGCCAGGTCTGTCATAGCCACAGCCAAAAAGGCCGAAACCATTGGTTTAACTGTGGTAACGGGAACTCAAAGACATCACCAGGCTGACTATGTGGAAACCTATAAAAGAATCTATAATGGAGCCATAGGGAATATTGTCGGTGGCAACTGTTACTGGAACCAAGGTCAGCTTTGGTACCGCGACCCCAAGCCTGAATGGTCTGAAATGGAATTCATGATCCGCGATTGGGTCAACTGGAGCTGGCTTTCGGGAGATATGATTGTTGAACAACATGTCCATAATATCGATGTATTCAACTGGTTTACCGGGAAATTTCCGCAAAGTGCCGTGGCTTTCGGCTCCCGTCAGCGAAGGGTAACCGGTGACCAATACGATAATTTCAGTACCGATTTTGTGTATGAAGGGGATATTCATCTCCACAGCATGTGCCGGCAAATCAATGGCTGTGCAAATAATGTTTCTGAACTGGTCAGGGGCACAAATGGCTATTCCAATTGTGCCAATACCATATATAATCCTGATGGATCGGTCCAATGGAGATATGAATATCCTTTGGGGGAAGATGGAAAACCAACACGGAGTGTTAAAGTAAGTCCATACGACCAGGAGCATATTGATATGGTAGCCGCGATCCGGAATAATCAACCGGTAAATGAAGCGGAATTTACCGCAAAGTCTACCCTGGCAGGTATTATGGGAAGAATTTCCGCCTACACCGGCAGGGAAGTTACCTGGGAAGAAATGATGGGATCGGAACTAAGCCTTGGACCAAAAATCCTTCAGCTTGGGGAGGTTGACAGGAAATTTACGGTTCCGGTACCAGGAACAGAGTCCAAGGAATAAGTTCGGAGTATCTTCACCTCTATCTTCATTAATAGTGTTAAACGACTTAATAGCAATGTGATATAAAGGCTATTTCAACTTGTCGATTAATTTGATACCGCTATGGTGCTATCGGTTTTCCTGTAAGCTTCGATAACCGCCCTTTCCCCCTCTTTGCCAGGTTTGGAATTCCCGTGTTCCATACCGATAATCATATCATCTGTTTTGGAATAGATATGCTGAAAGACATTCCGGTAATTGATCTCCCCAGAGGTGGGTTCTTTCCTGCCGGGATTATCGCCACACTGGAAATAAGCGATTTCGTCCCATGCCCGGTCTATATTCGGGATCAGGTTTCCTTCATGCCTCTGCTGATGGTAGATATCGAAAAGGATTTTGCAGGAGGGGCTGTTCACTGCGCGGCAAATTTCATAGGCCTGGGCAGACTTGTTGAGAAACAATCCCGGGTGGTCCATGTAATTGAGGGGTTCCAAAACCATAATCAGGCCATGAGGTTCAAGAATCTCTGAAGCCATTCTTAGTGCTTTTACCACGTTGGCTGTTTGATAACCGAGTTCCTGACGGAGATCCACGAACCCTGGAACGACTGTCATCCATTTAGCGTTCACCCTTTTGGCTACTTCCACCGATTCTTTTATTTCCTGTAAAAACTGGTCGAGCTTATCCTGCTTGCCGGAGGTTAGGCTGGGTTCATTCCAGAATATAGTATGTGCCACAAACACGCCCATCTTCATTCCCATATTGGCCATGGCAGAAGCTACCTTCTCCTGAGTACTTATATCACGGCTCTTCATCCCATTGTCTTCCATCGCCCGAAAGCCCTCGTCGTACATGAACTTCAACTGGTCGATCGGATCCTCTCCCGCAGAATTTTTGAACATCCCAAAATGCGGAGCATACAAAAGATGGAAGGTTTCTCCTTTCTCAGGGTTCGAAGCAAAACTTTTATCCAGATTGAATAATGAGGCGCTACCAGCTGCGATGGCTGTATTTTTTAGAAAATTTCGTCTTTTCATTTGCTTATGATTTTATTCTATTGATGAAATCCAAACTAAAGGATCTATGTGTGAAAGAGTAACATTTTTCGATAAACAAATATAAATGAATTTACGGATGATTGGCAAAAGGTTCCCATCAAAATGTATAATGACCTGCCGAAAGAGAGATAGATGAATTGATTTTTCGCAACTAATCAGTATCTTTGTCCAATGAGTACACAGCAAAAGGAATTGAGGGGCTTTATTGGCAATGCCTATAAGATCCGGGAAGACAGGATGCAGTTGGAAACGCTGGTAAGACTGGTCAAAAGAATTATAGTTGGAAAGCAAACCAAATTCGGGAAAGTTTTAGATAAGATACTGATCCTGATAAGATTGCTTAAGAATTATGCCGGAGGGCGCTATCATCAAATTGCACCATACCGTATGGTGCTTGTTATAGCAGCATTATTGTATATAGTATCCCCATTTGATGCCATCTTTGATTTTTTGCCGGGCGGATATCTGGATGATGCGGCTATTGTTATATGGCTATTCAATAATATGCGGAAAGAGATTTCTTCATTCATGGAATGGGAGAAGTCAAAGGAGAGGGATAATGTGGAAATCATAATTTAGGCTGACGAACGCCTGAGACATGATCGGGTCTTTCGCTACTTTGATACCGGTACATGGCAACACTTATGGTTATTCATTGTTAGTTCAACATAGTGCAGGAACATTAAAATATATTTGATGACCACTTTTACAAAAGAAAAAATTGAACGGATAGGCAATATTCTCATCTACTTTTCTGAAAGGATTACTGATCTTTCAAGAACAAAACTGTTGAAATTACTTTACCTTTTGGAAGAATCCTTCCTTAAAAAATATGGAACGCCCCTGTTGGACATTGATTTTGAAGCCTGGGCCGACGGACCGGTATCCCGGGAATTATACGACGAATTGTCTTGTAAAACCAATCTTCTCAAGGATTTTATCCAGGGAAGTTGTGAAGGGGAAGTAAGTATTATCACCCCGGAAGGTTCCTTCAATGAATGTATATTTTCAGGACGGGATTTGGAAATGCTTGATTTTATTGTAGACCGATTCAGTGATCTTTCCGCGAATCAGTTGGATAATTATACCAAACAGCCTGGGTCGCCCTGGTATAAAGTCGCAAGGGAAAAAGGTCTGATTGAGGATTTTAAATCGGGACAAATTAAACTCTCAACTGAGAAAATCCCTTTAAATTAAAACTTCCTGTTTTTTGTATTCCGCCCCAGGGGGAATAAGAGAATAACTGAGACCAGAAAGAGGATGAGTCCAAAATAACTTTTCTGATTTGATTGCCAGCTTAGGTTCGTGAAATCCATGATACTTATAGATACGGCAAATAAAACCAGGGGAATTATGTATAAATACCCTTTCCCGGAGGACTTAATACGATTGGTTTCTGGCGAGTTTTTCATTTGGTGGTATTTAAGGATTCGGTTAACTTTTTCCTTTTTTTTTGTCAGGATAACCGTAGTGGTAAGCGCACACCTCGCTTAGTTTATAGGATAAGGCCTATCCTATTTCACCTGCTTCACTTTAATCGCCACGGGCCCCTTCAAACCTCTTTCTGATTCAAAGCTAACAATATTTCCTTCCTTGATCTCTCCATCAACATTGTTGATGTGAACAAAGAGGCTTTCCTTGGTGTCGGAATCTTTTATGAAGCCAAAGCCTTTAGACTCATTAAAAAATGAAACAATTCCCCTTCTGACGGGATCATAGTTTCCATCTTCAGACCTGGCGGGGATACTCACTTCGATATCTTCGAGTTTTACTTCAATCTTTTTATCGGGATCGGGAGGAGTGTCAATAATATGTCCGTTCTCATCCACGTAAGCAATCATATCATCAAAACTGCTCTTTTTATCAGTCTCCTTACGTGCAAGTCTCTTTTTTTCTTTTTCCTTTTTCTTTTTCTCTTTTTTGTTCCTTACCTCTTTTTTGTTAAACGACTCCTGTGATCTGCCCATAAATTATTTCTGTTTTTTGTTTTTAATATACGAATTTTTATTAATACTCCAAAAATGAATGGTTCCCTTTTAGGAGCTGCCTGAGTTTCAATAGCCCGTTGCTTCTGATTTGTCTTACCCTTTCGGTCGACATGTCGTATTTAAGAGCAATGTCGTGCAGGGAAAAGCATTGTGTACTGGCTAATCCGAACGACATGGTCAGGATGGCGGCCTCCCGGGTGGATAACTTATTAAGCGCACGTGAAATATTTTCGGAAACCGATTCAAGCATAATTTTATTATCCGGTGAAGGAATGCTACCTGTCTGAACAATATCGTAGAGGTTGAAATCACTGTCACCGTCTTGTGAAAGCGGCATATCGAAGGATATTTGCCTTTTTTTAATATCGTTGGCAGTCTTGACCTCATTATCACTTAGGTCCAGATAATCCGCAATCTCTTCATTGGTAGGCTCTCTTTCCAAATCCTGTTCCAAATAGGGAATGGCTTTGGTAATTTTATTTATCGATGAAAGGCGGTTCAGAGGAAGTCTGACAATCCGGGTCTGCTCGGAAATTGCCTGAATAATGGATTGTCGGATCCACCATACCGCGTAGGAGATAAATTTGAACCCCCGGGTCTCATCGAATTTTTCCGCGGCTTTTACAAGCCCTACGTTCCCTTCGTTTATGAGATCGGGAAAGGAAAGGCCCTGGTTCTGGTATTGTTTGGCAACGGAAATAACAAACCTCAGGTTGGCCAGGACGAGTTTTTCCAACGCGTTGGTATCCCCACTCCTGATCCTTACCGAAAGCTCCACCTCCTCTTCGGCCGAGATCATCGGGTACTTGCTAATCTCCTGAAAATAACGGTTAATTGAATCTTCTGTTCTTTGGGTTATCTGTTTGGTTATCTTAAGCTGCCTCATTAATTTACTGGATTTGTTTCGTTCTCCGCTTCTCCAAATTCCCGGATCAGCTCATTAAAAATATTCTCCACAGTTGAAATTTTGTCAATCCTGCCTACATTGGCACCGGTGAAAGCGAAACCATCCTTCAGGTTCCCCCGGTAAGCAGAGAGCAGTGCTTCTGAGATGCAGTAGGTTGTGGTCTTGGGATCACATGACCGGATGCAGTGGTGGCGACAGACTTTCGGCCGACGCTTGCCTTCGTAGGCCTCTTTCAGAAACTCGTTGAAAATGGTTCTTCCAGGCATGCCCACAGGACTTCCAATGATGGAAACATCCTCGTCTTTGGCCTTAACATATGCCTCCTTGAATTCAATGGACGCATCGCATTCTTCTGTGGCCACGAAACGGGTGCCCAACTGCACGGCAGATGCCCCGCGTTTCATAATCTCGAACATGTCTTTACCCGTAAAAATACCACCGGCTGCGATCACGGGGATAATCTTATTGTATTTTTCCTTGATGGATTGGGTTACTTCGAGAACCCCACTTACAAGATTTTCCAGGGTGTTGCTTTCTTCCAGAAGCTGATCTGCCTTAAATCCAAGATGTCCGCCCGCTTTGGGACCCTCCACTACAAAAGCATCGGGAAGGTAATCGTAATTTTGCTTCCACTTGGTGCACAGGATGGAAGCCGCCCGAGCTGAGGAAACGATGGGCACCAGCTTGGTTTTTACCCCTTCGGTCAGGTATTTGGGGAGATCCAGAGGCAAACCTGCCCCGGAAAATATAATATCAATCCCTTCTTCAATGGAAGTACGGACCATTTCAGAGAAATCAGTGATGACGGCCATGATATTCACCCCAAGCACTCCACGGGTTTTCTCCCGGGCTGCCCGGATTTCTTTGCGGATACCTTCAATGTTGGCTTTTTTATATCCGCCTTTTTTAATTTCATCGATAAGGCCTATGGCAACGGTAGAGATCACCCCGATTCCACCCATGTTGGCAACAGCAGAGGAAAGCCCGGACAAGGAAATGCCGATACCCATACCCCCCTGAACAATAGGAACCTTGATGGTTAGATCCCCGATATTAAATTCTTTCAATATTTATTGCTTTATTCCGGATATACCAGATAGTTTTCATTATTGCTTCTTGTCCCGGCAGAATACTTTCTGCTAACCCCTTGGCGAAGCTTTAAAAATTAGGATTTAAAAAAAGAGGGCTATTATGAACGAATTCCCGGAAGAGGATCAGTAAATGATGGCACAAATTCTCAAATCAAAAATTTTCGGCAATATACGAATAATTATCGGGTCTGTGTTAAAGAAATTGATTTTTAACATTTTATAATACAACGAATTATAAACTACCTGTTTACTTTCAAGAGGGAGACTTGCTCAATTCGGAAATCGACCTGTGGGTTTACTTCCCCCCGGTCTCCTTTCTGAGAATGAGTATGATCGTTACCTTATCTGAAATTTTTTTCCCCTGGGATTCTCCGGATTCCCATGCCGGCCCTGAGTTTAAGAGACGAATGGCTTCCATGGAGAATGCTGTATCCGGGGAACTAAGGACGGTAATATCTTCAGGTCGGCCCTCTTTTCCGATATTTAGTTCGAGAACAATGATGGCACTTTTTATTTCTTCATCCACCTCCGGAAAAATCGTATTTTCCCGTATGTAATCCTCCAATGCCTTAATTCCGCCCACCGGTCCCGGTGCTTTTTCCTCCCCGGCGATTTTTGATCCTGCAGAACTCTTTTTTGCCGAACCATATCCAATTATAACGGCCTCGTCACGGTTTTTGTAGGATGGTATCATGCCCTGGACCCTTTCCGGCAGGTTCATTTTTTTCCCTGAAGCACTTCCGGTATCCGCCAATCCCCGAATATAGAGCTCTTTTTTCTGAATAGTACTCCCCGGTGTTCTTTCATTATCTGTCTCTTCCATAGCCATTGCATCATTCTCCATTTCCCCGGGAATCGGTTGTTCAGGGAAATTCTCTTCTTTACTCCTCTTCACCAGCGTGGATGATTTTTTCTCATGGGCCGGGGCTTCATTTCGCAGAATATTATTGTCCGGAATGCTCTCTTGCGAGGTCTGTGAGTCAGAAAGGGTATTATTTGCCGGCTCACTGTTAAAATCCTCTTTTTCAACAGTCTTTTGTTCCTCCAGTTTTGTAATGGTCCTTATCCCGGCCGATTCCGAAACAGAGCGCTGGGAAAGGTAATAGAACAGGGAGGAGACCAGAATAAAAGCGGCCAGGGCCGCGGCTATTTTATAGATTTTAAAACCGCTTTGGCGTGTTCTGTCTTGAATCGCTGAATGTAATTTCTGAAGATCCTGTGAAATTTCCTCCGAAGTTAGATTTTCATAACCTTCTGTGGCATCGGCCAGGAAAGGATCCTTTTGCAAGTTTTTCTCAAAGGAGTTCCTCTCTTCTCCACTCATCTTTCCGGAGGAATAGCGGAGAAAATCGCGCTCGTTTTGATGATATATTTTCTTTTTCGACATTTTTATTTTTCCATACAAATCTTAAGGTTCCGCTTCCCATTCTGCAGGCAGGACTTCACCTTCATTTCATCCGTCCCAATAATTTTTGCGATCTCTGCATAGCATTTATTGCCAAAATAGAACAGCTCGATGCACTGTTTTTGTTCAGACTTCAATTTTTCTATACAGGCTTTTAGTATAGAATCCAAATCAGGCCTTTCTTCATCAATAGGATGCATTTCCATCCCGGATTCCATAAAAACAGATTCATCCTTTATAAAAAGCTTCTTTCTCTTTTCGCGGGAATGATCTGCACGGATTTTCATGAGGCAGAAATTTTTTGTCAGAACGTAGAGCCAGCTTTTGAAATTGTGCACTTCATGCCTGGGCAGCTCCTCCAGCAATTTTTCAAAAATTTCCATCACTGCATCTCTCGCATCCTCCCGGTTTTCGAGGTATTTTAAAGAAACCCCATATACAAGGTGCATATATCGGGAAAAGAGTTCACCGGCATAGACTACATCCCTTGCTGTTTGAAAACGAGCAAGGAGATCCTTATCGCTCAGGCTTTTAATATTACGAAAAAACGATTTCGGCAAGGGATTTTATCTTTTGAAGTAAAGGTAATCATTTTAATATAAAAATATTTTATGGAATCCACCGCGCCTCTGCATCCTGTTAGTAAGTTTAACCAAATTATGAAATCATGAAACACTTATTTAAGCGCAATTATTTTATTTTAACAAAGTTTACTTCCACCGGATCAATCCAAAATATTGTTCACGGCTCTCTTGATTTAAGCAAAAAGTCTGGAACAAAATCTGGCATAAGATTACTTCTGCTTACTTTAAGCCTGCTGATTCTCTCTTCTTCTCAATTTACGGGTCTTCCGGCTGAAATAATTTCTGGTAAAGTAACCGATGAAACCGGCAGTCCGATGGTTGGAGTGAATGTTCAGGTAAAAGGGACAAATTCCAGGACCTACACCGATATAAAGGGCCTCTATCAAATAACCGTAAGCCCCAATTCAGGTTTTTTGATTTTCAGTTTTATTGGCTATGAGACAAAAGTAATCCCTGTAAAGGGCCGATGGCAAATTAATGTACGCATGGAACCCACTCCTGCAGTGGTCAATGAAATGGCGGTGATAGGGTATGGAACCCCAAAGAAAATGATGGTACGGGGGGGTACCAGCGTCTCTGCCCCCATGTTTACTAACGATCAGGAATATTATCCCCGGTTTAATACTGAAAATTATGCTTCCATCCATGAAAATGGGTATAAAAAGGTGTTGGATCAGCCCCTTTCCACTTTTTCCGTGGATGTGGACAGAGCATCCTATGCAAATGTCAGGAGGTTTATCAATGGCGGTTCTTTGCCGCCCATTGATGCGGTGCGCATTGAGGAGATGATCAATTATTTCAACTATGATTATGCCGGTCCTGAAGGGGACGATCCTTTCTCCGTATATACCGAACTGGGAAATTGCCCCTGGAACCACAGCCATCAGCTATTGCATGTTGGATTGAAAGGTAAATCGATCGAAAAAGAAAATCTTCCTCCCTCGAATCTGGTTTTTCTTATCGATGTATCAGGATCCATGAATTCGGAAAACAAACTGGGCTTACTCAAATCATCCTTTCAGATGCTGGTAAACGAACTAAGAGCTGTCGACAAGGTTTCAATTGTGGTGTATGCCGGTGCTGCGGGATTGGTACTAGAGCCTACCCCCGGAGACCGGAAAGAAAAAATTCTGGAGGCCATCGAAAAATTGCAGGCAGGTGGTTCCACCGCCGGGGGTGCAGGGCTTAGACTGGCCTATAAGATTGCGAATGAAAACCTGATCCCAAAAGGGAATAACCGGATAATTCTCGCCAGCGACGGGGATTTCAATGTGGGTGTCTCCAGTAATGCGGAGATGGAGCGGCTCGTGGAAGAGGAACGCGAAAAAGGGATTTTTATCACGGTTCTGGGTTTCGGTATGGGCAATTACAAGGACGACAGGATGGAAATTTTAGCCAATAAAGGCAACGGGAATTATGCCTATATCGATAATATTCAGGAAGCGCGTAAAGAGATGATTTCTGAATTCGGAGGGACCCTGTTCACCATTGCCAAAGATGTGAAATTTCAGCTCGAATTTAATCCGGCGCGGGTAGCCGCTTACCGTTTGATCGGTTATGAAAACAGGATGCTGAATGCTGAAGATTTCAATAATGACCGGAAAGATGCCGGTGAAATCGGGGCCGGGCATTCGGTAACTGCACTTTATGAGATCGTTCCGGCGGGTTCCGACCATAATATTCATGAAATTGATCCCCTCAGATATCAACCAAACCGGAAAGAGGTGAGGCCGGATCCCAATGCAGAACTTTTAACCATTAAACTGCGGTACAAAAAGCCCGATGGTGAAAAAAGCATATTGGTAGAAAGGAAGGTGGAGGGGATATTGAAAAGGCCGGAAGAAAGGTCCGCCAATTTCAATTTTTCCGCCGCAGTGGCAGAGTTTGGCATGTTGCTCCGGGATTCCGAATATGCTGCCCAATCATCTTTTGAAGAGGTATTGACGCTTGCCCAACAGGATGGAGAAAGAGATGAGGAGGGCTACCGCTCCGAATTCCTGAAACTTGTCAAAACGGCGAAAATCATGAAAGAATGGGAAGCAGTAAGACAGGACAAATAAAAACTTAGAAAACAGGCTTTTGATTAATTCTTAAAAGACGTATATTTGTAGCCGTTTTATTAAGAACAAAAGCGGCCTCATAGTTCAAGGGATAGAACGGAAGTTTCCTAAACTTCAGATTCAGGTTCGAGTCCTGGTGAGGCTACAAAACCCTCAGTATTTACTGGGGGTTTCGCTTTTAATCAGTCTTATTCAATCTCTTTTTCAAAACTCCGGACTTTTCTTAATTAAAGCCAATTTTGGATCAAAATAGCTTATACTGAGTGATTTTCTTAGGGTGAAAAGTAGCGAGGGGTAGGTTTTAACTGTGATTGAATCAGGATAATATTTCCTGAAAATTTCATCATCACCCGAAATATAACCTCCGTTATCTTTCTATCAATGGAACAATTTCTGAATAATCCGGGTTTATCTTAAAGGAAATTTTTAATTCCATTCAAAACTCAGGAAGATACAAGGGGTTAAATAGTCTCAAAATGAGACCGGAAGCATTGGAATGCAAAGCAATTGCAGCCTTACTGGCTCTGGAATCCTACCCGGTTTTCCAAGGTGGATTATTATTTCATTTAATAACTTCTGTTATGTCCGCATCAAAAAAATTCAGGATCAGGCATTTGCCATCCCTGTTCAAAGAGACATTTAAAGCCTGGAATGCTGATAATCCCTTTCGGTTGGGGGCTGTGGTGGCCTATTATGCTGTACTTTCCCTACCGGCCCTGCTGGTGATTATTATTAATACCGTTGGGGCCATCTGGGGACAGGATATTGTCGAGGGAAAACTAACCAATGAAATTGCAGGGGCTGTTGGAAAGGAGGCGGCTGAGGCGATACAGAAAATGGTTTCCGCCACTCAGGGAGGCGATAAAAGCCTGATCTCCACTATCATTGGGATTGCTACTTTAATTTTTGGAGCGACAGGGGTTTTTTACCATCTGCAAATTTCCATCAATGAGATATGGGAACTTAAAACCGATCCCCAGGCCGGAATAATGAAAATAGTTACCGACAGGGCCCGGGGTTTTGCCTTTGTTCTCATCCTCGGATTTTTGCTTCTGATCAGCTTTATCATCACTACCTTAATTTCGGTCCTGAATGAAAATATTAACCACTTTTTGCCCGATGTCATGGCTTTTATTGCGTACGGACTTAATTTTTTGGTTTCCCTGAGTATCATTTCGGTCCTTTTCGCCCTTATTTTTAAATATCTTCCCGATGCACGGATCCAATGGAAAACCGTTTGGATTGGAGGAATAATTACCGCTTTACTATTTATACTGGGCAAATTCCTGCTGGGCTTGTATTTTGGGAGGGCCGAGCCCGCATCGACCTATGGAGCAGCCGGCTCCATCGTTCTGGTTTTATTATGGGTTTCCTATTCCTGTCTGATCCTCTTTTTTGGCGCAGAATTCACGGTGGTATATTCAAAAAAATATGGAAAAGGAATTATTCCCTCCCCTCATGCCATTCATGTTAAGGAGGAAAAGGTGGTAATAAAAAAGGGATCTGACATAAAGGATGAAAACTAGCCGGTAATTTTATTTAAAGGAGAAGAACAGGGTTTTTAAAAAATCCTTGTGTAATTTTACCTTTTTACGGGTTGAACTGTTTATCTGTCTTGGAAGGATAGAGTGAACCCACCTGGCCATTTAAATTCGGATTTATGAATTACACAGACTTAGAAAATAGTTATCAGAAAATATCACAACTTGTTGCTGAGAGACGGGTTAAAGAATCTTTTGACCTTATGGCCGGATTGGCCGCGAATTGTCGCAACGTTGATTATTCAAACCGCCTGGAGAAGTTAAGGGAAACATATCGGAACATTCTAAAATACTCTTTCGAATTGGGGGATGATCCTGAAAAGGGGAAAGTGTATAACCGACTGATCCGGGATCTCCTGGAGCTTAACGATGAAATTAAGGAAGAAATAATACTTAGATATGGCTTATTGACCTATTATAAGACCAATCAAAAAGAGATGATCAATAAAATGGGTCTTACGGAAGGGGAGAGCCTGCTTAATCAGATAGAGTTCCGGAATATGGGCAATCCGGATCCTGAAGGGGGAGAGAATATAGACGAAGCAGGGTTTAATTCAAGAATGAAACCTTTGTACCTCCTTTTTAATACCATCTGGCTTACCGACAAATTTACAGAAAGGGATGTGGAATTGCTGAAACGAACCAGTCATGACGAGGCTTTGCCATGGTTTTTCAAAAGTCCGCTTGTAAGCGCGTTAACCCTGTCATTGCTACGACATTTTGATGCCGGAAAATTTTATCTTCTGATTGAATTTTATGAAAATCGTCAGCATCAGCTTTGGCAACGGGCATTCATCGGATTATTGCTGGGATTGTACATTTACCGGAAACGGATTTCTCTCTATCCTGAAATTGAAAACAGGCTAAAGCTCATTAAGGATAATAAAGATATGGGGCGGACAATGGAAACTGTTGTTATTCAGTTGCTTCGGGCAAAAGATACGGAGAAAGTCTCTGCGAAGATAAAAGAAGAAATCATGCCCGAAATCTGGAAAATTCGGTCAAGCCTTGAAGATAAACTCAATATTGAGGAGCTTCTTGCAGGTCATTTACCGGATGATAAGAATCCGGAATGGGAAACTTTTTTTGAAGATTCCCCGGGATTGTTCAACAAACTTGAAGAATTCACCAACCTCCATATGGAAGGAACGGATGTATTTATTTCTGCCTTTTCCATGCTAAAACACTTCGAGTTTTTCAAACCCGTTCATAATTGGTTCCTCCCTTTTTATAAGGAAAACGAAATGCTCCCTTCTTTCTTTTCCGGCATTGACGAAGGATTTGATATGAATGATTTTCTTGAGGGTATGGAAAAAACACGTCTTTTATGCAATTCTGATAAATACTCCTTCTGCCTGAATATTAAATATATGCCCTCAAAGCAAAAATCGATGATGACACAAATGTTCAGCATGGAAATTTCTGCCATGAACGAAATGGAAAGGGATGATGAAATTGTCCATACAGATACCCGAAACCGCTCCATAATCGTTCAATATATTCAGGATCTGTACCGTTTTTTTCACCTTCATCCAATGCATGGTGAAATGCAGAACATCTTTAAATACAAACTGGAATTCCATAAATCGGGGTTTTTCAGATCCATGGTGGATGATGATACGATCATTCGAAATATTGGAGAATTTTACTTTCAGAAAGAACATTACGAGGAAGCGCTGGATGTATTCATTATGCTTGGCAATGAGGCCTCAGCTTATGAATTGTATGAGAAAACAGGCTATTGTTACCAGCAACTGGGGAAATTTGAGAAGGCAATTGAGTTTTATAAGAAAGCTGAAATGGTTTCAGATAACCGTACCTGGCTTTTAAACAAAATTGCCTCTTGTTATCGAAAGACAGAAAATTATTCGGAGGCCATAGCTTATTACCGCAAATCCGAAAAGCTGGATCCTGATAATTTGTTTATACAGACCTCAATTGGACAAGTACTTATGGATCAAGGTGAATACGAGGCTGCTTTAAAGTATTTCTTTAAGGTTGAATATCTTGCTCCGGATAATTTTAAAGTGTACCGGCCAATTGCCTGGTGCTCTTTTGTGCTGGGAAAAATCGAAGCAGCCCGGAAATACTTTGAAAAACTGGTCGCGAAAGATGGCAATGAATACGATTTGATGAATCTGGGGCATGTATATTGGACCAGGGGAGAAAAACAAAAGGCGATTGGTTTATACCGCGAATCCCTCAAAAAGTCCAACATGAATTTGGAATGGTTCACTAAGTATATGAAAGAGGATGAAAAATACCTGCTTCAATATAAAATACCTGCATTCGATATCCCGTTGATGCTGGATTATTTAAGGATGGAATAAAGTTCTCTGTTTTGAGAAAAGAGCGAAGAATCTGCTCTTCACCATTAACCAATAGCCCATGATCCTCTCTCACACCACCCTACAGCGCTACCGTCTGATCCATCACTACCTTCAAAATCATGGATTTGACTTCACGGATTTGTTAACCTATTGTCGCGAACACCTGGATGCATCTATTGACACTGAAATAATTCATAAGGATTTGGAGGATTTGAAGGAGCACCCGGAATATGGTTTTTTCGCCGCCATGACGGGAAAAACCTTAAACAGAGACTCTCAGGATATGGATTTTATTGATTTTGAGGATCGTCCTGCTGTAAACAGTATTAAGTTTCTGCCTCGCCTGATCGAGGCAATCCTCAACCATCAGGTACTTGAGTTGTACTACCAGCCGTTTCATGAGGATAAACCCTTTCTGGTTCGCCTTCATCCTTATTTGTTGAAGGAATATCTGTCGAGGTGGTACCTGGTGGGTTTAAATGAACTAAAGAAAGAGCTCAGAACCTTTGCTCTGGACCGTTTAATTGAAATTAAAACGGTAAAGGGGCAGTATATTCCTGCCGCCTTTACTGCCCGGGAGTATTTCAAAAATGCGGTAGGGGTGATTTCATCCTTTGACGAGCCTCAACAGGTATTGGTCGAAGTGACAAAACCCCAGGCCTATTATCTTGTTACAAGAACATGGCATTCCAGCCAATATGTATATTCCGAGGACGAGGGAAAAATTGTTTTTTCTTTTCGTCTGCATCCAAGTTATGAATTCATTTCACTCATCCTTGCCTTGGGGAGTGATGCAAAAGTCCTGAGTCCCCCTTCATTAATTGAGAACATGAGAAAACAGGTAGAGGAAATGATGAAAAACTATTAAGGAAACCGTTCTCATTTCGACTCAAGACCCTCCTCATGCATAACCCAGGTTTTCCCTGCCATTCGGTATCCGGGAATCGTGCCGGAATTTCCATAGCCTTTTAAAAAGGAAGAGAGGTTTTTATTGATATTCACGGCTTTATTCTCAGGGATACGGATGATTATTTTAACTGCCTGGGCTCTCCATTTATTGCTCATATCGGTCTTAAAATAGGGATTAAGTACCATAAGAGAATCGTTTCTGGAGAAATCATAACGAATGGACTCAGCCAGCCGCCTGGCATCTTCATAATCAGAACCCCGTGAATCTTTTATTATTTCAACTTGATACATTGAAGTCGGGCTCTTTTCAATATTCACATCCACTTCTCCATACAGATTATCATCTTTTCCGATGTAATAATCCCTTCTGTTTATTTCAAATTCACCCTTTCCTTTAAATTTAAGCCGTTCTTTTTCATTTATTTCAAGGTATAAGGTATCGGTGGTACTATTCTCAAAGGTGGACTCAATGCTGATGCTTTCCGACTTCGTATAATTTTTCCCTTCTGTAATGGTGAGCGTAATCAGACTTATCAAAGCCAATATCCATAGAGCCAGGGCACTTGTTCCCAGGGCTCTGTCTTTGGCTTTAAAGCGGAAAAGGATTTTTAATAACCCATAGATAATGGCCAGGATAGGGATGAGGATAATCAAGGTTGCCGAGATGGCTGCAATACTTGTGCTTACCGGATTAAAAAAGGGCAGAAGAAATTCCCCAATGAAAGGCAACATGTGTGATCCGAAAAAGGCAAATCCGATAATTCCCGTTACCAGTCCAAGACCCGCGATGATGAACGAAAGCGCAATGAGTGCAATAATTATTTTAAGGAAAACGATTATGATGCGTCCCAGAACCCGGAAGAAGGTATGAAAAAACGATTCCGTATTCCTTCCAAAATCCGAATCCCGGGCTTTTTTAAAATTTGTTTTGACCTCCTCATATTCCTCGCGCATCTTTTTTTCGAGGTTCGATACGTTAATCTTTTCGCCTTTCATTTCCAACTTTTCAGCGATGGTATTGGCCTTGGGTACCGCAATCCATAGAATAATATAAAGAAGGAATGGGAAACCCATGCCCATCAGGATCAGGACGACAAACAATACCCGTAAAACCACCACATCAATATTGAAGTAGGCACCTAAACCGGCAGCTACCCCGCCCAGTACTGCATTATCGGGATCCCTGTACAATCGCCTGCTTTTTCTCGGATTATGGTACTGAGAACTGGAAGAGGTATCATCCTCTGAGATGATCTCTTCAGGCCGGCCCATGATGTCGATTACCTTGTCAACATCTGCAATGGTTATGATTTTAGATTCATCCCCGGCCTTATCTTCCAATATTTCCGCGATGCGAAATTCAATATCTGCGATAATTTCTTTTCCTTCTTCAATGTTTGAGAAATGACTACTGATGGTGTCCAGGTATATTTTAAGCCGATCATAAGCATCCTCATCTATGTGAAAGATCTGTCCGCTAAGATTGATTTTTAATGCTTTTTTCATTTTTTTATTGATTAGGATTTGACGTTTTAATGGAATTGACAGATTCTACCAGTTCGTCCCAGGAATTATTAAGACTGCCAAGATACTTTTTGCCAATCTCGGTAATGGCATAATATTTCCTGGGTGGACCCTGGGTAGATTCTTCCCACCTGTAGGTAAGAAGCCCGGCATTTTTTTGACGGGTAAGGAGAGGATAAAGAGTTCCTTCAACCACGATTAGCTTGTTTTCCTTGAGTTGATTGATGATGTCCGTCGCGTAGGCATCCCTGACCGATAAAACCAGTAGGATGCAGTACTCGAGGATGCCTTTTCTCATCTGGGCCTGCGAATTTTCAACGTTCATTTCAGACTGTTTAAAGTTTTACTATTTCCAACTTCTGTACTAAGAGCCTGCCAGGCTGACAAATCAACCATCCAGTTTTCCAATTGGAGATCGGTCTCAAGGACAGAGTCTTCTTTAAGGGATTCAGCCATAACATCACTTTCTTTTTGATGGTGATCGGGCGCGTAATTAATGGTGAAGTCCATCTGATACTGATCGGTACCTGATTTTTCATTGGTGCTGGTTAAGCGATAAGGAAAAATGAGTATCAGTACAGAAATTAATACGACAATAAGTGCATAAGTATGGTTCATGATTTTTAAGATTACTATTTATAACCTACATAATGACATTGCAAAGATATAAATAAATATTAATACCATGCAATACATAGTACTAAATTTTTTTATTTTTTTTGTTAAATTTTTTTTAACCACCCTCTTTTTTTAATTTCGTTAGCATTTATCTGTCGATCGAGACATTCATTTTGCTAACCGAATATGGCTGACCATGGCAAACAGTAGAGTATACAAGAGTAAAAATTTACAGATTATTTTTTTTATTACGCTCATTGCCGTCATGGGGGTTGCCAGCCTTACCCCTGCATTCCCCTCCATAGCTGAACATTTTAATCTCGAATACAAAAAAATTGGGATGCTGATTACTGCATTTACCCTACCGGGAATTTTTCTCACCCCATTTCTCGGGATTCTGGCTGATCGCCTGGGAAGAAAAACGATCCTCGTACCCGCTCTTTTTCTTTTCGGAATTGCAGGTTTTGCATGCAGCCTGACAGAAAGTTATCATGTATTATTAATATTCCGCTTTATTCAGGGAATTGGCGGGGCATCCCTTGGATCATTGAATGTCACTTTAATTGGGGACCTGTTCACCGAGAAGGAACGTCCGGCGGCCATGGGGTACAATGCGAGTGTTTTAAGCATCGGAACTGCTGCCTATCCGGCACTCGGGGGAGCACTTGCGATGCTTGGCTGGAATTACCCTTTTTATTTTCCATTACTTGCCATCCCCGCCGGGCTTCTGGTCATCTTTAAGCTTGATTTGCCAGACAGTCCGGCAAATGAAAATTTCATTCATTACCTTCGCCAGACTTTGAAGAGTATTTTGAGAGTGGAGGTGCTTTTCCTGTTCCTTCTTAATATATTAACCTTCATCATCCTTTATGGAAGTTATCTTACCTATATCCCTTTAGTAATGAAGGAACGTATGGGCTCAATATCGCTCGTGATTGGCCTTGTCATGTCGTCCGCTTCCATTTCGACGGCCCTTGTATCTTCCCAGATGGGCCGGTTATCTAAAAAATATTCCTCCTATTCCTTATTAAAAGTGTCTTATCTTTTATATGCCCTATCACTGGTGGCCATTCCATTTGTGAACAATGGCTGGTTAATGGTCCTTCCTGCAATCAGTTTTGGTGCGGCCCAGGGGATTAATATTCCTAATATTCAAACGATGCTGGTAGGCCTTGCCCCTTTTCAGTACAGGGCCGCTTTTATGTCCTTAAACGGGATGGTCCTTAGGATTGGTCAGACGCTCGGGCCCATAATTGCGGGATATTTTTATATTCTTGGGGGTCTGAATTTTGCATTTTTCGGAGGGGCAGTACTTGCTCTTATTATGATTGTTTTGGTATTTTTAATGGATCGGGGTAAATAAGGGGATATTCTTAATCCCTCTTAATCTCCATTCCTCAACCGAAACTGTGTTGAGACGAGAGCTTCGTGAGCCACGCAGTACATTGCCCTGGAAAACCACCTAGAGGGCAAAACATCGAACTAAACTGATTTTTCTATTGTTAAACCCGATAAACCGTACCTGATGACCTACGACTCCTATAAAGAAGTGCGTGATTATAGTTTAAAATTGGTTGAGCCTTTGGAAATTGAAGATTTCATACCTCAACCTGCCGAATTTGTGAGCCCTCCGAAATGGAACCTTGCACACACAAGCTGGTTTTTTGAAGAATTTATTTTAAATGGATTAAAGGCATACAAGCGCTTTCATCCGGATTATGCCTTTCTTTTTAATTCATATTACAATGCTGTTGGTGACCGGGTAAACAGAGCTTATCGTGGCGCCCTTAGCCGGCCTCTTGTAAAGGAAATATTTTCCTACCGGGAATATGTTGATGAGCACATGCTGGAATTTATTCACTCGGGAAAGGCAACGAAAGAACAGAAAGCACTCATTGTACTTGGACTTAATCATGAACAACAACATCAGGAGCTTTTATTGAGCGATATAAAGTTTATCCTTGGCTCCAATCCGCTTTTTCCGGTATACTCTTCCGATACAATGGTGGAAAAGGCGGGTCCCGGAGCTCTTAATTTTATTTCTGTTAAAGAGGGAGTTTATGATATAGGTTATTCCGGGAGGGGTTTCTGTTACGATAATGAATTAAACCCGCATAAAGTTTATTTAACCTCTTTCGAAATTCGGGAAGATCTGGTTCGTAACGGAGAATTTATGGAGTTTATGAATGCAGGGGGTTATAATGACCCTTCCCTTTGGCATGCCGAAGGATGGGAGTGGAAAACTAAAGAAAAAGCAGAGGCTCCGCTTTACTGGTACAGCAATGAAGGAGAATGGTTTCATTTCACCTTTACCGGATTAGGAAAAATCAATCCGCAAGGCATATTGAGCCATGTTTCTTATTATGAGGCCTTTGCTTTCGCGCAATGGAAAGGGTTGCGGCTCCCGACGGAATTTGAATGGGAAGCTGCATCGGACCGCATCCATTGGGGAGACCGGTGGGAATGGAGCGAGAGTGCCTATTTGCCCTATCCGGGTTTTAAAAAGGCAGAAGGGGCCTTAGGAGAATATAATGGAAAATTTATGGTAAACCAGAAGGTTTTACGCGGCGCTTCGGTAGCCACTTCACCCGGACATAGCAGGAAAACCTACCGTAATTTTTTTCATCCAAATGAAAGTTGGCAATTTACCGGGATCCGTTTAGTAAAATAAAGAATTTAGTTATGAATCAGGAAGTTGGAATTATAAGCATTGAAGAGGAAATCAGAGAAGGACTTTCTTCCTACCCGAAATACATTCCCTCGAAATATTTTTATGATGAGGAGGGCAGCCGGATATTTGCCCAAATTATGAGAATGCCGGAGTATTATCTTACAGATTGTGAATATGAGATCTTCACTGAGCATAAAGAGGAATTTCTTGATCTGATATCCGGCTCAAGGAAGACCTTCGATTTAGTGGAGTTGGGTGCGGGGGATGGTTTGAAAACCGATGTGCTGATCAGTCATTTTCTCTCCCGTGAGGCTGCCTTCAAGTACATGCCGGTGGACATTTCTGAAAAAGCTTTGAATGAATTGGTTTTCAGGATGAAAAATTCCTATCCTGAAATGGTTATTGCCGGCGTTGCCGGGGATTACTTTAAGGTACTCAGCGACCTCAGTTTTTGCGGAGACTGCAAAAAAGTTTTATTGTTTCTTGGGTCAAATATTGGAAATTATAGCCCTGATGAATCCATTGAATTTATTTCTCAGATCTCTGCACGTCTGGATCCGGGGGATATGCTTATCACGGGTTTTGACCTTGTTAAAGATCCTGGGACTATTCTTCTCGCTTATAATGATCCCCATGGGTTTACCCGGGATTTTAATTTAAACCTTCTCCACAGGCTCAACAGGGAAATGGGTGGTGACTTCGACCCTTCTGGGTTCGTGCATTATCCCTTTTACGATGCCGGTTCAGCCTCGGCAAAGTCCTGTCTTTTGAGTACCAGAAAACAAACTGTTCACCTTAGCAAGATCGGGGAATCTTTTTACTTTGAGAAATGGGAACCGGTGAATACTGAAATGTCCAGAAAATTTACGGTAGGCTCCATCAATGATCTGGCTGAAAAAACAGGTTTCCGTCCGATTAGAAATTTCTTTGATAAGAGGGAATATTTTGTCAACGCCCTTTGGGAAAAAGTTAAATAATACAGAATTTTTGGAGCATCTCAAACAATTTGCTCATATGAAATGTCATGGATATTATAAACTCATTTATTTACGAGAATGAAAGCTATTTGGAAAAACAAAGTAGTTGCAGAAAGCAATGACACGGTGGTCATAGAGGGAAATCATTATTTTCCTGAAGAAAGTGTAAGAAAAGAGTTTTTTAGTCCGAGTGACACCCACACCACCTGTCCATGGAAGGGAGAGGCCTCCTATTATAATCTCGAGGTTAACGGGGAAATAAATAAAGACGCAGCCTGGTATTACCCTGAACCGTCGGAAAAGGCAATAGAAATTAAAAATCACATCGCCTTTTGGAAGGGCGTTGAAGTTATTCATTGATATGGAAATTAAGAATTTAAGACAAAAATGGCATGTATTGAAACCTGTTCAGACTGCCGCATTGCAGGAAGTACTTCAAATGCAACACAAGGCTGTCCAACTGGTCGCCATGGCGGGTGAATACCTTGTCCCATCAGACGAACATAGAGTTTTACTGAACTATTCGCCACAGAAGAAAATTTATTATTCTGATATTATTGAAGGGGATGCACAATACCGCGTTGGGCTGAATATCCTGGACCTTACTTTGGAAATTCTCACAGGGGATCTTCAATTAGTAGAAATGTATGATCTCAATGAGAAAACACTTTCTGAAGGGTATTATTTTATGGAAAGACAATTATTTGAATTGGGTATTGATGTCTCTTCCATGAAGATGCAGATGCCCTTTAATCTTCCTTCGGGCCCTGCAGGCATGGAAAAAGGATTTAAAATTACGAAAATAGACACCCTAAATGAGACACTGAAATACAGAGCCAACGCAATTATTTTCCTCGAGCATTTTAAAGAGGTTTTTGGGGATCAGTCTACCGATATTAAAACCTGGCCCCGGAGTTTTGATACCTCGGTACAGGTCAGGATTCTTAAAAATGAAGGGGGCGACCAACGTATATTGGAAATAGGATTCACTATAAATGATGCCTTGGTGGAAGTCCCCTATTTTTATGTCAGACTAAAGTCCGGCATGGCTCTAAAATTTCCCGAAAAAATGCCGCTCATCCGTTATGGATATTGGAACATTGAAAAAAGCCATGGAGCTATTTTCAAAATTAACAATGTTTATGATCTGAAAGCCGACAAGCAACCTGAGGTTGTAGCTGAATTCTTCAATACTGCTATTAGTATTCTTATGGATATTGAGCCGGCAAGTTAACAATGTTTATAAATTCAACCTTAATCATTTTATTTTTTCGTCCTTCCTCCCTCCGTTTTGATAAAGCAGAAAATTTTTACTCTAATAAGCATATTAATTTATTTTATTTTTCTGGAATTAAAAAAACTTACTATCTTTGTTCGCAAAATTACGAACTGATATGAATGTTGACCCGGTTACAACGGATAGACAAAAAAGGCTTGCCCGCTATGCCAAGGCAATGGGGCACCCCATTCGCATGTATGTTCTGGAACTGCTTTCCAATCAGAGCTGTTGTTACAGTGGTGATTTAACCGATGAACTGCCCATCGCCAAATCTACACTCTCACAACATCTTAAGGAGCTAAAAGATGCAGGATTAATACAGGGCGAGATTGAGTCACCAAGAATAAGATATTGTATTAACAAAGAAAACTGGAAAGAGGCGCAGAGGCTATTTAAACAGTTTTTGGGAACTTAAAATTTTTTATAAACTATGTTCGTTATTTTACGAATGGCGAATGGCAAAAATGAATAACATGGATTTTAATGATTTGAAACCTGCGAAAATGGAAATTAAAGTTTTAGGCACAGGCTGTGCTAAATGCAAAGCGCTTGAAAAAGCCACAATCGAAGCAGTGGAGAAAACAGGCCTGAATGCTACTGTGTCAAAGGTAGAAGATTTGGTCGAGATCATGCAATTTGGTGTGATGACGACTCCGGCCCTGGTGGTGAATGGGAAAATAATTGTCAAAGGCAGGGTTCCATCAGTCGATGAATTGTCAAAAATCCTGAAGCCCTAAGAGGGGCAATAGCATGAATGGGTTAAAATATTTGCAGGAATGAAAGCAAAAGCGATTGAGTTGGACCGGAATGGGAATGGCTGGTTAATTCCGGCCATTATTCTTCCAGTATGGATTTTAATTTATGTGAACCTTCAGCCCTTAGCCGATTTTGTGATCGATCATCTATTCGGGATGGCATCTGACAAACATCTAACGGAGGCCATAAGGTTTTTCATTTTTGAGGTCCCTAAAGTAATGTTATTGCTGATTCTTATCATCTTCGGGGTTGGTATTCTTAGAACCTTTTTCACAGCTGAAAAAACAAGAAAAATTCTCGAAGGGAAGTCTCTTTTTACCGGTAATATTTTAGCTTCAATATTAGGAATAATTACTCCTTTTTGTTCCTGTTCGGCCATTCCGCTTTTTTTAGGATTTGTTCAGGCTGGAATTCCTTTAGGGGTTACCTTTTCTTTTTTAATTGCCGCCCCCTTGATCAATGAAGTGGCACTGGTATTATTGATTGGTCTTTTTGGCTGGAAGGTAGCCTTGATTTATGTGGGAACCGGCCTTGCCATTGCTGTTTTTTCAGGGTGGATAATCGGTAAACTAAGACTGGAAAAGTATGTGGCAGATTGGGTTTATAAGATTAATGCCAGCCCACAGGACGATACTGAAATACGGCCT
Source organism: uncultured Bacteroidales bacterium (assembly GCA_963779845.1). Classification (GTDB taxonomy): domain Bacteria; phylum Bacteroidota; class Bacteroidia; order Bacteroidales; genus CAVZZV01. Next base: position 1,291,755 of record CAVZZV010000005.1, on the reverse strand, counting down.
TCTTTTAACGACAGGATAAGGGCTGGCTATGAATCGGTAAAGGACATTGTGGGAAAGATATGGATCTACCTTATTATTGGGATAGCGGTCGGAGCGGGTGTGCACGGATATGTTCCCGAGGATTTGCTTGGATCGCTTCTAGGAAAGGAAAACTGGTTCGGTGTTCCCATTGCCATTTTAATAGGTATACCCCTATACTCCAATGCAGCGGGGATTATCCCCATCGTGAGCGTATTGATCGAGAAGGGCGTTTCGCTGGGTACGGTACTTGCTTTTATGATGTCGGTAATTGCCTTATCACTGCCGGAAATCATTATCCTGAAGAAGGTACTGAAATGGCAGTTGATAAGCGTATTTATTGGAATCGTTGCCATGGGGATAGTTATTGTTGGTTTTGTATTTAATCAGCTGATGTAAATATTATGATGTTTATTTTTTTTAGTTATTGAAGCCAATTCCTTTCTGATTCCCTAATTTTTTTAATCATATCCCAGCTTTGTTTCTTTAAGCTCATTGGTTCTACGCTATCTTTCTCCCTCAATAAAATTGGTCAGGCCATTTGAAATACTGAATGCCGGCTTCTGACCCTGGAATTTAATTTTTTAGGTTTTGCTATTGATTCAATTTTTTTCATTACCTCCTTTCTTATTTGAGTAAATTTGCAGGGCAAATAGTCCATGTGAGGATGAACAGGCTAAATAAAAGATCTAAAATAAAACCACCGAACAGGATGGAACTGTTCAGCGTGCTTAAGCCATACAAGGTAATTGTCGTGGTATTGGTCCTTCTTGCCCTCGCCGGAAGCAGCATTAACCTGCTTATTCCAAAAATCATTGCATCAGCCATTGATGCATTTTCAGCTAAAAATTTCAATGCCCACAGTGTAATTATTCAATTTCTCCTTGCTGCGACCGGGATATTTATATTCACCTTGCTTCAGGGTATATTCCAGGTTTTGACAGCGGAAAGGGTGGCGAAAGATTTACGGAACAAGTTGACGGATAAGATTTCCCGTCAGAGCTACTCATTCATTCTCGAATCAAATCCGGCAAAGCTTCTTACGAACCTCACTTCCGATATGGATTCCATTAAAATGTTTGTTTCACAGGCTTTTGTAACCATCATATCCTCCTTGTTCGTGATTATCGGAGCCGCGGTTTTGCTCATAATGATCAATTGGCAGCTTGCCCTGGTGGTTCTATTGATAGTGCCCATCATTGCTACCGCTTTTTTTATTGTCTTCAGAAAAGTGAGAGTTATTTTCAAGAAAAGCCGGGAGGTGATTGATGCCTTAAACAGGATTATCAATGAAAGTATATTAGGCTCGGCCCTTATTAGAGTATTAAATTCCCAGCTCCCGGAAAACCTGAAATTTCTTGAAAAGAACCTTGAATCCAGAGATTTGGGAATTTCGATTGTTCGGCTGTTTTCTGTACTTATTCCAACCATCATGTTTGTTGCGAATCTGGCAGTGGTTATCATTCTAGCCCTTGGCGGGCATTTTGTTGTGATCGGTTCGCTGAGTCTTGGCAACTTCGCCGCCTTTAACAGCTACATCGTAATGCTTATATTCCCGGTAATGATGATAGGATTTATGAGTAATATAATAGCTTCGGCCACAGCTTCATACGGCCGGATAAGACAAGTTCTTGATGAAGCTGACCCGGTAGAAACGGGAACTATTAATTCCGATATCAGGGGGAATATATACCTTAAAGAGGTGTTCCTGAATTTCGGGGAAAAACCAATTCTGAAAAACATTTCCTTCACTCTTAAGGCTGGCAGCAAGACAGCCATTATCGGGCCTACTGCGGCCGGAAAGAGCCAATTACTCTACCTGCTGACAAACCTTCTTCCTCCGGATTCGGGGAGCATTGAGTTTGAGGGAATTTCGATAGAGAAATACCAGCGTGATCTATTCCATAAAAAAGTCGGATTTGTTTTTCAGGACAGTGTTATTTTTAATTTAAGTCTTCGGGAAAATATTGCCTTTAATGAGTCCGTTACTGAATCATCGCTTAAAAAAGCAATTAAAACTGCAGAACTGGACGAATTTATCAATTCACTACCGAATAAACTGGATAGCCTTGTTTCAGAAAGGGGCACCAGTTTGTCCGGGGGACAAAAGCAAAGAATAATGCTTGCCAGGGCACTGTCTCTGAACCCGGAAATATTGCTTCTCGATGATTTTACCTCCAGGGTTGACCGGAATACCGAGAACAAGATACTATGCAATATCGAAAATAATTACCCGGGGCTGACACTCCTGTCGGTTACCCAGAAGATCGCTCCGGTTAAACATTTTGACCAGATCATTCTTCTTATGGAGGGAGAAATAGTAGCTTCCGGGAAACACGAGGATTTAATGAAGAGCTCTCCGGAATATATTCAGATATACAGTTCACAAAGAAGCACAAGACATTATGAATTATAATCTGAACAGTTTATTGGAGAATACAGCGAAAAGGCAGCCTGTCTTTGCTTCCCTGAGGAAACTCTTTACCATTATTGGTGGTGAACGCCGCCATCTTTCAATCGCCTTTGGCGCAATAATCCTCAATGCAGGATTAAGTCTGTTGGGCCCATACCTGGTAGGCTACACCATAGATAATTATGTGCAGACGAAATATTATCCGGGGATTCTTCATTTTGCTGCAATCCTGTTGGGGATATATCTCACTGCCTATTTAGTCAATTACGCCCAGATGCGGATGATGGGTGGAATTGGACAGCGTATGTTGTTCAGTCTCCGGAATTCTGTATTCAGCAAACTACAGGAAATGCCCCTCGATTTTTTCAACCAGAACAAAACGGGCGACCTTATTTCACGCATCAACAATGATACAGACAAGGTAAACCAATTCTTTTCCCAATCGCTAATGCAGTTCATTGGCAGCCTGATAACAATGACAGGAGCCGGCATCCTGCTTTTAACCATTAATCTGCCACTTGGGCTGGCAGCACTTTCCCCGGCACTGTTTCTTTTGATTTTTACCCGAAGTGTTTCATCCTGGATCAGGAGAAAAAACGAAGACACCCTTAAAAGTCTGGGACATTTATCATCGGTCATTCAGGAAAATCTTGCCAATTTTAGAGTGGTTGTAGCCTTCGACAGGCGCGATTACATCCGCAGGCACTTCGGGAAAGCGAACGACGAGAATTATAAAAAATCGGTTCAGGCAGGGATTGCCAATAATATACTTATCCCGGTATATACTTTCGCTGCGAACATTGGTCAGATGATTGTCCTTGTTCTGGGTATCTGGCTTATTATCAAGGGCTATTTTACTATCGGCTTACTGATAAGTTTCATTGCCTATATTTCCAATTTCTATAACCCCCTTAGACAAATGGCCGCCTTGTGGGCAAACTTTCAGATGGCCCTTGCTGCATGGGACAGGATATCCCACCTTCTTTCGTTCGAGAACGATCTTCTTATTATCGATAACCCGGGGGAAATCACGAGTGAATCCTTAATTCATTTCGAGAAAGTATCCTTCAGCTATCCTAATGGAAAAGAGGTTTTGCACAAGGTGAATTTCGATCTTCAGAGGGGGAAAACATACGCTTTTGTCGGCCCAACCGGAGGAGGGAAAACTACCACTGCTTCACTTATCGCCCGGTTGTTTGATGCCACAAAAGGAACAATACTTCTTGAGGGCCGCGATATCAGGTCTTTCACTGCCTGTGAAAGAGCATCGAAGATAGGGTTTATACTTCAGGAGCCCATACTTTTTTCGGGAACGGTACGTGAAAATATCCTTTATGGGAATCCTGAATGTGCCGGATTGACAAATGATCAGCTTATCATGGCTCTCCAGGATTCCCGTCTGGCGGACCTTCTGAAGCGGTTTGACCAGGGGCTTGAAACAGAGATTCAGATGTCGGGTGATGGAATCAGCCTCGGACAAAAGCAGATACTGGCCTTCATGCGGGCCATTCTTCGCAATCCCGAACTTCTCATACTTGATGAGGCAACAGCCAATATCGACACCATGACAGAGCAGCAGCTGGGGGAGATTCTGAATAACCTTCCGCCCTCAACGACAAAAGTTATTATTGCCCACCGGCTAAGCACGATCGAGAATGCGGATGAGATATTCTTCGTTAATTCAGGAAAAATAATTGCTGCAGGATCCTTCAATGAAGCCCTGAACCTTTTAATGCAGGGAAGGGTGGAAAGTTGACTTGCATAAATCAATTTAAGGTATTATTTTTGACCAACCGTTCAATCAATATAGATTATTTTGAGATAATTTCATGACAAAACTCTCACTTATATTAATATAATGTCCCCAAGAACTGCAAAACAATTTAATGAAATCCGGCAAGAGAAGAAGCAGTTAATTATGAAAGTCGGACTGGAACTTTTTGCCAATGAAGGTTTCCATTCAACCTCAATAAGTAAAATTGCAAAAAAAGCAAACATATCAAAAGGATTGATTTACAATTATTTCGAAAGCAAAGAAGACCTTTTGAAACAAATTGCAGTTACCGGAATTTCGGATGTATTTAAAGCGTTCGACTTTGATAAAGAAGGTATATTAACCAAAGAAGAATTAATCTATTTTATTAAGGAGTTAATTATGTTGACGAAAAGCCAGATGAATTTCTGGAAGCTTTACTTTGCCTTAATGGCGCAACCTCATGTAATAGTGACATTAGGGGATGATTTTATGACATCCTTCGAATCTTACTTTAAAAAAATAGCTGATTATTTCAATAAACAGGGAATCGAAGATGGATATACTGAAACCCGTTTTTTTATAGCCATGCTGGATGGAGTGATGTTTAACTACATCATGGATCCGGACCATTTTCCTTTGGAAAAAGTAGTAGAGAGAATAATTAAACTATATGCATAAAAAGAAGTATCATGAAAACATTAAAAGCAATAAAATCAGCACTTCTATCCGCTGTGGTTTTATTTAGTATAACACCGGTTTTTGGACAAGATGCTACTGAAATTGTCAGAAAAGCTGATGACAAATGGAATGGTGAAAAATCAAGCCAGGGAAAAATGACTATGACCATTGTCCGCCCGACCTGGGAAAGAACCATTCAATTCAAAATGTGGTCTTTGGGTAGAGATTACTCTATGACTCTGATTACCTCTCCTGCAAAGGAACAAGGCCAAGCCTTTTTAAAACGCAAAAATGAAATGTGGAACTGGATGCCAACTATCAGTCGCATGATAAAACTCCCTCCATCAATGATGTCGGATGGCTGGATGGGATCTGACTATACCAACGACGATATTTTAAAAGAATCGTCCCTTGTTGTTGATTTTACACATAAAATGGTGGGCTCTGAAACCATCGATGGATATGATTGCTGGAAAATTGAAATGGTTCCGAAAGAAGATGCAGCAGTGGTATGGGGCAAAATCATTAAATGGATTAGTAAAGAGGAGTATTTAATGATGAAATCGGAATATTACGATGAAGACGGATATCTGGTAAAAACCGAATTCGGCACGGATGTAAAAACAATGGATGGAAGAAAAATTCCTTCTAAAATTATGATCGTTCCCGCCGACAAAGAGAATCAAAAAACATTAGTCATCATCGATGAGATTAAATTCAATGTCCCATTGCAAGATTCGTTTTTCTCTCAGCAAAACATGAAAAGACTCAGATAAATATCCATTAAGTAAGTTTATTAACCATGAATAAGTTTTTAATGGCATGGAAAAATCTCTGGAGAAACAAGCGCAGGACTTTTATTACTGTGGGGTCCATATTTTTTGGCGTGCTTCTTTCAACCATGATGAGTTCCATGCAAGATGGCACCTATGGAAACATGATTGATATGTCCGTAAAATTATCATCAGGATATCTTCAGATTCAACATCCTGATTATAACGAAAGCAAATCCATCAATAATCTGTTTTTTCCATCTGAAGAATTAATTTCAAGGATAAACGAAATTCCTGAAATAACAACAACAGCCAAACGATTAGAATCTTTTGCACTGCTTTCATCAGGACCAAATACCCGTGGTGGAGCAGTAATAGGTTTTGAACCCGCAAAAGACAAGGAAACTTCCAATTTACAAAACTGGATTTCAAAAGGAACATTTCTAAACTCTGGAGATCGGGGTGTCCTACTAACCTATAATGTGGCCAAACATTTAGATATTGGTGTGAATGATACCATTGTATTAATTAGCCAGGGATATCATGGAGTTACGGCAGCAGGAGCTTATCCTGTAAAAGGAATATTAAAATTTTCCACACCCCAATTAAATAGTATTGGCGTATTTATGGATATAAATTTAGCGCAGGAGTTTTATTCTGCTCCAAACATGTTATCCTCATTAATGATTATGGTTCATGATTACACTGAGGTTTCTTCTGCTGAAAGAAAGCTGAAACACGCAGTAAACGGAGAGTGGAATGTCTTAAACTGGCAGGAACTTAATCCCGAAATTGTTCAGTTCATAGAAAGTGATAAATCCGGAGGAATTGTTATGAAAGCCATTCTTTATATAGTGATTGGTTTTGGAATATTCGGAACCATAATTATGATGGTTGCAGAACGCCGCAGAGAACTTGGGGTAATGATTGCAGTGGGGATGCAAAAATTAAAATTGTCGGTCATTTTGTTTTACGAAACAATTTTAATTGGAATTATTGGGGTGGTATTGGGATTTGCTGCCAGTTTACCCTTGATATTGATGCTGGTTAACAATCCCATTAAATTACCTGCCGAATTAGCTCAGGCATACTTGCAGTACGGACTTGAACCCTACTTTTTCTTTGGAACAGCCCCGGCTGTTTTTATGAATCAGGTTCTAACTATTTTCATTATAACGCTGATCGTGTCGCTGTATCCTATTTTCAAGATTAAAAACTTAAAGGTTACCAATGCCTTGCGAGCTTAAAAAAATATAATAATACACAAAATATACAATTATGATTTGGTCCGTATCATGGCGAAATGTATGGAGAAGCAGAACAAGAAGTCTGGTTATTATTGCCGCAATTACACTCGGCGTTTTTGCCGGAGTCTATACCGTTGCTTTTATGTACGGTTGGGTTAATCAACGAATTAACAATGTGATAAAGACTGAAGTTTCTCACATACAGTTACATCAACCGGAATATTTGGAAACGAACGAAATAAGTGATTATATACCCAATATAAATTCAATAAAGAAAGATATAGAAGACCGGCCCAATGTAAAAGCGGTCTCGACAAGATTGATGGCAAATTGCATGGTTTCTTCTGCTGAAACGGGTGCTGGCGTTCAACTTGTGGGGATTAATCCTGAAAATGAAAAACAGGTAACTAATCTTAGCACTAAAATTATCGAAGGAGCTTATTTTGAGGGGGTAAAACGAAATCCAATGGTAATTGGAGAAAAATTAGCCGAAAAGCTTAAAGTTAAAGTTCGTTCAAAAATTGTGGTTACAGTAACTGAAATGAATGGAACCCTTTCAGGCGGAGCTTTTCGTGTTGCAGGAATTTACAAAACAGCAAATACGGCTTTTGACGAAATGAAAGCTTTTGTTAGAACAGAAGACCTCCAACGGCTGATTAAAATTGATGCTAATACAGGACATGAAATAGCGGTTCTGATGAAAGAAAATAACATGGAAAATGCGTTGGCTTCTCAGTTAAAGGCTGATTATCCCAATCTAAATGTAATGACCTGGAAAGAACTTATGCCCGACATGAAAATGATGAACGAAAGCATGAATTTAATGATGTATATATTCGTCATCATTATACTTCTTGCATTAGGGTTTGGAATTGTAAATACCATGCTAATGGTCATTCTTGAACGAATTAAAGAGCTGGGAATGCTTATGGCAATTGGGATGAACAAAGTCCGGGTATTTACAATGATTGTGCTGGAAACAGTATTTCTTTCCTTAGTGGGTGGAATTATAGGAATTGTTTTTGCCCTTATATTAACCGCTATTACTGGAAATACCGGAGTCGATCTGTCTATGTGGGCTTCAGGATTAAACTCTGCAGGTTTTGATGCTGTGGTGTATCCTGAAATTGATTTTGTTACGGTGGCTACGGTCACGATTCTGGTAGTACTTACCGGCATCATCTCGGCGATATACCCGGCGAGAAAAGCAATCAAATTAAATCCGGCAGAAGCCCTTAGAATTGAATAGCACTATTAAAACAAAGAATAAAAACATTAAATAATTCAATCATGAAAGTTTTGGAATTAAAAAACCTGGTTAAAATATTTAACGATTCAGCAGTAGAAGTAAAAGCGGTTGACCACATTGATTTGTCTTTCGAAGAAGGTGAGTTCGCAGCTATCGTTGGCCCTTCAGGATCTGGCAAAACAACATTATTAAACATGATTGGAGGGCTTGATAAACCTACGGAAGGGGAAATTATCATAAATGATCAGAACATTGGCGAACTAAGTTCTTCCAGATTAATCGATTTTCGATTACGCAATATTGGTTTTGTTTTTCAGTCGTACAACTTAATCCCTGTACTTACAGCAAAAGAAAATGTTGAATTTATAATGGAACTGCAGGGCAGAAAGAAAAAAGAGAGAGATGAGCGTGCAATGGAGTTGCTTACTGCTGTGGGTATTGGAGACAGAGCCAAAAGCCGTCCGGCAAAATTATCTGGCGGACAGCAACAAAGAGTAGCTGTGGCCAGGGCCCTTGCTTCAAAACCGAAGTTTGTTTTAGCCGATGAACCCACAGCAAACCTGGATTCAAAGTCAACAGAAACGCTGCTTGACATTATGGAGCAATTGAATAAAGAAGAAAATATTACATTCATATTTTCAACTCACGACTCACGCGTGGTGAATAAAGCCCGGCGTGTAATAACGGTAGAAGACGGACATGTTGTTTCCGACGAAAAACGGAAATAAATCATGACTGAAGAAAGAATAGGCAAGGAGCAAGATTGACTGACATGAATCATTTTAACAGTATGAAAAGAATCATATTCATAACCTTCCTATTCATGCTATTTAGTCCCTCTAAATCACAAGAAAAAAAATCTGTTTTCTCAAACATGACCATACATGGATATGTAAAGTATATGAACACGGTCCTGTTTAATAGTATTGATTCAATCTGGCTGGTCGAAAACCTCGTCCATAACCGGTTGAACTATAACTGGTATATTTCTGATAAACTCACCTTTTCTGCCGGAATGAGGAACCGGTTGATTTATGGTGATTTCTTAAAATTCATTCCCGGATATGCTGATTCTTTTAAAGAGGATAATGGATACTTAAACTTTTTAACCCATAATATATCAGACGCAAGTTCTTATGTGCTCACAACAACATTTGACAGGGCATACTTTGAATATAATAACAACAACTGGGATATTACCATTGGCCGACAAAGAATAAACTGGGGGCAAACTTTTACATGGAATCCAAATGATATTTTTAATTCCTATTCTTTTTTTGATTTTGATTATGAAGAACGGGCTGGAAGTGATGCCTTAAGAATTCAGTACTATCCTGATTTTACATCGGTTGCCGATGTGGCTGTTAAAATGGATAAAGACAATAATATTACTGCCGGCGGACTTTATCGTTTTAATAAATGGGGTTATGATATTCAGGTTTTAGCCGGTATTATGGATTCTACTGATTATGTAATTGGAGCCGGCTGTTCAGGCAGCATCAAAGATTTTGGGTTCAACAGTGAAATCAGCTATTTCCATCCACAAGAAAATTTTTCTGATTCAACAGGAATTGTCATTCTTTCGGCAGGATTAAACTACCTGTTTGGAAACTCCTTAAATATTACACTGGAAGGAAATTATAATGGATATTTCGATAACATCAACTTAAATAGTTTTGAGGATTTCTATTTTATGCCTTTATCCGTAAAAACAACTTCATACAGTAAGTTTTCCTGGTTTGGGCAAATTTCTTATCCTATTCATCCTTTACTAACCGGAACTATCGCTGCCATGGTTTTCCCATCATTAGGGAATGGTTATTTCCTAATGCCCTCCTTTGCCTACTCTGTAAGTAATAATTTTGAGTGCTCTTTATATGGTCAGTATTTTGAAGGAAAATTTGGAGATCAAAAAGATAAAATGACCATGCTTTTTTTGAGGTTTAGGTATAGTTTTTAGACAATAAGAGACAGTTCGGAGACTCAGGCCTAAACCGTTACCAAAAACCAAACCCTTTTTCAGGAACGATTTCATAACGATTCTTTGTCCGAAAATGGCATTATTTGGTCATGGTTGGTCTTTATGGGGAAAATAATTGCCTATGATGCTGAATTGTAGTTCATTTCATCTTTTGGCAATTATTTGTCTTATCTTTTCAGCTCCCCAGGTAGGAAACGAACTATTTTATTAAACGTATTGTATTACAGCTAATTACACGCCCTTAAAATAAGCATGTAATGATTTGGTAACGACAAAAATAATTGCTCTTTTGTCTCATGAGCTTTATTAGTGCTAATAATTTAATTTTATAAACCCGGTCAATCAGTTCGGCAATCAACCCAGTCCAGCAGGTTTGGTGCGAGGCGGCGATTCCGCCACCGGTGTCGCTATAAAAATATTCGTAAAACAGAACCAAATCTTTGAAATGCGGATGGTCCGGATACATAGGATTATCCATGTAGTATAAAATTGTTCATGACTGCTAAAACCTGAATTGGCAATATTAAAACGATTGAGTATTTTTGAAACTATGGAAAATTTATCCTCGTCAGATAATCAGTTTTCGCAAACCGCAGGCGATATGTTATATTTCGACAAACAAAAAATTATAACAGGGCTAATAGAAATCCTTGCCAACCAAAAAGATTTTGATGAGGCGATTACACGTGTTTGTAATACCATTTCGGGCACCTGTCATCCAGCAGGGCTGGTTCATTCAAGGGTTTCTTTTGAGAACCGGATTTTTACGAACGATGGTTTTTTGGAAACCAGGGATCGGGTACAAGAGGATTTTCTGTTACCCAACAATATGAAGTGCATTGTTGAGGTTTTTCTCAACCTATTAATTAATTCTCGGTTAACAACCGAAATTTTGAAGGAAGCCGATGCAGTTTTGAATATTGTAGTTCCATTACTCACTGGGATCCTGTCGAAATTTCAATTGAAAAAAGTATCATTCGATATCGGAGAAAGGCAAAAAGAGCTTAAAAGCATTAAACAGGCAGCCGATATTTTAAAAGAAAGTAAATCAATTGATGAGTTACTTCAGGAAGTGTGTTCTATTCTTCCTGAGGCTATGCAATTCCCGTTGCAGGCAATGGCTCGGATTACTTTTGAAAACAAAAGTTACAATAGTGAAGGTTTTTTGGAAACACCCTATAAAATTGGGCAAACATTTGAAACCCCCGACGGTGGGCGTGGAGCAATCGAAATATTTTACAAGGAAATATCAGTTCCCCCTGGTGAAAAAATTTTTCTCGAAGAAGAACAGCAACTAATCGAAAATCTTTCTTTATTAATTTCGGGTTCGGTTTCAAAAAATGCATTGCAGAAATTGTTGCAGCAGAATGCCGAAAGGTTAAAGGAACTTAAAGGGATTAATCAAACTTCGGCAATTCTTGAAGAATCGAAAACAATGGAGGAGGCTCTGCAGAAAATTGCGGATATATTGCCCGAATCGTGGCAATATCCAGATGATACTGTGGTGCGAATAAAGTACAATAAAAAAGTTTTTACCAGCCAAAATTTCAAAGAAACATCCTGGGTAATGCAACACTTTTTTGAATTGCCCGGAAAAAAGAAAGGTGCAATAGAAATATTTTACCTGCGAGAATTTCCCACAGAATTTGAAGGCCCTTTTTTAAAAGAAGAACACGAACTTTTGGTAAATATTGCGGGGTTAATTTCGGGTTCGGTTACAAGAAATATTTTTAATAAACTGAACCACGAAAACATTGAACGGCTAAAAGAACTGAAAGCCATTAATCAAACATCGAAAATTATTGAAGAAGGAAAACCGGTACATGAAACTTTTCAGGAAATCTGCTCATTGTTGCCAAAATCGTGGCAGTACCCAAAGTTTACAGCTACAAGGATAATATTTGAAGGGAAATCATACTATAGTAAGGAATTTAAGGAAACAAAATGGGTACAAACTGAGAATTTTGTAACCATTGACAACCAAAGAGGGGTTATAGAAATCTATTATCTTAGGGAGTTTCCCCGGGAAGACGAAGGTCCTTTCCTCCACGAAGAAAGAAACCTGTTAATCAATATTAGTAAGCTTATTGCCGGATATCTAAACAATTACAAAGGAAGGGGGATAATTTACCAAAAAGGTATCCCTCCACAGGAAATACATCCAACCGATGCTTTTCGCAACTCGATGGTCAGGAATAAAAAACCCCTTCAGCTATACTTCAACCAACAGTCTATAGATAAGTACATCTATCTCGACATGATGAGGTTTAAAATAAAACATATCCTCTTTGTTTCAACTTTATACGATGCATTTACGCTTGAAAGTGAAGACTCGTTTTTTGCACGGTTTATGGGCGAAATATACCAGTATAGCTTATTTTCAACACCACGCATTACTGGAGCTTCAACAGCTGAAGAAGCGTTGGAACTTCTGGAAACCACTCCTTTCAACTTAGTAATTTTAATGGCGGGAGTGGATCGCGAGGCTCCAATTCAATTGAGCGAACAAATCAGGGATAAACATGAGAACCTGCCCATTTACTTACTTTTAAACAGAAAGAGCGACATTAAACATTTTGAAGAATTGGTGCCAACGATCCGATCGGTGGATAAACTTTTTGTGTGGAGTGGCGATTCGCTAATTTTGTTTGCAATTGTGAAACTTACTGAAGACAAGGTAAATGTTGAAAACGATACCCGAGTTGGCTTAGTTAGGGTTATTTTGCTCATTGAAGATTCTCCCGACTATTATTCGAAGTATATACAAATGCTGTATGATATTGTTTTTACACATATCAATCAGTTATTACCCGAAGTAGAAAAGAACGAACTGGACAAAATCAGCCGTATGAGGTCGAGGCCCAAGATTATTCTTGCCCGAAATTACGAAGAGGCAACGGCCATTTTTAACAAATATCACGACTTTATGCTTTGTGTAATTTCGGACATGGAATTCGAGCGTTCAGGAAAGCTTGATAAAGATGCCGGAGTTAAATTTGTTAAGTATGTAAAATCGCACATATCTAAGTTGCCTATTGTATTGCAATCGTCTGAAAACAGCAATGAAAGAGTGGCCAGAGAGCTCGATGTTAATTTTATCAACAAAAATTCAGAAACGCTACTTAATGAACTCAAACATTTTCTGAACAATTATTTGGGTTTCGGGCATTTTGTTTTTCGCAACAGGAAAGGAGAAAAAATTGGAGTCGCCAAAACATTGCGCGAATTTGAAACGCTGTTGAAGGAAGTTCCCGACGAATCGCTGGAACTTCACGCATCTGAAAATCAATTGTCGCTTTGGCTCATGCAGCGGGGTGAAATTCAGTTGGCTCGCACGTTAAATCCACTGTCGATTAATATGTTTAACAACATTGCTGAATCCAGACAACACCTTCTTCAAACCATTGGCTCGCACCGAAAAGAAAAGAAAAAAGGGAAAATTCTTAGTTTTAACGAAACGGCCATAATCGACGAAAAAAACATAGTTTCTTTTGCCGGTGGCGCACTTGGGGGGAAGGGCCGTGGACTGGCATTTATTAATACATTAATATACAATATTGAATTTCCTCAGTTGGTCGACCAAATTAATATCACCACCCCAATAACAGTGGTAATCGGCACCGATGAGTTTCAGCATTTTATTACAAAAAATAAATTGTTTGATAAGATTATTGACACGAGCATTCCATACCAAAAACTGAGGGAACATTTTATGGCAGGACAGTTGTCCAGCTCACTCATGAAAAAGCTGAAAGTATTTGTTTCCCAAATCGACAAACCAATTGTTGCAAGATCGTCGAGCAATTCCGAAGACTCCATCACCCAACCATTTGCCGGCGTGTTTGATACATATATTGTTCCGAATAACACAAACAAAAAATTGGTTCTGGAAAAAGTTGCAAACGCAATTAAACTTGTTTTTGCATCTACTTTTTCGCCTAAGTCCAGAAACTTTCTTACGGTAATTCATCATAAAATTGAGGAAGAAAAAATGGCGGTTGTTTTGCAGGAACTGGTTGGAACTCAGCATGGGGATTATTATTACCCTCACATAAGCGGTGTTGCCCAATCTTTCAACTACTATCCGGTAGCCAGCATGAAACCCGAAGAAGGTGTTGCGGTTGTGGGTTTCGGATTGGGAACATATGTAGTTGACGGATGGAAATCATTCCGGTTTTCACCTAAATATCCACTCATATCAAATTCTAGTTTAAAAGATTTGCTGGATAGTTCACAAGTTCAGTTCTTTGCAGTGGATTGCAAAAGAACAGACACCGATTTTCTGAAAGACGGTGAGTTGGCTGCGCTAAAACTGCTTGATATATACGATGCTATGCCACATGGCACACTGAAACACTGCGTGTCGGTATATAACCCAAACAACGACAGGCTTGAACCCGGGGATACCGGTTTTGGCCCCTTGGTGGTAAACTTTGCTAACATATTGCAGTTTAATTACGTTCCGCTCGCAAAAACCATAAGTACTATTTTGAACACTGTGCAGGAAGCTTTTGGTTCACCCGTTGAAATTGAATATGCAGTAAACCTGGATCGTTCAAAAAATGGACTGCCTTCGTTTTATTTATTGCAGATAAAACCCCTTGTTGGTGAATATTTGGAAAATAAAATAAGTCTTGAAAAAATTGATAAATCGAAGATGTTGCTTTATACCAAATCGAGTATAGGGAATGGTAAAATTGACAATATCAGAGACATTATTTTTGTTGATATTACCAAATTCAATAAACTAAAAACACTTGAAATGGCAGAAGAAATAGAAAGCCTGAATAAAATAATGATTAAAAACAAAAGGCCGTATATATTAATTGGCCCAGGCCGCTGGGGTAGCCGCGATCAGTTTGTGGGAATTCCTGTAAATTGGTCGCAGATATCGAATGCCAGAATAATAGTGGAGGTTAGCATGCATAATTTCCCGCTTGATTCTTCAATGGGTTCTCATTTTTTCCATAATGTAACAGTAATGAACATTGGCTATTTTTCCGTATTACACTCCTCTTCAACCGATTTTATTCGTTGGGAAATGCTGAAAAAACAACCACTGGAACATCAAACCAAATATTTTAATCATATAAGGCTTGATAATCCGGTTTCAGTATTAATGGATGGAAAACATAAAATTTCGGCAATTGTTTCCCCTGAATATTTAATCAATGAAGAAGAATAGAAAGTTTTACAAATGATTGATATTGCAGTATTCGATGAGCATAATCTGGTTTTACGGGGTATGTCGGGGTTATTATCAGAATTTCAAGACTTGCAGGTAATACTTGCATGTCATGACAGAGGTATTCTGATAGAAAAATTAAAAAAAATTAAAGCCAACATCCTTATTCTTAATTTGTACGAGATTTCGGCACGGAACCTAAATCTGATCGTACAATTAAAAATGTTTAATCCCAACCTACGTATACTGATTATGTCGGCTATCGAAAGCGAGGAGATAGTATTGAAAACCATAAAGGCAGGAGCAAAAGGTTTTCTCGGAAAAGACTCAACCCTAAACGATTTAATAGAAGCTATTTACACATTACGCAATGGGCACGATTATTTCAACAAATCGATTACCCGCATCGTACTGAACCGGTATATGTTGGGTATAAATAGCGAGGGTATTAGCGAAAAGGAAGAAATAAACCAGTTAAGTGCACGGCAGTTGGAAATTATGCAACTAATGGGTGAGAGCCTTTCCAATCAAGAAATAGCCGAACTTTTATTTATCAGTATTCGTACCGTTGAAACCCACAAAAATCACATCATGCAAAAGCTCAACCTAAGAAGCACCGTTGATATGATAAAGTTTGCCATCAAAAACAACATCATCGAAATATAAATATTTCCAAATTACGTAAAACACGTAAATCGAACCCCATATTGCCTTTCTTGCTCAGGGACAGTTATTTTTGTTGTTACAAACAAAAAATCAGAATAATTAATCAGAATAACAAAAATCAACTATGTCAGAAATTTTAAATGTAAAAGTGAATGTTTTTATGGCAAACGTAATTGCCAAAAATTCCGGTGAATCTGAGTTTCACCAGGCAGTACAGGAAGTTGTGGAATCATTGATGCCTTTTATCGATGAAAACCCGAGATACAAACATGCAAAAATTCTGGAACGTATGGTTGAACCTGAACGGGTTATCATGTTCCGTGTACCATGGGTCGATGACAGCGGGGAGATTCAGGTGAACCGTGGTTTCCGCATTCAGATGAGCAGCGCCATTGGTCCATACAAAGGTGGGCTTCGTTTTCACCCAACGGTTAATTTGGGGATTCTTAAATTTCTGGCTTTTGAACAGGTATTAAAGAATAGCCTGACAACCCTTCCAATGGGTGGTGGCAAGGGTGGTTCCGATTTCAATCCGAAAGGAAAATCGGATAATGAAGTAATGCGTTTTTGCCAGAGTTTTATGACTGAATTGCAACGTTTTATCGGAGCTGAAACCGATGTGCCGGCAGGCGATATTGGTGTTGGAGGCCGCGAAATAGGTTATTTGTATGGACAGTATAAACGGATAAGGAACGAATTCACGGGCGTGCTTACCGGAAAAGGACTGGAATGGGGTGGCAGTTTAATCCGTCCGGAAGCTACCGGATACGGCGCAGTTTATTTTGCACAGGAAATGCTTGCAACACGCGACTTAGACATGAAGGGTAAAATAGCGGTCGTTTCAGGTTCCGGAAATGTTTCGCAGTATGCAACTGAAAAGCTAATTCAATTGGGTGCTAAAGTGGTAACCCTTTCCGACTCCAACGGATTCATTCACGATCCGGAAGGAATTGACGAAGAGAAGCTTGCATATATAATGAATTTGAAAAATGTTCGTCGCGGACGAATAAAAGAATATGCTGATAAATACAAGGTTACGTATATTCCCGGTTCAACACCCTGGGGAATTCCCTGCGATATGGCTTTCCCGTGTGCCACACAGAATGAAATCAACAAAAAAGATGCAAAAATGTTAATTGGAAATGGTTGTTCGCTGGTTTCTGAGGGTGCAAATATGCCATCGACCCCGGAAGCGGTTGAAGTTTTTATTGATACAAAAATTCTATATGGCCCTGGTAAAGCGGCGAATGCCGGTGGTGTTGCAACATCGGGTCTCGAAATGACCCAGAATTCAATGCGCCTGCCCTGGTCGCGTGAAGAAGTTGACGAAAGGCTGCACAGGATTATGATTGATATTCATCATGTATGCGAGAAATATGGGAAAGAAGCTGACGGTTACATTAACTATGTAAAAGGCGCCAATATTGGTGGTTTTATTAAAGTTGCTGATTCGATGATTGCACAAGGAGTAGTATAACATAATATAGTAGAAAATATATTTATCTGACGATTCAGTAGGTAAATCATGGGCATGCAAAACGAGCCACGCTAGCTTGAGTTTCCTCCAAAAAGCGAGGTTGTACTTTATCCCGGATCATTTTGAAAGCGCTATCCGGTACCTCAAGTCTAAGCGTCAATACAATCCGGGTTACAAAATTAAAATAAATGGTTTAACGCCTGTGCATGGTGCATCTGGCATGTCGTGGATTGGCGAGTTTGGGTCAAAAAAAATTGCCTAAGATGCTGATTTGTAGTTCTTTTCAGCTTTAGGCAATTATTTGTCTTATCTTTTTAGCTCCCCAGGAAGGACTCGAACCTTCGACCTACGGATTAACAGTCCGCCGCTCTAACCAACTGAGCTACTGAGGAAAAAATTTCAATAAGGGCATTCCTGTTAAAAATGCACCGCAAAGCTAATAGCTTTTACTTAATTAACCAATACATTCCATCAAATTTTCGCAGAAAAATGCCTAAGCCTTCTAAACTTTCTAAATTCCCTCAATAATGCTATTTTCGTAAATTATTTGTATAAGCCGTAAGTTCATTCGTTATTTTTATGAAAAGCAAGTTAGACGATGTGAAAATCCTCGGAATGGGCAATGCCCTCGTGGATATTATGACACTTCTCCAGGATGATTTGATCCTCGAACGATTTAAACTTCCTAAAGGAAGTATGACCCTTGTCGATAAGGAATTATCCAATTTTATACATATTGAAACCAGCGGGCTGAAGAAGGTTATGGCTTCCGGTGGGTCGGCCGCAAACACAATTCATGGTCTGGCTCATTTAGGCATTTCGGCCGCCTTCCTGGGAAAAACCGGAGGGGACGAAATGGGCCTGTTTTTCAAACGGGACATGGAGACCAATGGTATACGCCCTATCTTATTCCCTTCCCTGACCGATACCGGGAGGGCGGTAGCTTTGGTCAGCAGAAATTCCGAACGTACTTTTGCCACCTACCTTGGAGCTGCCATTGAAATGTCGGAAGCCGATCTCTCTTCGGACATTTTCAATGGGTTTGACTATTTTTACATTGAAGGTTATCTCATCAATAACAGGAAACTTATTGATAAAGCCCTTCGCCTGGCCAAAAAAAGCAAGCTAAAGATTTGCCTCGACCTGGCCAGTTATAATATTGTGGAGCAATACAAAGAACCTCTCCTGGAGGAAATAAGAAGATATGTTGATGTTGTTTTTGCCAATGAAGAAGAGGCCCTCGCACTTACAGGACTGGAACCTGAGAAGGCTTTGGAAGAGCTTGCAGAAATTACGGAAATAGCCGTGGTCAAAACAGGTTCAAACGGCTCACTGGTCCGTTCGGGAAAGATTTCTCACCATATTCCTGCCCTCAACGTTAACAGCATTGACACCACCGGGGCTGGGGACCTGTATGCAGCAGGTTTTTTATATGGTCATGCACAAGGATTTGGATTGGAGGAGTGTGGACGAATTGGGACCATCCTTGCCGGGAATGTCATAGAAACGTTAGGCGCTAAAATGGATGATAAAATATGGGAGAAGATTAAAGTGGAAATCCATGGAGAAAATGCATAAATATCGCTTTCTAAAATAAGCCAAACAATTCAGAATTGACATTATCGATTACCTTGTTCAGATCTTCCATACTTTCCGGGAAATTGTAATTGTCAGCATCAACGATGAGCATGCGTCCCAAATTATATGTTTCTACCCAGGCTTCATATCGCTCGTTCAACCTTTTTAGATAATCAAGCCGGATATTATTTTCATATTTCCTTCCCCGTTTGTTGATCTGATTGACAAGGGTAGGAATGGAAGCCCGCAGATAAATCAATAGATCCGGTGGTTCGATGAGAGACGACATTAAGTTGAACAGGGCGAAATAGTTTTCAAAATCACGGGTTCCCATCAATCCCATGGAGTGGAGGTTAGGGGCGAAAATAAATGCATCTTCGTAAATGGTCCGATCCTGAATGACCACTTTGTTCGATTGCCTGATCCTTACGATCTGACTGAACCTGCTGTTGAGGAAATATATCTGAAGGTTAAATGACCAGCGCTGCATGTCTTCATAGAAGTCGTTCAAATAGGGATTGTCATCAACATCTTCATATTGAGCTTCCCACCCATAGTGTTTGGCAAGTAATGTGGTTAAGGTTGTTTTGCCGGAGCCAATATTACCGGCAACAGCGATATGCATTCCTTTAGTTTTGTCAATGCCTGTCATGAATAGGATTTATATAATATTTAAAGATAATGTTTGAAAGGGAAAAATTGTATAAAAAAAGGCAATATATAGCGCTTTCCGAACTATTTACAGTCCGTCATTTTTTTAATTAAGTATTTTCAGGATTTTCTCTATTTCTTCAATATACCTGCGGTCATTCGACAATCTGGGCATCTTATTCTGACCACCCAACTTTCCTTTTTCCTTAAACCATGTATAAAAAGTACCCTTGGGCATTATCCTGATAGTGGGCAACTCAAGGGTGAAATTATTGTAGCGTTTTGCTTCATAATCTGAATTTATGGATTGAAGGGCAGTATCAAGCTCACGGGTGAATGTATCAAGATCTGAAGGTTCCTTTTCAAATTCAATCAACCATTCATGGGAACCTTTTGCCCTCTTATCCATATAAATAGGAGCGGCAGTATATTCATTAATAATGGAACCTGTTGCTGAACAGGCTTTCAAAAGGGCATTTTCAGCATTATCAATGATTATTTCCTCTCCAAAGGCATTGATGAAATGTTTTGTCCTGCCGGAAATTTTGAATTTATGCGGGAAAAGGGAGGTGAAATAAATGGTATCTCCAATGATATACCTCCATAACCCTGAGTTTGTAGAGATTACAATGGCGTAATTTTTATTGACTTCCACATCCTTGATGGTCAATACCGGAGGATTAGGGTCTTCCATGTTTTCCAGCGGAATGAATTCATAAAAAATTTCATAATCAAGCATAAGAAGCATGTCTGAACTTGCCGGATCATCCTGTATCCCAAAAAATCCTTCCGAGGCATTATAGGTTTCCAAAAAATGCATGTCGGTTCGGGGGATAAACTGCTTGAATTGTTCCCGATAAGGGGTAAAGCTTACTCCCCCGTGGATGAAAAGTTCGAGATTTGGCCATACTTCCAGAATATTTTTCTTGCCACTATATTCTACGATGTATTTAATTAATACCAGGACCCACGAAGGCACCCCGGAAATATTGGTAACATTCTCGTTTATGGTATGTTCAGCTATTTTTTCGAGTTTCTCTTCCCATTTAGGCAATAAGGCAATTTTGGGGGAGGGTGTACTTATAAAGGTCGACCAGAAAGGGAGGTTCTCTATCAGGATGGCCGAAAGATCACCATAGAATGACTGGTTGCTGAAATTGTTTATCTGATGACTTCCACCAAGGGTAAGTGCCTTTCCTTTCAGGACATTGGATTCGGGGTACAGGTTGGCATAGACGGCCAGAACATCTTTGGCTCCCCGGAAATGGCAATTCTCCAGGGCTTCGTTGCTTACCGGAATAAATTTGCTTTTATCGTTTGTTGTTCCGGATGATTTTGCAAACCATCTAATTTCTGACGGCCATAAAAGGTTCTGTTCCCCTTTCCTTAAACGTTCAATATAGGGTTTAACCTCTTCATAAGTTTGCAGGGGTACATTTTTCTGGAACTCTTCGATACTCATCTTTTCATGATAACCGAACCTTTCGCCCCATTCTGTTTCCCGGGCAAAGGTTATTAACTTCGTAAAAACTTCTTTTTGAACGTTATATGGATATTTTTTAAAAAGGTCAATGTTATAGATCCTTTTTACATTTAACCAGTTTACGATTGAGTTAATAATGGGCATACCTTAAATGGTTTATAGGATTAGCATTGCATCTCCATAAGTGCCAAAATTGTACTTTTCTTTAATTGCGATTTTATAGGCTTTCATTAAAAAGTCATATCCGGAGAAGGCGGAAACCATCATCATCAAAGTGGATAAGGGTAGGTGAAAATTCGAGATCATACTGGTTGGAACGCTGAATTCGTAAGGAGGAAAAATAAACTTATTGGTCCATCCATCAAAAGGCTTGAGCCTTCCTTCCGCAGATACCGAACTTTCAAGGGTCCGAAGTACCGTTGTACCAACCGCACAAATCTGACTTTTTCTTTCCCGTGCCGCGTTAATTTTGTCGGTAGCTTTTTCTTTAACGATAATTCTTTCAGAATCCATTTTGTGTTTGGTCAGGTCTTCCACATCCACAGTGCGAAAATTTCCTAAACCAACGTGAAGTGTAACATAGGAAAAATCGACCCCTTTGATTTCAAGACGCTTCATCAACTCCCGGCTAAAATGCATACCGGCAGTAGGAGCGGCAACGGCACCTTCATGTTTAGCGAAAATGGTCTGATAACGGTCTTTATCTAAGGGTTCAACATCCCGCTTAATAAATTTTGGAAGCGGGGTCTCGCCGAGGTCGTAAAGAGTTTTTTTGAACTCCTCATAATCCCCGTCATACAGGAACCTTAAGGTCCTCCCCCGGGAGGTTGTATTATCGATTACTTCCGCAACCAATATATCGTTTTCACCAAAATAAAGTTTATTTCCAATCCTGATTTTTCTGGCCGGGTCGACAAGAACATCCCAAAGGCGCTGCTCCCTGTTTAGTTCCCGGAGGAGAAATACCTCAATTTCTGCCCCTGTCTTTTCTTTATTCCCATAGAGACGCGCAGGAAAAACCTTGGTATTGTTGAAGACCAAAATATCTTTATCACTATAAAACTTGATAATATCCTTAAAAATAAGGTGCTCAATTTCCTGAGTATCTCTATGAAGCACCATTAACCTGGATTCATCCCGGTTCTCAGCCGGGTATTTTGCAATCAATTCAACGGGAAGGG
Source organism: uncultured Bacteroidales bacterium (assembly GCA_963779845.1). Taxonomy (GTDB): domain Bacteria; phylum Bacteroidota; class Bacteroidia; order Bacteroidales; genus CAVZZV01. The sequence goes on along the minus strand of CAVZZV010000005.1, from coordinate 1,269,419 downwards.
TAAAACGGTACTGGGATAATTTCATGATTTTAAATATATTAAATTATTCAATGCTAACGATCATTATGATGGCAGCATTGTGGTTTTAAGTTCAAATTGTTTAATGGTCAGGGCATCCTTGATATGGTAATCGCCAATTTTTGTCCTGGTAAGGCCTTTAAGATACCCGCCACTATTAAGGGCTTTTCCCAGATCCCTGGCAAAAGACCTTATATATGTTCCTTTACTGCAACTGATTTGTACTGTTATGTAAGGCAGTTCAAATTTTAGAAGTTCAAGATGAAAAAATTCAACCGTATTTGGTTGAAGCTCTATCTCTTTTCCTTCCCTTGCATATGAATAGGCCCTTTTTCCATTTATACTCTTAGCTGAAAAAACCGGAGGTACCTGTTGGTTAAGGCCTTCAAAATTTTTAAGCATTGATATAACGCCCTGCCCGGTAATGTGTTCATAAGGATACTGTTTGTCCTCACTTGTTTCGAGATCGAAGGATGGTGTGGTTGCCCCGAGTTTAATGGTAGCGATATATTCTTTTCTCGCATCCTGATAGATCGAAATTTGTTTGGTCTGTCTGCCGGTGCATACAATTACAAGTCCCGTAGCCATTGGGTCCAGTGTGCCGGCATGACCCACTTTCAACTTTTTAATCTTATACTTATGGGTCAATATGTACTTGATTTTTCTGACCAGATCAAACGATGTCCAGTATAATTCCTTATCCATTAAAATAACTTCACCCTCTTCCGGATAATTTTTTTGGTTTTTTTCATCCATTTGTTTAACCCCATAAAATCGAGATTGTTCCAATTAGGGCGCAATATATCGCGAAATAGTAGAGCTTTCCCTTTTTAACTATACTGATCATCCATCTGCAGGCAATGAGCCCCGAAATAAAGGCAGCCAGGAATCCGGCCAGCAAAACCCATCCACTTATTCCATGTTTTGCGGTATTGTCATACTGTACAATATCCAATAAATTAGCTCCGATAATAGGAAGCAGGACCATGAGAAATGAGAATCTGGCAACTTCTTCCCGTTCATTTCGCAGAAGTATGCCGGTGGATATAGTGGCTCCTGATCTGGAGATTCCCGGAATTACAGCCAGTGCCTGAGCAATCCCGATGATTAGTGCATCCAGATAGGGAATTTTTTTGGTACTTTTTTTTCGCACCATAGAACTCAGGGTGAGAAGCAAAGCGGTGATCAACAGCATACAGCCAATAAATACGAGGTTTCCGCTGAACATCGCCTCCACCTTATCTTTCAGAAACAAACCAACGATCAGCACGGGAATCATCGAAAGAAGGATCTTAAACAGGTATTTTGTTGAATCATTATATTCAAATTTTAGAGAGCCACGGATGACTTTCAGGATTTCGTGAAAAAAGACCACGATAGTACTGAGAACAGTAGCACCATGAACCACCACAGTAAAGGTCAGGCTTTCTGACATATTAACACCCAACAGAACCTGTCCGATAACCAGGTGTCCGCTACTGCTGACCGGCAGAAACTCGGTTAGCCCCTGGATCAGTCCCAGGATTATTGCTTCTATCCAGTTCATCTTTTACGCCTCGGTATTTTCCTTTGGTTTTTTCATGATTGCCCAGATCTCAAAAATGAACCCGAACAACACCACCATAGGAGCCAGGGTAATCCTTCGGAAACTGAACAATTCCTTTTCATTAAAAACATTTGGATCTTCTGATCCTCCTCCGATCATCAATATAAAACCAATAATGATAATCAGGAAACCGATGATTAAGAGGATATAATTCTCCTTTCCAAGTGGAAAATCGGGTTTGTTTACGGGAGTTGTTTTCTTTTCAGCCATATGAAGCTCATTATCTTGTTATAAACTCAGAATTCTAAAATAGTTTAAATATTTAATAGTATAAATCGTCCTTCTTCAGGTTCAGGTATTTATTAACAGCAAAAAAAGTGGAAACCATGCTTAGGAAAACCCCTGTTACAATTATCGTCAATATTAACAATCCCAGGATATCGGCATCAAGAACGTAAATAATATCTTCCACCTGTTCATGGGCAAAATAAATGGTGGCCATCAGCAAAATTGTAGCAATGAGAGATGCAAGGAGTCCATGATAAATTCCGGTCCGGATAAAAGGTTTTCGGATGAATGCTTTTGTGGCTCCGACCAGTTGCATGGTATGGATCAGGAATCTTTTGGAATAGACACTTAAGCGGATTGTATTGTTGATCAAAGTAAGGGCGACAAGAAGAAGGAGCATGGAAAAAGCGATGATAATCAGACTTATTTTCCGGATATTGTCATTAATTTCGTGAATAAGTGTCTTCTTATAATAAATATCATTTATTTGAGGGTAGTCTTTAAGTTGTTGTTCTATTTGGTATATACTATCCGGATTGGCATAGTTGGCATTAAATTTCACTTTGATGATCGCAGGCAGGGGATTATACCCCAGGAATTCAATGAAATCTTCTCCCAACGCTTGTTGTGTCTCAAAAGCAGCCTCTTCTTTAGAGATGTAATCAGTGCTTTTGACATAGGGTTTGGTATCCAGAATCTTTTTAAGCTGTTGCATATCTGCTTCCCGGATATTGTCCTTAAGCTCGATGTTGAAACCGATATTCTCCTTCACATAGATGCTAACATTCCGGGCATTCAGAATAAGAAAGCCGACAATTCCCAAAAGAAAAAGCACCAGGGCAATGCTTATCACAGAGGTGAGGTAAGAGCTTGTAAGCCGTCGCCTGGGAATCTGATTTGCTTTTTTGGCCATTCAAAATGAGATAAGTGGCCAAAATTAAAAATATTTAGCGCTAAAATGAAATATAAAAGAGAAATTATATGATTTCAGGATCAGCCAATTATTTCAATCCATCCGAATTTGTCCTCCACATCACCATACTGGATACCGAGTAACCTCTCATACAATTTCACTGACCATGGTCCGGCACTTCCATTTTCGCTATAGGAATAGATTTTATTGTTTTCCGGGTCCAGAATCTTAGAGATGGGACTTATAACTGCAGCGGTACCACAAGCCCCTGCTTCATCGAATTCGCCAAGCTCTTCCACGGGAATTTTCCTTCGCTCAACAAGCATGCCCATATCGAGGGCGAGTTGCTGCAGACTATTATTGGTTATGGAAGGAAGGATGGAGGTAGACTCCGGGGTCACGTATGTATTTCCTTTGATTCCGAAAAAATTGGCCGGGCCACATTCATCGATATATTTTTTTTCTTTTGCATCAAGATAAAGGGCCGTCCCATGCCCCAGGGAATGCGCCTTTTCAATAGAAAGAAGGCTGGCTGCATAATTACCCCCTACTTTTATGCTGCCGGTACCCAAAGGGGCTGCCCGGTCAAAATCCCTGCAAATCAAAACGCTTACCGGTTTGAAGCCTTCTTTAAAATAGGGCCCTACGGGCATTACAAAAACCATGAAAAGGTATTCTTTAGAAGGTTTAACGCCTATTTCAGGACCTGTGCCAATAAGCAAAGGGCGAATGTATAATGAAGCACCAAAGCCATAAGGAGGGATATATTTTTCATTTAACTTAACGGCCTTCACGATGGCCTCGTGAAAAAGCTCTTCCGGTACCGGAGGCATTTTGATGCCTGCTGCCGACGATCTAAAGCGGGTGGCGTTATCCATCCATCTGAAAATTCTTATTTTTCCATCTTTGCCCTTATATGCTTTCATACCCTCAAAAGCTTCCTGTCCATAATGCAGACAAGTAGCGGCTATATGAATATTGATATGCTGGGAAGAGCTTACTTCAAGTTGGTTCCAGTTCCCCTGTGCAAAGGTTGATCTAACATTATACTCAACAGGCATATAGCCGAAAGCAAGATTTTTCCAGTCGAATTCCATCAGGTGAATATTAATTAAGAAGTCAAAATTAGTGAATCGGAAGCAGAGGAGCAAGATTAATAATATGTTTTACAGTCACTTCGTCAGTTTTTAATTTTAAGAAGCCTTTTGATCTGTGCCGCTGAGGTGATTTCCCTTAACCTTCTTGCTCCTGTGGTGAGAAATTCATGCTCCTGAAGAAGACTGATCTGGCTGTTAATCCATTCATTCGGAGAAATTGCCAGTTGCATATATTCTGTCAATTCCTGAAAAAGCTTTTGCTGTACCTCTACAAAATCTGCCCGACCTAAATACTCCATTCGGATATCGATCATAATTTTTTCGAGAAGGTCATAGGGCTCTGGGGGCCATTTAGCCGCAAGAAGAATGTTTGAAATGGTATTTATCTGTCCTTCCGTATATTTAAATTCAGGAAGTATCTCCCTTGCCAGTCGGGCGGCTTTAATCTCAGGATTTTGCGAAATTCCGGTTTGGCCTAAAGAGAGGAAGAGGCTTGCTGTTTTAATGATTAAAGTTTCTTCCAGGTCCAGGTTTTCAGATTTTGCAAGAATGATCGAATATTCATATAAATGGCGTGCGTATTCCAGATTGTGAAAGGGCATTTTTTCTGATTGTTCTTCCTTCAGCTTGTCAAATACATACCTCTTCAGATCGGTCAACCTTACATGTTGCAATTTGAGGAAAAACTTACGGTTAGGCATACAGTCCAGGTTTACCGAAAGTTCCGGTCTTAGTTTTGTGACGAAAAACATGTCGATATTCCCTTTATATTTTACCGGAATTTTCCCCCGGTATTCGCAAAGGAAAAAATCCTTTACAAGGTTATAGGTAACCTCTGAAATATTTACTTTTCCTGGTTCACCTGAAGATTCCATCCTGCTCGCGGTATTTACGGTATCTCCCCATATATCGTACGACCTCTTTTTCGATCCTATGGCACCGGCAATGACCGGCCCGGAATGTATGCCAATCCTTAAATCCCATATTTCTGCCCTGGTGGTTTTAAGCTGTTTCATATATTGCTGCATTTCCAATGCTGCCAAAACGACTTCCACGGGATTGGTATTGTTGCGTGTAGGAATTCCTCCAGCTGCCATATAGGCATCGCCTATGGTTTTTATTTTTTCAATATCATACTTATCTACCACTGAATCGAAATGGAAAAAGAAACGGTCAAGTTCATCAATGAGCAACTCAGGGTTCATTTGTTCGGCAATTTTCGTGAACCCCTGTATATCGGAAAACAGTACAGTGGCCATCTCGTATTTGTCCCATTTATTGCTCTTTTCGGGTGTGGTTTCTCCGGTATTGATAAAGGCGTAATCATTGGGGATTTCCCGGATATCAGTACTCATAAGTTTATGGCTGGACGAGGTCTTGCTTTCGGTCGGAATTTTATGAATTTTAAGCTGGTATAACCTGTAGAGAATGAAAAAGGCGGTCAATAACAGAAGGGTGTAGAGAAGGTACGCCCACCAGCTCCTCCAGAATGGCGGTTGAATATAAAACCGGGCTTGCATTGGAGAGGAGAAGGTTCCCGGAGAATATAATTGTTTTATGAACAGGGTATATTCACCCTCTTTTTTAAAAGGGATGACCGGGTTTTCCGGGTGGTTAAGTTCAATCCTGTTAAAAAGAGGGGCATTAACAGAATATAGCAATCCAATAACTTGCCTGTCTTTGGAAGCTGTCTGAATGAAAAGTTTTAAATTCTTATTCCTATAGCTGATTTTTTTAATTTCACCCTGGGATGGTTCTTCTGAACCATTGGTAGTTGCTGAAAAGAAGATAGTATCGGATCCGTTGATAATACCTGCTATAAAAGGAGGATTATCAGTCCTGGCTGAAACATAATCCGGGAGTTTTTCGTTCAAATGATTTGAAGCAGTTCCAATTCTAACAATAAATAAAAGAGTGCATAATAAAATTATCTCTTTTATCTTGAATGGAACCTGGATTATTTTCATAACTTGTAAACCCGATCTTGAAAGACTTTCCGAAAGTCAAATTTAATTAAATAAATAGAAATTAATAATAATGATCAAATCCCGGATCAATGGAAAATTTGAATAAACCGATAATCGTTCCATGGGATTTTACCCATGTGGCTGAAAATGCCTTTGCTCATGCAGTGAATGTCGCAAATGCCCTGAAGAGAGAAATTGTTCTCCTGAATATTGTTGAACGCAAGAATCAGGTGGCAGAGACACTTTCCAGGCTCAAGATCAAAGCTTCCGAATTATCTGTTGGAAGTGCTATTCGCGTTTCTGCAATTGTACGAAACGGGAATATTTTCGATTCCATCCGGGAAACGGCCCAGGAGCTGAAGGCTGAAATGGTTGTCATGGGAACACATGGCAGAAAGGGAGTTCAGAAAGTTACGGGAAGCTGGGCACTGAAGGTAATGGCCCATTCCAAAGTCCCCTTCCTGATAGTGCAGAGTAAACCCCAAAAAACAAAATTTGAAAAAATACTTTTCCCTCTCGACTTCAGAAGGGAAAACAAAGAAAAGGTAAACTGGATCTATTATCTGTCAAAACATTTCAATTCCAAATTTATCGTTTTTCGCCGGAAGGTTTCCGACCGTGGTTTCAAAAGAAGGGTAGCATCTAATCTTTACTATGCGGAGAGTTTTCTTAAAAATAATGATGTCAGCTACGAAATCCATCCTTCCACAGGGAAGGAGTCCTTTGAAAAAGAGACGGTCTCCTTTGCCAAAGAAAATGGGATTGACCTTATTTTAATTCTGGTGACAAGGGATATAGGCTTTTTTGATTATATTATTGCTGCAAAAGAGCAATATATTATAGCCAACCCGGAACAAATTCCGGTAATGTGCATAAATCCTAGACCGGCTAAAATTTCATCAGGGTTTAGCGCTTCAGGGGGATGATTTTGCTTCCTTACCCCGCTTCAAAAATGCCCTCTTTCTGGTGCGGAGTTTAAGATTTTACTTCGTGAATAATCTGCTTCTTGGACAATGGTAGTTTATGACTATATTTGCCTGATGGAACTGGTCTTTGCAACGAATAACAATCATAAACTAACAGAAGTCCGTTCCCTTGCAGGGAATAAATTTTCCGTTATCGGCTTGAAGGATGCCGGGCTATTTACTGAAATTCCTGAGGATCAATCTACCATTGAGGGAAATGCTTCCCAGAAATCCTGGTACATCCATAATATAATCCATAGTAATTGTCTTGCCGACGATACTGGTCTGGAGGTCTTCGCTATAAATGGGGAGCCAGGCGTTTTCTCAGCCAGGTATTCCAGAATAGGGAAGCCGGTTTTCCCCCAGATGGAGGTGGTAACCGGAAATATCCACAAACTACTTTATAACCTGAGGGGAAAATCAGACCGGTCGGCCCGGTTCAGGACCGTAATATCTCTGATCCTCGATGGAAAAGAGTTTTTGTTTGAAGGAATAGTAGAAGGCACCATCCTTGAAACTGCGCGAGGTAGTGCTGGTTTTGGGTATGATCCGGTTTTCCTGCCCAAAGGGCATACCCGTAGTTTCGCCGAAATGACCCTCCAGGAAAAGAACCTTATCAGTCACAGGGCTATGGCAATACATGAATTGATGGACTTTTTACATAAGCTATAAAAAAACCTTTTCAGTGGGTAATAAGAACAGAAATAATCCGTATTTATGTAGGAAAATCCATCATTCGTGAAAAAACAAATCATTTTATTTTTCATCCTTAGTACTTTTTTTGATCTTTTAGCTCAGAAACCCTTAGGGACATGGACGAGCTATCTCCCCTATGGAAATGCCTCCAAATTGGCTTTAGCCGATAACAGGATTTATTGTTCAACTAACGGGGGCGCTTTTTACTACAATAAGCTTGATAACTCCTTGCACAAGATATCCCGCGAGGATGGGCTTAGCGATACCGAAATTACCTCCTTAGCCTATTCACAGGAGACGAAGACACTGGTTATTACTTATTCCAATGCGAACATTGACCTGATCCATGAAAATAAAATTTTCAATATCCCGGATATTAAAAATAAGCAAGTCCTGGGCGACAAGGCGGTATATTCAATTTATAACCATAACGACAAAGCATGGCTCGGATGCGGATTCGGCATTGTCCTTGTCGATCTTTCCAGACATGAGATTAAAGAGACCTACTATATAGCCGAGGGAGGCACACAGGTTAAAGTTAATGGAATTACCATTCTCAATAATAAAATATTTGCTGCCACTGAAAAGGGAGTTTATACTGCTGATATAACCAATCCAAACCTGATCGATTTTAACAGCTGGAGCATAATTCCGGGGATTCCGGCCGGACGATATAACGCGATTGTTACTGCCGGTAATAAGGTGTACGCGAATGAGAAATTTGAAGGGACCGATGATCAATTATTTTTTTATGAGAATGGTTCCTGGTTTGTTTTTCCCTCCTTTACCAGTTCCGATATACTTGCTCTGGCTTCAGTTGATAATTCTCTACTGATAACCTCCCTCTATAAAGTTAGCCTTGTCAATCCTCAGGGGGGTATTATGAAAGAATACGGAGGTCTTTCCCCTCGATGCGCCTTCATAGATGAGCAAAATATCTGGTGGGTTGCAGATGGGGTGGAAGGTTTGCTGAAAATAGAAAATGATATACACACCCCCCTGAAGCCGGATGGACCAGCCGGGATTAATGCAGTATCCATGGAAAGTGACGGCGGTCAGCTTATTGTAGTGCCCGGAGGTGTGTCTTCCAGCTGGAATAATCTTTACAGGGCACCAGAGGTTTATCGTTATTTTGACAATAGTTGGGAGAACTGGAAAGGAGAAATTGGGATGGATCTTTTCAGGATAGCCTTCGATCCATTGGATCCATCGCATTATTTTATCGGCTGTTGGGGAACCGGATTGCTTGAATTCAGGGAGGGTGTATTAATTAACCATTTCGATACTGAAAATAGTACCCTGCAAACCATAATTCCGGGTACCTATATGAGGCTTGGCGGGATCGCCTTTGATAAAGATCAGAATCTGTGGATGAACAATACCGGAGTGGCCGAGCCCCTGTCGGTATACAAGAAAGACGGCTCATGGAAAAGTTTTAAAATTCCTGCCATAGCAGGCTTTCCGGCTCTGGGCGATATGATTTACACCTTTGATGGGAGCCTGTGGATGATTCTTCCACGGGGCAATGGCCTGTTCGTGTATAACCCAAATAATACCCCTGATAATGAAAGTGATGATGTGCAAAAAAAGCTCTCGGTTGTTGATGATTTAGGGAAAGTGATAAGCAATGACGTATATTCAATAGCTGAAGACCGCCAGGGCAATATATGGGTTGGCACCAACAAAGGGATAATAATTTATTACACTCCCTCCCGTGTATTTGAAGGCAACGGTTTTTATGCCCATACCCCCATCGTCCCCCGCAATGATGGGAGCAATCTTGGCGATCCGCTGATGGGAACAGAAACCGTTACGGCTATATTGGTCGATGGCGCGAACCGCAAATGGTTGGGAACCAAGAGTGGTGGGGTATTTCTTGTTTCCGGGGATGGCTTGAAGCAAATCCGGTCATTTAATGAAGACAACAGTCCTTTATTATCCAATTCCATTAATGATATTGCCATTAACGATAAAACCGGTGAAGTATTTTTCGCCACCGGTAAAGGAATAATCTCCTATGTAAGCGACGCTACAACCCCTTCGGCCGCATTTGAAGATGTGTATGTTTACCCAAATCCTGTAAGGGAGAATTATTTCGGTAATATTGTTATTGCAGGTCTCATTGAGGATGCCTATGTGAAAATTACCGATCTTAATGGAAACCTTGTGCATGAAACAAGATCCATTGGCGGCAATGCTTTATGGGACGGCAAAAACCTTCTGGGAGACCGGGTTAGCACCGGGGTGTATCTGGTTTTCTGCACCAATGAAGACGGATCCCTTACCCACGTTACAAAGTTGCTTTTTATTCATTGATCTTTATGCTTGCAAAAACTCGTGGAATTGTATTGCATCACTTAAAATATGGTGATTCGGGCATTATATGCAGCATCTATACCGAGGAATTCGGCAGGCGCTCATTTTTGATCAAAGGTGCAAGGGGAAAGAAAAGCAGTGCAGGGATCGTTTTTTTTCAATCGCTCTTCGCCCTGAACATTGAATTTTATTTCAAGGAAAACAGGGATTTGCAAATGATCAGGGAAGTTTCTCCCCTTAAAACCTTCAGCCATTTTCCATTTGATTTTAATAAAGGGGTTCAGGCAATGTTCATTGCTGAAGTTTTGTACAAATGCCTAAGGGAAGAAGAGAAAAATGTCCGGCTTTTTGAGTTTTTACTCAATTCTATTGAATATTTTGACTTGTGTGAAGAAGGTTCATCCAATTTTCACCTTTCCTTCCTGCTGAAATTAACAAGTTTTCTTGGAATACTTCCTGAAACTATACAGGCCGGCGATGGGTCCTTTTTTGATATAAAAGAAGGGATCTTTGATTCAAATATTCCCCTTCACTTTAATTTTCTGGATAAATCTATGGCCTCACTAATGCTTAAGTTTCTGGAAAGCAATTACCAACAGACTTCACAAATCCGTTTGAATCATAGGGAAAGAAATTCTTTGCTTCGGGAAATCCTTCGTTTTTACACGTTTCATCATTTTCCACTCGGGGAATTAAAATCCTTAAGTGTTTTGAGCGAGATTTACCGTTAAAAAGCAGACAATTTTTCCAACAAAATGTCCCTTTTCCCGTATAAAATCAGATATTTGCGATTAAATTGAACGAACCGCTGAAGGTCCATGCAACGTTTTGGGTTTTTTCCGGGTCTTTTAGATATAAAATTAAGCGGCGACAGGTACATACTATTGAATGATCCTATTCAGGGAAAATAAAAAAACGAGCTTTGGAAATCTTTTCCGGCTTGCCGGGATAATTGTGGGTACAATTTTCCCGGGATTTTTGTATGGACAGACAGCGGATTTTGTTGTTAAAGATACAATTGTTTGTGTCAATGAGGAAGATTCCATATTCTATAGTGGATCGTCCGTTCCTACAAGTTTAATCTGGGATTTTGGGGAGGGTGCGATCCCTGGAACTGGAGATACGATAGGGCCATATGCGGTATTTTATTCAACCCCTGGGGAAAAGACTATTACGCTTGTTACTGTTAATCCTGATTCTTCTATTATCCATACAATTCAGGTAAATCCCTTGCCGGTAAAACAAACCATTTCCGGTGCTGATACGGTATGTCCCAATGCAGTTGGCGAGGTTTATCAAGTACCGGATAATCTTGATCATTCATATAGCTGGTCGGTAACAGGTTCAAGTTCTTTTAGCGGGGAGAATACCAATATGTTATCCGTTAACTGGGGCAGTGGCCTATCTGGAACTGTAAACCTCGTTGAGACGGTGGATAGTTCGGGGTGTTGGGTGGAGAGTGATACGATTATCGATATTTCCGATTCGGATCCCCCGGTAGCCCAGTGTCTTGACATAACCCTTTACCTTGATGCCACGGGTCAGGCCGTGATCGATTCGTCGGACCTTGACAACGGGAGTTCGGATGGCTGTGGAATCTCCACGATCACCCTTAGCAAAGACACCTTTACCTGCGTAGATGTTGGCTCCAATAGTGTGGTTTTAACCGTCACGGACAACAATGGGAACAGCTCGTTGTGCACCTCCATTGTAACAGTTCTGGACACGATCTCCCCCAACTTCACCGTCCCCCCGGATATCCTCATCTGCGCACCACCCGATTGCCTCTACGATACGGAAATCGATACCGCCATAACCGGAAAGGCGACCGGAGAATGGGATAACTGCACGATCAATGAAGCAACCTATACGGATGACTTTTCTAACTTAACGGATTGCAATGTTTTTGGGTTTATTACCCGTACATGGAAGCTCATTGATAACAATGGAAATGAAAGTTCCAAAAAGCAGATTATTTATGTCGATCCATTCCCAAATGTTACCCTAAGCATCGAGGCAGATACCCTTTGTGACAATGAACTTACCAATATATCAATCTTTAGTACAAGCATCCCTGAAGTCCCAGTCCGTTTCATGTATACTTATTACCCTGATGAACCGGATTCTGTTAAAATAACGCTCAACAGTTCAAAACAATCTGATCTCACTACCGGAACTCTCATTGCGGATCAGATTGACAATTTAAGCAGAAAATCACAGCGGGTGATGCTCGTTGTCGGACCCTATAATATCGATGGATCCGGAATTTCGAGGTGTGACGGGTTTAAGGATACAGCCTATATTTTTGTAAATCCCCAGCCACATATTTCGGTTTCAGTTGAAGATACCCTTTGTTACCAGGAAGGGACTACCTTCACCATCGCGACCCTTACCCCCGCTGAGAAATACAACCGGCACCTGGGTTTATGATCTGACCGCCACACCCAGCGATGCAGGTTTTGTCACAGGCTACCGTTCTGCCAGCGACACCACCGCCCTGGGCTTCACCGACAACCTGGTCAATTCCTCCGATACCCTGCAATGGGTGGATTATACCTTTACGGCTAAAATTCTTGATCCATACAGTGGACAAAGTTATTGTGAGAATGGCTTGCCGGATACCACGGTACGTATTTACATTAACCCCAAACCAGAGATAGCGGTCATTGTGGAAGATACCCTTTGTTTCGACGAGGGCACAAGTTTCAATATTTCCTCACCCACCCTTTCGGGCAATCCTACCGGGGAATGGGCATATGGACTTGTAACCACTCCAAGCGGACCTTTGGTGTCAAATTTCAGGACCACAGGTCAGTACACGGATTTGAACTTTACCGATAACCTGCTCAACAGCTCCGATACTCTGCAGTGGGTTGATTACACCTTTACGGCAAGACTGCTTAATCCCCGTGGCGGACAACCCGCTTGCCCGGATGGAATTGCCGACACAACCATCCGCGTTTATATTAATCCAAAGCCCGTCCTCCAGGTATCGGCCAGGGATACTTTGTGTTTTGAAGAGGGTACGATGTTCACCCTGTCAACGATGACCCCCTCGGAAAATACTACGGGTATTTGGTCATACGACCTGCAAGCCTTCCCCAAAGATGGATCTGTTTCAGGGTACCGTGTTAATGGAGAATATTCAGATATGTCCTTTACCGATAACTTAATAAACAATTCGGCAACCCTTCAATGGGTAGACTATATTTTTGTCCCGAAGATAGTTAATCCGGGAGGGGGGAAGGTTTATTGTGACAGTGGCGGGGATACCGTAAGAATAAGAATCTGGGTCAATCCCGAACCGGATATTCTGGTGGCGGTAAAAGATACCCTCTGTTTTGATGAAGATGCCTCCTTTACGATCCAAACCCTGACCCCATCGGGGAACACAACCGGGAGCTGGGTCTATACCCTCTCGACCACTCGGAGCGATGCGTCGGTGAGTGGATTCAGGCCGGATGGCGAATACAGTGATCTCAGCTTCACCGAATCACTGAATAACAGTTCCGATACCCTACAGTGGATCAAATATGCTTTTACTGCAAAAATTCTTGATCCCGGAAATGGCCTTGCCTATTGCAGTGACAATATTATAGATACGATCGTTACCCTATATATTGACCCGGAGCCAGATATCAGTGTTGTTTCAGAGGATACCCTCTGTTCGGGGGATGTTGTCAGTTTTGCGGTTTCTACACTTACCCCTTCACCCAGCACCACAGGCGCCTGGCTTTACGATGTCAATGCTGTTGCAAGAGATGAACTGTTGGTTTCCGGTTATACTTCCCTGAGTAACCTTACTCTTCCCGGTTTTTCTCAAACACTTGTGAACACTTCGAAAACACTGCAGTGGGTAGATTATAATTTCACGGCAAAGATTCTTCGTCCCGGTGCAGGAGGCTCTTATTGTTCAGACGGTACCATTGATACGACGATAAGGGTGTACCTAAACCCGGTACCTGATCTTCAGGTTTCGGTAAAGGATACCTTATGTTTTGAGGAGGGAACCACCTTCACCCTGGAAACCAATACCCCATCGGCAAATACCTCCGGAGAATGGGTATATGATCTTATTGCCACTGCCAGCGATTCGTCGGTATCGGGTTATCGTGCTTCCGGGGAGTACGATCTGGTAAATTTTACCGAAAATCTCCTTAACACCTCCGATACCCTTCAATGGGTCGATTATAACTTTAGTCCGAAAATAGCTAACCCCGGGGAGAATAAGTTATACTGCAGCAATGGTACAAGGGACACCACCATCAGGATCTACATTAATCCCGAGCCCCAGATTCTGGTCACCGTTCAGGATACCTTATGCTTTGAAGAGGGAGCAACCTTCCATATTGGGACCTTTACCCCCACAGGGAATACTACGGGTCAATGGGTATATGATTTGACAACTCTCCCCGAGTGATGCCAGTTTTATTACCGGTTATCGTTCTGCCAGCGATGCAACGGACACGGTTTTTACCGATAACCTCCGTAACCATTCAGATACCCTTCAATGGGTGGATTACCGTTTTGTGGCCAAAATACTCTCCCCTTCCGAAGGGAATAGCTACTGCAGCGATGGGATCTTCGATACCACGATACGGGTCTTGATCAACCCCGAGCCGAATATCACTGTGAATGTTCCGGATACCCTTTGTTACCAGGAAGGAACTACCTTCACCATCGGGACCCTTACTCCCGATGAGAATACAACCGGCACCTGGGTTTATGATCTGACCGCCACACCCAGCGATGCAGGTTTTGTCACAGGCTACCGTTCTGCCAGCGACACCACCGCCCTGGGCTTCACCGACAACCTGGTCAATTCCTCCGATACCCTGCAATGGGTGGATTATACCTTTACGGCTAAAATTCTTGATCCATACAGTGGACAAAGTTATTGTGAGAATGGCTTGCCGGATACCACGGTACGTATTTACATCAATCCCAAACCAGAGATAGCGGTCATTGTGGAAGATACCCTTTGTTTCGACGAGGGCGCAAGTTTCAATATTTCCTCACCCACCCTTTCGGGCAATCCTACCGGGGAATGGGCATATGGACTTGTAACCACTCCAAGCGGACCTTTGGTGTCAAATTTCAGGACCACAGGTCAGTACACGGATTTGAACTTTACCGATAACCTGCTCAACAGCTCCGATACTCTGCAGTGGGTTGATTACACCTTTACGGCAAGACTGCTTAATCCCCGTGGCGGACAACCCGCTTGCCCGGATGGAATTGCCGACACAACCATCCGCGTTTATATTAATCCAAAGCCCGTCCTCCAGGTATCGGCCAGGGATACTTTGTGTTTTGAAGAGGGTACGATGTTCACCCTGTCAACGATGACCCCCTCGGAAAATACTACGGGTATTTGGTCATACGACCTGCAAGCCTTCCCCAAAGATGGATCTGTTTCAGGGTACCGTGTTAATGGAGAATATTCAGATATGTCCTTTACCGATAACTTAATAAACAATTCGGCCACCCTTCAATGGGTAGACTATATTTTTGTCCCGAAGATAGTTAATCCGGGAGGGGGGAAGGTTTATTGTGACAGTGGCGGGGATACCGTAAGAATAAGAATCTGGGTCAATCCCGAACCGGATATTCTGGTGGCGGTAAAAGATACCCTCTGTTTTGATGAAGATGCCTCCTTTACGATCCAAACCCTGACCCCATCGGGGAACACAACCGGGAGCTGGGTCTATACCCTCTCCACCACTCGGAGCGATGCGTCGGTGAGTGGATTCAGGCCGGATGGCGAATACAGTGATCTCAGCTTCACCGAATCACTGAATAACAGTTCCGATACCCTACAGTGGATCAAATATGCTTTTACTGCAAAAATTCTTGATCCCGGAAATGGCCTTGCCTATTGCAGTGACAATATTATAGATACGATCGTTACCCTATATATTGACCCGGAGCCAGATATCAGTGTTGTTTCAGAGGATACCCTCTGTTCGGGGGATGTTGTCAGTTTTGCGGTTTCTACCCTTACCCCTTCACCCAGCACCACAGGCGCCTGGCTTTACGATGTCAATGCTGTTGCAAGAGATGAACTGTTGGTTTCCGGTTATACTTCCCTGAGTAACCTTACTCTTCCCGGTTTTTCTCAAACACTTGTGAACACTTCGAAAACACTGCAGTGGGTAGATTATAATTTCACGGCAAAGATTCTTCGTCCCGGTGCAGGAGGCTCTTATTGTTCAGACGGTACCATTGATACGACGATAAGGGTGTACCTAAACCCGGTACCTGATCTTCAGGTTTCGGTAAAGGATACCTTATGTTTTGAGGAGGGAACCACCTTCACCCTGGAAACCAATACCCCATCGGCAAATACCTCCGGAGAATGGGTATATGATCTTATTGCCACTGCCAGCGATTCGTCGGTATCGGGTTATCGTGCTTCCGGGGAGTACGATCTGGTAAATTTTACCGAAAATCTCCTTAACACCTCCGATACCCTTCAATGGGTCGATTATAACTTTAGTCCGAAAATAGCTAACCCCGGGGAGAATAAGTTATACTGCAGCAATGGTACAAGGGACACCACCATCAGGATCTACATTAATCCCGAGCCCCAGATTCTGGTCACCGTTCAGGATACCTTATGCTTTGAAGAGGGAGCAACCTTCCATATTGGGACCTTTACCCCCACAGGGAATACTACGGGTCAATGGGTATATGATTTGACAACTCTCCCGAGTGATGCCAGTTTTATTACCGGTTATCGTTCTGCCAGCGATGCAACGGACACGGTTTTTACCGATAACCTCCGTAACCATTCAGATACCCTTCAATGGGTGGATTACCGTTTTGTGGCCAAAATACTCTCCCCCTCCGAAGGGAATAGCTACTGCAGCGATGGGATCTTCGATACCACGATACGGGTCTTGATCAACCCCGAGCCGAATATCACTGTGAATGTTCCGGATACCCTGTGTTACCAGGAAGGAACTACCTTCACTATCGCGACCTTGACCCCCGACCGGAAATACAACCGGCACCTGGGTTTATGATCTGACCGCCACACCCAGCGATGCAGGTTTTGTCACAGGCTACCGTTCTGCCAGCGACACCACCGCCCTGGGCTTCACCGACAACCTGGTCAATTCCTCCGATACCCTGCAGTGGGTAGATTATACCTTTACGGCTAAAATTCTTGATCCATACAGTGGACAAAGTTATTGTGAGAATGGCTTGCCGGATACCACGGTACGTATTTACATCAATCCCAAACCAGAGATAGCGGTCATTGTGGAAGATACCCTTTGTTTTGACGAGGGCGTGGGTTTCAATGTTTCTACCGCTACCCCTTCAGAAAATACATCAGGTGAATGGGTATACGTGCTGAGCACTACCATAAGTGCTGGTTCCGTTACTGGTTACAGAGCCGATGGAACCTATACAGATATGAGCTTTAGTGAACCCCTGGTGAATTCCTCCCCCGATTTGCAGTGGATAGAATATACCTTTAAACCCAGAATTTATAAAAATGAAAATGATTATTGTGGACAGGGATCGGATACCACGGTAAGGATATACATTAATCCCCAACCCCTGATCATTCTATCCTATCAGCCCGATACGGTTTTGTGTAACATCGATTCCGTAACCTTCAATGTGCAATCAGGAAATGGTTCGCATACCGGCGGCTGGGTTTACGATATTCACATTGACGCTTCCAATGAAACATCTGTAAGTGGTGAATATGAGGTAACCGACCATTCGGCCCTCTCGATTACCCAGTATTTAACGAACTTAACCGATCAGATACAATGGGTGGACTATACCTTCATACCCAAAATTAAAGATCCCTCAGGCAATCAGCAATATTGTGCTAACGGTATCCAACAGAAAATAAGAATATGGCTGAACCCGATTCCTCACCTCGAAGTGAATGCTGAAGACACCATATACTGCGATTCTGCTTTTGTGAATTTTGATATTCGAAACATCAACGGTTTGGTTTATGGCGATAAAGTTTATGAGATCATCATCGATTATAATCCCTCCAATGTTTCAAGTACTTTACTGCCAGGGAACAGATCGCTGGTAAGTATTGATTTCATCAATGACAGCCTGATTAATCTGACCAATACGCTTCAACGGATTGACTATACTTTCCGTCCCAAAATCTGGAACCCTGGAACCCTGGTACCCGGGAAACATTGCGATAACGGTATTGATACCACCATCTCCATCTGGATAAACCCGACTCCGGGCATTAATGCTTATCTGAATACAGATACGGTTGTTTGTGATACCTCCGCCTATGAAATTTCCTTTACGACAACGAATCCTGATTTTATTGGCGAGGCCTGGTATTATGTAACCTCTTCCTATACTGGGAATGTATCGGGAGTGAAGCCCAGTGGGTGGTACAGGATGAGCGATATGCTTTCCGATATCCTGATAAATAATACACGGAATCTTCAGATAGTAAGTTATAACATCAAACCGGCCTTTCGAAATACCCAGGGTTATTCGCAGGATTGCCTAAAAGGGATTGATACCACTTTGGTAATTTACCTTAATCCCACTCCTGTATTTGATTCCATATACGTTTCGGACACGGTCATTTGTAATAACTCCTATATTGATTTCAGATTTTATAATTCACAAATTACCACCGGAAAAATAGTTTATACCTTTGAGGGGGTATACCCCGGATCCGTCTCCGGGGTCACAGGGGGTGACGGTGAAATAGTAACCGGATTCACAGATACATTGGTGAATATTTCCACCCTGATCCAGGATGTATATTATAGTTTCACCCCCGTGATTGACGACATGGTGAACGGGTTGCAGTGCAGCAAAGGAATTGCCTTGACAAAACTTGTTAAGGTAGCTCCTGAACTTACTTCTGTCGCGACCGCAGACACTTTCCTGGGAGGACGGAATATCCGATGCTTTGGGGAATCCAACGGAAAAATCTCCCTCTTCCCGGAAGGAGGATATTATCTTCAACCCTATCAATTTCATTGGGAACATAACGGGAACCCCCTGGTGGAGACAGGTCCATCTGTTACAGGACTACCTGTGGGGATGACCCATTTTTCCATTGAGGATGCCATTGGATGCAGTTATTCCGATTCGGTTATACTTACCCAGCCCGAAATTATTACGGTGGACGATTCCATTGCCGAGGTTTCCTGTAAAGGGAAATACGATGGATCTATCCATCTGGAGGTAGCGGGAGGTACGGCAGGATATAATTTCTCCTGGTTCGGGCCGGATTATTTCTTCTGGGTAAATTCGCCGGATAGTCTTATCCACCAGCGCTCCGGCAACTATCGATTGAGGCTGACAGACCGGAATGGATGTTACTATGAGGATACTTATTACATCGGTGCCCCGGTGGCGGTGATCATTGACCCGACTTATTCACATTTTGGCAATTATAATATTACCTGTAATGGGGCATCTGACGGGATTGTTTACAGCAACGCCCGGGGAAAAGGGAATGCAGCTAATTTTGGCTATACCTGGCGGGACTGGAACGGGAATGTCGTTGATACGCTAAGGAACCTAATGAATTTTCCGAATGGAACATATTTCCTGAATGTAAAGGATTCGGTGGGATGTGAAGAGGATGTGATGGTCAGCCTCTGGCCGATCCTCCTCCATTTACCTATACCCGGACAGGGGAGACGCATCCTGGAGGATTTGACATCTCCTGTTTCGGTTTTAGCGATGGGATTATTGAAGCCACCATTGGCGGAAGTCATACCTATCTTCCCGGTATCCAATATACCTGGAAGAAGGAGGAGGTGGTTGTTGGGAGTGAAAAGGACATTCATGATCTTAGTGCCGGGACCTATGTCCTGACAGTCACGGACTCATTTCATTGTAGTGCCAGTTTCACAGAGGTTTTGGAGCAACCGGATCAGATTTTGTTAACCCTCCTGGATTCATCGAATTATAATGGTTATGATATATCTTGCAAAGCTGGCAATAATGGAATGCTGGATCCTTCCATTACCGGCGGATTTGGGGAGATGGATTATTTCTGGAGCACCGACACAGGGAGCGGGATTGTCCAGGGAAGCCTTAAACAGGATTCACTCTCTATGGGAAATTATATTCTTCGTTCCACAGATGACATCGGATGTTTCCGGGAATGGAGTTTTGACCTGACCACGGTTCCGGATACGATTGCCATTAGTCCGGATATTAGCGACTATAATGGATTCAATATTTCCTGTAATCATGGGAGCGATGGTTTTATTAACCTAAACACTTCAGGCGGGGTCGCACCTTATCTTTATGAATGGAGCGGGACAAGCCCCGGTCTGCTTGTCCATGAAAGTGATCAGGAGAACCTTCCGACGGGAGATTATTCTGTCGAGATACTCGATGCCAATAATTGCCCCTATGAATCTCATTTTACCCTGAATGAACCTCTGGCACTGAGTTCTGTAATTATTCCCTCCCCGGTGCGTTGTTTTGGAGCAGATCAGGGTTCGGCAGATCTATCGGTCCAGGGCGGGGTGGAACCCTATACCTATCAATGGAGTAACGGAGAGATTACAGAAGATATAGCGGATTTATTTATAGGAGTATATTCAGTTCAGATTACCGATCTGAATCACTGTGAGCATTATGACAGTACAACCATTACCCAACCGGAACAGATCGACCTTGGTTTGGTCTCACCTCCACAATATAATGGAAGAATGATAAGTTGCAAAGGAGCCTCGGATGCTGATATTCAGTCTACTATAGAAGGGGGTTCCGGAGGATTTGTCTATTTATGGATGCCAGGTGGGGAAAATACCCCGGGGCTCACCAATGTCCCTGCAGGCACCTATATCCTGAAGGTTACCGATGTGAAGGACTGCATTTCCTCGGACACGATAAAGGTAGAGGAACCGAAATATATCACCACGGATGTGTATACCACAGATCCCTCCTGTGCAGGAGAGAGCAATGGTGAAATAACCTTGATTCCACAGGGAGGGACTCCAGCCTATTCCATTACCTGGCTTGAAAACGGGGGATCAGGTCAAACAGCCGACTCCCTTGGCGCCGGTTCCTACCATGTAAACATCCGCGACCTGAACGGTTGTTTCATGGACACCATGGCAATATTAAAGGAGCCTGATCCCTTGATTATTGGGATGAACACCGAGAATCCTTATTGCCCGGACGCTGACAACGGCTCTTTGAGTATTAATGTTTCGGGAGGATCCGAACCCTACATGATTGATTGGGAGGGAGATTATCAGGGTGAGTATCTGGAAGATCTCTATTCAGGTATTTATATTGTAAAAGTCAGAGACAATAATGGCTGCATGCTTTCCGACACAGCGATAATTACCTCCGACAATGAGGATTGCCTCGAAGTCTATGACGCCTTTACCCCGAATGGAGATGGATTTAACGATACCTGGGTCATTAAAAATATTGAATTGTATCCCGAAGCCATAGTAGAAATTTTCAATCGTTGGGGGGAATTGATTTATCGCTCCGATAAGGGCTATAACAACCCCTGGGATGGGACTTACAGGGGACGGGAACTGCCTATTGACTCCTATCATTATATAATTTCCACCGGAAAAAACAGAATACCCAAGGTGGGAAATGTCACCATTATTAAATAAATATTCATTACTCATGGCTTTTTACACGAAAATCCGTAGGTGCTCAGATCTATAAATAATTGAAAAGTAGAAATATACATATTATTGTATTTTTGTTTTTGTGGGTTTTCCCTTTCAGTCTGAGAGCTCAGCAAATGCCCATGTATTCCCAATACATGCTCAATGGCTTTCAATTTAATCCCGCCATGACAGGATATGATGGGTATACCTCTTTTAATTTTACCGCCCGACGGCAATGGATCAATTTTCCCGGGGCACCGGTAACCTATTCATTTCAATGCCCAGACCCGGCTTTTAAAATCTTCTCATCAGATTATTGCCATGCCCGGAGGAAAAAATCGTCTGAAGGAAAGTAATACAGGAAGGGTCGGATTGGGGGCCAACCTTTTTAATGATGTGAATGGCAAGGTTTCCAGAATGGGGGTACAGTTTAGTTATGCCTATCATATAATAATGTACCAGAGCCAGCTTTCTTTTGGTCTCTCCGGGCAGTTTTATCAATATCGTATTGGAGATAGTCTTACCTATGGGCAGGCTGGAGATCCTCTTTTTGCCAGCGGGATTTCCAGGGTTGCTTTCATTCCGGATGCCGATGCCGGTGTTTTCTGGACAGGCGAACGGTTTCATCTTGGATTTGCAGCCGACCAACTATTTCAGTCTGTATTAAAATTAGGCTCAGGAGACCTTTCTGAATTGAAGATCAGAAGGCATTACTTTTTAATGGGAGGTTATCGTTTTATTCATGAATACAGTGGGTTTGAGCTTGAACCCTCTTTTCTATTAAAAACCACCGAGCAAATTATCCCTCAATTGGATCTCTCCCTGAAAATTTATTACAAAACCGATTACTGGATGGGTTTTTCCTACCGTACAGGGGAAATAGTGTCTGCCATGTTTGGGATCAAGGCCAATAAAATGACGATTGCTTATGCCTATGATTATTCCCTTTCCTCCATAAGAAAATACAGTTTTGGCTCCCATGAGTTGTTTTTATCCCTTAAATTTGGCTCCGGAGAACGACGGTACAGATGGTTGAACCGTTATTAATCAATTCAAATGGGAATTATTCAAAGGCAGGCACTTAAAGGAACAGTATATTCTTATTTAGGGGTAGTTGTAGGCTTTTTTACAGCGGGCTTGCTTTTTCCGCAAATACTTGGAACAGAGGAAATTGGCCTTGTTAACCTTTTGGTTTCCTTCTCAGTGTTATTTGCCCAATTTGGCTCCCTGGGCTTTTCGAGTGTTATTGACAGGCTTTTCCCTTATTTCAGGAATTTAAAGAAAGGACATAATGGTTTTCTTGCCATTGCCTTGTTGGTTTCCACCGCTGGATTTATATTCACTTTTGCAGGATTCGAATTAATAAAACCAGCAATCATCCGGAATAACATCCATGATTCAACCCTTTTAGCTGAATATGTTAACTATATTATTCCGCTAATATTTTTTACGCTTTTTTTCAATCTGTTCGATTCCTATAACAAAGCGATTTATGATGCAGTGCTGGGCACTTTTTTAAAGGAGTTTGTCCAACGGATATTCATCCTTATTTCACTTCTGTTTTACTATTTTCAGTGGATAGATATCCGGCTTTTTATTCAGTTGTACATTGTATCCCTTTCTTTACCCACGCTGATTTTGGTTTTAATCCTTTTACTCCGAAAAGAATTTCAGTTATTTCTCCCCGACCGGAAAATTTTTGACCGGAAAATGATAAGGGAAATGTCGAAGCTGTGTTTTTTCGGGATACTTAGTGGCTTGGGAAGTCTCGCCATAATCCATGTGGATAAAATATTAGTCAATAAATTCTTAGGGCTTTCTTCCACTGGAATTTACGCCACCAATTATTTTTTTGCAACGCTCGTGATCATTCCTTCCCAGAGCCTTCTTAAAATATCCACTACTATTGTAGCCGATTCCTGGAAAATTGCAGATTTGAAGAATATTTTTACCATATACCGGAAAAGTACCATTAACCAGGGAGCATTATCAGTTTTTTAATTTTTGCAGGACTTTGGATCAATCTTAACAATATTTATAGGATACTCCCCCCGGAATATGCGGCAGGCAAATGGGTTATAATTTTTATTGCATTGGCAAATGTAATAAATATGTTATCCGGAGTATCGGGAACGATTATTCTTACTTCTGTAAACTATCGCTACAGCACTTATTTTGTTTTATTGTATTCCATCCTGGCTATCCTTTTGAATTATATATTAATTCCTGTCTATGGGATAACCGGCGCAGCATTGGCTTTTTTGATCGCGAACCTACTTTATAGTACTGTCAAATTCCTCTATATCTTTTATAATTACGGAATGAATCCCTATAATGGAAAGTTCGTGGTACTCATTTTGATAACCGCTATTTGCATATTTATTTGTTTTCAGATTCCTCAGATGAAGAATCTTATCCTGGATATATTTATCAGAAGCACCCTAATGATCCTTCTTTTTGGTTCGTTAACCTACTTTCTGAATGTTTCGGAGGATATAAACAGCACTTTAACCCATCTGATTAAAAGCTTTTTTAATAAATAGGAATTAAACCCCGGTTTGCTTCTCGCATTTTATCGCTACCTTGCATCTTTTTTGATCAAATTTAAATAACTCAACAATATGAATGAAAACCTGGGATATTTTCTCCGGCGGAGGTATGCGAAGACCCTTAATTTCATCCTTAAATATACCCCTGCGCCATTGACAATCCTGGATCTGGGGGTTAAGAATTTATTCACGGATATTATGCAGGCCAAAGGTTATGATGTCACTAATACAAGCGGGGAGGATCTGGATACAGACTTTCAGGTGGTCCGGGAGGATAAATTTGATATGGTAACTGCTTTTGAAATTTTTGAACACATGGTAGCCCCATTTAATTTGCTGAGGGAAATAAAAGCTCCCAGACTGATAGCGTCCATACCCTTGCACCAATTTTTTGCAAAGGCTTACTGGAATGAGAAGGATCCGTGGGATCGGCACTATCATGAATTTGAATCCAAACAATTCGATATGCTTCTGGATAAAGCTGGATGGAAGATCGTTGCCTCAGAAAAATGGACGGGGCCGGTGAGAAATTTTGGCATCAGGCCATTTCTTCGGCTTTTCGTAAAAAGGTATTATATTGTATATTGCGTGCGGAAATAGATAGTTGGAAAAAATGGAATATTTATGACTCCTGTTCTTCTTTTCGTTTATAACAGGCCACAGCACCTGAAACAAACCTTACAATATCTTGCTCTAAATGAGGGGGCTCAAAATACCATCCTAATCATCTATTCGGATGGGCCAAAAACGATGCGAGATATAGCCAAGGTTGAGAAAGTAAGAGAATTATGCAAATCTCTTACTGGTTTCCTAAAGGTAGAGCTGGTTCTAAGAGAAGCTAATATCGGATTAGCGAAGAATATTATTTCCGGGGTAAGCCATGAAATTAACCGCTTTGGGTCAGTCATCGTTCTTGAAGATGACTTGTTGCCTTCTCCGGGGTTTCTTACCTATATGAATAATGCCTTGTCTTACTATAAAAACAGTCCCGTATTTTCGATCTGTGCCTATTCTCCCTCTATTCCCATCCCTCCTGAGTATAATTATTCTACCTATTTAACCCCGAGAGTTGGTTCATGGGGCTGGGCGAGTTGGGCGGAAAAGTGGAATTCTGCCGATTGGGCGGTCAGTGACTTTTCCGGGTTTATTAGGGACAGGCAACAAAGGAGGAGATTTAATAAGGGAGGAAACGATTTTTCAGCAATGCTCATAAACCAAAAATCGGGAAAGATTGATTCCTGGGCCATACGCTTTGCCTATCATTGCTATCGAATTAATGGCAAAGTAGTTTATCCTGTTAAATCATTAATTTCCAATAGGGGTTCTGATAATTCAGGCGACCCACATGAAGAGCAATTTCCGTACGGCAAAATATAAGACTGATATTACGGAAAGAATTGATCCGCAGTTCTTTTGCCCGGCATATATCGAGGATCCGGAAATAAATTCTGCTTTTAGAGCCTTTTATTCTTTATCTCTGGTACGAACAGTAATTAATACTATAAAATTCAACTTTACTCTTATAAGGGGGCGCTTTAAAGAGAAAGGGTTTTAGAAAGGATAAATGGCAGGAATCTCAGGTCATTTCACATTCAACCTTAAGAAATTGATAACAGGGAACTTAAATGTTAGAGAATAAAATATACCGGTTCAAGAATTTTTTGAAGGGGAAAGAATGGTATTACAACTATGATATCGATCCACCCAAAATTTTAATTGGAAACCCAGGATGTGCATGGGTCTTCAGTACCCTGAAAATTGATTCCGGATCTATCGTTTATTCTTTCGGGGCCGGCCTTGATATTTCCTTTGACAGGCAGATATCTGATATGTATGGCTTAAAAGTTCATCTTTTTGATCCTACTCCCAAATCCATCGAATTCATTAAAAGTCAAAACACAGGCTCCGGAATTATTTTTGAAGACATTGGACTTGCACATTTCACCGGAAAAACATATTTTTTTCTTCCGCTAAATCCCGACCATGTCTCCGCTACCATGCTTAAAAGAGAAACCCTGCAGGAGAAAGTCGAAGTACAGGTTATGCGGTTAAATGATATAATGCAAAAGAATGGCCATAGGCACCTGGATGTTTTGAAGATGGATATCGAGGGTGCGGAATACAAGGTTATCGATGACATTCTTAATTCAGACATTATCATTCATCAATTATTGGTGGAATTTCACCACCGTTTCTCTGAAAACAGCATTCAGGATACCAGAAATGCTATAAGAAAATTGAGGAAAGCAGGTTTTGGATTGTTTCATGTTTCAGATTCAGGAGAGGAATTTTCATTTATGAAACTTAAATTCTTCAAATGAGAATTGCTTTCATAAATACCAGCGATATCAGGGGTGGAGCAGCAATCGCGGCCTACCGGTTATTCAACGTTACGCTTGAAACATTCCCGGATTCATGGATGTTGGTGAGGGAGAAACTAACCGATCATGAGAATATTCGTGGATTTGACAAAAGCTTCCGTAATCGCCTTGTATATTGGGTACGCTTCATTCTTGAGCGTTTATCCGTCATTCCCCGGGTGAAGAAAAGGGCCTATTGGTTTTCTCTTTCTCCGGCCAATTTCGGACGGAATATAAGCAGGACAAGACAAATCAGGAAAGCCGATATTCTACATTTGCACTGGATTAATCAGGGCTATCTTTCCCTTTGGGATCTGAAAAAATTATGCAGGCTCAACAAACCTATCGTATGGACCCTTCATGATATGTGGGCTTTTACGGGAGGATGCCATTATTCCGGAAAGTGCTCTAACTATATCAGAACCTGTGGGAATTGCTTTTTTCTAAAAAAGCCATCTCCCACCGATTTTTCTCATAAAGTGTTTAAAAGAAAGCAGAAACTTTACCGAAAGACCGATCTTACTTTTGTAGCACCAAGTCATTGGATGGCGGGGTGCGCCAAAAATAGCGGATTAATAGGGGATTGCCGCATTGAGGTAATTGGCAATCCCATCGATACAGAAATATTCAGGCCCGGCGACCAAACAAGTATAAGAAATGAGCTGGGACTGCCTCAGGAAGATTTTTTAATCTTATGCGGTGCTGCAAACCTGATGGACACAAGAAAAGGTTTTGGCTATCTGCTGGAGGCCCTCCGGGTGATGGGGGACGCTGAGGAGAAACTGAAGAACAATTATGGGCTGATCACTTTCGGGAAATCCAGCCAAACCGGGACTAATATAATCCCTGTTTACCCGCAAGCCTATCTTAGTGATAATATCTCACTGGCAAAACTTTACCAGGCTGCCGATGTATATGTACTCCCCTCCCTGGAGGATAATTTGCCCGGAACAGTTATGGAATCACTCGCCTGTGGTACCCCGGTGGTTGCCTTCCGCACAGGTGGTATATCGGATATGGTGGATCATCTATCGAACGGATACCTGGCAGATTTAAAAAGTGTTGATGACCTTATAAAAGGAATTCGTTGGGTTAAAAATCATCCGGAAATATCCCTTCTTAAAGAAAATGGTCGCAAAAAGGTGCTGGATAATTACTCGCAGGAAGTAATTGCTGAAAAGTTTTTCAGTTTGTATAACGAATTGCTCAAAGATCGAGGAAAGGCGCATTAATTCTGGTTTTATGAATTGCTTTCAAAATATGGAAAGATTTATCTGTTTTATCATGAATTGGCAATAGGAGTATGAAGGTTTCTATAATCACTGTTACCTATAATGCGGGTGAAGTGCTTCAGGATACATTTAACAGTATCCGCGAACAGCTTTTCAGGGATGTTGAGTATATCGTAGTGGACGGAAAATCCACAGATAATACGCTTGATCTGATCCATTCCAATCTTGATATCATTTCGAGCTGGGTCAGCGAACCTGATCAAGGCCTATACGATGCCATGAACAAAGGTATGGAACGAGCTTCGGGTGATTATTTATTATTTCTCAATGCTGGTGATAGTTTATATGATTCCTCGGTTTTAATGAATATTTTCAGTTCCGGTGCCCCTTTTTCGGATGTTTATTACGGAGAAACCATGATTATTGACAAGTCAGGTAAGGAGTTGGGTTTACGCCGGCTTCAGGCCCCGGAAAATCTTCATTGGAAAAAGCTGATCAATGGGATGCTGGTATGTCATCAGTCCTTCCTGGTTAAAAAATCATTGGCTCCCTCCTATAATATGGATTACCAGCTGGCAGCCGATTATGACTGGATGATCAGATGCCTTATGGAAGCAAAAACCATTACCAATACCCATCTGATTGTTTCGAAATTC
Organism: uncultured Bacteroidales bacterium; assembly: GCA_963779845.1. Classification (GTDB taxonomy): domain Bacteria; phylum Bacteroidota; class Bacteroidia; order Bacteroidales; genus CAVZZV01. The sequence continues at coordinate 1,241,201 of CAVZZV010000005.1, read as the reverse complement.
CTGGAAGGCGGTCTTAACAAGCAATATCTTCCAAGGGGTTTATATGAGAGATTTCAAATAATGATTCGCTATTACAATTTTTTTAAAGTATTGTTTGTCCATACCCGTAATGCCTGGCAGCTTGCTATATTCTATCTGAAAAATAAACGGTTTTAATCAGATCATTTGCTTTCTTGGGTTAATGATTTTCAGGTTTTTTTATTTCCGGGTTATTAATATCTCTCTTCCTTACTACTCCAAAAAATAATCCTCCCAACAATAACAAGACCGTTAAAATTGAACTTGCCATCGCTATTTTTTGCCCTGTATAATAGAATCAGGATGAAATTTAAAGGTGATCGTATGTTCCCCTGCCGGGATTACGAGGCCTCTCAGGACATAATTTACCTGAGCTATGCTGGCCTGATCTCCGTCAATATAGGCATTCCATCCAGCAGGGTAGTATATTTCCGAGAACACCGCGAAGCTTGTTTGGCTGGTTCTGGAGTGATAAATCATTTTATCAGGACTGTAGGAAACAAGGGTTATGGTATCTCCCCGGGAGTCCGGATTGATGGATTTAATCCCCTGAATATCTGAAAATTTGTCGTTAATTATGGCAACATGAGAAGGAGAAAAGTCATCTAAAGCAGCGATTTCCCTATCAGGTGTCGGAACCCAAATCAGACTGTCTATCAGCCAGGCATTTCCAAGGGCGTCCGGATTTACCTGAACAGTTCTCTTCTGATTTTCCCGATCTGCGACTATAAAATATTTGGTATTGAGCATATTCAAAACGTTCAAATTATTTTTTGAAATCTGACGTTCGATGAGATCCTGGTACCGTCCGATTTGGCTCCGTGATAGCCTCCAATTGATTTGTGCAGATAGGAGGTAACAGCATCGTTAAATGGACTCACCGAAAGGTTAAATACCCTGTAGTAGCTTGTATCCCTCAATATTATTTGATCGGCTTCGGTGGGGAGGAAAATATCTTCACGTATGCGGGTGGGCATGAAATCGGTTTTATTTAAATACCGGCGGTCAACCGTCCATAGATCAGCAATAATCAGTATTCCCAGAGTGATAAGGAAGTTCCGCCTTTTTATCTTTTGCTCAATGAGAAGCCAAACGAGCAAAGCAGCGATAGCAATAAAGCCTAATGATCTGAATGCATCAGCTCTGAGCAATCCTGCACGGTCACTTTTGATAGCCTGGACCAATACCCCGGGCAATGCAGAGTCGTTTGATGAGGAAAAATCAATGATCCCTGGGCCGAAAAGACCAATAAATAAAAGCAGGCCTCCTGTTATTAAAGCGCTGTATTTCAATGCTTTAATTTGAAAGGTTTTTCTGCTTTCCAGGGCAAGAAGACTATTAATTCCCAACATCGCGGCAAAGGGTAGGAGCAGACTGACAATTACCATGATCATGGAGACGGTCCTGAATTTTCCATACAACGGAAAATAATCAATGAATAGATGGGAAAAACCAATGAAATGCTTTCCCCAGGCAAGGGCAATGGAAAACAGGATCGCCGTGACAATCCACCACTTTAGTTTCCCTTTTAGCAGGAACATGGAAAGTATAAACAGAAATACAATAATTGCCCCGGCATAAACGGGTCCTGCAGTGCTGGCCTGGGGTCCATAATAAGTAGGCATTTGCTCTATAGCCTTGCGGGCTTCAGCGGCTGGATAGCCATTTTTTAATAGCAGGGCATAGGTTTCTGAATTGACATTTAAGGAAGACACGGTAGGTCCTCCTTTAAAATTCGGAACAAGTAAATTTATTGGTTCTGTAATACCGAAACTGTAATCGTTTAGTATATAGTCCTTAGTCAATGCTTTGGATTTTCCGCCAGACGCGTCGGATAATTCAGAAGGGCCCCGGGTACTGTATTTGCCGTACTCGTATGTTATCCAGAGGTTTGTAATATTTGGCAACACAGAGAATGCCATGGTCCCGATAGCCAGAGAGGTGGCAATCAAATAATGCCTCCATCTCTTCTCCCGGAGGGTCGAATAGAGTTCAAACAGAATGATCAATCCAACCATAAGGAGGGTGTAGTAGGTAATTTGAAAGTGGTTGGTTGAAATTTGCATACCCATGGCAAAGAGAGTGATCAAACCCCCTGCAATGTACCTGCCCTGATAAAGCAGCAATATACCGGCGAGTACCGGGGCCATATATCCAATGGCATAGGCTTTGGTTATATGCCCTACAGCAATTATAATGATATTATAGGATCCGAAGGCAAATCCGATGGCCCCGATAAAGGAAAGTGCAGGACTAATCCTTAATACACGCAGCAGAAAATAGAATCCAAGAAGGTAGATGAATAAAATGCCTACCGTGAAGTAGGGTAGGTACAATCGTAATAAGGGTTGCAGACTATGAAAAATGTTGTTTATTTTACCTCCCTTAACCAGATAGGCTGGCATTCCGCCAAACATGGAGTTTGTCCACATGGCATCCTCCCCGGTCTTTTCCTTGTGAAGAACAAGCTCATGGCTCATTCCCTTGTATTGGGTAACATCACTTTGATTTAAAACCTTCCCTTAAAGACTGGGGTGAAAAATACCAACGAGATAATTACAAAGGCCAATACCGCAAAGAGATCTGGTAAAACAGCCAGGAAAATTTTCTTCATGATGTGGTAATTTAATTAATGAGGATAGTTGTTCCCAAATTTGCCAAAGAATCTACACGCCTGTATTTAATACTTTTATTCTAAAGATCTGACAGCCTTTAACTTTTCCTCAACGATTGTTTTTATTTGTGTAACCGGAATACGTTCCTGTAACATATTATCCCTGTCCCGAAGGGTAACCGTATTGTCCTCCATTGTTTGATGATCAACTGTTATACAATAAGGTGTCCCGATTGCATCCTGTCTCCTGTATCTCTTGCCTATCGAGTCTTTCTCATCATACTGGCAATAGAAATCGAATTTAAGGCTATCGATAATCTCCCGGGCTTTTTCGGGCAGACCGGCTTTCTTAACCAAAGGCATAACCGCCAGTTTTACCGGTGCCAGAAAAGCCGGGATTTTCATGACCACCCGTATTTCGCTGGAGCCGTCCTCCCTTGTGTATTCCTCTTCGGTATAGGATGCGGAGACAATTTGAAGGAACATCCTGTCGACCCCGATTGAGGTTTCTATAACGTAGGGAATATAGGATTTGCCCTCTTCCGGATCAAAATACTGCAGTTTCTTACCCGAGAGATCCTGATGGCTTTTCAGATCAAAGTCGGTCCGGGAATGAATCCCTTCAACCTCTTTAAAACCAAAAGGAAACCGATATTCAATATCGCTGGCCGCATTGGCATAATGGGCCAGTTTGTCATGATCGTGAAAACGATAATTCTCTTCCCCGAATCCCAGATTCTGGTGCCATTTCATGCGTGAATTTTTCCAATGCCCGAACCAGGTTAGCTCCTCACCGGGTTTAACGAAAAATTGCATTTCCATCTGCTCAAATTCCCTCATCCGAAATATAAACTGCCGGGCCACGATCTCATTTCTAAAAGCCTTTCCAATTTGAGCTATCCCAAAAGGGAGTTTCATCCTGGATGTTTTTTGAACGTTTAGGTAGTTTACAAAAATTCCCTGGGCTGTTTCGGGCCGGAGATAGATCCTGGAGGCACCTTCAGCTGTTGATCCCACTTCTGTGGAAAACATGAGATTGAACTGCCTGACATCTGTCCAGTTTTTTGTCCCCGAAATGGGGCAGACAATTTCAGCATCCAGGATGATCTGTTTAATTTCCGCCAGATCTGACTGATTCAATGCTGCCACAAATCGGGTTTTAATTTGATCGAATTTGGCCTGATTATTCAAAACCCGCTCGTTGGTTTCTCTGAATTTGACCTCATCAAAACTCTCCCCGAAACGTTTTGCGGCTTTATCTACCTCTTTATTGATCTTCTCTTCGATTTTTGAAAGGTGCTCTTCAATGAGTACATCGGCACGATATCTCTTTTTTGAGTCTTTATTGTCAATCAGCGGGTCATTAAAAGCGTCTACATGACCGGAAGCTTTCCAGGTATCAGGATGCATAAAGATAGCTGAATCGAGCCCGACGATATTTTCGTGCAACAGGACCATGGAGTCCCACCAATATTTTTTGATATTGTTTTTTAATTCAACCCCATTTTGACCATAATCATACACAGCGGCCAGTCCATCATAAATTTCACTGGAAGGGAAAACAAATCCATACTCCTTGCAATGCGATACCAGTTTTTTGAAAACATCCTCCTGAGACATATAAGAATCTTAATCGTTTAGAAATGAATCGTCAAAAGTAGGGTAAAAACTTTGCTTTTCATACGATGAGGAGAATAAAATAGATTTTCTGCGCGAACCTTTTCTGCTCCCTGCAGGTAAAGCAGCTCTGTGACTTCTGTATTCCTTTCCTGCCTGCCCTTTTTATGAAATCTTTTCTTTTACCTTGTATCGGACAAAATTTTCTCAGAAACCTGACTTACGGGGGTAATCGAGCATGAAATGCAATCCTTTGCTCTCTTTCCGGGCCTGGGCCATTTTAATCACGAGATAACCAACATTTATCAGGTTCCTTAATTCGCAAAGTCCCTTGGAAAGTTTTGATTTTTTATAAAGTTCTTCCGTCTCCCGAAATATTATTTCAAGCCTGTCGGATGCCCTTTGTAACCTTAATTCAGACCGGACTATGCCCACGTAATTTGTCATGATTTGCTGGACCTCTTTCAGGTTTTGGGTAATCAGGATCATCTCTTCAGGGTGCGTGGTTCCGTGGTCATTCCATTCCGGGATGTTTTCGGGAATAGGGTAGCGATCCAGAAGCTGAATACAGTGCTTCGCGGCCCGGTCGGCATACACGATGGCTTCAAGAAGTGAATTCGATGCGAGCCGGTTGGCACCATGAAGACCCGTGAATGAGGTCTCACCAATGGCATAAAGCCTGTGGATATGGCTCTTGCCGTTCATGTCGACCACGATGCCCCCGCATAGATAGTGAGCAGCAGGCACCACAGGGATCATATCTTTGGTAAAATCAATCCCTAAAGAGAGGCACTTTTCATGTATATGTGGAAAATGGTTCACCAGGTCAGTGGCATCAAGATGTGTGCAATCGAGATAAACAAAATCATGACCGGTTATCTTCATTTCGTTATCGATTGCCCTTGCTACAATATCGCGGGGGGCAAGACTTCCCCTTTCATCATATTTGTGCATAAACTCATTGCCTTTCTGATCTTTAAGAATTCCCCCGAAGCCCCTCATTGCTTCGGTAATCAAAAAGGAGGGCCGTTCTTCAGGGTTGTATAATGAGGTAGGATGGAACTGCACAAATTCCATATTTTCGATAATCCCTTTGGCACGGTAAACCATGGCGATTCCGTCACCCGTGGCAATGGATGGATTGGTGGTGGTTTGATAGAGGTTACCGGCCCCACCGGTGGCCAGAAGGGTAAATTTAGAAAGGATTTTAATAATTTGGTGTTTTCCGATTTTCAGAAAGTAAGCACCATAACATTCGATGTCCTGATAATATCGCTTGACCAACCTCCCCTGGTGATGCTGAGTAATCAGGTCTACCGCAAAATGCTCCTCAAGTATTTCGATATTTGGATGATTTCTGACTTTGGCTGAAAGGGCCCTTTGAATTTCTTCACCTGTATGGTCCTTGTAATGCAGTATCCGGTGTTCGGAATGGCCGCCCTCCCTGGCAAGGTCGTATGTGCCATCAGATATTTTATCAAAATGGGTCCCCCATCGGATAAGCTCGCTGATTTGTCCGGGAGCCTCCTTAACAACCATTCTTACCACCTCTTCGTTGCAAATATTATCGCCGGCGATCATGGTATCCTGCACATGTTTTTCATAATTGTCCGGTTCGTAGGTTACAGCGGCAATCCCACCCTGGGCATAACGGGTATTTGTCTCCTCCATGCTTGCCTTAGTTGCAAGGCAAACCTTACCATATTCAGCTACTTTAAGGGCAAAGCTTAATCCAGCCAGCCCGCTGCCAATTACTAAAAAATCCACTTTTTTTTCCATGTCGATGCCAGGATAATTGAACAAACAAGAATGCACAAAGATACTTAGATGCGATCTATTTTTAGTTAATTTTCGGGCAAATAAAGGATCATGTTTCTAATATCTTGCTTCGATTGTATCCAGAATAGAAAAAATTTCCTCCACTTTCAAAGAGGTAAGCAGCTTCAGTCTCAATTCTTTAAAATTGGGCAATCCCTTAAAATAACTGGAAAGATGCCTGCGCATTTCATATATCCCAACCGGTTCCCTCTTCCATTCAAGCGATCGTAAAAAATGCTTCTTTGCCAGAGCAACCTTTTCTTCAACCGAAGGTTCCGGCAGGATTTCCCCGGTCTTTAAATAATGTTTAATATCCCTGAAGATCCATGGTTTTCCAATAGCAGCCCTTCCAATCATAATCGCATCCACCCCATACTTGTCAAAATTTTCCTTTGCAATTTCGGGACTGGTGACATCTCCGTTGCCAATTAGGGGAATTTTCAGGCGAGGATCATTCTTAAGTTCTCCGATCAAAGTCCAGTCGGCTTTCCCCTTATAAAGCTGAGCCCGGGTGCGGCCATGTATGGTCAATGCCTCGATCCCCTGATCTTGTAACTGTAGGGCGAACTCTTTAATGTTCCTGTTAGCATCATCCCAGCCCAACCGGGTTTTCACCGTCACCGGAAGTTTGGTAGCTGCGACAATGGATTTCGTCATTTGCATCATTAGGGGGAGATTGTTGAGCATTCCTGCTCCTGCACCCCGCAGGGCAATTTTCCGCACCGGGCAGCCAAAATTGATGTCTATCAGGTCAGGTTTTGCCTCATTGGCAAGGAGGGTTGCTTCAACCATCGACTCAGTAATATGTCCGTATAGCTGAATGCCAACCGGTCGTTCATTGTCGAATATATCCAGCTTTTGCACCGATTTCTTCCCGTCGTGGATCAGACCATCGGAGGATATAAATTCTGTATAAACCAGATCCGCCCCGAATTCCTTGCAGATGTAGCGGAAAGAAGGATCAGTGATGTCCTCCATCGGGGCTAAAAAAACTGGTTTTTCGCCCAATTCTATGTTTCTTATCTTCACCTGTTCCAGTCGTATTATTCTTATATTTGTGTGCAAAATTATAAATAAACCGCGAATGCGAGGATTCTTTTTAAAAGATGCCAGTGCCGGTATGCAATTTCTTTTTGTTGTCCTGGTCGTTATTAGTGCATGGTTGATTTTTCAGGTTATCAGCCTGGTAAGCGGATTACTCATTTTTAACATTGGTTTTTTTGAAGTCATCGATACCTTGCAAAATCTGGACAACCCAAAATCTCTTGCTTTTCTGAAATATGTACAGGGGATAACTTCTTTTGGGATGTTTGTTATAGCTGCACTTATCTCAGTCTATTTTATCAGCGATAACCCAGGCCATTATTTACTGATCAACCGGACTCCAGCTCTCTTTCCCTCCCTTATTGTCATTTTCCTGATACTGGCTACATTGCCCATGAATAATTATTTCAGCTATATAAATGGCAAATTGAATTTTCCCGATGGGTTAAATTGGTTACAGAAATATTTCGAGACAAAGGAAGGAGAGATGGAGAATATTATGGTGAAGTTCCTGACCGTATCAGGAACAGGAGGCCTGCTGATTAATATTTTGATCATCGCAATAATTCCGGCAATTGGTGAGGAGTTTTTATTCAGGGGAGTGATACAGAATATATTTGCAAAGGGATTGAAGAATTCTCACTACGCTGTCATCCTTACTGCTTTGCTCTTTGCAGCCCTCCATTTTCAGTTTCTGTCAATCCTTCCGAGATTTGTCCTTGGCATAATCCTTGGCTATATCTATCTTTGGACAGGAAATTTATGGCTGTCGGTACTGGCTCATTTTGTCAACAATGGGGTGGCTGTTTTCTTTTATTTTTATTACTATTCAGGTCAGCTTACCAGAAACATGGATGAGATTGGAACACCCGGACATAATTTTAGTACGGGTATTGTGAGTATTGTGCTCGTTTCCCTCTTATTATTCGTCTTATGGAAACTTAACAGGGAAGAACAACAGGTTGATTCTCTTGAATGGTCACATTCTCGGGGTGATAACGAAAAGTGACGGGGCCGGGATAAAATTAAATTTCTTTCGGATTTAAATTGGGAATTTTTTATGATATTGAGAAAGGCTGTTTTTACGGATTGGGATATTCTTCTGGAATGGAGAAATGATCCGGAAACGCGTAAAAATTCGCGTAATATGAGCTTCATCACTGAAACTAGCCATAAAAAATGGTTGCAGAAAATTCTCAACAATGAGCACAGGCTTCTATATATCGCTGAAGAGCACGGGAACAAGGTCGGCTCAATACGTGCTGATTTAGATAACTCAGATGGCTTGTATGAGCTTTCATGGAACGTGGCCCCAAAGGAAAGAGGGAAAGGGACAGGTAGGAAAATTGTGAAACTTTTAACCAAGAGACTAGATGGAAAAGTTAAAGCATGCATTAAAAAAGGGAATTCAGCTTCAATAAAGATTGCAGAATATGCAGGAATGAAATTCTTTTATGAAGAAGAAGGGATGTTATATTATTCAGGTAACCGTGAGTAATTAAATGATTATCTGTAACTCATTCCGGATTGGCCAAAGAGATTTTGTCCCTGGAGCTCATTTTTCCTGAAAACATAATTTATCCCGTAATCCATCGATTTTTCCCGTTTAAGATCCTCGGGTAAACTGTTATAGTTTCCTTCCACCTCATTCCAAATTTGTTGGATCAGCACATCTGCCTCTTCCCGCTTCCGCGCAAGTTGTTCCTGTGCCATGTTGGTCCTTTTTTGAAGGTGTTTCTGATTGTTGTTAGCCTCCGAATATTGATCAAAGTGAACCTTGACTACCGCAATGGTTGGGTTGGTCACGGGGTTTAATCCCTTCATTCTTCTTTTGTACTCCCCATCCAATAATTTTTGTCCCCATTCCAAAACTTCCTCCTCAGTTAGAAGAGAGGGCAACTTTTTGTCATAATCCTGAAGGCCGAAATAATCGCGGGTGTCCGGTTTTAGTTCCCCGCGCATTATAGCCATGTTCACCACCTGGATGAAGTGCGTAATATATACGCGGGCTTTTTTCAATTTTAGATGATAGATCTTATTTTTTTCCAATTGTAATACATAGGAATTCCGGTGCTCTGAAATGGCAGTTTCATAAGCCAGGAGGAGGGCTTGTAATCGTCGAAAAGAATTTTGTGAAAAGGCAAGCTTGAAAGGAGGAAGGTCTTTGCCTTTGGCTAAGGCTGATTTGAGTGCATTTAGCCTGGCAATGTCGGTGTTGGGAAGACGTCTGTAAGGCATGTTAAGAAGAATGTTAGCTTATTGTTAATAACTATTCCTGATTTGCGAATATAATAATTAATGATTAAAAGTTAAAGCTATTCGCATATATTTCTCTTACGGGAGCAATTAAAAATAGTTGCTGAAAATGAATTATTTATGATCTGAAATTGCCAATTCCGGGCAAATTATTGTAAATTTGAAATAAAAAATGTCGAAAAATGAAACCTTAGCACATGAATAAAGAAACGTATAAAAAAAGAAGAAAAGCACTTCGCGAAAAACTGGAGAAGGGGATACTTCTTTTTCCGGGGAACGAGGAAAGTGCCATGAACTACAAGGATAATACCTATCATTACAGACAAGACAGTTCATTCCTTTATTTTTTCGGGATTGACTCACCCGGTTATGCAGGTCTTATAGATGTTGAAGAGGGAAAAGAAATTCTTTACGGGGATGATCTGGGTATTGACGACATTATTTGGGTTGGAAACCAGGCCAGCGTAAAGGAACTCGCCTCTGATATTGGGATAAATATAGTAAGCAGCTGTACCCATTTAGCAGACGATTTGCAGAAATACCTCCAGGCCGGGCGCAAGATCCATATCCTTCCGCCTTACCGCGGGGACCAAATACTGAATCTGGCGCGTTTATTACAGGTGCATCCGGAAGAGGTACCGGATTTTGTTTCTGAGGATTTAATCCGGGCCGTCGTTTCTCTCCGGGAAATTAAAGAGGATGTCGAGGTGGAGCAGATTGAACTGGCAATCGATATTAGTTATAAAATGCATACTCAGGTGATGAAAATGGCTTTCCCCGGAGTATGGGAAAGGGAAATTGCCGGTACCATTGAAGGGATCTCCCTGGCCAACGGTAATCCGGTTTCCTTCCCGGTTATCCTGAGCATGAATGGTCAAACCCTTCATAACCACTACCATGGAAATCTTCTGAAAGAGGGAAGATTAGTGGTGACAGATGCCGGTGCAGAATCTCCTTTGCATTATGCCGGAGATATTACCCGCACTGTTCCTGTGGGAGGTAAATTCACTGATCGTCAAAAAGAGATTTATGAAATTGTCCTCAGGGCTCTGGTCGAATCCACCCGGTCCGCACGACCGGGGATAAAGAACGCCGACCTCCACAGAGAGGCAGCTTATACCATTGCCTCCGGACTTAAAGATGCCGGATTGATGAAAGGGGATCTTGATGAAGCGGTTAACCTTGGGGCACATGCTCTATTCTTCCCCCATGGTTTGGGTCACATGTTGGGATTGGATGTTCATGATATGGAAAATCTGGGTGAGAATTGGGTAGGTTACGATAAGACAACCCAACGAAGTAAGCTGTTTGGATATGCCTCCCTGCGACTCGGAAAGGAATTAAAACCCGGATTTGTAATCACCATCGAACCTGGAATTTATTTTATACCTACCCTTATTGATTTATGGAAAGAGAAGGGGAAATTTAAGGAGTTCATCAATTACGAACAGCTTGAAAAATATAAAGATTTTGGGGGTATTCGCATCGAGGATGATATCCTGATTACCAAAGATTCTGCCAGGGTTTTGGGGAAACCGATCCCAAAAACCGTTAAGGAAATAGAAGAATTTATGGGATCATAGCTAAGTCCAGTCTGATTCCCGGGTTCTCTGAATTGAAAATCGTTAAGGGATTTCGGCCTTGAAGTATTCCCAATTCATTCTTGCCATGAAGGAAAGGGTAATCCCTTTTGGGCATTCGGCTTCACAAGCTCCGGTATTGGTACAATTCCCAAAGCCTAATTCGTCCATTTTTTTCACCATGTTATGAACCCGCTCACGGGCTTCCAGTTTTCCCTGAGGCAGAAGGGCGAGTTGCGTGATTTTTGCCCCGAGGAACAATTGTGCCGAAGCATTCTTACAAGCTGCGACGCAAGCACCGCAAGCAATACACGCGGCCCCATCAAATGCCTCGTCCGAATTGGGTTTAGGCACAGGAATAGCATGCGCATCGGGGGCATTGCCAGTATTGACAGAAATATAACCTCCCGCCATAATAATCTTATCGAATGCGGTCCTGTCCACAATTAAATCCTTTATCACCGGAAATGGCCTGGCCCGCCAGGGTTCAACGACTATCGTCTCTTTATCACTGAATTTTCTCATGTGCAACTGGCATACAGTCACCAGTTCATCCGGGCCATGGGGGCGGCCATTAATATAGAGACTGCAACAGCCGCATATCCCTTCACGGCAGTCATGATCAAAAGCCACTGGTTCTAGGTCCCTGTTAATAAGATCTTCATTGAGAACATCCATCATTTCCAGAAAGGAGCTATCTGGTGAGATATCATTAATCTCATAGTTCACAAATTTTCCTTTAGACCTGGCATCTTTTTGGCGCCATATTTTAAGTTTAAGATCCATGATAATCGCTTATTTGAAAAAATTTTATTTGTAATTCCGTTGTTTCACCTCAATGAATTCAAAATCCAATGACTCTTTATGAAGCTCCGGAGTATTATCGAGTCCCTTAAATTCCCATGCTGCAACGTAGGAAAAATTTTCATCATCACGTAGGGCTTCTCCTTCAGCAGTTTGATACTCTTCCCGGAAATGCCCCCCGCAGGACTCTGCCCGGTTAAGGGCGTCAACAGCCATCAATTCTCCCAGTTCCATGAAATCTGCTACCCGTGCAGCTTTTTCCAGCTCCATATTCAGTTCATCATTTTTCCCGGGAACCTTCACATCATTCCAGAATTCCTTTCTCAACTCTCTTATCTGAACAATAGCTTCTTTAAGGCCTTTCGCATTTCTGGCCATGCCAACATGATCCCACATAATTTTCCCGAGCCGCTTGTGGAAACTATCCACACTATGCTTACCCCCGACAGACAGGAGCCGGTTCATTTTATCCACGACTCTTTTTTCCGCCTCATCAAATTCCGGAAGGGAGGTCTCCATTTTCGGTGTCCTGATCTCTTCCGAAAGATAATTCTGAACGGTATAGGGCAATACGAAATAACCATCTGCGAGTCCTTGCATGAGTGCCGAAGCTCCCAGGCGGTTTGCCCCATGATCGGAGAAGTTGGCTTCACCAATGGCGAATAGTCCCGGAATAGTTGTCATCAACTGGTAATCGACCCATAATCCTCCCATGGAATAATGAATGGCAGGATAGATCATCATTGGGGTTTGATAAGGATTTTCATCCACAATTTTTTCGTACATCTGGAAAAGGTTCCCATATTTACCTTCAATGGCATCTTTCCCCTGTTTCTCAATGGCATCTTTAAAATCGAGATATACCGCAAGTCCGGTACCCACTCCATGGCCTGAATCGCATCGTTCCTTGGCAGCCCTGGAAGCAACATCCCTTGGAACCAGGTTCCCAAAAGCCGGGTATCTTCTTTCCAGGTAATAGTCCCGATCCTCTTCGCGGATGTCATTTGCCTTCAATTGTCCGGTCCTGATCTTTTCGGCATCTTCTTTTTTCTGTGGCACCCAAATCCGTCCGTCATTCCTAAGACTCTCGCTCATGAGGGTCAGTTTCGACTGAAATTCACCATGCACCGGAATGCAGGTAGGATGGATTTGGACAAAACAGGGATTTCCAAAAAATGCACCTCTTTTATAACTCTGCCATGCCGCGCTCACATTTGCTCCCATAGCCATCGTGGAGAGATAAAAGGTATTTCCATAGCCACCCGATGCCAGGACTACGGCATGGGCAAAATGGCGCTCAATCTTTCCCGATACCATATCCCGGGTAATAATTCCCCGGGCTTTCCCGTCGATAACCACCAATTCGTGCATCTCGGTACGGGCAAAGAGTTTAACGGTTCCTTTTTTGACTTGTCTCATTAAAGCACTATAAGCCCCCAGAAGAAGTTGCTGTCCGGTCTGGCCGCGGGCATAAAATGTCCTCGAAACCTGAGCCCCGCCAAAAGAACGGTTTACCAGATATCCGCCATAATCCCGGGCAAAGGGAACTCCCTGCGCGACACACTGGTCGATAATGTTGTTGCTCACCTCTGCCAAACGGTATACATTGGCCTCCCTCGAGCGGTAATCTCCACCCTTAATCGTATCGTAGAACAGACGGTATACGCTGTCGCCATCATTCTGGTAGTTTTTTGCGGCATTGATCCCGCCCTGAGCAGCAATACTGTGTGCCCTGCGGGGACTGTCCTGGTAGCAGAAACTCTTAACATTAAATCCCATTTCTCCCAGGGAGGCTGCAGCAGATGCCCCAGCCAGTCCGGTCCCCACGACTATTATATCCAGTTTTTTCTTGTTGTTGGGATTGACCAGGTTTTGATGGGCGATAAAATTGGACCATTTTTCGGCAAGTGGGCCCTGGGGTATGGTTGATTGAATCTTTGTCATAATGTATATGCTTAAATTTTTTTACCAGTTGAAATAAATGATCAGGGGAATCGCGGTAAAGCCGGCAACTATTATGCAAGTGTATATATACCCAATGATCTGTACGGTCCGAAGCCAGTTTTTCCGCTTGAATCCCAGAGACTGGAATGCTGATTGAAAGCCATGCCAGAGATGAAATCCCAGAAACAGAAAGCTGGCTATGTAAAAGATAACATAACCAGGAATCCTGAATTTATCGATCACCTCGGATGCAAGGTCGGGATAGGCGATGCTGTCATAGAGTATTGTAACATGCTCATTTCCGAATTTGGCCCTGAAGTAAAAATCAAAAAGATGAATTACCAGGAATATGGTGATTATTACCGCGGTATGGATCATGTATTTTGAGAAGAAGGATTTTCGCTGGCTGTCAACTACTTTATACCCAATCGGCCGCGCAATCCAGTTTTGAATCTGTAGAATAAGCCCATAAAGAATATGCAGGATAAAGGCTGCAAAAAGAACTACCTCAAAAATTTTAATTACGATGTTGGTACCCATAAAATTTGCTGCAATATTAAAACTCCGGCTATCATCAAACAATACCAGCAAAAGGTTGATTCCTAAATGTATCAGCAGGAATACTATTAGGAACAGGCCAAGGGCCGCCATCATTATTTTTTTCCCCAGGGAGGAAGTCAGTATATTTCCCATGATTTACAATATTGAATGAAAAGGGTTGTCATTTTTATTTGTGAACCAAAATTAGTAATAATCTTTCAACATAAATATTTTATCGAGAGATTTAGAATGGGTAGAAATTATACAACATGATTAAACAAGATTGGATATAAACCGTTTATACTTAATTATGCATTAAATTATGAATGAGTTCATTACATTTTGTGGAGTACCCATTGCTTTCCAAACAGCGGGAAGCATTGAAAATCCGGCTATTGTTTTACTACACGGATATCTCGAATCCATGGAGGTCTGGGAGGGTTTTGTGGATGAGCTGGTTTGGGATTTTTTCGTGGTATGCATAGATTTGCCGGGTCATGGGAAGTCGGGGGTCTACTCAAAGGTACACCGAATGGACGATATGGCAGAGGCTGTTTTCGCTGTAATGGAAGAATTAAAATTGCCTAAGTTCCACCTTGTTGGACATTCCATGGGAGGCTATGTTACACTTGCGTTCAGGGAAAGTCACCAGGACCGTTTACTTTCATACGTCCTCTTTCATTCATCATGCTTTGCCGACAATGAAGAGAAGCAGCATTCGAGGGATGAAGATATCAAAAGGGTAAAGGATGGAAGGAAAAAGGAGATCGTTGAACATCATGTTCCAAAAACATTTGCACCTGATAATATCCCAGATTTTACTGCTGAAATTTCCCGCTTAAAAAAGATAGCTATGGAGTCGCCCGATGAGGGGATAATTGCCATTTTACAAGGAATGAAGAAAAGACCTGACAGGTGTGCCCTGCTAAAGGATGATATCGTCCCTTTACTGGTGATTACCGGCAGGAAGGATAATTTTATCCCTGTGGAAATTAGCCATAAAATTGAATCGATGGGAGCCAGTATAGATTTGGCCATTTTAGAAAGAAGTGGTCATATGGGTTTCATCGAGGAAAAAGAAAGATCTGCAGAAATTTTAAGAAATTTTTTTAAAGAAGTTGCTGATTCCCGCCATTAATTGAAACGAAGGCTTTAAAAATATTCCCTCTAAGTAAAAAAAATCGTTTGAGCAGAAACCCAAACGATTTTTATTTTCCCGAATGTGTATTATACAGAATCAGGAATGAACATTTTTAATCCGACAGCCGGCATTCCGGGATCCCTCAAGAAAGATCCTTCCATTTTTCAGGGTGTCTGATTCAAAACTATTGGTGCGTTATCTAAAAGGACAATTCGCCGGGCGTGGAGCTGAAAAACCTTTCGCACCCATCCCTGAATTTCCGCGGGCTCTCATATTTCTGCCGCCCTGATTCATCCCCATTCTTCCCTGATGGTGATCGAAAAATACCTTCTGCTCATCCGTTAACAAGCCTCTTACCTCGTTCCGGTGGGCAGCCTGGGTTTTCATCATGGAATTGATCAATGCTGTCTGTTGATCAATGTTTTTGTCGATCGCTTTTTTGTCAATATTATCTGCGCTTGACAAACTTTTATTCTGGGCTTTTAGGATGGCCATTTCATTCTTGAACCGGCTCATTTCTTTAGCATGATCCAGCCGGAGGTCCTTAATGGCTGATTTCTGCTCCTCGGTAAGATTTGAAATCATCTGTTGGCCATTGCCCTGCCTTCCCATTTTCTGACCCGGTGCTTTAGGACCCTGTCCTTGCCTCATTCCCTGGCCGGGTTGGGCATTTGCCATAGATAATCCAAGGAATGCAAGAGAGATAAAAAACAATAATTTTTTCATAATCAATTTTTTTAAATTTGTTTACGGTGATTTGACTAATGGAAATGAAAATGGTTTAATCAGGTGTCCACAATTTCTCCCTGAGGGGATTTTGTCAGAGGAACAGATGGCATATTTTCAAAAAAGATTTTCCCTAACCCTTCCATTATTGTTCCTTCTTCAGGATCTCTTCCGCCTTTAAAAGGGTATTGTCGATTTCCCGGATTATGGGATAGAATCCTTCACTATCTATCAGATTCCTTGCGATGTAAGCCTTTACCTGATGGGAAATTATCCGCTTGGATTCCTTTATTTCGGGCCAGTTTGCCTTTACTCCGTTTTTATCGGCATAATTGACGAAATCGTTAAAGAAGGGAGTACTATCCAGGTATTTACTTATTTCCATAGCAGTCTTTAATCCCAGCATTTTTTTCCGGTGTTGATCGGTATAGTCAAACGCAAACCGGTAAATCAGGCCAAGGTTCCTGACTTTATTATAATAGGGACTTATACCCACGGTATCAAAGGGGACAAAAATATCGGGCATAATACCCCCACCCCCATAGACTACCTTTCCTCCCGGAGTGACAAACTTCAATGAGTTGGCAAACTTAATACTGTCGGAGTGTTCAAATTCACCATGCTCAAACCGTTCATTAAGATCCATATAATAATTTTCTTTGTCCGATGTGTAGGGCTTTTGAATACTTCTGCCCGTAGGGGTGTAGTACCGCGCGATGGTTAAGCGGAGAGCGGATCCGTCCCTGAATTCTATCTGTTCCTGAACTAATCCTTTGCCAAATGAGCGCCTTCCCACAATGATACCGCGGTCATTATCCTGAATAGCACCTGCCAGTATTTCACTGGCTGAAGCCGAGAACTCGTCAATAAGGATGACAATTTCATCGTTTCTGCAGATGCCCTTGGAGGTGGAATAGACGTCGGAGCGAGGCCGGGCCTTTCCCTGCGTATATACAATGAGTTTGTTTTCCCCGAGAAACTGGTCGGCAATATTTGTTGCAGCGTCCATGATCCCTCCTCCATTATTTCGCAGATCCAGAATAAGCTTTTTCATCCCCTTCGCGTGAAGTTCATTGGCGTGATCGACAAATTCCTTAGCGGTCGTTTGGGAGAAGGAAGAAATCTTCATGTACCCGATGTCCTCAGAAAGCATATAAGCCACATCGATGGAATAAAGAGGAATATCATCCCGCTTAATATCAAATTCAAGGAGCTCTTTTTCTCCGGCACGTACCACACTGACACGTACCATAGTCCCTTTGATACCTCTTAACAAGGAAACGATTGAATCGGTTGCCATATTTACCCCGGCTACAACAATACTGTCCACCTTAATAATCCTGTCCCCCGGAATGATCCCCACAATCTCGGAAGGGCCGTTGGGTATGGTATTGATCACGGCCACCGTATCGTTGTTCATATTGAACTGAATTCCAATGCCGCTGAAATTGCCCATGAGGGGTTCGTTATATTTTTCAAGGTCGCGGGGACTGATATACACCGAGTGTGGATCGAGTTTATCGACAATGACAGGGATGGCCGATTCGGTAAGCTTATCAATGTTAACCGTGTCCACATATTCGTTCTGGATATAGGAAAGAATGGAGGTGATCTTATTTGTCCTGGGCAACAGGGAAAAGTTGAGATCTCTGCCGTCAACCTGAAGAGTTTTCGATTTAAATAAACTTTTGCCGGATATTCCGGATTGGTAAAAATTGGAACCATACCAGGTGCCGATTATAAGGCCAAAAACCAGTATAATTGAAAATATTAACGGGAGAAGATATTTGTTCTTGTTCATTCTTTGATTTTTTCTAGCTGTTTTTTAATCCGGGGTTGAGCTACGGACATATACTTTTCCTTAGATGCCATTATGACATATTCTTAAAGGAGGATATGCACCAAATCTATACCTGCCCTTTCAAGCAAATGTAACCCATCATCTTTATTATATAATTCAGAAAATACAACCCTGCGAATCCCGGCCTGAATAATAAGCTTGGAGCATTCCATACATGGGGAAGTCGTGATATACAAAGTTGCCCCTTCGCTGGAATTGTTCGATTTGGCAACTTTGGTTATCGCGTTGGCTTCAGCATGGAGGACATATGGCTTGGTTTTAAAATCATCGTCTTCACAAATATTTTCAAAACCAGCAGGTGTCCCGTTGTAACCGTCTGAAATAATCATTTTCTCCTTAACAATAATCGCACCAACCTGCCGTCTTTTACAATAGGAATTTTGTGCCCATACCCTTGCCATTTCGAGATACCGCTTATCAAATTCAGCTTGCCGGGATAAATTAACCATTCAAACGGAAAAATTAAAAAAGAGGTACAAATATACAATTAATATGGGATTATTGGAAAGGCAAACAATCCAAATCTTTTCCCTCTCTGCCCATCAAAAACTTCATTTCCATGAAAAAATAAAAGAAGCTATATTTGTGTGTAATCATTAATTTATGATTTCAAGTGATCTGAAAAATTGGCTTCATGATCTATATTTGGATTCTCATCAGTATTTTTTTAGTGATCATCCTGACTTCGAAGTACAAACTGAACAGCTTTGTGGCGCTCATGCTGGCCAGTTTGTTTTTAGGAGTAGTATCTCTTGCCCCTTCTGAAATCGTAGGCACCTTAAAGAGCGGTTTTGGACTCACCCTTTCTTCCATTGGTTTAATCATCATTTTTGGAACAATGATAGGCGTCAACCTTCATCACTCCGGCGCGGCTTATGGTATTTCAAATTTTATATTGTCTAAAACAGGCAATAAAAGGGCCAGGATGGCCATTGCCATTGTGGGTTTCCTAACCGGCATTCCTATATTCTGTGACTCTGGATTTATTATTTTAAGTGGTATTTCACAATCATTTTCAAAATACGCGAAGGTATTTAAACCTGCAATGGCTGCAACGCTGGGCGTCTCACTCTATTCTGTGCATTGTCTTATACCCCCTCATCCTGGGGCAACTGCAGCAGCTGGGATCATGGGTGCCGATATTTCATATATGATTATTTTTGGTTTACTGATTGCTATTCCAGCGGGTATTATTTCTTTTTTCTTTATTGGTTTTTTGAGTAGGAGTATAAGCGCACAAGTTGAACAGGAAAAGTATGAGGCAACTGAAGCGGTTAATGAAAATCTTCCCCCTGTTGTCCTATCCTTCCTGCCGATAATAATCCCACTTTTATTGATCTCATTTAGCTCGGGATTGTCGTTTCTTCCTGAGTCAGGTGGTAATCATATTTTTGAAATATTCATGTTTATCGGAGATCCTGTAATGGCTCTGTTCATTGGGGCTGCCTTTTCATTTGTTCTTATCCGAGACCGATCAAAAAATCATCTGAATGAATTATTCAGCGATGCGGTAAACAAAGCCGGGCCGATCCTGATAATTACCGCTGCAGGTGGAATGTTTGGGGCAATAATAAAATCCACCGGAGCCGGAGAATCGGCTGGTCAGTTTCTGGCCCTTTC
This sequence comes from uncultured Bacteroidales bacterium, assembly GCA_963779845.1. GTDB lineage: Bacteria > Bacteroidota > Bacteroidia > Bacteroidales > CAVZZV01. The sequence continues at coordinate 1,221,618 of CAVZZV010000005.1, read as the reverse complement.
CGGACTTGGCTTGCTTATCCCTTTTATGATTTCCAGCATCCTTAAAACAGCACAGGGCTCCACAACGGTAGCGATCATTACAGCGGCATCGCTGGTAAGTCCTATGCTGGCAGGTCTCGGACTCGATTCTGAAAATGGCCGGATCCTTGCCACTTTAAGTATGGGCGCGGGTTCCATGATGGTTTCTCATGCCAATGACTCCTATTTTTGGGTGATTACAAGGTTTTCAAATCAGGAGCCTTCCCTTACCCTGAAATACTATTCCACTTCAACGATCGTTATGGCACTTTCATCTCTTGCCCTTATATATTTATTAAAGATGGTATTGCTCTAAAATGAATGCTAAATTTCTGGCCAAAAAAATTTTTCTCGCTGCCGTTGATAGCGTGAAGCCCGACGGGCTTTTAAATAATTCTTTACATCTTAATGAAGATATTTTGCATGTAGGAGCAAAATCTTTCGACCTTTCACATATAAGGAACCTATATCTTATTGGGGCAGGGAAAGCGAGTAGCTATATGGCCTTAGCAATGGAAAATCTTTTAGGGAACCGGATCAGGGATGGAGTTATTATTACCAAATATGGACATGCCACCAATACAAAATATGTCAGGATTATTGAAGCAGGCCATCCGGTACCCGATAAAAATGGGTGTGAAGGCACCCGGGAAATCTTAAAAATAGCTTCGCTTGCCAATAAAGATGATCTTGTTATTTTATTGCTGTCCGGCGGGGGATCCTCACTTCTCATTGATTTTCCCAAGGATTCCTCCCTACATGAGATTCAAATGTTGAATGAGCTATTAATAAACTCAGGGGCAAGCATTAAAGAAATAAATACCATTAGAAAACATCTTTCGGCTTTAAAGGGGGGTCAACTTGCCGGATTGATTTTCCCTGCCGAAATACTAACTCTTATATTATCAGATGTGGTAGGTGACCCTCTGGATATGATCGCCTCAGGCCCTACTGTTCCTGATTCCGGATCATTTATCGATGCCCAAGAGATCATCTATAAGTATCATTTGGAAGAGAAAATACCTGTTTCACTTTTGAACCATATCAGTCAGGGTGTTTCAGGACTCTTAAAGGAGACACTTAAAGAAGATGACAGGAGGTTTCAAAGGGTACATAATATAATTATCGGAAACAACCTGATCGCCCTAACTGCGGCCTCTGCTGAAGCCAAAAAGCTCGGATTTGAGGTTCTTATTTCATCTGCTTCATTCGAGGGAGAAACCTGTGAACTGGCAGATCAGTTTTTAGAAGAGGCAATTCGGATACAACAGGATGAACGGATTAAAAAACCATTTTGCCTTCTGTTTGGTGGGGAATCCAGCTTATCAGTTACGAGAGAAGGGAAGGGAGGCAGAAATCAGCATATGGCTTTGTATGCTCTATTGAAATTAAAAGGGCGGAAAGGAATAAGCTTTTTAGCTGGAGGTACTGATGGAACTGACGGACCCACAGAGGCGGCAGGTGGCGTGATTGACAGTTTAAGTTTTCATGTAGGCAATAAATTTCCATCTGAGGTGAATCAATTTCTCAAAAATTTTGATTCCTATAACTTTTTTCATAAACATGGAGGGCATATTATTACGGGGCCAACTTTTACCAACGTTATGGATTTGGTCATCATACTTATCGATTCTGAGCGTAATAGTAACCGCTAAGGCACGCTTTTTGTGGAAACCAGACTTTAAAGTTTAAATTCAGGCGAACAATCATTATTCTGATGATGTTTTTGCTTATAAACAGGACCCTTTAGGATTTATCAGTAAGAAAGATACCGCGAGTAGTTAAAGATTCTGTTAATCATTAAAATGTAAAAGTTATGAAGAAGTTATTTTATTTAGGGATGATTGCCTCTTTATTTGCATTTTCATCCTGTAAAGATGATGATGAAAATTTAAGTGTATCATTCGAAAAGTTGCAAATTGTTGATGTAGAAGTACCTGATACTTTCCAGTTGGGTCGGTCGTATGAGATTTTTGTTACCTACACACGGCCGAATGCATGCACCTATTTCCAGGGATTTGATGTATATAAGGATGAAATCACGGTCCGCAATGTTACCCCAGTTGGTGCACATTATACCAATCAGGAATGTACCCAGGAAGCTGTTGAGGTAACGGATTCCTTTTGGTTTAAAGTTATTTATGACCAAAATTATACCTTCCGGTTCTGGACAGGAGAAGATGAGGAAGGGAATGCCGAATTTATTGAAAAGCAAGTGGTCGTAGAACCTTACAGTACGGATTAAGAGTAAAATGTCCACCAGAAAATTAGTTTGGAGTGTGAGTATTCAGCAAGAGGAAGAAAGCTTATTCTCCAAACTAATTTTCCCTCTATACTCACACTACAACTCACCCTGATTTATAAAAAGTAAAGTTATTTGTGATGACGAAATGCGAGTGGTATTAAATAATGAAGCTCGAAAGGTAAAATCATTTCTTGAAAAATCTTACCAGGAAGATACTGATGAAATAGAGAAAGATTGGCTAAAGACCGCTCTCGATAAATACTACCATCCCGAAAAATACAAGTCTATCGAAGAAATAGAAGTATCTCGACAACCATATTTTGCAGAACTTTTTGACGAATTTCTTCTCAAACACAAACTTTCGGAAGTGAGGAAGAAAAACTTCAGCCTTGTAGGACGAGCAGTACAACGATACGAATTGTTTGTGCAAACAACACGACGTGGGAAAAAAGACTTCTACATAGATATTAAAGAGGCTACGCCCGCTATTTTAGGCGATATTTGGGACTTTTTCGGAAATGAATATAAGTACGTTAAGCTGTATCCAAAAATCTACGAATCAATTCCTGAAAAACGTACTCCTCAAAAAAGATCCAAAAATACGTTATTGGCTGATTTTACTCGCCTACGTACATTTTTTATTTGGTGTTATGATAATGATAGAACACACAACAAGCCTCTTGATAAATTTCGACTTGAAGAACCAACGTACGGCACACCGTACTATATTACATTGGAAGATGAAAAAGAGAGGCTACTCCCGTTTATTTCGGAGCAAAAGTACAATGTCTCGATAAAGAAAATCTTCAAGATTTGTTCTATTCATCGCATCGTAACTATTCTTGATCCGCTTACGAATGAGGGAGTTCGCAAACCGCTCTATGAAGTGGCAAGTAGTCACCTGGCACGTCGAACCTTTATTGGAAATATATACAAAAAGGTAAAAGATCCTAATTTAGTGAGTGCACTGAGTGGTCACAAGGAGGGAAGTAAAGCATTTAGCCGATACCGACAAATTGATGAAGAAATGAAAAAAGAATTGACAAAGTACTTAGATTAAGAAGACTGTCATTATATGCACAGATAATCGGTATAAAGTCGAACTATTGTGCAGAATATGACTACTTTTGTATTGTAAAAGGCAAACGATAATGGACCCATTGCTTCAATTTGGAATAATACCGATGGATTATGCTTCGCTGAAAGCGAGTAATCCTTCAATCAAATCATTAAAAGACAAAGTTAGTGATTTAGAGAAGCAGGAAAAAATTATTCGTTTGAAACGAGGATTGTACGTTGCATCACCTCATGTTTCAGGAAAAGAGCTATCCATAGAGTTGATAGCCAATCATCTTTATGGGCCTTCTTATGTGTCAATGGAGAGTGCACTCCGATTTTACGGTTTAATCCCGGAGAGCGTCTATAACACATCATCGATAACCCTAAAGAGAAGCCGGACTTTCCAAAATTCGTTCGGGCAATTTGAATACTTATTTTGCCCCTCAAATTATTACTCTATTGGAATCAATCAAGTAATTCAAGATGATTATGCTTTTCTAATTGCTTCTCCCGAAAAGGCATTGTGTGATTTAATTGTCTTTACTCCCAAATTGAGGATTCGTTCAATCAAATCGTTACAGATATATTTAGAAAAAGATTTAAGGCTTGACATGACTGAGTTCTATAAAATGGATGTTTCCATTTTTGAACAATGTGTAAAAGTAAGCAAGAAAGAAGAAGCTATAAAAAACATTATAAAGCTGCTGAAACAATGAGTATATTTGAGCAAATGGTGGCTCGTTACGACATCCTTTCGAAAAAAGATCGGAAGAATGCCACGTATGAAGTGATGCAGGAAATTGCACTTGCCGGACTTTACAGAGGAGGCTTTTTCAACAATTCTGCATTTTATGGAGGCACTTGTTTACGTATTTTTCACGGAATGAGTCGATTTTCTGAAGATTTGGATTTTTCACTTATTAAACCGGACGAAAACTTTAATTTAGAAGGTTATTTCCCAGCAATTATCAATGAGTTTACTGCTGTCGGCAAAGAAGTGGTAATTACAAAAAAAGATAAGAAAACTTTCGGACGAGTAGAATCCGCATTCCTGAAAGATAATACTGAAACGTACAACGTAACTTTTCAAACAGAAAAAACCATCAAGATTAAGATTGAGGTGGATACGGACCCACCTTTAAATTTTGAAACTGAAAATAAGTTATTGATCCTGCCCTTTTCTTTCATGACACGTTGTTTTATATTGACTGATATGTTTGCAGGAAAGATGCATGCTCTTGTATTTCGGGAATGGAAAACCAGGGTAAAGGGTCGTGATTGGTACGATTTTGAATGGTATGTGAGAAAAGGTGTAAAACTTAACTTTGAACATTTGCAAACACGCATCAAACAATTTAACGATATAGAGATGAGCAGAGAACAGTTTATTGAAAAACTGAAAGAGCGGCTTGCCACTACAGATATCAAATTAGTAAAGCGAGATGTGACACCTTTCATTAAAAACCTGAATGAATTGGAAATTTGGTCAAATGATTATTTTTTGCATTTGGCAGATATGATTAAATTTGTTTAGAGAAAGTTCATGGTCAAAATTCTCAAAAGGAAATCACTCAGTATATCCATTTTGCTGAAGAAATTGGAATGGATACTTTTAATCTCAGAAATACGTTTATGACCAGGAAATCATTAAAGAACACTTGAAGAATAGTAAGGAATTCAAATATTGTATCCCACCAACAGTACACAGCAAATGGATATTGTAACCATAGAAGTATCTCCTCATGGATACCTTTTTACCACGGTAAACTGCCCCTTGAATTAGTTTTGAATTTGCGATCCGAATATTGTCACAAGTATGAAGGGGAAAACTATCAATGGAATACTCTGGACGAATGTTAAGATCTTTTATTAATGCAGATAAAGCAACAAGCTGTGGCTCTGTTTAATTTTATTAATCATTTACATGAAAAAGCATCTTTTATTGTAACTACCAATAAAAGTCCGGAAGAATGGGTAAACCTGTTGGATGATGAAGTTGTTGCTACAGCTCTGTTGGATAGAATATTATATCACTGTGAAGTAATCCGTCTATCCGGAAATAGTTATAGGATGGAAAACCGAAAACTATCTTTGAAAAAAAATAGCAGAGAAAAATTGACAATTTGTGATTTTTTTGTACGTTTAATCAGGAAAAATGTACCCTTAATTGCGATAACCTGTGCATTGTAAGCTGCTTATAACCTTTGGTACCTAACAGCCCTAAGCTCAGTTATACTAATAAACTTAGCAGCCTGTAAATATTTAAATTGCGAATAATGGATAAAACAAAGTACATCAAACAAATTCTTTTAGAACCAAATTATTATTATCATTTGGGATTTCCTTTTAATCTTGAGGCAGTTGATTCAGCAGTTTTTAATAAAGGATATCACCTTGGACAGTTTGCTTCTGTAAAAAAAATTGAAGAAGGACTTTATAGTGCCGTACGTGACCCTCTCGGAATTGGCAAGATGTTCTATACAGAAACCCCCGATGGTAAATTACATTTCTCTGAGAAGTTTGCCGATTTATTCCCCCATAAAAGCAGTATTTATTCTGTTCCTGCTGGAACTATGGTAAATATTGGTACAGGAGGGAAACGTGAATTGATTCGAAATATCGGTGCTCCAAAATTAATTAATAATAACTTAAACAAGACTGCGTTTGAAAGGAAAAACGACCCTAATGTCATGAATTTCAGACAGCGGTTTGATTCCCGACTTGAAGGTTTATATACCATATTCAGGCAACTTGAAGATAGTGGCTGGACCTTTTTTGTAGCACTGTCCGGTGGTCTTGATAGCACCATCATTGCCTCTAAGGCTAAGCAGTTTCTTAAAAACCCTATTGCGTGTACCCTTGATTTAGGTAAATCTGAAGACTCAGAAAAATCCCAAAAAATTGCATCGCAGCTAGGTATTAAACATATTGTATACCCAACAGATGAAGAGAAAATACTTCAGGCTCTTGATAAAGCCCCGGTATTATGTCAGGACTTTCGGGACTTTAATGTTCATTGTGCAGCATTAAATATCCTACTTGCAATCAGTATAAAAGATCATATTGATTCACACGATAATATTGACAATGAAAAAGTGATTGTATTGACTGGTGATTTAATGAACGAGTTTACTTGTGACTATTCTGGTGAGTTTATTGATGGTGTTGAATACTACTCACTGCCAAAAGTTGGAAAGAAAGAGCTTCAAGAAGTTCTGATTAGCGGACTTGACACGTCGGATCGTGAAATATCTGTTTTCAAAGCATATGACTTAAACTGTATTCAGCCATTTGCAGCCCTGTATGATCTTTATGCTTCAGTACATCAATCGGTTTTAACAGAAGGAGATCCGAAAAAAATCCTCAATTCATTCCAGGTTGATCCGGTTATTTTAGACTTTATACCCAAAGTAAAACTTCGTGCACAAGTAGGCAGTCGTGAAAATATGGGAATATTAGGTCTTAGTCACTTGAAGGGCCTTAATAATAGAACCTTCCGGAAAAAGCTAATTGATGCTTCGGGTCAGAAGAACCTTACAATACCAATTTTTGCCGGGCGTTATGACGTGGAAGTTTTTAAATAGCGAGGCTATGTAACCAAATTTTTAAGTGGGTAAAATAAAACCCAAGCTTTTAAATTAATCCTAAAACTTGATAATAACCCTCAGATAAAATTGGAAAACGACATAAAAAAGGAAAACGGTATTGAATAATTTCTTGTATTCGAACCTAAACGAAGGACATGGCCTGTTTGTGGTTCATGTTTAAGTGTTCACCGAGTCTATTGCCTTATCTGCCCATAAAATTAAAGTACAACAGCTTATAACACTGACAAAGGAAGGTTACTTTCTTCCTCTTGCTAACTACTCACACTCCAAATCACAACATTTTGCATAAGTAATGTCAGGCAGGGAACCGGCACGACATTGCTGTTATCCCGATTGCAATCGGGACGCGTCTACCAATTACTCGGGGAGTACCCTCGTGAACTCGTCGTTGTTCCTCCTCCTCGGTTCCGCCATCTGATGATAAAATAGTAAAATTTGAGAAAGGAAAATATACTGATTAAATCAGTGTGAGTTGTAGTGTGAATATAGAGGGAAAATTAGTTTGGAGAATAAGCTTTCTTCCTCTTGCTAACTACTCACACTCCAAATCACAACATTTTGCATAAGTAATGTCAGGCAGGGAACCGGCACGACATTGCTGTTATCCCGATTTCAATCGGGACGCGTCTACCAATTACTCGGGGAGTACCCTCGTGAACTCGTCGTCGAGCCTCCTCTTCGGTTCCGCCATCTGATGATAAAATAGTAAAATTTGAGAAAGGAAAATATACTGATTAAATCAGTGTGAGTTGTAGTGTGAATATAGAGGGAAAATTAGTTTGGAGAATAAGCTTTCTTCCTCTTGCTAACTACTCACACTCCAAATCACAATATTTTGCATAAGTAATGTCAGGCAGGGAACCGGCACGACATTGCTGTTATCCCGATTGCAATCGGGACGCGTCTACCAATTACTCGGGGAGTACCCTCGTGAACTCGTCGTTGTTCCTCCTCCTCGGTTCCGCCATCTGATGATAAAATAGTAAAATTTGAGAAAGGAAAATATACTGATTAAATCAGTGTGAGTTGTAGTGTGAGTATAGAGGGAAAATTAGTTTGGAGAATAAGCTTTCTTCCTCTTGCTAACTACTCACACTCCAAACTAATTTTGTACCCGGAGCCGGGATCGAACCGGCACAGTATTGCTACTACTGGTGTTTGAGACCAGCGCGTCTACCAATTCCGCCATCCGGGCGTTGAAGTGGTTTTTTACTCCAAAATATAACTCATCGCCTTATAACCATTTCTCAGTTTCCCGGGTTGATGTCGGGAGCTCACTACTTTGTAGTTCGGTTCCGCCATCCGGGCGTTGAAACAAGGGGCGACAGCCGATCCTTACTTTGGTATGCGAAGGTAATAAAAAGGGAATTATATGCAATAGATTTGAACAGATTTTATCGGATATGTGAATGTTTTTATCATGCTTAATGTCAACCCTACCTCTTTATTATGGATGTCACTTCTTTATGTTTTCATAGGATTAAGTTTTTTATTGTTGATCCTGTTGAGTGATCATTTTATGGGATAAAAATGAACCCTGACCCTTTTTTTGAAAAATTCTAAATCAATATTTGAGAATTAGTTTTAATTTTATAGTCAAAGCCAAATTCCATGAGTGGTTTTTCCTTTGTCCTCACTTAGTAGCACAAAAAACAGGAATATGAATTTTTACGACACTTTTTCCATACTCATTGTAATTTCAGCCCTGTTTGCATACATTAACTACCGGTTTATCAAGCTACCATCCACAATCGGATTAATGTTGATCGCAATTGTAACATCACTGGTTTTGCTGGCCATTGCTAAGTTCTTCCCGGTGGTTATGAAAGATACCACAGAGCTGCTCCACCATTTCGATTTCTCAGAATTGCTTCTCGGATCAATGTTGAGTTTCATTCTTTTTGCCGGAGCTATCCACGTAAAAGCCAATGACCTTAAAAAAGAATGGTTTAGCATTCTTACCTATGTTTCATTGGGACTCTTGCTATCTACCTTTATAATTGGTACGGCTCTGTACCTCATTTTACCGGTATTTCAACTCCAGGTCCCCTATATCCAATGTCTTTTATTCGGAATTTTGATTTCACCAACCGACCCGATTGCGGTGTTAGCCATCCTGAAGAAAGCAGGCATCTCAAAATCCACCAAAACCAAAATCACCGGCGAAGCGCTGTTTAATGATGGCATTGCGGTGGTTATTTTTCTGACAATTCTTAAAATTGCCAACCACACCGGGCAATTGGAATGGTGGGATGTCGGGTTAATATTTATGCGCGAAGCGGTTGGCGGACTTTCGCTGGGTATTGCAGTAGGCTACGGTTCTTACCTGTTGATGAAAAGCATCGACAATTATAAGGTGGAAGTCTTACTGACCTTAGCTGTTGTTATGGGAAGCTATACTCTTGCCAGCAAACTTGAATTGAGCGGCCCACTTGCAATGGTGGCAGCTGGAATCATTATAGGAAACAAAGGGAGGTTTAAGGCCATGTCGGACAATACCTGGAATTACGTAAGTAGTTTCTGGGAATTGACTGATGAAATTCTTAATGCCATCCTATTTGTGCTCATAGGATTGGAGCTATTGGTAATCCCATTTAAAGCCAATTATCTGCTCATTGGATTGATCTCCATTCTTGTTGTCCTTATGAGCCGCTACATCAGCATATGGCTTCCCGGTCAACTAGCCCGTCTGCGTGGTCGTTACAGCCAGTCGAGTATACTCTTGCTAACCTGGGGCGGGTTACGGGGAGGAATTTCAATAGCACTTGCTCTTTCCCTGAACAAAGGATTACATAACAATCTATGGGTAGTTATCACATATATGGTAGTGATTTTCTCCATTTTTTTCCAGGGACTTACCATCAATAAATTAGCGGTAAAATTAAAGCCCAGACGCAAAATTGCGGAAGAAGAGCAATTAGATTGAAGATATATTTATATGATAATAGCTATCTTTATTATAACAAATAGTTGCGCAAAGATTAAATGGTGAACTCATATCTTGTTTTCAACTTTTGCAAGTATTGATTTTTTAAAGCAAGGAAATTATAACTCGATATTATCCCGATGTTGTGAATATCGTTTCAGACACTCCATAAATTTTCATTGCGTGCGTGTCCCCACTGTGTTGAGAGGTGTCATGCCCTCTATTTATTGAGGGCATGACTAAAAAAGTTGATAGGTAGTATGGTTATCGTATTAAAGCAGGCAACATTGGATTTTTCTCAAAATCAAAAGTAACCGGTACCACTACAAGCGAGGAAACAGCAACACCTTCTACTTTTGCAGGTTCCCAGTTGCCTGAGGTTGCCTTAACGGCAGATACCGCTTGATTCTGGAGGTCTTCTAAATAACTCTCCATCGAGGTTTCAATATTGCTCGAGGTAGTGGCAAAGGGTATTTCTCCGTTTACATCTACAACAATTTTAACGTATATAGTTCCTTCCAATCCCCAGTTTAAAGCCTCTTCCGGGTACTTAAGGTTGTCTAATATCGCTCTATCCAGATCTCCTTTGTATTCTGCAGGTTTGTCAACCGAATAAAACACGCCCACCCTGTTTGCTTTATTTTTGAGCATATTCATGTTACTTTTCAGGTCGAGAAGTACAACTTCGAGCCTTTTTCTTTGAAGGGCATTATCCACCCCTGTAACTGTAACATCCTCCACTTTACCATCATTCATTGTGTAGGTGTAAGAAAATTCCGGATAGTCTTTTACAATTTTATGGATTTGTTTCATATAATCCATGTCTTGATCCTGTAACATTTCCATTTCGCTATTTGTTATCACTGTTATTTCCTGGGAATTTGCCGAAAAAAAAGTCAGTAACAACAGTAAAGTAAGCGCTACCGGAAATGATTTTAAAAATTCTTTTTTTCTGATTGAAAATTTCATAACTATCTCCTTTTTTATTAATTATTATTAAACAGATCAGTATTTCCTCTTACGGACCTTAATGGATTTTTGACTTGCGCTGATGGCTGCAACCAAGGTGCAACAAGCTGTTCATAACTCTTATTGTTTCTCAGTGCTTAAAATGAAAAAATTGTGCCAGTATGCTCTATTTTCTTTTGAATTTGAGAATTGTACCCATTGGAAAACAAAATAATACATTTTTGTAAGGATTAATTTCTCCGGTTTTCCACTTCCAGTGGAGCAGTTTTTTTCAGATACACTGAGGCAGCTGTAAACGAGCGATTACATAAGTATGAATTCCTGAAGTAAAATGATGTTCCTTTAGATTCAGATAATTTACCAATAGCCTTCATTTAAAAATTACCTATACATTATGGCTCCATCATTTTTTGCCACGCAGTTAAGATGTAAAAGCTAAATCAATAGTTGAGTAATAATTCAATAATTTGTGGAATTTTTTACTCGCTTTCCCTTTCTTAATTTCTTGTTATTTAGCGATTAATAAACTAAACTGATTATTTCCCTATTCTCTAAAACTTTCAAAAATGCCTCTTTTAATTGCTTGAAGAAGTTCGGGACTGGTTGATGGTTTGACGAAATTATATTTGAGAATCACACCATTTCATTTTTCGATATTTAGAATTCTCTGTTCGAATTTAGGGTGAAATATAATTATCTGAATTTTAGCGATTAACTAAAAATATTAAGTGAGGCGTTTATTTTTACTCATTGTGGCATATTCATTGATCTTTTATTACTTGCTTGCCCGAATGAAAAATCCGATGGAGGAATCAACATACAAGAATGAAATGGATTTAAATTATTTAAAAATCAATAAAATCCAAGTTATGAAAACACCAACCTACATTTTTTTATTTGTATTCAATTTTTATGCAATCAACCTTATGGCACAGGAAACAAAATGGGTAGCCGATAAAGCACATGCAAAAATAAAATTTTCGGCAATTCACATGGCAATTTCTGAGGTAGAAGGTAAGTTTTCCGATTACGATGTGGAAGTTTTTACTGACGGGGAAGATTTTGACGGAGCTAAGGTTAATGTGACTATTGAGGCAAAAAGTATTGATACGGACAATTCTCAAAGAGATGAACATCTTCGTTCAGATGAATTTTTAGGTGTGACAAAATACCCCGAAATAACATTTGTCGGGAAATTGAAAGAAACCGCCACAAAAGGCGAATATAGCCTTGAAGGGGTGTTAACTATCCGCGATGTCTCAAAAACAGAACGATTTCTTGTTGAACATAAGGGAACGGTAGAAGCGATGGGAGCTGTACGTGCCGGATTTAAAATTACCGGAACCATTAACCGGTTCGACTACCATGTTGACTGGAACAAATCATTTACAAGTGGACTGGTTGTAAGCAAAGAAATTAATATTGTCTGTGATATTGAGCTGAATAAAGCGAATTAATTTTTTTTTAAACTACGATTCAAAATTTCCACAATTAAGAATTTTTCCCCATTTCCCCATTCTTTCTATTAAAGATTATAATTTAATCAGTTCATTGAAAAAGGAAGTCTATCTTAACATACTTTATTGAAGACAAAAAAGGCATACGGCTGGTGTTCTATTTTACATATTAACCGTTAAATGAAAAGCTTTATGAAAACTTTATTAGCGAATATAAACGTCCCGGGAGAATCCAAAGATTTTTTACGTTATGTTGCTGGCTTGGCCAATAACCTTGGCCTAAACGTGAAAGTATTATATATTCAAACACCACCAAACTATTCTTATGGTTTAGGAGCGACTGCGGTAGCTTCCGTGCAGGTTGAGGAAAACTACAGAGAAGTAATTGATGAATCAAAAAGGATATTGGAAAATAATATCGAAGAAATAAGCAAGGAAATTTCCAGACCTGTTTTTATTGATTCTTCAGCAGAAATCGGCACAGCAGCGACTATTATAAATGAAACTGTTACAAGTAAGGAAGCAGAAATGGTCATACTTGAAGGTCAACAGGATGAAAGCTTCTGGATGCAAACTACTTCCAATATAGATATAATTGAAATGCTTGAATGTCCTGTTTGGATTATTCCCAAAGGAGCCATCTACCGACCATTTTCTGAAATTGTATATGCTACCGATTATAATGAAGAGGATATCGTAAACCTGGAAAAACTGATTAGCTTATTTCCTCATTTAACACCAAATATTATGGCTTTACATATTACCGATAGCGTCGATTTTGAAGAGCGGATAAAGAAAGCAGGTTTTACTGATATGATTCAATCAAAAACCTCATACAAAAAACTTACTGTTAAAGCTTTATATAAAAGTAAAGATAATAAAATAGTCCAGCTTTTAAACGATTTTGCACGCAATAACAGCGCAGATTTACTGGTGATACTAAAAGAAAACAAGTCCTTCTTCGAAGGAATTTTTAAATCCGACCATACAAAAGGAATACTTAAGGCAACTCAGCTTCCTGTTTTGGTTTATCATGAAAAAAAATAATTTAGTATATAAACTTGCTACAAAATATGAACTATCAATTCATTCCAATTTTAAAACATTGATTCAAAAATCTTTCATCAATTTTGTTTTGCCTTTAACGTAAAGCTTTTCTAATCAACATACCACGGGGTTAAAGGTTATGATAGGTTTGCCCTGATTCACAAAATATGCATTGATTTCAAATATTAAAAACAGGTTTATAATTAAGATTAAACGGAATTATTATTTGCAAGTATACCCGCCATCAATAACCAGTTCGCTGCCTGTTACAAATTTTGCTTCATCAGAGGCAAGATAAATAATGCCATATGCGCTTTGCCTATTCTCAAGGCACGGCGCTTACAGCAATATTAGATCGTAACCACCTCAACAAGCGTGTTAACAATGTTCCATCTCCTTTCTATTTCATAAAAAAATGCGCCGGATGTCCGTAAAACATCTCGGCAGCTTCCATAATGGTTTCTGAAAGTGTGGGGTGGGGGTGAATGGAGAGGGCTACATCTTCTGCAGTGGCTCCCATTTCAATGGCAAGTACTAGTTCAGCAATCATATCGCCTGCATTTTTACCCACAATTCCGGCGCCAAGTATACGCTCATTTTCAGGGTGCACCAGAAGTTTGGTAAAACCTTCTCCGGCGTTCATGGCCAGCGCGCGGCCGGAGGCCGTCCATGGAAATTTGACCACTTTAGATTTGATGTTTTTCTCTTTTGCCTGCTTTTCACTTAGTCCACAGGTGGCTATTTCCGGGTCGGTGTAAATGACTGCAGGAATGGTGCTTGCATCGTTCGCGACTTTTTTTCCGGCAATCACTTCGGCAGCCACCCGACCTTCATAACTGGCTTTGTGTGCCAGCAATGGGGGCCCTGCTACATCGCCAATGGCGAAAATTCCTTTTTCAGAAGTTTGTTGCTGCTCATCCACTTTAATAAATCCTTTTTCATCAAGTTTGACCGAAGTGTTTTCGAGCCCAAGGTTTTTTGTGTTTGGGGACTGTCCAACAGCAATCAAAACCTTATCGTATTCTTTTTTGAATGTTTTACCTTTTTTATCTTCATATTCTACTTTCAGTGTCTCTTTTTGGGTATCAATTTTTTTGACTTTGGTCTCCAGGAAAATTTCGTTGAACAAGGTTTTGGCCGCCTTTTTATATGCGGCAACCAGATCTTTATCCATTCCCGGCATAAAATCGTCTGTCAATTCCACGATGGAAACGCTGGCACCAAGCGATTTATAAATGGTAGCCATTTCGAGTCCGATATAACCACCGCCAACCACCAGCATTTTAGCGGGAATATCTTTTAAATCCAGTGAATCTGCAGAATTCATAATGCGCGGATCCCCGGCATCTATATTGGGAAGTGGAATGGATTGAGCCCCTGAGGCAATGATCACATTGTTGAATGAAATCTTTTTTTCAGATCCCCCCTTTTCCGTTACTTTTATGGTAGTGGCATCGATAAATTGGGCCATACCTCTTATGTAGTTTATTTTCCTGGCTTTAACCAGTTGACCAAGGCCACCGGTGAGTTTTTGAACCACATGGTCTTTCCAGCTCCTGACTTTTTCCAGATCAATCTTTGAGCTTTTAAAATGAATTCCCATTTCGGCGGCATTTTCAGCATCAGATTTAATTTTTGCCAGATGCAGCAGTGTTTTAGTGGGTATGCAACCCCGGTAAAGGCAAACCCCTCCCGGATTCATTTCCGGATCAATCAAGGTAACGCTAAGCCCAAGGTCGGCGGCCATAAACGCAGCACGGTATCCTCCCGGACCTGCTCCAATAATTACTAATTCGTGTTTATTATTTTCACTCATTTTTATTTTCATTTATTGTAACAATGCATAGGGGTCTTCAATGACTTCACAAATCCAGCGAAGAAAACGGGCACCATCGGCCCCGTCGATAACACGGTGATCGTACGACAGGGACAAAGGAATAATGAATCGCTTCTGAAATTCTCCCTCAACGTAAACTTGTTGGTATTTAGCTCTTGATACACCAAGGATAGCAACCTGCGGAGGCAGTATAATGGGTGTGAAGTTAGTTCCGCCGATTCCGCCCAGGTTCGAAATGGTAAAGTTTCCACCCTGCATTTCATCCGGGGCTATTTTTTTCTCGCGGGCTTTCCCCGCCAGTTCGGTAAGTTCAACCGAAAGTTCGGTGAGCGACTTTTGGTTAACATCGCGTACCACCGGCACCAATAATCCCTGAGGAGTATCTGCCGCAATTCCAATGTTAATGTAGTGTTTGTAAATAATTTTCTGGTTCCGGGCGTCAAGACTTGCATTAAAGCGTGGAAATTTTTGTAATGCAAATCCGGAAATCTTCAGCAAAATGGCAGTCACTGTAAGTTTACCCCCATCCTTTTCTACCTTATTCTGGTTATTCTTTCTGAAATTTTCCAGATTTGTCATATCCGCTTCATCAAATTGGGTGACATGCGGAATGGTTTGCCAGGCCTGTTGGGTATTTTTCGAGGTAATTTTGCGAATGTTACTCATTGCTTCCTCCGATACAGCTCCCCACTGAGTAAAATCAGGAAGTTTTATACCTTCCGCTGAAGGTCCAGCCGGCTTTTCAGAATGGCTTTTTATGTCTTCAGCAGAAATACGATTCCCAGGTCCGCTCCCCTGCACTTTTGTAAGATCTATGCCCTGTTCACGAGCCAGTCTTCTTACCGAGGGAGATGCCGGAATGTCGCTTAAATCTTGCTCTTTGGTTTCGCTATCTTCCTCCGCGGTTTCTGCAGATGATCTCTTTTCCTCTTTTCCTTTCCCCGTCCGCCTCTTGTTCTTTATCGGACTCATCT
The DNA here is from genome assembly GCA_963779845.1 of uncultured Bacteroidales bacterium. Taxonomy (GTDB): domain Bacteria; phylum Bacteroidota; class Bacteroidia; order Bacteroidales; genus CAVZZV01. The sequence goes on along the minus strand of CAVZZV010000005.1, from coordinate 1,205,478 downwards.
TCAGAATCTTTCATTTCTTCCTTTTCACTTTCTTTCTGTTCTTCTTCTTTCCCATTCTCCCCACCCGCAGCTTCGTTATCATCCTCAGCTTCGGTTTCAATGATCATAATAACCTGGTTTATTTTTACTTCGTCGCCCTCTTTAATTTTGATCTCTTTAATTACACCCTCGTAAGGCGAAGGTAAATCGGTGGTTGCTTTGTCGGTTTCAATTTCCACCAGCGACTGATCGGTTTTCACCCGATCGCCTTTTGATACCAATATTCCGGCAATCAGACCGCTTTCAACATTTTCTGCAATTTCGGGTATTTTTATCTCTTTTTTCATGGTCTTAAAAATTGAGGTACTACAGCTGGATCGCTCTATAATTTTGTAGGGGATGATTTTTCACTTTTGATATTCAACTTCTCTCTGGCTTTCTTCAAAACCTGTTTGTCCACTACCTTCTGTTTAGTTAGCGTACTCAGTACACTCCAGACTATGTGGCTGGCATTTATTTCAAAATGTTCGCGTAACTCTTCGCGGTGTTCACTTAAACCGAATCCGTCAGTACCGAGTGCGATAAATGTTCCCGGAAACCATTTGGAAACCGAAAGCGGGAGCGCCTTTACGTAATCTGATGCAGCGATAAAAATTCCCTTTTTTGTTCCTACACATTTTTCTACGTAGGTCGCTGCATTTTCCTCTTTCAGGCGGTTGGACCGTTCAGTCTCAATGGCATTATCGTAAAGATTTTTGTAGCTTGTTACGCTCCACACATCGGGAAAAATACTGTAATCTTTTTTCAAAATTTCGGCTGCTTTTAGTGCTTCATTCAGAATAGTGCCGCTACCCAGCAAATGGAGGTTGTATTTGTTTTTCCTGCTGCTGCGAAATTTATACATGCCGTTTATGATTTCGGTTTCAATTCCCTTACGGGACGGCATCGAGGGCATTTTGTATTTTTCATTCATTACGGTGATGTAATAAAATATTTCTTCACCCTCCTGGTACATTTTTTTCATCCCATCGTGAATAATTACCGCCAGTTCGAAAGCGAAGGCCGGGTCATAGGCCCGCACACTGGGCACGGGCAATGCAAGTAAATGACTCTGACCGTCCTGGTGCTGTAATCCTTCTCCGGCCAATGTGGTTCTTCCTGCGGTTCCTCCAAGTAAAAAACCTTTTGCTCTTGCATCGGCCGCAGCCCAAATAAGATCGCCTATACGCTGGAATCCAAACATAGAGTAGAAAATGAAAAACGGGATACAGTTAATTTGATGGGTGGAATAGGCTGTTCCCGCGGCGATAAACGACGACATGGATCCTGCTTCGGTAATTCCCTCTTCCAGTATCGCCCCATCTTTTGCCTCTTTATAATAAAGCAAACTTTCGCGATCGACCGGTTCGTACAACTGTCCGTTGTGGGAGTAAATACCAACCTGCCGAAACAGTGCATCCATTCCAAAAGTACGTGATTCATCAGGGACAATCGGAACGATTAGCTGACCAATTTCCTTGTCATTTAATAATTTCCCCAAAAGTTGAACTGCCGCCATGGTGGTAGCCACTTCGCGTTTCCCGGAACCCTTAAAGAATTCATCAAAAACTTTTGAGGCTGGTATATTGAATGTTGTTTCCTGTCGGTTTCGTTTGGGGAGAAATCCACCCAAATTTTTCCGGTGCTCCAACAGATATTTTATCTCATCGCTGTCTTCTCCGGGATTGTAAAAGGGAGCCTGGGCAACCTCTTCATCCGAAATCGGAATTTCAAACCGGTCACGAAAATGTATTAATTCTTCTTCGTTTAGCTTTTTCTGTTGGTGGGTGATGTTTCTTCCTTCACCCGCTTCACCCAATCCGTAACCTTTTATGGTTTGCGCCAGGATCACGGTCGGCGAATTTTTGTTTTCTGTCGCTTTTTTGAATGCGTTATATACTTTTTGAGGATCGTGGCCGCCGCGGCCCAATTTGGCCAAATCTTCATCGCTCATCTCTTTCACCATTTCGCGCAGTTCATCATATTTCCCGAAGAAGTTTTTACGGATATAATCCCCACCGGAAATGGAAAATTTTTGACGCTCCCCATCGACCAACTCACCGAGTCTTTTCTTCAGGATTCCGTCTTTATCTTTCGCCAGTAAGGGATCCCAGCTTTCACCCAGAATCACTTTTATCACATTCCAGCCAGCTCCGCGAAAAGCACCTTCCAGTTCCTGGATAATCGAGCTGTTTCCTCTTACCGGTCCATCGAGTCGCTGCAAATTGCAATTGACAACGAAAATCAGGTTGTCAAGCTCTTCCCGGGATGCAAGTGTTAAGGCTCCCATTGCTTCCGGTTCATCCATTTCACCGTCGCCCAGAAAAGCCCATACTTTTTGATCATGAACACTCATGTAGTTTTTTATCCTGAAGATATTTATTGAAGCGAGCCTGGTAAATGGCCATAATGGGTCCCAGTCCCATGGAGACTGTAGGAAATTGCCAGTAATCCTGCATTAGTCTCGGATGTGGATAGGAGGATAAACCTTTATCTGATTGTAATTCCCTTCGGAAGTTTTCGAGCATCCTTTCAGATAGCCGACCTTCCAGAAAGGAGCGTGCATATATTCCGGGAGAAGCATGTCCCTGGAAATAAACAATGTCGGCGGGACCTTCTCCATCGCCTCCTTTAAAAAAGTGGTTGAAACCCACCTCGTAAAGTGTGGCTGAAGAAGCATAGGTGGAAATATGCCCCCCAATACCCTCTTTTTTGCGGTTAGCCTGCACCACCATGGCCATAGCATTCCACCGGATAATACTTTTTATTTTGCGTTCAATTTCCCGGTTTCCCGGGTATTCCGATTCCTCTGAAACAGGAATGGTGTTCAGGTAAGGGGTTTTCAAATGTGGCTTTAAGTGAAGCCCCTTCTCCAGGGCCCGGTTTTTAAGCAGTTCAATAATTTCTTCAACCCGTTCCTCTTCCTCATTTTTGATGATATAATCCAGTGAATCAATCCATTCCTGATTTTCAAATTTTCGTATTTTGTTCTTATTTGTTTCTGACATTTCGCATCAATTTTTATGTTGGAGATTTTCCTTATGCGTTCGCAATCCCAAAGATTGATTTGCCTCTTAAGCTGGCATACACGTTTCCGTTTTTCGGATCCTGCTTGTCGGGTATTTCAACCAGTTGTTATAAAATGGCAACATTTATACCATGAGATCAAAAGTGAAGGTTAAAGTACAACATCCTGTTCCTTGGCAGCTGGGGAGAAGTAGTCAGCTGTTTTGAAGCCAATTCAATGGTTTCTTTTGTTGTGGAATTCAACGAGAATATGAGGAGAAAATTCCCTATTCATTTGATATAAGTAAATTCCCGATTCTTTTTTTAGTTCGCCTGTTTCTTTTGAATACTTTACCAACTACTTCATTTGAATGATACTTCCAAGAAAGTGGACTCTGTCCAATATGACCCGGGTGATAAAAATAATTTATAGAAGAAAGAAAAATTAGTACATTTATAAAACTTTTAAGCAGGGATAAGCTTTTTATAAGCTGTTAGCTTAATAATTCCTTTAGTACTTCGAAATAATCTTCTCAAGATATATCATTCAACCAAAAAAATGTATGCTATGAAAAACATCTCATTGATCCTTTTCAGTCTTCTTGCCTTTGCAGGCTGCACAAATAATGCTAAAAACGGAGATGATCCCTGGAAGGATTTATTCAATGGTAAAGACCTCACGGGTTTTTCCCAGGCTGGCGGCCAGGCGACCTATGAGGTCTTAGACTCTGTCATCGTGGGAACCACAGTATGGGGATCACCCAATAGCTTTTTAAAAACCGACAGTACTTATGGCGATTTTATTCTTGAACTCGATTTCAAAGTGGCGGATGGATTAAACTCCGGGATTCAATTCCGAAGTGATGTGAAACCTTCCGGCCGCGTCTATGGGTATCAGTACGAAATAGATCCGACCTCCCGTGCTTATACTGCAGGGATCTACGATGAGGCGAGGCGGGGATGGCTTTATCCGCTTAATCAGGACGAAAGTGCCGAAGCGCGGCAGGCATTCAAGTCTGACGAATGGAACCATGCCCGTATAGAGGCCATAGGCAATACGATGAAAACCTGGATAAATGGAGTTCCTGCTGCAAATCTTGTTGATTCCATTAGTCCTGAAGGCTTCATTGCCCTACAGGTACATTCAATCAATGACAGTTCCATGATCGGAAAGAGGGTTGAATGGAAGAATATAAGGATACTTACGGAAAATCCTGAAGCCCAGAGTCAGGAAAATAATGCCCCACAGAAATCGAACCTGATCAACCAACTTACAGAAAAGGAGAAAGAGCAGGGTTGGAAGCTTCTTTTTAACGGTAAGAATACGAATGGTTGGCGAAGGGCTTACCACGATAGTTTTCCCGAAAAGGGATGGAGAGTTGAAAACGGGGAATTAATCGTACAAGCTGCCAATGGGGCCGAATCACAGAACGGCGGAGATATTGTGACGGTGGATCAATATTCTGATTTCGATCTGAGACTTGAGTTTAAATATACTAAGGGAGCCAATTCAGGGGTTAAATATTTTGTAACCGAGAAAGAGGAGAACAACAATTTTTCTGCTATCGGACTCGAGTTCCAGATTCTTGACGATGAAAACCATCCGGATGCAAAGCTGGGCAACCACGAAGGGAGCCGAACCCTTGGATCACTTTATGATTTGATTAAAGCTGATAAGAAAAATGTTCCCCCCACAGGCGAATGGAACGATCTGCGTATTGTTTCAAAAGGAAATCATGTGGAGCACTGGTTAAATGGCTTTAAAGTCCTTGAGTATGAAAGAGGAAGTGACCAATTCAGGAAACTGGTTAAAGAAAGCAAATATAAAGTATATCCATCCTTCGGCGAAGCTGAATCAGGCCATATCCTTCTTCAGGATCATGGTTTTGAAGTGCATTTCCGGAGTATTAAAATTAAAACTTTATAATCTGTATGGGATGAATTCGAGAAGGAAGGAGAGAATATACGTCGGGAGGGGAGATTAAAATTCAGATTACTTTTACGACAAATTAAATCTTTCCGGTGTGAAAAGCAGAGGATATCACTCATTACTTTTTGCAACAGGCACTTCCTGATGAATAAGTCGCTTTTTATATTTAAACCGCCCTGTGAATAACCCGCTTCTGAACAGCGAGTTTGGCTGTCTGGACAATGGCTGCAACATCAAACCCACATTCGTTATATAATTCCTGTGTCTTACCCTGTTCAATGAATTTATCAGGAATTCCCATCCTGTGTATGCGTGCAGAATAGCCCTTATCCGACATAAATTCCAGCACGGCTGTACCAAAACCTCCCTGGATAACCCCGTCTTCAATGGTAATAATCTCTTTGAACTGTTTAAAAACCAGGTGCAGGAGGACATCGTCCAGGGGCTTGACAAACCGCATATCAAAATGGGATATATGGATGTTTGATTCTGCAAGGATCTCCTGGGCTCTGGCAACCATGTTCCCTACACTGCCAATGGAAAGTATGGCCAGATCGGAACCCTGGCTTAACATGCGGCCTTTGCCAATAGGGATTTCCTGAAATTCTTTTCGCCAGTTGGAATGAACTCCCTGTCCACGGGGATACCGTATGGAGAAGGGACCATGATTTTTGACCTGGGCTGTGTAAAGCATGTTCCTCAATTCGATCTCGTCCATGGGCGCGGCAACGATCATATTCGGGATGGAACGCATAAAGGCAAGGTCGAAGGCACCATGATGGGTCGCCCCGTCATCCCCTACCAGTCCGGCGCGGTCCAGGCAAAGGACAACATTTAAATTCTGAATCGCCACATCATGTATAACCTGATCGTATGCCCTTTGCATGAAGGAAGAATAGATATTACAGTAGGGGATCAATCCCTGGGTGGCCAACCCGGCTGAAAAAGTAACCGCATGTTGTTCCGCAATTCCGACATCATAGATTTTTTCGGGTAATTGATCCATCAAAATTTTTAATCCGCTGCCGGTCGGCATGGCTGGCGTTATGGCTACGATATTTTTATTTTGGCGGGCCAGTTCCAGAAGGGTTTCTCCAAATACTTCCTGGTATTTTGCAGGCTGGGGTATATCCGAAGCTATTTTTAAAAATTCCCCTGTCACTTTATCAAAGGTTCCGGGATAATGCCATGCGGTCTGGTTTAATTCGGCAAAACGATATCCTTTTCCTTTTGTGGTGATAATATGGAGTAGCTTTGGACCTTTTATTTCTTTCAGGTCGTTTAGCAATTTGGTCAGATGAATTATATCATGGCCATCAACCGGGCCAAAATACCTGAAATTCAAGGACTTCAAAAAGATTGCTTTGTCGCAGTAAAACCGATTTAAGGGCGTTTTCAATTTTTTGGGCATATCTTCTGGCATCAGGAACGAGCTTGCTGACCCTGCCAAGGAAATTCCAGGTATCCTCCTTAATTTTATTGTATGTTTTGGAGGTGGTGATATCAAGAAGATATTCCTTCATGGCTCCCACATTGGGGTCTATGGCCATGTTATTGTCGTTTAAAATGACAAGCAGGTTGGAATTTTCTATGCCCGCGTTGTTTAATCCTTCATATGCCAATCCACCGGTGAGCGAACCATCGCCAATTACAGCCACTACCTGACGGTTTTCATCGCCTTTCTGCATGGAGCCGAGGGCAATTCCCAGGGCTGCCGAAATAGATGTTGATGCATGGCCTACGCCAAAGGAATCATATTCACTTTCGGCCATTTTCGGAAAACCACTGATCCCCTTGTATTTTCTGTTAGTGTGAAAAACATCCCTTCGACCGGTAAGGATTTTGTGGGCATAGGCCTGATGGCCTACATCCCAAACGATTTTATCGTATGGGGTATTCAATACATAATGAAGGGCAATGGTAAGGTCAACCACTCCAAGGCTGGCTCCTAAGTGGCCTGCATTGACAGAGACAATATCGATAATGAATTTTCGTAATTCATCACTCAGAGGAAGCAGTTCATCTTCATGGAGTTGTTTAAGATCGTAGGGGCAACTGATCTTACTTAAATAGGGATAAAGGTTTTCTTTCTCCATTAAAAAATCTTTCATTCGGTTTGTCCGGGTCCTAAAGGGCTGATCTGACGCTCTAACTTTGCACGGGGTTGATATGTAAAATAACTTACTAGGCGATGCTCTTCAAAACCCAGACATTGGCAGCCACAAAGTTAGAAAAAAATATCCGTATTTCAGGGACTTCCATTTCATACGTTTTTGAAAGTTTTGAGATGTTCAACACTCACTGCATCACGCGGGAACTTGTTTGACAAATCCTTGCATAATCAGCCGTTGTTAATATTTTTCGGTTTTCTTTATCTTGATCTGTCAATATATTTTGTAATTTTCCGTTCTGGAAGTTGGACGTTGGACGTTGGACGTTGGAAGTTTGAAGCTGGAAGTTTGAAGCTGGTAGCTGGAAACCAATCTCCAATCTCCAACATCTAGCCTCTAACCATCTAACCATCTAACCTCCAGCCTCTAACTCAACACACTCATTGATAAAAACCTGTAATTATGATAAAGAACACTATTATGTTGTTGATGGCCGGTTCCATGCTTGCCTGCGTTCCCACGAAACAATTTAAGGAAGTAAGCCAGAAAAGCAGCCAACTTGAAACTGAGAGGGACCAGTTAATGACCGAAAATGAGCACTTAATGGTTGAAAACACCGAAATGCGTTCTAACATAGACCAGGTCGAAAATCAGATAGAGCAATTTGTAGAAGACAGCATCCGTAATTATGAATTGAAGGAAAAGCTGAATAATGAAATTGCATCTTTGCGCAGGAAGTATGATGATTTGCAATCAACCCATGATGCCCTTCTGCAGGGAAATGCCAGGGAAACCCGCCGGCTTTTGGGTCAGCTTCAGACCACCCAGGAAGATCTGCAAAAAAAGGAGGATCGTTTGCGGGAGTTGGAGACCAATATGAACGAGCGTCGTTTGGAATTAAACCGGCTAAGTGCCGAACTGGAAGCAAGGAATGCCAGGCTGGCTGAACTGCAGCGAATTTTAGACCGGAAAGATTCAGCCGTCAATGCGCTTAAGGAGTCAGTTTCCCGCGCTCTTACCGGCTTCGAAGGGCAGGGATTGACCGTAGAGACCCGAAACGGCAAGGTGTATGTATCCATGGATGAGAAACTGCTGTTTCGTTCAGGGAGTTATGAGGTCGATCCCCAGGGAAGAAAAGCCCTTAAAGAACTGGCAAGGGTTCTGGAACGAAACAAAGATGTCAATGTGATGATTGAAGGCCATACCGATGATGTTCCATACCGGAGTGGGGCAACTATTAAAGACAATTGGGACCTGAGCGTACTTCGGGCTACTTCGGTCCTGAAAATCCTTTTGGAAGATGGGAATATAGCCCCTTCCCGTTTAACTGCTGCCGGAAGGGGGGAAACCCAACCCATAGACCCTGCAAATACAACGACTGCCAGGGCTAAAAACCGGAGGACAGAAATAATTTTAACTCCGAGATTAGATGAATTATTGAAGATTCTGGAGACAAATTAGATTGTTAACATCTCCTTCTCTTTTGTTTCCACGATTTTGTCCACTCTCGCATTGAAATCATCCGTCATCTTCTGGATATCAATCTCTGATTTTTTCGCGGTGTCTTCCGGAAGTCCTTCTTTCTGAAGGGATTTGATTTCATCGTTGGCATCTCGGCGGGAATTGCGTATGCTTACCTTGGCGGTTTCACCCTCGTGTTTTACCTGTTTAACGAGCTGTAATCGTCGTTCTTCGGTAAGGGGCGGGATGTTAATCCGGATCAATTCTCCATTGTTTACCGGGGTGAGGCCGATATTCGAAGCCATAATCGCTTTTTCAATCGGGGCAATCATGTTCTTTTCCCAGGGCTGAATGGCAAGTGTTTTGGCATCGGGGGTACTAATGCTGGAAACCTGATTAAGAGGGGTCGGCGTCCCGTAATAATCTACCTGAATACCATCCAGCAGATGGATATTTGCTTTACCAGCGCGGATGCGGCTGAGCTCGGTATCGAGATAGCTGACTGCCTTTTCCATGTTTTCGTTAGCAAAATCGTATATTAACTGGACATCTTCGTTCATGGCAATTTAGATTTAGGTTGTTTTAGGAATTGAAGAAATCAAATTTATTTAAATTTTCACTAATGTGCCAATTTTTTCCCCTGAAATAAGTTTTTGAAGATTTCCTTTTTTGTTCATGTCAAAAACAACCACCGGCAAATTATTTTCGCGACATAAGGTGAAAGCGGCGGCATCCATTATTTTTAGGTTTCTTTCGAGAGCTTCGTCAAAGTGAATAGTATCGAATCGGCGGGCGGTAGGGTCTTTTTCCGGATCGGCAGTATAAATGCCATCCACCCTGGTCCCCTTTAACATGACATCGGCCCCGATTTCAACCGCTCGCAGGGCAGAGGCTGTATCGGTCGTAAAAAAAGGATTTCCAGTGCCCGCGACAAAAATTACGATTTTTTTCTGCTTAAAGGCTTCATGAACTTTTTCTAAAGAGTAAAACTCGGTGATGGGATCCATTCTGATCGCCGAAAAAACGATAGCTTCAGCATTTATTGACTGGAAAGCCGATTGAAGGGCCAGGCCATTGATTACCGTGGCAAGCATGCCCATGTAATCGCCTTTTACCCGGTCGAATCCTGCCCCAACACCGGCGACCCCCCGGAAAATATTTCCACCCCCGATCACAAGTCCCACTTCTGTGCCGGCTGAGGTTACCTCTTTTATTTCCGTGGCATAATCATTAAGCCTTACAGCGTCTATCCCCCAATCTTTTTCAGCCATTAAGGCCTCGCCTGACAACTTCAGCAAAACTCTTTTGTATGTACCCATTGTGTGATGATTTGAATTTCCGAAGATAAAAAAAACCGGTCATTTGACCGGTTTATATAGAATAAAAAATAATTTTTTTATTGATTGAGCGTATACCGAAGGAAGCTGGTGACTTTTAAATCCGGATCAGATTTCTTAAGATATTCCCGTACAGAGATTTTATTGTCTTTTGTATAATCCTGATTCAACAGGGTGGAATCCTTAAAGAACTTGTTCAGTTTGCCCTCGGCGATCCTGTCCAGCATATTTTCGGGTTTGCCTTCATTTCTTGCCTGTTCGCGTCCGATTTCCTTTTCTTTTTCGATGACTTCAGAGGGAACATTATCTTTATCGACAGAAACCGGGGCCATAGCAGCAATTTGCATCGCAATATCCTTGCCTACCTGGGGGTCTGTTTTTTTACTGAAACCTACCAGCGTAGCAAGTTTGTTCCCGGGGTGGTTGTAGGCAACCACATCACCTGCCTCGATTTTCCCGTAGTATCCAACATCCAGTTTTTCACCGGTGATCCCGATTTGTTCTATCACTTTTTCAGCTATAGTTTTTCCTTCGAAATCGAGGGATTTAAGTGCTTCGAGGTCAGCAGGCAGTTTATCCAGGGCAATATTAAGGATTTTTTCTGCAAGAACTATGAAATCTTCGTTCTTGGCTACGAAATCGGTTTCGCAGTTGAGTACGATCATAGCCCCTACCCGGTCGCCGACTTTTGCAAGGACAACTCCCTCGCTGGCTTCACGGTCGGCCCTTTTGTTCGCTACAGCCTGCCCTTTTTTTCTTATCAGGTCGATAGCCTGGTCAAAATCGCCATTCGATTCCTGAAGGGCCTTTTTGCAGTCCATCATTCCGGCCCCGGTAATTTTTCTTAATTTACTTACGTCAGCTGCTTTTATTTCAGACATAATTATTGGATTTTAAATTTTTGTAATAAATGTTATGGGAGGCGGAGATTTAATCTTCCATTTTGCGTGCTGCGGGCTTTTTGGCCGGTGCTTTTTTCACCACTTTAGCTGCTTTTTTGGAAACTCCTGTATCATCCTCATCATCGTCGGAAATTGTTTCATATTTTTTCCGGCTATCGTCTACTTCCTCATCAGATTCCTCCTCTTCCTCATCCAGGTTAATAAGTTTTTTGGAAGCTTTATCCTCACGTATTTTCTTTTCTTTCGCAGTCGCGTCCTTATCTTTTTCCATTTTCCGCTCTGAGAGACCTTCTTCGATGGAAGCGGTTACATATTCGATGATCAGGGCAATGGACTTTGATGCATCGTCATTGGCCGGGATTGGGAAATCAATATCATTCGGACTGGAGTTGGTATCAACCATTCCAAAAACTGGAATATTCAACCTACGTGCTTCCCTGACGGCAATGTATTCTTTTGAAACATCGACCACGAACATGGCCGCAGGCAGGCGGGTAAGGTCAACAATACTTCCAAGGTTTTTTTCAAGTTTTGCCCGTTGGCGTTGGACCTGGAGTTTCTCCCTCTTAGAAAGGGTGTCAAATGTACCATCAGTGGCCATTTTATCTATAGTACCCATCTTTTTCACGGCTTTACGGATAGTAGGAAAGTTGGTGAGCATACCGCCGGGCCATCTTTCCGTAACGTAAGGCATGTTGATGGATTTAACCCTTTCGGCTACAATGTCTTTCGCCTGTTTTTTTGTGGCTACAAACAAAATTTTACGGCCTGACTTGGCAATTTGCTTCATAGCATTGGCTGCCTCTTCCAGTTTCACGATCGATTTATGAAGATCGATGATGTGTATCCCGTTTTTCTCCATAAAAATATAGGGCGCCATGGAGGGGTTCCATTTTCTTTTCAGGTGGCCAAAGTGGACGCCTGCATCCAATAATGTGTCAAATGTTAATTTGTTGGGCATGATATTTAAATATTTGTTTACGTTCTGTTTGTCAATTAATGGGTAGTCCCGCCCATGGAAATGGATTAAGCCGGAAGTCCCTTTAATTTAGATGCTAAACACGATCCCTGGATAAGCTTAACGCTTACTGAACTGGAACCGCTTCCTTGCTTTTGGCTGTCCGGGTTTTTTCCGTTCAACCTCACGGGGATCACGGGTTACGAAGCCTTCCGCTTTGAGGGCGGGTTTGTCTTCGGGATTTAACTCGATAAGAGCCCTGGTAATTCCCAGGCGTACTGCTTCAGCCTGACCTTTAATTCCTCCGCCGGCAAGAATAACTTTAACATTGAATTTATCCCTGACTTTCAGGAGATTCAATGGCTGTTCCACGATATAGTGTAAATGGCCACCCGGGAAATATGCTTTGAAATCCCTGTCATTTATGGTAATATCCCCTTTACCGTCACTTAAATAAACACGGGCAATTGCTGCTTTCCTTCTGCCAACTTTATTAATAACTTCCATGATTATTCCTTAATATCTTTTAAACTGATTTCTTTTGGTTGCTGAGCTTCATGCTTATGAGTTTCGCCACAATAAACATGGAGATTGCCCATGATAGCCCTTCCAAGTCGGTTTCGGGGTAACATTCCCTTTACGGCCCCTTCAATAACAGATTCCGGCTTTTTGGCAAATAATTGCTCGGGTGTGGTTTTCTTCTGGCCCCCTGGATAACCGGTGTGGGTCAAATATATTTTTTGCGTACGTTTGTTTCCTGTTAACCTGACTTTTTCTGCATTGATAACGATCACATTGTCCCCGCAATCAGCATGAGGAGTGAAATTCGTTTTATGCTTGCCCCTTAATATATAGGCAACCTTCGATGCGAGCCTTCCCAGCACTTCGTTGTTGGCATCAATAACCAGCCATTTTTTATCCGCTGTAGCAGCATTGGCTGATATCGTTTTGTAACTTAATGTATCCACTATATCCTGTTTTTGTTAATTACCTAAAAAAATAGTGTTTTTCTCCTAAAAATTGTGGATTGCAAAAGTACGATTATTTTTTATAAACAAACAATTTATAAACAATAATTTTTTTGAATAGGTGGGAGGCTAAAATATTTCCTGCTTAAATTACGTTAATGAAAAATTGCAGCGATGAATGAAGCAACCATTTTGCCTGAAGATGAATCTAATTTATGATGACTCTATTCTATAAAGCTAATCAATGCGCCCAAGAACACTGCTGACCCACCCCAATATATACTTTTTTGGACTGGTATTACTGGCAATCAGCCTTCCCCTTTCCATATTTACCACCAGCCTCGCAGAAATCCTGCTGTTTGTAAACTGGGTAACCGAAGGAAATTTCCGAAAAAAAGGGCAAATGCTAAAAAAGCAACCTGCAATTTGGTTAATTAGCGGGTTGTATTTGCTGCATTTGTTTGGCCTGTTGTATACCAGCGATTTTTCTTATGCCCTCCACGACCTTAAAACGAAACTTCCAATACTCTTATTGCCCTTAATTATCGGTACCTCCGGTGTCTTAAGCAGGAAAGAGATCAAATATGTCCTTTTGTTTTTCGTCTCTGCAGTCTTTTCATCAGGTCTCGTTTCGGTGTTCGTATTTTATGGAATTATCCCGATTGAATATTACGACATCCGGGATATTTCTATATTCATTTCCCATATCCGCCTTTCCCTGATGGTGAGTTTTTCAATATATATATTAATCTATTACAGTTATTTTTCTCCAAAAGAACTCAGGTTTTCCCTTCCGCAGTCTCTATATATTCTCCCCGTTTTCTTGTTTTTAATCCTTTTTCTGTTTCTTCTTAAATCACTCACTGGAATAATTATTTTCACTATTGTTTCGCTCCTGCTGGCTTGGATTGCAAGCACCAGGATTCCCGATATAGCTCCCAGATTTATAGTACGCGCGCTTATTTTGGTTATCCCGCTTCTGATTGTCTCCTACCTGGCAAAAAGTATTGAAAAATACTACAGCAGGGAAGAAGTCGATTTTAACAAGCTTGAAAAATATAGCGCCCTGCACAATCCTTATTCTCACGATACTTTGCGAAGGGCGACGGAAAACGGAAATTATGTATGGCTGTATCTGAATGAAGAGGAGTTACGTTCCTGTTGGAACGCGAGGAGCGATTTTGACTATGATTCCCTGGACAGAAAACAGCAGAGAATAAAGCATACGCTCATCCGTTTTTTAACCTCAAAGGGCTACAGGAAGGATTGCTCCGGTGTGAACTCACTGAGTGACGATGAAGTGCAGGCCATCGAAAATGGGATGGCAAATTATATTTTCATGAACCATTACAGCCTTTACCCAAGGATTTATGAGACGATATGGGAAATAGACAGTTACCGGCGTGGTGGCGATCCCAGCAACCATTCCCTAACCCAGCGGATTGCCTACCTGAAAGCGGCCAGGAACATCTTATCTTCGCATTTTTTCTTTGGTACCGGCACCGGAGATGTGCAGGACGAATTCAACCGGTATTACAAGGTGCATAATTCACCATTGAACACTGATAACCGGAGGAGGGCACATAATCAATATGTAACATTTTTCATCACATTCGGGTTAATTGGGTTTGTTTTCTCCATGATATTTATTTTTCTTCCTGTTTTTTATGAAAAAGGATGGAACGATTTCCTGTTTCTGGTGTTTTTCATTATAGTATTACTTTCGATGCTGAATGAGGATACCCTCGAAACCCAGACCGGGGTCTCCTTTTTTATCTTTTTTTATTCAATTTTGTTAATCGGAAGAGGAAAAAGAAACAGGATAAACCATGAAGAAGGGATTTCTGAGAAAAGCGATTGAACTGGCCATCGAAAATGTCGAATCACAGGGAGGCCCTTTCGGGGCAGTTCTGGTTAAAAACGATAAAATAATAGCCTCATCCGGTAACCTGGTCACGAAAAATAACGATCCTACCGCTCATGCCGAAATTATGGCCATCAGGATCGCTGCGGAGAGGCTGCATAGTTTTGATCTTTCCGGATGCACTCTATATTCCTCCTGCGAACCTTGTCCCATGTGTCTTGGCGCTATTTATTGGGCCCATATCGACAAGGTTATCTATGCCTGTTCCCATATGGATGCAAAAGAGGCCGGATTTGATGACAGCCATATCTATGAGGAGATCCGATTGCCTGTTGAGAGCCGTGGCCTGCCTATGGAACAGGATCTAAGGGAAGAGGGATTGAAGGCCTTTGACAATTGGAATAATAATTATAATAAAATTCCTTATTGATGCGTACAAGAGCCAGATGTTTGAAGTTGGAAACCGGAGGTTCGGGATTTGAACCGCCTGCTACCAGCCCCCAATCCCCCATCCACCATGATTAACCGTCTTTCTCAGGAATTTTACCTCCGGGATGTCCTCGAAGTCGCCCCGGAACTTCCAGGCAAAAAATTGGTGGTGCTGCAGGAGGGACTTCGGATGGAACACATAATTACGGAGGTGGAGGCATACCGGGGTGGCGAAGATCTGGCCTGTCATGCCAGTAAGGGGTTGACAGACAGGACCCGGGTAATGTTTGGAGAGGGGGGCCATCTATATATGTATCTTATATATGGGATGTACTGGATGCTCAACATTGTTGCCGGACAAAAGGATCTACCCCAGGCCGCCCTGATACGGGGCCTCGATGGAATCTAT
Organism: uncultured Bacteroidales bacterium; assembly: GCA_963779845.1. Classification (GTDB taxonomy): domain Bacteria; phylum Bacteroidota; class Bacteroidia; order Bacteroidales; genus CAVZZV01. The sequence goes on along the minus strand of CAVZZV010000005.1, from coordinate 1,190,085 downwards.
GGGCCGGGGAGGCTTACAAGGCATTTAAAAATGGATAAATCCTGGTATGGGGAATCCTTAATTCATTCACCCAGGATATGGCTTGAGGAGGGATTGGTAAATCCCCCGATAGAGAGTGCCCCAAGAATCGGGGTAGACTATGCAGGAGAATGGGCGGCCAGGCCGTGGAGGTTTTATCTGATAAATGGCAGATAATTTAGCGGGAAGTCATCAACCAACTAAACCTATAAAATTCTAATATTTTCATTAATGATCATTTGCAATCCATAGAAATATTGAAACTTATCTATTTTGGTATTATAATACCCGTTGAATTCGAGACGAATAAAGGAACCCTTAGTAAATTTTTTCCCCCATCCGGCTTTAAAAAGGAGGTCCATGCGATCTAAATCCCCGCCCATAGCCGGTTTTACCGGGGGGAAAAAAGGATCGGATTTCCCCAGTACGACTGATATTTCCTTGCCCAGAACGCCCCGACAGATATCTCCATGAAATCGTTTCTGAAACCAACCTGGGGTTGGAATGCAAACCCTCTTTCTTCATTTCTCTCATCTAAATCAGCAAAAATCAAAGGCTGCATAAGAATCTCTTTAAAGAAATCATTTCCGGTCTTCCTGATGTATTCAATCCCTGATCCCAGATCTGTTTTTGTGACCACCTTTTCACTACTGTTGTTGATTTGTCCTCCTTTATGGTGGACGATGGCCCATAGTGGAAGTTTAAGGCTGCCTTGATCATTTTCCTGTAGCGTAAAGATATTTGAAGTTCCAAAAGTAAACATCTCCTGAAACGTGTCGGCCGGGAAAATTAGCTGTTCCCAGTTTAACCATATACTGGAAGAGATTGCCGGGGAGCTGTATTCGATGAGGAGTCCATTGTTCAGGAGCCCGGTAAGCTGTTTTTCAGGCATATACATCGCCTCAGGAAGCTGAAACCGTTCCCCACCATTGTAACTCCCAATGAGCAAATGAAAGTTTTCCGCGGGGGCATAATCGATACTTAATACAGGCAGCTTTTGCTCCAGCCCCTCCCTTCCAAAGTATTGCAGAAGGTGAATGCCGGCGCTTAAACTGAGGTCTCGGGTAATGGAATAGGTTAGAACCGGCTGCAGGTACGCACCGGTAAGGGTATACCCTTCAGTTTCTGTCCCGAAATATTCCTTGTTGTTAAAAAAGGTTCCTGAGTTAAGGCGAAGATTGAGTTTAGTGGCAGTATCCGGCCTGGCAAAACGGTATCGATAAAAATGTTGAAGAGCTTGCTGGCCGGTGGTGTCGGGAGATATTAATAGCATGGTCAGTGCCAGCAGAAGAGTTGATTTTAGGAATTTTAGCATTTAACAGGGTCTATTTTTTTCCAGCTCTTTTGGAAGCAGGGAGCCAATACTTGCAGGTGATTGAAACTAACTTGTTTACCGAAAACCTGTAATGATAACCTCCATACTTTACCTCGTTGGTATATAAGTACAAAATTACGATTAATTATGTCATATTCCCAATGGCAGATGAACAGTAATTTTATCGTACTAAACTCTGCCTACCAGCACATATCATTAATCCAACTGCTGAAAAATATTCCTATAGCAGGGGATAACTTTGTCAGGATATTAAGAATGCTTACATTTGCTGCATTCTAAATTTAATTGTATCTCGTGTGAAAAATTTCCGTGCTTTTAATCTGATAACCGGGTGGAGCGTTTTCCTGATTTCCGCGGTGGTTTATTTGCTGACCATAGAACCTACCACCAGTTTTTGGGATTGTGGGGAGTTTATAACTTCTTCCTTTAAACTTGAAGTAGGCCATCCTCCCGGAGCTCCCTTTTTCATGTTGACCGGACGTTTTTTCACCCTCTTTACCTCCGATGTTGAAAAAATTTCGGTGGCCATGAATTCCATGTCTGCCCTTGCTTCAGCGTTTACTATACTTTTTCTTTTCTGGACAATAACCCATCTGGCCAGGAAAATTATTCTGGTTAAAGAGGAAGACTTCAACCTTAACAGGATCATCGCTGTAATGGGCGCGGGAGCAGTAGGTGCATTGGCTTATACTTTTTCGGATTCATTCTGGTTTTCGGCTGCGGAGGCGGAGGTATATGCTACATCGTCCCTCTTTACAGCAATTGTTTTATGGGCGATCCTAAAATGGGAAAATGTCGCAGGAACTCCCCATGCCAATAAGTGGATTATTCTGATTGCCTATCTCATGGGCCTTTCCATTGGCGTTCATTTGCTCAACCTGCTTGCGATTCCCGCGATTGTACTGGTGTATTATTTTAAAAGATACAAAGCCACTGCCTGGGGTATCATTGCTTCATTGTTGGTTTCCGGGGTAATTCTCGGCTCTATCATGTTTGTCATTATTCCGGGAATGGTAGCTGTTGCATCCTGGATTGAGCTTGGGCTCGTGAACGGCTTCAGCCTTCCCTACCATTCGGGATTGCTCGTCTTTGTGGTTATTTTGTCATTATTACTTTCATGGCTCGTATACTATACCCACAAGCGCGGGCTTACGATCTGGAATACAGTGATCTTGGCAATTACCGTCGTGGCCATCGGCTATTCAACATACGGGGTCATCATTATCCGGTCTAATGCCGATACTCCCCTGAATGAAAGCAGTCCCAATACCGTTTTTTCCCTTTTAAAGTACCTGAACCGGGACCAGTATGGACAGACCCCACTGGTTTACGGCAACTATTTTAATGCCCCTGCCATAGAACAGATTGAAGGGAAACCTACCTGGTATAAAGAAGATGGTAAGTATGTGAAGGTATCCAACCCTGATTACAAATATTCCGATAAATTTAAAGGATTATTCCCCCGAATGTGGTCCGAGCAACAACACCATATCAACCAATATTTATATTGGGCCAAAATGAAGGAATCTGATCTTTACCAGGTTGTGCGTGATGAAAGTGGGAATCCGGTAAGGGACAGGAATGGCAACTTCAGATTTGACCATTCCCAACCTCTTGCCAAACCCACCTTTGCTCAAAATATGCGTTTTTTCTTTAAGTATCAGGTCGGATTTATGTATTTAAGGTATTTCATGTGGAATTTTGCCGGACGCCAAAACGATAATCAGGGACAAGGGGAGCTGACTAACGGCAACTGGATTAGTGGTATACCATTTATCGACAATGCCCGGCTCGGCAATCAGGATCAACTCCCCGATTATATGAAAGAGAACAGGGCGCGCAATAAATACTACCTGTTGCCTTTCCTTCTCGGGATGGTCGGTTTATTTTTCCACTATCAATATCATAAAAAAGATTTCTGGGTTGTCATGGCTCTGTTCCTTTTGACTGGCCTGGCCATCGTGGTTTACTTAAACCAGTATCCCATCCAGCCAAGGGAAAGAGATTATGCTTACGTAGGATCTTTTTATGCCTTTGCCATCTGGATTGGCCTTGGGGTACTGGGATTAATCAATGCTATTTCCAAACATTATAAATCATTAGTTGTAGTCTCTGCTGTGGTTGCTGTCAGTTTAATGGCAGTGCCCGGCCTCATGGCTATGGAAAACTGGGACGATCATGACCGTTCCGGAAGGTACACCGCCAGGGATTTCGCGTTCAATTACCTGAACAGCTGTGACGAAAATGGAATCATTTTCACAAATGGCGACAACGATACTTTCCCTCTGTGGTATATCCAGGAGGTGGAAGGGGTAAGGACAGATGTAAGGGTAATCAACCTGAGCTATTTTACGGCGGACTGGTATATTTCCCAAATGCAGAATAAACTTTACGATTCGGATCCTGTGAAGTTCACTCTTAACCAAAAGCAATACCGGAACGGCACCAGGGACTATATTCTTTTGGCTGATGGACAGAAGGCTTTGCTGAATGAAAAGTATAAGGCCAATGAAAATTATTTCAAAGGAGAATATCAGGAAATCTACATTACATTTATGGCTCTTGCTGATAAATCGAAACTTCCCCAGATAGCACCAAAAGACTACAGTCAGCTACAGAAAGGCCCTTCTGCCATATCGCTTGAAACGCTGGTTAGTGCCGTAGGGAAAATTGAACGACGCAAATCCGAGTTTGGTTTTGAAGGAGGTGCACTTTCTGACCTGATCCACCGCATAGAGTCCTTGGCCGAAAGGGTAGACGAAGCGGCGATGCCTCTTGATGCAGCTTTAAATTTTATCGTTACGGATGATCCACGCTTTAAACAAGGCCGGCATTTTTTCCCGGGAACTAAATTTGTAATCAAGGTGGATACTGCCTCTGTGAGGTCTCAATCCGGATTGTCTAAAGATGAATTATCTCTTTTGGTGCCGGAAATGCGATTTGACCTTGGAGGGAGCAGGGGAGTTCCCAAGAATTCACTAATGATGATGGATCTTATCAGCGAAGTGAACAAGGATAACTGGAAAAGGCCGGTTTACTATGCTGTTACCGCTTCCAAAGACAATTACCTGAACATGGAAAAATATTTGCACAGAGAGGGATTGACCTACCGGTTGTTGCCTGCGGAAGGCCTTAATTCCGACCTTTTCCTGGGCAGCGTGAACACCGAGAAGATGTACGAAAATACGATGAATATATTCCGTTGGGGAAATATTCAGGATCCTACGGTATATCTTGACGAAAACAATCTGCGTATGCTCACTAACTTCCGATATACTTTTGCCTCTTTGGCAAGTGCACTAATACAGGAAAATAAGCAGGATAGTGCTGTCAAGGTGCTTGACCGGGGAATGGAGTTGATGCCCAACAGCCGGGTCCCCTTTAATTACGCCATAGTGCCCTTTGTTCAGTTTTATTATGATCTTGGCGAAATGGATAAAGCCAATGCCATAAGCCGGGAGTTTGCCGGGATGCTGGATCAGGAACTCACCTATTACGAGGGGTTGCAAAGCTCCAGACCTGCTCAGTTCAACCTGAGTAGCGGGGACTTTTCCAACGCAGGCCGAAACCTGTATACCCTATTCAGCATGGCGAATACTTATCAGCAGAAAGATTTGATGGATGAACTTTCAAAAATTTTGCAGGCCCATGAGAATATTTTTCAGGGAGCCCTGCCAATGTAGTAATTAATGCTTATTGTAAGGCCACCTGACTTTATAACACGGCTTATGCCGCGCATGACATGGGATTTTTATGGCGAATCAAAGAAGGTTTTCCTTACTTTCGACGATGGCCCAACCCCGGACGTGACGGAATGGGTGTTGACACATTTGAAGGAATACCAAGCGAAGGCTACTTTTTTCTGCCTGGGAAGGAATGTTGACCACTTTCCCGATATTTATGAAAAAATCATTGGCGATGGACATTCGGTAGGAAACCATAGCTACAGTCATCTAAAGGGATTTGGCAGTTCGAACAGGACCTATTTTGAGGACATCGAGATGGCACGCAATCTGATCAATTCCGATCTGTTCAGGCCTCCTTACGGACGCATTCGTCCTTCGCAGGTGAATGAAATTGTGAAAAACTACCGGATTATCATGTGGAATGTCCTGAGTATAGATTATAACAGGAAAATACCGGGAGAAAAGGTGGTGCAAAATGTGATGAAGAATGTTACCTCAGGTTCTATTGTCGTTTTTCACGACTCTTCCAAAGCACGCAAGAACCTTTATTATGCCTTACCTAAGGTTCTGGAACAATTAACAGCCCGGGGTTATGAACTGGTGAGTATACCCATGAAAAAATTTGGGGCAGACCGATTGTGGCTGAAGGGGGTCTCTGGGAAGAAAAAGGAATAGAAATATTTCAAAAACCTGATGGTGACTTTCCCTTCTTTTGGGAAGTCAATAAATAATTCTCCCATATCGCCGAGATCAAAGGTGGGTTCTTTATTAATCTTTAAAGAACAGGTGCATGATTCGATAGCAATATGACATTCTTTTCATATTCAGATATATTTTGAAGGAATTCATTGATCTCCCTAAACCCGTCTGAATGATATCGACCTTCATTTATTAGTAATTCCCTGGTTATAGTTAAAGAACTGTTGGTTTTTTTTACATGATAGGAGCATGTCCCATAGGTTGAGTTAAATTTTTTACTGTCTGGCGCATAATCCAATGAATAACCTTCGGGAAATATCAAGTGCAAAGTATCAATATACGAATAACCAAAGGACTCAAAAATATCAAGTTTTCTTTTTTCCGGAATAAAATCAAAGCAAGGTTTTTTACAAAGAAAATCAGGGGTCAATAATAAGCCCGAACCTGTTGCGTTAGCAAATTTATTTATTTTTCCATCCACGTGGATTTCTCCCTGGGCGAAAAAATCTGATTTTTCTTCGATGGAGAAATTTTGGATTTCTATACTTTTAGAGGATGAGAGTTTTTTAATGAGTGCTTCCTTCTGTTCTTTTTTTGAAGAATTCAGCATCGGAAATATTTCAGCGTACAGGTTATTGTGGTATTCAGATTGAATTTCAAATAAAGCTCCTCCCAATGAATTGATTTCTATGTCAATTTTCGAAGTTTTTGTATTTTCATTGGCGTTGAATGATGGTGTTCGGACCAATTCTCCACCACTTGGTTTTATTAGCAGGGCATAGCGATTCAAGCATCCCGGGGCAAGGAACCCAAAGGGGATTTTCTGGTTGGTGCATTCCATCCATATGGTGTCGGATTCCAAAGGAACACATAAAATAACATGATTAGTTTGGTTTGCACTGGCGAAATCCTGATATTTTATTTCCTGATAGCCCCCTGTTCCAATCTCTGTGTAGAACGAATGAATTCCTGCACATTTTAGTAGAGCTTTTGTATAATTAGAGAGGGCCTTGCAATCCCCATATCCTTTCGCATCAACATCCCAGGCTGATACTGGTTGAAATCCACCAATACCCAGGGCAATATTTACATATCTGGTTCTGTTTTGCATATAAATATAAATTGCCTTCGCTTTATCTCGGGTATTTTTAATTGTATCTGTAAGACTTTTAATATGATCTATTGTTGCCTTGGGCAGTGAATCCCTTTCTTGAATAAGGTTATAGGTCCATTTGCCATAACTCTGCCAGGTTGAAAAATTACCCCTAGTCCTTTCATAGACGATTTCATTTGGAGAAAGCAGAATTACTGGCAAAATATCGAGGTAATTTGGGGAACGTGGTTCTTCTTCAATAGCTATCAAATTTTTTGCAGTCCAGGTATAAACTATTAAATCACCCGTTTTTTCAATTTTTTTAATAAAATCATAATTTAATTCCTTGTATTTTATGTCATATTCAGGGAAAGTAGTATATATAAGCTCTGCAAACTCCAAAGAAAAATTAAACCAATGGAGAGGTATCCATGGTTCAAAGCCTACTATACCCGTATATTCGATAACGTATTTATAATCAATTGTATAAGGATACGTATTAATGGCCGGAGAAAAATATTTAGTCCTGTGGTCGCTAAAAAGGGTGAACTGGTTATTAGTGCTATAGTCGGATATTTCTTTGTTCCTAAGCCTGCCTTGTAAGATTCCTTCCCTATTAAAGTATGAACCGCTAATGGCTGTAACTTTGGAATTTCGGTCGTAGGGAATCTCCAGTTTGGAAGCGCTTTTGCCATTAGGATTTAAAATAGTTACCGCATAATGCACTTCTTTTATATATTTTTCAGCTGATATCCTTTTGTAGGAGACATTATAGAACCGAAATACAGCATTGGAATTTGTTTTTAATGAATCGGGAATCTTTTCAATATTATAATTAAATTGTGCATTAATAATAAAGACAGAAATCAAATTAAAAAACAAACAAAGTTTTATTTTTTTCATCTCTCTTTTTTAAGCACGATAAGCTCACCTTGTTTGTCCATCATCAGCTGAAAAAATTTCTTCAGAGTCTCATATTCTTCAGGTAAGAAGAGGGTTCTGTTTAATGTAAAGATAATATTGAGGATGACAGTATTTCCGAGCTGACTTATATTGTAAATATACCGTAAATTCCCATCAGGACTTCGGCTCACTATCGATTTGGGAATCTCAGTTATGGTGTAACACTCAGGGAATGAGATGGAATAAGCCTGTTGTACAGAATATGGATAATCAAATTCCACAGGATATTCCCGTTTTTCAAGTTTAAATGGATTTTCGGAAATAAACGGCCTATATGCGGGATTAAAAAATGCAATATCTGAGGATTTTTCTGAATAATTTTCCTGAAGAATATTGAGGGAAATGTTTAAACTTATCTTGGCAGAGTCCATCTCTCCTACATTAATATCAGTGATTTTGAAACCCTTATGTTCTTTTTCAAGAGATTCTTTATAATCGTCTATGTTGTTGAATTTTTTTAGCTCATTGATATAATAATAAGCGGCATAGTCATTTAAAACAAGCTGGTTCGCACAAGTGAAGCCAAAATTTTCGCCCACATTCATTTTATAGCTCTCTTTCATTGAATAGGTTTTTAAATCCTTCAGGCTTACCCAGCTTCCCCCGGCATTATTTACTATTCTCCCTCTGTCGTTTAGACATCGGACAGGGAGCAGATTTATTTCAGAAGAAGGGTCTGTTGCATCCATAAGCAAGGTGTCCGTACCAATTACTGCCATAGAAATCACATAATTAAAACTACTCATGGAGGGATGAACAGGATGAATTATTCCATGTTTTTGAGTGCTTAATAGCAGAGGGTAGGCCTCAAAGCCCAATTCCCTTAGCAGAACCACCATGTTCAAATTGATATCAGCACAACTTCCACTACGATTTTTATATTCTTTGTCTAAGTTTGAAGTAGGGTAAATGCTTTGAAGGCCATTCCAAACCATTTGGTTTTTCATAAAAACAAAAGCATGGTTTAACAACAAAAAATCCTTTAAGCCCAGCTTTTTTATTCTCTCTGCATCACTTTTAATATGGTTTTTTTTGTCCAGTAGTTTCCCGAAATTGGGTTTATCCATTAAATTCTCATCTATTTTCTCCCAACTTGTGGTGAAGTATTGCATTGATGTATTGGGAAATTTAGTATTGGCCAGTTCAAATTCAATTTTGGAAAGATAATTTTCTTCAGTTTTTAAATAACCTTCAATAGGAAAAGCAGGAATCTCTTTCGCATAATAGTGATAAATATTTTCGTTATAATCAAAACTGTTTGTATAAGTTTCTTCCTTAACTCCGGTACCTTGAGCTTTCTGGTGATAGGTAATGGTTAAGTGGCTTAATTTGCCATCCGTCTCACTTTTTATTGGAAAATAACCTTTTTGTGTTTGATTGTAATTAAAATATTCTGGAATAGTTACATGATATTCACTCTGTATGACGGGTATAGTTCTCTGAAAATACCATTGCCGCAAATTGAAAAAGAAGTCGGACTTAATTGTATATTTAATTTCAATAACTGAGCCTTCACGAATAGCAGGCATGGCAAATTTTGCAGAGGACCAAAATTGGTTTGATTCTTCTGAAAAAACCTCATTTTTCTCCAGTTTAGTTATATTTATTTTATTGTTTTCAAGATTATAAGTAATTGCCTTGAGGTATATAATTTTTTCTTCATCCGTGTCCTTATATAAAGGGATATCGACATCGGCCCATGAAAATCCCTGATTGTCCAGTATTTTTATTCTGAAATGACGGGTAAAATATAATTGAAAACCTTTTTTGTTGTTATGTATTTCGACTGAACTTACTTTGGTGTCGGCATATTCAAAATAGGAATTTCCATAATCAAAGATAAAGTAAGCATGTGCATTTGAGTCGATAGGACAACTAATGTTTTTTAAGTCTTCTATGGATATTTTACCGAATTTTTCCGGAGGTTTTTGAGAATATAAATTGAGGGAAATATTTATTAGGATAAGCTGAAAGAAAAATATGCTTTTTCGCATGTTCCCAGAATTAAATTCAGTTTTTATGGGTAATTCCCCTTGATTAAATGATTTTATTACCTTTTACTTTATCGCATCTGGAAAGTTTCATTTTTCAGCCAAATCTCCAAAATTTCCATCTCTTCCATTCCCACAACCTCCATTTTTATCATTTCTTCATAACATTTCTTCATATTTTGAGAGATATTGGAGATTCCTGATTTTAATTCCAGCTTTTCCAATTTTTCGGCAATTTGGCGGTTATTAAGATAACCGGGAATTTCATCCTCGAAATCTTTCATCAGATTGTGTTCGTTCCGCTCCTGATACACATTGGAACCATGGAAAAGAATTTTCCAACCGCAGGTCCAGGCGATTCTTTGTGCTACAAAACTACGCCAGATATCGGTCATCCGGAATGAACAATAGGAGGGGAGATAAAGCAAAGGGAAGGCCTCCCGGAACCAGGTGGTGTTTTGGGAATTAAAGGGGCACCAGGCATTGGGCCCCAGGGCCAGATCAACCCCCTTGAATATAATTTCGTTGTGGGGAACCATCAGCCGGTAAGCAGCGTCAACATCGGGATTTCCATCGGCAAGTCCCTGCTGAATGGGAAAGAAAGCCTCTTCAGATGGTTTGGGTATCTTTAATTTATCCTGGATGGCATCCAGGGGAAGCCCACGGGGCCAAATGTTGGTTTCGTGAAAATACCGGTAAATATTGACCCATCCTTTTTTATCGATTGTTCCCGCTGAACGTTTTGCCAGCCTTTTATTCCAAAAATTCCCGCAAGGAATATTATCATCATCCGTTTCAATAATTACTTCAGCTCCTTCGAGGAAGGCTTTTTTGTATCCGAGGTTTTTTCTGGAATAATGTCGAACAGGAATTAATCGCGATAACTCCGCATCTATTTTTTTCTGCCCCTCGAGGGAATAAAAATCGCAGTCCTCCATATGAAAATTTTCAGGGCTTTTCGAATCTCCTATAAGGATAAATTTTACCTTATTGTTTTTGCATGCCTGCGAATAGCCCAGTAAAACCGGATGATTGTCCGGGGCAATGGAGGTAATGACAAGGAATGTTTTATAGGTCATATTTTACTTAAAAATTCAAAATTATTCAGTTCTTGCCGATAGTTCCGGATTTCCACCTGAGAGTGTAGAAAAGCCCGAGCCATGATAATTGGTTTCCTGATGAGATACATCTTTTTCTGTTGTTTTTAAAATACTTATTTTTGCAGGATATTCATAATGAACTATTTTATCTCCACTGCTTCACCCTTCAAACGCTTAAAAAAGTAGTAAAACAACGAATTAAGTGAGTTCTGGACCGATTTTTTTGAAACATTCGGAGAGGGAGCCCGGTAATGAATCGGAATTTCTGCGAACCTCGATCTGCGAAGCAAATACCTCAGTTCGGTCTGATAAAAATGGCCTTTTGAAAGAAACTCGTGTTGCAGGAATTTTTCGACAATGTGTGCATGGAAGCCCTGGTACCCTGAAGTCATATCGTACATCGTAGTCCCCAGAAGAATATTGGCCATCAAGGTTCCGGCCTTGGAAAGGAAGGTTCTCTTCCAGTCCGAATTCCATATCGATCCCCCATTGATAAACCTGCTCCCAAAAGCACATTCATTGCCCTCATTAAGTACCCTTAGGAACATGGGCAAAGCTTGGGGATCGTGAGACAGTCCTGCGTCCATCTCGATAATCACTTCATGTCCGGCATGGAAGGCTTCTCTGTATCCCCTGAGATAGGCGTCAACCACGTTGCGGTTTTCAGGGGCATACACCGTCACAAAACGTGAATCTTCTTCCGATAAATTCCGGCACAGCTCTAATGTCCTGTCTCTGGAAACTGTATCTACCACAAAATAGACTTTTCCTTCTCCAATACGCTCAAGACTTAAGCGGAGTGCACGCACAAAGGGATCGAAATCGGGCTCTTCATTAGCCATTGGAACAACAATGGCAAAATTATTATTCATGGAATTTCTGTCAATTATATGCATCCAAAAGTAATGAATGAGAGCCTATTTATCAAACCTGGCATTATTAACAATCGAAAATTTCTCTTAACAATTGATAGAAAATCTTAATTTTGAATCCTAATCTGAACAATAGTGTTAAAAATCCTGACCTGGTCCCTTTCTGTTTTATTGGCTGTCGCCTTGGTTTTTGTTTCACTCAACCGTTCTTCGAAAGTGAGCGAGAGATCAGATTTTTTCGTCTATTGGGAAACAGGAAGTCACTTTTTCCAGGGGGAGTCTATCTACGATGAAGGTCAAAACAACCGCATGTTCATTTACCCTCCTTTTGCTGCCTTTTTATTTCAGGCATTGGCTATTTTCCCCCTTACCATCTCAGCCAATATATTTTTCCTTTTAAATGCCCTGGTTTTATTTCCACTCTCGGTTTTCCTGATGTTAAAAATCCTGACTAATTATGGGTTTGATAAAATGAAAATTCGGTGGCCAGTTGCCCTTGCAAGCCTCGCTTCGATTAAATTTTTCTGGAATAACCTTACCATGTTCCAGATCAATTTTGTGGTATTTATCATAATGCTCGGAGGTATCTGTTACCTCAGCCGGCACCGGATTCAACTCTCCGGTATTTTCCTTACCATTGCTACATTTATAAAAATTTATCCCTTATTCCTCCTCGCCTATGCGTTCTTTCGTCAGCCTGTTAAAAAGGTTTTCCTGACATTTATTTTAGGAGCACTTTTATGTGTATTTATCCCCTCCATCCAGCGGGGAATGGGGAAAGGGCTGCAGGATCATATCACCTATTATGAGGTTTTTCTAAAAGAGTTTCAAAACGGCAAATTAAAGGTAGGGGAGAAGGTGCACAATTTTAAATCTTTTATGTTCAAGGTTTTTGCGCCTGAAACACGAAATCAGGATATTCATTCTTCTGAATACCCGGGCTTAAACAGGATTTGTAATATCGTACTATTGACCCTTTTCGGTTTTCTTCTCTACCTGGGATGGTATCAATTGAAAAAAGGGGAACTTCAATCGGCCATTCCTCTTATCTCGTGTATCCTGATCTTTACCCATCTGGTTTCCGGGATCACCTGGACAGCCCATCTGGTAACCCTGCAATTTTCCTATCTTCCGCTCTTCCTGTTTAGCAGAAAAGAGTTCCGGAACAAAACTCATGGTGTCCTTCACTTTTTCCTGATATTTATTGCTTTTTTTCTAGCCGTTGAAGGTTCGGACACTACTGGAAATTACCTTTACCATGCATTAAGGATATGGGATATATTTGTTTTTTTTCCTTTGGTTTTATTTGGATATTATGCCTGGATGGTGACCCGGAAAAATCTTTTTACTGCGCCTGTTACGCATTCCAATTTATAAAGTATCCCTTTTTTTAATGCCATAAAATAAAAAATTCTCTGAAAACGATCCACCTTATCCATTGGGGAAGAGCGGTTAATCACTTTGATACAATGATCCGCGATTTTCCCTGCTTTCCCGACAATGACTTCATCGGAATGGATATAATGTGGAAGGAAAATTCTCTTTGCCAGGAAAATAGCTGCCGCAATCACTCTTTCTATTTTCATTTCCCGAGCTAACTTCCACATTCCCTCTTTATCCTCCTGCCATCGCATTTCTGCTTCAGCAATATCCCTTAACCAGAAAAGCCGGAAAAATTCATGATAGATGCCGTGCATGGACAGATATAAAAGGTGGTTTGACCGATTCATTACCGGTACCGGATACTCCAGAACAGGAACTTGCTCCGGCTCCTCCATCAATCGATGGGTCCCGGGGAAAAATCGCTTATGGGTAAAAAGCCTCCAGTGCAGTTCGACCAGTATTCGTTTCTCCGGGTTAAGCAGACCCTGGTCCTTTTTCAATTTTCTGTAAATCACCGGTTCAATAGCCTTTTCACTATCCTTTATCCGGTAACCTGAATTAGAAAGAATGCTGATGAACTCAGGGATATCCTCTTCCCCGATAAGAAAATCCAGATCGCGGCTCACCCGGGCATGAATTGAGCCATAAAGTTGAATGGCCAGAGCAGGTCCCTTTAGACAGACATATTTTAAATCTTCGGCATCAAATTTCCTGCACAATTCCACTAATTCCTGGGCCAGCTGATACTGACGTTGTAGTTCATAAATGGTATTCTTTTTCAGCCGGGACTTTATTTCCGGGGGAATATCCTCCCCATGAAGCTTGAAGATATCCTCCAGGTGATGAAAAAGCCGATGATGATTAATTAATTTTTCCACCGCATGCCAGTTACCGGGGATGGGATTATTCTGAGGATTAAGTATGAATTTCAGGTCGGACTTTATTTCCCTCATTGGATTTATGGAGCTATTAAAGCGATGAAATCGTGAGTACGGGTAACCGGAATAAACAGAATGTCATCCTGCAGCATATCTTCTTCAGCGGACAGAGGGTGCAGGTTATTGTTCTCAAGGATATAGGCAGCATAATTCAGCCCTTTGAGAAAATTTAATATAAAGTGGCGTTTTTCCCCATTGGTTTCTATGAAAATCAGAGGTTCAAACCGGATGATTAAATCCTTCATCTCAGGGATAATAACCGTTTCGTACCCTTCGACGTCACATTTTATGAAATCCAGTCTTTCCAGATTTGCGAAAAGTTCGCTTCCTCTTTTCATTTCCGCCGTAAATTCATCCACTGCCCCGGCTTCGTTTTCCAGGACGAAATGAGATCCGGTGGCAATCAACCCCCTTTCATGGCGTGTATTGTTTCCCATTCGAATTTCCCTGTTTTCATTGCCAAGGGCGTATGGGAAAATAGTAATATTTTGGCGTTTCCCAATATTCCTTTGTAACACTTCCCTTACCGGCTTAACCGGTTCGACGGAATATACCCTCCCGTTTTTTCCTGTCCATTCAGAAAAGGGAATCGTAAAATAACCCAGATTGCCTCCAATATCGATGATCGTGTCTCCTTTTTTGATGAGGTTTTTCAGAAAGTAATGATACTTGAAAAAAGGATAAATTTTCAATGCTCCTGATCGGTAAAGGATCAGGAAACTTCGGCTTACAAGGCGAAGGTAATTTGTGAAGGATAATCTCTTGAACAAAAATTTTTTCAGGGCATTAATCATGGGATCTTTTAAGGTTTAATTATATAATTACAAATATACGCATGATTTATTTTTTTAAAATTAATCATAAATTATCTGCAAAAATGTCATCCCCGAATTAGTTTGGAGTGTGAGCCCGAATTAGTTTGGAGTGTGAGCCCAAATTAGTTTGGAGTGTGAGCCAAATTAGTTTGGAGTGTGAGTAGGGAGCATGGATTCCCACATCCTCACATCACCGAATTATTTGGAGTGTGAGTAGGGAGCCAAATTAGTTTGGAGTGTGAGTAGAGAGCATGGATTCCCACATCCCCACATCCTCACATCCCCACATCCTCACATCATCACATCACCGAATTAGTTTGGAGTGTGAGTAGGGAGCCAAATTAGTTTGGAGTGTGAGTAGAGAGCATGGATTCCCACAGTCCCAACATCATCACATCAACACATCAACACATCCCGAATTAGTTTGGAGTGTGAGTAGGGAGCCAAATTAGTTTGGAGTGTGAGTAGAGAGCATGGAATCCCACATCCTCACATCCTCACATCCCCACATCCTCACATCAACACATCACCACATCCAACCACATCCTCACATCCCCACATCCTCACATCATCACATCCTCCCATCCTCCCATCTCCTGCATCACTAAAATCTGCAGGGAATTTATAAATGCGCCCAAATTTAAAGGTTTTTTATTTTGTTGTCCTCTGTTTTTTATTCTTTCTGCCCAGGCAAGCATTTTTTGGTAATCCAGATAGTGGAATTTGTTAGTCTGGGATGAGTGTTTTATGAGCCTGGTAATATTATCATAATCATTTAAAAAACGCATGGTCACCGTTGGAATGGTTGCTCCTGTTTTATCGTTTCGAAGCCGTACCATTTCAGGAACAATGTCAATCAGGCTTTGCCGGAATGCATATCTGCCTTGTCCATTGTTCATTTTATATGCAGAAGACATTGAATAATGAAATTCAATAAGATCAACATCCCATAAGGGATAGGCATATTCAAAACCATGATAAAGTCCTGTGAGGTATGAATACTCCATGCGCATGGGAATGTAATCATGCATCAATCTTACATACTGCCTTTTTCTGAGTTCCCGGTCGTTGGGCTCGGCTGTCCAGGAATAAAATCTTTTTCTGATGTCGTGTTTTTTGCCAAATTCCGCATTGAAAGCAAAGGCTTCAAATTTTTGATCCTGCCAGGTAGTTTCATTTTTTAATTTTTGTATGAAGGGCAGACTGAAAGGGGCGTATCTTTCCAGATAATATTTCATTTGAGCTTTTTTGGCACTCTTACCATGCAGTTCTGCCTTTCCAATGAGCTGCTTTTTTAATTGTCCCCATTGTTTTGTATCCGATAGTTCTTCAAGATAGCCCGATCCCTTGTATGAAACTCCCTCATCGCCGCCTGAACCCGATAATAATATTTTTACTCCCTTTATCCATAGCATTTTCGTAGAGGCTATCGGAAAAAATATTGAACCCTTCCTGAACCGGTCCCGACTGAATATGAATGGTGTTTTTTAATGTCTTTAAAATGCCTTTGCCTGATGCCGTGCAAAAGATATGATTGGGTATTTTGCAATGGTCAACCAGGGCATTGCTAAAATCCCGTTCATCTTTATAAGGAAAGAATTTTCCCAGATCATCATCAGCAAATGCATTGGATAAGGCATAAAAAGGAATCCCTGTTGATTTAGCATACTCCCATGCTATGGCAGTAACGGCAGATGAGTCGAGTCCTCCGCTCAATTCCGAACCAATGGGCTTGGCATTCCTGAGAATATTGTTCGTAGCTGATTTTAGTCTAGAGGTAAGTATATTTATGGCCTCCTTTTCCTTCAGCGAACCAAAAGAGGGATTAACCTCAAGTTTCCAATATGGCTCAATACTAAAGTTGTTATTCTCAAAAATTAACTGATGTCCGGGTAAAAGCCGGTGAATATTTTTATAGGGAGAGCGGTCTTTTTCAGATTTAACCGTAGAAATACTATCTGCAATCCAGGCATCGTCTATTTCAGCGCTAAAGTCTGGAATTTTGAAAAAAGCTTTCATCTCCGTCGCAAAAGCAAAATAATCCTTCGTGTGAATATAAAACAGCGGTCTTTTTCCGAAATGATCCCGTGCGATGCGAAGTTTCTGGCTATTTTTCTCCCAACAGGCCATCACAAAATCGCCCCTTACCCTGTTTGTTTCTGATTGGAATAAAATTTCCCTGGTGTTTTGATGGAAGGTAAAGCTCTCCGGAAGAGCATTTTTGAAACTTAACGCTTCATTAATTGCGGGAGAGCTGGTCTGCAATGCATCCAACCTCCCATCGAAAAGAAAAATGGTTTCCTCATTTTCAATCAGGTTGGATTCATTTTTTTTACCTGCGTTTTGTGGAGAGGAAATGACCTCCAAGCATCACATTTTCGTATGCGGCAGAATAGGTCCTGTCGGGTTTCCATTCACTCATGGCCTCTAACATTGACTTTAGGATTTTCCTTTCAGCCCGGACGCCGGTTTTGAATATTATTCCACAAACTGAACCCATATAATTCCTTTAATTCTAAATTGCTGAATTCTTCACGAAGATAAGGGAAAATTTTCTCTAAATTATTTGCTGCCTTGAAAGAAGGGCAGAGGAGAGTATGGTTTGGGTAGGTGCTTATAAAAATCATCCTTGCGGGAATGCAGATGAGACTGGTTCCACCAGATAAAATTCTTAGGTTAACCGCGATATTTCTGTTACTTTTGAAAAAAAATCCTTTGAAGAGAATATTCAAATACAGGGCTTTCGGCCTGCGCATTATTTCTGAAATGGAAATTCCTGAACTCAGGCCTTCCGCATTTAACGACCATGATGTTGAGATTATAATGGGGAGGGTTCCTGATTCAATTGGTGAAGTGAAAGGCAGGGGAGTATTGTATGAAGCACGGCCCGACACTTTTTTGTTTCGTTTGCCTTCTGTTGCTGCATATTATGTGGAGAATGGAAAAAGCATTACGATTGAGCGGATGAACGATTCGACCGATGATGAAGTGCGGCTTTTTCTGCTTGGATCTGCTTTCGGGGCGCTTATTCATCAGCGGGGATTACTGGCTTTTCATGGAAGTACGGTTACAAAGGAGGGTAAGGCCCTTGTCATTGCCGGTACATCCGGGGCGGGCAAGTCCACCCTGGCAGCTTATCTTCTAAAGAAAGGTTTTTCTTTGGTGGGGGACGATATTTCGGTACTAGATGTTATTGATGGGAAACCCATTGTTTATCCGGGTATTCCTCACCTGAAACTCTGGGAAGATGTGTTGAAAAAGATGGGACAGAAGCCGGAAAAGAGTCTTAAGGTGCGGCCTCAATTATTAAAATACAGGCTGCCTGTGGATCAGGCTGCAGAGAAAGAGGAAGCGGTTTCTCTGGATAAAATAATCATCCTGGGTACTAAGAATACAGAAGGTTTCGAGCAGAAAGAGATCAAAGGAATGGAAAAATTTAATTTAATTAAAGACAATACCTACCGATTCCAATTTGTTGATGCACTCGGCACTGCCTCCTCCCACTTTACCCTTTGTAGTAAACTGGCAGCAGTCGTCCGGGTTTATTCGCTGAAACGCCCCAGCACTCCTTTGATGCCCGGGGAACTGGCCGATTTTGTGGTGAACAGCTTTAGTCCCTACTGAAATGCCGAATAAAAGTATCGTATGGTTGGCCTCCTACCCCAAATCGGGCAATACCTGGTTCAGGGTATTTCTGTCGAATCTATTGTCAGGGCAGGAGGAGCCGGTGAATATTAACCAGCTCAATTCTACTCCGATCGCCAGCAGTCGTGCCATTTTTGATAATGCTGCCGGTGTTTCTTCTTCGGATCTTTACCGGAAGAAATAGAAAATCTACGGCCCTGGGTTTACCGAGATCTTTCGGAACATGTTCATAGTCCTCACTTTCAAAAGGTTCATGATGCCTGGAAAAGGACTCCCTTCCGGAGAGCCACTGTTTCCATCCGAAGCTACAAAATCGGTTTTGTACTTCATACGAAATCCACTCGATATAGCGGTTTCCTATTCATTTCATTCCTCTTCTCCGATGGATAAGGCAGTGGCTGATATAAATAATATCCATAACGCATTCTGCCGTAACCCGCGTAAGTTACACAATCAGCTTAAACAGGATCTTGTCGGACTGGTCGGGGCATATTAAAAGTTGGGTGGACGATTCCGGGTTGCCGGTTTTAGTCCTGCGTTATGAAGATATGTTAGACGATACCCTACCGGGAATTCAAAAAAGCGATTGATTTTCTTGAAATGGACATGGAGGAAGCTCAAATACGAAAAGCCATTGCGAATGCTGATTTCACTAAGCTAAAAAGCATGGAGGAAAAGGAGGGTTTTGGAGAAAAACCTTTAAAGATGAAATCTTTTTTCCGGGAGGGGAAGGCCGGATCATACCTTACTCATCTCGACAGAAGGCTTATTGATGAAATTATCAGCAAACATGAAGCTATGATGAAACGATTTGGATATCTCTAATTCAATATCCCCTCTGTTTTTTGAATCAATTCCAAAGAATTTTCCGATTTTATGCTCCAAAACAGGAACCCCTTTTTTGCTGTTGGGGATTTACTTTTAAATTCATCAAAGGACATTTCAATCCCATATTTGGAACTATTTATAAAAAATCTCGTTATTTATCTAACAACCAGATATTTTTATTAATTTTGGGAAAGCTATATTCTTTATACGGAGAAGGGAAATGTCAAAGAAAAATAAAAAGGCTGCGATCACATCCGAGACGATACTTCAACGTGATAAGGAGCAAGAGTTTACCTATATCGACGGAGAGGTTGTCATGTTAAGCCTTAAAAACGGGGAATATTACGGGCTTGATTCGGTGGGTACACGAATATGGGAGTTACTGGAAGAGGAGATCCTCTTCTCGGATCTTGTAAGACAATTAATGAATGAGTTCGATGTGCATGAAGATTTGTGCCTTTCCGATACGAAAGGTTATTTGTCTCAGCTAATGGAGAAAGACTTACTTATTGTAAAGGAATGAACTATCTCAGAAAATATATAAAGAATTTCAGTTTTGTGAACCGGGTGGTATGGTTGACGGTTAAATATAATTTTGTATTGATTTTGCTTTCCAATAAAAGATTATTGGTTTTGTTAAAAGTGAAAAGATTTCTGGGATCATCCAGTTGGATCAATAGATCTAATATTGTCTCGGATTTCACCGGAAAATAGACAGACTATTGATTTTTTTTACCACTGAAAAAGACATGTCTAGTTAAAAGTCTGGTGAAAAGGCCGTTTTTTCGGATATGGGTTATAAAACTATTATCGAAATAGGAGTTTTCTGTTCAGAAGGGAAGGAATTGCCTCATGCAAGATTAGGTAAATTTAATTGGCAAACGCGAAAGAGTTCTTTAGAATCCAAGTTTGTATTGTTGAGAAGTTGTTAATGTAAATTTAAATATAATAAGTATATGAAGGAATGGAAAAAAAGAAATGGACAGCACCGAAGATTTAGTATAAGTGGATTTAATGAAACATATTCTGGCGGTGGAGATGGTACTGAATCCACATTTAATGAAACGGCGTCGCAATTGTATACTGCATATTGTTTTGTTAATTCAAGTAAGAATACGATCCTTTAAATAACTTGAATATAAAGAATTTGAGATGATGATATTGTCCATAAATTTTCTTGAAATCCTAATTAAAATCAATAAAATATTTTACTATGAAAAGGATTATGCTTATTCCATTTTTTTTAATGATAGTATTTCATTTCTATGCACAGGATTTTTATAATGGAAAATATCTAACAAGTCCTAAAGACATTGTCCCTTTATGTTCCGCAATTGATACGCTTAATAAATTTGTGTACTATGTCGGCAGATTTAATGATGAATTAATAGTAACAGAAGATTTGCGATATATGTCAAATGGGAGTTGGGATGGGTATATCATGAAAACCGATTATGAAGGTGAATTATTTTCGCTTATTACTTATGGATCGAAAGATAATGATGGTCCTTCCAATATTATTATTGATAAGACTGGAAATTTATTCCTTGCCTCAACATTTAAAGATAGCGTGATCATTCAGGGAAATAAAATAAAATCCTCAGGAGACTTTGACATTTTTTTATCCAAATTTGATAAGTATGGAACTTGTTATGGCTGAAAATTGCTGCTCTTGGTCCAGCACTTCAAAGAGTTAATAAAATATTTCATGGATAAAGATAACAATATTCTTGTAAGTGGATTCTTATACGGATTCAATCGATTTTGAAGGCAATGTCTTCACCGTCAGAAAAATTAAACAACAATTTTCTTAGCAAAATTTGATAATAACGGAAATTTTGTCTGGAGTAGTTTTGATTATAGTTCATCACAATTTTTCTACCATAAATTGTATTTCACAGGTCGATAATGATTACTTTGTTTCAGGAATTTTCCAGGATTCTTTATTTATTGCGGACGATACCCTTCAAAGTCCCGGTAAAACAGATGTTTATCTTGCCCGGTTGAATTCTGCAGGGGCCTTCACCGGATTACGGGTGATTTCCGGGTTGGATAATGATTATTCTGCCTCCATGATGGGAAACGGAACTGATATTTTTCAATTCGGGTACTTTTACTCATATGACCTGAAATTAGATTCCATTGATAATATTAAAAGCTCTAAAATATTAAGCAGTAAAGGTTCAAGGGATATGTTTCTTGCCAAGTACTCCGGATCGGATTTCAAGCTGCAATGGGTAAAACAAATTGGGGGTATATCGGACGATGTAGCCCGAGGGATTTTCATTAGTAATGACAAAATTTATCTGACAGGCTATTTTTCCAATCAGGTTGTTTTTGGGGCGGACACACTGTATAGTTCCGGGACCCTGAACAACGATCCTTTTGTTTGCACCGTTAACGGCGAGGGAGTAATCCTCAATGCCGCCAGTATGAAAGGTGTAGGAAATTATGAAGATGGTGGCTATGCCATTGTTGTAGATGAAGATGAGGATATCTATGTCAGCGGGAGTTTTAAATCCCCTAAACTCTATACAAAGACCGATACTCTTTTGAATTCCCATCAGACATTTTTTAATCTGTTTCTGGCCAAGTATGGCTGCCTCCCCATTACCTACAACCCTGCCATCACGGCTAACCTCAACTGCTTTGACGATTCGAGTGGGATCATCGAACTGAGCGGTTCCGGAGGATTCACCGGCCTGATGTTTTCTATCGATGGTGGCCAAAGCTATGAGGGGATAAACATTTTTGATCAATTGGACGCAGGGGATTACACCATACTGGTAAAAGATTCAACGGGATGTACTGTACCGGGAGAGATGGTAACCTTAACCGAACCTTCTGAACTCCTGATTCAAAATGTTGCCTATACCGATGTTACTGCCTACCAGGCTGAGGATGGAACCATTACCGTGACCGCCGATGGAGGCATCCTTCCTTACAGTTTTACTCTAAATGAGGGGGCGGCGCAGGAAACCGGAGCTTTTAACGGACTCATGGTTGGGGATTATACAGTTAGCCTTACCGACGCCCATAATTGTGGCCCGTTGGAAACTGATACCATCACCATTACCGGTCCGAATTCCATAGAGGGCTTATTTGAGGGCAGGCTCAAAATTTATCCGAATCCCGCCACGAACAATCTGAGAATTGAAATGACAGGCATAACCACCAACAGCCTACATATTTCCCTTTTTGATGCCTCAGGCAGGCAATTGCTCAACAGGGAAGTTGAGATCGTGAATGGATTTTTAAATGCAGACCTGGATATTTCGCAACTGCAGTCAGGCCTTATGTTTTTGAAAATCGGGAATGAGAAAAAGTTGGTCCCGGTGGTGAAAAGTAGATGATGATTACCGAGAGGTGATTTAATCGCGTCTCATCGTCCTGATTAGACGGGATGGGGTAAGTGATAAGTTGTGTGATTGATCATAAACAAGGCCTTTCTG
The DNA here is from genome assembly GCA_963779845.1 of uncultured Bacteroidales bacterium. Lineage (GTDB taxonomy): Bacteria > Bacteroidota > Bacteroidia > Bacteroidales > CAVZZV01. The sequence goes on along the minus strand of CAVZZV010000005.1, from coordinate 1,167,266 downwards.
GGCCGAAAGATAATAATGAATGAACATTCTGATACTGGGTTCCGGTGGCAGGGAACATGCTTTTGCCGCTACGGTTGCCAAAAGTCCCAGGCTTAATCATCTTTTTATTTCTCCGGGGAATGCCGGAACGGCTGGTATAGGAACCAATTTAGGGATCAATCCCCTCGATTTTAAGAGGATCAAATCGATTATTCTGGATAAGAATATAGACATGGTGGTAGTGGGTCCTGAAGTACCCCTGGTTAAGGGAATAGTCGACTTTTTTCAGAACGATCCCGAACTTCACGGTCTTATGGTGATCGGTCCCGATCGCCGGGGGGCGGAATTGGAAGGAAGCAAGGATTTTGCAAAAGATTTCATGCAAAGGTATGGTATACCTACAGCTCGTTATAAAACATTCAGTATTGAAAATAAGGAGGAAGCATTCAACTTCCTTGAAACGCTGGATCCGCCCTTTGTGCTTAAGGCAGATGGCCTGGCTGCAGGAAAAGGGGTGGTGATACCTGCTTCGATGGAAGAAGCCAGGAAAGAATTATCGGAAATGCTTGAGGGAAAATTCGGCGAGGCGGGGAACAAGGTGGTGATTGAAGAATTCTTAAAAGGAATTGAGCTCTCCGTTTTCGTGCTGACAGATGGAAATTCCTATGTACTGTTGCCGGAAGCGAAAGACTACAAGCGTATCGGAGAGGGCGATACCGGTCTTAATACCGGCGGAATGGGAGCTGTTTCCCCCGTTTCTTTTGCCAAAGGACCTTTTATGGAAAAGGTTGAATCCCGTATCGTTAAGCCAACCATTGAAGGGTTAAAGAAAGAGGGGATTGTTTATAAAGGTTTCATTTTTATCGGGCTGATGAATGTGGACGGCGATCCTTATGTTATTGAATATAATGTCCGGATGGGCGATCCTGAGTCGGAGGTGGTTTTGCCACGGATCCAGACAGATTTTATTGATCTTCTTGAAGCCACCGCAAAAGGTAAGTTAGAGGGGGTGCATATTAATATCGATTCAAGGACGGCATGCACTGTAATGTTGGTTTCAGGAGGGTATCCCGGACCCTATACAAAAGGAAAAGAAATTTCCGGAATTCCTGCTGAATCCAATAGTATCATCTTTCATGCGGGAACCTCTTTTCAGGATGACAAGCTTGTTACCGACGGAGGAAGGGTACTTTCGATTACTTCCCTTGGAAAAAATATGCGCGAGGCACTGGATTTATGCTATGAAAATGCCTATAAAATAAACTTTGAAGGAAAATTTTACAGGAAAGATATCGGATTTGATTTGTATTAAGTCTTTACCTCTTTCAATATCGGGTGAAATTAGAAGCAAATAAAAATTATCCCTAAATTGCCCTCTAATTTTGTGGTGCTTTAAATGGTTAAACAGAAATGATCCTTCGTCTCTTTTCGGGTGATAAACCTGGTTCGGCAATTCTTATCGTATTGTTTGGGATAATCCTTTGGCTTCCGGCTTTTTTCTCCCCTGTAAGCGTGGGGTTATCTTCCTCTTCCGGATACCTGTCCATTGGGGGGGCTTTAAGTTCCTTTGCCTTTGGAAATCCCCTTCTTTCCAGAATATTCGCATGCTTATTCCTCTCATTTCAGGCTTTCCTCGTGGTGAGGTTGAATGTAATGTATATGCTAATCCAGCAGAAGACCTATCTCCCTGCGTTGTTTTTTATCTCCATAACCAGCTTTTATCTGCCCCTGATGAATTTTTCAGGATATATCTTCAGTAGTTTTTTCTTTATCCTCATTCTTACCCTCCTTTTTAGCGTATACAAAAAAGAGGCAAATTCCTACCGGTTTTTTGAAGCCGGATTAATTTTGGGGATCGCCAGCCTTTTTTATCCACGCCTGATTTATTTTTTGCCATTTATCTGGATTATCTCGATTGTTCTCAGGCCTTTTTATTGGAGGGAATGGCTATTCCCCGCTCTTGGAATGATCCTTCCCTATCTGTTTATTATAACTTACCTTTACCTGACCAATGGCATCATCCATAATGTATTCAGGAGTTTATGGGCAGAGCTGACTTCAATAAGCTTTAGGTTCAATCTCCAGTGGAATTATCTGGTTGTGGGCGGTTTTATTTTTCTGTTGATCATCGTTGCGAGTATTTACATGCTTCGCGTTTTTCAGTTTAGAAAGATTTACATCCGTAATTATTACCTTTCCTTCTTTTGGCTCTTCCTAATTTCTCTTATAATTTTCTTTTTCCTGTCACACATGGATCCGGGTATTTTGTATGTTTTCGCCCTTCCGGTTTCATACATTCTTTCAAATTATTTTAAAAACAGCAGGCCAATGCTGGGAAACCGGATTTTATTTGCCTCATTTGTTCTGGTAATGATTGGAAACAGTTTATGGAATATTTTTCAAAACGGATAATTTTCATTTCACATAGGCCATGACCCCTACCGCTTTGCCTGCTTTTCCCTCTTTCATGCTGATTATAACGGTATAAAATCCCGATTTTTTGCAGACAAAGTTGATGGTTTTATATTCTTTTTGGCTGGCAGCATCCCAGGTAGATAGAATCAGGTTCGCCTCTTCGTACAGGCGTAAAATGGCTTCCCCTTCGGAATCATCCAGATTGCAAAGATGAAACCGGTAGGTTACATTTTTTCTTAAGGCGAGGGATTGGCGGTAAACAGGCACAGGAGATCCGGTCCGGACTGCTTCAAGATCGACGATGAAATCTTTAAGATAGATAGCATCTTCACCGGCTGCGGTAGCACACTCGTGGACAAGATACTGAATGTCCTGCGAGGCAATCGGCTCCAAAGTGAAGAATGACAGGCAAATAACTAAAGTGATTTTAAAGGTCGTGTTCATCAGAATATTTTTTTTCAATTTGATGATGGGTCGCGAAAGAATTATGGAGGATTTTGGTTTTCATGTTTTCAGCGTTTACATCATAAGGTGTTTGTTCCTTATTCTTTCTGTTACCTGAATGATATCATGCAGCACCTCCCTGGAAATATCGACAACAGAGCTTTCATTCTGAACGATTACCAGGACCCCGTTTTCTACAGTTTCCTTAGGCTCATTTATTTCATAGGTGATAATCACCTTGTCGAAGTCTGCCTTTATCAGTTCATAATCTTTTATCAGTGCAGCGAATTGTTCGTCCCTTTCATAATTTTTAAGGATAAGCAGCAGGTCATTAAGGATGAGTTTCTGCTCCCCAATATATTCTGCAAGCAAGTTATCATGTTTCTGAAGAGCGACCTGGGTAACCTGGAACATCCCTTCAATCCATACACCGGCGACCATCAGGGCGCTAAGGTTGCTGCGGTCCGTTTTCCTCAGATGGCTGTCCATTTCATTATAGCTATGGACAGAAAGGTACATCAGTGAATCTAAATTTGAATTTCCCGTGGCAAGGCGTTTCATGGTACTAAAATCGAAGAATTGGCTAACTTTCAGGGCATCGGCGAGTTTATTTATAGCTGAAAGGTAATTTACCGCGGCACCGGTCTTTTCGTAAACATTTAAATAACCGAGATCGGCTCCGAGAATACCTAAATTATATGCCATTCTGAAATTGGTAGCGTAAGAATTGATGTCGTCCAGATTGATCAGATATTTATTGGAAAAGGGAACCCCCAGATCCTTTATCAAAGCGGCCATTTCAATCGGAGAGCTGATATTGTCTATGATATCCTCCATGGCCTGTGCAGGAATCTCTATTTCCCCCTGAGACAGCTCGTAACCGGGCATATTGAGTTCATTTGTCCGGAACTGGCAGGAGAGGACGAGAAGGGGGATCAGCAATAGGAAGACTCTTAATTTGCTCATAGTGTGTTTGATTTATTTTTCAAATATAAACTTTTCTTTTTCTTTTTTTAAACACTTCAAAATACAAGGTTCCATAGAAAAAGCTTGTAAAAATCCAGATAATCACCATATTAAACCCAAAGGTATCATAATATTTTCCCAAAAAATGCTTCTGGGGTGCAAAGAAGTGCGTTCGTATGCTCCATGGACCTTCTGGTTCCGGATCCAAAAATATTGGATCGCTAATGCGAATGAGCCGATGATTGAATTCCACAATTTTTTTCTTCTCATATATTTTGCGTACAATATCGGCGAGACTTTCATTGTGAAAGTTGTCAAGATATTGGTAATAGGTATCCTGTTTGTTTCTCAGAAGGTTCTTGATAGTGTTGTTTTTGGCCCGGTTTTGTGAGGTGAATACCCCCAGGTAATATTGGTTCAGGTCTTTCAGCATCCGGTCGAATTGCTCCGCTATTGCAGGATTAAAAGCATCAGAATTCATCATTAAACTATCGGGGGTGTTAATGGCCGGGGTAAGCCCGCTTTCGTTCTTCAATTCATTGACGAGGACCAGAAAGTCATTGGATTTATCCTTTATATTGCCTTTAATGAGGTACTCATCCTGAAGGTACCTCAACCGGTTTTCAAGCTCGGGGATAAACCAGGATTGCTTAAAATCGGCATTCACAATCGCTTTTTCTGTCCCGTAAAAGTTGACCTCGAAAAAATTCTTTTTAAACTGGTTCACCATTAATGCTTCATAGGACCAGCGGGTGGGAATTAATTCAGCTAACATAGGGACTTTATCAATTCTGCTAACTGACCGGTTAAGTTTCCCAAAGCTGAACATTGCCCCGCTTAGGATCATCATTGGGATAATTATCAATGGGATCACAATATATATAGTGATGGCTGAATTGAAGGAGGAAGAAATATTTAATCCAATCATGTTTGCACACGCCGCAGTGGAAAAAAAGGCAAACCAGTAGTATATTCCCATGTTTTTAATGCCCAGGACCGAATTGGCAATAAGGACAAATAAAAAGGCCTGAAAGGCAGAGATCAGAAAGAGTACGAGTACTTTTGACAAGAGGTAGGAAGAGCGGCTAAGATGCAGAAAGCGTTCCCTTTTCAGAATTTTTCTGTCCCGGAATATTTCTTCAGCGCTTAGGATAAGTCCCAGAAATACGGATACAATCAAAAGCATGAAGATATATATGGGAATATTTTCATTTTCCCGAAAAATATATGTATTTGATAAAGGATCAGCAATATACCTTATAATATAGGAAAGGATCAGGGCGAGTGCAGGAGCTATGGCCAAAGTGAGAAAGATATACTGACGGTTCGCGATTTTAGATCTGATATCGCGTGTTAGAAAGATCTTTAATTGCTTTAACAGGGAGGGGATTTTTAAATTGACCGGCAATTTAGCGGGCCATGCAGGGCTCTCCTCATGCTTTCTGTATCTTTGAAACCAGGCTTCCCACTTTTCGGGTTTTACCTTCCTTTCTTTCGTATAATGGCCGTATTCATCCACAAGATGGGCCTCAAGGATATTAAAAATCAATTCAGGATTTACGTTGCCACAGGAGGGACATTCGGCTATACCGCTATTGATTTGAGCATCCAGATTTTTGAAGTAGGTTATGGCTTCCACCGGATTCCCGTTATAAACCATATAGCCCCCTTCGTCCAATATTACAATTTCATCGAACATTTTATAAATATCCGAGGAGGGTTGGTGGATTACAATAAAAACCAGTTTGCCTTTAAGACTTAATTCCCTGAGAAGATCAATAACATTTTCGGAATCGCGGGACGATAGGCCTGAAGTGGGCTCATCTATAAAAAGTATCGAAGGTTCGCGAATCAACTCAAGGGCAATATTCAGCCTTTTCCGTTCTCCTCCACTAATGCTTTTGTTGAAGACGGATCCGACCCTAAGATCTTTTTTATCGATCAGACCGAGATTGTCAAGGATTGCGTTTACCTTTACTTTGATTTCCTCTTCCGAAAGATCCCGAAAACATAGTTTTGCATTGTAGTACAAGTTTTCAAAAACGCTAAGTTCCTCAATTAACAAATCGTCCTGAGGAATATATCCCATAACTCCGTACAGATTATTTCCCTTAGCGTTAATATCCGATCCATTGATTTTCACTGAACCACTGTACGGTTCGACTATACCCGAGAGCACATTCAGAAGGGTTGTTTTTCCCGAACCACTGGAACCCATTATTCCGACCAGTTGTCCTTCAGAAGCCGAGAAGCTGATATTCCTAAGCCCGGTTTGGTTATTCCGGAAGCGATATTCCAGCTTATCAACCACAAAAGAAATTGGGTCCGGATTATTATCCTGTAGGAAGCAGGAGGATACATCACTATAAAATACCGGTTTATCAACAGGAAATCTTATATTGCTTCCCTTCGGAAAAGGATTAATGGTCTGGGGATGAATCGGCCTGCCATTGAGAAAAATTTCCTGAACTCCTTTATATCTAAGGAAATAGAGGTTGTTCTCTGGTATCCTTAGTACCACCACCTGCCCGGAGAAGTATTCAAGATGAATATGCTTTGCATTGTCGGGTGGGGTATTATCCGAATTAATGAATAGAAGGTTTCTATTTTCCCCTGACTCTTTTTCGAGGAGAAATGATTCAATGGTGTAAAAGGTCTCCTCCGGGATTTTAAAGACATCGGCGGCCGTTTTGATAATGGCAAGACGTTGTGGCGTAATTTCCTTTTTGGCGCCAGCAAGTTCAAAGAGCCTTACCAGCATGATATACTTCTGGTGCTGATTTAAAGTGAGGTTTATTTTCCGGCATATTCCAAGGATTTTTACTGAATCCATCACGGATGTCAGTTTATTTTCCCTCTCGGAGGACTCTTTTTTTCCGGAAATTTTTCCTGCACTTTCTAGAAATAGTTCAAGGTATTCATCTTTATTAGCTTGTCCGATCTGTTGAAAAAGAAAATTTCGGACAAAGGCAAGTTCGTTTTCCTCCAGCCCGCCATCCTGTTTTATCAGGATGGCAAAAAGCTGCATCAGGGCTTTTAGGATTTCCTCGCTCATTCAATCAGGGAATTGGATTCATGATCCATTTTCAGGAATGTAGGTCAGGGCTTCAAATTCCAGGTCAACCATTTCACTGTATTCCAGCCCGGCATCACGCATCTCCTCATCATATTCAGGATAGTACCAAAGTATTCGTGGGTTTTTTCCTGTTTCTTTTGTTTCTTCGAGAAGAAGCAGGATATCCAATATTATCTTGGAGGAAGCCGTATTGAAATAGTTTAATTTGAAGCTAACTGTCAGCTCCTCTAAATTTCTGGCATTCACATCCAGCCAGTCGAGTAGTGGAGAATAAAATAATGAAACATTTTCAGGCAGGGATTTCCCTCGTATTTCAACATTCGCTTTTTCAAAGTCAGCATTGATGAAGGGGCTCTCATCGCTCGCCTGTATAATTAAATTGTTCATTCTAATGAAATTTTAGTAACGGGATACACTTGAAATAAAAATGAAGAAGGAGTACCTATCGTCCAGGCGTATAAAGTGAAATTCCAGCTCATTCCCGGTTTTTCTTCTGATATCAATAAGCCCTAATCCTGCCCCACCTCTTTCTGAAATGCTGCCCTCGAGCAGTTGGTTTTTAAACAATTCATCCAGTTCTTTTTTATTCAGCATGTTCAATCCGGTTAAAGAGCATTCCAGCGATCCGGCTTTTTTAGTTTCAATAACATTTCCCGTGATGATAAAATATCTATCTTTATTCCGGCTTACCATCAGAATCCCATGGTTTAATTCAGATACATGAGGCGAGGCGAGACGGAAAGCATGTTTGGCAATGTTCTGAAGGCTTTCAACCATGATGTGAAAAACCCTTCGTTGGACCGATAGAGGTTCTTCTTCTTTACTCATTTTTTGGTCGATAATATCTACAAAAGTTTTCATAACCTGATGGGAAATCTCCCCTTCATAGGTCATGACCACCTCCTCAGAAGAAACTCTGCTATAGAATTCATAGACAAAATCGAGAAAGCCTGTATTTAAAATTGTTGGGGTCTGCATCTGTATCAATTTTCCAGTTATCTGTTTACGAAAACTATCCAAAAAGGTTTGGTGAATTAACGGCCTATAGGGTTAAAATTCCACCCCCACCACCAGGACATCATCAAGTTGTTTGAAGCCGGTTTTCCAGTTTTCAAATTTATTGGAGTACATATCATAAAATTGTGGCATGGTTAAACCCGGATTCGCAAGGATATTGTCCCTTAACCTTTGTGGAGTATATTTTCGACCATATGGCCCTCCCAACTGATCAGTGATTCCGTCCGAAAACAGGAATATTTTATCACCCTTTGCTAATTCAATATCCACATGGGTAAACTCAATTTCTGTTCGGGACAGGAGTGGAATTCCACCGATAGATTTCCTGTCGCCTTTATAGTCGTTCAATTCTCCGCCGCTTAAGTGGTAAATCGGTCTGTGGGCACCTGCAAACTGCATGGATGTATAGTCTCTTTTAATTTTACAAAGTCCGATATCAAAACCATCTCTTGCCTCCGCGTTCCTTGAAGTTTGCTTAAGGGTCTCCCTGAACTTTTCATGCAGAATATTACAAATTGTCCCCGGGTTTTCCTCTATGTTCTTTTCTATTGTCTCTTTCATCAGGAAGAAGGCAATGAATGAGAGTAAGGCTCCTGGAACTCCATGTCCGGTGCAGTCGACCACGGCAAGAAATAAATGATCTTTAGCTGTGTAAAACCAGGGGAAATCCCCTGAAACAATATCTCTTGGTTTATAATAAACAAAACTTTTTGGAAGGAACGATCTTATTTTTTCAATTTCAGGGAGAAGGGCAGTTTGGATTTTCTTAGCATAATCGATGCTGTCCTGAATATTTTTACTCTTTTCCCGGACCTCCTTTTCAATTCTTTTTGAGTCCGTGATATCATGTCCGACAAATAAAATGGTTTCAAGCTCATCATTAATGAATTCAGGAATGGCATCAATACTTAGAGTTTTCTCAGTAAGCCGGTTATCAATCTTAACCGGGATGGTCAGCTCTTCAATGGTTTTTACCGGGTTACGGACTTGTTCATGGATAGTTTTTTCCAGATAGTAGTGAAGTGATTTATTGAACGTTACTTCTGAAAGGGATTTATTTAATATTTGATTGCTGACACATCCTATATAATGTTCCACCATGGGGTTAATATAAAAGAATTGACCCGTAACACTCAATCTCATGATCATATCGAGTGAATTTTCCGAAAGGGATTGCATTTTAGTTTTTAGACGCTCCTCTTTTTCTGCCCTGATTCTTTCTGTGATATCCCTTGTATTGACCACAATCCCCTTGATGGATGGATCGCTCAACCTGTTTTTTGCCGTAGATTCAAGTGACAGGCGAGTCCCTGCCCTGGTAATAAAAAAATACTGGATGACCGGCGAGCTATTTGGATCTTTTATCACCTCCAGGAGCATTTCCCTAAATTCCGTCTCTCCTTCCCGGCTCATCCTTTCAATGTTTTTCCCCTGGATCATCTCCTCTGTATGGTAACCAAGGATTTTTTCCACAGAGGGGCTAATGTATGTGAGGTTACAACCCGAATCATAGATGCTCGTAATTTCTGATGCGTTTTTCAGGAGCCATTGCATTCTTCTTTGCACAAGTTCCACTTCCCGGATTTTTTCTTCTAATTGACGGTTTGACTCCTGCAGTTCAGTTTGAGCAGCCTCCATGCTTTTTGCATTTTCTTCGAGGGTTTTTTCATTTCTTTTTAAGGCCTCTGTCATGCTCTGCGATTCTTTCAGTAAAGCCTCGGTTTGGCTTGTTATTTTAAGATTATAAAGGGTACGACCAATTTCTTCCCCAATTTCCAGGAGAAATTGAATGGAGAGTTTCGGGATTTTTGGGTTCAGGGCAGCAAATTCAAGAATGCCAAAAAGTTTATCTTCTGAAATTAAGGGAATTAACAATAGGCTTTCAGGCTTTTTTTCTCCCAGTAAGCCGGATTTTATGCTCAGATAGCTTTCCGGAATTTCTGTTCGGTAAATATAATCCATCTCGAAGGCGCATTGCCCCACCAGCCCTTCCCCGATTCTAAATGTCTGCCCTATATATTTTTGTTGATTAAAAGCGTATACCGCCATGCAGGTTAGAAGTTTATCCCTTTCTTCGTAAATATAAAAAGCACCCTGCACGAAATCCAGATAGTTCGTCAGAGATTTTAAAACTTCAGGGGGCATTTCCTCCAAATTATTTTTGGTTCTGAGGATCCTTGATATCAATTCCCGCCCTTCTGATATCCAATTTTGGTTGTTTTCCTTGCGGCTGGTAGCACGAAGGGAACCTTGTAAAAAATATAAAGCATGACCTAAAAGGTCATCCTTCCCCTCCGGTATTACGGGTATCGAATAGTTCTCCTGACTCATTTGATTCACATGATCCGCATAGGTTGAAATTTTCTTTTTCAAGCCTTTAATTTTTAATCCCAAACCTTCCTTTATTTGGCCAATGTGCCGGTTAATTATATAGGCATTCAGTATAAGAATGGGAGGGATCAGATAAAGTATCCAGAGCGAGGGATGCTCATGAATCCTTTTGAAGGATGAGATGGACAGTTCCAATCCGGAAATAAATATTTCAGACAAGGCGGCTAAAAAAACAAAAACAAGCCCGATTAACAGCAAAAGAAGGAAATAACCATTCAACCCGGTGCTCAGAAGCTGTATTATTTTCGTTCGGGTTTTCATTTCTTTTGAATTATTTTGAAGAGGATCTGCCCTACACTGACACTAAGAATTTTCAGGAGTTCCATCTTTTCGGCGGTTCTTTTCTGGAATGCACTAAATTCTAGCATTCCAATGCATTCTTTCTCATGCATAAATGGAATAATACTGATATATGAAGGACTTCCATTTCCGAGTCCTGATTTGATAAGCCGATAATTTTCGGGGATAACAGACATTATTTTCACCTTGCCATCGAGGGCTGCCTGCCCGTTTACACCTTCACCCGGTATAAATGAGGAATCCATGAATTCTTTACTAATGGCAAAACCAGCGGCTGGCGTGAATCTCTGTTCATCTTTTTTTACATAAAAAACCGCCTGGACAATTTTGAATTCGTTATTAATATTTTTTATCAGGGCCTCGGCAAAATCCGCTACGCTCCTCTTTTTATCCAGTCCCTGCAAGAGGAGGGAGGCGTTAAATTTATTATCATCAGTGGTGTAAAGGCTTTTTGGAGAAGAGGAATCAGATGAGACCACGGTTTTAGCTTCGTCATTTACCCCTTTGTCGATATCGCTTTTTCCCTTGATTTGAAAATTAAGAAAAAGAAGAAATCCGAGTGAAACTATGCCTGCCAGTATCCAGAACAAGAGGGTTCCGGTGTGGAAAGGGATTTTCATTTGTGCATTCCAGGCCAGGATAGCCTCGGAGATAATTGATGCGGCAATGAGAAGGAATAATATAATATTTAGGCTCCGTCGGTTCAAAAAGCTGGTTTCTAAAGGATAATAAGTCTTTTTCTTTATAAATACGGTAGTATTGGGAATTTGTTCCAATCCAGAGTAAATGGTTATTTCTGCTCTCGGTCCCCTTTAGCCTGCTGCAATTTTCTAATGACCGAATCCCATTAGGCTGGCTGGGGTAGCCTTTGGCACCTCATACTTCATCATCGCTCAGGATATTTTTTAAAATAGAATTGTTGCTTTTTATCGAAGAGTCTTGATAATCTGCCCACGATACTTTCGTGCCTGCCAAGAACCAGGCATCCGCCAGGTTTGAGTGCTTTATGCAAAAGTTGAAGAACCCTTTCCTGCAGTTCAATATTAAAATAGATAATCACATTCCGGCAAAAAATCAGGTCAAATTGGTTTTCCTCAAAATCCTCATGTACAAGGTCGAACTTTCGAAAAATGGGTTTTTCAGTCAGGAAGCTTCTCATCTGATAATAGTCGCCAACTTTATCGATGAAGCAATAATTTTCAATAGGGGTATTTTTTTCAGGACTTTTGCCTTCGTTTATTACTCTACTGAAATTTTCTGCGTATTCGATATTAAACCTATATTTATATTTGCCTTTCATGGCAACATTCAGAGCATCGGTGTTTAGATCGGTTGCCAGGACTTCGGAATTATGCAGGAGATCCATGTTATCTAACAACATCAACATGGAATATACCTCCTGACCAGTGGAACAACCGCAATGCCATACAGATAACTTTTTGCCATCCAACGGGGAAATTTTATCAAGAAATATCCCTTTTAGATCAATCCAGGTCTTTGGATCCCTAAAAAGCTCAGTGGTATTCACAGTGATCCGTCGTGCTACCACTTCAGAAAAATTATGGTCTCTTCCAATTTTTTCTGAAAGCTCCTTTAATTCGAGCTGATGGTCATTTTGCAGTTTCAATATTCTTCTCTTCAGGGAATTTATGGAATAATCACTGAAATCATAAGATGAACTGACCCGTATGGTTTCCAGAAAATGAAGTATGTCTGCATCCGATGGCTCTTTCATGCAAATAGAGTAGTATGGACCGGAAATATAGTGGAAATAAATAGAAAAACTGCTGATTTTTCTTTTGATTAATTAAATTTTGTATGTTCAATCAAAAAAATTAGAGAAAATCCCTTCTTCTTTTATTCTTTGTTTTTCCTAAATGCGTATATTTGATTAAAACTAAAAATCTACAACAATGATTAAAAAGACTATTTTACTCTCCACCTTTGGGATATTGCTTTTGTCCTTTCAGTCCGGGGCCCAGGATTGCAAAATGTACTTTCCTGACCGGGAAGGTTCGATAAGGGAAATGACCAGCTACGATTCTAAGGATAAACCAACCGGAAAGGTAGTCCAGGAGGTCACCTCCAGAAAAACTACTCCTGAGGGGCTGACAGTGGGTATCAAATCGACAATTTATGATGATAAGGATGCCCAGGTTAATAATATGGAGATGGAAATTGCTTGTGAGAACAACGTTTTCAAGATTGACATGAGCGATTATATCAGTGAAATGTTGCAGGCCTATCAGGATATGGAGGTCGAAATTTCCGGCGACAACATTCTTTTCCCCTCTTCGATGAAGGTTGGTGATGTACTTCCCGATGCCGGCATGAACATAAAAGTCCGAAGTGGAGGGATGCAGATTATGAGCATGGATATTAGCATCCTGAACCGCAAGGTGGAAGCAAAAGAGAATATTACCACTCCCGCCGGGACATTTGAAACTTTTAAAATTACTTATGACACAGAATCCAAGACCAAAATTATAAATATGAAAACCTCCTCTGTGGAATGGATTTCTGAAGGGACCGGGGTGGTAAAGACCGAAAATTATAATAAAAAAGGGAAACTGGGAAGCTATACCCTTTTGACAAAATTTGAAAAGTAGCATTACCTGAGACGCTCTCTCAGCATGTAATATGTCTGTTTTTCGGTGAAAATGATACTGATTATTTGCATGCTGGCGAGCTTCACCAGGATATCTGAAGCTCTATTTCTGTTGATCCCGGCTATTTTGCAAAATTGGCTGAGGTTTATGGATTCATTTTCTTTGAGATGCCGGAGAAGAATCTCTTCGGCGTTTTTGTATTCGAGAAAAATCCCCGCATTTCTTTTTTGGTTTATCCAAACCCTTATTTGAATTCCGTTCACCAAAAGGTTCTGATCCTGCATACGAATATAGGAAAGCCATTTTCCCTGATGGGAAAGCGCATAATAAGGCTTGTCATTACCTGGGGGAATGTCCATCTCCAAAATGGTTTTTCCTTCAATTACCCACTGCTTTATTTTATAATCTATGGGTGGTTTACAGTACATAGCCTCTGCGGATTCGATCATGTAAAATTCCTCTTCCGACCTAATCCCGGCGATCCTTCCGTTATCCTTGACCCCAACCAGTAATTTGCCGCCGACGGTGTTTGAGAAAGCGACCAGGGTTTTAGCAATTTTTCTGGCATCGGAGATTTCAAACTTAAAATCAAGCATTTGGCTTTCACCCTTTTCTATAAGATCATAGATATATCTGCTCACGAGTAGAGGCTATAACTGATTTTTGAAATTCAAAGTTAATAAAGGAATGCGTTTGAGAGAAAAGCTTTTATTTTATTTAACGTCCTGGATTTCAAAATTATTTTTGATATTATCCAGTGAATCGTTATATTTCCGAACAATTGCATTCTATTAATCCTTTTTTAAAACTATTAATCCTATGGAAAATAATTCAAAAAAGCTCCTAATGGCCGGGATGTCCCGTCGAAAATTCATGGCTACTGCAGCTACCGCGGCTGCCGGTTTTACAATTCTGCCGAGTGGAATAATTAGTGCAAAAGGGAGGATGGCTCCCAGCGACAAGTTAAATATTGTCGGCATCGGGGTCGGTGGGATGGGTTTTGCCAATTTGAAAAACATGGAATCAGAAAATATAATTGGCCTCTGTGATGTCGATTGGAAATATAGTGCCCGGGTATTCGATTATTTTCCGAAAGCCAGGAAATTTAAAGATTTCAGAAAGATGTACGATGAGATGGGAAAATCAATTGATGCGGTGGTGGTGGCAACAGCCGATCATACGCATGCACTTGCAGCAGCCCATGGTATGACGATGGGCAAGCACGTATATGTCCAGAAGCCTCTTACCCATAGCGTTTACGAATCGAGATTACTTGCCAGGCTTGCTGATAAATACCAGGTGGCCACACAAATGGGAAATCAGGGAGCCTCAGGTCCGGGAGTCCGTCAGGCTGCCGAATGGTTATGGAACAATGAAATCGGTGAAGTGACCAAAGTTGAATCCTTTACCAATCGGCCCATCTGGCCACAGGGCTTAAGCCGGCCTGAGAAAGGAATGTGGGTGCCTGATACTCTGGATTGGGATTTATTCGTAGGTTCTGCGCCCATGCGCCCGTATCATGAGTTATATACGCCATGGAACTGGCGTGGATGGTGGGATTATGGGACGGGAGCCCTCGGTGATATGGCCTGTCACATCTTGCATCCTGTATTTGTCGGACTGAAGCTTAAGTACCCCATAATGACACAAGGTACCTCCACCACCTTACTTACTGAAAGTGCCCCTAATGCTCAAATGGTACGGATGACTTTTCCTGAAAGAGCTAAACCTAAAGATATTAAAATGAAACTTCCTGAAGTGGAAGTTATATGGTACGATGGAGGCTTGCAACCCCCCATGCCTGAAGGTTGGCCCGCGGGTAAGGAAATGAACGATTCCGGGGGTGGGGTCATCTTCCATGGAACAAAGGACAAACTGATTTGTGGATGTTATGGGAAAGATCCGTGGTTACTTTCCGGGCGCACACCCTCTGCACCGAAAAAGATGAGGGTTGTCGATTTATCCCATGAAATGGACTGGGTCCGTGCATGCAAGGAGAGCCCTGAAAACCGGGTTCAACCTGTTTCTTATTTTGGAGAGGCCGGACCATTCAACGAAATGGTGGTTATGGGCGTAATGGCAGTGCGTTTGCAGGAGTTGAATAAAACTCTTGAATGGGATGGTGAGAATATGAGGTTCACCAATATCGGGGAGAACGATACCATAAAAACTGTTATCACGGACAGTTTTAGCATTCATGATGGTCATCCAACATTTGACACACTCTATACAGAGCCCTACAATGCAAAACAATTTGCCGAGGAACTGGTAAGGCATAATTACAGAGAGCCCTGGAAATTACCGGAAATGCCAGCCTAAAGCATAAAATATTTTACTAAAGATTCTCTGGGAAATGTCGGGAGGATAATACAATAAAAAAGGGTCCAAGGATATTATTAAATATAGGTTTTCCGGAGGAAGATTAATGAAATGATTTGAATCGATTTCAATGACTACGCCCAAAACGCATGGAGGATAGTGGGGATTGTTCAATTGGTTCTGCGGGATTTTCACGTTTTTTTTGGATTGCAGAAAAAAACCTATATTTTTGCAGCGAATTGAAAATGTAGGGGGCATTAGCTCAGTTGGCTAGAGCGTTTGACTGGCAGTCAAGAGGTCATCGGTTCGATTCCGATATGCTCCACCTCCGCTCGCCGAAGCGAACTACAGAGTGGACACAGTCCACTTAAGATCGCGAAGGAGAGACAGATTATCAAAGGGTTACAGATTTAAAATTTGTGACCCTTTCTTATGTCGGGCATGGTAATAAGCTTGCAGGGTGTAAGTCCCCGTTTACGTGCCGAGTTGACAGGAAACGTAATAGTGAATGGCAAAGGTGTCTGTGGGTGACTACAAATCTGAAAGAAGCCATCAGCAAACTTGATGTTCTGACGCACAGAAATCTGATATAAGGCCTACATGAGCGGGCAACCGAGCAATAGACTGGGAAAGCCCAAAATTCAACCGTAAATTCACAAAGTAAATCAGGCAGAGCTCAAGGAAAGTTTATTATCTTATCCCGAGAGGTCTTACAGACTTGCTTCGATAGACAGCTATGCCAGCCGAGAGGCAAGCAAATGGCGAAAGCTTTAAGAAGTCAGCAGACGCCATAGTACCCGTGTCCGGGAATAGCTAAGCGAAGGTCTGAATCTTTTAATTTAAGGAACAGTCAGTTTACTCACTTGTATTTATGGAGCACCGAAGCAAGCTATAGGATACCAGACAAGACCTGTTCATTGGAACATCGAATGGAATGCTATTATCTCTTCAGACAAGTCGTAAGGACGTATACCGCACGACCAGCAGGAAAAGAGTGGCAAGTAACAGGTAAAGAGGAAACGACAAGGACGAGCCTTAGCAGGAAATTTGACTACGGCCATAGTATGTTCAGGTCAGCTAACCTGCAACGAGCCTATGCAAGCAAGTGAAGAAGAACAAAGGAGTGGCAGGTATTGACCAAATCCCTGTAAGCTCGTTTCCCGGAATGGTACTCAATAGGAAGGTGAGCAATTGCTTACTCAAACAATTGATGCAGGGTAATTATAAGCCGCAAGGCAGTAAAACAAGTCAGAAATACCGAAACCCGAAGTGGAGGTAAGCGCAATCTTGGGATACCGACGGTAAAAGACCGGGTGATCCAGCAAGCGATAAGCTCAGGTGCTAAGTCCTGCTCTATGAGCCAGGATTCTCTGAAAATAGCTTACGGTTTCCGCCCACGGCGTAATGCCCATATGGCCTTACAAGAAGGCCAGTAGAATATGTAATCAGAAGGCTATGAAATGTAGTCGTTGATATCGATATGAAGAACTTTCTTTGATGAAGTAAACCACGACCGTTTAATGTATCAATTATCAACAATGATAGGGGATAAATCCTTATTCAGATTGATAAGAAAGTACTTGCAGCAGTGGTATTTTGTCAGGAGGTTTAATCAGTCACAACGTATTAAAGGGACACCGCAAGGCAGTCCTTTATCTCCATTATTATCCAATATAGTTTTAGACGAACTGGATAAAGAACTGGAAAAGCGAGATCATTGTTTTGTGCGCTATGCAGATGATTTTAGTATTTACGTACGGAGTCAGAAAGCAGGCGAAAGAGTAAAGGAATCTATCAGTACATTTATTATAAGCAAATTAAAACTCAAAGTCAATGAACAAAAGAGTAATGTTTGTGATGTAGATAAAACTGTATTATTAGGTCATATCATTTTAAAAGATGGTAATTTCATCATTGCAAGAGATAATGTTGAGCGTTTCAAGAACTCTATTCGTAAGATTACTAAACGAAATAGGGGAGTTAGCTTTGAGCAAATTGTTTCGGAAATAAATTCAAAACTTAGAGGTTGGTTTGAATACTTCAAATACACTAAAAGCAAGGGATTATTCCGGGAGCTAGATGCTTGGATACGCAGAAAATTGAGATGTTTCAGGATAAAGCAAACCAAACGAACTATAGGTCTAGTCCGATTCTTAAAGAAACAAGGGGTAGAAACTTATCAATCGTGGATTATAGCTTTGTCAGGAAAAGGCTGGTGGCGCAAATCGTCAGCTCCTCAAATACATCAAGCAATGGATAACTCTTGGTTTAGAGAACATAACTTATTTAATTTGTCATTAATTTATGTTAGGTTAAACTATTAATTGAAACCGCCTCGTGCGAAAGCATGCGTGGTGGTGTGAGAGGGCGAGGGAGTAATCCCTCTACCTACTCGATTTGGCAGAATGATTCGACTGGATTGTCTGATCAGTTAGTAATGATAAGTGAATTTAAGACTGGAGAGAAATGAGTTATAAAAGTAAGACCAGTGCGTTATGACGGGAAAATGTATATTACAGCTTTTCCAAATCCAATTCATTTATTTTTAAGTTTAGCGATTGATCATTACAATTTTTCTGAGCAGATAAAGTTTGTTAATTTTCCGAAATGTGGCATACAATATGATGCAGATCCACAAATCAAAGAGCTGGAAAAAGAGAACGAACGTTTAAAGAACCTTCTGAAGAATGAGAAAGGTTGTGCCTGAATGAGCATTCAATTGAATTGAAAAATATTAATTCTCAATGATATATAAAAATTGAAAAACATGAGAAACGGAATTTATTTAATATTCACACTCACAGCTTTCCTGGTCCTTACAATGGGATGTGAAACATCTCCAAAGGGAAATAACCGACAACAGAAAGAGAATGTAGCCATTAGTGAGCTTGCCCTAATTCCCTTATCCGCGGGAAGTGTGAAACCCGAAGGCTGGATCAGGGAACAGATGCGCCTTGATATTGAAGAGGGCCTCGCGGGTTCGTACGAACACATTTGGCCAAATGTGGCGCTTGAACTTTTCGCCAAACAGGAGCGGAAACCCGGGAATGTTAAAATTATGCGCGGGAAAGTAGAAGGCAGTCAGCCGGCATGGTGGGCGGGAGAACACGAAGGCTACTGGAAAGATGCCATTGTACGGCTGGCTTTTCTAACGGATCATAAACCATTCCAGGAACGGGCCAAAAAGTGGATGGAAGACATTATCGCCACTGCAAAGAAAAACGGCGGTTACATTGGTATTTATACACCGGAAGCCCGCTATCCCAAAGAAGGGGCTGACGGGGAACTATGGACGCAAAGCCGCATATTTCAGTCCATGCTCGCCTATTATGAATTTACCGGCGATAGGGAAGTATTGGCAGCAGTAGAGAAAGCAGTTTCCCTCACCCTGAATACTTACAGGAAAGAAATTGGCACCTATTTTGGCAGACCGGGTGTAGATAACCACGGGGGGGTGTCCCATGGCATTGGGTTTTTGGATACCCTGGAATGGCTATACCGGCTCACCGGAAATGAAAAATACCGCGAGGGCCTGCTGTGGTTTTATAGTGATTACTCAAATAATAAAGTCCGGGATGATGATATGCAACTGAATGCCTTATTGGAAGAAGGTCGGGTATTCCATACCCATACGCCCCACATTGTAGAAGGCTTACATGGTCCCCAAATTTGTGCGGCACTGACCGGAGGAGAAGATTTTGCCACTGCTGCCGTAACTGCATTGGATCGTTTGGCTTATCACACCTCTCCGGCAGGAAACCTGGTTGGAGATGAGTTGGTACGTGGAAGAATGGGAACAGGCGAAACTCTCGGCGAGTATTGTTCAATGACCCAGGGGGTCATGGCCTGGAACCGGATTCTGGCCTGGGGCGGATCGCTTGATGTTGCCGGGCAGATTGAAAATACGGTATTCAATGCTGCGCAGGCAGCGCGCTTTCATCCTAAGAATATAGCCGTGCAGTACCTGGGACGCGACAACCAATATACTGCCTCCGATACTGTCTATCTTAACGGGCGGACCATCTATGCCGGTTATCATCGAGCGGCAGCCTGTTGCACCCTCAATTCCACCCGGCTTATGCCTTATTATGTTGATGGGATGTGGTATTTCCTGAATGTTGAACCTGGTTTATTTGCCATGCTCTTCGGTCCGTCAACAATGGAAACCAGCATCTCCGGCGTACCTGTGAAAGTGAAAGAGGAAACCCTGTATCCCTTTGACGATCAGGTGGTCTTTCTTCTCAAAGCCGACAAGCCCGTGCAGTTTAAGCTGATCATCCGCATACCGGAAGGAGCAGGGAATGTTACAGTGGATGCCGGTAGCAAAGCGTTGATCGAAGAAAATGACCAATTTATTTCTATATCCAAGAAATGGAGTAGAGATGAGAAAATACTGGTGGACTTCAATTTTGATGTACAACTAAAAACCGATCACGACAGCAGCTTATACTATTCATATGGACCGCTGGTTTTCTCGCTGCCCATTCCGGCAGACACAAAGATTAAAGATGAACTGGAACTAATTAGCGGTGTGAAAAGTGGATTCAATGAATATCTTATTACTCCAAAAGAAGATGAAACCTCATGGAACCTGTCCATCCGCAGGGATTTGCCTTTTAGACGGGTCCAATTACATCAGACCGATTCGTTGAATCCATGGGTGAATCCATCTATTGGACTTCAGGGTAAAATGATTGACGGTACAGGCCATGAAAAAGAAGTAACTTTATTGCCGCATGGAAGTTCCCATCTGCGAAGACTTACATTCCCGGAAGCAGGAAAATCTTTAAAGCCGGAATAAAAATAAGAGCCCCTGGTTACCTGCTATTCAACATACCGCCGGTTGTTGTACAGGGCATTCCGTATTGCCAGTTTCAAGGTCTCCGCAGTATTCATGATCATGGCTCCGTCCTGGGGAAATGGAATATATTCATTCTGGATCATCACTTTTTGCTCCGGACTCAAAGCTTCCAGATCACCAATAGCTCTTGCTGAGGAATGTTCAAATACATTTTCTGCACCAATGGGCTCCTTCACGAGCATTCGGTGGACCGGTTTAAGCTCCTGAATTTCCAACTGGCCCCGGATAGTCACCCCTTTTCGTTGGTAAGATTGTATTAAGGTGGCCTGAAGGGTTTTATATTTGGTTATCTTAATATCGTTCCCCGAAGTGTCTCTCATTACATTTCCTTTTGCATCGAGTGCATAATCGAAACCATTGGCCACTTCCTTCTTTACAACCTCATCCGTGTTCTTAACCTCTTCCGGTGAGACAAGGATGTCGAGCAGGTTGATCACGACCGCATAATCATAGTCAATATCGTCGTTTACATGCCTGAAATGATATTCTATCCATTCCGTATTAAGACCCTGTGCATTAAAAGACAAAAGCTCATCCCGGAATTCAGGTGCTACCATAATTCTGTTACTGCTTTCAACTTCCACGATAACCATGCTTGTTCCTTTATATCGTGTTGCAATGATCATTTCATTAAGTCCCGGGTAGGAGTCGCCGGAATAATCCCTGGCAAGCACCAGCTGATAATAAGCAGCGCGGTAGGATTGACGATCCCCGTTATTCATTAATTTTTGGGCATTATTATAGTAGTATTCCGCCGCCTTTCTTTTCGCAGCCACTATTTCTGCATCGTAATCCACGTAGGCATAATCGATTTGCCGACCCTCAAAGGACAAAGGGAGGACAACTCTTACCCTTGCCTGCCTTGCTTTCAATGTCTCATAACGACGAAAAATCTCATCGAAATTGTTTGGATTGTTTTCCATTTTGAGATATTTCACCCTTTCCAGATCCCTCTCGTTGGCGAGCTTATAAGCCTTATCGAGGTCTAAAGCATTTTCAGCATTGTCCGGTTTCCTGATCAATTGCTTAACCATTTTATCGATTACTCCGTCATAGTCTGCTCTTTGTATTTTTTTATTTACGGAGCCGCATGATCCCAGGAAAAGAATTGAAATAAGGAAAAGAAATAACTTGTTCATATTAAAAATTTTTGGCATTGAACTCTTTTTCCCGACATTTACGGTTATTACGGTCGAATGTTTCAGTAGGAATAAGTTTTTGCCAAATCGCGGACAAAAAAGTTTACCAAAAAACTTTAGAGATTTTACTGAAGAATGAAGTTAATCGGGAAGGTGAACAGAACCTTCACCGCTTTTCCACTTTGTTTACCAGGGGTCCAGAGAGGGGATGACATTATGACCCGCAGAGCTTCCTTATCCAGAGCGGGGTCAACTCCAGCTAAAACCTGAGCATCCTCGACCTTCCCTTTGGAATTTACAACGAACTGAACAATGACACGTCCGCTGATTCCGTTTTCTGCTGCTATTCCGGGATATCGCAGGTTAGCTGCGATATATTTCCGGAATTCAATAGCTGGATTCCCGCCATTAAAAGAGGGCATATCCTGCACGGACACAAAGGGTGTATCATCATCAAACGTCTCATCTCTCATAATGGGAAATCCCTTGAAGTCATCCTGGGTTTTCTCATTAGCTTCTACATTGAAGTTGAAATCATCCTCTATCTTCACATTGTCTTCAACGATGTTCAAAATTTCAATCACTTTTTGTTGTTGCACAGGTTTAGGCTTAGTTTCATCCCGTAGGGTAATCTGAATTTCTTGTACCTCATATGGTTTTCCTGATATGAGGTTATCACTGACATTCTTTTGAGGGCTGGAGTTCCAGTCGAAAGCAATGAGCATGAGGGCAAGCACAAGAATTGAACCTATTTCAAGGAAAATGGCTCTGCTTCTTTCGAGATCGGCTTTTTTAGATTTTTTTGGTTCCATGATCTGTTGAATTAAGGGTGAATAGAAACAGTTAAATTCAAAGAAAAGGAGAGATGCGATTTTTTAGAAGGATTTATTAAGATTATTAAGAAAAGCAAAACAAAAATCAAACCAAAAGCATCAAAAAAAAAGGAATGAGGCTTTGATCAAAAAAAATCCATCAATAGATTATCCTATTAATGGAAAAAGATGAATATGGAACTAATGGAATATACCTACCCTTATAATCTCTCCTAAATTAAGGAGAGTGGGGCTCCTCATAATTCTCAAGCCCCTCGATTGATGCTTTGGTAGATCTACTGAAGCACGAAGTTAATCGGGAAGGTGAACAGAACCTTTACTGGTTTTCCCCTTTGTTTCCCAGGGGCCCAGAGAGGAGAAGTCATTACTACCCTCATAGCTTCCTTATCCAGAGCAGGGTCAACTCCTGCTACAACTACAGCATCCACAACCTTACCTTTGGAATTTACAGCGAACTGAACAATTACCCGGCCGCTGATTCCGTTTTCTGCTGCTATTTCGGGATAACGAAGGTTAGCCGCAATATATTTCCGGAATTCAATAGCAGGTTCTCCGCCATTAAAGGTTGGCATGTCCTCAACAATATAGAAAGTCTGCTCTTCTTCGAATTCTTCCTCAAGATTATCGGTAAAACCGGTAAACTCGAATTCGGTTGAGGCATCAGCTTCAACATCGAAGTCGAAATCATCGTCGATGTTCACATCGTCTTCAACGATATTTAATATTTCAGTAACCTTTTGTTGCTGTTCAGGCTCCGGTTTGGGTTCTTCCCGTCGGGTCACCTGCATTTCTTCCACTTCGTAAGTAGCTTCAGATAATAGGTTATCATTGGCATTCTTATCCGGACGGGAAGTCCATTCAAAAGCAATGAGCATTAAGGCAAGCACCAGGATTAATCCTATTTCCAGGAATATACCTCTGCTTCTTTCAAGATCTGCTTTTTTAGATTTTTTTGGTTCCATGATCTTTTTGAATTAACGGGTCTAAAAATAGTGAATAAAATAATTATATTCAAACGAAAATGGGGAAAACCTTTAATGTTTGATTTTAAGAGGGTTTTTGGTATGAATATGTTTTTTTATTTGAATTAAAACAAAAACCACACCAAAAGCATTATTAGATCATAGTAATTTCATTGAAGGCATAGAAATGTTCCTTCCCGGAATATCATTTGTTTGTATATTTGCAACTTAAATTTGAATTTTATTTCTATATGGGAGAAATGTTTGAAACACAAGCTATTATTGAAAAGGCGGTATTGGTTGGCGTTATCAACAGGGATCAGGGTGCTGAGGAAGTCAGGGAGTATCTTAATGAACTGGCCTTTCTCACAGAGACTGCTGGGGCTGTTCCCCTGGCGATATTCACCCAAAAACTTGATGTAGTTAACCCAGGGACCCTAATTGGAAAAGGAAAGCTTTCTGAAATAAAACAATTTATTGAGGAGGAAGAAATAGATATTGTCATTTTCGATGACGAACTGACCCCAACACAACTCAGGAACCTCGAAAGGGAATTACAGGTAAGGGTCCTCGACCGTACGAACCTCATTCTGGATATATTCGCGGGCAGAGCTAAAACGGCTCATGCAAAAACACAGGTTGAGCTGGCCCAATATCAGTATCTTTTACCAAGACTTACAAGGATGTGGACCCACCTGGAACGGCAGCGCGGGGGTATTGGGCTGAGAGGGCCTGGTGAGACGGAGATAGAGACTGACCGTAGGATAATCAGGGAGAAAATTGCCCGTCTCAAGGAACAGTTAAAAAAAATTGACAAGCAGATGGCTACTCAGCGAAAAAACCGGGGCCAGTTAGTCAGGGTTTCTCTGGTGGGCTACACAAATGTCGGGAAATCCACCATTATGAATCTCATTTCCAAATCGGAAGTTTTCGCCGAGAATAAGCTTTTTGCCACCCTGGACACGACTGTCAGAAAAGTAGTTATTGACAATCTTCCATTCCTGATTGCCGATACCGTAGGATTCATCAGAAAATTGCCGCATGATTTGGTGGAATCTTTCAAATCGACTTTAGATGAAGTGAGGGAATCGGATCTGTTAATCCATGTTGTGGACATTTCCCATCCCAATTTTGAAGAGCAGATTCAGGTCGTTAATCAGACACTACGGGAAATTGGAGCAGGAGATAAGGATATGATCATGGTTTTCAACAAGATTGATGCCTATGAGTACATCCAAAAAGATGAGGATGATTTAACTCCGGCAAGCCGTGAAAATCTGAGCCTGGAGGAATTGAAAAGAAGCTGGATGGCAAGAAATAATTCACCGGCCATCTTTATTTCCGCCAAACAAAAACAAAATATTGATGAATTCAGGGAATTTCTCTATGCAACCGTGAAGGAAATTCACGCAGCCAGATATCCTTATAATGATTTCCTGTATTAGAAATACATTAAATCCTAAATAAGCCCTTTTTGCATCAGGTACTCGCCAATCTGTATGGCATTGGTAGCCGCTCCTTTACGCAGGTTATCGGAAACCACCCACATATTTAGGGTGTTTGGCTGGGTCTCATCCCGGCGTATCCGGCCAACGAAAACTTCATCTTTATTCTCGGCGTTTCGGGGCATGGGGTAGACAGACTTTGACGGTTCATCCTGAACAACGATTCCCGGGCTGTTTCTAAGCAATTCCTTCACTTCATCGAGGTTGAAATCTTTTTCAAATTCTACATTTATAGCTTCGGAGTGTCCCCCGACAACAGGCACCCGAACTGCAGTGGCAGTGAGCCGGATGCTATCGTCCTGCATAATTTTTTTTGTCTCGTTTACGAGTTTCATTTCCTCTTTGGTGTAGCCATTCTCGGTAAAAACATCGCACTGGGGAATGCAATTTTTGTCGATCGGATGCGGATAGGCCATGACATCATTAATCCCTGCTCTTTCGTTATGGAGCTGTTTTACCGCCTTGACCCCGGTGCCGGTAACGGATTGATAGGTGGAGACCACAAGCCTTTTTGCCTTATACTTTTTATGCAAAGGGGCCAGGGCAACTACCATCTGAATGGTTGAACAGTTGGGGTTGGCAATAATTTTATCTTCTTTGGTCAGAATGTCGGCATTGATCTCGGGGACTACCAATTTTTTGGTGGGATCCATTCTCCATGCTGAGGAGTTGTCCACTACGGTAATCCCTGCAGCTGCAAAAAGGGGTGCCCATTCCTGGGAGGTCCCACCACCTGCTGAGAATATTGCCAGAGCGGGTTTCCTCTCGATCGCCTCTTTCATTCCAATAATCTTATATTTTTTACCCCTGAATTCAACTTCCTTGCCAATAGATCTTTCTGAGGCCACTGGAAGAAGTTCAGTAACAGGAAAATTTCTTTCTTCAAGAACCTTTAACATAACGGTGCCGACCAAACCAGTTGCACCAACAACAGCTACTTTCATAATAAAGGGAAATTTAAGGTGCGTAAAATCACAATTTGAAAAATACTTCTAAAATTTATTTAAAAACTTACAGCTCAATCCGAAAAAACTTTTTAAATTTATAGATTATTGCAGCTTAACCTTCCGGATTAAAACCCCAAAATTCGTAAAAATATTTTGCAAAGTGAAAAAACTATTCATGCTTTTTTCATTTTGTCCTTATTTTTTAATGGGGCAACTTGAAATTGATTTCGAAAACGGAACCCTTATTAACTGGGAACAATTTCCGCCGGACTGTTGGAGTATATGCAAGGAAAATTCCCTTCAGGGCCAACATTCTTTGTGTCATATTTTTGACAATCCTGAAAATGGCACCGACAGGATTAGTCTGGGCATGGATGCACTGGATAAAAACAGTGCATTCAGTTTTGAGTTTCTGTTAAACTACAATTACCGGCCATCTGCTTCCAATAATTTTGCGGTTTATCTCATGTCAGAATATCCAGCCTTCTACATGGATGGGAGTCAATCCAATCAAGCCCTTATTTTAGGTGTAAACCTCCTGTTATCTGATGATATCCTCACACTATACAGGCAAAGTGATACCAAGCTGGAAAGTTTGTGCTCCACAGGATTTAACTGGGAAGAGGAGGTAAACCAACGGAATTTCAGGTTCCTGATTGAGTATTCACAGGATGAGAAACTGACCATTAGCGGAGCATGTGAGGCTGAAGGGATGAATTTGATCGCAGAAATGAGCATTCCAGGAAAGGAATTACCAGCCGGCAACTTTTTTGGCATCCGATATTCCTATACTGCCACCAAAGACAGACTTCTGAAGTTTGATGCCCTTAACATTAAGGGTGTATTTTTAATGGATACACTGCCCCCTGTCCTGAAAGAAATTGATTTCCTTTCAGGGAGTGAGATACATGCAATATTCAACGAGGACATATACCCTACAGACAATTTTTCCTGGAGCCTTGACAGTGAAGGAGGATCCGTAAAGTTCACGGGGAATAAAATCAGGATTAAATTAGATAATGAATTGATTAATGGAAAACAGTATCATTTGATCCTGAAAAATTTTAGGGACATGAAAATGAATCCCGATGAGGTAGAAAGGGATATCCTGTTTTATCTACCCCAAAAAAATGATGTTATTTTCAGCGAATTGATGTTCGATCCCACGCCCCCGGTATACCTACCTGAGGCGGATTATATTGAGCTTTACAACCGGTCTGCCTACCCTGTAAGGCTGAAAGAGTGGAGGATCATTTCAGGATTGAAAGAATGGCTGTTGCCTGATTGTTTTATTGAACCAGAATCATTTATGGTTATCAGCGAGTCAGATCTTTTCAAGAATATCCCCGGAAATAGATTTTATAAGGTAGAAGGATCGCCTAATTTCCTTAATAATTCAGGAGGAGATATTTATATTCTTAACAGGATGGGAGATACCATTGCTGGTTGTCGTTATGATCCGAATTGGTATAAAGATCCCTTTAAATCAAATGGGGGTTGGTCGGTCGAAAAACTAGATCCGGAGAATGTTTGTGAAAATCGCTCCAATTGGGATTACTCCTCCGGTAGCGAGGGTGGTTCTCCGGGATACCGGAGTACCCCGCACATTATTTATCGGGATACTGAACCTCCCTGGTTGAAACCTCTTACATTCCTTGATTCGTGCAGCTTTCAGCTTAATTTTACCGAAGGACTGAGTCCTGAAGTGACACTAACTTGCGATGAGATGAAATCCCTCTCAGGGTTACAATCTCCCTCTTCAATAAGTTTTAGTAATATATTTCATGACCAGGTGGTGGTAAAGTTTGACAAACCGGTTACCGGATCCGGAAATATTTACCGATGGGAAAAGGAGGTAAAAGATTGTAACGAAAACAGGAGCTATTTAAATAAACCCATAATTTTTGGGTTTCCTCAGCTCCCCGAGCCTATGGATGTATTGTTTAGTGAAATCCTTTTCGCCCCTTATACGGGTAGTCCCGAATTTATTGAGATTTTTAATGCCTCTGAAAAAATAATTGCGTTGGATGAACTTAGGGTTTCCTTTTCCTCTTCTGGTTCAAATCCTATTTCCGAAAATGCTTTAAGCAAACAAAAAGATTGTTTATATCCAGGTGAATACCTTTGCCTTTGCACCCAGCCTGACCTCCTAGGTGAGCATTATGTAATTAAATCTCCGGGATCTCTCTATGAGGTCACCGATCTCTGTCATCTGGCTGATGGCGGGGGGAAACTTTTAATGCATAGCAGAAATGGGACTTTAATTGATGTAGTTAGTTTTTCTGCCGACAATCATTTCTCCATGTTAACAGATTATCATGGTGTTTCCCTGGAAAGGATAAGGTTCGATAAAAATTTAGGTTCTCAAAGTTTCTGGCACTCATCTTCATTCATGAACGGCTATGCAACGCCCGGGTACAAGAACTCGCAGATGGATGATGGAGGGTATTCGGCTTCAACCTTGAATGTTGCGAGCGAGATTTTTTCTCCGGACAATGATGGGATTAATGATATGGCACTCTTCAATTATTCTCTGGAAAAGGAAGGATATGTGGGGAGCTTCAGGCTGTTCGATGCTTCCGGAAGAATAATCAGAATTCTTGTCAATAATGAGCTGCTCGGGAAGGAGGGATATTTTGCCTGGGATGGGGAAGATGGGGGAGGATTGCCCTGCAGTTCCGGAATATATCTCGGACAACTGGATGTTTTTCATCTTGATGGCGGAAAGAAAAGGTATAGGGAAACCGTAGTGCTGGAGAGAAGGGGATATTAGATGGTTTACCTTCGTCCCCTCGATCACTCATTGAGCAAAAGGGTGAGACCAGGCGCAGCGGGAATTTTAAGGGCAGCCGAAGCACCGAATTTCAGCCCAGCCTTTTTCTTCCAAGCCATACAATGAAAACTGCCCCGAAAGAGAAGAATGCTGCCAGATGAAATGTTCGGTCGAAACCGATATGATCTGCTAAAAAACCTGCCAGGGTTACCATTGAGGCACTAATAAAGAAATTTAAAAGCATGAACATCCCGTTTAGAAAGGCCGGATGGTTGGTTTTTTGATCCTGAACCAATGCCAATAGCACTGAAGTCGGGGAAAAAATAAAAAATCCCATAAGTGCCAGGGTGAGTATTTTGTATATTCCGGAAACATTCAGGAAAAGCAGCATCAGAAAAGGAGAGATCATGGTAATGATCAACAGTGTTTTGGTCCTTCCCAGCTTATCCGAAAGGGTTCCGGAGATCATTGTTCCCATTGCCCCCGCAAGCTGGAGAACGGAAAGGGAGGATTCGGCAAAAAACAGGCTTTCCCCCTGTTCTCTCATAAACGTCGGAAGGTATAGGCTCAGGGCAGAACGCATGGCACCCAGGAAGAATGTAATCCCTGCTGTTACCATGAATACAGGCAGGTAATGAAGGAATAAGTGAAAGTAATGGTTTTTAGGAAGGTCTTTTTCGATCTTCGAAGAAACTTCAATATGTCTGAGTCGGTAAAACATAATTGCGGAAGCCAGAATTCCCAGGGGGATCATTTTATAACTGCCTTCGATGCCCCAATTTACAATAATCCAGTACATCACCATAGGGCCTACAGTCCGCGCGAGTTCCCCGCCCAGCATAAAATAGCTCATCCCTTTTCCAAGCTTTTCACCGGAGACCCTCTTTACCATCACCGGAGTGGGAACATGGAAAAAGCTTGAGCTTATTCCTGATACCAGGAGCAGAAGAGCCAGAAAAATATAGTCAGGGGCAATCCCAATGAGGCTCATGGCCAGTCCCGTTATGGCTGGCGTGGTGATGACCAGATAGCGCATTTTCATGCGATCAGCCATGATACCCATAGTGGGGTTCAGTAAATTAGGAAGTCGCTGGATTACGGAAAGTAAACCGGCGAAGCCATAAGAAATCTGCAATTTTTCAATTAATACCGGAAGGGCAGGGGCAAGAAATGAGGTATAGACATCATGAAGAAAGTGAGAGGCAGATATAAGGACAACATTAGAGGTTTGAAAGCCGCTTTTGTTGTTCTTTACTTTTTGAGACATTGATAAAAATTAATGGTTTGATAAAGAAGCAGAGCCTGTACCAAAAAGGCCTTGCTCTCCGGATACTTCCCGTTTGCTAAGGGACGGGCGAATTTATAGCATTTCAATCAATTTTTCCATGAGCAGGGTCATTTTCGGTGCTGTGGCCGCGGCGATCCTCTGGACATCCTCAACAGACACTTCAACAATTTTACCGGGTACTCCCAGGTCTGTAATAATTGAAAGGGCGAAACAGGGTATTCCCATCTGATGCGCTACAATCACTTCAGGAACAGTTGACATACCCACCGCATCACCGCCAATAGTCCGAAAATACTGATATTCTTTCGGGGTTTCAAGTGTTGGACCGGTGACACCCACATAACAGCCCTTTCGGATTGATAAGTTATTTTTTGCAGCTATCACTTCTGCTTTTCGTATCAGTTCTTTATCGTAGGGTTCACTCATATCCGGGAACCGGTCGCCGAACTCCTCGTAATGTTTGCCAATGAGGGGATTTGGAAGAAGGTTGATATGGTCATCCTGGATCATCATGTCCCCGATTTCAAAGTCTGGATTCATGCCCCCACTGGCATTGGAGATAAATAGATATTTCACACCCAGGTATTTCATTACCCGGATGGGGAAGGTAAGTTCCTGCATACTGTATCCTTCATAATAATGAAACCTACCCTGCATGGCCATGACCCTTTTCCCGCCGAGGGTACCGAATATTAGCCGGCCATGATGACCCGGTGCAGTGCTTACCGGAAAATTGGGAATATCCTGATAGCGCAAAGATTTATAGACATTCATGTCATCAACCACCCCGCCAAGTCCTGTTCCAAGAATGATAGCAATTTCGGGTTGGATACCGGCCTCTTCTTTAATAAAATCTGCCGTTTCAATTATTTTTTTCAACATAGTCAATTATCTTTTGATTAAATTTAGCACCCCCGGGTTCATGAAAAAAAACTTCAATGGGGATATAGAAGATGAACTGTTGTATCTCCTGGAGTTCTTTCCAGAACAGTCGCAGGCGGACCGCATCCTTTTCTGTTGTCAGCATCAGTTTATTGGTTGAAGTAAGGGAAGTAAATTTTTTTCTAATTTTTCTGATGTCGTTGAGGGAAAATGAATGATGATCCGGATAGATCATGTGGTGTACAGAGGGTGAATACACTTCCGCAAAATGTTTAACATTCCCGGGATGGGCAATGCCGGTAATCAGCAATATTTCCGAATTCCTTTTTTCCGGCGAATAAAAATCCCATGAGCGGGAAGTGCCAAAAACCGGAAGGGGCTTTCCTGATTTGACGCCTGTAAAAAAAAGTTCCTGATAAGGCCGTAATTTGAACGACCCTGAAATGGCTGTTTTTTCTTTTTCACTCAGGCTTTCAGGGGCTTTAGTAATGATAATAATATCGGCTCTCTTAATAGATGATAGGGGTTCCCGCAATCTTCCGGCTGGAAGTAAACAGTCTTTCCACACCGGATTGTTAAAATCAGACAGCATGATGGATAATCCAGGTTTTACATACCTGTGCTGGAATGCATCATCAAGAATAATCAGATCAGTCTTCTTTTTTGCTTCACAAATTTTCCGGATCCCTCTTGTCCTATTGGCATCGACTGCAATGGTTAAAAGAGGAAATTTGCATTTTATCTGGGCCGGCTCATCCCCAACATCAAGAGGAGAGGGTTTATCCTTTGCCAAAATAAAGCCTTTGGTTTTTCTTTTATAGCCGCGGCTGAGAATGGCCGGATGGTGATTATCCTGTAAAAGTTTGATGAGATACTCTACATGAGGGGTTTTCCCTGTTCCTCCTGCCGTAATGTTTCCCACTGAAATAACAGGTATAGTAAAGCAACTGGTTTTCAATACATTCCAGTCAAAAAGCTTGTTCCTGATATACACGGTTAAACCATAGAGGGCTGAAAAAGGGAGAAGGATATATCGAAGAGAGCCTTTCATCAATAAATATTCATGAAAAAAGGCATTCGCGCCTGAGGCCCTTTCATGTTCCTGACCTCTTCAATGTAATTATAGTAAATATAACTGTCCCCTAATTCTTTTCTTAAAATTTTTAGTCTGGCCTCACCGGTCATTTGCTGGAATATTTTGGTGAAAGGGTCCACCTGTTCCGGATACTTGACAATCCGGTATTTTTCCAGGCCTGCCAGGTCGGCTGCTGCCTTAAAGGCTTCCTGCATTCCGCCAAGGCTGTCAACCAGGCCAATTTTTTGTGCATCAATGGCACTGTATACATGTCCACGGGCAATTTTGTCAACCGCTTCCTTTTCCATTCCCCTCCCCTGGGCTACCTTTGTGATAAAAGTGTTGTAGAAAGAGCCGATCTCCTGTTGCAATTGTTGCTCTTCAGCAGGGTCAAGAGGCCTGAGCACAGAGATGGCATCAGCATGTTCGTTAGTTTTCACCACATCGGTTGTAATACCGATTTTATCGTTCAGGAATTCTTTCATGTTTGGGATAATCCCTATTACCCCGATTGATCCGGTGATTGTATTCGGATCAGCGTAAATGCAGGTGGCAGGGGCAACGATGTAATAACCGCCGGAGGCAGCTACATCGCCCATGCTGGCGACCACTGGCTTTGCTTCAGCCGCGAGTTTGACTTCACGCCAGATAATGTCGGAAGCAAGGGCACTTCCTCCTCCCGAGTTCACCCTTAATACAATGGCCTTAATAGTACTGTCCTTGCGGGCTTTCCTCAGGGATTTGGCAAAGCGGTCGGAGCCTATTTCATTTAAATTTCCCTCCCCGGATACAATGCTGCCACTGGCGTAGAATATTGCGATTTTGTCCCGGGTAAAGCCTTCACCTTTCTTACCAGTTTTAGACTTAAAATATTTAGGGAAACCAATGGATTTCAAATTCTCTTTATCCTCTGTTCCGGTTTTCTGTTTCATAAAATTTATAAACTCATCATAGTAAATCAAGGAATCGACAAAATGGTGCCCCAGGGCAGCAGTGGCGCTGGAGATTGTCATGTTATCAGCAAGTTGGTTTAACTGATTAACAGGGATATTACGGGAAGAAGAGATATTGGAAACCATGAAATCCCAAAGGGAATTTAGGTATTGGCTGATCTGGTAACGGTTTTCTTCACTCAACCCTTCATAAATGAAGGGCTCGGCGAAGCTTTTATATTCTCCATGACGCACAACCTGCGCCTCTATCCCAAGCTTGTCGAGCAGCCGTTTGAAGAAAATCTGTTCGGAACTTAAGCCATAGAACAGCATGGTTCCTTCGGGAGCCATGAAAATCTTGTCGGATGCGGTGGCGAGATAGTAGGATTTTTGCGTGAATACTTCCGCATAGCTATAGACATATTTGCCGGATTCCCGAAAATCCAACAAGGCATTCCTGATCTCTTCAACGGTAGCCATCCCTGCAGACAGGTTGTCAAGATCCATAAGGATGCCTGGAATATTATCGTCATCTTTAGCTTTTTCAATGTTCTCCAGAATCATATCCAGGCCAAAACTCATATCTGCCATAAAATTCATTGGGTTGAAATTGTCAAAAGGAGAATCTGGTTGCCTGTCGACGATGGGTTGGTCAAATTTTGCGACAAGAAGTGTATTCGGATCAACCGAAACCGGTTTTTCACTGGTGGCAACACCAATAATGGCAGCAAGGAGGAAAATAAACAGGAAAAGTCCTACAATAATTCCGAGTATTGAAGCGAGCGTAAATTTGAAAAAGCCTTTCATAATCTTGTTTTTAGATTCATTATAAGGTAGCAACATTGGGATCATAAAAGTAATAAGATTCTTTCAATAATGAACTAAAAACCCGGAACAACTGTAAAACTCTAAAAATTTTAGTTCTTTTGAATTATGGAGAAGACACTTATCATAACCGGTAGCAATATAGGAGACCGGCATTTAACCCTGGAGTTTGCCAAGGAAAAGATAGCTGAAACTTCAGGCAAAATTCTTAAAGAATCGTTGCAATATGAGTCCTCGCCCTGGGGCTTCACAAGCAGTAGCCCCTTTCTTAATCAATGCCTGATGATCGAAACTCACCAGGCACCGGTTGAATTGCTGCATTCATTGTTGGACATTGAAAAGCAGGCAGGCCGGACAAGGGGCCAAGGATATACCGACCGGACTCTGGATATTGACATCCTTTTTTTTGGTTCTAAGATTATTAAGTTCCCGGAACTAACTATTCCTCATCCAAAAATGGAAAAGAGAAAATTCGTTTTGCTGCCTTTGGCGGAGATAGCCCCGGATTGGATTCATCCTTTAACAGGAAAAACGGTACTGCAAATGTTAAAAGATTGTGAGGATAAGAATTGGGCAAGGGTTTGGGAAAATATTATTTAGTAGCCGTATATAGCTTATAAAAATCATAGCAATAACGATAGAAAAAAGAGTAGAATAAAGACCATAGAAAGTTTGACCCAAGCAGCAGCAGGTACTTATTTTTATTGTAGTTAAAATACCTGACTACCATAAAAACCCCCAGCGGTATTGAAAGCAGCACGGGTGTAATAAAAGCAATGCCAACGAGGCCATATTGGTTCTTAATATGTACAATCCTTCGGCTTCTTTTAGAAAAAATTTTTCTTTCGACTTCGCCGGGTTTTTTCCTTGAAGTCAGCTTACGGATATACACACGGACATCGCGGCGGTAAAAACGGATAATTCGTTTCGAGATCAGGCTGAAGATCAAAATGCCCAAAGAACCCCCGATATTTGTCCATAATATAGTTTCTGCCACGCTTAGGTCAAACCGTAAAACCGCGACAGGGAAAGTGAAGCCGAAGATAACACTGCTTAGAAAGATAGTAATAAGAACCTTCAATTTTCTTTAGTTAGTTTCATGAAGTTAGTTCACTAAAATACGTTATAATCCTTTATTACTAAAAGCAAATATATCAAAAAAATTCAGATCAGTCCTTCATCAGCAAAACTAAAATAGGCTTTATCTCCGATAATTATATGATCAAGGAAAGAAATATCCATCATCTTTGCCGCCTGAAGTATTTTATTGGTGATGGTTTTATCGGCTTCACTCGGTTTTAAATTTCCTGAGGGGTGATTGTGGCAGACGATGATTCCGGCTCCGAGGCGATCGATTGTGTGTTTCAGGATAATTTTTGTGTCAATGACGGTTCCGGATGTTCCGCCGGAACTAATCAGGCGTTTGTCGATTACCATATTGGCGCGGTTCAGGATCAGTATCCAGAATTGTTCATGCGACAAATCTCCGAGGATGGGTTGAAAAACTGCATAAGCATCTGCACTGCTGCCAATTTTAATCCTGGCAGGAGGGATGCTTAAGGTACGTCTTCTGCCCAGTTCAATAGCGGCGAGAAGGCAGATGGCTTTTGCATTGCCTATCCCCTTCACCTTGATGAAATCCAGAGTAGAAAGTTTCCCAAGTTCATAAAGGCTGTTCTCCACAGAATTCAGGATCATCCTTGACAATTCAAGGGCCGTGAAATTTTTTGTCCCGGATCCGATGAGGATGGCAAGGAGTTCCGCATCACTTAGGCTGTTCACTCCTTTCTGAAGAAATTTTTCCCTGGGCCGGTCTTCAACGCTCCAATTTTTAATACTGAGTTTGTAATTCATAAGATTGTTTCTCCTTTATGAAAAAACAAATGAATTCTCTGCCAGGTGATGATTTATTAAAAACGAAACAGGGGGAAAATTCAATATTTTCCCCCTGTCCAAATATTATAGATGACTTATGCTTACAAAGATGCAATATGGCTGTGCAGGCTCGATTTTAAATTCGATGCTTTATTTTTATGAATTACATTTTTCTTGGCAAGTCTGTCAAGAAAAGATGCCACCTTTGGATAAAGTTCTTCAGCTTCTGCTTTCTCTGAGGTGTTGCGCAATTTTTTCACGGCGCTACGCATGGTCCTCGCATAGTATTTATTGCTGAGTTTTTTTGTCTCATTTTGCCTGATCCTCTTTTTTGATGACTGGTGATTTGCCATTATCTATTGTCTTAAATTATTTTTATGCCATTGATTAATTGAAAATTCGGGATGCAAAAATAAGGAATTTTATTAAAAATAAAAATAAATCGTTATGAAATTTTTCCTCTTCTGATCTTTGTAAGCAACTCAAATAAGCATAAGGCTTTTTAGACCGCCCCAGGGGCCATTAATTTCTATTAAACATAATTGAAGGCCCGAAAGATCAATTAACCGAAGTGTAAAAGACTTCAAGCATCGGCCTCAGTTGTGCCTGGCCAAAATCACTCGAGGCAAACCTCATGCCTTGCCAGTCTTTAGGTTCAGGCATTTTAAGCATCATCCCGAAATTGGGAAAAGCAGGTTTATCGTACAGAGAGATAAAAAATGGGGAAACGTTGATCCTGATCCTATTGGTACTTAAATGAGGCATAAATGGAACTCTGACCTGATTTTCCTTGATTGTTTGTGGTTGTTTTGCCCATGTTACTTCACCCTCTTCCCAGGGTTCAGTAATCTGCTGAAGGACCAGTCCCCTGCTATCAGGCGGTAGGTTTCCAGCGTACATCATGCTGTCGTAGTAGGGTTTTTCGAAGGACAAATAAAGGAAAACACTGTCGATACGTGCTGATTTCGGTAGTTCGTTCAGGCGGAAATGAATCAAACTCATGGTAGTGCGCATCACGGTCAAAATACTTTCAGATCTAAAAGTAGCTTCGAAAAATGGAAAATCCCCAAAATTCTTTTCCGGGGCAAGATCTGTAATCATGGCATCTTTACCCTCCATAGGACCGGGCTGGATTCTCAGGGGATTGGTCACTGGGCCCCACGGAAATTTAAAAACAATGGGGTTATTTTCAGAACTTTCCTTTAACTGTCTTTGTGTAAATTCAAATTTTTGCGTTTCAAATCCTTCTTTAATAACCTGAAAAGTATAAACACCGGCTCCGGCAGGAACGATGAGCTTATTGATTTTTGTTTGAAGCTTGAACTCATGGCTCCAGCCATCGGAGGTGTAAACCTTAAGAAGTGC
The DNA here is from genome assembly GCA_963779845.1 of uncultured Bacteroidales bacterium. Lineage (GTDB taxonomy): Bacteria > Bacteroidota > Bacteroidia > Bacteroidales > CAVZZV01. Next base: position 1,130,488 of record CAVZZV010000005.1, on the reverse strand, counting down.
GTCAGTCATCTGGGATGGACGCATACTTAAGGGGTTGTCGATAATTGCATAGGCAAAAAAGGGAAGTGGGTTAACGATCTGGAACCCAAAATTCGCATAACCAAAATCAGATGGTTGGGAATTGCCAATTGGAAGTACTTCCGGGACAATTCTGGTAGTTTCTTCCGGACGTATTGCGAATTTTAAGGGCAATGGAGTTGAAACTAGGTATGCCCTGGGAGAACCTGTAAGGGGTGCTGCAAAAAGTATTTTATTGCTCTCGCTGATGACCAGGAATTTGGTCATGGAATACCTGCCCGGTTCCATTTCAATTTTGCCGGTCATATATCCGTTGCCGAATTGGTAAATGGGTACTATTTCATCTTCCATTACCGTTACCCCTTCGCTGTTCAAAATGGTTAGGAGGAGATGCGCCATTTTTTCATTGGAACTGTCGATTTCGGCAGACTTTAATATGCCGGGGTCGTTAAGATCAAAACTGATTTCAATTTTTCCTTTTTGGGTGCTTTCGCTTTCTGGCTTCTCGCAGGAATTAAAGCCGGCAAAGAACGAGAAAAGGATCAGCGCCGTTCCGAGTTTGTGAAGTGTTTTCATGGTTGAGGGGTTTTAAGAGATAAATGTACTATATAAAATGATCATTGTCAAGAGGTATGAATAGAGAGGATGGATTTTTTAAACCAAAGGTTGCGTTGTGTTTTGCGAATAAGGCATATATTGATATCCATTGGCAATGAATCATTGGCATGCATCATTGATTATTCCGGGCGTTCCCAGGTCCCCTGAGGCATATGGAGTGATTGATGTGCACCATGAACTTCCAAAGACCGCTTCAGTCGAACTGAAATTTTCAGGATTCAAGCTAATGGAAGCCCCGGCAGGAGCAGGAAATCCGGTATTTCCATAATTTACTGAGAAAATTAATGTCCCTCTTTCTGTTCCCGCATCTTCATTATAAATGCCCAGTTCAGCGCCTGTATTGGGCAGGGTGACAGAGGATCCATAAATGTACCCCTTTGCCGGCGCAACGGATAAATCGGTTTTGGCCAGAATATAAAACTGTCCGGGCTGCAGTACGATCGAGTCGTTTATCGTATGTTTATTTACCTCGTCCCTTGTGAAAACGAGCCTTTGAAGGTTTATCGCCTGATCTGAATTATTGTAAATTTCAAACCATTCACCTTGTGTATCGGACAGGGCAGTAGGATCGAACATTATCTCGGTGATCAGAATGTCCCCAAATCCAACTGCCCCGGATGGGGATGGAATGTCCTGATCTGAAAGTTCTATCACTTCTACGGGCGGATCACTTTCATCCTGAAGGATCAGGAAAGTTGAATTGCCGGAATCTATCCCCGTATTCACCCTTATTTTATAATGTCTCCCGGCAATTGGCTGAGGGATATTCCCGGAGAGTATTTTACTGTTTTGGGTACCATCCGGATTGAGATAGAGGAGCTCAGCCCGTATTTCCAGGGGTAATGTGCGGAAATAGCCCAGCCGGGCTTCTTCCCTGGAAAATACCAGGGAACCGGATAACGAGGATACGGTAGTTGAATAATCAGTAAAACTATTGATCACCTGCTCTGAATATTCTACGCTTACAGCCGTATTGGCCAGCATGCAATTTACGGTAACAGTTTGCTGACTCCCGCTTTCAATCGAAAAAATTTCAGACGTTCCCCGATAAAATGGATTTTCAAATACCGCAGGAAGGTCATTGTCCGAATGGGCTTGCACGTAATAATTCCCGGGTTCCATCTGTATCGTATCGGGCATTTCAGCGGCGTTTTCATAGAGGATGAACTCCGATCCGTCTTCCCTGAAAATAGTAACTTTAAAATTTTCAGTTTGACGGGCGGACTTCAGATTATTGAGGAACCCATTATCATCTATCATCAATCCAATCCGGATGGTGAGGGTCCCGTTTGTACCCATGAGGTTTGGTTCATCCTGCCGACAGGAAAACAGAATCATAAATCCCAGGCATAAGACAAAAAAATAATACTTTTTCATAGTGAGTAGTTTTAACATTTAACATATCTCTTACCTCTCTTAATGGAAAAAAGGTGAAAAGATAGACCTGGGTTTCCGGGTAAATTTTGTTTATTTCAAAATTCACCTCCCTGTTTAACATAATGTAAAGGATGATTGAATGAGGCAAAATGTATATTGCAAAATCTATAGGAAAAAAAGGGAAATATGTAATCGAAAAGAGAATTTATGTTCGCAAATAATACTCATACCGATTCGCAAAATGTAATTTCTATATCAATTGCATAATATAAAAATAATGTGTATATTGCAAAATGTATAATGCAGAATGTATATTGCAAAATGTATATTGCAAAATGTATATTAAAATTGTATATTGCAAAATGGAATATGATCACATACGATTAACAGAAGATGGTTATTTTTAACCACAAAGAGCGAAGGGTGCTACCCCATTCGCAATATAATAATTTAAGCTTTTTAAATGACTACACCGCAAACGCCTTTCCCAACCACCGGATATTATGGCCCTGAATATTTTTGTAACCGACACGCTGAACTTGACCAATTAATCCGAAACTGCAAAGGGGGTAATTCCACTACTTTGATTGCCCTCAGGCGATTGGGAAAGACCGCTTTGATCCGGCATCTTTTTCATCAGCTCAGGAACAGATACGTCACGATATACCTTGATATTTTACCAACGGAATCCCTTATCGGACTTCTGAATCAATTGTCCACGGCCATTGTATCCCAATACTCAGAAAGAACTACAATAGGAAAAAAAACATGGGCCATGATAAAATCCCTCAGACCCACCATCAGTTATGATCCTCTGAGTGGCTCTCCGTTAGTAAGTATAATGTCGACCCCGGAAGCAAGCAGACAATCCATTGGAGAGCTGTTTTCCCTTCTCGAAAATCACACCAAACCGGTAGTCATTGCCATCGATGAGTTTCAGCAGATACTCGATTATCCGGAAAAAAACACTGATGCATGGCTTCGCTCCCTTGTTCAAAAGTTAAATAATGTTGTTTTTATTTTTTCAGGGAGCCATCAGCATTTAATGAAAGAGCTTTTTTCCAATCCAGCCCGACCATTTTTCAGGAGTACCCAATTCCTTAAACTCGGCAAACTTGACGAGCAGGTGTATGGTGAATTTATCCAGCGGCAATTCACAAGACATACTAAATTAATAGATAAAGAGACGATCACCGAGATGATGCATTGGGCAGATACCCACACCTACTACGTTCAGTTGCTTTGTAACCGGGTATTCCTTTTGAGCGAAAAAACAATAAAAATGGAATTGTGGAAAGAGGAAGCGGCAAAAATCCTGAAGGAGCAGGAGTTTGTGTTCTTTGGTTACCGCGAAATGCTGACGAAGCCCCAATGGGAACTTCTGAAGGCCATCGCGTTGGAAGACAAGGTGTACCAGCCCACTTCATCTGAATTTATTATGAAGTACCTTCTTGGGAACGCATCAACGGTAAACCGTTCCCTGAAATCCCTGGAAAAAATGGAACTGGTGTACCGGGAAAATGACGAGAAAGGAAAAGGATATTACGGGATATATGATGTGTTGTTTAAAAGGTGGGTTGAGAGGCAGGTTTAACCATCTGATTTACAGATGTGACATCCAACTTTTTTTTCAAAGCCCTAATTTAGTTAATGTTGAATAATCTACTAATGAATTTTGAGTTTTTTGTCCCGATTTTTTAGACCATCATAGCATCCCATTGCATAATGAGATACTTACAGGGAAATGCTTCCACGGAAAACCCTTCCCGGAAAGCGCTTTAAAGAAAGATAATTCATTTATCGTGAGCACGATAACGAGTGGCAGGAGTATGAGGAAATTTTTACTTCTTTAATTCAATCCTCATAAGAGTATCATCTGCTGTCATGTACAAATATTTCAGTTCATCATCAAAACAACAATTCGCAGTGGCTTTCCCTGTATGAATAGTTCCCAGGTGTTTCCCGTTGGGGCTGATAATAAGCACTCCGCCGGGTCCTGTAGTAAAAAGAATGTCCGTTTCAGGGTGGACTTTCAAACCATCAGGCAAGCCTTTTCCCTGGGAAAGCAGCTCTTTTGCATCAAAAAAGACCGTTTCATTCCGGAAAGAGCCATCGGCCGGATTCACATCAAAAGACAACGTGACAGGATTTTCCGGGTCAGACAGGTTAATGTAACATTTACTGAATTCATTGTTGAATGCAATCCCGTTGGGACGTGAGAGGTGCCGGGCCATGAGGGTTAAATTGCCGGAAGGATCAATTTTATATACCCCGAAAAAATCCAGTTCCTTTTCGGGAGAATCTGCCCTTCCCGGAAGACCATAAGGTGGATCGGTGAAATATATACTCCCGTCCTTATATAGGGCGAGATCATTGGGGCTGTTGAGTCTTTTCCCCTCATAAAACCTGGCAAGCGATGTATATTCCGGTGCAGGATTTCCCATAGCTCTATCCATGATGGCCACCTGCCTGTTTCCATGCTGGCATAAAAGAAGTTTTCCTTCCTTATTAACCATTAGTCCATTGGATCCCGGTTCTTCGGAATAGTCATCCTCTCCATTGTACCCCGAGTTTTCAAGATAGGTACTGAGCCCTTCCCCTTCTTTCCATTTATAAATTTTATTGGCAGGCACATCTGAAAACAAAAGATAATCTCCTTCTGAAACCCACACCGGGCCTTCTGCCCATTCGAAACCACTCTGCGAGGATCTCAATTTTTGCCTCCGGGGGAATAATATCATTCATCTGTGGTTCCAGCCGGATAATTTTTCCGGTGGTATCGGGAGCCTGACTCCCCGGATATCTCCGCATTTAGATTGTTTGATTCCATCGTATTGGTTCTCTCCGCTGGATTGTTAAACTTGCAACCCGGAAGAAATGTTATGAGAAATATGAAAAAAATGGTTTTCATGATTTTTGGATTAAAATATGGTGACATTTCAGGTACTAATATAGCAATAATTTGAAATGCAAACTCAATTTTCGAATCCAACATGATTGGTATGGCTTCATTCGATCCCAGATAAGCCATTTCAAAATCCGACAAAATTTCATTTTCTTTGTGGAAGAAAATTTTCAGGCGGAATCTCTAAAAATCAGGAAATAATCAGCTTTTGGATTGTCCACAATCGATCGTTAATGACTTGCATAGGATTTTATTTTTGGTAGTATTTTTGTTTGAGAGCAACTTCTGGTACATGTAAAGCCTGTTTTTAGAACAATCATCATGTAAATCGAAAGATATTCCTATTCAGGATCATTTTTAGCCTCTATATTTGATCTGCTAAAAGGGAGGATTTTTAACCCCAACCAGAAAGCTCAAAAGGAAGATTGTTTATTACTGAAAAAATAATGAATAATTGATTTTAGGAAGGCAAAGATTAAGATCATTATATTTTCTTTTTTTTGTGTTGCAGATAGGATTACTGTCCGGGGTAATAACAAAAATGAAAATGAGACTGACTCGTGACACGAATGCGATGAATGCAGCTATTCTTTTATAACAAAATCGTATTATGGATGGAAAAGAGAAACAAGAAGTGATGAGTAAAGGAAAAATAACCATTAAATCTGAGTTACGACATAGGTCCAACCGAATCAACCCACTCTTTTTACTTATAATGGCCCTTCTTTGTTCCGGCCAAGGATTTGGGCAGGATCAAATTACCTGGAAAGAAAAAATTGAACTTTCGGGAAAATATAAATATATCCGCCTGTGCAAGGTGACCAAAGGTCCCGCTGCCGGCGACCTGATCATGACCTATTTTCAAAGTAACCACAGTGCGCCATTTGGAATGCGCCGGAGCAAAGACGAGGGCAGGACATGGGGTATTGAAACCATCTTTATGAGGAACAACACCGAGAATTATTATGTGAATCCCGGTATTTTACAATTGGATGATGGTCGTCTTATGCTCAGCTATTGCAAGCGCAGTAAGGTGGAAGCGCAGTATATCAAAGAGGAAGGTCCCTGTGTGCGGTTCAGCACCGATGGCGGGTATACCTGGGGTCCTGAAACATTCATTTGTTGGGGTGGAGCCTATGAACCTGCAGCCATCCAGGTCCCGAACGATGAAAATGGAGACGGGAACAACGATATCTATCTTTTCTGGACAATGGCCATTGTCGACCAATCCGTCGATCTGGACATTGCCAATCACAATAACTCCTATCGGGGATTTGCCTGCGGGGTGGTGGCATCCTATGACAACGGGGCATCCTGGGAAAATTTCAGGCCGAATAAACTGGGTGCCCGCATCGTCCACCGCAACTTTGATGAACCGGTTAATGGAACCTATTTTGGATCGAAAGGAAATATGCCGACACCGGTACTGTTACCTAATCACCGGATCGGCGTGGTTTGCGAAGCGGTCGATAAAGCCAATTCTCCCTGGTTTACCGTTTCGGAAAGTGGCGACTGGGACTGGAATAAATTCCAGAATCAACAGTGGTCTTCTTATTCCTATTTTGGATATCCCCCTTATAGCGCCGACGATGACAACATTTATCCGACGGACCGCAATTTCTGTTGGCGTCCAACCTTTCAGGATGATACCTTTGGAGGCGCCCCTTATGCATGTGTCCTTCCCAACGGGAGAATAGCTTTTTCGCAAAACAGCGGTCACATCATCCGGGTCTTTGTATGCGATGCAAATGGCAGAAATCCGGTAAGGCAGGACGATCCGTTTTTGAATACACAATCATTCTATTCCTGTATTATTCCCCTGAACGATCATGAGGTCATTCTTGCCGCCCATGACCCTGTTGATTTATCGAGAGCATTTATCCGGATTGGGGAGATACGGAAAGACATGGACCCTCCCACTCAACCCAAAAATTTATTGGTGGAGAGTACCGGTCCAGGATACAACCTAAGCTGGGAACCATCGACGGATAATATTGTCGTTCATAAATACTACGTTTATGCCAATGACAGCCTGGTGAAAGAGGTTCTATGGGATCATGCAACCCTACTGGACGGATTGGATCCTGATAAAAATTATGCATTTTCGGTCAGAGCGGTCGATTACCAGGGAAATGTTTCAGAGCTGGCAACTTCGGCCACAAATTTAAATGCAGACTACACCATATATGTGTATCCGAATCCTGCAGATCAGTGGTTGGAAATCAAAACTCCATGGAAGGAGGTTGGGATTTCTGTATACAGTGCCCTTGGTGAGTTAATCATGCGCAAGGATCACTTTATGCAGGGAGGCCTGGATGTTTCAACTTATAGAAAAGGAATATACATTCTTCAGATTCACCATGCAGGCATAAAAACCTATAGGAAATTTGTAAAAAACTGAAATTAGAAACTTAAAAAAATTTGTCTGAAGATCCATTTATGAATGCAGGATAAACCGGAAATTCCCACTCCCCTCTTTACTACTAATTAACCGGATTATTTTTACCCATTTATCATCCTTATCCCACAGGGGAAATTGGGCAGGTAATATGGATCCTATTCAATTTCAGAAAATCTAAAATACCTGCTGGTTATAAAAATACTGAACTTTTTTTTGAATTGGGGGTTTATCGAACATGGGTGCATCATTTAAGAACATAAATGAAGACCTGTCTCGTGAATAATTTCCAAATTTGTAATATACAGTAAATACTTAAATTAATATTATTATGAAGACAAAACTTTTACTTTTATCACTGGTATTCGTTGTTAGTACCTTTTTTGGTCTCTCTGCACAGGAATTACTGATTTCGGAGGATTTCTCGAGTCCAGAGTGGCAGACCGAACTTTACCGGCTGAATGATGGCGTTAATCCCAATGCGTCGGCTATTGCGTATGTCACTCCTGTTGCCAATACAGCTTTTGCAACCCTGAATAGTGTGGATCTCTATTTTGGCAAATATCGTTTGGATGGAGCCATTGAGTCCAGGGTGAGTACACCTAACTGCGCTGTTCCTGGAATTACTCATGAATTCGGTGATGTAGCTGTCGGATTCCGGTGGAGGAAAGCTGATTTAAACTCAGCTATTGAATTGCCTGAAATTCCAAGTGCAGGTACAATTACCCTGCATATCAGAAGTGGAAATGAGACCAAGGGAGGGACTGTAATTTTGCAAAAATTTGAGAATGATGCCTGGTCAGATGTATATACATTTGAGTTTAATCCGGCAGATTATTTGGCTACCAAATCGGACGAGGTACTGACGTATGATATGAATTCTTCTTCTCCTGTGACCTTACGGGTTGCCTGGGGAAGTGGAGTTTTTGTGGATCTTTTCAGGATCGATGTAACAAGTTATGGAACGACAGGAATCCAGGACCCCCATACTTCGCCCGTAAAGATAATAGGACGGACCCTGGTAGTTCCCCGTCCAATGGAAGTATCCATTTATAACCTGACCGGTGTATTGTTATTTCAAAAGGACAAACAGACTGAATTTACTTTACCGGCTTCTGTGAGCAACGGAATTTATTTTTTAAAGAGTGAATTGGGAACCCAGAAGATCTATATCAAATAAAAAATTAATTCGATTACCCGAAAAACCAAAAATAAACTCCTGCACATATTTTTTGTGCAGGAGTTTATAAAACTGTAAGCCCTCTTGCTCTGTTTTAAGTAAACAACCTCAAAGTGCGATCTCCGAAACAGAGGGCAAGACATGTGCATAAAAACAAAACCTCCTGATAGTTAGGAGGTTCTGTTTTTATTTTGTAGTCCGTAGGGAAAACTTTAGGACTATGAAATCACAGATAATCAGTTAGTTAAGTTTTATTTATCTTAAAGGTGAAACATGGGTGAAACAGCGTCAAAGGAATCGAACGCTTGTTTTAGAAGTTGGATTTTTCGGTCAATTTTTAGCAACAATAGTATGATAATATTTTGCTTTTCTTCCACGGCACCCCGGTAAAGAGAACAATTTGGCTGAGGCACATCCGGAAATCTTAGAAGAACTGATAAAAATAATGAATTCGGCCCGTACTGAATCAGAATTATACCCTTTTGAATCGAGCTCAACAAAAATATATTGACAATATGAGACTCTATACTGCTACGATCACATCCATTTCTTTGGCATTTGTCGCTATCGTGGAAGTCCAGGCTCAAGAAATGCAAGAATTCCCTCCCCCTAACATCATTTTGATCAATGTCGATGATATGGGATGGCGCGATGTAGGTTTCATGGGATCAGAATTTTATGAAACGCCCAATCTTGATTCATTGGCTGCAAATGGAATGATTTTTACCAACGCATATGCCTCGGCATCCAATTGTGCACCTAGTCGTGCATGTTTGATGAGTGGGCAGTGGACTCCTCGTCATGGAATTTACACAGTGAATACATCGGAGCGGGGAAAAAGCAAAGATCGCAAACTTATTCCCACAAAAAACACCACTGTTCTGCCCGACAGCCAATATATTCTGACCGAAGCATTGAAGGATGCCGGTTATATTACCTGTCATGCAGGAAAATGGCATATCAGTTCCGATCCAACCACACAAGGTTTCGACGTCAATATTGGAGGATGTGAAGCCGGACATCCTGGAAGCTATTATGTGCCATATATAAATGTTCCCCTGGAAGCGCCATCAGATGATTGTTATTTGACGAATTTAATTATGGACAAGACCCTGGAGTTCGTGCAATCAGTCGGTGACGGGCCATTCTTTTTAAATTATTGGCCCTATGCGATTCACATGCCAATTCAGCCTATAGAGGAACTTTTAGCCAGCTATAAAAATAAACCAGCCTGGAATGGACAAAACAATGTTGACTACGCCACGATGATTGAAAATCTTGACACCCAGATTGGACGCCTAATGGCATGCTTAAAAAAATCAGGGAAACTGGACGATACCTTTATACTTTTTACCTCCGACAATGGCGGCCATTACGGTGTTACAAAGCAATGGCCGCTCCGTTCCGGAAAAGGTGCTTATTATGAAGGAGGAATCCGCGAACCGATGTTTGCCTGGTGGCCGAATATAATAAAGGCCGGGACAAAAGTGGATGTTCCGGTAACCAACCTCGACTTTTACCCCACAATACTTGAAATTGCCGGGATTGAAAAGCCGAAGGGTAAAATCCTGGACGGACAAAGTATTTTACCTGTTCTTACCGGGAAAGGAACCTTGGATGAAAGACCATTATTCTGGCATTTCCCTATTTATCTGGAAGCTTATCTGAAAGAGGGCAATCAAACCCAGGATCCACTATTCCGTACACGTCCCGGTTCAGCTATCAGGCTTGGCGATTGGAAACTCATACAATATTTTGAGAACAACGACCTGGAATTGTATAACCTGAAAGAAGATATTGGGGAAAAGATCAACCGGGCAGAAACCGATCCGGAAAAGCTAAACGAATTACTGAAAATACTTGAGAATTGGAGAAAAGAAACCAAAGCCCCAGTGCCAACCGAATTAAATCCGGAATACAAAGGGAGGTAAAAAACATGAAAATGAAGAACATAGACAAGAATACCATTATCCTTTTCATGTCCGATAATGGGGGAATTAGTGTTTCAACCGAAAATGGGGGGCCTTCCTGATCTATGATATGAAAACTCCGGTTTGCCCTGGATTTTGCAATTAAATGGAATCAATGAAAATTATTAATTTATAACATAAGGCGTAATATAATCCTCACTTATATTAAATTCAGTATTTTCACCACAGCCATATATAGAATAGTCTGTGATATATACAATTCGTGGCTGAACTGAATCTAAAGAATTATGTGCATGAAATACAATTTTATTATTTCCAACTTTATCCTTAAACAGCGAATGATGACCAACACCGACTAGATTTCCAGGTTTATGAAATACCGGGTTGTTGGTGCTTTTCTTCCACGGCCCAAGTGGACTTTGAGCAGTTGCTAATCCTATAGCATAGTCCTGACTTTTAAAATGGTTTCCCGAATAGGTCATTACATATGTATCACCATGTTTGATTACGAACGGACCTTCGTTGATCTTACCCCACTTTAGTTCCCAATCCTGGGAAGGCTCGAAACAAAATTGTTTGGAGTCCTCTTTTAATGACAAATAATCGTCCTCCAACTCTGTAACCCAGATTTCATTATTATCAGAATGTTGGACAAAATAAATATATCCCTTCCCATCATCATCTATAAACAGATGGTTGTCAATTGCCCTATTTTCTGTCATGGGTACTTTCCTTTTTTGGATAAAAGGCCCTTCCGGGGAATCACTTTCTGCTGAACATATATGTCCTTCAGCAGAGCCTCCCTAATCTTTTTAAAAAGTCGTTCTAAATTTCAAGCTGCCCCGATCTTCGTGTACAACTTATCGGCATCAACTTATTGCCGGGAACGCTCTCGGATTTTTCGTCAAATACAGAGGCGGAATTTTCTAAAAGCTTCTGCTTCCACTTGCCGAGAATGTTGGGATGGACCTCAAACCTTCTTGACAATTCAGTCAACGATTCGCGATCCTTGAGCGCCTTGATGGCAACCTGGGCCTTAAAGGCTGAGTTAAATTTTCTTCTTTTCTGCCTCATAACTACTGGTTAAAATTAATGTTATTTTTTCAACTTAACCAGTGGTCCTAATTTTGGGAAATATTATAGAGTCAGGTCCTACCTCCATTCATCAAGTTCATATATATTTTTTATTAGACCTGTTTTAGGAAGAGAAAGTTTTCACATTTTTCAGCTTGGATTGTTTACTGGTTTTGAATGTTTAATCTATGTGTATGCTACATAAGGCAGGCGCATGTTCCTTGGGTTAGGAGTAGTGGGTATATATCTCAAGCAGGTTTCGGATTTTGTACATTTATAAATAATATCATTTTCCTGCTGATGCTTGATGGGCCGTCTTGGCATTATTTGGCAGGGTAATAAAATGTGTTAAAAATGCTCCCAGAAAATAAAGTCCTGATAAAATCCAAATAACCCCTTCGCTCCCTATCAATCCAATTAGCAATCCAACAATTGCGGGTCCAATAAATACAGGTAAACCTGCTCCAAGGTTCAGGATTGCCATTGCAGCTCCTTTTTCCGTTTTAACCAAAGAAGGGATAAGTGCCGAAAGTGGAACATAACCGGCAAGCAAAGCACCCCACAACACGCCAGCTGCCATGACCACCCAAAAGTTACTTCCAAACAACTGAGGAGAGTAGTAAAATAACAATGTTGAAAAACCACAACCTACACCTCCAAACCACATCACAGTGTTTTTCCAACCAATAGAATCGCCAATAAAACCAAAAATTAGATTGAAGATTATGTTGCTAGTAAAGATTGTTCCCCAGATTTGGAGCCACTCAGTAGTTGAAAAACCATGTATAGCCATATAAGTAGGAAGAAACACTGGAAAAGCAAATTGTGCAGTGGTGTTTATTACGCGGACCAAACCACCAATCAAAACTTTCGGTTCATCGCGAATTATTGTCATCCCGCGAGATAGCTCACTAAGCTTTTGTTTCATGCCACCTCCCATGCCCCTTCCCGTTTTGTCTTTTACCAGCACCAATGCGCAGAATGCACCCAATAAAACCCATATTAAAGCACTCCAAAGAGTATTAATATAGCCCAATCGAATAATTGACCAACTTGAATAATAGGCCCCAAGGACTACAAGTCCACCAGTGAATACAAACCAAAACCAGCCAACGGCACGACCTAATTTCTCTTGTGGGCTTCGGTAGGTAATCCAAACTAAAAATGAATAGGCAAAAAGTGGATAACCAAAACCGCGAAGTGCATAGGTGAGAATCATTATTCCATTATTTAGTTCTGGAAGACCAAAACCTACAAAGCCAATGGTTCCAATGAAGTAAAGGATCAAACCGGTGAGCATTGTTTTACGAATTCCAAATCCTTCGGCCAGAACGCCGGAAAACCAGGATGAGATCGCAATAGTAATTCCGTAAATGGTAAAAAGGCTGGCTGATTGCTGCATTGTCATGCCTCTTTCAATCAGATAAGGACTAAGCCAACCTTGTTCCATCCCATCCCCCATCATGAACAATAAAATGCCAAAATATCCCCAAGCCAATGTTTTGGGAATTCCTATTCTGTCAAGAAGTGACTCTGATGCTGCTGGTTTATTGTTCATTAGTTCAATATTATTTAGTTGTAAATAAGATACTAAAACAACAAAATATGATAGATCTGATTGTGTTTTATGATACAAATATATACAAATGGAAATAATTTAATAAAATTTTTGATCCATATATATTCTATTTCTTTCGATATGTTTAAAAAACATAGTAAAAAATGCTTGTATATGCTCATAAAAGGAAAAATAGCTATCTTTACCGGATAAATTAAATAATAGAAGAATGATAAGCATAGCTGAAAGGCACAAATATATTTTGGATGAATTGAATACTAATAGATTCATTAGAGTCTCGGATATAGCCAAGGAATTAGATGTCACGCTTGTGACAATCAGGAAGGATTTAAAATATCTTGAGGGCAAGAAATTATTATATCGAACTCATGGTAGCGCAAGTCCTGTCAATCCACACGCTTCAGATGTCGATCTGCAGTTTAAAGAAAAGATGAAGATTAGTGAAAAACAAAGAATTGCTGTGGCTGCATGTAAATTAATCGAAAAAGATGATTCAATTATCATTGCTTCCGGTTCGACAGTGCATACTTTTGCTAAAGAATTAACCCCGATTGGGCATTTAACAGTAATTACATCTTCACTCAATACATCTATCTTATTGAATGCTAAAAATGATATGGAAGTAATTCAGTTAGGAGGAATCGTTCGTAAAAACTCTTTTTCAGTAATTGGCGATTTTGCTTCAAAAATTTTAGAACTTTTGACATGTTCAAAGCTTTTCATTGGAGTAGATGGTATCGATTTTGAAAATGGGATTACCAACTCGAATATTGAAGAAGCTATTTTGAATAGAAAAATGATGGAATCGGCCTTAAGAACAATAATTCTTTCAGACTCATCTAAGTTCGGGAAAAGAGGCTTTGGTAAAATTTGTAGTTTAGATAAGGTAGATGTTATTATTACTGATACAGGAATATCGAAGACAACAGCCAAAGCAATTGAGGAATTAGGAATAGAGCTTATTGTTGCTTAATCCTTGTATGTAATATGGGTTGATTCTCGCATTGACTTCTTTTAGCTCAATAGGATAATGAATCCTGTCCTTTCCAATATTTTCATAATTTTAATTCACCCGGATCAGGACTAATCAAAAAAGCTTCTTCATTTTTTCCTGCTGGATAGATATAAGTATTGCCCGTCATGGTATTCCACAACTAAGCTGTTTTCCAATTTAGCTTAAAAAAAGCCATACTTTTTTTTGCTGGCGTGGCTTTATATGGAAAACGAAAAGAAAAAATTAAAAATTTTATATTTCGTTTTTGTTTCATTATGTATTTATTTTCATATATTTGTTTCGATGTATAGTTTAATAAATAGTTGACGATAACAAATAGATATGAAACGAAATGTTTTATTGAATAGAATTTACCAGGAAAACTACACTTGTGAAATTTTAATCATTGGCGGAGGAGCTACGGGTTTAGGCACAGCTGTTGATGCAGCTTCACGTGGTTATAAAGTAATACTGCTTGAGCAGGATGATTTTTCAAAAGGAACATCAAGCCGTAGCACAAAACTGGTTCATGGAGGGGTTCGTTATCTAGCACAAGGCGATGTAAGAATGGTCTATGGTGCACTGCAAGAACGTGGTCGTATGTGTAAAAATGCTCCTCATCTGGTAAAAGATATGCGCTTTATTATTGGAAATTATCGTTGGTGGGAACAAGCATTTTATGCTATAGGCCTCACCTTTTATGATATTTTAGCCGGACGTCTGGGGCTGGGACACTCCATGATACTCTTTAAAAGGACCGTAAGAAAAGAAATACCGGGATTGAAACAAAAAGGACTTCGGGGTGGTGTTGTTTATCATGATGGGCAATTTGATGATGCCCGTATGGCTATTTCCCTTGCTCAGACTGGGGTCGATCACGGAGCGATATGTTTAAATTATATAAAAGTTATTAATTTACTTAAAGACAAGTCTGGAAAATTATCTGGCGTAAATGCTGTCGATCAGTTAACTGGAGAACTATATAAATTTAAATCGAAAGTTATAATTAATGCCACGGGGGTATTTGTTGACGATATTATGAAAATGGATGCTCCTGAAGTAAGGAAAAAAGTTCGTCCCAGCCAGGGAGTTCATTTGGTTGTCGACAGTAAATTCCTTGGTGGTGAATCAGCCCTGATGATTCCAAAAACAAAAGATGGGCGTGTTTTATTCGGCGTTCCATGGCATGGAAAGGTAGTCCTTGGAACAACCGATTCTCCATTGGATCATGCTGAATTGGAGCCGAAGGCACTGGATGAAGAAGTTGATTTTATTCTGGATCAAGCGGGCCAATACCTTGATCTGAAACCAAATCGTGCCGATGTACTATCTGTATTTGCAGGTTTACGGCCATTAGCTGCACCAAATAAAAACGATACAAAAAAGACGAAAGAAATTTCGAGAAACCACAAAATATATAAATCAAAATCGGGATTGCTTACAATAACGGGAGGAAAATGGACTACCTATCGGGAAATGGCAGAAGAGGCAGTTGATCAATCACTTGAAATAGGAGGTCTTACAAATAAATCGTGTATAACTAAAGATTTAAAGATACATGGTTATATTGAAAATACTGATATGAATAAATGGGACTACGTATACGGAAGTGATGTTATAAAAATTGATTTATTGAAAAAAGAGAACAGCGAATATGCAGAATTATTATATGAAAAATTCACTTTTACTGTAGCCCATGTTATCTGGGCGGTAAGAGAAGAAATGGCTCAATCTATTGAAGATGTACTCGCAAGACGTGTTCGATTACTTTTTTTGGATGCCCGTGCAGCCATTAAAATAGCTCCAAAAGTGGCCTCAATAATGGCTAAAGAATTGAGTAAAGACAAAGATTGGGAAAACAATCAAATACTGGAATTCACTGAATTAGCTAAAAGATATATACAACTCTAGATAAGCTAAAAATAAACAAAATGAAATTAAAACTTCTAAGGTCTGAATTGATTTGTTTGTTAGCCATAATGAGTTTTCTGATTATTGTTATCCCTGCAATGGGACAAAGAAATCAGAGTTTATCAACATATCACATTTATGCTGGGAATACACATTCACATTCTTCATATACCAGTTCTCACGGAGAGCAGTGGGATCCATTACCAGGCGCAACCATATTTAAGGAGATTGATACCGCAGGAGTAAATCATGTTTTAAATTCAACGCTTAAATCCAACTGGGAAAAAATTCAGGGCCCGCCATCAGCTCATTATGCGCTGGCTAAAACCAATGGGTACGATTTCTATGCAGTTACTGACCATTCCCAAGAATCCGACTTTTACCCAACCAATCCCAAGAACCCGGCATGGATGGCCAGCAAAAAGGATGTCGATGAAGCTGCTGATGACAATTTTGTCGCAATTAGAGGTTTTGAATTCTCCGAAAATAAAAGGATGAATTACGGACAAGAAGGTACAGGCCATATCAATGTATACAACGCTGCAATTTATTTGAATGCACTGCAAAAAGGTATTGGTTTGCCATATTTTTATAAGTGGCTCGAAACTGTTCCTTCTAATGGCAAAGGAGCCGTTGTTGCTTGTTTTAATCATCCAAAACCGGATCAATATGACAACTGGAATAATCGGGCCCCGGAAGTAACTGATATTATTACCATGCTGGAAGTCATAAATTCAAATAATCGAATTCATTATCCGGCTTTTATACAAGCCCTGGATAAAGGATGGAAAGTCTCCCCTGTTTGCGGAAACGACAATCATGGTCTTAAGGGAATCACTACTCGTACTTCACGCACTTTTGTTTTGGCAAACAACAAATCAAAACAGGCAATTTTGGATGCCATGAAAAACCGAAGAACTTATGCATCGTTGGAAAATAATATTCAGTGCAGATATACTGTGAATGATAAAATTATGGGTTCAACTCTTACAGCTGATACAGTTTTCAAATTTGATATTTCGATAAGCGATCCTGACATCATTAATCCTAAAGATAGAATCACGAAAATTGATATTGTAAAAGATAATGGAGAAATAGTTAAAACCTATGAGCTAACTTACCCTGATTATACTGTGCAGTGGAATCCGGTGATTGTTGATGGTACAAATAAGTATTTTTTTGTAAGGATATATAATGCCGGCGGTGGTGATGCGCCGGGAGCTGATGCACAAGAACCAATTGCCTGGCTCGCTCCGATTTGGACTGGTAGATAATCATTCTATCTACAAAACATATATCATTGACGAATATGTAAAAATTCTTTTTTACTATTGATTTCAAACAAGATAGTATTCAAATAAAAACAACATGAAACAAAAGGAAATTTTATTCAAAACATCGATTGTCATTTTGCTTTTTACATATTGTTTTATGGCCGGTGAAGTTGCCATTGCCCAAACCGCAAAAAATCAGACATTAAATATCTTCCTGAAAAAGGGAAAACTTCAAAAACAGTTTAAGTACACTGGAGATGGTTCTATACTTATTAGTGGACACCGTGGTGGAAGGGAAAAAGGTTATCCTGAAAATAGCCTGGAAGGTTTAGAAAATGTTCTCCGGCAGATGCCTGCATTCTTCGAAATCGATCCGAGATTAACCAAAGATAGTGTTATTGTACTGATGCACGACGCCACTCTGGAAAGAACCACAACTGCCAAAGGTAAACTGGCTGATTATACATGGGACGAACTACAATCGGTAAGATTGAAAGACAGCGAAGGAAATGTGACTATGTATAAAATACCAACCTTAGAAGAAGTTATTGTGTGGAGCAAAGGAAAGACGGTCATCAATCTGGATATAAAAGATGTTCCGATGAGTATGATTGCAGAATTAATCAAGAAACATAAGGCTCAGAAGCATGTGATGGTAACTGTTCACAATGGAAAACAGGCCAGGTATTATTACGATCGGTTTCCCAAAATAATGATGTCAGCTTTTGTCCGTAACGACAAGGATTATGATGATATGGAAAAATCCGGAGTTCCGTGGAAAAATATGATTGCTTACGTTGGTCCGACAATCGACTCAAAAAATAACGAAATTGTAGAATCCCTTCATGCCAAAGGCGTTCGTTGCATGGTCTCTTATGCGCCAACTCTCGACAAACTGGAAACCATCGCGGAACGCAAAAAAGCATATAAAGAAGAAATAAAGAAGAAGCCTGATATTATAGAATCAGACATCCCAACGGAAATATGGTCTGTTCTTCAAAACAAATAAAATTATTGATGAAGGATATGGAGTTTTTATTGCAAACAATATATTATTAGAATTTGAAAATAATAAATAATACTCTGCAATGACAGGAACAAAATTTAACAGAATCATTTTGCCTTCATTATCATTTGCGGCATTTGGAATATTAGTTTCATGTGGAAATACTTCCCGCAAGCAAGATGGAATAGAACCATTAAAACCTAATATCATATATATACTAGCCGATGATCTGGGATATGCACAATTGGGATGCTATGGTCAGGAGAAAATCGAGACACCGAACATTGATGCTCTTGCGGCAAATGGGATGATTTTTTCACAACATTATGCCGGAGCACCTCTTTGTGCCCCTTCCCGATGTGTGCTCCTGACAGGGAAACATACGGGACATGCCCAGATCAGGGCAAATGACGAGTGGGAGGAAAGAGGAGATGTTTGGGATTATGTAAAAGCCCAGGAAAATCCCACATTAGAAGGCCAGTACCCCTTAAAGGCTGGTACCCCAACGCTTGCTTCGTATCTTCAAAAAGCGGGATACAAAACAGGAATAGTTGGGAAATGGGGACTAGGAGCGCCTCTATCCGAGGGTACCCCAAATAAATTAGGTTTCGACTCTTTCTTTGGGTTCAATTGCCAACGCCAGGCATGGAATTATTATCCCCGGTATTTATGGGAAGATACTACAAAAGTCTGGCTTGATAACAAGTTGATCGTCCCTGGGACCAAGTATAAAGATTTTATTTTCCCGGAAGACTTTGACCCATATGATGAAAAAAGCTATTCCAGTTTCGCATTGAAAGATTATGCCCCCACAGTAATGCAAACCCAGGTTATTAAGTTTATAAAGGAAAACAAAGATCATCCGTTTTTCATGTATTATGCTACCACAATTCCTCACACAGCACTCCAGGCCCCGAAGCATTGGATTGATTATTACCATAAAAAATTTGGGGAAGAAGAACCCTATCTTGCAGACAAGAATTACTTTCCTGTTAGATACCCACATGCCACTTTTGCTGCTATGGTGTCGTATTTAGACGAGCAGGTTGGTGAGTTGGTAGCAGTTCTTAAAGAACTAGGATTATATGAGAACACGCTGATTATATTTTCAAGCGATAATGGACCGGCCAATGCAGGAGGAACTGATTCACCATGGTTCGACAGCGCCAAACCATTTAAATGTGGTCCGGGCTGGGGAAAAGGTGAACTTACCGAAGGTGGTATCCGTATCCCGATGATCGCCCATTGGTCAGGAAAAATAAAGACTGGTTCGCAAACTAGTCTTATCTCATCATTTTATGATGTATTACCTACTTTATGTGAAGTTGCCAACATTACACCACCTACAAATATTGATGGTATAAGTTTCTTTCCCACATTAATGGGGAAAGAAAATCAGCAAAAACATGATTTTTTGTATTGGGAATTTCCAGGCTCAGGAGGACAACAGTCGATCAGAATTGGCAAATGGAAAGCCATTCGCAGACATCTTTTCAAGGATAGTTTAGCTGTGCATTTGTATAATCTCGAAGAGGATATTCCGGAATTGACCGATGTCTCTTCCCAACATCCGGAGATTGTGGAACAGGTGGAAAAACTTTTCCAACAGGAGCATGAAACTCCGGAGAATAAAACATTTAGAATGAAAGCCTTGGGGGATTAAAAATTAATAATTTCTGTAAGCAAAAACGGTTTTATAACAAGTAAATAAAAGATGTTTAAACAATAAAAACAGAGATGTCAAGAGTAGAAAAAGCACTGAAATCAGCAAGCGAAACTCGAGCGCTGCAAATAGGAAACGGTATTCTAAACCAGGTTCCTTTGATATTCAAAGAGCAGTTCCCCGGCAAAAAAGCCGTTGTTATTGCAGATCAGACAACCTACCGTGTTGCCGGACAAAAAGTATATGAAGAATTAATAGTTGCAGGTCTTGAGCAGGAAACCCCTTTTATTTTCACCGATCCTGAACTGTATGCAGAATATATGTATATCGATCAGTTGGTTTCTGTATTGCAAGTGCACGATGCTATTCCCATAGCCGTAGGTTCCGGAACAATTAACGACCTGACCAAACTAGCCTCACATCTTACACGCAGACCCTACATGTGTGTGGCTACTGCGGCTTCAATGGATGGTTACACCGCTTTTGGCGCATCAATAACAGCCAATGGAGCAAAGCAAACATTTAATTGTCCGGCTCCGCAGGCTTGTTTGGCCGACATAGATATCATTAGAAACGCACCCGCCGAAATGACTGCCTCCGGCTATGCTGATTTATTTGCCAAAATAACTGCCGGAGCTGATTGGATTCTAGCCGACAGCATCGGAGTTGAACCTATCGATATACAGGCCTGGTCAATTGTCCAGGATGATCTAGCCCATGCACTTTCTGATCCCCAGGGGGTAGCTGATGGAAATTCAGAAGCCATTTCAAAGCTGATTGAAGGTTTAATGTTAGCTGGTTTTGCTATGCAATGGTCGAAATCCAGCCGTCCCGCTTCCGGAGCCGAACACCAGTTCAGCCACTTGTGGAATATGGAACACTTTTCAAATAATGGCGAACCTATTTCTCATGGATTTCAGGTTAGTTTAGGAACTTTGGCAGTTACCGCATTTTTCGAGCAGGTTCTCAAAACACCTGTCGGCGAGCTGGATATTGACGCCTGTTGTAAAGACTGGCCAAGTCCTGAAAAATTAGAAGCTGATGCTCTGCAAATGTTTGCAGGAACTGATTTCCCTACTATCGGAGTTCAGGAAACTAAAGCTAAGTACATTTCGCGGGAAGGATTAGCCTTTCAACTAAAACAATTTAAGGACAACTGGCCGGAAATCCGCGAACGCCTAAGAAACCAGATTGTTCCCTACAAAGAGGTGAAAAGACGACTAAAACTGGTTGGTGCTCCTACTGAGCCAGAAGACATTGGCATGAGCCGCTCACGCTTGCGTAACACATTTATCCGCGCCCAGTTTATTCGTCGCCGCTATACCGTACTCGATCTTGCAATACAAACCGGCTATCTGAATCAATGGCTGGATGGATTGTTCGCCAAAGATGGAATCTGGGAAATTTAAATTGAGTAAAAGTAAATGGAATATTTCGCTTCTGATAAGCTAACATTGAGAAAAACAAGATGAGCGATTACGCAAATACAATGGGTCCGGTCGTTGCTAAAAAATTTAAATACTGGCAGACCCGAACAATAATAGCGAGTATGGTTGGCTATGCTTTGTTCTACTTTGTCCGGAAGAACCTGAGTATAGCCATGCCAGCCATGCAAACCGACCTCGGGATAACAAAAGTCGAATTGGGGATTTTTCTGACACTGCATGGTTTGATCTACGGTGTTTCAAAATTTGTCAACGGTTTTATTGGAGACCGGGTCAATGCCCGATATTTCATGGTTATTGGCTTAGTACTTTCGGCAGTATGCAACATTATTTTTGGGTTTAGCTCAGCAGTCCTGGCACTTGGTATTGTGTGGATGTTCAACGGATGGTTCCAGGGAATGGGATTTCCGCCATGCGCCCGCCTGCTGACCCACTGGATACCACCTAAGGAACTGGCGACAAAAATGTCTATATGGAATACATCCCATTCCATTGGAGCAGGACTTGTAGTTATTATCGGCGGCTATGTAGTTACTTTATGGGGCTGGAGATGGGGTTTTTATCTTCCGGCAGCAATAGCCCTTACCGGAGCTGTAGGACTTTGGATTGCCCTTCGTGATACTCCTGCTTCAGTAGGGTTGCCTGCCATACGTCCGGAAGGTGTTACACAGGAGGAAGCCGAGCACAAATACACATCTGCCGAATTCAAACAATTTGTTCGCAAGCAGGTCTTTAGAAACCCATATATCTGGATTATCGCCTTTGCCAATTTTTTTGTATACACCATACGTTATGCCGTGCTGGACTGGGGACCTACCTTGCTGAGTGAATGGAAAGGTATTTCCATCCCTCATGCCGGATGGATGGTTGCCGCATTTGAGATTTCAGGAATTGCTGGCATGCTCAGTGCCGGATGGGCTACCGATCGCTATTTTGGTGGACGATCTCCACGTGTATGTGTGTTTTCCATGGCACTTGCCACCTTTTTTATCTTTCTGTTTTGGTTTTTAGTTGCACCTCCCACGTGGGTTGCAACTTTAATCCTGATGGCGGCCGGTTTCTGCATCTACGGTCCTCAGGCACTAATTGGCATAGCGGCAGCTAATCTGGCCACCAAACGTGCCGCAGCAACAGCCGTGGGATTTACCGGACTTTTCGGATATGCAAGTACAGTGGTTTCAGGATGGGGATTGGGCTATCTGGCCGGACATTTAGGCTGGAATTATGCCTTTGGGGCATTGATCGTAATTGGGATTACAGGGACATTTACCTTTTTATTGGCATGGCCTGCCAAAGCTGATGGATATGGATCAAAAAATTAAAAAAATGAGCTCACAAAATAATAAGATTGAAATGGAAACACCTTTTTCAACGAAATTACGGGACCGTTTACGCAACATAAAACATATAGCTATGGATATGGACGGAACAATTTACAATGGAAGCACCTTATTCCCATTTACTATTTCATTTTTGGAAAACCTTAAAGTACTTGGAATTGGATATTCTTTCCTGACTAATAATTCATCAAAGAGCACAGATGACTACGTTAGCCATCTAAAAGAAATGGGCATCGTAGCTACACCTAAGGAGATATACACAGCATCATTAGCTACCATTGAATATCTTAAGCAAAATCATTCAGAAGTAAAGCGTTTGTTCATCCTCGGAACTCCAAGTATGATTAGTGAATTTAGAGTTGCCGGATATGAGTCAACCGAAGATGATGCAAACGACCAACCAGATGCTGTAGTTGTTGGGTTCGACACCTCAATGACTTATTCGCGACTTTGTCGTGCTGCCTGGTGGATTTCAAAAGGAATGCTATATGTGGCGACCAATCCAGACCGAGTATGTCCAACAAACGAATCGGTTATTCTGGTCGATTGTGGATCGATTTGTGCGGCCCTCGAACACTCAACAGGGAAGGCTCCGGATGTAGTGATTGGGAAACCAAGCCCACGGATGTTAGACGGAATTTTGAAAAATCACAACCTTCAACCCACACAGGTTGCCATGGTTGGAGATCGAATCTATACTGATCTAAAAATGGCCCGGAATGCAAAAATATTGGGAGTGCTCGTTTTATCCGGCGAAACAACCATGGAAATTGCAGAAAAAGAAGAATTTCAGCCTGATATTATTTTTAGTGACCTGGCTGAATTTGGACAAATCCTTATAGATAGTCGAAAAGAAAATATAATACGAGCAAAAGCATAAAAAAAAGAAATGAGTTAAATGGAAAAACGAAAATCACTATATTATTAATTAAAATTAAATCTAAGCTATGAAAAAAATGATGTCACTATTTTTTGTTTGGGGAAATCAAAAAAAATTATGGCGAATCCTGAGTTTCACCATAGTGATGCTTATTGGTTACCCATTGACTGTATCTGCGATTACTTTCCCACAACCTCTACAGGAAGAAGTCTCTGGGACAGTTACCGACTCTAATGGCGAGCCGCTTGTTGGTGTTTCGGTGGTTGCAAAAGGCACAACCAACGGAACAATTACCAATCTGAATGGAAGGTA
Organism: uncultured Bacteroidales bacterium; assembly: GCA_963779845.1. Lineage (GTDB taxonomy): Bacteria > Bacteroidota > Bacteroidia > Bacteroidales > CAVZZV01. The sequence continues at coordinate 1,106,583 of CAVZZV010000005.1, read as the reverse complement.
CTCATTAAACATAATTATTTCGAATGATGCAACACTAGTATTTTCATTTGTAGGGATGAAAACGCAGGAAATTTTGATTGCCGATAAAAGAATTATTGACGTAGTAATGGAAGTAGAGTCCATTGGAATTGAAGAGGTTGTAGCAATCGGGTATGGTTCTGTTAAAAAGGGCGATTTGACCGGTGCTGTTGGTTCGGTTAAAGGAAAAAACCTGGAAAATATTCCGGCAGCCCGACTGGAACAAATGTTGCAGGGTCGTGTCGCCGGTGTTCACGTTACCCAAACAAGTGGCGAACCTGGGGCGGCGAGCATCATTCGCATACGGGGCGGAAATTCGATTAAAGGTGATAATGACCCGCTTTATGTAGTTGATGGTTATATTATGGGCACAGGGTATAATTTGAACAATCTTAATACTAACGACGTCCAATCTGTGAATATTCTTAAAGATGCCACTTCAATTGCGATTTATGGTACACGTGGGGCCAATGGAGTAGTCTTGATCACCACAAAATCAGGTAGTGGAGCATTACCGGGCAAGCCGAAAGTATCTTTCAATGCATATTCAGGGGTACAGATGATCACAAAAACTGTTGAGCTCATGGATGGTCCTCAGTTAGCGGCCTGGGTAAATGAATATGACGTAAATACCTCAAGCTCTTTGACTTTCCCAACCTCTGAAAGTTATTCAAATACAGACTGGATAGATGAAATTACAGGGAATGCACCAATATACAATGCAGATATTTCTGTTTCAGGGCAGTCATCTGATCGCAAAATTGACTATTACGTTTCAGCTAACTACTTTAACCAGGAGGGTTTAATAAAGAATTCAGGCTTTGAAAGATACACTTTTAACACGAAGCTTAACATTGATTTGTCAGATAAAATAAGGATGGGGCTTACTTTAAACTCATCTAGAAGTTTAAGGGAAAACAATAAGGTGAATTATAAGAACGTTTATTTAAATGTACTGACAACCAGGGCTATTTATGATGAAAATGGCGAATATACCGGACTGAACCCGGTAAATGGCAGTTACCAGAGGAACCCGGTTGCCGATTTCGAATTAAGAGAAGACCACACGATCCGAACAAATATATTCGGCAGTGTTTTTCTTGAAATAGAACCTATAAAAAACTTGGTTTTACGATCCACTTTTGGGCCGGAAATAAACTTTTCTAAAGATAATATCTATAATCCCGGTCTCTTGCCGGAAAACCGGTTAATAAATGCTGGTGGTGACGGAAGTGTTGCTATGGATTCAAGATTAAACCTGCTTAATGAAAACACAATTGCCTATAATATTGATTTAGGAAAAGGTCATCGAATTGATTTACTCGGAGGATTTACCTGGCAAACACAGAAATCAGAAAACCTGATGTCAGCTGGATACGGGTTCTCTAATGATGCCCTCAAGTACAACAACTTGTCTGTCGGCTCAGATCCAACACGTAATGTGGTCCAATCCAATTGGGATAGTTTTCAGTTGGTCTCTTGGCTGGGAAGGGCCAACTATTCTTTTCAGGACAAGTATCTGTTAACTCTTGTGGGCCGGGTTGACGGTTCCTCTAAATTCGCCAAAACGGAGAATATTTATGCCTTTTTTCCATCCGCAGGTATTGCCTGGCGATTGGATCAGGAAGAATTTATTAAAAAGTTAGATGTTTTTGACAACCTGAAGCTTAGGGCCAGTTATGGAAACTCAGGCAGTCAGGGAATTAATTCTTACAGGACATTGTCCACACTATCGGGCACAAATGCATATTTTAATGATATGCCACAAACTGCCGTTATATTTGGAAGGCCTGCAAATGAAGAATTAAGATGGGAAACAACACAACAACTGGATATTGGGTTGGAGTTCGGTTTTTTCAACAGGCGGTTATCATTCGAAATGGATTATTATAACAAAAAGACAAGTGATTTATTGTTGGATGTTCAAATTCCACAACAAACAGGGTTCGTGGACAAATTGGAAAATCGGGGATCGATAAGGAATAAGGGGTTAGAATTAATGATAAATTCTGTCAATATATCCAGCAGCGATTTTCGGTGGGCTACTACTTTTATCCTATCGGGCAACCGTAATAAAGTGTTGGATTTGGGCGGAGTAGATTTTATTGACATTGCCGACCCAATTAGTGGCGGTACCTCTGGTAGATTGATCGTTGGTCAACCTGCGCCTGTATTTGTAGGTGTAAACTATTTGGGAACATGGAAGTCGCAAGAAGAAATAGAAGCCAGCAATCAATCTGGGCAAATCCTTGGTGGCCCCCACTTTGAAGATCCAAATGGTGATGGGACTATAACGGAGGAGGATTTTCATGTTATAGGAAGCCCACAACCCGATTTTTTTGGGAGTATCCAGAATACACTTACATGGAAAAATTTTGAACTGGACTTTTTCATCCAAGGTACATACGGGAACGAAGTTTTCAACACATTTTCCCAAGCTGGGTGGTTTGGCAGGTCTGAACAGAATAAATACAAGGAGTTGCTAAACCGTTGGACTCCCGATAACCAAGGTTCTGATATTCCCGTTGCCGGGTCGATTTTAACTTTAGCCACAGCCAAAAGCAATACTGCGATGGTTGAAGACGGGTCTCATTTACGACTGAAAAATGTTCGGTTTACCTATAATGTGCCGATTGAAAAATTGGGTTTAAATTCCATTCAAAATTTGAGTGTCTATTTCTCCGGCTCGAATTTGCTTTTGCTTTCAGATTTTCGACTTGGTGACCCGGAAGTCAGTGCAGATGGAACGGACAATATCGTTTCAGGGTTTTCCAGTGGGGAGTATCCTTACGGAAAGACTATTATGTTTGGCGTTAAGGCAACATTTTGATTTTTAAATTTCAGATTTGTTAATCTATAAAAAAAGGACAGATGAAAAACATAAAATTATTCACAATTGCATTATTGCTCCTGAACCTTTTCAGTTGCGATAATTTTTTGACCGAAGACCCGAGGGCTATTTTGTCCCCGGAGAATTATTTCAACACTGAAGATGAAATAAAGGCAGGCGTTAATGGATTATATACCTCTTTTTACGATGGTGTTTATTATGAGGGATATGGCATTGACCGGTTTTACACCTATTGTGCAGATGAGATTGAGCCTAGCCGGGCTGGTAGCGGTGGTTTGGCCCAGCTTTGCAATTATAATATCGATGAAGACAATGAATCCTTGCAGGCAACCTGGAAATTATTCTATAAACAAATATATAATGCCAATATGCTGATGGGCAGTTTTGCCGACAATGATAAAATTAGGGAAGAAGCAAAAAATCAATACCTGGGCGAAGCATTGTTTATGCGATCGTTGGCATATTACCATTTAACGAATATTTATGGCAACGTCCCCTATTATCGGGATGCCCTGCCACTTGAAGAAATACAAACATTGGGACGTTCTGATAAAAATGTGATCCGTACCGATATTTTGAAGGACTTACAGCTGGCTCAGGATTTTTTGGCCGATAGTTATTCCGGAAATGATTTGGGAAGGGCCAGCAAGTGGGCCGCGGCTACTTTGATGGTAAAAATTTATCTTATCCAGCAAAACTGGAAAGAAGCCCGGGATAAGGCGGTTGAAATCATCAATGAATCACCACATAGGTTGCTTGACAATTTTGAAGATTTATTTGTTAAAACAGATGGATTTAATGAAGAGAACATTCTCCAGGCTGTTTTTACCAAGGACATAAACCCAGGAACAAAAATCAATTATTTTACACCCCGGATCCAGGATGAGCCTAAAAATTCGAAAGATAGGAACGCTTTGACCGCAGCCTTGGATGCGCGTAACGAAGGCTTTAATGGTGGCGGGCTGGCAATCCCAATGGGAGACCTTCTAGATAAATTCCCAGCAGATGATCTTCGAAAACCCTTGACTGTAGTCACAAGCTATCTGGGTTATGATCTGAAATTTTTGTACATGCCAAAAAAATGGAATTTAGATGTAATCAATTCCCCAAAGAAAATCATGGAGATGATTATGTCATCTTTCGGTTGGCCGATGTATATTTAATGGCAGCGGAAGCTGAAAACGAACTGAATGGCCCGGCAAATGCATATCAATATATTAATAAGGTAAGGGAACGGGCGTTTGAACCCGACAAACCACTATCGGGCTTGAACCAACTGGAATTTCGTCAGGCTATTTATGACGAACGGAGATGGGAATTGGCCGGGGAAGGGCACCGAAGGATGGACCTTATCCGTTGGGGCATCTTGTTGATGTGGTTAAAGAGTCTTAAAGGCAACACTTATGAACCGGAATTGAATATCCTTCCAATCCATGTAATGTGGCCATTGCCCGGAGATGAACTTAGAATGAACCCCGCGTTATTGGAATCCGACCCTACCAATAATGGATACCGAAAGGTAAATTAATTAGGTTCATATAATATAAAAAAAAATATGGGGTATTTAATCATCTTCCGATAAATTTGTAAATATCAAAATATCAGAGCGTTGAAATTTATGAAAAATAATTATAACCATCATTCAATCATGCATATACATAAATTCACTGGTGCTGATTAAATACCCCATAAAATGAAAAAAATGAAACTTTCAATTTTAGCTTATTTATTATTGTTGCTAGTAGGATTTTGTCCCCCTTTTAGTTCAGGCCAAAAATTAGCAGACAATCCCGACAAACCCAATATCCTGCTTTTTTACGTCGATGATGTGACCTATACGGCAATCCATGCATTGGGAAACAATGAAATCATAACTCCATCCCTGGATAAGCTGGTCGAAAGTGGGGTAACTTTTACCCATGCTTATAATATGGGGTCATGGACCGGTGCTGTATGCCTTGCCAGCCGGGCGATGATGAACACAGGAAGATTCCTTTGGCGTGCCGAGGCAAGCAATTATAAGGAACTGGTAAACAAAGGGGAGATATGGAGCCAGCTTCTGCAAAAGGGAGGATATAATACCTATATGGCAGGGAAATGGCACGTGCAAAGCAAAGCTTTAGATGTTAATATGCTTTTTAAACAACTTGGGCATGTTCATGAGGGGAACCCGGAAAATGCCTATACTGGACATAAATGGGATTTCGTGAATGGGGTGAAAGAATTAGAAGAAAAGTATGGTGTAGGTTCATCAAATGGCATAGTCCCAGTTGGGTATAATGAGCTTATGCCATTTGGGTTCAATCGACCCTTAAGCCCCGCTGATACTGCATGGCAACCCTGGAATAAAAAACTCGGGGGTTATTGGGAAGGAGGCAAGCATTGGAGCGAAGTCCTTGGTGACGATGCTCTTGCCTTCCTTAATTCTTCCAAAGGAAATGATGGTCCCTTTTTTATGTATCTTGCTTTTAACGCTGCGCATTACTTACGGCAATCCCCTAAAGAATATATTGATATGTATTCGCTTAAGAATATTTCTTTGCCCGAATCTTATTTGCCCTTATATCCATTTCGCAGTGATAGTATCGACCAGTATTTTGGTCAGACAGATTTGATTCTGGCTCCATTCCCACGGTCAGAATATGCCATGAAAGTACACCGCCTGGAATATTATGCACTTATAACCCACATGGACCATGAAATTGGCCGTATTTTGAATGCACTTGAAGAATCAGGAAAAGCTGATAATACCTATATCTTTTTTACGGCAGACCAGGGGGTGGCTATTGGAGACCACGGTCTAATGGGAAAACAAAATATGTATGATCATTCTATCCGTGTGCCATTTTTTGTTGTTGGACCCAATGTGCCTAAAAACAAGAAAATAGATGCGGATATTTATCTCCAGGATATTATGGCAACAACTTTAGATCTGGCTGGAATAGAAAAACCGGAGTACGTCGAGTTTAACAGTATTATACCTTTTATTAATGGGGAAAGGAAAGAATCGTTCTATCCTTCAATTTATGGGGCTTTCAGAACCCATCACAGGATGATCCGCGAAAATGATTATAAATTAATCATATATCCCCGCTTTAATATTATGATGCTTTTCGACTTGAAAAATGATCCGTACGAAATACACGACCTGGCCCTTGATCCAGATCCTAAATACCAAAAAATAAAAATGGATCTTTTTAAAAGGCTTTTGCAGTTACAAAAGGAAATGGATGACCCAATGGATTTGTCTGCTTATTTTCCTGAAATTTGAATAATTGTTCACATTAATAAATAGAACAAAATGAAGAATAAAATTCTTTTAAGTCTGGCAATTTTTCCTGTCGCATTTGCTTCTGGAGCAAATGCTGAAAAGCAGGCAAAATCGGCAAAACCCAACATCATACTAATCAACGTTGATGATTTGGGGTGGAATAATACGAGCTTCATGGGTTCCAGGTTTTACGAAACACCTAACCTGGATGCCCTGGCAGCTGAAGGAATGATCTTTACAAATGCCTATGCTTCGGCATCCAACTGTGCTCCCAGCCGTGCTTGTTTGATGAGCGGGCAATGGGGCCCCCGTCATGGGATTTACACAGTTGGCACCTCGGAACGACAACGAGGGAAAAGTAAAGACCAAAAACTCATCCCCACTACCAACCATACGATTTTGCCCGATAGCCAATATACTCTGGCCGAAGCTTTAAAAGATGGAGGATATGTGACCTGTCATTCCGGAAAATGGCACCTGGGCGAGGACCCCAAAGAACAAGGGTTTGATGTCAATATTGGAGGTTGTGAGGCCGGAAGTCCTGATACTTATTATTCTCCTTATGTGAATGTTCCTCTGGATGCACCTTCCATGGGTTATCACCTGACCAGGCTCATCATGGATAAAACTTTGGAATTTATAGATACGGTTGGTGACAAGCTCTTCTATTTGAATTATTGGCCTTATGCCGTGCATACCCCTCTTCAACCGATAGATGAATTATTGCTGAAATACCAAAATAAACCTCCATGGAATGGGCATAATAATGCCGAATATGCTACAATGATCGAAAACCTCGATGCCCAGATCGGACGTTTAATCGCAAGATTGAAAGAATCAGGAAAACTGGATAATACATTTATCCTTTTTACCTCAGATAACGGGGGCCGATATGCCACCACAAAACAATGGCCACTCCGTTCGGGGAAAGGTTCTTATTATGAAGGGGGGGTCCGCGAGCCAATGTTTGCCTGGTGGCCCGGAAAAATAAAAGGTGGAACAAAAACAGGCACTCCGGTAACTAATCTTGATTTTTATCCTACTTTTATTGAAATTGCAGGAATAAAAAAAGAAAAGGACAAAATATTGGATGGTCAGAGTATTGTACCTATACTCATGGGCAAAAAAACCTTGAAAGAACGTCCACTATTTTGGCATTTCCCCATTTATCTGGAAGCCCAAATAAAAGGTGGTGACGATTCTACTCAAGACCCATTATTCCGTACACGTCCGGGTTCATCTGTACGGCTGGGTGATTGGAAACTTATCCAGTATTTTGAAAATAACGATATGGAATTGTATAACTTGAAAGAAGATATCGGGGAAAAGATCAACCGGGCTGAAACCGATCCGAAAAAGCTAAAGGAGCTGCTGGAAATACTTGAGAATTGGAGAAAAGAAACTAATGCGCCGGTACCAACCGAGCTAAACCCAGATTACAAAGGAAGTTAAAAACAGTATATACCATCAATTTATGATTTACAACTTTTAAAATATAAAAAATGAAAGCTTTAAAATTGTCCTTTCCATCCTTATTGATACTCGGACTCTGTTCTGCTTGTAATCCCAGTGCAAAGAAAAATATTAATCAGGAAAAGCCCAATGTCCTTTTTATTTTCGCCGACGATCAGTGCTTTTCTACCATCCATGCTTTGGGCAACAACGAAATCAAGACCCCTAATCTGGACCGATTGGTTGAAAGGGGAGTAACCTTTACCCATGCCTACAATATGGGGGCCTGGGGTGGCGCAGTTTGTATGGCCAGCCGTGCCATGCTTAATACGGGCAGATTTTTATGGCGTACTTATTCTTATGAAGATCATCAGCAGGATTTGGCAAACCAAGGCGAAATGTGGGCTCAGCTCATGAAAAAAGCCGGTTATGAAACTTACATGACTGGCAAATGGCACGTGAAAACTCCTGCTGAAGAACTTTTCGATCATGTTGTCCATGTCCGTGCAGGAATGCCACCCGATGCCTTAAATCGGAAAAATCTGGTAGAAGGATTAACAACAAATAATTTAGATTTGATTCCTATTGGCTATAACAGGCCCTTAAGTCAAAGTGATAGCATATGGCAGCCTTGGGATAAAAAATTCGGTGGTTACTGGGAAGGAGGAAAACACTGGAGCGAGGTCCTTGGCGACGACGCCATTGCATTTTTAGATTCTGCCAGGAACAAGGAAAACCCATTTTTCATGTACCTGGCTTTTAATGCCCCCCACGATCCGAGACAATCCCCAAAGGAATTTGTCGATTTGTATCCGTTGGAAAACATTTCCTTACCGGAGGCTTATATGCCCGATTATCCCTATCGGGGGGACAGTATCGGACTTTATATCGGTCAGAGGGACGAAAGCCTTGCCCCTATCCCACGTACAGAATATGCAGTAAAAGTGCACCGTCAGGAATATTACTCGATCATTACTCATATGGACCAACAAATAGGACGAATATTGGATGCACTTGATAAATCAGGAAAGGCAGACAATACATACATCTTTTTTACTGCAGACCACGGACTGGCTCTCGGTAACCATGGATTGATGGGAAAACAAAATCTGCACGAGCATTCCATCCGGGTACCGCTTTTGGTTGTCGGCCCAAAGGTGTCGCACAACACTAAGATAGAAGCCGATGTTTATCTCCAGGACATCATGGCTTCCAGCATTGATCTCGCCGGCCTGGACAAACCAGAATATGTTGAGTTCAATAGCTTGATGCCATTGATCAGTGGGGAAAGAAAAGAATCATTTTATCCTGAAATTTATGGAGGTTACAGGAGGTTTCACCGCATGATTCGTGCAGATGGTTTTAAATTGATTGTTTATCCAAGCATCCAGGTGATGAGACTTTATGATTTAACAAAAGATCCGTTTGAATTGAACGATCTCAAGGATGACCCGAAATATGCGGAAAAGAAAATCGATTTATACAGACGGTTAGTTAAACTGTCCAAAGAAATGGATGATGCGGTTGACCTGACTGCTTTTTTTCCTGAAATTCAGGTCCAGGATTAAATTCAAAAAAAACTTCACAATTCTAAATTAATTAAAATGAACTTAAATAGGACAATTATCCCAGTATTCTCTTTTGCAGTGGTTTGCTCTTTGACTTCTTGTGGAAGGACGCAAGATAAAAAAGCAAACGAAAGTCAGAAACCCAATATTGTTTACATCCTGGCCGACGACTTAGGCTATGGGGATTTAAGTTGTTACGGACAAAAACATTTTTCTACTCCAAACATAGATAAATTGGCTGAAACAGGCCTTAAATTCACCCAGCATTACGCTGGCTCTACAGTTTGTGCTCCATCACGTTCATCGCTGATGACCGGGATGCATACGGGCCACACGTTTATCCGAGGCAACAAGGAAATAGAACCGGAAGGACAATATCCACTGGAAGCAAAGGCCTTCACATTAGCCGAAGCCTTGCGAAGTGCCGGGTATGTTACTGGTGCTTTTGGCAAGTGGGGACTGGGCTATCCCGGATCAGAAGGAGATCCTAACAATCAGGGATTTGATGAATTTTTTGGCTATAACTGCCAGCGTATGGCTCATCACTATTATCCATATTATTTGTGGCATAACCAGGAAAAAGTTATGTTGGAAGGAAATGCCGGTACCCAAACCAATCAATACGGACCAAACGTAATCCATGATCAGGCACTTAAATTTATGGAGGAAAATAAGGATAGACCCTTTTTTATGTTTTATCCTTCAACTATTCCTCATGCCGAGATGTTCGCTCCTGAAGAACAGATGGCAAAATACAGGGGCAAGTTTGATCCCGAAAAAAGGTATAAAGGGACAGATGAAGGAGAGAACTTCCGCAAGGGTATTTATGGATCGCAGCCTGAATCACACGCTGCCTTTGCTGCTATGGTTAGTGTTCTGGACGAACAGGTAGGTGAAATAGTTGCCAAGTTAAAGGAACTTGGTATTTATGAAAATACATTGATCATTTTTTCTTCAGACAATGGACCGCATCTCGAAGGTGGCGCAGATCCGGATTATTTCGATTCAAACGGGATTTTCAGAGGGACAAAACGCGACCTGCACGAAGGGGGAATCCGGGTACCGATGATTGCAGAATGGTATGGCAAGATCAAACCAGCCACGTTAACCGATTATCCTTCTGCTTTTTGGGATATTTATCCTACCATTGCAGAAATTACCGGCACAGAAGCTCCGGAAAATATTGATGGCATTTCATTTCTGCCCATCTTGCTTGGTGAAGAAAATCAAAAACAGCACGAGTACCTCTATTGGGAGTTCATTGAACTAGGCGGTTCAAAAGCTTTGCGGAAAGGTGACTGGAAATTATTGCAGCTCAATATAATTGACCCATCAAAAATGACTGTTGAACTTTACAACCTGGCCAATGATCCCGGTGAAGAGAACAATTTGGCTGAAGCACATCCGGAAATCGTCGAAGAACTGACAAAAATAATGAATTCGGCCCGTACTGAATCAGAATTATACCCTTTTGAATCGAGCACAACAAAAATATATTGACAATATGAGACTCTATATTGCTACGATCACATCCATTTCTTTGGCATTTGTCGCTATCGTGGAAGTCCAGGCTCAAGAAATGCAAGAATTCCCCCCCCCTAACATCATTTTGATCAATGTCGATGATATGGGATGGCGCGATGTAGGTTTCATGGGATCAGAATTTTATGAAACGCCCAATCTTGATTCATTGGCTGCAAATGGAATGATTTTTACCAATGCATATGCCTCGGCATCCAATTGTGCACCTAGTCGTGCATGTTTGATGAGTGGGCAGTGGACTCCTCGTCATGGAATTTACACAGTGCGTACATCAGAGCGGGGAGAAAGCAAAGATCGTAAACTTATTCCCACAAAAAACACCACTGTTCTGCCCGACAGCCAATATATTCTGACCGAAGCATTGAAGGATGCCGGTTATATTACCTGTCATGCAGGAAAATGGCATATCAGTTCCGATCCAACCACACAAGGTTTTGATGTCAATATTGGAGGATGTGAAGCGGGAAATCCGGATAGCTATTATGTGCCATATATAAATATTCCCCTGGAAGCGCCATCAGATGATTGTTATTTGACGAATTTAATTATGGACAAGACCCTGGAGTTCCTGCGGTCAGTCGGTGACGAACCATTCTTTTTAAATTATTGGCCTTATGCGGTTCACATGCCAATTCAGCCTATAGAGGAACTTTTAGCCAGCTATAAAAATAAACCAGCCTGGAATGGACAGAACAATGTTGACTACGCCACGATGATTGAAAATCTTGACACCCAGATTGGGCGCTTAATGGCAAGTTTAAAAAAATCAGAAAAACTGGACAATACTTTTATACTTTTCACCTCTGACAATGGTGGTCATTACGGTGTTACAAAGCAATGGCCACTCCGTACCGGGAAAGGTGCTTATTATGAAGGAGGAATCCGTGAACCGATGTTTGCCTGGTGGCCGAATATAATAAAGGCCGGGACAAAAGTTGATGTTCCGGTGACCAACCTCGACTTTTACCCCACGATACTTGAAATTGCCGGGATTGAAAAGCCGAGGGGCAAAATCCTGGATGGACAAAGTTTTTTACCTGTTCTTACCGGTAAAGGAATCTTGGATGAAAGACCATTATTCTGGCATTTCCCTATTTATCTGGAAGCTTATCTGAAGGAGGGCGATCAAACGCAGGATCCATTATTCCGTACACGTCCCGGTTCAGCTATCCGGCTTGGCGATTGGAAACTCATACAATATTTTGAGAACAACGACCTGGAATTGTATAACCTGAAAGAAGATATTGGTGAAAAGATCAACCGGGCAGAAACCGATCCGGAAAAGCTAAACGAACTAATGGAAATGCTTGAGAAATGGAGAAAAGAAACCAAAGCTCCGGTGCCAAACCAATTAAATCCGGAATACAAAGGGAGGTAAAAAACATGAAAATGAAACTTTTAAAATTGCCCTTTTCATCTCTGTTGTTGCTTGGGCTCTGTACTGCCTGTAATCAAAGTGCAAAAAGTAATATTAATCAGCAAAAGCCAAACATCATTGTTTTCCTGGTTGACGATATGGGGTGGATGGACACTTCGGTTCCGTTTGGAGACACTATTATGGCGCGGAACAGCATGTTTCATACTCCAAATATGGAAAGGCTGGCCCAACAGGGAATGAAATTCACCAATGCTTATGCTGCTCCAGTATGCACACCAACCCGGGTAAGTTTAATAACCGGATTAAATGCGGCCCACCATCGCATAACCAATTGGACTTCTATAGAACGTGATACTCCTTCTGATGGAATTCATATTGCTTTTGATCCAGCAGGAAAAAGTATAAACAGCGATGGTGATTCCATTCATTGGAAAAGAGACGATTTAGAATCTCCTGAATGGAATTACAATGGATATAGTCCAGTAAAAGGTATTTCACATACTACCTATGCCACTCCCCTTCCCAAGTTGCTGAAGGAAACAGGTTATTATACAATTCATGTTGGCAAAGCACATTTCGCATCTTCAGGTACACCCGGAGCCAGTCCCTATAATTTGGGTTTTTTGGTGAATATTGCCGGAAATGTTGCCGGAATGCCCCAAAGCTACTTATCAGAAGACAATTTTGGAAATATGCCTGGCAAAACATCGTTTTATGCAGTTCAGAATATGACTGAATATTATGGGACAAATACATTCCTTACCGAAGCCTTAACGTTGGAAGCCTTAAAAGCGCTGGAGCAGCCCATAAAATCAAGACAACCATTTTTTCTGTACATGGCCCATTATGCGGTGCACTTGCCAGTAAATGCCGATCCCAGGTTTATTCAAAAATACTATGATGCCGGACTGGATTCGGGACAGGCAAAATATGCAAGTATGATGGAAGGAGCGGATAAAAGCCTGGGGGACATTATGGATTTTCTTCAGCAAAAGAACATAGACAAGAATACCATTATCCTTTTCATGTCCGATAATGGGGGAATTAGTGTTTCAACCGAAAAAGGGGGGGAATTGCATACCCATAATTTACCCTTGCGGGAGGGCAAGGGATCCGTTTACGAAGGAGGGATCAGAGAACCAATGATCGTGAAATGGCCCGGGGTAACAAAACCTGGTTCAAAAACAGATCAGCCAGTTATTATTGAAGATTATTTTCCGACCCTTCTTGAGCTTGCCGGAGCCGGGAATACGCATATTGTGCAGGAACTAGATGGAAAAAGCTTTGTGCCTTTGCTGAAAGGCATTGACCAATATGATGAGGAAAGGATCTTTATTTGGCATTATCCTCACAGATGGAAAACAGAAGAACTGCCTCAAATAGACTTCATGAGTGCCCTACGGAAGGGCGACTGGAAATTGATCTATGATATGAAAACTCAAAAACTGGAATTATATAATCTGAAGAATGATATAGGCGAGATGAAAGATTTATCTGAAACATATCCGGAAAGAGTAACACAGCTCGCCAAAGAACTGGGAGATAAATTACGTACCTGGGGCGCATTGATGCCTCAAAGTCACGCTACAAATAAAATCGTTCCCTGGCCAGATGAAAATTGAGTTAAGATTTAATTATCTAATTAATCCCCCTAAAAATATGATAACCGATTTTTCAGGATAATAGGTTTAATCTGAAGGGAAGTTGGTAAATATTGAAAATTATTATGAGGGCAAACTTACATTAACAGATTATATGGATCATTATAACAATAAAAGGAAACATGGCAGTCTGAAAACAAGAAAGTACTAAATTCTTTTAAGATTATTGTCCAGGTTATAGGGGGTTAAGACAGAATAATATGAACTATGGTTGTTAATGGTAGTTGTTAATGAATCATTACTTTTTGATTGTTAACAACAAAAAAGCCTGCTAATCAATCGATTGCAGGCTTTAAGTGTAGTCCGTAGGGGAATCGAACCCCTGTTACCAGGATGAAAACCTGGCGTCCTAACCCCTAGACGAACGGACCCGGTAAAAAAACTTGTTCTTTGGGAGTGCAAAGATAATTTTACTTTTCAATCCTGCAAAAAAAAATCGAAATATTTCACTCGTTTTATAGGCGTAAGGAGGGGAAACTATTCAATTATATTCGCTGCAATCTCCTGAAGATTCAAACCGGAGAAATTACCGGAGGACATGAAAACAATAATCTCTTCTTCCTTTTTGTTGTCGACCAGGAAATCTTTTAATTTATCGCGGTTATCAAAGACAAGCAGTCCCGGATCGTTAAAACATTCCCTGATAAAAGCTGAACTTACGGCTTCGAGATTTTTGTGTTTTACTACTTCCGGATTGTAAAAAACCAGCGGTTTGTCGGCCGGCTTTAAGCTGTCTTTGTATTCCGGAAGAAAAGTCTTGTTTAGACTGCTGAATGTATGCAGTTCCAGGCAGGCAAGGATTTTCTTTTCGGGAAAAAGTTCCCGAAACCCTACCATCGTGGCCCTGACTTTGGATGGGGCATGGGCAAAATCAAGATAAATTTTAACCTGATCATTGGAGGCAAGCAATTCCTGCCGTTTTGCAGCTCCCCTGAAACTAGTCATGGCTTCCAGAAATTCTGGTTTTCCTATGCCGAGCAAATCACAGATTTTCATGGCCCCACCAAGATTCTCCATGTTATAGTGGCCGAAGATATTCATATTGTAGGTCCTCTCTTCGTGCCGGATCACCACTTTCCCATGCTGAATGAAGTAATCGGGGGGGGTATAGGAAATCCGGGCTATTCCCGGAGAGGCCTGATTGGCCACTTTCTCTACCTCGGGATCATTTTCATTATAGACGAGGATCCCATCCTTTGACATACTTAAGGTAAGCTGGACAAACTGGTCCAAATATTTGGGGAATTCCGGAAAAACATTTACGTGATCCCATGCAATGCCGGAAATGAGGGCAATGTTGGCTTTATAGTGAAGAAATTTCGGGCGAAGGTCCAGGGGGGATGAGAGATACTCATCTCCTTCAAAGACCGCAATATCAGAGTCTTCTTCCAGTCCAACCATGGTCTCAAATCCTTCAAGTTGGGAACCTACCATGTAATCGAATTTCATCTGTTTTTTTTGCAGCACATGCATCACCATGGAGGTAATCGTGGTCTTCCCATGAGAGCCCGCGATAACTATCCTCTTTTTATTTTTGGTCTGCTCGTACAGAAATTCGGGAAATGAATAAATGGGCAGCTCCAATTCGCGTGCTTTCTGTAATTCCGGATTGTCCTCCCGTGCATGCATCCCAAGGATAATTGCCTCGAGCTTATCGTGGATCCGGCTTTCATCCCAGCCGCTTTTTTCAGGAAGAAGCCCATATTTATTGAGCCGGCTATGGGCAGGTTCAAAAATTTCATCATCCGAACCAGTGACGGTATATCCCTTTTTGTGCAGGGCGATGGCCAGGTTGTGCATAACCGCACCGCCAATAGCTATGAAATGGATGTTCATTCAATTTGTTTTTACAAAGATAAGAGAAAATTAGTTTGGAGTAGAATTAGTTTGGAGTTTGAGTGAGTAGCAAGAGGGAAAAAGTTTGGAGAAGAATTAGTTTGGAGTGTGAGTGAGTAGCAAGAGGGAATATAGTTTGGAGTAGAATTAGTTTGGAGTGTGAGTGAGAAGCAGGATTAGTTTGGAGTGTGAGTGAGAAGCAAGAGGGAATTAGTTTGGAGTGTGAGTGAGAAGCAAGAGCAGAGTATATTCTCTCAGAGGCACAGGGAGATGCGATTAAGGGAATGTTCAATTAAGTGTATCATTTTATACTATTCTGGCTTCATAAAATATCATTAGCTGATTTAGAATATCAGGCCAGTCGTACCTTCGGTTCTTTCATTTTTTTTGAAAGTTCATTGTTGCCATTTACGTTTAAAGGCAGCTCGCGCATGGAATAGGGATTCTTAAAGAATAACGAAATTATGAACTGTTAATATTTATATTTGTTCTGCTTTTACAGCTTGCATTGATTAGAAATTACATCATGGCATTGATAAAATTAAATACCGGGTCAATTCGCCTGAGGTTTGATGAGATGTACCGTCTCAAATCGCCGGGAAGATGGCAGGAATATCCTCATTTTTCTGCTGAAGAATTTGTTTCGCTGGCCATGAGGGCTGCCTTTTTTAGTACTGGCAAACACAAAATTATCATTGATCCGGGTCCGGGAGTGTATATAGCGGATTATTTCCCTGATTATGATTTCCGCGGGTTGGTAGATATCAGGCTGGCACTTAAGGAAGAGGGGATTGAGCCGGGCGAAATTACCGATATTTTCCTCTCCCATCTTCATTTTGACCATTGCGGTGGAATTTTTCATAAAGAAGATGACGGGCTTGTCCCTTCCTTTCCGGGAGCGAGGATCCATTATAGCCGACGTCAGGCTGATGCAGTAGTAAATCCCGACATGTTTGAAAAAGATTCCTTTCTACCGGACTGGGAAAATCTTGTAGCTTCTAGAAATATTATACTTTACGAAAAAGATCAAAAGCCTGGTTTCCTTACCGATGTATTCATATCCCATGGGCATACAGATGGAATGATGATTCCATTTTTTGAATCGGAGGGGCAGGAGTATACGTTCCTTAGCGATCTTATCCCTACTGCCCTAAATGAAGACCCTGAGGTTGTTTCAGTGTTCGACAGGGATCCCGCCTTGCTGGCAAGGGAAAAGATGATGTTTATTGAAAAGAATAAAGACAGGCCACCAGGATATATTTATTTTCATGATTAATCCGTCAAATTTTCTAATCATTAACCAATAATCCTTTGCAGTTCCTTTTCTACACTGCCCCTGGGCCGTTCAACGATCCGTCCGATCTCAACTCCATTTACCAGGACAATCAGCGTGGGAATCCTTTCGAGGGAATAGCCAGTCAGGTCGATCCCTTCTGCTTTCTTATACCTGTCCACCGCGATAATTTTGATATTGTCGTCAGGTACCTCTGTCTCCTTAAAAACCTTCATCATTTGAGGAACGTATTCTTGCGTGTCAGGACACCAGGTACCCATGATAATCACAAAATTGAAATTCGAAATATTGCTTTCCATCAGTTCCTGAAGCATATTCATGTTGGGTGAATAGGAGTCATATCCTGTACTGTACCATTCTGAGAAAGGTTCCCGTGTAAGGTCACTTTCGCTGATGTAACCGGTTAACACAGGCTCTTCATCAACCTCAGAGTTGGGCCTGGAACCGGCTTCCTGAGGAAAGACATCGGTCATTCCCTGAAATGCAAGAAGGAGGAGGATTAAATACTTCATTTTTTTATGGTTTTATGCGCGTTTCATTTACTAAAAATCTTAAAATTCACAAAATCCTCAGGCGAGAGAGAATTCATTTATTTTCTCTACACGGTTATAAAATGCCCCTTTCAATCCTTTAAGTCATCCTAAATCATTATCCGACTTTAACGGTACGTGCTAACCCGGGAATCCATTAGGGTTTCACCATGTCAATCAATATTTCCAACAACTTTGTGGCAGCCACAGCCACTGAAGTCCCGGGGCCGAAGATCGCCATTACGCCGGCTTTATAGAGGAAATCATAATCCTGGGCAGGAATAACCCCGCCGGCAATGACCAGGATATCCTCACGGCCTAATTTTGCAAGTTCTTCAATTACCTGAGGAATAAGGGTTTTATGTCCGCCGGCCAGACTGGATACCCCAAGGATATGAACATCATTTTCTACGGCTTGCGAGCCGCTTCTGCCGGGGTCTGGAACAAAGGGCCAATATCTACATCAAACCCGATATCGGCATAGCCGGTCGAAACTACCTTTGCTCCCCTGTCGTGACCATCCTGTCCCATTTTCGCAATCATGATCCTGGGCTGACGGCCATCAAGGCGTGCAAACTCTGCGGCCAGTTCCCGGGCTTTTTTGAAGTTGGCATCTTCACCCGATTCGGATGAATAAACGCCGGATATGGTTCTTATCACTGCTTTATATCTTCCTGAAATTTTTCAATGGCACTGCTTATTTCTCCCAGATGTGGCCCTGTTTTTAGCCGCCACTACGGAAAGCTCCAGCAAGATTTCCTTTGCCTGATTTTACAGCTTCAGTAATGGCCTCCAGGGAATGCGCGACCTCCTTATTGTCCCTTTCGGATTTCAATTGAGCCAGACCTTTCAGCTGGGCTTCCCTTACAGCGGTATTGTCCACCTCCAGAATCTCAATCGGGTCTTCCTTTTCCAGCTTGAATTTGTTGATCCCGACAATGGTGTCTTTCCGCGAATCGATTCGTGCCTGCTTCCTGGCTGCAGCTTCTTCAATTCTCATTTTAGGGAGACCGGTTTCGATGGCTTTGGCCATCCCTCCAAGTTCTTCTACTTCCTCGATAAGCTGCCAGGCTTTATGGGCGATTTCATGCGTAAGTTTTTCGACATAATAGGAGCCTGCCCAGGGATCGACGGACCTTCCGATCTCAGTCTCTTCCTGAAGATAGATCTGGGTATTCCTGGCAATACGTGCAGAAAAATCGGTGGGCAGGGCAATTGCTTCATCCAGGGCATTGGTATGGAGCGATTGGGTGTGACCAAGCGCTGCTGCCATGGCTTCAATACAGGTCCTTGAAACATTGTTAAAGGGATCCTGCTCTGTGAGGCTCCAGCCAGAGGTTTGGGAATGCGTTCTGAGTGCCAGGGATTTTGGATTTTCAGGATTGAATTTTTTTACAATTTTCGCCCATAAAAGCCGGGCCGCACTCATTTTGGCAATTTCCATGAAATGGTTCATGCCAATTGCCCAGAAGAAGGACAAACGGGGTGCGAAGGCATCAATATCGATTCCCGCATCGATCCCTGTGCGAAGGTATTCCAGACCATCAGCCAGGGTATAGGCCAGTTCGAGATCGGCCGTAGCACCTGCTTCCTGTAAATGATAACCGGAAATGGAAATCGAATTAAAGCGGGGCATTTTTTGGGATGTGTATTTGAAGATATCGGCGATGATCCTCATCGAGGTTTCAGGAGGATAGATATAGGTGTTCCGCACCATAAATTCCTTCAGGATATCATTTTGGATGGTCCCGCTAAGGTCCTCCAGTTTAGCTCCCTGTTCGAGTGCTGTGACTATATAAAAGGCCATGATGGGAAGTACAGCCCCGTTCATGGTCATGGATACTGACATTTTATCCAGGGGGATCTGATCGAACAGAATTTTCATATCCAGGATCGAATCGATCGCCACGCCTGCTTTGCCAACATCACCTACCACGCGCTCATGATCGGAATCATAGCCCCTGTGCGTAGCGAGATCGAAAGCCACGGACAAGCCTTTTTGTCCGGCAGCCAGGTTTCTCCTGTAGAAAGCATTGGATTCCTCTGCGGTCGAAAATCCGGCATACTGCCTTATCGTCCAGGGTTTACACACGTACATGCTGGAATATGGACCCCGCAGGAAAGGAGGCAGACCGGCAATATACTGAAGATGTTCCATCCCTTCAAGATCGGCTTCCGAATAAGAAGGTTTGACAAGGATATGCTCGGGTGTAAGCCATTTCCCTTCATTGCTGCTATTTTGGGTGCTGGTTTCTTGTGAACCAGGTTGACTCAGATTCTTCTTTAAATTGATTTTACTATAATCAGGTTTTAGCATATAATAATTTATTTCAATTGGATGATGGACCGTGCCCGCTTTTTAGATGTTAAGCTCTTCCTGAAAATGCATTAGCTCCTCCAGCAGATTCGATTTAATATGTATAAAATGACTGATTCCCAGTTGTTTTAACTCATTTAGACTTTCTTTCGGATTTCCTGCAATCACCAGGATGGATTTATTTCCCCTCTTTTCCCTTAATTTTGACAACTCCGAAGCAAGTGGCAGGTATTCTTCATCGGAACTGCACAAAACAATGATATCCGCCTTTGCGTCGCCTGCTGCTTTATACCCTTCCTCCGGAGAACTGAAACCCTCATTGTCAATAATTTCATAACCGGCACAGGCAAAGAAGCCAGAGGCAAATCCGGCGCGGGCTTTTCTCACTACAGGATTTCCGTAGGTCAGCAGAAAAACTACAGGCCTGTGATCAGCTTTTTCAGTTCGTACCCTGAGTTTTTCAAAGGCTTCGGATCCCCGGTAAATCAGTAGAGGCTGTATTATTTTTTCAGGATAGAAGGAGTATTCCGGAATGACTCTACCTGAATTGTTAACTTCAGTACTTTTTTCATCCGGATTGGGGTATTGGTTGGTTCCAAGCAGGATCTTCTTTCTTTCCGCTATATTCTTGTCTCTCTTTGCGGCTGTTTCAGCTATGGCCTTTTGAACGACCCCTTTTTGAAGGGCTTTGAGGTAACCCCCATCTTTTTCGATTTCCTTAAAGAGTTTCCATGCATTTGTGACGAGGGAACCAGTAAGGGATTCAATGTAATAACATCCCGCCGATACATCATTCACCCTATCCAGGTATGCTTCCTCCTTTAAGACAATCTGGGTATTGCGGGCAATACGCTCGGAAAATTGGGTAGAAGGACGAAAGGCATGATCAAAGGGAGTGACCGAGAGGGAATTTACCCCCCCCAGGGCCGCCGACATCCCTTCGGTTGTTGAACGGAGCATATTGACATATGGATCGTAAATGGTCTGGTTCCAGGTTGAGGTCGAAGCATGTATGTAGCAGTCGGTCTTAGTTTTTCCAGAAGGTTCCCAGGCCTTGAGGATTAGTTCAAAAAGCAATCGCATTGCCCTGAATTTAGCAATTTCCATGAAATAAACCGGACCTGCAGCCATATTGAACTGAATATTCTTGAATGCATCCTCCGGATTTACCCCATTTTCTGTTAAAACCTCAAGATACTCAGAGAGGATGCTCAGGGAATATGCCAACTCCTGAACAATAGTTGATCCGGCATTATGGAAAATAGCACCCTCTATGCAGCAAATCCTGAAGGAAGGGAGTTCTTTGGCAGTTTTTCCCCTCATCTTTCCCAATGTGGAAAATTCAGATGGGAGTGTAGAGGGCAGATTGCCATATCTTGTCAAATGGCCCAGAGGATCAAAGCCAACGGAGCCGGTAATCAGGCGGGGATCTGTTCCATTTTTCCCCACATGGTCGGTAAGGAATTCAATAATTTGTTCCGTCTGAGAGTAACTTATAAAATTAATATCTATACATTCGATAACAATATCTTTCAACAAGGTTTCAAGTTTTTCAGGGCTGATCTTATTTTCGTTGGGAATAATAAAAGCCAGGGAGGTGGCTCCCTTATTCAAGGCGTTCAAAGCCTTTTTATTCGCCTTTTCCCAATCTTCCACCGTAATGTCTTCTCTTATCTCCCAGGAGTGGGACCCTGCAGCGGTGTTTGAACCTTTACTATTAAGTTGAGGAAATGACAATGATTGCAGGTCTTCTTTGGTGTAAAAAGGCTTGATATCTATCCCTTCAATGTTTTTCCAAATCAGCCGGTCGTAAGAAGTGCCTTTCAAGTCCTGAACTATCTTATCCTCCCAATCCTTCATTGTTTGAGGAGGGAACTCGTCAAATAGTTTCTCGTATTTTGCCATTATCTCTGTTTTTGAAACGAAAATGCAAAGTAAGTGATTTTAGTTGAGAATGGAAAAGGGAGGATAGAGGATGATAGGGGAAGTACAGAGGTTGGAAGAGGGGTTTATTCTAAAAAATATACAGGGTTGCTTATGGAATTTTTACCGGATTTCCACCTGGTTGTCATAACCCTCTGAACCGGTAATTAAATAACCACCTATTTCAGAGGGTTCTCTTGAAAAGTAGTTTCCGGTTTAAGGCTTCTTCCCTTCAACGCTGCTGGAATTTCTATGTCAGCATAATCCAATAGGGTGGGCAAAATGTCAAGTTCCGAAACGGATAATGTCTCGACTTCCCTGCTTTCCGGGGGGGATCCAAATAATGTGATAAGAAGCGGGGTATTTACTCCTTCGTTGGAGCCATGTTTGATGCTCCAATGGTTTGATGGACTGTCGGTTCCGTTTATACTTGTAAAAACGATCAGTGTATTTTCATCAAGTCCCTCTTTTTCAATGGCTGAAATGATTTTTTCGATTTCCTTATCGGCCATCTCGGTGAGCCGGTAATAATGGTAGAGGTAGTTTCGCCAATCCTGACGGGTAAATTTCCGTAGTACCTCTTCATCACCGAAAATCTCACTGTTCATGCTGAAACTCAAGGGATCCATCCTGAAATTTTCGGGAATTGGGGGGGTGCTTTCAGGATTCAGGGGTGGGGGAAAGGCATCCGGATTGGCTGCAAAATTTTGTATACCCGAAGGATTTTGAAATGCGACCACCAACAAAAAAGGATCCTTTCTTCGTCCCTTAATAAATTTAACCACCGCATCGGTCAGAGGAGGATCGTCCCAGCTACCTTTGAAGGTAATGGCTTCCCGTGGAAGAAAAGAGAGGAGTTTAAAACCTTTAACTTCGTTAAGGGTATCATGTGGATACTCTTCCGGAAAACCCCATTTTCCTGCCCATACGGTATTATATCCTGCCTGACGGAATATTTGGCCTATATTGGAAATGCTGCTGTCGGCCCAGGGTTCTTTGGGGTCAGTTGTTTTATCATCATAGGCTATTCCGGTCAATAATGAATAGAGTGCGAATGAAGGGGAGGGTGACGTAGAATAATAATTATTAAACCGGGTTCCGTTTGCGGCAAGCCCGTCCATCAATGGAGTTTGTAAGTATGGATTCCCGGAGCCACTCATAGCATACCTTGATTGCCCATTGGTGATTATCACGACCATATTCATCTTTTTGTTTTCTCTTTCCCTTTTTGGAAGTGAAATGGATCGAAAATTATGAGGCTTGTTCCAGTTATCCGCCTTACCGGCCCACATGATTTGAGATTCCCGTCTCCCGGTATCTGCATCATTTATGGCCAGGTCCATGTAAAATTCTGTCCGGGGCCAATAGTGAGCCCTGCTAATCCCGGAGGCAGGAAGGTTTACCTGTACCAGATAACCGGTGTCAGTAACTTCAGTATATGCAGTCGCGCCACGGATTTCAGAATCATAGCTTTTGGGGTACCATGAAACCGGTGCTGCCTTTTTCTTCCCGGGTTGAGGAAGGATAATTGCCTGGGCTACCCCCTTTTCATAATAGTTATGAGAGCGAAGTCGTGGCGGACGGAAATCGAAATACAATTCAACCCCATCGTTCATATAGAAAACATCGTTACCGGTATTCACGGAATCGTCCCTTACAAAAATGGTAAGGAGTAAACCTTGTGTGCTTTTGTTAAGGTAGGCTGTCGCTGAGCAATCATCAGGTCCCGTCCATGAGTCATGGCCCATAGCCAGCTGTTCTTCCTGATCAAGGGTAAAGGCAATAGCTGCCTCCTCATCATAAGGACGGAAGGCATTGCATGAATATAGGAATAAAAGGATTCCGATAATATAGGCAGACTTGGTCATTATTTGGCTCCCCTCATTTCAATGATGCTTTATCAATACCTGTCCGCGATTCTTTTTATTCATTGCTGTCTCCAGTATTTCGGGGAGTTCTTCAAGGCTTATTTCCTTCACGATATCAGGCATTGTAACCTTATATTCTGAAGAAAACTTTTTCCATACCGACAATCTTTCTGCCTGAGGAGAAATTTGCGAGGAGATCCCGATTAGTTTAACCCCATTCAAAATAAAAGGATAGACGGTCAAATGAAGTTCGTGCGAGTATATGTTACCGCAGCAGGTTACAGTTCCATGGGGTTTGCATGCGCGAAGTGCTGTGGCCAGAACATTCCCACCTACATTTTCAATGGCTCCGGCCCATTTCCACCTGAGCAAAGGTTTGTTACCTGTTTCATCGATAACCGATTTGTCCACATGTTCATCGGCTCCTAATTTTTTAATGAAGCTGGCTGAATCCTGAATATTTGAGGTTCCGGCAATAACATGATAGCCCAGCTTTTTCAGGATTAGTACCGACCAGCTTCCGACTCCCCCGGCCGCGCCGGTAACCAGAACCGGGCCATCTGAAGGAATGACGCCTTGTTCCTGGAGCTTCATTACTGAAAGACCGGCGGTATAACCTGTGCCACCAATGACCATACTTTCCCTTAGTTCCATATTATCAGGGAGGTGAACAGCCCATTCCCCCGGAACCCTGATGTAAGCCCCAAAACCGCCATCAGTATTCATTCCCAGGTCGTAGCCACCTACGATCACCTTGTCTCCCGGCTTAAAATGGGGAGACAAACTTTCTTCAACAATTCCTGCGGCATCAATTCCCGGGGTGTGGGGGTAACTTTTCGTTACCCCTTTGTTCCCGGCTGCCGAGAGTGCGTCTTTATAATTTAAACCGGAATACTTTACCTTCACCAGCAATTCTCCTGGAGGGAGCTCATCGGTATTTAAGCTGACGATCCTCGGTTTAAAAATACCCGGGCTATTTTCATAAACCCTCAGTGCCTTATATTGTGTGCCCATATTATCAGGTTTTGATCCAATGGAATTTCCAGTGCTTCATTATGAAACGGTTATTCAATTTCTCTCTGCATGATGAGGACCAGCTATATTGAGATAGCATTAAAAGTAATACCCGTTTTCCATTATTGCAATCAGGGAAAGCAGTCCTCCGGAGGTATAAAAACTGCCCTCCCCGGAAATATCCCCTCCTTCCCCGGTAGTTGCGTTATAATTTTCGTATACCCCCCGATCGATTTTCCATTCTTTATATAATAGTTCAACCGATTTTTCTGCCAGCATTAATCGTGCTTCAGGCAGATCATATTTCCGTAGTCCCAGATAAACGAGGAAATTCATTGCGGGAGAAATTCTGCCTCTCCAGTCGGTATTGTCGCTAAAAGCCGAATCATTTCTGGCAATGGAGGGAAGCATATACTCGCCGTAAAATTCTTTAGGATTTAACATATGTTCATTGACCATGCGTTCTGCTTGTTCCTGGGTTGGGATTCCTGTGATAAGGGGAAAGAAACTGGTGGGAGAAAGCCTTGATGAAAACCGGTTTGTCGCTAAATTTTTGTCGCGGTATATTCCGCTTCCCTCATCCCATAATTCAGTTAATTTCAGGGCGTATTTTTCTGCCCGGTCCAGAAGTTCCTGTTGATCATTGACCCTTCCCAGAATAGCGGCCATTTCAGCCAGATTTTTGCAGTCTGAGATGTACAGACTCAGCAACCCAACCGATGCCAGTTCCAGCTTATGGGTATTTTCATTGAACAATGCTGAATCAAATAAAGGTGAATTTTCCATACCTGATTCTTTTATTGCAGCCTCCCGGGTGTTGGAGATTTCTTTTAGCTGTTTGGGATTGGATCCCCAGGAAAGAAATCCCTCGTTATCCCGGTTTACAGACCACCATCGATTCCAGGTCAGGAGTTTCGGGTAAACCGCTTCAAGAAACCATTTTTCCGGGTATTTGTCATAAATAATCTTGCACATCATACTTCCAACAGGGGGTTGAGATCGGTCCAGGCTTTTTTCATTTCCCATGTTCGCTGAATGATTGGGAACAAAACCATCCGGAGTGATTTCATTGGTAATCTCAAGGGCATTGGCAAAAGCATGGTATTTATTATCGGTAGCGTACATGGCTGCGGTGAAGTAGGAATTCCATCCGGGAAGGACCCAGCCACCCCAGGATTCATTTACTGAACGGCTAACCGGGGTAATGGCCCTCTTGCTGACCGGGTCATAAATGAGGTTCCAACCGAGAACAGTTCTTTGCGCGGAGTATACATCGCTTAAATTCCCGTATTTATCATTCGCTGCATAGAATTCACCTTTTCTCCTTTCGACAAAGTTAGTGATGTATTCCAACGATCTTTTTTCGCCGGTAAAAAAAGCGGTCTTTTCGCTGGCACTATAGCTCAGGTATGGATTACTTACCGGGAAGAACAAGCTGGTGTCGGGCTTTGTTGAACCAATATTATGGGTCCTGGTTCCCATGTTTGCCTGAAGGTAATGCCCGTTTTTTATTACATTCCCTTCGCTGTTATAAAGCATGCCTGCTTCCAGGAGCATAATAGGGGGGGGTGAAGGCAATTCTTCGGGGGTAAAAAGAATGAACACATCATCGTGATGGGAAGTTGTTTGAATCAGGGCTGTCATTCCCTTCCATTTGATCCTGAGTTCTGTGTATTGACCATCATAGGTATGGGCAATAGGAGTTATTTCCGGACCGGAACAGTTTTGTGAATAGCTAATGAAGGTGTCATAAAAAGTAGAAGGTATGCCAGAACGGTAATTCGTCCGGAAGGAAAGCTTCAGCATCAGTCCTTCAGGAAGCAATATTTGCTCCAGAAGATTATTGTTGTTCCAGGTATTCCATCCATATATGAGGTATTCCTGAAGTTCCTTTTCTGAATTGACCCGTGAGGGATCGGGCCGACCGGAATTATGACATGAGTTAAGGATAAATATTGCTGTAATAAGGGAAATGCCAATGATTTTTTTCATTGCTGAAGATTTATTTCCGGAAACCTTTTATTTTGGCCTTGGCCTGAACCAATCTTTAAAAGGCCAGAAGAAGAAAGACCGGATATTGAAAATTTTTTATCAAAGATAGCAAACTCCGGGTATTCTCTTTTAGAATCACACAATTTTTAATGATAGTTGTTAATAATACTAATCCTTTAATACTTTTACATCAGTAAGACTTTAACCTAGCTAAAAAACAGATCATGCAATTCGGAAAATTTGCCGTTATAGGGATTGGACAATTCGGGAAAGCGATTGCCAAAGCCCTTGCTAAAAGGGGGGCGGAGGTCCTTGCTATCGACACAAATCAGGAAGTTATCGATAACATTTCCGATTCGGTGGCTTCTGCCGTGGTGATGGACGGAAGCGATAAAAAATCATTAATGGCCAACGATATCATTGAATTTGATGCAGTGATCGTGACTATTGGCCAGGACTTCGAACAGCTCTTAATGTGCACTGTCACTTTAATGGAGTTGAAAGTAAAACGAATTATTGCCAGAGCACAAGGACGGAACAGTCAGATAATACTTGAGAAGATGGGGGTAAGAGAGATCCTTTCCCCGGAAGATGAAGTGGGCATCGCTGTAGCTGAACGACTGGTCAATCCGGGGCTTGTATCCTATCTTCAGCTACCAGACGAGTATCGGGTGGCCGAAATCAAAACCCCACCCAATATTGCGGGTCACACAGTTGAAGAGATCAATCCGCGGGATAATTATAATCTCAGCCTGATTACCATAAAGATCTCCGACAAAGAGGGCGAAGGTACCGGTTTTGAGAGCACGGGGGATGAAAAGGATACTCAAAGCAACAAAAACAAGCGGAAAGAGCAACAACACATCCTTGGGGTCCCGCTTTCATCCACAAAAGTTCACGAGAACGATTTTTTGGTGGTCTTTGGCAAGGATAAGGATATTCAAAAATTCATTGAAATAAACCAATAAGAAATCCGGATGACAAAGAACAAGCTTTGGAAGCTTCGTGAATATATCAATGTTCATATATTCAGCAGTAAAAAGATTGCTCTTGTCACCTTCCGGACCCTCAGTATTTTTATTTCCCTCGCTGCGCTAACGGCCATTGTGTATTATCACGGCTATGCACAAAGTGAAAGGATCCTCCGTATCTATAATCTTATTATCCGTATAAGTTTTATCTTCTATTTCGTAAAATTTGTTATTCGATATATTTACAATTTTGAACCGCGAAAGTTTTTCAGGGAAAACTGGTTTGAAGCGCTCATAATGGCTCTGCTATTCATCGAAGGCATAGTCCTGTTCCTTTTCAAAACCGATCTTGTCAAAAGGGTTTTCCAGCTCTGGGGTCTGAGGGATTTGGAAGTAGTGACCACCCTTATCGTACAACTCTATTTTTTTGTTATCGTAACCATTGAATTGGGGCGCGCGGGCGAATTTATTAACAGGATCAACCTTTCCCCCAAACTTCTCCTAGCCTCCTCCTTTATTGTCCTGATTGCAGGCGGAACATTTCTCCTGATGTTGCCTGAAATGACCCGCGACGGGTACATAAGTTTCATTAATGCCCTCTTCACTTCAGCAAGCGCAAGTTGCGTAACCGGGCTCATTGTAGTGGATACCGCTACTTATTTCACACTTAAAGGCCAGATTATTATATTGCTCCTGATTCAACTGGGAGGACTGAATATCCTTTCTTTTGCCTCTTTCTTTTCGAGCTTTTACCGGAGCTCATCGAGCATTAAATACGAGTCGCTTGTAAAAGATTTTCTTAGTAGCGCGGAGGTTTCTGATTCCCGCTCACTTTTAAGAAGGATCTTTTTATTCAGCATGATCGTTGAACTGACCGGAAGCATTCTTCTTTTTGTCAGCTGGGATCCTGGAGATGCCTACAATTTGAAAGAACGGGCATTCATCTCTGTTTTCCATTCTGTTTCCGCTTTTAACAATGCCGGTTTCTCCCTGTTTTCCAGTAATCTTTATCAAGGGGTTGTTGCCCATGCCTATCTTTTCCAACTTGTCATTGCCCTGCTGATCATTGGCGGGGGTATTGGTTTCCTGAACCTTAATTATTTTGGTATTTATTACAAGGAAAAATATATAAAAGGTAAAAAGTGGTTCCATCTGAATACCGGAGCACGGATGGCTATTTGGACCTCATTGTTGCTTATTATTGCAGGAATGGTGGTTATGCTTGCCCTGGAATGGAACAAATCTTTGTCGGATTATTCTGTAGGGCATAAAATAGTGGCCTCATTTTTCCAATCGGTCACTACACGCACTGCCGGATTCAATACTGTGGCCATTGAAAGATTATCTTCACCTGTTTTGCTTTTCATGCTGCTGCTGATGTATATTGGAGCTTCCCCAGGGTCCACGGGTGGAGGAATTAAGACGACAAGCTTTTCCATTATCATCAAATCTGCCTTGTCCATTATCCAGGGCGGAAGGAAGGGTGGTTTACAATAAAAGGACCATCCCTGCAGATACCGTCAACAGGGCCTATTCAATTGCTTTATTTGCCCTTTCACTCATCTTCTTATCGGTTTTTGCACTGTCCATCACGGATCCAGGGCTGAGTATTTTCTCTGTCATTTTTGAAGAATTTTCGGCAGTATCGACCGTTGGACTTTCTCTTGGGATCACTCCGGGATTAACTTTGGGAGGGAAAATCGTCATTATTCTTTCCATGTACATTGGAAGAATAGGAACCCTGACCCTTGCCCTCATTCTTGCCCGGAAGGTAATCACTACCAGCTATAAATTTGCCGAAGCCAGTGTCGTTGTCGGGTAAATCCATGTTCATGGCAAATTCCATCATGAAATCTTCTTCGTCCGCCAGTTCGACAAATTGTGCCCGGGACTTGTACTCTTCCAGAATTTTTTCAAACCGGTTGGATTTCAAAGCCAGAATGGCTCCTGTTCCGGAGGCGTTTCCCACCGGGATGATCTTTTCACTTAATTCTCCGGGGAGTAAACCAATCCTGAGGGCTGATTGCGTGTTTATATAATTCCCAAAGCCACCTGCGAGGTAAAGAACGTCGATCTCATCAAAGCTTAAACCCGCTTTTTTGGTAAGAATTTTAAGTCCTGAGTAAATTGCCGATTTGGCAAGTTGTACTTCTCGTATATCCTGTTGGTTTATCGAAATCATTGAATCCGAAGTATCTTCATTGGAATAAACGATAAAGTCTTGTTCCATTAATCCCTTAGCATCAACAATATTTTTTTCTGCCAGAAAAGCAACTATATCTATTAGTCCTGAACCACAGATTCCCCGGGGCGGTGCATCAGCAATTGTTTTTATGAACCCTGAATTCTTCCAGGGAAACCCCTTCTCCTCTTGTCCATCCAGGTTTTTTTCTTCTAGTTTCTGTTTTTCAGATTGTTGTTTGTTGCCTGGAATTCCAAATGCGCTGATTGCCCCCTGAACGGCAGCCATCCCGCAGGAAATATTTGCCCCTTCAAAGGCAGGGCCTGCGGCCGTGGCGCAGCAATAAATCTGTTCTCCTGCCAGGAGCGCAATTTCTCCATTAGTCCCAATATCAAGAAACAGGGCGTTGGTAATTTTAGGATCCGGGGACAGGGAAGCCAGGCCGGCAACAATATCGGCTCCAATGTAAGCTGAGATGGAGGGTAGGAGTTTAACTTCCGCTTCCGGATGGCATCTGAGTCCTAGTTTCCGGGCAGGAATGTTTTGTTGATCAAGGAATTTGGCTTTAAAGGGAACAAATGCCAAGGAGGATGGATCTTCCCCGGCAAAAAGATGAAGCATAGTGGTATTTCCGGCAACTGTAATTTTTACGATTTCGGAATCCTGAAAGAAGTTATTATGCGCAAAAAGATCAATTTGTTCCTGAAGGGCATTCATGAGCTCAGATTGCATCCTAGAAAGCCCCTCGGAATGCTGAATGCAATAGTTTATCCGGGAAATTACATCTGCCCCGTACTTACCGAGAGGGTTTACCACCCCCCTGGTTTCAATCAGAGCGGAAGTGATGAGGTTAATAAGATAAAATACTATCGTGGTAGTGCCTAAATCGATCGCGATACCCATTGGATATGAGGAGCGAAGGGCAAGTTGACCAGGGTCAAAAGCAAGTTGCCGCGTATGTTTGTATTGTGCCATGAGTATTTGTGACTGACCCGGTTCGGGAAGGATTACCTCGATATCCATTTCCACCAGATAAAGGCAGGAACTTACATGCCCGTAATCTTTCACATAAACTGTACATTTCCCACAAGTTCCGTTTCCTCCGCAGGGGGAGATAACAGCGAAACCGGCCGATAAAAGCCCTGAGAGAAGGGAGCTTCCGGACGCAAGGTTTATTTCAATTATGTTGCCTTTATCGTGGACTTTAATCTTGTACATAAGGATTCTTTTGAGCCTTTTAATCAAAAGGCATTAACAATTACCAGGTACTTAGGCATATTTCAAATTCCGGTAGATGCAACTCACATTTGAACATGCATTGCAAACATATTTATGGAACCGTACATTTTTGCCCATACCAAATATACCACTGACAGATTTAATTGGATCCATCAGTGCTGTTGGGGACAGTCTAATTCCGCAAAAGTCTTCAGGAAAAAATTTAAACAATTTATGCTGTTCGGCTACATTCCAGTCGCAGTAGCCCGGTGAATACCGGTTGGTTGATTTTTGTCCTTCACTTTTGAGGTTCTCAATGAGACGATTATGGATAAGGGACATCGCTTCTTCTACCAGTAAGGAGCCAATAATATCGCAGATATACCCTTCCAGTAAATCACCGGATTTGATAAGATCGTGGGATCTCCGACTCACCTCAGGTCCTGCGGTGCAGGCGAAAAGTGCAATTTTTTCTGCCTTCCTGATGTAGTGGATGACCTGTTTACCGGTTTGGAATAGTTCACCTTCCAGGGTGAGAGTATAATTTTCCAGGTCGAATACAGGATCTTCAATTATCCGATAGCCTCCTGCAATTTCCTTGTAATTTATTATTTGTGAAATTTCATTTTTAATCATCTCCTCGTAGGGTTCCGGGATATCCCCTTCCGGCAGGTGCAAAAGGCGGGCAACCACAGATGGAGCAACAGATATTTCTGTCGGTGAAATTGAAATGACTGAAAGTTCCTTATCGTTAAACATATTTTTTGAATAATTGTCTCAGCGATTTTAAGTCAAGCGAGTCACTGAATGTTATAAGCTCAGAAGGGCCTTGATATCCTTCAATTCTACCAATATTAAGATCGCCGAAAACTGCTTGCACGGCAGCCACCGAACCATCGGAAACATTCAAATATCCTTTTATCCGGTAACAGGTTTCCTGTAACTCACAAATAAAACGGTGGAGTTCCTCATCCCTGATCTTTTCGTGGGTGCGAAGCACACATACATGGAGATCCGGCCGGCCCTCAGATACTATTCCTTTAAATCGTTTAGCCGATGTATGTTTGTGTTCTTGTGCAGGGTGAAAACTGAAGGGAATTTCCGCAAAATTCGTTTCCTGGAGCTCTGCAAATGGATTTAATCTCTGAATCTCCTTTTTGATGGGAAGGAGGTCACCTGAAAAAAGATCGATCTTGTTCAGAACAACAGTATCCGCTACCATTATCTGGTGTTTCACCCTTTTTATCGCTTGAAAAACACGAATAAAATTCGGAACATCAATAAGGGTAAAGATATGCGCAAGGGTAACTTTTTTACGAATTGAATCATTCTGAAGGAGTTCGATAATATTGATCGGATCTGACAGTCCCGAGGCTTCAAGAAATATTGCGTCCGGGGAATAATCCAGGATCAACCTTTCAAGAGATTGAAGGAAATTTCCCATCATGCATACACAAAAAACAGAACCATTATTTATTTCCAAAAGTTTAAAATCCTCGCCCACTTTTTTCAGTTCTTTACCGTCGAAACCTGTAGGTGCGAATTCATTCTGGATAATGGCAATTCGGATATGGTGGGAATTTTCATTCAACACATTTTGTAAAAATGTCGTCTTCCCGCTTCCCAGGTAACCGGTCACAAGATAGAAAGGAATCATTTTTTCCGGGTAAGGCACGATTCGATTTTTTCTTCAATTCTGCTTATGGGAGGTATTTGTGAAATAAACTCAATTTGGCCGTCAATAACGATTGTTGGCAGGTTTTTAACCCCTAAAGAAGCCATCATTTGAACCCCCTTTTTTTCCTTAATGCTATATTCAGTATAAACGACCTTTTCTCCATAATGTTCGGCAGCCCTGGCCACTGCATCGACCATATACTGGCATGGGGCACAGGAAGCTGAATCGAGAGTAATGATATCGATGATCACTTTATCCTTACTCCAATGATCGCTCAAATCCAGTTTTTCAACTTCAGAAACAGGGGCTGTGGAAGCACGAAGCTCTCCCTGAAGGATTTCATCGTGAACCAATTCTGCAACGGCCTGGAGGTTTTCGACCGGAGTTTCCATCGCCAGGTCGCATCCGGGAGCCAGGATATAGCCTTTTTTCCCCCCGATATCCATACATTCAAGTGCCTCCCTTCTGGAATCTTCCTCAGAACCCATGAGCAGCACGACCGTCAGCTTCATATTTCCTCCAAAACTTACATTATTTGCCAGTGCAAGGTTCTTAACTACATCCAGGGGGATGTTTTCGTCAATAGAGATATTGTCTGGTTTACATTTGCACATGACTTCAATATTCTGAATCGCATTCCCGCAGACAAAAAATGAACTGAGTGAGTCAAGCTCGCGGATATATTCAAATAATTCTGTGGCATAAGGTGAAACGAACATTTCGAAGGATGAGGGATCTATCTGGCTGGTCATCGGGTCGACCATGGCAATTACATCGCACCCTGCCTGGATATAGTTCTCTGCCATCATTTTACCCATTTTCAGGGTAAACTGCATGAGTTTATGAACTTCATCGGGATCTTCGAACATTTTCATAAAAATATCGGTACCCATAAGATGCAGGGCAAGGGTGAATGGCCCGGTAATCAGGCCATAAAGGGCTATATCCGGATACTTTTCCCGAAGCCGTTCCGAGGCTTCCATAACAGTCGGGATCCTGCCTTTGCATGAGCATGGGATTTTCAAGTCTTCGATGGTTGTTCCCTGCATCAGTGGATGAGAGATGACGGCGGGGGGATTGTCATCAGACCATTTCAATTCACAACCAAGGACTTCGGCCTCGATCTGCAGGTCAAAGGCTACCGGGATGCCATCGGGTTTATAAAGTTCAATGGCCTTCGATACTCCATCGACAATGTGATCGGCCGATTTGAGGTATTCTGATGCGGTTAGGCCAAGAAGCTTCCCGGCGTGACAGCCTACAAAAGGCACCCAGGGAATTCGTTCTGTGGTTTGGAGTGTAAAGGCTGATTTTATAAGGTCTATACTTTTCATGATAGAGTTTTAAAGATGCCTGATGAATCAAGCAGGTACATATTGAATTGAGGTTTATGGAATCAACAGGAAAAGGAGGACTCTGTCCATTGCCCGTGACATTATAATTTGGTGCATATAAAATGCACGATGAACCGGGACTCTATGAAGCCATGGCATTCAGGTACTCCACGATTCCCTGAGGATCGGGACTATAAAGATCGGCGTTGATTTTATTGCAATAGTCCTGGGTTATGGGAGCTCCTCCAATACAGATTTTTAAATCCGGTTTTTTCTCTCTCAATTGTTTAACGATCTTTTCCATATTCACCATCGTGGTGGTGAGTAGTGCTGACAATCCGACAATGCTGTTGGGATGCTTTTCAACTTCAGCCATGAACTGGTCCGGACCTACATCGACGCCGAGATCGATTACCTCATATCCGTTACCTTCGAGCATCATGGCCACCAGGTTTTTTCCAATATCATGCAGGTCACCCTCAACGGTACCAATAATAACTGTTCCTTTGCGCTTTGCTTCACCGGAAGCAAAAAAGGGTTTCAGATGAGCCATCGCGGCATTCATTGCCTTGGCAGACATTAGTACCTGTGGCACAAAGATTTTATTCTCCCGGAATTTGACACCGACTTTTTCCATTCCGACTATCAGAGCCTTTGAAAGGATATCTTCTGCTTTTGCCCCTTCATCCAGGGCTTGCTTTGTGAGTTCGTCGGCCCCGTCCTGCCCGCGCATGTCCGGAGGATAAGGGGATCCATTGTTGATTTTTCCAAATTCAATGCAGTGTGCGATTTTTTCAAAAAGAATTTCCATTGTTTACTGGTTTATGTTTCTCTAATTATTAATTTGGGTTGAATAACGATCTGATGAGGTTTCGTTTTATGTTTATTATTGAGGATTAAGTTTGCTGTTTCTTTTGCCATTTCCTTGTATTTGCAGTCGATAGAGGTAATGGAAGGAGTAAAATATTCTGTGAGTTCAGTATTTCCATAGGAAACTAAGGATACCTGAGAGGGCATCTTTATCCCCCAATGTTTTAATCTACCGGTGATCCTGATACTGTCCACATCGGTGCAGGCCAGTATGCCACCGATCTTGTTTTCAATTATGTATTCGTAATCAAGATCCTTCACCTGATTAAGAACCAACAACTCCCTGGGATTTTCGCCTGTACCGGCAAGAATCCGGAGTGTTTGCTCCATCAGGTCATATACCAGATTTTTCCCTCTCCATGCTTCCTCTTTAATCAGGAGCAGGTTCCTGTCATTCATTTTTAAAAAGTGATCATAAGCCCTCTTTACCCCGAGATCATAGCTTTGGATAACGTAATTGAAAAAAGAGCCGGCCATAGTGTTGTCCGCAAGGATCACCCTTGTGTTCCATTTAGTCAGTCTCCTGTAGAACTCCGCGGTAAGGGATTCGTCGAAGTTTGGAATAATAATCACCGCTTCAAGTCCTTCTCTGATCAATTCAGCTACGATCCTTTTTTCTTCTTCAGCTTTGTTGTAATGAATATAATAGTTGACCTTTCTGCCCCTTGAATGTGCTTCCAGGCTCAGATGAATGATCAACTGCTCCAGGTTTGTTGAATAAAAGGGCATAACAACGGCCCATTCTTTTTTGATTTCAGGTTGAGAGGCTATGAAGGTTCCTTTTCCCTGTACGGATATGGCCAGACCTTCATTAACCAGGTTTTTAAGCACAAGCTTGGCCGTTTCCCGGGAGACGCTGTGTCGGGACATTACTTTGCTGATGGAATCAACTTTGTTTCCGGTGGTCAATTCCTGATTGAGGATCTTGCCACGATAGAACTCCGTAAGACGTTTATAAACGGGTATGAAAGGATGATAGTCCACTGGGGAAAAAAATTTGAATGCAAAGATAGAGATTTTTTTAAAAAACCATCACAGCACATCACAGTAATGTGAATTTAATGCCGCAGGAGGAGTGGAATAAAATGCATTTCTTTTTACAGGGTCTCAGGATTAATCCAATATCATTTTTTTGGTAAATTCATATCCTACCCCAAAAAGTTCATCTGCATTTTTAACGGAGAGCACATCATATTTCCAGAGAGTATCGGGCTCAATAAATATATCACAAAGTTCTCGGGAACCCTTTACTGTTTCATTAACGGCAAGATGGAAAGTGCGAGAGGCAATTTTTACCAGGCTGTCCAGTTCCGGATTAACCTGGACAGGGTTAACATGGATTCCGATAAGTTTATGGCATCGTTTCCGGATTATGCTTACGGGAAGATTTTCAAAAATTCCGCCATCTGCATACAACTGGCCGTCAATGTTTACGGGTGAGAATAAAACAGGAATTGCGGAAGAGGCGTGTATTATTTTGTTGATGGTGCCCTTCTCAAAATACTCCATTTTACCACTGTTTAAATTGGAAGCTCCCACCACCAGCGGAATCTTTAAATCCTGAAGCTCTTTGGTATGAATTTTTTCATCCAGTAGTTCTTCCAGCCCCTGAAGGCTTAAGAGCCCATTTTTAGGGACCTGTATTCTGGAAAAATTGAATAGTTTTTTCTTTTTAATAAAATCGAAGATTTCATCAGGGGTATAGCCATCTGCAATAAAAATTCCGATGATGGCTCCGGCACTCACCCCAGACAGGATATCGGGACGAAGATTATGTTCGAAAAGTGCCTTCAGGACACCCAGATGGGCGATCCCCCTTGCACCGCCTCCGCTTAGGGCAATGCCGAGTTTATGTTTTTTTTGGCTGGCAATAACGTTCACTTGATATTCTTTATAATATAAGGTAAAATAGATACCCTGTTATGGATTATAACTGCCATCACGCTGAAAATCCCTTATTGCCGGGTAATTAATATTTAATCACCGATTCAATTACTTTTCACAAGAATATCTATTGATGCGGTAATTTCCCTGGCGGTTGTGATGCTATTTAAATTTTCATAAATATCGCCATTTTTTCCCGAATAATGGCCATGACCTATCAGTTCCATGGAATATTTTTTTACCTCCGAATCCATATTCACTGTAGTTTTATAGATTAGTGAGGGTTGTGAGGAACTCTTGTAATCCGTGTCATCGGGATATTTGTTGTTTGTCCAGTACTGGTTCCAATCCCAGGATTGGTTGATCTCAAAAAAGAGATTGAATTTTCTCAATGTTGGATTATCAAGTTTTACAATCATGTTAAAGTCTCCCGTAGGAGTAGCGCCTGTATAGGCATCGCTGATCGGGTTTAGGCTATCAGGAACAAACAGGTTGTCTGCTGCCCGAATTCCCCGTTTATGGCTCCATACCGGAAGTGCAGCGGGTCTTCTTACCTCCCCGGGTAGCCATTTCCCATGGCTGGCTCTGCCGTGTTCAAATACCCCGGTCCCGATTGATTTTGCTACAAATAATGTCTGAATATAATTTCCCTCAAGGTCTTCCACCCAGATGGCCATCAAGGGGTGGTTGTGTGTATTCCCTCTCCTGAAGATAATTTCCAGTTCAGGGCCTTCAGCCTGTAGGTTGTAGTTATACCCTTCCGGGGTATATATTTGAGGTTCCCTGGCTTTGCATGCGGAAAGCAGCAGAGCGGGAAAAATCATTAGCCCAATTATTTTGTTCATGGATTTAGGATTAAAATTCAACAATAATTCCAAAGGTAGGCAATACCGTCCCCGATGCCAGTCCAAGTTCCTTGAGTGCATATCGTTGTTCGGCTATAGGAGCTGATGGGTTCACAGGTTGCTCCTTCGACTGGTCCAGCACCAGGACCTTCTGCTGATCAGATTTAAAGTTATACAAATTCTGGATATCCACGTAGAAATTCAGGGTAAGTTTTTTCAGGAAGAATTCCTTGTCGAGCCTCAGGTCCAATTGATGAAACGCTTTTAGTCTTTGGCTATTGAAACGCGAATAATCCGGTATACCGATATTACGTGCATTCCATGCCAGTACATACGACGATTCCAATTCATCAAAAGGGGTGATCGGCGCTCCGCCAACGAACCTCCATTTCAATCCAACGCGCCAGTTATTATCAAATTGCCGGATGGCGAGAATG
The DNA here is from genome assembly GCA_963779845.1 of uncultured Bacteroidales bacterium. Taxonomy (GTDB): domain Bacteria; phylum Bacteroidota; class Bacteroidia; order Bacteroidales; genus CAVZZV01. The sequence continues at coordinate 1,068,649 of CAVZZV010000005.1, read as the reverse complement.
TTTAACAGATGCCGGTTGTCCCAGGCTGTTGGGACCCACTGCTTACCCGATTCCCCGCTCTTTCCAAAGGCTTCAGCTTCACTTTTTACAAAGGTATAGGAGAGAATTAAATTACCTCCCAGGAGATCCTTGTTCCTGTATAAAAGTTCAAATCCATAAGCTCTCCCATCCGCAATGGACTTTAACGGCTCGTCGCCGTATATCTCATAACCTCCTCCTTTACTGGAAATAGAAATGGAATCGTTGAGGCTAAATGGATAGTTATTATAGTTTTTATAAAAGCCTTCAAGGGTGAAGCGCGACTTATCGGAAGTCCTCCATTCTAATCCTGCCACTATATGATCTGAATTGATATAAGTGAGTCCATTATCTCGATTAATGAGATCACCCGAAGTATTTCGGTAACCCATACTGGTATAGGGAGGCAGTTGATAATACCGCCCCATATTAAAGTTGAAGTAAAAACCTGTTGTTATTAGGTAGGAAGCGGACAGGCGAGGAGAAACCTGCTCTAAAAGATTATTCATTTCGGGGGAAAAATTATTCGCATCCATGCGAAGTCCAAGGGAAAGGGTAAGGCGATCTTTCAATAAATCCTGGGTTAACTGACCAAATATCCCCCATTTGATCATTTCCAGATCTGAGGAATAATCAATAGTTACAGGGCTTCCATTGATAAAGTTTTTATTAAATGTCGAATTGTAATAGTAGGCCTTTTCGAGGTTCGCTCCATAATTGATCCTCATCCGGTTGCCAATTCTCCCTGAGTATTCATAACGAAATTTTGTTTCAACCTCATCTGAATTATAATCAATGGTTTTGAGTGAATCTACTTCAATATTGTTGAAATATTTGTAAACCCCATTGTTGAGATGATTGCGGCTAAGTACCCATGTATCAAAGCCATTATCCCGAAAATGCTTGTAAACAGCACCCAGGGTATAGGTCCATTGCTCATTCACGGGAAGGTAAGCAAGGGTATATTGTTGTTCCTCGGTTTCATTGGCTTCAAGGTTAAGCCTGAATTGATCCAATGCACCTATTCCAATAATGGTAAGCTCGTTTTTTGCATCGAAGCGGGTTTTAGTTTTAAACTGAAAATCATTATAGGTGGGCAAAAAGGGGAGTCCGATAAGTGAAAAAAGTACCTGAAGATAAGATCTTCTGGCAGAGGCAATAAAAGTGGTCTTCTCTCCCAAAGGCCCGTCAAGGGTTAGTCCCAGGTCGGATGCGCCGATAGTCCCCTTGAATTGAATTTTTTCCTTGTTCCCATCAATCTGTTTGAGCTCAAGGATTGAACTGAGGGCATTTCCCCGGTCGGCCGGAAATGCGCCTGAATAAAAATCCACTTCCCGGATAAAATCCACATTTATAATTCCTACAGGCCCTCCCGATGCTCCCTGGGTGGCAAAATGGTTGATATTCGGTATTTCGACTCCGTCAAGATAGAATCGGTTTTCGCTTGGCCCCCCCCCGCGTACAATAATGTCGTTTCTAAAAGCCGGAGTGGAGGCAACTCCGGGATATGATTGGATAACCCGCGATATATCGCGATTTCCACCGGGGTTTTTTTCTATTTCGGCAATATCTATTCTGCGAAGGCTAACCGGGCTTTCATCGTTTTTTCTAAAGGGTGAAGCTCTCACTGTTACCTCTTCCAGTGTTACATTGGCTTCCTGAAGGGGAATGTCGATAAATACTTTACGCGCATTGGTCACTTGTACAACTTCAGAGACATAGGGTTCAAAGCCTACGCTGGTTGCTCTAAGCTCAATGAACCCGGGCTTTATTCCGGTGAACAGGAATTTTCCATCAAGATCGCTGATAGAGCCAATGGTGGTGCCAAATATGGCTATAGTAGCGAACGGAACCGGTTCATTGTTCTTGGCATTGTATATTCTTCCTTCTATACTACCGTTGTTTTGAGAGTTTATCCCGGGGAAAAGCAGAAATTGGAAAAATGTAAAAAATACTATAGATAAGATTGGAGACTGGTTCATTTTTTTAAGTCAATTAAGCAAAATAACACAGAAGAAGTCATTTTGTTTCGGTATTGTTTAAATATTTATAGAAAAACTTAAACAGAAACGGGGAAATGAAGTTGATGTGATGATGTGATGATGTGATGATGTGATGATGTGATGATGTGATGATGTGATGATGTGATGATGTGATGATGTGATGATTTGGGGATTTGTAGAGACGTGATTTAATCACGTCTTGATGTTTTAATGTGGTGATGTATGGATTTGTAGAGACGTGATTTAATCACGTCTTAATTTGTTAATCATTTGATGATTTGTCTTCGTCAGGGTTCGTTGAATCCTTATTCTTCATCTTCCACCTCTCCATGGCAAGTTTTTGCATATCGGTCTGGGTATCGCTTTCATCCACAATTTCGAGACCCAGCAGAGTTTCCAGAATATCCTCCATTGTGATCAGGCCTCGGGTACCGCCATATTCATCAACTATAAGTGCTATATGTTCTTTTTTATAAAGCAATTCCTCGAATAATTTCGGTACTGTAAAGTGTTCGTAGGTGACAATCAAATCCCTCTGCAATGCAGACAATTTCATGTCATGTTTGTCCTCTGCCAGCCTGGATAGAATGGTATCCTTCAAAACATAACCCGTAATATTGTCAAGATTTCCCTTAAAGAGTGGAATACGGGAAAACGTCATAAAATCTTTATTCCCGTAATATTCTTCCAGACTCATACTTTCCGGGGCAGCAACTAAAACAGTACGAGGGGTCATGATATCCCTTAATTTTACCTTCCGGAGTTGAAGAAGGTTATGGATTATTTTGCTTTCGTTTTCTTCAAAAACCCCCTCTTCCTGTCCTGCCCGGGTGAGGAAAACCACTTCATCTCTGCTTACACTATAGGCTTTCCTTTTTCTGGAAATTGAGCGGGTGATGAGATCAGACAAGAGGACAAGTGGATAGGTGATGAAGATCATCGCTTTAATTACCCGGGCAGAAGTGGGTGCCAGATCCCTCCAATAGATGGCTCCGATCGTTTTCGGGATAATTTCCGTAATAATAAGTATAAGGAGGGTCAGTAACGCGGAGATATAGCCAAAGGATGCTTCCCCGAAAACCTTAACGGCCTGGGCACCAACACCGGCGGCTCCTACGGTATGCGCCACGGTGTTGAGGGATAAAATTGCGGATAGGGGCTTGTCAATTTTAGACTTAAAACTCTTTAGAAGGATGGCAGGTTTGTTTCCTTGTGATATTTTGTTTTCAATATAGGACATGCTTGTAGACAGAAGGACCGATTCCATTATTGAACAGAGAAAGGATATTCCAAGAGCCAGAAAAAGATAGAAGAGGAGCAGCCCCATTTTTTTGATTGGTTAATTGTTTCTTACTATAACCCCAAAGCCAGGTGAATGTTAATTCATGCCTGTCTACCCGCACGAGGTGTGAGTATTACACAGGCGACACCAACCTTGTTTGTGCAAATTCCGCGAAAATCTTCGCGCCTTTGCGGTTAAGCATTCCCGGCAATAAGTCCCATTAAGATAGAAAATGCTGTTTCAGTGCCGTTAAATCAAGAAAAGGATATTTCTTTTCTAATTCAAAAATTTGATCCAACTGTCGCCCTGAGAATTCATTATGCTGTTTGGAACCCGGGAAGTTCACCCGGTGACGGGAAGCCTTTATTATTTTGCCGAGAGTTTCAATTATGGTTTTTGTTTCCGGATCAAAATAGCTCTCCATGAACTTTTGCCAAATGTATTCGATGGCTATCCCGTTAGGATGTAACAGATCATCCGAGTAGAATCTGTAATCGCGTAAATCATCCATCAAAAATTCATAGGAAGGGAAATAATCATAGGCATCCTTATAAATTTCCTTTATTTTTTCCAGTGCCAGAAATAGGATTGATTTGCTCACCTGGTTCCCATGTGCACCATCTTTCCAGTGTCTTACAGGGCTTACCGTGAATATGAACCGTATGGAAGGATTGATTTTTGATATTTTTAGGTATAATTCTTCATATTCTTTCACAATGGTATCCACCTCCAGAAGTTCCCGGTTAAAAATGGAAGCGGGTTTCTTGTGGCAGTTGCATACAATCTGGTTGGTGTCCCTTAAACGATACACCCGGGAGGTCCCAAATGTAATCAGTAAAAAGGATGATTTCTTTAGAATTTGGACCCCTTCTGCAATTTCGGTGTTTATTTTATTAAGTATTTCATGCTTTTCAGGATTTGAAAAACTACTATGATGATCCCATGAATACCAAAGACCATTGAAATGTTGCAAATCTTTCTCTGTGTAGATTTTTTCTTCAATCAATATTTCCAGAGATTTCTTTACCGATAAAGGATTATATACGACCCCGAATGGATTTATTAAGATGGGAAAGTAAAGTTCTTTTAGATTCAAACCAATATTATCGGTAAAACAGGAACCCAAAAAAAGCATGGGCTTTTCATAAGTAAGCCGAAATGGTGAAGATAATGATGGGATTTCCGTTCTGAATTTCATGATGTATTGTCTTTATAGTCATTTGGACTTTAGCTCATTTCGTTGGCTTAGGCATTTGATCGACTTGTTCGAATCTCTACCCTCTACCTTCCCGATCTATCTGTTCCAGCCATTGGATGATATAATTAAACACCTCTTCCCGTGTAGCTTCATTATGCAATTCGTGAAACTGTCCTTCCCATAATTTGAACTGTATTCGTTTACCTGTATTTAGTACATAAGACTTGCTGGCTTTTGAAGAGGTGATGGTATCGGCGCTGCCGTGCATTAGAAGGAAGGGATAGTTGATTTTATAAATATTGCTCAAAGCGGTTTGGGCCCCCTGGGACATTTCATGGAAGAGCCTTACCGAAATCCGGCCATGATTCAGTGGATCCTCGGAATAGGATTTCATGATCGCCTCGTCATGGGTCATTTCAGAAGCGTTGAATGGAATTTTGATTGTTATTGAGGGCGCAAACCTGTTGGCAAGGGAAATTAATAACTGGTGCAAGCCGGAAGGTTTCGAAACGAGCTTTAACCAGGGCGAAGTAATTATCAGTGCTTTAAATGGATAATTCCGCTTAATGCAATGATTGAGGGCGATATTCCCTCCCATACTATGGCCGTAGAATACCATATTATGATCCTGACAAAAATTAGCGGATTTTTTAAGGACAAAATCAATATGATCCAAAATGTTTTCCAGGGATGAAATGTGTCCGCGTTTCCCGTAGGATTTTCCATGCCCTGGTAAATCGAACGAGAGAAAATTATAGTCATGTGCATTGAATCGCAGGGCCCAATCGGCGTACCTTCCACTGTGTTCCCCAAGTCCGTGAATAAGAAATACCGTCTTTTTGCTCTCCTTTTGTGCCTTCCACCAATTGACAAAAAGAGGTTTTTGATTGCTTATTTCCCATGTAAATTCGTGATGTGGCATTAATAAAGTACAAAATTAGGCTTAAAAATTCCTGATAGAATTTAAATAATCCTCCATTCTGCTTCAATTTTTCTGACAGTTGTCAGTGAGGACTTTGCACAAAGTTAGGGATAAATATCCGAATCATGTAATCTGCAGAAATGAGCTTGAAGGCAATGGTCGCTCAAATTTAGCTTAGGGGATAATAATTAATGCGCCAAATATTTCTAAATGTGATAAGGGTGTATTGTTTATACTTATTTAGTAAAAATGAAGGAGTTTTTAAACATTATGAGGTATATTTATACACTAATTTAAGAAATTATATTTAACACAATATTAGAAACCATCGGGTAAAATTTTTAATTATGGTAATAGGAATCGATTTTGGAACAGACTCGGTCAGAGCATTAATTGTTGAGACCAAAACAGGCAAAGCAATGGCCTCAGCCGTTAGTTATTATTCACGCTGGAAAGCTGGTAAATATTGCGATCCATCAGATAGTCGGTTCCGTCAGCATCCCCAGGATTATATAGAATCCCTGAAACAAGTGGTTAAAGAGTCCCTCTCGGCTCTTCCCGAAGCTGAGTTATCCAATATTAAAGGAATTATGGTGGATACAACAGGATCTACACCGGTTGCCCTTAACCGTGAAGGGACCCCACTGAGCATGCTTCCCGAATTTAAGGAAAACCCGAATGGCATGTTCATTCTCTGGAAGGATCATACTGCTCTTAAAGAGGCTGCCGAAATAAATCATAAAGCAAAAAACTGGGGGGGTACCGATTTTACAGCATACGAAGGGGGAATATATTCTTCAGAATGGTTTTGGGCGAAGATTATGCATGTGCTCAGGGAGGATGAAGCGATCCGCGAAAATGCTTTTTCCTGGGTTGAACATTGCGATTGGATCACAGCCTGGCTTACAGGAGATACTCATCCCCTTCACATAAAGAGGAGCCGGTGTGCTGCAGGGCATAAAGCGATGTGGCATGAATCCTGGGGAGGTTTGCCTCCGGAAGAATTTCTGGTAGAACTAGACCCGCTTCTAAAAGGATTAAGAAAAAACCTTTATGAAAAAACCTACACTTCCGATCAGTCAGCAGGCAATCTGAGTGCCGGATTAGCAGAGGAGTTCGGGCTTAATAAAGATGTTATCATTTCAGTTGGAGCTTTTGATGCCCATGTCGGGGCAGTTGGAGGGCAGATACAGGAAGGGGATTTGATAAGGATCATCGGAACCTCGACCTGTGATATTATGGTCACGAAGAGGGAAAATGTCGGGGTCAGTGTAATTCCTGGCATCTGTGGCCAGGTGGATGGTTCAGTCCTTCCCGGGTTAATCGGACTGGAAGCGGGACAATCCGCTTTTGGAGATGTATATGCATGGTTTAAGGATGTTATCATGTGGGGTCCTTCCGTTTCCGGTATCCTTAACGAGGATCAATTACAAAAATTGAATGATAAGGTCATTTCTTTGTTGAGTGAGGCAGCTTCTAAATTGCCTCTTTCTGTCAATGATCCTGTTTCTCTTGACTGGCTGAACGGACGCAGGACTCCTGATGCCAATCAGGAGTTGAAGTCGGCACTCACCGGCCTTAGTTTGGGGTCAACAGCTCCTGTTATTTTTAAATCTCTTGTGGAGGCTACAGCGTTTGGTTCAAAAAGCATTGTAAACCGGTTCCTTGAAAATGGAGTGGAGATCAAATCTGTGGTTGCCCTGGGCGGTGTGGCAAAAAAATCATCATTTGTCATGCAAACCCTGAGCAATGTTTTGGATATGCCCATCAAGGTGGTCAAATCTGATCAAACCTGTGCCCTTGGTGCAAGCATGTTCGCTGCGGCAACTGCCGGCATTTACAAATCAGTTGAAGAAGCCCAGAAAAACATGGGATCCGGGTATGAGGAAGAATATCATCCTCAATCAGATAAGGTTGATATCTATCAGGATTTATATAAAAAATACCTCATATTGGGAAAATTTGTCGAGGAGGGTATATAAAATCAATATTTCTTTTTAAGCCAGAATAACCAGTCCTTTTTACTGCCGAACCCTGAAAAATTACTTCAAAATTTTCTTTACTTAAATTTTGCCAATCCTCCTTACTCATTTCCATGAGCCTTGGGGATGGGTTAAATTCTTCCGTGGTATGCTTCGGTATTTTTCGGTTCCAGGGACAGACATCCTGACAGATGTCACATCCAAAAACCCTGTTGTAAAAATTATGCCGGAATTCTTCCGGGATTTGGTTTTTATTTTCGATGGTCAGGTAGGAAATGCATTTGTTTGCATCAACCATTCTGCCAGGAAGTATTGCCTGCGTCGGGCACTCATTCACGCAGAGACTGCAATTTCCGCAGTGGTCCGCAATAATGGCTGCCTCGTAATCCAATTCAGCATCAAGGATCATTTCCCCAATAAAGAAATAGGAGCCGAACTTTTTGTTCAGAAGAAGGGAATTTTTACCGATCCATCCCAACCCTGAGCGCTCGGCCCAGGCATGCTCCAATACAGGTGCCGAGTCTACAAAAACACGCCCTTTACATCCGGGTATGATTTCCTGAGTGAAGCGCAGCAGTTTCAGCAGCTTCTTCTTCATTACTTTATGATAATCTTTCCCATAGGCATAGCGGGAAAGGACGGGTGCAGAAGGGTCTTTCTGTTTTTCGGGATGGTAATAATTTAACAGTACACTTACAACCGATTTTCCGCCGGGAAGGAGTAAGGTGGGATCAACTCTTTTATCCTGGTGGTTCCGCATCCATTCCATATCTGCATGATAGCCTGACCTAAGCCAATCGAATAATTTCGAAGAGTGGTCTTTGAGTCTCTCCGCCCTGGAAATGCCACAGGCAGCAAAACCAAGTTCCATGGCAAAAGATTTTATCTTCGTACTGCTTATTTCCATGTTGGTCATGAGGAGGACAAATTAAATCCAAACAGATTAACTACAGCAATCCCAGTTCCAGCTTTGCCTCATCTGTCAGCATATTTTCATCCCAGGGGGGATCGAAGGTGAGTTTTACGAGAGCCTTTTTAACACCGGTTACTGCCGATACCTGCCGCTCGACGTCTTCGACTAAATGGTCTGCTACCGGACAATTAGGTGCAGTCAGGGTCATCGTGATGTCAACGTTTCTGTCATCGTCCACGTCAATCTCGTATATTAGTCCCAAATCGTATATATTCACAGGGATTTCAGGATCATAAATATTTTTGAGCACACTTAAAATATCCGATTCTATCTCCATTATTGTTTTTTCTGCCATGGTTTTCGGTTTTAAATCCGCCCGGACAAATGCCCGGGAAAAAGTTTAAGATAGATGCTGACTTGCATTTCTGAATTGCAACCCTGGAGGAGTTTTGCCTTAACGAATCATCAGGTTTCATATTTCGTGTTGTAAGCAAGTGCATAAAGTTTCATCTTTTTCATCATCGCCAACAAACCGTTTGACCGGGTAGGAGAAAGATTCTCTTTTAGTCCTACTTCATCAATAAAATAGAGGTCTGAACTCATAATGTCTTTCGGAGATTGTCCGGATAGAGTCCTAACCAGCAGAGCTACAATCCCCTTGACAATGATTGCATCACTATCGGCGGTAAAATGCACCAAACCATCCTCATAATCTGCCCTTAACCACACTTTGGACTGGCATCCCCTGATAAGGTACTCATCTGTTTTATCTTTGGGATTTATTTTAGGTAGTGAGGCCCCGAGTTCGATCAGATAGTTGTACCGGTCCATCCAATCCTCATACATTGTAAATTCTTCTATAATTTTTTGCTGAATTTCTACTATTTGCATTTTACTTAATTTAAACGATCTCTTCCTGTAGGGACAAAAATTTAAGCTAAAAAGTTTTCAGGACAACATCATTTTCGCTTTATGCAAAGATTGTTCCAGTTTATCAATTTCCCCGAATGTGTTATAGAAGGCCATGGATACCCGGATAGTGCCGCCGATATCAAAATGATCCATGACAGGCTGGGAACAATGCGTTCCGGTCCGCACGGCGATTCCCATCTTATCCAATATCATTCCAGTATCATAGGGATGAATGTAATCGATCAAAAAAGAGATAATAGATATTTTTTCCGGTGAAGTACCATAAATTTTAAGTCCTTCGATATTCTCTAACTTTTTAGTGCCATATTGAAGCAAGGCTTTTTCGTGGGCTTGTATATTCTTTATCCCAATGCCGGCAATATAGTCAAGTGCACTTGCCAGTCCGATGGCTCCAATGTAATTACTGGTTCCGGCCTCAAATTTTAAAGGAAGGATATTGTAAGTGGTCTTTTCAAAGCTCACGCAATCGACCATATCCCCGCCCCCCTGCCAGGGAGGGAGTTCATCCAGAAGTTTTTCCTTACCATAAAGTACTCCAATTCCATTTGGCCCAAATACCTTATGTCCTGAGAAAGCATAAAAATCCACATCCAGATCCCGGACATCTACAGATCCATGCTGGATCGCCTGAGCTCCGTCCAGCATTACCGGGACATTATGCCCATGTGCAATGGAGATCATCTCCTTTACCGGATTAATAGTTCCCAGCGAATTGGATACATGAGTGAGTGATACCAGCCGTGTTTTTTCATTGAACAACAAACGGTATTCATTGAGGATAAGTTTGCCATTTTCATCGAAAGGGATCACCCGGAGTCTGGCATTTTTCCGCTCACAAAGCATTTGCCATGGAACTATATTCGAATGGTGTTCCATCTCGGAAATGATAATCTCGTCCCCGGTCTTAATGTATTTCTCACCAAAGGAGAAGGCTATGGCATTTATGGATGCCGTTGCCCCACTCGTGAAAATGATTTCGCTGGTTTCTTTTGCATTTAGGAATTCCCTGACTGTTTCGCGTGCATTCTCATAGAGGGTGCTCATTTCTTCGCTTAGCCTGTGTACACCCCGATGAATGCTGCTGTTTTGTTTTTCGTAAAGACCCTTGATCGTGTCGATTACTATAGAAGGCTTCTGTGTTGTGGCGCCATTGTCAAAATATACCAGCTCTTTATTGTATACCCTGGTTTTTAAAATAGGAAAATCCGCACGTATTTTTTCTATATCAAATGGAGGGAAAGACATGGTTTATTTTCTTTTGCCATTTATTGAAAGTTCTACATAGTAGGGTAGAGATCCATTTTTTTATGAACATCTCATATTGCAATTATTGCAGCGGGAGAGCTCTCCTCTGAGGCGTTTATCAATAAGTTCATCGATTCGTTCCTTTAATGCCGGTACTTTTATGGCGGAAATTACCTCATGGGAAAAGGCATATAACATTAACATCCGGCTTTCTTTTTCAGGTATGCCTCTTGAACGCAGATAGAACAAAGCTTCTTCGTCCAGTTGGCCAATAGTAGCTCCATGAGAACATTTTACATCATCGGCATAAATTTCAAGCTGTGGCTTTGAATGAACTTTGGCATTGTCAGATAAAAGAATATTGTTGCTTTTCTGATAGGCTACTGTTTTTTGCCCTGCACGATCCACGTAAATCCTTCCGTTGAAGGCGCCGGTAGCATCATCGTCCAGAATCGCTTTGTACAGTTGGTTGCTCATACAATTAGGACGCATATGCTTAATGAGAGTAAAATTATCCACATGTTGTTTTTTATCGGCAAGGAAAATACCCAGGGAATGATTTTCTGCTCTTTCACCATCGAGAGTAACCTCAAGGTTATTCCTGACTGTTCCTCCATGCAATGTGATATAGTTGCTTGTAACTGTGCTCTGCTCTTTTTGGTGAATGTATGCATTGGTTATCTGAGAGGACTGGTCATGTTCGTTCTGAACCCGTGTCAGGTCAAGCCGGCAATTCTTTTCTGCAATGATCTCAGTTACCGAATTCGTCAGGAAATTATGGGAACTCAGCGTATGGTCGCAGATAACAATGCTGGCTTCTGAATTTTCTCCCATAATAAAGAGGTTCCTGTGATGCACCATTTGAGGTTTATCCGTCATTAGAAGATGAATAATCTGCAGGGGCTTGTTGGTACGCACGTTATCGGGGACGTGAATGAATATTCCATCCTGGGCAAAGGAGGTATTTAAAGCGGTAATCCCATTGTTTTGAAAATCGGCATGCTTGCCATAATGTTCCCGGAAGAGTCCTGGAAACTCGCGGCTTGCAGCACTCATACTTCCAAAGACAATTCCATTTGGAAGCCGGGTGATCTTTTCTTCAGGATTGTGATAGAATCCATTTAAGAGGATAATTACGCGGGTATCCAGGTCGGGAATATCACAGGTGAAGATGTCCTCAATTTTAAATTCAATTTTTTGAGGAAAGAAAGAGTGAATGTAATCCTGATCAAATATCTCTCTGATATTGGTATATTTGTAATCTTCAGCTTTTTTTCCGGGAAAGCCCAATTGCTCAAACCTTTTAATTGCTTCCTCCCGCTTTTGATTAACGAAATCAGAGGTGCTCGCGAAAATAGTTTCCCGGTTTTCTTCAAAAAGTGCGAGGTAGGTATCTTTTATGTCTGCTATTTTATAATCTACATTCATAATCATTCGGGTTTATTCAGCGGTCACTTCTTCCTTGATCCACTCATAACCTTTTTCTTCCAGTTCCAGTGCAAGATCCTTATTGCCCGATTTCACAATCCGTCCTTTGTATAAAACGTGGACCCTGTCAGGAACAATATAATCGAGCAGCCTCTGATAATGGGTAATAATGATCGTCGAATTTTCCGGTGTATGCAATTTATTGACACCATTGGCAACGATCTTCAGTGCATCAATGTCAAGTCCTGAATCCGTTTCATCCAGTATTGCCAGTTTTGGATCCAGCAGTGCCATTTGAAAAATTTCATTTTTCTTCTTTTCCCCTCCGGAAAAACCTTCATTCACACTTCTATTGGTGAGGCTGGTGTTCAGGCCGACAATATTCTTTTTCTCATGCATCAATTTCAGGAAATCACCGGCTGATAAGGTATCCAGTTTTCTATATTTTCGTTGTTCGTTAACGGCTGTCCGCATAAAATTGACCATGCTCACACCCGGTATTTCAACCGGATATTGAAATCCGAGAAATATACCGGCAAGTGCCCTTTCTTCGGGACTTAAAGAGAGCAGATCCATTCCAAGATACTTTATCTTCCCCTCAGTCACATGAGCATAGTCCCTGCCGGCAAGGGCAGATGCCAGGGTGCTTTTCCCCGACCCGTTGGGACCCATGATCGCATGGATTTCACCTGTTTTGACGATCAGGTCAATCCCCTTTAGGATTTCTTTTTCCCCAATGCTAACTTTAAGATTTTGAATTGATAACATTATATTTTGATCATTTTTTATTGTTAACTTATCACTCTACCCTCCACACTCAAAACTAATTATCCCACACTCAACCCTTCACACTCCACACTCAAAACTAATTTTCCCACACTCCACACTCCACACTCAAAACTAATTTTCCCACACTCCACACTCCACACTCAAAACTAATTTTCCCACACTCCACACTCCACACTCAAAACTAATTACCCCACACTCCACACTCCACACTCAAAACTAATTTTCCCACACTCCACACTCCCCACTCAAAACTAATTACCCCACACTCCTCACTCCACACTCAAAACTAATTACCCCACACTTCCTTCCAGAGAAATCTGAAGCAATTTCTGCGCTTCAACGGCAAATTCCATTGGTAGTTTGTTCAGGACTTCGCGTGCATATCCGTTAACGATCATCCCAACGGCAGTCTCTGTGTTTATTCCCCGCTGGTTACAATAAAATATCTGGTCTTCCCCAATTTTTGAAGTCGTTGCTTCATGTTCGATAATAGCCGATTTGTTATCGGACTCGATGTAGGGGAAGGTATGTGCACCGCATTTATCGCCAAGCAATAAGGAATCACATTGGGAAAAATTCCTGGAATTGTGCGCCCCTTTGAGCACCCTGACCAATCCCCGGTATGAATTTTGGGACTTTCCGGCACTTATTCCTTTCGAAATAATCAGGCTCTTGGTATTCTTCCCTATATGAATCATTTTAGTACCGGTATCGGCCTGTTGCTTGTTATTTGTAACCGCTACCGAATAAAATTCCCCTACTGAGTTATCCCCTCTCAGAATACAGCTTGGATATTTCCAGGTAATGGCGGAGCCTGTTTCTACCTGTGTCCAGGATATTTTTGAATTATCCCCTTTACAAATTCCTCTCTTTGTTACAAAATTATATATCCCGCCCTTGCCTTCTTTATTACCAGGATACCAATTTTGAACGGTTGAGTATTTTATTTCCGCGTTATCCATGGCCACGAGTTCAACTACAGCTGCATGGAGCTGATTTTCATCTCGTTGGGGGGCTGTGCACCCTTCAAGATAGCTAACATAAGATCCTTCCTCCGCGATAAGAAGGGTTCTTTCAAACTGACCTGTGTTCATGGCATTGATCCTGAAATAGGTGGATAGTTCCATCGGGCACCTTACCCCTCTGGGAATGTAGCAAAATGAACCATCGCTAAAAACGGCTGAATTCAATGCAGCAAAGAAATTGTCCGTATGAGGGACAACTGATCCCAGGTACTTCCTGACCAGATCGGGGTGGTTATTGACCGCCTCGCTAAAAGAACAGAATATAATTCCCAGCTCGGCGAGGGTTTCCCTGAAGGTTGTTTTAACGGAAACACTGTCCATAACCGCATCTACAGCCACTCCAGTCAATGCCTTCTGTTCGCTAAGGGGAATGCCAAGTTTTTCGAAAGTTTCCAATAATTCCGGGTCTACATCATCCAGGCTTTCCAATTTTGGCTTTTGTACAGGAGCAGCATAGAAGATAATGTCCTGATAATTGATCTCAGGAAGGGTAAGTTGAGGCCAGTGGGGCATTTTCATCTTTTCCCAGGCCCGGTAGGATTTTAATCTCCATTCCAATAGCCATTCCGGTTCCTTTTTTTTAAAAGAGATTAATCTAACAACCTCCTCATTAAGACCTTTCGGAATAGTTTCAGTCTCGATATCTGAATGAAATCCGTATTTATACTCCCCACGGGTCCAATCTTCTAAAATCCTTTCCTGATCATTCATTTCCGTGTGTTTTTACCAATTATCAAATCCTTAGAAGGATAAAAATAAAATAGGATGCAAATATACAAAATTATTTATTGTAAAGGCGGGTATTAAACCCTTGCTAATTACAATTCATATAACATTGTCTATTAAGGAATGTTGCGGAAAGAAGGGTAAAAGATAAAAAGGGTTCTGATCATATCACTCTATGGAAGGGGTTTGGCATGAAATGTCACTCTAAAAAATTGCACAATTACATGTCGTTAAGGACAAGCAACATCCATCAACGATTCATTCCAGCAGTGCCATAAGCTGTCTTTGAATCTTTCGGGATCTTTAACATGCCCTGCGAGAGTTTCCTTGTTCCATTCTATGGATGTTGTATTTGAGGAAAGTTTCACCTCATAGGATGAATTATACCCCAGTGCCGGATCAAAAATATATCGTATGTAGCTATCTTTCTCAGGAGCCCCGGCTTTAACATAGGTATAAATTATACTTTCAGAATCTTTTTCCCAGTCTTTGGTCCATGCAATATCAAACAGCTTTGCATTGTTGTCTGGACTTTCAAACATTGACCATTCAGCCTGGGTGCGATCATATCTAATGGTTCCCTCAAACCACTTGAATTCAGTAAATCCATTAGCGCGGCTGATATACATTTCAGCTTTGAACTCTTCATTGGAAATTCGGTAGGCCAGCAAACGGGCAGTATAAATCTGGTTAAGGTGATTAAAATCGACAGTCCATTCCCACCTGTTTTCACCCAGATATTTTGGCGTATGTTTCAGTATTTCCTCGTAGGCAAAAACAGGAACAGCCAGGTTAATGGTAAGATAGGTATTCCAAAATGCCACAACTCCAAGGGAATGTCCCCAGTTGTAATAATGCGCTATCATCGATCCCTGAGTTGATTTCTTTTCAAGAGTATCGGATGGATCGTTAAAATTATCCGTACTAAGGATGAGGGAACTTGCCGGTGGAAGTTTTGGTGCATCGGGATTCTGGTCTTTCTCGCAGGATGAAATAAAAAGGGCTGCCATAAAACAAATCATCACCAGGAATGAAATTATATTTTTCATAATGAGATATTAAAATTTACTTAAACAAATCGATGCAGTTGATTAGATAATGTCAGCATCTTATATCATTCAACGAATGTTTCCGAAAAAAAGTTTTATTTTTAGCGAAAATATTATTTGTACCCAGCTCTTTAAAAAGGATCAGTGATATTTTCCCCATTCAGTTTATTAATATTTTCAATGTTTTTCCATGCCCCCAAAAAAGCCGACCCCATTATCCGAATTAGGTGAATTTAGCTTAATTGACCTGTTGACTAAAAATTTTGTGAATAATAATGCCTCTACATTGTTCGGTATTGGCGATGATGCAGCTGTACTTGACCCTGGTGGAAGGTGTATGGTGGTTACCTCCGATATGCTTATGGAGGGCATCCATTTCGACCTGGTTTATACTCCTCTGAAACATCTTGGTTATAAAGCGGTGATCGTGAACCTTTCGGATGTTTATGCCATGAATGCAGAGCCGCGCCAAATAATAGTTTCTATCGCTCTCTCCTCAAAATTCTCTGTGCAGGCCGTGGAAGAACTTTATTCAGGAATCAGGCTTGCCTGTGAGCAATATGGGGTAGATCTCGTCGGCGGCGATACGGTATCTTCGCTTACCGGCCTTGCCATTAGCATTACAGCATTGGGAGATGCGGCAAAAGAAGATATCAGCTATAGAGACGGGGCCAAAGTTAACGACCTGGTTTGTGTTAGCGGAAACCTGGGGGCTGCCTACCTCGGGCTTCAGGTCCTTGAACGGGAAAAGACAGTTTATAAGGACAATCCTTCTCTGCAACCGGAGCTTTCAGGCTATGACTATATTCTGGAGCGTCAGTTAAAACCAGAGGCCGGAAGAAAAATTTTCGAATCCCTCAGGGAGAAAGAGGTAATTATTAGCTCCATGATCGATGTTTCCGATGGCCTTTCCTCAGAAATTCTTCATATTTGCAAAAAATCAGACAGGGGTTGCAGGATATATCATGAGAAGATACCCATTCATCCACAAACCATTCAGACCGCAGAGGAATTTCACATTGAACCACTGATTTGTGCCTTGCATGGAGGAGAGGACTATGAGTTATTATTTACCGTACCTCTTTCTGAATATGATAAAGTATCCTCCCTCGAAGGAATATCCATTATCGGAAATATAACCGAAAAAGAGGAGGGCATTAATTTAGTTACCCGGGAAGGCACGCTGCTTCCACTTACGGCTCAGGGGTGGGATGGATTGAAGAGGTGACAAATGATAAGTTGTCTCATGACCTATCACTCCTTAACGTCAAAATATCCTTTTATAATCCCTCTTTTTGAATTTCTAATGAACAGGATGATTTCATCTCTTTCTTTGGTGGCCGGAAGGCTCGCTTCGATAAAATCAATTGCATCTGAAATGTTCATGTTTTTTTGATAGATGATCCGATATATTTCCTGAATTTCATAGATGGTTTCATTCTGGAAATTTCTTCGTCGCAGGCCAACAGAATTAATTCCTGAAAAGGTTAGTGGCTCTCTTCCTGCAAGACTGAAAGGGGGAACGTCTTTAGTTACTTTACTTCCCCCCTGGATCATGACATGAGAGCCTATATGCACGAATTGATGGACGAGACTACCCGCACTAAGAATAGCCCAATCGTCCATTACCACCTCGCCTGCCAGTCCGGCATAGCTGCCCATAATACAGTGATTTTTTATAATGCTGTCGTGGGCTATATGGGCGTAGGCCATGATAAGGCAATTGTTGCCGACAAGTGTTTTATTTTTAGCATTGGTACCACGGTGGATGGTTACGTATTCTCTTATCGCTGTATTGTCCCCGATTTCTACCGTTGAATATTCGCCGTTAAATTTTAAATCCTGGGGGACGCCTGAAACGACTGCCCCAGGATGAATCTGACAATTTTTACCGATCCTCGCTCCATTCATGACCACCGCATTTGCCCCGATCCAGGTGCCATCTCCAATAATCACATCTTCATGGATGGTGGCAAAGGGTTCGACCTGCACGTTTTCCCCGATTTGTGCCTTGGGGTGTATATTTACCAATTTTGAAGTCATGCTTTTATTTAAATTTTACGATCTGAGCCATTAATTCGCCTTCTGTTACCAGCTGTTCGCCAACGTATGATTCCCCAAACATCAGGGCGATCCCGCGACGCATGGGTTCCAGCAGGGTCATTTTTAAAATGAGGGTATCCCCGGGAACCACTTTCCGTTTAAAACGAACTTTATCGATCCTGAGAAAATAGGTGAGATAATTTTCCGGGTCAGGTACCGAATTCAGTACGAGCAATCCCCCAACCTGAGCCATTGCTTCTACAATAAGCACTCCGGGCATTACCGGTTCATCTGGAAAATGGCCTACAAAAAAAGGCTCATTCATGGTCACGTTTTTTATTCCGATGACGGTCCTTTCATCCCGACTCATTATTTTATCTACCAGGAGGAAAGGAGGCCTGTGCGGCAACATCTTTCTTATTCCATTTACATCAAGAAGAGGTTCGATATTCGCGTCATATTTAGGAATGTTTCTTCTTAACTTATCTTTTTTGGCCAATTGCCGCAGAATCCGGGCAAATTCATTATTAGCCTGATGCCCGGGCCTTTGGGCGATTATTTTTCCTTTAAAAGGCATCCCGATAAGGGAAAGGTCCCCGATAAGATCAAGTAATTTATGTCTAGCCGGCTCATTTGGAAAATGGAGGTCAATGTTGTTCAATACCCCCTCAGGTTTTACCTTTATTTTGGGTTTGTTGAATAAACCAGCCAGACGATCCAGTTCTTCCTGGCTCACGGGTCTGTCCATAATCACAATGGCATTGTTCAAATCACCGCCCTTGATCAGGTTATGTTTAGCGAGGAACTCCAACTCGTGAAGGAAAACGAATGTACGGCTGGGTGCAATTTCGTCTTTGAATTTGTTCAAATCATCAAGGGTAGCATATTGGTTACCCAGGACTTTTGAATTATAATCGATAAGCACATTTATGCTTAAGTGCTCATCGGGATAGGCTATAATGTGAATTCCTTTTTTTTCATCGTAGTATTCTACTTTTTCAGACAGGGTAAAATAAATTTTCTCGGCGTCCTGTTCCTCAATACCCGCTTCCATAATCGCATTTACGTAACTTTCTGCACTTCCCTGGAGAATCGGTGCCTCAGGTCCGGACATTTCAAAAAGAATGTTGTCAAGCTCCATGCCGGCACAAGCGGCAAGACAATGCTCAATGGTGGCTACGCTGGCACCATTTTCTTCCAGTGTCGTTCCTCTTGAAGTTTCTGTAACATTTTCGGCCAGTGCCTTGATGGTAGGTTTGCCAGGTAGATCTGTTCGTTGAAAAACAAAACCATGGCCCGCCGGGGCAGGGTTGAATGTAATTTCCACCTCAATGCCAGAATGCAAGCCCTTACCCTTCAAAGTGACTGGCTTCCTGATAGTTTTCTGTTTGTCTGCCATAATTCCGAATTGGATAATTCTTTAAAAACGGGCGCAATATACTAAAATTCGATTAATTACCAGTATGAATAAATTCATGTTCGATTGTAATTTGTCATCCATTCAGTAGGTTACGGAACAATATTTATTTTGGTCGAAAAGATTCCTGAAGACAATTCATCAGTTCTTTTAAATGCAAGAGGTGGGTCGTAACGGCATAATGAATCGTACTTCGGGTTAAATCCTCCCCTTCTCTTACAGGCAAAAAAAAATTGGTCACGCACGACAAGATACTCTACACTGCGGCATTCCCCTGCCACTGCTGACCGGGACTAATTGCTTTTCCCCTGACTATATAGTTTAAAAGACTATTCTTCCTTTAGCTTATTCACCTCCCTCTCCAGCTGATTCAGCTGCCGTCTCATTTCAGGCAGTTTAATAAACACCGCGTGGGATTTCCAGAAATCTTTGTATCCGAAAGCAGCCGACCCCTGAAGGATATCTCCATCAGGAGTATCCCGTATGACTCCTGATTGAGCTCCTATTTTCACCTGGTTTCCAATATTGATATGGCCAATGACCCCGACCTGGGCGCCTAACATACAATTTTTTCCTATTTTGGTTGAGCCGGCGATTCCTGTTTGCGCAGCCATTACGGTATTCTCGCCTATCCCGACATTATGGCCTATCTGAATAAGATTATCGAGTTTTACTCCTTTATGAATGACTGTGGCTCCCATTGTGGCCCGGTCTATACAGGTATTGGCTCCGATTTCAACCTGGTCTTCAAGAATAACTATACCAATTTGTGGTATTTTTTTATAATTATGGTCCTGCTGCGGGGCAAATCCGAATCCATCGGCACCAATCACGACTCCGGAATGTAAAATACATTCTTTTCCGATTTTACACCCTTCGTAAACTTTTACTCCGGGATAGATTATAGTGCCGTCACCAATTTCAACGTTTTCCCCAATATACACCTGAGGGTAGATCTGAACATTATTTCCAATCTGGGCATCTTGTCCAACTACAGTAAATTCGCCTATGTATATATTTTCACCTAGAAAAACCCCCTCGTGAATACTTGATAGTTTATGAATTCCACTTTTTGCAGGTTTCGATTGCTGATAAAGTTCGAGCAGGGAAGCGAAAGCCTGATAGGCGTTGTCGACGCGGATTAAGGTTGGACTGACATCCTTTTCCGGATTGAAGTCTTTATTTACCAGGACGATGGAAGCATTAGTGGTGTAAAGGTATTTCTCGTATTTAGGATTGGCCAGAAAAGATAAGCTTCCGGGGGTTCCTTCCTCTATTTTTGAAATTTGGTTTACCTCCACATCCTCGTTGCCTTCTATTTGTCCGTGCAAAAAACCTGCGATTGTTTTAGCGGTGAAATTCATGGTATAATTATTTTGATGCAAATCTAACTATTTATCCCCTTTTTCTCCATGATATCCTTCGGGTAACACAGAAAAAACTTCCTTACCGTCTTCGATAAGACAGCTACGTTCATCATATCGGAAGCCTCAGTAATATCCTGGGTACTTCCATTCTTGAGTAATATTTTGATCTTGTCGTCAAGGGAATTATAGGCGAAATTGCTGATTTCACCTTTTACTATAAAATATGAGGCCTCTTCCTCAGATATATTGTAAGTTTCCTTAATACATTCTTTAATTGCCTTAAATTCTTGCTCTGAGAAATCCTCGTTTTTCACCACGGTCCTGAAAAGATGACGGTTTATTAACATATAACAGAGACCTGACAGAACCTGGTCCTTGTGTGCAGACCATACTTTTATCGCGCTTATAATGTCGTTATCATCCAGTCGACTGAAATGTTCCAGGATCTCATTCTGGCGGTAATATTCCGCACGCCAGGTTGGCAACCCTCCCTTACCGGCATTTCCGTTATGTTGATTTCCCATTGCCTTTGGTACTGCTTTTTCAATCCTGAAGAAGTCGTCGCGGGTCAATCTGTTTTCAAGGAAATAGGCAAGTGAAGGAGTCGCGAACAGTTTTTCTCCCTGAAATGTGAGGTCCCGGGCTCGCTTCAGGATCAAGAGAAGCAGGTTTTCAGCCGCTATGGTAGTCTTATGAAAATAGACCTGCCAGTACATCAGTCGGCGGGCAACTAAAAACTTTTCAATACTGTAAATCCCTTTTATATCCACTACTAGTTGATCTCCCTGAACATTAAGCATTTTAATGATCCGGTCGGAGCCAATAACACCCTCGGTAACCCCCGAAAAAAAGCTGTCCCTTTTTAAATAATCCAACCGGTCCATATCAAGCTGGCTGGATACCAGTTGGTGAAGAAATTTTTTTGAGTAGTTATTTTTGAAGATATTGATGGCCAGTTCAAGTTTCCCGTTAAATTGCATGTTAAGCTCCTGCATATACAACAGGGATATCTCTTCATGGTCTATTCCTTCAATTAGGCTCTCTTCAAGTGTATGGGAAAAAGGGCCATGGCCAATATCGTGAAGGAGGATAGCTATTGTGACGGCTTCAGCCTCTTCTTCACTTATTTCATGACCTTTTGACCGGATTGCCCGAATGGCAGATTCCATTAAATAGGTGGCACCCAGAGCATGTTGAAACCGGGTATGGTTTGTTCCAGGGTATACATAGTTGGTAAGACCGAGTTGCTTAATGCGCCGCAGCCTTTGGAAATAGGGATGTTCAACCAGGTCGAATACAATATCATAGGGGAAGCTGATGAAACCATGGACAGGATCGTTGATGATTTTACGTTTGTTGACAGGAAGGATCATCGGTTGGAAAGGCTTATTTAATCAGGTGCAATAAATTATTGGTTACAAAAATAGGTATTTAATTACGAAAGATAAATAGCATAAAATTTTGTGATTTAAATGATTATTTATACTTTTGCACCCGTAAGAAGGTAAAGGCCAGGGGACATTTGTCCCCTCTTTTGTTACTTATAGGCATGATAACGAAGGAAAAGATAGAAGCACTGGTTAATGAAAAACTAAAAGGGAGCAATACTTTTTTGGTTGATATTCAGCTTGCTTCCGGTAATGTAATCCATGTTTACATGGATAAACCGGAAGGGATCAGTATCGACGAATGTGTGGAAATGAGCCGGTTTATCAACTCGGAACTCGATCGCGATACGGAAGATTATGAGTTGGAGGTTTCTTCTCCCGGCCTGTCATTTCCTTTCAAGGTAAAAGAGCAATACATGAAATACCTTGGAAAGCCTGTCCAGGTAGTGCTTCAGAATGGGCAAAAGTTTACCGGCAGCTTGATGTCCCATAATTCAGAAGGGATTACCATCGAGTATGAACAGTTTGTAAAAGAACCGGACATGAAGAAAAAGAAGCAGATAACAGAAAATAAATTTTTAAAATTTGAAGAAATAAAAACGACCAAAGCGGTAGTTTCTTTTAAATAAGATTTTTAATTAAGGCAATGGAAAATGTAAATTTAACAGACACTTTTTCGGAATTTAAAGAACTCAAGAATATCGACAGGGTTACCATGATGAGCGTTCTTGAAGATGTATTCCGCAGCATGTTGATAAAAAAATACGGTTCAGATGAGAATTTTGATATCATCATCAATATTGACAAGGGTGACTTTGAAATTTGGAGGAACCGGGAGGTAGTGGAAGATGGGGCGGTAGAAGACCAGAACCTTCAAATCCCCATTTCTAAAGCCAAGCTTATTGATGAGGATTATGAGGTGGGTGAAGAGGTGACCGATGAAGTGAAGTTACTTAGTTTTGGACGAAGGGCTATACTGGCCTTACGACAAAACCTCACTGCCCGGATCCTGGAACTGGAAAAGAACAACGTTTACGCGAAATATAAAGATCGTATCGGTGAAATCATTACCGGGGAAGTATACCAGGTATGGAAAAGAGAAATCCTTATCCTTGACGATGAAGGCAATGAACTGATCCTTCCAAAATCGGAGCAGATTCCCTCTGATTATTTCCGTAAAGGCGATACAATTCGCGCGGTGGTGATCAAGGTGGAAATGAAAAACAATAATCCACTGATCATTCTCTCCCGTACCTCTCCGGTGTTCCTGGAGCGGCTTTTTGAACTCGAAGTACCGGAAATATTTGATGGGCTGATTACCATAAAAAATATTCAGCGTATCCCTGGCGAGAGGGCCAAAGTGGCGGTGGAGTCCTATGATGAGCGTATCGATCCTGTGGGCGCCTGTGTGGGAATGAAAGGGTCCCGGATTCATGGAATCGTGAGGGAGTTGAAAAATGAAAATATTGATGTGATCAATTTCACCAATAACGTTTCTCTCTTTATATCACGCTCCCTGAGCCCGGCAAAAATAAGCAACATCAAGATAAATGAGGAAGAGAAGAAGGCTGATGTTTTTCTTGAGCCAAGAGAGGTGTCCCTTGCCATAGGTAAAGGTGGACTGAACATTCGTCTGGCCAGCATGCTTACCGGTTACGAGATTGATGTTTACCGGGAAGCTGGTGATGAGGGTGATGAAGATGTGAACCTCGACGAATTTGTTGATGAAATTGAAGGATGGATCATTGATGAATTAAAAGCGGTAGGTTGTGATACCGCGAAATCGGTACTGGAACTCAGTGAAAAGGAGCTGATCTCAAGAACCGATCTTGAGGAAGAAACCATAAAAGAAGTATTGAAAATTTTAAGGACAGAATTTGAATAAGTTGAACTGATTGTTATAATTTAGCGGATTCTGCGAAAACAGGATAATTCAGCGCATGACAGAAAACAAAGCGATAAGACTAAGTAAGGCCGCACGTGAGCTTAACGTGGGAATTTCTACTATCGTAGAATTCCTGCACAAAAAGGGGCATAAAATAGACCCTGATCCGAATTCCAAGATCGGTGGCGAACTATATGCTTTGCTTAATAAGGAATATAGCTCAGATTTGGATGAAAAGAAAAAATCCGAAAAATTCAGCCTGAAAAATCTTCGGGAGAAAAAGGAAAGTATTGGCCTTGAAGATGTTGCTGAAAGTCCTGAACCTGAAGAGGAAGAGGAACTCCTGATAAAGGATAGCTCTTCTGCCACGCCAAGGTCCGAGCCCCGCAAGGTAGAAAAAGAGGAACCTGAAGCCGAAGAGCCCAGGAAGCCTTCCATTGATCTGAAGGTGGTTGGAAAAGTTGATCTCGATGAGGTGACAAAGAAGAAAAAAACAGACCAAAAACCACCGGTAACCAAGGAAAAAGAGGAAAAGAAACCGGCCCCGGATGTTGTGTCTTCCAAAGATGATAAACCAGGTCCCGAAAACGAAACGGATGTAATTCCGGAAAAATCCCCTTCCACTACCGGGGATAAGGAACCCGAAAAGGTTGAGAAAAATGCCGTTGATTTTAAGGTTGTTGGTAAAATTGATCTTGATTCCCTCTCCAAAAAGAAGAAAAAGTTAACCCAACCTAAAGAGGAAATTAGCCCCGTTGATGACAAAAATCCTCCGGTAGAAGAAGAGATCAACGTACCCCAGGATAAGGGTGAAGCCATTGGAGAATTAGAGTTGCCTGTGAAAAATATTGATACTCCTGAGGATTCCGGAGAGGATATGATCCCTACTACTTTCCACAAACTTACAGGGCCAACGGTAGTAGGGCGGATCGATCTCCCCGAAAAGAAACCTGATACCAGGAAAAAACCAGTCGCCTCCAGCAGCGGCCAACCTGAGCGTAACGACAGTAAACGTAAAAGGAAACGGATTAGAAAAGAGGCTCCCACCGGCAAGGTAGATCTACAGGATGATAAGAAGCAAGGACATTCCCCCGATGACTCCGGAAAAAGGAAGAAAAGAAAACTCCATCGTCCCGAAGTCAATGAGGAAGATGTTCAAAAACAAATTAAGGACACTCTTGCCAAACTTACTTCTAAAGGAAAATCGAAAGGTTCCCGCTATCGAAAGGAAAAAAGGGAAACCTACCAGCAGCGCCGGCAGGCTGAGATGGACATTCAGGAACAGGAAAAAAATATTATTAAGGTAACTGAATTCGTTTCAGTGAGTGAACTTGCCCGTTTAATGAAAGTGCCGGTGAATGAGGTAATACAGACCTGTATGAACCTGGGTTTACTAGTTTCCATTAATCAAAGACTGGATGCGGAGACTTTATCACTTGTTGCGGATGAGTTCGATCATAAGGTTGAATTTGTAAGCGTCGATCTTCAGGATACTATTGCCGAGGAAGAGGATCTTCCGGATCAACTTCAGCCCCGATCACCTATTGTGACCGTGATGGGCCATGTTGATCATGGCAAGACAAAATTACTTGATTATGTCAGGAATGCCAATGTTATAGCAGGTGAAGCTGGGGGAATAACCCAGCATATCGGGGCTTACGCAGTTGAACTGGATAATGGCAGGAAAATCACATTTCTCGACACTCCGGGTCATGAGGCTTTTACTGCCATGCGTGCCAGGGGTGCCCAGATAACCGATGTGGCCATTATTGTGGTTGCGGCCGATGACGGAGTCATGCCTCAGACCGTAGAAGCCATCAACCATGCTTCAGCCGCAGGGGTGCCCATTGTCTTTGCCATCAACAAAATCGATAAACCTACAGCAAATCCGGAAAAGATTAAAGAAGAACTGGCTTCCATGAATTATCTCGTGGAAGACTGGGGGGGGAAATACCAGTCTCAGGAAATTTCGGCCAAAGACGGGCAGGGTATTGCCGATCTGTTGGAAAAAGTCCTTCTCGAGGCTGAACTACTCGATTTAAAGGCCAATCCTTCCAGAAAAGCTGTTGGAACGGTGCTTGAATCTACCCTGGACAAGGGTAGGGGTTATGTAGCCACTATACTTGTTGAAAACGGTACATTGAAAATTGGGGACATCCTCCTTGCCGGAAGTTACTTCGGCCATATTAAAGCAATGTACAATGAGCGGGGAAACCGCATAGAAGAAGCCGGCCCTGCTACACCGGTCCTGACCCTTGGGTTGAACGGCGCCCCGCAGGCTGGCGACCGATTCAATATGATGGAAAACGACCGTGAAGCTAAAGAAATTGCAAATAAGCGGGAACAACTTCAGCGTGAACAGGAACTCCGTACACAAAAGCATATTACACTCGATGAAATTGGAAGAAGGATCGCCATAGGGAACTTTAAGGAACTGAATGTCATCGTGAAAGGTGATGTGGATGGTTCTGTTGAAGCGCTTACCGATTCTCTTGAAAAACTTTCTACCGAGGAGATTCAGGTAAATATCATTCACAAAGCAGTCGGTGGTATTTCTGAATCTGATATCCTCCTGGCTGCCGCCTCGAATGCAGTTGTTATTGGGTTCCAGGTTCGTCCTTCCATGTCGGCCAGGAAACTGGCTGAAAAGGAGCAGATTGATATTCGTCTCTATTCAATTATTTATGATGCCATTGAAGAGATTAGGGCGGCCATGGAAGGGATGCTCTCACCTGAAATCCGGGAGGAAATCAATGCAACTCTGGAAGTTCTTGAGGCTTTCAAAATTACCAAAGTGGGTACTATCGCCGGCTGTATTGTAAGGGAAGGGAAGATAAACCGGAATTCTAGGGTGAGGGTAATACGCGATGGTATTGTTGTGTATACCGGTGAACTCGGAGCCCTGAAACGTTTCAAGGATGACGTCAAAGAAGTTGTCAGCGGACTCGAGTGCGGATTGAACATCCAGAATTTTAACGATATTAAACAGGGCGATTATGTAGAAGCATTCTCTGAAACCGAGGTGAAGAAAAAGCTTTAATTTGCCTCCTCTCCCTTCATGGACATTTGCTGTTAAACTATCTTAAAGTTCCATTGTTCCGGATTGTTTATACCTGGGTTGAGCACCTGCATTAAAGTCTTATCCCGATTATAGTAATATCATCTGTTTGTGGACCATCCCCCATCCAGTCCCGTAACCTTTTTTCGAGTATCTCTTTCTGCTTTTGCATGGGCAGGGAATGGATTTCCGCCAGGCTATTGTAGAAGTGGCATGCCAGGTATTTTTTGTCTTGGGGTCCGCCAAACTGATCTTTATATCCATCGGTAAAAAGGTATAAAATATCCCCTTTCTGGTAGTTTATTTCTTCCATGGTGAAAGTGCCCTTGTTTGACAAGGGAATGCAGACCGATACCCTGTCTGCTTTAAGTAGTTTCATGCGGCCTTGATGAAAATATAGCATATCATTCATGGCCCCGGTAAATTGAAAGCTTTTTTTACCCTTATCAAGAACACACAGGGAAATATCCATGCCATCGGGGGTGGGGATATGGTTTTTTCTCTGTGCCAGGGTTTTTATTACTCTTTCCCGAAGCAGGGCTATGATCTCTTTTGAATTGGTTATGCCCTGAGTATTCACAATTTCATCCAGGAAAGTAATTCCAAGAAGGCTGATGAAGGCTCCCGGCACGCCATGCCCGGTGCCATCGGCCACCGTAAAGATAACTTTTTCATCCTTTTCAGCCATCCAGTAAAAATCGCCGCTCACAATGTCCTTTGGTTTGCTAAGGATAAAATTCTCGGGGAATGTCTTGTCAAAAAATGAATGGGAAGATATGATGGTATCCTGAATATAACTTGCGTAGATAATGCTGGATGTAATATCGTAATTCTTTTCTTTGATCAGATCCCGTTGTTTTTCTATTTCATTTTTTTGCAGCTCAATTTCCCTCGTCCGCTCTTTTACTTTTTCTTCAAGTAAGCGATTTTCAGCAAGGATGACTCTTTCCCGTTTTTTAAGATGAATATAATTCAGAAGGGCAACAAAAAAGGCTGTCACGAGATAAAACCACCAGACCTTCCATATCGGCTTTTGTATCATGATCCGAATGCTCACAGGATTTTCTGAAATCATCCCCTCTCCATTCGAGGCCTTTAGGATGAATCTGAATTTACCATTGGTAAGCTTGTAGAAAGTTTCGGTCGTGTCATGATTGATCTCCGACCAGTCGCTATATCCCTCCAAAATATGCTGATAGGTGACATCAGAAGGATTTTTAAGATTGATCCCGATAAAGTGGATCTCCAGTTTGTAATTCCCCGGAGGTAAATGAATTTCATCGGTAGGATCTATCTTCTTGTCATTTACCAGGATAGAAGTAACAGATACCAGGGGAGGTATATTCCGGTATTGTTCCTGCAGTTGATCATAGACGATAATGCCCTCCTCTGTTCCAAAAAGAAGATTTCCGTGGTTATCCTTGAAGGCAGCATTCTGGTTGAAGATAAGCGGCTCAGGAGCATCTTTGAATTGGGTAATATTTTTAATAAAGAGCTTTTTGCTGTTCAATATGGATAAACCTTCCCGATGAACGATCCATAAATCATTTCTCATGTCCGTTACCAGGGCATAACAATAATCTGACATTAATCCCTCCTTTTGAGTCATATTGAAAACAGAATCGGGATTGATCATAAAAATACCGCTTCCATTGGATCCGACCCAAATAGTCGAATCCTGATTCTCCACTACAGGGCCCAGCGACATAATACCTGCCGCGGAGTATATAGGGATTCTGGTAAGAGTTTGGTTGTCGATGAAAGAAAGGATACTACTTTTGCAGGTAATCCAAAGCCGGCTTTTTGAATCGATATACAAATCATGTATAATGTTATGAGGCAGGCCTCCCTGAAAAATAGAGTACCAATGGATACTATCCTTTTCTATTTCGTAACAGCCAAGGCCTTTTTTGGTTCCGATCCAGATCCTTTGATGATCCCCTGTAATTTTACTCACGGAATTTTTAAGCCTGTCATTTCCTAAGGGAACCTTTTTCAATTGTCCATTGGTCATGTTCAACCTGTAAACACCATTGGTGGCAGTCCCTATCCATAATGTCCTGCCATCAAAAGAAAAGAGGCTTGTTACAGAATCTTTGGGTAATAATTTACTTTCATTATAGAATCTACGAATTTTCCGTGTGGTCAGTTCCATTTGTATTAGTCCCTTGTCCGTTCCGATCCAGTAAAATCCACCGGAATTTAGAATGGAGAAGACATTTTTCCCATAAGGATCGTCTTTAAAAGAAATGAATGAAAATGGTTCCGCGTTTACCCGTGTAATTCCTCCTCCAAAATTCCCTGCCCAGATATTCCCTTCCCTGTCTTCGAACAGGGTTCTGACATTATTGGCCGGGAACCCATTTTCTTTATTATAGACTCTTGCCTCCGTTATATATTTATGGTCCGACAGGTTTAGTTTTATCAGGCCATTTCCATAGCTTGCCATCCATAAATTTCCCTCCTGATCTTCAAAAACATCCTTGATTCCTACTAAATTGTCTTTATAAGCCTGAGTGATTTCCTGTACACCAAAACCCTCTTTTTCCGGTTCAACATAGTAAATCCCATCATTTTCAGTGGCAATAAAATAGCCCTCGCCCTCCTTTTCTCTATGGATAGCAGTAACCTGGGTGGAGGGGAAATCGGTTAGTTCCCTCCTGAATTTTATCTCCTTTGAATCTGAAAAATAATAAATGGACAACCCTCTGTCGGTACCCACCATAACATCACCTTCTTTTAAAAGGGCAAATGATTGGCAGGTAAGGTTTTTCATGCCCTGGAATGACCTTAATCTTTTATCTTTACTATTTATTTCCACTATGCCGTGGGTATAGGTCAACGCCCATATTTTGCCTTCAGGTCCCATAGAGATCTGGGTAATCCTGCTGAATTTTTCGCCGGCGTTCTCAGGCAGCATAAATGACTTGCCATCGTAGTAGAAAATCAGACCTTCATTGGTCCCAAACCACAAATTCTGACCGTCATGGAACATGCTGGTAACAATATCACTTGCAGCAAAATCAGGCATCCCGATTTTGGAAAAATGAAAGCCATTAAAGCGGCTCAACCCTTCACCGGTAGAAATCCATAACCAACCGGCTGAATCCTGGGCGATGGAATAAACCAATGAGGAGGAAGGATTATCGGAAAGATCAAAATTTTGAAAAGTATATTTTTGGGAGAAGATTAATGCCCCCGGGAAAAACAAAACCAGGTAAAAGAGCAACCGGCAAACATCTCTTTTCAGGGCCATTAATGATGAAAACATTATCTCATGCGTATTTTGGGGGAGTAAACAGGAACCCCTCCGATTGGGACAACGAAGAATGGCAATGTTTCACCGTATTGGTTTCGAATGGCAATCACAACGTTGTTACTTCTTATCTGGTCTTTTTGATTTTTCAGAAACTGGATTTCCAGAGTGGAATTCTTTTCTTCTTCAAATATAGGAAACTTTCTGATGATCCAGTTATTGTCATCAGAAACCTCGCAGATCACACCGTTTTTTATGACTGAAAAAATCCGGATTAATCCGTCGGTATCCCAATCAAAATTGGATATTTCAACCGAAATGGTTTTATCGTCAATATAGGGATATATTTGAGATATTTTACGTTGGTCATCGTGCAGGCGAAAGTGGTATTTATAAGTGAAGAAGTTGCCTCCCTCAATGTCTGTATTTCGATCAGCACTGGTGCTAAGAAAATATTTATATAAGTTCCCATCGTCTCCGGATATTCCTTCAGATATTATTTTAAATATCCTTCCCCCCAGCTTCTCGGAATATTCCCCTTCCGCAGGGTTAAAGGGGCCAAAAGTAAAATAGCCTCTGTCATACCCTGCTTCGCCGCCAAAAGTTTTCGAGGAAAGTAAAAAACCACTCTTGTAATTCCCCTTTAAATACATGCTTTGTGCTGCCGTGTCAGACCAGCAACCTTCCCCTCCATAAACTGAAAACCGGGTGATCGTATTGAAAAATCCCTTTAGCTCATCCAGGTTGCCACCGGTATCCGGATCATAAACCCTTAGGAAAAATGGTTCATGGAAATCGAAAGGGATAAGGCAAAAGAATATTTGACAAAAATTATCGTCCCCCCAGGAGGGGTCTGAATCCCCACCAAAGGTTACCAGATAAGGAATATTCTCCTCAACAGCCGGGACGACCTGAGACCAAAGGGAAAGCCAGGTTGGGATAAGGAGGAAGAGCAGGATAAGGCTCTTATTCATGGTTCACCTCCCTTTCTGAATTCATGAAGACAAATTCCATAAAACCATCTGCATCTCCCATTTCAACGGAATGGTTAGAATCAAAATATGCAGGTTTTACAATACACTGGATATTGTCCCGATTGTTCCTGTTACGTAAATAGAAGTCAATTTCCCTGCTCCAGGATTTAGTAATATTTTGCGTCTCCTTATCCGTTTTCCCGGATCTTGCCCTTATATAAACTTCAAGCCGTATTGATTCATCGTTCCTTAAAATTTTCGACAGACTATTCAGGAGGGAACTGGAGTCCGGAAGGAGCCCTTTTTCATCAATGACAAGAAAATCCTTTGACCTATTGTCGAAATGCCTTGTAATCATCTCTTTTTGAGACTGGGAAAGATCATTCATTAAATAAATAGCAGCCGCTAAGGTTTGCGATGTCCTTGTTTTAGCTTCGGGTTTTATTATTGGAAGTTTCGCATACGACCCAACATGCATCTTTGTATACTCATCTTTATTATAAATCCTTATTTTAGTCTCATAACAATGTTTTGAAGCAATTCCCTGACTATCGGGTTGGCCGAAAAGGCCTAATTTTACGGTATATATTCCTTTCTCCTGAAAGGTGTGGGCCAGCGTGTCGGGGCCCGGTTTGAAGGTTTCTCCGGTATCCCAATAATAACTTTGAGCTGCAACATCTTTTAAACCGGAGGTTTCTGCATAAAATTTTAGGGGAACCCCTTCAAAACCAAAACCATACGATAATATTTCGGCTTGCTCCCTTTCCCCGAGATTTACCTCATACTCTGCCTGACGGACTAAAGTATCTCCCGTTAGCTTGTCTGTTATGGTTAACCGGATGAGGTATTGGCCTGGCCCCGGAAAACAATATCCAACTTCCTTCCCCACTTTTTTGATATTTTGCCCGAAATCCCATTCATACGAAACCGAATCGTTGTTGAATCCTTTTTGGTTTTCATCGTAAAATGTAAAGCAATAATTATTATTTTCGATCTGATAGCAGGTGGGGAAGGTGACCGGATTTAGGCTGAATTCAAAAATGTCGTCGGATCGCAGTCTGTTTGTCGAGAAGAATCCGGTTTCAAATAATGAATCGGTCAGGATCCCAAACTCATCGAAACTTGAGTTAATAGAGGAATCCAGATGAACCGGAATCTGCCATTCTCCCTGCCTATAAATAGTGTAGAAGAGATCTTTTCCCCCAAAACCCGGATGCCCATCGGAGGAGAAAAACAACTTTCCTGATTTTGACATGAAAGGAAAAGATTCTGATTTTTCGGTATTGATCCTGGCTCCAAGATTGATAGGATCGCTCCATTGGTCTCCTTTCTTCTCGCAATAATAGAGGTCCATACCCCCAAAGCCACCCGGGCGATCGGAGGAGAAGTACAGCCGGGATCCATCTGGAGAAAGTGCCGGTGTTGTATTATTATAGTCAATATCATTGAATGGAAAAGGTCGGAGGTCAGTCCAAATCCCGTTTTGGTTTTCTGCAGAAAAGAGGCCCAGTGTTTTTATATCGCCCCGGTCTTTTCCCAGGTCTCGTTTGGCATTATTATTCCTGGAGAACCAGATGACGGTACCCGTTTCATTGAAAGTGGCAGGCCCGTCATTAAACCCGGAACTTAATTCTTTTGAAAACAAAGAGGGCACGGACCACCGGAATTTTTCATTTTTTGCGCAATAAAAAATTTTAAACATATTCCCGCTTTCCTGACTGTAACTCACAAGCCCGTCACTGCCCTGATTAGTGCAATATACTATACCGTTTTTATAAAAAACAGGAGAAAATTCATCATTAAGCCTGGTGCTAAATTCAGCAGGTTTGGTAATGAATTTTAAGGGCTGGGAGAAAGCTGTTTCCACTCCGCTAACAGCCAGAATTAAGAGGAAATAAAGTTCATATTTATAAATATTTATCCGGTTCATCCCTCAAAAATTAAAATTGTCGTGGCCCGGCGGCATTTCGTTCATACCGGAAAACATAATTCAGCATGATCTCGTGCGAGTTATTAATATAGCTCCCGATCTTTCCTGTATTAATATCATAAGAATAGGCCAGCAAAATCTGATAATTGATCCTTACTTCCAATAAAGCCATTATCATATTTCCACTCCGGTATCCCATTCCCAGGGCAAGTTTTTCCTTCATTCTTAACCGGGCAGCATAATCAATTTGTACTGGATCCCCTGGATTCATCCTTATCAATACTGAGGGGACAATCTCGATATTTTTATCTATCTGCAGATTATACCCTCCGGTTAAAAAGTAATTATAGTTGGAGGGTGTATTTTTAAGTTGATATTTTCCAGTGCGCAAATCAAGGTAATGACTTAGAAAATAGGGAAGGGAAATTCCGATATAATATCGATTGGTATAGAAGTAGGACCCGATGCTAAAGGAGGGGAGCAGGGCTGAAGCGGGATCCTCCATGAGAAGTTCATCCCCGTCATCTCTTGCCTTCACATCCTGCCAGGATCCGCGGAAGGCCGATAGTCCAAATCCCAACCCAAGACACAAAGTGCCCGGGTAAACCTCTGTCCGGTAGGCATAGTTTCCCATAACGGAGGTTTCCTTGTATATACCGAGGCTGTTTCTCTCAAGAACCAATCCCAATCCTACCCGCCCGGCCGCAATGGGCGCATGCATTGATAGAAAATGGGATTTAGGGGCATCGTCGAATCCTGACCATTGATCCCTGCATGAAATACTCATGCTTAAGGCCTCCTGGGTCCCTGCAAAGGCGGGATTAATGGTAAGGCCGTTTATATTATAATGGTCGGACAGGGGCAGCATTTGTCCACTGACAACAAATGAAAGAGCAGATAACAATAATATGGCGGTGTGTTTCAGCATCTATCGTTTTATCATTATCGATCCTTTTTTTATCATCCCATTAGGAAATTTCAGTACGAAGAAATAAGTGTCCTCCGGCAATTGAGTCCTTCCTTCGTCAAAGCCACTCCAGGTGTTCTGATAAGAGCGGTCATGAAACCTGACATTGCCAAACCGGTCGAAAATTATCAGTTCAGTATTTTCCGGAGTATAATCCAGAACAAAGCGGTCATTTTTCCCATCATCATTTGGGGTAATTACATCCGGGATGAAAAGGTCACTGACCTCTATAACTACCTCGGATTCATCGTAACAGTTTCCATTTGAGACTTTCCACAGAAATTTATTTTCACCCAGGGATAATTGAACAATCCGGCTGGTGGGAGAGTGTAAATCGTAGAAATGTCCTTTCCCGGAAACGACAGACCATTCTCCGGTTTCCCCAATAGAAAGGCCGGCATCCATCCGGGTCTCAAATATAAAATTCAAGAGCTGTTTTTCTCCTGCATTGGATACCGGGAGAGGAAGGAGCCTGACCTCGGATTCAGCAGTACTGCTACAATCCCATTCATTAAATACTTCTACCTCATACATTCCCTCCTCTTCGACCCTTATCGTATCCTCAGAGGAGCCGTTCGACCATTTATAATTAGTGCCTCCACTTGCGCGGAGTGTAACCGCTTCCCCTTCACAAATGGAGAGGGCAGGGCCGGGAGATAAAACAGCATCCGGAATTGGGTTTACGACTACTTCCACAGCATCCGATAAAGGGCTCATACAGGCATGCTGATTGGTTGTCCGAACAGAATAAAAACCTGTTTTTGTCACATTTATTTTTCGGATACTTTCACCATTTGACCAGGAATAGCTGGTTCCTTCGGTTGCTGTCAGCCTTACTTTTTCTCCCTCACAAAAACTTAGGGGGCCGTCTGCCTCGATTACCGGCTTTTCAGGAGAGGGGTTAACCTGAATGCCGACCGCTCCTGATGCGTGGCTCATGCAGTTATTCTGATCGATGACTTTTACCGAGTAATTCCCTTTCGTTTTTATGGTTATGCTTCTTGAAACCTCTCCTGTCGACCATAGCCATGAAGAATAGGCAGGTGCTGTAAGGATTACACTGTCTCCTATACAAAAGCCTGAAGGCCCATTTAATTCAATGGCCGGAGCTGGTGGAAGAGGATGAATGACTATATGTTTTGCTTCAGAGGATTCACTCATACAACCAAACTCATTAATGACCTGTAGGGTATAGATTTCAGCCGTTTTTACAGAAATGGTCCTCGAAGTTGACCCATTAGACCATAAATAGGATGGGGATTCAGGTGAACTGAGTCTCGTGCTATCTCCCTGGCATATACTGGATGATCCAATGGTCTGGATCGTTGGTTTTGGGGGTTTGGGATTTATGGTTACCATCTGCGGAATTGAAGGGTCACTGGGGCAGCCAATGGAATTAAAGGCCCGCACCGTATAATTACCCGGTGATACTACGGCAATTTCCCTGGTTTTTTTACCATTGGACCATTCATAAGCCAGACCCTCACTCGAGATAAGGACTACCTGCCCCCCATCGCAAAAGGTTGTTGGACCGTTTGCAGTGATGGACGCAGGTGCTGAATTGGGGCACAAGCTCTGATAAAATACATAATATGCATCATCCATAAGATCAACCATGTTTCCATAGCTGCAGGTCGAGTTTTCATAAGCGATGGTGGGATGTTGGGTGCAGTTCAGTGCTGAAAACCGATGATTGTCATCAGTGAGCCCGTCAGGAACCGTTCCGCCAATAAAAACCTTAACCGGGTCGTCATTGCTTTTAAAAGACCCATCTCCATCAGGTCCAGCCTTTAAGATATTTCCGGTAACGATAAAACAGCCATTCGCATTCACTTCGGAATGTTTATCAAGATGCAGATCGCCAAATATTATTAAAATAGCATTATCATTGATAAAAATATCATTTTTGTCGCCGAGGTAAAGATCGCCATAAATAACAAGAGTATCATTCACAATGAGATTTGCCGAGGATCCTGTGAAGGAGAGGAAGCCATGTCGTTTAATATAACCATTAATTGTAATGTCGTAGGATACAGAAACTTGTGGAAGAACCCACCATGGATCCCAACTAAAAAAGTCTTCATAATTTCCCGTGTAATTATTCCGGGTGGAGTGTTGTCCAGCCGAGGAAAAACTTAAAAAGCAAAGAAATACAGAATAGAAAATATACAGTAATAGTTTCTTCTTCATATATACCTGTTTAAGAGAAGACTAAGAGTATACGGTATAGCATGAAAAATGGTTTAGGAATAACGAATAAATATTTGCCCGGGAGAGTTCGTTATTGGTTGGGCTTCTTTAAGCATTTCGGTAGTATCCTCAATCCGGGATAAACGGGCCTCGCCATTACTACAGCAGGGGACAGCCCACAGTCGGTCTTGCCAGAGGCTGAAAAGGCAATAAATGGAGGTTCCCGAGAACAACTAAGGGATTTTAACCTACCAATTCTCTATATTCGGAAGCAGAAAGAAGATCGCCATGGTGCGAACCATCCGTTTTCATCTTAACCAGCCAGCCCTCCCCGTAAGGATCCTGGTTTACGATTTCAGGAGTATCCGTAAGTTTGGGGTTAATTTCAACAATCTCACCACGCCACAGGCATGAAAAGATCCGAGACGGTCTTTACCGCTTCGACCGTGCCAAAAGTATCTCCTTCACCCAGAGCTTGTCCCATAGTTTCAATTTCGATAAAAACGATATCGCCAAGCTCCTGGCTCGCAAATTCAGTAATGCCGACGACTGCATCATTGCCGTCAAATTTAATCCATTCATGTTCTTTAGTGTACTGTAAATTGTCGGGGAAATTCATCTTTAAAATATTTCTGATTAAAATTTATCTCAATCTTTCAGGTAAAGGTACAATTTTGCTTTTTATTTTCACCTAATTTGCCAGGGTAAATCTTACACTGAATCCTACGTTAGTATTTGAAGTAGGGTAGGAAAGTGAAACAAAGGGTTTATTGATGCGCTGGTCGAAAAAGAAACGCAAATTGAAGCGGTCACTCAGGACATAATCGAAGGTTGTTTTTATGGTCACAATTCTCTGACCTGCCGTGATTTGATCACTATCCTCTGTAAGCTTCCGAATCACCGTCCTGTTGTCCCTTATCGAGAGATCGGCCCGAACATTAAGATCACTGCGGTATTCCTTCTGATTAATTATTAGCTGGACCTCATTAAAACGGTATCCCGCACCTATAACTATCTCTTTGGAGGAGACCTCATTAATTTGGTTATTGGTGGTGCTTAGGGATAATGTACGCGAGCGCTTAAATTCAATTTTACTGGTCAGGCTGTTTTTCCAGTCCATGTTCAGATCAAAAAGGGGACTGAATTGTTCGTTGATGGAGACAGCGGTTGCATCCCATTCAGGAATAAAATTACCCTGGATATCCATCCCAAGCCCCCCCTGGTAATCTTCCGGAGGATTGGAAATAAAGGATCCAATATTGTATGAAGACCGGTATGCGTGGCTAAAGGTTATATTGTTAAAAAAGCGCTTCACAAAATCCAACCGGGAGAGCCCGTCAAAAGTAAATCGCCAGTTTGGCCGCATTTCCAGCAGCGAGGGGAATGTTTTTAAACTGACTTTATTGGGATCGTTCATTCCATAGGCAGCCAGGAACGAGGATACCAGTACCTGTTGCTGGTTTGGCCCGAAACCCTCCCGATATCTTCCCGAATCGGCGAGGGTAATTCCTTTTTCCTGCTCATATTCATTGGCGAGACGGTTCGCCACGACGGAACGAAAATCATCTTTGAATTTATTAAAGGAGGATGAGCTAAAATCCTTGTTTTTGTTATATATACTCTCGAAGGCGGATCTCCAGGAAATGTAGGACATGGAGAAATTTCCCGTTTCCCTTCTTCCTCGTTCATCAGGTGGGGGAAGATTACCGTCCGCATCCGCAATAAAATATTCACTTATGCTCGTGGCTTTATCCCGGTTCGCCGTTAAATCCATCCTCAGTCCCTTAAAAGGTTCAAAGGTTGCCCGGAGGTTAACCTTTTCACTGTGGCTCATAATATAGGGAGAGTTGATCAGAGAGTCCTTTGAGAGCCATCCATTCCGGAAAGCCTGAAGCGGAAATTCCGAATCCTGAAATCCCATGATATAGGGCC
This sequence comes from uncultured Bacteroidales bacterium, assembly GCA_963779845.1. GTDB lineage: Bacteria > Bacteroidota > Bacteroidia > Bacteroidales > CAVZZV01. The sequence continues at coordinate 1,030,729 of CAVZZV010000005.1, read as the reverse complement.
ATCCTGGAGCCCGCATTCCCTGATAATTTTCCATGCCCAGGATTTCAGTTCCGGGTTTATAACCTGGCAGGACTGATCCCTCGCTGGAACTATAGGTAATGTTAATATTTTTAATACCCGTAACAATTCTGGAGGTATTATCGATTATAAATTCTAATGGGCTTTGTCCCATTTCCCGTATGCCCGTGATCACCACTGTAGCACCTCTGATTGTAGAATCGGGTGTTACGGTGACCCTGTTTTCACTGATTATTTCCACTTTCGATCCAATAATTGCCCCCTCACGGTTGAATATTTCGACCTTGATATCATTTGTTTTCAATTTATGGGTATATGATCTGGGGTAATCAGGCCTAAGAACCTGATTTTCCCTGGTATAGGTTACCTCTCTGGTCCTTTTTTCTTCCTCTCCGGCACGCTGGGGCTGACTCAGCTTTTTAAAATAATCTATTTTGTTGTAAAGGCTGGACATATTCAGTTGACCATTCACCTGCAGGGTATTGGAATTTTTAATGGTATTTCCCAGGTCAATGGCAGGATCTTTGATTATAGGGCCTGCATCCCAGCCAAAAGTGGCATTATATCTAACGGAAGTATTTATCCAGCTCAGCATGGGAATTTTATTGATAGGCAGGTTGTAAGTGACATTGAATTGGTGGTTATAGTTGATGGTCCTCCCGAAACTGTATATCTCCTGAATAATTGAATCCCGTTTCGCCCGATAATCGTCATCCTCTTTATTCATCCTTCCGAGCGGTTCATCAATCCTGGCAACATTCGTTGCTGAAAAATCAAATTTTAAGGCACGCGTGATATCCCATTGGAGGTCGTAATACCTGTTCCAGAAAAAGTCTTTCTTATAAGTCGGCTCAATTTCAAGGTAGGGATTGCTAAGATTCCTGAGCTTTCTTTCCATATATGAGCGGTTCATATCCGTTCGGAATGAAATCCTGGAGGGCAGATAGGAGAAATTGAAGTCGCGAATCAATCTCAGCTGAGGTGATTTCAGGAAACTTACTTTCGTGAAAGGGGTCACGACGTCAGGGCGGGTGTTGAAGTTATAGCTGAGGGCTGCCCTGTACCTTCGCTGAACGTAGTATTCCGTTGAAATATCCCGGCTGTAGGTATCCATGAATGAATAACTTGCTGCCCAGTTGGCAAGGTCGTAGATCCTGGTTTTCCCCTCCTGCTTTATGACCCGCACATTAGTGACATTCAGGCTTCGGCGACGGGTATAGTCCTGGGACAGCTTTTTAATAGAATCTCTCTCAAAGGCTGTAGCGGCGTTTCTTAAAGCGTCTTTGAGGGGGATATCCGGATCGAGGGGGTTGTACTCGGGGTTAATTACGGATTCAGAAATTCCGGCATAGACGGGGATGGATACCCCGGATTTTTCCGGGAAAAATTTCCCGAGTTCAAGGTTTGAAGAAGCATCGTATTGCAATACCTGTTCCTGGCTTCTTTGCTGTACCTTATCAGCAATGCTCCCGAATCCGGGCGTATAGGTGTTACCGGAAAGTGTTAGGGTTCCAAGATCGGCCAGTTTCGTGGTCAGCCTGCCATTGGCTGCCCATCCCCCCTTTTCATTGAAATCGGACAACCGTAATTCGTTTAGCCAGATTTCACCGGATTTGGGCATTCCGTCATCTGTTAAGTTTCCGGCCCCGGATTTTGAATTTCTTACCCCGATCATTATGGTGCGTATATTCGAGAGGTTAGGATTTCCCGCAACACTTACCCTGTTTTTCCCATCATAGATTGAATAAATCGAGGTAATGTCAAGTTCCGACCCGGGTTCATGCATTACCCGGTTTCTTTGTTGTTTAACTTCCTGGAAAATTGAAAGCTCTATATCGAATGAATTTTCCGCAGGCCAAACGATCCGCCGGTCTGCCTCCGATTTGCCATCATAATCGCTTCTCCATGGAGTTAACTTAAGGGGCACCTCATATTCGTAAAAGTTTCCTTTATAATCGGATCCAAGCCGGATGAAGGCGGTCAGCTCATAGTCCTGAAGTGGATCTCCGGGGATTGCTTCAGCATGTGCCTCCATCCTGATTTTATTATATTGCCTGATATCGAGGTCCACATTCTTATATGCTGCACGGGCATCCCCATCTTCAAGGTTGAGGACTTTCAGGACGATGGATTGCTCGTTCAATTGTCGGATCTGAGGCTGGGATGGGTCTATTACCCGGTCGATTCCGGGGGGAAGAACATAGTTCACGGGTTCCTTTCCGGCATTTTCTTCAATATTGACTGCAGAAATGCTAAGTGTGCCATCGCTGGGTTCACTGCCCGTTGATATCTCGCCCGATTCTGTAAATGCCTGGGTATAACGTCTCCATTCTCCCCGGATAAGGTCCAGTTTGGCAAAACGAAGAATTACGGAATCGGAGAAATTGGTCATGAACATCCGCATGAACCTTATTGACTTAAAATCCTGGATATCACCTACAGTGCGGTCGTAGCTGTAGATTGGGACCCTGAATTGGTACCAGTTTACTTTCGATTTCGTCCCATTCTTGAATTCTACTTCATCTTCTACCCGATCCACGATGAAATTTCCCCCAACATTCAAATCTTCCGGTCGAAGGCTAACCCTGTAAGAGTAATAACTTTCGCTTTCACTGAGAGTATTGTCACGGTTAATATCTTCCACATCAGGAAGTGTGGAGCCGGTAGTTGGGTAAGATTCATTGGTTTGTTCGAAGGTGGGAGAATTCCCCTCAAGTCCGTTATAAGCTTTATATCGGGCGAGAATGTCCAGTCGGTCGGCGTCATAATCGGAACCCCGGTAATAATGGAAATCATCGCTTGATGGATCGTCCAATATTTCTGCGTATGCGTCGGCATCTAACACAAGTCCCAGTTTATTCAGGAAATCGCCGTAAAAGCTCCTCTCGTTTTCATTGCTCAGCCCGTCAAGTCCCACATCCTGATACTGACGTGATTCATTCTCATAATCAAAAGCATTGACCAGTGACTGCACAAGTGGAACACGGCCCCAAACCGTGGTATCGACCTGGCTTACCAGGGCAGAAGTAGGCAGGCCATTTTCAAAGGCTTTCCGGGAATCTTTCAAAACATCTTCGGAGATGTTTCCCAGATTCAGATAGAGGTCGCCCCCCGGATTGTCCTTATCCTCGACGAAGGGATCCATGAGCCAGAATTCAACAAATTCGATATTCGCCGCCTCGAAGTCGCTGGATTGAATTTCGCGCATGATCCCTCCCCACCTGGAGGCGGGTTGGAGCAGGCTTCCTTTTGGATTCACATTAACCGCATCAAAATTGTAAGGACCCCGCTGCGAAGGATAGTAGGCGAGGTTAAGGATGGAGATGTTCGTTGGGATGTTGTTTGGACTTTCTTTATTTTTAAAGATATCTTTTTCATACACTTCACGAACATAATGACTCGATTGTAAATCCGGATTATCTTTGATATAATCCGGAGTTAAAACATTGTTCCTGTTGAAAAGAGGATCAATAACATACCAGGCTATCTTTGCCCTTCCATAGCCGTATTCAAGATTATTATTAAGGGAAGCCTGGGGGAAATATCCCGAGGGTGCACTCGAAAGGGACCAGGCTGAAAAATATTTCAGGTCTATGGAGGTTTCGCTTCCTTCAAAATCGTCGATATAGGCATTGCCCTCTTTCTTAATTGCTTTGGAGTGGCCTGGAATCAGTTGTGCAAATTCCCCCACAAAAGTAAAACTTGATGGTTCTTTTGTTTCCAGAAGGGGTATATGGTCGATCAATGTAGTAAGCCATTGCGATTCTCTCCTGTATGAGGTATTTAACCCCCAGATGGTATTCGATATCGGCTCATCCCCCAGACTTACTTTCTGGGTTAGTGGCCGTTCGGTAAGGTTTAGAATGGTTCCCCCAATATTGAAATCGTCCGACATTTTATAGTCAAAATGTGATCCGACCAAAGTTTTTGTTTGGATATTAAAGAGTGAATTATTCTCAAGCGATATGCGGATAGGGGTTCCCGACTCCAATATCCCCTGATTGATAATGGTAACACGGCCAAGGGTATAATCTACCGTATAATCGCTGCCTTCATTTAATTGCCTTCCCCCTGCTGTTACCTTAACAGATCCTTTCGGCACGTTCATGGCGTTAAGCATGATTTCGGAGCTGGAGGAAGATTGATATTTCCCGGCAAGTTTGAATTTGTTTTTCTCGGCAATCTGCTGGGCTTTGGTTTTCGTGGAATCATAAAGTTCGTAGAAGACGTAACGATCGACCATGGCATCATCTCCGCCATTTTCCCGGATAATTCGTTCCAGTTCTGCACCAAAAGGCTCTACGACCGGGAAGATAATTCTGCCATTTGACGGGATTACCGTAATCCCAGGGATATAATCGAAAAGACCATCTGGATAGGGATCGTTGCTCGAATTTAAATTATCCAGATTGAGCAGCTTGAGAAGAATTTTTTTATTAAGTTCCCCCTCGGGGATATAATTGATGGCATTGCCTGTCTTATCATCCTGGTAAAGAACCTCCAGACTGAAATCTTCCTCGCTTACCTGATATGCCCCAATGGCATATACGTTTTTCATCATCAGTCTCCAGGTGTAGGAAGAGGGAGTAAAATTGGTTCCCTTCAGCAGTTTGAGATAAAGGGAATTTGGTGCCGAAATACCTCCTGAACTGGCTAATTCCCCCACCTGATAGGTCTTGCCATTATAGGTATATTCATAGGCTACAGCCAGGACCTCGTCGGTGTTAAGTGAAGAATTCAGGGAAATGTATCCCAGTTTCTCGTTAATCGTATATTCACGCGGACTAAGGAGCCTGGCATTTTCAATTTTTTCATAATCCTTTCCCAGGTTGAAGCCGGATAGGACGCTGGTAACGTTATTGATATTCCTGATAGACATATAGGGACCGCTCACCATTAGCGAGTATGCATTGTTTAGCTCATTTCTCGGCCAGTTTCCCGGTTCTCCGGGCTGCCGGCTAAACTGATCGCTGTAAGGTTGCGGTTCGCCAAGGTCGGTAAATGCTACGATATTCCTGGATTCCTCAAAATTGTTGGTCTTATTTGTAATCCATACTTCAATTCTGGTTATGTTTACCCCCGCGTTTATGATGGGGAGGTTTTCCAGAGAGCGGTTGTAATTATCGCGAAAATAATCGGACAGGAAGTAATGCTTGTTTGCATCGTAATTGTCGACGGTTACTTCATACTCCTGGATCTGTGCCCCTCCCTGTACCTCAATTACCGATGACTCGCCCCGTTGCTGGGAAAAAACACTGGTCATGGTCATTTTTCCGAACTGCATCTCAGTCTTCAAACCAAAAAGACTTTGACTCCCGGTGATGAGGGTTCCGGAAAGGGGCAGGGAAACGTTTCCAGCTTCAATCTTCTTAATGATTTCATCCTCTTTTCCGGAATATTCAAGTTTGGTCTTATTCTCAAAATCGAAGGTTGCTTCAGTGTTATAATTAACATCCAGCTTCATCTTATCACCAATATTTCCGGTAACGTTCATAAGAATTTTTTCCTCAAAGGTGAAGGAGGGTGTTTTTCTCAGTCTCTCGGTAAGAGTGGGGTTGTCGGTTTTGGAAAGGTTGAAACCGAAGATCAGCTCAGCACTTCCGGAAGGAGTAATGTTGATCGTGTTGCTTCCGAAAACCCTGTCGAACGCTTGTCCGCCCACATTCAAACCAGGGATGAGGGACGAGCCTTCTCCCAAGTTCTCGCCGGAAGTCTTGGTTTTCCAGTAATCCTGCCGGGAACGGACTGCGTCATATTTAATGTACTCGCTTTTGTCCATAACATAAGGCCTGCGATAACTAAAATTCCCTATTTTCTCAGTGAAATAATATTGTTTGGTGACCGGATCGTAATCGATAACGGTTTTTATATTGGAAGGACGGGGCCCGTATAAGGGTGAGGTTTCCTTAAGCTGATTATAAGGATCGTTACCAGATTCAGGAATGGGAAAACGCAAACCGGTATCGGGAAGCTGAACCTCCTGAATTATTTCTGGCATGTAGCTTCCGAAATCATTTGCTTCTAGTCTGAAGATGCTTAGCAAAATGAATAACGGGAATAGCAGGACGGATATATTGGTTGATCCTCTTCTCAAAAATAAACGGGTTACAATAGTTTTAAAGCTTGTTTTACGACTTCCTCTACAGTTAACTCAGGATTCTCTGACAGCAGCGAGCCCACGGTTTTCTCTGCATGTTTTTTGATGAAACCAAGAGCGACTAAAGCAGATAACGATTCTTCCCTGATTGTATTGCGTTGAGGAATAAATAATTCGTCGCCTTTTGCCCCTTTAGCCACTTTGTCTTTGAGGTCAATTATCAGCCTCTGAGCGGTCTTCGCACCTATACCTTTAATCCCCTGAAGAAGCCCGACATTCCCTTCCAGGATGGCATGTGAAACTTCGTTCGGGCTTAAAGAAGAGAGGATTATTCGTGCGGTATTTGCACCTATCCCACTCACAGAGATCAAGTGGCGGAATGTTTCGCGTTCAGCTTTTGAAATGAAGCCAAATAAGATATGTGCATCTTCCCTTATAACCTGATGGATGTATATTTTGCAAGTCCCGGTTTCCGGAAGACTGGTATAGGAATGCAGTGAGATATTAATATAAAAGGCTATGCCTCCATCCTGTAATATTATATTGGCAGGGGTTTTTTCAATTATCTGGCCCTCGATGAATTCGTACATGGATAAATTTTAGGGCTAAAAGTAATTAAAATTTAGGTATTTTGAGCATCCACAACCGCAATGCATGCCATGTTCACAATCTCACGGACAGAACTTTCCAGGGGTAATATATGTATTGGTTTGCCAAGTCCGAGAAGGATTGGGCCAACAACTTCTGCACCACCGATTTCCTGCATCATCTTATAGGCAATATTTCCTGAGGTAAGATTTGGGAATATGATGGTGTTGACCTCCTTCTCCTGCAATTTTGTAAACGGGAATTTCTTCTTTCTTAATTCGGCATTAAGTGCGAAATTTGCCTGCATCTCACCATCCACTAAAATTTCAGGATGATCCCGGTGAAGGATTTCAATAGCTTCATGCACCCTGGAAGGGCTGCCGTTCTTAACTGAACCGAAATTCGAGTAGGAAACAAGCGCTATAACAGGCTCAATACCAAATTGTTCTACCGCTTTAGCCGTTAGCAGAGTAGTGTCAACAATCGATTCGGCATCTGGCTGGATATTCACCGTGGTGTCTGCAAAGAAAAATGATCCTTTTTTTGTTTGCACGATATACATGCCGGCAATATGCTTTTTTGAATTGTTGGTTCCCGAAACCTGGATGGCAGGACGTATTACATTCGCGTATTTACTTGTGAAGCCACTTAAAAAGGCATCTGCTTCCCCGGTTTCCACCATCAATGCGCCAAAATAATTTGGGTTATACATTAAATCAATCGATTCGTCCAGGTTAAGCCCTTTTCTTTTTCTTCGCTCGAATAAAATTTTCGCGTATTCCATCCGCTTATATTCTTGCTGCGGGGACCTGGGATCAATAATCTCTATTTTTTCAAGGTCAAGATGGTTATCTGCAATGATGGAACGGATTTCCTCTCGATTTCCCAGAAGTGTGGGATAGGCTATCCCGTTGTGAAGCAGTTCCTGTGCGGCTTTCAATACTTTGTAGCTTGCCGCTTCGGCAAATACCAGCCGTTTGGGTTCCTGTTGTGCCTTTATCCGTATTTCCTGGATAAGCCTGTTGTCTATTCCAAGGCGTTGCCGTAACTGCTGGTCATAGGCTTTCCAGTCTTTAATTGGAGAACGGGCTACTCCGGTTTCCATGGCTGCCCTGGCAACGGCCGGAGCAACCCGGGTAATCAGACGGGGATCCAGTGGCTTCGGGATGATGTATTCCCGTCCGAAAACCAGGTTCCTGGATTTATAGGCCCGGTTGACCGTTTCAGGAACGTCCTCCTTTGTCAGCTCTGACAGGGCTTTGACAGCTGCAATTTTCATGGGCTCATTTATGGCGCTAGCCCTCACATCCATGGCTCCCCGAAAAATATAGGGGAACCCGAGAACATTATTAATCTGGTTTGGGTAATCTGATCTGCCCGTGGCAAAAATCAGGTCATCGCGTGTTTCCATTGCCAATTCATAGGAAATTTCAGGATTTGGATTTGCCATGGCAAAAACAATGGGATCAGAGGCCATGCTTTTTAGCATTTCGCTACTAAAGCAATTTGCCACCGACAGGCCAAGAAAAACGTCGGCATCTTTAATTGCTTCTTCAAAAGAACTTAGCTTTCTTTTGGTGGCGAATTCCTTTTTGTATTTATTCAAATCTTCCCTTTTGTCATTTACAACCCCTTTGCTGTCGAGCATGACAATGTTCTCTTTTTTGACCCCCAGGCTTACATATAGTTTCAGGCATGAAATAGCTGCCGCGCCTGCGCCAGAAACAACTACTTTTATATCTTCCGGTTTTTTTCCATTGATCTCCAGTGCATTTAGAAGGCCTGCAGCAGAAATGATCGCGGTGCCGTGCTGATCGTCATGAAAAACCGGGATGTCCAGTTCTTCTTTTAATCGTTCCTCGATTTCGAAGCATTCAGGGGCTTTAATATCTTCCAGATTAACACCCCCAAAGGTCGGGGCGATAGCTTTCACGACTTCAATAAATTCATCCGGATCGGTTTTATCAACTTCGATATCGAAAACATCGATATCTGCAAAAATTTTGAAAAGCAGGCCTTTTCCCTCCATAACTGGTTTGCCGGCAAGTGCTCCGATGTTTCCAAGTCCCAGGACAGCGGTACCATTGGAAATCACCGCCACGAGATTCCCCTTGGCCGTATATTTATAGGCATCCTCAGGATGTTTTTCAATTTCCAGGCAGGGCTCTGCTACACCCGGGGAATAAGCCAGGGAGAGGTCGAGCTGGGTTGAATGCGGTTTTGTGGGAATCACTTCAATTTTCCCTGGTCGGCCCATTGAATGAAAGTTGAGGGCATCTTCGCGAGTGAATTTAGCCATGGTGGAATGATTAAGGTTGAACATAATCCTGCAACAAAATTATGAAACAGGTTTGGCAAATCAATGCCTTAAATCGAATTAGAAGGTTGTTCCGGAGCAGGCTTTTATTCCCCCGGATGCTCACGGCTCCCTCTCACTTCGTCGGGAAGTCCGGGGGGTAAAGGATTTTTATTTATCTCTTTATACAATTTACGGTTATTGTATACATCACAGGCAAGGTAAATTGAAGCAAGGAAGGAACCTGGGCCCGCTTCATTCTTACCGGCAAGCTCATAGGCTGTACCATGGGCCGGCGAAGTCCGGATTACGGGAAGTCCTGCGGTAAAATTAACTCCCTCGTCACGGGAAAGTGTCTTGAATGGTGTCAGACCCTGGTCGTGGTACATAGCCAGAATTCCATCAAACTTCGTATAATTGCCCGAGCCAAAGAAACCATCAGCCGGGAAGGGGCCGAACACATAGTAGCCCTCTTTTCTAAGTTCTTCGATGGCAGGAGAAATGGTGTCAATCTCCTCCGTACCCAGGAGTCCCTCATCCCCTGCATGTGGATTCAGCCCGAAAACCGCAATCCGGGGCTTCCGTATGCAAAAGTCAGCCCTGAGGGATTCGTTCATGATCTTTACTTTCTCTATGATCAACTCTTTTGTAATAAAGGAAGAGACATGGGCCAGCGGGATATGACCGGCTACGACCCCAACTTTAAGGTTTCCATTGACCATCAGCATGAGGACTTCCTCTGTATTGAAGATACTTTGCAGATATTCAGTGTGTCCATTATACCTGAAGCTATCCGATTGGATGTTCATTTTATTGATAGGAGCAGTGACAAGAGCATCTATCTTATTATCTTTCAAGTCTTTTACGGCCGCCTCAAGTGCAAGATGAGCAGCTTCTCCGGCCATTTGAGTCGATTTGCCGAGTTCAACCCGTATGTCTTCATCTACACAATTGATAATATTCGGCCTTTTCTCATGAGCCTCGGATACGTCCCGGATAGTATTAAAGCTAAAATTATCGATGTCCAGAGCTTTACGGTGGTAGGCAGCTACCTTCGGGGAACCATAGACGATTGGGGTGCATATTTCAAGTATGCGGGGATCCATCAGAGATTTGATAACTACTTCATATCCAATGCCATTGATATCCCCCTGACTTATACCTATTTTAATATTCTCTTTTTCCATTTAGTAAATAATAAAGCTTATTCAAGATGCTTAAAAAAATCGAAAAGAAGGCGTACCCCAACACCACTCCCTCCCTTACCCCGGTAGCTATCGGGTTTTTTGTTGAAAGAAGGTCCGGCAATATCAAGATGGATGTATGGGTAGTTGGTAAAGTGTTCCAGGAATTTGCCTGCCGTTATTGATCCTGCCAGCCGACCTCCAATATTTTTCAGATCGGCGATATCCGATTTCATTTCTTCAGCGTATTCATCCCAGAAAGGAAATTCAGCGATCCTTTCATAACTGGCATAACTACTTTCAATAAGCCTGTCCATAACTTTCCGGGGAGCATTTCCCATTCCCACCATCCCCTGGGTCCCAATCGCAGCATGGGCCGAACCCGTGAGGGTGGCCAGATCTATGACCAATTCAGGCTGATATTGTTTAGCCCAGGAAAGAGCGTCGGCCAGTACCATCCTTCCTTCTGCATCGGTATTCAAGACTTCAACCGTGGTTCCATCATACATTTTTATCACATCTCCCGGTACATAGGCATTTCCATCCGGACGATTATCTGTGGCCGGAATAAGTCCAATGATATGAATATCCAATCCTGCCCGGGCTATTGCGTAAAATGAACCTGCGACCGCTGCAGCACCGGCCATATCACATTTCATGTAATCCATCGAATCGGTAGTCGGTTTAAGGCTAAGCCCGCCGGTATCATATACAATTCCTTTACCAACCAGAACATATGGCTTGCTGTTCCTGGCGTTAGAAGGTTTATATTCAAGGATGTTAAATGTAGGGGGGTCAATGCTGCCCTTGTTAACAGCGAGTAAACCGCCCATTTTAAGTGATTCAATTTTCTTTTTGTTCAGCACCTCTACGCTGAACCCCGCTTCTTCCCCCAACTTTTCGATTTCTTTAGACAGCTGGACCGCCGTAAGATAGGAGAGGGGTTCATTTACAAGGTCGCGGGCATGGTAGACCGCTTCGCAAAGATCCGAAAGCTCCTGAATTTCACTTTCGGAAATTTGGTCACTGAGTATTTGAATTTCTTCGAGGGAATTTTTCTTCGTTTCTTTTTCACTGAAGTACTTTAAAAACTGATAATTGGATAAAATAAGACCTTCAGCAAGTGCGAGGACCTCTGCGTTTTCTGCTTCAACAGGGATTATCGTCACGGTGGTCATCCCTGATTTATTGATAGACTTGCCTAAATGAACCGCTGCTTTTCGAAGTTCTTCCAATTTCCGGCTAATCGTGAAATTTTCTTTCTTTTCAATTAACTGAATGAATACCTGCCGGGAATACTGATTCAGAGAAACTTGGTTTTTATCCTTCTCAAAACGCGTTTTCAGATAGGATTTCTCCTCGTTGGACTTGAGATATGCTGAAAAATCACTTGTTTTATTTCCGACAAGGATAATGTTATCGTTATTTTGTGCTCTAAGTGTCTTGAGTAATCTCATTTTTATGATATTTCTATTCTTACAAAGATAGGAGAAAAAAATGAGCATGATGCTTTTTTGTTATTTTTGCAGTGGGGAGAAATAAAAATATGGATACTGACAGGTTGATTGAAAAAGTACTCGCGATGGGATTTCTTACCAGGGAAGAGGCCCTGTTTTTATACAGGAATCTCCCTTTGGAAATCCTGATGTGGCTCGGGAACAAAATACGGAAAATGAAGGTTCCGGGAGAGGAGGTCGGATGGATAATCGACCGAAATATTAATATCAGCAATATTTGCAAAGCGCGTTGCATGTTCTGCAATTTCCACCGCATGAAAGATCATGAGGAAGCTTATATCACCTCCATGAACGAGTACAGGGTGAAAATTAAGGAACTTTTTGAAGAGGGGGGAAATCAAATTCTCTTACAGGGTGGACTACACCCTGATTTGGGATTAGATTTTTATAAAGATTTATTTTCAGCCTTGAAAAATGAATTTCCTGCGTTAAGGCTCCATGCTCTTGGTCCCCCGGAAATTCATGATCTTGCCATGAAAGAAAAAGCCTCGTATGAAGAGGTGCTTAGGGAACTTATGGACAGTGGGCTTGACAGCCTGCCCGGTGCCGGAGCGGAAATTTTATGCGATGAGGTCCGCAGGAGAATTTCGGGTGGAAAATGCGGCAGTGATGAATGGTTAGAGGTAATGCGGATCGCCCATCAGCTTAATCTTCCTACTTCAGCGACAATGATGTATGGTCATATAGAAAGTGACAGCCAGCGAATAGAACACCTTATTAAACTTCGCGATCTTCAGGAACAGAAACCGCCGGAGCATTATGGATTTATAACCTTCATCCCATGGCCTTTTCAATCTGAAGGAACGCGTTTAAAAAGGAGTTTCCCTGGTGAATATCAACAATCAGCCACCGAATATCTGCGGCTGATAGCAATTTCGAGAATTGTACTTTCAAATATCAATCACATTCAGGCTTCCTGGTTAACCGTGGGACTCCCAATCGCAGGTATATGTCTTCATGCAGGTGCCGACGACCTGGGGTCGGTCATGATTGAGGAAAATGTTGTATCCGCAGCAGGAGCCTCCTTCCGAACGGATAAGGAAGGGATACAGGCTGCAATAATTGAAGCAGGATTCAAACCGCGGTTTAGAAACCAGAAGTACGAGACGGTGGTGAGATAAACAATCCTCACATTTTATTTTTAAAATAATAGCGCGTGAGTACTTTCAAAAATTCCCTTTCGAGAATTAGCCCTGCAATCCATTCCTGCTCCTGAAACAATTCAACCTGAGGGTTCCTTATCTTTTCTTCATCGAGATCAATCTGATAAAGGAGAGAAGCCAGTCGTTCCGGTTGGTATAGAAGTAACGGCCCGATTTGGATAGCCAATTGTTCAAAGAGGTTTTCATAAGCATAGTTCAAATCCTCCGGAAAGTGTATTTCCAATCCAAAACTTCCGAAATCTTTGATTATCTGCAAGGCTGTATCATGAACAATATCTACATTAAGGCGGGATTTTTCAATTTCTGATTTTGGAATTAGACTGAAATTCATGGTATGGTAAGTATTCTGAGTGAGGCTCTAAAATCATGACCTCCAAAATAATAATGCTGTAATTTAAATTTTCTGTTTGAATCGTTTGGAATTTTTCAAAACTACAGAACCTCCATTGAATATACAATGGCTTCCATCTGGCGCATGAGATTCCTTTTTTTCTCATTGGGATTATACACATATCCTTCAACAACCACCACTCTGCTCCTTTTCTTATCAATGGTGGAATGGCTGATGAAGGGCCCGCCCATATATCCCTTAACCAGATCCCAGAGCCCGCGCACCTCTATATACTCCCTGCTGTTTTTAACCAGGTCATAAGTTATGGGTGGATAGAGCGGAGCGGTTGTCATATAGGAACCAGGACGGCTTCCTTGTGTGTATTTCCGGAGAAATGCATTTCTTTCTTCAATAATTTTGTTTGTTGATAACTCTCCCGTTCCTTCGTATGGATATTCGTATATAAAGATAACCTGGCTTGTTTTCGGGGTTTCAATCGACAAAGAGGCGAAATCATCTTTCACAAGATCTGTTTTATACCCTCTTGGAATGGCCAGTTTTAAGTTAAATTTTGAAACCAGGTTCCTGATTTCAGGATCTTTACTGTCTTTAAATACATCAATCAACCGTTTACGATCGTATTGCTGAATGTTATTTACGAGCCTGGTAGATTCTCTTTTAAGCAATTCGTCCAGGGATTCCTTGTCGGTGGCATTTATCCGCACAACCAACTGTGGTTTTGCCCAGAGATTTTCATAAAAAGCAATTTTAGTTTCCGGATACTCAGAGGAAACAGTAACAACTATTATCGTTCGGTGATGTTGGAATAAATTATCAAAAGCAGCCGGATTAACATGAACAAGGTCGAACAATGGTTCAGGTTGTGGTAGGGCCGGATACTCCTGCTCCAGAATTTCCCGAAACAAATAGCCAGGAGAATCTTTCCACAGGGCATTGTCCATTACCAATAATACTTCTCCGGCAGCACCTGAAATTCCGGGAAGCAACAAATTACCGGCTTTACCGGCAGATCCGGAATTTGTAAAATTCTTGCACGAACTAAGGCTGAAAACAATAAGAAATAAGGTGAGTAGTTGATGCTTCATGGTAACTTTGTTTTAAAAAGAGTGGCTCAAAAAAGAGGCATGAATATTTAGCAAATTTTGTGCCTAAGTTGAATCGAAAGCAGAATGCACGATCCGCATATTAAGTTATAGCCCAAAACGATGATAATGTATTATATGTCAGAATATTAAAGGCAATGAAGAAATTAACTATTCTGCTTTTAGGAAATTGGCCCTCTGAATATAAAACACAAAACCGTCCTGAGAACGGTTTGCATGTCGTATTCAAATCAGAATTTAGGGAGAGGCGATTAGTCTAGGAGGAATGCACTTACTATGGGTGGAGACCATTCAAGGCAATCCGGAAATGTCCTATCTATAATGTCCTTTTATTTTTCGACTTCCGGACTGGCACCATTTTTCTCGGGCTCGTCTTTTGTGGCTTTTTTGAATTCTTTCATTCCCTGACCAATACCTTTCATGAGTTCGGGAATTTTACGGCCCCCAAACAACAGAACTACAATCAGCACGATGATAATAATTTCGGTAGGGCCAAACATTCCAAGAATTACGAGAGATTCCATAACGGGTTTATTAATTGATTAGCATACAAAGGTAGAAAAAAAATCGTACATGGTTTTAAAACTGTCTATTTTTTAAAAAGGCCAATAATGTCGTTGCCATTCGCGTAAACCAACAGGGAAAGAAGGATTACCATTCCTACGATTTGTGCGGTTTCCATGAATTTGTCGCTGGGCTTTCTACCGGTAATTATCTCATAAAGAAGAAAAGTAACATGACCGCCATCCAATGCCGGAATAGGAAGAATATTCATAATAGCCAGGATCAGGGAGAGGAATGCGGTAAGGTTCCAGAATGCCTGCCAATCCCACACTCCCGGGAATATGCTTCCGATTTTAATAAATCCGCCCAATTCCTCATAAGCTTTGGTTTCGGGTTTGAAAAGAAGTTTAAGCTGTTTTAGGTAAGAAGCCGCCATGTTGTAACCTTTGTTAATACCAGCGGGAATGGAAGCGGCTATGCTGTATTTTCTTTTTTCAAGAGTGAAATAATGTTCCAGGTTAATATCAGGGTATACACCAATGGTAGAATTATCAGATACCGGGACTATAATGTTCAGGGTATCGGAATCTGCCCGCACAATGGTCAACGACACCGGTTGATCACGATAATTTTTTATCTCCGATTTAAATTGGTCGAAGAATTGGGTTTCCTTCCCGTTTATCCCGATAATGCGATCCTGAACTCTCAGACCGGACCCATAGGCTGCAGAATCTTTTCCGGCAAAACTTTCCACATAAAATGGCATACGGGGTAAGATGGGCAATTCTGATTTTAGCAGGGTGGAAATGGTATTCTGAGGAAGGACAATCTCCCTCTTTTTTCCATTCCGTTCAACCTGGATGGTTTTAGCCTCATCAACTACGATATCATGAACAATGGAGAGATAATTTTCCACCTTTTTACCCCCGACACTAATGATTTTATCTCCATTTTGCAAACCCAGGTTGGCAGCGGTGGAATCGACCATTATACCATACTTCATATTGCTAACGGGAAGGTAGGTTTCGCCCCAGGCATAAAGTACGGTAATGTAAATAGCCATGGCAAAAAGAAAATTCACCGTGACCCCGCCGAGCATTATCAAAAGTCTTTGCCAACTGGGTTTAGAACGGAATTCGTATTCCTTGGGTGGTTGTTTCATTTGTTCTTTGTCCATGGATTCGTCGATCATCCCGGAGATCTTTACGTAACCCCCAAGGGGCAACCAGCCTATTCCATATTCTGTGTCGCCGATTTTTTTCTTAAAAATTGAGAACCATGGGTCGAAAAAAAGATAAAACTTTTCCACCCGGGTTTTAAATAATTTGGCGAAGAAAAAATGACCCATTTCATGAAGGATGATCAGGATCGAGAGACTAAGCAGAAATTGTCCTATTTTTATTACTATTTCCATTCTAACGGTTTATTAACTGTTTTGCATATTTTCTCGCTTCTGCATCAGAAGTGAGGTAGTCCTCATATCCCGGTTCATTGATAAAATGCTGATTTATAAGAACTTTTTCAATAATCTCGGGCATATCAAGGAATTTAATTTTCTCCCGGAGAAAGGCCTCCACCACAATCTCATTGGCCGCGTTCATGATGCAGGGGGCATTCCCTCCTTTTTTCATGACCTCAAAAGAGATTGCAAGATTACGAAATTTTTTCGGATCAGGAGCTTCAAATGTCAGATTTGCACATTTATTGAAATCGAGGCGGGGCAGCTCTGATTTAATACGGTTTGGATAGGTGAAGGCATATTGGATTGGCATTCTCATATCAGGAAGGCTCATTTGAGCCTTAATTGAACCATCGGTAAAGCGGACCATAGAATGTATAATCGATTGTGGATGCACGAGGACTTCAATAGCATCAGGCTTTACCCCAAAAAGCCACCGGGCCTCGATCGCTTCAAGACCTTTATTCATTAGGGATGCAGAGTCTATACTTATTTTATCACCCATGCACCAGTTCGGATGGTTGAGGGCATCGGACCTGCCGGCATTTTTTAAAAAGTCCATCGATTTGGTTCGGAAGGGCCCCCCGGAGGCGGTAAGGATAATCTTTTCGAGCTCTTCAATTTTTTCCCCGGCCAGACATTGAAAAATAGCTGAATGCTCAGAATCTACAGGGAGTATCTTAACTTTATTTTTTACGGCCAGCCTGCTGATGAGCTCTCCCGCAACTACCATAGTTTCCTTATTGGCAAGGGCTATTGTTTTTCCCGCCCCGATGGCTTTAAGGGTGGGGAGCAACCCGGCAAAACCCACCATGGCAGTAAGCACCATATCGACGCTGTCCATTTCGGCCACATCGGCAATAGATTTCAGTCCGGCAAAAACCTTGACCGGAAAGTTTGAAAGCTGATCCTTTACAAAGTCATATTTATCAGGATTCCCGATAACCACTATATTCGGCACCAGTTGTATGGCCTGTTTGACGAGTAATTCGGCATTGTTAAAGGCTGTCAGGACTTCCGCGGTAAAGAGTTCAGGGTATTGATTGATGATTTCAATGGCCTGTTTCCCAATTGAACCTGTCGAACCAAGTATGGCTATTTTTTTTCTGGTCACTGTCAAATATTAAAAAACAATTAGGTCTTCAGGGTTCAGGGGGTTGCCATTTTGCCAGATCTCAAAATGAAGATGAGGACCTGTGGTCAACTCCCCGGAATTTCCGATAATGGCGATGGCGTCTCCGGCTTTCACTTTGGAACCGACTTTTTTGAGAATTTCAGCATTATGCTTATAAACGGAGATTAGATTATTGTTATGCTGGATCTGAATTATATATCCCGTTTCCAATGTCCAGGTGGCGATCGTAACGGTGCCGTCGAGTGTTGCTTTCACTACTTCGTTAGGACCTGCTACCACATCGGTACCGAAATGGTTCGCGAGGGGATTAAAAGAGTTGGTCACCATTCCCCTAACCGGGCTAAAAAAATGGAGCTTGTCTAACTTTACTGAAGTTGAGCCGGCAGAGGAAAGGTTTGTCGGGGGAAGGTTAAAATTAATTTCCTGAGGTGGCAGGCTATCCCTTCCTGATGGTTCTATTATAACCGGTAGACTGGCTATAACCGCGTCGGATGAACCGGTATAATCCTTAGTCCGCTCCCCGGAAATAATACTTTTCAGGTTGTCGAAATAAGAATCCCTATATTTTAACTCGATTTCCAGACTGTCCAGGCGGATTTTGCCCCGGACAATGTTGTTCCTCATCTCTGCATCGGGATATCCGGGAATTAGCTCCCTGACAGGGGTATAGGCAATAACAGACCAAAAAAAGGCAACCAGGATTAAGATAAAAATACCAGCCACAACCACCACATTTAAGCGGGTGATGCGCAAAAATCCAACTTCCTGAAAGTTCCGGTCGTTGAGAAGAACGAGCCGGTATTTATGGGTTAACTTTTCAAGGAATTTTCTTTTTTCTTTCTTTTTGTCAGGCATGATGGGTTAATTAATCGACCACGTTCACTTCCTTTGAATCGCTCTGCCATAATCCATGTTTGGTGCAAACGGCCATTACAGTAAGGTTCATACTCATTTTTGGAACAATATGAAAATCGACCTCTACATGTCCGGGACTATTTCCTAAAACACCAGGGGCAAAATGTACCTGGGTCAAAAGGGTCTCCCGGTTCCAAAGCTGGATGGAACTTATGTAATGATCTGCCTCATCGGGATGTGGATATTCCTCGCCCATCATGATTTTTACAGCGAATTTTTCATTTCTCTCCGCAGTGTCAGCACAAATAATCCTTGGGGTGTGCCGGTCAAAGTAATCTTTCCGCACCTCTTTTTCCTCAAGGCTTATGTCTACCGGTTTAAAAATTCTGGGCATAGAAAGTTTATTATAAATTAATGATCTTTATTCGTTGCTGTGGAAAGTGCAAAAGTAAGATTTTTTTGGGAATCTGTTAACTTCCCTCCCTGAGGCCATGTTTTCCTCTTCACCCTGGATTTCCTGTTTAATCCATACCCAACCCTTTGCCGCTTTTTAGCTTATCCGGTTTTAATTTTGTAGGCAGTAAAAAAGCAGAGTGTTCGTGCTCCGCTCTCGCGCTGCACTCTCACTCTGCCTTTTAACAGACTATACGATTCAAATATCTAACTTCGATTTGGTGAGGGATATTCAAAAAGTTTGTAATGCTCTAAATACCAGTGCCGTTCCAATTCCTTTTCTACTATTGTTCTTTATTATAATCTTCTACCATTTTAGTGAACGCCTCTAAAGCATCTAGTTGGAAGCTGGATTCAAAGACGGGTCCTTTAGTAAAAAAGGTTCTAAAACCATATTTGTCTTTAGCATAATTAGTTAAAACGGTTTTATTATCACCTACAAGAGACTTTATATTGATTGTAGACATATTTTTCGCCTCCTCTCCTTCTTTCTGGGAAAGAATCTCAAAGTTGTTTTCCTGCCATTTGACATATTCAGCATCATTAACTTTAGTACGGTCAGGTAAGTAGGGAGAAACTATACCCTGGGTGTGGTGATACTTTTTATAAACGATAATCTTTCCTTCAGTAACAACTTCTAGCATAAGATTTTTAGGAATCATGTCTTGTTTTCTTTTAGCAAATAGATTGGCATATTTTGCCTTTTTGAATTTTTTACCGTTTTCAAGTGTAAAACTTTGCAAGTCGTTGGCATCATATACCACAACGCCGTTATCTATTTTTTCCCCTTCACTGAAAGCCGTATAGGTTTTCTCGTCAATCAGGTTAACCCTTTTTTGAAATTCTTGAGGATTCATCATATCCATAAATATGTATCCACTAATCTCTTCCCCATTTTCAATAGTTATTGTACCTTTTTCATATTTTCCTACTGAACTAGGCGTTCTTAATTGCGCTTTAGCAATGTTAGATGTCAAACTGAAAAGTACGATTAGCATTAATGTAATAGTTGAGTAATTTTTTACTGTTTTCATAAATTTGTTTTTTATTACAATGGGATTTAGTTATCTAATTTAAATATTGTACCAAAGAAAGTAGTTTGTAATTACTGCTAACGTAGATACATACACTGTTTAAGTGGCGCTTTCTTTTGCTCTTCGCAAAAGGCGTGAAATGCAAAATTATTATTTGCAAAATATATTGCACAACTAGCACCCTCAATATCCCCTGATACGTAGATAGGGGGTAGGGGTTACATGTTGTTCAAATGATGTCATGAAGTTGTTAGGGTCCATTTTGTCTGCACAAAAAGAAAAACCCTCTGAAATCAATGACTTCAGAGGGTTCGTAGTAGCGGGGGTAGGACTCGAACCTACGACCTTTGGGTTATGAGCCCAACGAGCTACCAACTGCTCCACCCCGCAATATATTTTTGATATGGAGTTTTTCGTTTTGGTGCTGCAAAGTTAAGAATAATTTCCGTGTTTGCAACGAACCCCAAAAATATTCATGATTATTCCCTTATGGGTATGAGAAGAGCTAAAGGAATAGCGAAATTAACTTACTTCAATAATATGAAAAGGAATCTGCACCATTGAACGCAGGTCGATGGCAAGTTCCTGCATGGATTCATCATCATGGTCAAAGTACCAATAAATGACGATTTCGTTTCCTTCGAGGTAGAAATCATTAAAGCGGGCGAGTATATTGGTCAGATATTTTTTGGAACCGCTATTGATGTATTCCAGATGGAAACGAAGTTCAGTGGAGCTTTTAGGATGCTCCAGATAATCCTGCACTTCATGAACCATAGGGGCATAAAAATCAAAAGCATCTTCGGGTATTGATCTTCCCTTAATCTCGAAAATACCATCTAATATTGAAATATAGGGTGTTACCTTTGTGCCTTCAATTTGCATAATTTGCATCTTATGAATGGCGTAAAGATAAAAAAAAGCTGTAATAATTGAAATGCTTATTGACTATTAAAACAGGGTTGGATGGTCTTCCTCGAATTTACGCAGTACCTCTGCAATGATGGTCTCCCGCATGAACCGAGCCTTGTTCTTTATTTTGTATTTCGCACAGTAGGTTTCAAAAGCCTTTAATTCCCTGTCATTGAACAGGAAAGCCTGCCGGTTTCTTCTGAGCATATCCTCCGTTCTGGGAGCTTTTGGGATCTTTCTTTTCAAAACAGCAGGAGGGTTTATTTATATCGCTTCCAAAAATAGAAAATTCATCCTTTCCCGGCTAATTCAACAGAGCTAATTAATTAACAAATTGCTAACAATTTGATTTGCTCAGGTATTATTTTTAACGATCAGGTACAATGACTTCGGGGTATTGATCTTCAGGACCCACATAAGGATGACTGCCAGGATACATATTATAATAAACCCTGCAATCCAATTACTCAAAATCAGACTGGTAATCCAGGTTAGGAGGGTTAAAATCAGAGCGTAGGCCAATAAGCGATATATCAGGCCCTTGTTTATTCTTAATTGCAGGAGGTATTTGGCAGTAATGACCTGGGAAATCGCGTAGAATCCCTGCGCAGAAATATTTGCTATAGCCGCTCCTTTTGCCGCGTACCGGGGAATAAGGATGAAGTTAAGGCTTACGTTCAGGAAAAGTGTGCATGCTGCCAGAATATTCAATTGTCTTAAACTTCCGTTGGCCGTGAGCAATGTTCCGAAAATATAGGAGGTGGAGGTAAAAAGGAGAGAAACCATAAGGATACGGTATATCTGGGCGGAGTATTGGAGATGTTCCAGGTATAGTAATGAGATGATTTCCCGGTTATAAATAAAGGAAAGAATCACCAGAGTAAGCGCCGGGACTAACAAAAGCGAAAAGGAAAGGCCAACCAATCCGGCAGTATCTTCCCGTTGCTTGATCATTCTCGAAAAAATTGGGAGTAGCAAGCCGGCAAACAATAATGCAAACATAGAGGTCGCATCGAGTATTCTGAAACTCTGGGCATAAATGCCGGCTTCTGTTTTTCCTCCGGTCAGCATTCTTTCCAGCATCACCGAATCTATGCGGTTGAAAAAGGACATAAGCAATACCAGGATGGCAAAGGGATAACTCTTCCGCAGGATACTCAAGCCGTATTGCCATCGGAGATCCAGATAGAACTTACCAGCCCTTCGTATGACAATAATAAGTACCAGGATTCCGGTAAGCAGGTAAGAGATTGTTTGGGCATATATAAACCATTCAATTTTAAAACTTCCTCTAAATAAATCGGACCAGATTAGGAGGCTGCAAAGTAGGATCATCAACACCCTGTCCATTACTGAGAGAATACTATCGGTTCTGAAGAGATGGAGTCCGCTGATATTGGAGCGGAGGTAGAGGATGAAGGAGGAGAGAAATTGGTTTAAGATTAAGATCCACAGTATATTGAACTGCCTTTGAGAATATCCAAGAGCCAGTCCTGTTCCCATTACTACTATTGCGTAAATTATGGCCAGGCCAATTTTAAGAGGTATTATGGCGGACAAATTGGAGGTAAGCCTCTCCCTGTTTTGGGCGATTTCCCTGTTGTTAAAGTTGGTGAGGCCAATGTCCAGCAGTATGTTGAGGAGTATGGAAAGACTAAAAAGTGAAAAATAGAGGCCATATTCTTCTGCCCCGACCATATTCTGCACTTTACGGTCAATTCCGAAAATCCAGAATGGCTTGACCATAAGGTTAAGGAACAGCAGCAGGGCGAGATTAGTTATGAACTTTCGTTTCAAGTCTGGAGCAAATTTCTGCAAAAATAAATATATTAACGTTAAACTTTTACCTTTACCGGAAATTCAGCCCTTTCATTGGACAGATAAATTTTGAAGAGTGAATGAAAATTGCAGTAAACACCCGCCTTTTAATAAAAAATAAACTTGACGGAATAGGGTGGTTCAGCTATGAGACTTTAATAAGGATCTGCCGGGAACATCCTGAGCACGAATTCATTTTTTTATTCGACCGGAAGTTTGATCCTTCCTTCATTTTTTCCGGAAACATCACTCCGGTAGTTTTGTGGCCACCCACCAGGCATCCTCTGCTTTGGTTTATCTGGTTTGAGTTCTCAATTCCGCGGATGCTAAAACAACTGAAGGCTGATGTTTTTCTTTCACCGGATGGATATATTCCCCTTCGCACTGATATTCCCTCCATTGCCATAATCCATGATATCAATTTTTATCATCGGCCCAGGGATCTTCCATTTTCATCCAGAGTTTATTATAACTTTTTCTTTCCGCGTTTTGCCAGCAGAGCACGGGCAATTGGGACAGTATCCGCCTATTCAAAAAGAGATATCCAAACAGCCTACGGGATCGCGGCGAATAAAATTGAGGTGCTCTATAACGGGGTGAATAGTGAGTATTTCCCTTTGGAAAAACTTGAAAAAGAGGATATAAGAAAAGAACTGACGGGGGGTGTCCCTTACTTTATTTTTGTTGGTTCTATGCATCCACGGAAAAATATTCCAGGATTATTACGCTCTTTTGATCTTTTCCGGGACCATTATAACACTGATTTTCGTCTTATTATAGTAGGTGAAAAGATGTTTATGACGAAGGAAATCGAACAGGTATATTCTATGATGAAGTATAGGGATGATGTTATTTTTACAGGCCGTCTGGGGCCAGAACATTTGCACAAGACTCTGGCCACGGCAACCGCGATGGTTTTCATCCCTTTTTTCGAAGGATTCGGGATTCCGGTTTTGGAAGCCATGCGTTGTGGGGTACCGGTAATTGCTTCCAACACCACCTCCATACCGGAGGTAGCAGGGGATGCTGCCCTTTTGTACTCTCCTCATGATATCTCAGGAATAGTTCGGGGCATGGAATTGTTTGCAAAAGATGAGGCCCTGAGGGAAGAATTTATCCAAAAGGGATTGGTCCGTGCCAACAAGTTTAGCTGGGAAAAAACCGCTGAACGTTTATGGGTACTCATTGAAAAAACCATGAGCGATGCTTAAGTCCTGTTTTAGAGAAGGTGAAATGGAAGCCGGTTGTGATGAGGCCGGCCGGGGTTGCCTGGCAGGTCCGGTATTTGCCGCGGCGGTCATCCTGCCTGAAGGCTACCATCATCCGGTAATAACGGACTCCAAACAACTAACAGAAATTCAGCGGGAGACACTCCGGTTGGAGATCGAGAATATTGCCCTTTGCTGGTCAGTAGGGGTTGCCAGCGTAGAGGAAATTGATGAGATGAATATCCTGAATGCTTCATTCCTTGCGATGCACAGAGCCATTCAGGGCTTGAAAATATGTCCCTCCTTTCTGATCATTGATGGAAACAGGTTCACACCCTATCCGGAAATAACCCATCAATGCATTGTCCAGGGCGATGCTAAATACCTTTCCATCGCCGCTGCTTCGATCCTGGCCAAAACCCACAGGGACCAGTTCATGAGAACTCTTCATGATGAATACCCCTTGTACTCCTGGCATAGCAATAAAGGCTATGGGACAAGGGAGCACAGGGAATCCCTTAAAAGAAACGGAACAACTATATGGCACCGTAAATCTTTTCGCCTGTTTGATGAACAGCTGGAGATTGAATTTAATGATGCCAGTACCCGCCGGGACAGATCATTTGAACTGTAACGGAATTTTCCTGTCCAAGTGGGGATTCCGAATCGGTTCCCGGGAATAATAACTATTTATAAAAAGGGTTCGGTCGGAGGGATTAAACGATTTTTATACCCAATTCATCCAACTGTTCCTGTTTGATTCGGGAGGGGGTATCGATCATAACATCCCTGCCGGCATTGTTCTTGGGAAAAGCAATGACATCTCTTATTGAGTCGATTCCGGCGAACAGGGAAACCCATCGATCGAAGCCAAAGGCAATTCCTCCATGAGGGGGGGCGCCGTACTGGAAAGCGTTCATAAGGAATCCGAATTGATCTGTGGCTTCTTCATCGGTAAAGCCAAGCTGTTTAAACATTAATTTCTGAAGAGCCTCATCATGGATTCTTATTGAGCCTCCGCCTATTTCTACTCCGTTGATAACGAGATCATAGGCCTTCGCCCTGACCTTTCCCGGATCGGAACTGAAAAAGGGCAGGTCCTCTTCCATTGGAGAGGTGAACGGATGGTGCATGGCATAGAAACGTTTGGTCTCCTCGTCCCACTCAAACAGGGGAAAGTCGATAACCCACAGAGGCTTGAAGGTTTTTTTATTGCGAAGACCAAGCCGGTCGGCCATTTTTAAACGGAGTTCACTCAGGGCATGGAGGCTGGTTTTCCTTTTTCCGGCAATAGCCAGAATTAAATCTCCAGGTTTAGCCTCCATCTTTTCAGCCCATTTTTTTAACTGAGTTTCATCAAAGAATTTATCTGCTGAGGATTTATATGTTCCATCTTCCCCGACTTTCAGATAGACAATTCCCTTGGCCCCGATTTGAGGTCGTTGCACCCATTCTACCAGCTCGTCGATTTGTTTGCGTGAATATCCGGCACATCCCTGTGCGGCAATGGCCCCGATATACTCGGCATTATCGAAAACGACAAAATCTTTTCCCTGAACCATATCCGTAAGTTCCTCAATGGGCATATCGAACCGCAGATCGGGCTTGTCACTGCCATATTTGTTCATGGCATCCGCATAGGTCATTCGGGGGAAATCCTGAATTTCGACATCCAGGACCTCTTTAAAAAGATGTCGCGCCATTCCTTCGAAAGTATCAAGAATGTCGTCTCTCTCCACGAAGGCCATTTCACAGTCGATTTGCGTAAATTCGGGTTGTCGGTCGGCCCGTAAATCCTCGTCCCTGAAACATTTTACAATCTGGAAATACTTATCGAAGCCAGCTACCATAAGCAATTGCTTAAAGGTTTGGGGAGACTGGGGCAGGGCATAAAACTGTTGAGGGTTCATGCGTGAGGGGACCACAAAATCCCGTGCACCTTCAGGAGTTGATTTAATAAGCACAGGTGTTTCCACCTCGAGGAAACCCTCACCACTCAGATATTTCCGTACTTCCTGTGCCATCCGGTGACGCAGCTCCAGATTTTTCCGGACTTTCTCCCGGCGAAGATCCAGGTAACGGTATTTCATGCGGATATCGTCGCCTCCATCACTTTGCTCTTCGATGGTAAATGGAGGGGTTTTGGATTTATTGAGGATCTTCAAACTGTCTACAACAATTTCTACTTCTCCAGTAGGGATCTTCAGGTTTTTATTACTTCTTTCGGAGACTTTGCCAATAGCCTGTATAACAAATTCCCTTCCCAGTGCCCGGGCTTCCCTGCACAATTCAGCATTGACATCCATATTAAAGACCAGTTGGGTAATGCCATAGCGATCGCGTAGATCGACAAAAGTCATCCCTCCCAGGTCCCGGGATTTCTGAACCCAGCCACTTAAGGTTACCTCTTTGTTGATATCATTGATGCTTAATTCCCCGCAGGTATGTGTTCTGAGCATGATTTTCGTGTGTTAGGATTAACTTAAAAATTCAACGAGGAGAAGATACAATGAATTAGTTCGATGAATTAATTTGCGAAAATACTAAGAATGGGGGAATTGTAAAAATAATTACCCTTTCTACTGTATAAAATCGAATAGACGGTAAAAAAGATATACTTTACTGTTTGTTTAGATTTAACCCCAGGAGAGGTTTGCTAAAAAATATCACAAATTGAAAACCCAAACGGCTTTTCTGAAAAATAATATCCCGTTAAAAAAATCTGTCCTGACTTTGAGAGTTGCATTGTCAGATGCTCATTGCCCTCCACTCACCCTCCAAACTAATCAAATGTTTTCTTGCTCTCTACTCACCCTCCAAACTAATTAAGTGTTTTCTTGCTCTCTACTCACCCTCCAAACTTATTAAGTGTTTTCCTGCTCTCTACTCCCCCTCCAAACTAATTAAGTGTTTTCCTGCTCTCTACTCCCCCTCCAAACTAATTAAGTGTTTTCCTGCTCTCTACTCCCCCTCCAAACTTATTAAGTGTTTTCCTGCTCTCTACTCACCCTCCAAACTATTAAGTGTTTTCTTGCTCTCTACTCACCCTCCAAACTTATTAAGTGTTTTCTTGCTCTCTACTCCCCCTCCAAACTTATTAAGTGTTTTCCTGCTCTCTACTCCCCCTCCAAACTAATTAAGTGTTTTCTTGCTCTCCACTCACCCTCCAAACTTATTAAGTGTTTTCCTGCTCTCTACTCCCCCTCCAAACTAATTAAGTGTTTTCCTGCTCTCTACTCCCCCTCCAAACTAATTAAGTGTTTTCCTGCCCTCCACTCACCCTCCAAACTAATTAAGTGTTTTCTTGCTCTCTACTCACCCTCCAAACTTATTAAGTGTTTTCCTGCTCTCTACTCATCCTCCAAACTAATTAAGTGTTTTCTTGCTCTCCACTCCCCCTCCAAACAAATTAAGTGTTTTCCTGCTCTATACTCCCCCTCCAAACTAATTCACCTCTTTCCCCTAAAAAACTCCCTCATTAACGCTCCACATTCCTCCTCAAGTATTCCGGATACTATTTCAGCTTTTGGGTGCATCAATTCTGAACTTACTCCCAGGTATCCGGACTTAGGATCCGCGGCCCCATAAACTATCCGGGATAACTGGGCCCATTTGCCGGCTGAGGCACACATCGGACAGGGCTCCAGGGTCACAAAAAGACTACAATTGTTAAGAAATTTATTTCCCAGATAATTTTCAGCCGAAGTTATAGCTATGATTTCAGCATGGGCAGTAACATCCTTCAGCTCCTCAGTCATATTATGCCCCCGGGCCAGGATGACATTTTCAGATACAATGACTGCCCCTATAGGAATTTCCTCTTTTGATAGTGCTTTTTTTGCCTCTTTGAGAGCCTCGTTCATAAAGTATTCATCGGAAAACAACGGATAATTCATAGCATTGTTTTAGGTCACGGGTTTTCGGGGAACTAAGATATGGGCTCTTTTACTATAAATCCGGCTTTTTCAATGTCTGACCAAAAGCCGGGATAGGATTTTGTAACAACCATTGGATCCATGATCTCAACTTCATTCATTTTCAGGCATAATGGCACCATTCCCATGGCTGCCCGGTGGTCGTCGTAGGTCCGGATGACGGGCCTCTTTGAAGCAACAGGTTTCCTGTGCCCCTTCCAGCTTAAAGCCTCTTCTGCCTCAGAATATTCCAGTTTGACCTCTATTTTTTTCATCTCCTGCTGAAGGGCCAATATCCGATCTGTTTCTTTTATCCGCAAAGTACGGCAACCCGAAAAGTAAAATGAGATATTTTGAGCCACGCAATAGGGAACCAGGGTCTGAACCAGATCGGGGTTTTCAGAAAAATCAAATGAAAAGTCTTTAATCAGGCTTCCTTCATTTTCCAATAACAAGCCCTGGTCTGAGAATGAACCTCTCACACCCAGACCCTTAAATATGTTAACCAGCTGTGAATCCCCCTGCAGACTTTCTTCCTGCAATCCTGAAAGAAGGATTTGGCTCTCCCTGGCTAATCCTGCAATTGCGAACCAATAGGAGGCAGCACTCCAATCCGGTTCAATGGTGAATGTGCCCGCGTGATACCCTTTTTCCTGAATGATAACGGAATTATCCTTCCATTCGACATTGGCCCCGGCCCTCTTCATTAGGCCGGTGGTTAAACGTATATAGCTCGAAGAAACAGTATCTCCGGTGAGAACGAGCTCCAGTCCTCCCCGAAGATAGGGCCCGATCATCATGATGGCTGAAATATATTGGCTGCTGATTCCGGATTCAATCCTTATTTTCTTCCCTTTCAATTCTTTTCCCGTGATATGAATGGGTGGGAATCCCGGTTTCTCAAGGTAATCAATGATTGCCCCCAGTTCCCTTAATCCGGATACAAGATCGGCAATGGGACGATTTTGCATTCGCTCACTACCGGTAAGAACGACCTCTGCCTCCTCTTTAATGGAAAAATAAGCGGCAAGAAAACGCATGGCAGTACCGGCATGGCCTATGTTGATTGTGCTGGAAGCAGCGGATAGTGCTTTTTGCAGAGCCTTTGCGTCGTCGCTATCGGAAATATTTTTCAGCTTAAGTGATTCTCCCGATAAAGCAGACATGATCAATAATCGGTTGCTTATGCTTTTTGAAGAGGGTAACTCCACAGTTATGTGGATGGGTTTTTTCGGTTTGCTGATTATATAGCTCATTATTTTTTTGGTATCAACACAAAATTAAGCAAATTCTTTTTAAAGAATGATACTTACCGTAGAACTCTAACTCCTGTCTCCCCACTCAATTTCAAATTCTTTAAATCGGCATGGTGTATCAGATTAATCCCAGGCCTCATGCCCGGTTCGAATGCTCCAAATCTGGATTCTATCCCCAGCGAAAGAGCTCCATTGAAGCAGGCAAAGCGGAGCAATTTCTCCAGAGATATTTCCCTGAAATGTTCCTGAAGGGTAAAAAGTTCTTTTATAATAGATAGCTGATCGTTTGAGGCCAGGCTATCGGTGCCTATGCAAACATTTTGCGGGTATCGTTCTAAGAAAAATCCAGAGGGAAGCTTTCCGCTAATGTGGAGATTGGACAAGGGGCACAGCACCCAATAGGTATTGCTAAAATCCGGATGGGCAAGATGAATATCATCCTCGCTCGTTTCAACATTATGGATGTAGAGCCGCTTTGGTTTTTCAGGCAGGGACCTTTGAAGGTATTCCAAAGGGCTTATTTTTTTGGGTGTGAGATCGCCTGTATCCATCCCCATTTTCTTGAAAAGGTCATAAAATAAACCCTGATGATTCCGGATGTATTCTTCCTCCTCCTCTGATTCCTGATTATGCACAGAGATGATATTTTCGCGCTTGTTCAAATGTTCTCTTAACAATTCAAAAAGTCTTTCGGAAACCGTATAGGCAGAGTGAGGAACAATGCATGCATCTAACCCATAAACCTTTTTGGCCCTTATCTGCAATAAACAGGCTTCCTTAAAAATTTTTTCCGCTTTGGCCTTTTCGATCCCCAATACCTCAAGAAAATTGTAATAATAGATCGGGGAGGTAGATTTTAAGTCAAAACTCACATCCGAATTACATACATCCCCGACGGCCACAATACCCTCTTTTTGCATGGACAAATCAGCCTTCAACATCGCTTTTTCAACAATTTCTTTCTCACTTCCCCTGTGTTTAATCACTGTCTCCAGGAAGGGTGTCATCCCTTTTCCTTTCGGAGCCAGACCTTTCAGATGGGATAATTCGATATGGCAATGAGCATTAATAAAACCAGGGGTTATTATTCCACTGTAAAATTCCACGCCGGCTTCTTCCCGTCCCTCCGAGAGTGGCTTTCGCAATTCCCTGACCGTACCATTCTCATCGAGGTTCAGGACACCATTTTTGATGAATTGGTCTTTTCCATCAAATATAAAATGTGCCGAAAGCTTTCGTGGGCGCATTGCATTCGATATTATTTTTCGACATTTTTTTCAAAAGAAGGTTCATTGTCATGGAGCTTATCGAGGGCAAGATTTAAACGAAGTATTACCTCGTCGTAAACATTCATATATAAGTCCGGACGGCGGGTATAAGATACAATGGTTGAATCAAAATCAGCTTTGGAGACGTCATATTTATCAAAAATTTCCTGATAGATATTTACCGAATCCCCTGCCTCGTATTTTCGGTAATATTCTGAGCCATTCATTATCGCATCCATGGTATGCATATCTACCAGAATATTGACAAACTTATTTCGGCTAATCAGGTATCGTTTATCCATTTTAGTCGGATCGTCCTGGCAGGAGGCTATAAAAAGCACTAAAAATAATAGAGATAAAATTTTATTCAAGAGCAAAACGTTTATTCAAACCTACCCGTAATTCATTACAAAGTTAACAAAGTTTGGTTTATTGTTGTTAAACATTTTTTTGCTGGAAACTTCTTTCTATTTTCGTTACGGTATTTCTAATAAAATTTGATGGATAGAATAATGGTCATTGGTGCCGCAGGCCAAATTGGTTCTGAACTGGTCACTGAATTAAGAAATATATATGGCAACGCAAGTGTTTATGCCACGGATATAAAACCTGCGTCTCCAGAGCTCATTGGGGAAGGTCCATTCCAGATTCTGGATGTAATGGACGACAAACAATTGATTCATTTCATAATACGGAATAAAATTACCCAGATTTATCACCTTGCGGCGGTACTTTCGGGTAACGCGGAAAAATTGCCACTCCAGGCATGGCATATTAATATGGAGAGCCTCATGAATGTGCTCGAAATCGCAAAGATGGTCGAAGATGTGAAAAAAGTTTTCTGGCCAAGTTCAATCGCGGTTTTTGGCCCGGGCACACCAAGGCTTAATACCCCGCAGTTAACTATTATGGAGCCCATTACAGTTTATGGGATTTCCAAACTTGCCGGAGAAAGATGGTGCGATTATTACCATAATAAGTTCGGGGTGGATGTTCGTAGTATCCGTTATCCAGGGCTTATTTCCTACAAAACTGAAGCTGGGGGCGGTACAACGGATTATGCCGTTGAAATTTATTATGACGCTCTAAGAAAGGGCTCGTATGAATGTTTTTTGTCTGCAAATACAGCACTCCCAATGTTGTTTATGCCTGATGCCATCCATGCCACCATTCAACTCATGGAAGCCGAAAGATCCGACTTGTCTGTCCACAGTGCCTATAACCTGGGCGGATTCAGCATGACCCCTGAGGAAGCATTTCGCGCCATTCGTCAACATATCCCCTCTTTTAAGATTTCCTATCGGGATGATTTCCGGCAGGCCATTGCCGATAGCTGGCCACAAAGCCTCGACGACACGGTTGCCCGGGAAGAATGGGGATTTAATTATCAATATGATTTGAAACGGGTAACGGAGATCATGATAAGAGAGGTGGGAAAGAAGATAGAAAGTCAAAACTTGTACTGACCTCCCTGGTCCCCTTTTGGAAATTGCATCGCTGATTTTCTGTGCAGTTTAACGGAAGGAAGACCCCAGGTTCCGAAGAGTTAAAAGGGAATACAAAAGGGTGAAAAATCAACAATATTTTAAATCGCTAAATCATGTATGGAAAAATCAAAGACCATTTGAAAAAAGAGCTTGACGATATAAGGGAAGCCGGACTTTATAAGCAGGAAAGGATTATTGTATCCCCTCAGCAGGCGAGGATCAGGCTGGATAGTGGTAAGGAGGTAATCAATTTTTGTGCAAACAATTACCTGGGACTTTCTTCCCATTCTGAGTTGATCCAAGCGGCCAGAGAAGGATTGGAAAGTCATGGATTTGGCATGTCTTCCGTTCGTTTTATTTGTGGCACAACCGATTTGCACCTGGAACTGGAGAACAAAATATCTGCCTATTTTGGAACGGAGGGTACGATTTTGTATGCTGCCTGCTTCGATGCCAATGGGGGTATTTTCGAGCCGTTGCTGGGTGAAGAGGATGCTATTATTTCCGATGAATTAAATCACGCTTCCATTATAGATGGAGTACGCCTTTGCAAGGCCCAAAGATATCGTTACAAATCCGCTGATATGGCGGATCTGGAAGCAAAACTGAAAGAGGCGGGGGCACAGCGCTTCAGGCTCATTGTCACGGATGGTGTTTTCTCAATGGATGGGCATGTTGCCCCTGTAGGAGAAATAGTTGAACTTGCCAGGAAATATGATGCGCTGGTAATGGTCGATGAATGTCATTCTGCGGGAGTGGTCGGGGAAAGGGGCCGGGGGGTTACCGAATTATTTAATATCCGGGGCGAAGTGGATATCATTACCGGCACCCTGGGTAAAGCTTTCGGGGGAGCTATCGGGGGATTTACCACGGGAAGAAAAGAAATTATAGACTTACTAAGGCAGCGGTCACGACCCTATCTCTTCTCAAACTCTCTTCCTCCGGCTGTGGTCAACGCTGGAATCCGTGTTTTCGATATTATGGGAGAATCCAATGAATTGCAGGATCGCTTGCATGAAAATACCGCCTTTTTCTTTTCGAAAATGAAGGAGGCTGGTTTTGATCTCCGACCTTCAGAATCGGCCATCTGTGCGGTTATGCTCTACGACGCTGCTCTTTCGCAACAATTCGCTGCAAAACTTCTTGACGAGGGGATTTATGTTATCGGATTTTATTATCCGGTTGTGCCAAAAGAAAAAGCCAGGATCAGGGTACAGATATCTGCAGCCCATACCCGGGAACATCTTAATAAGGCTATTGCTGCATTTAGAAAAGTAGGGAAAGAGTTAAATGTAATTGTAAAATAATATGAAAACAACCGGGAAATCAGCTTTATCGATAATCATTATCTTTCTTTGGGGCTCCTTCGTTTCTGCCCAGAGCTCAGGAGAAAAATCTCTTTTATGGGAAATTAGTGGGAACGGACTGAAAAAATCTTCCTGGCTTTTTGGAACAATTCATATTATGCCAAAAGAGGATTTTGAAGTTTACCCTACGGCTGATGAGAAGCTTAAAAGTAGTGATCTGTTAGTCCTTGAGGTTGACATTGATGTGCCCCTGAGCACTCAAATGCAATGGGCACGGATGCTCATGCTACCGGAAGGAGAAAGTCTGAAGGATTTTTTTCCCTCTGAAGGGGAATTTGAAATATTCAAAAATTTTATTCTTGATTCGCTTAAAGTAAAGGAAATGTTTTTCAATGCTTATCTTAAGATGAAGCCCTTTGCGGTATATTCCGCCCTTATCCCTGAAATCATCGGAAAGAAAATAGAAGGGTATGACCTGTATTTTAATAAAATCGCGAAAAAAAAGGATATTCCCGTGATTGGCCTGGAAAGTTTCGAGTTTCAATTAGCCATATTTGATTCTATTCCTGAGAAGGAACAGGTCAGGATGTTCTTTGAGATCAATGAATTGAAGAAATCTTCCTTCGATGAAATGCTTTCTCTGTATAAAAGTCAGGACATTTATTCCATGGCAAAAAAATTGTTGGAAGATACTAATACGGCACAATTGGAAGAGCAGCTTTTAATTTCACGCAACACAACCTGGGTTCCCAGGCTGTGTGAACTTATGGAGGATGAGAGTTGCTTCGTTGCGGTAGGGGCGGCCCATTTGGCCGGGGAACATGGGTTGATCGGGCAGTTAAGAGAAAAAGGTTACCAGGTAAAAGCCCTTTTTCCCGAAAAGTAAAGCAAAGGCAAAGAGAAACAAAAAAAGGCTATCCGGAAGGATGGCCTTTTTAATTAAAAGGGTTTTAACCGGAAATCAGAAGAAGTACCGCGCCCCGATCTGCAATTTCCAGGTTTGATTATAATTTAGATAAGGAGTGAAAGATTCGGTCGGGTAGACCATGGCACCTTCAGCATCTTCAATTTTAACCATAGAGAAACCCGGAACATTGGAGGCATCTGTGCCTTCGTATTTTAAAATCTGGCCATTGTTTGCAGAAACCATGTTCTTACTTACTCCCCATTTGCTATTTAGTAAATTCCCGAAGTTTAAAATGTCAACGCTCAGCTGCAAAGTATGTTGGGTGGCACCGGCATTTATACTGAAATCCTGGGCTATACGGAAATCAAAACGATGTACCCAGGGTGCCATTACCTTGTATGCCTCTGCATACTGTCCTTTATGGGATTTCAGGTATTCATCCTGTTCCATAAAGTTGAAGAAAGCATCTTCATCTGCCTGGCTGACAAATTGGATATCTCCTTTGGCTTCCGGAATGTATATCAAATCAGAGGCATATCCATCACCATTCATATCGTTTGAATAGGTATAACTGAACCCTCCGGCGGAATACCCGGAATAGAAGATATCAATTATCGTTGAAGATTTTAGCGATTTATTCAACCAGGGTATTCTATAGGAAGCAGAAGCAATGGCCCTGCTGGGAATTACATACTCCGAACGTTGGAGATCAGGCAGATGGGGGCCGTTAATTTCAAGAAGTCCATTATAGGCAGAAGCGGCATTACTACCGGGCATGCCGGAAATCTCCTGTGATTCTGTATAGGTATAGGCAGCCATCAACCTCAAATATTTAACCGGTTCTGCATTCAGGGTAATATTTCCGATAGCCCCCCATCCTTCACTGTTATTTGCCAGCACGTAGGCATTTTCAGAGGTATAGGTGAGGTCAGCGGGAGCCGGATACATATATCGGTTATCAGGTCCTGAAAAACGCTCCCAGGTAGCATCCGGCTCTTTTAGATTGTAATTTTCAAGCATTACCCCATTTAAATTTTTAGTATAAATGCCTTCCAAAGTGAGGGATAAAGGAAATGAAGCCGGAAGCTCGTAATCAAAAGCCAGGGAAGTTTTCCATACCTGTGGCATTTTGAAAGCGGGGTCTACCGCGTTTATATCGCGCGGCAAAACTCCTGCCTCGGGAGTTATGGTATTGGGGAGATTCAAGGTTTGAATCATTTCATCCACATCGGTAAGCATGGGTCCTGCCAGAGAGGCCAATATGGGATCAACACTTGTGATGGTCCCGTCAGAACCATACTTGGTTACGGCAGCATAACTCCCTTGTACCATTCCGGAGTTGGTGGGCATGTTGGTAAAGAATACCAGCGGTAATCTTCCTGCAAAAATACCGGTTCCTCCACGAACCTTAAACGATTGGTCCCCATTAACATCCCATGAGAATCCAATCCGTGGGGAAAACTGAACATTTGCAGCGGGCCATTCACCGGTATTGATTTTTTTACCTCCAAAATCCAATGCGTAAATGGCATTATTGGTAATAATATTGTCTTCATATTTCAAATAATCAGCACGAATTCCAACCATGAGTTTAAAATCCGAAGTAAGATTCCAGTCATCCTGCACATAGAACCCCAATTGATTAAAAGCCACTTCAGCAGCCGGATTTTGTTCGCCATCGTAACCATAGGTCAAGGCAAAGTCTCTGGGTGCCGCTTGATTCAGGAAATCATCCACACTGGCATAACGATAATAACCGGTGCCGTTTCGCATATAGGAGTTGTTCGCAATTTGGTGTTCAAAACTAATTCCGCCGGTAATTTTATGACTGCTCAAATTATAGGTCAGGTTGTCAATCAGGTTGAAGGTATTGTTATTCACTCCATTATTCCATGTGAACAGTTCATAACCGGCAGACATATAGGGTTCGAGAATCTGTTTCCCATCCGTTGTGACCCCGTTCATAATATCGATAAAGGGAAAGGGGGAAGAGTTCGAACCCCGCATATCCTGTATTTTTGAATAGGTAGTAAGAAACTGATTGGAAATTTTGTCTGAAATCCTGCTGTTCAAATCCAAAGAAACGGAGTTGACGATATTATCCATGGAATAAAGAGAGTTAGAAAAAGCCATTGAATATTGCGAAATACGATCCATGGACCTGTTACGGAAACCCCCATCTGTTGAATTGCCATTGGTAGGGTTCCAAGCCTGGTTTTTGGTATAATTATAGCGTACACTCAGTTTATTGGCATCATTGATATTCCAGTCGATCCGGGCCAAAAGTTTTCTGTTGCTTTCATCAGCAGGATAATCACTGAATGAACCAGGATTGTAACCATATTGAGATATCAAATGCTGCTTTACACTTTCCATATCTGAAATGCTGGTGCGAGAGAGTGAAAGGTCGGGATTGGCAATCCCATTTTCAGAAGGTCTCCAGGTTACCACTTGACCGGGGCGTATTTCATATTCGCCATTCACGAAAAAGAACAATTTATTTTTTATGATAGGTCCTCCGAGGGTTGCGCCATAAATTTTTCTCGATTCTTTTGGGCGCTCTCCAAAATCAACATCTCCGATTTTATTGCCCCGCATATTCTGGTTGTTAAAGTAGGTGTAGGCGGATCCTTTGAAATTATTGGTTCCTGATTTTGTGATTGCGTTTATGCCCCCTCCAATAAAATTGGTCTGGCGAACATCAAAAGGGGCAATAACAACCTGAATTTCTTCTATGGCATCCAGGGAGATTGGATTTCCTCCCCCGGGGAGACCAGAGCCCAATCCGAAGTTGTTATTAAAATTGGCACCGTCGACCGTGAAGTTAGTGGAACGTCCGTCACCTCCCGCAATACTCATCCCATTGGTATAGGGAGACATACGGGTAATGTCGGAAATACTTCTGTTAATGGTGGGCATAGAGGTCAATTGTTCATTGGAAATATTGGTGGTTGCCCCGGTTTTACTAATGCCGAATTTCGAAGGCCTTGCCCCAATAACAGTCACTTCTCCCACCTCGAAGGTACTTTCTTTCAGGTTTGCGTTCAGGATAAAGGTTTCCCCGAGATACAAGCTAATATCCGTAAATATTCCGGTCGAATAACCCACAAAAGAAACGGTAACCGTGTAGGGCCCTCCCGTACGCATACCCTGAAGTGAAAATCGTCCATCACTATTGGTAGTGGTGCCATATTGGGTTCCTGAGGGTTCATGAACTGCGATAACTGCCGCGCCCGGCAGTTTCACCCCCGGGCCTGAAGTGACTGTACCGCTAATCCCTGAGGTAGTTACCTGGGCTAAAGCTAGCGTTCCACTGAGGAGAAGCGTAAAGAGGCTCAATAAAAGGTTTTTCATTTTCATGGGTATAGGAATAAGGGTAAATAATTAATGATCCAAACAACAGAGAAGGGCAAAAGTATATTCTAAATATTTTTGACAGATGAACAATACTTTAAATTAGCATTAAATTTTAAAACTTCCAGAATTGAGGTTCAAATCTAAGGGATGGTATCCTGAAAAAAAATTTTACCGCCAGTCGTTTTCTGAATCTTATCCGCATTTTGAATTCCCGCAGGAGGTACATTTCAGGCAACCTTCT
Source organism: uncultured Bacteroidales bacterium (assembly GCA_963779845.1). Classification (GTDB taxonomy): domain Bacteria; phylum Bacteroidota; class Bacteroidia; order Bacteroidales; genus CAVZZV01. The sequence continues at coordinate 993,296 of CAVZZV010000005.1, read as the reverse complement.
TCATACACGAGATCTTCTGACCCACATTCCTGGCATTTTTCCATCCCTCTGGCTTTGGTACCATTTGGGACATACCTTTTCAGGGCCCTTACAACACCCGCCGACCAGGTGGTGATCGCATCACTGTCGAGACGCAACGAATGGACAAGATTTACCACATCTTCAAGGGGCATACCATAACGAAGAACCCCGGAGATCAGTTTGGCATAGTTCCAATATTCCTTATTGAATTGATGGGAGAGTCCACCCATAGTATTTTTATACCCATACTTATCGGTATATTGAAAATCGTAGCGGGTCACCCCTTGATCATCTTTATTCTTGATGATTTGACCTTTGGTTATTCGCTTGGGAATGGGGAACATATCATCGTCCTGGCAACCGGTAAATATTTCATAGGGGCGATCCTCCAGTATTCCGATAAAGGCAATCCATTTTTCATTGTTATGGGTGAAACGTAGGATTTCAGCTTCGAGAATCCTGGGCCTAACCGGACGGGGCCTGTCGGCAAGCAATTCATTTAAGCGTTTATTTTTGTCGTCGGAGGATATTAATACCCCGGAGCGGGAGCCATCGCGATAAACTGTAACCCCCTTGCAGCCGTTCTCCCAGGCTTTTATATACAATTCCCCAACCAGTTCTTCCTTTACCTCATTTGGCAGGTTAATGGTGACACTGATTGAATGGTCTACCCATTTTTGTATTTTGCCTTGCATCTTCACCTTGGAAGCCCAATCCACATCGTTTGAAGTGGCTTTAAAATAGGGGGATTTGGCCACTATCTCCTTTATCTCCTCTGAATCATATTTCATGACCTTTTTCACATCGTATCCGTTAATTTCCAGCCACGTAACGAATTTATGATGAAAGACATTGTATTCTTCCCAGCTATCACCCACCTCGTCTATAAAATTTACCTTTGTGTCCTTATCATTGGGATTGACTTTCCGTCTTCTGCTGTATACCGGCAGAAATACAGGTTCTATGCCCGATGTGGTTTGGGTCATCAGGCTTGTCGTACCGGTGGGGGCTATGGTAAGGAGCGAGATATTTCTCCGGCCATTTTTTACCATCTCCTCGTATAGGTCTTCATCTTCATTTTTCAACCTCAGGATAAAAGGATTATCTTTCTCACGCCGGGCATCGAAAAATTTGAAAGCTCCACGTTCTTTTGCCATAACGGTCGAGGACCGGTAAGCTTCGAGGGCAATGGTTTTATGGATTTCCGTGGAAAAATCTGTAGCATCGTCGCTTCCATAACGTAGACCGAGAGCGGCAAGCATATCTCCCTCAGCAGTAATTCCGACACCGGTTCTTCTACCCTCGCGGGCCTTCACGCGTATTTTCTCCCAGAGCCTTCTTTCGACCCCTTTCAATTCTTCATCTTCAGGATCATCATCGATTTTTTTCAGAATGGCGTCGATCTTTTCAATTTCCAGGTCGATGATATCATCCATCATTCGTTGTGCTTTTTGAACATGCTGCCTGAAAAGAGTAAAATTGAAGTGGGCCGTTCTGGTAAAAGGGTTTTCAACGTACCCGTAAAGATTGATGGCGATTAATCGGCAGCTATCGTATGGGCAAAGGGGAATTTCACCACAGGGATTGGTAGATACGGTTTTATACCCAAGGTCAGCATAACAGTCGGCTACTGATTCAGAACTTATGGTATCCCAGAACAAGATGCCCGGTTCTGCAGATTTCCAGGCGTTATGGACAATTTTCTTCCAAAGTTCACGGGCATCAATTTCCTTAATATATGTTGGGTGGTCAGAAACGATGGGGTATTGCTGAACATAGGGCCGGTTGTTTACCACCGCTTCCATGAATTCATTATCAATCCTGACCGAAACATTTGCACCGGTAACTTTACCGGTTTCGAGCTTGGCATCAATAAAGTGCTCGGCATCGGGGTGTTTGATCGAAATACTAAGCATTAATGCGCCACGGCGTCCGTCCTGGGCTACTTCTCTGGTTGAATTCGAATATCGTTCCATAAAAGGGACCACCCCGGTGGAGGTAAGCGCTGAATTTAATACGGGGCTTCCGGAAGGACGTATATGTGACAAGTCGTGGCCTACTCCTCCGCGCCTTTTCATAAGCTGGACCTGTTCCTGGTCAATTTTCATAACCCCACCGTAGGAATCGGAAGGTCCATTGTGCCCAATCACAAAGCAGTTCGATAGGGAGGCTATCTGGAAATTGTTGCCAATGCCGGTCATGGGAGAGCCTTGGGGAACGATATATCTGAAGCCTTCGAGAAGACCATAGATCTCTTTTTCCGACATCGGGTTGGGATATTTTTTTTCAATCCGGGCAATTTCCTTTGCGATCCGGTGGTGCATCATCTCCGGTGACTTTTCATAAAGGTTTCCAAAGGAATCTTTAAGAGCATATTTGTTGACCCAAACCCTGGCTGCCAGTTCATCGCCCTTGAAATACTTCAAGGTTTCCTGGTAAGCTTCATCATGGGTAAAGACCTTCGTGGCTAAATTTTTTAATGCATTTTCTTCCTTTTTCACCTCTTTTGCTTCTAATAACAGATCGTTTTTTTTCATTGCGGCCATTTCTTCCATGATGTACTATAATTATTTATTAAAAAGTAGCCTTAACAGGCGGGTTCGGATGTATATAAAGAGTATCGCAATTTAAATAAGTGCAGGCCTGGAGAAAGGGTAAAAGAGGGCCCTTTTATTAACAATATGCGAATAGTTTTCAACTTGACTTTTTATTTAATTGATATTCAGACCTTTAATATTAACAAGTCTTTAAAGACCTGACTTTTCAATTCCGGGGATAGCTTCCAAGCCGGTTTAAAAAACTCATCTCCCTGATAAAAAGAACATTGGGATTTTGAAATTGTTGGGATCAAGTTAAGAAGAAAAATTTCCCCCATCCCGGTAATGAGCGCTGTTTTTATTAACAAAATTTCAGCTCTTGATGTGAATAAAAATTGATGAAAAAAATGAACATTCTTTGGACTTTGGGGAAAAAAATATTAAAGCCAGGAGATGAACTTTATAGACGAGTGGTGAAAATGAAGAAAGGCTGAATTCCGTTTGGATATCTGCTTTTTAAGGAATTTTTATTAACGAACCATTCATAATGATCTGGGTCGCTCCCAATCGGGAACTCACATACTCCCGGGCTTTCAATGAAGAAGATGAGAGAAGGGCGGGGTTTATCAACAATTTCTGAAAAATTGTGGCCATGCTTTCATAGTCATGGATCGAAAAAGAAGCCCCAATTTCCAGCATTTCGCATGCTTCATTGAATTTCTTGTAGTTAGGGCCAAAAACTACCGGAGCCCCATAGGTAGCCGCTTCGAGTATGTTATGGATTCCTTTTCCAAAACCACCGCCAATGTAGGCAATATCACCATATTTGTACACTGAAGAAAGATTCCCGATAGTATCAATGAGAAGAACCTTTGCCCGCGGGTACGCCCTTTTATCTTCATCGGTAAAACGGACGACAGGAGCATTAATCGATTCAACCAGCCGATAAATTTTTTTAGAATTGATCTCATGTGGGGCGAGGATAAATTTGACCTGGTCATCTGATCGGTTGATAAATTCGGTAAGCAGCTCCTCATCCTTTTCCCAGGTACTTCCTGCCACGATAATCTTTTTGTCCATTTTAAAGCTATCGATGTCAGGATAGTTTCTTGAACGGGTTGAAATCTGGTAGACCCTGTCAAAACGGGTATCTCCGGCAACATCCACGTTTGTAAACCCAATCCTGCCCAATAATTTTTTAGAACCTTGATCCTGAACAAAAAAGTAATTAAAATAGGATAAAAACTTCCGGTACCAGATACCATAGGAGCGAAAAAACAGTTGGTCCTCCCTGAACTTCGCAGATATCAGGTATAATGGTATTTTCTTCTTGTATAAGGTCCGCAGAAAATAATACCAGAATTCATACTTAATGAAATAGACAGCAGAGGGTTTCACCAGATTAATAAATCGCCAGGCATTAAATCGTGTGTCGAGGGGGAGGTAGCTGACATGGTTGGCGACCATATAGTTTTTCCGCAATTCGTATCCCGAAGGAGAAAAGAAGGTAAGAAGAATGAAACAGTCCGGCATACGCTCCCGGAGGTTTTCCATAACAGGCCTTCCTTGTTCAAATTCCCCAAGGGAGGAGCAGTGGAACCAAAAAACTTTTTTCCCGGGTTCAAGTTTTTTTTTGAGGTTTTTCCAAAGGTGCCTTCTTCCCTTAACCCAGCGGGCTGCCTTTTCGTGAAACGGAGAGGCAAGGAGTACAAGAATATAATAAACAGCTATGGCAATTTTATATATTATCCGCATATAAATTCCTTAAGGCTGCAAAAGTAAAGATTTATGCAAGTTTTTTTTCTAAAAACGAAACAAATTCATTAAAGGAGGGGAAATCCTCTGGTTTAACAGATTCAAAAATATTAATCTCCACTTCGCCCGGACTGATATGGCCGGGCTGTTCGTACAATTTGAAGGATCCTCCGATGTGGACCGGTAAAACTTTTTTCTTTTGTTTATAAACATGCGAAAGTCCTCCGGTTTTAAACTTACGTGTATGGGGTCCTTTGCTTCGTGTACCTTCAGGAAACAATAATACCGGGTTATGGATTCGTCTTTTCAGGAAGTCTGAAATCTTCCTTCTTGCTGCCATGGGTTTCGCCCTGTCAATTGAGAGACAGCCTAAGGCAAAAAACCATATATTAAAAAAAGGGAGGAACAATACCTCTTTTTTGGAGATGAAGGATACCCTGTGGGGAAAAGCAGCGAGCATAAGCGGAATATCAAGGCTGCTCTGATGATTGGATATTATTACATAATCCCCCTCCCCGGGGATGTTTTCCTTACCGGTCTGCAAAATCCGGATCCCGCCTATTTTTAACATATAACAGGACCATTTTCCGGTAATGACGGCGACGTATCCGTTTTTTAATTTACGAAAGGGCAGGATGAAAATATAAGGGAATAAATAACAGCAGGCTTAAAATCATGGTAAGCCAAAGAATAAAAATAAAAAGGTAATGCCTGAACATGAATGATTACTTGTTAGGGTTGATAATTTGGCCGGCAGGGAAGCCTTTTTGAGCATTCTTTTTTTTGCCCCTTTTCAATCCTTCTAACGTAAGGATATTCATAAAAAAATATCAGAAAGCGGCCATTAAAAGATCCAGGTCCTTCGATGGGATTCCAAATAAGCTGCCAATATAATCGTTTGTCAGGATACCGTTATATAAATAAACGCCATGGCGTAAACCGTTATTTTCCCTAAGTGCAGGAAGCAAACCGCCATTGGTACCCATTTCCAGAAGTATGGGAAGGAACACATTCGATAATGCGATAGAAGCAGTACGGGCAACAATAGAAGGTATATTTGGCACACAATAATGGATGACCCCGTATTTCGTATAAGAGGGATCCAGCTGCGACCGGCATTCGGATGTCTCCACGCAGCCTCCCTGATCGATGCTAAGATCTATAATCACCGATCCCTTTTTCATTGCCCGGACCATATCTTCTGTGATATAAAACCTCGGTCCCTGGTCAACAAGGTGGATGGCACCAATAAGGACATCGGCAGAAATCAATGCCTTTTTGATCACCCTGGGGTGGAATACCGAGGTATGCAAGCGGTAATTCACTGCATTTTGTAGTCTTCGGAGGCGGTGGACAGAATGGTCAAAAACCTTAACGGTTGCACCAAGACCCATAGCCGCGCGAACAGCATATTCTGCTGCCGTTCCCGCCCCCAGGATTACAACCTCCGTGGGTGATATACCGGTTATCCCGCCAAGCATAACTCCTTTACCACCATGCACATTGCTAAGACATTCTGCGGCTAGAAGAACTGCCGTATTTCCGGCTATTGAACTCATTGAGCGAGTTACGGGGTATTCCTCATTTTCATCCTTTATAAGATCGAACGAAAGGGCTATAATTTTCCTTTTTTGCAAACTTTCGATAAGCTCTTTGGATTGTTTTTTTATATGGAGGGTTGAAATTAAAACTTTCCTTGATTGGAGTAGTTCTATCTCTTTGATGCTGGGAGGGGCAATCTTAAGGATTAGATCGCAATTGAACACTTCTTCTTTTTTGGCAATCAGTGCCCCTTTTTCGCTATACTCGTTATCGGAATAATTTGAAGCCATACCAGCGTCTTTTTCCAATATTACCTCATGACCGTTTAAAACCAGTATTTCTACCGCTTCCGGGGTCAGGGGAACCCGGCTTTCCACTTTTTGGTCCTCCTTTGGAATGCCGATAACCAGTTTTTGTTGTTTTTTTGCTATTTCAAGCGTTTCTTCCTGAGGGAGCAACCTGGAGGTTGCATAAGAATAACTCTGTCGTGCAGTTCCCGGTTTATTCATTTTTTCCGAAAAATTAATCCCATAGTTAAACGGGCATGGGACATTGATGGCATGCCGTACTATAGGTGGAACAAAATTACATTAAAAATTCACCAATGTCAATATTTTAATATTTTTTGGGTGAAGGGAATATCATTAGCATTATATAGTACCCTTTAATGGCAAATTGGAATTAACCTTGGACGAAAACCATAGGATAGCTAATTTTTTCCATCAATTAATTGATGCAACCGAATCGATAGTACCTGATAGAATGCTGCAAAATAAAATCGACCAACTGCTTGAACCGTACAAATATCTGAATAAAAAAGTCGGGAAAACCGAGTTTTCGCTTTACCGAAACTTTGCATTGGAATGCACCATGGACAATTTCCTGTTGGAAAGAATGAAATCGAAAGTGGGCCCCGCCCGTATTCGAATATTTAATGGCATCGCCGATTAAATTTCTGAATATGGTTTTAAGCCTATGAATGTCTGCCGTTACATGCATAGCAGGGGAGTACCCGGCACGTTTCTCCCCAGTAATCTCCTTTTATAAATTGAATAGGCATCTAAAAAGTATCCGTAGTTATTATCACTTTACTGTCAGGATATCGGACATTTGTCCCGTCTTCAGCAGTAATAAAAACTTTGACTGGTTTAAAGGAAGATACCGTTTCCAGGGATGCCGTGCGGCGCTTGGATAAAAAACCGGTTGAGCTCACTAATTGTCCAAGGTTCTCAACATTTCCCTGTTCCGTTTCCATCCATACCACATAAGTGGTTTTGGACGGTTGGACTCTCTCTACTTCAGCCAGATCATTCACCTCTACTTTTATCGTATAATTTTCATTATTGTCTCTTTTCACTTCAACAAAACCTTTTGCCGAGGGAACAACGGTAGAGTTTAAAAGTGACATTTTTTTGGAACAGGATGTAAATGCAATAACCATCAATGTTACGAAAATTCCCAAAAGGGTACTTTTCGCCAAACTTTTTATTTTTTTTGTTTTCATGGCCTTAATTTTTAAATCACTAGTGGGCATTAAAAAATTAATATTAATTCTGATAATTAGCGGGTTTTAAGTGCCCGCTAATGTTTTTAAACAGTAAGAAACCCTAAGAATAAAGGTAATTGTTTTCATACCCGGATGCATTACACAATTCTGAAGAAAAGTTACATCATTCACACATTCAGTACATTTATTCTTTTAGCTATTGCTTTCAGCAGTATTTGTCAAGATTGCCGGGTGGTAAGGCAAAGCACTATTTCACATTCGAACCGATATTCCCATGGCAAATGATGTTGTCAAATCCAACAGCGGTCGTCCTGAGCCATCGCGCCACCCTCGACCACTGAATTCATGTACAAAGCAGCCGGATGGCTTCCTGAAGGGGCACCATTCAGTTTTAAAGTTATGGTCGACTTGGTAGAGCTTGTTTCAATAAACGTGACGGTCCCGGTTACTCCAAGAACATCTTGTACCTTTAGGTTGTAGCTTTTTTCCCTTGCAGGATCTGCATCTTTTTTGCAACTGCTCACCGGAAGAAGTAAAAAGTAAGAAGGGTAAGGGATCTACAAAGTGTCGATAGTCCGGGATCCATCCTCGTTTACCCCAATATAAATCTTCCGGATGCCTGAGGGCAACAGCTCCTCTGCCTTCTCCGGCCATTCAATGAAACAGTATTGACCGCTGTAAAAATAATCCTCGTAACCAATATCATACAGTTCTTCAATCTTCTTGATCCGGTAAAAATCGAAATGGAATATCAGGCCATGATCTTCCGTTTCGTATTCATTGATCAGGGCGAAGGTGGGACTGCTCACATTGTCGATGACTTTCAGCTGCTTGCAAATAGACTTTATCAGGGTAGTCTTGCCTGAACCCATATCGCCGTAAAAAGCAAATATCCGGTCAGTACCCATCAAATCAATTATTTCTCTGGTGGCGGCCTTTATTTCTCTTACAGATTCCAGATGAATGGTAACCATTTCAGGCAAAAGGATTAAATAGTAAGCTGTATGAGAGGAATGAGAACTTCTTCCATAGATACCCCGCCATGCTGAAAAGTGTTTTTATAATAATTCACAAAATGGTTGTAATTATTGGGATAAACGAGGTAATCGTTTTCCATGGCAAATATATAGGTGGAAGAAATATTAGGTTTTGGGAGATGAACGATATCCGGATTCCGGATTTCAAATACCGATCCTTTGGAATAATCCAGGTTTCGTCCCAGCTTGTAGCGTAAATTGGTGGATGTTTTCCTGTCTCCGATTACTTTTACCGGATTTTGCACTTTTATGGAACCATGATCGGTGGTAAGCACAATTTTAATATTTTTCCCCACGATAGTTTTCAGGAGCTCCAGCAAATTGGAGTGAAGGAACCAGGAGGCAGTAAGACTGCGATAGGCCGCTTCATTATCGGCCAGTTCACGAATCATCTCCATTTCGGTGCGGGCATGTGAAAGCATGTCCACGAAATTGTAAACAATAACATTTAAATCGTATTCGAGGAGGTCGGACACTTTTTCGACCAGCTTTTTCCCTGTCCGTTGGTTCAGAACCTTTTCATATCGAAATCGGATATTTTTGGATAAACGGGAAAGTTGTTTTTCCAGCAGGTTCTTTTCCATGAGATTTTTCCCCCCTTCTTCCTCATCGAAAACCCACATATCGGGATAAAGATCGAATATTTCGTATGGCATAAGGCCTGCGAAAAGGGAATTTCGGGAATATTGAGTGGCTGTAGGAAGTATGCTGTAATATAACTCCTCCTTGTCCAACCGGCATATTTCCGTTACCTGCTTTTCCAAAATCTTCCACTGATCGAAACGAAGATTATCTATCAGGATGAAAAAAACCTTTTCGCCTTTTTCAAGTAAAGGCAATACCCTGGAGGCAAATACAGAAGGGGACAAGAGAGGTTTATCGGCTGATTTGGAATCAAACCAGCTTTCGTAATTCCGCTTGATGAACCGGCAAAATTCCTTATTGGCTTCATTCTTCTGGAGGATCAGGACCTCATCCATATTGCTGTCGTTGGAATTTTGAAGTTCAATTTCCCAGTAAACAAGTTTTTTATAAATATCGATCCAGTTTTCCGGGGTTGATGCCGTATTGATCAGCATTCCAATCTGGCCAAACTGGCCCTGATAATCGGAGGTGGTTTTCCTGCTTATAAGCTGCTTTTTCTCAATGTTCTTCTTGATGGTAAGGAGAATCTGATTTGGATTTACGGGCTTAATAAGGTAATCAGCGATCTTCGAGCCAATGGCCTGCTCCATAATGTCCTCCTCTTCACTCTTCGTGATCATTACCACGGGAATGGAAGATTTGATCTCCTTAATACGGTCCAGGGTCTGGATACCACTCAATCCAGGCATATTTTCATCGAGGAAAATGAGGTCGAACTCCTCTTCCTCTACCATTTGGATTGCGTCGTTGCCGTTATTCGCGGTGAGTATTTCAAATCCCTTTTCTTTAAGAAAAATTATATAGGATTTGAGTAAGTCAATTTCATCATCAACCCATAATATTTTTGTTTTTTTTTCCATGAATTTCCTTCCGGTTAATGATTTATTCTCTTTTGGCAATAATTGCCAATTTATACAGAAAATGTCTTAATCCCTAATTTTGATAATATTTCCCATAAAAAAGGCTGTATTTGGAATAATCGTTATCACCAATCATCGTTTCAAAATTTTCGGGAGTGATGAGGAATAAACCGGTCCCGTTTTTATCAATCGACTTAAATACGCTATCCTCATTTTTCCGGATGGAATCCAGATATGCCTCTGCTGATAGCTGATCTTTAAATGACCGGATGAGGATGATTGTTTTCCTGCCCACAGTAAATTGTTGGAGGCTTAGGTTTTGCTGGTTAAAATTATCCAGGTTGAAGTTGATAAGGTTGAAATTTAGCTGATTGATATCCACTGATGAAGTAGAAGCTATGCCGGCAAAGAATGTCCCCTCTGTTTTATACCGGTAGATTTCTTCAGCTTTTTTGCGGGTATCACTGATCTCCAGCTCCGGGGAGATGGTATAGAGGTGTTCTTTGAGCTGTTGTGCGTAGGTGCTGACCTCATGTTCCGGAAATTCTTCGATGATCTTTTCAAGTTCCTGGTTAAGGATTTCTTTTCCATGCAGTCCGCCTTCCGCGAGGGCTTTAAGTAAACGAAACCTGGGAATAATTTTGTCGCCTTCAAATTCCTTTAGGGCATAATTCACTTCAGAGAGAACTCCTTCATAATTCCCCTGTTTGTAGAATTCAAATGCTTTTTCATAACTCGTCCCTTTCCGGCTCTCTTCTTTAATCAGTTGTTGCACATAGTCCGGATCAGCGAGTATTTTGCCGCGTGGGTTATCAGGATATTTCCGGATAATGAGATCTTTATAATAATTGGATTTTGCCTGATTTCCTGATTCGGAATAGAGCTCATATAAATTGTAATATGCTGGCAAGGCAAGCTTTCCGTCAGGAAAACGTTTGATCTGTTCTTCAAAAGTTTTTATAGCTTCCGCCTTATCATTTAATTCATCACGATAAACAATCCCCATGTTTTGCAAAGCATTTTCAATCCTTAGTTCAGACTGTTTCATGGCAGAATCGGTAAGCGGGATATTTGCCAGATAGAATTCACGCGATTTTAGGCCAAGGATTGGTTGTCCGCTCTGCGGAAGATCACCATTCTCCATGTTCGTTCCCATGTTGTTGGTATCAGAAAAATCAAGCGTTTGTTTGCTATTCCTGCGCCAGTTGTCTTCGAGCTTGCGATTACCCCATTTCATCCGAAATTCCGGCTGACCAAAGCCTTTGGCGTTGAGGTTATAAAAATACCATTTATCCCCCTGGTCCGCTATATTTACTCCACCCGTGTTTGAACTCCCACTATTCATCATGCTATATTGCATGTCCATGAGCCCTTCCTGTTCTTTTTGTCGTTGCTCTTCCTCTTGCTTACGGATATTTTCGATAATATTATCAATCCGGGCCAGCCTCTCTTTTTCCGGAAGCCGTGCCAATAATTGGACGCTGTCTTCAAGTTCGTAAATCTGAAGGTACTGAACAAGATGGGTGAGACTGGATGATTTCCGGCTAAGCATATCGTATTCCTCATATTCAGGAGCTATATTTTGAAGCGTACTGTCGTAATAGGCCTGTGCCAGAGAATATTGTGGCATTTGATAATAAAGGTCGCCCAGAGCCAGGTAGGAATATCCTTTTTGGTTATAATTGCTTACGGAGACTTCAATACTTTTTTTAAAATCCTCTATTGCCTCGCTGGTTTTACCTTCCTTCAAGGCGATTTCGCCCATCGCATAATAAATCTGATCTTTATACTCAATATTCTTATCATCTTTCAGGAGTTTTTTAAGAACGGAGTTTATCTCTTCGGCATTTCCACTGCCTGCCTGAAAGGAACGGGCCATGTTGATTTTAGCATTGAAAGTCATTTCATAGGGGGGGTTCATTTTAATCACTTCCCCGTAAGTTTTCAATGCCGATGAAGCATTTCCGGTTTGTTCATAAAGCTGGGCAAGGATATAGGTGTACCTTATCTTATTATGTTTGTTTTTGATGTACTTTAAACTTTTGTCGAGCATCTCAGCGGCCCTTTCATACTTTCCCTGTTTGATGAACATATCGGAATAGGTTGAATACAGTGATGCTTTCAGGGGATTGGGAAATTCTTTTTCAGTGCTCAGGATATTGAGGATTTTTTCCGATTCCCGGAATTCCCCGGTTTCGTTGTATACCCTTGCCATCCATATTAAGGCTTCATACCGGCTGGTCTCCCCGGGAAAATCTGTGATCACCTTCCGCAGTGCTTCCATGGCCAGATCATATTGGTTCTTATACACATAGGCCTTTCCCATGAGAAGGTAGTTATCGTCAATCCATTTATTGTATTCTTTTTTATTATAAAAATCTTTTTGTTTGTCGTTTTGTATACCGCGCTTTATATCTGGTTTGGCGGTGATCGAATGGAGGGTTATTACTTTGGAAGCTTTATCAATAGCTCTTTCCATATCCGAAGAAACAGTCTGGGCGGCAGTAGGACTCTCATAATAGAAAAGTGGAAGGAGGCCTGAGTAGTTGTACTCGAAATTTTTCTGCAGGCGTGAAATACCCTTTTCGTAACTCTGATAACCGTTGAAATATATATTGTAATGAGAGGTCAGGTTGTGATAGGAACGGCTGATCATCGTGTTCTTCTCTGTCGAGCAGGAAACGAAAAAACCAAATAAGAGATAAATGAAGATCTTTAGATGCCGGGTCAAAATAAACTCGTTTATATATTCTTACAAATAACTGTAAAAAATCCCTGATATTTTACAGTCGATGATTTTTCTACATATTTATTCAAAGTTCGGCAACTGATTTTATAAGGATTTCCGAAAGTTCATCTTCCCAACCAGTTGGTTGTTTACTGGGTAATTTCCACCCGCTCCGTGGGCCCCTGGTCCCGGTTCCTTTTCTCTACTGCCCGGATCAGCCTTTGGGCCAGATCGTCAAATGCCATCCCGGCAATGCTGCTGCTGTCTAGTACAGAAGGGCGACCGGAATCCCCATCTTCGCGGATGCTCTGTACAAGAGGGATTTGGCCAAGGAGTTCAACCTTCATCTTTTCGGCAAGTTTTTTCACTCCTTCTTTCCCAAAAATATAATATTTATTGTCGGGAAGTTCTGCAGGTGTGAACCATGCCATGTTTTCAATGAGTCCAAGAACCGGCACGTTGATTTTGTCGCCGGTGAACATGGCGATTCCTTTTACCGCATCGGAAAGGGCAACCTCCTGCGGGGTTGAAACGATAACCGCACCGGTCACGGCCATTTCCTGAACAATGGTCAGGTGTATATCCCCGGTTCCGGGAGGCAAATCAATAAGCATATAATCCAGTTCGCCCCATTCCGATTGATTGAGCAGCTGTTTTAGGGCACTTGTGGCCATTGGGCCTCTCCAGACCAGGGCATCTTCGGGCTTCACAAAAAATCCTATAGACATTATTTTGACCCCGTGTTTTTCAATTGGAATAATGATCTCTTTATCCTCTTCCCTGATAACCTGGGGACGTTCTGATTCAAGATCGAACATTTTTGGGATTGAAGGGCCATAAACATCTGCATCGATCAGCCCTACAGAGGCTCCTGTTTTTGCCAGGGCAACGGCCAGGTTGACTGCCAGGGTTGATTTGCCAACTCCTCCCTTACCGGAAGCCACGGCAATTATATTTTTCACCCCGGCAACGGAAGAGTCTTTTGGGGGAGTTACCGGGGAAGGAGTTATAACTTCAATACTGGTCTCCGCGTCGGGAAATTCCTTTTTCAGCGCAGCTTCTGCAGTTTTTTTCAAAGAGGCAGCAAACGGCTCTTTTGGTTTTTTGAACCGCAGGTTGAACTTTATTTTATGGCCTTCAATCATCAACCCGTCTACCAGTCCCATGCTGACAATTCCTTCGCGGGATTCAGGATGCCTTACTGTATCAAGGATCTGTATTACTTTTTCTCTTTTAATGGTCATTTTGAATCTTATTTTTTATTGAATTGCAAAATTAATAAATAATTGCTTAAAATGAGGGATTATCGGTATTGTTAAAAAGGGCGGGGGTCAGGCGAAATGGATGTGCAAATTGGGATCCCAAAAAATCTTTTCAAAATCAACGACCCGGTCATCCTCTATAATAATACCTTCATTTTCAAGTAATTCCTGCATCATATTCACTCCAGGAAAATGATGTTTTCCGGTAAGAAGGCCATTCCGGTTGACTACACGGTGTGCGGGAATGTACAGGGGGTTTTGGTGTGCGTTATTCAAAGCCCAGCCCACCATTCTGGATGAACGTGCAGTTCCCAGAAACCTGGCAATGGCTCCATAACTGGTCACCCTTCCGTAGGGGATCAGTTTGGTGACTTCATATACCCGACTGAAAAAATCGTCATTGTCCATAGGTGCATAATTTGTTGGGGTGGAATTTTTACAGCAAGTTTCCCTCTCCCCGTGTCTCCTTGATGAATATTCGGGATTTCAACCCGAACTTCAGGTAATGAATGGGTAAACTACGGCTAAGGAACTGCTTTTCGTAGAATGTCTGAATATCCGGTACACTCTCTCTTTCGGGAGAATTATAGAGGTCGCTTGTACTGGAGAGAATTCCCAGGTCATTCTCTCTGACCAAAGAAAGGGTATATCTATAGAGAGGAAGGCTGTCTGTTTTAAGATGAACTATGCCCCCATCTTTTACAAAATGCCGGTAACGGTTCAGGAAGGCTGCACTGCTCAATCGTTTGCCCGCCCATCGATCTTTTGGTTGAGGATCCGGAAAGGTAATCCATATTTCATCAACTTCATCTTTTGAAAAGAAAGAGGAGATAAATTCTATTCTTGTCCTCAGAAATGCAGTATTGTGAATTTTCTCCTGATGGGCTTCTTTTGCCCCTTTCCACATCCTCGCCCCTTTAATGTCGATTCCTATGAAGTTTTTATCAGGGAACATCCGGGCCAGTCCAACCGTGTATTCACCCTTCCCACATCCAAGCTCAAGGACTATTGGATGGTTATTCCCAAACACCTCAATGCCCCATCTGCCTTTCAGGGGATAATCAGACAGAAAACATTCCTCTAAGGAAGGCTGGAATACTCTCTCGAAGGTATTCAGTTCCCGGAATCTTTTCAGCTTGTCCTTTCCCACGAATATTATTTTAGGGAGGTGTACTTTTCAACCCGGATGCCAATATCGGTAACAGGCACTTCTTCTGCCCTCATCCCCTGGGTGAGTTTAGCCTTGTAAATACCTTTTTGTCCAAACCGAACTCCTTCACGAAACTCTGTGCGAACAAATTTAATATCGCCAAAGCCATCGCCAAGCCATTTTCCTCTCGGGCTTGCAATCGGAATGTCGATCGTGTCTGTCAAAGTATTTCCATCGGGAGAGGTAAGTTGGACGAAAACATACAGATTTGAGAATGGATATTTTTTGGTATGCCTTACATTAATATAAATATTAAATAGCTCTGTCGAATCCTGCATGTTAATGTCAAATTCCCTGACTTCCGACCAATTCCAACTTTCGTCACCAGTACTCTTGAACTGGTCGAATACCATTTGAGGATCACAGGAACTGAGTATAAATGAAAGTAAAACCAGAGTTAAAAGGAGTATCTTTCTCATTATTGGCCTATAGGTTTTTTGATCATGAAATTTATCCGTGGAATTATCAATCCGGTTTTTTGTCATTCCGGTCATTCCTGTATTTTTTTCTATTTTTATTTTTTTTCCTGGGTGTTTTATCTTCGAACCTGGTCAGACTATCCTGGCCGATGACATCGTTGAATTCACTCCTGGAAGAGTTTGACGAATCGATTTCAATTAATTTTTCAGGGAATATCCCCTTTCGGTTCAGTTCTATGATTTCACTTACGCGTTCTACTGAAATGGGAATAAGGCTTGTGCTGGATTGACTTTCATGGGAGTACCAGTAAATGCCGCGATAAATATCCGTTTTCTGATGCCAGGCATTTCCCTCTTTGCCCTTGAGGACAATTTCGCGGGATGGAAAGTCCTTCTGGGCGTCTACATAGCTGGTAACTTCATAATTCAGGCAGCATTTCAACTTCCCGCATTGACCCGCCAGTTTCTGGGGGTTAAGGGAAACTTCCTGATACCTTGCAGCGGCAGTTGTTACCGATATAAAGTTGGTGAGCCAGGAGGCACAGCATAATTCACGACCGCAAGAGCCAATTCCACCTATGCGTCCGGCTTCCTGCCTTGCCCCAATCTGCTTCATCTCAACCCTGATCCGAAAGGACTCTGCCATATCTTTGATAAGCTGACGGAAATCGACCCGCTCGTCGGCAATATAATAGAAGATAGCTTTGGTTTTATCACCCTGATATTCCACATCCCCTATTTTCATGTTCAGATTCAGACGGGCGGCCATCTTTCTTGCCCTTATCATGGTTTCATGTTCGAGGTCGATTGCCTCTTTCCACTTTTCGAGATCGGCCTGCCGGGCTTTTCGATATACCTTTTTTATTTCGTCAGATCCCGGGTTGAGTCCATACTTTTGTAATTGCCGCTCCACCAATTCCCCGGTCATGCATACAATTCCAATGTCGTGCCCGGGAGATGATTCAACCGCTACCATCTCTCCACGGTACAGCGGCAGGTGGTCTGTATTTTGGTAAAAACCTTTCCTGGTATTTTTGAATCGTACTTCTACCAGATCGTTTTTAGTACCTGCCTGGGGTATGTCTCTTAACCAATTATAATCGTCAAGTTTACTGCATGAACTAAAGTAGTTTGATATGATATCTTTTCCATCATTCTTTTCTTCCCTGCAAATGCCATTACAACAGCCCCTGTGCATTAATTCGTCCATATCGCTTTTCATTTTTTTGGGTCATTGGCAAAATTAAACTAAAAAATTAGATATGCAGCAATTGGATTATTTTAAGGGAAAGATCAAAGAGGACGATCTTTGCAAATCCATTGGCGGCAATATGGTTGTAGGCCATGTTAAACTCCTCATATAACCTGGGTGCATTTTTCATGTTTATGAAAGCTGAGAATTTAATGGAGAAATCTTTTTCATAAGCGGTCATGTGGGTAAGCTCGTTTCGTTTCAGGTTCACCATGAAATTTTCCCGGATGAGCCGGGATGAATTGGTCAGGAACAATTTCTGGTTCTCCCTTCCCCTGCTTCCCAATTCGTTGGTTAAATCAAGAATTTCTTTATATTCTCTTTTAAAGCATAGCCGCATAAGGCTTACAAACTTTTCGAAGTTGTATTTATTCTGCTCGTCGGAACGGGTCGCGGTTAGAGCTTTATTAAAATTTCCATTGGCAACGTGAACCGCATCGGGGATTAACTCATTATTGACCCCCAATTTTACAAGAGCCTCTGCTATCTCTTCATCCTTCAGCCGCGGCACTTTGATCATTTGTGTCCGGGATCGAATAGTGGCGAGGAGCTCATCGGCCGATTCGGTAACTAGAATAAAAATGGTGCCGGCAGGAGGTTCTTCGATGATTTTAAGCAGTTTGTTCGCGGCTGTCGCATTCATTTTCTCAGGCAGCCAGATAATGATTACTTTGTATTCCGATTCATAGGATTTCAGGCTGAGCTTAAGGATTACCTGATCACTGTCCCTGGCAGAAATAATCCCCTGTTTCGTTTCCAGGCCAATTTTACCATACCAGTGGTTCTGGTCCATAAAAACATTCTCATTTAACTCTTCTCTCCAGGCGCCCAGGAATTTGTCGGTCATTGATTCATTCGCGGAGGCCATAGTAGGATAGAGAAAATGGAGATCCGGATGCACAAATTTATGGTATTTGATACAGGAAGGACATTTCCCACAGGATTCATTTTCCTGTCGGTCGGTACACGAAATGTATTGTGAATAGGCAAGTGCAAGTGCAAGTTTTCCGGAGCCTTCCGGGCCAAGGAACATTTGGGCATGGCTAATTCTACCCTCTTTTACTGATTTTACCAGACTTCTTTTGACTTCTTCCTGTCCCGGAATTTGATGAAAAAACATTCAAGCGGAATTGTGAGTTAATATTAGTTGAAAACGTTTTGAACAGATGAAAACAAAGATAATTAAAAATACTTTGTTTACCTTTGGGGGTGAATTTAAAATAGTTTTAATCTGAAATTTTAAGCATATGCGTACTGTTGATAATTACAATTTCTCAGGAAAAAAAGCGATTATGAGGGTTGATTTTAATGTCCCCCTAAATGATAAATTTGAAGTGACCGACGATACGAGGATCACCGCAGCACTTCCTTCAATACGCAAAATATTGTCCGATGGCGGATCCGCCATCCTGATGTCACATTTGGGCCGTCCCAAGGAAGGACCGGAAGAAAAATATTCATTGAAACATGTGGTAAAAAACCTGTCAGGTCATCTGGGAATACCGGTAAAATTTGCCGGCGACTGCATAGGAAGTAAAACTATGGAGACAAAAAAAGCCCTCAGACCAGGTGAAGTGCTTTTACTTGAAAACCTTCGCTTTTACAAACAGGAAACCAAAGGCGATAAAGACTTTGCCAAAAAACTTGCCGAAGGTGCCGATGTATACGTGAACGATGCTTTTGGTACTGCTCACCGGGCGCATGCATCAACAACCATTGTCGCAGAATTCTTCCCGGACGATAAAGTTTTTGGTTACCTGATCCAGAGCGAACTGGAAGCCATGGACAAGGTTTTGAAGAGTTCAGCCAAACCCTTTACTGCGATTATGGGCGGGGCAAAAGTTTCTGATAAGATCGAGGTTATAGAAAATCTGCTCGATCAGGTGGACAACCTGATTATTGGGGGGGGTATGACCTACACCTTTATCAAAGCACGCGGAGGGGAAATCGGTAATTCACTTTGCGAAGAGGATAAACTGGACCTGGCCAATGAGCTGGTGGAGAAAGCCAAATCAAAAGGAATTAACCTGTATCTGCCCGTTGACCAAATTCTTGCCGACAAATTTGATAATGATGCCACCACCAAAACTGCGGATATCGATAATGGGGAGTCCGGCTGGATGGGCCTTGATATTGCTGAAGGGACGATTAAAGAATTCAGCAGTGTTATTGCTGACTCTAAAACGATTTTATGGAATGGACCCATGGGGGTTTTTGAAATGAAAAATTTCCAAAAAGGTACCATTGCTATCGCTCAAGCCATTGCAGAAGCTACCGATAAAGGAGCTTTCAGCCTTGTGGGGGGTGGAGACTCGGTTGCAGCCGTGAATAAATTCGGCCTCAGCGATCAGGTAAGTTATGTTTCTACCGGTGGGGGTGCCATGCTGGAGTACATTGAAGGAAAAACATTGCCTGGAATTGCCGCAATCCGGGGGGAATAAAAGAGCGTGATCTTAGCCTGAATAAATTGTTTTTAAATGCTTTTGTCCGGCCTTTTTGTTGCAAACACATTATAATTTAAACCTGTTTATTTACAATTTTAATCAGGGCGGTTCTAATGGACAAAAAAATCAACTTTCAGGTCAATTAAGACTTAATGAACGATGGAAAAAGCGCTCCTTTTTGGCGATCCGTTTAATTCCGGATCTGATTTCCAAGGCTATAGTAATGAGTCATTCCTAAAGAAATCCATTGAAATATTTAATTACCAGTCAAAGAAAATCCCTGTTTACCGCAATTTCATAGATTGCCTTGGAATAGACAGATCTGCTATTGTTACTTTGGGCCAGTTTCCTTTTCTTCCGATCGGCTTTTTTAAAACCCACAAAGTACTAGCCGAAGGATTGAAAGAAGAGATCATTTTCACCTCCAGCGGAACCACCGGTTCAGAAAAAAGCAGCCATTATGTTTCTGACTTATCTCTATATACCGAAAGTTTCTCAAGGGGATTTCAGCACTTTTATGGTGCGGTAAATGATTATTGCATTCTTGCCATGTTGCCTTCCTATATGGAAAGGGAGGATTCCTCCTTAATATATATGTGCAACGCCCTAATTAACCAATCCGGGCATCCGCTCAGCGGATTCTACCTGCATGCGAACGACAAGCTTATCAAATTGCTCAACAAACTTCAGAAGGAAAAACAAAAGACCCTTTTGATCGGAGTTAGTTTCGCACTTCTTGAATTCGCCCGGGATAATAATGCCGACCTGTCTGATGTCATAATTATGGAAACCGGCGGGATGAAGGGAAGGAGAAAGGAGATGCCAAGAGAGGAACTTCACGGGATATTGAAACAAAGCTTTCACCTGAAATCGGTTCATTCAGAATATGGAATGACAGAACTTCTTTCCCAGGCATATTCACGGGGAGAGGGAATTTTTAGGTGCCCTCCCTGGATGAAAGTTCTCATTACCGATATTCACGATCCCTTCAGCATTTTGGGAGATGGAAAAACGGGCACCCTAAATATCATTGATCTTGCGAATATCCATTCCTGTTCTTTTATTGCTACCTCCGATTTGGGTAAATCCTATCCTGATGGTAGCTTTGAAGTTCTTGGTAGGTTAGATAATTCGGATCTGAGGGGATGTAATTTATTGTTACCCCCTGGCCACCCCTCCTGAAACAATAAATTTCATGGCATCGGCAGGACTCATGTTAAAGGGTTTAATATGTTCTGTGGGAACAATAAACAATTCCCCTGAGAAATTATAGGAATGTGGAAAATATACTGCCACCTTGTCTTTAATACCCAAATCGTTTAGATCTTCCTGGGTAAGAAACCCAATTTTTTCCAGCTCTGAAATGGTGTTGACCTTAACAATTACCGGTTTGTTGAATTTCTTCTCTTTGCCGACAAAAGCATTCAGCAAATCTTTTATGGAAGAATATATAAGGTTTAAAACAGGGGTTTTACGTACCATTCCACCGATAAATTTGCTAACCGGACTGAAAATGATCGATTTCCCAATAAAACCGAGTAGGGTAATAAACAGGATGATCCCCAGTAAACCCAGACCGGGAATATGAATATGAAGGTATTTTTGTATTGAACCCTGGATGAGGCCATCCAGAAAAGTGAAGACCAGATAGATAATATATAATGTAATGCCCAGGGGAGCCACATATAAAAGTCCTTGTAAGAAATACGCGATCAGTTTTTTCATTTTTCTGTTTGGATTTAATGATTTGGAATTTAATTACCTGCCACCCACTTTCAATAAGTAAGTTTTCTACGAAAAATGAGCCCGGTTATTTGCGATTTTTTTTTTAATTCCTGACAAAGATCATAAAAAAAATCCTCTTAAGCATTGATTTTCAATATTGAATTTCAAGATGGTATATGCATCTTTGTGTATTGATAATTTTTGATCATGGTTGATTTTGATAACACGCAGGTGGCATTCGCCATCAAGAATAATGATGAATTAAGACGTGCATATTATTTGTACCGTTTAATATCCTATCCCTGGTTGGTTAAAATGGGCAATAAAACAATTGGTTTGGCCTCCAGGATTGGCCTGCCTGTCCGGTGGATAGTCAAGCCCACAGTTTATAAGCAATTTGTTGGAGGAGAAACCATTGCGGAATGTGCACAGGTTGTGGCAAAGCTTGCGAAGAAGAATGTTAAATCCATCCTTGATTATTCGGTTGAAGGAAGCGAGGAGGATGAAGAGATTGAAAAAGCCCATAAAGAAACCATGCGGACGATCGATTTTGCGGCTTCCAGCCCGAATGTTCCTTTTGCCGTATTCAAGCCCACTGCTTTCATTCAGTCGCACGCCCTTGAATTACTCAGCGACACTCATGGCATTTCCGAAGAGGCCCAAAGGGAAGGCGCGAAATTCAGGCAAAGGGTCGATCGTTTATGCCGTTCAGCTTATAGTAAGGGGATTCCGATAATGATCGATGCCGAGGATAGTTTTTATCAGCCTTTTATTGATCAGGTAGTATATGAAATGCAGGCGAGATACAACCAGGAGAGAGCGATCGTTTACAATACCTATCAAATGTACCGTACCGACAGACTTGCAGTGCTGGACCATGACTTTAGACGGGCTGAGAAGGAGGGCTTTTTCCTCGGGGCCAAGTTTGTTCGCGGGGCTTATATGGAAAGAGAAAGGGCAAGAGCAGCAAGACTTGACTACCCGGACCCCATTCAGCCGGATAAGGAAAGTACCGATAGATCCTATAATGACGCACTTGCCTTTTCCGTTAAGCATATCGACAGGATTTCAATATTTAATGGAACGCACAACGAGTATTCCTCCATGTATCTTACTCAATTAATGGCTGATAAAGGTTTAAAAAATGAGGACAGCCGCATATGGTTTTCCCAACTATACGGAATGAGCGACCATATTAGTTTTAACCTGGCCGAGAGTGGATATAATGTATCAAAATACCTCCCTTACGGACCGGTCAGGCATGTTTTGCCCTACCTCACACGCCGGGTCGAAGAAAACACTTCGGTTAAAGGGCAGACAAGCAGGGAACTTAATCTCATCTCAAGGGAATTTAAGCGTCGAAAACTTGATAGGAGGGACTTATGATTATAGAAAATAAAAAATTCACCTTCAATATCTGGCTTCAGAAATTTGTAGCCACCGTGATATTTGTCCCTATCGTGTTAACGATTTCATTTACGCGGTTTTTCGAAAAGCTTTTTCCTGGTATGGAGAAGGTGCATTTTTTCCTTATTGCAGGGGGGTTGTATCTGGGTTTAATGTTTTATCATTTTTTCCTCAAACCGAATTATATTTATTTCACCGACAACGGGAGCAAGATTATTTTACGCTATTATTTAATAAGTGCATTCAACCGGAAAAAGCATTCCATAGAAATTCCCAAAGACAAGTTTGTGAAATTCGAAACGATGAGCTCTTTCCCGGGGAAAGAAAAGATCGTTCTCTCCCTGCAGGTAAAACAGCAGATTGCCTCTTATCCGCCTGTCAGCCTCTCTGCATTGAAGAAGGATGAGGTGGAAAAGATCAAAAAAGTCTTATCCTCCTATTCCAAAACTAATTCAAAAAATTCTTGAATTTTCAGGGCTAGAAAAGCGGTTTTTCTCCATTAAGGTTGGATTGAACGATTTTGTATGGAATTAGAGAACCGGTTTCTTCTGGCCTTATCCATGATCCCTTCAATAGGGGCCATTACCGCAAGAAAGCTGATTGCTTATTCCGGATCAGCAGAGGCAGTTTTTAGACAGAAAAGAGAAAAATTGATGAGTATCCCAGGCATTGGGAAAATTTTGTCGTCGAGGGCAGGTAGTCCCGGATTGCTGGAACTGGCAGACAGGGAACTTGATTTTTGTAATAAAAATGCTGTTCACCTATTAAATTTCGAACAAAAAGATTACCCTCTTCGTCTGAAACAGTGTGAGGATGCCCCTTTGATCTTATTCTACAAGGGAGAGAACTGTTTCAATTCGACCAAAACACTGAGTTTCGTCGGTACGCGGAGAGCCACCAGGTATGGGACTGACCTTTGCCAATCCATCATCAGGGATATTGCCGCTGTGTACCCTGAAACAGTGATTATTAGCGGTCTGGCCTATGGAATTGATTATAATTCCCATGTTGCCGCGTTGAAGAATGGTCTCCGGACCATTGCTGTCCTTGGGCATGGACTTCATACCCTCTACCCCTACGAGCATAAAAATTTGGCGATGAAAATTATGGATCAGGGATGCCTCTGCACGGATTTCTGTTCCAATATGGAACCTGAACGAAACAATTTTATTAAGCGGAACCGAATCATTGCCGGATTAGCTGATGCGACAATTGTGGTGGAATCGGGATTAAAGGGAGGGGCGTTGATCACTGCCGATATTGCCAGTTCTTATAATCGGGATGTTTTCGCCATTCCCGGCCGTTCTGGGGATGAGTTTTCAGCAGGCTGCAATCAGCTTATTAAGAACAATAAGGCCGCCCTTATTGAGCATTGCAGCGATATCGAATATTTCCTTTCATGGGATTCTAAAGGAAAAAAGGGATCAGGACGCCAGAAACTGTTGTTTAAGGAACTAAACAGGGAAGAAGAATCAATTATTCAGACTATCAAGGAGTTTGAAAAGATCAGTTTAAACGAATTGAGCATCGTTACAGGTATATCCCTGGCAAACATATCCGGAATCCTGCTTCATCTTGAATTTGAGGGATGGATTGCCCCGGGGCCCGGGAATTTTTACAGGTGTTGTTAAGATACCAAATTCCTTGTTTTTGAACTGGTTTTCATGAACTGGCTTGCGCATCCTTCTCAAGGGTGGGGGTAAACCGTATGAACTCTTCGGACAATACAAATGCCCATCATTTTCGTTGTTATGCCATTTAGAATTCTGTTATCTTTGCGGAAATGACTTATCGGCATGGAATTGATCGACACCCATACACATTTATACCTTGATGAATTTATTTCCGACAGGGAAGCAGTCATTGCCAATGCAAAGAGGGCAGGAATAGCAAAGTTCTTCCTGCCCAATATCGATGGTATCCACTTTTGAGCCCATGCTTTCCATGTGCCGGGATTTCCCAGGAGTATGCTTCCCTATGGCCGGACTACATCCTACCGCTGTAAAGGAGAATTTCTTATCTCAGTTGGAGCACATAGAAGCCTTACTACTTAAGGAAAAGTTTATTGCTATAGGAGAAATTGGGATTGATCTTTATTGGGATAAAAGTTTTTTTAAACAGCAAAAGGAGGCATTTATTCTTCAGATTGGGTTTGCAAAAAAGTATAATTTGCCGCTTGTTATCCACGCGCGGGAGTCATTTCCGGAAATTTTTGAGATTCTTGACACCTATGCGGACGACACCCTGAACGGTGTTTTTCATAGTTTTACGGGAGGCTTGCCGGAAATAGAAAAAATTAAAGATTATGGCTTTTATTTTGGAATAAACGGGATTGTTACCTATAAAAATTCAGGACTTGAAAAAATAGTAGAATGCATACCGGGGGACCGCCTTCTACTGGAGACCGATTCTCCCTATTTGGCCCCGGTGCCAAAACGCGGGAAAAGGAATGAGAGTGCCTGGCTACCTTATGTTGTGGAAAAGTTGTCAGATATTTTAGGAATGAGCCAGGGTGGGATTGCAAGGCTTACTTCGGAAAATGCTTTAAACTTATTTAAAAATATACCCTAATGCCAACCGGGAATGCCTCCATTTTGATTATCTACACCGGCGGAACCATCGGAATGATCCAGAATCCCGCTACAGGAAGTCTTCAACCCCTGAATTTCGAGCAGATTTCGGAGAAGATGCCTGAACTTAAGCGTTTTGGTTTTCACTTTCAGACCATTTCCTTTGATCCCCCGATGGATTCTTCCGATATAGGACCAGATATCTGGGTAAAGATCGCGGAGATCATCCATGAAAATTATACCGCTTTTGATGGTTTCGTTATCCTTCATGGCACGGACACAATGGCCTATACGGCATCAGCGCTAAGTTTTATGCTCGACAATTTATCCAAACCTGTAATTCTGACCGGTTCCCAGCTGCCTATCGGAGTGCTACGGACAGATGGGAAGGAGAATATCATTACCTCCATAGAAATTGCTGCCGCAAGGGAGAATGGCAAATCCATAGTGCCGGAAGTGTGTATCTATTTTGAGAATAAATTGTTCCGCGGCAACAGAACTACAAAAATTAATGCTGAAAACTTCAATGCCTTTCAATCAGCTAATTATCCTCCCCTTGCAGAGGTCGGAATCGATATAAATTATAATAAAGAAGCGATCCTAAGAGCTGATGAAACCAGAAAGTTGTGCCTTACAACGCAATTCGACAACAATATCGCGATCTTAAAGCTTTTCCCGGGAATGAACAGGGCCTTCATCGATTCTATTCTATGTATTAAGGGCTTAAAAGCAGTAATCCTTGAGACCTTTGGATCCGGAAACGCGCCGGCCGATGAATGGTTCCTTAAGCGCATACGCACAGCCATTGAACGGGGAATATTGGTGCTGGATGTAACGCAATGCAATATTGGTTCGGTCACACTCGGAAGGTATGAAACCAGCAGAAAACTATACGAGGCGGGGGTATTGGGTGGATACGACATTACCACAGAGGCCGCTACAACGAAAATGATGCTTCTTCTTGGTAGCGGTTTTGGCCGGGAAAGAATTATTTCACTATTAAATAAATCAGTAAAAGGAGAAATTACCATTACTTAGTCTGTTAATTTAATTTTTTTTCCTAATTTGCGCCACTTTTCGATTTGGCGGTGCTGGCCTTCCGGAAAGAGCATATGGAGAGATGCAGGAGTGGCTTAACTGGCTCGCCTGGAAAGCGGGTGTGCCTCAAAAGGGCACCGAGGGTTCGAATCCCTCTCTCTCCGCATAAAATAATTCATTTACCATAAAAATATTTACATCGGATTGTTTGTTCATTAGAAATTCTTACATTTATAGCGGAAAATTTTTTTAACCAAGACTTATAGCAATTCAAAATCGTAACCATTTTTAAATAATTAAACTAGAAAAAAAAATCATGAAAAAGTTATTCGTACTTATAGCAGTTATCGGGATGCTAATGATGGGAGCATCTTTCGTTGCAGTTGCCCAGGATGCTACTACCGATGCTGTTGAGCAGACAACCTCTGACGATTCAGTAATGGCAAATACCCCTGCTCCTGTTGAATCAACTACCGCTTTTACCGATACTGAAGATGAAACGGAAGGGGGGCTTGATGTTATGCACAAAAACCTTAAAAGAAAGTTTATTGAGGGTGGTGCCGGGTTTATGGGCTCAGTTCTGTTAACGCTCATTTTTGGTTTGGCTATTGCCTTTGAAAGGATCATTTATTTAAATTTGGCCTCCACCAATACGGATAAGCTTCTTTTGAGAGTTGAGGAAGCACTTGATGAAGGTGGGGTTGAAGCAGCAAAGGATGTTTGCCGCGATACGCGGGGACCGGTCGCAAGTATATTCTACCAGGGCCTTGACCGTATAGATGAGGGTATTGATGTCGTAGAAAAATCTGTCATCTCATATGGGAGTGTCCAAATGGGATTACTGGAAAGAAATTTAAGCTGGATATCACTTTTTATAGCCATTGCCCCTATGCTTGGGTTTATGGGAACAGTTATCGGGATGATCGATGCTTTTGATAAAATACAGATTGCCGGTGATGTTTCCCCAGCATTAGTTGCCGGAGGTATTAAAATCGCTCTTATCACCACCGTATCTGGACTTATAGTGGCAATTATCCTTCAGATTTTTTATAACTATCTCGTTTCAAAAATCGATTCAATTGTGAACAAAATGGAGGACGCTTCCATTACCCTTATTGACCTGCTGGTAAAACAAAATCTTAAAAAATAAGTAAAATGTCTTATTCGAAAATATCTTCTATATTACTTTACATAGTTTTCGGTATTTCAATTCTGGTTGTATTATTCTTTTATTTCGGTGATGTGCTTATTAATAAAACGGAATATGCAGCTAAGGTTGAGAAACTGGAAACTCCTGCAGGGATGAACGATGAATTTATCACGAACACTCCGGCAGTTGTTGATAGTTCGGCAGCAGATTCTGTTGCTGTTGATGGAGACAGTACTGAAATTGAGGAAGCCCCAATGGTTGTGGAGGAGGTCTCTACGCCTTCTGAACCTGAAAGGGTTAACCTGACTTTCATAGAAACACTTGTCTATAACCGTACTGATATTGCCCTAATCTGGGCCTATATTCTTTTAATCATAGCGGCAATTTTTGCTGTGATATTCCCCATCGCAAGAATGTTCACTAACCCCCGGATGCTGGTCCGCTCTTTAATTGGACTGGTGGTCGTAGCCGGCGTCCTTATTGGAGCCTATGCGCTGGGTTCAGATGCTTCTCTTTCCATAATCGGATACGAAGGGACTGATAACAGTGATCCTCAGGTTCTGAAAGTGATCGATATGGGGCTATTCAGTATGTATTTTATACTCGGATTTGCTCTATTGGCGATTCTTTACTCTGAAGTGGCTAAATACTTTAAATAATCATTTAGCATATCTCCCTTTGGGAATGTGCTTATTAAAATATTAATCTGATGGCAAAAAGAGATACACCGGAAGTGAATGCCGGGTCAATGGCTGACATAGCTTTTCTCCTGCTTATCTTTTTCCTGGTGGCCACAACGATGGATGTTGATACGGGAATATCCCGTCTCCTGCCGCCAATGCCGGAAAAGGATCAA
Source organism: uncultured Bacteroidales bacterium (assembly GCA_963779845.1). Lineage (GTDB taxonomy): Bacteria > Bacteroidota > Bacteroidia > Bacteroidales > CAVZZV01. The sequence continues at coordinate 965,331 of CAVZZV010000005.1, read as the reverse complement.
AAAGTCGAAACTGAAGTGAAGGAACGAAACGTTCTGGTCGTACTTATTAATAAGAATGACCAGTTAATGGTTGAAGGGGAAATCATGAACCTTGATGAGTTGAAACAAAAGACCATCGAGTTCTTCAGTAATCCTGCTGATGATCCTAACCTCCCCGAGAAAGGAGTGGAGACTATCGATTTTCCTCCTGGGGTATCTTCCAGTTTTCCCCAGGGAACAGTTGAATTTCCTGTGTCTAAAGGAGTTGTTTCCCTGCAAAACGACCGGTCCACAACCTATGGAAAATATCTAAAGGTTCAGGATGTACTCGTGGCTGCTGTGAATGACCTGAGGAACCAATTTGCACGCGAATACTTTGGTCGGTCCTATGATCAGATGAACCCTAAGAATTCAACGGATGAAGCCATTATGGAAGGGATCAGGAAAGTATATAAAATGAATATTTCCGAGGCTGAACCTAAAAATATCGGAGGATTAAAGTAATGTCAAAATTCAGAAAAAAAGTATCTAAGGGGCAACAGGCTATAAATACTGCTTCACTTCCTGATATCGTCTTCATGTTGCTTTTCTTTTTTATGGTTACCACTGTTATGAGGGAAACTGAAGTTAAAGTAAGTGTTAAAGTTCCTACCGCTACTGAGGTAAAGAAGATCGAAAAAAAGTCGATTGTCAGTTATATCTACATTGGCCGGCCCGTGAAAACCCTTCAGACAATGTATGGCTCAGAACCAATGATCCAGATGAACGACAAACTTATCAATGAAGAGGGGATCCCTTCAGAACAGGTAAAAGATTTCGTTCTCGAAGAAAGGGAAAAGCTGGATGAATCTGACAAAAACAAAATGACCATTTCTTTAAGGATAGATCAGAATATTAACATGGGTAAAGTTACTGATGTTAAGCAGGCATTGCGTATGGCCAATGCTTTGAAAATTAATTATTCTGCAACAAAGGTTACTAAAAATTTATAGACGTTTTACCCTGCCCTGTCTCCGTTGCAAGGGATTTCGGATTCAGCGAAAAATATACTCCCCAAAAAGAGACAAAGGCGGTAACCAGGTAGAACATTAAGCTCATGGCTATACTGATATTTTGGTCGAGTTGAAGGATTCCTGAACCAAAGAGAAAGGTAACCTCCCGTGTCCCAATTCCTCCAATACTTATGGGAAGCATTGCTACAACTGAAGAAACAAGGAAAAGAAATAGATAGCCTGTCACATTTCCTGCCCCTCCTATAGCAATGAATATAAGATAAGCACAAACTGTCTGTAAAATCTGCACCGCTATGGATAAAAGAGTGGAACTGCCGAAAACCGGACGGAGCCAGGGCAGGAATTTTTTTAAGAGATAATAGGAAGCCGCTAAGGCTAAAGGAATGAGTAACCAGATATAGGCCTTGTACCCGAATCCGGGAGAAAAATTTAAAAACAGGGAAAGGATAATGGCCAGAATGAATAAGGCCATGATCCCGCTTAACCTGTCAGTTAATACTGCCCAAAAGAGCTTTGAAGCTTTTATATTTTGCCTTTTACTGAGAAGGTAAATTTTGTATCCATCCCCACCAACACCTCCCGGTAAAAATAGATTGTAGAACATTCCTAAGAGGTAGAGCTTATAATTATATACTCTTGTAATTTTCACTCCGGACCTTTCCAAAAAGAGCTTTAGCCTGATGGCAGCTAAAAATTTAGAGGAGACAAAAATAGAAATAGCAAAAGCTACAAGCAGTAGGTTCGAACGCTGGTATATGGCCAGTACACTACTTACATCGGTTTTTAGAATCACAAAGCCGAGAGCCAGTAAGGAAATGACAATTTTAAGAATTGTGGTGGCTTTCCTGTTGATTTTAAGCTTCACTGCTGTAAATACGTTTTATCTTATAGGGTGTTTTGGATTGGGATTCGTAATATGTCCTCATGAGCAGGTCAGCAATAATCCCGATGGTGATTAACTGGAATCCTGCAATTACCAGCAATACTCCAAGGATCAACAGAGGTTTGCCCCAGATGTCGTGCCCGAATAGCTTATAGACCAGGAGATATAAATTTATGATGATACCGGTTAATAGGGTGAATATCCCCCAGGTACCAAATAAATGCATTGGCCGTTGCATGTATTTCTTAAAAAACAGCATCAGCAACAAATCAGCGACTACCCTAAAGGTGCGCCCGATTCCATACTTTGATTTGCCAAACTGGCGCGAATGGTGTTTAACTTCTACCTGGCTGATTGATCCTCCTTCATAGCTGGCAAGAACGGGGATAAACCGGTGAAGTTCACCGTAAAGCCCAAGGTCTTTGGCTAGTTCCGCTTTAAAAACCTTAAGAGTACATCCATAATCCCTTATCCTGACATTGGTGGTTTTTCGAATTATTGAATTTGCCAGCAGACTGGGGATTTTTCTGAAAAACATGCCATCCTGGCGATGTTTTCTCATCCCGGCAACCAAATCCCATCCTTCATTCTCTGCTTTTTGCAACATCATGGGAATATCATCAGGGTCATTTTGCAGGTCCCCGTCAAGCAAGGCGATAAATTCCCCTTTAGCCTGTTGAATTCCAGCAGCCAAAGCAGAGCTTTGTCCATAGTTTTTTCTGAATTCAATAATGCTAAGCTGTGGATGGGAAATGGCTAATAGCTCCCTGCATAGTATTGTCAGTGGAACCATCGTCAACATAGATGATTTCGTAATCAATATGCTTCAAGGCTGAGCTAATCAGATCAATAAGAGGCTTGATATTTTCTTCCTCATTATAAACTACAACCACAACCGACAATTTCTTCATTCTCAGGATATCTTTCTGTGAAGGATGCAAATATAAGAAAATAGATGAAAGGATTTTTAGACTTCATAGAACTTTCGGTTCACGGGAAGGGGGTTACATTAAAATATTCCTTTCCGGCAAACCCTCCACCCAAAGATTAAGAGATACTTTATACTAAATAATGAAAAAAAGACCTTAATATCTTAAAAGTGGAATAAATTAGTCCAAAAATGAGCTTACTATTTAGAACGAAACAAAATTATGGAAAGACACATCTATTCTAAATTACAGATATACAGACGAATAGGTTAAATATATTTTTCAAATCATCGAAATTTATTCAATTCTTATTCTTCTCTTCAAACATAGTATAGTTTTTCATTTTTGTCGAAATTTGTGAATACATTTTTTAATTAGTAAAAAAATTCAGTTATGAAAAAGACATTGTTAACCTCCATCATGGTATTCATTTTAGGATTTCTCCTCTTGAATGCTCAAACAAAAGTAGTGACGATCCCCCTATTGGGTAGCAAGGCTCCCTCTTTTAAAGCAGAATCTACCCTGGGAAAAATTAAATTCCCTGATGATTTCGGGAAAAGCTGGAAAATTCTTCTTTCCCACCCAAAGGATTTCACACCGGTATGCTCTTCTGAAATACTGGAACTTTCTCACCAACAATCCGATTACGAAAAGCTTAATGTTAAGGTCATAGTGCTTTCCGTTGATCACGTAGACCAGCACAAAGCCTGGGTTGACGCTCTTAACGAGGTTACTTATAAAGACAGGGCTCCTGTAAAAATAGATTTTCCAATCATTGACGACAGTGATTATAAAATCTCAAACAAGTATGGTATGATCCATCCGGAGGTTAGTGCAGCGGAAAACATTCGTGCTGTATTTATTATTGATCCTGATAATTTCATTCGTTCCATCAACTTTTACCCTATGCAGGTTGGAAGAAATATGGCAGAGATAAAGAGGACCATTGTAGCTCTTCAGACCATAGACGAACACAAGTCGGATGTAGCTCCTGCAAACTGGCAACCTGGTGAAGAACTCATGGTTCCCTATCTTACAGTAGAAGAAAAAAAGGAAATTGGGAATCCGGATTCAAAGATTGAACAAGTGACCTGGTTCATGAATTTTCGCAAGAACTAATTCAGGAGGATTGAAATGGGAAAATCTGTTGTAGATGGAAAGAAAATTAGACTAAGCAGTGATTTGGATGCTGATTGAAGGATAATTTTCCCGTTTCACTCTTTTTACCCTCTTATGAGGACTCCTCCTCATCATCATATATTTCATTGTTATCGGTGATTTCAGGAAGAATAGCTCTTGTATCTTCCTCAGCCAGTGCCTCTACGCTCTTAAGCCTTCTTTGAATTGCCCGGGTTCTTTTGCCCATCACATCATCCAGTTGATTTAAACCGGTTTGGATATTTTTTTGAGCTTTGTCCATCATTCCGCCAAAATTCTCAAACTCTTTTTTTACCGCACCCAATATTTGCCATACTTCCCCACTTCGTTTCTGAATTGCAAGTGTTCTGAAGCCCAGTTGGAGGCTGTTCAAAATTGCTGCGAGGGTTGTGGGCCCGGTAACAATAATTTTATAGTTCCTTTGAAGTTCCTCGAGAAGCGCTGCTTTACGGACAACTTCGGCATATATGCCTTCAAATGGAAGGAACATTATCCCAAAATCGGTAGTATAGGGCGGATCTATGTATTTATCGCATATGTCTCTGGCCATTTTCTTTATGGTAGATTCGAGGTTTCGCTGCGCAAGAGCGATACGGGAAAGTTCGCCTTCCTCATAAGCTTCCTGTAACTGTTCGTAGACATCTTTGGGAAATTTAGCGTCAATTGGCAACCAGATAGATTCCCCCGAATCATCCCGGCCAGGGAGCTTGATGGCAAATTCAACCAAATCAGAGCTGCTTTGCTTTGTCCTCACATTTGCCTGGTATTGATCGGGAGCTAAAATTTGTTCAAGCAACATGGACAATTGGATTTCCCCAATGCCGCCGCGCATCTTTACATTGCTCAGGACCTTCTTCAGCCCGCCCACATCGGTGGCCAGGTTTTTCATTTCTCCCAGGCCTTCCTGGACCGATTGAAGCTGTTTTCCAACTGTCTCAAACGACTGACTCAAACGTTCGTTTAGTGTTTTCTGAAGTTTCTCATCTACCGTTTTCCTCATTTCGTCGAGTTGCCTTGTATTATCCTCGCGAATGGCTTTAAGTTGTTTCTCTACAGATTCTCTTATTTCCTTTACATTTTCGATAGCTTGCTTGTTAATATGTTCCTGAAGTTTTGAAAAATCAAGAAATTTCTGTCTCAGCAGTTCGTTAAGGTCCTTGATATTTTCAGCTAACTTTAAGCCAAAATCATCCAGGGATTTTTTTAATTCTTCCCTGTTTATCCGGGTCATCTCATTCGTTTCGGAACGGTTACGCTGAAATTCATCTTTAATGGATTTTTCTGTTCGTCCCATACTCTCTTCCATTCGTAGCAAAGCACTTTCAATGAGTTTAATTTCTCTATTTATGCCGTCAGAAGGTTTTTTAAAAAGCTGAAGGGCGATGATTACAAGGGCCAGAAAGATCAATAATAGAATGAGATACTCGGTCATAATATTTAAGCGGAGGTTTATTCCGGATTTGGTGAAAAATGAATGTTGATCAGTTTCATTATATTTGCATAATTACTTTTATCATGCTTGCAGTAAAGATAATAATTATTGATTGATTTGAGCCGATTTTGTGGATATGCACAATACTTCAATTGTTGGGGGGGATTATGAACAACATAGATTTACATAAATCTGAAACCAGACCGAAGCTGATTCATATTGCTTACATTCTCGCTATTGTCACCATCGTTTATAATCTCATTGAAGGTCTTGTTTCCATTTTTTTCGGTATCGGTGATGAAACACTTGCATTACTTGGATTCGGCGTGGACAGTTTTGTTGAAGTGGTGTCTGGAACCGGAATTCTTCATATGATTTACCGAATGAAAAAAACGGGGGTTCATGATGTTGAATCAAGAGATAAATTTGAACGGCAGGCTCTGAAAATAACAGGCTCCTCCTTTTATGTCCTTGTTGCCGGCCTTGTTGCCGGATCCCTATTGAATATCCTAAGCGGTACAAAACCGGAAACGACTACAGCAGGAATAATAATCTCTGTTCTATCTATCTTAACCATGTATTTTTTAATGAAATGGAAGTTGAGAATAGGTAAAAAATTAAGTTCTGAAGCTATAATTGCTGATGCAAATTGTACGAAAACTTGTTTTTATCTCTCATTTATTCTTCTTGCTTCGAGTGGACTGTATGAGCTATTCGGAATAGCATGGTTTGATATTGTCGGATCCCTGGGCATAGCCTGGTTTGCTTTTATGGAAGGGAGGGAAGCATTTGAAAAAGCAAATAGTGAAAAATATAGTTGCACCTGTGAAGAACACTAATACCCGGGAGAGGTTAAGGTAAAAATGAGTTGATTTTCTATTTTAGTTTTTTTAATGATATCCCCTTTATTTTCTTCTTAATAACTGAGATTCGCTACAAAGAATATGAATAAGGCATCCATATTTTCATTTTTGATTCATTTTTACCGGGAATTGTTTTTTGATAAACCGACGATTTAAATTATGAACGAAGCTTTTGCTAAAATGGACCGACTGGCCAGCGAAAAAAGAGCATTTCTGTTTATCATTGATTTTGACCTTCAGGAAATCCTGGTATTATCAGAGGAACAAATTAAGAGTTCGGGGATTCTTTTCAGTATCGAAGGAAGGGGGAATGGGACAAGGGATTTTTATGAGGGCACCAGAAACATCCAACTGGAAAAAGTAGGGGTAAAACCCATTGTGTTCCATCAACAATTTGAACGGGTAAGTGATGAATTAAAAAAAGGAAACACCTATCTCCTCAACCTCACATTTGAAACGGAGATCTATATTGATTGCAGTCTGAAAGATATTTTTAGACTCAGTAATGCAAAATACAAACTTCTTTACCCCGGCCGTTTTGTTGTTTTTTCCCCTGAGTGCTTTTTAACAATAAAGGATGCCCATATCTCCGCATTTCCCATGAAGGGGACTATTGAGGCGGGGAGACCCGCGGCAGAAGAGATCATCATGACCGATCCCAAAGAAATGGCCGAACACGCTACTATCGTTGATCTTCTCAGGAACGATCTAAGCAGAGTAGCAGAGAAGGTAAAAGTTGAACGCTATCGATATGTTGAAAAGATCAATGCCGGCAAATATGATCTCCTGCAGGTTAGTTCAGAGATCAAGGGGGAGCTCATACCCGAATTTATAAATAAACCTGGCAGCATTTTGCAGGAAGTGCTTCCGGCAGGATCGGTTACAGGGGCACCCAAGAGAAAAACCATTGAACTTATCCGGGAAATTGAATCGCACAAAAGAGGATTCTATACCGGAATTTTCGGTTATTTCGATGGATGTAACATGGAGTCGGCAGTAATAATCCGGTATATTGAAAAAAGAGGTTCAAAGTATTATTTTAAAAGCGGAGGGGGCATAACCTCTCAAAGTAATGTGGAGAAAGAATTTAATGAATACCTTGAAAAAATATATGTGCCTGTTCATTGAAACCATAAAAATTCAGAATGGTCAGATTATTCATCCTGAGGCTCATAATGCGCGAATGAACAGGACGAGAAGGGATTTTTTTGGTATTAGAGCTCTTTTAAGGGTCGAGGATTTAATCAATCCCGAAGAATTGCCTCCACAACAAGTCATACGGTGTACCATAAGATACGGCCCCAATGGCATAGAAGAGATCCGTCATACCCCGTATGAGAAAAGAAAAATCAACAACCTCGGGATTGTTCATGACAACGAAATTGACTACTCCTACAAATTCGCAGACCGGGAACCTCTGGTGAAGCTAAAAAACAGGAGGGATGATTGCGATGAGATCATTATTGTAAAAAATGGAATGGTAAGTGATACAAGTTTTTCAAATCTGATTTTTTTCGATGGGGTTGAATACCTTACCCCTGCAAACCCCCTTCTCAATGGAACCAAGCGAACTCAGTTGCTGCAGGAAGGATTAATACGTGAGGAATGCATTACAGTGGAGGACCTCCATACCTTCCGGCATGCAGGAATGATCAATGCCATGCTGGAAATGGATGATTACTGTATAGAGGATATCTTACCATAGGGACCGGATAATGCGCAAAAGGGAGCACGGTTCATGATAAAATCCTTTTAGAAATAAATTTATTCTTTATTTTTGGACCTGTATGAAGATGAACCGGGAATTTATTGGGAGGAAATTGAAATGAAACCAGCTTAGAGATTCAAAATAATAATTGTCGAATAAATGAGTATATGAACAGAATAACCCCTTAAGAGATATTAAATTTCATTAATAATTTAAACCAGCATTTTATTTAAATGAAGAACTTATTTCAAATCATATTTTTCGTCCTTTATGTTCTGACCACCCAATGGATATATGGGCAAAAGCCGGTAAAAGCATTGGAAGGGCAGGAGGAAATCCCAAGCAATAAATCGGGGAATGATGTGGCCGGCCCGATCATATATACCGGGCTGGCTATGCAGGGAGAAGCAAGGCCCACTCATCCTTATTCTGCCCAAACCAACCCGACTGATGATTTCAATGGATTTTATGACCCATTTTCGATCAGTACATTGGCAAAGAAACCAAATGTAGTTTTTATTTGTGTCGACGACATGAATGGCTATGGACTTTTGAAGGAATACGCTCCTTTGAGGACGCCATATCTCGATAAATTAAGCGAGCAGGCTGTTATTTTTACCAACTCTTTTTGTGCTGCACCGGTATGTTTGCCCTCTCGTGCTGCTTTCTTTAGTGGCAGGTACCCACACAACACAGGAAATTATAGCCATGAAGCCACTTCATGGACTGACTCAGAAGTCCTACAGCAGGTAGAGGCGATGCCTGAGTTTTTCAAGCGCAACGGTTACGAAACCTGGGCGGGTGGTAAAATTTTTCATGGCACAATTCCTGAGGATAGAGAGGAAGCAATGTTCGACAATAGTCCAGTGTACAAAGGGGGTTTTGGTCCCTATCCCAGTCCCGGGAATTTACTGATGAAAGAGGACATGTGGTGGGGGGTTGAATCATTTCCGGATGAGGCATTTCCGGATATAAAAAATGCTGACGCAGCTATTGATTTTCTAAATCAGCAACACGAAAAGCCTTTCTTTTTATATTACGGATTATGGAGGCCACACACCCCATTTACTGCGCCCAAACGTTTTTTCGATATGTACGATATCAATGAAATAACAATCCCTGAGGGATATAATCCAGCGGATCTGAATGATATACCTGAGCAGGGAAAAGATCTTGCTAATAGTGGATATAGTGATGGGAGGAGATTTTTAGTCTCGGGTGCTTCAACTCCGGATATGTGGAAAAAAATGATTTGGGGATATTGTGCCACCAATTCGTTTGCTGATTGGAATGTTGGCCGGGTAATTGAGGCATTGGATAAAAGTACCTATTCAAAAAATACCATTGTGGTTGTTATTTCTGATAATGGGTATCATTGTGGTGAGAAAAACCATTGGGAAAAATCAACCCTCTGGCGCATGGCTGATTACGTTCCGATGCTGATCAGGACGCCTGAAACAAAAGGATCCGTTTGCACCAATCCGGTAAGTTTGGTCGACATTTACCCAACACTGGCTGAATATTGTGGTTTGGGCCAACCCCATAGCAAACTTGATGGTGTCAGCATAGTTCCTTATATTAAAAATCCTGCAAAGGAATCCGGGCGGGCAGTTCTGACTACCTTTGGTGAACATTACTCCGGAGTTACCGATGGTCGGTACCGATTCATTCAATATCCCGATGGTAGTGAAGAGTTTTATGATCATAAAACTGATCCTCATGAGTGGAACAATATCATTTCAGACCCTGATATCCGGAAAGAAAGGGAAAAATTGAAAAAAGAAATCCCCAAGGAATGGTATCCCTCAGTTGTCATAAAAAAATCGAAAATCAACTAAGAATTTTTAAACTCAGTAGGGAAAGGTTCATTCCCATCAATTCGGGTGCTTGTAAAAAAAGCGGCTTAAAAAATGAATCACTTAGGATGAATTCTTAAAATATCTGATGCAAGGAGGTTATATAATAATATCAAAATTATTTCCCATTCCGAGGATTTTGATTATTTTTATAATTCCCTTTTAAGGAGAATTAAGGGTGTTAGAATTAAATTATTAATTAGATATATAAAATTATATGAGAAATTTATGCTATTTAGTTTCAGCTTTATTTATTTTTAGCTGCACTTCACAAACAAATAAACAAACCGCTGATGAGCCGGTTAAAAAAATCTGGACAATTGAACAAGCCCAGGCATGGCAGGATGAAAATGGTTGGCTCAGGGGTTCTAATTTTAATCCAAGCACCGCCATTAACCAATTGGAAACATGGCAGGCTGAAACATTTGATACGGCTACGATTAACCGCGAATTGGGATGGGCAGAAGACATTGGCATGAATTGTATGCGTGTGTATCTGCATCATGTGGCCTGGGAAGTTGACAAAGACGGCTTTAAAGATCGTATGGGCAAGTATATGGACATTGCTGACAGTCATGGCATAAAAACCATTTTTGTCTTTTTTGACGATTGCTGGAACCCGACGTACCAGGCAGGGAAACAGCCCGATCCAAAACCAGGGGTACATAATTCGGGATGGGTACGCGATCCGGGCGATCTTTTATACGAGGATTCAACACTGATTGAAACGCTTGAAAACTATGTAAAAGATGTGTTAACAACTTTCGAAAATGACGAGCGCATTGCCATTTGGGATTTGTACAATGAACCTGGTAACTCAAATTACGGAAATAAGTCAATGCCTCTGTTGCAAAAAGCATTTGAATGGGGCTGGGAGGTGAGGCCTTCACAACCGTTGTCAGTAGGAGTTTGGAAATTGTCTTTGTCGGACCTTAATAAATTCCAGATCGAAAATTCCGATATTATCACCTACCATAATTATGAAGGGCCGGAAAAACATCAAGCCGCTATTGATACATTAAAGACCTATGGCCGACCCTTAGTATGCACCGAATACATGGCTCGCCGTAATAATAGCTTGTTTACCAATATTATGCCTATGCTGGCGAAGGAAAATATAGGCGCAATTAACTGGGGACTAGTTGCCGGAAAATCAAACACAAAATATGCCTGGGGTGAGCCTATTCCCGATGGATCAGAACCACCACTATGGTTTCACGAAATATTTCACCCTGATGGAACACCTTACAAACAGGAAGAAGTAGATTTAATAAAAAGTCTGACAATAAACAGATAGTAACTGGATCTTGAGAAGGTATTTTTTGTGGGGGATGATTTTTTTTCTGATATCAGGATGGGGTGAGTAAATAACTTCCCGTCCTGGTCAAAAAATTCAGACATCGTGATAATAGGGGCCGACGATTGAGATTAAAAACAGATGTTACAAGTTACGGCTGTGAAGATCAAGCACCCAACCTCATTTGTTTGCTGAAAAAGGTTGTCCGATTTGGCATGCTTCACATTGATATCCGACACGTATATCATAAATTACTCTATTCGGGACGAATATTACAGGTACATCCAATTTAACGATGGTTCTTGTGAGCTATATGACCACTTGACTCATGAAAACGAATACGATAACCTGCTGGATTCACAATTTGAAAAATACAAGGTTATTGTTGCTAAACTTAAAGCATATATTCCAAAAAATTCGGCTGAGGGGGTGACCAATTCCAGTAACAGGTGAGCATAAGTATAGTTCAAAATATAATTAGATTGTGAAAATTAAATCTATCATATTCTGTCTGTTTTTTGGCACCACAATGATTTTGCAAAGCTGTAAAAATGTTGATAAAGGATTAAATGGTGCTCATAAAAATTCTAAGCCCAATATAGTTATCATATTGGCTGACGACATGGGTTTTTCAGATATTGGCAGTTATGGTTCGGAAATTAAAACCCCAAATCTGGATAAATTGGCCAATAGTGGTATAAGGTTTACCCGGTTTTATAATGGTGCCCGATGTAGCCCATCGCGAGCATCAATTCTTACCGGCCTTTATCCGCACCAGGCAGGGGTTGGGTTTCTGACAACTTCTAATCAAAAAAAAATACGGGAAATATTAGGGCCTCCCGGGTATACCGATTTTTTATCGGAGAATTCTGTAAGCTTGGCAGAGGGTTTAAAACCAGCCGGATACCAAACTTATTTATGCGGGAAATGGCATGTTGGTCAATATCGACCACATTGGCCCATTGACAGAGGATTCGATCAGTCGCTGGTTGTTCTTGGAGGGTATCATTATTTTGACCCTAAACAGGATAAATTTGCTTTTAACGATTCAATAATTGAACCCAATGCAGAAGGATTTTATATAACTGATTTCTTTACAGAGCAAGCTCTTAATTTTATCGAAAATCAGGATGATGATCAACCATTTTTCCTCTATCAGGCTTATACGGCGCCTCACTGGCCCATTCAGGCTCCCGAAGAAGAAATCGCAAAATACCAGGGCAGGTACATGATAGGGTGGGATTCTTTGCGGGTACAACGATACAATAAAATGAAGCAAATGGGAATAATTGATCAGGATTATCCGCTTTCTCCAAGAGATGAGCATATGCCCGGGTGGAATTCGCTTACTCAGAAGCAAAAGGAAATATGGGACAGAAAAATGGCAGTTTATGCAGCTCAGATTTCAATTCTGGACAGGGGGATCGGAAGAATTGTTGATAAACTCAAGGAAAAGGGTATGATGGACAATACCCTCATCATGTTCCTTTCAGATAATGGCGGATGTGCTGAATCTATTGGTACAATTGATACAACAAATTTGATAGGATCTCCTGAATCATGGGGTTCATATGGAGCATGGTCAAATTTGAGTAACACCCCGTTCCGCTTATTTAAACATTATGTTCACGAAGGTGGTATAGTAACTCCATTTATTGCACACTGGCCACGGGGTATTGTAAGGAATTCGGATGATTTCGTCAGGCAAAGAAGTCATATTATAGATATCATGTCGACCTGTCTGGAGGTAGGCGGCGCGTCGTACCCTTCTGAATTTAATGGACATCAAATTATACCGACTCCGGGGAAGAGTTTGGTTCCCTACTTTAAAGGACAAAACCCTATAAACCATGAGACAATATATTGGGAACATGAAGGAAATAAGGCAATAATGGACGGGGATTGGAAGCTTGTGACCCGATTGGGGTACTCATGGGAATTGTATAATATAGTGGAAGATCGAACAGAATTAAAGGATCTTTGCAGTAAGTATCCGGATGTGGCCAGGGACTTGGCCGACAAATGGCAAAAATGGGCAGAGGAAGTTGGAGTCGTTCCCTGGAGTAAAACCGGAACAACACCCAAAATACCGGATTACAAAAAAATTACAAGATAGATAGACACTGAAACCCAAAAAAGCGCCTGTGAAATTTAAACCCCTATTCAGTATTTATCTCGAATTTTTAGACAAATGCGAGCTAGTAAAAATTAAATCAATAATAATATATTCGTAATTTTAAAAGCAAATCATTTAAAGAAAAAACTAAACTCATTAAAAACTAATGGGCATTAGTGAAAATGAATTCATAATTTAAAATGAAAGAGATTAAGGATGCATTATTTAAAAATAATATTAGATGGAATTCACCAAATACAATAAGGAGATGAAATTAGATTTAAAGTTGTTTTCGACGATTGTTTTGTTTTTAGCAGTGCTTTCAGTAACTACTGTTTTTGCACAAGATAATTCAGAAACAGTAACTCTAAACATTGACTTCAATACTGAAGTTGGACCGATGCAACCTGTCTGGGCCTGGTGGGGATATGATGAGCCTAACTACACCTATATGAAAGATGGTAAAAAACTACTTTCAGAAATTGCAGATTTAAGTCCGGTGCCTGTTTATGTTCGTGCACATAGTTTATTGGTAACAGACGAGGGACCCCGGGCTGCTCTTAAATGGGGATCCACCAATGCCTATACAGAGGATAAAAAAGGAAACCCAATATATGATTGGACGGTCATCGATAAAATATTTGATACCTACCTTGAAAGAGGGATGAAGCCCATGGCACAGATTGGATTTATGCCTAAGGCTCTCTCCTCTAATCCGGAACCCTATCGTCATCATTGGAAACCCGGAGCGAAATATGGAGATATATTTCTCGGTTGGGCCTACCCACCCAAAGATTATAAGAAATGGGCAGAACTCGTTTATCAATGGGTTAAGCATTCAGTAGAACGTTATGGAAAAGAAGAGGTCGAGAGTTGGTATTGGGAAGTCTGGAATGAGCCTGATGGAGGGTACTGGCAAGGGACAACGGAAGAGTACTTAAAATTATATGATTATGCAGCAGACGCAGTAAAAAGGGCACTTCCCACTGCCCGTATTGCCGGGCCAGAAGTGACGAGTCCAGTAACCGAAAGGGCTACCGGTTTTTTAAAAACCTTTTTAGACCATGTGGTGGGTGGAAAAAATTATGTTACCGGGAAAGTGGGTTCACCTCTTGATTATATTACCTTTCATGCAAAAGGAGCTCCTAATCTGGTGGATGGGGTAGTGCAAATGGATATGAGTAGACAATTACGCAGTATAGATAATGGTTTTAAAATTGTAGCTTCCTACCCTACACTCAAACACTTGCCAATTGTAATTGGAGAATCGGACCCTGAGGGATGTGCTGCATGTTCCGAAGAAGATTATCCCCAAAATGCTTATCGTAATGGAACTATGTATGCAAGTTATACCGCTGCCTCTTTCGCAAGAAAATATGAGTTGGCAGATTTCTATGGGGTTAATTTATTGGGGGCTGTTACCTGGGGTTTTGAATTTGAAAACCAGGCATGGTTTGCCGGATTTCGGGATATGGCAACGAATGGTGTCGATAAACCGGTTTTAAATGTTTTCAGGATGTTTGGAATGATGCAGGGGAACAGGGTAAAAGTTGCAGGAGACCTTGCATATGATTGTTTTAAAATACGTGATGAAAGTGTACGTGGCGATAAACCCGATGTACATGCCATTGCGGCAAAAGGGGAAAAATCGTCCACCATTATGGTCTGGAATTACTACGATAAAAATGACCTCGATGTGCCGGATGCAGATGTGGAGATAAAAGTGGAGGGAATACCCGGTAATAAAGTATTCATGAATCATTACAGAATTGATCAGAAGAACAGCAACTCATACACGGTTTGGAAAGAGATGGGATCGCCTCAAAATCCATCACCGGAACAAATTTCGGAACTGGAGAAAGCCGGGCAGCTGCAATTATATACTTCTCCAAAATGGATAAATCCTGAAAACGGAGAAACTACCATAAAAATGAAACTGCCACGGCAGGGTGTTTCGCTATTGCAGTTTCTGTATGAATAGATTAAGGGGTGGAATTAATTTATTTAAATTAAAACAGTTTTTACAACAGCTCGTTCAGTAAAATTGAGTTTGATAAAGAGGAGATAGATTGAAAAAACAAAGGTTGATTTTTACTTTACGTAAGACAATGAAGATAAAATTGACCTAATCAGATAAGAACCAAAGAGTGTTGCGTTTGGCAGGTGAAGGAAAATTATTTTTCTGCAGTGTTTTTTATTAATGGTTAAATAAATTGTTAACGAATATATTCCCAAATGAAATTATTAAGTAAAAGGTTAAGTATTAGAAGTTTAATCCTCATTTTTCTCTTTATTCTACCAGCAGTTGCTCCGGCACATGATCTTTCATCAATGGGATTGCTGGACGTAACGGCTGCTCCTTTTAATGCTGATCCCAGCGGGAAAAAAGACTGTACAGAGGCCCTTCAAAAGGCAATAGACTATGCGCTGAGAAACCATATGGTTGCCTTCTTCCCAGAAGGGATTTACAAGATCTCAAATACCATTGAATGCAGACAGGAAGCACCTCCCCCAGAGGAAAGGGGAAATTTCCAGGCTACCCGCTACTGGGGCGTAACACTGCTCGGATCGAAAACGGGGAAGCACAAGCCTAAAATTCTTCTGGCGGCTAAATCAGCCGGATATGCCAACACTGATAAACCTAAGCTGGTTATGTACTTCCATAAGGGGAAGCCAAATCCTGAACCTCCAGCGTACCCAACCTTTGGCCCTGGATTTATGAATACGCGACTAATTGGGATTGATGTAGAAATTGGCGAAGGTAATCCCGGTGCAGTGGCAGTCAGAATGCGAGGGGCACAGGGCATGACCATTCAGGATGTTACCATCGATGCAACCCATGGTTTAGTCGGACTGGAAGGAGCCAATGGATCGGGGGGGAGCAATATTAATGTTACTATTATAGGCGGTAAAATCGGCTTTGATGGATCGGCTTCACAGCCCACCCCCACCATTACCGGATTTACTTTTATCGACCAGACACAGCACGCGATTCTGTATCGGGGCAGGCAAACCCTTGTCGTTACGGGCCTCAAAATAGTTTCAAAATATCCCATCACGGCGGTTAAGGCTGAAGATATGTGGACAAGTAGCGAGACATCCATTGATCTTTTAAACGGACTCCATAATGATGGTTTAGCAGCATGGAATGGGCCTATAAATATTGTGGATTGTGAGGTCCAGTTCACTGGTCAACCCGGTACATTCGTTGAATCAAATGCAGGAGTATATCTGAATAATTGCTTTGTAAAAAATGCAAATATTTTAGTTGACCATAAGGATGGTGGAAAGCTGGAAGGGATAAAGGGCGAATGGTTGCTGATGAAAGAATACGCCCAGGGATACGATATGCGACCCTTTCATTCACTGAAGTACACTTCTCCTCTTTATATTGATGGAGTAAAACAAGAGAAAGGTATTGCCGAGGTTGTTACCGGGGTTGTTCCTCCATCTGACCTGATAGTAAGGCATGTTTGGGGCGATGATTTTCCTTCTTGGCAAAGCCCGGGGGCCGTCAATGTAAAGGATGCACCCTATAATGCAAAGGGCGATGGGGTTACAGATGATACACATGCCATCCAAAAAGCCATTGACGAAAATGAAATAGTTATTGTACCGGCAGGTTTGTTCCGTATTAGCCGGACCATCGATTTGAAATCAAATACCAAACTCATCGGAATGATGCCGAATATTACAGGACTGGTGGTTACTGAACCGGAAGGTGATTTTGCCGATGTAAACAATCCTCAGCCCATGCTGCGGACCCCTGATGATGCTAATGGCACAACGGTTATGGCTTTTATTGGTACATGGACCCATGGCGATAATGCCGCATACAATTTATTATGGCGTGTGGGTAGGAAATCAATTGTTCGGGAATGGATGATTATGCATACCGATATGCATTTAACCGAGCGCACACATAAAGCAGTGGTGGTGACCGGAAACGGAGGAGGACGCTGGTATACCTATTATGATGAAACATGGGCTCAATATCACAGACCCTCTTATCGCCACTTATTAGTGGATGGAACGACTGAACCTTTCAGGATTTACCAGTGCAATCCGGAACATGCCCGCAGTGACGCCAACATGGAAATCCGCAATTCAAAAAATGTCACCTTGTACGGGGTGAAATGTGAAGCAAATGCACCGGCAGTATTGATCCGGAATTCTGAAAACATACGCATATTTGGTTTCGGAGGAAATGAAACTCCCTTTCCCCATACGGCTGTATTTCTTATTGAAAACTCAAAGAACATCTTACTGACGAGTTTATTTAACCAGCCCCGCCTGCATGCCGGAGGACCAGAACAATTTAACGGACCCAATGTTGATCCGACCCTGTTCCACATGGTCATTGAGCGTTTCCCGGATGGCCAAGAGCTTATAGTCCCGCCTCTGGAACGTCCTGTGGTATACAAAGAGGGGATAACTTTTGATATATGGTAATAATCCTAAAGTTAGGATATAACTTTCAACAATAATATGAGGAAGATAACAATATATTTATTTTTGTTTTTCGTTGGCTTTACAATTTCTGCAAAAGGAATCCATTCCACTTATGTGTTCAAAAAACTAAATAACGAAGATGGACTAACCTACAATACGGTTCATGACATTGCCCAGGAATCATCAGGGATTATGTGGTTGGCTACTAAGCAGGGATTAAATAAATACGATAGTTACAAAATTAAAAATTACTACAGGGAAGATGATATTGGCCTCCCCTCAAACTTTCTTACCTGCCTTTTAATTTCTCATAATAATCACTTATTTGTTGGTTCTGACGAAGGATTGGTTGAGTACAACAGGCAATCCGATAATTTTAGTTCTGTTACCTATCAGGGGCATAATCTTCCAATGGTTTTTACAATAATGGAGACTAATTCAGGACAATTATTAATTGGGACCAGAGAGGGTATATTTGTTTATAATCCTGAAATAAAAACAATTACAAAATTTGTTTCCCTTTCAAAAGAACAAATATTTTCTATTGTTGAAAATGATGATGGTTTATTTTGGGTAGCTACCTTTTCGGGGATATTTATCCTTAATTCAGATGGAGTATTACTTGAATATTTTGATACACAGAATTCAAATACTTTATCTACCAACAGCATTTCGCGTATTTACAAAGATAGGAAAGGAACTTTTTGGGTAGGAACCGATAACGGCGGACTTTTATTCTTTAACAATAATGAAAAAGATTTTACAAAAGTAGTTTTATCTAATAATGAACAAGCAGAAAACATGGTTGTTCGCGATATCGATGAAGATTTGGATGGGAATCTTTGGATTGCCACTGAACAGGGAATTTTTATCGTGGATGGAAATAACAGTAAAACGATAAATATTACACACTCACTGAAGAAATCGGAATATTACTTAAGCGATAATGCGGTATATTGTTTGTTCAGAAGCAAAGAAAACATTATGTGGATTGGGACCTATTTTGGAGGAGTTGATTACACCCTCTTGAGCGGTCAAAAAGGTTTTTACAATATTTATCCCGGTGATGATAAAAATGAATTAAGAGGAAAAGCAGTAAATAAAATTTATAAATCATCGGATGGAAAATTATGGATTGCTACTGAGGATGGCGGCGTATGCACTTTTAATCCCAAAACCAAAAATATTATAGAATATATTCAACATGAAAAGAGAGATGGTTTAAGCTCAAACAATATTCATTCGATCTGTGAAGATAAATATGGAAATATTTTATTTGGTCATTTTATGACTGGTATTGATATTTATAATCCCCGTACTGGAAAATTCAGAAATATATCCATTAGACCAGATATAAAATACAGCATCACAGGGAACTCCGTTTATAGTATTTTTAAAGATTCCCATGAACAAATCTGGGTAGGGACACGAAATGGGATTTACTTTTATGACGATGAAAAGGGAAAACTACTTCCATTTAAACAAGAGGAATTAGACCAGCTTTTCATCTATAATATTATGGAAGATAGCTCTGGTAAGATGTGGTTTTGTATCCGCTTTGGGGGTATTGTAAGTTATAATCCGCAAACCGATATTTTAAAAAAATACGGAAAGGAAGAAGGGTTATCGACTAACAAAATTATAGCCTCAACAGAGGACAGAAGAGGGAAAATATGGTTCGGAACAGTGGATGGGGGAGTAAATATTTACGATTCCGTAGCAGATTGCTTTGAAGTAATGGATAAAGGGGATGGCTTGCCCAATAATACTATTTATGGGATCCTGGAGTTAGACAATGGCAATATTTGGTTGAGTACAAACCGGGGATTATCATGTTTTAATTATCATAACCGTACGTTCCGGAACAATAATTTAAATGATGGGTTGGCGCAAATGCAGTTCAATTTCGGCTCATATTTTAAAGACCAGGATGGAACCTTATATTTTGGAAATATTAACGGATTAACTTATTTCAAACCCAGCGAAATAAGAAGCAATATCAATAAACCCGAAATATTGTTCACCGATTTTAAGCTCTCCAATGAAAGTGTAAAAATAACTAAAAATGGACTTTTATCCAATCCAATTAACGATACCAAAAGGATTGACCTGAGTTACTGGCAAAAAGCTTTTACCATCGAATTTGTGGCTGTGAACCATTTTTCGGCAGGGAATAATAAATTTTACTCTTATCTCGAAGGTTTTGAAGGTGATTGGAATGATATGGGTAATAAAATAAGTGCCACATACGCAAATTTATTGCCCGGAAAATATACTTTTTGGTTAAAAGCTGAAAATAACGATGGAATGGAGAGTGCCAATATGAAAAGTTTAGTTATCCGAATTCGACCTCCTTTTTATTTTTCAATTTGGGCTATCTTTTTTTATGCAGGTTTATTAATTGGGATATTCTTTTTTTACCGCAAAATTACCATCGACAAGGAAAAAGAAAAGACGGCTCTTACCTATGAAAGAGTTGAGAAAGAGAAGATGAGGGAGCTAAATCAACTGCGCTTGAATTTCTATACCTACATCTCTCACGAGTTTAAAACGCCACTTTCAATTATTATTTCCAGCGTTGACCACTTATTTCATAAAAAAAATTTGGCGGAGGAGATAAAATTGCCACTTCAACGATTGAGCCGAAGTTCCAAACGACTTTCCTTTCTTTTTAACCAGCTAATGGAATTTCGTAAAATAGATACCAAGCATACAAAACTGGTTCTTCAAAAAGGCGATATTATTAGTTTCATACAAGAAACCTGTCTGATATTTTCACCTTTGTTCGAGCAATACAGGGTGAATTTTGAGTTTAAAGCAAACCGGGAGAATTATGATTATTGGTTTGACCCCGATAAAATTGAAAAAATAATTGCCAATCTCATTTCAAATGCCATTAAAAATACTCCTTTTCACGGTAAAATTCTTTGTCAGACTCAAATCATAGAAGAAGGTACAAGTAAAGACCATATACTTATCTCTGTTTCCGACAATGGAAATGGAATTTCCGAAGAGAGCATGGCAGAGCTTTTTACCCCATTTTATGTGAATTACAATAGCAACGAACAAAAGAGTGGTTCGGGCATTGGATTGACACTGGTTAAAAGTTTGGTTGATTTTTTACACGGTACCATTGAAGTGAATAGTAAAGTGAACGAAGGCACTAAGTTTACGATTTTGTTGCCTCTACACTATAAAGGAATTTCGAATTTAAAACTTGAAAACAGCAATGAAACCATTAGCCGAAATCGTAGTGTTGATAGTATTACCGATGTTCCTGTAAGGCAATTTGAAGTGGATAAGGGTCAGGTTTCAGGAAAAGAATTTAAACTTTTAATCGTTGAAGATACGGTTGACCTCGCGGAAGTTTTAATTGAACACTATTCACAAAACTTTAGTGTCAGTTATGCCCCAAATGGCATTAGGGCATTTGAAATTGCAAAAGAAGAAGAGCCGGACATAATTATCAGCGACGTGATGATGGATCAAATGGATGGTATTGAGTTTTGTAAAAAAATAAAATTGGATGAAGCTACCAGCCACATTGCCATAATCCTGCTCACTGCAAAAACCACTCACGAAGACAAAATTGCCGGGTTGGAAGCCGGTGCTGAAGCTTATGTATCGAAACCTTTCGATTTAAATGAGTTGGATTTACACGTACGAAATTTTATCGGGATTCGT
Organism: uncultured Bacteroidales bacterium; assembly: GCA_963779845.1. Classification (GTDB taxonomy): domain Bacteria; phylum Bacteroidota; class Bacteroidia; order Bacteroidales; genus CAVZZV01. Next base: position 943,961 of record CAVZZV010000005.1, on the reverse strand, counting down.
AAAAAATTGAGAGACAGAATATTTACTGGAAATAATCTAAATTTGGATAAATTCAACTTTCAGGACAAAGACAAAGCTTTTATAGAAGGGGTTTCGAAAATTATCACGGAAAACATTGAAAGTGAAAAATTAAATACCAGGGAAATAGCACAACAACTTGGATTGAGTGAAACCCTGGTATACTTAAAACTTAAAAAATTGTTGAATATGTCAGGTACCGATTTTATACAATCCCTTCGTTTCAAAAAGGCACTTGAGCTTATGGGAGATTCCAGCCGAAATATCTCTGAAATTGCCTACGAGGTTGGATTCTCCGATCCAAACTATTTCAGCAAAGTCTTCAAAAAGGTGTACAAACAAACACCTACCGTATATCGGAATAATTTGAGCAAAAATAACCAGCCTTTGAAGAATAGTTAGATGGCTTCTGGTATATTATCTATTTCTCTATTTTTTTGCCTGTCCACGGAACCTTTATCATGGAAATTAACATCATTCATCGTTTAAATTATGTAAAAATGGGTTTTTGACAGGATGTTCACATAATCACGGTATTTCGGATTTCACTGTCGAGGGAAATAGGTTTCAGAATGTATTTCAGTTAATATTTATCATACTTGGTATCCGTTGTTTTAAAATAGGGAAGGACAAACACTCTTTTTGCCCATTCATCATAATCATCAGCAAGTTCCTTCACCTTTTCCGGATATTGGTCAGCCAGGTTGTTCTGTTCAAGTCGGTCTTCACTTATATTATAGAGCTCCCAGTCTGTTCCCCGGAATTCCTCAGAAACAATTTTCCAGTCTCCTTTCAGATATCCACGGTTCTTCTCATGTTCAAAACCGAGGTTTCGCTCCTTAGCCTCCATGCCCTTCATAACAGGCAGCAAGCTGATTCCTTCAAGAGGAATTACCCTGGTTCCATTATTAGTCTCCGGGTAGGTAGCACCTGAAACCTCCACGCAGGTGGCCATAACATCCATGATATGGGCAGGACGCTTGTCAATACGTCCGGGGTTATGAATTCCGGCAGGCCAGTATAATATAAAAGGAGTGCTGATACCGCCCTCATGGATATAATGTTTATAGAGGTTCAGGGGGGTATTGCTTGTCATGGCCCAACCGCTTCCATAGGAAATATAAGTTCCAGACAATCCCAGGCTGTCAAGCCTTGCTCCTGTGTTAAGGATATTGTTACGGCTTTCTTCAAAATCAAAACCGAGGGGGTTGAATTCTGCACATGCGCCATTATCGGAAAGGAATATAATGAGGGTGTTTTCAAGTTCGCCGGATTCTTCCAGGCGTGTGATGATGCGGCCCAGGTTCTGATCCATCCGGTCGACCATTGACGCATATACAGCCATTCTTCTGGCCAGGTCTTTTTGCCTCTCGGGGCTGAAACTGGCCCACGCAGGATTGGGCTGACCGCCATAGCCCATGTCCCTTTTTTCAATCATGACTTCTGAGCGTGGTGGAAGTTCCCAGGCGGGGTCTGCAATGCCCAGATCTTTCATTTTTTCGAAGCGCGCTGCACGGATTGTATCCCAGCCCTTCTCATATAGGGGAGCATATTTATCGGTTATTTCCTTTGGAGCGTGTAAGGGGAAATGAGGGGAATTATAGGACAGGAAGAGAAAAAATGGTTCAGGTTTTGATATTCCATCTTCCAAAAAATCCAGCGCATAATCAGTTATGGCATCAGTGGAATAAAACTTTCCTACCGGATATTGTTTCAGTGGTCTTCCTTCCGGAAGTCTGAACATGGCATCCGGATCCCAGCAGGAGATGGAGTGAGGAATGGTGAATCCGTAAAATTCATCGAATCCTTTATCAATTGGGCCGGGGGGATCACCCATATGCCACTTTCCCGACATATAGGTATTATAACCTGCAGATTTTAAAACCTCCGCAATACCAACGCTGCGGTCCTGTAGAAATCCTGTATACCCTGGAGCCCCTTTGTCGTAATTGGCAAAATATCCAATTCCTGCCTGATGAGGATACAATCCGGTAAATAGACTGGCTCTGCTAGGACAGCAGCGAGCGGAATTATAAACCCGGTTTATCCGAACTCCCTGCTTTGCAAGCCGGTCAATGGTAGGTGTATTAATTTCACCGCCATAACAACCGGGATCAGAAAAGCCCAAATCATCACAGAGTACCAAAACAATGTTAGGCATTGGAGTTTCCTTTTTGCAGTTAACCATGGTCAACGCGAGCAGTAATGTCAGTATAGGGATTTTGAAGTATTGCTTACATAAATTCATAGCCTAAAGTTAGTGAGTGGTTTATAGTTTCAAAATATGACGGATTAGATTATGAATTACTTGTATTTAAACAATTATAGCTGAAGTTATTGAATTCATTTTTTCCAGTTAAATCCAAAGTTAAATATTATCTTCATTTTATCAAGGTTTTTCTTATTTGCCACTGTGTTCAGTTGAAAATGGTAATTTCCATGGGATAGCGATGCTCAACAAATCTTCACCTAATTAGTATATAATTCTCATCATAATAAAATAAGAATGCATAAAAATCCGGAGTATATTGAATCGACATTGGCGGCAGTTAGCTGAAAGGTGTTGCTATACAATTTCATATTGGAACAAGTTTAGACCGCATTGCGGGATGGGATAAAAAGAAGGTATAGACCTTATGCATCTTAAAGAAATAATCTAAAAAAACTATTTATCCAGGATAAAATACCTGGTTAAAAACATCAGGTATTGGTTTTATAGTCAAATGGATTTTTTATAAAATTTATTTTCCCCTTAATTTCATTCATTTTACAGTCCATGGAACACATTATTAGCGAAACTTGTATCAATCAAACCGATAAATTATGCAAAGATATATTTCCAGACTTGCTGTAATAGTATTAATTATGGCACTAACCTCTGCCGCCTTGATAAGCCAGACTTTGAATCCAAAATTTTCGCCCTATTCGAAAAGGCAATCGACAGCATTGAACGGCCTATGCCAATTGTTCAACCACTGTTTAAATATCATTTACGCGACGTTGCCATATGCAAAGGTCCGAAAGATAAATTCTATTTAACTGGAACAACCGATGATAACTGGGGTGTTGCCGAGGGAATTCGAGTGTGGGAAACCTCGGATTTGAATAATTGGAAAATCATTGGCGATAAGGGTTTTGTGTGGACCTTTGATAAAGATGCCAGCAATGAGGCACAAAGAAAAATTAAAATAACAAAAGGCGCATGGTGCGCGGTGTTTGGGCACCCGAGATTCATTACATAAACAATAATTTTTGGATTACTTATTCGGTGAGTGGTGACTACGGTTCCGGGCTACTGAAAAGTAATACAGGTTTACCCGAAGGACCTTACGAAGACGTTAAAAAGGATGCTGCCTCGGTTCATGGTATCGACGCCACACTTTTTCAGGACCGGGATGGAACTGTCTGGTACATCTGGGGACCAGGGAACATGAAAAAGTTAAAACCCGACATGATGGGGTTTGCAGATGATGCTCCGCCTGTTTTTCCAAAAGATGCGCATGGAAAAGAAGTTGGTTATGAAGGGGTAAATATGTATTATAAAAATGGTATCTATTACTTAATGGCAGCAGAGTGGAATACCGAAAGCCCACAAAAAGGACATGTATTCGGCAATACCGATGTGAACCGCAGAACTGCCGATGGTCGTTATGATTGTATGATTGCGATGTCGGATAATATTACCGGTCCCTACTCGGAGGCATACATTGCGATTCCACATGGGGGTCACAATTTAATTTTTGACGATTTTGATGGAAATACCTGGGCAATTATGTTTGGTAATGATGAGGCTGCGGCACAGTTTCGTGAAAATGCTGCTATAGTTCAAATGAGATTCGATAGGCAGAAACGCTTAGTGCCATTAATTCCTTATCCATCAGCGGCAAAAGAAAATATGGAAGTTATTTACGTTTCAGAAAATGGAAAAAATACGGATGGGAAATCCTGGGAATCAGCCTATAATTCTTTACAAAAAGCAATTGATGTCGCAGAACCGGAAACACAGATATGGGTCTCCAAAGGTACTTATGACAAGAAATTAGCCATTGATGGAAAAACAGCATTGTACATATATGGAGGCTTTAGGGGTTCAGAAACAACATTGGAAGAAAGAAATGTAATTTCAGAAACAGTAATTGATGGCAAAGGAAAGATCCCGCTGGTACTAAGGATAACAAATTCTGAATATATACGGATTGATGGCTTAAGCATTAGAGGCGGTAAAAACAATGGGGAGGATAATGAAGGTAGCGGTGCTGGAATTTGGCTGGAAAACGGAGGTGAGTCAATCCGATTTGTAAATTGCACCATTGCAGATAACTACGCTGCAAAGAATGGAGCCGGTATTTACATCTCCAATGGTACCAGCCCTTTGTTTGTTGGATGTGAAATAAACAATAATGAGGCGCTTAATAATGGTGGAGCAGTCTATGTCGACTGTAATGCCGACAATGGTTATCACACCCGTTTTTATAATTGCCACATGAGTGACAATAAGGCGCAGGCTAATGGTGGAATTGCATGGTTTGATACCGACCAAAAACAGACTGGAACTTTACGATTTATTAATTGTTTGTTGAATAACAATTTCACCTTACTTGAAGGTGGAAATATCGTGATGAATGGGGGTTCTACTCTTTTAATGAGTGATTGCACTGTGTTGAATAACAAAGGGATGTCTAAAGGGGCCGCCATCGCCCAACTTGGCCGCGTGCCAGCTCAAAGCCGGATAATCAACTCGATTTTTGTCAACAATTATGGTGCTTCACTTTTTATTGCCGATGTCTATGAAGGTGCCGATCCCACTTCTTCCCTTAAATGGCATTGGACAGAGGTACTAAACTGTTTGTTTTATCAAAATAATACCTTGAGCCTCTGTCGTTATTCGTACAAAGCCGACGAATATAAAACCACGGAAGAAATGAATTCTACTAACTGGGCTTCGGATAATATGGAAGGGAACCCATTATTTTTGGATGTCAATAATAATAACTTCAAACTTAAAGAAGGTTCGGCTGCAATAGGAAAAGGAACCTTAAAAAATGCTTTCCCAATCGATTTTGAAGGCAACAGACGATTTAATGACTTTGATATAACAACTGAAAAGATTGACCTTGGTTGCTATAAGTATAAGAATGAAAATAATGAGGGGGAATGAATATTTATCATTTAAATTCCAGTTATTATCATTCAGATTCCAGTTTAAAGCAACAGGGAAAAATTAATATTGACAAATTTTATTACTAAACTATTAAATCAAAAAGAATGAAGAAACTAAACTTTCTATTACTGGTATTGTTCCTCTCTCCTTTGGCGCTATTTGCGCAAAATAATACCATAACAGGAGTGGTCCACAATGATGACGGAGAACCGCTCCCTGGTGTTACAATTATTATTCAAGAATTAGCAAAGGGGACTGTGACAGACTTAGACGGCAGATATTCAATTTCTGCTCCTTCAGATGGTACATTAATATTTAGCTTTATTGGATATGTATCACAAAAGGTACCCATTGAAGGAAAAACAAATATTGATGTTGTCTTAAAGACTGACTTTGTTGGTTTGGATGAGGTTGTGGCCATTGGATATGGAACAGTTAAAAAGAGCGATCTTACCGGTTCGGTAGTTTCTCTTGGTAAAGATGATTTAACTGAAGGAGTGAATGCTAACATAAATCAGATGCTGGCTGGTCGTGCCTCTGGTGTTCAGGTTTTTCAAAATAGTTCGGAGCCAGGCGGTGGGGTAAATATTCAAATTAGAGGGGTGAGTTCAATTACTGCCGATAATGAGCCCTTATATGTAATTGATGGTCTGCCGATAGATAACTCTTCCCCTATTACAGGATCAGGTGCACAGTTTGGTAATAACCTAAACAGAAGAAATCCTTTAAATACTTTAAACCCGAATGACATCGCCTCTATTGAAGTCTTAAAAGATGCCTCGGCAACTGCTATTTACGGATCGCGGGGAGCAAACGGAGTAATTATGATTACAACCAAAAAAGGGACGCCGGGAGAAATGAAGATAAATTACGATGGTTATTATGGTATGCAAAGTGTTGTAAAAACCATGGATGTTATGACAGCCCAGGAATATATGACTGCACTAAACCAATTATTAGACGATGGTGCCGTAAATTCCACCGAAGGAGAACGTGTAACAGGAATAATTGATGGAGGGACCGACTGGCAGGATGAGGTAATGCGTTCAGCTCCTGTTCAAAGTCATAACTTGTCGTTGTCTGGTGGTAATGGAAATTCAAACTATTATGCTTCTTTTGGGTATTTCAATCAGCAAGGCATTGTAATTAGTTCAGGATTGGAGCGCTATACAGCCCGACTTAATTTTCAAAATCAATTAAATGAAAAATTCAAATTTGGGATAAATATGAATGCCAGTTTTGTAAATGATGATTTGGTGTTAACAGGTACTGTCCCCAATGAAGCTTCAGGAGTAATTAGTTCCGCATTGGACTATGATCCAACCTTGCCGGTTACCGATGAAGAGGGAAAATATGTTCAATCTCCTTTCATATCAAAAGATAATCCGGTAGCCATTGCACGAGGAAAAGATTCAAAACAAAAAACATTCAGAACGTTTGGGACCGTTTATGGAGAATATTTTGTCTTGCCCGAATTGTCTCTTAAAGTAAATGTTGGAGGGGATGTATCCGCTTCAAAAAAGGATGTTTTTATTGACGACAGGACAAAACAGGGACAAGATTTTAACGGGGTAGGTACAGTAATCGCTGGTTTTATTTACAACTATGTGGCCGATTTAACGGCTAATTATAGTAAAACCTTTAACTCTGATCATGCCATAAACCTGATGGCAGGTGTTTCAACCCAAAAATTCTTTATTGAGCGTTTCAATGCCAGTGCCAGTAACTTTGTTTCGCTCTCCACTGGCACAAATAGTTTGCAATCGGGTAGCCAGGAAACATTTGATATCAATACCAGCAAAATTCCGTCCACCTTACTTTCCTATCTCGGGAGGGCAAATTATAATTTTCAGGACAGAATTTTACTGACTGCAACCTTTAGAGCGGATGGGTCATCTAAATTTGGTGAAAATAACAAGTTCGGTTACTTCCCTTCTGCTGCCTTGGCATGGAAACTAAGTAACGAACAGTTCATCCAGGATTTAAATGTCTTTAGTAGCCTTAAACTAAGGGCTAGCTGGGGAAGAACCGGAAACCAGGGAATTGGAAATTTTAACTCATTAACAACTTTTAGCACAGGTGGGACAATGATATGGGAAGACACACAATATGTTACCATGGATCCTTCACGTATGGCCAATCCAGATCTGAAATGGGAAACTACAACTCAGACAAACTTAGGAATCGATTATGCCCTTTTGGCAGGAAGAATTTCAGGATCAATTGATTGGTTTAGCCGTAAAACAACTGACTTATTGTTAAACATTCCTGTGCCTTTACAATCAGGTTTTACTCAGCGTTTGGAAAATGTAGGTTCTGTTGAAAATAAAGGCTGGGAGTTCTCAGTAACTTCAAGAAATTTTGTTGGAGATTTTAAATGGGCTACCAATCTTAACTTCTCATTCATAAAAAATGAAGTATTGGATTTGGGTATAATCGACGAAATTATTACGGGAGGGGTGCAGTTTACCCAAGGTGTTTCGATAATCCGTCCGGGAGAGGTAATGAATAGTTATTATGGTCACGAAATATTGGGTGTTTGGCAGGTAGGTGACGATTTTTCAACATCCAGTCAGAATCCAAAACCCGGTGACTGGAAATACAAGGACCAGCTAACCGTTGACACAGATGGAGATGGTGTGGCTGATGCTGCCGATGGTATAATTAATGCTGACGATAAAGTAATTATAGGTTCTCCAATCCCGGATTTTACCTGGGGTATGACCAACGATATTTCCTACAAAAACGTGAGCCTTAGCTTCAGTATTCAGGGAGTTTATGGTGTTGATTTATTAAACAATACCCGGGTTCAGTCATATTATCCTATTAACTTCAGGAGAAATAAACTGGCCGATGCATATGTAAATCGATGGACCCCGGATAATCCCACAAATGAATACGCCTCATTTATTAATCCCGGCTCGCAAGGATCAAACAGTGTAAATTCCAGAACTGTTGAAGACGCCTCATACATCAAACTTCAGAATGTAACCTTAAGCTATAACATTCGCACCAGGGGGAGAGTGTTTGATGCTTTAAGTGTGTATGTTTCAGGTACAAATTTAATAACCATAAGTGATTATTCCGGAATGGATCCGGGAGCAAATGTGCTTGGAACAAGCGCCAGCGCTGCACGGATGGATTATGATCCCTATCCTATGGCCAGAACTTTTAGTTTAGGTGTTAATATAGGTTTTTAATTAACGAACTAATAAATAAATGAAATGAATAAATTTAAATGTATATTATCAGTTTTAATTGCCGCATTGGTACTAGTGTCGTGCGAAGATTATTTAAAGGAAACGCCTCCAAGCGAGTTGTCACCTGAAACCTTTCTTGCCAACCAGGCAGGGGTTGAAGCACTATTAAATGCTTCGTATATAGATTACAAATTTGCCTATGGATATCATGGAGACATTTGTGCAAATTATGAATATCCTTGTGATATCCTTTTCCAGTCTGGAGGTGGAATGAATATTGACTTTGTTACAAATTCACATTTTCAATGGACAGCTAGTAGTTGTGTGGCAACAGGGACATTATGGATTCCGAAATATCGTGTTGTTCGCAATACTAACATTATTATTGATAACATTGATAATATTGCTAATGAAAGCATAAAAGCAAAACTTCTGGCTGAGGCACGCTATTTGCGCGTCGTGGCTTATGTGTATTTGTATGATGCTTATGGTCCTGTTCCCTTAAGAATTTCATCCCTGGATCCTCCTGCCATGCCCCGTGCAAGTGATGCAGCTATGAAAACATTTATTATTGATGAATTAAATGCCATTGTGAGTGACCTTCCTGCTCCCGGCACTGAATTACATGTTGGAAAGGCAACCAAAGGGGCAGCCTTAGCGTATCTAACTCGTTTTTACATGTTAACGAAGGATTGGTCGAATGCTGCAGCAACAGCAAAACGGGTTATGGATTTAAATTACTATGAATTGTTTCCATCTTATCGCGATTTGTTTAAAGTGGAAAATGAACATGATAAAAATCCGGAAAATAAGGAAATGATTGCAGTTTCTCCTAATACGAATGTTGGCTTCGGTAATAAAATTTCGGCATGTACTTTACCTCCTAACTTTTCGTATACTGAAAAGATTCCTGAATTTTTAGCTGGTGGAATTGCCAATTGGGCTTCCAATTTTCGTTTTTACGATGGATTTATTGCTACCTTCGATACGGTAAACGACAAACGTTACGAACTAATTTTTGATTCATATGTTGATAAAAATGGAAAAACACAAAGTTTGACTCTTATTCCAAATAACCTAAGAACATTGAAGTATTTTGACAATGCTGCAACTGCCGCTGATCATGGTAATGATTTTCCTTTGATGCGCTATGCCGATATTTTATTGATGCGGGCGGAAGCATTAAACGAAATAAACGGGCCAAATACTGAAAATATTAATCTTATTAACATGGTTAGAACCAGGGCCGGTTTGGAAGATTTAAGTGCAGGAGACTTTACCAAAGAGACCTTAAGAGATTATATTTTAGAAGATCGTGGACGTGAGTTTTATTACGAAGGATTGCGCCGATCTGATTTGATTCGACATAATAAATTTATCTCACAAGCCCATGATAGAGGTGTTACGGTTGCTCAGGATTTTCATATGCTTTATCCCATTCCGCAGGGCGAAATGGATGCCAATGAACTAATGGAACAAAATCCAGGTTATTAATTACGGTAAGTTCATTAAAAGTTTAGGTCGATAGTTAGTTAGGGCTGCTTTGTTTGAAATACTTAGCAGCCCTTTTGATTCCATTTTGACCTGACGGGATAGTTGTCCATGATATGTTGTTTTTTCGACCCAAATATTGTCCTGGAAAACAGGTTTAAAGAGACTGCCAGTAGAAGGGCGAAATAAATTTTTAATATAAACAGGAAAAATGAAGCAAAGCTGAAAGCAATAATAAATCAAGTCTTATGCGTTTAAAAAATTTCACTATAACAGGGATCTTAGCGATTTACTTATTATTCACTTTTTTGTTGATGGAAGCTCAGGAGATGGGGGTAAATTTTAATGAATCGCTTTTTCAGGCAAAAGATCTGGTAAAACTGGGACGGACTAAAACCACCTGGGCCCGGGGATTTTTTGACTTTTTTGCATATTATGAAAACCAGGATAAACTAAGCGACATGAATGATGGGCTCGAAGATTTTTTAAACTTGAAAGATGCCGGCTACCAAACAATTCTCAGCATTAAATGGAATTTTCATAATAAACCATATCCTGATACAACAAGTTCCGAAATGGCAGTTTATAATGAGTTTCTCCTGCAATTTTTGAATCGTATTTGGGGAAAAATCGACATTATAGTAGTTGGCAATGAACCCTTTATCGAATCAATGAATGATTACGAAAGAAATTCAAAATTAGCTCCATTCTACCAATATATGTGTAACAGGGTACACGAATACAGAACCGGTAAAGAGGATATACCGGTTTATTTTGGGGCTTTCAACAGGTTATATGATATCTATCGCGATACCGAGGGGGTACTTAAAATGCTTGAATTTGTAAAAGAAAAGTCATGGATTGAAGGTATCGATTTACATGTTCATCATAAATACAATAGCGATATTATTTCCATGTACAGTTATGCGAATGATAAAATCAGAGATGACCAGAAAATTCTGCTTACTGAATTTTCATTAATTTTTTGGTGGAAGGAAAATATGCAAAATTACATCCCGGCAGAATTTGCCTTGAAGTATGGATATTCCACTGATATGTTGGTATATCAATTCATTTCCTATGCATTAAACGATCGTCGTCCAAAAGAAGAATGGGATGACTTTTTGAGTATGTCTTCATGGTTCGAGGAAAGGAAACATTATCTGTTGGAAGTGTATGAAATTTTGTCCCGGTACAAATCTTTCCATCTTGCCACTTATTCATACCAGATTAGCTGGGGTACCTCTTTTGATGGAAATAAATTGCCATGGATGCTTAATAATTTAATTGCGGCAGTTACCATTGAAGATGATTCTGAAACTGGAGAGAAGCAATTCAATTATACTTTTATAGATGATTTTTATAAAATCCAGGAGCTTTTTGTAAACGAGGATGATCCTTGCTTACCCCCTGATTCGTCAAAATTTTTTATGGAGTTTGCTTTTGATAATAATCTGACCGATGCTTCGCCAGAAAATGTGGTATTGAACTTAACCCGAGGAACCGAAACTTACACCGAGGGTAAATTTGGGAAAGCATTGAGTTTCAATAATACTGCTTATGTGACTACGCAGGATGCCCTTATAAATGTGGGATCAGAGAGCAGCACACTCGGGGCATGGGTAAAAATGGATCAATCGACCAGTATAGCCAATGCAGGGATGACAATATTGCACCAAAAAGATCCGAGTATCGGCAACCCTCCGGGAAGGATTATGATGGAAATATTGAATGGCGACATGCCGGCTTCTTTTGAGAGCGGGATACGGGCACAAAGCTTTGGGGTTATTAAGGCAGGGTCCTGGTACCATATCGCTGTTGTTCACAATGCTGAGAAAGGTGTTAAAAGCATTTATGTTAACGGAATATTAAATGGGATTGCTGCTTTTGGTACTGAAAAATCAGTGGGCCCGTTTGTGTTGGGAGCCTTTAAAACAGAGGATAAAGCCTTTCTGTATGGAAGCCTTGACGACCTCTTTTGGACCAGGGAAGTACTGAGTCCCAAACAAATAAAGTTGATCATGAGTAAGGGCATAGCCAATAGTTTTAAAGGGCAGGAGACGGCTTTCCCCACCATTGAAGATCGATCAGGTTTTCATCTCTTTTATCCCAATCCTGCGGCTAAAAGTATTGTGTTTTCGGAGGAAGTTCTTGAAAAAAAAGGACAGTTTCAATTTTTCGATATAAACGGGAAATCGGTTACCTGCTTGCAAGATGTGCGTACCGGAGAAATAAACCTTGGAATTCTGAAAAACGGGTTGTATTTCATGAAACTGATTACTAAAAGTAGAGTTTATTCGGATCGGTTAATATTGATAAACTAAACGGGGGAGTCGTACGAACGGTACATGAAACAGCATTCTAAGTAATTATCAATAGGAAGCTTGATTATCCACCAGGTTGTATATGACAACTTTAAAAATAAACAATTATAAATAGATGAAATTTTCGGAACAAAGGAAAGCGATGTTTATTCAGCTTGCATTTTATTTGATGTTTGTTTTTATAATTCTGCTTCTTTTAAAAACACTAATCTATTTATTTTAATTGCACTTTGAAATGAATAGTTTACTTCAATAGATTTATTTTTTTTCATCGACTTTTGAAAAACCAAGATCAATAAAATAATAGCAATGAAAAAATCAAAATTCATAATAATTATTGTAGCAATTTTCATTCAAAATTGTTTTAGCATTTTCGCTCAAACTGAAAAAAGCGAAAAGAATATACTTAAGATCAATCTGTCCAATTCCAGAAAAGTTTCTCCTATTGAATATGGCTGGCATTATGAAGAGATCGGAATGATGGGAGAGGGAGGGCTTTATGCCGAAATGGTTCGTAACAGCGCCTTGGAAGAAGCAAACCCTCCCCGGGGATTGGAAGTCAAAGATGGTTATTATACGAACATTCCAGATCCGACAGGGAATCCAAAGAAAAAAGAATACTCTATAGATCCTTTGGTGGGATGGGGTAAATATCCGTTGAATAACAAGAATATAGAACTGAAGGTAGTCGATACAAACCCATTGAATAAATTCAATCCACATTCCTTGAAAATTTTGGCAAAAGGAAACTCGTCCAGGGGCAATGGAAGTGTAGTAAATAGCGGATTTTTCGGGATGTACTTTAAACAAGGTAACCGGTATAATCTTTCATTTTATTCGAGAGCAGAAGAATTTAATGGAAGCCTAAATGTTTTTTTGTGCGATTCCACTGGCGAAAAGATTTCAGATGCATTTGAAGTATCTGAATTGACCACCGAGTGGGAGAAATTTAATTTTTCCATTGAAGCAAATACATGTACAGAAAAAGGGATGTTGTGCTTTGAACCTGTTGGGAAAGGTAAAGTATTTCTTGATGTTGTTACCCTTTTCCCAGGTGATACCTGGGATAACGGGAGGACAGTTTTTAGGGCGGATATTATGAGAAACCTGATTGATTATGCCCCCGATTTCTTGCGTTTCCCGGGAGGTTGTATTGTTCATGGTGTGAATGTGGAAACCATGTATTATTGGAAAGAAACCATAGGAGATCTGTCAAAACGGCCGGGAGCATGGTCAAAATGGTCGCCAAATTACAGAACGGATGGATTAGGTTATCATGAGTTTTACGAGCTTTGTGAATACCTTCATTGTGATGCAATGTTTGTGCCTCCAACAGGTATGGTTTGCACAGGTTGGGTATTTAAAGCTGATGAAAAAGATGAGCATCATCATCCTCTTATTGATGTGCAGGATTATATTCAGGATGCCCTGGATGCCATTGAATATGCCATAGGACCTGTAGATTCAAAATGGGGTAGCAAGCGGGCGGAGAATGGTCATCCTAAACCCTTTCCTTTAAAATATATAGAAGTTGGGAATGAAGATGCCGGCCCAACATATTATCGGTATTATGATGCATTTTATAAGGCTATAAAGTCGAAATACCCAGAGCTGAAAATAATTGCAAACAGTGTTATCGGGCAACAAGGAGATGCGGATATGAAAAGGGAAAGGATTGCTGAATTTATCGATCCTTCCACCGTTAAAATATTTGATGAGCATTATTATAAAGATATCCCATGGGTAATTGAAAATTATTACAAATTTGATCAATACCAACGACCTGGACCTGATAATTTTATCGGAGAATTAGGAATTGGAGGGAAACATCCTCTTGATGTACTGGGAGAAGCTGTGTTTATGATGAATATGGAACGTAATGGCGATTTAAATCCAATGATGGCCGATCGTCCATTGTTGCGCAATTGGGATTTTACTGAAGGTCGGGGAAACCCTCTGTATTTTCATACGAACTCAAAAAGTTTTAAAACATTCAATTATTACATGTCGAAACTATTCCGCGATAACAAGATCGATGTTTGGTACGACTCCAAAAATCTGCTGGGTAAAAATGAAAAAGAACTTAATGAAGATTATCTGTTCTCATCGGCAGGCTTCGACTCTGAAACCAATGAAATAGTGATTAAGATTGTTAACCTTCAGGATGATAGTATTTCAACTCAACTTCAAATTGGTGCTGAAAGCAAATTGGTTAATGCAACAATAACCACATTAAGCAGTGACGGGACGATTAAAAATACACCTCAGCGTCCTTTTGCTGTAGTCCCACATATTAGGGATGTTCAGTTAAATCTGCAAGGTGAATATGTATTTGAACCTAAATCACTAACTTTAATCCGTTTTAAAAGATTGTAGGATTAACAAGCATTCTTTATAAATTAATTATTAACCTGCGAAAAGTTTATTTACTATGAAATATTCCAAAACATTTATTTTATTTTTTATTCTATTTATTGCTCATGCGGCAGTTGCACAGGTTCAAATAACTATTGATGCCAGTAAAAAAGAAGCCCCAATATCCAGAAATATATTTGGTTTGTTTACCGAACATCTGGGGAATAATGTTTACGGCGGAGCATGGGCTCAAGAAGTGGAAAATCCTGAATTTGTTCCAGCCGACTATTGGCCTGCCAGCATAGAAAGGAATCTTCAAAACTTTCAGGAAAGCTTCAAAATATCTTCTTTAGTTGATGATTCGAAAAACGGCTTTGCCGCTTATTGGGCATCATCCGGAAACATAAAGGGAAGGTTGTTGAAAGACGGGAATCGTGACTTTCAGCAGCTTAAAGCCGGAGATCAGGAAGCTTACCTTCAAACGGGGGTATTTTTACCACTTCATCGCACAACCGGTTATGAAGTGACATTAGCTGCCCGTTCAGATGGGCAAACAGAAGTTGTTTTACAATTTTTAGATCTTAATGAGACATTATTGGGGGAAACAAGCTTTAAACTGAACTCCAATTGGGAAAGCTTTAATAAGAAAATCAAGCTTAACTATACCGGACACAAAAAGGGAGATCCATATTTGCTGCGTTTGCTTGTTAAACCGGGTACAATTACTGAATTTTCAAGGATATTGTGTTTCCCCGATGACAATATCGATGGCTGGGAACCTGAATTGATTGAATTACTAAAAAACATGAAGCTTCCCTTGCTTCGTTTTCCCGGAGGTAATTTTGTAAGTGGGTATCATTGGCGCGACGGTATCGGTCCGATTGATAAAAGGCCTGTACTGCCTAATCCTGCCTGGAATGTAATGGAATGGAATCATGTTGGGACAGATGAGTGGATAAACTTTATCAAATTAATTGGGGCAGAGCCTATGATTTGTGTGAATGCGGGCAATGGAACGGCCGAAGAAGCGGCTGACTGGGTCAGGTATTGTAACGACCCGGTAACAACACAAATGGGTAAATTACGGGCGGCCAACGGATCAGAGGAAGCATACCATGTTAAGATATGGGAGGTTGGCAACGAGCTTTGTGGAGAATGGCAAATAGGCTTTACCGACGGAGATGGTTATGCAAGACGTTATGCCATGTTTGCGCCGGAGTTATTAAAAGCTGATTCGAGTATTTCATTGGTCGCAAATGGATTGATTCGGGTATTGGAGAAGTCTGTGCCAATTAATCGGGGAGTTGATCCTGAATGGAATTATAAGCTGATGGAATATAATGGGGATTTGGTAAGATCAATATCCGTTCATTCATTGGTTGGAAGGATAGCTGATGATAATCCTGATCCGGTCGAAGTATGGAAAGACCTGGTGGCATATGTTGAAAATTACCCGGATTTCCTGCAAGAATTAGTTGTTGAGCCCATGCAAAAGGCTAATGTTGAGCCTAAAATAGCCATCACTGAATTGATGGATTGGCCCCAGCCGCGTTCCGTAGGAAATGTGACCAGCATCAGCGGTGCCTTGTGGTACTCTGGAATTATGAATACCTGCATTCGTAGTAAGGGGCTTGTGGAATTGGTAACCCGAAGTGCTTTAATGAACCATGGAGGTGGACTTAGAAAAGACCAGGGAATTATTTATACCCAGCCGGTTTACTGGAGTCAATTTATGTATGCAAGCCAAAATGGAACAATTCCTTTAAATGTCAAAACCAGTTCACCAACATTTAACAGTTCCGGGAAATTCGTTATTAAAAAGGAAAATATACCGGTGGTTGATGCCACGGCATTAATGGATGAGAATGGGAATACAATTTCAATTTTTGTTTGCAACCGTGATGCGGATTCGGCACAGAAAATAGACTTGTTCATGGAAGGTTTTGAATCAGAAAAGGATGCTGAACTCATGATAATACAATGTGATGATCTTGCTTTAAGGAACCGTTGGGATAATGAGAAAATTGTACCGGTCTTTGATAAAATTTCAGTGAAAGGCAACCGAATTAAATATTCCATGCTTCCTTTGTCATTGATGAGAATTGTTGTTAAATCAAAGTAGTATTTTGATTTTTGTAGGAAAAAGCATCATTGTCTAGGAACTTGTTTCTGGCAATTGAATTCGCGGGGAAAGTGAGACCAAACAATTGTTATTTTAACTTCAGAGCAAGGAGCAGGAATGCCATTTTGTAAATGGACAACTGGGATTTAGGAGGTCATATTGGTTTTGAATCGCTCCACATTATTAGAGAGTTTCGCATAAATTGGATAACTGGATGAAACCACAAGGCGACCCAGGTGCAGAAATCGATTCATGGGAAGAACTGGGCAAGGCTAAAAAAGGAGATCATTTTGTGAAAAGTTAGGATATAAATAGGCGATCATAATTATATTTATTGATAAAGAAATGTTGATAATTATTAAAATGCTAAATATGAAAACAATTATCTTTTTAATACTTTGTTTAATTATTATCTCATGTCAACCCAGACCCGAACAAAACTCAATGCCTTTGAAACAACTGGAAGAATCTTTTCTCAATCCTCCGGAAGATGCCAAACCCTGGACATGGTGGCACTGGGCAAATGGAAATGTTACCAAGACCGGAATTAGCTATGATCTGGAAAATATGAAACGGGCCGGGTTAGAAGCTGTTCTTATTTTTAATACAGAGTTGGACATGCCTAAAGGAAAGGCAGGTTTTATGACTGATGAATGGATTGAAATGCTTGATCATGCAGCATCGGAGTGTGAAAGGCTCGGGTTAAAGCTGGGTATTTTTAATTGTGATGGTTGGAGTATGTCTGGTGGTCCATGGATCACCCCTGAACTTTCAATGAAAAAACTTGCCTGGAGTAAGACTAATGTGAGGGGTCCGGTCAGATTTTCTTCCAGCTTGGTTCGGCCTTCAACACCTGAAAAACCTTTTGTAGAAGATTATTATCAGGATATTGCGGTGATCGCTTTTCCCACCCCAAATGGAAAACGGATCAATGGCATCAATTCCGGGGTGTCCATGGAAGGGACTATATCCAAATCTGAATTGAAAAATCTTATTGACAATAATCGTGAAACCAGTGCGAGCTTTATACTTGAATCTGAAAATGTTCCGGTAATGAATTCCATTACAATGGAATTTCAGGAGATGGTTACTGCCCAAACATTGATCTTAAAGGACATAGTAGGTTATGATATTCCCCAGTCCATACCTGGCACCCTGGAAGTCTCTGAAAATGGGAGGGATTTTCGGGAAATCGCTTCTTTTAATTTAAACTGGTGTTTCCGTGATTCTCCTCAAGGGACTATTACGGTTACTTTTCCGGAAACCCGTGGCAAAATATTCCGGATGTCTTTTATAGGTAAAGATCTTTCACGAAAAAAATTATCTATTTCAGAGTTGGAACTCACCACATGCACTGCCGTTCAATATTGGGAAACAAAGGCAGGCTGGGTACGAGTCCGTGAGCACGGAGGAGAGGCTCCTTTATTAGCTAAGGATCCCGGGCCGGAATATAATCAGATGAACCTGTCCAAAGATCACATTGTTTCGGAGGATCAGATTCAGGTGTTTCGCAATGGTTTGGAAGAAAATGGTCATTTTGAATGGGATGTTCCGGAAGGAAATTGGACCATTATGCGTGTTGGTTATACCAGTACAGGAAAAACGAATGTTCAAGCGACTGAGGAGGGATTTGGGTTAGAAGTCAATAAATTTGATGCCGATGCCGTCCGCTTTCATCTCGATAATTTTGTTGGAATACTTGCCGACAGGTATAGTGAAAAGGGACTTCAATCCTTTCAGATTTTAGAGAACGATAGTTGGGAGGCTGGAATTCAAACGTGGACCAAAGATCTGGATAAAAGATTTCAATCCCAAAAAGGACTGGATCTTCTCCACTGGATACCATTGCTTACAGAAGGAGTGGTTATTGAAGGATATGAAGAAAGCGACCGGTTTTTATGGGAATGGAGACACTTTCTTGCTGATCAGATTATCGAAAAATATTACCAGGTAGTTGCTGAATTTGCAGAAGAAAAGGGGCTAACCTATGTTGGGGAGGCTTCAGGAAGAGTTGCTTACTTATATGATCCCATAAGATATCAACGTATTCCACAAATACCTATGGGTGAATTTTGGACTGGTCCTGACAAATGGGATGGGGTTCGCCTGGATAACAGGGTGGCTGCTTCGGCTGCCCACATAACTGGGAAAAAAACAGTTGCAACCGAGGCTTATACCAGCAAGCCAGCAAGTGCTACATGGATTGAACACCCTTTTAGCTTAAAAGCGCTGGGTGATAAAACCTTTTGTGAAGGGGTCAATAAATTTGTTTTTCACACCTATGCCCATCAACCTTATCCGGATCTAAAACCCGGCTTTACCATGGGTAGGTATGGTTTGCACAATAATAGCGGAAATACCTGGTGGGGAAGACCTGTGGAAGCTTGGTTTAAATATCTTGCCCGATGTGAATTCATGTTACAGGAAGGGGAATTTCATGCCGATATTTTAGCGTTTATTGGCTCAGAGGTTCCCAGTCGTCTGGGACGAAGGGAGGATTTTGTACCTGCTATTCCCCGGGGATATGATTTTGATGGTTGTGATTTTCAGGCTCTTTTGGATGCACGGGTGGAGAAGGGAATAATAGTATTACCAGGTGGAATGCATTATAAAGTAATTCTTCTTCCTGATAAAAAAAGGTTACGCCTTGAAGTAGTTCGCCGGATTACAGAATTAATTCAGGCGGGTGCGGTTGTGATTACCCCCCAATTACCAATTGGTTCTTTAGGCATAGATGAACTGGAAAATGGAGATTCTGAAATTCAAAAAATTGTTCAGGAGAAATGGAAGGACAAGGTAATTGTATCCCGTGAGAATTTGGAAGGTATCATGAATGAATTAAATATTCCCGCCGATTTTACTTATAATTCTACTGAGAATAATCCTGAAATTTGGTTTATTCATCGGCAAATGGCCGATTGTGATGTCTATTTCCTGTCCAATCAGGAAGATAAATCAATTGACATAGAAGCCAGATTTCGTCAACCGGCAGGGAGGAGAATATCACTCTGGGATCCGGCCAATGGTAAAAAATATGCTCCAATTTTTTATGGATCCGAGGGTAAAGATAGGATCAAATCGAACCTTCATCTTGATCCGTTTGGTTCTGTATTTGTTGTTTTTAGCGACAAAGTAATAAAGGTAGAGCCTTCAATCCAGGCTCAAGAGGAAATTCCCGTTGGGGGGACCTGGACTCTGCAATTCCCAAAAGAAGGAGGAGCTCCCCAGGAACCATTGCAACTGGATAAACTTATCGACTGGACTACACATCCGGACTTTAATATCAGACATTTCTCAGGTACTGCCACTTATACAACAAAATTGCCCGTTAATAAAAAAGATCTGAAAAAAGGGATGCATGTATTACTCCATTTAGGAGAGGTTAAAGAGATGGCTCAGGTATTGATTAACGGCCAGGAAGCGGAGATGTTATGGAAACCTCCTTTTCGGACTGATATCACCCATTTATTAAATGAAGGAGAGAATACTCTTGAGATTAAAGTGACTAATCTTTGGCCCAACCGGATGATTGGTGATGAGTATTTTCCGGAAGAGGTAGATTGGAAAATAGTAGGAAATGTATCATTACCGAAAGAATTGCCTCAATGGATGGTTAATGGAGAACCCCGTCCTGCTTCACAAAGAGTTACCTGGACCACAAGGGGGAGAATCTATCAAAAAGATGATCCTCTGTTGCCTTCCGGTCTGCTGGGCCCTGTAAAATTGATTTTAGCAAAGGAAAGATAAAGAGGGTACAGTTCTCCTCTTCATCTTATTTTTTTAAACTTCCAGGATTCGAAATTGTTTATGGGAGAAACTATAAGGCGACCCGGACATTGAAATCCCTTCTAAAGTTAACATAGCAATCAGATACATGAAGTAAACCAGAAGGCATAAAACATTTTGAATTATGAAATACACGTGGATAATACTCATAACATTCCTTTTAACAGGATGCCTCTCCAAAAATTCAAATGAAAATGCGCCTCGTCCCAATATCATCCTTATTTTAGCTGACGATTTGGGGTATGGGGACCTGAGCTGTTATGGCAATGAATTGATCAATACACCTAACCTGGACAGGCTGGCCGAAACGGGTACCTCTTATACCCAGTTCTATGTCAACTCTCCCGTTTGCTCGCCATCCCGCGTGTCATTTATTACAGGGCAGTTTCCTGCGCGCTGGAGGGTGAATTCTTATTTTTTTACCCGTGAGTCTAACCTGGAGCGAAACATGGCGGATTACCTGCCTCCGGAAGCTCCTTCCCTGGCCAGACAATTAAAGAAGCTTGGTTATAAGACGGGTCATTTTGGCAAATGGCATATTGGTGGCGGCAAAGGCATTGACGATGCCCCCATGCCGGAAGAATTCGGATATGATAAGGCTCTGACCGATAAATACAGTATGGGAGATAAACTTTGTATGGTGGGGGAGCATTATGATTCTATATCAGCCCAGACCACCCCTGGCAAGGCATACTGGGTTGATCACAAACATCAGCTTACCGGCATTTGGGTGGATAGTGCCCTGAACTTTATCTCCAGGAACCGAAAAGAGCCCTTGTATGTCAACCTTTGGACTTATGATGTCCATGATCCTTTACTTCCGGCAGAGGGAGAGGCGGAAAAATATGCCGGGATTACGGACAATCCCTATGAGCAGAAATTTCTTGCTGTACTGGACCATCTCGACCAGGAGATAGGGCGTTTCCTCCGCGGGCTGGAGAAAATGGGGATCATTGATAACACGATCATCATCTTCACCAGCGACAACGGTCCGACGGACTGGCCGGAGTATTACCAGGAAGGATACCTGCCTCCGGGCAGCACGGGTCCCTTTTTCGGTCGAAAATGGAGCCTTTACGAAGGAGGCTGTCGCATGCCATTTATCATTTCATGGCCTGGGCACATCAGGGAAAATGCCTGGGATAGCACAACGGTTTTTTCAGCCGCTGACCTCTTTCCCTCTCTATGTAGCCTGGTCAATGCCCCGCTTCCATTGGATCAGGAACTAGACGGTGAAGATGTAAGCTCCGCCTGGTTTGATGAACCATTTTCGCGCACTAAAGATCTTTACTGGTATTACGTCAACGATCCGCGACCTGGAAAAGAGGAGTATGTTTCTCCCAGGCTGGCTATAAGGTCAGGAGACTGGAAGCTGCTGATGGAAACCGACTCAACGGGACTGCAACTGTACAACCTATCCTCAGATCCGGGGGAACGTAGTAATCTGGTAAGATCGCATGATGATCTCGCGGGGAAACTGGCAGGGCGGTTATTGGAATGGCACCGAAAAACCTCAGGAACTGAATGAAAGGTGATAGTCTGTTCTTTGACTCCTGTTTTTTCTTACTTTACCAATCCGGGAAAATGAGTCTCAGACGGAAAACCTAAACTGGTTCATCCAGGAAATGCAAAAACTTAAGGACAAGCTTTTTATTTTAAAATTACTTTCTTAACTTAGTATATTACTAACTATAATTTAAAATTGAGCTAATTGGCAGGATTCGATAAAGATATTGAACGTGAGCTCATTGATCAATTAAGAGGTGGCAATGAAATGGCCTTTGAATTGATTTTTCACAGAACTAAAGGAAAGTTAAAAGGATTTCTCCTAAAAGTGCTGCCCTTGGGTGAAGATTGTGAAAGCATATTACAGGAAATATATCTGAAACTCTGGTTAAGCAGAGAATCAATAAAAGAAGATAAAAAATTAGAAATCTATCTTTTTGCGATTTCCAGAAATATGGTCGTGGATATTTTGCGAAAGAGATTGCATAAACAAAAATACCTGGAAGAATTTTGCTCCCAATTGAATGGGGGGAATAAAAACGGTTTGAATACGCTTGCAATGGTTGAGTATTCGGAGTTGGAAAAAATGATTTTTACACTGATTGAAAGATTACCGGAAAAAAGAAAGAATATATTCAAACTAAACAAAATCGAAGGACTGTCTTACAAAGAAATTGCGTTAAAGTTACACATTTCCGTAAATACAGTTGACACCCAATTGCGCAAGGCGCTCGCTTTTATTCGCCTGGAGATGAAAAAGAATTAAAAACTTGCCCTGTGGATTTAACATCACAACCCCGGTCACGGAAAGTTCATTTTCAAACGTATATAGGTCAGAACACAAAATTAATGAATGAAGTGTGAAAAGAATGCAGGAGAACCTAATCAGCAATTTTATTAACTAAAACACGCAAATTTATGAAAAAAAGAAAACGTTTCCTGACAGGGGATGAGCTTTCTCTGTTTCGAAGAATTGTAAAAATTATGAAACTAACCACATTTCATTTTATTGTTTCCAACCATGATGGTTTCTGCGAGTATCTACTCACAGAGCACGAAACTAACTTTAAAATTTACTGGAATATCCTATCAGCGAGATGTTTCAGGAAATTGAAAATCAGACAGAGTTTAGATTTGCATTTTCGGGTTCAAAGTTTGATCCAAATCTGAAAGTTAATCTTGATGTAAAGAATAAGACAGTGGAAGAAATTCTGGACAATACGCTTCCTGAAAAAGTCAGATATGAAGTTATTGATCGGTATGTAGTTATTATGGATGACGAGTAATATGAAATCAGAGAGGTAAGACTCACATGCAAAAATCCATTTCCGGAACTGTTACCGATGAATATGGCCAACCGCTACCTGGGGTATCGATCGTTCTTAAAGGAACCTCCATTGGAACAGTGACCAATATGGACGGGAAGTACATTCCATGGAGAATATTCCTGAAAATGCCATATTGGTATTTTCATTTGTGGGAATGTTAACCCAGGAAATAGCAGTGGGCAACCAAACCACCATAGATGTTTTCACTGGCCACCGATGCTATTGGGTTAGATGAGGTAGTTGCCATAGGTTATGGAACGATCAGAAAAAAGTGATTTAACAGGATCGGTAGTTTCGCTTAACGAAGATGATTTAAACCAAGTCAATCCAGTTTCGGTAGATCAGTTGCTACAGGGAAGGGCTGCTGGTGTGCAGATTACACAATCAAGCCATGCACCAGGTGGTGGTGTTTCTGTTAGAATAAGAGGAACAGGTTCAATAACGGCAGGTCAAGAACCTCTTTATGTTGTAGATGGATTTCCGATTAACAACGTTTCTACTGCAACTGGAGAATTAAATAGTGGATTTAACGGTCAATTACCCCAGAACAATCCTTTAAATTCAATAAACCCATCCGATATTAAATCTATTGAAATTCTTAAAGATGCTTCTGCAGCAGCTATATATGGTTCAAGAGGGGCTAATGGTGTAGTTCTTATTACTACTAAAAGTGGTACAAGTACTAGTCCTAAATTTAATTATAACACGAGCTATTCTGTTTCCCAGATTAGAAAAAAAATTGATTTATTAAGTACGT
This sequence comes from uncultured Bacteroidales bacterium, assembly GCA_963779845.1. GTDB lineage: Bacteria > Bacteroidota > Bacteroidia > Bacteroidales > CAVZZV01. The sequence continues at coordinate 919,913 of CAVZZV010000005.1, read as the reverse complement.
CAGAGTATATTGATGTTATGAACCAATTGGAAATAGAAAGAGGTTTTACAGCGCCTTTTGATGATGATTTTATCAATTCTGTAGGAGCCGGAACAGACTGGCAAGATGAGATATTGCAAATAGGGTCTACACAAAGCCATAATTTATCTTTATCCGGACAATCAGGTGGAACCTCATATTATTCGTCAATTAGTTACTATGATCAGGAAGGAATTATAAAGAATACAGGTTACAATCGTTATCAGGCTCAGATTGAATTTAGATCAAAAGGTTAGTGATAAATTCACTTTTGGAATTAAATTAAATACTTCGTTTGAAAAGAATAAACAGGTTCCTGTAAATGGATTTTCCATTAATCAACAAGGTGATGCCGTTTATTTGGCACTGAATAACTCCACCCGTTAATCCTATCTTTAATGATGATGGTAGTGTTTTTAGACCAGATAAAGATGGGATTATTTGCATTAACTATAGATAGTCCTTATGCTTTAATAAATGGACAAAAAGTAAAAGAAGAGGTTAATCGTACCATCATAAATGTTTATGGAGAGTATAGCATCACATCCTGATTTAAAAGCTAAAATCACCTTAGGGTCTGATAGAACTACGAAACGAAAAGATATTTATTCAAACAGGATATCTCAACAAGGTGAATCTGCAGGAGGTATTGCCACTATTATAGATGGTGCATTGTCAAATACGCTGCTAGAAGGTATTTTGACCTATTCTAAAACGTTTGCTGATAAGCATTCATTTACTGCATTGATAGGAAACACCTATCAGTCTTTTGAGAATAGGACCGTTTCTGCTGGAACCCAGGGATTTGCTTCAGATGTTATTGAAACAAATGATTTAGGGATAGGAACTCAGGCATTAAATCAAGTGGGTAGTTTTGCTTCAGAACGTAGATTGTTGTCTTATTTAGGTAGGATTAATTATGGCTTTGAGGATAAGTATTTATTTACAGCTTCAATAAGAGCTGATGGGTCTTCCAATTTTGGAGCAAATAAGAGATATGGCTATTTCTCTTTCTTTTTCCGGAGCCTGGAGAATAAATAAACGAATCATTTCTGGAAAGATTCTTCAATGTATTTCCGATTTAAAATTAAGAGCAGGTTGGGGACAACTTGGTAACGATGATATTGGAATTGGACGTGCGCTTGCTACCTATTCAGGAGGTGCCTATTGCTGTTATTGGTGGACAACAGGTATCGGGCGTATCTCCTTCCAGGATACCAAACCCGGATTTAAAATGGGAAACTTCTGAACAGCTGAATTTTGGATTGGATTTCGGCTTTTTAAAATCCAGAATAAGAGGAAGTATCGATTATTATAAAAAGTCAAATAAAGATTTACTCCTTAACCTGCCAATACCAAGTACTTCCGGGTTTTCAATACTTGCCAGTAATGTAGGCCAGGTTGATAATTCAGGTATAGAAGTTATGCTTAGTACCGTTAATTTGACCGGGGTTTTGCAATGGTCAACGGATCTAAATTTTTCAACCTCTAAAAATGAGGTAGTAAGTTTAGGTAATATACCAGAGATTATCCAATATAAATGCGACCAATATCATCACTTATTAAACCAGGGGAAGCGCTCTATTCGTACTACGGGACTAAAGCAATAGGAATTTTTCAAGAAGGACAGGACCCTATTGCTGCTCAACCGAACTATAGTGCCAGGAAACCCAATATGGCTGGATGTTAACAAAGATGACCAAATTACTGATGCATGATAGGGTTGTTTTAGGTAATCCTTATCCAGATTTCACCTTCGGTATTAACAATTCACTTCAGTTATAAGAATTTTCAAGCTTAATATATTTGTTGATGGGGCTTTAGGTCAGGAGTTGATGAATTGGGCAACTATATGATGCGCTTTATCCCAAATGATACTTATAGAAACCGCTTGGCAGAACCATTGCTTAATCGTTGGACTCCGGAAAATCCAAGCTAATAAATGGCCATCTGCAATAAACTTCAAGTTTATATGGAGGTTCGCAATCCAACAGTTTTTTAGTATCAGATGCATCTTTTATTCGTTTAAAGAATGTGCAGTTGTCATACGCTGTTCCTATGGACTAATATAAACTTTTTAAAGTCTCTTGATGTATTTATTGGAGGACAGAATCTATTCATGATAACTGACTATCCAGGATATGATCCCGGATGTTAATTCATTGGGGCAATCAGGAGCTACGTTTAGATCGTACTGCCTTATCCGTCATCAAGGATATTTCAATTAGGAATTAATGTAGGATTTTAAAACTAAAATGAAAATGAAATTATTAAATAGATATTCAGTATTTGCCATTAGGTTTATTAGCTCTTTTTACTATCGAGCTGTGAAAAACCGTTAGAAATTGAACCAAAATCTGAATTTTCGGGACGCTTTCTTGGATACACAAGAAGGTATTGAAGCACTTTTAGCTTCAGCTTATGCCAATGGTCAATTAAATGGATGGGGAGGTGCCGCCGACTATATCGCTTTAAATGAATGCACGACAGATGTATTTGAAGATTATATTGGATCTTATTATAATAATACACTAAGAAAGTATCAGGATTTTAGTTTTGATCCTGGGCATGGACTGCTGTTATCCAGGATTATTGGCGTAAAAACTATAGGGCTATAAGGGATGCAAATATATTGGTGACGGCTGATTCCAGATCATCCATTATTAAGTCAGGACATTTAAAGATAGATATCTGGGGGAAGCTAAATTTCTTAGGGCAACTGCTTATAATTTTCTTTATGACTGGTTTGGAGGAGTTCCTTTGATTACTGAGAATACAAATGAACTTTTTCCGGAACGTGCCTCAACTCAGGAGATTGAAGATTTCGTGATTTCAGAACTTACAGCAGCTGCTCCTGTTACTGCCGACAACAGTACCGGCAAACTGAATTTGGCAGAGCAACTCGTGGTTCGGCTTTAGGCGTGTTGGCCCAGTTTCAGTTAAATGCAAAAAAATGGGCGTGATGCCGCACAAACAGCTCAAGAAGTAATTGATTTAGGGGTTTACCAATTATTGCCTAATTATGCGGATATTTTTGCATTGGATAATGAAGGTAATAATGAAATGATTTATGTTTTCCCTAACATAGACGTTGAACCAGTTGGAATCTAACTGGACCCGAAATGTGCTTCCGGGAGATTATCCTACCAGTGTAGTAAATGCTGCAACCCAGTCAACTATTCAGGATGCATTTTACCACACCTTTGATGCAAACGATAAAAGAGCTGATTTGATTCTTACAGAGTATATTTCAAGTAAAGGGGTTTTTGTAAACTTACTTGATCCAAACGAAGGACCAACAGGTGATAAATATAATCATCCAAGGAGTTTTAAGTACCCTATTGATGAGGATACGGCAGATCCACTAATCGGAGGTCAGGATGTACCCTATATCAGGTATTCCCAAATATTGTTAACCCGATCAGAAGGATTGGTAATGTCCACTGGTACTGTCTCTCAAGAGGCTTTAGATTTATTAAATGAGGTAAGAAATAGAGCGGGACTAGAAGATTATACTCTTACTGATATTCCGGATCAGGCTACTTTTATAGATAAAATACTGGATGAAAGAGCTTGGGAGTTTTACAGTGAAGGAAAAAGAAGGCCGGATTTAATTAGACACGACAGGTTCATCCAAAATGCTTTGGATAGAGGGAAAAGCCTGGCCAGACCCTTCCACCGTTTATTTCCTATTCCACAACCTGAAATTGATGCTAATGAAAATTTAGTTCAAAATGATGGATATCAATAGTGGGTATTATTGGAGATATTGGATTGGAGCATAACATGTTTTAAGCTTTTAAGAGAAGTAGAGTTTTAATCAATCATGGAGATTAAATCTCTACTTCTTTTTCTCTAATCCTTTTGGGGTGAGTTTTCCAGCCGATCTGTGCGAATTTTAAAATTATTTCTTTGCAATAACCTACTGCTATGTGGAAGGCAGTGCATTTTAATTGAAAATAAGGAAGTACTGAACCATTTTTATAATATTGTCCAGGTTATAGTGGGTTAAGACAATAGGGATTAACAAAAGAATTGAATCAAAGAAAATTTAAACAACTTATAATTTTAACTTATGAGAATTTTTAATTTAACTATTTTATCTGCCTTTCTGGGTTTTTTTATTTTAGGATGTTCAAATACGGTGGATTTCAAAATGGCACCCTCACCCTTGCAAACGGAATTTGCCGAACAAGTCAACCCTAATGAAGCTTTGCCTGAATATCCTCGCCCACAAATGGTTCGTGATGAGTGGATGAATCTTAACGGTTTATGGGATTATAAGCTTGAGTCCAATGAATTCGAGCCCCTGCAGGGCTTAACAAAAGAAAAAAGTTGGACTACACGAGAGATTCCTTATGAATGGGAAGGAAAAATTTTGGTTCCTTTTGCTATCGATGCGCCATTGTCGGGTGTTGGAAAAATTTTAAGGTCTAATCAGGTATTATGGTACCAGAAAGAATTTTCTATTCCCGGAAAATGGGATAAACAAAATATTTTACTCCATTTGGAAGCCAGCGATTGGGAAACAAGTATATATGTAAACCAGAAAAGAGTTGGACAACATCGAGGTGGATATGACCCTTTTACTTTTAATATTACAGATTTTTTAGTTTCAGGAAAAAATACAATAAGTGTTTGTGTTTGGGACGCTACTGAAGGGCAGAGTCAGGCTATTGGAAAGCAGATTATGCCTGAAAACCGACAAGGTTTCCGATATCAGCCTACTGGTGGAATTTGGAAAACGGTATGGATTGAACCGGTTCCCGAAAATTCAATTGAAAATATTAAGATTACTCCCGATTTCGATAATGCAGCGGTTAAACTAAATACAAGCCTTACATCGGGTAAATCTGAATTATTAGTTCAGGTATTTGATGGAAGTAGTTTGGTGGCAGAAAAGGCTGCAATTAGTGGAGAAGAATTAATGATTCCTATTCAGGAATTTAAAGCCTGGAGTCCCGAAAATCCATTTTTGTACGATCTGAAAGTTATTTTGAAAAGGGATGGAAAAGTTATAGATGAAGTAAGCAGCTATTTTGGAATGCGAAAAATTGAGGTTAAAACCGCTGCTGATGGTTATAGAAGAATTCATTTAAACAATGAGCCGATTTTTCAGTATGGCCCTCTAGATCAGGGATATTGGCCAAATGGAGGTTTAACACCTCCTTCGGAAGAGGCAATAAAATTCGATCTCGAATACCTTAAAAAAATAGGTTGTAATATGGTTCGGGTCCATATTAAAACTCATCCTGATCGTTGGTACTATTGGGCTGATAAACTAGGACTTCTTGTATGGCAGGATATGACCTGCATGCCTAAATATGGACAAACCATTGACGATGCTGCTGCTAAACAATGGCATACAGAATTTAAGTCCATGGTCGATTGGTTGCACAACCATCCTTCTATTGTAATGTGGATTGTATTCAATGAAGGCTGGAGCCAGCATAATACGGGATTTTATACAAACTGGATAAAAAATTACGACTCAACACGGATTATTAACTGCGCAAGTGGTTGGACCGATGAAGCTTTTGGGGATGTAATGGATGTGCATGATTACACTTTTTATCCAAGAAATAATGGGGCGGACTATAAACTAAATGGAGAACGAGCACTGTTAATTGGTGAAGCGGCAGGAATAAATCTGGCAATACCCGGGCATACTTGGTATTCAGAATCAAATCCTCCCGAGCAAAAAGGGCATAACAATTTTATACCAAAAGATAGCTACAGTTTCACTGAAGAGACCGGAAGACATACCTATAGTACACCAGAGATTTTTGAAGATGCCTATCGAAAGTTCATTGAAACTGTACGTTGTCTAAATGCCGGAAGTGGTTGTAATGGGTTAGTCTATACTCAAATAACGGATGTGGAGCATGAACTGAACGGATATTTAACCTATGATCGCAAAGTTTCTAAAATACCGATTGAAGATATTAAAGCCATCAATAAAACCATTTATATGGCTCCGGATTTAAAACCAATAATTGATTTTGCTTCGGTTTGGAAATCGGAAACAGGAAGAAACGTGCATCTCCCTTTTGGTGAAAAAAATGATTTCATCGGCATAAATACAGAAATTACAGGTCCAATAACTGTTAGCAAAACATTTGAACTTGAAAAACTTCCGGCCAATACAACTGTGGCTATTAAAGGATTTACTGACAGTGAAATTAAAATAAATGGAAATGCATTTAGGAAAACAAAGCTTGATGCAAGATTCGGAGAACCGAGTATAAACTTTTATGTGCTTTTTGATGAAGAAATGAATTACCTGAGAATAGGTGAGAATACAATTACTATTGCAACGAATAAAAAGGCAAATATTGAGTTGCTTGATGCAGCGGTTTTTGAATATTAAATTCAGGAACCTATATAAGAAATTCAACGAAAATAAACTAAAATGAAACGAAGTAACTTTATTAAATTATCAGGAGCAGCTCTGGCAGGCAGCACTTTAGTTCCGACTCTTTGGTCATGCTCATCAAAAATAGAACGTCAAATTAAGGAACTTGGGGAACATAGGATTGATAAATACGAGTTAGCGGAAGTTGAGTTTCATTGGCCACGATTTGTGGGGAAAAATTCCAGACTGGATTTTCATGGCCAATATCATAAAAACACCGTTTTAAAACTATATACCGATCAGGGAGCAATGGCCTGGGGTGTATCTAGTAAAAATGCCGACAAGATTATTCCTTTAATCCTTAATAAAAAAGTCTCTGAGCTGATCACCCCGGGTATTGGTATTATTGATACCTTGGATAGCCGGGTGGATATTGCGCTACACGATTTAATGGGGCTTATTTTGAATAAGCCTGTATATGAATTAATTGGCAATCAGGGACCCAGAGAAACTCTCATTTACAGTGGAATGATCTATCTGGACGAACTAAATCCGGGAAATGAAACCAAAGGTTTGGATGTAATTCTGGAAAATTGCGAGTGGGATTATAATTATGGGTACCGCCAGTTAAAAGTTAAAATCGGGCGTAGTGGTATGTGGTATCCCCATAAAGAGGGACTTGAAAAAGATATTGAGGTTGTTAATCTGGTTCATAATACATTTAAAGACCGAAATACAAAAGTTTTAGTTGATGCTAACGACAAATATAGTTTAGAGGATACAATAAGCTTTTTAACGGGAATTCAAGAAGTTCCATTGTATTGGATGGAAGAACCTTTTTTTGAAGAGCTGGAGGCCGGTCGAAAATTAAAAAGATGGATGAACAACAATGGCTTTGAAAACACCTATTATGCTGACGGTGAACGTGATCCCGATTATGATGTTTGTCTGGAATTGGGAAAGGAACAAGTGATGGATGTAATGCTTGCAGACACAATAGGATATGGGTTTACGAAATGGATGAAGCTGATGCCTGAACTCAAAAAAATCAATATGCTTGCAAGTCCGCATTCCTGGGGTAGCCGTTTTAAAACCAATTACAATGCTCATCTTTCAGCCGGACTTGGCAATGTATGCACCATTGAAGGTGTTACCTGTCTCTCTGATGATGTTGATTTTGGAGAATATCCAATTATTAATGGCAAGCTAAGGGTATCCGATGCTCCTGGCTTTGGGATGAAATTACTGAAAAAGTAAGAAATCATTTGAGGGATTCTATTTACCTATGCATGGGGGTGGAAAGAGAAGCCAATCTTCGCTCATAACAATTCTCTTTTGAATTACAGTTAGCCATGGTTTTTTGCAAAATATCTTCATAGAAAAGAATTTAAGTTACTTCCCCGGTCACGGAAAGTTTATTTTCAAACGTATATAGGTTTGAACACAAAATTAATGAATTTAGAGTGATAAGAATGCAGGAGAACCTAATCAGCAAATTTCTTTCCGGGAAGAGATTAACAAACGATGAGTTAAACTCATTGGATAAATATTTCAATAATATCCACCATAAAAAAGAAATTTTTACCTGGCTGGAAGCAAACTGGCAACAGAGTCAAAATGAAAGTGTGGCATTAAAGTTTGAACAGATACGGGAAAAAATCAGAAATTCGGTTATAATCTCAGTAAGGAATCGCTTCTTTATAGTTTTGGTTAGGGCAGCAGCAATATTGTTTTTACCCCTGCTTGCCGCTGCACTCTATCTTTATACCAGCCAAACTGTTGCCAGGGGGATGCTTGTGCTTACTACTCAAAAAGGAGAACAAACCAGCGTAATACTCCCCGATGGTTCAAAAGTATGGCTAAATGTAGATACTAAATTGAGTTATCCGGTAGACTATGGAGTAAAGTCCAGAAAGATTGAAGTGGAAGGGGAGGCTTATTTTGAGGTGGTGAAAAACCAGGAATTGCCTTTTGAAGTGGCTTCAGGCAATTTAGTTACAACAGCTTTAGGTACCCGGTTTATTGTTTCAGCTTATCCGGAGAGTTCGAAGATTAAATCATCGCTGATTAAAGGTTCTGTTGATGTGAAAATTGGAAGGGAAGATGAACTATTACAACCTGGCCAGCAACTGGTTTATAATAAAAACACCTCCTCGAGTGAGATTAATTCTTTTGATAAGAATCTTGAGTTGGCATGGAAAAATGATCAACTGATATTCCGTTTAACCCCTTTCGATGAGGTTATTACGAGGCTCGAAAAATGGTATGACATAAATATAGAATATGATCCTCTATTATTTAACTCAGAGACACTCACGGTTCAGTTTGAAGAATACGAATCGCTTGAAACCATTCTTAAGGTAATTGCAAAAGCAAATGGTTTTGTTTACAGGTTTGAGGGAAAGGATGTGAAAATCAAAAAATTAAATGTATAAAGGATGAATGAAAATAAAAACGGGCAAAGTCGTTGCAACCGACGATGCCCGGAAAATTGAATCAATTTTATTAACTAAAACATGCAAATTTATGAAAAAAAGAAACCCTTTCCTAACAGGGGATGAGCGTTCTCTGTTTCGAAGAATTGTAAAAATTATGAAACTAACTACTTTCATTTTATTGTTCCCAACCGTGATGGTTTCTGCGAGTATTTACTCACAGAGTACCAAACTCACTTTAAAATTCACTGAAATAACCTATCAGCAGATGTTTCAGAAAATTGAAAATCAAACAGAGTTCAGATTTGCCTTCTCGAGTTCAAAACTCGATCCGAATCAGAAAGTAACTCTTGATGTAAAGAATAAGACAGTGGAAGAAATTCTGGATAATACACTTCCTGAAAAAGTTCGATACGAAGTTATTGATCGGTATGTAGTTATAATGGATGCCAGTGATATAAAATCAGAAGGTAAACTCCAGCAAAAATCCATTTCCGGAACCGTTACCGATGAATATGGCCAACCGCTGCCAGGGGTATCAATTGTTCTTAAAGGAACCTCCAATGGTACGGTTACCAATATGGAGGGGAAGTACTCCTTCGAGGATGTTCCTGAAAATGCCACATTGGTATTTTCGTTTGTGGGAATGTCAACGCAGGAAGTAGCAGTTGGCAATCAAACCACCATTGATGTTTCACTGGTTGCCGATGCTATTGGATTAGATGAGGTGGTTGCTATTGGTTATGGAACAGTTAGAAAAAGTGATATAACCGGATCCGTTGGATCAATCAAGACGGAGGAGTTAAATTCTACTAATGTACTTCGCGTGGATCAGGCATTAAAAGGGAAAATTGCTGGATTACAGGCTATACCAACTTCTTCAGATCCAGGTGCACAAACTTCAATCAGAATCAGGGGTAGTAACTCAATCTCAGCTAATAATGAACCCTTGTATGTTATTGACGGATATATCGGAGGTTTTAGTTTGAATGATGTAAATATGAATAACATTGAATCTATAGAAGTATTGAAAGATGCCTCTGCAACAGCAATTTATGGGTCAAGAGGTTCAAACGGGGTAATTTTAATTACCACAAAAAGAGGAAAAGAAGGGAAAACAAGAATTTCTTATGATTCTTATATTTCATTCCAGTCTCCCTCCAGGTATATCCCTGTAATGAACGCAAGTGAATTTGCCGCTTTTCAAAATGAAACAAAGGGTTCAGAGATGTATCCAAATCCGGATTCTTATGGAGAAGGTACCAATTGGGCAAAGGAAGTGTATCGTGAAAACGTGCCCATGACCAGCCATAACTTATCCATATCAGGAGGGGATAATAAACATACCTATTTCCTGTCGGGAAACTATTTTGATCAGCAAGGTATATCTATTAATAGCGGCCTTGAGCGTTATAACTTTCAAATAAATACTGATCATAAGATATCTGATAAGCTTAAATTAGGGAATTCATTAATTGTTAGCAGAAGAAATTATACTCCGGGTTCATTTGGAATTGGGATAAAAAATTTGATAGGCTGGGATCCAACGTTACCTGTTTATGACGAGGAGGGCAATTATACTCAACAAATTCAATTAGCAGAACTGAGTAGTGATAATCCGGTTGCCCTCTCTGAATTACCCATAGATATTACCACAACTAATAAACTTCTGGGAACCATTTTTGGTGAATATGAAATTATTGATGGATTGACATATAAGTTGAATGTTGGAGCAAATTTACAAAATGGTACCCGGAACAGGTATGACCCCTCAACTTTATATGATCAACAAAATTATCAGGGTACAGCAACCATAAACAATAACGAAACCCTGGATCTGATTATTGAAAATACTTTAAATTATTCTAAAACATTTGGAGAACACAACATTAGCGGATTATTTGGATATACCAGACAGACCATAGAATCGAAATCTAATTTGGTTCAGGCAAGAGGCTTTGTATCAGATGCGTTTACGTTTAATAATTTAGCTGCAGCAGCAGAAAGGTCTGATGCCAATTCGAATTTAACGAATAGTGGTCTGGAATCCTTTATTTTCAGGTCCAACTACGGATTATCCAATAAATATCTTTTAACTGTATCAGCAAGAATGGACGGAGCATCTGTATTTGCCGCCAATAATAAATGGGGACTTTTTCCTTCTGCAGCAATTGCATGGAAAGCTGGAAATGAAGAATTTATTAAAAACCTTAACATTTTTGACAACTTAAAGTTTAGAGCTAGTTATGGGGTATTAGGAAACCCGGGTCTTGACCCAGGTGCTTCCTTAACGAAATTAGCCCCGGGAGGCAATAATTACATTTTTGGTGTGGATCAGCACCTGGTATCGGGAATTGCTGCCAATACCTTGGGAAATCCTGATCTTAAATGGGAAAGTACAACCCAGTTTGATGTTGGAATTGATGCGGGGTTTTTTAATAATCGATTGCAAATCACTGCTGACTACTACGATAAATTAACCAAGGATTTACTGGTTGATGTCCCACTATTGTGGCTAACTAGTTTCGAATCTGTACTAACTAACTTCGGAACAGTTTCCAACAAAGGTTTCGAGTTTTCCCTAACTTCTACAAATATTAATAGTAGGGATTTTAGATGGATAACCAATTTTAATATTTCTACAAATAAAAATGAAATTGTAAGTATTATTGCACCTGAAGGATATATACTCAATAATAGTTTTACCTGGAGTGGAGCATCTGGTATAATTAAGGAAGGGGAGCCCATTGGTACTTTTTATGGATTGGAAATGGAGGGAATCTGGAATACCCAGGAAGAGATTGATGAATCGGGTTTAACAGGTTTTGCAGTATTTCCCGGAGGTAAAAGGTATAAAGATATAGATGGTGATAAAGTTATTAGCGAAACCCTGGATCGTAAAATTATTGGGTATGCTGACCCTGATTTTTTTGGTGGACTGAGTAATAGATTTACATACAAAGCATTTGATTTGTATATATATTTCTCATTTGTAGTATGGTAACGAAATATATAATGAATCAGGTCGTTTACTTGAGCAAGCTTTAGATAATAACGTTTACAGAAAATTTGTTAACCGATGGACACCTGATAATACCTCTACAAATATTCCATCGGTAGATGGATTTACAAGACCAATGAATGTATCAAATTCAGGTTTTGTCGAAGATGGTTCTTTTTTAAGATTACAGGATATTCGATTATCGTATAACCTTCCGATTCAAAAAATAAATTGGTTACAATCAGTCCAGCTTTACATTGCCGGAAATAATGTGTTATTATTTGATAGCTATAGCGGGTATGATCCTGAAATTAGCAGGGGTATTGATAATACCAAAAGAGGGTATGATCATTCTCAGGACCCAACTTTAAAATCCTATACCGTTGGAGTAAAGCTTGATTTCTAAAACACTAAAATTTTTGATTATGAAAAATTCATTTAAAATATTAATAATTGCTGGTTTTCTAACCAGCATTGTATTACCTTCTTGCGAAGACATACTTACCGAAAATCCTCAAAGTTTTTTATCACCTGAGAATTTTCCGAAAACTGAGAAAGATGCTATTGCTGCAACTACTGCTGCATATTCAAAATTATTCACCAGTCCAAGGGAGTATTATGTTTCGGTTGTACCCAGTGATTTCTCATTCCAGGGTTTTCATAACAAACGGCCGTTAACCTACTTTGTTGGGCTCAATGGATTTAATGATGATTGTAATTCATTATGGCAGGAAGCTTATGGTGGCGTTTCCAGATGTAATACGGCAATTGCCTATATCCCTTTAATTGAAGAAATAGATAAAACGCTTCAAAAAAGATTGGTAGCTGAGGCAAAAGTTTTGCGTGCTTATTATTATTTTGGACTTGTTAGAAAATATGGAGATGTGCCTATTGTTGATAAAGTACTGGATGGAGCAGGAGCACTTGAAGGTATAACCCGTTCACCAGTCACTGAAGTTTATGCGCTCATTGAAAAGGATTTGCTTGAGGCTTTTCCTGACTTACCGGACTCATATGGTGATGCAGAAAAAGGGAGAGTTACCAAATGGACTGCTGCAGGAATTCTGGCACAAGCATATTTAACAGAAAAAAAATGGGCGTTGGCTATTCAACAATGTGATGCCATAATTAATTCAGGAAAATTTGGCCTTATTGCTGATTATAACAAATTGTTTGGATGGCAAAATGAGCACCAATTATTTCCTGATAAAGATGGCGCATTGGTAAACGAAAATATTTGGGATGTACAATTTGCTTTTGACGAAAGAGGAAATACAACTACCCAACAAACCGGGTCGCGTGATAAAAGAATTGGAGGAAACACTAATCATTACGGGGGTTTTGAAAACATAATGCCCCTTCCCGATTTTGGGGATTGGTTTGAACCTGGTGACAAGAGGCTTGCAATAAGTTTTGTAACTACGGTAAATGGATGGGTGCTTGTGTCAACTACAACACCGGGAGCAGGTCCTATAAGTGGCAAATATCATAATCCGGAATCCGGTGTTTTGCCAATTCCTTTTAATAGTGCGAATAATCAATATGTAGTTCGATATGCTGATGTGCTTTTAATGCGCGCAGAGGCTGAAAATGAATTGAATGGCCCGGCCAATGCTTATCAATTTATTAATTTGGTTCGGGAACGTGCAGGAATAACAAACCTTTCCGGATTAAGTAAGGAGGATTTTCGGCTTGCTATCAGAAAAGAAAGAGCGACTGAATTAAGTTTTGAGGGTCATCGTAGATATGATTTGCTTCGTTGGGGAATATTTGTGGAGACAATCCGGAATTCTACTTCTCCAATTTTAGCAATACCGAGAGAGAATATAGAGGATTATCATGTGCTTTTACCTATCCCAAATAATGAAATTGCTGCCTCCAACGGAAGTTTGGAGCAGAATCCGGGGTACCAATAGAGATTATTTAAGGAATTTTTCCAGTTTCGTAATTCGTATTTCATTCTTATGTGTATTGCATAGTGGTTAAATACGAATTGCGAATTACTGGTTAAGCCTATTTGTTTATTTATTTTCATTGAATTTGATGAAAAAAATAGTTAATAGTGGGCACTTAAAACCCACTGATTTTTTCATTGATTAGTATTGAGTTCTTTGAAAATCTGTAAGCTGAGCGAAGATGTATTTGCCTTGATTCATGGAATAATACTTTTAATACTGCAAAAATGTGGACAAGCCGGAAATCATCCGTTGATCTTTTAAACGGACTCCATAATGATGGTTTAGCAGCATGGAATGGTCCTATGAATATTGTGGATTGTGAGGTCCAGTTCACTGGTCAACCCGGTACATTCGTTGAATCAAATGCAGGAGTATATCTGAATAATTGCTTTGTAAAAAATGCAAATATTTTAGTTGACCATAAGGATGGTGGAAAGCTGGAAGGGATAAAGGGCGAATGGCTGCTGATGAAAGAATACGCCCAGGGATACGATATGCGACCCTTTCATTCACTGAAGTACACTTCTCCTCTTTATATTGATGGAGTAAAACAAGAGAAAGGCATTGCCGAGGTTGTTACCGGGATTATTCCTCCAGTACCAGTATTATGAAAAATATTATCAGATTCAAGCTGCTATTGTATTTGGCTGTAATAATACAATCCTGCACCGGACTATCTGGGGAAAGATCAAGCAAGAAACCTAACATAGTAATCATCTTCATTGATGATATGGGCTATGCCGATCCTTCATGTTTCGGGAATCCTTTTATGAAAACCCCAAACATGGATGCATTGGCTAGTGAAGGCATTAAATTCACAAATTTCTATGTGAATTCGCCAATATGCTCGCCTTCAAGAGTTGGCATTAACACAGGCAAATATCCGATGAGGTACAAAATACATTCCTATATCAATTGGTCATATAATAACAAAGCTCGTGGTATGGCCGATTTTCTTGACCCTGCGGCACCAACTATTGCCAGAACATTACAACAGAATGGTTATGCAACTGCTCATTTTGGAAAATGGCATATGGGTGGAGGTCGTGATCTTTCCTATGCACCGCTTCCAAGTGAATATGGCTTCGATAGATCATTTGTGAGCCATGTTGGTTGGGGAGACCGTCTTTTACCGGAAGGATCAAAGGTCGAAACAGGTGGTGCAGATTCAGCTACGGCAAAAATAGTTTTTTGTGAAAAGTATGAATCAACAAGGGTATTTGTAGATAGCGCACTGGCTTTTATTGGTCGGCATAAGGATCAGCCCTTTTATGTGAATCTATTCCCCAAAGATGTGCACGACCCTCATAATCCAGCTCCTGAAATGCAGGAAAAGTATTCATCATTAACCGACAATCCCTTTCAACAAAAATTCCTTGCAGTATTGGAAGAAACAGACAAGCAAATTGGACGTTTTGTTAAAGGTTTAGAAGATGTGGGATTATTGGAGAGCACAATCATCATATTTACCAGTGATAACGGTCCTACAGACTGGCCCTATTATTACAAAACCAATAGATACCCGAAGGGATATGAAGGGAATCTTTATCCTCCGGGATTTGCAGGAAATTTTAAGGGAAGAAAATGGAGCCTTTATGAAGGAGGTATTAGAATGCCATTTATTGTAAGCTGGAAAGGCCATATACCTGAAGGTGCAACGGATGATAAGACCATCATTGCAGCTACAGATCTTTTTCCTTCTATCTGTTCGATTATTGGAGTGGAATGGCCACAGGGTCTTGACGGTATGGACAAAAGTCAGGCTTTGCTGGGATCCCCAATGGATGTGAAGGATCCTATTATGTGGGAGTATAACAGTTATCCTGGTGATAATATCCTACAACCTGGCAACACCGATTTCATCTCACCCAACCTGGCCATGAGGGAAGGAAAATGGAAACTTTTGATAAATGCTGATTCTACTGATGCACAACTATTCAATCTTGATATCGATCCTGAAGAAACTAAAAACCTTGTGGAGCAGGAACCTGAGCTGGTAAAAGACATGTCTTCCAGACTTATTGCCTGGCGTCATACGATGCCGGTTCCAATAAGGAATGATAATTTGCAACAGTGAGAGCTTATTGAAATTGTACCAACCTGTATGGAAGCTGCAGGCATTGTTGATGCAGGGTTGGACTACCCGATGGAAGGACAGAGCCTGTATAATTTACATCCTGTTTATTTATATAATTTTTTTTAAAACCAATTAAAATAAAGACTAACCTCATCAAAATTTACATTACAATGAAAAGTATATTAACATCTTCTGTTACATCAGTTTTATGCCTTTTTCTCACCATGGGATGCAATGAATCAAAAGAACCGGAAACTCCCAATATTATTCTTATACTGTCGGATGATATGGGATATTCTGATATCGGATGCTACGGAGGAGAAATCAATACACCCAATCTTGATAAACTCGCTAAGAACGGACTTCAGTTTATGCAATTTTATAATGGGGCCAGATGTTGCCCTACAAGAGCATCCCTGATGACAGGGATTTATCCTCACCAGACTGGTATAGGACATATGACCAATACTCCGGCAGATTTTACTCAACATGATCTTGGAATACCCCAGTACAGAGGATTCATTAATAAAAATTGTGTAACAATTGCCGAAGTTATGAAAGAAGCCGGTTACACAACCCTAATGACCGGTAAATGGCACCTTGGCATTTCTACTCAGGATAAATGGCCATTACAGCGTGGTTTTGACAAATTTTATGGTATTATTCCAGGTGCCTGTAACTATTTTAAGCCGGAATACCCTCGTGGAATTACTGTTGGTAATGATACAATCACAATCAAAGATGAAAACTATTATACTACTGATGCATTTACTGAAAATGCTATAAAATTTATTGATGAATCTCAGCAGGAAGGCAAAAAACCCTTCTTCCTGTACCTTGCATATAATGCTCCTCACTGGCCATTGAACGCACCAAAGGAGGATATAGAAAAATATAGAGGGAATTATATGGATGGATGGCAGGAACTCCGCCTCAAGAGATATAAGAATATGATTAAAATGGGTTTGATAGATGAGAATTGGGAATTGACACCACAGGATTCGAGAGATTGGAACTCACTTGATGAAGAAAAGAAGATCGAAATGGACCTGCGTAAAGCCATATATTCTGCCCAGGTTGACAGAATGGATCAGAATATTGGGAAACTGGTGAATTACCTTGAGGAAAAAGGAATTATAGATAATACCATCATTATGTTCTTAAATGACAATGGAGCCTGCGCTGAATTCAGCGAGCTGGGGAACGGTCCTGCTGAACAACTTGGAACCAAAGAAGGGTATATTCTCTCTTATGGCCGGGCCTGGGCCAATGCATCCAATACACCTTACAGGGAATATAAGCACTGGGATCATGAGGGAGGAATTGCAACTCCTTTTATTGTTCACTGGCCTGATGGAATACCGGAAGAGGACAATGGTATGCGTGTGCAGGAATACGGATTTTTACCGGATATAATGGCTACCTGCGTTGATTTGGCAAATGCAAACTATCCTCAGGAGTACAAAGGCAATAAAATAAAACCCTTGGTTGGAAAAAGCCTTCTGCCTGTTATCAAAGGAGAAAGAAAACCGGTACATACAGAACCCATATTCTGGGAACATGAAGGAAACAAGGCCGTAAGAGATGGAAAATATAAATTGGTAATGACATGGCAGGAGGACAATCAAGCTAATTGGGAGTTATATGATATGGTACAAGATCGTACTGAAATGCATGATCTCGCTAAGAAAATGCCTGAAAAACGAAAAGAAATGATAGGTATGTACAATGAATGGGCAGAGGAAATGCATGTTTTGCCCTGGGATTCAATACAAACACTCTATTCCCAAAAAAGGAAGAATAAATAAAAAAAATGATGGTATGCCGAATGGTATCATAAAACATTAATACCTTAATAAATATTAAGAAACCAATAGAAGGGATGAACCAAAAAGAACTTTATCCGGTAATTTTAACTGACAATGACAAGGGGGGTAATTTTCACTTAAAAAATTAAAGGAAAGTATATGTGAAATGGAATTAAAAGTCAGCATAGATTCTCTTCATAATAATATAAAAATCATGATTAAATTGAAAAATATTCCTTGTTTGCTGGCCGGCTTTTTTTTGGCAGGATGCACAGGAAATTCTAATAAAAATTCTGAACGCCCAAATATTGTCATCATTGTTGCTGACGATCTGGGCTGGAATGACGTTGGGTTTCACGGAAGTGAAATTAAAACGCCCAATATCGACAAACTTGCTTCTGAGGGAATTACATTGAACAGATTTTATTCAGCCCCGATTTGCAGCCCAACAAGAGCAGGTTTAATAACTGGAAAATACCCCGACCGTTTCAATCTGCGTGATTATGTATTCATGCCCACCCTGATCGGAGGTATACCACCGGATGAAGTATTTATTCCGGAAATGCTTGAAAGAGCAGGTTACAAAGAACGGGCAGCTTTTGGTAAATGGCATCTTGGACATTCCAACTATATATATCATCCTAATAATCAGGGATTTACTTCTTTTTATGGCCATTATAACGGTGCGATAGATTATTTTACCCATATACGCGATGGCGAGTTAGATTGGCATCGGGACAATAAACCCTGCATGGAGGAAGGTTATTCAACTGATCTTATTGAAAAGGAAGTGGTGAAATTTATTAAGAATGCTGATAATAATTCGCCATTTTTTGCCTATGTTGCTTTCAATGCCACTCATTCTCCGATGCAGGCAAAGGAGGAAGATTTGAAAATGTATGGGTACGATCCGAATGCCGGGATCGAAGATTATCCGGTTGGGGGTAGTCAACCCGGAGAAATTGACCTTGATGTTTATGGTATGCAGGGAAGGGGAAATACTTCAAGACAGACTTTTTCTGCTATGGCTTCTGCAATGGACAGATCTGTCGGTAATATTTTGCAGACAATAAAAGAAAAAGGAGTTGAGAAAAATACTCTTGTTTGGTTTTTGAGCGATAATGGGGGAATGCCTAAATTTGGAGGAGATAATTATCCCTTAAGGGGACAAAAACATACGGAATGGGAAGGTGGGGTACATGTTGTTTCTTGTGTGAAGTGGCCTGAAGTTATTAACGAAGGAAGCTCAACAAATGAGCTTATTGCTTATATTGATGTATTCCCAACCCTTGAAAAAATCACTACAGGTAAAAATATTACAGAAACTGATGGCATCAATGTATTTCCGGCTTTTCTGGGAAATGAGTTGCCCGATCGCGTTATTTTCCTTGGAAATAGTGGCATAGTTTCCAAAAAATGGAAAATGAATAAAGGAGAGCTTTTTCTCATTGAAGAGGATATCCGGGAAAAGAATGATGTGTCAAAACAATATCCTGAAGTTGTCGAAAATTTGAATTCTCAATTGAACGAATTTACAAAAATGACACCCGACTTTGAGATAGAAACTCAACCGGAAGGATGGACACCACCAAAAAATTGGACTATGCCGGGCCAGTAATTACCCTAAAAACCTATTTGAATTTTTGATAGTACAAAAATGTCGGAAGCGTATAAATTTTATATTTAAATCATGAAGAAACTATTTTTTTTAATATTTTGCCTTTCAGGAATTTTAGCAAAAGTCAGTGCTCAAAATGCAGAAATAAAAATTGATATCGACCGGACAATTGGTGAGGTGGATAAAAATATCTATGGAAATTTTATTGAACATCTGGGTCGCTGCGTCTATGGAGGAATTTACGATCCTGGGAATCCCTTATCCGACGAAAATGGAATTCGACAAGATGTATTGGAAGCAGTAAAAGGAATTAAACCCACAATTGTTAGATATCCAGGGGGCAATTTTGTTTCCAATTACAACTGGCTGGATGGCGTTGGTCCTAAATCTGAAAGAATACCCCGCATGGAATTGGCCTGGAATACTCTGGAACCTAATACTTTTGGTACTAATGAATTTATAGAGTTTGCTAAAATGGTTCCTACTGAACCGTACATTGCCGTAAACCTTGGCACAGGTACAATTGAAGAAGCAAGACGCTGGGTGGAATATTGCAATGTGAAAGAGGGCCCTTATTATGCTGAACTGCGCAAAAAACATGGTTATCCGGAACCGCACAAAGTTAAATACTGGGGATTGGGAAATGAAATGGATGGAACCTGGCAGATGGGGCATATGAATGCGATGGATTATTCGAAAAAAGCTCGCGAAGCGGCAAAGCTAATGCTGCGAACTTCTCCTGAAATAAAACTCATTGCTGCCGGATCATCAAATTACTGGCCAGGTGCCAATCCCGATAATTGGAATCAAACCATACTGGAAGAACTTAAGGATGTAACCGATTACATCGCACTACACATATATGTCGGGAATCCGGACAATAATTATTACAATTATATTTCAACTCCTTTGGTAATGGAGCAACGTACACGAATTGTAAAGGGGATGATTGAAAGAGCCATGCAAACCGCTAATAGGCCAAACAGACCTCCTGTTTATATTGCCTGGGATGAATATAATGTTTGTTACAGACGTGTAAAAGGTTTAGAAGAGATTTATAATCTGGAAGATGCGCTGGTGGTTGCCGGTTTTCTAAACTCTTTTATCAGGAATGCTGATGTTGTGAAAATGGCAAATATGGCGCAATTAGTAAATGTAATAGCACCAATTTTTACGAATGATAAAGAATTATTCAAACAAACTATTTATTATCCTTTAGAATTATTTGCGAATAATGTTTATGGATTATCCCTGGATGTATTTGTAAAATGTGAGAAATACAGCACCGACAAGTTCGCGATTGGAAGGGCCGATATTACAACACAACAAAAAGATGTACCTTATCTGGATGTATCAGCTACCTATCTTAATGATGAAGTAATTATATGCGTAGTAAACCGAAACAAAGATGAAGCTATATCGACTGATATTATTTCGCAGAACGGTCCATTTACCGGTAAAATTCAGAGATTCGAAGTAAATGGGCCTGATATAAAATCAGAAAATAATTTTGGGGAAAAGCAAGTTTTCACTAAAGAAAAACCTGCATTCAAACTGGATGGAAACAAGTTCAATTATAATTTTCCTCCGCATTCATTTACGATGTTAAAAGTGAAGATAAAAAAGTAAGGGAATGGTTAAATTTGTTAGAATTAATAATAAAAAAACAGGAATGAAAAAACCAGTTCATTTAGCAAGCGTTTACATCTTATTATTCTTTGCAGGGTTTGGATTTCATCCGGTTGCTGCGCAACCGGAATCTCTGACCGGTTTCGGTAAAACAGCGTGGCAGGAATCCGTTGTTCCGATCCGTCCCGGAAAACCGGGAAAAAAGCCCTTCTGGAATGAGTATGCCCGCCAGTTTATTTATGCCCCTGCCTTCGATTTTAAGAAAATAGATCAAGCGGTGAAATATAGTTTTGATATTGTTTCTGAAGCCACTTCAAAAAAATTCCATTTTGAAGATCGGGTTCCGTATGCACCATTAAGCCCGGTATGGGAATTGATGCCAGTTGGACAATATAGCCTGAAGGTAGTGAGTATTTCCAGCAACGGTGATACATTGGGAACAACCGGGGAGAAAAGCTTCTATCGGGCTGCTCCATTTAACGGGATTTACCATGAAGCAGTTCTACCTTACGATCAAAGTGCAGAGCTGGCGTTGGAACGGTTGATGAACAAAGATTATGTGACCTATTGGTTTACACACAAAGTGCCCGATCCCACCTATATCAATTATCGATATCCGGCAAAAATATACAGCGCCCTGGTGATAGGTGCCCTCACCTATGCACGCCTTAAACCGGGAACAAGCGAAGCTGAGACTTCGGTTCAACTTGCTCGCATTGTTGCTGATTACATGCTGGACATTCGATTTAAGGAAGGAACACCTTGGGAATTTTTTGTCCCCGCCTATTATGGGGAACATGCAGAAAATGCGAAAAAACAGCATCTGAATCCGGTCAATAACTTCAGCATCATGGGTGTAGATGCCGGCAATGCGTTTTTAGACATGTACGATTATCAGGGAGAAGAACGATACCTTAAAGCTGCTGTTCAGATTGCCGATACTTACCTGAAAAGGCAACTTGAAAATGGGAGCTGGTATCTGTTTGTCAATCATGAAACCGGTGTGCCAACGGCAGAAAACATTGTGATCCCAACATCAATCATAAATTATTTCGACAGGTTAAGAAATGATTATGATGTGAAAGGACTGAAGAAAGCAACTTCCCGGGCTTTTAACTGGATCATGGATCATCCTGTTAAAACCTGGAATTGGCATGGTCAATTCGAAGATGTGGTTCCCCGTCCTCCATACCGAAACCTCAGCCGGGAGCAGGCTTGCGAACTGGCTGTTTACCTTTTCAGAAATAAAAAGAACAAGCGGCTGGCTGAAGAATTGATCCGTTTTTCGGAAGACCAGTTTATCATTTGGGAGAAGCCTGTTCCTGTTTCTTTTCATGATAAAAAAGGGGGACGTTCGGAAAACTGGATCACCCCGTCGGTCCAGGAACAATATATTTACTGGATGCCCGTCGGAAGGGCAGCAGGAATCATGCTGGATACCTATATGGAAGCTTATATTGCTAGTAAAAAGGAAATTTTCCTGGCTAAAGCAAAATCCATTGCCAATACTTTTACTGTGGTCCAGCAGGAAAACCAAGGTGATTATCCGACATATTTTACAAAATATCCAGTGGATCTGTGGCTGAACAGCACGGTTTACCCGGCCAAAATTATGATGAGGTTCAAGGAAAATCTTGAAAGTGTGTTATGATTCCCGAAAATTATCTTGATAATGAAGAAGTAATTACCAAAATAAAATCGTTAAACAATGCTAATGGAAATGAGATTATATATAGCGCCCCGGTTCATTCATAATGATGAAGGAATTAGTAGAAATTAATATACAATAGTTTGGCCTAAAAACAGTAAATCATGAAAAAATCAACATTATTACTAATAACTGTATCTCTGTTCATTACCAAACCAGTATTCTCGGAGCAAAAACCAAATATCCTTTTGGTTTTTATTGATGATATGGGATATGGTGATTTAAGTTGTTATGGGAATACCGAGATCCAAACTCCCCAAATTGATCAACTTGCAAATGAAGGAATTAGGTTTACTCAATTTTATGTGAATGCCCCAATTTGTTCACCCTCACGAGTTGCAATAACAACAGGTCAATACCCCGGACGATGGGGAATAAATACCATCGTGGCTTCGCGTGCAATGAATGAAGAAAGGGGAGTAAGTAATTGTCTTAGTTTAAATGCACCGACAATAGCTCACGAATTATCGGCAAATGGATATTATACAGCTCACATTGGGAAATGGCACATGGGGGGTGGAAGAGATATTGGAGACGTACCCTTAATTACGGAGTATGGTTTTGATGAATCGGTTACTCAGTTTGAAGGCCTGGGGGAAAGATATCTGGCAACATACGAAACATTGGATTTGGGAGGCGATAGCACCAGAAACCTGGAGAAATGGTCGGCTGCACTTGGAAGAGGTGAAATACATTGGGAAAATCGTTATAATATTACTGGTAAATTTGTAGATAGGGCCATTCAAGCTATTGAAAATGCCCAAAAGGCGAACAAACCATTTTACATTAACCTTTGGCCCGATGATGTGCATACCCCAAATGAACCTTCTGCTGCAAACAGGGGTGATGGTAGCAAACATGTGTTCTTTAATGGAGTGGTTAAAGAATTGGATGTGCAGTTGGGAAGAATATTTGATTACATCAGAAATAATAAGGAATTAGCTGAAAACACCCTTATCATTGTTACCAGCGATAATGGTCCTGAGCCGGGAGTTGGCTCAGCTGGAAACCTTAGGGGCAATAAATTTGTACTCTATGAAGGGGGAATCAGGGAACCCTTTATCGTTTGGTTTCCTTCAAAAATAAAAAATAAAAAACACGGAACAGTTAACACGCGAAATGTGATAGTCGCTATGGATTTAGCGCCAACCTTTTTATCCCTTGCAGGAATAAAGAATCCCGGAATCAATTTTGATGGAATAGACATAAGTGATATTTTATTGGGGAAAAATTGCCTGGAGCGGGAACAACCGGTAATGTGGCGCAGACCGACCGGTCACGATATCAAAAATGGTATTGATTATCCGGATTTGGCAATCCGGAAAGGCGATTTCAAATTATTGGTTAATTTTGATGGGACCGGTATAGAACTTTACAATATTAGTAATGACGAAGCTGAAACTGCAAATCTGGCATCTGAATATCCGGATATTGTGAATGAACTGAAAGAAAAAGTATTTGACTGGTATAAGAAAGCGACACCAACAAAGGACGGAATAATAACTTCTTATTATTGAAACCAAGGAAATGCCATGGAGGTAACAGTCATCCTTCATGAGCCAAAAGGTTCATCACTTTTAAATTTTCAGGGAGTTGCTCTTGCAGGTAAACCGGGAAAAGGGTACATTGAACTTTTATAGAGATGAAACGAAACTAATTCAAATGAAAAGTATAACTCACAAGAAAACCATCACCATGAAAACTAATATCAATCTCAGTCTGTTATTTTTACCCGCAGTTGCAATCCTGTCCTGTTCCTGTATCACAAAAAACAAACCTGCAGAAAAGCCAAATATCATTATCATTCTTTCAGACGATATGGGTTTTTCAGATCTAGGCTGCTACGGAGGGGAGATCAATACTCCCAATCTCGATGCTCTGGCAAACAATGGGGTCCGTTTTGCCCAGTTTTATAACGGCGCGCGCTGTTGCCCTACCCGGGCCTCCCTGTTGACAGGACTCTATCCCCACCAGGCCGGAATAGGCTTTATGACCGAAAAGATCGGAGAATCAATTGCCTACCAGGGGTTTTTAAGAAATGACCGGCAAACCATTGCAGAAATAATGAAGAAGGGGGGGTATACAACCCTTCATGTTGGGAAATGGCATGTGGGCAACATGAAAGATGGAGCCATGCCATCAGCACGAGGATTCGACCGGGCATGGGCAACTGGGGGTGCTATTGACTTCTGGAACCTGAAGCAAATTTATGAAGATGGCGAAGTGAGGGACTTGAAGGAAGAAGAAAAGAAGTTTGGTATTGATGTGAAAGGTGATAAAGCTATAGAGTATATCGATTGGGCAAACCAGAAAGAGGCTCCCTTTTTTATGTACCTTGCATTCAATGCGGCACACTGGCCAATGATGGCCAAGCCGGAGGATATTGCAAAATATCGGGGTAAATACATGAAGGGATGGGATCAGTTGAGGCTGGAAAGGATCAGGCGCCTTGAGGAGATGGGCATGATTGTTGGAACCGATCCCGAGAAGATTGTTGATCCTGATGTTCCCCACTGGGTTGATATCCCTGAAGGAGATAAATACCCGGGATACCATGGACTTACCTCGGGCCAACACGACCAGGATGACTGGGATTCAAAAATGGCGGTTTATGCTGCCATGGTTGATTGTATGGACCAGAATATTGGCAGGATTGTCGAAAAGCTAAAGGAAACGGGTCAATTTGAAAATACCTTAATCATGTTCCTGCAAGACAATGGAGCCTGCCCGGAAAAAATTAGTAGAAGAGAAACTGATTATCCCGGGGGAGCGAACACCTATATTTCTTACGACCTTCCCTGGGCTCACTTAAGCAATACTCCATTCAGAATGTACAAACATTTTCTGCATGAGGGAGGGATTTCAACCCCTTTTATTGTGCACTGGCCTGCAGGTATGAAAGAGGAGAGGAAAGGGACCATTGAAAAGGAGAGTTTCGGAGAGCTGATAGACCTTGTTCCAACCTGTATGGAGGCTGCCGGCATGGTAGATGCCGGACTGGATTATCCCCTGGAAGGACAGAGCCTGATGGGAGTGATTAATGGCTCTGAAGAAAATTCCGATAGGGAGCTATTCTGGGAACATGAAGGGAACCGGTGCGTCAGAAAGGGCGACTGGAAGCTGGTGTCGCGTTATGAAGATGATGTAAAGTTCTTTAACAGGTGGAGCTGGGATATAGTGCCACGAACCCAGGAATGGGAGCTTTATAATATTAAGATTGACCGTTGGGAACAAAATGAGGTTTCCTCGGAGCATCCTGAGATTGTAGAAGAACTAAAAAAGGATTATGATGTCTATTATAAACGAGTAGGGGCAATTCCCAGGAAAGAATTAATAAAAGGATCGGATATTAATTTCTGATAATTTAAACCAAACAATCTTAAAAGGAGAATATTATTTATATCCTCTCTAATGGCCCAGGGCTAAAATTATTCAGTATAGGTAATGATGAAGCAGAAACTACAAATCTGGAAGAAAAATATCCTGAAATTGCCAATAAAATGAAGGAAAGTGTTTTAGATTGGCATTCAAGAATGACTGCCCCAAAAAAATAATTATTTCGGGAATGAACACCTATCAGAATTGAAATGAAAAATAGAGGAAGACAAAAACAACTTATTATATTCCTGGTAATCCTGGTAAATATTGCACAGATTTCATATGGACAGGAAAAGAAAAAGAAATATTATACTAACCCGTTGTCAAATATTACCGGGATCGGCGACCCATTTGTGCTGACACATAATGGAATATATTACATGTACTGCACATCTGAAACCAGTTTAGAAAAGGGGTTTTTTGTATGGACTTCAACAAATTTGGTGAACTGGAAAAAACATGGACTGGCTCTTTCTAATGAAACACCTGGCATTTTGGGAATTGACCGCTTTTGGGCTCCTGAAGTTGTTCAGTACAAAGGTAAGTTCTACATGACTTACAGCGCTGGTGAACCCGACAATATTTTAAAACTTTGCCTTGCTGTCAGCGATCATCCTTTGGGTCCATTTAAAAATTACCAGTCGCCCTGGTATGAGCATAAATTATCGCATATTGACGCAACTATTTTTATTGATGAAGATAAAGCCTACACTTTTTTTGTGAGAGATTGTAGTACAAACATGATCAATGGAAGGTATACCAGTCAGATATTTGCGGTACAATTGAGCGACGATTTAAAGAAGTTTGTTACTGAACCAAAACTGGTTATCACACCCGATCAACCTTATGAAGATATCAATGGGACCCGACTTTGGAATGAAGGCCCCTTAGTTTTTAAGCACAACGGGACATATTATATGACCTACTCTGCAAATGGCTTTAATACGCATGAATATTGCGTTTGCTATGCAACGGCTAACAGTCCCCTGGGACCATGGACTAAAGCTCCTGAAAATCCTATTTTGAAAGCTAATATGGCAATTGGTGTCTCCGGACCCGGACATAACAGTTTTGCCTGGTCACCTAATAGGAAAGAACTATTTATAGTTTATCATGCACATACTTTTCCCGATAAGCCTGGTGGCGACAGAGCAATGTACATTGATAGGGTAAATTTCAGGGAAGGGAAAATGATAGTGAATGGACCCACAAAATCACCACAGCTCTATCCGATGGGTAATAATGAAAATAACGACTAACAATAAAAATTATGAAAAAAGTAATATTAAATATTAATTACGGTTTAAAACTCACCGGTCTGCTCTCCCTCCCGTGTGTCATTTCACTGTCATTAATATTTTTTCAGGTGAACATTTTTATTGTAAATTTGAACATAAAAATTTTATAAAAATGAAAAAATTGCTATACCTTTTACTTGCCGGAATTTTTCTGTCATTGAATCTGTTTGCTACCCCTGCAACTTTGTTGGACATTGATTTTACAAGGGACTCAACAACCTGGAAACCTCTTTTCCCGGCACCGGCATTCAATAGCGATAGTAGTGCTTTTTTCATACCTATTGACAATTATGTAGCAGAAGATTTCAAATTCGGCGGTCAATGGGGGAAGTTTCAAGCAACTACCAGCTATAAAGCACAGCCGATGTATATCGAAGATAACAATAAATACAGACGTTGGGCTTTTAAACTCGGAACAAGTAGTGACTCTTATATAGAATTGCCCGAATTGGCGAGTGTAGGTCGATTCACGGTTTTCTCAAAAAACGCAAGTTCTACAAGTGAAACTTCCATGTATTTACAAAGAAGAAATGGAGAGAATTGGGAGACAATCCGCACAATTTATCTTCCTCCTCACCAGAATCAGAACTTTGAATTGCAGGTAGAAGAATTCGTGAATATCAATAAACCTGTAAAATTAAGAATTTTAGGAGCCACGATAGGCATTCATGTCTACCAAATCAGGGTAGATGCTTATGACGCTGAAATTCCAAAAGAAAAGCCACTAAAACTCATTATTATTCCTGATGCCCAAACATATGCCAATCGGGAAACATTAAACCATATTTACGGGTACATAACGACCTGGGTAAATAGTATTGCTGATGATGTAAAATTCATTCTCCAGCAAGGTGATATTACTCAATTGAATGACAATACACAATGGAAGATCGCTGCAGGTGCTTTTAATCTATTTGAAGGCAGGAAAATCCCTTTTACCTTCTGTGCCGGAAATCATGATATGGGAAGGAATGGGAGCTCAAGAAACACCAATTTGATGAACTCTTATCTTCCCTACTCGCGGTATAGCAGAAATGAATGGTTTGGAGGGACCTTCGAACCCAATACAGTAGACAATACATGGCATACCTTTGCATACGGCGATTATAAATTTTTAATAATTTCTCTTGAATACCTTCCCCGGGACAAAGTATTAGACTGGGCGAACATGGTTATTAGTGCACATCCAAAACACAATGTAATAATTAATACTCACTCCTATCTAAGAGCCAATAATACACTCAACACAGGCGTTCCACAAGAAGGATTGAGGACAACCGGTGAAGAAACCCCTAATAATGGTGACGATATCTGGGAAAAATGCGTCAAAAAACATAAAAATTGTCTTTTCGTATTTTCAGGACATATACTGAGTGATGGGAATGGATATCGTGTTAGCAAAGGTGATAACGGAAATACCGTCTATCAGTTCCTGGCCAATTATCAAGGTGGAGTTGATGGCTCACAGGACTCTCGTAATGGAATGATCCGAATAATGGATATAGAACCTGAAAACAAGCGATTCAGTATCCAAACTTACTCGCCATACCAAAATAAATACAATACAAACATCGATCAGGATTACTATTACACCAATGTCGATTTTATTAAAGATGGTGAACCGGAAATATACAAACCCGAGCCAGCAGACCTCATTTCAGAAGATTTCTCCTCAAAATCCTGGGAAAGTGAATTGGAACGTTTGAATCCAGGTGGAGGCATCAATCCAAATGCTCCTAATCCGAATGCCTATTACACACCAGATGTCGAAGGAAAAAATGCTTATTTTAATCTTAATAGTACAGATCCCTATTTTTTCAAATACCACCTTTCAGGTGAAATAGAATCCTTACCGGTTCTACCTTGTGCTGCAGTAGAAAATATAACCCACGAAAACGATGGACTTGCCGTAGCATTTCGATTCACCAACAATGCTTCGGGACTGATCGAATTACCAGAACTCCCTAATGCCGGGATAATTACATTGCATGTGCGAAACGGAAACCTTAACAATTCCACCAGCTTAGCACTTGAGAAATTTACAGACGACCATTGGACTGTCATCAATGTCTTTAACTTGCATCCACATGGAGCTTTAAGAACCTCGAGGGATGAAATAATCAATTATGATGTGAATACCAATGAACCGATAAAACTTCAAGTGCGAAATGCCGGTAGTCGTTATATCAATCTTTACAGAATCAGTGTTGGAAGTTATAATGGTATTACCCCAACTAATATATCTCCGTCTGTAAATCCTATAGTTCAACCCTCTTTTAAACTTATTGGAAGAAAATTAACCCTTCAGGGTCCTTCAACTATAATAAGGATCTATAATCTGTCCGGCAGAATGGTTTTTAACCGGTTTGTTGACCATGAAACCTATCTTCCTGAAAGTATGGGGAACGGATTATTCATTATACACACAAACACAGACATACGCAAAGTATTCCTTAATTAAGGATTTTTAAACTGTTGAAAGAGCTATAAAGGACTGCAATGGTTTCCGATTTTTCACTAAGCTCTTTTGTAAAAAACGAAATGTGAAAAAACTAATCCGAACATCAAGTACCTTAAATGCTCCATAGTTGTTCTTTCCAAATTACAATAGTTAACAAAGCAGATAAAAAATAACGTATAAAAAATTAATCCTGTGAAAAAAATAGTCTATATAGTCATTGGTATTATCTTATTGATTCTGGGATTTGGATGTACTCCCCACAAAGATTCCGAAAACAAACCCAATGTAATATTCATTTTAGCAGATGATCTGGGTTACTCTGAATTAAACTGTTTCGGAAATCATTTTAATGAAACACCAAACATTGATAAGCTGGCAGCCACCGGATTGCGATTTACCAACGCATATGCCTCCGCACCTGTGTGTTCCCCTTTTAGAGCCAGTTTAATGACCGGTCAACACCCTGCCAGAATTGGAATAACCGATTATCTTAGACCCCACGAAGACAAACATTTATCGGAAGATTTAACAACAATTGCGGATGTCTTTAAAGCAGAGGGCTACCAAACCGGGATGATTGGGAAATGGCATTTGTCGGGGTACGCAAAAAATGGAGCAAAAGAATCAGGACCTGATAAACATGGTTTTAATGAAGTTATTTTAACTGAAAAGAGAGGGATTTCAGGAGGAAGTTATTTTTACCCATACCATTTCAACCAGGAAGTTGAACAGAAAATATTCCCGGTAGAACATCTTACAGACCGGGAAAACCTTGAAGCAGTCGAGTTTATTGAACGGAACAATCCCCAAAATACGGGAAAACCATTTTTCCTCTATAAAAGCCATTATTCAGTCCATACCAATCTCAATGGAAAACAGGAATATGTAGAGCATTTTTCTAAAAAAGAAGATGCCGGTCTCTCTCCAATCTCAAACCATAACAATGTACATCTTGCCGCACAGCTAAAATCGATCGACGACGGTGTGGAAATGATTGTGAAAAAACTGGAAGAGATTGATCAGCTGGATAATACCATCATCATTTTTATGTCAGACAATGGCGGCGAAACAAACGTAACCAGCAATGCGCCTTTAAGGGCCGGTAAAAGTTCTGTGTATGAAGGAGGTTTTAGAGTGCCGCTTATTGTTTGGTGGAAAAATGGGATAAAAACCAGCCAGGTGGTAGATCAAGTCGTTTCAAACATGGACTTCTTTTCAACTTTTTGTGAATTGGTGGGATACGATGTTACCAAGGCTCAGGTTCAGGATGGTAATTCGATGCTTTCTTTGTGGAAAAATCCAAAAAGTGACATCAAAATTCACGAAGCATTGGTTTGGCATTATCCACTTGAAGCTCCACATTTTCTGGGAGGATTTAGCGCTGGGGCAATCAGAAAAGGTGATTTCAAACTGGTCGAAGATTATACATCCAAAAAGACATCCCTTTTTGATCTTTCCAAGGATATTGGTGAGAGCAATGATTTATCAGCCGGAATGGCAGAAAAGGAAAAGGAGCTACACAGCGATTTGATTAATTGGCGCGCTGGCCTAAATCTTAAAGCAAGCGGGCATATCAAGGACCGTAAGCCTCAACCGGCATTTCCCGATCCTTACGGGCCTGAAATTAAGCTCGATATAAATGGGAAGCTTGTACCCTGGATAAATTACGGAGTAACCAAAACAGCTGATGGAAAACTTGTGTTCAACGGAAAGCGCAATTTTCTGAAATTATTACATCTATACATTCCGGATGTAACCTCAAAATCGGTTGAAATGAGTGCCTCGGTTGAGAGCGATTGTAAAGATGGAGTGATTATCGCCCATGGCGAAGAAGTATTTGGTCTGTCAGTTTACTTAAAAGAGGGGAATTTATACTATAGTACGCGGAAATATGGTGTGCTGACCACTTTGAAAACGCCAAATCCTGTTCCTTCACAATTCAGCTTTAAAGCCATTTTGCTTAAAAACGGAGATATGAAGCTTTATGTTAATGGACAATTAATCGGGTCTGAAAATATTGGAGAATCCCTTCCCATTCCACCTGACGATCCAATGAGTATCGGGACAGATTTCAGAAGGTTGATAGGCGAATACGAAGCTGAAAATTATTTCAAGGGAAGTATTTCAGATCTTCAATTCATGGTGGATTAATTATTAAACGTAAGTTATGAAACAATTATTAAATTTATCAGCCATTTTCATTTTATTATTATTTGTGGGGTTCGGATGTACTTCATCCAAAGAGCCCGGGAAAAAACCCAATGTCATTTATATTTTAGCTGATGATTTAGGCTATTCTGAGTTGGGATGCTATGGGAATACCTTTAATGAAACCCCGAATATCGATAAACTGGCAAGCGAAGGTGTGCGTTTTACCAATGCATATGCGGCTGCACCAGTTTGTTCTCCCTATCGTGCCGCATTGATGTCAGGGCAATATCCAGCCAGGTTGGGCATTACAGATTATCTCCGTCCTCAGGCTGCCGAATTTTTAGATACAACATTACTAACCTTACCAGAAGCCCTCAGATTGAATGGATATCATACCGGCATCATTGGAAAATGGCATCTTTCAGGATATAAATTGGCCAATGCCCCCGTCGAAGTTCTTCCCGGCAAACAGGGCTTTGATGAAGTCATCTCATCTGAAATAAAAGGAATTGGGAATGGCTCATATTTTTACCCCTATCATTTCAATCCTGAAATGAAGAAGAAACTCAATTCTGATCACGAATTTATCGCCGACCGGATGAACCAGGAAGCAATTGAGTTTATTGAAAAAAACCAGGACAAACCATTTTTCCTTTACCTGAGTCATTATGTGGTTCACACTATGCTGCACGGGAAGCCCGATTTAGTTGACCATTTCAGGAATAAGCCCAATAGTGGGAAAAGTGATCCCTCAAATAATAATCCGGAAGATGACCCTTATAAAAAATGGCCATCCGATTACATGGCTCAAAATAATAATCCCCATTTGGCCGCTCAACTTAAGGTTATTGATGAGGGTGTGGGAATGATACGAGATAAATTGAAAGAGCTGGGGATAGCTGACAATACGATTATTATTTTTACAAGTGATAATGGAGGAGAAACCCGTGTTACAGACAATGCCCCTTTGAGAGGAGGCAAAAGTATGTTGTATGAAGGTGGGATTCGTGAACCTTTGATTATTTATAAAACCGGTCAAATAGATGGCGGCCGAACAATCGATATGCAAACGGCCAATTACGATTTCTATCCAACCCTGTGTGAACTTACCGGAACTGAATTACCGGAATCACAACATTTTGATGGAATAAGCATCGCTCCGGTATTATTAGGAGAAACGAATGATATGTCAGGGTCCCGAACTTTTTACTGGCATTATCCGCTCGATAAACCTCACTTCCTGGGAGGCAGATCGGCTGGTTGTATCAGAGAGGGGAAATGGAAACTTATCGAATTTTTTGAAACAGGGAAGCAGGAATTGTATGATTTGGATGCTGATGTTGGTGAGCAAAATGATTTAGCAGCTTCAAATCCGGAAATAGTTGATGAACTTCAGCAAAAATTAATTAATTGGAGAAAGGAAGTCTCTGCTCAAATTCCTGAAGGGCAGATGGCTCGATAAATTTTGCTTAGAAAAAACATTCTAATTTGAACCGATTTACAATAAAAGTTATGAAAATTTTACAAATGAAGATGATCTCTTTTTTGCTGGTGTCGTTTGTTTTTGGGCAACTTACTTCATGCAGTTCATTGTCCGAAAATGAGGATAAACAACCCAATATCCTTATTATATTAGCCGATGATTTAGGGTTTGGAGATGTCGGGTTCAATGGCAGCGATATACAAACACCAAATATTGACAGGATTGCGTCTGAAGGTGTTGTGTTAGACCAATTTTATTCATGTCCGATGTGTTCACCAACCCGTGCCGGATTAATGACAGGACGTTATCCGATACGATTTGGCCTCATGAGATCAGTAGTCCCTCCACAGCGTGATTTTGGACTTTCTGTTGATGAAGAAACGATTGCAGATATGATGGGTAAGGCAGGTTACGATTATCGGGGTATTATTGGCAAATGGCATTTAGGCCATCGTGAGCAAAAGTGGTTGCCTGTCAATCGTGGATTTACGCATTTTGAAGGTTGTTTGAATGGAGCTGTGGATTATTTCACCCGGGACAGGGATGGAGAGCACGATTGGCATATAGACAATACTCCCACCCAAAAGGAAGGATATACTACGGACATAATTGGTGAGGCAGCAGTTCAATTTATTGAATCGGTGCCTCAGGATAAGCCTTTTTTCTTGTATGTTCCTTTTACAGCGCCTCACTCACCTTTTCAGGCAAAACCAGAAGATGTAGCAAAATATCCTAACCGTGAAGGAGCTAAAAAAACCTATGCAGGAATGGTTGATTGCCTGGATCAGAACATTGGGAGAATATTAAAAAGCCTCGAAGAAAGAGGGCAGGTTGAGAACACTTTTGTCTTGTTCTTTAGCGATAATGGAGGTGTCCTCAAAGTTGCAAGCAATGGAGAGCAAAGAGGAGCTAAGCTGACACCCTATCAGGGAGGAATTCGGGTAGTAGGTGCAGCGCGTTGGCCCTCTGCAGGGATTTCCGGTGGAAAAGTGATTAAGGAACGAATGGGGTACATCGATGTTTTTCCAACCCTCATGGCTGTTGCAGAATACAATGGTAAGCCCAAAAATGAATTGGATGGTATAAATGTATTGGATGCGATGAAAGGGGGAAAGCTGGGCGACCGGAGTTGGTTTACATATATGGATCAAAATCCTCAAAAGATTGAGGATTTGGCTATTAACAATGACCAATGGAAGCTTATTGTCAAACGTAGTGCTCCTGATAATGAAGATTTTTCATCAACGAATCAATTGTTTCGGATAGATAGCGACACGAAAGAAGAAAATGACTTATCTGCTCAAAATCCTGTCGTTATAGAAGAACTGATGAAAGAATTAAACAAGGTTTACGGCCTGAAATCAAGCAATCAAATTCCCAGATTTTCGGAAGAAGGTGGAAATCCAATTCCAAATTGGCAACCGGAAAATTAATATACGATTCGTTAATAAAACTCAAAATTCTGACATGAATAAAAAACATAGTTTAACAATTCTGGTAACTTTTGTTGCCATTTCGGTATTTGGGCAAAAAACTGAAAAACCCAACCTTGTATTATTTATGGCCGACGATTGTTCATATTACGACTTGGCTTACTATGGAAGTGTTGATTCTCAAACGCCTCGCATTAATGAGTTTGCGACAGAGGGCATCAGCTTTACAAAAGCTTACCAAGCCGCTCCCATGTGCTCGCCAACCCGCCATAACCTTTATACAGGTTTGTGGCCGGTTAAGACCGGGGCATACCCAAATCATACAATGGCCAATAAAGGAACACTCAGCATCATCCATCACCTGAAGCCTGCCGGATATAAGGTAGCTCTGGTAGGGAAATCTCATGTTAAGCCAGAATCTGTTTTCCCATGGGACCTTTATTCTCCGCTGACCAAAACGAATGATCTGAATTTTGAGGCTATAGATTCATTTATTCAAACATGCACTGCAAATCATCAACCCTTTTGTCTTTTTGTGATGTCGAACCAGCCACACACTCCATGGAATAAAGGAAATCCTGACATGTTTAATCCTGATAAGATTAAGCTTCCGCCATTTTATGTTGACACCAAATATACCCGTGAGGAGTTTTGTAAATACCTGGCTGAAATCAATTATATGGACAGTGAATTCGGTCAGGTTCTTGATAAAATTGATAAATTTAAAATTAAGGACAAAACAGCAGTAGTATATCTGAGCGAACAGGGAAACAGTTTGCCTTTTGCCAAATGGACATGTTATGACGTAGGAGTGCATTCGGCTTGTATGGTTCGCTGGCCGGGTAAAATTCAACCGGGAACTGTTTCGGATGCCCTTGTTGAATATGTTGATATTACACCTACTTTCGTTGAGATTGCCGGAGCAAAACCTCAGGCAAAAATGGATGGACAGAGTTTCCTTCCGGTTTTACTGGGTAAAAAGAAGGAGCACAAACAATATACCTTTTCATTGCAAACTACAAGAGGAATTTTTAGTGGAAGCGATCATTATGGCATCCGGTCGGTAGCCGATAAAAAATACAGGTATATCCTCAATCTTTCTCCGGAAGAGACTTTTCAGAATACGGAAACCAAAAGTACCCTGTTTCAGGAATGGCTGAAAATAGGGCAAACCGATCCAAATGCAAAAGCCATTACCTATAAATATCAGCACCGTCCGGCCATTGAATTATACGATCTTGAAAATGATAAATATTGCCTGACTAATATTGCCGGCAAGCCTGAAAATAAGAAAATTGTTGAACGTATGGATAAAGTTTTGAAAGAATGGATGGCCTCGTGTGGTGACCAGGGGAAGGAAACTGAAATGGAAGCATTTCAGCACATGCCCACCAAAATCAAGGCTGAAAAAGGAGAGGAATAAATTTTACACCATTGCACAGCTTTTTAAAATTGAAAAAGGGCCTGATACACGCTTTTATGTCCCGGAAGAAAAACTCGACAGGTTCGCTGCACTATATTCAAGGGATAAGAAAGGTGTTCTGGTAAAACTAGGAGATGATGCTATTGACAGGTTTAAAAGACCTGTTACTCTTTTCTCGGGTGGCGGGGGACTTGTAGGAACGATTGGTGATTATGCCAGGTTTTGTTTAATGTTAAGTAATGGAGGTGAGCTTGATGGTTTAATAACTATAGGAGTCAAGCATCGAAAACTTTTCTGATACTTCTCTATTCGTCGTTCTTCAACCGGAGATTTGGAAGAACTTCTATCCAGTTTTGAAATAATTTATGAAAATAAATTTATCTTTGACATGGGATAGGCTTTTTTTTTGTGTATCTCAAAAATAATTTGAGATACTTAAATATCTTCTTGGTGTTTTTAATTTTTCAGGATGCCACAGTTCCTCCAGTAATCAACTGTTTCGAATAGCAAGCGATGCCCAGGAGGAACTTGATTTGTCAGTTCAAAATCCTTTAATTGTAGAAAAGCTAATGAATGAATTAAGCAAGTATTTCGGGCTGAAATCAAGCAATCAAATACCCGGATTTTCAGAAAAAGGTGGAGATCCAATTCCAAAATGGAAACCTAAAAAATAAAGATTTATTGATATTAAATAGATATTAGAAAATTTAATTATGAAATTAAAAACTTTGTTAATCGCATTCCTCTCTTTTGTGGTACTTAGCCTGTCGGCACAAAAACAAGAGAAACCAAACCTGGTTTTGTTTATGGCGGATGACTGTTCCTATTATGATTTGGCTTGCTATGGAAGTGCTGATTCACAAACTCCTCGCATTGATGAGTTTGCGGGGGAAGGAATTAGTTTCACAAAAGCTTATCAAGCCGCACCCATGTGCTCCCCAACCCGGCACAATCTTTATACCGGTTTGTGGCCGGTTAAATCAGGAGCATATCCAAACCATACGATGGCCAATATGGGTACACTCAGCATCATTCATCACCTGAAGCCTGCCGGATATAAGGTGGCTCTGGTCGGAAAATCTCATGTTAATCCGGAATCTGTTTTTCCCTGGGATCTTTATTCACCGCTGTCAAAAACCAGAGAGCTGAATTTTGCTGCTATCGATTCGTTTATTCAAACGTGTACCATGAATCAGCAACCTTTTTGTCTTTTTGTGATGTCGAATCAGCCACATGTGCCCTGGAATAAAGGTAATCCGGATATGTTTAATCCTGATAAAATTAAGCTTCCACCGTTTTATGTTGACACCCCATATACTCGTGAGGAGTTTTGTAAATACCTGGCTGAAATCAATTTTATGGATAGTGAATTCGGTCAGGTTCTTGATAAAATTGATAAATTTAATATAAAGGACAAAACAGCAGTAGTATATCTGAGTGAACAGGGAAACAGTTTGCCCTTTGCCAAATATACCTGTTATGATGCCGGTGTTCATTCGGCTGCCATAGTTCGCTGGCCGGGTAAAATTCAACCGGGAACTGTTTCGGATGCCCTTGTTGAATATGTTGATATCACACCTACTTTCGTTGAGATAGCCGGAGCAAAACCTCAGGCTGAGATGGATGGGCAGAGTTTTCTCCCGGTTATGCTGG
Organism: uncultured Bacteroidales bacterium; assembly: GCA_963779845.1. Taxonomy (GTDB): domain Bacteria; phylum Bacteroidota; class Bacteroidia; order Bacteroidales; genus CAVZZV01. The sequence continues at coordinate 882,026 of CAVZZV010000005.1, read as the reverse complement.
GAAAGACAAAAGAGCATAAACAATATACATTTTCACTTCAAACAACAAGAGGGATCAACAATGGAAGCGATCATTTTGGCATCCGGTCAGTAGCCGACAAAAAATACAGATACATCCTCAATTTGTCTCCTGAAATGACATTCACGAATGCTGTTACTAATAAAATTTTGTTTGAGGAATGGCTGAAAGTAGGGCAAACCGATCCAAATGCAAAAGCTATTACCTATAAATATCAGCACCGTCCGGCCATAGAACTGTATGATATGGAAAACGATAAATACTGCCTGAACAATATTGCCGGCATACCAGAAAATAAGGCAATTGTTGAACGTATGGATAAAGTTTTGAAAGAATGGATGGCCTTTTGTGGCGACAAAGGGAAGGAAACTGAAATGGAGGCATTTCAACATATGCCCAAAGCAATAAAAGGTGAGAGAGAAGACTAATTCTTTGGATGAAAAACAACCCCCTAAAGTTTAATTTCCTGTCGAAAATCCCATCGGGATTCCCTTGAGTTTGATATTATAAAATAAAATTTGTATGTTTGGTAACCCCATTATAAATTATCTGATTTATAGAGGGATAAACCATTATCTTATTATTTACTAATAAATCTATTATGAAAACAAAAACTTTACTTTTAACAATTATGCTTTTTGCAACTTTATTTTCATCAATTAAAGCTCAGCAATTGCTTATTTCGGAAGACTTTTCAAGCGCCGAATGGGATGCAGAATTTTTAGCCCAGGATGCCACTTACCTTAAACCATCAGCTGGCAGTGTTTTCAATTTTTTAACGCCAATAACCTGTTTTGGTAAGTACGTATTAACAAATTCTCCTGTTGTCGCTTTTGATGGATTAAACGAATCCACGAATCCAACGAACGTATGTGCTGTATTTAGTACAAAAGGAATTGTACATGATGACAATAATGGGTTGGCTATTGCGATTAGATTCAAAAATAATGGAACAACAAGTATGGAGTTTCCGGAAATAGCAAGTGCCGGGGAAATGACTATTCACGTAAAAAATGGAAATCCTAATGTCGCATCAACAATTGATTTGGAGAAATGGGATTCTGAATTAGAAACATGGTCCATCATTTATTCCTTCCCATTGGCTAATGCTAGTGTTTATTTATCTACCTCGTTAGATGAAGTACTTAGTTATTCTGTTAATTCTGCTGTTCCAATTAAATTACGTCTTTCCGGTTCAGATAAAAACAATCACCTTTTCAGAGTTGATGTTGAAGAATATAATGCTGTTGGTATTAAGAACCCCGCGATAGAGGGTGATTTTATTATTTCTCCAAATCCTGTTGAAAATTATATTCAGATTCAAACATCTGCACATGATTATTTTGTTGATATTTATAATATTGAAGGGAAAAAACTGATTTCAGGTGGAGTGAATGCCGTCAGGTTAGATATTTCTGCATTAAAGAGTGGAATTTACCTTATTTCATTAGAAAAATCCGGCAAGAAGTCTTTTCATAAATTTATTAAAAAGTAGTCAATGTTTCAGTGAGAATGTGATTCTGAAATCAAAGCAATTTAAGCAAAATCGAGGCTGTCTAAAAGCCTTTTGCTTATTTGCTTTATTTTCAATCATGGAATGCGGATCCCGTTAGCTGTCAAGACGGATAGGACGATTTTTCGCTAATTTTTATCCGGGTAGATTCATACGATCTCTGTGTCAACCGTGCTATGCTTAATTCCCAATTTTGGGTTTCAAATTATTAGGTAAGATAACATGCTATCGACTTTTAAGACAACGCTGGTACCTCAAATCATTCGAGCTTTCTCAGGGTTTAAAAGTTTCGCACCCCGATGCGTATTAACAATAATAATTTTATCGATTTACCTCATCAGTCATTTATAGGAAAGAGATTCAAAAAATTGAATGAGGAGGGATTATTAATGGATTTTGTAATTGGAAAATTCTTAATTATTACTAAAAAAATAACCAATGATTAATGGGAAAATATTTATGTTGGGTATTGGCATTTTCCTGACTGTGGGATCGCTTCAAGGTCAAAACAATAGTGAGCTTAACTCAAAAGCCAATGTCCTGATTATTATAATGGATGATATGGCCGATTGGACAAGTTATTTAGGCGGGAACAATCAGGTTTTAACTCCAAATCTTGATAAATTAGCCGCCAGGGGTGTCACTTTTACAAATGCATACACAGCAGTGCCACTCTGTAATCCCTCTCGAACAGCTTTGCTCACTGGTATTCAGCCATATATTTCGGGGGTGTACACTAACGAAGATGAAATTTCAAACTTCCCCATAGTCAACAACAGCATTATGATGCCACAGCATTTCCGCGACAATGGCTATACAACAATTTGTTCGGGTAAGATTTTTCACACAAAACCTACGCCAGATGTGATGACCAGATGTTGGGACGATATGACCAATATTGATGGAGGTTATGGCCCTTTTATAAAAAACCAGACCCTTCCTTTAAACCTTCAACAAAAATGGCAAAATTTTGAAGCATGGACCGCCCCGGATACGGATTTTCCGGATGTTGTAAACTCCCAGAAGATAATAGATTATTTGGGACAGTCACATGATAAACCTTTCTTTGCTATGATGGGTTTTTATCGACCTCATTATCCTTATACCGCACCCAAACGATATTTTGATTTGTATGATATAAACCAAATTATACGTCCAACCACATTGCCCGATGATTTATCCGATGTTCCGCAATATGCGATTGATAACTTTACAAGTGATGAGGAACGTCAACATATTGCATTATTGAATTCAACAGGCAATTATTGTGAACAGCTGCTAAGAGCTTCCATGGCATGCATTAGTTTTGCCGATGACCGGATTGGGATGATCCTTGATGCCCTTGAAACATCGCCTTATGCTGACAATACACTAATAGTACTTATTGGAGATAATGGATTTCATCATGGTGAGAAGGAACACTGGGCTAAAAAGACGTTGTGGAGGGAAGCATGCCATGTACCTTTTATCATAGTTCCACCGAAAAGTAATGATAATATTGCTATAGGTAATTTTGCATCACCAGTTAACCTGATAGATATATATCCCACTTTGGTAGATGCCTGCAATCTACCAAAAATAGATAATCAATTGGCCGGGAATAGCCTGATGCCGGTAATAACTGACCTCAATGCACAATATGATAAACCTTCTATCACAACTTATCTTCCCGGTAATTTTACGGTTCATGCCGATAAGTGGAACCTTATCAAATATGCTAATAATTCATACGAACTTTATAACATATCGAATGATGAAAATGAATTTATTAATCTTGCAAATAATCCTGAACATACCGTAATAGTTGATTCTCTCTCATCTTTCCTGCCAACTTCCTGGATTACAGGGGAGACATCCGACTCCTTGGTTAATTTTATTTCCGAAGATTTCTCTACAGACGAATGGGCAGCCGAATTCCTGAGATTAAATCCTACTTATATTAAACCGTCTATTGGCCAGATTTTTGGAATCAGTACTCCTTCCCTGTATTTTAAGAAATATGCTCTTAAAGGAGCCTGTGTAGCTTTTTCAGGGACTCCAAACTGTGTTTTGCCGGGGACCATACATGGAAATAATTCAGATGTTGTAGCATTCAGACTGTCAAAATATGGTTTATCGAGCTATATTGAACTTCCAAAAATTGCCAATGCCGGCCTGATAACATTACACGTAAGAAATGGAAATGCTTCTACGGAGACAAAACTTATTTTGCAGGAATATGATCTTGAAGCATGGACTACAATAGATTCAATTGTTGTCCAGCCATCCGGGGCTTATAGTGCAACATCAATAGATGAGGTAATTACCTATCCGGTAAATATTAATGAGGTGGTTAAATTACGTATTTGTGGTGGAGATAAATTTGTCAGTGTATTTAAAATTGAAGTAACACCCTATAACTGGACCGGGCTGCTTACTCATAAAACTGATTTTTTTAAAATATACGGACGAAAAATAGTGTTTCCAAAACCAAACAGAATTTCAGTTTATAACATGCTGGGTGCTTTGGTCTTCGAAAGTAATATTCAATCAGAAATCAAATTACCGGAATCATTAGGCCGCGGAATTTTCATTGTAAAATGTTCCCAGGGATCACAAAAAATATTTTTACAATAACACGTATATCTTAATCATTGTTGCTGATGATTTGGGCTGGAATGAAATTGACGGGGCTCAAATATACGATATCTGCCAATACTCAGAATCAAAAAGGAAATTAAGGCAGTTGCAGCCATCATCCCGGCAACCGGAATACCATTTTTCACATTCAGTAAACCTATACCTCCGGAAGTTAGTCCGGCAATTCCAATTCGAATGGTACCTAAGAGTGCCGATGCACTTCCCAGATTTTTATTGATGGGAGCCAGTGAAAGTGCAATGCCGTTGGGGGATGTGAATCCCAGGCACAGCAAGATGAGAAACAGAAAAATAATGATGGTGTTTCTTCCGTACCAGTCATTCAGTACACCCACATAAAATAATAGGGCAACCGATAACTGGATTATCAGCGCAAACCTGAATATCTGCCTGCTGCTGAATTTTTTCAGCGCCAGAATGTTCAACTGACTGCCTCCGATGAAGCCAACTGACAGCATAGCAAAGATAACTCCGAAGTTCTGAGGAGTCATCTGATACTTTTCCATAAAAATGATTGGGGAACCAGCCACATAAATAAAGAGGGATGAAAATGAAAAGGCACCTGCCAGCGCATAGATGATAAATTGAGGTGTTTTTATTACTTCCCGGTAATTTTTTATCAGGACCGATATTCTCAGTTTCGAATTTTTATCAGGAATATAACTGACAGGAAGGAAGAAATACACAAGAGCTGTAATTACCAGAGCCATCAACGAAAGAAAGACGAAAATCCAGTGCCAGCCCAAATGTGCAGTAATAAATCCTCCAAGGGTAGGGGCAAGAAGCGGTGAACTGCCAATGACCAATACCAGTAAAGAGAAAATTTTAGAACTATCCTCCGGAGGGAAAAAATCGCGTACCATCGCCAGAGCAGAAACAGAAGCTACCGATGCCCCAATTGCCTGTATGAACCTGAATACGATGAAGGAACCCACATCCCATGCAAATATGCAGGATATACTGGCCATGATGCTGATTATCAATCCAATGTACAGCGGAAATTTTCTGCCGTAACGATCCAGTAAAGGGCCATATATGATTTGCCCTGTTGCAAAACCTATAAAAAAAGTGGTAAGCGAAAAGCTCATTTTTGCCGACGTGGTGCTGAAATAATCAGCGATATGTGTCATTGCCGGTAAATAAGTGTCGATGGAAAAAGGGACAAATGCGGTGAGTATGCCCAGGATGATTATTATTTTCGCCCTGCCCTTTCCTTGTATGTAAAACTCAGAAGATGATTTTTTTGTCATGGATGTTAAAACAAGATGATTTGCCGGATGTTCGGATTTTAAATATGTTCCCCGAAAGAATATATTAATATACTTTTTAAGCCAATTTTAAGAATTGCGTAAGCTCATTTAAATCATACTGAATGTAGATTTGCTGAAAAATAATTATTATGATTTCAGCAACACATTTTCACGCAATGATTATTCATTTCCCGATTGCCTTACTTTTGGCAGGTTTCTTTTCAGAAATTTTGGGATTGATCACAAAAAAGGAGTTTTTCAAAAATGCATCTGCTTTTCTTTTGCTTTTAGGAGCACTTGGCGCCATTGCTGCTTATGTTAGTGGTAATCTGGCAGGTAACGGAATTGAGGAGGGCCCCTTGAAAGAACCACTTGAACTGCACGAACTGGCAGCCACTGTTACCATATGGCTGGCCATAGTTACAGCCCTGCTTCGGGTGCTTGTCTTTTACTTTAAATATAATCGCCCTTGGGTTAACTGGGCTTTTATTATATTGTTTACAACTCTTGCCGGTTCGGTTACAACAACTGGTTATTTTGGCGGACAATTGGTTTACAAACATGCGGCAGGTGTGCAATTGGCACTTCCCGATTTTGGGGATTTTACAAACTAAGATGAAATGCTTTCAGTATATTTGAAAGAAATTCAACCTGTAATTAAATCATGCGAATACTTATTGTAGAGGACGAAGCATCCATTGCCAATTTTATCTGCGACGGCTTGGAAGAGGAAGGTTATGCAGTTGATATGGCAGACAACGGAAAACATGGTTTGCAACTTGCCCTCGACTATCTTGAAGAATACGATGTTATTTTGCTCGATTGGATGTTGCCGGGACTTAGCGGCATTGAAATATGCCGGAATATCCGCAAAAAAAGCAAAACTGTGCCGGTTATTTTTTTAACGGCAAAAGATACAGTTGATGATGTCGTTTTCGGCCTCGAAACCGGCGCTGATGACTACATCAGAAAACCATTCTCATTTGAGGAATTGCTGGCAAGAATTCGTGTTCATATGCGTAAAGGTGAAACACAGCCAATACTTTTTTCTGCAGCGGGAATTGAAATGAATATTGAAAAACATACCGTTTCAAAAAATGGTCAGCCAATTGAACTTACTCAAAAAGAATTCGCTTTGCTCGAATATTTTTTGAGAAATAAGGGAAAAGTTTGCCGCCGTACAGGGATTATAGAAAAAGTTTGGGATATTCATTTTGATTATGATACCTCAGTAATCGATGTTTATATAAATGCCTTGCGTAAAAAACTGGACGATCCCGGGAAACCATCATTAATTACTACGGTACGCGGAGTAGGTTATAAAGTGGAAGAAGACGAATGATATTGAAATTCAAAAACCGGATAGCCCTTTTTAATACACTTGCGGTAGCTTTTACCACAGCATTGGTATTTCTCGTTATTTGTTTTGTTGTTTATGATACAGCTTACAGTCATCTTGACGAAGATATTCGTGTAGAGAAAGAGGAGGTGATTAACAATCTTTTGTGGATTCAGGATTCTATAATAATCAATAAAATGCCGGAGTGGGAAGAAGCTGAACATAGTCAGATAGAAGTAAATCCCACATTTTTTCAGGTAAAAGATGCCCGGGGAAACATCCTATTCCGATCCAATAATCTGCCGGTGAATCAATCGCTTGCCAGCCCTGAAACAGACAATAAAATATTCTATAATGGTCAGTTGGATAACCAGCGAATAAGGCTGGGACAGTTCCCTGTTAAAAATGAAAACGGGAAAATAATTGGTGAATTAACCATTGCTGTTTCGAGACAGGAATCACACAATGTACTCAATAATTTAATATGGGTGCTGTTTATTTCTTTCCCATTGGTACTTTTGGTTCAGTTTTTTTCTTCTTCGGTAGCGGCATCACGGGCAATAAAACCGGTACACCAGCTTATTTCCTCTGCCTCGGCTATTGATGATTCAAACATTGAAAGCCGGCTGAAACTGCCCTTACATAAAGATGAACTTTATGAACTTACTCAAACAATAAATGATTTACTTGGGAGAATCGAGAAAAGCATTTCGCAGCAAAAACAATTTACCAGCGACGCTTCACACGAAATTCGAACACCTCTTTCGGCTATTCGGGGAACATTGGAAGTGCTAATACGCCGAAAACGTACCCCCGAACTTTATGAAGAGAAGATTTCCGGAATCATTCAGATGGTGGATCGGCTGGATGCCCTGCTGGAACAATTGTTACATCTGGCCCGGATTGATTCAGGAAAAACATTGGCCCGCATTGAATCCGTTTATCTTTTACCTATTGTTTCTGCTGTTCAGCAAAAATGGGAAATCCATGTGGTTGATAAAAACATTACCTTCCATACAAATATTTCTGGTGACACAAGGGTAAAATGCGATAAATTTTTCTTTGAACTAATGCTTGACAATCTGGTAAATAATGCCATAAAATACGCCATTCACAACGGAAATGTATGGCTGAACTGGAATGAGGAATCTCGGACACTTTCTGTAAAAGATGATGGAATAGGTATTCCCGAAAAAGATATTCCATACATTTTCAATCGTTTTTACAGGGCCGACGAATCCAGGAGTTCATTGGTAAAAGGGAGTGGACTGGGGCTTTCTATTGTGCAAAAGCTTGCCGGCCTGCAACATATTATTTTAAGCGTCTCCAGTCGCGAGGGCAAGGGAACTGCTTTCTTGTTGCATTTTCCATCCTGATTATTAAGGAGATTTTAAGAATTGCTTAAGGAAGTTTAAAAGGGGATCGTTGCATCTTTGTAGTGTAAAATGAAATTTAAAAACAATTCAAAATGAAACGAAAATCTATAACTATTTTAGCAGCCATTGCTGCTGTAATGTTGCTGCAATCCTTTATCAGCAATCCGTCAAATAATGAAAGTGCAACTTCTGCTTCATTGAATTATGAAAACATGAAAGATGCATTTAAAGGTGAAACAACTGCAAGTGCAAAATACGCGGCTTACAGTCAAAAGGCTGAAGAAGAAGGTTACCATGAAATTGCTTTGCTTTTTAAAGCAGCATCTGCATCAGAGAAAGTCCATGCCAATAACCACAAGGCTGTTCTGCTGAACGGAAAACAGGAAGTTCCTTCCGTCTCTCCGGATTTTACGGTGAAATCTACAAAAGAAAATCTGAAAGATGCGATCGCAGGCGAAAGTTATGAAGTAACAACGATGTATCCCGAATTTATCGTGAATGCCAATAAAGCCGGGAACCAGTTTTCGCTTATGAGCCTGAATTATGCCTATAAAACAGAACAGAAACATAAAATTATGTACGAAAATGCTCTGGCTGCAATCGAAAGTAATAATACAAAATCGTTGCCTATTGTATTTTATGTTTGCCCCACTTGTGGAAATACATACGATACAGAAGCTCCAAGCCGTTGCGGAATATCAATGACCAGTTCAGAAAAATTTATAAAAATAGACTCACTTGATTCTTAGTAACGAAGAATATTGTAAACCAGGCTTCGGGTTTCTAAATAAGCAACCAAATGCCTGAGGTAACCCCTACAAAGAGAAAGCCCTGTAATAGATTAATTATTACAGGGCTTTTTTGATCCCTTCGGCAAAGTGTTGACTTCATATAATTAAAATTTTGAATAAGAGACGGCGGCAATTGCCAGCGCGTCCGTTTCTTTTGGCTGATTTTTGTTTTTTGTTGGGGTAGTATCGTTGTTCTCATTTTCAAATATTAGTTTGGCTGCCGTACGATTTCACCAAGCTTACTTTTATTTAGATTTACTTTTTATTCGGTTTGCCTCGAAGCAATATGTTTAGCAATGTATCCGGCATCCTTGCCAACGCCTAAGAGCAGCGAGGAACTGAGGGTTCTTTGAAAGGGTAATCCAACGAAATACAGACCTTTTTGTCCATGAACGACTCCGCATTTGTGAAACGGGTATCCGAATTCGTTGAAAACAGGCAGATCGATCCAGCTATAATCAGTTACAAATCCGGTACACCAGATGACATTATTTACTTTCAAAGACCATCCATCCTCCAGTTGCGGGTAACCGTCAATTCAACTCATACATTAATTCGGTCGGGATTCCAATCCTGTGGAGTCGGGTACTTGATCTTTAGTTATAGTATTTTAGATAAACCTTAATCAACCCATACAAAAAAAGCAACCCCAGAATAAAACCGCCGGTTACGTCGGTAAACCAGTGTACACCGAGGTAAACCCGCGAAATGGGTACGGAAATTATAAGGAGCAATGAAAAAATCAGTACAAAATACCGGATGAATTTTGCGATGCCGTGATGCCGAAGCATCAGAAATACCAGGAATCCAAAAAACACGACATAAAAAGAGACATGCCCGCTTGGAAAACTTTGGTGCTGGGCTTTCTGAACAACGGTAACCAAATCGTCAGTAGGACGCGGCCTGCTGATTAACAGTTTTATTCCGGTATTAATCGGGCTAACGAGCAGGGTAAACAATACAAAAAGCGCTTCCTTTTTATAGCCGGCTAAAAAAAAGCTCAATGCCGCCACTGCTACCATGGTCATGGAAACCCAGGTGGTTCCGAACCAACTAACAGCTTTCATAATCCAATTTAGTGTCGGGTTTATATTTTCCTGAATTTCTTCCGAAAATTCAATATCTACAACAGAGGTTGGTAAAAAATAGACAACAGCCGATAAGGCAAGAAAAACAATTACAAGCGCCAGGATTAAATAATTTCCCTTTTTGGTGTCTTTCCATGTTCTGAGATAATTTAAAATGTCCATCTGGTTTTCTGTTAAAATGAAGTTGAATTCCACTAATTAAATTGTGTGAACCTGAAAAATGTTCATTTTGAATGAATATCATCTTTAAGTTCAGGTTGATTTTCCACATCTTTAAATTCTCTTTAGAATTTTTACATAAATTGCGCCGGATGAAACTGTTAATTGTAGAAGACGAGCCCGCACTACTGGAAGAGATGAAAAGCTTCCTGGAAAAAGAAAATTACGTATGTGAAACAGCGGCGAATTACAAAAAAGCCGATGAAAAGCTGTCGGTGTATCACTACGACGTGGCGCTTATCGATATCACGCTTCCGGGTGGCAGTGGATTACACTTGATTGAAAACATGAAACGCCAAAACACCGACACCGGAATTATAATTATTTCGGCCCGTAATTCGCTGGACGATAAACTTACCGGCCTCGAACTTGGCGCCGATGATTACATGACCAAACCCTTTCATCTTTCGGAACTGAATGCCCGCGTAAAAGCAGTACTGCGCCGCCGGAAATTCGATGGTTCCACCCGGATTGAGTTTAACGAAATTCAATTACTGCCCGACCAGGGAAAAGCAGAGATAAACGGGAAAAGTTTAGCGCTCACCAAAAAAGAATTTGAACTATTGTTGTTTTTTATTTCGAATAAAAACCGGCTGCTTACCCGCGAATCGATCGCCGAACATTTGTGGGGCGATAATATCGACCTGGCCGATAATTTTGATTTTATTTATACGCACATCAACAACCTACGAAAAAAAATAGAGAAAAACGGTGGAAACGATTACATAAAAACCATGTACGGAATTGGCTATAAATTTACCGATCAATGAAACTTTTAGCAAAAATAAATAACCGCTACATTGTTTGGTCGCTGGCAGTGATGGTGTTTTCAGGCATTATAATCTATTTTGTTTTGTCCGTAATTATTAACGAGCAGATGGACGAACGACTATCTGAAAATCTGCAAACTGTTGAAAAGCAACTGCGGAAATCGTCCGAAACTGCCTTTTTTGAGCCGGTGGCCAAAGTTCAAAAAACCGGTGTTGCTCCTGAAACAGTTGTTTTTTCCGATACCTTAATTTATAATCAGGGAGAAAATGAATTCGAAGAATACCGGCAAATCAGCGCGGTAAGAAATATTAATGGTAATTTTTATCGCCTCGTACTTCGCAGATCAAAAATAGAATCGGAAGATTTTCTGGTCACCCTTGTACTGGTAACGATTTTAGGAATGCTTTTGCTTTGGTTGATATTGCTGGTTGTTAACCGGCGCGTGGCCAAATCGGTGTGGCAACCTTTTTTCTCGAACCTCAAAATTATCGAACGGTTTTCAGTATCCGCACACAAACCGGTGCAACTCAATAATTCCGGCATTTCAGAATTCGATCAGTTAAATAATGTGGTTACCGGCCTGACCCGACAAATCATTACCGATTTTCAAAACCAGAAACAATTTTCGGAAGATGTTTCGCATGAGTTGCAAACACCGCTGGCCATCATCAGCTCACGTTTGGAGAGCCTGCTGGGAAATCCGGAGTTAAATAAACACGCGGAAACCCTGAACAGCATTTATATTTCTGTACGGCGTCTTTCGAAACTGAACAAGGCGCTGATTTTGCTCAGTAAAATTGAAAACAACCAGTTTGCCTCAACCAAACAGTCGAACCTGAAAACCATTGTTGAGGATAAACTCGACGAATTTTCGGAATTGATAGCTTTAAAACAACTTACGCTCGAAAAGGAAATTACAGAGGATTTTATGGTTTCCGTTCCAACGGAACTGGCCGAAATACTCATAAATAACCTGCTGTCGAACAGTATTAACCACAACATCGCAAGCGGAAAAATAGGCATAGAAATGAGCAGCAACCGAATGTTGATCTGCAACCCGGGAACCACAAAAATTGCCGATCCGGAGAAGTTGTTCAACCGGTTTTATAAAGTGGATCCTTCGAGCCAGTCGGTGGGCTTGGGACTGGCCATTGTAAAAAAAATCTGCGATTTGCATTCCCTGGAAATACAATATAGTTTTGAAGATTCTTTCCATTGTTTTTCAATTCGTGCTAAAAGTTAGCTTCAAAATCTCTTTCGATTTTGAATAATATTTTCGTACCTAAGTTTTCAGGCTATGTGGAAAATAAAAATAGTTCTTTTTTGGTTGGTACAATTCCCCCTTTTTTTGAATGCAACACCAAAAGATACTATAACAAGTTCAGCGCCGGTAAAATCAACTTTCTTAAAACAAAACATTGTACCTATTTCGCTTATTACTGCTGGGGCATTATTAAATTTAGGCGAAATCAAATATGATATTCATGATGTAACACCCAGCACCAACACTAATGTCGAAGATTATTTCCAGTATGCTCCAATGGTTCAACTATATTTCTACGATGCATTTAATTTTGAGCATAAAAATACGGTTTGGGATCAAACGAAATACCTGGCTATTTCGCAATTAATATCCTCATCATCTGTCCAGTTTTTCAAACGTATTACTAAAATAGAACGACCAAGAGGTGGTAATACTTCATTTCCATCCGGACACACTGCAAATGCTTTTACTGGGGCTACTGTTCTTTACCTCGAATTTAAAGAGACCGAACCACTTTTAGCCTGGAGTGGATATGCCTTTGCGGTGGCTACAGGAGCATTACGTATGACTAACGATGCACATTGGTTGTCCGATGTTTTGGCCGGCGCAGGAATTGGTATTTTGACCGTAAACCTAATTTATCATCTCGAACCATTAAAAAACTGGCAGCCATTTAATAAGAGAAACAAAAATTTGACATTTACTCCACTAATTACTCCAAATGCGCTCGCGTTGCATATTCGGTTCTAATTTTAGGTTTTATGAAACAATCATGATAAAGTTTTGCTTCAAACCAGCAGAAAAAAATCATGGGAGGTCTTTTAATGCAATTTCCCTGGTGCTGTTAAAAAAGTCTCTAATCCGACCTCAACAAAATCTTCAAATTTCCTTTAGATTCGGTTTCTATTTTTATTTCAAATCAAAAATGAAAAAATGGGCATGAAAAGCAGCATCAATTCTTTTTTATATTCTGTTCAAAACAAAAAAGATAATGCTGAATTGAAATTTATTTTCGATAATATTCTTTTAAAATGGATATTGGGAACAGTCTTTTTCATCCTATTTTCATTCTCTCTTTTTGCCCAGCCCCAGGTGAAGGCTACAATTTCAGGAAGCGTAATTGAAAAAGATTCTCAACGACCACTTGAATTTGTGAATATAAGCCTGTATCGTGCTTCTGGCAGTAATTTGGTGAAAGGCGCTGTTACAAATGAAAAAGGGGAATTCATGATTGCAGCAATTTCAGCCGGAAAATATTACATCAAGCTAACTTCGGTCGGATATCAGTCTGATTCTGTACTATTTTCCGTTACTGAAAAAACATCGCTGAAATTGGATACTATTTTCCTGCAGCCTGCAAATATTATGCTGAACGATGTGTCAGTGATGCGACAACAAACGACCATGAGCAACTCTATCGACCGGAAAACCTATCATGTTGAGAATGATATTTTAGGCCAAACCGGATCGGCAAGCGATATTTTGGAAAATATCCCCTCGGTAACCGTTGATGTGGATGGCACCGTTAGTTTGCGCGGTTCGTCAAACGTTACATTTTTTATTAATGGCAGTCCGTCGGCGCTTTTAAAACACAACAGCGCCATGGCCTTGCAACAAATACCAGCCAGCACAATTGAACGCATTGAGGTAATAACCAATCCTTCGGCAAAATACAAACCCGACGGGACAGGCGGGATTGTTAACATCGTGCTAAAAAAAGATAAGAAGAGGGGATTTAATGGTTCGTTGATGGGCAATACCGGAAACCAGGGCCGGTACAATGCAAATTTAACCCTCAATTACAATACTGGTAAAATGAATATTTACGGAAATTACGGTTTTCGCAGGAGCAATTATCCGGGTACTTTTAGCGATACAAGGATTAACCGCGACTCGCTTCAGAATATCATTAATTATTACGAAAGCAGTGGAAGTACCGAAGGCAGTCCGGTTTCCCACCTCGGAAACATAGGATTCGATTATCAGTTCAACGAACACAACAGACTGGAAGTTAGCGGTAACGCAGATTTTCAACATTTGAAAAGAACTCAAAATACGTTTTCAACATGGAAAAATGCCGCAAGAGAGATTACAAGCGAATACCATACTTTCCGCCTGAATGAAGAATCGGAAATGGAATGGGAATCCAGTGTAGTCTTCACACATCAGTTTGACAAAGAAGACAAGGAATTGCAAATTGAATTAAATGTTACGGGTTACGATGAAACCGAAGACAACCATTACACGGAAAGGTATGGCGTTCCTGCCGGAAGAGAAGACATTAGCCGGAATCTCATAAAAAAAGGGGGTCCGCAAACGGAACTTTATGTGGAATATGTATTGCCTGTTGGTGAAGAATCCGAACTGGAAGTAGGTTATGTGGGCGAATTTTTCAAAGATAATATTTCCTACCTCGGTGAAAATTTCAACACGGCCAATAATATCTGGACAACGGATACCAACATAACAAATGATTTTGTTTTTCATCAGAATATTCATGCCTTGTATACCACTTTTGCGCATTCGTTCGAAAAATTAAGTTTTATGGCCGGTTTGCGTGCGGAACAAGCTTTAATCACTTCCAACCTGATTACGCTCGATTCTATTGTTCCAAATAATTATTTCAGGCTGTACCCAACGCTCCATTTGGCTTATGAATTCAACGACGAACAACAAATTCAACTCAATTACAGTCACCGTGTACGCCGCCCCGACAGCGATGAAATGAACCCTTTTCCCGAGTACAGCGATCCCCGTAATATGGAAGCGGGTAATCCACGGGTAAAACCAGAGCAAATCCATTCCATCGAATTTGGATATCAACTAAAAAAGGAAAAGCTAACCATTCAGCCCACGGTTTATTATCGCTTCAGGTATGATGCGTTTACCGAAATCAGAAAATTTGTGAATGACTCTGTCCTGCTGACATCATTCGAGAACCTGTCGCAAGATCAGTCGATAGGCGCTGAATTTATAGCCACTTTAAACGCAGGAAAATTTTTAACATTAAATCTGAGCAGCAACGGATATTATCACATTATCGATGCATCGAACCTGGGATATTCGGCCAATAAATCGGCATTTTCGGTCGATACAAAATTAGGGGCCAATGTGAATATCTCGCGCACAACCCTGCTCCAGATCTATGCCTACCATCGCTCGGCAAGATTGACTGCCCAGGGACACTATACTCCGGTTTTTTATTCCAACCTTGGAATCCGACAGGACTTGTTCAAAGAAAAAGCTTCCCTCATTTTAACCCTATCCGATGTGTTGAATACATTAAAAAGCGAAAGTTTGATAGACACCTCACAACTGTATAAAAAATCTGTTCGCAGCCGTGAAACCCAAATCATTTATTTCGGATTTGTTTACCGGTTTGGCAATGCATCGAAACAGCATGAAGATTTAAAATTTGACGACAGTATTTAATTCGGAAATACTTCTTCAAATTTTCTTTAGATTCAGTTTGTAATTTTAGTTGAATTTTAAAATTAGAAATCATGAAAAAACCAATTGTTATTATCGCGAATTTTGTTTTTGTTATATTTGCCTGCTCGCAGACTCCTCCAAAACCGGTGTCAGAGAATTTTGCAAAAATGTTTCCCAATGTTACCAAGGTAAAATGGGATCAGGAAGAAGAAAACGAGTGGGAAGCCGAATTTAAAGTTGACAGGAAAGAAAATTCAGCTTGTTTTAACAATGCCGGAAACTGGCTGGAAACAGAAGTTGAAATTAACAAAAAAGATTTACCTGAAATAGTAAAAAATGCTGTTAGCGAAAAATACACTGATTACAAAATTGAAGAAGTTTCAAAAATTGAAACCCCCGATTTCCAAGGATACGAAATGGGCATCGAAAATGGGAAAGAGGAACTTGAACTTCAGGTTACTGCAGATGGTAAAATTACTGTGAACAAGGAATCGGAAGAAGAAGACAACGACTGAAATATTGGCTGCAAACAAACATGAAATTCACCTAAAGGAGATTTACTTCGGAATCTTTTCATAATTTGGTTCGTTCAAATTTTCCTTGTACTGTTCAATTGTTAAACGAATGAAGGTTTTGCCATTTAAGATTTCATTCCCGGTAATATGCTTACTGTTATTTTTCAGTCAGCCTCAAATTAGTAAAGCCCAGCTTCCTCAATCGCAGAATTTCAGTTTAGATGAATGTATCCAACAGGCCATTCAAAACAGCTACCGTTTGCAAGCCGATAGTTTGTTAAGCCAATCGTTACAAGCGATGGTAAATCAGGAACAGGCTGCGTATTATCCGCAAATATCGGCAAGTACACAGTTTACCGGGCTTTTTCTTACGCCTTACACATTTGGGCAGCATTTTTTGCAGGCGGTTGCCGATTGGGACATGGGCCGTTTCTGGAAAAAAACCGCAGCCATTCAGCAAAAACAAGTGGAACAACAGGAAGCAGTAGCACAACAAAACCGGCTTGAAATTGCCGGCGTGATTACCGGTCTTTACCTCGATGTATTGCAAAACCAACTGGAACAGCGAATTCTGCAATCGCGCCTCGACTATTTAAACACCCACATTGAAATCCTGACAGTATTATGGAAAGCTGGCACTATCAGGCAACTCGACATCCTGCAAACACGTTCTTCATTAAATTCGGTAAAAGAAGAACTGATGCAGAAAGAACTAAGCTTAAACCAGGGGAAATATGCACTTTCAAGGTTGATGGGACTGGAAGTAGTAAATTTTTCATTGGCTCCGGTTGCCGACAATCTACCTTCGGTGGAGGTAGTGAATCAGGTGCCGGAAAGTTGGCTGGACAATCACCCGCAGGCAATGAAAATTCAAAAAGAATATGAAAAGGAATTGTTGATGAAAAGAGATGTTGCAGCAACTTACATGCCCCATGTCCAGGCATTCAGTGGATACACTTTCGATGGCGACCCCACAGGCGACGGGAACTTTGTTTTGCTCGGCATCGGCGCAACCATGCCCATTTATTCCTGGAAAAAGAAAGATTACCAGTTGCAGGAAATTGATTTTAAGGCGGAATCGATTCAGAAGCAGAAAGAAAATACCGAACGCGATTTGTCCATTCGGTTTGGGCAGATTGTGCAACAAATCCGGCAGTACAATAACATCATCGATTTTCAGCAGGAGAAAATTCAAACTGACAGGGAGGGGGCAAAAATGGCCGAAATCAATTACAAAGCCGGCTTATCCACCAACCTCGATTTTTTAACGGCACAACAAACGCTCACCGAAACGCAATTAAAAATGAACACCGTGCGCAATCAATATTTGAAATCAATTGTCACTTTTTGGCTGCTGACCGGGCAATCCGAAAAAATCAGGAATATTTTACACTAAACGCTTATCGATTGATAATAAAACAGAGGCAAGAAAAATGAATTGGATTCGAAAAAACAAAATCGGAAGCCGGAAGCCGGAATTCGGAAAAATGGTCACATATTTTGATCTGCGGTCTTCCGTTTTCGGTCTTTTAATCCATAAATTAAAGCTGATAGGTATGGCGTCTGTCCTGCTTTATTTGGTTGGATGTCAGCCGGCGCCTCAAAATACTTCGCCAAAAACCGATGTTAAAATACAGGTAAAAACGGCTTCTGTTTCCCGTGGCGATATTACGGATACCATCTCCATTTTTGGTGAACTGGCACTTCGGCAGGAGGGCTGGCTTTCCTCGCAATTCGACGGGCGGTTAACCCAATTTTCAATGCTAAAAGGAGACCAGGTAAAAAAAGGGCAACAGGCCGGCGTAATTATTCCGGCAGGCCGCGAAGCTTTGTTGCAGGCGGCGGACAGTATTTCGGATGAATTTAAATACTTGCTGAATCAACAGGAAAAAAGTATCCCGCTTATTTGCCCCATTTCCGGAATGGTACTCAATGTTTTGCTCCACAACGGGGATGTGGTTTCAAAAGGCGGACATATCGCACAGATTGGCGATTTACGAACGCTGGATGTGCAGGGGGAAGTCCCGGTTCAATACCTGGAAACAGCCCGGAAAGCCGGCCGGCTGAAGGTTGAATTTATTAATTTTTCAACTCCTCCTCTGCACCTGCCGATTGAAACCTTTACCGGAGAAGTTTCGAAAAATCAAAGCCTGGTGGTGCGGTTAAAACTCGAAAATCCAACGTTGAAATACCGACCGGGAATGCGGGTAAAAATCAGTTTTCCAACTCCGGTGCATAAAGAGGCCCTTTTAGTTCCCCGAAATGCACTGGTGGAAGAAGAAGGAAAATATTTTCTTTTTACCGTTGAAGAGGGAAAAACCCATAAGCAAAATGTAAATGTAGGAATCCTGAAGGACGAAGTGGTGGAAATTTTATCCGGAGTAAATGAAAACCAGTCGGTAGTAGTTGAAAAAGCCTATTCATTAAAAGATAATATGGAAGTATCTGTAAAATGAACAAACTCGCATCGTTTAGCGTAAATAATCGTCGGGCACTGATATTTATATTTTTTTTCCTTTCGGCAACAGGTTTTTACCTGGTGAATAAAATTCCGCAGGGTGTATTTCCCGATGCCACTTTCCCTCGCATTGCGGTGATGGTCGATTACGGTCTCACCCCAATCAAAGAGATGGAAATGGAAGTGGCCAAACCGATTGAAGAGGCGGTGATGATGGTGGAAGGGGTTCAACGCGTGCGTTCATCCATCAGCCGAGGTTCGGCAGAAATCAACATCGATTTTCAGTGGAATGCCGATATGTTTCAGGCATATCAGCTGGTGCAGGCACAGGTGAGCGGAATTCAAAGCGAATTACCGGCAGGTGTTACACTGGAAGTGCGCCGGTTTACCACAAGCACCTACCCGGTTGCCGGTTACAGTCTTTACTCCGACAAACAGGATTTACTGGAACTGCGCGACCTTGCAGTTTATACACTTCGCCCGCAACTTGCAGCTATTCCTGGCGTTTATAATGTAGAAGTAATGGGCGGCAAAGAACGCGAATTCCGTGTGGAACTTGATGCCGATAAACTGGCCGCTTACCGTATGGATTACAACGAAGTGGAGCAGGCCATACGCGAAAATAACTCGCTCAATTATGTAGGCCGTTTGGAAGAATTCAATAAGCTATATCTGAACATTGCCGACAACCGTTATCAAAAGATGAGCGAAATTGAAAATACCATTATCCGAAATCCGGGCGAAACACCCATCCGCTTAAAAGATGTCGGAAAGGTGGTATCCACTGTAAAAGAAACTTTTATTGCGACAGAAAGCAACCAGCACCCGGCCGTTTTAATTACCATTATTAAACAACCCGGCACCAATGCCGTGGCTATTATGGATGCCGTGGATGAAAAGCTGGATGAACTAAAACCTGCCTTACCTGCCGATGTGAACATGAGCAAATGGTATGACATGACCCGGTTTATTCAATCTTCCATTAGCAGTGTGCGGGATTCCATTCTCATCGGTGCATTGCTGACCATGCTGATTTTACTTGTATTCCTTCGCCGGTTGCGCATTACACTGGTCACTGTAATTATCATTCCGGTAGCGGTATTGCTATCATTTATTTTCATTAAACTCACCGGAATGAACCTGAGCGTGATGAGCCTTGGTGGGTTGGCTGCGGCAATCGGAATATTGGTAGACAATGCCATTGTTGTGGTGGAGAATATTGAACGTCACCTCGAAATGGGGAAAACGCGAAAACAGGCAGTCTTGGAGGCCACCAGCGAAATTATTGCACCACTGCTGAGCGCCACATTAACCACCTTGGTGGTGCTTGTTCCGCTGGTTTTTTTAACCGGTGTTCCGGGAATTTTTTTTAAAGCGCTGGCGCTCACATTAACACTCGCCATTTTAGCATCGATGTTACTGGCCGTATTTCTCACACCCGCAGTGGCTGTCACTTTTATTTCCACCAAAAAACGGAAACCGGGAAAAATGATGGCAAAAATTATCCAAACGCACCAGAAAACCTTAAAATTTGGATTGAAAAGACCGTTTGTTGCTTATATATTAATTGCTGTTACCCTTGCAGGAAGTGTTTTTCTTTTTAAAAATATTCCCAGTGGTTTTCTTCCGCAATGGGACGAAGGAACAATCGTGCTCGATTACCTGGCACCCCCGGGAAGTTCGGTGGAAGGCACCCGAACCATGCTGAAAACCATTACCGACTACCTTCCTTCCATTCCCGAAGTGGAAGATTATTCACTGCGTACCGGACGTAGCCTGGCGCATCCGCGCACCCATGCCAACGATGGTGATTTTGTTATCAACCTGAAACAAGACCGCACGCGGTCAGCGTTTGAAATAATGGACGAATTGCGCCAATTAATAGAAGAGAAGGAACCCAATCTGTCGCCTGAGATATTCCAGGTTTTGCCCGACAGGCTTAACGATTTAAGTGGTGAAATAGCGCCAATTGTGATAAAAGTGTACGGCAAAAATCTGGAAATCATTCAACAGGTGGCTGCAAACATCGCCGATTCGCTTGAAAATATTGAAGGAGCAGTGGATGTTTACAAAGGATTTGAAGCCGGCGAACCTGAACTTACTATTCACATAAAACCGGAAGTGGTGGCGCGTTATGGGCTGACTCCGCAACAGGTGAACGATGCCATTTACATGGCATTATGGGGCCGCGTAACAACCAACGTAATGGAAGGGATAAAACTGATTCCCGTCAGGTTGCGTTATCCGGAAAAATACGCTTCCCATTTTGAAGAAATAAAAGCGCTGCCACTCTATTTTCCTGAAATAAAACGGACAGTAACCTTAAATGAAATTGCCGACGTAAAAAAAGTACCCGGAAAAACCGACATCGAGCACGAAAACCTGAGCCAGGTGGTGAATATTGAAGCGCAAATTTCCGGACGCGATTTGGGTAGCACCGCCGCCGATATCCAGCAACTTCTCCGCAATCAACACTTACCGCCGGGTGTTACGGTTCAGCTAAGCGGTCAATACGAAAGCCAGCAGAGGGCTTTTCAGGAACTTTTAATGATTTTAATCCTTGCAGCATTAATTATTTTTATCATTCTGCTTTTTGAGTTTAATTCTTTCCGTACCGCACTGGCTATTCTCATTGGCACTTCACTTTCGGTCAGCGGCGTATTCCTTTTTCTCTGGCTTACAGGAACCACACTCGATATTTCAGCTTTTATGGGAATGATTATGATTATCGGCGTTGTAGTAAACAACGGAATTTTATTAATCGATTACACCGAAAAATATTTAAAAGAAGCCCCGAACATTCCCCAGGCGCTTTTAATGGCCGGCGAGGTTCGTTTGCGGCCCATTTTAATGACCACTTTATCGAGTATTTTTGGTTTTATTCCGCTGGCATTTGCTTTTGGCGAAGGAGCCGAAATGCTAAAACCGCTTGCTATTTCCATGATTGGTGGAATGAGCTTGTCGATGATCTTTTCATTGTTTGTGATACCGGTGCTGTATCAGTCATTTAAAGGAAAAGGTGGAAAGATTGAAGCAACAAAAAGTTAGTTTCAAGATTTTAGAAATAGATTTAATCAGTATCTTTTATTTCTATTTTGCATTAAAAATAATGCATTTTGGAAATAAAACTGACTTCCTTTATTAAAACCAAAAACCCATTTGTTTGAAATGCGTTACTCCAGCTCAATTTTGTTATACTTGTTTTTATACTCAAGGGGTGTAACTCCTGTAATCTTTTTAAAAGTGTAACGAAATGCCTTGGTATCGGTATAACCCACGTCGAACATTATTTCGGCAATATTTTTCCGGCTGGATTCAATGCTTCGTTTGGCTGCCTCAATTTTAACACGCTGTATATATTGCAGAACCGAATTTTGGGTTGCTTTTTTAAATCTTCGTTCAAAGCTTCGGCGGCCAACTGCAGTTTTTTCAGCCAGTTCGTCTACGCTTATTTTCTCCTCAATATTTTTCTCGATAAACTCCTGGGCCTTTTTAATTTCTTCATCATTGTGTTGCTTCTGGCCAATAAACATGGAGAAAATCGACTGACTGTTCCGGCCAAAGTCGATAGCAAAGTATTTTGAAGTTAACAACGCGGTTTCACGGTTGGTATATTTCTCAACGAGGTGCAGCAACAAATTCCAATACGAACTTGCCCCGCCGCTGGAATAAATTCCGCATTCTTCGGTAACAATTTTTCCAGGTTGCACATTTACTTCCGGAAACATTTGATTGAATTCGGCTATAAATGCCCAATGCGTTGAACACTTTTTCCCGTTTAACACTCCGGTTGAAGCAAGCAAAAACGCGCCAACACAAAGTGAAGCAACTTCAGCTCCCAGGTGGTATTGCTTTACAATCCACGGAATCAGATTTTTATTCGACTCTACCGCCTGCGACATATTACCAAACAATGCAGGAATAATTATCAGATCGCTCTTTTCAACTTCGCTTATTAACTTTTCAGTATGAATGGTATACAGCCCGTTATTAAGTTTAACTTCCTTTTCAGCGCCTACCAGTTCAACCTTAAACATGGTGGGCCTGCCATTCAAATTTAGAAATTGATTTACGGTTTCGAAACAGTATTTTGGATCGGCTATTGCCTGAATCACTGAATTTTGAGGAACTAAAATTGAAATTCTTTTCATGGCTGATTATTAAGACAAAATTGTCGCATTTTACCTTCAATTTGTCGTTATTACACTGTACAAATTTCTTTAATCTGTTCTAAATTTATGCTAAAGAAATAAGAACGACTAAAAGATTAAAAAGTTTAACAATGAAAACAGATAAGGAAACTTTAATTACAGTTCAGGCAGAAATACAGGCGTCTGTTGAAAAAGTGTGGGAGTGCTGGACCAAACCGGAGCATATAATTCGCTGGAATTTTGCATCAGATGACTGGCATGTACCGTGGGCAAAAAATGATTTGCGAAAAGGAGGGAAATTCTCCTGTAGAATGGAAGCCAAAGACGGAAGTTCTGGTTTTGATTTTGAAGGCGAGTATTCCATTGTGGAACCGTACAACTACATTGAAGAATTAATAGGCGATGGCCGCATAGTGAAAATAGACTTTGAAAAGAAGGAAGATAAAATTATCATCACCGAAACATTTGAAGCTGAAGCACAAAATCCGGTTGAAATGCAAAAGAATGGTTGGCAGGCTATTCTGGACAACTTTAAAAAATATGTTGAAACACCCACCCGGCTTGAACCCATTCATTTTGAGATTTTGATAAATGCAAGTCCCGCGGAAGTATATTCAAGAATGCTGGATAAAAAGTTTTATAATGAATGGACTTCGGTTTTTAGTCCAACCTCAAATTTTGAGGGCTCATGGAAAAAAGGGTCGAAAATCCGTTTTACAGGTACCGACGAAAACGGTAATACAGGCGGTATGGTTAGCAAGATTGAAGAAAACATCCCTAACCAATTCGTAAGTCTGCTTCATCTTGGAATTATAAGGGATGGAGAGGAAATAACCGAAGGTCATGAAGTTGATGATTGGGCAGGGTCACACGAGAATTACACATTTGAAAATCAGGAAGGAAGCACACGTTTGAAAGTAGATATGGACTCGAACCAGATGTTTAAAAGCTATTTTGCAGAAACCTGGCCTAAAGCGCTGGAACTTTTAAAATCGATTTGTGAACAATAACAATAAATTCATTTTAAAAAGTAATATTATGGCAACTGTAAATGTATATCTCAATTTTCAGGGAAACACCGAAGCAGCGTTTCTTTTTTATAAAAAGGTATTTGGTGGCGAGTTTGCGGGTGAAGGAATTATGCGCTTTAAAGATGTTCCACCCCCGGGTGATGCACCTGCGATGCCCGAACCGGTTATGGAAAAAGTAATGCATGTTAGCCTGCCGATTTTGGGTGGCTTTTTGCTAATGGGCTCCGATGCTCCAAAAGAAATGGGTTTTAGTTTAACCATGGGTAATAACATATATATTAATCTGCAACCCGATACACGGGAAGAAACACGGAACCTGTTTAAGGCGCTTTCAGAAGGCGGAAAGGTGGAGCAGGAACTTCAGGATATGTTTTGGGGCGATTACTATGGAGCATGTATCGATAAATTCGAAGTAAAGTGGATGTTTAACTGTTCGGAAAAAAAGGAATAGTGCCTGAAGAAAAAACATTACGGATATGTGAAAAAGGGCATCGTTATTATAAAAGCAGCGATTGCCCCACTTGTCCGCAGTGTGAAAGCGAACAAAAACCCAAAGAAGGTTTTCTCTCTTTACTCTCAGCACCGGCCCGCCGGGCACTAAAGAACAAAGGAATTAACACTCTGGAACAATGAAAAATAAGATATATCCCTGTCTTTGGTTTGACGGGAAAGCAAAGGAAGCAGCAGAATTTTACTGTTCCCTGTTTCATCATTCTGAAATTACAGCTGAAAATCCGATGGTGGTGACATTTGAATCGGATGGACAAAAGTTTATGTGCCTCAACGGAGGGCCACATTTTACCATCAATCCGTCCATTTCGTTTTATATGGTGTGCACAACAGAAGAGGAAGTTGATAAGGCGTGGGAAAAATTAATGGAAGGTGGACAGGCATTGATGGAGTTGGACAACTATCCGTGGAGCAATAAATATGGTTGGGTGCAGGATAAATTTGGTGTTAGCTGGCAACTGTCGTTGGGAAAAATGGAAGATGTAGGGCAGAAATTTTCCCCTATGCTGATGTTTACAGGAAAACAGGCTGGTAATGCCGAAAAAGCCATTGAATTTTACTCATCGGTATTTAGGTCTTCATCCATTGTTGGAATTTCGCGATATACCGCCGAAGAACCTGATGTTGAAGGTACGATAAAACATGCACAGTTTTACTTAAGCGGAAATGTTTTTATGGCGATGGACAGCTCGTTGGATCATGCATTTGGCTTTAATGAAGCGGTTTCGCTGGTGGTGCTGTGCGATACCCAGGATGAAATCGACGATTACTGGAATCAACTTTCAGCAGTGCCCGAAGCCGAAAAGTGTGGCTGGTTGAAAGATCAGTTTGGGGTGTCGTGGCAAATTGTACCTACTATACTTGAAAAGTTGATGAGTGATCCAACCCGTTCGCAGCGGGTGGTCGATATCCGACCAAAATAATTTCACTTTGTATGGAAGAAATCTCTTTGCCTATTTGCTTTAGCCATCCAAAGTCAGGCGCCGTTTCATTTGAAGACATTTTAGGGTAATTCACTTCGTAAGCTGTTCCCAATGCTTTTCGCAAAGAAGAGACTAGTTTTTCATCGGCCTCATATCCTCCCTTACCTCCACCTTGAATGAATAATATTTCCGTTTTCATAAGAGAATTAAGTTTTCTAAAAAGTCTCTTCCTTCGTTCACGTTTTTCTTTGGCGACAAACGAATATCCACTGAATGCCATATTTGTCGTAGAACTGTCCGTAAGTCCCCATCGGCAATTCATGTAGTTCCTGCAACCTTGTGTTGTTTGTCCCATCCTTGAGATTGTCAAAAACCCGCTTCATCTCCAGATAATCATCGCCGGTAACAAATATGGCGAACGTATTTCCCTGCACCGGTTCAAATTCAGGAGAAGCCATCCAGTCAGTGGCTGATATTTCAATATTGCCGCTCTTGAGATGCGCATTGATCATGCGCTCATGTTTCTCCGGAGGGAGCATATCTTTCATCGGAGAGTCGCCAAGCCTGGTAAGTTTAAGTTCACCACCAAGGCATTGGTGATAAAAAGTCATTGCTTCGGCGCAATTGCCATCGAATAAAAGAAATGGGGTGGACTTTAGCCCAATAGTTTTCATCTTATTTATTTCTTATTTAAAAGTCTGAAATAATAATCTTCTTCATTCCCATCATTTTTTTGAAAGCACCTGGTTTTTTGTTAAGCTCTTCCCAATCTTCAGGGCATACTTGCCAACTCAAACCGTATTTATCCTTGAGCCATCCACAAACGCTTTCTTCTCCTCCGTCTGAGGTGAGCTTGTTCCAATAGTAGTCAATCTCTGCCTGGTCTTTGCAAGTTATCATAAATGAAACGGATTCATTGAACTTGAACAAGGGGCCTGCATTGATACCAATAAACTGCATTTCCAGTATTTCAAATTCAACAGTCAGAACGTCACCTGCTAAGTCCTTTTGAAAGTCAGCCAAACCTTCGGCTTCTGTCTCAGGGTAATAAGTTGTGTTTATGATTTTTCCATCATGGAAAACGGATACATAGTATTCTGCAGCTTCTTTTGCGTTGCCGTCAAACCATAGGTTTGGAATTATTTTATTCTTTTTCATTGTGTTGTTGTTTTATTTGTTTGATGAAAGTTTTTCTGCCAGTCCAATAAGTATTCCTTCCGTCCCGCGAACGTAACAAAGGCGATAGATATTCTCGTAATTAACTATTTCTCCAACGAGTTCAGCACCGTGTTTTATTAGTCGTGATACCAGTTCGTCAATATCTTCAACGGCGAACATAACGCGAAGGTAGCCGAGCGCGTTCACAGGGGCGTTCCGGTGATTGGCGACTGTAGCTGGACTAAGAAATCGCGAAATCTCGAGCCGGCTGTGTCCATCAGGTGTAACCATTGTAGCAACCTCTACCGACTGATTTCCAAGTCCCGTAACTCGTCCTGCCCATTCGCCTTCAATCATAGCTCGTCCTCCCAGTTTTAGCCCCACTTCGATGAAAAAAGAGACGGCCTCATCGAGGGATTCCACCACGATGCCGACATTGTCCATTCTTAGTAAATTATTTTTTGTCATAGTTTATTTCTTGCTAAAATTTATTTCAATAGTTGTTTTAAATTAATTAATAATCTCTCCTTTGTTATTGGCGAGCTTTTCGCGCCATTTTTGGAGTACCTCTGGCGTTTGCCTTGTCCAATCCGTTACTTCACCAACAATTTCCAATGGCGCCTGGGTGCGATAGGAACGTGTCGGATTGCCTGGAAATTTTTTGTCGGTAACATTGGGATCATTTTCAAAGTTCCCGGTCGGCTCAACAATATAAACACGTTCGTTTCCTTCCCCTTTTGCTAACGCCGCAGCAAGTCCCGCTCCATTAACCAGGGCGGTGAAATAAATGTGATTCATTTTGAGTTCCTCCCTGTAATTAGAACTGCCCCCTGCTGTCAGCAAATCGCCAACCTGCAAATCTGCTTTCGTCCCGTGATAAAAAGGGCCTGTGTCTGACGGTTTATCCCTGAATGAATTTGCAAGATTATAATTCTTTTTTGTGTTGTCGGGGTCGTTTAAGTCCTCGTAGCATTTGGCAATGTTTAGATACAGAGAAGCGAAAGCACTCTTAACAGTGTCATCATTTACTTTTAATGCATGTTTCAAAGTTGTTTCCAACCATTTTAATTTGTCATCAACATTTTTTTGATGTCGGGCTACATAATGTGCAGCAAGAAATTTTTCAAAGTCGTTTGTTGCTTCATTCCAGGCTTGAAGGAACAGTTTGCCTGCCTCATTGGTTTTGCCATTTTCTTCCATGCCAATTCCCTGAAGACAGCGTTTCACAATGTTGTTATTCGGGTTGAATTCCATTTGCCAATTATTTCAATGTTAATATTGCTATTGGTATGCATATTGTTTTATGCATCCGGAATCTCCGGCTCCACCAGTTTCTTTAGTTTTTCCAGAGATTTTTGCCATCCCAGATAACACATCTCTACCGGTATGACATCAGGGATTCCTTCCTGCACAATGTGCAGGTCTGTGCTGCAGTTGGCAGAAAAATTGGTTTGGTATGAGCCGGGTTGTTTCAATCACATCTTCTACAACTTTTTTACATTGTATCTCCTGTGAAACGTCAAGCAGAAAATGCCTGGCGCTGGATTCTTCACCTGAAAAAAAGAAATCTTCTTTTTTACATAAGGTGGCGGCTACTTTCCATCCTTTATCAACAAAGTAATTTACTGTTGCTCTTCCTATACCCGTGGATGTTCCTGTTATGAGTACTATTCTATTCTCCATAACTGAAAAGATATTTTCATTTAAATTGCATTCGTTATAAAATTATTAATTTTATAACGATTTCGTTTTTCATATAAAACAAGACAAATTGGATTTTGAAAAGGTTTTATAAATTGCTGTTTTTAACAATATTTAACCCGTATGGAGGAAATACTAAAAATTCTGCAAGAGTGGATAGAATACGAAAAGGCGCACCCCAAAAGTAAATTTGAAGATTTTTGCCGTTTTTATCTGAAAAAACCTGAAGTTGCTGTTTTCAAGCCTTCCAAAAGAGATGTTCCCAGCCCAACAAATATCGACGGGTAATTTTTGATGACAGTCAATCGCACCACTCTGGATTTTTGGGTCTACATGCGCATTGCACTAAAGGATACCCCGATGCGGGTGATTGGTATGGTATTAAAGATAATACCATAATTAAGTGGAAATGTATTATATAGCCATGTCTTAAAAAGTTTAGTTTCGTTTTTAGTATTTTGAACTTTTATTGGTACTAATTTATATAAAAAGGAAAAAGAAAAGATGAAAAAGTATATTAAGCTTTTTGCCTGGCTGATCATTACCTTAAGTTATTCAGCTTGTTCTACACAACAGAATGAATTAGTTATAGTGGAAAAAGGCAAGCCTTTATCAATGATTATAGCTCCGCCCCAGTTGAATTCTTATCAACAAAGTGCTATTGATGATTTTAAAAATACGATTTTCAAATCCACAGGTGCTGAAATTCCGGTAATTCAACTTGATCAGGTGAGTTCATTACCCGCGAAAGTTGTCCGTATCATTCTCGGGCCAAGTCTCTTGGCAGAACAGCTTGGGTACACTGCCAATGATTTGAAAGCTGAAGAATTTCGTATTTGTACAGTTGACAACAACATAATAATTCTTGCCAGTGATATAGCGCAAGATTCTGGAGATCACGGAGGAAACCTGGACTCAAATCTTACCAGCTGGTGGGCCTTCAGTTATCTGTTGGATCATTTTGTTGGTGTTCGCTGGTTATGGCCGGGAGAACTAGGTACTGTCATCCCACAACACAAAACTATCTCGATACCCAATCTTGATATCAGGATTCAGCAAAAACTGGCTGGCAGAAGATTCCGTCTTAATGAGAATGATTCAATGAATCCTGCATATTGGAATGCCTGGACATATCATCACCAAGTGAGTGGGCAACGCATTAATTACCAGTTTGGACATTCATTTATGGAATGGTATGAAAGATTTCACATAACTCATCCTGAATATTTCGCTAAAGATCCATCCGGAAAGATTGATAACCCCAGTATCCCTTCTACACGACATAAACTTTGCATAAGCAATCCGGGAGTAACCAAAGAGATTGTTAATCAATGGGAAAGGGCTGGCATGCCTGACTTCTGGAATGTTGCGCCTAATGATGGATCATGGTTTTGCACATGCGATAATTGTCGGGCATTGGATCTGGAATACGGAGAAGTTAGTTATACTAAGGAAGAAATATGGTCTTCCTCTGTATCTCTTACCGATAGATATGTATGGTTCTGGAATCAATTGATAAGAACTATGCGTGAAAAGAAGCCTGATGTTAAAATTGGCGTATATTTCTATGGTGTTTACCGTAATCCTCCAAAGAAACTTAAGCTTGAAGAAGGAATTGTGGGCTTAATAGTTCATGGTTTTGATTTTTCTTTTTGGGAAAGCTGGGTGAAAGCCGGCGCAAGAGAAATAGGCTTACGCCCTAATTGGTGGCATATGGGAGCATCCGGACCTTATCTTCCTTTGCATCTTGTAGGGCAATACATTGAGCAGGCAAGAAATGCAGGAATGATTCTTATTGATATGGATTCCATGAAGGAATTTTGGGCCACACAAGGGCCTTATTATTACCTTGTAGCACGATTAATAGCGCGACCCGATCTTAATACCGAAGACATTATTTCGGAATATTGTGAGGCATTTGGGCCGGCATCCGCAGATATCCGAGGTTATCTTGATTTCTGGGAAGAGTATCATAAAAAAGTAGCATACAATATACCAGCGGGAGGTATGATTTCACAAGACCCTGATGGACTTTATGAAAGAATCTGCCACGAGAAATTTGGAAGTGTTCTGCACCCCCTTTCAGGACATTGGAAAACATTACCATATATTTATACTCCTGAAATTCTTAACCAGGCCAATGCTATTCTTGATCAGGCAAAGGGAAAATCTAAAACAGAAGATATCCGGCTTCGCATAGAATTCCTGAAAGACGGACTTATACAGGTAAAAAAGACATCGGATTTTATTGAAGCACCTAAGGAGAGGAAAGAAGCGAAATTGAAAGAACTAGTAGGTTTCACCAAGGAGATGAAAACTAAATATGACTATTGGGGCAACGATGGTATCTCTACCATGAAAAGACGGGGTGTAATCGGGAAAGAGGTCGATCTTGAGGGTATGTGACATTAATTAATGTCGATTCAAACTTTTTATGTATCGATGGGCAATTTAGATTACATAGGTCATCCAAAAGTTCCTGCCGGAACAGATCAGGCAGAACAGATAGTTGAAGGGCTTCATCAGGTTTTCCCCGAAAATTTGATATCCGACGGAAAAAAATGTCGAACCCCGGGAATCAATGAAGTACTCCGACTTATCTTGTTGATTGACAATGAAAAACAAAAAGTTAAAAGCGGACAAATCTATGAATTTTTAGACTTGTCCGCCCAGGTGACCCCACCGGGATTCGAACCCAGATCATAAGAACCGGAATCTTACATTCTATCCATTGAACTATGGGGCCTTCTTATTTATTTTGATACGGCAAAAATAGAATATTTTTTCGATTTATTAGAATTTACCCTGGTCCCTCTGATTATTGGAATCACCTGTGGTTGGTTCTCATGTCTTCGGCCGTCCATGAAAAGGTTGCCTCGAAAGCGGGCGAGCCTTCTTAATGAGCCCCAATTCCATGGACCATCAATAGCATATGGAACAGTACTTTCCTGATCTCCTCCAGATATTCGCGGACAGCTTTCGGGCTGCCAGGCAATGCAAAAACGAGTGTTTTTCCATGTGTACCGCAAAGGGATCTGCTCAGGTAAGCATTTGGTTTTTCAGCCCCATACTTCACCCGTATCATCTCCATCAATCCGGGAATCTCTTTTTCAAGGAATCCTGAAATGGTTTCAGGGGCTATATCCCGCACCCCGATCCCGGTACTTCCTGTAGTAAAAACCATATCATAAGGGTCTGTCCCGGCCGCCTCCAGCTCTTTTAAGAGGGATTCCCTGTCATCGGGAATGATGACTGTGTCATACTGCAGGCTCAGTCTCTGTTCTTCCGCCCAGGCAGTGCATCCTCTTTCTATTTCGGGTCCGCTCTGGTCTTCATATTCCCCGGCCGAGGCTCTGTCGCTAAGGGTGATGATCTTTATTTTGAATGTTTTAGGATGGTAAGTCAGCCTGTCACCGGACCTCAGCACACCCTCACCGGTCACCCGTACAAAAATACCTTCCAGGGGCATGATGCAATTTCCGACTTTTCTCCCGATAGCGCACTTTGCATGACATTTCTTACCGATTTGTGTTACTTCGAGCGCAACGGAATCATTTACAAACCGGTCGAGGATGTTTGCCTTATGTATTGCAATTCCCTTTGTGGTAATATTTTCCGCAAAGGTTCCGTCAGGAAATTTTTCTCCGGCAGCTTTTTCCGCTTGTTCAATACTCTCTTTCGCAAGCATACTTACCTGCCTGTGCCAGCTTCCGGCATGCGCATCGCCCCTTATACCCCGGCTATCCAATTTGATCTCCTCGACAGGGTTTTTTACTGTTCCCTTCTCTTTTGAAATATTTACAGAAACTACTGTCAGTTCTTTCAATGTTTTTTTCTTTTAAACTTCATTTAACCTCTCCATTATTTCGCCTTTCAACTCCATGGTAGACCATTCACAGCATCCCAAAAACCGCGGCAAAGCAGCATTAAACCTTCTCCTTCTTTTTAGAAATAAGCCTTAACCCTTTGATCTCCATAGATTTATCAACTGCCTTACACATATCATAAACAGTCAGCAGCGCCACGCTCACAGCTGTCAGTGCCTCCATTTCAACACCGGTCTGACCTATACATTTTACCAAACTTTCAGTCCGTATTCCTTCCTTCTCCAGATAGCATTTTACATCAACTTTTGTCAATGGTATATTGTGGCACAACGGGATGAGCTGTGAAGTGTTTTTAGCCGCCTGGATGCCGGCAATTTCAGCAACTGTTAGTACATCCCCCTTTTGCAACATATTATCCCTTACCAGGGAAATGACTTTCTCGCCGAGCGAGATAAATCCTTCAGCCCGTGCAATGCGAAGTTCCCCGGGTTTGTGGCCGACATCGACCATGCTCGCCCTGCCCTTTTTGTCTGTATGTGAAAGTTCATCCATGTTAACCTCCGATGTTATAGAAATTATGTCGGTTGGAAACCTGGCCGCTTTGCGGTTTCCTGTTAAGGGCTTTGCCAAAGGCCTCTTCAATACCCCATTCTCTGATGCTGTATCCAAAGTCGGAAAAAAGACAAGGGATGATCATTCCGTCTGCTGTAAGGCGCAACCTGTTGCAGATCTTGCAGATTCCCCCATCGCCTCCCTCAACGGGATAAAATTCTCCGGTAGCCAGGTTCATCTGCCTGATGAACCTTATTTTCAAACCATGTTGAATACAGAACTGCCTGACCTCCTTTTCATCTTCTTCATTTACCCCTGGGATGCGAACAAAATTGATCTTGACCGGATTAAATCCCATTTTTCTGGCAATTGCTATGCCGGTCAAAACCTCTTCAAGCTTATCTGCCCGGGTTATCTCCCGGTATTTTTCCCTGTTTATTGAATCGAGGCTGATATTGATTCTCCTTAATCCAGCCTTCCAAAGTTTTTCGGCCATCAGGGGAAGCAACGTTCCGTTGGTGGTGATTCCAATGTCCTCTATTCCCGGGATATCTTTGATCATACGGATCAGATCCGCTATGCCTTTTCTGACCAGAGGTTCTCCGCCCGTAAGTCTTATTTTACTGATTCCCAGCTTCACACCAGCTTTTACAACATCAGTGATCTCCTCAAATGAGAGAATATCCCTGCTGTCCTTCAGGATGATTCCCTCCTCCGGCATACAATACCTGCATCTCAGATTACACCGGTCTGTCACGGAGATCCGCAGATAGGTAATATTTCTGTTATATCGGTCTAACATAGATTAGTTCTCCTTCTTTGATTTCTGTCTGCCCGGCTGGTATCTCCAGTAAAGCGTTGGCTTCCGGCAATGCATTGATATGCGCTGAACCATTAAACCGGATTTCCTCTATCTCTCCGAGATGGTTGATCTTTACAGGGATCACCCCCTGCCTGGAGGCATTTTTCCTTGTAAATTCCGACCTCATTCTTGCCTTGATTCGAAGAGGGGTATAATCGGCACCAAGCAATCTGTATATCGCTGGAACCACAATGTACCTGAACTGTATGAAGGAGGATACCGGGTTGCCGGATAATCCGAATACAAATCTCCTGTCTTTTACCGCACAAGTCATCGGATTACCAGGTTTTAACCCTGTGCGTGTCCACAGCACTTCGAATCCTTCATCTTCGATCAATTTGGGTACAAGATCAAAATCGCCCACGGCCGCTCCTCCGGTAAAAATAACAATTTCATGCTCCCGGACTGCTTTTTGGAAAACATCTTTCAGTAATGAATACTGATCCTGGATGATCCCGTAAAATTCATAGGGAAGGTTCCACTGTTTCAACAGGGAGATCAGCTGGATGGAATTGGTATCCCGTATTTTGCCCATTTCCGGGACCTGATCGTACGCCACAAGCTCTGATCCTGTAACAACCACAGCCACCGAAGGCATCTTTGTCACACGGATACTTTTGTTTCCCGTTCCCGCGATCACAGCAAGATGTTCGACCCCCAGAATCGCCCCCTTTTTTATCAGAATATCTCCCGGCTGGCCATCCTCACCGAGATAACAGATGTTCAGCCTGGTATGTTGATCCTGGCATCTGACCCTGTACGGGCCTGTCATTTTTGCATCTTCAATCATAAATACACAATCGGCCCCCTCCGGAACAGCCGCCCCGGTCATTATTTTCGCACACTGGTTTTCACCGATCCTGTTTTCCGGAATCTTTCCGGCCGGAATCACTTCCAGCACCTGCAACTCATTTCCAAGGTCCTGTTTCCTGCAGGCATAACCATCTACGGCAGATTTATGGAAAGGAGGCATGGGTGATTCCGATACAATATCCTGCCGCAAAACGCAACCGAGGCTCTCCATTAAATCGACCTTCTGCTCCGGATAGATCTGCTCCATTTCCCCGATTCTTTTGAGAATGTCGTTGTATTTATTCATATCTTAATCATTGATCATAAGTTCATTATTTACAAGATCCAACCGGTCGGTTGCAAAATCGAAGGTCCTGTTGATATTTGTTACAATTACCGGATTGAATGCCAGGTAATGCCTCTTTTCTATTTTACCATCATGGTTCCTCACAAAAAAGAAGAAGGCCGGATTTACATATTCGATCAGACTACCGGATTCTGCGATGCAGATCTTATCCTGCACTTGCCCGGCAATATGGGAAAAGGCTTTTCCCACCTGTTGCTGGTCATGCCATGATCAAATAGGACTTCACGGCACCTGCCTGCAAAAATAACGAGCTGTCTTTCCGATAGATTCCCTTTTCAATAGCTACGATATAATCTTCAGTTTTTACTACGATTTCAATCCCATCGGTCAGATGATGCCTGTGCGGAGAGGTTTTGATCCCGATTACTTCATTCCTGTACAGACAGCTGCCTGATAATTTTCATGGCAAAAGTTGTTTTTCCTACATTCCTTCCATCTCCTGCTATCAAAATCATTTTGTCAAAACGTTGCCGTTCAGCCAACTTCATCATCAAGCTATCTGCCTGGGAACTTTCTTTTATGGCTGTGGAACCTGGTTTCATGATCCTGTTGATATTATAAAAAGAATAATTTGACACTGGCTAGCAGCAAAACAAATGAAAGTGCATATCTCAGCGGACGTTCACCGATCTTGTAACTTCCAAGATAGGCACCCAGTAGTCCTCCTGCTATGCCTGCAGCTACAAACAGACCAATATTCATCCGGGGCCAGTCGTTGTGTAAAACAAAACCACTCAATCCGGCAATGGAATTTACCAGGATAAATACTGCTGAAACGGCTGCCGTCTGTTTCACACTTGCCCAGCCCAGTAAAATGATCACGGGACTAAGAATGATGCCCCCGCCGATTCCGATAAGTCCGCTGAAGAATCCCAGCAGCGCCCCAATCACCATGGCCAGCGAAAGGTTAACATCTTTATAGGTGCCCCTGTACTTTGCTTTTAAAAGCATCCGGGACACTGCAAAAACCAGGAATATACCCAGTATAATTTTATATACCCGCGCATCCAGGGAAAAAGTTCCGCCCAGGAATGCAAAGGGAACCGATGTAATCAGGAAGGGCCAGATCAGAGAAAACCGGAAATGCCGGTTCCTGGCAAATGAGATGAATGCAATCAGGGAGACAAAAATATTAAGGACAAGGGCCGCCGGCCTCATCACATCGGGTGTCAGATCCATCAGGGCCATAAATGCCAGATACCCGCTAGCCCCTCCGTGACCTACAGAAGAATAGAGTATAGCGATAAGGAATATTCCCCCTAAAAACAAAATGCCCGTCATCTTTTAAATCCATATAAGGAAAGCAGACAAACAGCCATGCCTGGGTTCCCCCGTGCAAATTTATAAATATACAGCTTAATTACAATACAGTCAAGACAATTCATCCATGTTCTCTTATGCAATTTGTGCAATCGAAAAGTGATCCGGATCATGGAATATCTGACCAGGGTCTGGGGAACGCAATCCTCCAATTAGCTCTATTCCCCAGGCCCCATTCATGGCGATGGTCCCTTACATCCTGAAGATCTTCCTTGTGTGAACAGGGGTAACAAGTCGCAACGGAGATTTCTTCCTGAGGCGGATTCGCATGAACTGAGTATTTTAAGGCTCTTAGCTTTCCTATTCAAGCCTTTTTTTCCTAATTTCGCCCTCTACTTTAATATTCTTTTTCGATGGATTATAATTTTTCTGAAATAGAGCATAAATGGCAGGCACGGTGGAAGGAAAACAAGACCTATAGGGTGAAAGTGGATCCGAGCCGGCCTAAGTTTTATGTTCTGGATATGTTCCCCTATCCCTCTGGCGCAGGGCTTCATGTTGGGCACCCACTGGGTTATATCGCCTCGGACATTGCGGCCAGGGCCAAGCGGCTT
This sequence comes from uncultured Bacteroidales bacterium, assembly GCA_963779845.1. Lineage (GTDB taxonomy): Bacteria > Bacteroidota > Bacteroidia > Bacteroidales > CAVZZV01. Next base: position 845,607 of record CAVZZV010000005.1, on the reverse strand, counting down.
CAGGGATATAATGTGCTGCACCCGATGGGTTACGATGCCTTCGGCCTGCCGGCTGAGCAATATGCCATTCAAACCGGACAACACCCGGCTGCAACTACCGCTAAAAATATTGAAAGATACACCACCCAGCTCAAACGGATAGGTTTTTCCTTCGACTGGGAGAGGGAGGTGCAGACTTCTGATCCGGATTATTATAAATGGACTCAGTGGGCATTTGTGAAAATGTTCGGTCATTATTATGACCTCGACCTTTGCAAAGCCCAACCTATTGAAATCCTCGCCCGGAAATTCGAAAAAAACGGCTCTTCCGGGATTAATGCTTCCTGTACTGAGCCTTTAGCGTTTACCTCCCGGGACTGGAATTCATGGAATGAACACAAAAAACAGGAGATCCTCCTGAATTATCGCCTGGCCTACCGGGCCGAAACTCTTGTAAACTGGTGCCCTGCTTTGGGAACGGTATTGGCAAACGACGAAGTGAGGGAAGGTATTTCCATTCGCGGTGGACATCCGGTTGAGCAAAAAAAAATGCAGCAGTGGCTTCTTAGAATAACCGCATATGCCCAGCGGCTTCTGGAGGGACTGGATCTTATCGATTGGACAGAATCGCTTAAGGAGATTCAGCGGAACTGGATTGGGCGATCGGAGGGAGCAGACATCTTTTTTCCCCTGAAAGCTTCGGACCGGAAGATGCAGATATTTACCACCCGGCCGGATACCATTTTTGGCGCTACCTTTATGGTTATTGCCCCGGAAAGTGAATTGGTCGATGTGCTTACTGTCAAGGGCCAAAAAAAGGAAGTGCAAAAATATCTGGACTATGTAAAAACGCGTTCTGAACGAGAACGCATGGCAGAGGCCAAAAAAATTACCGGAGTTTTTACTGGCGGATATGCCCTTCACCCCTTTACCGGTAAGGAAATACCGGTATGGATTAGCGAATATGTCCTTGCCGGTTACGGTACCGGCGCCATTATGGCGGTTCCAGCCCATGACGAAAGGGATTATGCGTTTGCTAAATATTTCGGACTGGAAATAAAGCAGGTAATCGAAGGGGATATTTCAGAGGGGGCTTTCGATTCGAGGGATGCCAGGGTGATCAACTCTGATTTTATAAGCGGCTTAAGGGTAACTGAGGCCATCGCAACGATCAATGCGGAGATTGAAAAGCGGGGTTTAGGTCAAAGAAAGATTAACTACCGTCTCCGCGATGCTATTTTCAGCAGGCAACGTTATTGGGGAGAACCTTTTCCTGTTTATTATAAAGAAGGATTGCCATATACATTGGAGGAAGACAGGCTTCCCCTTGAATTGCCCGAAATCGATGCATTCAAACCTACCGGAGGAGGCGATCCCCCCCTTGGCAGGGCTAAGAATTGGCAGACATCTGAAGGTTATCCTTTGGAAATGAGTACGATGCCCGGATTTGCCGGTTCATCGGCTTATTACCTTCGATACATGGATCCGCACAATGAGAAAGCGCTCGTTTCGGAAGAAGCCAATGCCTATTGGCAGGATGTGGATTTGTATGTCGGCGGGATTGAACATGCAGTTGGCCATCTAATGTACTCGCGCTTCTGGAATAAATTTCTATTCGATTTGGGTGTGGTATGCCGGGAAGAACCCTTCAGGAAGTTGGTAAATCAGGGGATGATCCAGGGCCGGTCCAATTTTGTTTACCGGATCAAAAACAGCAATACCTTTGTTTCCGCTGGTAAAAAGGATGAATATGAAGTCACTCCAATCCATGTTGACGTGAATATCGTACATAACGATATCCTTGATATTGAGGCTTTTAAGAAATGGAACCCGGAGTATAAAAAGTCCGAATTTATTCTTGAAGAGGGAAAATATCATTGTGGCTGGGCTGTGGAAAAAATGTCCAAGTCCATGTTCAATGTGGTAAACCCTGATGATATTATTGAAAAGTACGGGGCCGACACCCTGAGAATGTACGAAATGTTTCTTGGGCCGGTTGAACAGTCAAAACCATGGGATACCAGTGGCATAGATGGAGTCTCTAAATTCCTGAAGCGTTTCTGGAAATTGTTTTTTGATGAGAAAGGCATTTTTACCGTAAGTGATGAAACTGCCGGCCCAAAAGAGTTGAAAGCCCTTCACAAAACCATCAGGAAAGTTCGGGACGATATAGAGAAATTTTCCTTTAATACTTCCGTTAGTGAATTTATGATCTGTATAAATTCACTATATGAACTTTCCTGCCATAAACGATCCGTCCTTGAGCCCCTGGTGGTTCTTCTCTCCCCATTTGCTCCGCATATTAGCGAGGAACTCTGGCACTTGCTGGGCCATACCGGGAGCGTAGTGGATGCGGTGATGCCTGAATTTAATCCGGAATATCTGGTGGAAAATGAGTTTGACTACCCCGTTTCCTTCAATGGCAAAACCCGCTTTAAGATTCTTCTTTCGCTCGATATACCCGATGCGGATATACGAACTGCGGTTTTACAACACGATACATCCAAAAAATGGACCGAAGGGAAGGAGCCTAAGAAGGTTATCATCGTGAAAGGGAAAATTATTAATGTTGTAGTTTAAGTTTTAATCATGAATATATTCAAAAGAAAATCAATACTATATCTTTCAGCTATTATAATGGTTTTTATCTCTTGTAACCGCAAACAATCCGTGGACATGGATGATGCAGGCTTGTCTGAGGAGGAAACTGCCCCGGAAGTGATTATCCGGTACCAATACGGTTTGCCAGTCGATTCTTTCGATGTTGTCCAGGGCAGGGTGGGCAGGAACCAGCCTTTATCGGTATTGTTGAATGATTATGGAATAAGCAACCAGACCATCCACGACATCGTGATTCAATGCGAAGGTGTATTTGATGTCCGGAAATTTCGTTCCGGGAATCCCTATAGTGCTTTTCTAAGCCAGGACAGTTTACGGAACCTCGATTACCTTGTTTATGAGCATTCTCCGCTGGATTATATCGTTTTTGGTTTTCGCGATTCGCTGAGCGTCTGGGGTGCCAGTAAGCTTGTCGATACCCTTTATACCACATTTGCCGGCAGAATCCAGACTTCCCTATGGAATGCCATGACCGATCGCAATGCCAATCCCATGCTGGCCATAGAGCTCTCGGAAATCTATGCCTGGACAATCGACTTTTTCGGGCTCCAAAAGGGCGACAGTATACGGGTAATATACGATGAATTGTTCGTAGACAGCACCTCAATAGGAATTGGGAAAATCCATGGAGCTTATTTCCGGCATATGGACCATGACTTTTACGCAATCCCTTTTGTTCAGGACAGCACGGAAGATTATTACGACAAGGAGGGAGAGAGTTTAAGAAAAGCTTTTCTTAAGGCCCCTTTGCGATATTCCAGGATTAGTTCATTCTTTTCCAATTCCCGACTGCATCCCATTTTGAAGATCCGCCGCCCCCATCATGGAGTAGATTACGCCGCCCCTATCGGAACTGCTGTGGTAGCGATCGGTGACGGGATTGTTACTCAGAAGGCTTATCAGGGTGGGGCAGGGAATATGGTGAAAATCAGGCACAATTCCGTATATTCTACTGCCTATATGCATCTGAGCAGGTACGGAAAGGGTATCTCCACCGGTGCCTATGTGAAGCAGGGTGACATTATCGGGTATGTTGGCTCGTCGGGTATGTCCACCGGGCCACATCTTGACTTTCGTTTTTACAAAAATGGGGCTGCCATCGATCCGCTTAAGGTTAAGGCACCCCCGGTGGACCCGGTGAGGGAAGAGAACATGGAAAAATATGAGAGGGTGAGGAACAGGGTTATGAGCGAGTTGCAATTTTAATATTTGATATTATTGCCGTAATAATTATTTTGGCTGCATTGTAAATAGATTGTCCTATCAGTTGTGCGGAGGAAACTTTGAATGATACCCATGGAACCTGGGAAATTCTATGAGATTTTCTTTCCGCCCGCAATAAATTGCTCAATCACCCTGGGAAAATTTTCCTGTTCCAGCAAGTGGATCTTTTCAGCGAGGCTTTCAGCAGTATCTTTGGGATCTATACTGCATCTGGCCTGAAAGATGATATTACCGGCATCGTATTTTTCATTTACCTGATGGATGGTAATTCCTGATTCCTTATCCTTATTGGCAATTACCGAGCGGTGAACATTCATCCCGTACATGCCTTTTCCCCCGTAATCAGGAAGAAGGGCAGGATGAATATTAATCAATCGGCCTTTAAAGGATTTGACCAGGTTTAACGGAATCAGCCAGAGAAACCCGGCAAGAACAATAAAATCAATTTTTTTTCCTTTTAGCAGGTCGAGGATCCGGGTAGATGTATAAAAGTCCTGCCGGTTAAAAATTTCATAGGGAACCCCGAGGTTTTCAGCGCGGCGCAGCACGATTGCATCGGGTTTATTAGATAAAACAAGGCAAACTTCCGCTTTCGGATGATTTTTAAAAAATCGAATTATATTTTCTGCGTTAGTGCCGGAACCCGAAGCGAAGATAGCTATCCTTTTCTTTTTCATTGGTTTACCTGTTTAATTAACAGGTTTATTTTTCGAATTATTAAATTTAATCCTTATCTTTGGCCGGAAATATACTGCAAAAAAAAACATTTTCGTATTCATTTTTACAAAAATTTGTTTGTTTTTAATTCTTTATTGCATTTCTTTGCACAATCAAAAAAATCCATTTATATTAATTAAATTTTAAGCTATGTCTGATATTGCATCAAGAGTAAAGGCTATTATTGTTGATAAATTAGGTGTTGATGAAAACGAAGTTACTCCTGAGGCCAGTTTTACAAACGACCTTGGCGCTGACTCTCTGGACACTGTTGAACTGATTATGGAATTCGAAAAAGAATTCAATATTGGAATTCCTGACGATCAGGCCGAAAACATCGGTACCGTTGGCGAAGCCATAAAGTACATTGAAGAAAACGCGAAGTAATACGAAAATTTTTCGCTGTTATGGAATTAAAGCGGGTTGTTGTTACGGGATTGGGAGCGATTACTCCCATTGGTAATAATGTGGGTGATTTCTGGAAAAATCTTGTTGACGGGGTTAGCGGCGCTAACCTTATAACCCGTTTTGATACTGAAAAATTCAAAACTAAATTTGCCTGTGAGGTCAAGAATTTCGATCCCACGCAGTATTTCGACCGAAAGGAGGCCCGTAAACTGGATCCCTATGCCCAATATGCTATTGTGGCGGCCGATGAAGCGGTTAAGGATGCGGGATTTGCCCTGGAAGAGCTGGACACCGACAACATCGGAGTAATATGGGCTTCAGGAATTGGCGGGATAGAAACTTTCATGGAAGAGATGAAGAACTACGTAACCGGGAATTTTGTTCCAAGGTTCAGCCCTTTCTTTATTCCTAAAATGATTTCTGACATTGCCGCAGGACAGATTTCCATAAAATATGGGTTCCGTGGCCCTAATTTCGGCACCGTATCTGCCTGCGCATCTTCCACCAATGCCCTTATTGATGCCTTTAACCTTCTTCGGCTGGGCAAGGCAGTGGCAATTGTTGCAGGTGGTTCAGAAGCTGCCATCAATGAAGCAGGAATGGGCGGGTTTAACAGTATGCAGGCAATTTCTACCGCGAATGATAATTACAAGCAAGCCTCCCGTCCCTTCGATGCTAACCGGGATGGTTTTGTAATGGGGGAAGGTGCCGGGGCATTGATACTGGAAGAATACGAACACGCCATAAAAAGGGGGGCAACTATCTACGCCGAAATTGTCGGCGGAGGAATGTCGGCTGATGCACACCACCTTACAGCTCCCCATCCTGATGGGCTGGGCGCTAAACTGGTCATGCAAAGGGCTATCGCGGATGCTGGGATTGAACCCTCAGATGTCGATTACATCAATGTGCATGGAACGGCAACTCCCCTTGGCGATGTAGCCGAAACCTTTGCGATCAAAGAAGTTTTCGGCGATCAGGCCTATAAGCTGAATATCAGCGCCACTAAATCCATGACAGGCCATCTTCTCGGAGCTGCCGGTGCGGTGGAATCAATTGCTACCATCCTCGCTATTATCAATGGGATCGTTCCTCCAACCATTAACCTTGAAACCCTTGATCCTGCCATAGATCCAAAGTTAAACCTGACCCGCGGCTCCGCGCAAAAAAGGGAAGTAAACGTAGCCCTGAGTAATACATTCGGATTCGGAGGGCATAATTCTTCGGTAATTTTTAAAAAGTATACTAAATAAAAGTGTTGACTTCTATTGGGAGTTTATTTATTTTTTCTTTCAGTAAAAAGCGGGATTTCATCCGTAAACTTACCCCAATCCTGGGTTTTGTGCCTGTTCATGCAAAACTTTATGAAATAGCCTTCATCCACCGTTCTGCTTCACTGGTATTGCCAGATGGAGAAGTCGTTAATAATGAGAGGCTTGAATATCTCGGTGATGCCATCCTGGATGCGATCGTTGCTGATTATCTTTTCAAAAAGTTCCCGAACAAGGATGAAGGATTTCTGACCAAAATGCGCTCCCGCATGGTGAAGCGCAAAAATCTCAATATCCTCGCCTATCATATCGGAATAAGTAAACTGATTGTTAGTCATACCAATCCGGCCAATCATTCCAAGCATCTCTATGGGAACGCTTTCGAAGCATTGGTAGGAGCAATATACCTGGATAAGGGTTTTCGTTTTACCTCCCGTTTTATAGAAGGGATCATTACCCGATATGTCGATATACAAAAACTCAAGGAATCTGATTCAGACTATAAGAGCAGGCTTATCGAATGGGCTCAGAAAAACCGGCAGGAAGTACTTTTCGATAGCAGGGTGGAGCCTTCCGATGGCCATATTCCCCTATTTGTATCCCATGTTCGCCTGATTGATCGTGAGCTGGGCAAAGGGTATGGAAAGTCGAAAAAAGAGGCTGAGCAAAAAGCCTCCCGTGTTGCCCTGGAAAACCTTTCTCAGGAGTAGTTCCCATTTTTGCGCAATAATTTCAAAATGAAGGTGATATGGTTAAAAAGATAAAACTCGCTTATACCCAAAATTATGATTTTCTGTTAATCGGCATATCGAGCGACGAGAGGGAACACAAGTTTATCTGGGGCCTTAACCAATTGCTTCTGGTTCAATTCTCCAAAACAGAGAATCATAGGGCATTTCATAAAAAATTAGCGGAAGAACAGGAATTTTCTGCTTTCTCTTTTACAGATGAAGATACCTTAATTGAATACCGTATTATTTCCAATAAATCAGAAACGGGTATTTTGATGGATGAACTTAGGAACATCGATTACTTTCTGATCGTGAATGGCGAATTTGATGAGTCATTTGCGGAAGATTTACAAAATAAACTACGAGCTGCTGCCTCTATCCAGGCAGTTTTCCGGATCGATCCGAATACACTAAAATCCAGGGAAAGACTCCTGAATTAATGCCCCAACTAAAACAACCACCTGAAGAAAGGAAAAACCGTAGACCAGACCGGCAAATCCATGTAGGCCTGATATCCATTTTTATACAGCTCCAGGATAACAGCAGGCTGTTTAATTAGTGGAAGATACATTTTCTTATAGAAGGGCAGTAGCCGCAGGAACAAATCCAGGAACATATCCAGGAATACAAGGAACAGCATCAGGAAAAGCACAGTCTTTTCACTGGTGAATAAAACGACCCCTCCGTACCAGCTTGTTTGGGACACTATTAGCATCAGCCATATGCACACCTTTAGGAGCAGGAAACGATTAAGGAGAAAGGAAGTTTTCGAACGTGTCCTGCTTACTAATAAGATAATATTTGAAAGAAAAAGTGCGAGGAGTAGGCCTGCGACTATTCTCCAGATCAAAGAAGGAATTGGCAGAAAAAGGATGCTTAGCAGTAAACAGATAGGTTTTAAAAATGAAAGGAAAGTATGAAGATGGAAGGCTTTTGCCGATCGGGGAAGCACGATTTCCCTGTATTTCCTGCTATAACGGACGTAATGCTGATAGACACCCTCATGGCTCAGTTTAATATCCCTGACTTTTAACATCGTGTAGCGAAAGGGTTTGGAATTGGCTTTTTCACCCTTGATGAAAAAGCATTCCCCGGTGGCATTCTTCCTTTTCTCTGCTGAAAAAAATAAAAATATATCTGACGGACGAGCTTTTAGCCGTCCGGGCCTGAACCAGGTTTTCCTGCGGTCATAGATATTTTTCAGGATGAAAATACCAATTATCCAGAAAAACATGGTCGCAAAGAGTATCATAAACTCCTCGGTTATGGCAAGGTATACCGGGATTATAATTAGTGCCAGCCCCAGAGGCAAGGCGATATAATTTCCAATATACCGGAATAGGATAAACAAATCATTGTTCCTGAAGAAGTCCTTTTCAGCCTTGATCCGTTCGTATTTCATCCGTACCCTTTTCCTGGCTTCCTCTCTTGCTTCACGGATTATCTCTTCATAAATGGCCTCATAATTTTCAGCGGTGGTCTCGTAAATGTTTACAAGGGTTTCCTGTTCGATTTGCCTTAGGACAATTTCATAAGCTTCACATATTTTCTGGAAGTGTTCGGATGCGTTCGCGGCTTTATTTACATCAGGGTGGTATTTAAGGGCTAGGGTACGATAGGCTTTTTTTACGGTTTTTTCATCCGCGCCCTCTTTAATTCCTAAAACTTTATAGTATTCTCCAAACATTTAAAATATCTGAAATGACAGGCAAGTTAAAATAAAAAATATTATTCATTGAATTGTGGTTGTGTTAAGTTCGATCTTAAATGCTTTATTCGGAGAAGTTGGTGGAATAAGAGTGCTGACTGTGAAATTTTCCCGGATGAACAACGCGCACATTGTGTTCGATACATGGTATAGGTTCTTGCGGAACTCTGAAGGAATGGCAGCAAGGATGGCGGCCAGTACTTCAGGGCGGTACTTTTCAGGATTGTAGGCGTAATCGTGCCAAACGACTATAGATTTTTCATGTACCAGATGCTTAAAAACCTTATGGGTATCGTTCCTTACCGATTCGAAATGATGGTCCCCGTCAATAAAAATAAGATCGAATTTTCTCCCAAGGCTTTCAAAATCATACGTGAGAGAGTTCCCTTTTAGATGAACTATATTTTCTCTGCCTTTTGAAAAAAAGGCATATTGGTCAATATATTTCCTGTTTAATCCGCTTTCCTTCATCTCTTTTTCTGAAAGATTGAGGGTATAGCATACTTCTGCCACATCAGCCATGTTGACAGCACTCTCTCCGCGCCAGGTGCCAATTTCAAAACAACTGCAAGATGCGAATCGCCGGCATAAATTTTTGAGCAAAGCGATGTCTGTTGGCAGGGAACCCCCGTCGAGAAAGGAAAAATTTTCCACAGTTTCAGAAAAACCAGGATCAATCGTTTGAATATCCACCAATGGCAGTCCGTGTTTTATTCCATATTCTTTGCATAGAAAACTTGCCCAGACGGTATCATCGTTTATTACTTTATTCAATAACCATGGATTTTTAAGGATCAACAATATTGCCCGGATTGCTTTTCTAATTTTTAACATAAGAATATAGCTTTGTCAGACACAAATATAGGATTTTCACATCAAAATACCGGAGTCCGGTGGCCATCATGATCTGGCCTTTTCTCTTTTCTAATGTTAAAGATTGTTAATAGGATAACTTCGAAAGACTTGATAGTGTTATCTTTGTATATATGAGCAAACGCCTACTCTGGACTCTGGCCGCGTTTATGGCTATTGTGATGATCGGATTGATCCTCGTGCAATCCTATTGGATAAACAATGCCTTGGAAATCAAGGAAAAGCAGTTTGACCAGCTATTAGCCCGGTCGATGTCGAACATCAGTGGCCAAATGGAAGCCCGGGAAGCCGCCTTGATGGTCTATGATTTTGTGGATCCCTTTTTTAAAATAGACACCTCCGGTTATAGTCAGAACCTGGACTTCCAACTGGAAACCGGCCAGTACCTCTTTGGAGGCAGGGACTCGGGAGTTTTTAGTTTTGAGCAGCACATTACGTTGGGTCCTGATTCTGCCGGACAGCCCGAGGGGAGTATGAAAATCCGGATCAATAACGACAGCATGATTTTCGTGAGCACCGATTCTTCCAGAGCTGATTCCATGTTTGTTCCAAATCTACCCACAATACAAAACTCTTCCGAGGCTGCTGATGTGAAAACCAAACTGCTCAATAAACAAAGACAACTCGACAGGGCTATGTCCCGCATGATAACTACAAACCGGAGGATTGAAGACCGCCTCAACCCGGAGGTGACCAAAGATTTTATCGATAATGAATTAAGAAGCCGGGGGATTGACCTGAATTATGAATATGCAGTAATCCGTTCGAATGGTCACGTTGCGTTTAAATCCGCACATTACAGTCCCGACAAATCAGCCCGGGTTTATACATCGCGTTTGTTCCCACAGGATGTATTCAGCAAGCCTAATTATCTTCTCCTTTATTTCCCTTCCCAGAAATCTTTTTTATACAAGTCGGTTGGAATGATGGGCATTTCTTCCGTTATTCTTACCTCCATCATTATTGGCATATTTTTTCTCACACTCTTGATTATCTTTCGTCAAAAGAAGTTATCGGAAATCAAAAACGATTTTGTCAACAATATGACCCATGAGTTGAAAACACCCATTTCAACGATTTCCCTTGCCTCCCAAATGCTGAGCGATGAAAGCATTCCCATTCAGAATAAGGATATAGGGCATATCTCCTCGATCATCAATACTGAAAGCAACCGACTTGGATTTCAGGTTGAAAAGGTATTGCAAATGGCGGTTTTCGACAAGGGAAAATTGAAGCTGAGGGAAAAGGTTCTGGACATGCATGAAATCATTCGTTCGGCTGTGAACAACTTCAGCATACTGGTAGAAAAAAGGGAAGGAGAACTTGATTACCTTCCCACTGCAACGAAATCCAGGATCCGGGGGGATGAAGTGCATTTGACCAATGTCCTTTCAAACCTTCTTGACAATGCCATGAAATATTGTCGTCAACATCCGGTTATCCAGGTAAGTACCAGGAATGAAAAACAATTCCTGGTTATTCGTGTTGAAGATAAGGGCATTGGCATTAGTAAGGACGATCAGAAACGGATATTTGAAAAATTCTATCGGGTCTCTACAGGAAACCTTCATAATGTAAAAGGATTTGGCCTTGGATTAAGTTATGTCAAAAAAATAATTGATATTCATGGTGGGAATATCCGCATGAAATCGGAATTGAACAAAGGCACCCGTTTTGAAATTTACCTACCTCTTTATGAAGAAAAATGACTGAAATGAGCGATATTAAACCCCGTGTTCTTCTCGCTGAAGATGACGAAAACCTTGGATCCCTTCTGCAGGAATACCTTAAGGCGAGAAATTATGAAACCGACTGGTTCCCGGACGGCATAAAGGCTTTTAAGGCCTTTGAGAGAAACCACTACGATATCTGCATTCTCGATGTGATGATGCCCTTGAAAGACGGATTTACCCTCGCTTCTGAAATCAGGATGACAGATAAGGGCATTCCAATTATTTTTTTAACCGCCAAATCCATGAAGGATGATGTACTTGAAGGATTTAGTCTTGGCGCGGACGATTATATCACCAAGCCTTTCAGCATGGAAGAACTTATTTACCGGATTGAGGCGGTATTGAGGCGTACCAAAGGATCCGGTGAATCCGCGGAAGGCATATTCGAGCTGGGGGAGTTTCATTTTGATCCAAAAACACAAAGCCTTGAAAGAGCGGGTGAAGTAAAGAACCTGACAACCAAAGAAACAGAGCTGTTGAGACTTCTTGCCATGAACCTGAACCGGGTCCTCGAACGCAACTATGCATTAAAAGCCATATGGTTCGATGACAATTATTTTAATGCCCGAAGCATGGATGTTTATATCACTAAACTCCGTAAATACCTTAAAGAGGATCCTACCGTCCAGATCATCAACGTGCACGGTAAAGGGTATAAGTTGATATTGGACAGGACGGACGGGTCGGAGTGAGGAGGTTCATTTAAAAAATTTATCGTCCTTCCATTGGGCCGGATTATTTACAATATAATCCGAAATGGTGTAATATGAATGTTTGTTTGATTTTCATCACCGGCCGTATGTTGAATTGCATAAATACCGGTATCGTTATCGGGCGTTTTCTTGTTGAGTTGAAAATCATTTGTATTGTCAAAGAAAAACATTTAATTTTATTTTGTCCTTCTTTTCACTTATTATGAAGAATGACGGATCACAATACAATACATGGTCTTCTTTGTTCCCAAATTCAGAAACACCTGTTAAATTACATAATACTCATTTAAAATGAAATATCTGATCTTACTTTCCGGCATGGTCGCCGCAGTTTTTTTTATCTGGTCGGTTTATGCTTTTGCGGTAGCAAGCCAAAAAATAGGGCATGCCTCAGTGTTTAGGACAGCAATCCTTGGCTTCCTGCTCGCCGCCATGGTCTTTTTTATCTTGATTATTGTCCGAAAAGTCCGGGACGACAGGGAGTATAGGAGGAAAACCAAGCTTCGGTAGATATCCCTTAATCTTTATGTTGAAGTTCATCCTAAAAATACTTTCCTAAAAGTCAGTTCTTGAAGTGGCAATAGTACATGGTAATGGCAGTTAATCAAGCTTTAGCACTGCCATGAATGCTGATTGGGGAACCTCCACGTTTCCGACCTGCCTCATCCGCTTTTTGCCTTTCTTCTGTTTTTCCAGCAGTTTTCTTTTACGGGTAATATCACCACCATAGCATTTAGCCGTAACATCTTTCCGGACTGCTTTCACGGTTTCCCTTGCTATGATTTTAGCTCCAATAGCTGCCTGAATAGCGATATCGAATTGCTGCCTGGGGATCAGTTCCCGGAGCTTGCTGCACATTCTGCGCCCAAAATCATAGGCGTTTGCTCTGTGGATTAAAGTTGAAAGTGCATCCACCATTTCACCATTCAGAAGAATGTCAAGCCTGACTAAATCAGCCTTTTTAAAATCTGAGGTATAATAATCGAATGAAGCGTATCCTTTCGAGATGCTTTTCAGTTTATCGTAAAAGTCAAAAACAATTTCGGCCAGGGGCATTTCAAAGGAAAGCTCAACACGGTTTGAAGTAAGGTACACCTGGTTTTTAAGCACTCCTCTTTTTTCAAGACATAGGGTCATGATGGGTCCTACAAAATCGGCCTTGGTAATAATCTGCGCGTGAATATAGGGTTCTTCAATGATATCAATCGTAGTCTGCTCCGGAAGGCCTGACGGGTTGTGCACGTCGACAATTCCTTCCCTGGTGGTATGGACCCTGTAGGAAACGTTGGGAACGGTAGTGATTACATCCATATCGAATTCCCTGTCTAGCCTTTCCTGTATAATCTCCATGTGCAACAACCCCAGAAACCCGCATCGAAATCCGAAGCCCAGGGCGGCAGATGATTCCGGGACGAAAGTGAGGGAGGCATCGTTCAACTGGAGTTTCTCGATAGAGCTTCTCAGATCTTCATAATCATCGGCATCGACCGGATAAATTCCGGCGAAGACCATGGGTTTCACATCTTCGAAACCTGAAATTGCTTTATGGGTAGGCTGTTCGACATGGGTGATGGTATCTCCTACTTTTACTTCCCTGGAAGTTTTAATCCCGGAAATAATATATCCCACATCGCCTGCCTTCAGCTCGGCTTTTGGTTGGGGGCTAAGCCGTAAAACCCCGATTTCATCTGCCTCATATTCTTTTCCAGTAGCAAAGAATTTAACTTTATCCCCTTTCTTAATGGTTCCGTTAAAAATCCTGAAATAGGCATAAATTCCCCGGAAGGAATTAAACACGGAATCGAAGATCAAGGCCTGTAATGGAGCTTCTGCATCGCCTTTTGGGAAAGGTACCTTGTGAATAATCGCTTCAAGGATCTGATCGACACCGAGTTCCGGTTTTTCCACTGGCTTCAATAATATCCGACCTGTCACAGCCGATCAGATCCACGATCTGGTCTTTTACTTCCTCGGGCATGGCACTCTCCATGTCCATCTTATTCAAGACGGGAATAATTTCAAGATTGTGGTCGATAGCCTGATAGAGATTCGAGATGGTTTGAGCCTGTATCCCTTGTGTTGCATCAACGATCAATAATGCCCCTTCACAGGCAGCGATAGATCTTGAGACCTCATAAGAGAAATCGACATGCCCTGGAGTATCAATCAGGTTGAGGGTGTATTTCTTTCCTTCATATGGAAAATCCATTTGAATAGCGTGGCTTTTTATGGTGATGCCGCGCTCGCGTTCCAGATCCATGTTATCCAGTACCTGATCCTTGAAATCCCTGTCGGAGATCGTGCCTGTTTTTTGGAGGAGACGATCCGCTAGAGTGCTTTTACCGTGGTCGATGTGGGCGATGATGCAAAAATTCCTTATGTGGTCCATGTAAAATTCGGGATTGGATGCAAATATAAGGAATTTTAGGGTTTAAATACAGATGCGCGATCGTTATGCGTAATAAATGCCGGGATGGTTTAGAGTAAAACCGATGGCGATCAGATAATGAAGTAATTTCTTCAAAAAATGCGGATTTTGATATTGATAATTATACTTTTGAAATTGGTGGAAAGAACAAACAGCAAAAGCAAATTGAGCAAGATGGCAAATCCTTCATGGTGAAAGATGATATTGAATTTGGTTACCTCAACGTGATACCACTTTGGGCTTTTGGATTAAATTACTAAAGAAGACAACTCGCTTGCCAGGGTTAATAAATATGGCAAATTGGTTTTTCTGGCATCCTGCCCCGTAACTCCTAAAAATGATTTTTCAGGCAATCATCTTTCGGATCTTATTCCATGTATTTATTGATTAGCCTCACCATCAAATCGTTCAAAAACTCCACTTCATATTCGCCAACGGATGCTTCAAGGTGCTCATTGCCTATTCCGCTGTCGTTGGTAATGAAGATGTAATTGCCATTGGTGGCGATCGAGATGGACCTCATCAGGAATTCGGTTTCTTTATCGATACCGCTGGCAACGATGGGGATGAGCTTAATACCCGATTCCGCAGCCAGTCTGGTAAGATTTTGCATCTCTGAGACAATTTGTTCTTCGTGATGGGGCGGGGCATCGAGAACCATGAAAAGAATACGGGTACTGGCATTCCCTGCCCATTGCAAATCTTTAAGCGATTTGTTTAGTGCCGTATGCACTGCTTCTGGGAAATCGCCGCCCCCATCTGCTGATTGTTCACGAATAAACTGAATGGTCTTATCGGTGTTTGCCGTAAAATCAGATTTTTTTGTGACATATTCATCCCCTTCATCGCGATAAAACAGGGAACCCGTTTCAATATAGGCTCCGGTATTTGCTGATCTGACTCTGGCAATAACATCAACAAGTTCCTCCTTCAGGTATTCCAGTTCATCGGACATAGAGCCTGTGGCATCGACCATTAACGCGATTTGAGTTTTGTTTGACTGATCGTTTAAAGGGGAGCTAAGAGAAATATTATTTAGTCCTTCTTCATAAAACGCTAAATTCTGAAATGTTTGGGAAGCTATTTTTAACTTGAGTGAATTGACTGAGGTGCTTTTGTTAACCCACAGCTCAGCGCTGCCATGATTATCCGTCTTAGCCTTCCACAATGATTTTCCTTCTGAATTTAAAAGTTCCAGACTTTGGTTTTTAACTGGCAGTCCGGACTGAGTAAGGCGGACGCTTACCCGACCGGAGAGATCAAATGACCAGTATTCGGGCATTTTGGAGTAATCCTGTCCGTTGATCAATCCGTTCCAAAAATCCCAGTGGTCAAGATCCCTCCATTCTGCAGCGGTGATTTGGCCGGGTTCGACCTGGCTCCCGCTATCGATCCCATTACCAGTGCCCCCGGAAATGCTGCCTGAACCACGGGAATCGCTATAGAGGATACCTAATCCTTCAGAACTTATTGTGTCGGTCACTGATGGTTCGTCTTCCTTTGTGCAGGCAACGAAAAGTGAGGCGATAAATAAACCAAAAAGCAACTTTTTCATTTTCCGAAGATTTAATGGAGTTAAAAAATTATTTTCTTCTGATTATAAATCAAAGATGTATTCGGAAGGGAAAAGGTTGCGTGAAAGAGAAGATAAACTCTTATTCAATAAAAAAGGCCATCTTTCCAGACAGCCTTTTTTAATCTATTTATTTTTAGAGCGGGTATTACATCATTCCACCCATTCCGCCCATTCCACCGCCGCCGCCGCCTGGCATTGGGGCTTCTTTCTCCGGTTTGTCAACCAGCAGGCATTCCGTGCTGAGGAGCATTCCGGCTATGGAAGCTGCATTTTCAAGGGCAATACGGGCAACTTTGGTTGGATCGATAACTCCTGATTCAAAGAGATTTTCATAAACTTCCGTTCTGGCATTGTATCCATAATCTCCTTTGCCTTCCCTGATTTTCTGTACGACTACAGAACCTTCCAGTCCGGCATTCTCCACGATCTGACGAAGTGGTTCTTCCAATGCCCTTTTCACAATATTGATTCCGGTCAACTCATCGGCATTGTCGCCTTTAAGGGATTTCAAATCTTCAATAGCGCGGATATATCCAACACCACCACCTGGGATGATTCCCTCTTCCACAGCTGCACGGGTTGCACTCAATGCATCTTCTACACGGGCTTTCTTTTCCTTCATTTCCACTTCTGAAGCAGCACCCACATAAAGAACGGCTACACCGCCTGCCAGTTTGGCAAGTCTTTCCTGAAGTTTTTCCCGGTCGTAATCGGAAGTTGTATTGTCGATCTGCTTTTTGATCTGTGAAACTCGTGCGCTAATGTTACTCTTTTCTCCGGCGCCGTTCACAATTATAGTATTTTCCTTATCAATGGTAACTTTCTCGGCATTTCCAAGCATATCCAGTTGGGCACTGTCGAGTTTAAGTCCTTTTTCTTCCGAAATGACGGTGCCGCCGGTAAGAATGGCGATATCCTCAAGCATTTCTTTACGTCTGTCCCCGAATCCTGGAGCTTTAACGGCGGCAATCCTGAGAGAGCCCCTTAATTTGTTTACGACGAGGGTCGCGAGAGCTTCGCTGTCAACATCTTCAGCAATTATAACCAATGGCCTTCCGGACTGTGCGGTGGTTTCGAGAATGGGAAGCAGATCTTTCATCGTAGAAATCTTCTTGTCGTGGATAAGAATATAAGGATTATCCAATACAGCTTCCATTTTTTCTGTATCTGTTACAAAATAGGGAGAAATATATCCGCGGTCGAACTGCATCCCTTCTACCACTTCAACGGTAGTATCAGAAGTTTTGGCTTCTTCAACAGTGATAACGCCTTCTCTCTTCACTTTAGACATGGCTTCGGCAATGAGGGCGCCAATATTGGAATCGTTATTAGCGGAAATGGAAGCTACCTGCTCGATTTTTTTATTATCGTCACCAATTTCCTTTGATTGCTTTTTCAGACTTTCGATAACGGCTGTCACTGCTTTGTCGATACCTTTTTTAAGGTCCATTGGATTTGCACCGGCGGTCACGTTTTTCAGGCCAACGTTTACGATCGATTGAGCAAGTACGGTTGCCGTTGTGGTTCCGTCACCGGCATCGTCGTTTGTTTTGGATGCTACTTCTTTTACCATTTGAGCGCCCACGTTTTGGAAACGGTCTTCCAGATCAATTTCTTTCGCAACGGTAACCCCATCTTTGGTTATCAGTGGAGCACCAAATTTCTTTTCAATCACCACATTCCGGCCTTTAGGGCCCAATGTGACTTTGACGGCATTGGCCAAAGCATCAACGCCTCTTTTAAGCTGGTCGCGGGCTTCTACTTCAAATACTATTTCTTTTGCCATTTTTATATAGTTTTAATAATTTAATGTGAATGTTTCTTTTTAGACAATCGCAAGAATTTCCGATTGCTTCATGATAAGGTAGTCTTTTCCATCAATGCTGAGTTCTGTTCCGGAATACTTCCCGTACAAAACGATATCGCCTTTTTTCACTTCCATTTTCTCTTCCTCAGTGCCCGGCCCAACAGCGATAACAGTACCTTTTTGGGGTTTTTCCTTTGCGGTTTCGGGAATGATAATTCCACTTGCTGTTTTTTCTTCAGCTGCCTTTGGTTCAATAAGAACCCTGTCTGCCAGCGGCTTAATGTTTACTTCTGCCATTTTTTATAGTTTTTTACGTTTGACAATTAATTAATCAAATGCCCGTGTATCATAATGTATGCCAAAAGCCGTATGCCGGGGTAAAGCACAAAAAAAGTGTCAGGTACATGACAACCTGACACTATCCGAATTATATTTTGCTTAAATTAATTGTTTTCCGGTTCGTCTGTAGATGGCTGCTCCGGTAAAGTAATGGTATTGCCGGAAGGATTGTTCAGAAGGGAGTTGTCAAATTGCCCTTCGATACGCGAACGTTGTTCTTCCTGCGTTTTCGGCAGAGTGATTGTTGAAAGCAAACTGAGCACTAATAATCCTGAAGCCAGGATCCAGGTGGCCTTTTCCAGGAAATCTGTAGTTTTCCTTACTCCCATATACTGGTTTGACCCGGCGAAATTTGAAGCCAGGCCACCGCCTTTTGAATTCTGAACCAGTACAATCAAGGTAAGAAGGATGCAGATAACAACAATTAAAACTGTTAACAGGACTTGCATGATATCGGTATTATTATTTATTAATAATTTTTTTAATATCCTCAATTTGAGTCGCAAAGTAAATACTTTTTTCCGGATATTTCAAACTTAATTTTTCATAGGCAAAAATAGCTTTGGCATACAAGCCTTGTTTAACGTATATTTGTGCTAATGTGTCGGTTATGAAATCTTCATCTTCCTTTATACTATTCCCCGAAACATCACCTTTAAGGCTGGTTTCCTTATCGGCGCGGATCACTCCCTGGCCGTTACTGATAAACTGTTCTATCAGATCATCAGAAGGATTTAAGGGTTTGGAATCCAGTTGATTTTCTTCATCAAGCTCTTCCAGCCATCCTGTAAACCTGTTTACACGGGTTAGTTCTGGTATCTTATTTACGGGATTAGATTCCAGCTCGAATCCGTCCTGTTCATCGCTTTCTCTATTCGGCATTTGCTCTTCAAAGTCTTGATCATGCTGTATGACCTCTTCAGTCTCCTGATCTGTGAAATCAAACAGCTCTTCATCCTTGTCAGCTACTTTGTCAGCATGATTAAGTGTATTTTCACCCGAATTTTTCGCCAATTTTATTTCTTCATGGTTTTCCGGTGAATCGGTTATAAGGTTGTATTTACCAAAGATTTCCTCGGGTAGGGAGGTGTTCAGCAAAGTATATAAATGCTTCGGGTCATGAATAAATGATGAGCAATCCTTAATTTTTTCTATGGGAAGTTTATTCTTCTCCCGGGTAAGGGCCAAAAGAAGCAAAAGCCTGGTTGTGGTGAAATAGGGGTATTTTTCAATCAGGGACTCCAATTCAGAAACATCCATCGTATTGGGACCCGAAGAGATGAGTTTTTTAATAATTTCTTCCTTATGCATCTTATAATAATTTAATTCAGCGCTACCAATTCACGAATGCCCGGTTAAAAATATCTTCATTGACCTGCTCTATGATAGTTTCTATGAGCTCGTTTTCGACCGATGCAAGATCCTGAGTGCTGAGGTAATCTTCATATCGGGAGAAACTGGTGTCAAAATTGTCGTCCGGATTGAAGGAATTGACAAATTTGACATGAAAGGTGATCGTTAACCGGTTCAGGGAAGCCACTTCATTCCCCGTAATGGCCTGAGGTCGGGTTTCGTAGTTGGTGATTTCCCCGGAAAAATCCACATCGCCAATTCCATTGATCAGGGTCAGGCTGGTTTGAGCCTGCAATTTATCTTTCAGGGCATCGGTGAACAATTGGCTCAACTGGGCCTGGACCAGCGGGGCACGGTTGGGAAAATATTGAACAGAAACGGTCTTTATTGCCGGATCAATATTAACCCCAGTCAGTGAGTAATTGATCTTACAGGATTCTGCAAATACTAAAGTTAGCAATATAAGCAGCATTTGCATTTTAAAAAACACACTCTTTTTCATCAGTTTACTAAAATGAGAAAAAGGTTGATATTCAAGTATAATAGAGTGCATATAATTATGCTTCGATTTTATATTCTTTTATTTTTCTGTATAGCGTCCTCTCTGAAATACCCAGTTCCATGGCCGCATTTTTTCTTTTTCCATGATTTTTATCCAAAGCCTTTTTAATCAGCTCAATTTCCTTGTCTGCGAGAGAAAGAGATTCTTCTAAAATTTCTTCCGTGTCGAGAATGTCCTCTTCATGAGGCCGGCCAAAATGAAAATTCTGAGGCTCAGTATCCGGTTTCGGCTCCTCCGTATGGATCAGTTTTTTGATCATCCTGGCATTATCCTCGCGCACTTCCCTGCTGTCGCCGCCTTTTTGCATGAGGTCCAGGACTAGTTTTTTAAGGTCGGTCATATCATTCTTCATGTCAAACAGGATTTTGTACAAAATTTCCCTTTCAGAGGAAAATGTTTCTTTTGCCACCCCGCCAGAAATCAATGCCGGTAATTTAGAACGTCGGTAATCCGGAAGATATTTTGTCAGGGTCTCGGAAGAAACAGTCCGCTCCTGTTCAATAATGGATATTTGCTCTGTGAGATTTTTTAACTGTCGCACATTGCCAGGCCATTCATAGATTTCAAGACTGTGTTTGGCTTCTTCTGTTAAAATAATCGGAGGCATATTATATTTCTCTGCGAAATCGGAAGCAAACTTTCTGAAAAGAAGGCTGATATCTTCGCCTCTTTTTCTAAGTGCGGGCATAGCGATGGGTACCGTGTTGAGTCGGTAATACAAATCTTCGCGAAAGCGGCTGTGAGCAATAGCATCAACGATATCAATATTGGTGGCGGCGATAACCCTGACATTGGTTTTTTGTACTTTAGAAGATCCCACTCTAAGAAATTCGCCGGATTCCAGGACCCTCAGAAGCCTGACCTGGGTTGCCAGAGGGAGTTCAGCCACTTCATCCAGGAAAATCGTACCCCCATCAGCCACCTCAAAATAACCTTTACGGGCATCATGCGCCCCGGTGAATGATCCTTTCTCGTGTCCGAATAGTTCCGAATCGATGGTCCCGTCGGGAATGGCCCCACAGTTTACGGCAATATAATTTCCATGTTTCCTGGAACCTAAATGATGTATGATTTGTGGAAATGCCTCTTTGCCAGTCCCGCTTTCTCCCGTAATTAACACAGAAAGATCCGTATTTGCAACCTGGATTGCGATATCAATTGCATGGTCTATTCCCGGATAATTACCTATAATCCCAAACCGTTGTTTTATTTGTTGCACATTCATAATCACTGCATGAATAAAAGGTACTGACAAAATAACCTTAATAATATGACAAAATTACTACTTTAAAAGTTTTTTGCTAATATTGGAACATAATTAACTTAGTTATTATCAGGAAGCATGAAATATTTGGGAATAATCCCTGCCCGCTTTGGATCAAGCCGTTTCCCCGGGAAGCCTTTAGCTGTTATTGGAAATAAACCTATGATCCAGTGGGTATATGAAGGGGCGGGGAAGGCATTATCTACAATTTATGTGGCAACGGACGACAGAAGGATCTCGGAAGCTGTGGAGGCTTTTGGGGGTAAAGTGGTCATGACATCCCAAAGCCATCGCAGCGGCACGGACCGGTGCATGGAAGCCCTGGACAAAATTAGAAAGATTGAAAAGGACAACTGGGATGTGGTCATAAATGTCCAGGGAGATGAACCGTTTATCAGTGGAGAACAGATCCGTTTACTACAGTCGTGTTTTGATGACGCGGAAACGGATATTGCCACATTGATCAAAAGAATAGATGAACCCGATGAGATTTTTGACGAGAACAAACCCAAGGTAGTATTTGACCAGCGGAAGTTTGCCCTTTTTTTCAGCCGTTCTCCCATTCCTTTTGTAAGGGGAAGCCAAAAGGAAACCTGGTTAAGTAAGGTTTCATTCTACCGGCATATTGGGATCTATGCCTACCGGAGTGAAGTATTGAAAAAATTGGCGGGACTGTCTCCCTCCGGTCTGGAGAAGGCTGAATCCCTGGAACAACTGCGCTGGCTTGAAAATGGTTTTAGGATAAAAATTGAATTTACCGATTATGGGCCATTGGGGGTTGATACCCCAGAAGATTTAGAGAGAACGATCGAATCGATGAACGAAAGCTGATCGCGCGAGGCTAAGTTTTGGGTAAATCAATCATAATACAACTCTCAGAGAATACCAATAAAATCTGTCATCTATCGGCTCGAATAAATATTCCAATGGTTCAGCCGCAATCTTGGCCATCTCGATAAGTCCAAGTCCGGCACCCCCTTTAGGAGTGAACTGACCATCCGAAATTGTATGAAGGTAGAGGGCCCGGAGCTCCTCATGGTTCCGGCTATTCATCATTTCCAGCTTTTCTTTTAACCTGCCGGCATCAGAAGATTTTATAGGGTTTCCTGCCTCAATAAAATAATTACCGGCTAAACGGCTTAAGGAAAATTTTGGCGGATAGTTTTCGGATATGTCAGGATAGTCCTGATATCGTCCAACATATTTGTAGATGTTTTCAAGGGACTCGATCATAATGGAAATGATCCTTTTATAGGCAGGCATGCCAATGCCCTTTTCTCCGATTTTGCTTTTCAAATCGACCAAAAGGTTTCCAATAGTGCTGAATGTTGGATGACCTGTGTATTCAAGTATAATTTCCGGTATATCTTTCGATGACATATGCCAGAGTTTTTGAATTCTAAAATCTGAAACCCTTCAGGAAAACAGATCACTGCCCCGTCTCATAACCCGTATCAACCGGTAATCCGGGTTTCTTGTACGCTGCCACAGCCAACCGGTCGCAACATTCATTCTCCGGATTGTTCGCATGACCTTTAATCCAATTGATTTCAATATTGTGTTTACGGTAAAGTTCAAGAAATCGTTTCCATAAATCAGGATTTTTCTTCTTTTGGAAATTTTTCTTTTCCCAACCCCAAACCCAACCTTGATTAATTGCTTCGGAAACGTACTTTGAGTCAGTAAATATTTTGACCCTGGCCTTTTTCCATTTAATGGCTTCCAGAGCCCTGATTATCGCCAACAGTTCCATTCGGTTGTTGGTAGTAAGCCGGTAACCTTCAGAAATTTCTTTTCGAAGTTGATCCATTTTCATCACTACCCCAAGCCCTCCCGGACCGGGATTTCCACTGGCAGCTCCGTCTGTATATATGATAATCGTTTTTTCAGCCACGTCTGATTTACTGGGTGACTATGGTCATTTCATCAATAAGGTTTTTAGCCCCTGCATAAATGTCGATGACAAAAAGTACATAGCGTATATCCACGCAAATACATTTTTGCAATTGGGTTTCATAGGCAATATCTCCACTCATAGCCTCCCAGTTGCCGTCAAATGCTATACCGATAAGCTCCCCTTTTCCATTCATTACCGGGCTTCCGGAATTTCCCCCGGTAATATCATTGTTCGTAGTGAAATTCACAGGCATAATCCCGTCCATGCCATATGGTCCGTAATTTTTAGCTTCATAAAGTTCTTTCAGCCGCTCACTTACCACAAATTCCGGATTGTTCGCATCCTCCTTTTCCATGACTCCTTCCAGGGTCGTGTAGTAGGAATAATAAACAGCATCCCTGGCTTTGTAATCGCTGACTTTTCCATAAGTGAGGCGTTGGGTCGAATTGGCATCAGGATAAAAATCCCTTTCGGGATACATCTCTTTTAAGGCTTCGATCCATAACATCCTGCCTTGATCGACCATCGTCTGGGATTCCTGTCCTTCAGCATCAAGACTGAAATAGCTCATAAGGAACGAAAGCATCATATTGATGGCAGGGTCTTTTTTCAGGACTTTGGCGGAAGGGTCGTCTAAAAAGGCCTCCACTTTTTCTCTGTAGGGGATGATCGAGTTTTTATAATATTTAGTCAGGTATTTTTCAATGTCCCCTTTGTATTTGTCCTGAATTTGAGCAATTACCGTAGGCTGGTATTTTTCAGGAACATCCTTTAGCATCAGTTCAAGCATTGCTTTTGTGATCTTTTTGTCGGTGTCCAGATTATAGTCTTTATAAAAATCATCAAGGCCAGACCTGATTTTTTTAATCATCGTAGCTACTTTCTCCTTGTCGGGTTCGTCTTTTACCAATTCTTCATATAAACCCCTGAATTTTAAACTTGCCTGAAGGGTCTCTATTCCGAGGTACATCGTTTCGAAAAGATACTGACTGGCAAAACTAATATCCTTTCGTCCTTCCACGCCTTTCCGGATCAATTCGAGTGTCTCCCCGTATTTGGTTTTCCGCTCATCATTTTGGGTCACCCAGTTCCTGAATTCATCCTCAATGCCTTGCTTCCTTTGAACAATCCTAAGGTTGATCAATCCCTCGGACTGTCCTATGCTGTATTTCCAGTAATTGCTCGAGCGGGAATATTTTGAAGAATACTGAATCCGGACTTTATCGCTTTTAAGCATGTCGGCCATCATGATATCCTGCAATATCCCGCGGATTTTCACGCGATTGGGATTTTCGATTTCCAGAAGTTCTTTCACTTCGTATGAGGTCATATACCGGTCAGTCGATCCCGGAAAGCCTATGACCATCGCGTAGTCATTTTCATTATACCCATTTAGCGAAACTGGAAGGAAATGCTTTGGTTTTAATGGGATATTGTCGGGTGAATATTCCGCGGGTTTTCCGTCGGGACCGGTATATACCCTGAATATGGAAAAATCGCCGGTATGGCGGGGCCACATCCAGTTGTCGGTGTCGTGGCCAAATTTCCCAATCGATTCCGGGGGTGCGCCTACGAGCCGGACATCCTTATAGGTTTCAGTTACTATCAGGTAATAGTTGTTGCCATTATAAAATGAGCGGACAGTTGCTTCGTAATGGGTTCCATCGGTGGCCTGTTTTACCAGTTCTTCACTAATAGTTTCCACTTTCATGTCCCTTGCCCTACCGGTGAGTTCCGGCCCCAATAATGGCATGATCTGATCTGTTACATCTTCCATCCTTACGACAAATGAGATGGATTTATTCGGATTGGGAAGTTCTTCGTCCATGCTCATGGCCCAAAAACCATTTTTCAGATAATCATGTTCCAGGCTGCTGTGATTCTGGATTTCACCATAACCACAGTGATGATTGGTAAGAAGCAGACCCTGGGCTGAAACAAGCTCGGCTGTACAGGAGCCGTGATCAAGAGCTCCAATAGCATCTTTAAGGCTCGATTGGTTAATACTGTAAATTTGATCGGCTGTTAACTCGAGACCCATCTCGTGCATTTTGTCGATGTGCTTTAATAAGGTGAGGAGCCACATGCCTTCATCGGCTCTCAATGAGATGTTTAGCGCCAGAAGAAGCCCGGCCATTAATACAAGTATCTTTTTCATTCTGAATTTTTTGTGATAAATAAATTGAATTTGGTGATAAAGATAATAATTATGCGTAGAGAGGCAATACATGGTGTCTTGAACGATCAAAATGAATGCAGAACCATAATACATTGCCTCTAAAACATAATAGTTCCACTAAATCATAGGGATTGGTGTAGACTAACCTGTTTAATCGCCAATAGATATTCCGCGTTCAATATGTATAATATCCCCTTTATTGCTAATACCTTCAAGAATCACACTAAAATTCCCATGAACATCGGAGGTGAAAAAACCCTCTTTCGCCTCTCCGTTTGAATTTGTCATGAGGTTTGGTTCCCAGAAAAGAGTAGTCCTCTCATCGGGGATGCTCATATCCGCTCTTAAATCATAGCGCGGGGAATAAAATTCTTTCGGGGTAGCGTATCCCAGCATTTTAAAGTCGAGAACCCCTTTTAGCATGAATTTGCCCCGACGGGTATAAATGGCAATCACACCATTCGCTCCACGAACCCCATAAATGGCGGCATCCGGGCCCTTGAGTATTTCTATCCTTTCAATATCATTGGGGTTTACCATCATGGCGGAGGAAGCATCGATCGGAATGCCATCGAGGAGGAATAATGGATCGGTGCTTCCGTAAAATGTATTGATTCCCCTTATGATGATCCTGTCGCCCGTTACTGAAACCCCTGGTATCCTTCCCTGGATAATCTGGGCAATATTCTGATAATGACGCATTGATTCATCTACAATAATAACATCCCGTGGTTCCGAATGGATGCGATAAATCCTGTTGTTCTCTTCATAAAAGGGGTCATCCTCCGCAGGTTCCTCAACAGGCTTGAACCGGCCAAGGGCCCCTGCTTTCGTAAGTACCTGTTTGCTATAATACTGATAGTCGCTTGAATTGGTCCATTCCTGCTCTTCAATCCATATTAAAAGATTCTTGCTCCCGTTTTCTTTTTGGGCTTCAATCCTGACTTCGATGGTATCGGAATAGTCCAGGTTTTTGAATGTGAAATAGCCTTTTGGGCCACTTCTTGTTGAATAGGTGTCATTAAAGGAACTCACTATCGTCATTTTGACAGGAATATCCTTTAAGGGGATCCCGAAAAACTGACGGGTAATCTGTCCACTAACCTCCAGGCCTTTTTCAACCGGCCAGAGTGGATTCTCATAAGGTGGATGCATCACATCGTTCCATTCAAACCGTCTCCATCCGTTTGTAAGCATTACCAGATCAAGCTTTTCCAATTTCCCCCGATCGAAATTGGCAAAATACCAGGAAGGGTTTTCAATACCTCCTTTGAGATCTGAGTTTAATAAGAGGTCACTTCGGATGTCCCGTTCATTACTCATCTGGTCCGTTTTTGCAACAGAAAGGCTGAGATTACCTCTTACTGGAAAATTATTTTTATCTAAAAGCTCAATGGATACATCCACTTTTTCGCGCTCACCAGCTTTCGGTTTCGACAATGTCATGGAGGAGTTCTGCGGATCATCATGATAAATAAACACTAACCTTTCGCTAACCGGGGACATTTGAGAATCGAAAAGGCTGATATGTACTATGCCATTTGAAAACGAATCTGATGGAATGATGAATGTCCCTGGCCCTTTTTTTAAATCTGTTTCAGCAGCAAATTTTGCCTGTCCGCGATTATGGATGATTAGATAATAGCTCGTATTGATAGGGAAATTGTCCGGACTGAAGTTATGAATGATATTTATTTCCAGGGAGTGGTCATTCGGGTAATCAGCCCTGAGCCCAATTCCCTTTTCGACGACCTGCGGGAGGTTAATTTTTTTACTTTTGTTTTCTGCCCATTTAATCTGGACATAATATTTTGTGTTTTTTTCGGGGGTAAAATAAAAGCTGCCCATTCCCAGAAATTCGGATTTGAAATTAAGAATCAATTGATTCTTATCGTTCCAGAGCCCGCCTTCAATATCGGTACCCCTGCCCAACTCATTTATGGCTTTGAATGCAATTCTGTTTTCTATGCCAGCCAAAAGACTTCCCCCTTCGGGCATAAAATCAACCTCCAGTTGTTCAGCCTTTCTTAGAATATCTTTTCTGGATTTTTTGTTTAGCCTGACATCATCCTTTGATGCGTAATTTTTAAAATCCGGATTTTTAACATAGATATTTTTCCTGAAGAAAAAATCCTGGCCAGCGTTTTTCATCCAGTTGGTATAAGCCACAATACTGTATGTTCCTTCAGGAACCGTATCGCGGAAGCTAAAATCGCCATGAGCAAACCCATCGTGGATTTTCAGGATTTTTTTCTGCACCACATAGCCTCCGGGATTTATTAAATCGAGGTAAAGATTGCTGCTTGTGGAATCCGGTCGATGGGTAGTGGCGTTGAGTATATAGGCCTTAAACCAGACAATTTCGTCTGCGTTGTATACAGCCTTATCCAAATGAAGATAAACCTTTTGCTGTGGGTGAAGGATGAGGTATTCCTGAAGGTTGGAGAGGATCCTGCGTAAAACATTGCTTTCTCGCGGAGGGTTAAATGTACTTAGAGAAAGTAACAAGAACGTGGTTATAAAAAGTGATATACCTAATCCATATGATTTCATTTGTTTAGGGATTTATTTCTCCGAGGAGGGTTGCCTGTGTGCATTCTACTATCCTGACATTTACATAATCCCCGGCTTTTTGTCCATTTGCGGGGAATACCACCACTTTATTCTGTGACGTTCTGCCAAACAAATCCTTATCCGACTTTTTTGACGATCCTTCTACAAGTATTTCAAAAACCTTTCCCTTGTCCCTCTTTTTACTTTCGAGAGAAAGTTTTCCCTGGAGATCAATTATTTCATTAAGCCTTTTAGTCTTCACCTCTTCCGGGACATTGTCGGGAAAATTTTTAGAGGCGAAGGTTCCCGGCCTTTCTGAATATTTGAACATATAGGCAAAATCGTACCCGGCCAATTCCATAAGAGATAATGTTTGCTGATGATCTTCTTCCGTTTCGCCACAAAACCCGGTGATGATATCGGTGGAAAGGCTTGCTTCGGGAAGAATTTCCCGGATAGCTGTGATCCGATCGAGATATTCTTCCCGAGTATATCTTCTTTTCATCTTTTTTAGTACCTCACTACTTCCCGATTGCACCGGTAGATGAATACTCCTGCAAATATTTGGAAAGTCAGCAATGGTATGAAGAAGTTCATTGCTCAGGTCTTTAGGGTGGGAGGTTGAAAAGCGTATCCTGAGAAGAGGGAATTTTTTGGCAACCCTGGATAGAAGCATTGGGAAATTTATTTCCATTCCTTTATCCTTATCAAAAAATTTATAGGAATTCACATTTTGCCCCAGCAGGGTAATCTCACGAAATCCTTTATTGTATACTTCACTGATTTCATCCAAAATAGTCTGGGCATCCCTGCTCCTTTCCCGGCCCCTGGTATAAGGCACCACACAGTAGGAACAAAGGTTATTGCAGCCCCTCATAATGGAAATGAAGGCTGAGACGTGATTATTCCCTAATCTTACCGGCTGGATTTCGGAGTAGGTTTCTTCTTCAGAAAGAAGGGTGTCCACCGCTTTTTGCCCGCCGAGGGCAAAATCGATCAATTCAGGCAATTTTCGGTAAGCGTCCGGGCCCACAACAAGATCGACAATTTTATCTTCATCAAGCAACTTATCTTTTAGGCGTTCGGCCATACAGCCAATAACACCTATTATCGGGCCATTCTTTTTTTTCTTGTATTGTCTCAGGTTTTCCAATCGTCCCCTCACGCGCTGTTCAGCATTTTCCCTTATTGAACAGGTGTTCACAAGGATCAGATCTGCTTCCGAGGGCAATTCTGTCACTTCATATTGTTTATTTTGAAGGATTGCAGCAACCACTTCACTATCTGCAACATTCATCTGGCACCCATAGGTCTCGATGTAAACTTTCTGCTTACCCATCTCTGTTAATCCCGATTAAATAGTATACAAATTTAATACTTATGCAGGTAAAAATCTAATTTAGCAAGAAAGCTGCATCAGGGTATATTTTATTTTTATAATTTTATGCCGGATTTAATTCAAAATAATAAAATCAATATATGTCAGGTCACAGCAAATGGTCAACAATTAAGCGAAAGAAGGGCGCTATCGATGCCAGGCGTTCCAAGATGTTCTCTAAAATCGTAAAGGAAATCACTGTTGCGGTAAAGGAAGGAGGGACTGAGCCGGAATCCAATCCCAGATTACGGGTAGCCCTGCTCAATGCCAAAGGGGTGAATATGCCTAAAGATAACATCGCACGTGCCATTTCCAAGGCTGAAAAAAGCGATGAAGTCCTTCAGGAACAGAGTTTTGAGGGTTACCTTCCTAATGGGATTGCCGTATTTATTGAATGCCTTACCGACAACAACAATCGCACGGTGAGTAACATCAGAGCAATATTTAACAAACGGGGTGGGAATCTCGGGACCAATGGCTCGCTGGGATTTCTTTTTGAACGTAAGGGGGTTTTCAATGTTCCTGCAGGCGATCTGGACCCGGAAGAGTTTCAACTGGAAATTATCGATGCCGGTGTGGAGGATTTTCAGGTCGATGAGGATATTTTTGTGATTACCACAGCCCTGGAGGATTTTGGAAGCGTACAGAAAAAACTGGAAGAACTGGGAGTTCAGGCGGAATCATCTGATCTACAGCGTATTCCAAACGAATTTAAGGAATTGCCAGTAGAGGATGCGGTAAAAATCCTAAAGGTTATTGAAGAATTTGAGGACGATGATGATGTCCAAAATGTTTTTCATAACCTGGAGGTCACGGATGAAGCAATGGAAGCCATGGATGAATAGTTATATGAAATCTCTCCAGCCTCCAGTCTCCAGCCTCCAGTCTCCAGCTTCCAGCCTACAGCTTTTATCTATCCTAAAAATTTATAGTTTAGTAACGACCCTTACCTTCAAACTTCAAAATAAAAAATGGTGCCTTTCTCTTTGGAACTTTCAAAGTATACTTTTCCTTTCAGGTAACGTTCCCCAAGCAATTTCATGGAGTAGGTCCCCAATCCCCGGTCGAGGCCTTTCGTCGAAAAGCTCCTGTTGAATATTTGAAGTTGCACATCAACTGGGATGAAAGCTGCATTCCTTACATAAAACCGAAAAGAAGCATTTTGCTTTTGTACTCCTGCTTTTACAGCCTCCCCACGGGGCGTGGCCTCCAGTGCATTTTTCAGCATGTTCCTGATAATCCTGGACAGCAGGGATTTATCCGTAAACAGCTCGATGGGTTCCCTAAGCTTGTCAATAGTTATCTCCAGGCCGGGATTGCTGCCATTGGTAAATTGTGAAGCAACCTGCTGAAGGATTTCCATGGCATCGACTTTTTCCTTTCTCACGATCAATTCGCCATCTTCTGCTGCGACCAGTTGTCTCTGTGCCTCGATTTCTTCCACCAGCTCGTTGCTCACTTTGGACATGAGCGTAAGGAGTTTTTCTTTTTCTTCCTGGTCTTCCAGAGATTGGACCAGTTCTGTAAGACCCCTGACATTCCCGGCAGTATTAAGAATATCATGGAAAAATATCCGTTCCAGCATCTTTCTACGTTTTTCATCACTTATATCCTTGACTGAAAAAATGATGAATTTTTCGTTTTGATAGTTAAAGGGAGCTGCCGTTACCTCAAAGTCCAGTGCTTCCGTATGACCATTCACCTTAGCATTGATCCGGCACTCATCAATGACCTTCCTGTTTTCCATCAGGCTCAGTAAGACTGAATTAACGGCTCCGCAAACCCTGCATTTTTCACTTGTTCCACAACCACTTTCACAGTCCGAATTGACGCAATTGAGTATGTCTCCGGGCCTTTTCCCCAGGAAAGAGCCCAGATCGGTAATATTTAATTGTTTCAATAGCATATCGTTGGAGAAGATCACCTGCCGTTTGTCATTCAAAATGGTGATGACATTGGGAAGGGCATTGATCATCTCCTTCAAATACGAAATCGAATTAATTTTTTTATACTGTTGTTCCAGTTTTATTCTTTCCTCACGTTCGGGATTAGCATAAAAGGTTTTCATTTTTTTGTTTCAGGGTTGACAGGTTTCTTTCTGTTCCTTTTTTTCTTTTCTAAACCGTTAAACAATAGACGGGTACCAATTATCATGAAGGTTGCACAACCGGCAATTAGTCCCAGGTCAGCGGGAAGGCTTTCCGGAACCATTATGGTAAAAACAGGCAGAATAAGGCCCGTAATAACACTAACGATGGAAGTGAAAATCGAAATCCTTCTGGTTCGTAGGCCAAATGCTCCAAGTGATAGGAAGGAAAGGCCCAGTAAGGAATAGGAAATATTTATATAGGTTTCCTTTTCCCGGGCCAGAGAATAGACCATAATTTTTAAGGAATCATTGCTTAACAGGTCGAGGTCACTAAAATGCCGTATAATATCTATAATATTGTAGCCCTTAATAGCCGAAACACAGATCATGGACGAAGCTAAAATGATTAGAAAACCTGTTAAGAGGGAGAAAAGTCGATGGTATGGGTTCATCAAAACGATAAAAGTTGAGGCACAAAAGGTCAAAAGAAGTGCAGTTAAGAGCCAAAAGTTGGAATTAATCTTCAGGAGATAAAGATTGCCCATAAGATATTCGAGATCTTCGCTGTAACTCGAAAAGAAGCTGATAAATTCGAAACGGGTAAGGATAGTGGCAATAAGTGCCAGACCCGAAAATATAGAAAAAATTCCGGAGAGGATTTCAGTATTTCTGGTGCCGGGTGTCGAATTTACCATGAGCGCAAAATAATAAAATTTTTAATTAGAAACAGGTATGATTTATTAACTTTAATGATAATTTTCTTCAAGATATGGGTTACCGGGAAATCAGGCTTCAGGTTCCGACCGATATTTCGGATCAGGAACTGCGGGTTTTAATATCCAAAAAGCTAAAAATCAATGAATTTAGTTATCAGATTGAACATAAAAGTCTTGATGCACGGAAGAAATCTGATATACATTTTGAACTGGCCGTTGCGGTAAGTTCACCAGTGCTCAAAGAGGGCATAAAGCCTTCAGTTCCGGGGCTAAAAATCCCGATGCTGAAGGGTCACAAAAAGGCATTGATTGCCGGGAGTGGCCCCGCAGGGTTTTTTGCTGCTTATATTTTGCAAAAAGCAGGTTACAATACCACCATTATTGAACGTGGCAAGAATGTTATTGAAAGGGAGAAAAGTATTCAGTTTTTTGAATCCGGTGGACCATTCGATCCTTCAGCAAATTATGCATTCGGTGAGGGGGGAGCTGGTACATTTTCCGATGGAAAGCTCACTTCCCGAAGCAAAAGGATCTCTGTGGAAAGACAGTTTATTCTTGATGCGTATATCAATGCCGGCGCACCCCGTGAAATAGCCTGGATGAACCATCCTCATATAGGGAGTGATAACCTTAAGATAATTGTTCAGAATTTAAG
Organism: uncultured Bacteroidales bacterium; assembly: GCA_963779845.1. GTDB lineage: Bacteria > Bacteroidota > Bacteroidia > Bacteroidales > CAVZZV01. Next base: position 812,835 of record CAVZZV010000005.1, on the reverse strand, counting down.
AAACTTTTACCAAAAGGAAGGGGGGGAAATTCAATTTGAAACCACCCTGGAGGAGATTTACCTGGAAAATAAAAAAGTTCTCGCGGTAAAAACAAACAGAGGAGAAACAGAGGCTGATATTTTCCTTCTTGGCATTGGTCATTCGGCTTTTGAAACATTCAGGATGCTGATGAAAAAAGGGGTCATGTTCCGTCCAAAAAACTTTGCCCTTGGGTCCAGAATGGAACATTCACGGCAGGTAATCAATAAAGCTCAGTGGGGCAGGGAAGAACTCCCCGGTGTGAAGGCTGCGGAATACAGGCTTACCTCCAACCCGTCGGACAAGCTTCCGGTTTATACTTTTTGTATGTGTCCGGGTGGGATCGTCGTACCAGCTACCGCCTATAAAAATAGTAACATTGTCAATGGAATGAGTCTCTTTGACCGCGACATGAAATTTTCGAATGCGGCTTGTGTGGCTGCCCTAAACCCTTACGATATAATCTCTGAAAAGCTCACGGCTTATGAACTTCTTGACTGGCTTGAAGATCTGGAAATGAAGTTCTATTCCCTGAGTCGTGATTATAGAGCACCTATATGTTCTATTTCCGATTTTATTTCGCAGAGGGTTTCTTCAAAGATTCCGGAGAGTTCTTATCCATTGGCGCTTAACCCCTTTCCATTGTGGGAGATTTTACCTGATAGGGTCCAGATGGCCATGCGGGAGGGCTTGAAGGATTTTTGCAGAAAGATGAAGGGTTTTGATACGGGGAGTATCATGGGACTCGAGAGCAAGACCTCTGCTTCCATCCAGGTCCTGCGCGAAGATGATGGCAGATGTATGGGATTTGAGAATTTATATATGATTGGTGAAGGGAGCGGCTATTCCGGGGGGATCATTTCAAGTGGAGCAGATGGAATAAAAACTGCCTTGAAAATTTTGGAATAGAGCATAATATGGATGTTAAATCATCACCTTTTTAGCTGCCGATATTCCTGCCAGCCAACCTGTAGACCAGGCAATCTGTAGGTTGTAGCCCCCTGTATCTCCATCCAGATCAAGAACTTCTCCTGCAAAATACAGATTCTTTATCAGCCGGGACTCCATGCTATTTTTATCAATTTCGCCCGTGTTCACTCCCCCCGCAGTTATAATGGCCTCTTTAAAGGAACGCGCAGAACTAATTTTAAACCGGAAATCCTTCATCAATAACATGATTTTCCTGCGGTCTTTAGAGTTTAACTGATGGCATTCTTTTGAAGGATCCAGACTGAGTTGCTCCATAAATACCGGAATCATCGAGGAGGGGAGCCATTGCCTGAAGATTGTTCCAAGCGTTTTCTTTCCATTATCGTTCAGATCGCGGACCAGGCGGTTGTCCAGTTTTTGCTCATCCAGAGCAGGTTTAAGGTCGATGGAGATTTCTACATTAGAATTTGAGAGGAGTGCCTTGACGGCCATTCTGCTTAAAGTGAGAAGAATGGGGCCCGATAATCCAAAATGGGTAAAAAGCATTTCCCCGAATTCCGAAGCGGCTTTTTTACCGTTTATCCACAAGGAAGCACTTACGTTCCTGAGACTTAGTCCCTGCATTTTTGCAGCTGTTTCTCCTTCGGTTACCAGATGGCACCAATGAGGGGTGCGCTCTGTTAATGGAATGCCCCGCCTGTTCGGCAAATTTATAGCCATCCCCCGAAGATCCGGTGGCCGGATAGGATTTTCCGCCGGTACATATAATAACCGACCGGGCCCGGATTTCAAAAGATGACTTGTTTTTTTCAGCAATAACAGATTTCACCGCCTGGTTTTCAAAAACGATCCCTGTAACCCTTGAATCCCGGATAATTTCAACTTTACTTGCTTCCAGCCAGGAAGTGAGTGCCTGGACTACATCCGACGATTTATTGCTCACCGGAAAGACCCTGTTGCCTCTTTCCGTGATCGTTTTTACCCCGTTTTTATTCAAGAGGGAGATAATGTCCTGGGAAAAGAAGGTATTGAAAGCAGGCCGGAGAAAATTAGGGATGGGATATGTGTGTTTCAGGAATTCAGCCAGAGGGGCTGTATTGGTAATATTACAGCGTCCTTTCCCGGTGATAAGTAGTTTTCTTCCCGGTCGTTCCATCTTTTCAATAAGCAAAACTTTCGCACCTGACTCCGCGGCACTTCCGGCGGCAAGAAGACCGGCAGCACCCGCGCCAATTACGATTATGTCTGGATTATTGTAAATATTCAATGCATTGGCAATTATTTCACAAAGATACAGAAATCTGCCTCTTATGAAGGGCGGGGAATGATTTGATATCGTTCAGAGATCCCTCGCCTTCCCATCGGGGTCATTCAAAACAAAATTAATAAAAATGCCGCTCTTCGCGTAATTTTCATTAATTTTGAACGTTTAAACCACGTTATGAAGAGACTGCTATTTTGTGCTGTGTTTTTGATCGGTTTTTGGAACATTATGTACCCGCAAAACCCTTCTTCCTCAACCTCTGCCGATCTTCTTTCCCGTTTAAATCAATCCTCTTTTCAGAGTGGGGTTACCCTTCACCTTGATCAGGGTATTGAAGAAAACTATTTCAAGCATCTGGCCTATAATAAAAGAAACCCTGATTTTCCCGGACTACGGATCCGTATATACCGCGGATCAGGTACCGGTGCTTTTGATGAGGCCAGTCGCATCAGGGCAAACTTCACCAGCCGGTACGAGGATGTAAGTGCTTATCTGAAGTTTGATACCCCCGATTTTGTAGTATACGTTGGCGATTGCCGGACCTGGTCTGAGGCACTAAAATTGTTTTACCGCATTGAAAAGGATTATCCTTTTTCCTATGTGGTACCCCAGCAGCCTATTAACGTAAAATATAACCAAGGGCTTAATCCCGATAACAATGAGTGAGGATATAAAACATAAATGTGGGATAGCCCTGGTGAGGTTGCTAAAACCGCTTGAGTATTATCAGTTAAAGTACGGAACCTGGAGGTATGGATTACAGAAGCTCTACCTCCTAATGGAAAAGCAGAGGAACCGTGGTCAGGACGGAGCGGGAATTGTGAGCCTGAAATTTGATATGCCTCCAGGGTATAAGTATTTCAACCGCCAGCGCTCTACCGATGTATCGGCTATTAACATGGTCTTTGAAAAAATTTACCGGAAATTTAACAAGGTTGGGAAATTACACCCCGATCGCCTGAACGATGTGAACTGGTGCAAGCTCAATCTACCGTTTGTTGCAGAAACATACCTGGGGCACTTACGGTATGGGACCTTTGGGAACAACTCTCTCGACAATGTCCATCCGGTTATGCGCGAAAACAATTGGAAATCAAGAAATCTTGTCCTGGCAGGGAATTTCAATCTTACCAATGTGGATGAACTTTTTAAGCTGCTCATTGAATTAGGCCAATCCCCGAAAGATTATTCCGATACGGTGACCATCCTTGAAAAAGTGGGCCATTTTCTCGATAAGGAAAACCAGTTCCTGTTCGATAAATTTAAGGCCCAGGGTTATTCCAATACAGACGTTTCACGATTGATCGCTAAGAATATTGATTTATCGAAAGTGCTCAGGGAGGCCAGTAAGCGTTGGGATGGCGGCTATGTGATAGCAGGGATGATGGGACATGGCGACACATTTGCCTACCGCGATCCATGGGGTATCCGCCCGGCATTTTATTACCATGATGAGGAAGTTGCCGTGATCGCTTCCGAACGCCCGGTGATCCAGACGGCCTTTAATGTTGCAGCAAACAGGATACAGGAGGTCCCCCCCGGGCATGCAGTTATCATCAAAAGGGATGGGGAAGTGAAAGTGGATAAAGTCCTTGAACCTGGTGAAAGAAAATCCTGTTCCTTTGAAAGGATCTATTTTTCCCGCGGATCAGACATCGATATCTATAAAGAGAGAAAAAAGCTTGGTGAACTCATTGTTCCCGCTGTCCTCAAAGCGATTAATTATGATCTCGAAAATACTGTTTTTTCATTTATCCCGAATACTGCGGAATCCGCATTTTACGGAATGGTGGAGGGGATTGAGAACTTCATGATCGAGAGAAAGAAAGACCTTGTAAAAAGTAAAAACGGGGTATTTACCGAAAAAGATCTCCTGGCTATCGTTTCTGAAAAACCAAGAATTGAAAAAGTGGCCATCAAGGATATAAAACTTCGCACTTTCATAGCCCAGGATAAAGGCCGGGACGACCTGGTAGGGCATGTTTATGATATTACTTACGGATCGCTCAAACGTGGGATAGATAATCTGGTGGTGATAGACGATTCTATCGTAAGGGGTACAACCTTGAAACAAAGCATCCTTCGGATTCTGGATCGGCTTGGCCCGAAAAAAATCGTGGTCGTATCTTCTTCTCCACAAATACGATACCCTGACTGCTATGGAATTGATATGGCCATCCTGGGAAATTTTATCGCCTTCAAGGCGGCTATCGCCCTTCTTCGTGAAAAGTCAAAAGATAGTATTATAAACGAAGTCTACCGTAAATGCCGGGAGCAGATGGATCTCCCTAAAGAAGAATTTGTCAATTATGTTACTGAAATTTACCGCCCCTTTACAGACGAGGAAATTTCACATAAAATAAGCGAGTTGCTGACATCAAAGGAGGTAAAGGCGGAAGTGGAAATTGTTTATCAAAGTATTGAGAATCTTCATAAGGCTTGTCCTAACGATAAAGGCGACTGGTATTTTACCGGAAACTATCCAACACCTGGTGGAAACAAAGTAGTTTCAAATTCTTTTCTTAATTATATTGAAGGAGTTGGGACCAGAGCCTATTGACACTACAAGGCATTGCCTTGGGGGTCCTGCACATCTGCTTTTTCCATCAATTCCCATAAAGCATCACTCATCACTCAAACTTCCAAATTGATCTTGCAATTTTTCGTTTGGGTTATAGCTGTTAATATGCCTTTCCACTTTCTGATGATATAAATCGTTAATTGTAAGAAGTATAGCCGTCTCTTCTACATTGCCAAAATGGGGGTTTATTACCGTTCCGAATGTTTTCAGCGAAGGGGAAAGGTTCATATAAGCATTAATAAGCGGTGGAATGTTTTCGCCGAAGGCTCTTACATTTTGGGAGAGTATCTTGTAGTCCTCCATATAATCCTGTCCTGTAAAAATGCGGGCCATTTCTTCTCGGTTCATGTTGGTCTCCATGGGTTCATAAGGAGTAATCAGCTCTTCCTGGTCCTTGAAATGTTTCTCCAGGAAATACAGGATGAGGTTTCTGGCTCTCTGATTATAATTTCGGTACATGGTCACCTTACCAAAAAAATAATTTTTATCCGGGTAATCGTTTACCAGGGTGCCCAGGCCGTCCCACAGATTGTCTAAAGCAAAAAGTCCTTTGCTCAGACGGTTGGTTGACTGGTATTTCGGCTGAACGAATGATCTGCCAAGCTCTATAGTATTTGGTAAATATTCTTTATTGAACTTTTCCGAAAAATTAAAAAGTTTTGCCGTGGCAAGATTTATTTTGCCCTCTTTAAAACAGTTGTTTTCATTGCAGATGTAAAAACGATAACCTCCAAGTATCTCTTTTTCTGAGGGATCCCAGACCAGTAACTGCTTATAGCAATCCTCACAGGTATCATAATTATCAAGGTCAAGTGCCTTACCGGTACCTCCTCCCGCAGCCCTGAAGGTCAATTCTCTTAACCGGCCGATTTCCCGCATAAGGTTAGGGGAGTCATGTTGAGTAATGATAAAAAGTAAATTCCCCGCATTATTGGTTTTCCTGATAAATTTTTCATCAGTCAGCTCAGCCTCGAGTTTTTTTCTTGGGAGGGCCGGAATAATATTTTCCATAGTCATATTAAAAATTGGAAAAGCAAATTTACAAAAATTTATTCATTGTAGCTAAAAGGAAGTACCCCTTCTGTGTTAAGCGTATAAACATAATCCTGAACCCGTTTGGCCCAGACACTAACTTTTGCTTTTTTATCAAATGCCTTCCAGCTTATGGGGTATCCAAAGGTGATGGTTATATGCTCGTTTCGGTGACGGTAGGTTTCATCGGGAAGAAGAAACATTTCTATATTAGATTTTATCCCGAGTTTCTTTCTCAACCTTGCCAGAAAATAAAAAAAATTGGTGCATCGCCCGCTTACATGTATGGGGATGACATCCCTTTCATACTTGATTGCTTTTTTAATAAAATTATCCTTCCATTCCGGATCACGGATAATCCCCTTTTTTTTCCTGGATACAAGACCTGCAGGGAAAGTCAAAATCTGGTTGGATGAACTGAATAATACGCCAATTTCCCTTGCCGCGGAAATCGATTGTTTCCCATGCTTGTTTATGGGAACAAAAATGCTATCCATTGTTCGAAGGTTCATAAGAAGATCATTCACGAGTACATTCAGTTTATCATATTTTTTTCCCAGGTAATCAACCAGCATAATGCCGTCAAACCCTCCCATCGGATGGTTTGACACAAAAATATACCGTCCCTCCGGGGGAAGCCGGTCAGCACCCTTTATTTCCAGACTGATATTGAATTCTTTTAATACCGCTTCAGTAAAATCCAAACCACGCTCATGCCCGTGCCGCTCCAAAAATGAATTTATAAAATCCAGGTGTACTATTTTTTTTAGAATGGTATAAACAGGGTTCGGCATCCACCGGGCAAGTCCCGGATTTTTGTTCATAAACAACTTCCTGATATCTATAGGATTAAGCCTACCCTCTTGCTCCTGTTTGTTCATTGCCTAATATAATACCAACGTGGGAAAATACCGTATTGAATTTCATTTTTTCTTGTACTGTACTGAATTCCGGATTACAGCGTCAAAATTATAAATTTAAATCATAATTGTGCCTGGTTGTACGGACTTTGATTGAAAAGCATTTATGCATGCCGCATATCCTGGAACTATGATGCAATGGGGTGGTGGGATAATTCCCGGGATTACTGAAAAATGGGTAATAGTTAGGAGGAATTACCGGCTTCAAAAACTAAAAAGTTATTAACAAAGTGTAAAAAAGTGGGATAAAGTGGGATAAAGTGGGAAATTTTGTGTTAATTTTACATTTTAAGAATACAGACACAATGATATCGTTTATCGGGGACTATAATGGCAAAGTCGATGCTAAGGGGCGGATTACCCTTCCTTCTGCTTTTAAAAAGCAGATGCAGGACAGCCTTCCCGAAGGTTTCGTGCTTAAACGGGATATCTTCGATAAATGTCTTATATTATATCCTATGCAGGAATGGGAGAGGCAAAATCAGCTTATCCGCAGCAGGACGAACCCCTACAACAAGGAGCACAGTCGCTTTCTGCGATTATTTTTTAGCGGCACCGCAGAAGTGATACCCGATGCCGCGAACAGAATATTAATACCCAAAAGGCTGATGGATTTTGCCGGGATAGAAGATGAGGTAATCCTGGCGGGTCAATATGGAAAAATCGAAATCTGGGCTGCACACGATTATGAAATAATCAGCAAGGCGGATGAAGATTTTACCAGTATGGCAGAGAAAATTCTTGGTGGATCTATTGACTTAAGTGATGAGAAATGATTTGTCATATCACAAACCTGTATTGTTAAAGGAAAGTGTTGACGGACTAAACATCAGACCTGATGGAATCTATGTCGACCTTACCTTTGGTGGGGGAGGCCATTCCCGGGAAATACTTAACAGATTAGGTGAAAAAGGCAGGCTCCTGGCTTTCGATCAGGATCCGGATGCTGAAAAGAATCTCATAGACGATTCACGATTTACCTTCATCATGGCTAATTTCAGGTATTTACGAAACTTCCTTCGATATTATGAAATCAATAAAGTGGCGGGGATCCTCGGTGATCTGGGAATATCCTCACATCAAATCGACCTGGAAGAAAGAGGGTTTACTTACCTCGGTAGAGCCGGACTTGATATGCGGATGAATTCTGTAGATGGACAAACAGCGGCAGATGTTCTGAACCTTTATCCCCCGGAGAAATTGAACGGGGTATTTGCAAATTTTGGTGAGGTGCAGAGATATAAAAACCTTACCAAAATTATCGTGAAAAGAAGGGAGGAAAAGGCTTTTCATGCAACGGAAGATTTCGTTTCAGCCATTGAGTCGTTCCTGCCGGCTTTTAAACGGAACAAATTGCTGTCACAGATATTTCAGGCCTTGCGAATAGAAGTAAACGATGAGATGGGAGCCCTGGATGAGCTCCTTTTACAAATTCCGGATTATCTCGATTCCAAAGGAAGGCTGGTAATAATTAGTTATCATTCTATCGAAGACAGGAGAGTCAAGAATATGATGAAAGCCGGTAATCTTGAAGGTCAGATGGTAAAGGATTTTTTTGGGAATGTCTCAACCCCTTTCAGAATGGTCAATAAATCAATTATAAGCCCTTCGGAAGAGGAAATATCCGAAAATTCCAGGGCTAGAAGTGCAAAATTAAGGATTGCTGAAAAAAAATAATGGCGGAAAAACCGGAACATATAGAGTTTATTGAAGAAAAGGAAAACGAAAACCGTAAGGTAACGGAAGGTAAAGTTCTACGCGGATTGGTAGATGGCACATTCCTTACTCGTAAGATAGTTACCCGGCAGCTTCCTTTTATCTTCTTCCTGGTGTTCCTGGGGATCATTTATATAAGTAACAGCTATCACGCCGACATGTTGAGGAGAAGAATTGAAACACTCAGGATTGAAACCCGGGAACTTCGTTCCAGGGCTATTTTTGTTTCTTCCGAGCTGATGAAATTAAGCAGACAGACCGAGGTAGCTGATGAAGTTGCCCGCAAAGGATTGGGATTAAAGGAGTCTATCGAGCCTCCAAAAAAAATTGTTGTTAAGGATATCATTGAATAATGTCGATAAAAAAAGACATATTGTGGCGTGTTGGGGTCGTGTACGTTTTTGTCGTGCTCATGGGGCTTAGCATTATCGGCAGGATTGTCTGGCTTCAATTTGCCGAACATGATAAATGGTCCGTTAATTCTGCGATCGCTCCTGTTAAGGAGGTCCCTATTGAAGCCAATCGGGGGGATGTCTATAGTTCCGATGGAAAACTTTTTGCTGTCTCTGTCCCTTACTACGATATTCGAATGGATATGACGGTTGACAGCCTGACCGACGAGGTTTTTTATAATCATCTTGACCCTCTTTCCCACTCTCTTTCCGGTCTTTTTGGGGATAAAACCTGGCTCGAATATAAGCGCAACCTTTTAAAGGCCCGTCAAAATAAGTCTCAATATTACCTTGTGAAGCGTGCCGCTTCATACGATCAGATGCTCAAGGCCAAGAATTTTCCGATATTCAACCGTGGAAGGTTCAAGGGGGGAGTTCGGTTTATAGAAAATTCCCGGCGGGTACGCCCAAACGGTTATCTTGCAGCGCGTACCATTGGCTCTACTAATTTGAGGGAGGGTGGAAACGTGGTCGGCCTTGAGGGAGCCTACGATGCAGAACTCAAAGGCAGGGAAGGGATGAAACTTTTCAAGCGGTTAAACGGGGATATCTTCGTTCCGCTTCTGGATGAAAACGAATTGGATCCTGAGGATGGGATGGATATCCTAACGACGATCGACCTGAATATTCAGGATGTTGCCGAGAGAGCTCTTTACAACCAGCTTTCCCGTCTGAATGCGCACCACGGAACCGCTGTTTTGATGGAAGTGGAAACAGGCGACATCAAGGCCATTGCCAATTTAGAAAGAAGCTCCTCAGGGGGATTCTGGGAATCCGTCAATTTTGCCATTGGAGAAAGCACCGTTCCGGGTTCTACGTTTAAAACAGCCTCCCTTATGGTAGCCATGGAAGACGGACTCATCGATATCAACGATTCAGTCGACATTGGAAAAGGGATTACCCATTATTATGGGGTAAAGGTAGAGGACAGTGACCGTTCAGAAACCGGGAAAATATCGGTAAAACGTGCTTTAGAGATATCATCCAACGTTGGAATAACCAAAATAATTACCGATAGTTATAAAGGCAAAGAAAATGATTTCATACAGGGGCTGTATGATCTCGGCTTAAACCAGAAACTGGGTGTTGAAATAAGGGGGGAAGCAGATCCCTTTATAAAATCCAAAGACCATTCCTCATGGTCAGGTGTGTCACTCCCCATGATGTCCATGGGCTATGAATTAACCTTGACCCCCCTGCAAATCCTCAGCTTCTATAATGGGATAGCAAACGATGGGAAGGTTATGAAACCCCGCTTCATCAAGGAAATAAATTATCATGGCAGCACGGTGAAAAGGGTTCAACCTGAAGTTTTAAACTCCTCCCTCTGTAGCCATTCCACCCTGAAAAAAGTTCGCGCTATGCTTAATGGGGTCGTGGAACAGGGCACCGCCGATAATCTCAAAAATCATTACTATACTATTGCAGGCAAGACTGGCACTGCACAAATCCCCGATAAAGAAACCGGATACAGAGTGAAGTCCAGGGTTACATACCAGGCATCTTTTGTCGGGTATTTTCCTGCCGATAATCCCAAGTATACCTGCATCGTCGTCATTAATTCCAGATCGAACGATATTTATTATGGCAGGATCGTGGCTGGACCGGTTTTTCTGGAAATTGCCAACAAGGTTTATTCCACGAAGCTGGAGATGCATGAGCCTGTCAACTCCAGGAATAACCCGGTTATCACCGAGGCCCCCTTCTCTAAAAGCGGCTATTACAAAGAACTGAATTATGCCTTGTCAAAACTGAATATGACAATAGAGGCGAAAGTGGGAATCGGTCCCTGGGTGAAAAGCCACTCTGTATGTGACACTGTTCAACTTTATAGTCTGACCATAGTTGATAACCTTGCTCCAAATGTGGTGGGCATGGGATTAAAGGATGCAGTATACCTTTTGGAGAGCAAAGGAATGAAAGTAAAGATTAATGGAAGGGGCACTGTCCGCTCCCAATCCTTATCGCCAGGCTCGTTATACACTAGTGGTCAGACTGTGAACCTACAAATGAGTTTAAGAGATAGTTAATGAGGAGGATTGAAGATATATTAAAAGATTGCAGGATTGTTTCCATAAAGGGGACCAATCGGGATTTTTCCGGTAAAATTTGTTTTGATTCCAGGAAGGTCGAAGCTGGGGATCTATTCGTGGCCGTGAAGGGAATGGATTCGAATGGGCATGACTACATTAAACCTGCGCTGGATAATGGTGCTGCTTTTATTGTTTGCGAAGAATTTCCAGAAAATACCCTTAAAGAAAGCGTATACATTCAAACACCCGATACTCATCATGCCCTGGGAACAATGGCCTCTAATTTCTACGAAAATCCTTCCTCCCGGCTTACCTTGACAGGAGTTACAGGAACGAACGGAAAAACCACGATTGCAAGTATTCTTTATCAGATAAGTTCAGGGATTGGGTTAAAGGCCGGACTGCTTTCCACTATACAGGTCCGGATAAAAGAACAAGTCTTGCCCGCTACCCATACCACCCCGGATCCAATTCAGCTGAATTCCTTGCTAAGGAAAATGGCCGATGAAGATTGCGAATATGTATTTATGGAGGTTTCTTCCCACGCCATCCATCAAAAACGAATCGCGGGATTAAAGTTTTCCGGGGGTATCTTCTCAAATATTACCCATGACCACATGGATTATCATAAGACTTTTAAGAATTACATCGATACCAAGAAAATGTTTTTCGATGGTCTCTCATCTGATGCTTTCGCCCTGGTAAATGCTGATGATAAGCATGCTGGAATTATGCTTCAAAATACCCATGCAGAAAAACATACTTATGCTTTAAATGGAATGGCCAGCTTTAAGGGACAGATCCTTGAATCGCACCTTGAGGGAAACCTGTTAAAAATAAACGGCAGGGAAGTGTGGACGCAGCTGCCCGGGCGTTTTAACGCATATAACATACTTGCCGTATATGGTGCCGGTTGTTTATTGGGATATGAAAAGGAGGAGCTGATCCGGCAAATTTCCCTTCAAAAGCCGGTGAATGGCAGGTTTGAAGTAATTCAATCCACCAGGGGCACCACGGCTATAGTCGATTACGCGCATACCCCGGATGCCCTGAAAAATGTATTGGAGACGATCCGTGGAATCCGTAAAATTGGACAGGAGATTATTTCGGTCGTCGGGGCTGGCGGGAACAGGGATAAAACCAAAAGACCACTCATGGCTGCCATAGCCGCTGAATTAAGCGATAAAGTGGTTATTACTTCAGATAACCCACGGTTTGAAGAGCCCGAGGATATTATCAAAGATATGCTGGAAGGATTGGATCCCGGCCTTCTCAAAAAAATTGTTACAATAACAAACCGGGATGAGGCACTAAAGGTTACCTGCGCTTTTGCGGGGGAAAGGGATATCATTTTAGTTGCGGGGAAGGGGCATGAGACCTATCAGGAAATAAAAGGGATCAGGCATCATTTTGACGATAAGGAAAAAATTCAGGAATATATAAAGCGATAGGCATGTTGTACTATTTGTTCGATTATTTGGATAAACTTGATGTCCCCGGGGCAGGGGTCTTCCAATACATTTCATTTCGTGCAGCGATATCCGTGATTACTTCACTTATTATTTCAATGGTTTTCGGCAAACGGATCATTGTTTACCTGCAGCGGAAACTCATTGGCGAGTCTGTCCGGGATCTGGGGCTTCATGGTCAGATGGAGAAGCAGGGCACCCCAACCATGGGGGGATTGATCATTCTGGCCTCTATCCTGGTTCCGGTACTTCTTTTTGGAGATTTAGGCAATGTCTACATCAGGCTCATGCTTGTGACCACTGTATGGCTTGGGTTTGTAGGCTTTGTTGATGATTATATTAAAGTCTTTAAAAAGAACAAGCAAGGCCTCAGAGGAAATTTCAAGATTTTGGGACAAGTCGTTCTTGGGCTTATTGTGGGTGTGACTCTGTATTTCAATGGCGATGTGATTATTCGTGAAAGGGTAATCGTAAATGAAGAAAATGTGGTGGCTACCGAAAATCCGGTAGTGATAAATAGTAACCAAATTTATGAGCTTAGGAACAAAAAATCGACCTTAACAACAATCCCCTTTCTTAAAAATAATGAATTCAACTATGCCTGGCTGGTTTGGTTTATGGGAGAAAAAGCCTCCTCGTATGCATGGATAGCTTTCGTACTGGCAGTGATCTTTATTGTAACAGCCGTTTCGAACGGGGCGAACATGACGGATGGACTGGATGGGCTGGCCACAGGTTCCGCAGCGATTATTGGGACAACATTGGGTATCCTGGCCTATGTTTCAGGAAATGCCCTTTTTTCGAATTACTTGAATATAATGTACATACCACGGATAGGGGAACTTGTGATCTACGCCAGTGCTTTCATTGGAGCAACAGTAGGTTTTCTATGGTATAATTCCTATCCGGCGCAGGTTTTTATGGGCGACACCGGCAGCCTGTCGATAGGGGGGATTATTGCAGTATTTGCAATTATTATAAGAAAAGAACTACTGATTCCCATCCTTTGCGGAGTTTTTCTTGTGGAGAGCCTTTCCGTAATGATCCAGGTTAGCTGGTTCAAATACACAAGGAAAAAATTCGGAAAAGGGCGTAGGATTTACCTTATGGCCCCTCTTCATCACCACTATCAGAAGAAGGGATACCCCGAACCAAAAATTGTTACCCGGTTCTGGATTGTGGGCATTTTGCTGGCAGTAATAACGGTAGTCACATTGAAAATACGATAAAAAAAGTAAAATGGAACAGATACAGAGGATGGTAATTTTAGGAGGGGGGGAAAGTGGAACAGGTTCCGCGATCCTTGCACAAAAACAGGGATATGATGTTTTCGTGAGCGACCTCGGGAGTATTAAGCCCAGACACAAGGAATTGCTGGAATCCTACGATATCCCCTATGAAGAAAATAAACATACCGAGCGGCTCATACTGAACGCCTCTGAAGTGATCAAAAGTCCCGGAATCGCTGAAAGTCTCGATATTATAAAGGCTATCAGAAAGAAAGGATTACGGATTATTTCTGAAATTGAATTTGCCGGAAGATACACCGATGCCCGAAAAATCTGTATTACAGGCAGCAATGGCAAGACTACCACTACTTCACTAATCCATCACATGTTAAGGAAAGCCGGGCTTAACGCGGGTATCGCTGGCAATATCGGCCGTAGCTTTGCTTACCAGGTAGCAACAGAAAACTATGATTACTATGTGCTTGAGATCAGTAGTTTTCAATTGGACGGAATGTACCAATTTAAGGCTGATATCGCTATCCTTCTGAACATTACGCCGGATCACCTTGACCGGTATGACCATAACATGCAGTACTATACCGACTCTAAATTCAGGATCACCCAAAATCTTTCTGAAGAAGAATATTTCGTTTTTTGCTCCGATGATGAAATTACCATTCGGGAATTGGAAAGGATCGTGACCAAAGCCCGGCAATTACCTTATGCCTACCATCGGAAACCAGACGATGTTGCCTGGATCGATGAAAAAGATATAATGAGGATTGAATTTGACGATGTGGATTTCTCCTTGTCTGTGCAGGAGCTGGCCTTAAAAGGCAGACACAACACATACAACAGCATGGCTGCCGGAATAGCAGGAAGTGTCCTGAAAATAAGAAAAGAGGTTATTCGTGAAGCTCTTTTGGATTTTCAAAGCGTTGAACACCGGCTTGAAGTTGTGATGAAAGTACGCGGAATAGAGTTTATTAACGATTCAAAAGCGACCAATATCAATTCAACATGGTATGCACTGGAAAGTGTAAATAAAGGAGTGATCTGGATAGCCGGTGGGATAGACAAGGGAAATGATTATGATTCTCTTAAGCCTCTGGTAAACTCGAAAGTCAAGGCTATGATCTGCCTCGGAAAGGATAATTCAAAGCTGAAGAAGGCCTTCGGTGGGGAAGTGGATCATATTGTGGAATGTGGTTCCATGGAGGAAGCCGTGAAAAAGGCATACCATTTCGGAGAGAAGGGTGATACAGTATTACTTTCGCCGGCATGCGCCAGCTTCGATCTCTTCGAAAATTATGAAGAAAGAGGAAGGAAATTCAAAGAGGCAGTTAGGGAACTATAGGAAAGACCAAAGAACGACGAATATTCGAAACCCGCTGGGGAAACATTTTTGTAACATTATGACAGCATCAAAATACATAAAAGGAGACCGGGTAATCTGGATGGTAATCATCCTCCTGGCAGTTGTATCGTTGCTTGCCGTATACAGCTCCTCCCAGGCAATCGCATATCGTTACAAGGGCGATAGTACCATGTATTTCCTTATCAAGCAGTTACTCATCCTCCTGCTTGGACTACTCCTCGTCATCTTGATTCATCACATTCCTTACCGGTTCTTTTCCCGGATCGCGATTGTATCCCTCTACGTTGCCCTGCTGTTACTTATCATCACATTCTTTACCGGGAGGGATATCAACTCGGCCAGGAGATGGCTTGAACTGCCCGGCACGGGATTTACCATGCAGCCTTCCGACTTTGCGAAAATTGGCCTTTTATTATATATATCTAAAGTTCTTTCCAGAAAGCAGGATAAACTGGGTGAGCTGAAGGAGGCTTTTTTCCCGATAGGTGGTGCCATGCTCATGGTTTTTCTTCTTATCGTACCCAGTAACTTTTCAACCGCGGTAATTCTGGTAATGGTTTCCATGATCCTTATGTTTATCGGCCGCATGCCGCTTAAATACCTGCTTTCAACGGCAGGCATTGCAATCCTGATTTTCATAATATTTCTTCAGATGACTAAATTGATGAATATTGAGAGCCGTAGAGGCACCTGGGGGGCAAGAATGGAAAGCTTTATGAACAGTGATGAAGAAAGTGTGAACAATTACCAGGTAAACCGGGCTAAAGTGGCTATTGTAAACGGGGGCATATTGGGGAATGGCCCGGGAAACAGTATTCAAAAACAAAAGCTTCCCCAGGCAAATTCAGACTTCATCTATGCCATCATTGTTGAAGAATATGGTCTTATAGGTGCTGTGATTATATTGGCACTATATATTTGGTTGTTTTTCAGGGCAGTAATCATTGTCCGGCGAAGCACAAGGACTTTTGCCGCATTTGTAAGTATAGGGCTTTCCCTGATTATCGTTTTTCAGGCTCTCGTGAACATGGCTGTGGCGGTGAACCTGGTCCCGGTTACAGGACAACCTCTTCCCATGATAAGCAGTGGGGGTACCTCTATAGTATTTACAAGCGTTGCGCTGGGTATCATACTCAGTGTTAGTTGGGGAGTCGAGAAGGATGCCCGGGTTTTGCTGGAAGAGAGAAAAATGATGGAGGCTGAAGAATTAAAAACAGAGGGAGTGATCAATGAGCAATAAAAAGATCATAATAAGCGGGGGTGGTACAGGAGGACATGTTTTTCCTGCCATTGCCATTGCCAATGCCATCATGAAGATTGATCCTTCCGCAGAGATTTTGTTTGTTGGGGCCGAAAATAAACTGGAAATGGAAAAAGTGCCGGAGGCCGGGTACGAAATTGTAGGTCTGCCTGTTACAGGCCTTCAGCGTAGCTTTAGTTTTCGAAATATTAAATTTCTGTCCCGCTTGATAAAAAGCCTCCGGATGTCCGCAGTGATCATAAATGACTTTCATCCCGATCTGGTGGTGGGTGTTGGCGGGTATGCCAGTGGCCCTGTTTTGCGGACTGCAGCACGCCATGGGATCCCCATTATCATTCAGGAACAAAATTCTTTTGCAGGCCTGACCAATAAAATTCTTTCCAGAAAAGCCTCGAAAATCTTCGTTGCCTATCCTGGAATGGAAAAATACTTTCCGAAAGAAAAAATTATACTCACAGGTAATCCCATTCGTCAGGATATAGTGAAAAAAGTGTATGAAAAAACGGAGGCTATGCAATTTTTCGGACTTAATCCAAATAGGCCAACCATCCTTGTCATTGGGGGAAGCCTTGGGGCACGTACCATTAACCGGTCCATCGGGGCAGGACTAAAAAAACTGAATGGGAGCGCCCAGCTTCTATGGCAGTCCGGAAAATTATACTATGAATCATTAAAGGAAGAGCTGGATACCAAAGAATACCCGGATGTTCATCTGCTCCCTTTTATTAAAAACATGGAAATGGCGTATGCAGCAGCCGATATTATCGTTTCGAGGGCCGGGGCAGGAACCATCTCAGAATTGGCGGTTGTCGGAAAGCCTGTAATACTTGTTCCCTCCCCGAATGTGACCGGGGATCATCAGACGAAAAACGCACAGGCTCTGGTGAATGAAAATGCGGCCATACATATAGCTGATCATGAATCTGAAGCCAGACTTGCCGATGAATGTATCCGGCTATTGATGGATGAAAAAAAAATCGATGTACTATCACAAAACATAAAGAAACTTGCGATCCCTGATGCAGCGGAAAGGATAGCAAAAGAAATATTGTCACTTTGATGAAGAAGACCAGAAAAATAAAGAATGTTTATCTTATCGGGATCGGGGGGATCGGGATGAGCGCCCTCGCCCGGTATTACCATACCCTTGGTTATCAGGTTTCCGGTTACGACAGGACCGCTACCAGCCTTACCGCGCAGATGATAAATGAAGGAATCGACATTCATTTCACAGATGAACCAGGAATAATTTCAAATATCTTTAAATCGGCTGAAGATACCATGGTTGTCTATACCCCAGCTGTCCCTGCATCAAATAACCTGTTAAACTATTTCAGTAAGAATCATTTTGAACTTATCAAACGTTCTGAAGCTTTGGGAAGGATTGTTGCCTCCCATAAAGGCATTGCTGTATCAGGAAGCCACGGGAAAACAACCATTTCAGGAATGATTGCCCATATATTGGGAATATCCGGGATCAATAGCGGGGCCTTCCTGGGGGGTATTTCCAAAAACCTGAATTCTAACCTGATGTTCTCCGAAAATCCGGAGTACATTGTAGTCGAGGCAGATGAATATGACCGTTCCTTCCTGCAGCTATTTCCTGAAATAACCATTATTACCGCGATAGACCCCGACCATCTTGATATTTACGGGGATTATCCAAACCTTCTCTCATCCTTCAGGCAATTTGCATTACAAACGAACAAGGGAGGAACACTTATAATAAAAACCGGACTGCCCATTCTACAGACAGAAGGTATTAAGACCATAAGCTACGGGTCCGGTTCTCCCGCCGATTACCATCCGGTAAACATAAGAATGAAAAAATATCATTATGTTTTTGATGTTCAGACCCCCGACGGTATTGAGCGGGATATAGAACTGGGTATTTATGGCAGGGTCAATATTGAGAATGCCATCGCTGCTTTTGTCGCGTGCAAAACAGCTGGCGTGGGCATCAACGAAATAAAGCAGGGAGTTAAGACCTACGAAGGGATATACAGGCGCTTTGATGTTTTGATAGAAAAGGACGATTTTATATATATCGATGATTATGCGCATCATCCTGAAGAATTGCGCGCATTTGTAGGATCGGTAAAGGAGATCTTTCCCGGAAAAAGATTGGCCGGAATTTTTCAGCCTCATCTTTATAGCCGGACGAAGGATTTCGCGGAAGAATTTGCCGCCAGCCTCTCCCTTCTTGACGATGTTATTCTGCTGCCCATCTATCCTGCAAGGGAAGATCCTATTGAGGGGGTTGATTCCGGACTGATATTCAGCAAACTGACGAACAGAGGAAAAAGGGTACAAAGTGAAAAGGAGGAATTGTTGGAGGTCATTAAGAATATCCCTTGTGATGTACTATTGACCATGGGCGCAGGGGACATCGATAAACTGGTGCTCCCTATTAAAAATTATGTAAATCAAAAGAAATCAATTATTTGATGAAAAAATGGCTTAACATATTTTTCTTTCTCGCGATCATCGCCTACCTGATTGTCGCTCTTGGTTTTACCACAACCAGGGATGAAGAGAGGGTATGTTCAAACCTGAAAATAAATCTGCTGGATTCCATGGATGCAGGCTTTTTTAACAAACGGGACGTTGAGAAAATACTTTTGGCCCCAGGCAATGAGATTCTTGGTTATCCGGTAAAGAATATCAATACCCGTATACTTGAAGCCCGGTTAATGGATAATCCCTATATTAAAAAAGCTGACCTGTTTTTCAATGTAAGCGGTGAATTAAGGGCTGATATCACCCAGCGTAAGCCGATTGTCCGGATCATTACCCGTTCGCAGCACACCTATTATCTGGACAAGGAGGGATATATTCTCCCGGCCCATGGAAATTTCGCCCCTTTCATTCTGATCGCAAACGGCTATTTTACCGAAGGGCAGGAGCTTCAAAAACCTGTATCTGTTTTTGACCTGGCCGAAAACAGGAGCTTTCGGGAATGGAAGGAGGTATTGAAACTGGCAGAATATATAAAATCAGATAAATTTCTAAATGCCCAATTTGTACAGATCTATTATAACGGGGATGGAGATTTTGAGTTGATCCCAAGGGTGGGTGCACATCAGATAATTTTAGGGGATGTTGAAGACCTTGCGCAAAAATTTAGAAAGTTGAGGGTATTTTATGAAGAAGGCCTGAAATACAAAGGCTGGAATATATATGAAAAAATCAACTTAAAATATAAAAACCAGATAATTTGCACTAAAAGATAGTAAACATGGCACAAAAAGAACAAATTGTAGCAGCAATCGACATCGGGACAACCAAGATTGTTTCCATTGTCGGAAAAATTAACGAGAACCAGCGCCTCGAAGTTCTGGGAATGAGCAAAACGGTTTCAAAAGGGGTTAAGCGCGGAGTGGTTCTCAATATTGAGGAAACAGTAAACGCGATTGAGACCACTGTCAGGGATGCCCAAAAGAAATCGGGAAAAAATTTTATCGATGTATTTGTCGGCATCGCCGGACAGCACATTAAGTCGGTCCGTAATCGCGGATATATTAACAGGGACAGTTATGAACAGGAAA
Source organism: uncultured Bacteroidales bacterium (assembly GCA_963779845.1). Lineage (GTDB taxonomy): Bacteria > Bacteroidota > Bacteroidia > Bacteroidales > CAVZZV01. Next base: position 793,003 of record CAVZZV010000005.1, on the reverse strand, counting down.
TCACCCGCGAGGATATCCTTTCATTAGTTCGGGATATGTATAAAATTCCGGTGGACATAGGGGAGGAAATTATCCATGTACTGCCGCAGAATTTTATTGTCGACAGTGAAACAGGGGTTAAAAATCCTGTTGGAATGTCAGGTAAACGTCTGGAGGCAAATTTTCATATCGTAATAGGGCAACTGGCTTCCGCCAAGAATATTGAGCGATGCATCAAAAGGGTCAACCTGAATGTTAAGCAATTGATCCTTGAGCCCCTGGCTTCGAGTGAAGCCGTACTCACCAGCGATGAGAAAGAAGCTGGTGTTGCCCTTGTCGACATTGGGGGTGGTACTACCGATGTTGCGGTCTTTTATGATGATATTATCCGTCACACCGCCGTAATTCCGTTTGGAGGAAATGTGATCACGAGAGACATTAAGGAGGGTTGTTCCATTTTGCAACGTCAGGCTGAATCGCTCAAAGTGCAGTTCGGTTCATCCCTGGGTGATCTGGCACCGGAAGATAAGGTGGTAACCATTCCCGGGATTAGTGGCCGGGAACCAAAGGAAATCAGTTGTAAGAGCCTCGCCTATATTATTCAATCCCGGATGGAGGAGATTCTGGATGCTGTAATGTATGAAATTGAAAATTCTGGGTGCATAGATAAATTATCCGCTGGGATAGTACTTACCGGAGGAGGTGCCATGCTCCGCCACTTGCCCCAGCTGGTAAAGTTCAAGACCGGGATGGATGTAAGGATAGGCTATCCAAGCGAAAAGCTTGCTGCGGAAACGGGGGAGGAAATCAATCAGCCCATGTTTGCTACCAGCATTGGACTCCTGTTGAAAGGAGCCGAATATATGAATGACAATCCCATTGACCAATCTTTGAATTTACAGCAGGAGGAAGTATCCATTGACCTTCCCGCCGGTGAAAAGCCTGAGGGAGGGAAACACAAACCCAGGGGAAAACTTTTTGATACCCTTAAAAACGTCCTTACCGACATATTTGATGAAGGTGACGGAAGAATGTAATACTTTAATCGGAATTTAAAAAAATTAAAATTTATTGTTATGGCTGAAGATATCATGAGTTTTGACTTGCCTGTAGAAGCCTCCTCAATAATAAAAGTTATCGGGGTTGGGGGTGGTGGCAGTAATGCGGTCAATCATATGTATAAAAAGGGCATTCGTGATGTAAATTTTGTGATTTGCAATACAGATGCCCAGGCGCTAACTTCGAGTCCGGTTCCCGTGAAAATTCAATTGGGCGAATCCCTTACAGAAGGCCGGGGAGCCGGTAATAAACCTGATATAGGAAGGGAAGCCGCGAAGGAAAATCTCGAAGATATCAAAGAAATCCTATCGGGCAATACGAAAATGGTATTCATTACCGCCGGGATGGGCGGAGGGACCGGTACAGGAGCGGCACCCGTCATAGCAAGGATCTCCCGTGAAATGGGAATCCTCACGGTGGCCATAGTCACCATTCCCTTCCGTTTTGAGGGCCAGCAGAGGATCAATCAGGCCATTGACGGGATCAATGAGCTGAGGCAGCATGTCGATTCGCTTTTGGTTATCAATAATGAAAAGCTAAGGGAAGTATACGGCGACTTAAAACTCTCCGCTGCCTTTTCCCATGCCGATGATGTTCTGACCAAAGCAGCCAAGGGTATAGCCGAGATCATCACTGTTCATGGATATATCAATGTTGATTTCGCAGATGTGGAAACTGTAATGACACAATCGGGAGTGGCGATCCTTGGTTCAGCGGTAGCAAGCGGTGAAAAGCGTGCCCTGAAGGCAATTGAAGAAGCACTCTCTTCCCCCTTACTTAATAATAATGATATTACCGGGGCGAAAAGCATATTGCTTAATATCACTTCCGGCGTAGACGAAGTGAGTATGGACGAAGTAGGGGAAATTACGGACTTTGTGAACAATGCGGCCGATAAAAGTGCCCTGGTCATTTGGGGGACCGGAACGGATGAATCGCTAGGAGAATCCATTAGTGTAACCGTGATTGCCACAGGATTCGGAGCGAACAGCATTCCGGAGCTTTACGCCTCTAAAAAACAACCCGATAAAGTGGCTTTAAATGATCATCCCCAGGACCAAAATGAAGAAATGTTCCCCATTGGGGGTGAGTTTGAAATTAAGGACCTGCCTTCAGGGAATATTATCACCCAAAGGACCATTGAGTTTCAGGTGAGCAATGGTCTGGGGGACCAATCTTTCCTGTTTGATGACAAAAGAGCGAGGGAAATCAAGCAGGAGGAGGAGCTCAGGAAGAGAAACGAAAGAATAAGAAGCCTTAAAACGGCTCATGAAAAGCTGAAATCAGCGTATAATGCAGGGCATGAAAATGAAACCATTGATAAGCTGGAGAACGAACCTGCCTATATAAGGAAAAAAATAACCCTGAGCGGGGAAAACCATGGAAGGGAACAGGAAATTTCGAAATTCAAACTCAGCGAGGATGGGGATGGCGGACCAAAATTGCGGCCTGACAATTCCTACCTTCACGATAATGTAGATTGATCCTCTCAACTTGCTTAAAACAGAGCATAAGATATCAGGAGGAGATTTTTACATTGCCTGTTGATCAAAATATAGAGAATTCCGATATATAAATACATAAGCAGGACCATGACATTTAGCAACCGATTGGACGAGGATATCAAGCTGGCCATGAAGGCCAGGGAAAAAGAAAAACTCGAAGCCCTCAGGGCTGCCAAAACCGCCTTTATGCTTGCCCGGACAGAAAAAGGGGCGGGTTCGGTTTTGACCGAAGAAGAAGAAATGAAAATATTACAGCGTTTGGTAAAACAACGAAGGGAATCTGCCGCAATTTATAAAGAGCAAAATAGGGAAGACCTTTATGCTGTTGAAAAAAATGAAGCCGAAATCCTTTCTTCCTATTTGCCAACACCACTCAGTGATGCGCAGATTACTGCCGAAGTAAAAAGGATTATTTCAGAAACCGGGGCTTCTGGCATGCAGGACATGGGGAAGGTGATGGGTTTAGCTACCAAATCTCTGGCGGGAAAAGCAGATGGTAAAAAGATTTCAGAAATAGTAAGGCAGCTGCTGGGTTAAGGTTTGCTTAACCCTCTTTATCTATTTCAATAAAACTTAATCCTTTTATCTTCGATATCTGCTTTTTCCTTTAGTGCCTCATATCCTTCAAAAGCTGCACGGCTGTCAATAGCATATTTCAATCTGAATTCCGCGGAAGTAATATCTGCTGTTTCGGGGATGCTTTTTTCACTTACCTGAATCACGAAAACGGCATTTTCCCCGATAACCGGTTTGCTGAGTTTTTCCTGATCTACCAGGAAAGCAAGGGCAACAACTTTGGGTTCCAATCCGGAACCATTTACGTAGGGATTGGAAAACCTTACCTTTTCGGCTTTTTGAACTTCCGTGTTAAGTGCTTCGGCGGCATCGTCAATACTATTGACAGATGATATCTTTTCTGCCACTGTTTCTTTTAGTTTTTCGAGTTTTTGCTGCTTCCTGATCGCAATTTCAATCTCGGTCCGGACCCTTTCGAGTTTTGCCACTCCTTTTTCCTTTACATCGGTAAGCGCCGCGACAATATACATGTCGTTGAGGTCAAAAATCTGGCTAATTGAATTTTTTTCATTTTCAAAAGCCCAGCGAATGATTTCCCTGGAATCCTCCAGGCCGGGAAGTTGCTTTGCGTCTTTGGCAAAATCGGTGGCGAAGCGTGGTGTAATATTTTCCTTTGCGTATAAGTCACGGAATTCTTTAAGATTTTTCGCTTCTGCCCTGAATTGCACTGCCTGGCTGTAGATGGTCTGATAAGTCTCGTCGCTGGGCATTAGTTGCCTGATCAATATTGCCAGATCAGCTTTCTTTACCCGTGGACTTTGATCTTCAATTTTAATCACGTGATATCCAAACCTGGTTTTCACTACAACAACATCCCCGGTCTTTCCGCTAAATGCAGCGTCGGAGAAGGGTTTCACCATAGTACCTTCGGTAAACCAGCCCAGGTCGCCACCAATCTGCTTGTTCGATTGGTCTGCTGAATATTCATTGGCGAGCATTTCGAACGATTGTCCATTGTCAATAAGTGTTTTAAGGCTATCGGCAATGGCTTTCGCCCTGGCCTCGTCTCTTTGCACGGAAAGAGAAATAAGGATATGCCTTGCCCTGACGGAGTCCGGGACTTGAACGAAATCGATTAGCCGCGCGAGCTTGTAGGCTTCATTATCGAAATAGGGACCTGCGACATAACCCGGTTGAGCGTTAAAAATTGAATCGCGGATTTTTTCCGGGAGCTCATTATATCCATAACTTTTTTGAACATAGGGAAGATCGGAATTGCTATTCACAAAATTTACCGCATTTGGGGCTCTTTCAAAAGGGGTCTTGCTTTGTTCGACAAATTCATAGGCAAGTGCATCATCTTCCTTAGAGGGTTGAATATTGAAGATCACGTATTCCAGGCTGCGTTCGTCTTTCTGTTGGAATTCATTTTTGTGTTCTTCGTAGTACTTTTTGATTTCCTCTTCCGTCACGGTAACTTCTTCGTCGGGGATAGTGTTCATACTTACAGAAACGAAATTAAAATCAACCGTTGCTGTGTTTTCCTTCGCGAAATTCTGTGCCTCAAGCACGTTCGGTTGTAGCCCTTTTCTCACCATGGAGAAGTATTTCTGACCCAGTCGCTCATTGACCAGTTGATCCTCAATATAGACCCATCGCTTACGTTCATTTTTATACACCTCGTCGCTGATGGTATTGAAATAGTTCATCATTTGCATGCGGTTAAATTCGCCGGTTTCGGGATTTGTAAACATTCTTCTGACAATTGGATGCGGCTCATCCATAACCATGCTGGTTCCCCCTGTATTTATGGAGTCGCCCATGAGCATGGTTTTCAATTCCTCCACACTTACCCTGATCCCAAGATCTCTGACACGCTCCCCAAGAACGATATCGCGTACCGTATTCTGCCAAACTTCTTCACGAATGCTTTCCATAGTTTCCTGATCCAGTGAACTTACCTGGTAATTTGCACGGTAAAATTCGGAAAGACCCTCTATTTTAGCATTATATTCCTGATAAGAAATAGACTCACCATCTATTTCCGCGACTTCCATCTGCTTTCTGGATAAAAGCTGTGAACCTGAAGAGAGCGCATCACCTAATATGAAGGCGAATAATGCCATACCCACCACGATCGCGATTAATAAACCTGCCCTGTTCCGTATTTTCTGTAATGTTGCCATTTATATGTTCTTTTATTCCTGGTTTTTTTCAGGCTACGAATATAGTAAAATGAATTGTGTTTCGTACAAGGATGAGTAAATATTTCGATAGTCGGGGTGTAATCAAGACATCATCCTGTACCTGTGAAGTCCCCTATCTTCCCTCCGGATTGTCCTAATACCCAAAGGTATCAAGGCCCTGGTCAATGGAATCGAATAAAACGATATTAGGTTTTTCCGCTATTTGAGCCTGTTCCTAAGAATAAGGCACATGCTGAGTAGGCCAGAAATTTTTCGCTTCACTTTTATTCGATTTTTAAACCCTTTTATTATAGATTTGTAAGGAACATACACCAAAACATAAATGGAAACAAATATTTATAAGCTATTGCTGCTTGTTTTGGCCATGGTGATCAGTGTTGAAGGTTTTTCCCAGGATAACCGCACCCTGGACACTAAGGTGGCCGATGTTTTGGCGCAAATGCCGATTAAGAATTTGTCCCAACTGGACAAGGTGATGGAGGAAATCATTCAAATGGGGCCGGAAGGGTTACAGAAAATCGCATCACTATTGACCCCGGACGGTGTGGGCGATGATACGAAAGTCCGCTTTGCCCTTAACAGTCTGGCCGGGTATTCCAGCCTTGCAGGGAGGGATGAAGCACGGACATTCAGCGAAGAGGGTTTTTTACAGGCTTTGAAATCAGAAAATAATACTGAGATCAAAACATTTTTATTGAGCCAGCTAAACCTGGTAGGAGGGGACAGGACGATTCCCGAAATCTCTGGTTACTTAAAGGACGAAAATCTGTGCGAACCAGCTACCCAAACACTCCTTGCCATTCATAATGAGCATGCAGCCAGGGAAATCTTGTCATCACTTCCTATAGTTGCAGGGAAATGTAAGTCGACTTTGGTTCACGCCCTTGGCGAATTGAGGGTTAAAGAGGCTATAGTTTTTATCTCCCCAATGGTTGACTCCGATGAGACCAGGTTGCGAAGAACTGCGCTCGAAGCACTGGCCAATATTGGTTCGCCGGAATCATACAAAATCCTGCTTAAAGCTGCCAAAGCGGTTCAGTTTAAGTCTGAACCTACAAATGCCGCGGCAGCATTTTTAAATTATACAACCCGTTTAAGCGAACAGGGCGAAATGGTATTATGTAAAAAAGCATGTAAAGCAATTTTTAATCTTAACCGATCGGATGAACTCCTGCATAATTATTCCAAAGCTTTGTCCATTTACGTTGCAAACTTTGGTTACGAGGCTACACCACTTCTTATAAAAGCCATGGATAGTCCTGATAAAGCTTTTCGGTTTTCTGCACTAAACCTGGCAGAAGATCTGGGGGGGATGGCCGATACCCAAAAATGGATTAAAGAAGCCAAATCATCCAGCGATGAAACAAAAGCAGAAATTATTATGATGCTTGGGCGGCGTGGAGATATTCTTGCCATTAGTTTTTTAACTGAAAACCTGGAAAGTCAGTCGTCAAATGTTCGTGAACAATCAATAATAGCTCTCTCAAAATTGCAAAAAAAAGAGGCTATTCCCATTTTATTGGCTCACCTGGCAAAAGGGGAGGATATTGAAACAGGTAAGACAGTTCTAAGTCAACTGCTCGACCGGGAAAGCCTCGTCCTTGTTGCGGAAGAAATGAGGAAAAGCCAGGAAAAGGCCAAAGCGGCATTTATTGAATTAATGGGTGCGATGGCTGGGACCATGTATTTTAATGAAATAATGGCTTCCACCTCATCGACTGATCCTGAGGTAAGGTCCGCAGCCTTTGCAGCACTAAAAAATGTTTCGGCAGATACTGATCTGGACGAACTGATTGCCTTGCTTCTCTCTGTTCAGGACAAAAATGAGATTTCCCAGGTTCAAATGGCGATTGTCGAGGTCGCGAAGGATATTAAAGAGGAACAAAAAAAAGAAGGGAAGTTGCTTTCCATTCTGGAAAAAACAGATAGAAAAGAAAGAATTATAAGTCTACTCCCGGAAATTGGGGGACCCGTCGCCCTTGGAGTCCTGAAAAATTATTTTGATACCTCAACAGGTCTTTTGAAGGCCGCTTCCTTCAAAGCCCTTACGCGGTGGAAGGATTTTTCCATCACCAACACTCTTTTTGAAATTAGTAAGAATAATGATGGCGATTATCGGGATAAGGCAACCGCCAGTTTCATAAGCCTGGTGGGTTCATCTGAATTTACCCGACGACCAAAAGCTCCTTCAATATCGCAAAATCATGCCCTATTCATCCTCCTTAAAAAATAAAAAGGAAATTATTTCTTCCATCGGGAACCTGAAAACTTTCTTATCGCTGGTTTATCTCAGACAATTTCTGGACGATAAAGAATTGGGAACAACCGCAGCCTTTGCTATCATGAAGGTTGCCCTGCCCTCAGGAGAGGGAAATGGCTTTTCAGGGAAGATAGTGCATGATTTGCTTGAACGTGCCTCCATGAAATTAACCGGAGAAGACAGTCAATCTGACCGGATAAATATTAAAAACTATTTGGAAAACATGTCCGATGAGGAGGGTTTTGTTTCTATGTTCAACGGCAGGAACCTGGATGGCTGGCAAGGACTGGTAGAGAATCCTATTGCCAGAGCCAAAATGAGCCGTGAGGAATTGCTGAAAAAGCAATCGGAGGCAAACCTTAAAATGTTTGAAAACTGGAGCGTGAGGGACGGATCGATCATATTTAACGGGACGGGGGACAATCTATGCTCGGTGAAGGATTATGGCGATTTTGAATTGCTGGCAGATTGGAAAATAACCAAAAACGGGGACAGCGGATTCTATTTACGGGGTACTCCCCAGGTTCAGATTTGGGATACTTCACGCGTTGAAGTGGGCGCGCAGGTAGGTTCAGGTGGATTGTACAATAACAAGATTAATGAGAGCAAGCCACTGAAAGTTGCCGACAACCCGGTTGGTGAATGGAATACCTTTCATATTACCATGATAGGGGAGAATGTAACGGTATATCTTAATGGAGAACTGGTGGTGGAAAATGTCCCATTTGAAAATTACTGGGACCGCAGCCAGCCAATATTTGAGTCAGGCCCCATTGAATTGCAGGCTCATGGAAATGAGTTGGCGTTCAGGGAAATATATGTACGTGAAATCAATACACATGAAATAGGACTTACAGAAAAAGAAAAGGCCGATGGTTTTGTATCGCTGTTTAATGGTAAAAACCTCGATGGTTGGCAGGGCAATAAAACAGATTATCATGCCGAAAATGGAGAACTAATCGTAAAACCGAAAATGAACGGTCATGGAAATCTATTCACTGAGAAGGAATACGGCGATTTTGTGTTCCGGTTTGAATTCCAACTAACCCCAGGAGCAAATAATGGCCTGGGGATCCGGGCCCCTCTCGAAGGGGATGCAGCCTACATGGGAATGGAATTGCAAATCCTGGACAATTCAGCAGGCATTTATTCAAAACTGCACGAATATCAATATCATGGATCTGTCTATGGCGTCATCCCCGCAAAAAGGGGCTTTTTGAATCCGGTGGGCGAATGGAACCATGAGGAAGTGATCGCCAGAGGTAACAAAATAAAAATCATTTTAAACGGGGTGATAATCCTGGATGGCGACATTGCCGAAGCCAGCAAAAATGGTACTTTGGACCAAAAGGAGCATCCTGGATTATTACGTGAGAAAGGCTTTATCGGTTTCCTTGGGCATGGTTCGGAACTGAAATTTAGTAATATACGAATCAAGGAACTTTAGTACAAATACAGGAATTTGGGCTCTCTCTTAAATTTTTTTAAATTTACAGGCAGAGATAAATTGATCAACCCCCTTGTCTTTTGAAAATATATATCAAAAATATGGTTTGTATACGCTGCCAGATGGTGGTAAAAAGTGAGTTGGAAAAACTTGGTATGACCTGTGGTGAGGTAAAAATTGGGGAAGCAAATATTATTGGAAACATACCTGAAGATACCTTGCAGCAATTGGATATGGAATTAAGAAAATCCGGACTGCAATTGATGGATGACAAAAAGAGCATTCTGGTGGAAAAAATCAAGACTGCTATTATTGAATTGGTTCACTATACAGACGATCAAATAAAAGTTAATTTGTCAGATTACCTAAGTGAAAGACTGTATCATGATTACACGTATCTTGCCAATCTTTTTTCGGAAGTAAAGGGTATAACCATAGAAAAGTTTTACATTACCCATAAAATTGAAAAAGTAAAAGAACTTATCGTTTATGACGAGATTAACCTATCTGAGATTGCTTTCAAATTGCATTATAGCAGTGTTGCACATTTGTCAAATCAGTTTAAGAAAATAACGGGACTTACCCCTTCCCACTTTAAAATGCTAAAAGAAAAAAGACGGGATACCCTCGAAAATCTGTGACATATTCAGCGTCGAAACTATTTGCTCGCTGAGCCCGCAAGCCTGGTTCTGATCAAGGTACCCGACCTTATTGACGAATGCAAAATTGTATAATGTGTGAATAATGTAAAATAAACACACAATTGTATAATACATACCTTTATTAAGGGGCTACCTTTACTCATCACATCAAAACTGATTTCAACAGGATATTTAATATTAAAGCTTATGTAACTTCCCGATGGAAAAATCAAAAAAGCATCTGTTAATTGAAATTGTTGATTATATTCCGAATTCTGTGGTAACCAAAACCATTATCAGAAAAACGACCGGTATTGTAAGTGTTATGGCCATTGAAACCGGAGAAACACTCCCCGAAAAGATTTCACCTTTTGATACGTTTATCCAGATTATAGACGGTGTAGCCGAAATAATAATCGATGAAAAATCGACTATGGTTAAAACGGGTGAGGGCATAATTATCCCCGCCCATACCTCTAATAATGTAAAAGCAAACGAGCGGTTTAAGATGATTTCCACCCTTTTTAAAAGCGGATATGAGGTAGTCTCGGTATGAAAATGAATAACTGAAGGATTATTTTAACCATCTAAAGGAATAAAAAATCTCTAGAAGTTATAATCAAAGATTCCGGGATTAGAATCCTGAATGAGCTTGCAGATACCATTTTTGGTCTTTATAAATATTTCAGTTTCTTACGATTGATCTAAAAACAAATAGTATGTCAAAGGAAAAAGAGAACAAAAAGAACATTAAGAAAGCACCTCTCAAAAACATGAAAGAGAAGAGGGCTGCCAAAGAAGCAAAACGTGCGGAAAAGAGCCGGAAAAGTGATTTCTAGGAGGATAAGGTATCCACTCTCAAATCAGATATTTTTTCATGATCGGCACTATTCCTCTCTCAACCTCCTGGCGTGCACCAATTCGATCTTTGTCTGGCTTACCTTCAAAATCCGGTATTGCCAGGGTTTAATGATGACCCTTGTGTTGAGTTTGGGAATATTTTCGTAATTATGGATGATATATCCTGCGAGGGTGTCGTATTCTTCTGATTCGGGAATTGCCATATTGAACTTTTCATTAAGGTAATCGATTTCGAGGCGACCGGATAGTTCAAATTCGTTTTCATTAATCTGCCGGTCAATTAATTCAACGGTATCGTGTTCATCTTCAATCTCGCCAAAGATTTCTTCAATGATATCCTCTAGCGTTATTATGCCTGAGGTTCCTCCGTATTCGTCCACTACAAGGGCAATAGTTTTACGTTCTTTAATGAGCTTCCGAAAGAGTTTGTTCACCTTCATAGTTTCAGGGACAATGCTCATAGGAACAAGTCCGTCGAGAAGATTTCCGGGTCGGGTGAAGAGGAATTTGGAACTGATATACCCGATGATATTATCGATCGACTCATCAAAAATCAGGATCTTGGAATACCCTGTTTCCACGAACCGCTTTTGCAATTCTTCCATGCTGCTGTTGGCTTCGATAGCCTCGACCTCAGTACGTGGGATCATACAGTCGCGTAATTTTAGTCTGGAAAATTCAAGCGCATTCTGAAAAATTTTTTTTTCGGGCTCGTCTTCAGGTTTCCTCTCGATCGTCTGCTGGCTTTCGCTGACCAGGTGATCCAAATCAATTTTACCGAATACCGGGCTAATGATTCCGCTTCCCATTTTCTCCCTTATGCGAAAAATGTATCGCATGATAAAGTTGGTAACAGAAAGAGCAATCCATGTAACCGGGAAAAGGAATATATAAATTAAATAAACAGGAATAGCGAAAATATTTAAGGAAGTATTCGGACGGCTTCTAAAAACTATTTTGGGAAGGAACTCTGCTGTAAACAGGATAATAAGGGTGCCTATTATTGTTTGCAGGATAAGAATGGCGATTTCGCTATTTATGTGAAGGTCAAGTCGGATAAAAGGTTCCAGGATCCTTGCGATGGCAAAACCGTAAATAACCATGGATATATTATTCCCCAGAAGCATGGTGGTAATGTAATGACTCGGGTTTTTCAGAAACACCGAGATTAATCTGGACGAAAACAGTCCATGCTTTCTATCCAGCTCTAGTTTAAGGCGGTTGGCCGCGACAAACGCAATTTCCATGCCTGAAAAGAAGGCCGAAAAAAGAAGGGCGAGTAGAATCAGGAATGCTGGCATGAAATGCATAATCAATTTTTAAGGTTGGCTATCTTTTTGCTCCTTATTGTTTTCCTTCAGGTTAACAGTTCCCCGGGAACCCTTCAGTCTCCATTTTGAAAAACGCTGATTCGATTCAAACCCGTTTTCGCCGTAGAAGGTTCCATCGGCAGTCTGAATCCTGGAAAAATTATTTGAATATATGGTTTTTTTGTCCTCATCCCAAAAAAGTTCCTCGGTATTCAGCTTTTCCCCTTTAATATTATTTATTGCTTCCACATCCCCCCGGGCTTCCCACATCTTCTCGTCCATGTAATAGATAGCATAGTTTGACTTCATCTGGGATTCTATATTAAGGCTGTCATCATAAAACTCAACGTACATGCCGTCAGGGAATTCGATATAGGGCCGCTCCGCTTTGGAAAACTGCAAAATTCTGTTGGCGGTAAGTTTCATTTCTACTTTACCGGAATCGCTGTAAAGAATTGTGGCATCAGTGGCTGAAAGCTCTGGCTGTTCAGTATTGTCTGTGATAGAATGAATTTTTTCGATATCATTTTCGCAAGCGAATAAAAGCAAAGAAACTCCCGGAATAACCAGGAGTTTCAGGATTCTATAGTGAAATTTGGTATTGAATGATTGAAAAAACACTTTCTAATTTTTTGACCTGGCTGTAGTGGTCCTGTCAATCCATCCCTTAACTGTATAACTTGAACCTTCGGGTATACCATGAAAAAACAGATCTTCTTTGGAAGGAAAGTAATTTGTAAAGTCCGAGATCAGCCCGCTGGCCTTATCCGTTACAGAGGGATCGACTGATTTAGCCTTATAAAACATATCCACTGCTACCCAATAAACGGTACGTTTTTCAAAGTCGTCAGAAAAGTCATTATTTCCTGAGATATAAGCGGATCCTAAAAGTATATAGGGATCGCCCCAGTTGGGTTTAAGGTTAATGGCCTCCTGAGCATATTGAACAGCAAGCCTGGGGGATTTCAGGAAGTTCTGTTCCACCACCCCAAGTTCGTAATAATAGTTCGCTTTACTGTCGGGATCCTCAGAATTTTCTATTGCCTCAAGATAATATTTCTTGGCCTTGGTGTAAGCTTCTTTCTTAAAGAAAAGGCGGGCAAGTGCATAAGCAGCTTCAGCGTCAGGTTCAAGAGAATAAAGTTGTTCGGAGGATTTCTCATAGAGGGCTTCGTTAACACAGTCAGCATCGTCCATAAATCCAATGATAAGTTTCAGCCAATCCCTATTGTCCTTGTTCTGGTCAAACTTAGGGGAGAAAATATTGTTTATGGCTTCGCAAGTCATTGCCCGGCTTTCTTTGATATTGATATCAATCGCTTCGCGTGCCCTTTTTCCGGTTTCAGTCGGTTTTTTCATGAGCTGGGCATCCAGAATATCACTGACCATAACATAGTCATTGATAAGCGTTTCATTGTCGAGTTCACCATTCAGGAATAAAGATATTCCGGAGGATACGAAAGTAGTGATAACAACCGGGCTTGAAGATTCTTTTTCAATCTGAATGGATTCTTTCAAAATATCATAACCCTCTTTAATAAATTCGGAACCATCCTGACGTTTGTAGCGGAGCAGGTCTACACCCTTTCTTCCCAAAACGTCCCCTTTATTTGCGGGAAAATACTCTATGCGTTTATCATATATCATCATAATCGTATCGGCGTAAGCAGACTGTTTTTCCGGGTCCTTTTCTTTTTCAAGAAAATACCGGTATATATTTACCCCGTAGGCATATAGGCTTTCCTTGGCCTCCGGGCAAATAGTATATGCTTTGCGCCATGGATTGAGGGCATCCTCATAATTTTTATGTTTGTAGAATTCATAATACAAGGAAAGATTCTTAAGACATTCCTCATTGTTTTGCCAGTCCTTTCCCCCGGGAGTCTGGGCGAAAGCCTGTAACCCCATAAAGACACCCAATGAGACTAGGGTTAATGATTTAAAAAACGTACTTTTCATGGTCTTAAATGGTTTGCATTATACTAATCAATTTTCCTTTTGATGAACCAATAATCCTGCAGTGTAATTCCAACATGGATCATCCCATATTTCTCCTCGATCAGATTGTTATTTAAAGTTCCTCTTTTTCCGAGGATTACACCGAGGTTCACTGCAGTTTTTGATCCTCTGAATGGAAGTCCTACTCCAAAAGTTATGCCATAATCATTCAATTGTTGTCCACGTATGCTTAAATAGCTTTTTGTATAATATCCACCGAGGCGAAAACTGGCATGGTTGAGATAGCCTTTAAGGGCATTTTTATTTGGCAGGTATTCAATTCCTCCTCTAAAAGAGGACGAATTTACCAGGGAATCACTCCTGCCGAAAAACCGGCTTTCACTCCACTGTTGTGTGGTATACTCCCCTGTTAGCAATAGCTTATCTGTAAGGCCAAACGCCGCTGCCATCCCGAAATTGCGGGGATAAATAATTTTGCCTTTTTCATCATACCTGTTATATTCCAGCGTAGAAGGAATGGTGACCAAAGTCGAATCGCCATCTATAATACGTATTACCTGAGTTGCCTGTCCAGGAAAGTGTTGCTGTTGAAGGCTTGTTCTGGTTGCATTTAATGGTGTTTCATTATCAAAGATGAGTCCAAGGGTAAGAAAATACTTGTCGTTAAATACCTCGTGATATTGAAGACCAAAGTTGAACATTATTTTGGTTATATCCAGTCGGTCATCAAATAATGTAGTGGCCGCATATAGATCGAGGGGGAAGCTGGTTTGGTTCTTATATTCAATATAGCCGAACATATAAGACATATTTACCCCTAATGAGATCTTTTTGAACAGTTCTAATGACGATCCGAGGAAGAACTTGTTTAAGCCCCCGGTCCCCTCATAAAGATATTCTACCGGACCATAGCCTGGTATATACTCGTCCTGACTTATTTTATACCCAACATTGCTAAATGGGGTTATCCCGGCTGCGGCTTTCCACCACCGGGCAATTGGAAAACCGATGGCAATATGATGAAGATTGGCATTTTTAAGTTGCTTATCCATCGTCCCGTTTGAGTAATTTGTTAGTCCACCCATTATTCCAAAATCGAACACGAATGAGAGTGTGTCTAGTCCGGAATAGGAAGCTGGATTCAAATAATTGATATGAGTACTGTTCCGCAAAGCGATTCCCGATGCGCCCAGTCCAATGCTTTGAGCGAAGCCGGGAATTACCAGTTCACCGAGTCCGAACCGCGAATAGGGGGAGTAAGTATTGGTCTGTGAAAATACAGGCAAAGTGATGATCAGCAGAAGTACAAGGAAATTATTTCTTTTATTTCGCATTATAATTTAATATGCTGTTAAGTCCTAATAAGTTAATATTGGAATCTGCAAAGATGGCATAATTTAGGTTTTTAACAAAGTATTTAGCATCTCCACCTGTTAAAAATACCTGCAAATTTTCATATTTTTTATTCATGACACCTATATACCCCTCTAATTCAAATTTTATCCCATTCATAATACCGGCCTTTAATGCTTCCTCTGTGTTTTTCCCAGTTAAGGGATAATCGCCCGTTGTCTCCACGAGTGGAAGCCTGGCGGTGAAGGAATTCATTGCCCTGGCCCTCATTTCCCTTCCGGGAGAGATATTTCCGCCGATAAATTCCGCATTGCTGTTTAAAATATCTATCGTAATTGCCGTCCCTGCATCAATAACCAAAACGTTGCATCCGGGACAAATAGTGTATGCTCCTATAGCAGAGGAAATCCTGTCGTAACCCAGGGTTGTCTTTGATTCATATAAATTTTTAATCGGAAGGGGGGTGGTATGGTCCAGTAGGATAAAGCGGGTAACGGAATCTTTGAGAATTTTTATAAAAGATTCTGAAGGCGTGGATGATGCTGAAAGGATAGCATTCTCTATTGCAGGATTTTCATGGATGAACCTATTGATATTATGCTCCGGATCCTCTTTGAAGATGGCTTTTTCAATCATTTGCCCATTTTCAAAAACAGCTGCCTTAATTACTGAATTGCCATAATCGATAACCAGGTTCATAATCGGATTTTTTGATTTACTTTACTATTCCAAAACTAAACTAACATATTTTCCAAAACGCCCATTGCTTTATTTATGGAATTTATGTTATTAATCAACAGGCTGAGCCTGTTTTTTTCTTCTTTCATCTGCACTTTTGAGGATTCTCTCTGCACATATCCCAGTACTTTGCTGAAGGTGGAGGATTGGTAATAGGATGAATCCTGATCGGAAATAAAATAACAAATCATTTTTTTATTACGGATCACTATTTTTTCGATACCGAGCCTGATCGCCTTCCAGCGTAGTCTCACAATATCCATAAGGGCAATCGTTTGCTCAGGTAAAGGGCCAAACCGATCGGTAAGCTTCGAGGCAAATGCCGATAACTCTTCTTCGGTGGAGGTGTTGTCTAATTCACGATATAGCCTCATCCTCTCTGAGATGCTGGAGATGTAGGTTTCAGGGAATAGAATTTCCAGGTCCGTATCGATCTGGGTGTCGCTGATGTAATTTCTTTCCTCCCTTTCTTTGGGGGTTTCATATTTTTCATAAACCTCTTTAAATTCATTTTCTTTTAATTCGAGAATGGCTTCGTTCAAAATCCTGTGGTATGTTTCATATCCAATATCGGCAATAAATCCGCTCTGTTCAGCGCCTAACAGATTTCCTGCGCCCCGGATATCGAGGTCCTGCATCGCTATGTTTATCCCTGAACCCAATTCAGCGTATTCCTCAATGGCCTTCAGCCTTCTGCGGGCATCAGGGGTATTGAGGTGCAAAGGGGGGGAGAGGAGATAGCAGAATGCTTTTTTGTTGGAGCGGCCAACCCTCCCCCGTAGTTGGTGCAAATCGCTCAGGCCAAAATGATGTGCATTGTTGATGATGATCGTATTTGCGTTCGGGATGTCCAGCCCCGATTCAATAATTGTGGTGGCAATGAGAACATCATAAAATCCCTGCATGAAATCGAGCATGATAGTTTCAAGTTTTTTCCCTTCCAACTGCCCATGGGCAACCACCGTGCGCACTCCTTTAACCACTCGGTTAACGAGTGCCTCCACTTCACCGATATTCTGGACTCTGTTGTGGATGAAGAAAACCTGACCCCCTCTTCCTACTTCATATTCAATGGCCTCTTTAATGATTTCTTCATTAAAGCCGTGGACTTCGGTTATGATCGGATGCCGGTTAGGTGGGGGGGTATTAATAATCGACAGGTCTCTGGCCCCCAAAAGGGAAAACTGTAAGGTACGGGGTATTGGGGTGGCGGTAAGGGTCAGGGTATCAACATTGAGTTTTAATTCCCGCAATTTTTCTTTTATACTGACCCCGAATTTTTGTTCTTCATCTATGACCAGTAACCCCAGATCTTTAAATTTAACCTCTTTTCCTACCAGTTTATGGGTGCCGATGATAATATCGGTTTCCCCTTTTACCAGGCGCTCCAGGGAACGTTTTTGTTCTGCTGAGCTTTTCAACCGACTGATATAATCGACATTGCAGGGAAAATTGTGCAATCGTTCCCTGAATGTATTATAATGTTGCAAAGCCAGGATAGTAGTAGGAACCAGTATAGCTACCTGTTTAGAATCGCTAACAGCTTTAAAAGCAGCCCGTATGGCAACTTCCGTTTTACCAAAGCCCACATCACCGCATACCAGCCGGTCCATAGGCCAGGAAGCTTCCATTCCTGCCTTGACATCTGTGGTTGCCTTTAGCTGGTCGGGAGTATCCTCATAAATAAAGGATGCTTCGAGTTCCTGCTGGAGGTAGGTGTCGGGACTGAACGGGAAACCTTCCTGTTCTCTTCTCACGGCATATAATTTAATCAGGTCTGCGGCTATATCTTTAACTTTTTTCCGGGTTGTGGCCTTTAGTTTTTGCCATGCGCCTGTTCCTAACTTGTATATCCTCGGCTGTTCATTATCTCTTCCCTTATATTTCGATATTTTATGAAGTGCGTGAATACTTACATATAAAACATCCTTGTCTTTGTAAACCAGCCTGACAGACTCCTGCTTTTTCCCATTCATCTCCAGCGTTTCGAGTCCACCGAAAATGCCTATCCCATGGTCGACATGTACAACAAAATCCCCTGGCTTAAGGTCTGTGAGTTCTTTAAGGTTAATGGACTCTTTTCGGTCATACCGGTCGATGATCTTGTATTTGTGATAGCGTTCAAAGATCTGGTGGTCGGTGAAAAGGCATTTTTTGAGATCATGATCAATGAAACCCTGGTGAAGGGTTTTATTTATTGCCGTAAAATGAATGCCGGCATCGGTTTCCGCAAAAATGGCTCGTAAGCGTTCGATTTGTTTTTCGCTTTCTGAAAGAATACAAACCTCGTATTCTTCCGACTGACGCTCCCTGATCTCTTTGGCAAGGAGCGTGAAATTTTTATTGAAAACAGGTTGAGGTGATGTGCTAAAGTATAGGGTTTTTTCAGGGGAAGAAAAAAATGGATTACCAAATTCAACCTTGTTCAGGGAGTGAATATCACGGAGGAGGTCTTGTGAATCAACGATTACTTCTTTCTTTATAATGGTTGTGCCTTTTTCGGCTTCAAAATCTGTCTTATTGTAAATTTCATCAATGCGATGAAAAATGGCCCCTGGGTCCTCCATCCATACGGTGGTATGCTTCGGAAGGTATTCGAAAAAGGAAACCCTTTTGGCCAGTCTTTCTTTTTCCCACTGGATATTTGGGACCAGGGAGGCCTTCCTGATTTTTTCCAGTGAAAGCTGGGAAGAGACTTCGAATTTGCGCATAGATTCGATTTCATCCCCAAAAAAATCAAGGCGCACCGGTTGCGTGGAGGAGAATGAGAAAACGTCGATAATGCTGCCGCGTTGAGCGTATTGTCCTGGTTCGTGTACAAAGTCGACAAGCTCAAATTGGTATGTTACGAGCAACTCCCGTAAAAAGTCGCGACTGAGTTTTTCCCCTTCCTTCAGTTCAAAGGAATTGTCTTCCAGTCCTTTCCTGCTTATCACTCTTTCCATGAGCGCCTCCGGGTAGGTTACGATAAAGCTGGCTGCACGTCTCTCTCCCAGTCGTTTAAGTACTTGTATACGATTGATAATGTTTGCTTCATCCGTGTTTTTATACTGAATGGAACGCGTATAGGAGGAGGGAAAAAACATGCTTCTTTCTATGCCATCGTACGTAGTAAGGTCGTTAAAAAAATAGGCGGCTTCCTCTTTATCATTCAGAATAATAAGGTGACTGCCTTTCAGGGTATCGGTACAGGAGTGGATAAACATGGAGGCTGCCGATCCGCTCAAGCCTTTCAAATGCATAAGAATTCCTTCCGAATCCTTTAAAATGCCGGCTACTACCTCCTTTTGACTATTATTTTTATATATATTCTCCAAGAACTTAAATTTCCTTGCAAAATTAGTTAAAATATTCACTAATTTTATTCGGAATAGACAAACCACTTACCCTAAGCCTTTCTGCCATGCGAAAAAAAGAAATCCGCGGGAAAAAGATGATTCAGGATAAAGAAGAGCACGCATCTCAGGAGAAGCCCGGAATCCAAAATTCGGACCCTTCCCATGTAAAACAATTCTACTACCTGTTCCAACGGATGAATGAAGCGGCCATTATCCTGGAGTTTTGTCATGAAAAGGATGATGAAGCAAGAGAATTGAAAATCATCGGGATCAATACCGCCTATGAAAAACTCACCGGCCTGGAAAACCAGGTGGTTTGTGGGAAGATGTTTTCCGAGGTGCTGCCCCGCCTCCCCATCCAGCACTTGGATATCTACAAGAAGGTCGTTGAGTCGCAAGAATCCGAGACATTTGAGACCTATTCAGATTATTACAAAAAATATCTCTCCATTTCTGCTTATTATCTTTTTGAAAATCGTTTTGTTCTGATAGTCACGGACATTACCGAAAGGGTAAAGGCTCAGGAGGAGTCCGGGAAAGCAAATGAGCAGCTCGCCAAAAGCGAACGGAATCTGCAGGAATTGAATGCCCGGCTTAAACTGGCCATGGAAGCAGCCAAAGAGGGAATATGGGAATGGAACCTCGCCGATGATATTTTTATTATCGACGATGCCACTCTCAAAATGACCGGAAACCTTCAGGGGAACAGCAAAAGGAGTGGGAAGTGGATAATAGAACAGATCCACCCCGACCAACAGGATCAGGTCAAACGGGCTTTTTTTGACTATATCGATGGAAAGACCCGGAATTTTTATATGGAGTATCAGTTAAAACATTCGGACGGGAAATATATCTGGGTTGTTTGCACCGCCAAAATTATTCAGCGGAACGTAAAAGGTGAGGCAAATATACTGGTTGGGATACTCCGTGACATCAGCAACCGCAAAAAAAATGAGCTTGCCCTGGCCGAAAGTGAGAAGATGATGCGATTCATACATGCCAACATTAACGACATTATTTGGCAGCTCGACAAGGAACTGAATTTCATTTACCTATCCCCTACAGTAAAAAGGGTTACCGGTTATTCATCCACGGAACTAATGGGTACATGTTTGCTGAAATACATGGAGCCGGAATCAATAGAAAAATTAAACCAGGTCATTGAGAAAAAGATCAGGGAAAAAGTATCAGGGCTAACGGAATACGGTGATTATACCCTAAGGACAAAAAGCGGAAAAAAAATATATATGGAAATATCATCGAACCCTATATTTAATATATCTGGTGAATTGACAGGCTTTTCGGGGGTTTCCAGGGATGTGACGGCCAGGAATCGGGTGGAAAAGGCTTTAAAGGAAAGCGATGAACGTTACCGGCGGTTGATCACCCATATGAATGAACTAATAGCCGAGATAAATGAGGAGGGGGAGTTTATTTATGTGAATGATGCCTATAGCTCTGTCTTACGGTTTAAAGCCTCTGAACTCATTGGGATGAAGGTATCTGATTTGGTGAGAGAAGAGAAGAGAAATGACTTTGATACTGCATTCCGGCAATTTTTTAAAAATAAACAGGAAAAGAGTGCCTTATGGGAGTTTCGTGATAAAAACGGACATTACCATTTTTTTGAGTGCCGGGGAAGTGTTTACAAAGGAGATGCGGGGAATCCCAGGGCAATTGTCGTTTCTAGCGATGTAAGCGAACGGGTAAAAGCCGAGCACGAGCTTAAGGCCAGTCACCAACGGCTTATAAGGGCTGAAAGGGTCGCATGTCTGGGACATTGGGAGCTCGATCTTAATGCAGGAAAAATAAAGGCTTCTCAGGGTGCACGCGACCTTTATGGACTGGATAGCTTCGAGATTCCCTATGAATTTATTAAAAGCATTCCGATTCCTGAATACAGGGATAGGCTTGACCGTGCCATAAAAGAACTTGTAAATGGGCAGGGACCCTATGATCAGGAATTCAGGATCAAAAACAGGAAAGACGGAAGGATTATCGATATTCATTCGGTTGCCGAATATGACAGCGAATCAAAACGGGTATTCGGGATTATTCATGATATCACCGAGACTAAGAAAAATGAACACCTGTTGGAAGAAAAGAACCATGAGATTGCCACCCAAAATGAGGAAAATATTTCTATTAACGAAAAATTACAGGCTAACATTGAGGAAATTCAGGATATAAATATTCAACTGGAAGAGGCCATTGAGAAAGCCGAAGAGAGTGACCGGCTAAAATCGGCTTTTCTCGCAAACATGTCCCATGAGATACGCACACCGATGAACAGCATATTGGGTTTTTCCGAACTCCTTGTTCATAAAAACCTTACCGAAGAGAAAAGACAAAAGTTTTCAGGATACATCCTTAAATCGGGTGAGCAACTCATGATGTTGATCAATGATATCATTGATATTTCAAAAATTGAGTCAAATCAGTTGGAGATTAACTGGAGGTGGTGCAATATCGACACATTGATTGAGGAGGTTATCGTTTCACACCGCCAAAGTCCTTTATTTCAGCAAAGGGAAAACCTTTCCCTCGTCTTTAAGAAGAAAAAAGGGAAAGAGGACTTGATCATTTTCACTGATCCCCAGCGTTTAAGGCAAATTTTCGATAATTTGCTGAACAATGCTATCAAGTTTACAGTGGAGGGCAGGATTGAAGTGCTGTATTCCATTTCAAAAAAATCAAATGTAGAATTTGTCGTAAAAGATACCGGAGTCGGTATACCGGAGAAAGACCGATTTAATATTTTCATGCGTTTTGTCCAGGCCGATAACCAAAAGACACAAATGGGAACTGGTTTGGGTCTTAGCATCACAAAAGGCCTGGTTGAGCTATTGGGTGGGACGATATGGGTGGATTCAAAACAAGACGAGGGATCCGCATTCTATTTTACCCATCCGATGGGGGATGGAAAGTTTTTTGAAGTGGAGGGTTCTTTCCAGGGTCCTCCAGCTGCCATTTCGAAATTTGAAGGGAAGTTGATTTATATTGCCGAGGACGATTCAAATTCATATGTATTGCTTAATGAGTTGCTCTCTGAAAGTGGTGCCCGGCAGATTCATCTAAAAAACGGAAAGGAACTGGTCCGTAGGGTGCTAAAAGAGGTGCCCGACCTGATCATTGTGGATATCAACATGCCTGTCATGGATGGAATTGAGGCAGTGAAGGAAATACGTAAGCAACATCCTGAAATTCCCATCATCGCGCAGACGGCCTATGCCATGGCGGAAGAGCGGGAAGCCTGTTTGGATGCGGGCTGCAACGATTATATCACCAAACCACTGAAGGCGGTGGAGTTGTATAGTAAAGTGGAAATGCTGATAGGAGGAGGGTTGGGGTAATTGTTTTCTACCCGAATTCCCTTATCATCTCCTCGGCCTTAAGAACCATATTTTTTGATCCGGTGAAAAAGGGGGTTCTCTGGTGAATGGCCTGGGGGATAATGTCCAAAATCCTCTGACCTTTTCCGTCCGTGGCAAGTCCCCCGGCTTGTTCTGCGAGGAAGGCTATGGGATTACATTCATAAAGCAGGCGCAATTTGCCGCCCGGTTGTTTTTCCGTTGATGGGTAAATATAAATCCCTCCTTTTAAGAGGTTGCGGTGAAAGTCGGATACCAGGGAGCCTATATAACGGGAAGAATAACTGTTTTTACCTTCGCTGTTGCGGCAGTATTCAAGATATTTTTTTATTCCGGGTGAAAACTGATTGAAATTGCCTTCATTGATGGAATACATATTTCCATTTTCAGGAGTGACAATCTGGAAATGGGAAAGACAGTATTCCCCAATCGACGGGTCCAGGGTAAATCCGGTAACCCCAAGGCCTGTGGTATAAACAAGCATGGTGGAGGAACCATAAATAACATATCCCGCTGCAACCTGCTTATTCCCCGGCTGTAGTATGTCCCGGTCATCGGGGCCTGTTCCGGTTTCTGTTATCCTCCGGTATATGGAGAAAATTGTGCCAATAGAGACGTTCACATCAATATTTGAAGAGCCATCGAGCGGATCAATGCATACCACGTATTTTCCATCATTGGTAAAATTGTTGTCGAAGCTGATAATATCATGATCCTCTTCTGAGGCCAGTCCGCATACCTCTCCACTGGAAGTCAGAATTTTTATGAACTGGTTGTTCGCGAATTCATCCAGTTTTTGAACATCTTCGCCCTGGATGTTTGTTTTTCCCGCTTTTCCAAGTATTTCAACCAATCCTGCCGCGTTTACTTCCCTGTTTACAATTTTTGAAGCCACCCCGATATGGTTCAGAAGCCTCGAAAGATCGCCTTTGGCATAAGGAAAAGCTGTTTGCTGGCTGGTAATGAATTCGCTCAGGGTTTGCGGTTGATAGTTTATATCCATTTATTTAAAAGTTTTTTATTTCGATAAGTTGAATTTAAATTCCTTTGTTATAGCTTTGGTCAGGCAAGCGTCAGACTAATGACAAACATACTAACCATTCAGAAAGTTTAACGGTTAATAAAAAATTTGAAAGTTCCTATGCTCGTATTTAAATTTGGTGGAGCCTCCGTTAAGGAGGCTGACGCTGTTCAAAATCTTGCCGGGATTTTGCGCAAATTCAATGATAAAGTAGTCATTGTGGTTTCCGCCATGGGAAAGACTACCAACGCCCTTGAAAATATCTCTTTGATCTATTTTTCAGGACAAAGGAGGGAGCTGGATCTTGCTGTGTCGAGGCTAAAGGGTTTCCACCTCGATATTATGAACGGACTTTTTCATGAAAAGCACAGGGTTTATGATGAGGTAAATCAGCTTTTTGAAATGCTCCAGGCCAAACTGGACGAAACCCCCTCCCTGAATTTTGATTTCGATTACGATCAAATCATTTGTTACGGCGAATTGTTGTCCACCCGGATCGTATCGGCATGGTTGAATGAATCGGGTATTAAAACTGTCTGGAGGGATATTCGCAAGTCCCTGATTACCGATGACCATTACCGGGAAGGGAATGTCCGGTGGGACTTGACCCGTGACCTGGTAAAACATGATTTTGGGTTTAATGATAATCAGTTATTTATTACCCAGGGATTTATTGCCTCCACCGTAAATAACCTCACCACCACCCTTGGAAGGGAGGGATCGGACTATACTGCAGCTATATTAGCCAATATCCTGGAAGCGGAAAAACTCATCATCTGGAAAGATGTACCTGGCGTACTCAATGCAGACCCAAAATGGTTTGATGAGACGGTACTTCTGGAAAATATTTCCTATACCGATGCCATTGAACTGGCTTATTACGGGGCCAGCGTCATTCATCCAAAGACTATACAGCCATTAAAGGCGAAGAATATTCCTTTGTTCGTGCGCTCCTTTATTCATCCTGAATTGCCCGGAACAAGAATAGGGGAGAGCCATTATGAAACTTTGATCCCCTCTTTTATTTTTAAGATGGACCAGCTCCTGATTTCTATCTCGGCCAAAGATCTATCTTTTATCGCGGAGGAGAACCTGGAACTCATACTCGGATCCTGCGCCAGGTACGGATTGAAGATTAACCTGATGCAAAATTCGGCCGTCTCTTTTCAGATTTGTGTGAACAATGACCCCATTAGGATTGACCGGATAAAGGATGAACTGGTGAAGCATTTCAGCATCAAACTCGAGGGGGGACTGGAACTTGTGACGATCCGTTATTATGACGAAACGACCATAAGACGTGTAACGGTTGATAAAGAGGTAATTCTGGAACAGCACAACCGGCACACCGCGCAAATGGTGATGCGGCAGGCTCTTCCGCGGTAACCCCTTTTTGAATTAGAGCGACAAGGAACATCCATCCTTTTCGAACAAGCCGGCTGCCTGGATCGTTTAAAATAAAACATCTTTAAATAAAACATCGGTCATGTCAGTTCAGAGACTCAGAATTCAGAAACATCTCTTTATATGGGCCCTTTCCCTTTCCCTGTTACTTTTCTCCTGCGATAAATACAAGAAAAATGAAGTCCCGGGACCTAACCAGGTCTGGATGGAAGGGAATAAATTTGTTCCTGAAATGATGAAAATTGATTCAGGAGAGTCTGTTACCTGGACCAACAAAGATAATACGAGCCATACGGTAACAAGTAAGGCAGGGCTTTTCTCCAGCGGTTTGATCGGACCAGGTGAAACATTCAACCTTGAATTTGCTGACCTTGGGGAGTTCGCCTATATTTGTACTATTCACGAAGGAATGGAAGCACGGGTGGTGGTTATTCCCTGATTGCTGAATCTAATACCAAAAAAATCTCATATGGTAAGATTTCATCTAAAAAAGGGTCTAAATCCGGATTGTGATATTATGATTGACCCAATTCGAGCGATTGATAATAAGCGATTAATGAAAAAGATAGCAGACTTATCTGAAGACTTAATAAATTTATTAAAAGAAAATTTAAGATAATTATGGATGTGGAATAAAGCACGAGGGACCCAAAATTATTAGGATTGAGTTAAATTCAATAACATATATTAATTGAGCCATGAAATACTATTTTGAAAAAACGCTTCACACAGATTTTGAATCTGCCGTGGAGAAAACCTATGAAGCCCTGAAGACTGAGGGTTTTGGAGTATTAACCGTTATAGATATCCACGAGAAGTTAAAGGAAAAACTAAATGTGGATTTCAGAAAGTACAGAATTTTGGGAGCATGCAGCCCTAAACACGCCTATGAAGCTTTAAAAAGGGAGGACAAAATTGGAACGATGTTGCCCTGCAATGTTATCGTGCAGGAAAAGTCTGAGGGCGAGATTGAAGTGGCTGCCGTGGATCCAATAGCCTCTATGCAGGCTGTCGGAAACCATGAGTTGGGGGAGATCGCGGAGGAAATCAGGGGGAGGTTGAAGGCGGCAATCGAAAAACTGAAATAAGCCTGATTCTCAGAATAAATGAAAAACACGCAAAGCATTTCCTATAAGCGTAAAAAGTACAGGGCTTTATACAAACTTGAGGCAGGACTCGAAACTCTATGTTTTCCCGGGAGACCTGATACAAACCTGGCCCACCTTAAATAAACAGGTAGTTGAATTAAACGATTTGATACGCCTGGCCGCCTTCATCAGTACCGTTGGGGTAACCACCGGTGCACTGGCAGGTGGGTTCGAGAGCCGGGCGTTGATCAGTCAACTTTCACTGTTTGAAAGACAGAAATAATTCATATTTTATGTCTGTAGGTTATCGAATGGTATAAACAATTACGGAAAAAATTTCTTGTTTTGTTTTTTCCTGAGTGACTTGGTTTTTCCTAAAGTATCATTAGATTTGTGAAATAAGAGTTGTTTAAAATGAAAGCGATCAAATTTCTTACTCTAATAATCTGCACTTTTGCTATAGTCAGCTGTGGAAACTCCCATTCTGACCAAACAACCGAGGGCAAAGGTGCTACCCCTGAAAGGGAATATTATGGGCTCAAAATTTACACTTTTGATTCGGACAGCCAGGTAAGTAGTTGTGGACAAATATCTTAAAGAAGCCTATTTACCCGGATTAAAAAAACTGGGAATTGATAATATTGGTGTTTTTAAGCCTAAGCTAAATGAAACTGACTCTATCCAAAAAACCTACGTGCTCATTCCATTTTCAGCTATTGAACAATTTCTCACGCTCAAAGATAAACTTACTGAAGATAAGGAATATTTAAATGCCGGAAGTGAGTATATCAATGCTTCGCATGAACGCCCACCCTATCATCGTATGGAGACTTTATTGTTAAAAGCTTTTCAAGGTATGCCTGAATTGCATGTTCCTGACTTCAATAACCCAAGATCCGAACGGGTATATGAATTGCGAAGCTATGAATCACCCACTGAGCAATATAATAAAAACAAGCTTGAAATGTTTAATGGCGGTGGAGAAATTAATCTCTTTGACCGGCTTGGATTTAATGCGGTTTTTTATGGAGAAGTAATCTTCGGGGCAAAAATGCCCAACCTAATGTATATGACCACCTTTTCAGATCAGGCAAGCCGGGAAAAACATTGGGATACATTCCGTAATGCTCCGGAATGGAAAGAATTGTCTGCCAGGTCCATTTATAAGAATAATGTCTCTCATATCGACATCAATTTCCTCTATCCAACGGAATATTCAGATTATTGAATAATTAAGATAGCCCCGATACGCCGATATTTATTTGCCAGGTTCACTTATTCAATGGTATCAGGAATTACAGATTAAGTATTGGAAAGCTTGTCGGGAAGATTCCACTCCGCTTCAATTCAGGGAAAATATAGAATTTTATTCCCTACTATAATGGGTATATATTTCCATCCGTTTTGGGTAAATATTCACCCGAACAAATAAGCAATTAAAATGTTAGTGCTTCACATAGGTATGCTGATAACACATAATCCTTAAAATAAATCTTTCTGAAATTTTTTTGCGTATGCCCATCTATATGGATCGTCATGATGTATCGGAATTGGTTACTGCTGAAAATGTTGCCCAGTTGCATAAAGAAGACTTAAAAATTCAGCACCAATTTAACTGTCGGGGGTTGACATACTGGTTTGATGAAATCAAAAAAATAGCATTTTGTTTAGTTGACGCACCTGATAAAGAATCAATTCTTCAAATGCATAGCCATGCTCATGGGGACGTGCCCACTCAAATAATTGAGATTGATGCAACAATAGTAGAGTCGTTCCTTGGAAGGATTAAAGATCCCGAACATTCATCGCAAGACCAATTAAACATTATAAATGATCCGGCCCAAAGAACCTTAATGGCAATTCGGTTCACTACCATTTCGTTAAAAGGTGTCCATTTTTCACAATCGGGAGTAACCCTGCAGCAAACCATTTTTGCTTTTGGGGATATCCTAAAGCATTTTGAAGGACGTATAGTAAAACAGGGGGAAAGTTATCTTTTGGTTGCTTTTAAAACGGTGTCTAAAGCGGTAGTATGTGCATTAGACGTTGTGAAAACTTTTAATTCCCCGAAAAGCAAATTTGGAACCTCCAACAGAGACCTGATAATTGGATTGGCAACCGGTATGCCTGTTAATAAAGATAAGGATTTCTTTGAAGACACGATAAAATTGGCCGATTGTCTTTGTTTTGTAAAAGACCATGCCATGGTGGTATCAAACGAAGTGGAGAGTTCATTTTTAATGGAGAATCCGGATAATTCTTCCCAAATGAACAAACTATTCTGTTTAACACTGGCCGATGAAAGCTTTCTAATTACGTTGATGGAGCTTATTGAAAAAGAATGGCAGAATGCGGCATTAACAGTGAATGATTTTGGCCGTTCATTGGGAATGAGCAAGTCTGTATTGTATAAAAAAATGATGTCGCTCACTGGAAAATCACCAAATAATTTTATCAGGGAGTATCGATTGATCCGGTCATTAAGTGACATTAATCAAAAACTGAAAACCATTTCAGAAATAGCCTTTGAAAATGGTTTTAATAGTACCTCTTATTTCTCAAAGTGTTTTAAAAAACGTTTCGAATTATTACCATCAGAATATATAAGGTCCTGATCCAAATTATTAAAAGCAATCCAAAAGTTCACTCTTTAAAACCATATGTATTAACCTTTTGCTATTTCATGACCTATTTTTGTTATAGTATTTAAAAATTAAAAACAGAAATCATGAAAATTGTAAAAGACAACATCGAAGTTAAACTGGAAATTCCAGGTGCTATTATCCGACAGCAAACTGATTTTGGGGATGCAACCGGATTAGGAAAAATAAGCGGGGAATATTTTAGCCTTTCAGCAGGGGTAGACACCACACAGCTCTTTATGGGTCTTGAAGGGAACTTATGTCAATGCCCACACTGGGGTTATCTGATAAGCGGTCAACTAACTGCCACAGATGCAGAAGGTTCTGAAGAGAAGGTTAATGAGAAAGAATTATTTTATTGGCCATCGGGGCATAATATAAAGGTACATACCGATGCAGAAATCATTATGTTCAGTCCTCAGCATGAACACACACATGTAATCAATCACATGATCAATAAGGTTAAAGAATAAGCCGAACGTCAAATATTTTAGCAATCCCTGATCATAAAAAACAAGAGAATTGGGAATGAACAATTTGGAGATTGGTTATTGATCCTTATAGTTATCCAGTAGAATATTCTGCTGGATTTTTTTATTAATACTCAGAAAGTGGCACATTCTTATTTTGATTTGCGGAAAAGAATCTATCTTTTATTTGGTATTGATGTTCCGCATCATCAGAATATATTTATGCAATACTTGCTGAATATTTTTGCAAGATAAAGTTAGAATGTATATCAAAGTTTAATTAAAATTTTAAGTTTGCACGTGAATTTTTAAATCAATGAAATTGAAGATGCTTTCTCTCAAAGTATTTTGGTCGTTTTTCTTATCATCTTTAACGGTATTACTGGTTGCCCAGGAGATTGATTCTCTACCGGGATCAGATTCACTACCGGTACATTCACTGTCCGAAGTGGTCGTCACAGCCAACAGATATGGGACACTTCAGCAGCGGACCGCTGAAGCCATCAGAGTTATTAGAGAATGAGTCAATTCAAAAGTTACAGTTGCGCACAACACCTGAAGCCCTTCAGGAAACACCCGGTGTATTTGTGCAGAAGACAAATCATGGGGGTGGATCTCCCTTTTTGCGAGGATTAACCGGTAACCAAACCCTGATGCTTATTGATGGAATCAGACTTAGTAATGCAACTATGCGTTATGGGCCAAATCAATATTTTAATACCATAGATGTATTTAATATCGAAAAGATCGAAGTTCTTCGGGGAAGTGGCTCTGTTCAATATGGTTCAGATGCAATAGGAGGAACGGTCCAGGCATTTAGTCACGAACTAACAACTTCTGAAAAACAAACTTTGGAAACTACCTTGCTTTCAAGGATAGCCACACAAAATATGGAGCAAAGCCTGCATGGCGCTGTAAACTATAGTAATAAAAGCACCGCCTTCAGGGCAGGAGTTACCTGGCGGAATTTTGGAGACCTTTTTGGAGGCGACACTACCGGCAGGCAAAAACCAACCGGATACCGTGAACTTGATTTCGACCTAAAAGGAAAGATATTGCTTTCGTCCTCTTCTGATCTGACCCTCTCGTACCAGAGTGTGCATCAGAGCGATATTCCGGTCTACCATAAGATAGTCCTCGAAAACTATGCTACCAACAAAATGGATCCGCAAAAGAGGGAGTTGGCTTATCTAAAGTTTAATCAGAAAATTAATGCTGGAATTTTGAAATCAGCCATAATCACTGCCTCTTTCCAGCACAGCGAGGAAGGCCGGGAGCTTCTCAAAAACGGATCTACCCTCTTACGCAAGGAGAATGATAAAGTCAATTCATTGGGATTTTCAGCAGAAGCATTTGCCTCAGCCAGCCGATATTGGTCGGCTAACAGTGGCCTTGAAATATACAACGATATGGTTAGTAGCCATCGCTCTGATTTGGAGTTCTTAACCGGTGATGCTGTTTCAAAAAGAGGATTATATCCTGATGGAGCCAAAATGACCAGTATGGCAGTTTTCAGTATGCACACATTTGATTTTAATCACTGGATCATCAGTGCCGGGGCACGATTCAATACCTTTAATATCAAAGTAGAAGATGAAAATGCCGGTCAGGTAAAGCTGACTCCTTCAGCACTTGTTGGCAACTTTTCTATACTCAGGAAATTGAATAAAACATCCAATATATTCGTTTCTGCGAATACCGGATTCCGGGCTCCTAATATTGACGACCTGGGTACCTTAGGGATTGTTGATTTCCGGTACGAAACTCCAAACTACAACCTTAAGCCAGAGCATTCATTTCAGGTTCAGATTGGTTACAAATACCAGAGTCCAACAATTAGAGGTGAATTTTACCTTTATCGTAACGAGCTATACAACTTAATCGTTCGAAACAAGATAGCCGGGGATACCATTGAAGGTTACCCTGTATATATGAAAGAGAATATTGAACGGTCTTATATACAGGGTGCTGAGACGGCATGGGATGTAGAATTGAACAGATCGTGGAGGATTCATGGCAGCCTGACCTATACATTCGGACAGAATATTACCAGAAACGAACCTGTCCGACGAATCCCCCCGCTTTTCGGTCAACTCGCCATTGAGTATAAACTTAAAGATTGGTGGATTAACCTTGAGTGGCAGGCAGCAGACAGTCAGAAACGTCTTTCGGCAGGTGATAAAGAGGATAACCGGATTCCTTTTGGGGGAACCCCGGGATGGAATGTTTTCAATGTCAGTACGGGTTATACAATACAATGCGTAAAAGTCAATCTGAGCCTCTTGAATCTTTTCAATAAGGATTACAGGTACCATGGCTCAGGGGTGAATGGGTACGGCAGGTCAGCTTTCCTGACAGTAATAGTAAATTTTTAGCAGAAAAGATTATTCAAAGAATCGTCATTGATTCCTTTCGCGCCCTTGGGCAATTTTGTGTCGACTTCACTCAAGCCTGTGAAGGTATTATGAATTATGGGAAGTATTCAAACTGTCAGTTTCATACCATGAAAGTTTCTTTAAAGCATAATCGAGCCCTATATCAGAGCCCTCTCTGTTCTATAATCTTACCGATTTCATCCAAAAGCATTATGTATCTTTTTAGCTCCTTATCCCGATAGATCACCTCATAGGTGATGGAATTCCCATGGTTATTCAAAACCACGTTCATGATTTCGCAGTTGGAAGGA
This sequence comes from uncultured Bacteroidales bacterium, assembly GCA_963779845.1. Lineage (GTDB taxonomy): Bacteria > Bacteroidota > Bacteroidia > Bacteroidales > CAVZZV01. The sequence continues at coordinate 761,148 of CAVZZV010000005.1, read as the reverse complement.
AGGGCGGACAGGGCCGGTAACGGAAGATAATCCTCAGAGAGGTTCATTTTATACTCAAGAAGGCTTCCCTTTTCATCGAAAAGGGCGAGGTGTTCTATGCTGTCTTTATAGAATATGGCCTCAAAGTGATCACCCATGATTATCCAGTCAACGTTTTTCGCCCCTTCAAAATTCTTTTTTAAACCGGCCGTCACCCTATCAGGTGGAGTTATTTCCTCATTTTCCAAAAAGTTATCTAAAAACGGTTTCATCTCTTTTTTTTATATTGACGGGTGAACAGTTAATAGTAACTGCCAGCCAGATTAAAATAGTGAAGCGGCATTTGTTGTTTATTAAGCGGTATAAGCCTGATTACATTGATTTACTATTATTTCTTTTTATCAAAATATTTTTCCCTGTAAAGAGTGAATACCCTGGTCCTCGCACGTTTTAAACGCATTTTGGCCGCATCTTCACTGATCCGTAACGATTCCCCAATATTTTTGAGAGAAATATTTTCCATATATTTCATGAATAACAGAGCTTTTTCTTCCGGGTGAATAAGGTCCAATATTTGCTGAAGTTTTTCATAATCGATCTCATTTGCATTCTCATCAACCTCATCCACTACCGGCAGTTCATTTTCACGGTTCCATTCCGGGTAATGCGAATTCTTTTTATGGCGTAAATAATCGATGCAGGAATTATAGCTAATGGTGTAAAGCCAGGACGAAAACGAAGCTTGTCCCCGAAAGCCCGGTAGTTTTTCAAAGCACTTGGAGAAAATGTCCTCCGCCATTTCTTCTGCCTGCTGTTTATTTTTTAGAAGACTATAACACTTATCCAATACTTTACGATAATACCTGCGGTACAATTCCTCAAAATACACCGACGAATCCTTGTTATTTTGGATGAATTCGATAAGTGCTGTATCCTTCAGCGTATAAAGGTTCCTGTTTTTCACCTGGCACCGGTTATTCTATTTCAATAGCCATTCATTTACGGATTAAAGAAAAATCTGTAATAATTAATTGACTCCAATCCTTTTTTCTATACTTATTTAATTTCAGATTATTTCTAATTCAAATCCATGGGATTAGAAAAACATCTGAATGCAAATTTATTCTTTATCCTCTAAATACTGATCAACCGATCGAAAATAGAAAGAATTTTAATTTAATCTTATATTTTTTCCCTAATGCTGTTACTTGTAGGAGCTCCTTCGTCTAAATATCGAAAACGATTAATCGATAAAATTTTGAAAGTTCGTATTCAGGTATCTTTTTAACATTAAAATCTAATTAAAAGTAAAAATGAAAACAAGAACATTGGCATTATCAGCTATCGCCTTCTCGGCAATTTTCGCATCATGTGGTAAACTTCCTCAGGCTGAAATCGAAGGTGCCAAAGCATCCGTTGAAGAGGCACAGGCTGCCGGAGCCGACATCTATCTTCCGGACACTTATATTGCACTTCAGGATTCAATGAACGCTGTAATGGAAGGGGTGGAAGCCCAGAAATCCAAAATGATTAAGAATTACAATTCCTCTAAAGTAGGACTGGCAGGTGTAACCTCTTACGGCCAGGAAGTTAAAGTTCAGACTGAAGCTAAAAAAGAAGAGGTGAAGAATGAAATTACCCAGCTTCTGACTGACGTGAAAAGCCTTTTGGAATCCAATAAAAAATTGCTTACTGAAGCTCCTAAAGGAAAAGAAGGAACAACAGCTCTTCTGGCCATGAAGAATGAGATCGGTGCTGTCGAAACTTCAGTGAATGAGGCAACCCTTATGTTTGAACAAGGAAGTTACATGGCTACCCTCGATAAAGTAAAAGCAGCTAAAGAAAAAGCCAATGCTCTGAACAGTGAGCTTCAGGAAATTATAGCTAAATATCAAGGCAAGGCAAGAAAAGGATAAAAGGATTTTTTTTTGAGTATATGAAATGCAAAGCTCAGGCACCTTTTACTTTAAGGTACGTGGGCTTTGCGGTTATTCAGCCTGTCCGGAAATCGCACTATTCTGTCCCGTTGGCTATTGGATCTTACGAAAGAATTGCTCAGAAAATTAGACTTTTCCGGCTCGCAACCTGCCCATAAAGGGGAGAACCCAAAGCAAAGGGAAACAAATAAAATTAAAAACAGATATTTAGAATACCTATTGAAAAGAAAAATCATTTTATTCACCGGGATATTTACCGCGGTCCTGATAATGGTGTTGGGGTTTTTTTATCTGAACAGGGATTCATCTCCAAACAGGGAAATGGCGGAAGCCCGTGAAGCCCTTACTGCCGCTCGTTATGTCGGGGCTCAAAAATATTCCAGCCGATACCTTCGCGAGGCTGAGAAAGCTTATCAGGAAGCGATGCAATTATGGACAAGGGAGAACGAGCGGTTTGTATTTAAAAGGAATTATTCCGCAACAAGGCAAATGGCGGCAAAATCGACCAAATTTTCCGGCATGGCGAGTGAAAGTGCAAATAATACACAAGCTTTCCTTGCAGAGTGGGTACCTCAGCAAATAGATACAATTCGTCATCTATTGGATGAATATCAACGGCTTTTCAAAAACATTCCCCTGGAAGAGGCACAAAGGAAAAAATTCAACAAAGGGCGACTTCTTTTTGGAGAGGCTGTTCTGGCTTTTGAAAATAAAGACATGCCTACAGCCTGGGAAAAAATTTCTTCATCAAAAATCCTTATCGAGCCAGTATTTAGATATTGTTCAGTAACGTTGGCGGATTATTTTCAGGATTACAAAGAGTGGGAGCAGATGAAAAAGTTTGCCATGAATGAGGCAAAAAAAGGAGATGCCGGATGGGTGATCGTGGACAAATATGCCCGCGAATGCACTTATTATAAGGGAAGCCACGCTAAATTCACTTTCCCTGTTGAATTGGGCAAAAACTGGATTGGGGATAAAATGTATCAGGGCGATCACCGCACTCCGGAGGGACTATATAAAATCACAAAAAAAATATCTGAAGGAGGGACCAATTATCATAAAGCTTTGTTATTGAATTACCCCAATAATCTGGATAAACAACGATTTATCTTGAATAAAAAAGATGGAAATGTCCCTCAGTCTGCAAAAATAGGAGGTTTAATCGAAATCCATGGTCATGGAGGTAAGGGAGTCGACTGGACAGAAGGGTGCATTGCCTTGCGGAATGCTGACATTGATATTTTGTACAAATCTTTATCCCCTGGCAACCTGGTACTTATCATAGGATCGGGTCGGCCATTGGAAGAAATTCAAACCCATGAATGCTGAGGCCATATTAAATAATAAAGGGTACCAAATTGGAAAGTTTATTTTTCAATTCCTGTATAACAGGTTGAAAGTCTTCTTTAACAAAATGACAAATGATGCAAAGAGTTTAACCAGGAAAAATTCCGGTCCGTTTCTCCTTGTTTTGTTTTTTCCCTTTATTGTATTTATCCTGATGTTCCTGCCCGAAATAATGCCTGGCTTAGTGATCCCACTTTTCGCCTCTCAGGGACCAGCAGTTCAGTCATTTGACGTTTACTCCATTGGGGAGAACCAGGATAAACTGGAGAAACAAATCCAGGCTACCAACTGGAAAATCGCTGCTGTTGTCCCACACTCCTTTTACCTGATTATCAATTCATCCGCTAACCAGTTCAAACTATTCAAACACGACAAATTAATTCGCTCAGGATTATGCTCTACCGGGAGTTATATTAAACTTGAAGCAGAGAACAACCAGGAGTGGATTTTCAGGACCCCCCGGGGAGAATATAAAATTCTCGGAAAAATGGTCGACCCTGTATGGAGACGTCCCGATTGGGCTTTCTTTGAAGAAGGACTCCCAGTGCCTTCCCCGAACCATTCATCCCGTTTTGAATACGGTGTGCTTGGAGATTATGCCCTTAGTCTGGGCAATGGTTATCTTATTCATGGAACCCTTTATCAGCGGTTCCTGGGACTTCCCGTTACCCATGGTTGCGTCAGGCTGAACGATGCAGATCTGAAAGCCGTCTATAATTCCCTCGGAATTGGTTCCAGGGTTTTTATCTATTAATTGATGGCACAGAAAAATCATTCTTTAAGAGGAAAAATATGGAACTGTTTTTTAATGTTATCAGGCCTGTTTCTATTGTATTTTCTGTTTTGGACCATTTGGTTGCCCCTGGACAAGAAGAAGGAAATTGAAGACCTGGCATATTCAGATTCCCTTTTTATACAAAAAAACCTTATTGTTTCTTCCGAACCAGGATTAGTAGCATTATCCAAAGAATTGGCTTTCCGGAAGGCTATTCTTCAAACCATAAAAAGCGATTCGATTATATTTATTGTAAATTTATCAGACAGTACTGCGGGCTTAATGCTGAATGGAATCATGCTTAATCCTGCCAGGATCGAAAAGTATAAAATGGATCCTTTATTAAGCTCAGTTTCATTTCTGGCATATTTGAAGAATTTTTCCGTCCGACAGAATATTTTTCTTGAATATTCAAACCTCGTAAAAGAACCTGTAATCAGCCGTAAAGCCCCATCTTCCCCTGAGGAAGCTGCGAAATCTATTTACTTCCCGGATACATTGCTTCGGGATCCTGCCTTTGCCATGCTTGAACTTAATAGTGGCATTGATATTTTTCTTGAGCAAACTGAAATCAGGAACAGTTATGAACGAATGGCCAGGTTAACTTTTCGTAAGGTTCAAAAAATGAGGCTATTTAAGGCTATTTTACATAATTTTTTCGATTTTGGCAGTGCAGACTACCGGCCATCAATTCACCTATATCTTCCCGCCGACGTTATCCGGGAGATTTACCGGGCTATACCGGAAAATGGCACAGTTATTTTACGGTACTGATCAGAGTAAGGAGGAAATAAATATCTTTGCGCCATGAAATTAATAAATGGGCGGATAATACTCAGGGTTCTGAGTTTTGTCATGCTTACCATGGGATTAGGGTTTTTAATATGCCTTCTAATAGCTGCCAGGTACCATGAAGATTTGTATCCATTTATCTGGTCTGCTTCTTTAACATTGTTTATTGCCCTAATATTGCACCTGATTGTGGTACGAAGTCCCATTCCGCCTGTGTGGGTAAGGGACGCCTTTCTCTCCGTAACATTATCCTGGATTTGTATATCGGTATTAGGGGTTTTGCCCTATCTGATCGGGCATTCCATCCCTTCATTTGTTGATGCCCTGTTCGAGTCTGTCTCAGGGTTTACCACTACGGGTTCTTCCATTCTAACCAATGTTGAAATTTTGCCAAAATCCATACTGTTTTGGCGGAGCCTTACAAACTGGATTGGAGGAATTGGAATTATTGTACTTTTTATTGTGATTATGCCCTCCTTAAAAATGGGTGGCTATCAATTGTTTATGCAGGAGTCCTCGCTTCAGGAAAAAATGCAGCCCCGAATACAAGCCGTCGGATACCGTTTACTTTTTATCTATCTCTTTCTGACAGCTTTAGAAGTCCTCTTATTGCTGGTTGGGAAGATGAGCCTTTTCGACAGTGTTTGCCATAGTTTCGCCAGTATTGCGACCGGTGGATTTTCAACAAGGAATAGTAGTATTGGAGCCTTTTCACCCTACCTGCAGTATGTAGTAATGTTGTTCATGTTTCTTAGTGGGACTAACTTTGTGATGCACTATTATCTATTTAAAAAGCAATTTACAAAGGTCAGAGCGAATGAGGAAGTTAGGTTTTATACGTTGATGGTGCTTATTGCCGGGATATTATTAACTTTTGTTCTGTTTTACAGGATGGATAAACCTTTTGAGCCCTCTCTCAGGGAATCCTTTTTTCAGGTGATTTCGATTATTACCTGCACTGGTTTTGCCACAACCGATTACCTTCAATGGCCACAATATGCCTGGATATTTATATTTTTCCTGATGTTTCTGGGGGGAAGCACCGGTTCCACTGCCGGGGGAATAAAAATGGCGCGCCACCTTGTAGTTTTAAAGAACGTGCGTCGAATTTTCCGTCAGCAGATTTTCCCTTCTGCTATTTTTACTTTAAAGCTTAATAACAGCCGGCTTGATGAAGAAACAAACAATAGTATCCTGAGTTTTGTACAGGTTTACATCATGCTTTTTATTGTCGGTACGGTTGCCTTAAAAATTACGGGAATCGATTTTAAAACCTCTGCCGGTGCTGTGGCTACCACAATGGCCGGGATTGGGCCCGGAATAGGAACGGTGGGCCCGGCTTCTACTTTTGCCCACCTCTCCTCGATCGCCAAAACTGTCCTGATTTTTCTTATGCTCACCGGCAGATTGGAAATTTATACTTTCCTGGTCATATTCTCGAAGTCCTTCTGGAGGAATTAAAAGAAAATTAGCCCTGCCTTAACCCGCGATCAATCTTCATTGGTAAAGAAGGAATACTGATAATCCATGGGAACGATCTTGAGATAATCGTCCGTTTCGGCGCCATCCAGACATGCCTCAATAATCCGATGGCCCGTGCCGGAAAGTTCTGGTTTTCTGAACTTCATTAATTCCTTTCTGAAAAATTCTTCCAGCATTTGTGCCCCTTGGTCATATCCTTCTATACCGACCTCAGGTTGTTTGTAAACCTGAAGGAACCGGGAAGGAATCTTGGCACCTTCGATGGTCAGATAGTTAAGTTCAAAGCCTAATATATTACACCGGGCTGGTTGATACTGATCTGTGCGCAATTTGGCATTTCCCCGGCGTGTTAGGTATTCCCTCATGAGTAATTGGGGTTTGAAACCAACTTTCCAAACTCCGATATGCTGATTGGGAGTAAGGGTGTAGCGTGTTCTGGGTGTGTGGATGATTTGGTCCAGGAGCATGTTGGCATGCGGTATTTGTTTTCCGGTGGCAAAAGGCCAGTATGAACCTACGCCCTCGCTTTCAAGAGCCTCCCCACCAATGATACTGGGATTGGCATAGCCCCGAGGGGATACCAGTCTCCACAGCCAGGCAAGGGCTGGAGGAAGAATATGGAACAGGCCCACAATTCCATAAGATGGTTTCTCCGGAAGAAAAGGAGGGGTACGAACCCCAAAACTCCGAACGTCAATGGTGACAGGTTCATTCACAACTCCCGGAACCGTTTCACGGGGAAGGATCACCCGCGGATTCGGGCATCTCTTACCAGGAGCATCTTCTATATGGTTCCAAATCAAGGCTGTACATTCCGGTTTTGTATCAATATTAAGAAAAAGAAGCGGGGATTTAGTATTTATAGTAATTTTTTCGAGAAAGGGGTCGTCCCCATAATTATTTATTCCATCAACTCTTATAAACCAGGCATTTTCGGCATCCAAAACGGTCAGCTTGCCATTTTTTTTCTGAACGGAAGGATGGCAAAGGGCCATATCGTCTGTTACCGGATTGAAATTGCAAAACATGGGGATGGATATCTTTCGAAGCTCTCCATTTACCAGGTTTTTCCCAAGTAAAACCTGTCCCTCAGGTTCACGTACGATGTGTTGGAGCATCTCGCTCTTACCCCCCCCGCTGGCACCTTCATGCATGTAGGTGGTGATATTGTCGTAGGGGCTGATTACCTGAACAGTAGAACAGTGTGCGGTGATCCAGTTTTCTTTTTCACCCTGAGTAAGTAAAACCCCGTAGAGTCCTTTTTTGGCACTGGGCCCCGGATAGAGGTTATATGAATAGAGTTCATGTAGTTTTTCAGTCCGGTTGTGAACAACAATCTGCTTTCCGTTGAAATGCGTGTGCCTGAAAGGAGGGGCTATATAAATAACTGATAATATTTCTGTTCCTTCCTCTAACTCATTCACGGGGATCATTTTCTGAAGCATGCCAAGACCCATGGCAAAAAATGCCGCGTTGGAAGGGCATATCGCTATTCCTGTACTCCCGATTCCTTGCCGGCCGGCGAAATAGAAAAAAACAGCCAGATCCTGTTGCTTTAACCATTCAAAAGTTTCTTTTTGCAGAACGGAAAAATCATATCCAAACCGCTCTTTAAAACGAGGTTTGTCCGTGGGCAGGTTGTCGGCTATGACCATTGTATCCGGATCCCGCCGTCGCATATAGGATTCTGTATAATTGGCCGAAATCCCATTACTGACCCGATGGACGATTGCTTCGGTAATTTCCCCTTTATCTTTAACGGGATATTTAACTTCGAAGCTCGGCTTTCCCATGGTGGATCCTTCAGCAAGTTCGGAAGGCGTATTATAAACTCTGTATGACTTGCAGTTATTTAAAATGTTCAGGCAATCTGTAGGGAATGCTATGTTCAGTGTGTCTAAAATCCCGGGTAATCCTTTCATAGTATCTTTTCTTTTCTCTGTAATGTGTATTGCACTATTTATTCTTTGTCAAATGATGAGGGTGATAAATGATGATTTTAAAATCGTGTGCAAAATTAATATTGTCTGGTCAATTATTGGAATTATTTGATAAAATTAGTGAGATTGTTGAAGATTAAGCAGGAGGATTCCCGATACCTGAAGAAGAGATTATTATTCCTGTGGTGATCCCTGAAGAAAGGAGGAAAAAGTGTTATGACCTCATAAATTGGGGAGATTTTTATCGGGTACAATAGGAAACTGATTTTTCCCGAATAAGAAAGAGGAAATCATAACGGGTGAGTCAAGTTACCGTTGGAGAGTACTACCAGGTTTTTTAAATTTCCTCTGGAATAAAAGTTTTTTTTTCAAGACTTAACAAAATTCCCATTGCTTCCACCCGGTCATCTCCGCAAAATTCCCTTTCTGCCTGAAATTTATCACAAACCTCAGGCCTGTCCTGGGAATCGAAAATGCCGCAAAGATAATCTTCAGTCAGATGGATACAGCGGACACCGGCAGCTTTTCCATTGGGCATACCGGGAATGGGGGAGGAAATGGACGGGGCAATGCAGCAAGCCCCACATCCGGGTCGACACTTCATATTTATACTATTTTTGTCCCTTGCGGATCATTTTTACGCCGAGGTCCTGACTGGTCACCATAAAACCTTTTCCCGATCTTTCAAGGATTTCAAAAAAGGCGGGGAGGAGTTGTTCGATTTTATCTTTTTCATCGATAATTTCCACGATTATGGGGAGTTTTTCCCCAAGTTCCCAGAATTTGAACGATTGGACTGACGCGCTCGATCCATATCCCATAAGTCCCCGAATGGCAGTGGCTCCGGCAAGCCCCCATTCTTTCGCCTTATAAATAATATGTTCGTATAGAGCTTCACTGCCAATTTTATCGGTCGTACTTATATAAATGCGGATGATCGATGTGGTCTTTTCTTCCATGATCAAAGGATTTTAGTAATTAGATAACCTAACCAGACCGCAAGCAGGCCTAAAATTATACTGGTGGAGGTATAGACAAAAAATTGAACTACCTGACCTTCCCGTAGCATGATGAAATTCTCGCTGGCGAATGATGAAAAAGTGGTAAATCCGCCACAAATTCCGATGGTTAAAAACAATCTCCAATCCTGAGATTGAAGTCCCCCCCGGTCAAAAAGCCCAAAGAAAAAACCTATGAGCAGGCTGCCAGTTACATTAACGATAAAAGTTCCAAAGGGAAAAGAAGAATGGATGATAAACTGAAAAAAGCGGCCGGTTAGAAATCGTAAAACTGTCCCGATAAATCCACCCATGCCGATCAAAAGGATACTTCTGAACATAACCCAAATATATAATTATTCAAAGATAACTATAAAAATCGGGTTCATGTTGATCTATGGCTTAAGAGGAGATGTCCTCCATTGCGCCTCTTCCCGGATTATCAGAAAATCCAGGATAAACAGATTCTTTTAGGATTTCTGCAATTTCAGGTCCAGCTTGATGTGCATATCATCATGAATGAACTTGTCTTTAAGTTCTGCAAAGACTTTTTTTGACTGATAGTTAACATTCCACAAAGTGCGGTCCAGAGAGAATTCCGGCGTGCTTATCAAGATAACATCATCTTTCATTTCAATTTTTGCCGGAAAACGAATATTTTTGGTTTCGCCTCGTATAGTCAGGTTCCCGTTCACTTCATAGTCCATGTTTGTTTCATTGCTTTCCGTCAATGTTCCCGGATACTCTTCGACAGAGGTAAGTTCAAAAACTGCTTCGGGATATTTTTCCACGTAGAAAAAATCTTCCGATTTCAGATGCCGGGTTAGCTTAGCATTCATCTCTTCATCTTCTAAATCCTCGTCTACAATACTTTTCATATCGAAAACAAATCGCCCTGCTTTTATAATATTGTTTTCTGTCACCACAGAACCACTTTTTAAATTAACATACCCATGATGTTCGCCTGTGGGCTTGGTTCCCCTCCAGCTGATCCTGCTTTCACTTTCAACCAAGTCATATTCCTCTCCGGTTGCCTTCTTCACCTCCACAGCCTCGGATGTTTCCGCCCTGTTTGTATTCGTGTTGGTGTTGCAGCTTACCATAATAACAGCGATCCCTAAAAGTAATTGGCTTGTCCTGGTTTTCATATCTTTAATTTTTCGTTACCATCTGATGTTAAGACGTAAAATTAAGGAGTAATGTTCAACTGCATCAAAAAATGGGATTCTGCAGGAACAGGTCGGTTGGATGTTCCTGAAATTGGAAAAGGGAGAGTGGGATTGAAGTAGAATCGATTGAAAAAGAATCGCGGAAGAAAGATCCTCCGCGACTTAAGTAGTCAGGAAATATTTATCTGTCTGGGGCCCTTCTCCACAGCCTCCGGTTTTTTTGGAATGCTAATGGTAAGTATTCCTTCGGAATGGTTTGCCTTGATTTTTTCGGCATCAACAGCTTCCGGTAAACTGAATGATCGCTTAAAAGAGCTGTAGCTGAATTCTCTTCGGACATAATTTTTTTTCGTGTCCTCTACTTCATTTTTTGTTTCAGAAGAAATGGTCAAAAGATTGTTGTGCACATCAATATTGAAGTCTTTTTTGTTTAGCCCGGGTGCGGCGACTTCAATTTTGAAGACATTTTTTTCTTCAACAATGTTAACGGCAGGTAACGAATTCGAGAATTCATCGGAAAATCTTTCCCTCATGAAGTTGTCTCCGAAGAAATCATTGAACAATCCTGATAAATAATTTCTGTTGTTTACGACTGGTAACATGGCTTGTCCTCCTATTTTTTAAGTTAAACCCTATAAAATGAATGTCTTATAGGGCATAATTGTTCAATTTGTGTACCAATGGGGGAACAGGAAGAAAAAGTGACAAAATGGCATTTTCATCCCCGGAACATTTTTGACAGACTCTATTTACCGGTTGTGATGATTTCTGACAGCCGATGCTAGCTGATCCAACGCTTTTTCAAGATTTTGTCTGGGGAGTGCGATATTTATTCTTTGGAACCCATTTCCACCAGGCCCAAACCTCGGCCCATCGTTCAGACCCAGTTTTGCCTCATTAATGATAAAACTGTTCAGTTCCCTGTCTGTAAAACCCAGAGATCCGAAATTCATCCATGCCAGATAAGTTGCCTCGGGACGGGTCAGTTCTATTTCAGGAATATACTTAGCGATGTACTCTTCCAATAGATCCACATTAGCTTTTAGATAACCGATTAACTGGCCCAGCCACCCGGATCCATATCCATAGGCTGCTTCCAGTGCTGTATAGCCGAATATATTGCCCATTCCCATATGCAGGGCATTTAAGGTTTTTTCATATTTTGACCTGAGTTTGGCATCCGGAATAATTAAAAAGGCTGTTGAAAGACCCGCGAGGTTAAATGTTTTGCTTGGCGAATAACCTGCCAATGTGATATCAGAGGCTCCTTTAACCTGAATTAATGGAATATGTTGGCTGTCGTTCAGGATCAGGTCTGAATGGATCTCATCGGAGATAATTTTAACATTATGTTCCCTGCAAATTTCTGTCATTTTTTCCAGTTCATTTTTTTCCCATGCCCGCCCAACGGGATTATGCGGATGGCAAAGGATGAACACTTTTGCCTCCTTGGCTTTGTCCCTGAAGTCTTCAAAGTCTATTGAATATTTTCCCTCTTTGTTAACCAGTTGGTTCACAATCAATTTTCGATGGTGGTCGTTAACTGCTGCCATGAAAGGGAAGTAAACAGGTGGCTGGATCAGGATGCCATCTCCCGGTTCCGTTAAGGCCAATACCTGAATATTTAAAGCTGGAACAATTCCCGGACTGAAGCAGATCCAGTCAGCATCCACCTCCCAGTTGTGCCGCAGTTTCATCCATTTTCGGATACTATCCTTAAAGGCAGAGCCGCGGAAGGTATATCCATAGACCGGATGTCCTGCACGCTGGATCACTGCTTTCCTGATGAAATCGGGGGTGGAAAAGTCCATATCGGCTACCCAAAGGGGCAGGACATCCTCCCGACCAAAAACATCCTTTCTTAAATCATACTTGATGGAATCTGTTCCTTCACGATTTATTACTTCATCAAAATCATACTTCATTCCGGGTCTTTTAAACTGAAACTTCCTGGTAAAAATAGTAAAGTTAGATTCAGTTTTAAAGTTAAAAATTTCATGCTTATTAACAAAAGAAGTATAATGATTAAAAACTTCCTGACAGATTGCTTTTCGCCATTGTTTTTTGCCATCTTTGGTGAATATTAAGCAAAAATGGTAAGGCCGAAAAAGAATCTGGGACAACATTTTCTCACTGATCCTTCTATTGCAGAAAGGATAACACAGGCCCTGGAGGCTAGGGATATCCAAACAGTAATTGAAGTAGGCCCCGGAAAAGGGATCCTCACCCGGTTTTTAATTGAACGAAAGGAGTTTTCCCTTTTCCCGGTGGAGATCGATCCGGAAGCAATCGCCTATTTGCAGGAAGTATTCCCTGAGTTGGAGGAAAACCTGATTTCAGGAGATTTTCTGAAGCTGGATATGAAAAAATACCGATCCCCGGTGGGTATCATTGGGAATTTCCCCTATAATATTTCAAGCCAGATTCTTTTTAAAGTTCTGGATAACCGGGATATTGTCGATGAACTAGTCGGGATGTTTCAAAGAGAAGTGGCCGACCGGATCATTTCACCTCCAGGGTCCAAACGTTATGGCATACTATCGGTTTTTCTGCAGGCCTGGTATACCATTACCAATTGTTTTAATGTGAATCCAGGGTCCTTTTTTCCGCCTCCCAAGGTTAAATCATCAGTCATAAGAATGGTCCGTAATGAACGCAAATCTCTTGGGTGTGATTACGATTTGTTCTTCAGAATTGTAAAGATGGCCTTTAATCAGCGAAGAAAGGTGCTTGCCAATTCTTTATCCTCCTATATGAATGGCTCTCACAAGGATGAACCCATATTGCGTCGTAGGCCGGAGGAACTGGGGGTTGAGGAATTTGTTGAACTTGTGAATCTCATTGAAGGTTGGAACCCCAACTTGCTACAGGGCTAATTCGAGAACTTTTTTTACCACCGCCTCTGCTCCCTCGCCAATTTGAACTATATCCGCATCCAACATATAGCAAGGGGTGGTTACGAGATGGTAATTCTCATCCACATAGATTTCACCATGTGTTTTTTTGTGATGTACCGCCCCGGTTTTTTTTAGTGCTTTTATAGTCTCCTCATCCTCTCCAATGGTCAGGTTCACCCTATCCAGGACAAGGGCAAAAAGGACCGGTGCAATGCATAAGGCACCGATGGGTTTTTTGGCAGCCACCATATCCAGAATGCATTTCTTCACCTCTTCATTTATATAGGCATCGGGACCGTCGAAGGCCCATGTGGACAAATTTTTAGCCACTCCAAAACCTCCCGGGAAAATAACCCCATCGAATTGGGAAACATCCAGTTCAATGAGCCGAGTAATCTTTCCCCTGGCAATTCTTGCGGATTCAATAAAAACATTTCGGCTTTCTTCCATTGTCTTTCCGGTAAGGTGGTTGACCACATTATGCTGAGGCGTGTCCGGGGCAAATAAATGATATTCCGCCCCGTTTTTCGCAATAGCATACATAGTAAGGACAGCTTCGTGAATTTCCGAGCCGTCATTTACCCCACAACCAGACAATACAACAGCAATTTTCTTTTTAGTACTCATGGTTCCTGGTTTTTAGATGTAACAACAAGGAAAAAATAAAGTTTCGTCTTCCCATCTCCCAATCTCCTTCCAGCCGCCCGCCTCTAACCTCCAGCCTCACACTTTCCTCCCCTCAAAGCCCCCTGCCCCTGAAAACCGTAAATACTGTATGAAAGAGAATTTTCATATCCACGAAAAGGGACATGTTCTCGATGTACAGGATATCATATCTTAAGCGCTTTATCATTTGATCCACATTTTCAGCGTAGCCGTATTTTACCTGTCCCCAGGAGGTGATACCCGGTTTGACCTTTTGCAAATGGATATAGTGAGGGGCTTTTTTTAGGATTTGCCGGATGAAGTATTCTCTTTCCGGGCGGGGTCCGACAAGGGACATGTCCCCCTTAATGACATTGTAGAAATTCGGTATTTCATCCATGCGGTATTTTCTCATGAACCGGCCAAATTGGGTAAGCCGCTTGTCATTTTTACTGGATAGTGCCGGGCCACTCTTTTCGGCATTCACATACATGGATCTGAATTTGTAAATCAGGAAGGGTTTCCCGTACCTTCCTATCCGTTCGTGCGAATAGATAACCGGTCCGGGCGAGGAAAGTTTTACACCGATCATCAGCGCAATAAACAAAGGTGAAGTGGTTATCAGGAATAAAAATGCAGCGGTATAATCAAAAACCTGTTTCAGGTTTTCCTGCCATATCGGCATCAGGTCATGTGAGAGCTGGATAAGAGGAGTCCCAAAAAGTTGTGTCATCTTCACTTTCCCTGTAAGTATGTCGTACATGTTTGGAATCGCTTTGATCTCCACACTATAATGTCCTAATTTATTAATAATCCTGCTTATCTCGCTATGCTCTGATGTTTCCAGCGCAATAATAACCTCTTCTATTTTTTGTTCCTGTAAAACCTTTTCCAGATGTTGAAGGTTTCCCAAATGAGGCACATACTCCGATAATTGATAATGCTCTTTATTATGGACACTTATGAAGCCCAGAATTTTGTACCCGTAGGATCTTGATTGTTCCTGCAGTTCTTTATAGACTTCCACCGCCTTGAGGTTACTGCCGATCATCAGAGTATTAAAGCCAAATTCTTTCCGGTGGATTTTTCTGACTAATACCGAAGTGAATATCAATCGCGGAATTAATGTCAGGAAATACTGAAGGCCAAAGATTACTGCAAAAAGAAGGTAGTAGTTTTTATAACTGCTTATGTAATCATCCAGGATAAGGAAAAAGAAAATGAGCAGCACTCCGGTTATTACCTGATAAAATGTTTGTAATATGTCATTTAGCCTGGATTTTCTGAAGATTTTTTTATAATACCCCATCAGGTAATACAAAAAAAGCCAGCTTAGGGGAAGAATTGCCAATCCGAGAAAGAAACTGGTACTGAAAGTAAGCGGGATATCGTAGCCAAATTTGAGGGGTTCGATATATTCTTTCCGAAAAACATAAAACAATGTCCAGCTTATGGCTGCGGCAAAATAATCAGAAATCAGGTATTTGCTAAGCTGTGTTTTCCTGTTCATCAGAAAGCGAAAAAAGATGAAATTTTAACGAAATTAAACAAACGATGTTGTGCAAAGATATGGAAAATATTGACCGATAGTGGGTTCTTGTTTGATTCCAGTCACTAATATTGCATCCGGTATTCCATCTCGTTCACCGGAAAAGGAATGATTTTATGAATAATCCTGGTAGCAGACAGATGGTCTTCGATGCCCGACCCAAATGCTGAAGGGCTATGGCCTCTGCCGTTGATAGCAGATTCCAGGAAGTGTTTTATACCTTCATCTGAATCTGCTTCCCGGTCAAACCCCCTATTAACCGAGAAGGTTTTGGTCTCATTAGGGTTTTTTTGAAGTACGTTTATTTCACTGTTGCCACTTTTCATCTCGATCATTTTGTCCCCGGAAAAGATCTCTGTATACCTCTCATTTTTCAATGTGTAATTATTAAGGCTGAGATTAACTGTTGAACCATTCACAAATTCAATTCTTACATGGATAAAAGAGGGGCCGGGAGAACACCAGGGTACTGTGGTGGTATAGAATTTATTTATGTTTTGTTTGTTCAAGGAAAGAGCGAAGAGAACTTCTTCGTAAAGAGAATCGATAATGGTTCTGCCGGCGAGGGTTTGTTCCCTGTGCAGGGATCGGTTGATGGACATGAAAAAGGGCTCCCTGTATTGTCCGCCCAGAAGCTTTTTCAATGCCGCATTTGGAGCAGGTTGCCAGATACTAAATACCACACCGGCTTCTTCCGCAAGTTTGTTGAGTTCTTCCAACTGATAAAAGGAAACCCGGGTATCCGGAAAAAGGAATACATGCTTTGATTTTTTGAGAGCCTTACGGATGCTTTCAACATTAAAGTAAGCGTTATCAGCAAAGATAAGGACATCTGAGATATCGGTAAGGTGGTCCGGATTTGTAAACCTCAGTGCGGATAGCTTTTGCTGGCGGAAAATTTCGCCGGCATTGATATTGATATAAACCCCGCATAAAAAACAATCCGGCCTAATCCTGATCGAAGAAATAATAGAATCAAAACCACCTGCTGAACTGAAAATACCGACTTTGATCATTTATCACGATTGTATTTGTGCAAACATACAGGATTTGTTAATAAAGATCGGGAAAATGTTTTTAGACTTTTCAACTTTCTCTGTTGATAAAGTTATATTTGTAGTATAGCTAAAAAAAATGAATGATTCTTTTCAACATAAAGGACTGCGAAAAAAACTGGTTGAGCTCTTACGGACAAAAGGGATAAAAGATCAAGAGGTACTGGCAGCTATTGGAGCGGTTCCACGGCACCTTTTTATGGATAGCTCGTTCATCAAATTTTCATACAGTGACCAGGCGTTTCCTATAGCTGCCGGACAAACCATTTCACAGCCCTTCACCGTCGCTTTTCAAACGGGACTCCTGGAACTGAAGCCCAACGAAAAGGTGTTGGAGGTAGGCACCGGCTCTGGATACCAGACTGCGGTGCTTTTGGAAATGAAAGCCCGGGTCTTTACCATTGAAAGACAGAAGGAACTTTTTCTGAAAGCCCAGTTGAACCTTTCAGCCCTGGGGTATAAGGCGCAATTTTTCTATGGTGACGGGTATTCAGGATTGCCGGCCTATGCTCCTTTTGATAAAATTCTGGTAACCGCTGGGGCTCCTGAGGTGCCTCAGGAGTTGCTTGCCCAATTGGCAATTGGAGGAAAACTGGTAATTCCCGTTGGGGGGAAAACTGGGCAAAAAATGATACGGATAGTACGGGAAAACGAGAAGGATTTCAGCCGTTCAGCGCATGGCGCCTTTGCGTTTGTCCCTTTGTTAAAAGGAAAGTCAGGATGAACAGACCACTGATTACTAATCATCGTAATTTGGACCATGGCGCACTTAAATAGGGTATTTTATGGAAGTTGTAATTTAAAAAATAGCTCAGGTAAACCGAGTAAATATGCTAAAAATAAAAAAGTTTGTTTTCAATCCTTTTCAGGTAAATACCTATATTATCTACAATGAAAATGGCGAATCCATTATTGTTGATGCTGCCTGCAGTAACAGTCATGAACTGAAGGAGCTGGAAGATTTTATTCGTTTGACCAAACTTGTCCCAAAGCTTTTATTGAACACACATGGGCATGTTGACCATCTTTTGGGAATCGCCGAGCTGAAAAGTAATTATCCTGTCCCTTTTGCCATTCATCGTGCTGATGAATTCCTTCTGCGTCAGGCTGTCGGGCAGGGGAAGTTTTTTGGACTTGAGGTGAATCCACCCCCCTCACCGGACATCAATTATGAAGAGGGTAATGAGATTTTTCTGGGAAAAGATAAGCTGGAGTGCATTCACGTGCCCGGGCATTCTCCAGGCTCCCTGCTATATTATTCCAGCGAGGGTATGTTTATTATATCTGGGGATGTATTGTTTAGGGGCAGTATTGGCAGGACTGATTTGCCCGGAGGTGATTATGATCTGTTAATTAAGGGGATCAGGGAAAAAGTTTTCAACCTTGACCGGGACATCCTCATCTTTCCAGGTCACGGGGAGCATACATCCATTGGGATGGAAACGGAGCACAACCCATTTTTCCAATAAATGAGAAAAACATATAAGTTTTTAAGAAAAACCAATATTAAGTCCTTAATTTTGGCACAAAATTTCAATTTTATAAATTCATTTTAAAAAATGTCTATAGATAAATTTGTTGATCGCCATATCGGCCCACGGGATTCAGAAATCCAGGAAATGCTCGATAAAATAGGAGTTTCGAGCCTTAATGAGTTAGTGGAAAAAACGATTCCTTCATCCATCCGACTTAAATCAGGGCCAGGAATCAATGAAGGAATGAGTGAGTACCATTATCTAAATTATATACGGGAAATTGCTGCAAAAAACCGCCTGTTCAGATCCTATATTGGCATGGGTTATTACAATACCATAAGCCTTTCTGTTATCAGGAGGAACATTCTTGAAAATCCAGGCTGGTATACCTCCTATACCCCTTACCAGGCTGAAATTTCACAAGGAAGGTTAGAAGCTCTTCTTAATTTTCAAACGTTGGTTACCGAACTCACTTCCATGGAAATTGCCAATGCTTCCCTTCTTGATGAATCCACCGCGGCAGCCGAGGCAATGATTATGATGTTCAATCTGAGGCCAAAGAATCCGGGGCAGACACAAGCCCGTAAATTTTACGTCGATGAAAATATTTTCCCCCAGCATCTTGCGGTGATCAACACACGTGCCGAAGGTCTTGGGATTGAAGTACAAAGGGGTGATTTCAATGGGTTTGACCCCGACGATTCCTATTTTGGATGTTTAGTTCAGTATCCGGATTCGAATGGGAATATCAATGATTATGAGGCATTTGCGGAAAAGGCGCACAGCTCCCGGTTGCTAATCGGGGTCATTGCAGATCTTTTAAGCCTTACCCTTCTTAGCCCTCCGGGAGAGTGGGGTGCAGATGTAGTTGTTGGGAATACTCAACGTTTTGGTGTTCCTCTTGGGTATGGTGGACCTCATGCCGCATTTTTTGCCACAAGGGAAAAGTTCAAACGAAGCATACCGGGAAGGATTATCGGGGTATCAGTCGATCGCCATAAAAACCCTGCTTTTCGAATGGCATTGCAAACCCGGGAGCAACACATCAAACGTGAGAAAGCCACCTCGAATATTTGCACTGCGCAAGCCTTGCTTGCTACCATGGCAGGAATGTACGCGGTGTATCACGGACCTGAGGGATTGCGAAAAATTGCCGGTAAAATCCATTTCTCTGCGAACACGCTCGAAAAAGGGCTCACGGGATTAGGTTGCAGGCAGCTTAACCGAAACTTTTTCGATACCCTTTTAATTGAACTACCAAATGACTGTACCGCTGAAGATGTTCGTTCCCTTGCCCTCAGAAAAGAAATCAATTTCCGTTATCTGGAGGATGGTTCTATTGGGATAAGCCTTGATGAAACGGTAGAGAAAGAAGATTTAAACGATATCCTGGAAATTTTCGGAAGTGCAATTAAAAAGAAAATCAGCCATATTCAGACAGTAAGTTCGGAATATGGTTTTGATAATAAATTCCAGCGAGAATCCAGCTTCCTTGCTCAGGGGGTCTTTCATATATACCGTTCTGAAACCGAATTAATGCGCTATATCAAGCGTCTTGAGAGTAAAGATATATCCCTGGCACATTCCATGATTCCTTTGGGAAGTTGTACCATGAAGTTAAACGCCGCATCAGAGTTATTTGCCTTCTTATGGCCCGAATTTGCCAATATTCATCCCTTTGTTCCACTTAACCAGGTGGAAGGATACCAACAGCTCTTCAATGAACTTAGCAGGGACCTTTGTGAAATCACAGGTTTTGAAGCTATTTCCTTTCAGCCCAATTCCGGGGCTTCAGGAGAATATGCCGGATTAATGGTCATTCGCGAATTTCATCGAAGCAGGGGAGAGGGACAAAGAAATATTGTGTTGATTCCCGCATCTGCCCATGGAACTAATCCTGCTTCGGCTGTGATGGCCGGAATGCAGGTTGTTGTTGTCGATTGCGATTATAAAGGAAATATACAGGTGGATTGCCTGCGGCTTCTTGCTGAGGAGCATAGGGACAAGCTGGCCGCCTTTATGATCACTTACCCCTCTACCCATGGGGTATTTGAAGAAGACATTGTTGAGATGATGGAGATTATTCATGAAAATGGAGGACAGGTATACATGGACGGAGCCAACATGAACGCGCAGGTGGGGTTGACTAATCCCGGAACTATTGGCGCCGATGTATGTCATCTTAATCTTCATAAAACATTCGCGATACCCCATGGTGGAGGGGGTCCCGGGGTAGGGCCCATTGCCGTTGCAAAGCATCTTGTGGAATTTCTCCCTACCCATCCCCTCGCCGAAACAGGTGGAATAAATGGCATTCAGGCCATATCCGCAGCCCCCTATGGCAGTGCCAATATCCTTACCATTTCTCATGCATACATTAAGATGCTCGGGGGTGAGGGGCTTACAAGGGCGAGTAAAATTGCTATCCTGAACGCGAATTACCTTATGGCCTGCCTGAAATCGAAATACGATATTTTATATACCGGCAAACATGGTTACGTGGCCCATGAGATGATCCTGGATTGCCGTGATTTCAAGCCTTCTACCGGGATTACGGAAGCCGATATTGCTAAAAGGTTAATGGACTATGGATTTCATGCACCTACTTTGTCTTTCCCGGTGCATGGGACCCTGATGGTTGAACCTACAGAAAGTGAGTCTCTACAGGAACTGAATCGTTTTGTGGAAGCAATGAATGCCATCCATGAAGAGATTATGGAAATCCGGACAAATATGGCGGACAAGGAAGATAATGTACTAAAAAATGCCCCCCATACTGTCGTGGAATGTACCGCCGATCAGTGGAATCATTCCTATCCGAGAGAGAAAGCAGCCTATCCGCTCCCGTGGATTTACCGGTATAAGTTTTGGCCCCCGGTCGGAAGGGTTGATGATGCCTATGGTGACCGGAACTTAATTTGTTCTTGTCTTTAGACACTATCTATTCTTAGAGGCGGGGGAACCGCCTCTTTTTTTTGCAAAAAAAACACTTTCGCTGGACGAGATTTCCCGAATAATTCCATTAAGGGTAAAATATAACACCACCACTTATGAAAAATGGAATTAACAGAGTCACCCTAATGGGAAATGTCGGAGAAGATCCGAAGGTAAATCAGTTCAAAGAAAATGGCCTGGTGGCAAATTTTTCCCTCGCCACGAATGAATACTATTCTGATAAATCCGGCAAGGAAACCCAGAAAACTGTCTGGCATAGAATTGTTGTCTGGCACAAACAGGCTGAAGCGATCCAGAAATATCTGAAAAAAGGCGATCCGATCTATATTGAAGGGAAGATCCAGAACAATGCCTGGGACGACAAGGATGGTGTAAAACATTATTCTTCAGAAGTTTATTGCGACAATTTTGTTTTTCTGGCTCCGAAAACGGCCAGTGAATAAACGATTTGGGGTTTGGGATGGTTAAGTCATGCGACTTATCATTCTTTTAAAACCGTCACCGATTGCGACCCGGTGGCGGTTTTTTTTGTCATGATCCATGCCATTAAATCTTCCGGAAATTCGGATAAATGCGATTGGATCCAGTCAAATTATCAATTGGTTAGGGCTGAAAATTGACATTCTATGCAATAGAATTCCAAAAATTAATTTTATTGTTACCTTTGAAGATGCACTTTTATCACTATTCAATCAATTGATTTTTCGATCTAATTTGATTATTTGGTAAAAAAGAGTATTTTGTCTTATTTTGCATAGATGTAATTCAAACCGAAACAAATGGATGTAAACGGACGGAATTTTAACAGGTATCTCGACAGGCAGAAGGATTTTCAGGAACAGAACGGAACCGATTCTATTAAAAGACAGCACGCCAGAAGTAAGTTAACAGCCCGTGAACGCATTGAAATGTTATTTGACGAAGGAAGTTTTGAAGAGATCGATGCTTTCTCAAAGCCTGCGCTTATCGATTCCAGTTTCGGAAAAGTAACCAATTCCTATGGCGATGGAGTTATCATTGGACATGGTATGATCAGCGATCGTCTTGCATTTGCCTATTCCCAGGACTTTAACGTTATGGGGGGATCCCTGGGGCAGGTACATGCCGAGAAAATTTCAAAAATACAGGATATGGCCCTGAAAATGGGTGCGCCATTGATCGGATTAATCGACTCCGGAGGTGCCCGTATCCAGGAGGGGATAGCAAGCCTGGCCGGCTATGCGCGCATTTTTTACAGGAATGTCCAGTCTTCCGGTGTTATTCCCCAGATTTCAGTCATCCTCGGGCCGGCAGCCGGAGGAGCAGTGTATTCTCCAGCCATCACCGATTTTATTTTCATGACAAACAAGACCAGTTACATGTTTGTGACCGGTCCGAATGTCGTAAAAGAGGTACTGAATGAAGAGGTAAGTTTTGAAGATCTGGGTGGAGCTGAAGTTCATGCAAAAAAAAGTGGAATAGCCCACTTTATCTATGAAGACGAGGAAAATACCCTTTTTGGGGTCAAAAAGCTTTTGTCTTATCTGCCTTCCAATAATTTGGAAAACGCACCCTTTGTAGAGAGTGTAGATGAGCAAAAAATGTTCGATGAGCGCTTACGGGAAATTGTTCCTGATGACGCCAACAAACCCTACGATGTGAAGGATGTTATCAATCTTATCGTTGATAAAGGGGATTTTTTTGAAATTTCTGAAAAATATGCACAGAACATTGTCATAGGATTCGGCAGGCTGGATGGCAAAACCATAGGGATCATTGCCAATCAGCCAAAGGTTCTTGCAGGGACGCTCGACATCAACTCCTCCATGAAAGCCTCACGGTTCATCCGCTTTTGCGATTCCTTCAATATTCCTCTTCTTACCCTGGAAGATGTGCCCGGATTTCTTCCGGGACTGGATCAGGAACATAACGCGATTATACGGCATGGTGCAAAATTACTTTACGCTTATGCCGATGCCACCGTACCCAGAATTACGGTCATCCTTCGAAAATCTTATGGCGGGGCCTATTGCGTCATGAACAGTAAGAATCTCGGTGGCGACTTCAATTTTGCCTGGCCTACGGCCGAGATTGCCGTAATGGGTCCGGAGGGTGCCGTAGCTATTCTTTATAAGCGGGAACTTGCTGCGGCGGAAAACCCCGATATTTTAAAAAAAGAATTAGCCATGAAATACCGCAGTGAGATTGCCAATCCATATATTGCTGATGAGAAAGGGTACATCGATGAAGTTATCGATCCGGCAATAACCAGACGGAAATTAATCATCGCTTTCGAAGCCCTTGAGAATAAACACGTGAATGTTCCTTCAAGAAAGCACGGAAATATTCCTCTATAAACTTTTTTATGAAGCTAAAAAGCCTACTTATCGCAAATCGCGGAGAGATTGCCATACGGGTTATCCATACCGCAAAAAAAATGGGAATAAAGACCTGGGTTATAAAGACCTCCAAGGAACCAACCGCCCTATATCTTAGCGAAGCCGACCATATTATTGATTTCTCCGAACGCTTAAACGATATTCCCGAATTTCTGGATATAGAAGAAATTATAAAGTCAGTTAAAGCAAATAAAATAGATGCTATTCATCCCGGATATGGATTTTTAGCGGAAAATCCCTATTTCGCTAAACGGTGCGAGGAGGATAAGATCGTTTTCATTGGCCCTTCCCCGGATGCAATCTATAAGATGGGAAACAAAACCATAGCCAAGCAACTGGCCCGTAAGCATGGGGTACCCCTACTTGAAGGAAGCCAGGATAATGTAGCAAGTCCGGAAGAGGCTGCAACCATTGCTAACAGAATTGGATACCCTGTAATCCTGAAAGCTGCATCGGGCGGTGGTGGCAGGGGAATGCGAATTGTGGAAAGGGAAAAAGACATTGAAAAGAATTTCAGAATGGCCAGCTCCGAATCTGAAAAAGCTTTTAACGATCCATCGCTCTTTATTGAAAAGTATGTGAGAAACCCAAGGCACATTGAATTTCAGATCTTTGGCGATAAACATGGGAACATTATTCAACTTGGAGAACGTGAATGCTCGGTGCAACGGAAACATCAAAAGCTTATTGAAGAGTCCCCGTCACCTGCCCTGACCCCAGAACTCCGCGAAAGGATGGGCAAGGCAGCGGTTAGTATCGCTCAATCTGTCAATTATTTTAGTGCCGGAACAGTAGAATTTCTGCTCGACGATAAATCGGATTTCTATTTCATGGAAATGAATACGCGTATCCAGGTAGAACATCCTGTTACTGAAATGGTTACAGGTCTGGATCTAATTGAATGGCAGTTGAGGGTGGCGAGCGGAGAAAAGCTTCCCCTGGAACAAAAGGATGTGAAAATTCAGGGTTGGGCCATCGAATACCGTATTAATGCGGAAGACGTACAGGCCGGATTTTCTCCTGCACTTGGAGTGATAGATAAAATCTCCCTTCCAAGGAGTAAAAATATCAGGATTGACAGTGGTGTAACGGAAGGCTCAGTTGTCACCTCCTATTTTGATTCTATGATCGCTAAACTCATTGTTCACGGTGAAACAAGGGAAAAAGTATTGAACTATTCCGGAACTGCCCTGAACAGGTTATGGATAAAGGGAATAAAAACAACCATCCCTTTCTTTAAATCGGTACTTGCCAATAAAAATTTCAGGAAGGGCATCTACGACACCTCCTTCATAAGTAAAGAGATGAGTTCGACCTATATTGACGATCCTGATGAAGAGATGATTGCCGCTTTTTTTGCCGCTTATCAATTTGCGAAAAAGCTGGAGAGTGAAGAAAACCGTCCCGTGAATTATGAGAAGGGCAGGAGCATGGCTCCCTGGTTATTAAAAAAACGTTTAAGGTCTTAACCGGATAAATTGTTTCAATATGACAAAAAGCACAAATGGCAAAAAACCTAAAGAAAAGTTTATTGCCTGTACCATTCCGGGAAACAGGAAATTTGAAGTTATCAATCCACTGGATGAGAATGTTAAGCTCAAAGGAAAGAAAGTGGAGATCAAGGTCGTTGAAGACTCCAGCGGGTTTAGCTTTGTATTTTACGACAATCGTAAATTTCTTGTTCAGGTGCTGGAGAAAAACCAAAATAGCTACACCATAATGGTCAATGGTGTATGGTATTCCTTTAGTATTGAATCCCCTTTTTCCTATAAGCGCAAAAAGGCTTTGAGTAAACACAACAAGGAATCCCGGAATGAAATTATTTCAGCTCCCATGCCAGGTAAAATACTGGAAATTCTGGTGGAAGAAAATGCTGATATAAAGATTGGTGAACCTCTTCTGATCCTTGAAGCAATGAAAATGCAAAATGAAATAGTTTCGCATGTAGCCGGTAAAATTAAGAAGGTTCATATCAAAAAGGACGATTCGGTCATGAAGGATGATGCGATGATCGAGATTGAGAAATAGGGTAATCCATCCCTAAATTGAATCCTCAATGATCTTCTCCAGCACATCCTCCATCGTTAATCCTGCCGCTTCAATCTGCTTAGGGACAATACTCTCCCTGCTCATGCCCGGCACCGAATTCAGCTCAAGGAAGTAAATCTGATTTCCCCTGACGATAAAGTCCACCCTTACCAGTCCGCGGCAATTTAATAATCCGTAAATCTCAGAAGAGATGTTCTGTACCTTTTTCTGAATATCGGCCGCCACCCTTGCCGGGGTAATTTCATCGGTAACCCCCGGAGTATATTTTGCCTCGTAATCGAAAAATTCATTCTTAGTGACAATTTCCGTCACCGGAAAAATGAGCTCTTCCTTTGATGTTTTCAGTAGACCGCAGCTTAATTCATCTCCTTTAACGAAGGCTTCGATGATCACTTCATTGTCCTCTTTAAATGCTGATTCAATAGCCTTGAACAGATCCTCCTGCCGGGTCACCTTACTGGTGCCAAAACTGGATCCGCCATTATTTGGCTTCACAAAACAGGGCAGGCCGGCTTTCTCGAGAATAGAGGCTTCATCCAGGGGTTGACCTTTCTTTATTACCACCGATTCAGCCGAGAGGATGCCAAAATTTTTAAGGTAAGATTTGCAGGCAAATTTGTTAAAACTAAGCGCTGAAGATAACACATCACAAGTATTGTAAGGGATGCCCATCATTTCAAAATAGGCCTGCAATTTCCCATTCTCCCCGGGATCTCCATGAATGACAATGAAGGCGTAATCAAAGTGGATTTTACCCTGCTGGAGCAAAATGCTGAAATCGTTAAGATCCACATTTACCTCCATTCCCTCCTCCTGAACCGTAGTCCAACTTTTGCCCTTCAATACAACCAGCCATACATTGTACAAGCAAGGATTTAGCAATTTAATGATTTCTCCGGCGCTCTTGATGGATATTGGAAATTCGGAGGAATTGCCTCCGGCTATAATGGCTATATTTTTTTTCACGCGTATATCTTTTTTGACCTTATCGAGTTATTGTTCCCGGGTTTTTATGTTGTAAATATAATTGTTTTCCATTCTTTTTCACATCCCACTATCCATATCTTCCCTACCCGAAACATACCTTCTCCATTTTTCAAGTACCCTGGTAAAATCGTCGGGTAATTCACTATCGAAGTTCATCATTTTCCCGGAGGAAGGATGAATGAATCCCAATGTTTTTGCATGAAGGGCCTGCCGGGGCATAATATTGAAGCAATTCTGGACAAATTGCTTATATTTAGTAAAGGTAGTTCCCCGCAGAATCTGGTCTCCGCCATACTCACTGTCATTAAAAAGAGGGTGCTTCAACGACTGGAAATGAACCCGTATCTGGTGCGTCCGTCCCGTTTCAAGCCGGCACTCTACGAGGCTGACATAATCAAAAGTTTCCAGGACTTTATAATGGGACACTGCCTCTTTCCCTTCTGAACCATCAGGGAAGACGAACATCTTTTTCCTGTCTTTCGGGTTTCTGCCGATGTTTCCTTCAATCCTTCCCTCCTTCTGTTCCATGTTTCCCCATATCAAGGCATTGTAAGTCCTTAGGGTGGTCTTGAGGAAAAATTGTCGTGCCAGTTTGTTCATGGCGATTTCATTTTTTCCGACGACCAGTAACCCTGAAGTATTCTTATCGATCCGGTGAACGAGACCGGGACGCATTTCCCCGGTTTGAAAGAGAGGTTCCTCCCTCAAATGGTACATCAGGGCATTAACCATAGTGCCGGTATAATTTCCATACCCGGGATGCACCACCATACCGGGTTCTTTGTTGATCACAATGACATCGTTATCTTCAAAAACAATATTCAGCGGAATGTCTTCCGGGATTAGCTCCAGCTCTCTGGGAGGATTAGGGAGGACAATGGAAATGATGTCCCCGGGTTTGATCTTGTAATTCGACCTGACCGGATGATCATTAACGAAAATATTTCCTGCAGAGGAAGCAGCCTGAAGACGGGTCCGGGAGACCCCTTCCAGGCGGTTAACAAGGAATTTGTCAATCCTTACTGGTGTCTGGCCTTTGTCCGCAATAATACGAAAATGTTCAAAGAGCTCCTGGTTGTCGTTATTCTCGTCTGTAGTTTGAAGGTTCTTCATATATCATATGGCTGTAATATCAGGCCTATTAGCTTAAACGACAAGCTCCCGGCAAATTCTGGTATTTAGTGATGGATAATGATTTTCTCAATGTATCGCTTCCCGCCAATCTTGTCTGTTAGAAAAACAAAATATATCCCATTGGTCATTTTTCCCGTTTCGATGATCATTTCGCCGGCGCTTTCAGGCTCCATGTTTGCTACTTTCCTTCCGGTAATATCGACCAGACTTATGGAGAAATCTGTCATGGCCTTTTCATCAATATCGATGATTAACTGCTCATTGGCCGGGTTCGGAAATACACGGAATGGACGATAAATTTCGCTTCCGGGATGGAAAGAAGTGCTTAAGGGTTTCAGGCTCAAGACAGGCCGAAAGAGTAAAGATGCTTTGTATTGGGTATTTTCCCAAGTTCCACTCAGGTTGTAAAATATTCTGTTACTGCTATTCCGATTCACGTCCATTCCCACATTCAAAATTTTGTCCACCGTCTTTGTCCACCCAATGTAAAAAGTTCCACTGACAAAAATGGCACTGTCGAGCGGGTAGCGGATCAGTTTGTTGAGGGAGGGACTATATTCTGGTTTTACCCCCAATTGACTGTATACCAATTCTCCTGGCTTCCCGTTATTGTCCCGCCATACTTTAAGGTAGAAGTAATACTTCAGGTTTACACTATCGGCAACCTGATTGAAATAGATGTCGACCGCTCTCAGACTATCGGGTACAAATGATTCGAATTTGATCGCTACGGAAGTGTTTTGGGAATTGTTCCCACGAAGGCCATATCCGGCTTCGGCACTACCGTCGTCGTAGGCATAATAATTCCCGAATTGCTGGATAAATTTTAACGTGTCATTCGGTTTATAATCAAATGCATCAGTTCTGATGTAGGTTTTAATCAGATATTTAGCTGAATCGCCCCGGTTGAAATCAAAGGGATAGTCGTAAGGATAAAAGAAGTGAAGGCTGTCGCCCGGTGGGATATCACTGGCAGTAGGAGTGGGATTATAGGTATAGGGATAAAGCAGGTCGGTCATTTCAAGATAACGGGTTACATTCCGGTTAATCGTATCGTGATTGCTTAAAACTACTTCAATAAAGGGAGTCCTTTCCTTAAAATATGCCTCCCTGAAATGTTTCCATGGAACAGCCGTGTAGGTTTTCAATATAGAGGTAAGGGGTTCAATGAAGGCCACATCTCTGAGAACTGTATCGTTTATGTCCCGGTTCCTGCCGAGTTTAACATAGTCCAGGTTCCAATGATCAACATTGGAACGCAAATCGCGATTGTCGTTACTTTTTGTCTGGCTTGCATAATTGAAGAACCTGAAACGGAATCCTTTTTTCAGGTATTTTTCTTCCTTAATGGGGACCATAACCTGTTCGAAAGGTTTGAGAACCCTTCCCGGGACCTTCCATACAGTATTCCATACTTCCGTATCCATATCGAAAAAGGCCAGGCAGAGAGAATCAGTTTGATCGGGTGGTTCGCCGTTTCCCTGAGGTTGATAAAAAAAACTCAGGTATATACTGTCTGAAGGCGGGAATGAGAGGTTTATGGGTTTACTCGTCAGGTGGTCGGCTATATATGGGAAAGTGCTTACGTTGGGATAATGGGAGCCATCATACTTCAGGGCATCGAAAGTGGCTACTCCTTTTGAAACAGGAAAAACAGGGTAGGTATTGTTAATATATACATCAAAATCGGACCACAGGGCTGGATTTGGAATGGATTGTGAACCGGAAAAATCATCGATGAAGGGAAGGTTAAGCGTATCGGCAATCGTAGCTTTTTTGCCTTCGTGCCATTTTTCATGGCTTAACGCATCTGGTCCTGAAACAAGGGGCACCTTCACTTCCTGTGATATCAGGTTTTGGACACTGATCACGAAAGTCATTGATAGCATGATTTTCCTTATAATAGGCGGGTAAAGCATAATATCCTTAACTCAGAAGTTTTAAAATTGTTCATCTTGTGTTCCAATTCCGGGAAGCCTGGTCGAATCGGTAGTTAACCAGAGATCAATGTTTGCACCGACATGCAGCCTGAACCCCTGTTCAAATTCAGGTCGCTGTCTCCATATAAATGCATTTGCAGTATCCTGATCGTCTACTACAGTTTCATCATAGATAACCGCCCCTGTGTTAAGGTATCGGTCGGCCAGTATTTCTCGGGCAAAATACAGGTTAAATCCCATCAGGTCTGGTATTTCAGTAGTTTCATTACTCAAGCCCATTCCCAGAACCAGGTCAATTTCAGCTCCTTTCGGGACCATGGATCCTGATTCGATGGGCTGACCGTTTATACTTTGTTCTAAAACCACATTTACCGCAATGTGCGGTTTATAGGATATTTTTCCCAGGTTCAGGCCATACGATTCGAGTGTTGTCCTGGATTGCCGGAGTGTTACTCCCGTAAGGGTGGGCATGGTCACCATTTCGGGATTAAGGGCATTCATGGTGAGGTACAGACGTCTGTTCTCCTTCACTTTAGAACCCGGTTTGGGATTTTGTTTGGCGACCGTTCCCTTTGGGAGCTCTTTAAAAAAAATAGAATCGGTAACTTTATATCTCAGGTTTTTGGAACGGGTAATGATTCCTACTTCATCCTGGGTAAGTCCGGTAAGGTCAGGGACAGTTATCGCCTGCCCGTGATGGGTAAAGACTTTAAGCCAGATAAAAATGGCAATGAGCAATACAATCCCGAGGGTTAATGCTATAAGAAGATTTTTTAGGAATATCCTTGAAAAAAGGAAGCGGAAGAAGTTCATATCCGGGTAATGGTTTGATCACAAATATAACAAAACGCAACTAAAGAACGGCTAAAAGAGGGAAAAGGTATTTGGCCTAATCGAAAATTTTGATGACGTTATAGATGCTGTCCCTTTCCGCCGGCCGTTTCCCGGCGGTTGTTATCAGACGGCAAATTTGATCCACAGACATATCGGG
The DNA here is from genome assembly GCA_963779845.1 of uncultured Bacteroidales bacterium. GTDB lineage: Bacteria > Bacteroidota > Bacteroidia > Bacteroidales > CAVZZV01. Next base: position 730,671 of record CAVZZV010000005.1, on the reverse strand, counting down.
GCTCTGTTCCTCTGAACCGGCCATGGAATATATTTTTGTTGAATCGTTTATAGTACCATCCAGATCATCCACGCCAAAAGCCAGTGAAATTCCGGCCAGTTCTTTTCCCACCATGGGCCAGTAAGCTTTAATGTGGGGAATGTTGTCCAGAAAAATACGCGATACGGCATAATTTTTAAGATCTTCAATATTGCTGACCTCGGAGATATCCGACATCTGGTTGTTTCTATTTTTATATTTCAGGGGGATAAAGGCATTGAAGCCGTGGGTTTCATCCTGCAAGGCGCGAAGTCTGTTCAGGTGGTCAGCCCTTTGTTCATAGCTTTCCAGGTGGCCATAAAGCATGGTGGCATTGGTTGGAATGCCCAGCTTATGGGCGGTACGATGGATCTGCAGCCATTCTGAGGAGCCGGTCTTATCGGGGCATATTTTTTTCCTGAGCTCCTCATCGAATATTTCGGCGCCCCCACCGGGCATAGAGTTTAATCCGGCCTCCTTCAATCTTTCCAGCGCCTGTGCAATACTCATACCGGCCTTTCTGGCCATGTAGTCGATTTCCACCGCGGTGAAGGCCTTGATATGAATATCGGGTAGTTCTTCCCGGATACTCCGGATCAGCTCGGAGTAGTAGTCCACATCCCTTTTCGGATGCACCCCACCCACAACATGTATTTCGGTAAGCCCTTTACTCTTTAGTTTGCAAGCAAATTTTCGGATATCCTCAAGGTTATATTCCCAGGCGCCTTCCTCGTTGATCCTCCTTCGATAAGAGCAGAAAAGGCAATTATGAATGCATATATTGGTGGGTTCAAGGTGAATATTGCGGTTAAAAAACACCTTGTTTGCGTTTATCTTTTCATTAGCGATGCCCGCCAGGATTCCCGTGAGGGACAGTTCCTTAAGTTTGTATAGAAAGACCGCATCCTCTGTGCTGATGCGTTGTCCTTCGATAATTTTTTCGGCAATTCTTTTGCTCTTTAATGGCAACTTGTTTACAATCGCTTTTCTATCCATATCTCGATTCCATATTTCTGCTGGTTGGCAGACAAGGGCTAAAATATTTGTTTTAAGAACAAGTCCATGTTTTAAACTGACAGGACTAAAAAAAAGTAAAAGTAATCAATTTTAGAAAACGGGGGGATAAGCAGGGGGAGGATTGTTGTAGTTTTGAAAACAAGGATAATCACGGCCCGGGTTCATTTAATCAGATCCATTAAAACCTCGCCTTATATTTTTCAGCTCAGGCTTTTACTCGCCAAACTCATTTGATATATTTATTAAAACCGCCATGCTGATCCTTTATGATGCCTTTCCGGATGCTAAGGATAATGAGAAGGATGGCAGCGGTAATTTCAGCTATCAGGACAACTGTTCCGGCATCACCAAAAACCCAGGTACTGATAATCAGCCATAAAGCGCAAAGAATATTAAGAAACCTTCCGGTTCGGACAATTTCGGACATAGATATTATAGAAAAAGTAATGATCAGGGCTCCGGTAAGATAATTGCTGTCGGCAAGGCTTCCGCTAAAACCCAAGATGGCCGGCATTAGCATAATCCACAGACCGATAATAATGGCTACAAAAAGATTCCATGGTTTTATTTTCAAATCATCCCATAGGGCATTCAATATGCTTTTTATCTGTTGGTCGCCGGTTTGTGAGATATTGCTTTCCCGTCCTACCTCTAAATCACCGCCAAACCAGAAGGTTTTCCAGTAGCTTTGCCCATCATTCTTTTTTCTTTTCATAAACTGAAGGGAGGCGAGCACTTCATCAAAAGTGAAGGGGATCATGCCCACGGTTATGAGCGCGGAGAGAAGACATGCCGAACACCAGGCATTGACCACCAGGGGCTGGAGGATTACCAGCGTTAAGCTTACCATACCCAGAGGAATGACCAGGAAACCAAAGATAAGAACAATCCAGGGCATGGTCCGCCATCTCGCTGTTTTTCCGACGAGGCCCATTAACACATCAAGTATATAGGCAAATGCCCCCAGGCCGGCATCGGATATTGGAAATGATTCGGAAACATCAGAGGTCAGGATTTGCTTGGTTCCGTCATTAAAAAATGGATCCCATATAGTATCTGAATATCCCATTTGATAACCGGCAAGATAGCGTGCAGTAAAAAACCCCAACCATCCGAGTGCTACAACCGGAAGCCTTTCCGCCCATTTTGAAGGATTATAGCTCCATCCCGGTGGAATATCCGGGCCTTCATAGGAAATCTTCCTGATGCCGGGTATATTGGGGATGATTAGCACGAAAGAAATAACAAGAATGCCCATCAGGGTATCGGTAATATAGGCAGCAGCAGTCTGGGCGTGGAGAAATAAAGGGGCGAGGCATAACCATCCTCCCACAACAATGGCGGCCCACTGGGCAACATAACGGGTAGGCTTCAGGGAGAGGATTCCCAGGAAAACAAGCAGGGCTCCCGAAACGATGTCATTTATAATCATTGCGCGGGATTCGTAGCCCATGGGCAGGAATCCGGTCATGAGCCAAAAACCAATGGGGATAAGGGAATAATAGGCCCAGAGATGGTGCGTATGTAAAGATTCCTGTTCCTGGATTCTTGACTTTTCAAGAGGGGAAGTTTTATTTACCATGGGGACTAAATTATTGGGTTGAAGAAAAATTGGGTGAACCAGTTCCCTATCTGCATGGAAAACACCGCCCACCTGTTTCTTAAAAAATAACAACCTAAATTGATTTCAGTTGGATTAAATAATTTAATTTGTATTTAACAAAACGATAAAAATAAATTTGGCAAGAGGCAAACTTTTACCAAAATTCCTAAGGTTATTATAAAAAGTAATCTGGTGCCCCTCGGGGGTTGATGAAACAACGGTCATAAAAAACAGGAGCGGTGAAGAAAGATTTGTATCGACCACAGATATGAGTTACGATATAATGGGGAACATGAGCACGAAGACCAATTATGCAAATTTGGATAAGCCTTTAACCGAATCATTTGAATATTCAAATCCATATGGGCTTTTGACCAGGGTAACGAGCTCGGCAACGGGCGATTCTTCCCGCTATGAAATATATCAATATGACCCCAGAGGTCGTTTTATCACCGGCAAGACCAATAAGCTCGGTCACACGGCCGGATACGACTATGATGGGAAATACGGGAACATCCTGGCCAATACCGATGCAAACGGTCTGCAAACAGTTTATGATTATGATTCGTTCGGCAAGCTGGCAGAAACCACCCTTCCCAATGGAAAAACCATCACCAATGTCATTGACTGGGCCGATGGTGATGCAGATGCCCCCGACCATTCTCTTTATTTTACCCTGGCCGAAAAGGAAGGCGGCGCTCCAAAAAAAGCGTTCCACGACCTGACCGGGAGAATCATCCGCGATGTGACCGTTGGGTTTGACGGGACAGGTATTTACAGCGATGTCCTGTACAATCCGGATGGGACCGTATACAAAGTATCCGATCCCTATTTTGAAAATGAAAGCCCGGAATGGACAAGCTTTTCCTATGACGATTATCTTCGTAAAACCGGGGTCGATTCGCCCACAGCGGATATCAGCATCTCCTATAATGGGCGCTCGGTCACGACCACCAATACCTCTGCCAGCCCAAACCGGTCATCGACAAAAACCATCGATGCATCGGGAAAAGTTTCCAATATCCAGGATGAAGGCGGGGACCATCGGCTTTACCTATTACAGCAACGGGTTACCCAAAACAGTGACCTCGCCCGGAGGCGTCTGCATCTCTTTAGAATATGATGACCGGGGGAACCAGAAAAAGATCACAGATCCGAATTCAGGGATTTGCGAGTATCAGTACAACGGGTTCAATGAACTCGTCTATCAGGACTTCAACGATAAGATCTCTACCCTTTCCTATGATGGACTTGGAAGGGTAACGACCCTTACTGAACCCGAAGGCACGACCACTTTTACTTATGACACTGCGCCCAATGGCACGGGCATGATAAGCAGCATAAGCGGCCCTGATAGTATATCCCTCTCGTACGCTTATGATAACCTGTCACGACTGGATTCCCTTACCGAAACAATCGGGCAGGAAAGCTTTGTCGAATCGTTTGAATATGACCAGTACGGTCGGTTAAGCGGGCTAACGTTCCCCTCCCGGCTCTCCATGGAGTATATTTACAATAATAATGGTTATCTTGGTGAAATAAAACGTGAATCCGACCAATTGTCCATTTGGGGCGCCAATACAATGAATGCAAGAGGCCAGATAGAACAATATACCTATGGTAACGGGCTGGTGAACCACCGGGGCTTTTCTCATGGTTATGTTACGGGAATGCAGACCGAAGATGTGCAGGACCTGCACTACGAGTGGGATTTCGGTACGGGCAACCTGCTTTCAAGATCGGACAGCCTCAATGGCCGTAATCTGGCCGAATATTTCAGCTACGACGAGATCGACCGTTTAACCTCTATTTTGTTAGGGAACGACACATTACATTTCAGCTATCGCCCGAACGGGAATATCGACAGCAGCACGGTCGCCGGAACATACGACTATGGGGACAAACCACATGCGCTGAGCGGGGTCACGAATCCGAACGGGCTGATCGACACCCTGGAACAGGTGATCGAATATACTTCGTACAATAAAGTGAAAAACATTGCCGAAGGTCTGAAAGAACTGGAGATCACCTACGGGGCAGACCGTTCCAGGAAGAAAACGGTCTACAATAACAATGGAGCTTTGCTTACAAAATATTTCAGCCATGGCAATTACGAGAAAGAGACGGGCACGAAAGAGAGGGAACTGCATTATATAAATACCCCCACGGGGCTATCGGCCATCATAGAAAGAAAAAACGGCACGGACACGGTCTTTTATGTACATACCGATCACCTGGGCTCCATCGATGTGATCACGGACGAGGACGGGGAGGTATATGAAAAAATGAGCTTTGATGCCTGGGGCAGAAGGCGTAACCCGGAAGATTGGACTTACGCCGATATACCGGAGGGACTAAAATTTGACAGGGGCTACACAGGCCATGAACACCTTGATGCCTTTGGCCTGATCAACATGAACGGAAGGATGTACGATCCCCTGGTGGCCCGCTTCCTCAGTGCCGACATAGTAATTGCGGATCCGGCGAACACACAGAGCTATAACCGCTATTCTTACTGTTTGAACAACCCGCTTTTGTATACTGATCCTTCGGGATATGTATTTGGGACGCATGACAGGTTTGGAAAAAGAATATATGTAGATTTCACCGGTGGGGGGGGCAGCAGTATTATTCCCCAAAAAGACCACGCTGACGGTAGGGGCGGGACTGGCAGCGGGGCCGGTTATGCCTATTCGGAAAGTTCATCGACCGGCTACCGGGATGGTTATGGCAACGAAGTACCTTGGGCAGAAGTGTATAACAACTACGTAAGGTATAATACCACAAATGAAACGCTCTATTTAGTTGAGCAATTTGCAGCAGGGAGATTTGATTATTACGATGACGGGACAGCTCGATTACATAATAATAATGGTCAGCATATTCACTATGTAGATTTGGATTGGGTAAGAGCTGCAACAATTATCAATGTAATTTCTGATAATGCCGCAAACGGTGGGGGTGGTTTTTGGCAAAATTTAAACTTTGATTTTTCGGGTAGCGCCAAGATGACTTTAGGAGTGCAAGCAGGTTCTACAGTTGGAGCATTTGGGGGAAAATTTGGACTCCATGCTGACTTAGTTTCAGTATCAATAATTGGTATTGAAAATGGTAAAGTAATTCACCCCGGAAGTCGACCAAATAGACTAACTCAGTTTAATCAAAGTATTACTGGCGGATACTATGCATATGCTGGTGTCAATCATACATGGGATTCAACTGTTCTTCAGGATTGGAATTGGAGTAATAATAGTCAGGTTAGCTATGACATTTCATCTCAACAGGGTTTTGGATTAAGTTCAACTAGCAATAGTCTTACTATTGGATTTAATATAAAAGCTGCACTCATATTAGGTTTCGAAGGAAATTTTGGATTAAAAATTTCATGGTAATGACTAAGCTATCTTTCAATTATCCTCTCGGTAGTATTGGTAAAGCCATAGCAATTACTATTTCTTTACTAACCTCAATAGTAATTTTTTTCTGTTTATTATTAATGGTTCATTTACAAATTGCATTTATGAAGATATTATTCGTATGTTTTATTATGATTGTAAATTTAATTTATGACTTCCTATTAATTCGATCTAAAGAGGTATGGTACGATGAAAAAGGTATATCATTCAATTCCAAGAAATCCATTCATTTTATTAAAAAGGATCGTATTTATAAATTCCAAAGGAGATTTTTCTTTTTTTATCAAATTTATTTCCAGGATCCTACGCTAAAAGAGGGTAATCTTATTTTTTTTATTGGCCCAAATGCGCCAATAAGAAGATTACCTGCTATAACTGAGATTATGAAAAGGTGACAGGTTCTAATTTTTACGATGGAGGAGGGGATCTTGCCACAAATAGCGGGGATGTAGAATACGCAGGTTATACACCACCACCAAGGAGCTTGCCTGGATTCCCAGGTGCTGAGAAAGTTAGACCAAAAGGTGGACGTCCAAGATGGAAACTTCCTGGAGGAGACATCGGAGAATGGGATGGACAGCATGGAGATTTAGAAAGATATAATCCACGAGGAAAACATAAAGGAAGTTGGAATCCTGAAGATGGAAAGCAAACTAAGCCACCTGTTCCAGGAAGAACTATTGATCCATATTGGAGCCCAAGTTTTCCAAGTTTTACACCTGAACAAATCATCACTGGAGGGTTAATCATTGGTGGTGCAGCTATAATTATTTTTGATATTGTTACATTTCCTTCAGGTGAAGGGTTGATTGGTGTAGAAATGATCAGACAAGCTGTACATTAAATTTATAATTATGAAAGTAAAAAGAGTTATTTGTACATACAGCACTGTTAATGATAAATTAATAGATGAATTTAGTATTGATAATATTCCTGTTGAAGAATTAAGGGATATCTTAAACGTCGATAAAGGTGATTTCGAAGTATATAAGGTTTATTCCATTTCTAAAGAGCAGTTGTCAAAATTAATCAACTTTGTACCTGAACTATCGAGAGTTAAACTTAAGGATATTGAGCTATATGCTGAATGTTATCAAGAATAGTAATATAAAATTAAAGCATTTTGTTTTATCTCTTTTTCCAAAGTTCGGGGTCTCTGCTTGTATGCAGTACAGCCGAAACGATTACGGTTTTATTTTTTTCGTCAATTGTAAAGTGAACCATAAATGGGAACACGTTTAAAACAGCAGTTCTCACGCTGTTGTAACGGACATTTGAAGCTTTTGGGTTTAGCCTGATAAAATGGACTTTTTCACGGACTTCTGCAGTAAATCTTTTACCAAGTCCTTTTTGTTGTTTGTTATACCACAGGGCAGCTTCCCGAATATCTTCTTTTGCAAGGGGAAGGATTACAGATTTATACATTACAGTTCTTTTTCAATATCGTCCATTGCAGAATCAAAATCCAAAGCAGAACCAGGATTTTTTTTGTAATCATCAAGTCGCTGTTTTACCAAATCTTTGTGCCATTCCGGAATATCGATATCCTCCCCTTCAATATCCTTGTATTTGTTTTTAAGGTCGTTCCATTCATTTATCGGAATGAATACGCCAGTTGTTTGCCCTTTGCTGTCTGAAATATATTGCAAATTCATAATCGATTAGTTTAAGATGTGTAAGCTTGTTGTGTTTTGTAATCCCTGATTATGGGATCAAAAATAGAGAATAGGTGCGGCTAGATCGGTTTGCGATCAATTTTTTTCTTTTCTTAGGTTCGTAATAATAACTGCTATTTTGTCCATAAAACCCTATTTTGAGTCTTAAAAAGACTGTGTAAATACAAATTTACGGAATTATAAGACAAAATTAAAAACAAAATTCTTTGTTTGTTCCATTACAAATCTTTCCATGCTTCATCTTCTTCAGGTAACAGCCAGTCTTTGGCCAATACTTTTTCACTTGCAAAATGGGTCAAAATAGTATCATTTTCCGTTTTTTGCTTTGTCTCTTTTTTCAATACTTCACTTAATTTAAGTTTCTCTTTGTAGGGCAATTGCCTTACAAGGTCAACAACCTGGTTGAAATTAAGCGGTAAGCTTATGTTTAAATTTGCTGCTTCCATAATTTTACATTTTAAAAACCATAAGCTTATCTTGTTTTAACATCTCTTAAGTAAGTATCTATTGTCTTAACCCCCCAAATAGCTGGACATAATTTTAAAAACAAATTAGGTCTGATTAAATTTGGGAACTATGACAAAAGAACGACGAAAATTCACACCTGAAGATCGTTTATCGATTCTTCAGGAGGGGGAACGGGTAGGACAGGCTTCTACATCCGAAAATATCAAATAGTTCCTTCGCTATATGCTCGCTGGAAGCGTAAATATCTCCGGGAGGGAATAACTGGCTTAAAGGATAACCACAAAAAAGTTGATCCGGAACTTAGGGTATTGGAAATTGAGAATGAGAGACTCCGTAGGATAAAGGGTAATAATTATTTCTTGTAGTTTCCTTCGTCAGAAACGGAAAGCTTTTTCCTTCCTTTAGCCCTTCTGGAAGCAAGGACCCTGCGACCGTTTGCCGTGGACATTCTTTCCCTGAACCCGTGCTTGTTGCTTCTCTTTCTTCTTGAAGGCTGGAATGTTCTTTTCATGACAATTATTCTTTAGTCCCGTTTTTTCTTTTTGAAATGGATTGCAAAAATAAGGTTTTTTTTAAATTTCAAAAAGAAAAGACCGAAAATATTTTGATATAAATTAATTCAAAAGTAAATATACCCTGAAGTATCTTCCCTAACTCATCGGGTATTATAATAATATAAAAATGTAAGATAAGATACCATTCAGTTTATGAGACCCTTAGGTAGATTATTTTTTTAGTCTGAAAATACTCCTCTTCAAAATAATCCCGAATGGAAAAGATTTTCACCCTCCGCCGGAAAGGGATGAGCTCTTCCTCAAAATCGCCGCCTTTAAGGTAAAGTATCCCATTTTGAAGAGGGTTAAAATTTTCCCGGCAGAATTGGCCGCTTACCCACTGAAAAAATTCCGGTAATGAGGTAACAGCACGACTTACCACAAAGTGAAAGCGGGAATTCAGTTTTTCCGCCCTTTCATTCACAGGGTGCACATTTTTGAGCCTGAGTTTTTCAGCAAGGTCCCGGACCACCATTATTTTTTTTCCAATGGAATCTGAAAGGGTGAATTCTGTCTCCGGAAAAAGAATTGCCAGCGGGAGTCCGGGGAAACCACCTCCTGTACCGACATCCAGGATTTTGGTGTCCGGGCGGAATTTAATCAGTTTGGCAATGGAAAGGGAATGCAATATATGGCGCTCAACGAGAAAAGGCATGTCCTTGCGGGAAACCAGGTTGATCTTTTCGTTCCACTCCCTTAGAAGAGCATCTAGCTCCCGGAATTGTGCCAGTTGCTGATGCGAACTATCCGGAAAATACTTTTTGATCAGGTCCATAAATACCCTATATCCTGTCGCTCGTGTTCTTCAGTATGTTAAAAAGGAGTTCCCTGGCCCGGAATAACTGGGCTTTAACTGTCCCAATGGGAAGGTCCAGTTCCTGGGAAATTTCTTCATATGAAAACTCCTTAAAATAGCGAAGTTCTACCAGTTTTCGGTAACGAGGCTTTAAATTACTGACTACCTCGCGCAGTAAAACAACCTTTTGCTGGTTGATCAAATGGGTTTCCGGTGTTGGGGAATCGGATGCAATAATTGCCGAGGGTGAATAGGACTCATCATCATCGATGGTATGGTCAAGGGATACCGTGTTTGCCCTTTTTCGTCTGATGAAATCAATGCAATTATTCGTGGCAATTTTGAACAACCAGGTACTGAATGCATAATTGGGGGTGTATTGACCTATATTTTTAAATGCCTTTCCGAATGCTTCAATGGTCAGATCCTCAGCATCACTGGGATTGTTTACCATTTTGAGGAGCATAAAGTAGATGGCGTCCCTGTAACGTCCAAGTAACTCAGCGAAAGCTTTCTGATCACCCATTCGTGCCTTTTCAACAAGGTTAAAATCCTGTTGGGCCTTATCGGAGAGGTTAGGAGTAGGGGTCGAGTCCATTTATTTTTTTCGGTCTAAAAAGTTACAAACATGCAGGAAACCATAGAAAAACGGCATCATAGGTTCAATGAACAGCGAAGGTAGCAATAATAACTTTTCATGCAAATTCCTTAAAACCTGAAAAAGGTTAATTGCCTTTATAATTAATAATATAAGATATGCCCCGAGTACAATTCCGATATGTTCGTAACGAAACAAAAGGACTATAAAACTTAGGTTTAAGAGAATTCTGGTGAAATACTCAGCGCCCAATATATTTTTTGTGGATTGTTGATAAAATTTCCCCGTGCTTAAATGTCTCTGTTTTTGTTCAGACCAATCGCGGAAGCTTTCCCTGGGATTGGAATAGGTAAAGCTATCGGGATGGTTTTCCACCGCGATATTCGTTTTGGTAGCAGCATCCCTCACGAACAGATCATCGTCGCCTGATGGTAATCCTACATGGGAAGCAAAACCCTTATTCCTGAAAAACAGCTCTTTGGTATAGGCAAGGTTGCGGCCCACTCCCATATAGGGTTTCCCGTACCTGGCCATGCCCATGTATTGCATTACGATAAACGCGGTTTCAAAGCGAATGATGGCATTTAAAAGGCCTTTTCTTTTTTTATAAAGTCCGATACCAAGAATCATCTCCTTATCGGGAGAAAAATTACGCGACATGAGTTTTATCCAATCGGGTCCGGCAGGACTGCAATCGGCATCGGTCAAAAGAAGGTTATCGTGGGATGCTGCCTTGATCCCTATCGTGAGGGCAAGTTTTTTTCCATGAACAAAAATGGGATCCTTTTTTATGGTTGATACTTTGAGTCGAGGATATTTGGCTGCAAATTCCTGAAGTACGATATCTGAATCATCGTCCGAACAATCATTGACCACCACCACTTCAAAATCGGGATAATTCTGATTTAAGATCGAAGGAAGGTAGTTTCTGAGATTATCCTCCTCATTTCTGGCGCATATAATAACCGAAATGGGGAGAATTTCAGAAACTTTTTCCGATAAAGGAGCAGGTTTAAATAGTGCCTTTCGGAAAATGAAAAGGTGCACATAGAGCTGGGTGATCAGACTACTTAGAAAGAAAATCACTAAGAGCTTGTTTAACAAGTCGATATGTAAGAAGAGATCTTCCGCCAACGCAATGGGTTTTTATCCCGCAATTTTATGAAAGTTTTTCCTCAGTAACAACATAAAAATTGGACTGACACTATTTTTTTTGAGTAAAAATTGTATAGGTTCCAAACAGGTATTGTACTCATAATTGTTAATGCTATCTTTGAGCATATTTTTTTCATGCGCTTTACACTGTTCCATACCGATAAAAAATCCTATGCCCGTGCAGGTACACTTGAGACAGATCACGGATCTATTCCCACCCCCATGTTTATGCCGGTGGGCACTGCCGGAAGTGTTAAGGGTATCCACCAACGAGAGTTGGGGGAAGATATAAAATCTCCCATTATTTTAGGCAACACCTATCATTTATACCTCAGGCCCGGTGCTGAAATCCTCAAAAATGCCGGGGGACTTCATAAATTTATTAACTGGGAGGGAAATATCCTTACAGACAGTGGCGGATACCAGGTTTTTTCCTTGTCCTCCATCCGAAAGATAAAGGAAAACGGAATCGTGTTCAATTCTCACATTGATGGCTCGAAGCATACCTTCACGCCTGAAAATGTGGTGGATATACAAAGGGTGATTGGAGCCGATATTATGATGGCTCTCGACGAGTGCACTCCCTGGCCTTGTGAATATGATTATGCTTCCCGGTCAATGGAACTTACTCACCGGTGGTTAAAAAGAGGCGTTGATCGTTTCCTGCAGACCGGAAATCTTTATTCCCACAGTCAATCCTATTTTCCTATTGTCCAGGGCTCGGTTTTTTCAGACCTTCGCAAACGTTCTGCCGAATTTATCGCATCCATGGATATGGAGGGAAATGCTATTGGAGGATTGTCTGTTGGTGAACCGATTGAGGAGATGTACAAGATCACATATGAAGTGACACAAATACTTCCCGAATCAAAACCACGTTATCTTATGGGCGTGGGAACCCCGGCAAATATACTCGAATCCATTGCACTGGGGGTGGATATGTTCGATTGTGTCATGCCTACCCGAAATGGAAGAAACGGCATGCTTTTTACTTCAGAAGGCATACTCAATATAAAGAACAATAAATGGAAGGACGATTTTAGCCCTTTGGATCCTTTTGGCCCCACCTTTGTGGACCGGGATTATTCCCGTGCCTATCTCAGACATTTAATTATTTCCAATGAAATGCTGGGAGCACAGATAGCGAGTATCCACAATCTGGGCTTTTATTTATGGCTTGTACGGGAAGCGCGTCAAAAAATAATATCCGGAGAATTCAGTATATGGAAAGAGACCATGGTGAAAAAATTATCTACAAGATTATAAAGCCTTTTGGGCTTAAAATAATCGACATATATATCATCGGAAAGTTTCTGGGAACGTTTTTCTTTTCCATAGTCATTATATTGTCCATTGCTGTTATCTTCGATTTTTCTGAAAAAATTGACGATTTTATAGAAAATCATGCCCCTTTCAAGGAGGTGATATTCGATTATTATCTCAACTTCATCCCTTATTTCGCGGTTCTTTTCAGCTCCTTGTTCACCTTTATTTCCGTGATCTTCTTCACCTCAAAAATGGCCTATAATACCGAAATAATAGCCATCCTGAGCAGTGGCGTAAGTTTTCGACGTTTGTTGTTGCCCTATATGGTATCGGCGGCACTGATTGCTATATTTGCCTTCAGCCTTTCCAATTTTGTAATTCCTGATGCGAACCGGGTGAAGTTGGGATTTGAAGAGAAGTATATTCATAGCCGGCCATATAATTTTAACCGAAGGAATATACACAGGCAAATCGAACCGGGCCTGTTCATTTATATGGAAAGCTATAGCAATTACAGTATGACCGGATACAGTTTCTCCCTGGAAAAATTCGTGGACGGTGATCTTAGGTCCAAGCTTATGGCCGATCAGATATCCTGGGACAGTGTGAAGAACAAATGGACCCTCAGACGGTATTATATCCGGGATTTCGAAGGCATGCATGAGACCATTACTTCAGGCAATACCCTGGACACCGCACTCAACATGTACCCGAAGGATTTTTCGCAAAGACTGAATATTGTTGAAACCATGAGCCTCGGGGAGCTGAACGAATTTATCAGGGTTTCGAAGATGCAGGGGGAAACCAATGTAACGGCCTACCTGATCGAGCGGTACAAAAGGACCGCATTCCCCTTCTCCACTTTCATTCTAACCCTCATTGGTGTAGCCGTTTCCTCCAAAAAAGTCCGGGGAGGAATCGGAATGCAATTGGGGACAGGATTGATGATCAGTTTCGGGTATATCCTTTTCATGCAATTTTCTTCTCAGTTTTCAATCGGCGGAAGCTTGCCCCCCCTTCTGGCCGTGTGGCTGCCCAATATTTTATTTTCCGGGATCGCGCTGGTGATGTATAAACTGGCGCCGAAGTGATGAGTGATCAGGAAAAGTTGAGATAATTATCATCTATCCATCGATAAAAAAATGTTGTTCAGAAAATTGATCTGAAATAGAAAACGTATTTGCTAAATTATAAATATCAGTAATACTGATAAATAAGATTTTTTTATCCTGTTTTTTAGGGACAAACTTTTTTAAACAGCAAGTATTTGCTAATGTTGTATTCTCAAAATTCGAAAAAAAACTAATTTAGCAGGCTCATTTTTTAAAGAAAAATAATTATTGAAGCGATGAATAAAAAGATCCTCGATCTCAAGAAAAGGAGGGAGAAAGTCCTCCAGGGTGGTGGTGAACAGGCTATGCAGAAGCAGTTTGCCATGGGAAAACTGACAGCAAGAGAACGTATCCGCGGGATACTTGACAAGGACAGTTTCAACGAATATGATTTATTTGCCGAGCATGATGCACGGGATTTCGATATGGATAAAAAAATTCTCCATGGCGATGGTGTGGTTATTGGTACAGGGACTATTGCCGGAAAACCTGTTTGCATTTTTGCACAGGACTTTACCGTTGCAGGAGGATCACTGGGATCCATGCATGCCCGCAAGATAACGAAAATCATGGACCACTCGCTGAAAATGCGAATGCCCCTTATCGGGATTAACGATTCCGGTGGGGCCAGGATTCAGGAGGGGGTCAATTCACTTGCTGGGTATGGAGAGATTTTTTTCAGGAACACCCTTGCATCGGGGGTTATTCCACAGATTTCGGTAATTCTGGGGCCATGTGCCGGAGGAGCTGTTTACTCCCCTGCTCTGACCGACTTTGTATTCGTCGTTGAAAATATTTCAAAAATGTTCATTACCGGACCTGAAGTCATCAAGACAGTATTGGGTGAGGAAATAAGCATGGAGGAACTTGGGGGGGCAAGGGTCCATAGTGAAATAACCGGGAATGCCCATTTTTTTGCTCAGTCGGAGCTGGAATGCTTCTCACAGATCAAACGATTGCTTTCCTTCCTCCCCTGGAGCAACAACCAGAAAGCCATCAAAGCTGATCCTCAGCCACCCTTGAAAGGCATGGACATTACCAACATTGTTCCGGAAGATCCCCGGCAACCTTATGATGTACGTGATGTCGTCCGATGCCTTGTAGATAGTTCCGATTTCATGGAAGTACAGGAGATGTGGGCAAAAAATATGGTTATCGGATTTGGTAAGATCAAAGGAGAAACGGTAGGTTTTGTATGCAATCAACCATTAGTTCTGGCCGGTGTCCTGGATGTGGATTCATCCGACAAGGCCGGCAGGTTTATCCGCTTTTGCGACGCCTTCAACATCCCTATTATAACCCTTGTCGATTTGCCGGGTTATTTACCAGGGGTAGACCAGGAGCACGCCGGGGTAATCCGTCATGGAGCAAAAATATTGTATGCCTATAGTGAAGCAACCATTCCCAAAATAACCCTCATCCTTCGCAAAGCTTACGGGGGTGGGTATATTGCCATGAATTCACGTCACCTCAGGGCTGATTTTGTATTTGCCTGGCCAGGGGCCGAGATCGCAGTTATGGGGCCTGAAGGGGCTGCAAATATTATCTTCCGCAAAGAAATCACCTCTGCAGAAGATCCGGAAGCCATGAGAAAGAAAATGGTCGATGAGTACAAAGAGAAATTTGCAAATCCATATGTTGCTGCTGCAAAGGGTTACATCGATTCTGTCATTGAACCGGAGGAAACCCGTCAGGTTATCCAACATGCCATTGAGGTCTCTGCAACAAAAGATGTAGCAATGCCACGAAAAAAACATGGGGTTCCCCCTTTTTAAACTGAACAGGTTATGGTAGCAAAACAAGCAAAGCAGGAAAAAGCAGGTAGGAAAAAGGAATCCGGATCAAAAAAGAGACCTGCAGCTCCAGCAATTCAGTATGAAAAATTTTTACTTCAGGGGACTGAATATCAAACCCTTTATACGAAGAAGTTTTTAGCCAGGAAAAGTTGGACCCCTAATGATCCAAAGAAAATTTTGTCCTTCCTGCCAGGGACCATCGTGGATATTCTTGCAAAAGAGGGTCAGGAACTTCACGAAGGTGAGCCCGTATTGATCCTTGAGGCCATGAAAATGCGGAATATCGTGAACATGCCTATGGATGGGGTAATTTTAAGTATCAATGTCTCTACCGGAGATAAAATACCTAAGGGACATCTGATATTTGAAATAGAGTAGGGGTATATTTTATCGGGTACTTTCATCTTTAAGATTATATGGTTAAAGAGGAGCGATAAACCAGCTATTAAAACTTTATATTTCCTTCCCATAATTTTTTAGCCGGATATAGTTCACGCATATCATCCGCAGAAATCCTGGTTTTCTCCTCAAAAATTCCATAGATGGATGAACCGCTTCCCGACATGGAGGCATAGAGCGCACCTGATCTGTAAAGCAGTTCTTTTATCCCTGCCAGTACCGGATAGGTTTTGAAGAGTCCTTTTTCAAAATCGTTAACAAGGAATCCTTTCCAGTTGGCTATTCCAGATTGAATAATGTCCCGGATCTCTTTTTCCGGTTTGAAGGCTTGAATTTGTGAGTAGGCCTCTTTGGTTGAGATATGTATCCCCGGATAAAACAGATATAAATAATAAGGATGCCCAGCGGTGTGCAGATGCTCCAGCTTTTCTCCCTTTGACCATACATAGGCAGGTTTGTTTTCAATGAAAAAGGCACAGTCGCTCCCCAGCTTTTCAGCATATTTCCTAAGTTTGTCTGTACTTATTCCTAGATTGAAACTACTATTGACCTCTTTTAAAAAGAAAGCGGCATCTGAGGATCCTCCTCCAAGGCCTGCCCCGGCAGGAATAGCCTTGTGAAGATAAATTTTCAGGGGGGGGATCGGATGATTCAATCGTATTAAGTCTCTCGCTTTCACGACAATGTTGTCATCGTCCGGAATAGGGTTAATGTTGCCGGAAAGATGAAAGGAATCTTCACCGGAGACCATAAATTCAAGAATATCTTTCGGTCCGGTAGGCACCATCAGGGTCTGCAGGTTATGGTATCCATCCTCTCGTTTTTCGACGATAAAAAGTCCCAGGTTAATTTTTGCATTTGGAAAACAAATCATACCAAAATAGATCGCTGTTTGTGAAGATAATTTTATTCATGTGCAAAGGTAGAGAATGGAACCCGATTGTTAATAAATTTTTTATCCTGTTAAGCTCAATGAACATCATTAAAATAGAAAAGTGATATTTCGGAAAGTGAATTTTCGATGCAACTTTGATCAAAGATTTTTTATCCGCCTGCATTTTATGGTTAACTTTGAAATCCAAAATTATTTTGCGATTATGGCCACGAAAACTACAAAAAAAAGTCCCGGAATAGAAAAGCTGAATATGGATTATGGCAGGATTCCCCCCCAGGCTATTGAGTTGGAAGAGGCGGTTTTAGGTGCCATCATGATTGAAAGGGATGCCATTATCGCTGTACTCGACATCCTCAAGCCGGAGAGTTTTTATGTGGAGTCCCACCAAAAAATATTTCGTGCCATTATCGATATTTCCATGGTTCAAAAACCAGTCGATATCCTTACTGTAACCGAAGAATTAAAGAAAAGAGGTGAGTTGGAAATTATTGGGGGAGCTGCCTATATAACCCAACTAACCAGCAGGGTTGCTTCAGCAGCACACCTGGAATTTCATGCCCGGATTGTTGCCCAGAAATTTATCCAGCGGGAATTGATTAGGGTCTCTTCCGATATCCAAAGCAGGGCATTCGACGAGAGTCAGGACGTGGATGAGCTTCTCGATTCGGCTGAATCCCAGTTATTTGAGATTGCTGAAGGAAGCATAAAAAAGGAAACAGCCAAGATCAACGTACTCATAAAAGAGGCTATCCTTCAAATTGAGGAAGCTTCAAAAAGAGAGGACAGCCTCAGTGGTGTTCCTTCTGGCTTTACCAAACTGGACCGGCTTACTTCTGGCTGGCAGCGCTCCGATCTGGTGATTATCGCGGCAAGACCGTCCATGGGAAAAACTGCTTTTGTGCTCTCCATGACCCGAAATATGGCGGTGGAACATAATCAGGCAGTGGCTATATTTTCCCTGGAAATGTCCTCGATTCAGCTGGTTAACCGTCTCATTGTCTCTGAGACGGAGTTGCCCTCCGACAGGATTCGGAATGGGAGGCTGGAAGCATGGGAATGGCAGCAACTGGATTATAAAATTAAAAACCTGGTGGAAGCACCCATTTATATTGATGATACCCCGGCAATATCCGTCTTCGAGCTGCGCGCAAAATGCCGGCGATTGAAAAACCTTTATGATGTTCAGGTTATCATTATTGATTATTTGCAGTTAATGTCGGGGCCCTCCGATGGAAAGGGAAACCGTGAACAGGAAGTGAGTAACATTTCCAGGTCTCTTAAGGCAATTGCCAAAGAGCTGAATGTTCCAATCATTGCCTTGTCACAGCTCAACCGTTCGGTGGAGCTGAGATCGGGGAATAAACGTCCCCAACTCTCCGATTTACGTGAATCGGGGGCCATAGAACAGGACGCCGACATTGTTATTTTCATTCACCGGCCGGAGAAATACGGGATGGATGTGGATGATGAAGGAAATTCCGTGAAGGGGCTAGCGGAAATAATCTTAGCCAAGCACCGCAACGGGGCTATTGGGGATGTACACCTTAAGTTCAAGGATGAATTTGCCAAATTTACCGATTTGGATATCATTGAACCGATCTATGATGATGGGGCACCAGTTGTAACTTACGGTTCAAAAATAAACCATGAAGTCGGGGGAGGAAGAAATGTTGATTTTGGTTTGGGGAAGAATACCGGCTTCGAAGATCAGCCATTTTAATACACCCTTAAAAGTTTTTCAACAGCCAATTTTTGACGGGAAGGGGTGCAATTTTCATTTTCCATTCTTATCGGCTTCCCCACATTTTACAGAAAATTCTTCAGTTCAATCAGATCCTTGATAACATATTCGGGTTTTACGGAATATTCCCTTTCCGCGGGATTAAAAAAGACAGTATCCATCCCAAATTGTTTTGCACCAATGATATCTACCTTTTCATCGTCACCTATCATCAGGCATTCGGATTTCCGGGCATTGACGGAGTTTACAGCCCATTCGAAAATTTTTTGGTTCGGCTTGTTAACCCCGATGGTCTCAGAGGTGAAGACTTTTTCAAAATAAATTTCGAGACCACAATTTTTTAATTTACTTAATTGTGTCTCCCTAAAACCATTGGTAAGTATATACAGGTGGTATCTTTCTTTAAGATACACAAGGATCTCGTGGGTGTTTGGGAACAGCCGGGTTTTAATCGTACTCAACAGCAGATATTCATCTCCTATGGTCGCGGCGAGTTTGTGATCCTTGACTTTTCGATCTTCCAGGCATAACCGGAATCTTTTTGACCGCAGTATATTCTTTGTCAGGTTTCCCTCCCTGTACTGTTCCCACAGGCGTTCATTATGAAGATGATAGGTGCTTACAAAATCCTTTCCGTCGGAAAAGTGTTGTTCAAGTTTGTACTTATGGTATATATCCATCAATGCTTCCAGGGAGTTATTCTCGAAATCCCACAAGGTCCGGTCCAGATCAAAATAAATGTGTTTATACCTCCCCATTCCAAATAAAATATACTTAGGATGATCACCGAAATATGAACTTCAGACCGGTGAAATTAAAACAATCTTTTTTATTTTGAACTAAGGTTAGCTTTTTTGTCCATCCAGTTTGTTTCGGTCATCCAACTTTCAAGCTTAAGATCTTCCTCGATGATAGTAGAGTCGACCAGCATATTCTCCTGTTGGAGAGGTTCGGCTTTTAAAACCCATTCATTTAAATCGATCATCCAGTTTTCCAGGGGGAGCGTTTCCTCCTCAAAAAGTTCGTTTCCGGAAGCGTGGTTCGTTACGGAAATCAGTTTGTCAAACTGTTGTATCACAGAAATCTGAAATGAGGCAGGCCACAGTGTTTCTTTCTGGGCGAAAGTGCCGGAGGTCATGATGGCAATCAGAAACAAAAATGCGAAAGTATTCCGGCTAATTTTCTGATATGGAATTTGTGTTTTCATAATTTAATACTTTTGAGTCTGCTATATCTTCTCATTATGTATGCCAATAATGATAATAGGCTATAAATCAATGATATAAACATATCAATACGCATTAAATAAATACTCCAATCGAACGGTTACAGGACAGGGGGTGTACGAAAATGGACGGGTTATCTCCGCCCTTCAGCCACGATAACAATTTCCCCTTTGATGGTAGTCTGGGAAAAATGGGTGATAATTTCCGAAAGGCTGCCCCGGATATTTTCCTCGTAAATCTTGGTCAGTTCCCGGGATACGCAGGCTTTTCTTTCCGGGCCAAAAATTTCCGCAAGGTTCTTAAGGGTTTTTAGAAGCCGAAAAGGAGATTCATAAAAGATCATGGTGCGTTCCTCATTTCTTAATTCTTCCAGCCTTTTGTTCCTACCCTTTTTTACGGGGAGGAAACCTTCAAAGACAAAACGATCAGCGGGAAGGCCTGAATTTACCAGGGCGGGGATCAGGGCAACCGGCCCGGGAAGGGTTTCCACAGGGATATTGTTTTTGATACATTCCCTTACCAGCAGAAATCCGGGATCTGAAATTCCCGGTGTTCCTGCATCACTTACCAGGGCTATAGTATTCCCAGCCTGCAATTTTTCTATAATGGAGCCGGATGCCTTATGCTCATTAAATTTATGGTGTGCCCATACGGTCTTTTCGATCTCAAAATGCCGTAGAAGGATACCTGTCTTTCGGGTATCTTCCGCAAGAATGAGATTGCAGGATTTCAGAACATTCAGTGCCCTGAAGCTGATATCCTGAAGGTTACCGATAGGAGTGGGGACGAGGTAGAGTTTACTCATGTTCCAGACGGATTAATTTTCTGCGGACGAGGTTCATTAATTGCTTTACCGTACTGCTTTCAAAATCCCATTGAAAATTGCTTTTCAGGTAGTCCAGGGCAGCATTAAAATTGGGCATATTATCGAGTTGTTCCATTGCCTCGCGAAATAAAATCGGGTCCCCGCCAAAAAGTTCACGTATGAAGAAAAATTTGTCATTGATTCCCATGCTGCCGCTTATGCTTTGAATAGAGGAGGAAAGCAATCGTGACGAGAGGTCATCTTTATTTGACTTGTTCCCCAGCTTTTCATTGATAAACTCCTGCTTGCCGGCCAGCTTTTCGGAAAGTATTGCCTGCTGTTTTTTTTGAAGCCGGACAATTTCTTCTCTAATTTCCTCTGCTGCTTCAGTTTGTTGTTCAGAACTTTCTGAACTGATCATTTTCTCTTTTCTTTTGCTTTTGTTCGCTGCATCCAATAAAAGGTCATCAGTAACCGTCTTGTCAGGGATCTCTGAACCTGAATTACCGGTCACCTCTTCCTCCGGAATAATCTCCTCTTTATCGTTAATTTCTTTTGGCAGGGTACCCTCAGCCTCTTCGCTCCCCAGCTGCTTATACATGAGAAGCAGATCATAAAGGTTCCGGAGCTTAGAGAGTGCCAGGTCCAGTTCAATTTGAGGAATATGGGAATAATTATTAAAATTGATAACCAGTTTTTCTATATCTTGTATATCTTTAATGATAATTTCCAGGGTCCGGGGATAAGTCATAAGTATTTGTATATAATAGATTCACAATAAAGTAGTTCACAAAAATAACGATATTATTAGGAATATCTTATCCAATGTTTCTTGAAAATTCAATTAATAAAGCTGACCGCCGGGGATGGATTGAAGTAATTTCGGGTTCCATGTTCTCCGGAAAGACTGAAGAACTTATCCGCAGGCTCCGTCGGGCCCAGTTTGCTC
Organism: uncultured Bacteroidales bacterium; assembly: GCA_963779845.1. Lineage (GTDB taxonomy): Bacteria > Bacteroidota > Bacteroidia > Bacteroidales > CAVZZV01. The sequence continues at coordinate 709,181 of CAVZZV010000005.1, read as the reverse complement.
AACAAAGTGTGGAGATTTTCAAACCAATCATCGACATAAGATATTCAGCGGAAAGCGTGGTCTCCCACAACGAAAATTCTATCAGGTCGACCCCGGTGGAATCTTCCGGGAACATTCTGCTATTGGCCAACACGGTTGAGGTGGTAGGAGTCGATGAAGCCCAATTTTTTGATATGGGATTGGTTGAGGTATGCAATGTTCTGGCATCAAATGGGGCAAGGGTAATTGTTGCGGGACTTGACATGGATTACAAGGGAAGGCCTTTTGGACCGGTTCCGGCATTGCTTTCCACCGCTGAATATGTTACCAAGGTCCACGCCATCTGTGTGAAATGCGGAAACCTTGCCCAGTATACCCATCGAAAAGGCATTTCAGATAAACTCGTTGTGCTTGGTGAGACCGATATTTACGAACCTTTGTGCCGGAAATGCTTTGATGTGGAAACTGCACGAAAAAAGTCCAAAGAGAATGAGAATCTTTAGCCTGAAAGAACTAGCATCGATAACTGAGGGTGAAATATCGGGGGATCCCTCTATTGAAATCAGCACCATCTTTATTGATAGCCGCAGAAGTCCTGACAGAAAAAGCACCGGGATTTTTGTGGCAATAAGGGGTCCCAGGAATGATGGACATACCTATATACCGGAACTCTATACTTTGGGAGTGAAAGCTTTTATTGTTTCCCGGGATTTCTCCGCAGAGGGTTTCGAAAATGCCGTTTTCCTAAAAGTAAGGGAGCCCCTGAAAGCACTGCAAAAGATTTCGGCAGTTGTACGTTCTGAATTTGAAGGCCAGTTAGTGGCAATTACGGGAAGTAACGGAAAGACGATAATAAAGGAATGGATATATCAGATCCTTCATGACAGGAAGAGGGTGGTTCGTAGCCCGGAAAGCTATAATTCACAGGTTGGCGTTCCATTGTCCCTGCTATTGATGGACAATAGTTATGATCTTGCAATTATTGAAGCGGGTATCTCACAACCAGGTGAAATGGAACGGTTGGAAGGTATAGTTCGTCCGGATATCGGCATCATCACCAATATTGGCTCTGCCCATCAGGAAAACTTCCACTCTCTGGAGCAGAAAGCAATAGAAAAACTTTCCTTGTTCGTTCGTTGCAAAAGCCTTGTTTATTGTACCGACTATAGAGAGATTGAGGAGGCCATATCCATGATTCTTCCTGATATCCAAACTGTCACCTGGGGGAGAAATGGAAAGCCGGCCTATCGGGTCACCTCACAAACTCATGAGGGAACCACTGAAATAAGGATAAAGGGGAAAGTGAATATCCGCTATTCAATTCCTTTCACAGATCATGCATCGGTCGAGAATTCCGTCCATATATTTGTCCTGCTCCTTACCCTTGGCTTCAATCCGGAATTTATCAGTGATGCCATGAAAAAACTGGAGCCCGTGGCCATGCGCCTGGAAATCCTTAAGGGAGCAAATAACTGCACAATAATTAACGATTCCTACAATTCCGATCTCATTTCTCTTTACAATGCGGTGCATTTTCTCAATCAGCAAAAACAAAATGCCTCAAAAACATTGATTTTATCCGATATTTTACAAAGCGGCCGGGATGCGTCGGATATTTATGGGGAGGTTTCAGGATTGGTTCAAAGAAACGGGATAGAATTATTGATTGGAATCGGTGAGGACTTGCTTCAGAATGCTTCCCTGTTTTCTTCGTCCCGCTCCTTTTTCTATAAAGATACGGATGAGTTTCTCAAAAATATTGAAAAATTCTCGTTCAACAACGAAGCCATTCTTTTAAAAGGATCCCGCAAATACCGGTTTGAGCTGATTACATCCGTTCTTCAGGAAAAGTCGCACCGCACAACCCTGGAAATTGACCTTAATGCCCTGGTGGACAATTACCGCTATTATAAATCGATTCTTCGTCCTTCTACAAAAATTATGGCTATGGTGAAAGCTTTTTCTTATGGCAGCGGAGGGGTAGAAATCGCCAATACCCTTCAGTACCATAAAGCCGATTACCTTGCAGTGGCTTTTGCCGATGAGGGCATTGCCCTGCGCAAAAATGGCATAAGCCTCCCCATAATGGTCATGAATGCCGAGAAGGAAGATTTTCCGCTGCTTACCGGTTTCATGCTTGAGCCAGAAATGTATAACTTCAAGATATTGACCCGGTTTGGCCATTTTCTTTCCAGGAGTGGGATCACGGGATACCCGGTTCATATTAAAATAGATACCGGGATGCATCGATTGGGCTTCAGCCTAAAGGAGATTAACACTCTTGGAGAGCAGTTAAATTCAGATGTTTTCAGGATTGCTTCTGTTTTTTCCCACCTGGCCGCAGCTGACGATCCCTCTTTCGATGAGTTTACGCGCAAACAAATAGATGATTTTACCCAGGCTGTTTCAGAAATCAGAAGGACAACCGGTCTGGAATTTTTATCTCATATATTGAATTCTGCGGGGGCAGAAAGATTCCCTGAAAATCAGTTCGATATGGTGCGCCTGGGAATAGGCTTATATGGAGTCAGCAGTTTCTCTGAAGGGAAATTGCGCGAAGTTTCGACCTTCCAGACAAAGATTGCCCATATCATGGAGTTGGACAAATCTGAGACGGTTGGTTATGGAAGAAAAGGAAGATTGAAAGGGAGAACGAGAGTAGCCACTCTGCCTGTTGGGTATGCAGATGGTCTGCCACGTTCCCTGGGAAACGGAAAAGCCTCCTTCCTTGTCAACCAACAGCTTGTACCCACAATCGGGAATATATGTATGGATATGTGTATGGTCGATATCACGCAGGTGGATGCCGGGGAAGGGGACAGGGTGGAAATATTTGGAAAGGCTATTCCTGTTAAAAATATGGCAGAGGCGGCAGGAACCATTCCCTACGAGATACTTTCCGGAATTTCCGCCAGGGTTAGGAGAATATATTACAGGGAGTAATCATTATTGGAAATATAGCATTTATTAGCCATCTTCGCCTAAAATTCATTCAATGCCCCGTTTATCAGTTGTCATTATTACCTTTAACGAAGAAAAAAACATTGCCCGATGCCTCGAGTCAGTCAAAGAAGTTGCCGACGAGATTGTAGTGGTGGATTCTTACTCTACAGACCGGACGGGGGAAATTGTAAAATCTTTTGGAGCCAGGTTTGTCCAGCATTCTTTCGAAGGTCATATTGAACAAAAAAACTGGGCCATTACACAAGCAACCTACCCGCATATACTTTCGCTGGATGCCGATGAAGTCCTCTCCTTCCGTTTAAAAAAATCGATTCTTGAAGTGAAGAAAAACTGGCTTTATGACGGGTATTATTTCAATCGTCTGACCAATTATTGCGGGAAATGGATCAGGCATACCAGTTGGTATCCTGCCCGGAAGATGAGGTTATGGGACAGCCGGAAAGGGGAATGGGGAGGGTTAAACCCTCATGATAAATTTAAATTGAAAAAGGGGGCGGAGAAAAAGTTTCTTAAAGGGGACCTTTTGCATTATTCCTATTATTCAATTGAAGAGCACATTGCCCAGATCAATAAGTTTTCCAGCATTGTGGCTCATGCCTATTATAAGGAAGGCCGAAAATCCGGGTATTTCAACCTTATTTTTCACCCTTTATGGCGGGTATTCAGGGATTATGTTCTGAAAATGGGTTTCCTGGATGGTTTTTATGGACTGGTTGTTTCAGTGAATGCTTCGCATGAGACCTTTCTTAAATACGTAAAGCTGAGAAACCTGTATAGGCTGGAAAAACAAAAGTCGGATAAGGTCATTTGTTTTTTTAACTCTGTTAAGTCGTGGGGTGGAGGCGAAAAATGGCATTTGGACATGTCAACCCGTCTTCAGAAGAAAGATTATCCTGTACTCGTTGTCACCAATAAAAGAAGTGAACTGAGGCAGAAATTGAATGGAACCGGAGTGAACTGCATAAATCTTAGAATTAGTAATCTGAGCTTTGCCAATCCATTTAAGGTTCTCAGGCTTGCTTACATGTTAAAGTCATTGGGAGTCCACACCATCATCATCAACCTTTCGGCTGATCTGAAAGTTGCTGGCCTGGCCTCTAAAATTGCCGGGGTAAAGCGTATTATATACCGCCGTGGCAGTGCCATACCAATTAGGAATACTTTCCTGAACCGGTTCCTGTTTGGTTCCGTGGTGGATGAAATAATAGCCAATTCAGAAGAAACCAAAAGGACGATTCTTTCCAAAAATCCAAAGCTTATATCCCCGGATAGAATTAGGATTATTTATAACGGGATAAATCTTTCCAAATATGATAATGATCCTGTCCGGTTCCATTATGAAAGGGAAGGAAATGAGGTGGTCATCGGAAATGCAGGCAGGCTTGTCCGACAGAAAGGCCAGAAATATTTAGTGGATGTGGCGGAAATACTGGTAAACCGGGGATGTAACATAAAGTTGCTCATCGCCGGGCATGGGAAGATCGAAAATGATTTGAAAGAACTTGTGTCCAAAAGAAATCTGGATGGGATTGTAAAATTTATGGGCTTTGTGGATGATATGAGAGGGTTCATGGAATCCATAGATATTTTCGTACTTTCTTCTATCTGGGAGGGTTTTGGATATGTTATTGTTGAAGCGATGGCTTCAAGTATCCCTGTTGTTGCATTTGACATCAGCAGTAATCCGGAAATTATTGAGGATAATGTTTCAGGTTTTCTTGTTGCCCCTTTTGACACCCAGGAACTTGCCGATAAAATTGAACGGCTCATCAGGGATCGCAATTTAAAAGTTTCAATGGGCCGGGAGGGGCGGCGCAGGGCGAGGGAATTTTTCTCTATTGACCGGACAGAGGAAAATCTTGAAAAGCTGCTTGAAATGCCATTGGAGGAAACGACTCTATAAAGCAGGTGAGTTAATTGCCCCGGGTATGATTTTTTTTTCTTTGATTCTCCACTAATTTATTTGCCTGTTTTAAAAATATCCCTGCAAGAATATCTTCATTGTAATTCGAAATTACCAGTTCCCTTGCTGCAGCGCCTATTTTTACAAGCCTGTTTCTTTCTTTCTCCAGGCGCAGGATTACTTCGGCCATTTCCACTGGATCATTTTGGCAGAGCAAAATCGTTTCACCATCTTCGAAAATTTCTCTGATCCCTTCTGTATCCTTTGTTAATGTAGGTTTTCCCGAGGCGGAATAATGGAATACCTTATTGGGTATTACCAGGTCAGTTTTCAGGCTATCACCGAAAACACCAAGGCAAAGATCGAACTGATTAATTAGCCTGTTGATTCCCTCGTAAGGGGCCCATCCCTCGAGACTAAGATTATCGAGACCTTCCCGCTCTCTGGCCTTGAGAATTTCCCTAAACCCATGGCCGTCACCGTATATCCTGAATTTAATGTTTTTATGGTTTTGCAGGATCCGAGCGGTTTCGATAATCTTATCCATACCGTGCAAAGGAATGAAAGAACCGTAAAAACCGACAATGAATGCATCCCCCTCCTTCGCATTATTATTTTCCATAGGATAGAAATCATCCTTGATCATCCCGACCGGAAGGATAAATATCTTATCCTCCTTAATCCGGAATTTATCCATGTAGTAATTTTTATTGGCCCTGGTGTCGGAAATAATAAGATCCGACATTTGGAAACTTACTTTATCCTTGAGGTAGTTTCGGTAGGCTCTGGGAGAAAACTTCCATACGGTTCGATAATCAAATACTTTCGACAGATATCTCGAGACTAACGGGTCAAAGATGAGTGGAAGGTCCAGGAATGATTTTATAAATGGAACATCCAGATGGGTAAAACTTGGAAGAAAAATCAGATCTGCATTTTTTGACAATTGTATTAATTCACGCTTCACCCTGGCGGTTCTGTACAGATAGGGGTATTCGGTCAGTTCGATGTTTTTCTTCCTCAGGCCTGTGAGTAAAACAAGATTGCGGTTGTATTCAGGTTCATATATGCCGGTAACCAGGATCCTCATAAATGTTTTTCTCAATTTTTTAATCTTAACTTATCGAAATCTTCCCTTTTATGCCGCCAGCGTTTATGGCTCCATAACCAATAGGAGGGATGTTCAATGATCATTTCTTCCAACCTTGAAAAATATCTTTCCGTGATTTCATGCAATCCGGTTTCATTCGGATTTTCGGATAATAAGTCGAACCAGACTTCATAATACCCCCTTTTTACAGGGATAACATTGAAAAAAACCACCGCTTCGTCCAACCTTTTCGCAATTTTTTCAGGCCCCAGGATCACAGGAGTGTCTTGATTTAAAAAGTTGATCCAATGTTGGATTTGTGCCAGACGTGGGCGCTGGTCTGCCAGGAACATAGTTAAGATAGGCAGCTTTTTGGAATGGTAGTCGGTCATTATTCTCAGCGTTTTATCAGTAGGAATAGTAACAACCCCATATTTTTCGCGGTTTCTCTTAATAAACCGATCGTAATATTGATTATGCAATGGTTTATAAATAGCCAGAACCTCATGTTTCAGGTAAAGGGGCATAGTCGCGCACCATTCCCAGTTCCCGTAATGGCCCATTAACAATAGGATGCTTTTCCCTTTATTATAGAGTTCATTGCAAACCTCCGGATTTCTGTATGCAAAGCGTTTAATCATTTCATTCTCCGGTTTGAAGGCAAACATGATGGATTCCATCATGGAATCTATCAGGTAAGAGTAAAATTTTCGTACCGTTCTATTCACTTTTCTCTTTTCCCAGGTAGGGAAAGAGGCTGAAATGTTCCGCTTCACGATAGCTTTGCGGTAGGGGATGAGGTAATAAAAAAAAGGAAAGATCAGATCAGAAATGAAATATAAAATCCTCACCGGTAAACGGGACAGAAGCCAAAGTAATCCATAAAGGCAATAAAAAGCAATAAAATCCATCCGGGAAATAATTTGAATGCAAAGGTATCCTTAAAATAAAGCTTAGCCAAATGGAAAGTATTTGTGCAGATTATTTTTTTATTTTTGTCCGGGGAAAGGCCTTGATAATATGGAAACAAAAGATAACAAAGCAATGCGCGGTTCTGATGTCAAAAAAGCTGTTGGATTGCTTATATTTATTTTTGTGCTTTATTTCCCTGCATTCCTGATCAACCTGGGATTGTCCCCTTTTATCCTGGATGAAGCCACCCGTGCCAACGTATCCATGGAAATGATTTTTCGAGGGAATTTTATCGTACCGACTATCAATGGGGAGTTTTATTATAATAAGCCCCCGCTTTTTAACTGGGTGCTTATCCTGTTTACCAGGATAACCGGCAGTTATTCTGAATTTAGTTTCAGGTTGCCTGTTGTGGTCTCTATATTCTTTTTTGCATGGTCGGTTTATTCCACGATGAAAAAAGAGATGGGCAGGCGGGCTGCACTTCTTACTGCCCTGGCTATCGCAACCTGCGGAAGGATCCTGTTTTACGATTCTTTAAAGGGATTGATAGATATAAGTTTTTCATGGATCATCTATCTTATGTTTTGGTCCGTTATTTATTATCACAAGCAGAAAGATTATCTTCCTCTTTTTGTCCTCTCATGGTTTTTGACTACCCTTGCATTTTTAATGAAAGGCCTGCCTGCACTTGCATTTCAAGGGATAACATTACTTTCTGTCTTTATTCTTAGGAAGGATTTTCGAAAATTACTTTCCATTTCCCACTTAGCCGGGATCGCAGTATTTATTCTGCTTACCGGAAGTTATTTTCTGGCCTATAATTCATACAATCCGCTCAGCAATTACTTTGAAGCCCTGGTTTCTGAATCCACCAAAAGGACCTTTCTCGAAAATAGCATGTTTTCCAGTATTTCCCATTTATTTACCTTTCCTTTTGAGTTTTTATATCATTTTCTTCCCTGGTCATTATTTATTATTATCCTTTTTAGGAGGGGCAACTGGCGATGGTTATGGGATCAGGAGTATTCCCGGTCGCTAATAGTGGTTTTTGGAGCTAATATTATTGTTTACTGGTTGTCCCCTGCCATCTATGCCCGGTACCTTTTTATGTTCCTTCCTCTTTTTTTCGGACTTCTTTTTCACAGTTACTATAATTTTACCCCATCGATCAAATCGGTTTTGCCTAAGGTGGTAAAGATTTCTATTTATGCCATTGCATGTGCCATGTTGTTGTTGATCATTTCATTTCCCGGCTTCATTGACCTTTCGATTTATCCATTTTTTCTTCTCAAATACATAATCGTTTTGTGCTTGATGGGCACTGTTTTCTACTACTTCTTTAGGCTTAAAGCAGAATGGCCATTTGTCATGGTTTCTTTTTTACTGATATCCAGGATCGCTTTTAACCTCTTTGTTGTACCCCACCGGATTCACACCGGCACCGATGAATATCAGAAAAATGGGGCCAGGGTCGCTGCTGAATTGAGCCAGGGGCATGAGTTATACCTGTTGGGGAATACCCGCATACAGCATGTAAGTACTTATTATATTAGCAGGGAGCGGGAGGAAGTGCTAAAGAGGTGGGAACTGGAACCTGAACCCGGGGTACTTTATATAAGAGAGGAAAACGAGGCGGTAAAAAACAGGGAGTACAATAAGATTTTCACTTTCGAAACACGGTTGGATAATCTTAAGTTGAGTTTGGTCGAGTTACGCTAACAGGGTTAAATTTCAAATACTTTGTACACATTCCTTCAAACTTGTTTATCCTTTACGTTAGCTGTTTGACGGATGAGACAGAAATGTCTGTAAATCCTTAACAACTAAGTGGGAAATTATAAATTCTCTATACCCTCCGGACAACAAGTTACCAGTTCTCCGGAGAATCGTCTGGCATTAGAGCTGCTTTCTTATATGAATTCCAGGAAATTTGAATGGAATAAATTTCACCCCAGCTCACTGATCTTTTCCAGCTTGCCCAGATTAAGAATTTTGATTTTCCGCCTTTCAACGGAAATCACTCCCTCGCCCGCAAAATGAATAAGGGTTCTGATAGCGTTGGATGTGGTCATGTTGGAAAGGTTGGCAATGTCCTCACGCGACAGATAAATTTTTATGGATTGCCCATCCTCTTCAAAACCATAGGTATCCTTGAGGAATATCAGGGATTCCGCGAGCCGCCCGCGTATATGTTTTTGGGTAAGGGTGACCGTACGGTTATTTGAAAAGCCCAGCTCGGTGGCAAAAGCTCTGATTATGCTTAGGCTCAGGGCAGAGTTGGATTTCAGAAGCCTGTATACCGTTTCTTTATCAATAATGCAGACAATAGAATCAACAATAGAAACAGCGGTTGCCGTATGATGCTCCTCCGCAAAAAGGGCCCGGTAACCAATAAATCCAATGGGACTGGCCATCCTTACGATTTGTTCCCTTCCCCCCACCCCTTCTTTAAAGACTTTTACTTTACCCTCAGAAAGTGAGATAAGTCCACTTGGCAGATCGCCCTCCCGGAAAATGATGTCCCCTTTTTTATAAAAAGCACAGCTATGGTTTTTCCTGATAAGGTCTTTTTCTTTCGCCGTTAAATTATTGAACACAGATTTGGGACTATCTATACAATTATCACAATTCAAAATCCTTTGTCCCATGAGTATTGGTAATTTTGTTTTTAATGCTGATATTCCCAAAGTTAAGGGAATTTATCCAGTTGGAATTAATATTTCGCTACCAGGGGCATCCTTCTTCCTGCCCCAAAGGCTTTGGAAGAAATCCTAAGTACCGGGGGAGTTTGGATCCGTTTATATTCATTCTGGGTGATCAATCGGATTATCTTTAATACAAGTTCCTCGTCAAATCCTTCACTAATGATCTTTTCAGCGGATTTTCGCTTCCCGATATATTCATCCAGGATATTATCCAGGACTTCATAAGCGGGAAGGGAATCCGTATCTTTTTGTCCCGGTCTCAGCTCAGCAGAAGGGGCTTTATTTATGATATTTAAAGGAATAATCTCGCCCTTCTGGTTAATGTGATTTGCAAGTCGATATACATCCGTTTTATAAACATCGCCCAGATATGCTCAGGCTTCCGGCCATGTCGCCGTACAATGTGCCATAACCAACGGCCGATTCACTTTTGTTGCTCGTATTCAGAAGAAGGCTGTTAAACTTATTGCTGTAGGCCATAAGCAGGATGCCTCTTATCCTGGACTGAATATTTTCCTCGGTTATATCCTCGGGGAGTTCCTTGAACAGGGGCGAAAGGATGCATTTGATACTGTCAAAATTCTTTTGGATATCGAGAATGTTGAAGCGACAGGAGAGATTGTTGCACAGGTCAATTGAATCGCTTATTGAATGATCCGAGGAATAGGCTGAGGGCATCAGAAGGGAATGAACGTTCGCGGGGCCGAGAGCCTGGGCGGCAAGGGCAAGGGTGACCGCTGAATCAATACCACCGGAAAGGCCCAGGACTGCTCTGGAGAAACCCGTTTTTTCAAAATATCCCCGGATACCGGTAACCAGTGCATTATGGATCATTTTTATTTCGTCGAAGTCCTCCTCCTCCAGTTTTTTCCTGTTTTGTATCAGGTCCTCCAGTTCAATAAATTTTGAGTCCTGCGTAAAATAGTTAAGTTGTTCACCAATGCTCCCGTCCCGGTTCACAGCCATGCTTCCGCCCTCAAAAATAAGCTGGGCCTGTCCACCAACCTGATTAACGAATATTACCGGAACATTGAACTTTCGTGCTTTTTCAACAAAGATATTTTTTTTGATATGAACCTTGCTATGAGAGAACGGTGATGCAGCAATGTTCACCACGAAATCGGGCTTTAGTTTCATCAGTTCATCAAGAGGTTTGCGTTTGTACAATCTGCTCCTCATGAATTCATTTTCCACCGGTTGATCGTCCCATAAATCTTCGCAAATGGTCACGGCTATCTTTTTATCCCTGAAATTCAATACTCTGTACTCAGTATTCGGTTCAAAATACCGGTATTCATCGAAAATGTCGTAAGTGGGCAATAAAGATTTGTTGAATACCTCCTTTATGACCCCTTCATTTAAAAAGTAGGCAGAATTGAAAAGCATTTTTCCTTCAGGATCCGGGTTGAGCGATGGGCCGCCTAGGATAACCCCGATGCGTTTGCACAAACGTGCGATGCTTTTTATTTCCTTGAGACAGCGTTCAACAAAATCCTTTCTTTCCAGCAGATCCATGGGCGGGTACCCACAAATGGACAATTCAGAGAATATCACGAGATCGGCATCAAATTGCTGGGCCTTTTTGATGTGATATACAATGTTGGTGGTGTTCTCGATAAAATTCCCGATATGGTAATCGAGTTGAACAAGTGATATTTTCATTATAATAAAATTGATTTAAAAGGGGCGTTGGAAACCATATGAACGGGATTAGTTATGATTGTATTGGTATTTACAAAACAGGTGGTTTCATTTTCAATAGTTTAAAAAAGTATTCCAATCTCGAGGGAAACTGATCTGGTATAAACTTTATCCGAAGATCTTTTAGTAACGTCAAAAATACCTGAATTGAAGCCAAGTCCGCCTATAATCGCCGTCTCCCCACCGAGGCTGTACTCAACTCCTCCCTTTAGGAAATAGTCTATATTAAACAATTTGATTTCCTTGTTCATACTTTCTTTCTCCAGCAGCCCCGAATCAGTACCAGTTGATCCGATTCGAGCCAAAGGGCTCACCCCTAGGTTCAGCCAGTAAGTCATATAGCCTATCTCGATGGTTTTAAATTTAAGTCCCACGGGTATTCCCAGGTATCTCAGGTTATATTTTACAGTATTTCCAGGAGGGATAAGGATTCTTTCATCGATGGTCCTGAGGATTATTTCCTCAGGGTATTGGAGTTTGCCCCCTGCCGTTTGAAATACCATTCCGGTACTGAATGCGTAGCGCTCGGAGAAGAAAAAATCGGTATTGATCCGTACATTGATCCCTAATACGGAGCCGTCGCTACTGGTCTTATTGTCATTTTGGGACAACCAGTTAATGTTTGGGTCTAATAGAAAGCTGAAGCGGACATTTTGCGAAAAACATCGAGGAGAAAAAAGGAAAAGTATAATTATTGCGGAAATTATTTTCAATATTTTCATGGAAATGCTCATTGTTAGTATTTCAGGTTGATTTATTGCAATCTGAAAGCCAGGTTTCTTAATTTTGCAGTATTATGATTACAAATGTAGATATTTTTTTTATTGTGAATACACTTAAATTTGCTGATCTATGAGGAAGTACTTCATATTTTTGATCTTCTTACCCCTGATTCTCTCATGCAATACCCGTCGGGATAAGATTGATTTAAGTAAGATAGATCTGGAAATTCAAATTGATCGTTTTGATAAACGGTTATTTTCTATGGATTTAGACACCCTCCCTGAAGGGGTAGAAGAGTTGTATGCCCAATATGGAGATTTTCTTGATGTGTTCAGCTATTACATTATTAATGTGGGCTATCCCGGAGAAAAGGCCTATTCGGAAAATTTATCGGCCTTTCTTACCGACAGGTTGAACAGAGAGGTTTTTGCTGTGACTGATTCTGTTTTTGGGGATCTGGAATGGATCAACATCGAATTCACAAGAGCTTTTAAGAGATATAGTCATTATTTCCCTGAGGATAGCATTCCCCAGCTTGTGAGTTTCGTAAGCCGGTTTAATAACCCATGTTTCACGGTGAGCAATTATATTGGGATTGGTTTGGATATGTACCTTGGGGAAGGATCAGCATACTATGAAAAAATGGGGATACCCCTTTATCGAAGAGTGAATATGGTACCAGAGAAAATCCCCTCCGATGCACTTATGACCTGGGAGAATACCCGATTTTTATTCAATGATTCCGTCGATAATGTCCTTTCCCATATCATTCATGAAGGAAAGAAAATGTACCTCCTTTCAAAATTGCTTCCGGACCAGCCTGACAGCCTTTTGATCGGCTTCACGAAAGAACAGTTGAAATGGTGTACCAACAATGAAGAGCAGATATGGATCAGGCTGGTAGAGATGAAGCTGCTGTTTTCCCAGGATGCCATGGATATACGGAAGTTAACGGGAATGGCCCCCTTCACCTATTTTTTTAGCGGTGAATCCCCTGGTAGAGCGGCTGTTTGGACCGGTTGGCAAATCATAAGAAAATACGCTGAAAACAACCCGGATTTGAACCTTAGGGATATTATGAACAATAATAATTATCAGGAGTTACTGGCCGAGTCGAAATATAATCCCTGATCTTCAATCAAAAAATTTGTTAGGGAAGATATTGACCGCGATAAACCCGAATAGGCCGGTCAGCAGAAACCATTATTGGGAATAGCTTATCGTTTAAAATAGAGTTGTAGCAATTCTGATGCCGCCTCAAACGAACTTTTTTTATGGTTTAAAACCTCTGCCTCTAACTGCCCTAATGTATTTTTGACCCCTTCGTCTTCATAAAAAATATCCCTTAACCGGGTGTTGATGGTTTCGTACATCCAGTATCTGGCCTGTTCGTTACGTCTGTGGAAAAAAAAGCCGCTTTTTTTTGTGAACGATTCATATTCAAGGATCATTTTCCAGATCCCCTCAATTCCCTCATTATAGAAGGAGCTACAGGTTTGAACCCTGGGTAACCAGCCGGAGGCCGGAGGTGGGAAGAGGTGAAGTGCCCCTTCATATTGAGTTCTCGCCAATCCGGCTTTATCTATATTGGACCCATCGGCTTTATTGATCGCGATAGCATCGGCCATTTCCATTATACCGCGCTTGATTCCCTGAAGTTCATCGCCCGCTCCGGGAAGCATAAGCAACAGGAAAAAATCTACCATCGAATGAACAGCGGTTTCAGATTGACCAACCCCTACGGTTTCCACAATGATCGTGTCGAATCCTGCTGCTTCGCAAAGAATAATGGTTTCGCGGGTTTTGCGGGCCACTCCTCCCAAAGACCCACCGGAAGGAGAAGGCCGTATAAATGCCTGGGGATCTGTGGACAGCAATTCCATGCGGGTTTTGTCGCCAAGGATACTTCCCCGGGAACGTTCACTCGACGGATCAATGGCAAGTACGGCTGGAATCCTGCCAAGAGAAGTTAACAGCTTTCCAAAAGTCTCGATAAAGGTGCTTTTTCCCACTCCCGGTACCCCCGTTACGCCAATACGGACAGATTTCCCGGCAAAGGGCATACATCGGGCAATGAGGGATCTGGCTGTCTCCAGGTGCGCAGGAAGGGAACTCTCAATAAGGGTTATGGCCTGACTCAGGACTGCCTTATTTCCCTGAAGGATCTTTTCAAAGTATTCATCAGCGGAAAGAATTTTTTTTCTTTTTTCCCTCAGGATTTTATCCGCTTTTTCGTTGATCATCCCGGGCTGGTTTATTCCGGGAGAAACGCTTAAGGCACTCTTTTTTTTGCTTTCTTCAGCCATCTGTTCATTGGTTGTACGTGCAAAAATACAACAATGGACGGCTAAATTCAAAAAGCACGGGTTTAGAATTCCCGGTCGAGGATCTCTTTCACCTTCTCTTTAGTCTGTATGCTGGTGGTTGCGGCAACAACCTTCCCCTTTTTGAAGTACACGGTGAAGGGCAATCCCATAAATCCTTTACACTCCGGTAATTCCCTTATTACGCGGGCATCGGGTGTATCGAAGGCCATATCCCTGAAGGCCACATGCCCATACTGATCTTTTAAATCCTCCATGGCCTTATATACGGGTATACACATTGGACCCATCCGGCCACAGCAAATCATCAGGTTTTCGTTCTCATTTAATGCATTTTTAAACTCATCTTCCGAGGCAAGATGTTCTAATCGTGTATTTAGCAGCATAATATATAAATATAGATATGTATATAAGTTTATGCAAAGATATGTTTTTTTTCTAATAACCAAAATGGTGGAAAGAAAAAAGCAGACAGGCAGGAATGGGATTAATTGGTCAGGACCTCACCCTTCACCCATAGAATTTCACGCTGATGATGCGGGTCATTCGTAATCAGGGTGATTGTTTTGTTCTGGTTTCCCGTTTTCCCGGTGGAATTGAAGGTTATCGAGATTTTGCCCTCTTTCCCGGGAGGGATAATTTTATCGGATGCCATAACTGCAGTACAACCACAACTGGCGGATACTTTCCGGATCACCAATTCTGATTTGCCGGTATTCTTAAAAACAAAGGTATGATTTACCTTTTCCCCTTGTTTGATTTTACCGAAATCAAAATTTTTGTCTGTCAGCTCGAGATTAGCAGCCTCAGAAAGTTCTGTCTCACTCATTCCGGAGAAATCTTCCTGTAAATTAGCACTTACGATCAACTTGTTCATCCGATCGGTTTGCCCATCAATATATAGATCCATTTGATTGACAATAAAATCCCAGCCTGGTTGTTTATCAGTGAAATAAGTAACGGTTATGGTACCGGTTTCGTTTGGCTTCAGAACACTGTTGCTTAACTTGACCTGGAGGTAGTCAGGCACATTTTTAATTTCCAGGTTGACCGGGTTGGCTGCGGTATTAATTAATTCGAACACCCGGGTCTCCTGCTTGCCCTTGTAAATGGTGCCAAAACTCAGATGATTGGTCTTGAACCGAACCGGTCCCATTTCAAATCTGTACTCATCCTCAATGCTCAATGGCTTGGCATTAACCTTCCCGACGATGCGAAGGCGGATACTGGGTTCGGAAGCGTTGGATTGTACCGTGATGTATTTATCGAAATTTCCGGGTCGGTTAGCAGGATCGTAGGCTGCGGAGACAAATCCTTTTTCACCGGGCATTACAGGCTGTTTTGTCCAGGAAGGAGTGGTGCAGCCACAACTTGCCACTACATTCTGTATAATTAGCGGTTGACTTCCCGTGTTAGTGAAATCAAACTTATAGGATACACTTCCGTTTGTCTCGGAAATATCCCCAAAATCATGGACCATTTCATCAAAGACAATCGTCGGACTCTTTTGTTGGGAAAAGAGAGGAGAAACAGATAACATTAATAACAGGGATATAAAGATCAAAATTTGCATGAATTGTGCAAATTCGAATTCCAATGTTTTTGCGGGGCAGATCATATACCCTCTGGCGTTTTTGTAATCGTTCACTCGGTTCATAACGAGAATCTTTTTAATTATTTAACAAACGTGTAAAAGAAATAAATAGGATATAATATACAAAGTTATTAAAAGCATTTTACCTTTATACGGATATTGAGTTAAAAGTTGCATATTTGTGTTTATCAATTTTCAGGCCAATAATAATAAGCGGATAAAGGATTCCAAAACTTAAAATTGATAATTTCTGCTAATTTTATAAGCTCAAAAAGTAAGCGGCTTGTTGAAGATTTTAAGACATATCATTCCTGTCCTGATAGCTTTCCTGTTTTTGTCAGGAGAGGCAAAGTCCCAGTTCTATAATGGTCACCAGATGAAATTTGGGAAGAACAGGCTACAGTACAACTCATTTTACTGGAAATATTACCGGTTCAACCGTTTTGATGTCTATTCTTATGATGAGGGCACCGAGCTTTCACTTTATGTAGCTGATTATGTTGAAGATGAAATTAAAAGAATAGAGAGGTTCTTCGACTACAATTTTGACCGAAGGCTTATTTTCCTGGTGTATAATAAACTTTCGGATTTTCGGCAAAGTAACATCGGCGAACTGAGCCAAAACTCTTCCGATCAGGAGGAGGAGGCAAATATCGGGGGCGTAACAGAGATTATTCAGAACAAAATTTTTCTCTATTTTGAAGGTGACCGCAAGGATCTCGAAAAACAAATTTCAAAAAGAATAGCAAAAGCCCTGGTTTTTGAAATGCTTTACGGGAATGATTTTAAGGACAATTTTACCAGCAGCACCCTTCTTAACCTTCCCGAATGGTATATTGAAGGATTGGTTTCCTACATTGCCAATCCCTGGGATTTTAGATTGGAAAACCGGGTAAAGGATGGGATCGTAAACGAAAGGTATGAAAAATTTAATCGTTTGCAGGGGGAAGATGCCCTTATCGCCGGACATTCCTTCTGGCGGTTTATTGCTGAAACCTATGGAGTATCGGTTATTCCAAATATTATCTATATGACCCGGATTAACAAGAACATCAATACCGGTTTCTTGTATACGCTGGGAATGGGAATCAAGGATCTTTCGGATGAATGGCTCGGCTATTATATTAATTTATACGCTGATGCGGAAAGTTATGGCAGCCTGCCTTCAGAGGGAAAAGTACTGAAAAAGCCGGACAAAAAGAGAGTATATATGCAGGCAAAGATCAGCCCCAATGGGAATTACATCGCATATGCAAGCAACGAACTGGGAAAAATCAAAATATATCTCTACGACACACATACAGGAAAGACGAAAAAATTGATGCACGAAGGCCATAAGCTGGACCAGATTACCGATTATTCCTATCCGGTTTTGGCATGGCACCCCTCCGGGCGTATCCTGGCTTATGTGATGGAGGAGGAGGGGGGTATTATCCTGACTTATTATGATATTGACCTGGACGAATACAGTACCCGAAAATTTTTGTATTATGAAAAAATTCTGGACATTTCCTACTCCCCCGATGGCCTGAAGTTTTTAATTTCCGGAATTTACCGCGGTCAGACTGACATTTATATCCACAGTATTGCTTCCGGAACGAATGAACGGATAACTAACGATATTGCGGATGACCGCAAACCGGTTTTTGCAAATGGAACCAATGAAATCATTTTTACTTCAAACCGGAAGGCCGATTCGCTCCGGATCGGGGATAAACCTTCAGACCTGGTGGAATATTATTCGGTTTTTTCTTACGATTATAAAAACCCCGGGGGAGAATTGCGAAGGCTGACCAACCGGAATTATTCCAATAATGAAGAGCCATTCCGCACTGGCAACAACCGTTTTGTGTATTTAAGCAACCAATCAGGGATAGTTAATCGTTATTTTGCCAAATACGACAGCACAATTGCCTTCATTGATACTGTGACCCATTATCGGTATTTTTCAAGAGCCTATCCAATTACAAATTATCGCAGGAATATTATCGAACATCATCTTGCCCCTGAAATCAATAAATATTCAGAAATCATTTTTAACAATGGAAGGTATCAGATTTATCAGGGAGAGCTGCATACAGAAGAGAATCTTACTGATGAAGTTGAGGTAACACCTTTTAGGAAAAAATTTTCAGGACTGCTTCAGCAGGCTGATGAAGTCAACAACCGTCCACTTAAAGAGATTTCCCTCAAAACGGTGGAGGACTATAAAATTGTAGAAGATCCGGATACCATAATCCTGGAGCATAAGGATATAGACATTGATAATTATATCTTCGAAATTGAAAAGCTAAATCTTTATAATGCCGGTCTGCGCGATGAAAACCTGAGTCTGGTGATGGACACTGCAGTGGAGGAACGGCCAAGATATATTGATTATGAAACCTCTTTTTATCCTAACAATCTGGTCAGTCAGGTCGATTTTAGCTTCCTCAATGCTTCTTATCAGACCTTCACGGGTGGAGCAGTCTATTTCAATCCGGGATTAAACCTTATGTTCAAAATAGGGGCCAGCGATCTTTTCGAAGATTTCCGGATTATCGGTGGTATGCGCCTTGCGACCGACTTTGACAGTAACGAATATTTGCTAAGTTTTGAAAACCTAAAAAAAAGGTGGGACAAACAGTTTATTTTCCACCGGCAGGTTTTTAAAGCCAACTCCAGTACCTCACTGATAAAAACATTCTCCCATGAAGTTTCCTTCATACTTAAATATCCTTTTAGTCAGGTGGCCGCTTTTAAAGGTACCGCAATGTTCAGGAACGACAGGAGTGTATTCCTCTCTACCGACCTTCAAAATCTCAATGAACTGGATGTTATCCGTCCCTGGATCAGTTTAAAGGGGGAATATATATTTGATAACACCATGTTTCTGGGCGTGAACCTGTACCAGGGTTTACGGTTCAAACTATTTGCTGAAGGGTACAAGCAGCTTGATGCAAAAAAATCCGATCTTGTGGTTTTGGGAGCCGACTTCAGGCATTATACCAAAATTCATCGCAGCCTGATATGGGCTAACCGTTTTGCCGCGAGTTCTTCCATTGGGCATACTCCTTTAATCTATTATCTCGGAAGTGTTGACAACTGGATCAACTTTGGTAGTAAAGTGGAGACTTTCGATCAATCGGTGGATATCGATTACGAGCGGAATTATGCTTTTCAGACCCTGGCCACCAATATGAGAGGATTTAGCCAGAATATCCGCAACGGAAGTAATTTTGCGTTATTCAATTCTGAGTTACGCTGGCCCATCATCCGGTACTTCGCCAACAGGCCCATAAGTTCTTCTTTTTTGAACAATTTACAGGTAGTAGGATTTTTCGATATCGGCAGCGCCTGGTCTGGATTGAGCCCCTGGAGTGGAAAAAACTCCTGGGACACGGAAGAATTTGTGAACGGGCCCATTCGGGTAATTCTCAATTCGAACCGGGAGCCGATTGTGGCAGGTTATGGATATGGCTTAAGGACCCGGTTATTGGGGTATTTTATCCGGCTCGACTGGGCATATGGAATTGAAAACAGGACGATTCTGCCCCGGATATTTTACTTTTCACTTAACCTGGACTTCTAAATAAACGATTATGAGTATTGAACAGGTTCTGATTCTCATTATAATAGGTCTTATTGCCGGATTTGTGGGAGGGACCATGGGAGTTGGAGGAGGAATAGTGATGGTTCCGGCCATGATATACATACTAGGCCTTACTCAGCATCAGGCTCAGGGTACGAGCCTGGCAACGATGCTTGCCCCGATCGGAATATTGGCTGTGGTTAACTATTACCGGGATGGGTATGTCAATTTTCGTTTCGCGATCATCCTTGCCCTGACCTTCATAATTGGCTCATGGCTGGGTTCGAAAATGGCGGTTAACCTTCCCGATAAAGTATTGAAACAGATTTTCGGAGGATTAATACTTCTCATGGGAGCCCGCATGATAATTGGGAAATAGCGAACGGGAAGGATTGGAAAAGCAAATAAAATGATTATTTTATATGGAGATCAGGGAAAGAATCAGGCAGCTTGCAGAAAAATATTTTAATGAAACAGTATCGGTAAGAAGGCATCTTCATGCAAATCCCGAACTCTCCTTCGAAGAAGTTGAAACCTCTGCCTTTATTGCACAGAAGCTAACCGAATGGAAGATCGCATTCCGATCTGGAATAGCCGAAACCGGGATTGTTGCCCGGATCGACTGTTCTAAGCCGGGTAAGATAGTGGCATTCCGGGCCGATATGGATGCACTGCCCATTCAGGAGAAAAACGACATAGCCTATAAATCAATCCATGATGGGAAAATGCATGCCTGCGGGCACGATGTGCATACAGCCTCTTTATTGGGGGCAATCAGGATACTCAATGATATCCGGGATGAACTTTCAGGAACACTTCTGTTTGTTTTTCAACCGGGGGAGGAGAGAATTCCCGGTGGTGCTAAACTGATGCTCGGGGAGAATCTCTTCGGAGATGAGGAGCCAGATATGATGATCGCCCAGCATGTTTACCCGGAATTGGAATGTGGAAAGGTGGGTTTGAAGGAAGGAAAGTATATGGCCTCCAGCGACGAGATATATATCACCGTAAAAGGTCAGGGGGGCCATGGTGCTTTGCCGGAAAAACTGGTTGACCCTGTATTGATTGCCTCTCACCTGATCATTGCCCTTCAGCAGATTGTTAGCAGGCGGGCAAAACCAGGATTGCCCACAGTACTCTCCTTTGGAAGAGTACAGGCTCTTGGGGCGGTAAATGTCATTCCTGATGAAGTAAGGCTTGAAGGGACATTCCGGACCATGGATGAAAGCTGGCGTGCCCGGGCTCATACCCTAATAAGGGAAGTTGTTGCCGGAACCTCTGCGGCAATGGGAGGTTCTGCCGAAATTGAAATAAAAAATGGATATCCGGTGCTTATCAACGATAAAGAAGTGACCAGGATTGCAAAAAAAACTGCTGAGGAGTATCTGGGAGCGGAGCATGTTGCTGAACTGGACATTCGAATGACTGCCGAGGATTTCGCCTATTTTGCACAGCGTTATCCATCCCTGATGTTTCGTTTGGGTGTGGCTGAAAAAGGAACCCCGGGGGAGCCTTTGCATACATCACATTTTAATATTGATGAAGAAGCGATCCGCGTTTCAATGGGACTACTTGCCAGCATGGCAGTTAATTTTTTGACTGACACTATTTAGACAATATTAAAATAACACTATTCCTCAAAAATATTATGAGAATATCTCATTTAAGAAGTTAACTTTACAGCCTTAAAATAATTTATTTTTAATTAAAGACAATTGAAAAATGGCTTACGTAATTTCTGATGATTGCACAGCGTGTGGTACATGCATCGACGAATGTCCGGTAGAAGCAATTTCCGAGGGCGATATTTATAAAATTGATGCGGAACTTTGCACAGACTGCGGTGCTTGCGCAGATGTATGTCCGGTGGAAGCAATTCATCCCGAATAAAAGAATTATCCGGAAATAAAAACCGTCCTTTGCTTTGCAGGGGGCGGTTTTTTTGTTTAATCAAAAAATAGAATGTATTTTTGAGTAAATCTGTTTCATATGAAGGTTCCCGTTTTTCTGTACAAGCTGGCACCCCCCGAAAACTGGAATATCCCTGTGATCATCATATTGGGCATTTTTTTTGGACTCTTCTTTTACCTTATCTATATCTCGAAAGCTGCTTCTTACCTTTCCGATGACCCTGCCACGTGCGTAAACTGTCATATAATGGCACCTCAATATGCCACCTGGTCTCACAGTGCGCACAGGGAAAGGGCCAATTGCAACGATTGTCACGTCCCACATAATAACATTTTTAATAAATATTTTTTTAAAGCTAAAGATGGAATGAGGCATGCTACGATTTTTACCCTACGCATGGAACCTCAGGTTATCTTCATAAAAGAGGCGGGTAAAAATGTGGTACATAACAATTGCATCAGATGCCATGAATATCTTTTATCGGCTAATTATTCCAGGCCCGGTATGACAGATTTTGTAGAATATCGCAAGGAACGGGATTGTGTAGATTGTCACCGCTACGATCCCCATGGAAGGATCAATTCCCTTTCTGCTACTCCCTATGCCAGAGTACCACTACCTGAATCCCCTGTCCCCGAATGGATGCGGGACCTTCGGTATGAGAACTCCAAAAAGGACTAATGATAAACCGGAGTCAAAAAACTAATGGTTTGGGGAGTATATGATTTATATTAAAGTAAAACAAAATAAGATCCCGATTATTTTTGTATGGACTCACTATCACTCATAATTATTAACTGATAGCTCATAATTCAATAACACATAACTCCATGAAGCCCCTTAACGAAAAAATTAAAGAAAAGCCAGTTTATGGCTGGCTCCTTTTTATTTTCACTCTTGTCGTGGTATTTCTTCTCGGACTTCTTGCTTCCTCTATTGTCGAAAGAAGGGCAGAAAGCGTATTCGCCTATACTCCTCAGGTAGAATACGGACAATATGAACCACGAAACGAAATATGGGGCGAGAATTTTCCACGCCAGTATCAGTCCTGGCTCCAGACTGCAGATACTGGTTTTCGAAGTAAATATAATGGCTCGGCCAATATCGATATGCTGGAGGAGGATCCCCGGATGGTTGTCCTCTGGGCCGGATATGGGTTCTCTAAAGATTATACTCAGGCCCGTGGACATTATCATGCCATAGAAGATATCCGTAAAACCCTGAGGACAGGTGCCCCTGTCGATGGTGCCTCAAGTCCGATGCCTAATACCTGCTGGACTTGCAAAAGCCCGGATGTTCCCAGGCTTATGTCAGAAATTGGACCGGCTGAGTTCTATCGGGGGAGTTGGGAAAACAAAGGCCATGAAATCGTAAATCCTATCGGCTGTGCCGATTGCCACGATGCGGAGACGATGAATCTGCGGATTTCACGTCCTGCCTTACTGGAGGCATTCCAAAGGACAGGCAGGGATATCAATAAAGTATCCCATCAGGAAATGCGGACCCTGGTATGTGCCCAATGCCATGTGGAGTATTATTTCAACAAGTCCATTGTTGATGGCGTACAGTACCTTACCTTTCCGTGGGATAGTGGTATGACGGTCGATGATGCTGAAAGATACTACGATAAAATGAATTTTTCAGACTGGACCCACGCATTAAGCAAGGCTCCTATGCTCAAAGCCCAGCATCCAGGGTATGAAATTTATCTAACAGGAACCCATGCCAGCCGCGGAGTTTCTTGCGCTGACTGTCACATGCCATACATATCCGAGGGTGGTCAAAAATTTACGAACCATCATATCCAGAGTCCCTTAAACAATATCAATGCTTCTTGCCAGGTTTGCCACCGGGAAGAGACAGAAAGGTTCATTAAAGATGTGTATTCACGACAGGATAAAGTAATTGAAAACAGATATAAGCTTGAAATTTCGATTATAAGAGCACACCTCGAGGCCCAAAAAGCATGGGAACTCGGAGCAACGGAAACAAAGATGAAAGATATCCTGATGCTTATCCGTCATGCGCAATGGCGTTGGGATTATGCTGCAGCAGGACATGGTAACTCTTTTCATTCACCGGTCGAAATATCCAGGATAATCGCTGCGGGGATCGTACAATCACAGGAAGCCAGGGTGGAACTCGCCCGTCTTTTGGCCTCTCTGGGTTTTAATGAGGAAGTTCCCTATCCGGACATCAGCACGAAATCAAAAGCACAGGAATTTGTGGGTCTGGATATGGAAAAATTAAATAATGAGAAAGAAGAATTCCTGGAGGAGGTTGTTCCGGTTTGGGTGGAAAAGGCCAAGGTGAGAGAAGATTCCCGACAGGCTGGATATTTGCCTTTATCGGGAAAGTCTATCTCCCCGTAAAGGCACTCAGCATCCAATGCTCTTTCTCTATTTCCTTGATCATTTTGTTTAATATGTCCACCGTGGCCACATCCCCGATTTCGGAAGCAGTGTCCATAGCCTCCACGAGAAAAGAATCAATCGTTTCTATATCGGACAGGACTTCGTTTACCATCGCCTCTGAATTAAGGTCGGTTCCGGTTTCAGTAATGTCTGATTGTTCCAGGTAATCTTTAAGGGTACTTAATGGAGTATGACCAAATACCCGGATTCTTTCGGCAATTTCGTCAATATTGGCAATTGCCGCGGTATAGAGAAGTTCAAATTTCTCATGAAGATCAAAGAAATCGCCTCCTTTTACATTCCAGTGGTAATTTCTGAGTTTCTGATAAAAAATGTGATAATTGGCCAAAAGGGCGTTTAGGGTGTTTACGACCTCTGTAGTTTCTTCTTTATCAAAACCGAGCTTTGCAAATTGTTTTTTCGTGACTTTAGGAGTTGTCATAATGTAAAATCATGTTAAATTAAAACTGTACTTCGATGTTTGCTGTGTAAACATAAAGGCATGGTCAAAAGTTCGAAAAAATTGCCTGATCAACGGGATGATTTTTTATCTTTCTTCTTTTTTTTCTTCAGCTTTTTTTCTTCCGCTGTGCGTTCCACACCGGTTTTAATATCCACAACCACGGGAATTCCATCATAGCGGACATTTTTGAATCCATTGAGGATATCTTTTGCATGGGCGGAATCGGCTTCAAAAAAGCTGAAATTCCGGAGAATCTCGATTTTGCCCAATTCAATATTCCTTACGTGGCTGTTGTCATTTATCAAACCGATCAATCCCAGGATATTTAATTTATTTTTCGAACCGACATTGATGAAGAAATTGGTAAAACCGGTACTTTCGCTTTTTCTGCCGACTCTTCTATCTTCCCTGGATGCTTTTTGTGTACTCTCCGGATGGGCTTCACTGATAGTTTTCCTCCTTCCACGGTCCCTTCGTTCTTCCCTGAATTGTTCCTCACCTCTACTGGAAGGACGGTCGCTTCCCTTTCCCCTTTCCTTCTCAGGGATATTAATATCTGCAGCGTTTTTATAATAATCCAGAAAACGGTTGAATTCAACGAGAACAAAATGTTTAATGAGGTCTTCACGCGACAGCCATTCCAGCTTTTTATAGATTACAGGCATGTATGGTTCGATCTGGCTATCATTGACCTCTACATTTTCCATTTTATCGATAAGGGAAAACAATTGCTTTTCGCAGATCTCCTCTCCTCCCGGAACCATCTTACGGGTAAGCTTTTTTCCTAAAACCCTTTCAATATTCCGGATCCTGTTGGTTTCCCTGGAATGAATGAGGCTTATCGCTATCCCTTTCTTTCCTGCCCTTCCAGTCCTTCCGCTACGATGAACATAAATCTCCGATTCGTCCGGAAGGTTATAATTGATGACGTGTGTAAGATTCGTCACATCAAGACCACGGGCTGCCACATCAGTGGCAACCAGCACCTGAAGACTTTTGTTCCTGAAGCGGTTCATAACATAATCCCGCTGAGGCTGGGAAAGATCTCCATGAAGCGCATCGGCATTATAGTTATCCTGCATTAGTTTGTCCGCGACCTCCTTAGTTTCGGAACGGGTGCGGCAAAATACGATGGCATATATATCCGGATTGATATCCAATACCCGTTTGAGGGCGATGTACCGGTCTTTAGCGTGGATCATATAATAAAAATGTTCCACCATATCTGCTCCGATATTTTTCTTCCCGGCTGAAATTTCAACCGGATCATGCATATAGCGTTTCGCTATATTGCCTATTTCCGGGGGCATGGTTGCAGAGAAAAGAAGGGTCTGTCTTTCTTTTGGAGTATTTTCAAGGATGGCGTCCAGCTCGTCGCGGAAACCCATGTTGAGCATCTCATCAGCTTCATCGAGAACAAGCCAGCGTATATCTTCAACCTTTAACCTTTTTCTTCTGATCAGGTCGTGGACCCTTCCCGGGGTTCCAACCACAATTTGTGCGCCTGCTGCCAGCTCCCTGGTTTGAGTTTCAATGCTGGCACCTCCATAAACCGCGACGATTTTGAGGTTTTTTTGGTATTTTAGGAAACTTTCAAAATCACGTGAAATTTGCATGCATAATTCACGGGTCGGGCAAAGGACAAGGCACTGAGTTTTTTTTGAATCCTGATCCGCCATTTGGACGATAGGCAGGCCAAAGGCAGCGGTTTTCCCCGTTCCTGTCTGGGCCAGGGCAATAAGATCGTTAGAATTATTTAACAGGTGAGGGATTGTTTTTTCCTGAATGGGGGTCAATGTTTCAAAACCTAAATCAGAAATAGCTTTCAGGATACCTTCATTAAGTCCTGATGCATCAAAATTCTGCATAATAAAAAATGTTAGCTGTCCAAAGAGAATTTCTGAAATTAGTCAATGAACGATTAATTAAATTGGCTGCAAAAGTACAGCTAATTTTTTAATTTATAAAGGATAAGAGGGTTTCTCTTAAAACTTACCCTATTAGATCAGTTCCAGATTACCCATCTTCTCTACCTGAAATAAAAATTTAAAATTTATATTTGAAAAGAATTTACCAAAAATGGATCAATCTGCATTGTTTCAAAAAATGACCACTAAACATGGTCTTCTGGCACCTTTCTCGCGCTGGTTATTCAGCTTTACCTTTTTCCGAAAGAGATATTATGGCATCCATAAGCGTATTTTTCTTCCTTTCGGTTTCTTTAAAGGTCAAAGTATCATCAGTAAATATGACAAAACTTTAAAACTGAGGCTTGATCTTGACGAATGGATTCAGCAACATATCTATTTTCTTGGAATTTATGATGAAAAAGGGATCAATTTTCTAAAAAAAAATTTAAAAAAAGGAGATTTGTTTTTTGATATCGGTGCGAATATCGGTTGCTATAGTACTGTCGCGGCAAAATTGGTGGGAGATGAAGGGGAGGTTCATGCTTTTGAACCAGTTTCCGATATCTTTAAACGCTTATTGGTAAACATTCAGCTTAATTCTTTTAACAATGTCTTTGTCAACAGGTATGCTGTGCATGAAAAAAAGGATCTGTTAACTCTCAGATTGTCCAGTCAAAAAAACCTCGGTATGTCGAGTATTTTTCCTCATGATAGTGAGAGTGGCCTGACTGAAAAAGTCGAGGCATTGAGCCTTGACGAATATATTAAAAGAAAGAAAATTAAAAAAGTAGCCCTTATTAAGATCGATATCGAAGGAGCTGAGCTATTTGCCCTTCGTGGGATGAGGGAGACATTACTTAACTTAAGACCGGTTTTGTTGATTGAAATTGCGCAAAATGTACTTGAAAACAGTATTTTTAGTTCGGAAGAAACATTCGATTTCATGAAGACTTTCGGATATGTGGCCAAAGTTTTAAGTAGTGACGGGGAGGTTATTGAATCAATGGAAGATAAATTGGCAGAATATACCAATTTTGTTTTCTGTCCCTTGCCTTTGGAAAACTAATTGTTTATTTAATTTACTAGTACTTCGCACAATAAATCAAAGGTCTGATTTACAAACTCAGAAAGTTTAAGCTCCAAAATTTCATTGAACCCGGCGGTGGGATGGCTCGATCAGGCGGAGAGCCCCTGTGTCTGTGATTCCTTTACAATTGAAATTCCTCGCCCCGTTGTGGGATCTCAATTTGATCAAACCCTTGTTTCTTTAAATATTCCCGGTATTTGACCTGAGCTCCATATTCACCATGAACAAGGAAAGTTTTGCTAAGTTTTGAGGTGTCCTGACAGGAAATATAATCGGCCATTTCCTTATAATCTCCATGTCCGCTGTAGGAATCCAGCCGGCGTATTGAGGCATTGACCGGGTAAACCGTACCGTGTATGGAAACTTCCTTGTCTCCGCGAAGGATTCTCGCTCCCAGAGTATTGGGGGCGCAGTATCCTACAGCAAGGACGGTGTTTTTCGGATTGGAGATGGAATTGGCCAGGTGGTGTTTCACCCTGCCTGCTTCCATCATCCCAGAAGCCGAAATGATCACACAGGGTTTTTTAATATCGTTCAGTTTCTTTGAGTCTTCCACTCTTTTGATATAAAAAAGCGAATTAAAACCAAATGGGTCGGGATCTCTTTCAATAACTTTAAGGATTTCCCGGTTGAAACACTCCGGGTGCAACCGGAATATATCGGTAGCGTTCAGGGCCAGCGGACTATCTACGTAAATATCTATTTTTGGCAACCTATGCTGATTATAAAAATTATTCAGTGAATAAACAATTTCCTGGGTACGGCCAACACTGAATGAAGGAATAATTAATTTTCCTCCTTTATCCACGCAGGTTTCAATGAGGATATCCAGTAATTCCGATTCGGAATTGATCGGATCTTTATGCCGTCGGTCGCCATAAGTGGCTTCGGTAATCAGGTAATCTGCCTGTGGAAAAGGGATAGGGGAATGAAGTATCCGGCTGGTAGGACGGCCGATATCTCCGGTGTAGGCGATGGAAGTAATGCTGCCGTTTTTCCTTAATTCCAGGTTTACCACCCCGCTTCCCAGCATGTGACCTGAATTGGTAAACCTTACTTTGGTATTTTCATCGATACGAAATTTACGGTTATAGGGAACCCCTATAAAAAGGCTCATACAAGCATCTGCATCTTCTTTGTTGTAGAGAGGCTCAACAGGTGGAAGTCCTTTTCTGGCTCTTTTTTTATTGAAGGTATGCGTATCCCGTTCCTGTATAAAACCGGAATCCGCAAGCATTATGGCACATAAATCCCTTGTGGCATTGGTACAGATAATGGAGCCTCTGAAACCCAGTTTATAGATATAGGGAATGAGCCCGGAATGGTCTATATGAGCATGGGAAAGGACTACATGGTCAATTGTGGAAGGATCGAAGCCGAGATCCATGTTCATGGAATGAGTTTCCATGCCCTTTCCCTGGAACATTCCACAATCGAAGAGAATTTTCTTCCCATCGTCTGTTGTAAGGAGATGTTTACTCCCGGTAACTTCGCGGGCTGCACCAATAAATTGTATTTTCATGCTGAAAAGGAAATTAGGATTTTAAAACGAGAATAAATTTTAAATAATTGGCTATGGTAAAGGGTTCCGGGATTGCCCGTTCGGCAATCTGGAAACATATGGTTAGGTTAAGCTGGAATCAGGTTTGCCTGATTCCAGTATTTCAATTCTTTTCTCAAGTGATTCGATTTTTTTCAATAATTCATTATGGACCTTTTGGATCACAAGGCGGTTTTTCATGATATCATCCTGGAACTGTTGCATGGGTTATTTTACGTATTCAGCATTCTGTAAAAATTCAAGGCTTTTTTTAACACTCTCCAGCGGACTGAAATTGTATTCTTCCACTTCCACGATATAGTATTTAACACCTGCCTTTTCTGTATTGGCGAATATACTTTCGAAGTCCATGGTCCCACTGGCACCAACTTCCTCTTTGTCTTTAACATGCCAAAGTTCAAATCGTCCCGGAAACTTGTTAAAATAGTCCAGGGGGTTGGCTCCCCCTTCCACTGCCCAGTAAAGATCCATTTCAAACATCACTTTTTCCGGATCAGTATGGTTCAGCATGTACTCGTAAATGATATTTCCCCCCAGATCCTTAAATTCACGGGAATGATTGTGATAGCCGAACCGGATTCCCGCCTCGTTGCATTTTGTCCCAATTTCATTGAAATATTCACAATAACGCTGAAGCAATTCAAGACTATCATAGGCTGCTTTTTCCATGGAAGGCTGTACAATATATTCAACGCCGGCTTTTTTATGTGCGGCGATACATTGATCCCACCAGGTCATTATTTCTTTCCTATTGGAAGAATCCGGGACATTATGACCTACATGGGAACTGAGGAACTTCATCCCGCTTTCTGTCACCAGATTAGCGAAGGAGTCCGGTGCATAGCCATAAAATTTACCCTCGGAATAACCGGCTGCTTCTATAAAACCGTAACCCATTTCACCAATCGCTTTGATAACGGAATCCGGGTTGGCTTTGATGTCGTCGCGGACCGACCATAGCTGAAGGCCGATGAATTTGTCATTTTTTTTCTCGCATGCATTGGAAATTAACAATAAAATGACCAGTGTGGCCAGGAGAAAAAATTTACTTTTGAATGGTATTGTTTTCATAATATGACAGGATTAAGGTTTTTTGGCTTTCAAATATAAAAAAATTGATTGAACTTTGGGTTTAAAGAACAAGGATCAATGAAAACTAAAAATGGTATGATATTGGACTTGTTTAAAACAGTGTAACAAAAATAAAAAATCAAAATCCAATTCCATGAAAAAGTCAATCTATTTTCTTTTAGCTACATTCATGATTTTTTTAACTTCTTGTGAGGTCGTTCAATCTATTTTCAGTGCAGGGGTATGGGTGGGGGTTATAATTGTACTGGCTGTAATAGCCCTTATAATCTGGTTGGTGGTGAAGGTATTTAAATGATTCTTCCCATTGCCTGGGCGACTCGTTCCATTTTTCCCAGATAAACCTATCTGTGAACTTAAAAAAGTGCCAAACCTCTCTATATTTTGCCAGGATATACATTCTTCCGGTACGATGAGATTGGGTATTTTTCTCCCCTTTTTGATTAATTTTATCGGAAATTTCCCATCAACGGCAGGTGGTTTTTTCAGGAGTGTAATAATTTTTTAAATTTATGGTATGACTGAATTTTCCATTGAAATGAGGGTTATGATGGATGTCATTATTGCCTCAGTACTCTGCGGGATCATTGGATTCGAACGGGAAATTGGGGAAAAACCGGCAGGTATGCGCACAAACATGCTGGTAGGTGGTGCCGTTGCCCTGCTGATTTCTCTCGGACAAGTGATCATTATGCATTACAGCAGGCTTGGGATCGATGCGATCATCAAAGCAGACCCGGTGCGGATCATTCAGGCCATTATTGTAGGTGTTAGTTTTATCGGGGCTGGAACTGTGCTGCAAATCCAGAGCGAATACAAGATTAAGTTCCTGACTACAGCAGCCACTATCCTTTTTTCTACAGGAATAGGTATTGCTGTGGCCCTTCATCAATATTATCTCGCGGGAGCCGTCACTATCTTTATACTGATCATTAATTTCTTAATGGCCTGGGCCGGAAATAAACTCAAAAAGAAGTAGTGCCTTTCCCGGACATCAATCATTCAGTATTATCCTGTTTTGTAAATTTTATGCCAATTCCTCATTAATGGATTTAAGAAAAGCCGGTATATCATCGGGATTTCGGCTTGTTATGAATCTTCCATCCCGAACCACTTCTCTATCCTCCCAGATTGCCCCAGCATTAATGAGATCTTTTCTGATGGAAAAAAAAGAGGTCAGTTTTTTCCCTTTCACCAGATCGGCTTCAATAAGCATTTGGGGTCCATGGCAAATAGATGCTATGAGTATTCCCCTTCTCGCGAACTCGCGGATCAGCGCCACGGCTTCTTTATTTCTTCTAAGCTTATCCGGATTGATAACCCCTCCCGGTATTAAAAGCATATCGTATTGATCCGCTTTAACATCTTCAATTTTCAGATCCACTTTGATTTTCGTGCCCCAGTCATTTTTATCCCAGGATTTCAGTGAATTCTTGTCAGATATAACATCTACAGTCGCACCGTTGTTTTTAAATTCCTCGAGAGGTATGAAAAGTTCAGCTTCTTCAAAGCCATCAGCCGCGATGATCGCAATTCTTTTATTCTTAAAATTTGACAGGTTTTCCATAATTTTAATGTTAAGGTTTCTATAATAAAATGCCTTTGACAGGTAATTGTTCTGTTGGAGGAAAAAATTCTCCACATTTTGAAACCCCTTCCGGTGCTATTTCCATGCATTAACTTGCATGTGACAGGTTTACACAATTTGTAGAAAAACTTTACTTCCCGGGATTCCGGGTCCGTTTATATTTTTTTTTTTGGTCACTTGTTATTTCCTGGACAGAAAAGGTAGATTGCCTGTAAAAGTCAATAAATATGCTGACTATAGTCATGTTCTTTCCATAATGTCAGCCGCTAAAGTAATATCGGGTTGGCTCCTCCCGATTGTAAATAATCGAATTGTGGCACAGTTTTTTATATATTGCAGACTATTGCATTTAAAAATTAACCGGAATTAATTAAAAACGGAGGTTTTATGAAATTAACAACAACATTTTTTCAAATTGCCGCTCCTGCATTCCTTTTATTTTTGGCAGGTTGTGGACAGAACCCGAATCCATATGAGAAAACATCCGCTGACAGTATGGTGGTCGATTCAAATACCCCTTCAGACATGCAGATGGAAGGGAATGCTATCACTTCGGCTGTTTGCGTTTTACATCCCACAGAAGGGAATTCGGCAAAGGGAACCGTTTGGTTTACGGAAAGCGACGGAAAGATCGAGGTCAAGGCTGAACTTGAAGGCTTAACCGAAGGCAAACATGGATTCCATATTCATGAAAAGGGGAATTGTTCAGCAGCTGATGGAACATCTGCAGGAGGACATTTCAATCCTCAGGGCCTTGATCATGGAGCCTTGAATGATTCCATTAGTCATGTGGGTGATATGGGCAATATTACAGCAGGTGCAGATGGAAAAGCCAGTCTGGAATTCACGGATGAGAAAATGAGCTTTTATGGCGAAAATTCCATTCTTGGAAGAGCTATAATCGTTCATGCTGGAGAAGACGATTTAAAATCCCAACCTACTGGTGATGCAGGCGGTCGGGTGGCATGCGGAGTGATTGGAATTGATGAATAAATAAAATCAATCCCCCTTTAAACGGTAAGCTACCACTCTGTTATTGTAGAAAGTCGGAACCAACAGAAGTTTTGCGGAAGGGATATATTCAATATCCGCTGAATTGATCTCTTGCTCCCTGGTATTCATCAGGGATATAACATTTTTTTCAGGAGTTATAATATACACTTCCCCGGCCCAGGCGGAAACGATATAATAGCCCTGTTTGCCAATGTATTCGAGGCCATCTCCACCAGGTATGCCTTCAGCCAGCTTTTTAAATTCTTTGGAATTTTTGTCGATAGCCAGTACCTCTCCTGATTTGGAGGCGTTAACCAGGACCCGCCCGGCTTCAATATAAAGTCCGTTAGGCCGGTCGAGTCCACTCTTAAACTCAGCAATTTTTCCATTGGAATAAACATGGATTATTCCGGTATTGGAATCAGAAAAATATACATCACCTTTTGGATCAACAGCCACGTCATTTAAAAAGCTGGCCCCAGGAACATCGATCTTTTTAATAATTCTGCTTTGAACGATGTCTATAAGGACCAGTTGATCAATATCTGCCACAAAAAGAGTGTCAGCATAAATTCCCATTCCTTTCGGACCATTCAATCCTTCAATCCAGTGCAGTTGAACAAGGTTCCCTGAGGTGTCAAGTTTGGCTATGAAGCCATTATGGTCCTTCTCAGAGGGATTTTCATTTATGTTTGAAACATAAAGAAAATTATGGCCTTCATCATAAATGACCGATTCAGGAGTGCGAAGAACAGTGTCTGTTTCCCATGCCTCCAAAAGGCTGAAGGAGTTATTATGCTGAGGGTCCTGTCCCTGAACCTGTTTGTCCTGCCCTTGCAGGCATGAAACGAGGCTTGTAAGGGTAAAAATCAGAAAGAGGGAATGGAACGCTTTCATCTTATTTTGTTTTTGTATAGCAATCTGTAAATAATTGAATGAGTTAGTCCCGATATTATTCGACTATTAAAACACCTTTCATACCTGCCTGAAAATGGCCGGGAAATGTGCAAACGTATGTATAGCGTCCTTTCTCTGAGGGGGTTGTGATATTAATTGTTTCGGCTTTCCCCCCGGGCAGCATTGCCGTCTTTGCCAGAACGACATCTTCCCAATTCGGTGAGATGTATTCATTGTCCTTATAACTCATTCCATCGTTGATAAAAGCGCCAGCATCTGTACCCTTATCAAGCAGAACGAAATTATGAGACATGGCGTCGGCAGGCATTTTACTGATCGACTTCAAGGTGATTTTAAGTTTTTCTCCCGGCTTAGCCTTGATTTCTGTAACGGAATACTTCATATCGTCGTGCCCTTCAATGACAATTTCACGGGATTGACCAAAAAGTACAGCTTGTGCCAGCAAAGCGAGGCCAAGCATTAGAATGGAATATTTCATTTTTGCTTTCATAATATTTTGTATTTAAGATTTCGGATTCAAAAATCTCACTCAGTAGACCCTCTATCCGAAATTGGTTTTTGTTGGATCATTCAACAAATAGTCTAACAATGAAGGAGGTGAATATGTTTAAATGCCCCACCCTCTGTGGAAGTTCATACCCATATAGGATGCCGGATCAAAATAATCCTAATAGTCGGTAAAGGGTATATAGTCTGGATAGTCTTTCTATTTTACGAAGGATTTTGATAAAGAGCATAAATATTGTGGGTCGGATTTAGGTATTTAAAAAGAAAAGCCCCGGTTTTTTCATCGTGCAACAAAAGTTGAAACCTTTGGAAAGTTTAATGTTTGGGCATACATAGCTTTTAATTAATTTATTATGGAAATATCGAATATTGAAAAACTGGCAATAAATACAATCAGGACCCTAGCTATGGACGCCGTGGAAAAAGCGGGTTCGGGTCATCCGGGAACTGCTATGGCACTGGCTCCAGCGGCTTTTGTATTATGGGATAAGGTTATGAAGTATAACCCCCGCAATTCATTCTGGTTTAACCGTGACCGATTTGTCTTATCCAATGGACATGCCTCTATTCTGCAGTATTCCATGCTGTATTTAACCGGTTATCCGTTATCTCTGGATGATATTAAACAATTGCGTCAATGGGACAGTAAGACCCCGGGCCACCCGGAATACTGGCATACCTATGGAATTGAGACTACCACCGGACCATTGGGTCAAGGATTTATGAACGCTGTAGGAATGGCCATGGCCGAGGCTTTTCTGGCGAACCGATACAACAGGGAAGATTTTTCTTTAATCGATCATTATACTTATTGTTTTTGCAGTGACGGGGATTTCATGGAGGGGGCATCCCATGAAGCTGCATCTATTGCCGGAAACCTTGGACTTTCAAAACTGATTGTTTTATACGACGACAATCACATTAGCATAGATGGCAAAACAGACATTACCTATTCTGACGATGTACAAAAGCGTTTCGAGGCTTACCATTGGCACGTACAGGATCTTGGCGATAATGCCAATAACACTCAAATGATCCACGATGCCTATAAAAATGCCCGTCAGGAAACAGACAGGCCTTCCCTGATCATCCTGAGAACACATATCGCATGGGGCGCTCCTGAAAAACAGGACACTGCATCCGCACATGGTTCTCCATTGGGAAGCGAAGAAATAAAAAAGACCAAGGAATTTTATGGATGGCCTGTATCTCCGGCTTTCTATGTTCCTGAGGAAGTTTTGGGCTACATGGGCAATGCAAAAAACAGGGGAAAAGAACTTGAGGCTGAATGGGACCTGAAAATGGACGGGTACAAAAAAAGATATGCGGACGATTTTAAGGATCTGCAGGATGCCATGTTAAACCGCCTACCGGAAAAGTGGGACGCAGATTTACCCAAATTCAAATCATCGGATGGCCCTCTTGCTACCCGAAAAGCCTCTTCGAAGGTGATCAATGCCATAGGGGCGGTAGTTCCCTGGCTTTTGGGCGGGAGTGCTGACCTGGCCTCCTCTACAAAAACATTATTTGAAGATTCCGGTTATTTTAGCAGGGAGGATCGTGGAAATAGGAACATAGCATGGGGAATAAGAGAGCATGCCATGTGCGCTGCCAGTTCAGGAATTACATTGCATGGGGGCTTGAGGGCATTTGCTTCGACCTTTTTTATTTTTAGCGATTATGCCAGGCCGGCAATACGACTTGCTTCGCTAATGCGGATTCCGATGATATACGTTTTTACCCATGATTCGATTGGTCTGGGAGGCGACGGGCCCACTCATCAGCCTGTTGAACAACTGGCCTCATTCCGCGCTATGCCTGGCATGTATGTTTTCCGGCCGGGCGATGCCAATGAGGTGACAGAAGCATGGAAAGCAATGCTCCTGAGGAAAGATGGCCCCTCTATGATTATCCTTACCCGGCAAAATGTTGAAATTCTGGAAAGGTCCAGGTATGCTGCTGCATCCGGACTGCATAAAGGGGCATATATCCTCTCCCCGGAAAAGGATGAACAACTCGATTTAATCCTTATAGCTACGGGTTCAGAAGTTCCCCTTGCGGCACATGCCCAGGAGGAACTTTGGAAAAAGGGGATTAATTCAAGGCTGGTCAGTATGCCCTGCTGGGAGTTGTTCAGGGATCAGACCGAAAATTACCAACAGGAAGTTCTCCCAATGGAGATCGTTTCCCGATTGGCTATTGAAGCAGGATCTCCCATGGGTTGGATCGAATGGACCGGTGGCAAAGGCCGGGTAATCGGGGTAAACCGCTATGGTTCCAGTGCAGAATATCAGGATAATTTTGATCATTATGGTTTTACCATCGGAAATATCGTGCATGAAGCGGAGCAAATCATTGAAAGAAATAAATTATAAAGATGAATTTAAATCCCCACTGTTCGATCTGAAAATAAAAACACAGGCCATGAAAATAGGAATAGCCGCAGACCATGCCGGAAAAAATTACTTTAATATGTTGTTGGAAGAGATTCATTTAAAGAATGTGGAGTTGGTAGAATTCCATAAGGGAAAAGTCTTCGATGATTATCCTGATGCCGCAAGAGTTATTGGAGAAGCCATAACTTCCAAAGAAATTGATCGCGGAATACTGATTTGTGGAAGCGGAGTAGGGGTCTCCATTGCGGCTAATAAATTTCCGGGTGTCAGGGCCGCAGTATGTCACGATAGTTACTCTGCCCATCAGGGAGTTGAGCACGACAATATGAACGTTTTATGTATGGGTGAGCGGATTATCGGTTCGGAATTGGCCAGGGAACTAACAGGCATATTTCTGGAAGCTGTATTCAGCGGAGAAGAAAGGCATGTCAGGCGCCTGGGAAAAATTGACGCCATTGAAAATGAACATTTAAAAATATAGACCATGGAAATATTTGATAAGTTACTGGAATACGGGCAAAGCTATTGGCTCGACAATTTATCCCGTGAAATGATCAGTTCCGGAGAACTGAAAAGAAGGATAGAAAAGGAAGGGCTAAGAGGTAATACCTCCAATCCATCGATCTTTCAAAAAGCGATATCTTCCGGAGAATTCTACAATGAGCAGATCGCTACCTACAAAAAGGAAGGATTAAAGCCTGAGGAAATATTTGAAAAGATTGCTATTAAGGACATACAAGATGCGTGTGACCTGATGGAGCCAACATTTCGGGATTCCGGAGGAGTGGATGGCTTCATTAGCCTGGAAGTATCCCCTGATCTGGCCCGCGACACAAAGAACACCATGAAGGAAGCCCGACGGCTTTTTCAATCTGTAGACCGTCCAAATTGCTTTATAAAAATCCCGGGAACAAAAGAGGGAATTCCGGCGATCGAAGAGATGCTTTATGAGGGGATCAATATTAATATCACGCTTCTCTTTTCTGTGGAAAGTTATGAAAAAGTAGCTGAAGCCTATATTAAAGCTATGGAAAGAAGACTTAGAGACGATAAAGAAATTGATAAGGTAAAATCAGTGGCCAGCGTTTTCCTGAGCCGTATTGATGTGCTTGTCGATAAGCAGTTAAAGGAAAAAATTAATACTGATCTGAATGGGGACGATAAAATACTGGCAGTGAACCTTCTTGGTAGAGCAGGTATTGCTGTTGCAAAAAATACCTATCAATCTTTCTTGCAGATTTTTTCAGGGGACCGTTGGGAAAAACTAAAATCCAGGGGGTGCAGTGTACAGAGACCGCTTTGGGCCAGCACCAGTAATAAAACAGAGGGTTACAGCGATGTACGGTATTTTAACCCGCTTATTGGCCCGGATACCGTGAATACTATGCCTGATGATACAATCGAAGCAGTCAAGGATCATGGGAAAATCATCCCCAATACGATACTTAAAAATGTTGAAGAGGCCGGTTCTGTGCTCTCAAATTTGGAGCGGGTGGGGATTAATATGCAAAAAGTGTATAGTCAGTTGGTGGAGGAAGGTATTGAAAAGTTCGCAGTAGCCTATGATAAATTGCTGGGGGCAATTAAATAAAAATTTTGTACATGAAAAAACAGGAAATCGGCTTAATCGGTCTGGGAGTTATGGGAAAAAATTTTCTTCTTAATCTGGCAGAAAAAGGATTTTCAGTTTATGGCTACGATATCGCTGCTGACAAGATCCCCAGGGGAACATTCGACCAAAAGGAACAGGATATTCTTATAACCGGTTCGCTAAACGATTTTTTGTCCGGCCTTTCCTCTCCAAGAAGGATTGTTCTTTTGGTTCCTGCTGGGGTTGTGGATAATGTCATTGATGAATTAATGCCCCTTTTAAGTAAAGGCGATATCTTAGTCGATGCAGGAAATTCACACCCCCTGGATACTCTCCGGCGTATGGAAAAGGGGCAAAAAGAGGGCATATACCTTATTGGAATGGGGGTTTCCGGAGGCTCTTATGGCGCACGCTTTGGACCCAGTATGATGCCTGGGGGAGATCCGGTGGCCTACAATAAGATTAAATATTTCATGGAAGCTACAGCGGCAAAAGTAAATGGTGAAGTATGTGTGAGATATCTCGGAAAAGGGCCTGCAGGACATTTTGTTAAGATGGTACACAATGGAATTGAATACGGGATCATGCAATTGATCTCCGAAAGTTACGATATACTCAGAAAAGGTCTTGGAATAGACAATTTGAAGATGCATCAGATTTTTTCCCAATGGAACAGGACTAAATTAAACTCCTATCTTATTGAGATAACAAGCGACATCTTTTCACGACAGGAGAAGGATAAATCTTATACAATTGATACTATCCTTGATATGGCCAGGCAAAAAGGTACCGGGAAGTGGGCATCCCAAATGGCAATGGATCTTGGTATTCCCATCCCTACCATTGACATTGCGGTTTCCATGCGAAATCTGTCTGCATTTAAAACCGATCGTCAGAAAGCTGATAAGCTGTTGGCAGGGGAAAGTCATTCGATTAATTGCGATGAAGACCAATTTGTTGATATGCTTGGGAACAGCCTTTACCTGGGCATACTGCTAACCTTCACCCAGGGTTTCGAACTTATGCAGGAGGCCGACAGGCATTATAAATTCGGACTAAATCTTTCTGATGTTGCGGCTATTTGGCGGGGAGGGTGCATTATCCGATCGGGATTGCTTGAAAACATCAGGGAAGCTTATAAGGAACAACATGATCTTCCCAACCTGCTGTTCGATAATCAATTTGCTTTTCAGGCAGGGTTGAATAATTGTGAATTAAGGGAAATTATTGCTTTGGCTATGGATGCTTCCATACCAGTGCCAGGTTTTATGTCGGTTATCGGGTATTTTGATGCTTTCCGCAGTGCCCGATTGCCCATGAATCTTATTCAGGCACAACGGGATTATTTTGGTGGGCATACCTACCAGCGAACCGGGGAAGAAGGGTTTTTTCACACTAACTGGGAGGAGGCAGATGAAAAACGCCAATGAAATCGGTCCGACAATTTTCGTAATATTTGGCGGATCCGGTGACCTGACTTCCCGCAAGCTTATGCCTGCCATTTATAAGCTTTACCTGGATGGTTTTTTACCGGAAAAATTCAGGATACTTTCCGTCGATATTAAAAAATTCTCCCAGGAAGATTATAACGGTCATTTGCTTAAGGGAATTAATTTATATTCGGGCAGAGGTAAAGCAGATAAAAAACAATATAATGTTTTTGCAGAATTTGTGCACTACCTGCATGCTGATATAACCAAAAACAATTCCTACGAAGAGATAAAAAATACCCTTGAAAAGCTTGATAATGAATGGGAAACTAACTCCAATAGAATATTTTATCTGGCCCTGGCCCCTAAATTTATTGAAGTGGTTGCTCAGCATTTGCATGATTCGGGCATTGCGATAAACAGAGAATTACACCGGATCGTTATTG
The DNA here is from genome assembly GCA_963779845.1 of uncultured Bacteroidales bacterium. Classification (GTDB taxonomy): domain Bacteria; phylum Bacteroidota; class Bacteroidia; order Bacteroidales; genus CAVZZV01. The sequence continues at coordinate 669,408 of CAVZZV010000005.1, read as the reverse complement.
AAAAACCTTTTGGTCATGATTTGGATTCGGCACGGACATTAAATTTGGCTTTGGGACAGATTTTTTCAGAATGTCAGATATACCGTATTGATCATTTCCTTGGAAAGGAAACAGTCCAGAATATTATTGCTTTCCGTTTTGCAAATGCCCTTTTCGAACCCCTCTGGAATAGAACATTCATAAAGCAGGTTCAGATTACCGTTTCCGAGGAAGTAGGAGTGGAAAGCAGGGCTGGGTACTACGAAAAGACGGGGGCCGTAAGGGACATGATCCAGAATCATATCATGCAGGTGTTATGCCTCATAGCAATGGAGCCGCCCATTGATCTTGATGCAGACAATATCCGGAATAAAAAACTTGAAGTTCTCAAGGCAATCCGAAAATTTAACGATGATGATGTAAACCATTATGCAGTCCGCGGACAATATGGTGCCGGCTGGATTGAAGGTAAAAAAGTGAAGGGTTACCGGTCGGAGGAGGGAGTAGATAACGGTTCGGTAACTGAAACTTTTGCTGCCGTGAAGTTTCTTATCGACAACTGGCGATGGCAGGATGTGCCTTTTTATGTAAGAACAGGTAAAAACCTGCAGAAAAAGGTATCCTACATAACCATTCAATTCAAGGAGGTCCCGCATAAAATATTTCCGTCCGGCCTGCATGAGATGCTTCCCCCCAACCTGATGATTATCAGTATTCAACCACAAATGGGTATTAAAATTCATTTTCAGGCGAAGAAAACCGGATTGGATATGAGATTGAAACCAGTCGATATGGTTTTTAACTATAGTGACAGCTATACCGGCAAGCCGCCGGATGCCTATGAGACTCTGTTAAACGATGTCATGCTCGGAGATCCGACCTTATTTATGCGTTCCGATCAGATCGAAGAGTCCTGGGCAGTCATTTCCTCAATTCTCAGGATTTGGGAAAAATATCCTCCCAACAAGTTTCCGAACTATGAGTCGGGGAGCTGGGGGACCGCCGAGGCAGATGCATTGGTTGCAAAAGATGGGTTCTTCTGGCATAACTTTGAAGTCCCCCTGGATTTAAATGACTTTGAAAGGTAGAAGGGAGTGGCTATAAACACCCCTGGAATTACTTTATTCTTCACGGGATAAAAAATCAAGATGAAGTGATTTTTATATGCTTTTTTGAATAAAGGTATAACTATATCTATATAAAATGTTATATTTGCGCCCAATAGTATAAACCAAATGTTTGATAGATTATGAAAAGAGCAGGATTATTAATGATGGCAGCAGTATTGATTTTACTGGCGTCATGTAAGAAAGATGATGATAAAGATTATATGTACGAGAATGGTACATACAGGGCTGAAGAAACAGGATACCCTCATGGATGGAATGCTTTTATGGAGGTGGAAATTAAAAATGACGATTTGGTCTCTGTGAATTTTGATTACATTAATGCCGATGATCAGCTAAAATCAGAAACCACAGCAGCCACCTATCCCATGGAACCCCATCCAACCGTTTGGCTTCCTGCTTATGAAGTGCAACTCATGGCACTTGATATTACTGACATGGATCCCGAAATTGACGGTGTTACAGGCGCCACGGGGGGTAAAACAGCTGCCAATGAATTATTGCACCTCATCCTTGAGGCAGCAAAAACGGGAGATCATACCACCCAGATTTGGGTTGAGCTCTAGTCAAATAAAATCCAAAAAAGAGGAAAGGAACGCGGACAATAATCCGCGTTTTTTCGTTTACAATAATAGGCGGATCTTTTCCATTCATGCTTTCGCATGCTTCATTTCAAACATTTAAAATTCCCGGATTGTTATATTTTCATTCCATCTAATACCATCCGGATATGAATAAAGATAACATCCAACAATACGATGCCATCATAATCGGTACCGGCCAGGCCGGGAAACCTTTGGCAAAAAAACTTTCAGATGAAGGATGGAAAATTGCTGTTGTTGAAGAAGCGGGCGAAGGCGGATCCTGTATCAACTATGGATGTACACCCACGAAGACTATGATATCTTCCGCTCAGGTAGCCTATATCCTTAAAAACTCCCTGAGCTGGGGAATAAACCATTCCGGTATGGCGGTTGATTTTGATGTAGTCATAGGGCGACGGGATGAAATCGTAAATGAATCACGGATAAAAATCAGGCATATGCTTGAGGATAGTGAAAATATCGATTATATTAAAGGATTGGCGACTTTCCGCAACAAGTATGATCTCGAAATCTCCCGCCAGGAAGAGCATGAACCCAGGAAAATAATCCGATCAGACAAAATATTCATTAATACCGGATCCCTACCAGACATTCCTTCCATAAAAGGCCTCGATACGGCCCGCTATTATACGGCCAAAACCTGGATGGGGATTAAAAAACTCCCTGAAAACCTGTTAATTCTAGGGGGTGGATATATCGGGATTGAATTTGCACAAATGTTCCACCGTCTTGGAAGCAAAGTAACTGTTTTCCAAATGACCGATCAATTACTGCCCCGGGAGGACCGGGATGTTGCCATAGAGATGCTTCAAATTTTATGGGATGAAGGCATAAGGGTTCACCTTAATACGAAAGTGGAAGAGTTGAAAACAATGGAAAATGGCTCATTGGAAATATCCTTTTATGAGGGGCAGATGAAAAGATCAATGATCGCCAGCCATTTCCTGGTAGCTACCGGAACCAAAGCTGCTACAGCCGATTTGCATCCTGAAAAAGCCGGATTAAAGATGGATGAAAAGGGTTACATTCAGGTTAATGACATTTTAGAGTCCAGTGTTAAAGGAATTTATGCCCTGGGCGACTGTAAGGGAGGTCCTGAATTCACGCACATTTCCTACGATGATTTCCGGATAATCACTGATCATTTATTTGGTGACAAGCATCGGAGAGTATCGGACAGACCTGTTCCTTATACTCTTTTTACCGATCCGCAATTAGGGCGGATTGGATGGAATGAAAATCAATGCCTGGAAAAGAAAATAAAATTCAGGAAAGCGGTGTTAGAGTCCGATTCGATTGCGAGGGCCCGGGAAACCGGACATACCCGAGGATTCATCAAAGTACTTGTTGGAGAGGATGATTATATTCTTGGAGCTTCAGTTTTAATGGACGAAGGAGGCGAGATTGCCTCACTTATCCAGACCGCGATGATGGGTAGGCTCAAGTATCAGGTATTAAGGGATGCCGTTTTTGCCCATCCTACCTATGCCGAATCCTTGAACAATTTATTCTCGAAAATCAACCATTAATCCCTTAATGGCTCTAAACTCAGAAGTAAGGGTTTCATTGTAAATAGCTATACTTCCGCAAGTATTTTTACAGGTAGGAAGCGCCTGGCCAAATCATTTACTTCTGCCTGTTTTCAGGAAAAGCTGTACGCTTCAATCGATAGAATAAACAGTAGAACGCGATTCCCAGGAATACTGCCCATAAAACAGATAGTTTCCTAAACCCCATATCCCCTTCCAGAAAAAGTACCGTTAGTCCCAATGTAAGGCCAAAGACCTGAGCTGCCTGAATTCTTGTTGGATTCAATTTCTTTTTGGTGCTATCCGCCCGGCTCTTCGTTCTTGATGTTAAAGCAATGACGGGAAGGGAAAAAACAGTGATAGATAGGACTACCAATAAAATCGGAACAGTCAAAGATTCCAGATAAGGGTTAATCCCACGAAAAATCCACAGGAATACCAGAAGAACAGCATTAAGTGCTGCAAAATACAATTGACTCCGAAATTGGGGATTTAAAAAACTATCGAGAGTGAAGGCAAAAATGGCGAACAGGCCATATATCCATTCTCCTTTACAGATTAGATACCCCGTAATAAGGCTAATGAAAAGGGAATCGGTAATTTTTGGTCTTAATCCGGTAGTTTTGGTGATAACTCTAAGAATTAGAAGAAGCCAAACCAGGCCGGCAAAATCGGGAGGGTAAAAAACAAACATGCCTGTGAGGGTAAGCCCTGAGGCAACAAAAGCAGCATGATCATGATCCGGATCCAGTTCCCGGGCAAGGGCCCAGGCCAGGAAGTATCCGGCGGTCATGCCTAACCCGTATGCACATGATGGAATTAAACTGTGTCCGAGGAAAATCCACCAGATGGTTGCCAGGAGAAAAAGTCCTATGGAGCTGATCAAAATCAGCTTGTTGGTGAGGTAGTCCTTGTCCAGTGGCCTGCCTATAGAGGTATATTTATATAGTTTGCTCAAGGAGAAATAGCTTTCTTCTACCTGTTATGAGAGATAAATATTTTCAAAAGTTACCATATTCCCGGGATGCATTTCTAATGAAGAAGAGGCAAGTTAAGCAAAACGCCGGAATATATATGCTTCAGGAACTTTTTTTTGGGTACCCGGAGTCCTGGCAAAATATTATTTTTCAAAATTTTCTGAATTCTTTTTAGTAGCTTTGCGGGGAATTAAAGCAGAGACTTTGCAGGGTCCTTAAGCCTGTAGTGTCTCTTTTTTTATCAGGCTGAATAGGAGATGGATTTGAATAAAGAAATAGAAAAAAGAAAGACCTTCGGGATTATTAGCCACCCCGATGCCGGTAAAACGACCCTTACTGAAAAGTTTCTTCTTTTTGGCGGGGCCATTCAGACTGCCGGGGCAGTAAAGAGCAATAAATTCCGTAAAACGGCCACCTCCGATTTTATGGAAATCGAAAAGCAACGCGGAATATCTGTTGCCACATCGGTAATGGCATTCAATTATAAAGGCAAAAGGGTAAATATTCTGGATACCCCTGGGCATAAAGACTTTGCCGAGGATACTTATCGGACCCTTACCGCGGTCGACAGTGTGATACTGGTAGTAGATTCGGCCAAAGGGGTTGAAGAGCAGACCCGCAAGCTCATGGAAGTATGCCGGATGAGGCATACTCCTGTAATGATCTTTGTAAATAAAATGGACAGGGAAGGAAAAGATCCATTCGATATACTGTCCGAATTGGAAGAAGAGCTACACATCGCTGTCAGTCCCTTCACCTGGCCAATTGGAAGCGGATCAAGGTTTACCGGAGTTTATAATCGATACAAAAAGGAAGTGCAATTATACACTCCTGAAAAAACCGGTTTATCCGAAACCCTCGTGAATACTAGTAATCTCGACGATCCTGAATTAAGGAGACTTGCCGGGAATGAACAAATAGACCGGTTGGAGGATGAAATAGAGATGGCCGGTGAATTGTTCGAAAGTTTTCAGCGACCCTTGTATCTGGAGGGCTATCTTGCACCGGTATTTTTTGGAAGTGCATTGAATAATTTCGGTGTCAGGGAACTGTTGGAGACATTTCTGGAAATTGCCCCCTCTCCGGGAGTCCAGATTACCGGGGAAAGAGAAATCCAACCTTCGGAGGAAAAGCTGACAGGGTTTGTCTTTAAGATCCATGCCAATCTTGACCCACATCATCGCGACAGAATAGCTTTTTTTAAGATCTGTTCAGGTAGGTTTGAGAGGAATAAATTTTATTACCATACCCGATTGGGAAAAAAAATACGCTTTCCAGCCCCCACCAGTTTTATGGCAAATACCAAAAATGTAATCGACGAAGCTTTTCCAGGGGATGTGGTTGGACTATATGACAGTGGTAATTTTAAAATTGGGGATGCCCTTACGGAAGGGGAGGAACTTCATTTTAAAGGCATCCCCAGTTTCTCACCCGAGATAATCCGGGAAGTGGTAAACTCCGATCCTTTTAAATCCAAACAATTGGACAAGGGCGTTCGACAACTCACTGAGGAGGGGGTTGCCCAGTTGTTCATCCAGCAGCCGGGGAACCGGAAAATTATCGGCACCGTAGGAGAACTTCAGTTTGATGTAATTAAATTCAGACTCGAACATGAATACGGGGCGCGGTGCCACTTTTCCCAGCTTCCCTTCTCCAAGGCTAAATGGGTACAAAGCAGTAATAAGCAGGAGCTCGAAAAATTCATTGAGAGAAAATCGGCAAACATTGCTTACGATAAAGAAGGGAAGCCGATTTATTTGGCGGAAAACGATTGGGCCGTGAACGTCGCAAAAGAGTTGTTCCCATCCCTGGAATTTTTTAACAGTTCTGAGAAAAACAAGTGAAAAGCAAAATAGAAATACCCATAGTGCTGGTTGACAGTGAATGTGCAATATGCAATGGATCGGTCAAATTTATCCGGCGGAACAGTCATCCAAGAGCGTTCCTTTTCAGGGCGCTTCATTCGGAAGAGGGTAAGAGATACCTGGCCAGATATAATTTTCCGGATGATTATAACAAATCGCTTATCCTGATTGAAGGGGGAAAACCTTATACAAGGACGACAGCGGCTCTACGGATAGCGCGAAAAATGAAAGGGCTTTATCCCTTTTTGTTTGCTTTCATCATTATCCCAAGACCGGTCAGGGATTTTTTTTATAATATACTGGCGAGGCACCGTTACCAGTTCAACCCCTAATACCTTCGACCCTCCCACTTCTTCCCCCTGTTCCGGAAAACAGGAACAAATGTTTTTCCTAAAAATTCTTTACATGAAAAAATGTTAATATTCTTGGGAAGGGAAGAGGTAAAATCAATTTTAATTTATAGATTTGCAGCCCCTTTATCCAACATTTTGTTGAGGAAGGGGAGAAAACGGGGTGTAGCGCAGTCCGGTTAGCGCACCTGGTTTGGGACCAGGGGGTCGCAGGTTCGAATCCTGCCACCCCGACAAAAGAAAAAGCCTTGCGACACGAAAGTGGAGCAGGGCTTTTTCACTTCCACGAGAGATCGGAATTCCTTTTCGTTCTCTCGTGGAAGTGAAAAAGCCCGGAAGCGACCAGCGGGAGCGACAGGCTTTTTCTTTTGATACTCCCCTTCCCCAGGATCATGACAATAGGAATAATCCTGTTTTAGGGTGAAAGTGAAAAAGCCCGGAAGCGACCAGCGGGAGCGACAGGCTTTTTCTTTTGATACTCCCCCTTCCCCAGGATCATGACAATAGGAATAATCCTGTTTTAGGGTGAAAGTGAAAAAGCCCGGAAGCGACCAGCGGGAGCGACAGGCTTTTTCTTTTGATACTCCCCTTCCCCAGGATCATGACAATAGGAATAATCCTGTTTTAGGGTGAAAGTGAAAAAGACCGGAAGCGACCAGAGGCAGGCTTTTTCTTTTGATACTCCCCTTCCCCAGGATCATGACAATAGGAATAATCCTGTTTTAGGGTGAAAGTGAAAAAGACCGGAAGCGACCAGAGGCAGGCTTTTTCTTTTGATACTCCCCTTGCTTTTTTAGTCTGATATTTTTAATGGTAAAGTAAATTTGAAATCGCTTCCTTTTCCTTCTTTACTTTCAGCCCAAATTTTCCCATTGTGTTTTTCAACAAATTCTTTGCAAAGTATCAATCCTAAACCAGAACCTTTTTCTTTAGCTGTACCCAAAGTACTTGCATCTGAAGATAGTTTAAAAAGCTCTTTGAGTTTTTCTTCGTTCATCCCTATCCCATTATCAGAAATGGTGATTTCAACCCAATCTTGTTTTGAAATTGCGTAGACACCTATTTCTCCTTCAAGTTTTGTAAATTTAATTGCGTTAGAAATTAGATTTCTCAAAACTATTTTCAGCATGTTCTCATCGGCATAAACTACAATTTCATCTGATGTGAAATAATTTAATGAGATATTTTTTACATTGGCGATTGATTTTTCAAGTTTTATGACTTCCAGGATAACATTTGATAAAATTAATTTTATGGGTTTGATATTAATTGTACCCGTTTGAGATTTCGCCCAGTTTAATAAATTGTCCAGCAGAATAAGTGAATCATTTGCTGATGAATTTATAATGTTTAAATAAGTTTCTGATCTAGAAGACTTAAAATTATTCCCTTTTTCAATTAACAATTCTGAAAATCCTAAAATGTTGTTAAATGGGCTTCTTAAATCATGTGCTATAATGGAAAAAAGTTTGTCTTTTGTCATATTTGATTCCCTCAGCATTTCATTTTTTGTAGCCAAACTTTCGTTTAAGGTTTGTATTTTTTTATTGGTGCTTTTTAATTCCTTATTCAAATTAGACAACTCAATGCTTTGAGAATGATAACCTTCTTCACTTTTTTTTAATTTTCGAAAAATGATTTCTGTTGGTTTTAAAAATCCGACTTCAATATTTGCCTTATAAATCAGAAAAAAAGTAATTAGTTTGCTAAAATGCCCAATTTGATTTGTTAGTCCAAAATTTGATACATATAATGTGAAACAAAATTCAGTAATGATTGCAAAAACAATTGACCAGACTAGTAACTTAAATGTATTTCTTTGAAAATAATGTTTGTTGTTGTTTAAAAGAATTAAAGAAAGAATTAAAATTAATATAATTAAATATTCGCTAAAAATTTTAAATTTTGTTTGCCCAACATTTTTTATATAACAAACAGGAAAAATTTCCCAATATAAAATAGACAAAATAATAAGAAGCGTAATAACTGAAAGTATTACAAAAAATAAATCCTGATTAATTTTTTTTTCTCTCTTTAAAAAAACAAAACCAATTAGAATCGCTAAACTTTCGATAAAACGTGTTGCCAGCCAAAATTGATTGGCATAGAATTTTTGCCCCGGAAATATGTTCATGCCTTCGTATGTAACAACATGGAAGGTATCTAAAATGCCAATGAACAATGCTGCAATACCGATAAAAAATAAATATTGATTATCCAGATTTTTTCTTGAATTCCAGGTAATAGTAAATAATGAAAAAGCTATTACTACACTAAAAAGTTCAACAAATATATGAAACAATAAATAGCTGTGTTTTAAACTTAGAACTAAAAATATAGTTAGAATACACAAAATAAGCACGTTACGTGTTTGTTCTTTTGCCTTTGTAAATATTCTTTCTATCATATTTTCATTCGCATACATGTGAATTCAACGAATTTATTTAGAAAATTTGAATTTCAATTTAATTTACAAATTAAATATATTTGCCATGTCTGTTCAAAAGGGCTTATAACTATTCAATAACCTCACTCCATATGCTATTATTTCGCCTATGGACCCCGTTTTAGTGCGTTTATCGCTAAAGGGGTGGAGGGATGCTCATATGTCTTATGTTAAGACGTTAAAGATAGCTTTTATTTAAAAAAAAGGATATTGCTTTATATTAATTTACGGGAGGCTTTGTCTTTGGTGTTTTATATAGAGGCACTCACGAAAATGGTCCCCTGTTTATGCCGCTATAATAAGTTATGGATAATAGTGTTGGATTAGTTTAAGAATGTATCAGGAACTACTAAATTTCATTTCTCTTTAAATAATGGATTCATAAACACTTAAAGTTTCTAAATTAGTGAATTACTATAATATGTACTATTTAGGATTAGACATAGGAAGTTCGTCCATTAAGGCAGCATTGGTTGAAATTGCAACAGGAAAAAGCATTGGTGTTGTACAAGAACCAAAAGATGAAATGGACATCGAGGCGCCAAAAAATGGATGGGCAGAGCAAAATCCGGACGATTGGTGGGAACATGTTTGCCATGCCATAATCCGTTTAAAAAAAGAAAACAACGTATCACGAACCCAGATAAAGGGCATTGGTATTTCTTACCAAATGCACGGCCTGGTTCTTGTTGATATTGAAGGCAAGCCGCTTAGAAAAAGTATTATTTGGTGCGATAGCAGGGCTGTGGAGATTGGTAATAAAGCGTTCCAGGAAATCGGTGAGAATACCTGCGCCTCAAGTCTGCTCAATTCCCCGGCTAACTTTACGGCTTCAAAACTTAAGTGGGTAAGGGATAATGAATCTGATGTTTATAGAAAAATCTATAAGTTCATGCTTCCGGGAGATTATATAGCCTATAAATTTTCCAATATAATTAACACGACCATTTCGGGACTTTCAGAAGGTGTTTTTTGGGATTTCACCAAGAATTCCATTGCCGGTTTCCTTTTAGAGTATTACGGGATCGACAAAAATTTGGTACCTGATATAGTGGAAACCTTCGGATTGCAATCCAGTGTAGATGAGAAGGGTGAGGAAGAAAGCGGCATCGCCAAAGGAACACCTATTTTCTATAGGGCTGGGGATCAGCCTAATAATGCGCTGTCTTTAAACGTGTTCAATCCCGGCGAAGTAGCTGCCACGGGTGGTACTTCAGGCGTTTTATATGCGATAACGGACAGACTTTCGGTAAAGGAATGTGCACGTGTCAACAATTTTGCACATGTAAACTACAAAAAAGATGCAGATCCTCGCATCGGCAAATTGTTGTGCATTAATGGTGCGGGCATTCAATATCGCTGGCTGCTAAAAAATTTAGCAGTAAATTCTTATGAAGAAATGAACACTTTGGCATCGGAAGTCCCTGTGGGTTCCGATGGCGTAAGGGTTTTCCCTTTTGGTAATGGTGCCGAACGCATGCTTAATAACAGGGAAATAGGTACGCGCATCTTAAATTTGAATCTGAACAACCACCATAAAGGTCACTTGTGCCGCGCAGCCCTTGAAGGCATCGCATTTTCATTCGTATACGGCATGGAAATCATGAGATCGGATGGCATCAAGCCAAAGGTAATCCGTGCAGGAAACGATAACCTATTTCGTTCTGAGATATTCGCTAACACCATAGCCACCCTTATAGAACAAGAAATAGAAATATACAATACAACCGGCGCGATTGGGGCCGCAAGAGCTGCTGGTTTGCATAAAGGCGATTTCGAAAGCTTTGGGAAGGCTATAATTGATAATGACTACATCATGACCTTTCTGCCCATTAAGGACAAAACGCCCTATTGGGAAGCCTACCAAAACTGGAAAAACGAATTGGAAATCATTTTACAAACTAATATTTAATTTCGCAAAACAATTTAAGTTATGGCATTAATAGGAAATAAAGAATACTACAAAGGGATTGGTGACATTAAATTTGAAAGCAGTGAATCAGACAATCCATTGGCATTTAAATACTATAACCCCGACCAATTGGTAGCAGGCAAAACCATGCGTGAGCATTTTAAATTTTCGGTAGCCTACTGGCATACCTTTGGTGGGCAAGGCTCCGATCCATTCGGTCCCGGAACCCAAAGTTTTGAATGGGATAAATCATCAGATGCCCTTCAGGCAGCTAAAGATAAGGCAGATGCCGCTTTTGAGTTCATCACCAAAATGGGCTTTGGTTACTACTGCTTCCATGATTTCGATTTGATCCGTGAAGGGGCAACGTTGGCAGAATCCGAATCCAGATTAGCAAGCATAACCGAATATTTAAAACAAAAGCAAGCAGCTTCAGACGTTAAATTATTGTGGGGAACGGCCAACTGTTTTTCAAATCCTCGCTACATGAACGGTGCTTCCACCAATCCGGACTTTAAGGTGGTTGCCAGAGCGGGTGGACAAATAAAACTGGCATTGGACGCCACCATCTCCCTAAAGGGTGAAAACTATTTATTTTGGGGCGGAAGAGAAGGTTATATGACCTTACTCAATACCGATATGGGTCGCGAACTGGACCACATGGGACGCTTTTTGGCAATGTGCAGGGATTACGCACGTGCAAATGGTTTCAAAGGAAATTTCTTTATTGAACCAAAACCCATGGAGCCATCAAAACACCAGTACGATTTTGATACAGCAACAGCTATCGGTTTCATAAAAGAGTATGGTTTGGAGAAAGATTTCAAAATAAACATTGAAGTGAACCACGCAACCCTGGCGCAACATACATTCCAACATGAAATTGAAACGGCTGCCAAAGCGGGTATGTTGGGGAGTATAGATGCTAATCGTGGCGATTACCAAAATGGATGGGATACCGACCAGTTCCCAAACAACATCCAGGAGACTACCGAAGCCATGTTGGTATTCATCAATGCAGGTGGACTGCAAGGGGGCGGCGTTAATTTTGATGCAAAATTAAGAAGAAACTCAACCGATTTGGAAGATGTATTTTTGGCGCACATTGGTGGTGCCGATACCTTTGCAAGGGCATTGTTAATTGCTGACAAAATCATCACCTCTTCCCCTTATACAAAACTGAGAAAAGAACGGTACAGTTCTTTCGATTCCGGAAAAGGAAAAGATTTTGAGAACGGTAAATTAGATTTACAGGATTTATACGAAATTGCTCAGGAAAGTGGTGAGTTACCACTGACCAGTGGTAAACAGGAACTCTTCGAGAATATTATTAATCAATATATTTAGTAAATAAGCATTATGAAAATGTCAGTAAATAATGCTTATTTACTAAAATTAACCATAGTTGCAACCCTGGGCGGTCTGTTATTCGGTTATGATACAGCAGTAATATCCGGAACCGTAAGTTCTTTGGAAAGCTTTTTTGTACTTCCATTTGGTTTAGGTGAAATGGAAGCAAATTCCCGATTAGGGTTTGTTGTTTCCAGTGCCTTGATTGGGTGTATAATTGGAGGGATTTCAGGAGGTATTATAAGTAAAAGATTAGGACGAAAAAACGGATTGATACTGGCTGCCATATTGTTTTTAATATCAGCTATCGGATCCTCCATTCCGGAAATGTTTATTAAGCCATTAGGAGGGGCTGATCATACCTTCATCTATATTTTTATTTTTTACAGAATTATAGGCGGTATTGGCGTTGGTTTGGCTTCCATGCTTTCGCCCTTGTATATTGCTGAAACAGCTCCGGCCAATTTAAGAGGCAAATTGGTTTCAATGAACCAGTTTGCTATTATTTTTGGGATGTTGGTGGTGTATTTTGTAAACTATTATATCGCAAGACAGGGCGACGAATCCTGGCTGGATGCCGTTGGATGGCGTTGGATGTTTGCTTCGGAATCCATTCCAGCAACACTGTTTTTAATCTTATTATTTTTTGTGCCAGATACCCCGAGGTCGTTAATGTTGAAATCGAAACCGGAAAAAGCATTGGAAGTTTTAACAAAGGTAAATGGTGCTGAAAAAGCTAAAAAAATATTAGCCGAAATTGAAAATACCGTTGTCCACCATTCAGGAAAATTATTTTCTTTTGGCACAACAGTAATAGTAATAGGCATCTTGCTTTCCGTATTCCAACAATTCGTCGGTATCAACGTGGTTTTGTATTATGCGCCAGAAATATTTAAGAGCATGGGTTCTGGAACAGATGTGGCCTTGTTACAAACCATTATTATTGGGTCAGTAAATTTAATTTTTACCATATTGGCCATCATGACTGTTGATAAATACGGGAGAAAACCATTAATGATTATCGGTGCATTGGGTATGGCCCTTTCTATGTTTGCACTTGGTACCACCTTTTTTACTCAATCTATTGGTTTGGGTGCACTATTCTTTATGCTTACCTATGTAGCAAGTTTCGCTATGAGTTGGGGACCAGTTTGCTGGGTTTTATTATCAGAGATATTTCCTAACAAAATTCGGGGACGTGCCCTGGCGGTTGCTGTAGCGGCCCAATGGATTTCTAATTATCTGGTTTCATGGACATTCCCAATGATGGATAAAAATACTTATCTCTTGGAAAAATTCAATCATGGATTTGCTTATTGGATATACGGATTTATGGGTATTTTAGCCATGATTTTAGTATGGAAATTTGTCCCGGAAACAAAAGGCAAAACCCTTGAAGAGGTGGAGAAAATCTGGAGGAAATAGACAATAAAAAACTTTTTAAGTTTGTCCTATCTTTGAGCTTTACTTCCCCACCAGTTATTTCCGGGATCAAATTCTTTTGAGAGAAAGTTAAGTCTTTCTTTTTCCAGTTGAGGTAGTAATTGCAGCTTATTATATTCAAGGTACTGCATTTCCAGCTCTTTTTTGTACTCAGGGTCTTTTTCCGGGAATTTTGCTTCCACTTTTTTCAAATAGGCAAACAACTCCTCTCTCAATTCCGCTGCTTTTTCAGAATGATTCATTACCAGATTTTCTGATTCAGCAGGTTCCTGGCTCAAATTAAAAAGTTCATCGTGTCCGTCTTCATAATAATGGATCAATTTCCAATTTCCCCTACGGATGATGGAGGAGGGCGCACCCCCCTGATTGCCGTAATGGGGATAATGCCAAATCAAGGCACGTTCATCCAGGGTTCCTCCTTTTAGCAAGGGCAGCAAACTGACCCCATCGCTATGTTCGGCTGGTAAGAGAGGCTGATCAATTAAGTCCAGGAGTGTTGGGTAAAAATCGGTTCCGGTTACAGGAACATCACAGGTTTGATTTCCTTGGGTTAAACCCGGAACCTTAATAAAATAGGGTTCCCGGATGCCTCCTTCGAATTGAGTTCCCTTACCCCCCCGAAGAGGTAAATTTGAGGTTGCATAAGCGTCTCCTGATACCACCCCACCATTATCGGAGGTAAAAATTACAATGGTATTTTTTTCCAGACCTAACTTATCCAGACTCATGAGAACATATCCCACTGCCTCGTCGGTAGCTTCAATCAATCCGCCATAAATAGGATTATCCTGTACAATCCGGACCGGTAAAACAGGCCCCATCTTGAATCCTGAATCAGCAATACCCTCTGCATCGGCTTTATCGCGGTATTTTTGCCATTTTTGTTGGGTTGTTTGAATAGGTGCATGAACTGCATAAAAGGAGAGGAAGGCAAAAACAGGCTGGCCTGTTTCTTTTGGATTATGTTCAGTGAGAAACTGCACCGTCTCTTTGGCCAGTCTCATGGAAAGGTTTTCACCTGGCTGACGGTTTTTCAAATTTGGATTTTCAAATGGATCAAAATACCCACCTTTGGGACTACCAGCATCCCAGCCACCAATATTAATATCAAAACCATGATCGGTAGGCCATGATCCTCTTTCCCCCAGATGCCATTTGCCGGCAAAAAAGGTTTTATAACCCGCTTTCCTTAGAGCTTCGGGCATGGTTATATATTCAGAAGGCAACTGGTGAACATAATCGGGAGGCAGGAGTTTGGAGTAACGCTTGGATTTCCGCCAATGAGTGCCTGCTGGGGCGCCAATCCAATCAGTAATTCCATGGCGGGCAGGGAACTTTCCCGTCATAATGCTGGCCCTGGACGGACTGCAAACCTGGCAGGCTGCATATCCATTGGTAAATACCATACCTTCACGTGCTATCCGGTCTATATTTGGAGTCTCATAATAATTACTGCCCATCACGCTAAGGTCATGATATCCAAGGTCATCGGCCAGGATGAACAATATATTAGGCTTGCTTTTTTCTTTCTCACTGCAACCCAGCATCGAAAAAGATAAAGAAAGATACAATAGAAAAGTCAATTTACTGATTTTCATAATTTAAGGATTAAGGATATTTTTGAAAAACATACAATCAAATTTTGAATACCCGTAGGGTTCATCTCATACTAAAGCGAGGTATGGTTCAACAATGCCCCGTACAGAGGGTCTCTTTTCCGGCTTCTGTAAGCAACTCATGAGATATCTGGATTTATTTCGCTATTTTTTCATAAATGGATTCTTTCCAGCTGGTTAGGTATAGGAAACAGGTGGCGTTTGCTTCTCACCTCTCCCTGGCCATCTTCAGATGCATCTGCACCCCCTGGTGGTTTAAATTTAATCCGAATGCTTTGCTTAAAAAAGCATTTCCCTTTTCAAAATCCCGATAGCCCAGATAACCCAAACCCATCACATAGTAACAGTGAATTCTGTTACGCATATCTAAATCCTCCTCCCAAACCAAAAGGTCGGGCAGGGAAACTGCGAAATAATCGATCTTTACCTTGTCGGATAAATGGGTTTTCCCGTAAGAAATGAGGTTTTTGAAGGTTCGCTCAGCAGCATCTTTATTCTCCAGTTTGAGAAGGGCCAGCCCCTTATAGAATATTTTATCGGGTTGCTGATCATTATAAAACATGGCATCCGATGGCTCGCTGAGACCTTCCGAAGAGCGGATAAAAGAGGCTCTTGCTTTCTCATTTTCCCCAAGTCCTTCATATCCCAATCCTAAGTAGTAATATAGATCGTTGTCCTGAGAGGTTATAAGTTTTCCTTCTCCCAGATTCTCCGGATAAATCATTGCCTCTTCCATGAGTTGCACCGAATAGGCAAAATTTTTGTTTTGCAGGGCTTCCCGGGCCAAACCCAGCCGGCATATCCGGTATTGAGCCGATACCTTTCCTTCTCCTCCCTCCCAGGGGTGAAATTTTCGTTCTGCAATAAGCTCTTTAGCTTTTTTATATTCGCCCAGTTGATTGTGGAGGGTCACCTGTTCAAGATATAGATCATCGCGGTATTGAAGTGCCGGAGGATGGGCCTTCAAAAAGGAAAGCCGGAAATCGTACGATCTGTTCAATTTCTTATAAAGCTGGTCCAGCTCCATTACGATCCTGAAGTCCGAGGGATCAAGGGTATGAGCTTTTTCAATTGCCTTGAGCGCCATCTCCTTTTCGTCCAGTTTATTATAATAAGCCAAAGCCAGGTTTCTATGAACCCGGTGAAATTCGGGATTCGCCCTTGCCGATTGTTCCCAACAGGCAATGGCATCGGCATACTGTTTTTTATCGTACCAGATATTCCCCAAAAGATATGCGGCACGTCCGTCTCCGGGATCGGCAGCGAGTGCATCAGTCAATATTAATATTTCCCAGGGTTTGTTTGGGAAGAACATAACCTCGGAACCCTCTCTGCCTTTTGCATAGAATTTCTATGCGATCCTCAGTTTGGTTCATTTTGCCGCAAATCCATCCCCCGTAGTAGTAATCCATACTGTCGGCCGGATACCGGCTCATGGCCACCTTCATTATCTCAAGCGCTTCTTGGTAAAAGCCGCACGAAACATAATCCAAAGCCAGTTCCCGGTAATTTTGGCTGGAATCTCGCATCAATCGTAACCATTCCTCATACACATCAGAAGAATTTCCCAGGAGCCATTTTTCATAGTGACACCCCATAGTAAACCCATCCAGATCCAGACTGGAAGAGATTAATTCAAGTGCTTCTTTTGTGCAGCCGGTTTTTCTCAATAAAGCACTCTTCAGGTGCCGGGACTGGTGATGGTGCCAATTGCTGATCAACGACTGATCGGTTTCTTTCAGCGCCCTTTCGTATTTGCCTTTGATTGCTGATATCCTTCCCAGAAACAAACAGGAACTGCTTTTCATGGGGGCATTCCAGGTTGCTTTATAGAATTGTTCATATGCATCATCGAATCTTTCCTGAAAATATAAAGCCACGCCGAGATTATAGAAAGCTTCGCCATCAAATGGATTGGGATTGGGCTCCAAAAGGGTTTCGAGGGCTCTCCGGAAATAGGGCTCACTTTCTCTAAATTTCCCCCTCTTTAGTAACCACAATCCCATGGCATTGTTACTCCTGACATCCGTTGGATCGCGCCTGAGGGCTTCCTGATAATAGTCTACTGGTGAATAGGTGGCATGGCGATACTGCTCCAGGTGAAGCCCGGTTAGGTACAATTGTTCAGTGGTTTGAATATCATGGGGTTCTTTTGCTGCCTTAGCGGGTTCAGCCGGGTTTTTACCTTCCCTATTTTCCGGTTTCCAGTTGATCAGGCTGGTTCCTGCATCTGAAAAAACTTCAACCGATAAAGCTTCAAATTTCCGGGCCTCGACCTCGATGAGTTCATCCAGTAATTCACGGGGAGAAATATCCAAGACTTTCCCGAAACATACTTCCTGATTCCATTTTAAAACAATTCTGACCTGATTAAAGCGCGATGTGGCAAAAACTTTCAGGCGAACTTTATCTCCTTCCCTTTCGAGGTTTAACAAAATATCCTGATTTGCATTTTTAACCACACCTAATTCCCGGTAGGGGAGGAAGTATTGGACAAAAGTCTTCTCTTCACCGGGCATCATCCAGCTGAAGTCAGGCTGATTATCGGTGAAAACACCTGCCATCAGCTCAATGTAGGGACCATCCTGGTCCGTGAGATTTCTATCCCAAGCTATCCCAAAGTCACCGCAACCCCAGGTCCACTGTTTCTTCCCGGGAGAGATAAAATTATTGGCCACGTGCAAAACGCCGGCTCTGGTATCGTTTTCATAGCCTCCTACAAATTCATAATTCGACTTTATCGCCATGTAAGAGGTAGGAACCGGAATATTTTTATAACGGGAAATATCCACACCTTCCGAATAATCGACTTTATAATAAGTGCCCGATGCAATAGGAAAGGTTGAAACATCGCGTTTCCCATGATCAAAAACCGCATTTACATCTGGAGGGAAGACCGACTGATAGTGGGCGTTCACCGCTACAGCGGGATTGGCCCACCAGAGGAACGTCTGGGGAAATGGGGTGCGGTTAAAAAGCTGCCCCTTTATTTCCAGGTAGGCTTTGTCGGGATAGAGGGTAAATCCTGCAGCCCCTTTTTGCCCGAACATACGTTCAATTTCGTTCACCCATATGGTAACGCTGCCATTCTCATTTTCCACAATCCGCCAGTCAAGAGGCAGATAGGTAGAAGGGCGGTGGTGCTGCGGCCAGTTAAACTCAATGCCTCCGGAAATCCAGGGCCCGGTAAGCCCGACAAGTGCCGGTTTAATGACATGGTTATAATAGACAAAGTGACGCCTCTTTATTTTATCATAAGCCATCTGAACCCGGCCACCCAACTGGGGCAGTATCATCACTTTGATAAATTCATTCTCGAGATATAAAGCCTGATAAATAACATCTTCCTTTGTATCGTAAATTTTTTCAATAACAGGATAGGGATAAACCACCCCTGAACTACCCTGGTATACACGCTTCTCCAGAAAAAGGGGATTTTTATCGGGATAACCTGTGGCATAGGTTGGGATTACTTCTTCCTGTGACCATGCTTTCACTTTTTCTGATCCCTTCATTGTAAGATATTTTAGAAAAAAATGGTTTCTCCTCTCTTAATGTTTTTCATTCTCAAAATACTCCTCAATCTCTTCCAGGGTTTTTCCTTTTGTTTCGGGCAGTTTCTTATAGATAAAGATTAATCCGCCAACACAAATCAGAGCATAAATCCAAAACGTACCGGAGGCTTTTAAGGTATTATTCAAAAGAGGGAAGGTGTAAGTGAGGACAAAACTGGCAACCCAGAGCGAAGTGGTGGCAACAGCCATAGCAGCTCCCCTGATTTTATTGGGGAAAATTTCTGACAGGACTACCCAGGTTATTGGTGCGAGCGACATGGCATAAATGCTGATACTCAGCACTACAAAAAGCAAAACCAAAAATCCGTTTAATTCAAAAAAATAGCTCCCTCCAAGCAAAATGTAGGTAATGACCAAACCTGCAGATCCAAAGATCATTAATTTTCGGCGACCCCAGCTATCGACTGTTCTTAGGGCAATAAAGGTGAATACAAGGTTAACTATTCCGGTAATCACAATGTTAAAGAGTACATCGGTTACTCCGAAACCTGCTGCACTGAAAACTTCTTCGGCATAATTAAATACCACATTTATCCCGCACCATTGCTGAAATACCGCCAGTACAATTCCAATGATCAAAACAGGTCGCACTTTTAGGGAAAACAGATCTTTCAGCCTGACTTTTTCGCTGTTCCCTTTTAATGAATCTACAATATTATTAAGAACTTTAAGGGCATAATCCTTTCCTCCCACTTTGGAAAGGACTTTCAGGGCATCCTCTTTTTTATGATTTTTAGTAAGCCATCTTGGACTTTCAGGCACCAGAAACATAAGAAAGAAGAATAAGGAGGCCGGGAAGAGCTCGGCCCAAAACATCCACCGCCATCCCATCTGGCCATTCCACGATTGCATTATTTGCAGGTTCGTTGCCTCAGGAGCAACAGGTTGGGCAATCAGGTAGTTGGTTATTTGCGCCGACAGTACTCCAATTACGATGGTCAATTGATTGATGGAAACAAATCGCCCGCGCATATCTGCCGGAGCTACTTCAGCAATATAAATGGGTGAGATGGAAGAAGCCAGGCCAATTCCCAGGCCCCCGAGTAGCCGGTAGGCGATAAATAGATCGAATGTATTGGTTCCACCCGTCCCAAAAGCAGAGAGCGTGAATAACGCCGCCGCGAGAATCAGGGTAGGTTTTCTGCCGAAACGCTCGCTTAGTAATCCCGACCCCATAGCCCCCGCGATACAACCCACAAGGGCACTACTCATTGCCCATCCCTGCATGTAGGGCATATTTACAATGTCGAAAAACCTTTCATAAAATGGTTTAGCTCCTCCAATTACGACCCAGTCGTAGCCAAAAAGTAATCCACCCATGGCAGAGACCAGAGTAATACCCCAGATGTATCTGAAATTGTATGTCATATTATATTATTTTCTTTCGCGGCTATTCAAAAATAAAATCAAAAATGCTATGTATTTGATAAATATCAAAGACAAATATAAAGTAGCAAATCCAATTTATCCATAGTCTGCTGAAAGGAACATGCACTTTCTTATTTTTTCCCAGGAAAACTTGACAATTCTTGAAGGGTGTCATTAATTTGGCGGTAGTTACTCCTTCCATTCCTTTTTATTCTCCGGCATACTACATGCGGTTAAAAAAATTCTTAAATTTGAATTCCCGAATCAATATGAATCATTATGAAAACATACATTCTGACCCTCTTAATTTCCTTTTCAATTATGAACCTGTCGCTGTGGGCCCAAACCATAAGTTGAGTTTAAGAACGATGAGATCGCCAAAATGATTGATTTTTTGGTAAATGGGAGTTTAAACGGGATATGGAATCCAACAGGGTAAACAGGAATAGTAGGGTGACTGCTTCCCTTAGAACCGGCCAGCGTGCAAAGTTCGATCCCAAAACCAACCTGGTCATGGCAGGAGGGAAGTTGTTTAAATATTAAAATGATTTTGTGTAAATGAGTAATAGGAGGGAGGAGATTACCGGAGTGATATTAGCCGGGGGACAAAGCAGGCGTATGGGTTTCGATAAGGCCGGTGCGGAAATACAGGGAAGTCCTATGCTCAGTAGAATGATTGAAACATTAGGTGCGGTAACACCTCATATTTTATTAAGTACGGGTTTAATTCCCTATTCTGATACAAAAATTCCTGAGGTGCCGGATGAATTTCCCGATTGTGGTCCGCTCGGTGGTATTTATTCCGCCCTGAAAGTCTCTCAATCAACCTTAAATTTGGTACTGTCATGTGATATGCCATTTGTATCTCCTTCCCTGTTGAACTATCTTATTGAAAGAGCAGCAAAGAATAATGCGCTTATCACCGCCCCGGTTGATCATGGAGGGCAGATACAGTTATTATGTGCTGTTTATCACAAAAATATTCTTCCTGTTCTTGAAAAGCAGATTAATCTTCAAGAATTGAAGTTGAGAGCATTGGTGGAAAAGGTGCTGGTAGAAAGAATTGAGATTTCAATAGAACATCCATTATATTCTGAGCACGCATTTAAAAATGTGAATACCCCAGAAGCTTTAAAAGAAACACGAGAACTTTGGAAATCCTTTGAAAACAGGGGGCGGATATAAGGGCGGCTTCCCTGCCCATGGCAATATTCATAACGGAAAGTATCTAATTTTTTAAACACTTTCCGGAAATTGAAGGCAGCTCCTTTTTTGGGAGGAGAGAGATTATATCTTTTTTCCAGTATCCTTATCCCATAGGGTTCTTTCCTACTGCGATGTGAAAATTGAACATCGGATTTTGAAGTTTTCCCCACAAGCGCACCCAGATTGGAAGAAGTTGCTCGGTCCCCCGGGCAGTCGAAATATCACCCATATCAATGATATTTTCTTTTTTCCAGCCAAATGATATCAGTATATCTGCCACCTTCTTCTTTGCCGTCTCGTCGTTCCCATTCATAAAAACGTTATGGTCACCCGGCACAAGAGAGGGATTTACCATGATATAGGCATTCATGGTATTAAGGCTTTTTACCACTTTTGCCTGAGGGAAAGCCTTTTGGATTTGTTCGCCCAATGAATCGGTATTGCACACCGATAAGGTGGGGGGCATACCTTTTGAAAAATCAAGAGGGTTCGCGATGTCCAACAGGATTTTTCCCGAAAGGTTTTCTTCACCCGCTTTTTTCAGAGCATCCAGTGAACCATTCCCGTTCGTGGCATTCACTACCAGTTCACCGAATGTGGCAGCTTCTCGGTAGGTAACTATTTTTACATCCTCATTTTGCTTGTGCCATTCCCTTAATGGGGGCCTTCCAAATGAGTCGTTTTCTGTTTTTGCCAATGAAGATGCCACATCCCGGGTTCCCATCATGACTGAGTGACCGATTCCGTTTAATCTTTCCGCAATTGTTTGTCCAACAGGACCTGTTCCCAAAACTGCTATTTTCATAATGTTAATTTTTAGAAATATTAAGATATATTATATATATTTACTGCAAAAATAGGTGGTTAATTTATATTTTACAATAACTGTTATATATTATAGTATAGGTTAAAATTGATTGTAATATTATTTTCACTGCCTTTTGGAAATTTTAAATATTAAAATATTTTTGTGATGATACTAGATGGAAAGGAAATGGAGATCCGTTTAAAGGACAAATCCTATCATTGTGCTCTCGACGTGACCATGGATTATATTGGAGGAAAATGGAAAACGGTGGTATTATGGTACCTTAGGAAGGGACACAAACGATTTAGTGAACTAAAAAGGCATATTCCTGATATTACGGAAAAAATGCTGTCATTGCAACTTAAAAAACTGGAATCCGACGGGATTATTGGCCGGCGTGCTTTTGCCGAAGTGCCGCCCCGCGTCGAATATTTTCTCACCGATGAAGGCTTCACCCTTATGCCC
Organism: uncultured Bacteroidales bacterium; assembly: GCA_963779845.1. Lineage (GTDB taxonomy): Bacteria > Bacteroidota > Bacteroidia > Bacteroidales > CAVZZV01. The sequence goes on along the minus strand of CAVZZV010000005.1, from coordinate 646,787 downwards.
ATAGTTGAGGCTATTGCAAAATGGGGAAGGGAAAAGACGGAGAAGGAGGGGAAATTGGTAGAGGTGAAAAGAGATAAAAAGTAATGGCATTAATATATTTTGAAATTAATCTTGTAGATAATACTGAAATGTTTAACTTCACATTGATTAGTAATCAATTATTAAATAGTCAATTATGAGAAAGTACTCATTTTTCCTTCTATTGTTAGCAATGGGATGCAGCAGCAAAGTCGATCAACAGGAGACAAGAAGCATTTTTAATGGGAAAGACCTAAGCGGATGGCATATGGATGTTCCCGTTATGGATTCTAATCCGGATACTCTTACTCCCTTTATCGTCCGCGATGGCATGCTTGTCAGCCTCGGGACTCCCCGCGGACATCTGATCACAGATTCCCTATTCAGCAACTACCGGCTGGAAGTGGAATATCGTTTCGCCGGTGAGCCAGGAAATTGTGGTGTCCTTATTTATGTCAGTACTCCCAGGGTACTTTCCGACATGTTCCCACAGTCTATCGAAGTTCAGATGGAGCATGAGAATGCCGGCGATTTTTGGTGCATAGGCGAGGATATCAAAGTTCCCGACATGGAAGCACGTCGTGGGCCAAAGGAAAACTGGGGCGGAACCAAAGGTAAAGCAAGGCATATCAGCAACCTTACTGATGGTTCTGAAAAACCGGTAGGAGAATGGAATGCCATGACCATCGAATGCTATGGACCGGAATTGAAAGTGTGGGTAAATGGAGATTTGGTCAATTATGGATACGATTGTACTGCTGAAAAGGGTCGAATTGCACTGCAGGCCGAAGGTTCGGAAGTCGAGTTCAGGAAGATTGAACTTTCTCCTATTGATAAAATTACGGATTCGGAGTAACTATTATTATACTATAGGCTTTTACCAAAAATCAATTATTGCTGTTGCAAAATCCTTCCCTCTTCCTTCTAAGCAAAATAAGGATAGCGTAAGCAACAATATAAGAAGTGGTTTTATAAAGCTTGGTATTTCTCTTGGTATATTAGTTGTAACTTAGAAAATAAATTTCATAATTATTTTTAAATTAACCATCTGTCGGAAGGTTCATCCCTGAATTTTTTGGTTCTTTGTTATCCTGATTTACATCGAATAATCCATTAACCATCGGGTCATCGATTATTGTTTGTGGATTGAAATCTTCTCCCGATAAATATTCAATCATACTATTTCTAAATTGTTTTGCTGCAATTCGGTTCTCCAGATCATTTTCGATATCTATGGAGCAAATCATCAATTTTCCTTTGCCGAACTTTGCTTCTACCACCAATGCAAGTTTACGATTGATTTTCCAAGTATCAATAGGTTGAATGATGGGGTGATAATTTGCAGGCCAGGGATTCTCTGTATTATAAGAATCCAATATCATAGGCCGGCATTGGGTAAGCATATCCCACCATTGCCAGTTGGCATGGCTTTCAGTAGGGAAATCATAAAACAGGGGATGGTGAGAATTGATAAGTATGCCTGCTGCAGAAGACTGACCCTTGTTTTCGCCGATACTTGTCCAGTAATAATTTGTAAAGCATACAGGCAATTGCCCTTTTAACAGTTCTTTTTGAGGTAATAGCAAAACTGTTTTCCCTTTTTTCAATGCTCTTTTAGCCTCATTGTCCCATCTGTGCGTTACCATGATGTTTTCGGGAAAAGGTTTGGCGCTGCGTTCTGGGAACACCCATATATTCCATTCATTAAATAGATTTCCTTTTTTTGAAGATACTTCTAATACCAGTTTTTCCGGAATTTCTATCGCATCCAGGTTACATATTACTTTCCCCAGATGCTGAGCACTTCCCTGGGGGAATTCATTTTGTGGCAAGGTCCAATCTTTAAGTATGGCTCCATTTTCTTTTTTTAATTGAATCTTTAGGTCATCCAGTTTCAATCTGTATTTGCCGTAGTGGGTCAATAAAATGTCAGCGGCCAAAATATCCTTGTTGCTAAACACTCTTTTCTCAAGTCTGGCCAATAAAATGGTGGGTGCATTCCAATGCCTGACCTCTTCTGGCTTTACATATGGTTTTGGATCGTAAAAGGCATCTGTGAATCCTACCGGCGCAGTATTTTGACCCGTAAAATCAGCCAGGCTCAGCCAATTTAACCCGGCCAGTTGGGGTGTTCGATAGGCTGCTTCAAACTCTTCGCGGGTTAGTTCCACTTGCCATTTTCCAGAAGCTTCAACAAATTCATCCAATTGATCAAGCATACCACGTTTTTTCAATTGATCAAGAGCAATCTCAAGATAAGTGGGCTGTAGGTATCCGGTATATTTCTTCATTTCATTTATTACGCTGGGATAGGCGCAAATCTGTGCAGATTCATGTTGTATCAGAGGTTTTTCTCTACTAAAAACCGCCTCACTCCAATCCATTGAAGTTTGTGGTGGATGGGAAATAAAATAGGAGGCTTCCGGTGTGGGGGGCCATCCTCCCTGATACCGCATTTTTATAGATCTGCCTTCACCAACACCGCGTACAATCTCAAAATCTACATTATTTGGATTGCTGGGGCTGTTTGCTTTGATGGTGTATTTGTGACGTGTATCCAAAGATTTCCATTTTTCTATTAAACGTTCAAAGAAGTCTTCTTTTCCGCTCATTTCATTTCCCAAACCCATTTGAATAAAGCAGGGATGATTACCGTAAGTTTTAAGTATTGCCAACGATTCTTCGGTAAAAAAATCGAATTGTTCTTTACTATTAACCTGTGACCATTCCCCAACTTCGGGTGCGAGATAGATTCCAATTTCGTCTGCAGCAATAAAAGCTGCTTCCGGAGGGCACCAGGAGTGAAATCTTGCCATGTTCAATCCAAAAGTCTTATATGTCTTCCATACTTTTTGCCATGATTCAACATCCATAGGAGGATACCCTGTTTTGGGCATCTCTGCACAATCCGTATTTCCGCGTAGAAATGTGGGAATATCATTCATAGTAAATTGCCTGCCTGATATACCAAATTCCCGAAATCCGAAATTCATTTCTTTATGGGAATGATAGGTTTTTTTGTCTTTAATTAATTCCAGCTTTAAATTCAGCCGATACAGGTTTGGGTCAAATTCATCCCAAAGTTTTACATCTTCACCCATGTAATAATCGACAGTAATCATCTTTTGCTGCGAGGCTGAAATACTTCCTGAAAAAACAGCAGGTTTTGGTTGGTGTGAATTGCCGTTGTTATATCCATTTGCTTCAGCTGATAACTCCCACCGATACTCTTTCAGGTCATCCGGAATTTGAAGTTGGAGGTACAATCTGGCTGATTTAGTGTTCAAATTGGGAAAAATCTGTACATCCTCAATTCCAATGGGTTGTTTTGCCTCAATTGTGATATCCCCGATGATACCATTCCAGGTACCGGCTGTTTGTTCAGAATTGGAATGAGGCTGTTTTCCAATGTTGACGATCATTGAATTATCGACCCTGATCACTAGCCTGTGTTTACCGGACCCCACACCGGAAAGATCATACTCTTGAGGAGTTGCCATGCTTCTTTTTGTCCCGAAAGATTTCCCGTCCAGCCACATTTGGGTTTCCCAGTGACATCGTTCTAAATGCAGGGAAACCTGTTGGTTATTCCATTCCGGTAACACAGTAAAGTCGCGCGCATACCATGCAGCACCAATATAATGACGCTTAGGCAGCAGCCAATTTTGTATTTTAAAATTATCTTTTGTTTTATATTTTGCAAGCCAGGGAGATTCATCAAACACCTGTTCAATGGTACCAAAGCCCCACCAACTTGTTTCAATATCAGGGATTTCCCCATAACCCTGCTCCTGCATACAGCCCGGTAGTTGAATTAAATAATTAAGTTTTTCTTTTAAAAACCATTTTTCTGTAATCCCCACATTCATGGAGTCCATATCGAATTGCCAGGTTCCGGAAAGGTCAACTGTTTGGTTTTGATATCCGGGATTTTGTAAATTTAATCCACTATTATATTGGATTTTGCCAACCTGTTCAGATATTTCCTTGCACTCTCCCGGTTTGTACAGCACAAATCCAGTAAGTAAGACTAACGAGCCAAAAATCCATTTGATTCTTTTCTTCATTTTCTAATATGATTAAAATTAGAGCAATTTAATAAAGATGTCAATTTATAACACTAAGAAATTAATTTTTGCGCTATTCATTTTTTATGAAGCAGCAACTTTATCGCTACCTCATGAGGAAATTAATATTTTAAAGAGTACAAGCCCAAGAGCTAAATAATTTTTTTATTTAGCGTAACATCTACTATATATATGGAAGTACAGATTAAAACTTTTTTTATTCCCGATACTCAAAGTTATTTGGAACCAGTCCCAGGCTGCCCAGAAAATCCATACATGCTGCTTTTATTTTATAATCACGGCCAGGCATTTCATAGGCGGCTTTGATGGCCTCAACAAAAGGAAGCTGATCATCCACGTACAACAAATAATTTATCGCCATAAGGGCGACATCCTGATTGTTACTAATACAATATTTTTTAAGTTTGACCTTCGATTCGATACTTTTAAAACTCTGCCAGGCAATGGCAGCAGCGGTAACTGACACTGGTGGATAGAAATCGTTGGCGGCATTTGCGATTTCATTATTGTAGGGTTGTAATGTTTCCAAGGTCTGGCTCCTCAACCCAAGTATTGCCCAAAAGCGAACAAATTTGTTTTTGCTTTGAAGTAAATTAATCTGTTTCCGGGCTACATCTTTACCTCTTTTCCCGGAAAGTGATGCGGCAGAGTAAATAGTTTTTATGGGATATTTTTTATTATCCATCCTGTACTCATAGGCTGTTCCGGTTTTTGAAATGATTCCGATCTCATATTCAGGCAAAAAATGAACATCGCGGGCTTTCAAAACTTCTTTATGAAGTTGCTGACGCATCTTTGTAAGTACCCCTTTATATTCAGGATCGCTGATGAGATTATTGATCTCCCACCTATCGTTTTCAATATCAAAAAGAAATTCAGTTGGGCGCTCTTCAAAGATGTTTTTCTGTATAGGGTTAAAGCGGTTGTTTTTTAAATCATTTCGCATATGCTGCGTAATATCTGCTATGTCGACATATCGGATGTAGCGCATCTCAGGCATGTATGGCATAAAATTTTTAGAGTAGATGTACTTTCCGTCGGTGATGCTTCGTACCATGTCAATACCATTGTCTGAACGATCGGATGACATAACCAGGTAATCGACGGGTTTGGAGCGGTTTTCCCCCATTAAAATCCGACCTTTCATATAATCTGAAACTATGCCTCCGGCAATACTAATCAGTGTGGGAGCCAAATCTTCAAAATCGATTAATTCATTGGTAATTACACCAGAGGTCCCCCAGGGTGAAAGGTGTTTGTACATTTCGGGGAACCAAATCACAAAAGGTACCCGATAGCCCAAATTTATACCATTGGTCTTTCCACGGGGAATGCCCTCTCCATGATCAGCATAAAAGAAGATGATGGTGCTGTCGCGCAGATGATCCTCTTCGAGTTTTTGCAGCAACATGCTGATTCTGTTATCGGTTAATTTTAGAGAATTGTATACGCGGGCAAATTGTTTGCGCATTTCAGGTGTGTCCTTATAAAAAGGCGGCAACTCAAAGGCATTTTCTCCAATTCTATCCTGTTGAGGCAACATATCCAGCACATTTTTCAAATACCAGTCGTAAGAATTAGTCATAGTACGCGATTGGTGAGACTCCATATAGTTAAAGACAGCAAAGAAAGGCTGTCCGGGTTTTCTATTCCACCATCCGGCTTTGTCGGAGCTTTCATTCCAGGCATCATTGGTAAATCGTATGATATTCCCCACATTATAATCAGTTTTACTGTTGTTGGAGACATAATAACCCTGTTGTTGCAGGTAATATGGAAACCCGTGAATAAATTCGGGGATAGGATAATTGCTCCTGTGATTGCCGGTTCCCATCTTATAGGTACGCACACCCGTTATAATTGCACTGCGACTTGGCGAACACACTGTACCAGTAGAAAAAGCATTAGTAAACCGCACGCCCTCAGCAGCCAACCTGTCAATGGTCGGGGTATCGGCATTTTTGTTACCGTAACAACCTATAAACTGTGGGGAAGTGTCTTCGATGGTAATCCATAGAATATGGGGTTTTTCCTGCCCCGTAATGCTGCACACCGAGAATAAAAAGAGGGAAAGCAAGAGAACTGTATTTTTCATTCGTAATAGTTTTATTTAGGTTCCTAACTTCACACGATTAAGTATATCCCGTAAGAAGCATGAAGGCATTAATCGGGAGCCGACTTATGGTTTTTTCTTTTACAATCCGGTAGCTATCTCCAGATGCACCTCTACCCCCTGATGGTTCAAATTTAACTCGAAAGCTTTGATTAAAAAAATAGTTGCCTTTACAAAATCCTGATGGCCCTGATAAACATTTTACCGCCTTCCCGAACTTTTTTTTACAGTATAGTGTTGCAACAACTGGAAATCATACCGATATTGAAATTTATGGGTATATGGTAATTCACATTATTTTTCACTCCATAAATTGCCTGTTTTTTTATCCTTCTTAAATCCTAAAAGATATGGAAAAACGCGGAGTAACCCGTCCCATGGCTGAAAAAGAGGTCAATCAGCATCACCAGGAAATAATGAATAAAGCTCAGGGCATGGACACGGAAGATCGTTCCCGGATGCTTCACATGCACCATATGCAAACGCTATGGGTATATTGGGCCCTGGTACTTCTGGGGTTCTGGACCCTTCTTTCCCCCCTTACCTTCAGCTATGGAAAAAGTATCGTTATGCCATCGGGTGGACGGGATATTTGGCTGTCGTTGGAAGGGCGGATCATAGCTATGAAGTGGAGCGATATAATCAGTGGACTGCTCCTCATTTTCTTCGGCTGGCGCTCCCTCCGTCCCAATCGTCCCCTGAGTATGTGGATCATTGCCTTTATCGGCGTATGGCTCTCTGCGGCACCCCTGGTATTATGGGCGCCAAATGCAGCCGCATATCTTAACGGAACCCTCGTCGGGGCATTGGTTATTGCCCTTAGTATTCTGATCCCTGGAATGCCCAATATGATCATGTATATGAAGATGGGAGGGGAGGTGCCCAGGGGATGGAGCTATAATCCCTCAAGCTGGCCTCAACGGTGGATCATGATCGTCTTGGGATTTATGGGTTGGATGGTCTCCCGCTATCTCGGGGCATTTCAGTTGGGATATATCGACCATGTCTGGGACCCATTCTTCGGGATCAGCAGTACCCTGGTGCTGAATTCCGATATGTCCCATTCTCTTCCCATATCCGATGGGGCCTTCGGAGCTTTTGCCTACACTTTTGAATTTCTGATGGGATTTATGGGTGCTCCCACCCGCTGGCGGACTATGCCGTGGATGGTGACCTTTTTTGGAATCCTTGTGATTCCCCTGGGTTTGGTTCATATATTCCTGGTAATATCCCAACCCATTATTGTCGGACACTGGTGCACTTTCTGTTTGCTTGCCGCGGCTATTATGCTTCCCATGATTCCGTTGGAGATTGACGAGGTAATTGCCATGTTTCAGCATATCAAAAGTGCCCGGAAAAAGGGGGATAAGTTCTGGAAGGTATTCTGGAAAGGAGGGCAGGCGGAGGATGAAAGGAAAGATGAGCGTTCCCCTAAATTAATGGATCTGCCAGTTAAATTCAGGCAAGTCTTCCATGCTTCGGTATGGGGCATGACTGCCCCCTGGACTCTGATGGCCTCAGCCCTTTTGGGGGTCCTTCTCATGTTCGCGCCCGGAATTTTCGGGGTGGATATTCAGCAATCCTCAGCGGACATTAATCATTTGGGGGGGTCATTGATTATTGTAGTTTCGGTAATCAGCATGGCAGAAGTAGTGAGGACGGGGAGATATCTGAATATTCTCATAGGACTTTCAGTGCTTCTGATTCCCTGGTTCCTGCCGGAGAAAGAGCTTGGATTAGCTATCCTAAGTTCTTTAGCCTCCGCGACCGTTATCGCACTTTCTTTTCCCTCTGGCGTTATAAAGGAAAAATACGGTTTCTGGAATAAGTATATTCATTAGTTATGAAGAAGCTCTAAAAATTTTACAAATGAATTCTTTAAAATCCAAAGTTGTTGTCATTACCGGTGCCTCATCCGGTATTGGCCGGGCAACAGCCCATGCCTTTGCCAAAGCGGGTTCTGTTGTAGTTATGCTGGCCAGGGATGAAGAGAGCCTCATAGCGGTGAAAAAGGAGGTGGAGCAACTCGGAGGAAAGGGATATTATATCCCTCTCGATGTGGCACGTCCTGAGCAGATCGAATCTGCTGCTGAGAAGATTGAATCAGAGATCGGCCCCATGGAAGTATGGGTTAATAATGCCATGAACAGTGTTTTTTCCCCCTTTAAGTTAATGGAACCGGAAGAATTTAAACGGGTCACCGAGGTTACTTATCTGGGACAGGTATACGGAACCATGTCGGCCTTGAAATACATGCTTCCAAGGAATAGGGGAAAAATCGTCCTTGTGGGATCAGCTCTGGCCTATCGGGGAATTCCTTTACAGGCTGCTTACTGTGGGGCGAAACATGGGATCCAGGGCTTTTTTGATTCTTTGCGGACCGAATTGATTCATGATAAAAGCAAGGTCACTGTTACTATGGTGCAACTTCCAGCGGTGAATACAACCCAGTTCGAATGGGTGAAAAGCCGTTTGCCGAATAAACCCCGGCCCATGGGGAGGATTTTTCAACCTGAAGTGGCAGCGGAGGCCATCCGATATGCCGCCTTGCATAATCGTCGGGAAATATATGTAGGATTTCCGACTTTCGAATCCATCATCGGGAATAAATTCTTCCCGGGTTTTGTGGATAAGGTATTGGCCAAATCAGGAATCGATGGTCAGCAAACCGACGAACCGGCTGCTACTGACCGAAAGGATAACCTTTGGTCGCCCATTACCGGCAAGCATGCCACTCATGGCCGCTTTGATTCCCTGGCACACAGTAAAAGCCCTATGCTTTGGGTATCAACCCATTGGAGACTGGTATGGGGGATTGTGATCGCGTTAATCCTTATATTGATAATATTACTGTTTATTTAACGGTGATTAAGATACTGGAAACACTATTAAACACCAAGCTAACCAGCACTCCAGTTTCGAACCTCGAACTATCTTCCATCTTCCAACCTCTAACTCTGATTTGATTTGAATACTGAAGAATTAAAACAAAAAGTTAAGGATGTCTTACTGGGCAATATGATCACGGGCTATTCGAAAAGTCTTGATTTTCATTATTGTTACACGAAGCCATCAAAAGGGAAATATCCATTCCAGTATTTTTGGGACACCTGCCTGCATGTTTACATGCTTCTTTCCATCGGAAAGACTGATCATGCACGGCACCATATGGAATCTTTGTTCGCGGCCCAGCAAGAGGATGGATTTATTGGCAATATCATCTACTGGAAAAGGGTTTGGCCAGCCCGGCTTACCGATTTTTTTCAGATGAAATGGGCCTCCATTTTTCATTTGGATTCGCCACATATGAGCAATATCCTTCAGCCACCGATGCCTGCCCAGGCTGTGTTCAGCATTTATGAGAAAACGAAGGATAAGGATTTTGTAAAAAAGATGATTCCCAAATTAAAAAAGTATTACAACTGGCTGGCTGATAACCGCGATTTTGATGGAGATTATCTGCTTTCAATCATAACATCCTTTGAATCGGGGATGGATTGGAAACCTACTTTTGACCCGGTGGTTAATTTCCGGGATGGCAAGGCCAACTTCAAGTTGTTTCTGAAGATGGTTAGTGTGGATTTCCGTAATTTTCTTCGAAATTATAATCTTTCCAAAATAAAGGAAGATGGACCCTTCAGGGTAAAAGAAGTCTGTTTTAATTCGATTTATGCACGAAATCTTTATGAACTTTCCCGGCTTTGTGAAATTGTAAATGAGGGAGATTCTGTTTACTATAAGAGCAAATCCGATAAGGTAGTGAAAAGTATAATGAATCTTATGTATGATGAACAGGACGGGGCATTTTATGATCTGCAAGGGAAAGAAAACACAAAACTCCGAATCCTTACTCCTACTATTTTTTATCCATTGATTCTCGATAAAATACCAAGGTCGGTTCGCCAAAAAGTCATGGACAACCATTTTTTTCATGGGGCTGAATTCGATACTCCTTTCCCCGTTCCTTCGCTGGCGAAAAACGACCCTGCATTCTATCCGGGCGAATCAATATACATTTGGAGGGGTCCCACCTGGATACTGAATAACTGGATATTGCATAAGTATTTATTGGAAAACGGTCATCCCGATAAAGCAAAAGCCCTAATGGAAAGTGTGTTGTCGCTCATTGAAAAGAGTGGGTTTCGGGAATATTACAACCCCTTTACCGGAGGGGGCTTAGGAGCTAAAGAATTTACCTGGGCAGGATTAGTCCTGGATATGATAGAAAACGAGGAGCAATTTTTTCAAAAATCCGGGTGAAAGTGGCTCATCGATGGCGAAAATTTGCCGGAATACAGGAAAATTTTTCAAATTTTTTTCTACTTTGGGCGTTTTTAATTTTTATACATGCCAGATTTTATTGTAAGTTATGATTAAACGAAAAAATACGATCTTTTATCCTGATGCCTCGAGAGTCATTGCCAGGTTTCTGTTTACAACAGAAGAGCGTGCCCTTTACACCATACGGTCCATTCTAGCCATGCCGGAAGAGTCGGTTCCTATTACATTAAGTGGTATTCTCAGGGACTTCTCCATGCGTCACAGAAATATTTCCAGAATATTTGAACGCCATTTTGAAAGGGTTTCCCATTTACTGTCGGACATGGGGGTTGATGCTCAAACCTTGTCATCCTCCCAAAAACTCCTCATCGGATCCTATTTTACTATGGAATATTCGATCGAGGCCGCCGCTTTTTTTAATCCCTCCATCATGGAACATCCTGACCAGTCGGCGTTAAGGCTGGGTGAAAGAAGGGTGATCCTGAGTTTCAGAGCTACCGGTGAGGGGCATATTTCTTCCATAGTATTCAGGTCTGGTATTCTCGATAAAAACAGCGATCTGAGAGTGGAACCCCCAGGGAAACTAATGGAAGAGGCTGAACATATCCAGCGACATATCTACGATAAAAGCTCATTTATCCAGAAATTAAAAGAGATGGAAAATTTCAATACCATCATTCCTGCAGATATGATTCTCGACAAGCTGAAGGATAAATTTACCTATGGTGAACTCCGGGGAGTCGTTGAGAATGCCAGTAAATCTGATCATCTGATCGCGGATAAAAAGTTAATGTTTAATCAAATAATGTGGCTTGCCTCCTCTCATTACGAACTGGATTTTTCCTGGGATACTAATATTTCCGAACGGGTGATTTTTCCGGTTTCGGTTAATGAAAGAAACGGCATTGAGGATGCACGTTTTGTTAAATTCACGGATGATAAAAACGATACCACTTACTTTGCTACTTATACGGCTTACAACGGCCTTACGATCCTGCCCAAGATGCTTTCAACCAAAGATTTTTATCATTTCAAAGTCTTTCCTTTACATGGTGAGATAGCTCAAAATAAAGGGATGGCCTTATTCCCGAGAAAAATAGGGGGCAAATATGTAATGCTTTGCCGCTTGGATGGCTTCCGAAACTACATTTCGTTTTCCGATAACATCACAGTATGGCGTGAGGCTACTTTGCTGCAGGAGCCGAAATTCCCCTGGGAATTTATTCAAATGGGTAATTGCGGCTCTCCCATCGAAACACCCGAGGGTTGGTTGGTTATCACCCATGGAGTGGGTCCTGTAAGAGAATATGTTTTGGGAGCTTCCTTATTCGACCTGGAGGATCCTTCCAAAGAGATAGGGAGGTTGGAAACTCCGTTGCTGATCCCCAATGCCGAAGAAAGGGAGGGATATGTGCCGAATGTGGTTTATTCCTGTGGGTCGATGGTAAATAAGGGTAATTTGATCATCCCTTATGCAATGTCGGACTATGCTTCCACCTATGCCACTGTAAACATGCAGGAACTGTTAACCAGGCTCAAGAAATAGATTCTTTGGCGGTTTCCAAAATAACGAGATGTGAAATTAGGTAGGAGATGGAACTTTCAGCTCCCTGATTTCGGTTTATGCCATAACTTTCGAAACCATCGCAACATCCTTTCGTTTGATGATCATAAAGAGACATCCGGAGATCATTTTCCCCCAAAAACCACATAAAAGAGAGGATCATCTTCTCATAATAATCGTTGTTCCGGGTAAGCCGATAGGCTTTTTGGTACATTAAAACCATCGTCATGGCATCCACAGGCTGCTGAGCAAATATTGATCGTTCACAATCTTTGCAAAACCATTTTTCGTTGCCAATTATTGAAAGGTAGCCCTCTTTAAAAGTATGCCCGGTAAGGAAATTCATGGTGTCGAATGCTACATCCCTCACCTTTTCATCATTCAGGACTTCTCCTGCGTGTAAAAGAGCCAGAGGGAGAATGGCATTGTCGTAGGCGAGGAGCGATTCAAACCAGCGCCATCGGTCAGTTCTGTTTGCCCTATAATGTTCCACTAACACTTTGGCAAGTTTTTCGAACCGCCTGTGCATAGCCTGATCTTCAGAATGTTTTCTAAGGTAATAGGAGATTCCAATAATGGTATTGGCAATACCTCTTATCGAATTCAGCTTTTCGAAGTGAGGCGATGCTGCCTGAAACATTACCGACGCTGACTGGTACAAGGCATCGTTAGGGGGATCATTCAACAGAAAACCCAATGCCCATATGCTCCGTCCAAAAGCATCTTCAGAGCCAACCTCGTTGATGAATTCACGATTGAATGTGAGAAAATTCCTGAAGTTGCCATCCTCATTTTGCATATAAAGCATATAGCTAAGATAGATAGTGACTAATTCAGGGAGCTTCTTATCTTTCGAGATTCGTTGTGCCATCAACGCCATAATTAAGGCCCGTGCGTTGTCGTCGAGGCAATAACCCTCTTTATAATTGGGAATGCAAAACCTTGCGTGTTGGATAATCCCGGTACGGTCTGTTAACCTGGAAATATGCTCGATTGAAAATTCGGGGAGGTCGTCGGATGAATAAGCCTTTTTTTCAAGAATTCTTTTGGTGTCGGCATTTTCTGAAACGGAGATGGAAATTTCGTAGTACTTCTGGCCGGTTTTGGGCCAGGTGATATTTTCACCGTACGCTTTTGCCTTTTCTTTCATTCGGTTGAACTCTACCGGAGCATTTAAGAGCCCGAGCAACAAGGTGGCAAGGTGATGAGGATCCTTAAAGCCAAACAGCCTTCCGCGACCCTTATCCAACAATTCCGTGGCATGCCAGTATGGGGTTGAAACGACTGCTGCACCGACCCCAACAGCATAAGAGATCGTGCCACTGGTAATTTGGGCCTCGTTCAGGTAAGGGCTAATATATATATCACAGGCATAAAGATATTTAAACAAACTTTGCTGATCGATAAACTTGTCCACAAATAATACATGATTTTCAATTCCGAGTTCCCCGACCAGGGCTGTAAGATAATCCCTGTACTCCTCCCCAGAATCGCGCAAAACATGAGGATGGGTCTTTCCCAATACGACATATAAAACCTCAGGATGTTCTGAGACTACCTTTGGAAGAGCCTGTAATACCACTTCAATCCCTTTGCCTGGTCCCAGCAGACCAAAAGTAAGAAGAACCTTACTGCCGGTAAGATCCAATTCTTTTTTCACCTCCAGGGGATCAAAGTGAATGTCCGGCACCCCATGTTCTATTAAGGCTATTTTTTTAGTGGGGATTTGATATATAGTGGTTAGAAAGTCTATTGCCTTTTTGCTCATTACCACGATTTTATCTGCCATGAGCCCCATCTTTTCGATGATTGCTTTTTGATTATAGGAAGGTTTTTTCAGTACCGTATGCAGGGTGATTATGACAGGAATCCTCAACCTGTGAAGTAAAGGGAGTATATAAATGCCATCGGCCCCGCCAAATATACCAAACTCGTGTTGCACCACGCAAACCCTGGCACCACTTTGGTTAATATACTCTGCTGCCCGGACATAATCAGGCAAGGTTTTTTGTTGGATCACCAACCTGACTTCAGGTGGGTATTGGTAACTGATTCCGTTATCATTGATAGCCACGATAAAACTTTCACCCGCTGTAATATCGTTCTCTTTAGTTTCGGAAGTTGATTTATATAAATTTTTAGTAAAGGTGCCAATTCCGCACTCCCGGGGCGGATATGTGGCAATATAGGCTATTTTCATTTATCAGTTTATAAGACATATTAATACTAGATTTCTTCTTTATCCATCCAGGGTTCTTTTGCTACTGACATGTTCTGAAGGCGCTTTTGCTATCTTAGTTCCCTTGCTACTGACATGTACTGAAGGCGCTTCTGCTATCTTAGACAGGATTTCATAAAAATCCCTGCCTCACTTAATGGTCAGATCCTGGTGAGAAAAGAATAAAATAAAAAATTACCGAAAAAGTAACGGTCAATTAATGGCCATTATTTGAGATACCGGGGAGGGTTTAGCTATTTCTTAAAGCCTTAATTAGCTCTTTCTTCGACATCTTACTTCTTCCCTCGATACCTACCTGTTTGGCTTTCGCGTAGAGATCCTTTTTACTCCTCTCCTCGTATTTTTCAGCATGGCCACCTTTCGTGCCGGAATCAGGGGTGTTGGCTATCCTGGCAGCTTTCTGCTTGCTATACCCTTTGTCGACAAGAGCATCGTACTGATCGGGGTTTTTTACTCTGGATGAGGAGGATGATTTATTGGGCATGGTTATAGTTTTTAAAGATTAGATTTCACTTTTTAACCCGTTCAATTGCTGGATGGAAACTTTAATTAAGTTCTGCTGGTCCTTCATTTTTTCAACCAGGAACTCAGGAACTTCCGGTTTCCTTAACACATCATCGTAAACATCCAGTGCCTCTTTTTCACCGGTCAGGGCTTCATCAATGACCTTTTCATTGGTTTCGCTGCTAAAAGTAGCTTTTGTCGCAAGCCAGGTACGATGGAAGAATCCCCTGACAGTACCGGAGGCATCCAATTCGATCCCTAACCTGAGTGCTTCGTTCTTCAAATCTTCAATAAATCCTTTCCGTTGCTGTGAAAGCCTTAAAAATAGAGTCTTAAATTCCTCAGCCTTAATATTTTTCGAAGCTGTTTCGTATCCTTTAACGCCATCCTCGCAGATATTGATGATTTCCTGAAAGGCCTCTTTTAATTTATTTTTATCCATGATTTTTTAATTTATTTAAGTGTTAGAAAAATAAAACTCCTTCATGATTCAGATTGTTCGATTTAGGGATTATTATCCCTGATCTTTTTTACCTACCTTTCCTCCATTACCGGCGCTGAATTACTAAGCAAATAATACTTGAGGATATGTCGGGGACGGAATGCAGACCCCCGGGAATAGTAAAGTGAACGGGTTTGACCCTTGGTCTAAATTTACCTGTTTAATTCCAAAAAAGAGATAAGTGAATTAATCAATATCAATTTAAATAAAGTGAGAAAAAATCTTTTAATCCTGTTGCAACTTTTCCTTTCTCTAACCATGTCAGCTCAGTCTCCTGTTGGCACAACCGGTAAGACTGAATGCACAATTGTTGTGGAAGGGGTGGAACGGGAATTCATCGTTTATTATCCAGAAGGTTATACTTCTAAAAAATTGCCTGTCGTTTTCATGTTTCATGGCACAAGCGGGAATGGGGATAAATTTTATAATATTTCAGGCTGGAAGGAGAAAGCAGATAGAACCGGATTGATTGCTGTCTTTCCATCGGCTATAAGATATTGTATCGAAGAGGATGGTGTCAGGAAAAACACCACCAAATGGAATGAAGGTAAGCTGGGCGCAATCCTTTGTGAAGGCCAGACCATGAAAGATGATGTCCTATTTTTCCGGGAAATGGTAAATTATCTCGAGGCAAATTATCCTGTTGATAATAAACGTATCTATGCTTCAGGATTCTCTAATGGTGCAGGATTCGTAAGCCGTCTTACCCTGGAAGCTTCCGACATACTTGCAGCCACGACTATGGTAGCCGGATTTCTCAATGACACAGGATTTCAAAAAGGAGAATTAATTTCAGCCTATCTGGCCATCGGAGATCTTAATATAAGTAAAAATACCGGTATACTGCCGGAATGGAATTCCTCGGCGATCGAAATGAATGGACTGTATGGAAGGGTAATTTCTATGGTTGATGCCATGGAACTGAACCATGAATATCAATTTGAAAAGACTGATAGTATGCTTACTTATAAATTTGATCAGACTTTAACGGAAAGCAACCATGAGTTTAGGTTTTCTATTATCAAAGATCTTCCCCACCGTTATCCAAATGGGAAGAATCATAGTATGATAATTGCAGATCTGTTTTGGGATTTTTTTTCAAAGTATAGCAAATAAAAAACGTTATTAGTAATAGTGGCAATATAGCAGACCATTGATTGGAGTGATAATGAGTTTTTCGATCAGTATAAATTTAAGTTATGAAATTAGCACTTGTTTCCGGAATTCTTCTGCTAGGTTCTAGCACATTTGCCTATCAATCTACTGAACTTCTGCCGAATATTTTAATCATAGTAGCAGATGATTTGGGTTGGGGCGACGTTGGTTATCACAATCCGGAAATATTGACCCCGAATATTGACAAATTAGCGAATGAAGGAATCATCCTGAATAGATTTTATGTTGCTCCCATGTGTTCACCGACGCGCGCAGGATTAATGACAGGACGTTTTCCAGACCGATATGGGCTGAGATTGATTGTGAATCGACCCTGGTTTGATTATGGATTGGATACAAACGAAGAAATACTTCCCGAGATTTTAGCCTGTGCAGGGTATAAAAACAGGGGAATAGTAGGGAAATGGCATCTTGGACATTCCCAAATTAAGTATTATCCCTTACGAAGAGGATTCACCCATTTTTATGGTCATTTGAATGGAGCTATTGATTATTTTGATCATACTCGCGATGGGGTCTTAGACTGGCATGAAGGATATGAAACTTCATATGATTCGGGCTATACGACGGATCTTATCACAAATAAAGCCATTGAATATATTCGTCAATTCAAAGGATCCTCTCCCTTTCTCCTTTATGTGGCATTCAATGCCCCTCATACACCCCTACAGGCTCAGGAAGAGTACCTTCTTCAGTATGGTTATGATAATAATCTGCCTTCATTCCAAAAGGGTAATGGAAAAGGCAATACAAAACGACAAACTTTTTCTGCTATGGTCACGAATATGGATGCAGGAATAGGAGAGATACTGAAAAACCTTAAGGAACTGAATATTGAAAAAAATACATTCGTCCTTTTCATGAGCGATAATGGCGGACAATTGGATCTTGGAGGCTATAATGGTGACCTAAGAGGTGGAAAATTAACGGAATGGGAAGGTGGGGTTCGTGTACCGGCCATCATTAAATGGCCGGATGAGTTGAGTGGTGGTTGGGAAACAGATCAAATAACAGGATATGTTGATTTACTTCCTACGATAATTGACATTCTCGGGAGAATGGGTAAAACAAAAAATAAGCTTGATGGGATTAGTATTCTGCCCGTCCTGAAAGGCGAAAAAGAAAAAATTACACGGAATTTTTATCTTGGTTGCGGGGCTATAGTTAACGAGGATTGGAAATTAATCAAACAGGATGCTGCTAGGGGGCTTTCAAGAATGGTAATTGATGAAGACAAACTATTTAATATAGCCAATGAGCCGAATGAAAAGCGAAGTATAAAAATTCAACATCCCGAAGTTTATAAAGAGTTGCTTGAAATTATAGCTCCCTATCAGGCAATCAAACCAAGTATAACTCCTCCTCGGGATATAAAACCACCAGATTTCGAACCTCCTACTGAGTGGAAACCAGCAGGTTTAAATAATTAACTGCGTGTCAAACAATCATTCGGTCATTGGATTGAGTATGGGATATTTTTACCTTCTAATCATCAATAGCCTGTCCAACCAACACGCGGAATTTCCATCCGGTTTGATCAGAAACCGGTCCCTGAGTTTGCTTCATTAATATTCCCATTATCTTCTCTTTGGGATCAGCGAAATATTGAGTATTAAAATATCCCCCCCAGTTGAAGGTCCCGGCACTTCCTATTCCTCCCATGGTCTCGCCTTTTTCATTGACCACACCAAAAGCGAGTCCGTAATATGTATCATGTCCCTTCCATATTTCGGCCATCTGATCAGATAAAATCGTTTGGACGGTTGTCCTGCTTAGAATTCTCACCCCATTATATTCCCCGCCATTCAGGTACATTTGAAGAAAGACAGCGTAATCTTTCGCGGTGCTGCAGAGACCGGCACCCCCGGAAAAGAAGGTTTTTGCCCCTTTTACTGGATAATTCACGTCATAGGAGGGATGGGAAAAGGGAACCCATTTGCCCTGGTTGGAGGTTTGTACTCTTACTAATCTTCCACTCTGGTTGTCGGGGATGTAAAAACCAGTATCATCCATTCCAAGTGGATCAAAAATCCGGGTTCTCAGAAATTTATCAAAGGGCATTCCGGAAATGACCTCAATAAAATAGCCCAGGACATCAAGGCCTTCGCTATAGGTAAATTCTTCTCCCGGATTGTGATGCAGGGGTAAAGCGGCAAGTTTTTTGACACTTTCTTCAATAGTTATGTTTTTCGTTGTGAAAAGATCTGTAACACCCGCTTTTTGATAGATCATTTTAAAACGTTCATCCTTATCGATAATCCCATATCCAAGGCCGGAGGTATGGGTCAACAAATGCCGGATTGTGATTACCTCCTTTGCAGGAACAGTTGTGTAGGATGTATCGCTATAAGTGAAAGTATTCAGAAGTTGTGGATTTTTAAATTCAGGAATATATTTTGCAATGGGGTCATCCAATCTGAATTTACCTTCTTCCCAGAGCATCATTACTGCTGTGGATGTGATTGCTTTTGATTGGGAAGCGATACGGAAAATGGCATCTTTCTTCATCTTTATGTTTTTCTCATTGTCAGCCATTCCAAACGCTTTATAGTACACGATTTTATCATTTCTCGCAATAAGGGCAACGGCACCAGGAATCTGTTGATCTTTAACTGCATCAGATAACATACTATCAATCCTTTGCAGACGCTGTTCTGACATGCCCGCCTCCGAAGGTTTAGCCTCGGAAAGGGGATCAGATTTTTGAATGGAGGTGGTTTGGGAATATCCTGAAATGAACAGGAACAATAAAAAACCGGAGAGGATTTTTTTCATAGTGGTAAACGATTTTATTATTCAAATATAGGGGTTAATTTTTTATGATACCGATATTTGGATTAAATTTGAAAAATGAACTGATTACACAATCCGCACTTCTCAACCACGGGGGCGGCCTAAGAAAGGACCATGGAATCGTTTTTACAGACCCCGTGTACTGGGCAAATTATATGTACTCTACTCAGGAAGGAACAATACCCATAACAGTATTTAATAACACCCCGGTATTTGCAAGTTCAGGGAAATATATTATAAAAAGAAAAGACATTCCGCTGGTTGATGCTATGGCCCTTATGGAAGAAGGGAGAAAATCCTGTACGGTCTTTTTATGCAATAGAAGTTTTGATGCTGGTCAGAAAGTCAATATAAATATTGAGAATTTTGTCGTGGGAAGGGAGGCATCCCTCATGATGATCCAATCAAAGGATATCGCACTTCGAAATTCATGGGAGAATCCTGAAAATGTTTATCCCGTTTTTCAAAGTGTTAATACCAAAAAAGGTGAAATTACTTAAGAATTGCCTCCTCTGTCTCTAGTCAGAATCATATTGAAATCAGCAGAATGAGATTATTTCATTCCCTCTGCTTCCAGATTCATAAAATTCATTTGCAGCGCAAGAATTAGCCCCAAAGAAGAATTGATCCGGCTAAATCTTTATTCGATTAACCGGGCAACAGCCGATATTTTGGCAGAGCCACCTGCGTACAGCCGGGATACCGGACATTTTTCTTTGGTGTTAGCAGCAAGTTCTTTAAGCTTTCCTTCTTCGAGCCCCGGGCACTTTACTTTACATTCCAGCTTTATTTCTGTAATGTGCGGTCCCGAATCATCGCTGTCCATTTTTACCTCTGCCTGGGTATCGATGCTATCCGGATCCAGGCCGGCTTCCGTTATCAGCAGGGACAAATACATGGAGTAACAGCCGGCAAAGGCTGCGCCAATAAGCTCTTCCGGATTGGTACCTTCGCCGTTTTCAAACCGGGAGCCGAAACTGTAAGCTCCTTCAAATCCGGTAAATTGCATAGAACCTCTGCCATCCTTTATTTTACCTTGCCAATGGGCTTGTGCTTTTGATATAGCCATAATTTTTTATTATTTAATTGATTTTGAACTCTTAATTCGTTATTCAGGATGAACCTATATAACTATACTGTGACAAACGATAGAGGCACTTAAAAGTTCAGTATGATATTAAGAAAAAAGACAACCCGAACTTAATTTTTTAATCCTTTCCAAGCTGCCACTACACTATAATTGAGTCATGCGAGTTCATAGCGGAATTTGTGCTATTTAATGGGACCCGATTTTTTCACTTGTTTCATTAAATTGTCATTCCATTCCCCTTCCACCATTACCTCGGCAAAAGCCCCAAGCATAAATGCTTCAATCAGGTTATGGTTAAGGTAAATATATCTGCCGGGTTGTCGAAATTGGTAAAGTGCCGCTACGGCCGACCCACCTGGGACTGACCAGGACTCGTAATTGGTGACAGGTCTGTCGTTGAAAGATCCCCCTGTCCAAACCAGGTCAGCATGCCCTCCAATTAGGTGGATTCGGGTATCCCGATTGGCCTGGGAGGTGATGAAGAGGCATTTATCCCCCACATCAGCCCTTAGGGCATGCACCCCTGTAAGGGAACCTGCCTTACCATTGAAAACAAGATGGCTCGGCACGAGTTTTCTCATTTCTACTAATAAATCACCAAATCCTTCAGCAGGTGAATCATACTCTTTATAATTTCCTTCTTCATCCATTGGAATGTAAAAATCCTGTTCAGCTATATACCATGCTTTGTCGTATCTTACCGCATTTCCGTTTTCGTCTTTCAGCCCATCCCGTGGAAGCACCATAATGGCTCCATTCATTCCCGACACAACATGCAGTGGCACCATGATTCCCCCCGGGGCACAATGATAGACAAAAACACCGGGCTTAGTTGCCTTAAATATAAAACTTGTCTCCTGCCCCGGTCCTACCATGCTCAAGTCACCCCCACCAAGTGCTCCAGTAGCTGCATGGAAGTCGATATTGTGCAATTGGGTATTAGTCGCAGGATTAACCAGAGTTAGCTGAACATAATCGTCCTGATGAACCACGATCATTGGGCCGGGGACAGTACCGTTAAAAGTCATGGCCCAGGTTTTAACTCCCGAGGCAATTTCCATTTTCTTTTCTTCAATCACTAATCTTACCTCTACCACTATAGGCCCGCCCTTCACAACCTGCTCGTGTTCAGGCAAGCCCGGTGGATCGACCAGCTGCTGGGTGACATGTTTCAGGTTTTCGAAACCGGAAGGTCCCGTTTTCTTAAAGACAGACTCATTGTTTTTATCGGAAGGTGAGCAGGAATAAATTCCGGCTATCACTGCGATGGATAGATATAGTAATGAGTTTTTCATGAATATTGAATTTAATTATTTTAGCTACAAAGGTAATCACAATTCTATAAAAAGACAAAAATGTCTTTTTATAGAATGAATTTTTGCTCCGGCCATTTCATTGACAGGGCGCCTTAGAGCAGAAAAGGGTGTAAATTGAAGAAGGCAAAAATATATCCTGTTTCCATAGCCAGCCGGGCTTGAGTAAGATGTCGTTGTTAAAATGCTTGCTGGTGGCTTTTTCCCCCGCCTTTTTCCAGAATCGAAGTTCCATCAAGCCAATTTGGAAATACATCTCCGAGTCCTTCCAGGATAAACTGGACGGCTATGGCTGTTACGATAATCCCGAAGACCCTTGTAATTACAGTAAAAATTGTTTTGTCAACTTTCTTTTCCAGAAATTCAGAATTGACGAAAACGAGCCACAGGGCAAAAATGGAGATCAATACAATCAGGGCAAGAATTAAATAGTCCGGAAGACTTTCAGCAAGTGTGCCGTATAGAACCACGGTGGTAATGGATCCCGGACCGGCAAGAATGGGTATAGCCAGAGGGACAATAATCTTTCTGAATCTTTGTTTGGCAATATCCAGGTCAGAATCCCCATCCTCATCCCGGTTGGAAAGTTGGGTTGCCGAACCCTGGATCATCTCAAAACCTGTATAAAGGAGTAATAGTCCACCTGCAACTTTGAATACCGGAATGTCGATGGAGAAAAAGTCCAGAAGATACTCACCCGTTAGCAGGAAGAGCATTAGTATAAACAAGGAGGTGAGGGTGACCATAATGGCAATCTTCCTTCGTATCTTCCTTCGTGTGACATCATCCGTTAATTCACTCCATACAGGCCAGATTCCCAGGGGATTGACAATTGCGATCATCGCCGCCAAAAAGTTCATGTATAAATGCCAGTTCATCGTATTAAATTTTGAGGGTTAACGCAACCGCAAAATAAATGTTCGCTGAATTGGCTGGGTGGGGAATCCTCACAGATTTTACTTTGGAAATAAATATGCAATTATTCTTTAAAACAAAATCCTGCCGGAATAATCCCCACATTAAATTGGTCGATCAGCCTCCTGCCATCCGGGGAATAGCGATAAATTCTCCCCCGCTGCATACGGTCCCCTGCATCGGCAATGTATATTTCTGATGTATTTGGACCAATGCCCAGTCCGTAAAACCCGCCGGCATAGCTTTCTGAATAAGGGCTTTCAATTAGCCGTTGCGGCTCATCGCCCGAATCAATGGCATGCCGGTATACATGCCGGTTAATGAAATAGAGTGTGTCCCCGGAGCCGTTGATCTTAAGTTCCCGTGGACTATCATTTATTCCGAAATGGAAAATTTTTTCAATCTCACGGGTCTCTGCATCTATTCGGATAAGTCCGGGGGCTTCGTGTCCATAAGGGTTCCCCTCGAATCCGCCGTCACTTAGTACCCAGAGTTTATGGTTTTTGTCAATAACCAGCGATGTGGGTTGTTTCAGCACTTCAATGGAATCGACCACTCTGTTCGTTTCGCTGTCAATAACCAATACCTTGTTATCGAAACTCCAGCAATTGGTAAACACATATTTCCCGTATTGCACCATTTGCTCGGTGGGATGCTGGTAAAATCCCGCTTCGTGATTGTCCACGTTTATTGATCCGGTAACTTCAAAGGTCGAGGGGTTTACTATGGCTATTGATTTGGCATAAATATCGGTCACATAGGCCTTGGTATCACTCAAAAAGTGAATGTAACGCGGTGATGTCAGACCGGTTATCTTGCCCACATATTGAAAGCTGTTGATATTGATGACATAGATCTTACCGCTGTTATTCAGTACAATATAAGCGAGGCTGTCCCGGATGACCATCGATTGGGCCACGTCTCCCAAAGGTATTTCATTTTTGGCATAAAAGACATGGTTAAACACCTCTTTCGTTTCTGCATCGTAATAGGCGAGCGAGGCGTTATCGGACATATAATTCCCCTGATTGATTATAAATAGTCCGGAAGAGGCATTAACCGGCAGCTTGAAGCGGTTCAGGTCGTACCACTCTTCATCGTCCATGCAGGAATGAAAAAGGAACAGTAAAAGTACAAAGAGGATTTTTCTTCCCTGCATGGTATTAAAAATTGAATTTTAATAGTAAGGTATAGTTGCGTTTGGGCATAAAACGGTTGAGCACGTTCCGGTAGGTTTCATTTCCCAGGTTTGATATTTTCAGCTCTATCCCGGTTTTGAAATTTTTGCCCTCAAAATTTTTACCTATGGTCAGTCCATTTATATGTTGGGCATACAAACGGTAATAGGGAAAATTATCATCGGGCTTTTCATAACTGGAGTTCAATAAATTTCTTTGACCATAGAAATTATATTGGTATTGTATGAAGAAATCGCTATGGGTCACCGATAATAAGGCATTGGCTGAATGTAACGGGATAAAGGGCAATTGGTTTCCCCCCGTATCCTGTAAATCATTAATAAGATCCCTGCAGGTGGTTTGGGTATAGGCATAATTGCCCTGAAGACTGAAGTGGAGGGGGGGGAGTTTAATGGAAGACCTGAAATTGATTTCGAGGCCTTTGGAAACAACATTCCTCAGGTTAAGACGCCTCCCAATATCCCTTATTTCCCGGCAACCAAAGGATCCAGTTATTAATGTCAGAATAATAACCCGTAATTTCCACATCTAATTCTACCGGGCCCGATGATTGCAGGTAATGTGCTCCCGCTTCCACCGTATGGCCCTCTTCAGGCCGGAGATTTGGATTTCCGCCGGGTTGCCAGTATAAATCATTCAATCCGGGGTTATGAAGATTTCGGGCAAGACTGGCTTTTAATTCGATGTCTTGCTGTTCTAAAGGTTTATAACTCATCCCTAAATTATATACCAGGGGGGTGGTGATAATCGGTATCCAGTCTTTCCGAAGTTCAGCCAGCAAGTTGATTTTTTTCAGAAGGTTGATATATACTCCTCCAAAGACTGAATATTCACCTCTTTTTTCATTATACCCGGTATTGCTTGAACTATCGAGGGTGGAGATAGTGAAAAAATTGGCATCAGCATTGAATTTAAAAGAGATTGCATTGGTCATATCCAACTCAACGCGAGCATTATTGTAGTGGCTGAACATGGTACTCCCGGAGTTAACGGGCTTCAGCTCCTCCAAACCACTGTTCCTGATTCTCAAAATATAATCGAGCTTCTGATAATCTATACCTGTATTAACCTTCACGCTGTAATTTTCCCCATAATATTTTCCCTCTACCACCATTTTTAAGGTTTGATCGCTTTGATGATTTTTTCTGTATGTGGTGTCTGAACCTTCATAACTCAACACGTTGGGTATACTGCGTTGGGCATCCTGGTACCATGCTTTCAGGGAGGTGAAAACTCTTGAGGCGGGCTTAAAGTATAGTTCCTGTACTGCCCCCCATTTTTGATAATTAGCATCTTTATTTTTTGTGACCGGAAATTTGAAAATGCCTTTTATGGTATCTTTCCTGTTGGTATTCAGTATTTTGTAATCATTCTTTGAGTCGTTATGATAAAAACGTGTCTTTGATTGGATGTTGTGGTTCCCGAGGTTTACTTGCCCAAATTCATCAAAGCTTGAATAGCTTCCGATCCCCTGAAAATATCGCGCGCTGAATCTGTTATTCCAGTCGACGGTATTGTTCAGGCTGATATGTCCCCCCAATCCGCCACTGCTTTCTTTGATGGAGGCAGCTCCATGTTGAAGGCTTAGGTCGTCGATAATATAAACCGGGATCAGCGAAAAATCTACCATTCCCAACATGGGCGAGTTGATGTTGAGTCCATTCCAGGCTACACTCGTATGGGTTGGGGCCGTTCCCCGAAAGGAGGCAGTTGCCAATGCCCCACGGCCATAATTTTTTATATAAACGGTGGTATTTTCTGCCAAAACATCGGAAAGGGAGAGGTTGAATTTCTCCAGGAGGATTACCGAATCCACTTTCGTCTCTTTCATTCCTGCCTCTTTTTTCCGGAATATTCTTTCTGCGTTTATGGTGACCCCTTCGATTGGGATAACCCTATCCTCTATCCCTTGTGACAGGGAAATCCGGACAATCATGAGGAGGCTCAATATGGTAAAAACTTTTCTTGTCATGCTATTTTTTGATGAAACGAAGAGTTTTACTAAAGGCCGGCCCGTTTATTTTTAATATATAACATCCTCCTTTCAATTGACTCACCGAAACAGGTTCATTCCCCGAAAAGCCGGATGCCGAAAAGATTTTTTTTCCAGTTATATTGAAAATTTCAAGGGAGACATGGTCAATCCCTTCCAAGAAAAAATGATCCGTTACCGGATTGGGAAAAAGTTGAATATCGCCATTTTGAAATTGAAGCAGGGAAGAAAGCGGATCTTCGTAGATGAGCATCGTTGTTTTCTGGGCTTCGATTTCAGGCCGGTCTTCCAGGGATGCGGTTAAAGTGACTTTCCCGGAAGATGAAAAAGTCAGCAGACGGGTTTCGTTTACTTCCGCTCCCTCCCCGTCAACTTCCCAGTCTATCCTCCTGTTTTTATCCCACCGTCCTGTATTGAAGGCATAAGCAGAGAGCTGAAAACTATTTCCATAGAGGGTATCCGGCAACTCCTCAATGACAACCATTTCAAGCTCTCCCTTTACGCCGGGGGCGGGGGCCACAATGGCGGCCCCGGTGATTTCAGTAGAAACTTCTCCCAGCCAGCCCTCACTGGCCAGCAATGCCGTATGAATTTTTACAAAATCGATCTCATCCAATTCCACATAATTTCCTTCATCATCGACCGCCCACCCGATATCAAAGGGATCCCCTCCTGCGTTTTCCTTCTCCAGGGTATAAGGATTGTCCGGAAGGGTGAAGGGAGCTGTACCCCGCGAATGGTTATCGGTATAGCCGAATGCCCTGGGGAAAGATTTGTTGATCCCCGTACTGTTCTTGTCTGTTCTGTTTTTCAATACGGTCCCCTTTAGGGTCAGGGATTCGGATAATCCCGGCCCAAAATTTTCCGGCAGGGGATAATATGCCTGAGTATGAAAAATATTTTTAAATATGAATCCTGTTTGCCCATGATTGTCAGTCCACAATACATCAGCGGCTGTTGTTTCTTTAGGATTGGTATAGGTGACCTGATATTTCTTTAGGGTCGAAGTGAAAAAGTAATCGCTGCCGGCCAGCTCAAACCACTGGTCGTCGGGCAATCCATTTTTATTTTCATCTTTCATTACGGAGACGATGCCGGGCTCTGACCATTCGGCAGCGGCGTTTCCGAAAATGGTAAAATCCACTCCATACGGATTGTCGGGATGGTTAATAACGGGCCCATCAAATTTAAAAATAACATATCCGCCAAAGGCCCCGAGGCTCATGGAGCCGTTGGTGGTACCCACCAGGGTTTCTCCTGAAGCAGGCATCCCCCAGGGGTTTGTATTGATAAGTTGACCGGGTGCCGGCTGATATTCAATGACTTCTGAAATGTACTGCGCATTCAAAGGGAAAAGACTGCTGAAATATAAGATGTAGATTAATATATTCCTTGGGGGGGTTGTCTTTTTTTTCTGGAATGTACCACTAGCAAGCGGAGCAAGCCTGTTTAAAAGTTTATCGAAATTTGAAAGTTTCATCGTTTCTGCAATTCCTGTAAACAAAAGTGTTTGTTTTGATTCTGCAGCTTACGATGTGAAGGAAGCGAGGTGAACACCGTGACTGATCAGCTACCTGTTCTCCGCAGGCTACAAAATCAAGGGTTCACTGGCAGGTTTTCTGACTTATCTCATCCCGGAAACCTTCCCATTCACCCAGCGGGCAAACAGTGGTGTAAATTCCGGGATTCTGTTGAGAATTACAGCAGCGGGAACTGTTACCGAATTCCTGCATCCCTTGTGCAAAGGCATGCAAGTCACGGTATTCCCTTTTAATCTCGGTTCAGCCTGAAATATGTTTCAGATTGAACATATGAAAACCAATGAGATGTCAAACTTACAATAAAATTTTGCTATTGAAGGGGTTTTTCTAAAAATAGTTTTAAACAGTCCTTACGATTCAATATCCATTCTAACCACTCTGCATAAAATTTATAATCTTTCGTTTTATTCACAAGGAAATATCCGGTAAAAAATATTCATGATTACAATAGCTTCCATAGCTGTGTTAACTTCATTCTTTGTCCATCGCTATTAAACCATCATCCCCAACGGGTTTCCGCCTCCAACTTAAAGCCTCCAGCTTCTGTTAATTAAGACCAAATTCAAATTATCAATACTTTCATTTTTTTTAGTGCTGATTTTGTTCCCGCTTTGTTTCATTCATTAATTTAACGCATTGGATATTTTGCTCCTTGCGTATGATTATTATAGACTAAAGGTTTATAGGATTAACGAATGGCAAAGAAAAAGACCATCATCTCCCGAAGGATGTTCCTCGCCCTTACCGGGGGATCAGGTGCTGGGCTCATGATGAACCAGGGAGAAAAATATGTTCATAAGCTCATTCCTTACCTGAATCCTCCTGTTTACCCAAAGCCTGGCCAGTGGGCCTTTTATACCACGACTTGCCGGGAATGCCCTGCCGGTTGCGGGTTGCTGTTGTGGCATCGTGATGGACGTTGCACGAAGGCGGAGGGCCATCCTGAAAATCCAATCAATAAGGGTCGGTTGTGTATCCGGGGACAGTCGTCCGTGCAGGGAGAATATGATCCTGCCCGGCTTACAAAGGTTCTAACCCGGAATGAGGAAAATCGCTTCACAGCTTCCAGCTGGGACCAGGCTTTTGAGGACATTCGTGCCGGATTCAAAAAGAGTGGGAAAACTCTGTTAATGTCTGATCTTCAAACCGGATCCCTCGCCGGGGTTATGGGCGATTTTGCTACAATCCATCATCAAAAACCTCTGTTTTATGAACCCTTTAATTACGAATCCCTGCGACTTGTCAACAAAGAAATGGTTGGGCTCGATCTTATTCCCCGTTACAAGCTCGATGGCTGCGACCTGATCCTTGCCTTTGGCAGCGATTTTCTGGAAACCTGGCTCTCCCCGGTGGAATATGCAAGGCAATTTGCCGAAATCCGTGATATAAAAAGTAAAAAGGCCGGCCGGTTTGTTTATGTAGGCTCCTCTGAAACGATGACTTCCATAAATGCGGATGATTTCATACTGATAAATCCCGGGGAAGAAACTGCCCTGATCATGAGTGTGATCTCTGAACTCCGTGGAAATGGATATTTTGCTGATGCCTCTTTCGACTCATTCATTTATGATTATCCCTTATCCTCTAATACAGAGGAAAAAACCGTAAAATACCTTGCAGATTGTATAAGTAAGGCCCATTCTCCCATTATACTGGCCGGCAATCCCGGGATTAATGGTAAGGAAGGCCGCAATACGGTTCTTGCCGCCAGTATTCTGAACGAATTGCTTGGCAACAGAGAACGTATTGATTTTAGTCAGCATCATGCGTTGAGCAATGCAGCACTTCATGCTGAGGTGGATGAATTTTTTAAATCAATTTCTCCCGGCGATACGGTCATCATTCATAATGCAAATCCAGTATACAGTTTCCCCGGTGCAGAAAGCCACCTTAAAAGGGCAGGGAAACTGATATTCCTCGGGAATATGCTGAACGAAACAGCCCGGATCAGTCATTGGGTTTTGCCCACGCATTATCCCCTGGAAGACTGGGGGGATTATGAAGCATGGAAAGGTACCATTTCCCTCATGCAACCTACCATGGAACCTTTATATGAAACTAAAAGTCCGGGCGATATCATCCTGAAGCTTTCAGGGAGGGAGGATGGAATAACATTTAAAGAGCTGGTGCAGAGAAACTGGCTGGAGTGGGGAATGGGTGCTCAGGGAAACCATTCCAAAAATTCTGATAATGAGGAAGAAGCGGTTCATAAGGAATTCTTCAATTCTGTGCTTCAGAGAGGCTTTTTCCCCCGGGAAGGAGAAAGGGTATCCCCGAAATTATCAGCGCCTGCTTTCGGGGAGGAACCCCACAGTCCGCTTGAAGAAGACCAGCTAAATCTCCTAATAAAACCCTCTCTGTTTTTTTACGATGGACGATTGGCCAACCGGCCCTGGCTCCAGGAAATCCCTCATCCGGTTTCCAATATTGCCTGGCAAAGCTGGCTGGACATGCATCCGGATCAGGCTGAGGCAATGGATATTGAGGAGGGAGATATAGTAAAGGTCCGTGGGAAGGGGGGTGAAATTCATGTTCCCGTAAGGTTTACCCGGCATATTTCGATAAAAACAGTAGCTATTGAAGCCGGACTAGGTCATACTGCTCTGGGTTCGGTGGCAAAAGATATAGGCTCCAATGCTTTTTCGCTGGGTTCCTTTTCCGGTCCGGATTCTCCTCCCAGGGTGTTCATAGGGAAGATTTCACAAAAGGAAAAATTTCTTTTTCTTCATCCCACTAAAGACCAACATGACAGGGAATTGCTAAGAACAATTAACGCAGATGCGTTTTATTCAGATAGTTTTGAAAAGGAAGAAATTAATTGGCCTGGCCCTGAGGGATATAAAAGGGAAGAGGATCTTTATGAACCACATTATTATAAGGAACACCGATGGGGCATGGTTGTGGACCTTCAGAAATGTATAGGATGCAAGGCCTGCGAGGCGGCCTGTTACGCGGAGAACAATATCCCTACTGTAGGTATAGATAATTTATTCGAAGGCAGGGAAATGAGCTGGCTAAAAATTATCCCCTATAATATCGAGGAGGGGAAAACAGCATTCCTTCCCCTTCCATGTCAACAGTGCGATGCAGCTCCCTGTGAGCCCGTCTGTCCGGTCTATGCTTCGGTCCATACCGAAGAGGGCCTGAATGCTCAGATATATAATCGTTGCATCGGGACCCGGTATTGCTCTAATAATTGTCCTTATAAGGTCCGTCGGTTCAACTGGAGTAATATAAAACACGATTACCCGGCGACGCTTCAGCTCAATCCTGAGGTGACAGTAAGGGAACGGGGGGTCATGGAAAAATGTACATTTTGCGTCCAACGAATCCGCAATGCCGAACAACAGGCCAAAATTGAAGGGCGTGAACTTCGTGACGGAGAAATCATACCCGCCTGTCAGCAAACCTGCCCGACAGAGGCTATAGTCTTTGGAGATATTATGGATGAAAAATCGCGGGTTTATGGATTGATGCAGGATGATCGTCGGTACCAGGTTCTAAAGGAATTGAACACCAAACCAGCGGTAGTCTATTTAAAGAAAATTCGTAATACTTAATACATGCCCATCTATACAAAAGACATAGAATTCTCCGAGATTAATGACAAGGTTTTATCCGCTTTAAGTCCACCGGTGAAGAAATGGTATCTTTTTATTGGGGCACTGGCCATGCTGATCGGGGCAGCTCTGGTGGCCTGGGTGGTACAGGTTAAATCGGGAATGCACGTTGCCGGGATTAACCATCCTGTAGGATGGGGGGTCTATATTACCAATTTTGTTTTCTGGGTCGGGATTGCCCATTCGGGCACCCTTATCTCGGCCATTTTGTTCCTGGTCCGCTCGAAATGGCGCGATGCCGTATCCCGTTCAACGGAAGCAATGACCGTTTTTGCTGTGCTGATCGCCGGACTTTTTCCTTTGGTTCACCTGGGAAGACTGTGGGTGTTTTATTATATCCTGCCCTATCCGAATCAGCGTTCTTTGTATCCGAATTTCATGAGTCCTTTGGTACTAGACCTGCTGGCGGTCATTACCTACCTTACCGTAAGCATCATATTTTTTTATTTTGGCCTGATTCCCGATTCGGCGGCAGCCCGGGATAAATTCA
The DNA here is from genome assembly GCA_963779845.1 of uncultured Bacteroidales bacterium. GTDB lineage: Bacteria > Bacteroidota > Bacteroidia > Bacteroidales > CAVZZV01. Next base: position 615,348 of record CAVZZV010000005.1, on the reverse strand, counting down.
AACTAAGCCATGGCCCGCATCACTGGAAAACAAAATTTTTCAGCCTATTGTCCCTTGGCTGGTCGGGAACTCTAAATCAATGGAGGCACTATAACCGATCCTATCTGTTTTTCGCCATGCTGGCCACACCGCTGGTCATTTCAGTGCATTCCATCGTTTCATGGGATTTCGCCGCAAGCCTCCTCCCGGGCTGGCATTCAACACTCTTTGCTCCCTATTTTGTTGCAGGGGCTATCCATTCCGGGTTAGCTATGGCCTTGACTTTAATGATTCCGATGCGTAAATTCTTGAATATAAAGGAACTGATCACTGAAAAACACCTACATGCCATATCAAAACTGATTCTCCTGACTACCTCGATCCTTGCCTATTCATACTTAGTTGAACCTTTCATTGAGTTTTACAGCGGGAGTAAATTTCATATCCAGTTTGTGCATTTTCGGATGGCTGGCCAGTATTCTTGGATGTATTATCTTTTTCTGGTTTTCAATGTGTTGGTGCCACTGACTTTCCTGTTTAAAGTATTCAGACACAATATTAAATGGCTGTTTCTTGCCTCTATTCTCATGAATATGGGAATGTGGCTCGAACGCTATAGCATAATCACCACCTCTACCGCGCATGATTTCATGCCGCATAACTGGGGAGGTTATGGCCCCTCTATTGTGGAAGTGCTGATTACGATTGGAAGTTTCTCACTCTTTTTCTTCCTCTATATGCTTTTTGCGAAATTCCTTCCTGTCATCTCCATAGCTGATTTCAAAGATTACCTTTTAAGGGATGGTCATGATCCTTCCCTCGAGGGGCGGGGAATTGAAGCTGTGCAGAAAGTAAATGCCAAAATGGGGAAAAGGATGTATTATTTCACCTCGGCATCTGCCTTGACCCGCGCGGTGAAAAAGCTCCACCAGTCCGGTATCTCTGATATGGAGACCTTCTCACCCGTTAAACTTGAAGAGATTGAAGAAACCCTCGGGATAAACAAGAGTCCCGTATCCCTTTGGACCGTAGCAGGCGGTCTTACCGGTATGGCCTCCGGACTATGGCTGACGGTAGGCTCAGTTAATATTTATGATCTTATTGCTGGTGGGAAACCAGTCGTATCGATGTTGCCTTTTTTATTGGTAATGTTTGAATTTACAGTTCTGTTCGCAGCCATCACCAACCTGGTCGCCTCCATTGCCTATACTGGTTTATATAAAAGGAAAATTCACCCGGATTATAACTTTAGCTTTAGCTCGAATCTATTCGGTTTACTTACAGATGCACGTCACGAGGCTTTGATAGAGGCACAATTTCCTGAAAATGAAAGAGGGGAGGATGGCCATGAAGAATAACAGGAGGAATATCTATAGTCTTGTGGTATTGCTATCAGTCCTGATGATCTCCGCATGGGCTTTATTTTCCGGTGCGGCGGACATCAGAATGTGGCATTCTGTGCTCATTGGCTACCTGTTCTTTAATTCACTTGCCGGAGGCCTGGTTATCTGGCCCTCCATTGTCTCAGCTGCTTATGGAAAGTGGATGGGAAGGACCGAAGAAATTTGCTGGTCAGGACTTTCCTTTTCAGTTCCGTCCATATTGATCCTTCTCACCTTATGGGCAGGTTCAGGGGAATGGGTGCCCTGGAAAGTACCCTATTCCCATGCTGCCTGGTGGATCGACAATACCTTTGTTTTCATCCGGAACCTGATTATGCAATTGCTGTTTTGGGGACTTGCATTTTATGCATATAGCCGCAGGTTCAGGAAAAATTTCAGGGTGGTGGCCAGTTGGCTCCTCGTAGTCTTTGCTTTTGCTTTTTCTCTTTTAGGCTTTGATTTTGTCATGTCGCTTAGCAGGGAATTTTATACCATGATGATGGGTGGTTATTTCTTTATTACTGCTGCTTATATCGGGGTAGTTTCCCTGGCTCTCTTGTCTGTGCTTTTTATTAAACCTCCGAAAAACATCCTGCACGATCTTGGGAAACTGATTATTGCATTTTGTATGATAAGCACCTACCTTCTGTTTAGTCAACTTTTTCCCATCTGGTACGAAAATTTACCCCATGAAGCATCCTTTCTTGTTCCCCGGATGAATACCGAATGGAAAATAGTAGGATATATACTTCTTGTTTTGGTATATCTTGGTCCAATTGCCTTTTTACTACCGGTCAGGACCAAAAAAAATCCATTGTTGCTCGGTATAATTACCTCGTTTATCCTTTTAGGTTTATGGATTGAACGCTGGTGGCTCGTTTCGGCAGTATTCCAAAGGAGAGAAATTCTCTTTGGCGTGCCTGAGATCCTCCCATCACTTGCCCTTTTAGCCATTTTCGGCTCTGGGATGTTGATGGTTTTCCCCATCGTTTCACGATATTTTGAAAGGGGAGGAGTGAAATGAAAATAAAAAGATACCTATCGGAAAATTCCCGGCAGATCACTCTTTTTCTGCTCATCATTATTAGCCTTGGATCGATGCTTTATCTATATGGTTATGATTCAGGTAATGCAAAAGGCCCAGAACAACCTGTTCCTTTCAGTCACCGGGTCCATGCCAACGATAAAATGATTGGCTGCGTGTTTTGTCATGATGGGGCTACGAAAACTTCCCGCGCCGGTATACCTCCTGTGCAAACCTGTATGTTGTGCCATGAAAAGATCATCATTCATCATCCTGAAATTGAGAAATTGCGAGCAATCTGGAATTCGGGTAAAACACTGGAATGGATAAAGATAGCTGAGTTGCCCGACTTTGTTTTCTTTAATCACTCAGTTCATATTTTCCGCCAGATAGATTGTTCCGAATGCCATGGAAATGTCCGGCAAATGGACCGTCTGAAGGAGGTATATGACCTCAAAATGGAATTTTGTATTGACTGTCACAGAAAGAAAAATGCCAGTATGGATTGTTTTAAATGTCATCGATAATTATGTTTGAATTTACAAAAAGACGAAACAGTGCAGCATTAGCCTTTATCATTGCAGGGGCGGTATGGTTTCTTGTCGGAACGCTATACGGCCTGTTTTCGGCAATCCATCTCCTTTCGCCTGAATTTTTCAATAATATTCCGGCACTTGTCTTTAGCAGGATAAGACCCGCCCATGTCAATACGGTATTGTACGGCTTCGTAGTATGCAGTCTTACCGGGGCCGGACTCTATTTCACCCCGGCACTATTAAAAACTGTGTTATGGTCCGAACCCCTTGCATGGTTCAGTTTCCTGATGTGGAACATTACGGTACTCAGTGGCCCGGTATTCTTTTCTATGGGCATGTCCCAGGGAAGGGAATATTCGGAATACCTCTGGATATTTGACGTTTTCCTTGTCCTGGCGGTATTGACCTTATGCCTGAACCTTATCATGACGGTATACCACAGAACGGAGGAGGTTTTGTATGTATCGGTATGGTATTTTGTAGCCAGCTTTTTATGGATCGGTGGAAGCTATTTCCTGGGCAACGTGATGTGGAATCCTCCCTCAGGAGCCATGACGGGCATCCTCGATTCAATTTTTCTTTGGTTCTATGGTCATGTATTGCCCGGATTACTTCTAACACCTCTCGCCATTGCGGCCGCCTATTTCGTTGTACCACGTGTCACCGGAACCCCGCTTTATTCCCATACCCTCTCTATTGTTGGTTTCTGGACCCTTGTAACATTTTACTCCCATATCGGTGGCCATCATCTTCTTCAGGCTCCTATACCCGCCTGGCTTAAGACAATTTCAATAGTCGATTCCGTGTTAATGTTCATTCCTGTTATCATTGTGATTGTGAATTTATGGATGACCTGGAGGGGGAAAGGCCAGGCGCTGATGAAGGATACTGCCGGACGTTGGATGGGCTTAGGGATTTTCTGGTATCTCCTGACTTCCCTTCAGGGAAGCCTGCAGTCCTTGCCCCAGCTTCAGAAGATCACACACTTTAACAACTGGACCATCGGTCATGCACATATTGCCATTCTTGGCTTTGCCGGTTTTATTGCCATTGGGGCAGTATACCATGTGTTACCCCTGATCACCGGAAGGGAACTGTATTCACGGAAGTTGGTAAATTTTGAATTCCTCCTCATCACTATTGGTCTGAGCGTCTTTTTTGTGGTTCTGACCATTGCAGGACTCATCCAGGGCGAGGCTTGGTATAACGGAGAAACGATCTACAGGGTGTTACCTCAACTAAATGCTTATATGGCCCTGCGTGCCGGGTTTGGTTTGTTCATCATTGCCGGGGCAGTGATTCACTTGTTCAACATACTCATGAGCCTGCGAAGACCGGGAGAAGAAAGAATTGGCCCATACGATAACGCCCCGATGGATCAAAATTATATAGCCGACAGAATATGAAAATGACCCCAAATATATTGATCATTGGTGCTTTGCTGGTCTGGGCCGCCTCCATTTCCATCATGGTAATTTTCCCCGCGACAACGATTAAAAATGAGCCCTCCGAAAACTGGCGACCCTTGACCGAAAAGGAGAAAAAAGGAAACGAGCTGTATGTGAATAATGGCTGCAGTTATTGCCATTCGTTATACATCAGGCCATATGACTGGGGCATTGGAGCCGAAAGAATTGCCCAGGCCGGTGATTATTACGGACAAAGGCCTGCCATACTGGGATCCGAACGTACAGGGCCCGACCTTTCACAGGAGGGGGGTGAGCACAGTGACGATTGGCATAAGGCACATTTTACCAATCCCCGGAATACCAGTCCCATCTCCCTGATGCCTTCCTGGGAATTCCTTGGGGACGAAAAGATCGATCAGCTTACCGCTTATGTGCAGTTTCAGGGAGGAAAGATGGCCGATTACAGGGTAAACCGACAAAAATCATGGGGCATAAAGGCCAAAGAAGCTTATCTATCCGGCCCTGACAAAAATATCGAATGGATCCATTCAAATGTGCCTGAGCCCTGGAGGAAGATGCCGAATCCATACCCGGCAACGGAACCGGCCCTTTTAAGGGGGAAAAATATTTATCAGGAGTTTTGCATTAACTGCCATGGTCCGGTAGGCGATGGCAATGGCCCCGCAGCCGCCTGGTTGCTGCCCCCTCCCCTGAATTTTACCACTCTTAAGCGCAACCTGATTGATAATAAATACATAGGTGGAATCTTCTATTATCAGATAATGAACGGAATCACCGGAACCGCTATGCCCTATTTTAAGAAGGCACTGGAGTCGGAGAAAATATGGGATCTTTCCAACTTCCTGGCCGTTTATTTTGTTGGTTATACAGATGCAGACATTCCACCTGAAGGAATCGATGCCTCTTACGAACCGCTCTGGATTAACAATTACGAAGCTCCCGATAGTACGGTGGGGACGAATGAACAAATAAACAAATGAATGCAGAAGCCCTATATTCCCTTTTTCGGATAACCTTTTCCGTGCTGATCATATGCCTTGCCGTAGTCGCAATCCGATGGTCAATTATAAAAGAAAAGCATAGCCATAAAAATCCCGGCTCCCTTCCGCTTGACATTGAAACAGGCCAGGACAAATCGGAACACCCCGAAACTCTTTAAAAACGTTAACCGATATGGAAAATTCATCACGAAATCCAATTTTCTCGACACACGGTTTATTATGTAATTCATCCCTCAGAGGTGATAAATCACATCTTCACCCTTTATGCTTCAGAGGTGATAAATCGCGTCCCTCTCCACACTCACTACTCGAACCCCAAACTAATTCACTCATACTCTAAACTAATTCCCATGTTCGGATACGAAATACTTAGAAACGACTGGCTTACATTAACCCTCTTCATTGGGCTTTCCCTGGTATTCCTGTCCGCACTGTTTTTCCTGGATTACCGGATGCCGCGTTTGCAGTACCGAAGGGAGTGAACGGGTTTCAGACTCAGAAGGGTTCTCCAAAAAAAAGAGAGGCACCCGCTTTTCCCTGGTCGGTCCGGGTCATCATTTTGGTCATTCTTATTTTCGCGATCAGTTATAGCATTTTCGCGGTTTTAAATCCTCAAAGCTGGTAATATGAAGCAATACGAAGAAAATAAGGAGTGGAGCATGGGATGGAGCAAGGCTTTTCCTGTAATTTTATCGGCCGGGCTCTTAAGCTGGGCAATGACCCTGATGATGCTGATCCCGGATGTCCCAAGGGAATGGGATTTTGGAAATCTGGAGTTCACTCCTGCAAAATCTGTTTATTCAAGCTTCGATCCCGGACAAAAGATTTCAGATGCTGAAAAGGCCTGGCTGGAACGAAGCAGCCTCATGGAGAGAAGCAAGTCAGGAATATTTCCTGATAATAGGATGATATATCCACTTCCTGAAGGAGAGCCTATGGAAAAAACAGAGAAGGAAAAAGACTGAATTTTCAAAATACCGGCAAATGAAAATGAAAATATCCATTCCAATTAACAAAAAGACCATACTTGCCTTCGTCTCTGCAGGGGCTGTCCTATTCTTTGTGGCTGCCTTCCTTCTCTTTTCAGGGCCGCGGATGCGCAATCAGCCTTCTCTCCGAACATTTGAGTCGAGAGTGCCATTGCCGCCGGCAGGGGCTGTGCCTTACTCTGGGAAGCCGGATAAGGATATGGATTCATTATCCTTTTTACAAACTGTAATCCCGGAAGCCACCCCTGAAAATTACTTACGGGGAGAAGTTTATTATGGATACTATTGTATATTTTGTCATGGGAAAAATGGGAAAGGAAATGGCCCGGTAGGGGTGAGTTATCTTCCCAAACCAACCGATCTGACTCAATTATCCGCAAAAGGGACTGATTATCAACAACTATTCTATCTCTCTTCCAGGGGGACAGGTCATTCCCCGGTGCTGGAATATGTGATTCCCCCGGAGCATTGGCAATATCTCCTATTGTATATTCAGAGAAGTTGGTGAATATTTTCGTGTTACCCTGCTGAAACATCCGGATCTCAAAACATCTCCTCACTCTTAGATATTTTCTCAGTTCTTAAAACAGGCTTGTATCCGGAATTTAAGAGTGCTGTCTCTTTTTACTATCGGGTGTATATTCCATAATAAACAATCTCCACACTCCCATCGTCTGCACTGTAAGTCAGGCTCAGCCGGTTGAATTCCTCATTGAATCTGCCTTTTCCATTTATGAATATCCCGGAAATGGATTGATTTTCTATAAACAGGGAATCGCCACGGAGATTGGCGTACAGGAACTCCGATATTCCCTGGTTGTTGAAGTTGCTGATAATATAAAGATCATCGGAAGATTTGACCTTATCGATTTCAACCAGATATTTAGTGTAGACCGATTGAGTAGAAGTCATTTCAGCTGTCCAGGCACCCTGAGGGGTTTCATAGATTTTTCCTTTCTCCTGTTTTTCACAAGCGAAAATAATAACAGCGCAAGCGGCGAACAGAAGCCATAATGAACCTTTTACCCCTTTTGATAAAGGAATGAGACCATTATTCATCTTCATAATTATATTTCTCCTGCAAATTACCTTCCTTGTCATAAGCCCTTGCTTCTCCCTGCCGCTCCCCCTGCACGAAATTTATCTCCGTCATCAACTCCCCGCTATCATAATATGTAAGCCACTTCCCCTCCTTTTTATCGTTCCGGTATTTGCCCTTGTTTTTAACTGCGCCGGAGGGATAATAAAAGACAAATGGCCCCTCAGCTTTGCCATCCACGTAGGTTCCTTTTTGCTTTGGATTTCCATTTTCATACCATATTCGCCAAGGGCCATCAAACAAATCGTTTTTATAACTTCCTTCCGTGTATTTTGAGCCGTTTGCATAAAAACTTTTCCAGATTCCGGCTTTGATTCCTTTTATATACCAGCCCTTTTCGTAAAGAGGAGGAACCTCATTCTGCCCCGGTTTATCGTAATAGTGCAAAAATTCTCCTTCCAACTGGTCGTTTTCATACCAGGAGTTGATCATCAGGCAACCTGATGGATACCAGGCGGTAAGGGCTCCTTCAATCTTCCCGTTCCTGTAGGTACATTCTTTTTGAAGTGCACCATCTTCAAATTCCTTGAAATAACTTTGGAATTTTCCGTCATAAAGACCTTGTTGTTTCTGGGAGCGTTCCCTGATCTTTCCATTTTCATAATATATCTCCTGGCTACCCTCCTCAACTCCATTTTTAAATTCCTTTTTAAAACGGAGTTTCCCATCCTCAAAAAAAGCAGTCACCTCGCCATTTAATTTACCCTCTTTGTAATGGGACCGTTCACTCACACCCCCGTTTTCGAAAAAAATTTCCGATAGGCCATGAGGCACATCCTCCATATATTCAATCCTCTGTTTTAGAATACTATCGGGATAAAAATAAAGGAAAGTACCGTTCAGAGTACCCGCACTGTAGGGGAGAAGCTGCCTGATATCACCCTCCGGATAGTAATCATACCAGTTGCCATGAAGCTGATTATTTTTGAACTCCCCTTTCTGCCACAGCTGTCCGTTTTGGTAATAGATTTCATAATCCCCGTTTTTTACAGTATCCTCTTTTTCCACCCATGCCTGGAACTTTTCACGGATCTGCCAACTTTCCGGGTAGGTAGTAAAAATCCATTGCTGTCCGGTCGACAGACTCTCTGCCAGAACAAAAAGGGGAGTAAGAAGAAAAATGAACCTTGCAAGAAACAGCAATTCCTTTTTCACCTTTTTCTGTTTATGGAAAACGGGAAGAGGCGCAAACTGCTTCAATATTGAGAATCTATTCATAAAATTATCTCTTTTCCTTTTTGTTAAATGCCTATTTAACTTCAAGTAATAATTGAGCCCCTTCGATAGCGGAATTTTTCCCGTAATCCATAAGAAAAGCAAGGGCATAGGATCCGGTTTTTAAATCTTTTGGAAGGGAGAGATTTACTTTTCGCTCAAAACCAGGATAAACAGTTACTTTGGTAGCTTTGAATTGTTCCTCCTCGGCAGTTTCAAGATTTGCCAGGGCAAGAAATATTTTAGCATCGATTACCTTATCGCCGGTATTGGATATAACCGCCTCAAAACTTCGGAATTTCTCGCCGGGCTTGGTTATTTCTTTTAGGTCCTTTACCTCTGCCAGGAAATTTTGGTTAGCCCGGGGACTTTGTTGCACCAGAACAACGATACGCGGTACAAGAACCACACCGGTGGCCAATTGTTTATCGGCAGCAGAAGGGGTCTGTTCTTTAGTCACCTGGACATGAAGCATGCCCCAGCGGGTACTGAAACCGTCGCGGGGAACGTTGAGGATCAATTCCACCTCTGCACTTTCATTTGGATTAAGCACCACGAAAGCCGGATTAATATTAATCCAGTTTGAAAGTGTGCGCTCCGACCCACCCCCCTCCAGGCGTAATTTATTTCCCGCTAAGTCGGGTTCGTAATCTGAAAGGTTTAAAGTAAAAGTTTGCCTTTCAGGGTTATGGTTTCTTATGGTTAAGATTTTGGATTGGGTTTCCCCGGGATTGGCGTCGAAATTTACCAGCACCGGGGCTACTTCGAAATCCTGGGCCAACAATCCTGAAAATGAAAAAAATAAAATATTTATCAATAAAATGAAACCTCTTGTCATAATATCTCGTTTATTCGTCATGTATTAAAATGAAAAACCCCTATTCGGGGCAAATTTAAAAAAAAGAATGAATATTAATTAATTTGAAATTTGAATTATGAAAAGGAATTTAGTTATTTTATCGTTAGTGATGTTCAGTACAGGAATTTTTGCCCAGGCAGTCAAAGACCGTCAGGTGATTCCAGTTGCCGTTAATCTCAACCAGGTTTTAAGGATGACAATAACCAACGGAGGGAATATTGAATTTGTATTTAACTCCATTGATGATTACCGGAACGGGCTATCAGCCGATGTAGCCACTTCATCCAGTGCCAATGATGCTTTGGCGGAAGGTTTTTACCAGACCGATTTCACCATTGCTTCCTCAACCCGTTGGAATATTACTTACGGTTCGGAAGAAGCCACTTTTATTGGAACAGATAATCCTGGAAATACCTTAACACTGGACAATGTGGGTTTCGATTTGATAAACAATGGGACTCACACATTCGAAGGTGCGGGACAACCTCAGGGAACTACTGCCTCCGGAACCAGTTTATATAGTGCTCCTACCGATAATGCGAATGATGTAACCGCTCTGCAGGCCTATCCTGTCGTGCTCCTTGAGGATAACAACGATGCTACAGTTTCCAATGCCGGTGATGCTGTTGAAAATTCTTTTAGTTTGTTGTGGAGATGCGGAACAACCGAAACAGGAAATGTTCCAATGGCTACCGAATCGTTGCTAAATCAGCAACCCAGCCCAAATCCTGACCGCTATGTAACAAACGTTCTTTTTGAACTGGGTGTTGATAACTAGGTCATTCAGATTAACAAATCAAAATATTATCCGGGAAATAGTCAACAATTCGTTGACTATTTCTATTTTTGGGGATTATGAGTGTTTACCTTCGGATGAAGAATAATCTTGTGGTCCTTGTGGGTCTGTTGTTTTGTACTCTGACTTATAGTCAGGAATGGAATTATGCGAGGGTTTCACTGCTCTATGGGGGTAATATTCCGTTTAACTTTAATTCCATTGAAAAATACCGGTCCGGGATTGAAATTACCGATGGAACGATCCTTGGGATCAGCCTGGCAGATTCTTCTTCCATGGGGCATATCCTTGAAGGTTTTGATCTGAATATAAGAACTTTTAATGGAGCGACTTACCTTAGGGGGGAGGGCTCTAATTTGAGTCTCGATAAAATCAGGGTAAGAGCCGATAATTACTTAGGCCTGGCTGATGGGACAACTACCGGGTACCAGGATCTGAGTGCAGTATGGACAAATGTCTTCACCTATACCAATACGGCTTTTGGCAACCTCACCTGGGATTCCCACCAGATTAGCCTTTCCTATGAGTGCGGAAAGCCCATTGCAGAAGGGGGAAATGGAACATTACTGGGGGAAGATCCGGATTATTATCAGGTTGAAATAGAAATAGAGATTATTCCTACAGGACCGGGTTTTTAATTATTCAAACTTTATTAAAACAAATAAATGATTTTCTTGAAGTCCCTGCCTTATATCCTTAAGTGAAATTGTTGCTCTACATACAAAATAAATCGTATAAAGGACTAAGAACCAGAATCCCTTTTTTCCTTTTTTTATTGCACTTTTTTTTCTCCCTTCCAGCCCAGGATCCGGATCCGCAAAATGCAGTAACCTTAAGTTTTTCAAAAACAGATGTGCTACTTCCGGAAGCAACCAGTTTTTTCAACGTCATTACTATTGAAAATAATACTGCAGATAGTCTCAAAGGGAATCTCTTTATCAATAAACCTGAAACCTGGTCCATTATCGGGGCCTCCTCTTCCAGGGTTTCCCTTGGCCCGGGACAAAAGATTTATTTGCCCATCAGGATTGGCATACCTCCCAATACCCTTGGCGGCATTTCATTTATTGTATATGCTGAATTAAGAACTGCCGACCGGGATTACAGTGCTACAAGCTATATTACCATAGAGCGGCATTCGAGATGGGATATGAAAGCACTGAACACGAATGTTTACCTCAGCGATTACCGTCCGGTCGGCGATTTCAGGCTGAAGGTGGAAAATAAAGGAAACGCCAATGAGTTGATCAAACTCAACTTTCAGATAGGTGACCTTTTGAAATTTAAGACTTTTATTGAAGGGGACAGCATCATGTTCCTGGAAATTCCTGCCTATACCGATACGATTCTTCACTTTGAGGTTTTTAAAAGAACAGACCTTTCCTATGCTGAAAACAGGGCCTTGATTCGTAACTGGAGAGCTACCAGTCTTTATATAGAAGCAACTACCCCGGAAAATAAGAGCTATACCGGCATGAGGGTGACTCCCCTTGAAAGTGTGATCGACAACGATCTCCCCCTGCGAAATTCTCCTCTTAATCTGGATGTGACCTTTTTTAATCTTCTCTCCCAGCAAAGACCCAAGGCCTCTTTTAAGGTCCATGGGAAAATTCTATTCCCGGAGAACCAACATATTCAATATTCAGTAGGAATGTACAATCTGTTTTTCCAGGGAGATTATTATCAGAATTTCGACTTTTATCAACAGATGCGCTATATGCTAAGGTATTACGATCCTAAGACATCCGTATGGATTGGCGACCGGCTGGGTTCTGGTAATCTTCACACCATGACAGGCAGCGGAGTCAAGGCGGAACATCGGATCAATGATCGTGATAAGGCCAGTATGAATATTATTTATAATCCTTATGGAAAGACCATTGGTGCTTTTGCGGGCTACGATACGCGGATAGGTACGGTCGGATTGAATTCGGGTATTACCCTCGAGTCAACTGCCGGAGGGAACAATAAATATTATACTGCCCACCTGGGGGGTGCCTATCGCTTTTTCAACCGGCATACCCTGCGGTTACAAACCGCCACCACCCTCAGTTCATTTAAATCCGGAAAATACCTCCAAAATGATACGGCCACGATTGGATTTGCCTACCGGTTAAATTATGCGTATACAGACAGGAAGCTAAAATTCCGGATTGATAATATGAATACCAATTTTACTTATCTGAAGAATTCGGGGATTAACCGAATAAATTCAGACTTTTTTTACGAACTGAACGGCCGAACCCGTCTGATGGCAAATTATTACCGGAATTCCTATCTAACCAACCGGTTCCCCTATAGTTTTTATGCCCCTTCAAACCGGAATGTCAATGAGACCGGTCGTTTGATTCTTAATTATTACCAGGGGAATATTATTTATCAAATCGGACCTCAGTACAATAGTACCCTCCGGTATTACATTAATTCCTCCTCAGGTTTGGAGACAACCTATAAAAATTATCAGCCAGGCCTGCTCTCCTCGGTCACCTTCAGACTTGGAAACCTGCGCAGTATCACGCCCACCCTCGCGGTAAATACGATGTATTTTCAATATCAGACCAATGAGGCAGACCGCGAACCCTATACTGTTGCTGGAAGATGGCAATATACTGCTGGCCTTAGCTATTATGACAATGCCTTTCGGTTTAATGCCTATTATACCAGTGGGGATGCCACGGAGGTCTACCGAAATGTGGTTGTGGACGATAAACCGGTTAACAGCCAGTCTCTGAATATCCGCCCGAGCTATGAGCGATATTTTTTCGAAGACAAGATAAAAATCGACGCCTATTTGAACTATTCCTACTTTATGCCTTCACAAAGAGAGAATACCATTACCAGCCTTCAGGGAAGCTTCTTCCTTAATAATGGTTGGACGGTTTATGGAAATCTGAATGTATTTAAAAACTCCAGAATAGACGCGGATGTAGGAAGGATTACCACGCGGGATCTCAATCTGATGGCCGGTTTCCGGATTGCTTTTGATGTTCAGCAACCGCGCATAAAGTACTATGATATGGCAATTGTGGGATTTAATGATCAGGATGGAAACAGCGTGAAAGATGACGATGAAAAACCCATTTCCAATGTCCTGATCAACATTAAAAGGGATCCCAAACTGAATGGAGATAGTAAAGCGATTTTTGCAGAAACCAAATTAATTACAGACCCTAATGGGGAGATTTTTTACAGAAATATGCCGGAAGGGAAGTATAATTTGGAAATCACTCCTCTGAGCAATATCGAAGACCTTTATTTTCTTGAAGGGCGAAACCAGATATTGGAGGTCGATGAAGATAAAATTCATTATTTGCCCATGGTGGAAAGCTATAAAGTGAAGGGGCGGATCATTGTCGATCGCGATCCGAACAGTACTGAAGGCAGGATAAATCTGGAGGGGATACGCATCACCGCCGAATCCGAAAATGGTTCAAGCTATTCGGCGCTTACCGACAATAATGGGGTGTATGTTCTAAACCTTCCAAAGGCCAATGCATATAAAGTAAGTATTTATAATGTATTCGGAGAAAGATTTATATTAAGGCAGGGATCCTATCAAGTGCAATTCATGAAGAATAAATCCATCAATCTTGATTTCCGGTTCGAGGAGATGAGGAGGGAAATCAAGTTCAATAAGGATTCTCAACTATTTGATTTTAATATTAAGAGGGACTAAGTCAAAAATTTCTGTAATCTTACGATTATAGGGTTTCAAAAAACTAAGCATATTAAAATCTCCTTATTAATAATTACTGTTTTCTTCGCTTTCAATTTTATTAAACCTTATCAATGCTTCCACATAATAGTAGTCGGCATAAGATAAGGGCACATCAATTTCTGAGTTATTAGGTTTATGACCTACACTATGTTTAAGAATGAAGCCTCCATTTTCGCCCAACGTGGCTGTATAGTGAGGAGAACAATGTAACGAATCTGATGCTCAGCCACTTCAAGTAATGTGTCTGAAAGTTCTTCACCTCACGTAAGTGCTCAATTCAATCGAACCTGAAGCCATTTTTTCAGCTTCTGATGCATCTCTTCGGGCAACAGGAATATTTGCGCATTAAATCCCTATATGGGATAAATTCTTCAGGCGGATGATTGATAGAAAACCGGCAATTTTTTTGGCTTGATCGAGGTATCTGTTAAAACCAGTTTCGCGATACATCATGGTAAAACCATATAACCCCCATGCCTGTCCCCTGCTCCAGGACGATTCATCGGAAAAACCCTGATGGGTTTGCTTTTTGTGGGGCAACCCGCTAATGGTATCATAAGATACCACATGGTAACTGCTGTTATCTGGTCGGTAATGGTTCGCCATGGTTTTGTCCGCATGGGAAATTGCCATCTCTTTCATGGGTTCATTCCCAGAAACCTCTGAATCCCAAATTAATAGCTCAAGATTCATCATATTGTCAATGATCACTGGATACTGCCATTCCTTTTTATTGAAATGCCATGATCGAATTACACCCAGTTTTGGGTTGTAGCGTTTTGCCAATGAACTCGCTCCTGTCAGGAGGACAGCCCGGTATGTGGAATCTCCGGTCAACCGCAGACCATTACCGAAACTGCAAAAGAGCATAAACCCGAGATCATGGTTCTTGGTCGAATATTTTTCGTTTTCTATCCGGGCGGTATACAAGCTGGCATATTGTAATATCTTTTCATTCAGGTTATATCCATATAAATACCAGAGCGTTCCAGGGAAAAAGCCACTTGTCCAGGAAGACGCCGGAGTAGTAACTAACTTTCCATCAATGTAAGAACGAGGCAATACAGAATCCTGGCCAGCCAGGTTTTCGGCCAAAATAAGGCTTTGTTGCGTTGAAAAATCCAGGGCTTCTTTTATTAACAGATCTATTGGTTTGTCTCTTAAACCATTTTTGCAACCTGAATTTATTATAATGAGGAAAAAGACAACACTCAGTAAGCAAACTTCTTTTAAAACGGGTAATCTATTTTTTTTGTCCATAAGGCATGATATGTTTTATCGATAATTAAATGTTAAAATGAAAAGTTAAAAAAGTGATGTTTATTGTATTATCTTCAAGTCGTTACAAACAAAGATAAAAACAAAAAACCATCACTTTCGAGATGAAAAATACGAAGAAAAAGTTGAATGCCCAATCAAAAGTTTTCAAGGCATCTTTTACAGGCAGTAACATCACCAAATATTCAGGACTAAACACCATAGCTAAATACATGAACCGTCAGAATATAGTAAAATCCATTAGAGTTTCTTTCCCCACCTGGTGGCACAATGCTACCAAGTTTGGAGTAAATCAAATCTTGATAGCTAGTTTGAAGGAATTATGATTCCTTGAACATCTAAAGGGGAACTGCTTTCCGAATGAAAAAGGTTTTTGTAACCGCTCAATTCTTTCAACAAGTTAAGATTGCGTGGGAAGATTAAAATTTTTCCGATATTCCCGCGGTGTTTTTTTCATTATCTTTTTGAATTGGTAATTAAAATGGCTAATATTGTTAAATCCACTGTCAAAACAAATTTCCATAATACTCAGGCCGGGATCCATTAATAATTTGCAGGCAAACTCTATTTTTATCTGATTGAGGTACTCAAAAACGGTCATCCCCATAAATTTTTTGAAGAAACGGCACAAAGAACCTTCCGCAAGACTTACCAATTCAGCCAGCCGTTTCAAATTCACCTCTTCTTTGTAATTACTCATCAGATAGTTATGAATTATGGCAATGCGTTTATTGGTAGGGGCAATGCGAATTTTCAAATATTCGTCGCTGGCCAGCCGCAGATTCGAGTTACTCCTGCCAATCGTATCCATGAGTTTGTAAAAATTGAGCATTCGCTCAAAATTCCCCAAATAGGGAAGTTGAAGCATTATTTCACTCACTTCATTGAGTGTTGTGCTATTTATCTGAATCCCATACCTTGAGAGTTCCAATGCTTTTTTGATAAAGGCGAATTCCGGCAGTAACATTATTTCCATGGGCAAAACCTCTGAAGTAAATTGGAGGAAAACCATTTCAAGTGTCCGGTTTGAAGGGCTTTGGGTTTCTTTCTCAGGTATCCATACATGGGGCAGATTGGGCCCTATGATTACCAGGTCGCCTGGATGAAATTCCTGGATCGAATCAGCAACTATTCTGTTTCCTGATCCTTCAGTGATAAAGCTGATCTCATAATTGTTGTGGTAATGCCATGTGCTTCTATCAAAATTATCCTGAAAAATACCAATGAAGAAAGAGGCATCTTTTTCCGGATTGATTTTTTCCAGTCTGGCCGACATAATGATAATTTATTTACAAAAAATGATTAAATAGTTAATATCGCATCAAAAGTAGTGAAAATCCGTGTAGATAAAGTAAAATTTCGGGCTTAATTTTGATTGATAAAATCTCAAAAACACAAAACCATGAACAAAGAGGAAATATTTAGCAAATTATTGGAGGCAGTGGAATTTGGCAAAGTAGATTCTAAATCGCCCTATCCACCTCAGCTTAAGGGACAGGAGGGAGCTCATGAACTAACCCAAAAATTGCTTGAGGAGAATATTAAACCACAGCAAATCCTCGATGAAGCATTAGTTCCCGCAATGGAGCGTGTTGGGAGAAAATTTTCTGAAAATAAAATTTTCGTTCCCCAAATGCTCATGTCGGCTAAGGCCATGGGTGCTTCAATGGTTCAGTTGAAACCCTATTTTGCATCGGGCGATATTAAATCAAAAGGCACCTTTGTAATCGGGACAGTAAAGGGCGACCTGCACGATATTGGGAAAAATTTGGTAGCCATGATGGTTGAAGGAGCAGGATGGACAGTGGTTGATTTAGGGGTGGACGTTGGGCACGAAAAATTTATTGAAGCATTAAGAAACAATCCTGGGGGAATCGTTGGGCTTTCAGCCCTTTTAACAACCACCATGGTTTATATGGATGAGATAGTGGCCCAGGTCAAGGCGGAAATTCCGGGTACTACTGTTCTGATTGGAGGTGCCCCTATTAGTTGGGATTTCTGCAAAAAAATAGGGGCTGATTTTTATGCTCCTTCCCCTCAGCAGGCCGTTGAATATTTAAGCACGCTGGTTCAGTAATTATAATATTCAGGTAAGAACTTTTACACTTATTTTTCCGCTCTGAAAAAAGGGTGAAGTTGAGGTTTAGCTATTCCTCATTTTAATACCAGGATTGAAATATCCGTAGTTATAGATTGGGTCCCCTGCGAAAACGAACCATTGGAAGTTCCTTATCACCTTAAAAATAAAATTGAAACAGATGAAATACAAAAGTTTGATTATCACTAAACCGGAAGAATTAATGTTTGGTAAAGCGCCTCATCCTGTAAAAACGAGACGTGGGCTTGATATTGGAGGAGGACAGGTATATGCGGAGCTAAACTTCACACTTCCCACCATGAGCATCAATGACAATACATTGACCCAGGTATATGCCCATTATCGCGAAATAGCTACAGATGCCCTAAAGCGAGCTGTTGAGTTAAACTCCAAAGGGGTGGTCCTCGAATTTGAGACTCTTTTGGAAATGACTAAAAATCCGGCAATTGGAATTGAGATCATCAAAATAATGAATGAAATCTGTGAAGACTATTATGTCAAATATGGCCTGGCATCTGAAATCCGTTTAACACCGAATGATTTACGTGAATTTGAACGCCCGGCGAAGCAACGAAGTTCCCGTCTTCTGGAACCCATGATGGAACTTTTCGAACAGGGAGCTTTGGCTGGTGCTGATCTTCTATCCATTGAGAGCACCGGAGGGAAAGAGGTATCCGACGAAGCTTTAATGATGTGTGACCTTAAAGGGATTATTTTTGCATTAAGTGTCCTTGGGGTGAGGGATATGCATTTCCTTTGGGGAAAGATCGTATCTATATCCTCCCGTCTGGATAAAATTGCGGCAGGTGATTCTGCCTGTGGATTTGCCAATACAGCCATGGTTCTGGCTGAGAAAAAATATATTCCCAGAATATTTGCCGCACTGGTACGGGTAATCTCGGTGGTTCGGTCCATTGTAGCCATGGAGGAGGGGGCCATTGGCCCTGATAAAGATTGTGCCTATGAGGGCCCTTTTATAAAAGCGATCACGGGTATTCCTATTTCAATGGAAGGGAAAACATCGGCATGCGCCCACTTTAGTCCGTTGGGAAATATTGCCTCGGCCTGTGCAGATTTATGGAGTAATGAATCGGTTCAAAACATCAAATTGCTTTCAGGGATGGCACCAACTGCTTACCTTGAGCAATTGGAATACGACACCAGGCTAATGAATGCAGCCTTACGAACGGGTCCCATACCCTGCAGGACATTCCAGCAACTGATGGTCGCTTCGGATATCTATACCGATCCCCAGGCTCTGATTCTCTCCCCGGAAAATATTATAAGGATTTCAAAAGCATTGATAAAGGGCAACTCATATGTGGCAAATGCCATAAACGGTGCATCGGTAGCCCTTGATATTATTGAGGAAGCATTACAAGCCGGAAATATGCATCTCTCGGAAATGGAAACCTCCTATATTCCTATTTTTCGGGAAGAATTAAGCAGCATTCCGGTTGAAGAAAGCGATTTTATTGAAATGATGATGCCTTTGATAGACCAGAATAAATTTATCCCTTCTGAGTATGGCTTGTGACGGACGGAATCAAGCCGAAGGTTTTGTGCGTCCTAATTGATAAGGTTATTAAATTAAAATAAAAGCGGAGAGAGGGGGATTCGAACCCCCGGTACCCCTTTCGAAGTACGCCGGTTTAGCAAACCGGTGGTTTCAGCCACTCACCCATCTCTCCGGGCTTGCAACAAAATTCTGATTGGCGTTCAAATAGTAAGGACGCGGAATTTTTGGCTGAGCAAAAATAGAAAAACTATTAGAATTTGCAAAACAAACCTGAATGATTAATTTTTGCCATTGAGCCGCTGCCTTCGATGGATGGAAGGTATTTCTTCTATTTATTCCTGTCGCTTCCTCCTTTAGAATCGGGTTTTGAGAAACTGTCCCTCATCTGGGTATCGGCCTGGATATTCTGGAATTTGTAATAATCCATAATGCCCATGTTGCCAGCCCGGAATGCTTCGGCCATGGCTAACGGTACCTCCACTTCTGCCTCGATTACTTTGGCCCTGGCTTCCTGAGCCTTGGCTTTCATTTCCTGCTCTAGGGCAACAGCCATGGCACGTCTCTCTTCCGCCTTAGCCTGGGCGATGTTTTTATCGGCATTTGCCTGGTCCATTTGCAATACGGCTCCGATATTTTTACCAATATCAATATCTGCGATATCGATGGATAGGATTTCAAAAGCCGTCCCGGCATCAAGACCTTTATCCAATACCACCTTGGAAATATTATCAGGATTTTCCAATACCGCCTTATGGGAATCGGCTGATCCGATCGAGGATACGATACCTTCGCCAACCCTGGCCAATACAGTGTCTTCCCCTGCTCCACCCACCAGTTGTTTGATGTTGGCTCTGACGGTAACCCTTGCCTTAGCGATCAGCTGAATACCATCTTTTGCTACCGCCGTTACGGGAGGAGTGTTGATGACCTTCGGATTTACGGACATCTGTACCGCTTCAAAAACATCACGTCCGGCGAGATCAATGGCAGTTGCCATCTTAAAATGAAGGTCGATGTTGGCCTTGCTCGCGGAAACCAGCGAGTGGACTACCCGTTCAACATGTCCGCCTGCCAGGTAATGCGCTTCCAGATCGTTCCGCTGGAGCTCAATTCCTGCCTTAGTTCCCTCTATCATGGCACGAACGATTACTCCGGGGGGGACTTTCCGCCAACGCATAAAGACAAGTTGCAACAAGGAGATCCTAACGCCGGAAACCAATGCCTGAAACCACAATCCAATGGGAATAAAATAAAAAATAATCCATAATCCGATTATGGATGCTACAATAATAATGATCAGTTGAATTTCCATATAGTTTTATTTAATGGGTTTAACAATTACCTGGTAACCTGATATTTTTACTACCTCAATTTCTGTATGTGGATTTATATATCCTCCTGTGGATTTTCCTTCTGCTACGATCCCGTTAACTTTCACTTTACCAATGGGACCAAGTCTGGTTAAGGTCACCCCTTTGTCCCCGGGGAAAAGGGAATCCTTTGGCGGATTTTCATTGGCATTTCCAAGGACAGTGGTGTTTAACATAACTCTTTTCCAGGTCTTTGCGCGCAAGGAAATAGCCAGAATAACCACCGAAGCAAGAAAGGATCCAATGAGAAAAGTAAATCCGACCTCATTCCCGAATTTTTCAAAGGCAAGGTAAATCCCCCCTCCAAGAAGAACCGTTCCTCCAATACCTGCTACGGTAATACCCGGAATGATTAAAAATTCGATAAGAAAAAGAAAAATACCCAATAAAATCAGTGCGATAATGCCAGCCATATCTTTACAAATTAATCTATGCTTGCCTTAAGTCCATTTTTAATGAGATCCTGCCTCATCTCCCGCAGGATATCTTTTTTTCCTCTTTTGACATCGCATAAACCTTTGTAATGAGCCATTAAAGTACATTGCTCGGCTTGTTCCGGAGTATGGGAACAGATTTCTACAAGGTTCCTGATCACATACTCAAAGGTATTTATATCGTCATTGTGAAGGATAAGTGTGCTTTCTGCATTGGCTTTCTCTTGCATTTTATCCTTTGCCAGAGGCTTATCCTGAAACCGGTCTGTCATTTTTAAGAATTTGTCTCATCCAAAATTAACAAAAAAAACCTATTAAAAAAATATTAATTGTCGAACAATCTTTAGGATGAGTGATGTTTATTTTAAAGCGAGAAGCCATCAGATACAGTGAGGAAGGGTTGGTCTCGTTATTTATTAATTTTAAAAATTTGTAATATGAAAACTTTAAAAGATTTATTTGAACATCAGTTGCAGGATTTGTATAGTGCAGAAACTCAAATGATTGAAGCTTTACCGAAAATGGCTGAGCACTCGAAAGACAGTAAATTGAAGCAAGCCTTTGAGGATCATCTTAAAGAAACCCAGAGCCAGCAGGAGAGAATTGTGAAGATATGCAACGATCTCGGCTTCAAGTACGAAGGTGAAAAGTGCAAAGGGATGGAAGGATTAATTAAAGAGGCTGAAAGCTTCATGAAGGAGGATACTTCCGAAGATGTTCTTAATGCCGGAATCATTGCCGATGCCCAAAGGGTGGAGCATTACGAAATTTCGGGTTATGGAACTGCTGTCCGGTATGCTAAAGAATTAAAATTCGATGAGGTCGCAGAAAAGCTTCAAAAAACGCTTGATCAGGAATATAAAGCGGATGAAAAATTGAATAAGCTTGCCGAGGAAAGGCTGAATAAAAAAGCGATGGCCTAATCTTAAAAAACGGAATTTCAGCTACTCAGATATTGCACATGAGCGAAATTAAAGAATGTGCCTGAGCAGCTGAAGCTCCGTTTTTCACTTCCTGTCCCTTTTTTCTAAAGTGTACACCCGCTCCACCGCCATTTTTTGGCCATCGTACCAGCCAACAATAAATGCATCGGTAAACCCGTAAAGTTTGATTTTTTCCACGGCATTCCGAGCCTCTTGGTAAGTTTGGAATTTGCCCGCATAATATTTGAATAATCCCCTGTCTTCAATCTTTTCCTCAGTTATGGGAGTAATCCCCCGGAAGGTATCCCAATCGCGCGCCTGGCTGTAAACTCCAATCTGTATACGGTAGAAGGGCCCTTGTGGCAGGCTTTCCTCAGCTAGAAATGGATTATCTGAATTATAGGGGGATTTACCGAGGATGGTAAAATCCAATTCCGCCCTTTTGGTATTTAAGGGAGCAACACCCTCATCATTCTTCTGAATCAGGGTGGGCTCTTCTGAGATGTTTTTTGGAGTCCCTGTGGGGTCCAAATCATCGGGCTTTTCGGAAAGACTCTTCTTGAATGGGGGTACGGACTCCTTATTCACCTTATTTTCTTGTGCAGGAAAAGATTCTTGACTGTACCCTGAAATTTTTATCCCATCATTAGCGGTATAACTAAAGAGGGTTATCCCATTTATTACCGTATCCTTTTTTATGCCGGGAGGAACCGGATTTGCAGTTTGATATTCTCTGTCTAGTTGCAGATCAGCAAAGCTCTTATTGGCTTTTTCCTGGAAATCCTTTGAATATTTTTCCCATTCGATAATCTTTCGCTGCCAGTCCCAGCGCTCGTTTGGATCGCTCATCTCTTTAACATTAATCCTTGCTTTACCGGCCAAAATGGAAAGGGAGTCTGAAATGACCTGGTACCTCATCGCGCTCTTCAATTGTGAATTATTTGCTGAAGCGTTGGCATCTACCATGGAAGTTACCACTACGGCAGCGGGCTGGCTTATTTCCTCTCTGTTCTTGCCTTTTTCCTGCCGGATATCAACAATAGAGGGAATTGCCTCTATTCCCCCAAGCTTGCCAATTTGCATAATTTCTTCCTGGGTAGCGGTGGCGAGCGATTTTTTCGGTTCCTGGATATGCAGTTTATATACCGTATACATGCTGTCAATTCCCTGCCGGTCTGTCAATAGTTGAACCGTTCCAAGGTCACTACCAGGAATCAGCAAAAACTCATTGTCAGGTGAGTTAATGGGAAATCCTAAACCTACAGGCTCACTCCAGCTATCCCGATCCGGATCATAATGCGATTTGAAAATATCGAAACCTCCCATGGAATTATGGCCTTTGGAAGCATAATATAAATCCTTTCCAATCGGATCGAAATAGGGCATGATTTCGTCATAATTGCTGTTGATTCTTTCAATAGCCACAGGATCCGACCAGTTATTTCCATTTAGTTTTTTAATCCTGAAAAGATCGGAGCCCCTCTTTTTCGACCTTGGGGTCCCGGAAATAAAAATATATTCTCCCTTGGATACATTTTTAGGCATGAACATATAGTTGGTCAGATCACCCTCCTTTTCCTCCTTACCAAACAATTCGCGTGGTTTGATCATGAGTTGGCCCCCTTTTCCCTTCACTTGTCGTACGTAATTGCTGTCCCTGAAGGTAAATAGTGAAGTGGCCAGTATATCGAACGGATTATATTCCTCTATGGCTAGAACCGCGTTGGCCGACATCTGCGCCTCGTGTTCGGGAAGGTTTTCCTTCAAGGCGTTTTTATCTGCCAGGCGGGCATATTTAATATAAGCGTCCCTCGATTCGGAAAATTTATAATTATCGCGGTAGGCTTGACCTAGATAATAATATACCTCTGTGGGCACCTGGGCTTTAGAGGAAGCAAATTCGAGGAGCCTGATGGCCCCCGGAGCATCCTTTTTTTGCTTCAGAAGCGAGAGGCCTGCGTAATAATTAAATAACCCGTCCTTGGGATAGCGGCTTAAAAGCTGTGAATATGCCTCATAGGCCTGTGCATATTCGCCCTTTTCGAAAAGACCGAGGGCGGTAGTTTTTAAATCCTGAGTACCTTTCTCGTTTATTTGGGCATGGCTGAAACCGGACATGCACAAAATTATTGCGAAAACACTTATCGGGCGGTAAGGGTTAAATTTAAACATAATCACTCCCATCTTGTTTTTAGGTTAATCTTAAAATTTTTCCCCGCTAAAAATACAAATTAAACTTCTTCAATGATTGTTGAAAAACAGTGAAGTTGTTAACCGGTTTTTTTATTTCGAATTAGTACATTTACACGTAAAATCCAGAAACCATGACACCATTAAAAGTTGGGGATAAAGCCCCTGATTTTCAAGCAAAAGATCAAAATGGAAATGAGATCAGCCTCTCTATGTTTAAAGGAAAGAAGCTGGTTCTTTATTTTTACCCCAAAGACAATACCCCCGGATGTACTGCCGAGGCCTGCAATTTAAAGGATAATTATCTGGATTTTAAATCCAAAGGCTATGCAATTGTTGGGGTAAGTGCCGACAGTCAGAGTTCACACCAGAACTTCATCAACAAATACAGTCTGCCATTTCCGCTCATTTCAGATCCTGAAAAAGAGGTAATAAAAAAATACGGCGTATGGGGGGAAAAGTCCATGCTTGGCCGTATCTTTATGGGTATTCACAGGGCAACCTTCCTTATATCAGAAGATGGAACCATTGAAAAAATATTTGAAAAAGTGAATACTAAGGATCATAGCAGGCAGATATTTGAAGAATAAATACATTAATAAGAAAATACTTATGGCAAAGGAAAAAAATGACACCGCAAACATCAACCAGGAAAAACTAAAGGCACTGCAATTAACCCTTGATAAGATTGAAAAAGGATATGGTAAAGGAGCTATTATGAAAATGGGCGACGGAGCTATTATCGATGTACCTGCCATCTCGACCGGTTCCATTGGCCTCGACATAGCCCTTGGGATAGGCGGCTATCCCAGGGGAAGGGTCATTGAAATCTATGGTCCTGAATCGTCCGGGAAAACCACTCTCGCCATTCACGCCATCGCGGAGGCCCAGAAGGCAGGAGGTATCGCTGCCTTCATTGATGCTGAGCATGCTTTCGATCGTTTCTATGCACAGAAACTGGGGGTTGATACAGAGAATTTATTAATTTCCCAACCCGATAATGGTGAACAGGCCCTTGAAATTACCGATCACCTTATCCGTTCAGGAGCGATCGATATTGTGGTGATTGACTCCGTAGCGGCTTTGACCCCAAAAGCCGAAATTGAAGGGGAAATGGGGGATTCCAAAATGGGACTTCAGGCAAGGCTTATGTCACAGGCCCTGCGTAAGCTTACCGCTAACATTAACAAAACCAATACCTGTTGCATGTTCACCAATCAGCTTCGTGAAAAGATTGGGGTAATGTTTGGTAACCCGGAAACAACCACCGGAGGGAATGCACTTAAATTCTATGCCTCAGTTAGGCTGGACGTCCGTCGGATCGGTCAGATTAAAGACGGGGAGGATATTCAGGGAAACCGTACAAGAGTAAAAGTGGTAAAAAACAAGCTTGCCCCTCCCTTTAGAAAAGCAGAATTTGACATCATGTATGGTGAAGGAATATCCAAGACAGGCGAAATCATTGATCTGGGTGTGGATATGAATATAGTGAAAAAAAGTGGCTCCTGGTTCAGCTATGGGGATACAAAATTAGGTCAGGGCCGAGACGCTGTGAAAAACCTTCTCCTTGATAATCCTG
Organism: uncultured Bacteroidales bacterium; assembly: GCA_963779845.1. Classification (GTDB taxonomy): domain Bacteria; phylum Bacteroidota; class Bacteroidia; order Bacteroidales; genus CAVZZV01. The sequence goes on along the minus strand of CAVZZV010000005.1, from coordinate 589,929 downwards.
AACTTTCTGCCGAAATAGAAGGGAAAGTAAGAGAGGGACTGAGGATTAAACCCCTTGTATAATTAATAGAGTATGTTACAAAAAGGTCCTTATCCGGTTCTTTTCCTTTCCATTCTCCTTTTCCTGTTTGTTGGCTGTGGGAAGAAGCAAATTCCTAAAGAGGAATTAAAAGCGGATTATTCCGGCGAACTGAGCGAAGTGGAAGTTCAAAATGGAATTCTTACCCCTGAAATCCTTTGGAAATTTGGCCGTATAAGTGATCATCAGGTTTCCCCGGATGGAAGGTCGGTATTGTTTAATGTGACCAGATATGACATTAATACCAATAAAAAGATATCCGATATTTATTCAGTCCCTGTTAACGGGGGGGAAAGCACCAAACTTACACGGTCCGATGGAACGCTGTTATAATGCCCGCTGGAGGCCTGATGGCAAGCGGATAGGATATATTTCCATGCTCTCCGGGACTGCCCAGATCTGGGAAATGGAAACCGATGGCAGCTCTCCAACCCGTAAATCGGATATTGATGGCGGAATCAATAACTTTGAGTTTTCCCCGGGTGGTGATAAAATTTTCTACCTGAAGGATGTGAAACTGGAAAAAGGTACGATTGACTTGTACCCGGACCTTCCCCTGGCGAATGTTCGTATTATTAACGATCTGATGTACCGGCATTGGGATTCCTGGAACGACCATTCCTATAGCCATATCTTTTTGCAGGATTATGGTGATGATACCATTGGTGAGGGACTTGATATTATGGCCGGCGAGCCGTGGGATTCCCCCTTATCGCCCGATTTCGATCAATCCCAGATTTGTTGGGGCCCAGATGGGAAATCCATTGTCTATACCTCAAAAAAAATGAAAGGGAAAGATTATGCGCTGAGTACAAATTCTGATATCTATATCTATGAGCTGGCCTCAGGGAATACTGAGAATGTCACGAAAGGGATGCCGGGGTACGATCGATTTCCCGTATTTTCCCCTGACGGGAAGAAGCTTGCATGGCAAAGTATGAAAACCCCCGGGTATGAAGCCGATAAGGAAAGCCTTTACCTGCTCAACCTGTCTACCGGTAAGAAAACCAACCTGAGCCGGGATTTCGACCAGAGTATCCAAAATATAAGGTGGTCCGCTGATGGTTCTTTCATTTATTTTATAAGCGGGACAAAGGCCACTTATCAGATCTATAAGATAAATATTGCAGACCAAAATATCGTTCAGCTAACTGAAGGTCCGCACGATTACATTTCTTTTAGTCTTACCGATCACAGTATTATCGCTGAAAAAATGTCGATGTCCATGGCGGCAGAACTCTTCAGGATAGATACTGAAAGCGGGGAAGAGGTACAGTTGAGTGCGGTGAATTCCGATAAATATCAAAATTTAAAATTCGGCCAGGTAGAAGAACGGTGGGTGAAAACCAGCGATAACAAGAATATGTTGGTGTGGGTCATTTATCCCCCTGATTTTGATCCTGAAAAAAAATATCCTGCACTGCTTTACTGCCAGGGAGGGCCTCAGAGTGCTGTAAGTCAGTTTTTTTCCTATCGGTGGAATTTTCAACTCATGGCTGCTAATGGATATATTATCATTGCCCCCAACAGAAGAGGATTGCCCACTTTTGGAAGTGCCTGGAATGAACAGATTTCCGGCGATTACGGAGGCCAGAACATGAAAGATTACCTTAGCGCAGTGGACGCGGTAAAAAAAGAGCCATTTGTGGATGAAGAAAAGCTGGGTGCGGTGGGGGCCAGTTATGGCGGATATTCCGTTTTTTATCTGGCAGGCCATCATGAGGGAAGGTTTAAAGCCTTCATCTCGCACTGTGGGATTTACAATCTGGAGAGTATGTACGCCTCAACCGATGAGATATTCTTCGTGAACCATGATCTTGGCGGTCCTTACTGGGAAAACCCAAAACCTCATAGTTATTCTTTTTCACCCCATCTTTCCATAGATAAATGGGATACCCCCATTATGATCATCACCGGTGAAAATGACCTTCGGATTCCCTATACGGAAAGCCTGCAGGCATTCAATGCCGCACAACTGCGGGGAATCCCCAGTAAATTACTGGTTTTCCCTGGAGAGACACATTTTATTCTTAAACCCCAGAACAGCATTCTTTGGCAGAGGGAGTTTTTCGGATGGCTGGATAAATACCTTAAACCTACATGAGCGTTTTTCTAGATTTTCTTCTTCACGTTGTTTTTATCGCTACTTTTCTGTTACTGTTTATCGTTTCAATAATTATAATCAGACCTTTTCGAATACACAGGAAACGCCCGAAATCGACTATTTCCCTTAAACTGAGCTACCTCATATACCTGGTTATTTTCCTTCTCCTTTCCTATCTTGTGCTTTTTTTCAATGGAAAATCGGCTTTGGAGGAAGAACCGATAGAAGATACCTCCTTTTTCATCTATTATGGCGTGGTGATCACCGCTTTTATTGTGCCCAATCTGGCTATAATGTTGCGGCGAAAGATCAAACGCTTCCGGGAGGCATACAATATTGTTTTCACGATCGTGAATGTCCTGATAAGCTTGGCCTTGATTCATATTATTACCATTATCCCCTGGGAATTTTAAATACATTTAATATTCTGTTGATCCTGTATCATACCTATTTTATGATCTTTCGATTCTATAATTTCCGCTTTTTAATAAAATAAAAACATTTTTTTGGATTTTTAATAAATTATCTATATTTGTAGTGTATTAGTAAAGTAATACACTAATTAAATACTTAAACAGAAATTATCATGGTAGAAATTAAAAAATTAAATTTCGGCTACCGCAAAAACAGATTGCTTTTCAATAACCTGGATCTTTCACTCCCTTTAGGGAATATTTACGGTTTATTTGGTAAAAATGGAGCCGGAAAAACCACTTTGCTAAAGCAAATTACCGGACTTCTTTTTCCGACTTCAGGTGAATGCCATGTTTTTGGAATACCTTCTTCTCAACGGTCACCCGATGTACTTCAGGATATTATAATTATCCCTGAAGAATTTAATTTACCGTCAATTCGTGGTTTCTCCTTTGCAAAGATTAATGGCGCTTTTTACCCTGGTTTTAACAAAAGCGAATTCAAAAATTTGTTAAATGAGTTTCAGGTAGATGGTAACGAACGTCTCAATGATTTGTCATACGGACAGAAAAAGAAGTTTTTAATTGCCTTTGGCATAGCTACCCAAGTCCGGTTGTTGATCCTGGATGAGCCAACCAATGGGTTGGACATTCCAAGCAAAAGTCAATTCAGGAAAATAATGGCTTCAAGCATTGAAGAGAACAGGTTGGTTATCATTTCAACACATCAGGTGCGGGATTTAGCTACTCTTATTGATCATGTCATTATTTTGGATGAGGGAAAAATTAAATTTTTTCAATCTGTAAGTGAAATATCAAAATGTCTTTCATTTGGAATTCTTAAGGAATCAGAAAAAGAGGAAATTATATATTCTGAAGAGGTATTTGGGGGAACATCTGCTGTATTCAAAAACAGAGGAAGAGAAACCGAAGTTGACCTGGAGTTGCTCTTTAATGGAGTAATTCATAAAGGCATTGAAATTAATAATCTTTTTAAATCATAATGAATATGAAGAATAATACTTTTAGCATACCACGAATTGCTCTACTTGTACGCAGACAGGTTATAATGTCTGGAAATACCTTAATTGTTGCCGCGGGTGTTGCCGCCTTCCTTATTATAGTACTTATACTTACAGGCTATAATTCGCCGATACCCATCAATGCCAGATTGTTTTACGGCATAACCCTACCCATTGTAATTCTAGGAGGATTTATATTTAGCTCATTGATATTTAATGAATTACAAAGCCGGGAAAAGGCCCTGTTTTTTCTTAGCCTACCCGCGACTTCATTGGAAAAACTTGCTGCGGCCTGGCTGATTTCCTCCCCCATATTTGTAGTACTTATTTATGGATTGCTAATGGTGGTAAACTTACTTTCAGGAATACTACTCTCGCTTCTCCCCGGAAAGGAATTCCTATTTGTTGATCCATTTTACTCTCCTTTATTAAAATCACTTGGGTCATATATGGTCTTGCAAACGATATTTTTATTAGGAGCAGTGTATTTTAAGAAGAATAATTTTTTTAAGACCATTTTGTCCTTGTTCCTGATTGCCCTGGTGATTTCCATGTGGACATCTTTAATGGCTTACCTGCTTTTTGGTAAAACAAGGATTGTCATTAATAATTTAAATTTCCCAGAGCCTTGGCACCATTTCGCTGAAAACAGTTTGCCCTATATTACCAAAACCATTTATTGGGGCATAATCGGTCCTTTTTTCTTGTTTATTTCATGGCTAAGAGTAAAAGAAAGAGAGGTATGAAATGAAATTTCGTGAAAATCAACCTATTTATCTTCAAATCGCAAATTTGTTCTGCGACAATATTTTGATAAAAGCGTGGAAGGCGGATGAGAAAATCCCTTCCGTGAGAGAAGTTGCAGTAAAAATGGAGGTGAATCCCAATACCGCCATGCGTGCCTACTTTTTCCTGCAGGAAAGAGATATTATTTATAACAAAAGGGGAATTGGTTATTTTGTTTCCCCCGAAGGTTTTAACAAAACCCTATCGATGAGAAGAGAGACATTTATTAAAGAGGAATTACCTGCTATTTTTAAGACTATGAAACTTCTTAATCTATCTTGTCATGATTTGGAAGGAATCAATAAAAATTCAAGTATGGATACCGATAACAATCCTATATTAAATTAATTCACTTCAATATTAAAAATACGATTATGAAAAAGAGCAATTTGATTTTATTGGGTGTGCTGGGATTCATATTATTGTTCATTTCCGCAGCAGCCATTTATATTGGTAACACCGTAGATATATTCAATAATGAGGATTGGATTTCGCAGAATACGGTTTCTGAGGAAATATCATTGGAAGATTTTAATTCTATAACTGCAGCAGGTCATTTCCACATCGATTTTAAGCAGGATTCTATATATAAGATTGTTATAAAGGCCGATAGTGCCTTGATGACCAAAATAGGCTATACCGTATTAAATGGGGAACTGCATTTTGAAGTGGAAGAAAAGGGCAGGTATCCGGAGATTAACCTTGCTATTTCATCACCAACATTGGAGAAACTGCATATTGCAGCTGGTTCCTCTTTCAAGACCAACTACCTGAAAGAAAATACCTTCTCGGCAAATGTGTCCGCCGGCAGCCACATGGAAATTGTTGCGGATTTCAATGAATTTAGCATTGATCTGTCGGCGGGAAGCATTTTGGATGCCAGGGGTACCGCCAATTTATTCAATATAGAAGGTAGTGCAGGGGTTAAAATCAATGCAGGGGAACTGGTTGTCCAAAAATGCAATATTGATATTTCCGCAGGTGCTTCGGCAGATATAAATGTGGTGGAGGAACTTGGAGTTAGTGCTTCATCGGGCGCTTTGATTACCTATGCAGGTTCGCCAATTATAACTCGTATGGATATGTCAGCGGGTGCCAGTCTTAAAAAAAGGTAAAGTGGCAGGAAAATGGACCGGAAGGCAGTGAGGCTGTTACAGAAAATCCGTATGATCTGCTGTATACTGAAGTGCTAACTCGATTTTTTTGGCATCAGGAAGTTCAGCATCCATCCAGAAAATTTTCATCCCTTCCCGCTCCATTTTACGGAACCAGGTCATTTGCCTTTTGGCAAATTGATGAATGGCGGTATTCAACCTTTCGAACATTTCTTCCTTTGTTATCTCACCTGAAAGGTACCAACTTATGTATTTATATTCAAGACCATAGTAGACCAGTTTTTCTTCTGAAAGACCTGCTTGCATTAATAGTTGAACTTCTTCGATTAAACCTTGGTCAAGTCTTTCTTTAAGCCGCTCGCTAATTCTTCTCCTTCTTTCGTGCCGTTCAATTTGGATCCCGAAAATTAAACTGTTTATCTCAGGGAAAGTGTTCGAATGGCTTTTATCAGTTGAATAGTATGTTTCAATCTCAATAGCCCTGATGAGGCGTTTCCGGTCCAGTGTATCGGTGGTATTGTGTGGGGACCTGAATCTGCAGAAGATCGCGGTGAGCTCTTTCATTGACTTCCCGCTAAGGCTTTCCCTTAATTTCTTATCTAATGGGACCGGGAGGAGTGTATAGGATCTCAAGATAGATTGGAGATATAATCCAGTTCCTCCGCACAAAACCGGAAATGAATTTCTTTCATGAATTTCCTGGAATACGCGTGCAAAATCCTTTTGAAATTCAAAGACATTATATTCCTCTCCGGCATCTAAAATATCAATAAGATGATAGGGAACAGCAGTATCGTCTATCAGGTACTCCTGGTAATCTTTTCCTGTACCGATATTCATTCCCCTGTAAACCTGCCGCGAATCGGCAGAAATAACCTCTCCTCCAATGCGATGGGCAAGCTTTGCGGCAAAGGTAGTTTTGCCGGAAGCCGTAGGTCCCAGGATGGTTATTAGATTTATATTGGTTAAACCGGGCATTTATTCTGTAAATGAATGCTTATTATCTTAATTTTGTCAAAATTATTCTACTTTTGAATAAAGAACCGCCTATGAATTTTGAATACCTATACCAAAGAACAACAAATATACTGTTAAATCCATTTGAAACATGGAATGAAATAAAAACGGAGAGGAAAAGCAGGAAGGACATCATTTCCGGGTTCCTTCTTCCGGTTTCGGTTATCATTGGCATTTGCTCTCTTCTCGGTACCTTGTTCTTCTCAAAAATTGAGAATTCATTTTCCTTTGGCTATGTTTTGTTTAATGGGATTATTTCCTTTTTGGTAATTTTTCTCGAAGTATATTTTTCCTGTCTTCTTATTGCAGAAATAACCACCAGTTTCAGTCAGGAAACTGATGCCGACGCCGTTTTTGCCCTGGTAACCTATTCCCAAACTCCATTTTTTGTGGCACTTGCGATAACAAAACTTTTCCCCCAGTTGTTATTTCTTACGATATTAAGCATTTATACTTTATACCTTTTTTGGATCGGGATTATCAAACTGTTGAATGTACAGGAGGATAAGCGGATCATTTTTCTTTTGCTTTCAAGCCTCGTCCTTATTCTTATTTTCTTGCTATTATCAGTAGTTTTCAACAGTTTTTATGATCTTGTTCTTTCCAGGATGGCAAGTTTTGAAGGTTGATCGGAATATTTTATGGATAACAAAATCAATATTAAAAATAAAAGAGCCTATTTCGACTACGAGATAATCGAAAAATTTATTGCCGGAATTATACTCACCGGTACAGAAATCAAATCCATCCGGGCAGGAAAAGTGAGCCTGGCCGATTCCTACTGTGTTATTTATGACGGGGAACTCTATGTTAAGGGAATGCAAATAGCTTCTTACAAGTATGGTTCATACAACAATCATATCCCCGAACGGGATAAAAAGCTTCTTCTCCAAAAATCAGAAATCCGCAGGCTCATTAGAAAAACAAAGGAATCCGGTAACACCATCATTACCCTGAAAGTTTTTATATCAGCAAAGGGATATGCCAAGCTGGAAATCGGACTGGCCAAGGGGAAAAAGCTTTATGATAAACGGGAAGATATCAAGCAAAAGGACAATAAAAGACAGATGGACAGGTTGCAAAAATATCATTGAGCAATCAAGACCTTTTTTACGATTTACACATCATTTCAATCAGTTCCCTGCTAAATCATTCCCCTTTTCATGCGGGCTAGTTCGGATTTCTGTATCATTGATTAAAAAAGAAGTTATTCAGCTCATAGAGGTCCTCTACGGTAAAATTCAACTTATAATCAAAATAATCATCAACTGATTTGAGCAATTCATCGAAAGAAAGGTATCCATTCATGTCTGTATCCAATGATCTGAACTTCGCGGGTATCTCCTCAAAGGGTTTTGGCTCAAAGCCTGACCCAATGATCGCGAAATAGGCTTTAACATCTTCACGGTTCATAGCTTCCCCGCGCTTAAGCCACCGGGCGGCATATTCCTCTTCGCTTATGGTTATACCTCTGTCGTCCACCCAGGCACCCTCTTCTGTGAACTCCTCTTCATCAAGATAATCTGGAATGCCATCATTATCTGTATCCAGCGGGCAACCGGTGTTATTTACCGGTACATTATAAGGTGTCCCCGGACATTCATCCACCGCATCGAGTATGAAATCCCCATCCTCATCATCATACATTACCGGATCAAATTCAAGTTCGGCGAACATCTTCTCGACTATTATAGTTTTTGGTTCTGAAAAAAGATCGAAATGGAGGCTGAGATAGTTATAAGTGAACATATCGTTTCCCTTATTCCCTTTAATGTGGGTTCCTTCGTTCGCTACATTGTCCAGGTAATCGGTCATGGTAAAATGAAGAGATGTTCCAAGGCGACAATTAATATTTTCTGAAATCCTGAAGTTTAACCCCAGGTCGACAGGTATGGAAATCGCATTTGTTTTGTAGGCTCCCAAGCCATATTCCCTTCTCTCCTTCACCCTGAGGTCGGTCTCATAAAGAAAGTCCCTGTGGATGACGTCGCCTTGGAAAATCTCTGTTGGATCGGCATCACGGATAGTGCCATCGGAATAATAGTAATATTCATTTCCCATAGCATCAAGGAGATCAGCTTTTGAGGTAAACTGCATGTTTTCAATACCCGCTGAGATAAAAGGGGTAATAAAATACTCCTTTTTAAGGAAGTGCCGGAAGGAATATTCCAAATTGATCCCGAAATCCACCAGATCTGTTTTAAAATTCAGGTTTCTCGACAGATCTGTCAGGGAGCGTTCATTCCCCGAAAGCTGACCATATAAAATAAACATATTCAGGGTGAAGAACCTTTTCGGATCTACGAAAGTTGAAATATTGACCTTATACCCAAAATCGCCGATTATGGGATTAATGTAATTATTGCGAACATCTCCATAAAAGTTAAAAACCCCTGAACCCAAACCTATTACTGGTTTATAAACAGGGTTTTCATTTATTACCTCCTCATTCAGCAAGTCTTCAATATCCATTTCATCCTGTGCTCTTAATACTATGCATATAGGAATAAATATAAGGATAATGGCGAAGGTTCTTTTCATTTTCTTCGATTCAGTTTTTAGGAAGAGCATTGAACATGTCAATCCGGTTCCCGTTCCTGTAGGCAACCACAAAGGCGCCATTTATTTTAGAGGTATTGTTTATTCTGAACATATTTTTCCGTGCCTCTTCATAACTCTGGAAAGGACCGATAGTGTATTTCCGCCATCCATCAATAAACTCAATCTTTACCTTTTCCTGAATTCCCTTATCGCGGAAAAACTTGTCGAAATTAATAGGCATACTTCCCATGGCGATTTGCACGCGAAAAGAAATGCCGGTTTCAGGTTGAAGCAGGCGTGTTTTTTCAGTGGCGGTAAGTTTCTGGATAGAGGAAGGGGGAGAGAATTTTGGTGTACTTTTTGGAATGTAGGACGGTGTTTTGTTTTCAGGCATCTGCTGAGGATGAGTGATGGTGGTAGAAGGGGATGCTGTCTTATCCTCTTTTTTAGTTACAGTTAAGGGGGCTTTGTTTTTGCCGAAATCTTTAATATCAATCAGCTGGTTTTCTGCGATTCCCGGTTTTGGTTTGATCATAATTTCATGACCTCCTGGAACAGAAATGCTTTTGCGTTGATTGTTGTCGATATAGGAAAATTCGCCTCCGAGTTCAAAAGTACCCTTGAGTCTTTGGTCAACGCGGATAAGGTAGCTAACTTTTATAAGGGTTTCGGGAGGGAGTTTGAGCCAGATAAACCGGACTCTCTGCTCTTCGAAAGAAAAATCGGCATTGGCAGTATTTAATCTCTGGGCAGTAAGACCATTGGGGAGGTCCTGGGAAAAGCGGGAGAAACTGCGGAGTAATCCTTTTTCAATCGTAAGGCTCACCGTGAATTCCTCTCCTGCCGTTACTGCGTCAGGAACCTGCATATTGATTGATACCTGTGGGTCCGCGGTAATCCCGTAGGCTGTTACGCTCAGGATACTCAAACATAAATAGAATAGCCTTAACATAGGTGGGAGGGTTTAGGAGTTTTTCAATTATTTGACAGTAAATATACGATTTTTCGATAAAAAAAGGTAATGGCCCAAAATTGTTTTCATTGGTTTAGAAGGTATAGCTGTTGATTTTCTTGCCTTTTGAGACATTGCGCCCCTACAACAAGTCGTTGCTCTCCAATCTATTTTATCTCTACCGTTTTTATATTATATATTGTTTTCAGTATAGAATCATCGTCAAAAATTTGGACTCAATAAATATTTATTGTAGAATTTATTTATTTGTTCCACGGCATCTTCCGCGGTATCTACCAGGGTAAACAGCTCCAGATCATCGTGGTTGATATTATTCTGATGGGTATACATCATCTCTTTGATCCATTTTATCAGACCTTCCCAGTATTCGGTTCCTACGAGTACAATGGGAAAGCGGCCGATTTTCCCGGTCTGTATCAGGGTAAGTGCTTCAAAGAGCTCATCGAAAGTTCCAAAGCCTCCAGGCAGGACGATAAATCCCTGGGCATATTTTTGGAACATTACCTTACGCACGAAAAAGTGTTTGAAAGTGATCAGTTTATCATGATCGATGAATAGGTTTGCCGACTGTTCCATAGGTAAATCTATGTTGATGCCGACACTTTTTCCTTTGCCCTTTTTTGCTCCCATATTGGCGGCTTCCATAATTCCTGGTCCGCCCCCGGTAATTACCCCGTAACCATATTTGGTAAGCAAATAGGCGATCTCTTCTGCCAGCTTATGATATCTGTTATCCGGCTTGGTACGAGCCGACCCAAAGATGGAAACACAGGGGCCAATGCGGGCAAGTTTTTCAAAACCATCGACAAATTCCGCCATAATTTTGAATATTTGCCATGAATCGGAGATCTTGATTTCATTCCAGTCTTTTTGCTTGAAAGCATCCAGTATTTTTTCTTCACTTGACGTCATAGTTGAATTTTAATTTGTTCTTACGTATTTTTTCCTTAAAATGTTTGAATCCTGTCCTTCAATTCTCCTGCAAGATAATGTCCGGTGTAGGATGACTTTACCTGTGCGATTTCTTCCGGGGTCCCTGTTGCGATGATTTTCCCGCCGGCTTTTCCCCCTTCTTTTCCTATGTCAATAATAAAATCAGCTGTTTTGATAACATCCATATTATGCTCGATCATAATTACTGTATTCCCTTTTTCCACTAGTTTTCCAATTACTTCAAGGAGAACCCGGACATCTTCAAAATGAAGTCCTGTGGTAGGTTCATCAAGGATATACAGAGTCTTTCCCGTATCCTTTTTGGAAAGTTCAGAAGCCAGTTTCACCCTTTGGGATTCGCCGCCGGAAAGGGTTGTTGAGGGCTGTCCCAGGGTGATATACCCAAGACCTACATCCTGAATAGTCTTAATTTTTCTTTTGATCGAAGGGATATTGTGGTAAAATTCCAGGGCCTGGTTGATTGTCATTCTCAGGACTTCGTATATGTTTTTACCCTTATACCTCACTTCGAGGGTTTCGCGGTTATATCGTTTGCCATTGCATTCCCGGCAGGTGACATACACATCAGGGAGGAAATTCATTTCGATGGTTTCCACCCCGGCCCCTTTGCAGGTCTCACATCTTCCCCCGGCAACATTAAACGAAAAGCTGACCGGCACCGTATCCCGCTGATTTTCGCCTCCGGGGTTTGTTCCATGAGTTTTCGAATATCCCCGAAAACGCCTGTATAGGTGGCAGGATTGGATCGGGGAGTACGTCCCAATGGAGATTGGTCTACTTCAATAACTTTATCTATGTGTTCAACACCCTCCAATTTTTTATAGGGTTTTGGTTCCTTGTTGCTTCTGTAAAAATGCCTGCTCAATATGGGATGCAGGGTTTCGTTGATGAGAGTTGATTTTCCGCTCCCGGAAACCCCTGTTACACAAATAAATTTTCCCAAAGGAAATCCGACGGTAATATTTTTCAGGTTGTTCCCCGAAGCTCCGGTCAGAAGTAATCTCATTCCATTTCCTACTCTTCTTTCCGTGGGAATGGGAATGATCTTCCTGTGGTGGAGGTAATCCGTGGTTAGGGTATTCATACGGGTGATTTCGGAAGGAGTGCCCGAGGCAACCACCTGTCCACCATGTATCCCCGCGAAGGGACCCATATCGACGATATAATCTGCCGATTCGATCATATCCCGGTCATGTTCCACCACAATGATGGAGTTTCCATTGTCTCTTAATTGCTGAAGTGAATGAATCAATCTTCGGTTGTCCCTCTGATGAAGTCCGATGCTTGGTTCATCGAGAATGTACAGCACATTGACCAGTTGGGATCCTATCTGGGTTGCCAGGCGGATCCGCTGACTTTCCCCTCCGGAAAGGCTTCGGGAAGGTCGGTCGAGGGCCAGGTAGGTAAGTCCCACATCAATTAAAAATTGGAGCCTGTTTCTGATTTCCTTCAGGATATCCCTGGCAATCAAATTTTGCTTTTCGCTTAAGCGCTTTCAAGCCCCGTCAAACCATTTACTGAGAGGCAATGATGTCCATTTGGGAAAGTTCGGCGATATTTTTTTGGTCTATCCGGAAATGAAGAGTGACTCTTTTTTAAGTCTTGCGCCGTTGCATTCAGGGCATACAATTTTTCTTATAAACTGATTGGCCCATTTTTGTTCCGAGCGGGAATTGGATTCCCCGTTATGGTTTTGGATGTAACTTACAATCCCGTCAAAACTCAGAAAATAATTTGATGATACCCCTAAAGGTGTATGGGTGAGTTTTAGCGATTCATCGGTTCCATACAGAATTTTGCCCATGGCTTCTTCCGATATTTGCGAAACCGGCTCAGCAAGGTCAAAATCATATTTTTTTGCCAGCGACTCCAGTTGCCAGAAAATAAGGGAATTTTTGTAAGCTCCCAAAGCTCTGATTGCCCCTTTTTTGATGCTGAGGGAGGGATCCGGGATGATTTTGCTCAGGTCGATTTCATCTATCGTCCCCAGACCATTGCATTTGGGACATGCCCCTGCCGGGGAGATTGAAAGAAAAAGTAGTGGGGGGCAGGTTCATTATAGGAAATTCCGGTGGTCGGGCACATCAATTGCCGGCTAAAGTAGCGGGGTTCAAGGCTTTCCTTTCGAAAGCACCATCATGATCCCTTTCCCATGATGCATGGCAGTTTTTACAGATTCTTTCAGGGTTTTTCTTTGTTCAGGAATCCACTTCAAGCTTATCTATCAGGATTTCGATATTGTGTGTTTTATACCGGTCGAGCCGAATCCCGGTTTAATTCGATGATTTCCCCGTTGACCCTGGCTGAAATGTACCCCGTTTTCTTACGATTTGCTCGAAGAGTTCCTTGTAATGGCCTTTTCTTCCCTTAACAACGGGGCAAAAGGTAAATTTTCTTCGCCAGTGAAATTTTTCCAGGATGAGATCAATGATCTGATCATCGGTATATTTCACCATTTTTTCGCCGGTGATATAGGAAAATGCTTCGGAAGCCCGCGCATAAAGCAGTCGAAGAAAATCATATATTTCAGTGATGGTGCCTACGGTAGAACGGGGATTTTTATTGGTTGTCTTCTGCTCGATGGAAATTACGGGACTCAGTCCGGTAATTTTATCTACATCAGGCCGTTCCATGTTTCCAAGAAATTGCCGTGCATAAGCCGACATGGTCTCGATGTACCTTCTCTGTCCTTCGGCATAGATGGTATCGAAGGCCAGTGATGATTTTCCGCTTCCGCTAAGTCCGGTTATTACCGTGAAAGTCATTCCGGGGAATTCTCCACATCGATATTTTTCAGGTTATGTACCCGGCCCCAAGTACCTCAATGGTTTTATTCCCTCTGTCAACCTTTTCCCTATTGTTCTTTTCAATTGCCTGCTCCTCTTTTGGTTTTAGTACCAGCATCAACCCTGGAAGGATCGAAATATCCCTTCCCGTGGGATTTTTATATAATAGGTTTTTCCCGCCTGATTAGTAAGAGAGACCTCCCTTAACCAGGGATTGATCCATTTTAATATTTTGTAATTGATCCCGTATCGTCCGGCGAAATTGCTAAAATGGTCTACCTGCCCGTCTATCGTAACTTCATAAAAGGGGATCTCCGGCGCTAAAGATCATCCTTCTCCCAACATGAAAGCCATAATGAGGATGGATCTGAGAGGATGAGTTTATAGGAAATAATCCTGAAAATATACCTTGAGGTTTCCTCATTGAGAAGCAGATCATAATAGTCCTTTTCTTTTTGTCGTTCTATCTGCCTGTCCATCCCTCTACGGCCGGCATTATAGGATGCAGCGGCCATTGTCCAGCTTCCATATTTTTTATAGGATTCTATAATATACTTGCAGGCAGTTTCAGTCGATTTCTCCAGCGAATACCGTTCATCCATCTCACTGTTGATTTCCAGTCCATACTCTTTCCCTGTACCTTCCAAAAGCTGCCAGAATCCCACCGCATTTGCAGGAGAAACGATATTGGTAAGGCCGCTTTCAGCTACCGGAAGATATTTGAAATCGTCGGGAACATTGTACTTTTTTAGGATTTCTTCAATTATCGGAAAATACCTGTTCGCCCTTTTTATGAACAACAGGGTTTGAGATTGCCAATAAGTGTTCACCAGCACTTCCCTGTCAAGATTTTCCAGTACATCCAGCTGGCTTATAGGAACCGGTTCACCTGCGAAATCAACCTTTTCCGGTAATTTTACAGCGAAAATGGCGTAGTTTTTCTGTGGCCCGTCTTCAGGTTCGGGAAGATTTTCAGAACCGTTTCCGATTTTGCTTATCGCCATGAAAGAAATTCCTGAAATAAATATCAGGGAAGCAATTGACCAGGCATTTTTTATTTTGAATATATTCATCTCCTCTTACCCCTCAGTTTAAAGAAATTCAAGGTTTCGCAAATAGGGGAAGCTGTTCTAATCTTTAGATTGACATTTAAAAATTCTTCCCCTTTGAATTACCCACGTTTGTTAAAACGCGAAAGTACAAAATCTTATCGGAAAAGCATGAGGATATGAACCACCCTTTCCGGTAAACTCAAAGAAAAATAACTATTGAATTTGTGAAGCAGGAGGCTGCTCCGGATTATTTCAGAAAATATACTTTACGCCCATGAAGATCCCAATTGTATATGGGCGTGCAGTGATGAATTCCTCTTTATTAATGGAATTAAGGTAATATTTAAGCTGTGGTTCACAGGTGAATGTCAGAGACTTTATAAATTCATAACCCATTCCAAACCCAATATTGCCGGTTGTACTGAAAGACCTGACATCTTTGGTTTCTCCAAGGTAGGTGCTATTTTGTTCTGACTTAATGAATGTTTCGTTTCCCAACAGGAAGTTGGTGCTGAACCCGCCAAGGAGGTTGAAATCCACCTCCCTGTCAACCAGCTTGTATTTTACCATGAAAGGCAGTTCAAGCATGTGAAAATACTGATCGATGCTGGAGCCAAGATCCACCGGTACATTGGAAGCATTGTACATTAATTCCCGGATGCTCCCGTTTGCCCCGGAAAGATTATCTGATTGCTGATTGCTTGTACTCACAAGGATATTGTTGCTGGTTTTTTCCATTATCGAGCCGATCGAATTGGAAACGGTATAAGTTTTCTCCTTCCCGTTGTTCGGTATGGAATTGCTTGCTAATCCCAGGTTCATGTCATAACTGTAAATATTATTTACACCTATACCAATACGGGAATATACAAGACCGGTCTGAAAGCTCAACCTGGATCCTGCTTCCATGCCAAATTGAAGTCCCCCCGAAAAATTCATTTTGCCCTTTTCTGCGCTGTTGAAATATTTGATATTCGCGACATCCTTATCGCTTATATCCCGATAGGAATAGACCGGTGCCATAACCGCTGCAAGCGACCAGGAGGGATTATTTTTATCCAAGGGTTCCTGTTCAGGTACCTCACTATAGGCTTGCAAAATCTGGTGCCATGATAGCTGGGCATTTTCAGGTATCGGGATTCTGTCCTGTGAATGTACCAATTGTATTTGAATCGGGATTCGCGCCAAGCCTTCCGTTACTCTAACCCTTCCCTGCTTCTTTTGTTGATCCATTGAATTGTTTCCTTCCAGCTTCTGATCCTCAAACTTCTTAACCGCCAGCCTCTGAGGCTCCTCCTTCCGACCTTCCAGCTTCCGACCTTCCAGCTTCCGACCCTCCAGCTTCCGACCCTCCAGCTTCCGACCTTCCTCCTTTCGAGCCTCCAGCTTCCAATCCTCCTCTTTTCGAGCCTCCAGCTTCTGATCCTCCAGCTTCCGACTCGTATCCTCTGATTCGATTGCGATAGTATTTTTTTTCAAAAGCTTGTCATGAAGAAGGCTTGATCCTCCGATCCCCAATCCAAGAAGCAGGGCTAGGCCTGCAGCAATGCGGAAGAAGAGGGTTGAGAATTTTCTCCTTCTTCCGGCGGCAATTTCTTCCTGGATAGAAGTCCATACCGATTCGGGAGGATTTTTCCCGAAATATTTGAGCTTCTGACTAAATAGCTTATCTATGTTCTTTTCGCTCCCCATTTATTTCTTATCTCCTGAAATCGTTTTTTTTCTCTTTGATTCTCTCCTGCAATATCGCTCTTGCCCTTGAGAGATTTGATTTTGATGTTCCTTCAGTTATTCCAAGCTGTCCGGCAATTTCTTTATGGGAATATCCCTCTATGGCGTAAAGGTTGAATACCATTCGGTATGCAGGACTTAACTCCCTTACCATCGTTAGGATTTCTTCCGCATTGAGTTTCTGGTCTGCCTCATCAACTCCCTGGTCAATAGACACCTTCAGGTTTTCATCAAGTGAATACAAATTCACCTTCGATCTGAATTTTTCAAGTGCAGTGTTCACCATAATTTTCCTGATCCAGCCTTCCAATGAGCCTTTGCCAGAGAATTGTTTAATTTTATTGAAAACTTTTATAAACCCATCCTGCATAATATCTTTTGCATCATCCTCATTCCCTGCATAGCGAAGGCAGAGAGAATACATACGTGGTGCGACCAGCCGGTACAGTTTTTCCTGTCCTCCCCGATCACCATTGATACAAGCAGTTAATATGTCCTGAGGTATGTCAGCCAAAAACCCTTAATTTTTCCTTAAATGTATAATACTTCCTCAGGCTGACAAATATCTCCGGCCTTTTTCCTGATTATTTTCATGCTTAAGATGCATAAATGGCTAAAATGGTTGCGTGTCAATAGCCGGAATATCGGAATATCGGAATATCGGATATTTTAATAATTAATGCACTATTATATCGCAAAACCAAATGAGGGAAAAAATTGTTTATATATATACGCAACCTTTTTTTTGTTTCCTCCATCTAATGAGGGGTATGAAAATTAAATTATTATGTGGAAAAAAAGAAAATATAACGGGTTGGTTCAGGTGCATCTAAAAATAATATTGTTCTGCCTTTTTATTGTTCAGCTTTTTTTCTCAGCATGCAAGGACAAAAATAAGGATGAGTTTGATTATCCTGTTATTCTTGACAGTAAAAAAGCCGCCATCCTGATTGAGGCGGACAATAAATTCGCATTTGATATATTTAAGGAGATCTCTGATAAAAGTGATCAACCCAACCTGATGATTTCACCGGTGAGCATTTCCATCGCCCTGGGAATGGCTTACAATGGTGCCGAAGGGACTACCAGGTCTGCCTTTAAAGAAACCATGAGAATGAGCGGCTTCAGCAGTCACGAGATCAATTCCATTCATGGTGGCCTCATAAAACAATTGAAAAACGCCGATCCAAAGGTTAAACTGGAAATCGCCAACGCAATCTGGTTACATAATTTATATACCCTTGAAAAGACTTTTACCGATACCAGCGTCTATTATTATGATGCGGGAATCAACAGCCTTGACTTTTTTAACGGGGAAGCAGAAAAAATTATGAATCAGTGGGTTTCCGATAATACCCATGGGAAAATACCCCAAATAATCGATCGGATTCCCCCTTTGGCAGTAGCATACCTGATGAACGCCCTCTATTTCCACGGGACATGGACAACCCAATTTGATAAGGAGAATAGCGGAAGCATGAATTTCATCTATGCAGATGGCAGCAGTTCTGAGGTGAAAGGCATGCAAATTAAAAGTGAATATGACTATTACACAAACGAGCTTTTCTCTGCCATTGATCTTCCTTATGGGGACAATAAATTCAGCATGACAGTTTTTCTTCCTGCTGACGGGAAAACCCTTGAGGATTTTTTGAGCAACTTAAATTATAACAATTGGAATGAATGGATCTCCAAACTGGCGAAAACTCCTAAAATATTACTTCAGATGCCCAAATTTAAGACCTCATTTAAGAGTATATTAAATGAACCCCTTAAAGATATGGGCCTGGGCATTGCTTTTACCGAGCAGGCGGAATTCCCCGGGATCGTGCAGGAAGATATTGACCTGCATATATCAGAGGTGGTGCACAAAACTTATATTGATGTAAACGAAGAAGGCACCGAGGCCGCGGCCGTTACTTCAATAGGTTTTGAAACCACTTCGGCCGGGCCGTCTTCGCCGGTGATGATTGTTAACCGCCCCTTCTTTTATGCCATTCGGGAAAAAACAACGGGAGCATTGGTATTTATGGGAAGGGTGGGGGAGCCGGAATATGATGCGGACTGACCCTATAAATGGATAACCTCTCCATACGCTGCCGCCGCCGCTTCCATAATCGCTTCTGACATGGTCGGATGGGGATGGATTGATTTTATCAGCTCGTGTCCGGTAGTTTCCAGTTTTTTAGCCACTACCAGTTCGGCAATCATTTCGGTGACATTGGCACCAATCATATGCGCACCCAACAACTCCCCGTATTTGGAATCGAAGATCAGCTTTACAAAGCCTTCTTTTTGGCCGGCAGCGGAAGCTTTTCCTGATGCTGAAAAGGGGAATTTGCCCACTTTGATATCATAACCCGCTTCCAGGGCGAGTTTTTCGGTGAATCCAACCGAGGCTACTTCGGGATTGGTGTAGGTACATCCGGGAATGTTTTTGTAATCGATAGGTTCCGGGTTCAGTCCGGCAATTTTCTCGACGCAGCAGATCCCTTCTGCCGAGGCAGCATGAGCAAGGGCCGGGCCGGGAATAATATCTCCGATAGCATATACCCCTTCAACATTCGTACGGTAGAATTCATCCACGATTATCCTGCCGTTTTCCATTTTGATCCCCTCTTCCTCAAGACCTATATTTTCTGTATTCGGACTTATACCCACGGCCGACAATACGATCTCGGCTTGTATCTCTTCCGTACCCTTTGGGGTCTTTATGTTTACTTTGCATAGTTCGCCTTTTGTGTCGACCGATTCAACACTGGATGAGGTCATTACTTTTATTCCAGCTTTCTTGAAGGAACGTTCAAGCTGCTTTGAAACCTCTTCATCTTCCAGGGGAACAATATTGGGAAGAAATTCAACAAGGGTAACTTCTGTTCCCAGACTGTTGTAAAAACCTGCGAACTCGCTGCCAATTGCACCGGAACCCACAACCACCATGGATTTCGGTTGGGTATCGAGAGTCATGGCCTTGCGGTAGCCTATGACCTTCAACCCATCCTGCTGAAGATTGGGCAGCTGGCGGGATCTGGCACCAGTAGCTATGATTATATGGGTTGCTTCCACTTCAGACTTTTTGCCTTCATGCTCCACTTCCACTTTGCCTTTACCGGAAAGTCTGGCAGTGCCGGGGATTACTTCAATCTTGTTTTTTTTGAAAAGAAACTGAACGCCCTTGCTCATTCCATCGGCTACAGATCTGCTTCGCTTAACAATTCTTTCGAAGTCGGGTTTCACCTGTCCTTCAATCTTAATACCGTATTCTTCCGAATGATTGAAATAGTCAAATACCTGGGCCGATTTAAGCAACGATTTGGTTGGGATACACCCCCAGTTCAGGCAGATACCTCCAAGGTTTTCACGTTCAATTACAGCTACTTTCATTTTTAACTGGGAGGCACGAATTGCGGCTACATAGCCTCCGGGACCTGTCCCTATTACGATAAGATCGAATTTCATATAGGTAAGAATTAATTATATAATTGTCATTTTATCAGGATTCCATTCACCCTCCAAATTTACCAGAATTATATCAATCTAAAAAATTCTTTTTCTCCTTTGCCTTACGGCTTCAAAAACCAATATGGCTGCACTCACCGACACGTTAAGGGAATCCGCAACCCCTTTCATGGGTATGCGAACCAATGCTGTCGCGGCTTTCCTCCATACCTCACTTAGACCTTCTGCTTCCGAACCCACTACAATAGCGGTCGGACCTGAAAAATCTTCATCGTAATAGTCTTTGCTGTCCTGAAGGGTTGCAGCAAATATATTTACCCGGTTCTCCAGCAGAAATTGCACCGCTTCTTCCGACGTGCATTGAATCACCTTGATGGCAAATAAACAACCCAGACTTGACCTGACCACATTAGGATTGTAAAGATCGGACTTATGGTCACAAACCAGTACTGCGCTCACTTTAGCCGCATCGGCTGTTCGAAGAATTGCCCCAAGGTTTCCTGGTTTTTCCACCGTTTCGATGACCAGATATAGGCCATTTTTCTCCTGGGTCAGGGAATTCAGGTTTTGAACCTTTTGCCTGGCAATGCACACAATGCCGGAAGATTGATCGCGATAGGCAATTTTGGAATAAATTGCCGGACTTACTTCGATGATCTCAATAGTGGAATCCTTTTCAACGCGGGCAATGAGATGGTTTAATTTTGAAGAATCGCTATTTTCATTAAAAAACAGATGGGTAAAGACTGTTCCGGAATTCAAGGCACGCTCTGCTTCCCTAACCCCTTCCACCACGAAAAGTCCCGATTCATCCCTTCCTTTCCTTTTGGATAGCCGGAGCAACTCTTTAATTACAGGATTTGCTGAACTGCTTATATACTTTCTCATGAATAAATTAATATGCCAAGGTACACAAAATAGGCGGCCAGGAAAATTGCCCCTTCCCACCGGTCTAGAATACGTTTTTTACCCGTTAACATGGAAACCAATAAAAAAAAGGTCCCGCCAAGGTACACCACGATGTCGGGATTAAAATCAGGGTCATAGTCAATCGGATAGATGATACTGCTGATGCCAAGGATCAGTAAGAGATTAAAAATATTCGAGCCGATTACGTTCCCTATGGCCAGGTCCGATTTGCCCTTGAAAGCTGCCACCACGGTTGTGGCAAGTTCAGGAAGGGAGGTGCCAATGGATACAATGGTTAATCCGATTAGCCTTTCACTCATCCCAAATTCCCTGGCGATAATAACCGCCTTATCAACTACCAGCTTTCCTCCAATGACCAATCCCGACAGGCCTATTAACATAAGGAAAATCAGTTTAAGCAGTTTTTCATTGGTCTGGTAGCCGGTTTCCGGTGATGGGCCGGTTTTTATTGATTTGAAGATATACACCAGGAAGAGGGAAAATGCCCCGAGCAATATTAGGCTGTCGAAGCGGTTAAGGCTTGCTGGTTTTCCTGTAACGACCGGGTCGAGGACCAGCAGCCATAAAAGAAGGCCGGCCAGGAAGGAAAAAGGGATCTCTTTTTTTATGGTACCTAATTGCACATTCAGAGGTTTGATCAAAGCTGTGATGCCAAGGATAAGCAAAAGATTAAAGTTATTACTGCCAAGAATATTCCCTAATACAATATTATTTAGTTTTTCGGCTGAAGCAACTGAATTGACGACGAGTTCAGGGGCTGATGTTCCAAAAGCGACGATGGTAAGTCCGATAATCACTTCGGAAATTCCGAATTTTTTGGCCAGTGAGGCAGCACCCATTACCAGCCAGTCCGCCCCTTTCACCAATAGAAGGAAGCCCAATATTAAGAATAGGTAATTCATCAACATAGCAGGGAGCTGTTTTTTAAAACGGTCAAAGTTATTGAAATTTTAAGTTTCCCGGCCAAAATTAATTGTTATCCATAAATTGTCATTACTGCGTAAGGTATTGATAGGAGTAATTGGAGGTTTAATTTTTTTGTAATACATTTAGGACTCCAAAAATCTACATAATGCCTGAAGCAAAACGTTTCGGAACCGCACCTGTTTTTTTTACCGCAATTGCCACCATCCTTGGGGCCATCCTTTTTCTTCGTTTTGGTTTCGCGGTCGGAATTCTTGGATTTTGGGGAACCATCCTTATTATCATGCTGGGGCAGCTTGTTGCCTTGCCCACTGCATTGGCTATTTCGGAAATAGCAACCAATAAAAGGGTGGAAGGGGGTGGGGAATACTTTATTGTTTCCCGTTCATTTGGATTGAATATCGGAGCCACAATTGGATTTGCCCTTTTTATGTCCCAGGCCATATCTGTAGCATTTTATGTAATTGCCTTCACAGAGGCTTTTTCTTTTTTCTTTGATTTTATTAAGAATAATTACGGATTTGAATTGCCACGACAGGTTATAAGCATCCCGGTGATGCTTGGGTTATCATTTCTGATCCTTAAAAAAGGGGCCAATCTTGGCGTGAAGACGTTATATATAGTGGTGGGTATTATGTTCATTGCTATTTTATTATTCTTTACGGGAAAAACCCATTTCGCCCAGACTCAGGACTTTTCCCTTTCAAATGCTGTTTTCAGAAACAAGGATAGTTTTTTCTTCGTTTTCGCGATCGTTTTCCCTGCTTTTACAGGAATGACAGCAGGGGTCGGCCTTTCTGGTGACCTCAGGAAACCTTCTGTCTCCATACCACTGGGAACTATAATGGCGACGTTGCTGGGAATGATCGTATATATCTTTGTAGCCTGGAAATTCAGCTCATCTGCAAGTCCGGTGGATTTAATTGAAGACCAGTTGGTGATGAGCAAAATTGCCTATGCCGGAAAATTTGTCATTCCTCTCGGTTTGGCTGCGTCAACCATCTCTTCAGCCATCGGTTCTATTATGGTCGCGCCCCGCACCCTTCAGGCACTCGCTTCCGATCGTTCTTTTCCCTCCCGAAAGGTCAATATTGTTGTGGGTAAGATCAATGCCAAATCAGGTGAGCCTTATAACGCTACTTTGTTCACCTGCATCATTGCCCTGGTTTTCGTTGCCCTGGGGAATGTGAATGTGGTGGCGCAGATTATTTCCATGTTTTTCATGGTAACTTACGGCTCTTTATGTTTGATATCCTTTCTGAACCATTTTGGCTCCTCTCCTTCATACCGGCCTTCTTTCAGGTCAAAATGGTATATCTCCCTCCTTGGCTTTGTCACAGCAGTCTGGCTTATGTTCAAAATGAATTTCAGCTATGCCCTGCTGGCGGTTATCTTTATGGTTTCTTTGTATCTGTTCATAAGCTATTATCATAAAGACCGGAATGGACTCCAGGCAATCTTCAAGAACTCCCTTTTCCAGATTAGCCGAAACCTCCAGGTTTACCTTCAACGTTCTTCCAAAAGAATGACCCATGAAGAGTGGCGTCCTTCCGCGATTTGCATCAGCAGGGATTCATTTATCAGGGATGATGCTTTCCGCCTTCTTACCTGGATTTCCTACAATTATGGTTTTGGCACCTATATTCATCTTATTGAAGGATATTATTCCAGGACGACCCACGGCCGGTCCACAGAAGAATTGTACAAACTCCTTAACAAGTACAATGAATATCCAAATCAGGTATTTATTGATACCCTTATCTCTCCCTCCTATACCTCTGCCATCGCCCAATCGATACAATTACCGGGAATCTCGGGCATGGAAAACAACATGGTGATCTTTGAATTTGATAAAGATAACCCAAGTCATATCGATGAAATAGTTGAAAACATTTCCCTCGTGCAGGCCGGGAATTTTGATGTGTGCATTTTTGGAAGTGTGAGAGGGGGATATGATTTTAAACGGGATATTCATGTTTGGATTCGCAGCTTAGATCAGGAAAATACGCATTTGATGATCCTTCTTAGTTATATTGTAATTGGTCATCCTGATTTGAGGAAAAGCAATATCCGTATTTTCGATCTTTGTAAACCAGGAAAGGAGAATGAAACGCGTCAGCACTTACAAATGCTCGTAACCACAGGCAGACTTTCCATCAATGCTCATAATATTCAGATTATCCCTGAGGATCCAGATAAAGGGATTCGGACACAGATGATAGAAAATAGTAAAGAGGCACTGCTTTGTATCGTGGGTTTCAGGAGCGAAAACCTTAAGCATACAGGCAGTTCCATATTCCTTGGGTATGAGGAATTGGGACCGGTCATTTTTGTGAATTCCGCTTCAGAAAAGGACATTGAGTGAACTGATCGAATAAAGGAATTAAAATAGACTCTTCGAAATGCAAGGCTTGTTAATTTTTAAGCGGATTGATCAGGATAATATCATCATTTCCCTCGCGGTTTTATTACTGGGAATAACAGCCATTTTATTGGTTATCAGAAAAATACGTGCAGAACTGCGGACGGAACCGGAGCTGCAAAGACGGCATCGGGTAATTCAAAAAGTATTGTTTCCGATCACTACTCTCCTGGTCCTGATTGCGATAAAGATTAACCTTAAGGATCTCCTTCCGGTTGAATCCATGTTAGCCCGTTCCAGCCAGTTATTAAATATTCTGGTCATTGGAGCTATTGCCTGGATATCTGTTAATGCCCTTAGTATCCTGAGGGTTATACTAATGAAACGAATTGACCTTACCCAGAAGGATAACCTCAGGGCAAGAAAATTCACGACCCAGTTCAGGATTTTGGAAAGAATATTGATCTTCGTGATTATATTCATTGCAATCGCGGCTGCATTGATGACCTTTGCCTCCATCAGGAAACTGGGGGTGAGTTTGTTTGCTTCCGCAGGAGTAGCCGGGATCATTCTTGGATTGGCCGCCCAGAAAGGCATAGGAACTATCCTCGCCGGATTTCAAATTGCCATAACCCAGCCGATCCGGATCGACGACGTGGTAATCGTGGAGGGAGAATGGGGATGGATAGAAGAAATCACCTTAACCTATGTGGTGGTTAGAATATGGGATAAGCGAAGACTGATCGTTCCCACCACCTATTTTCTGGACAAACCCTTTGAAAACTGGACACGAAATTCGGCCGATATCTTTGGAACGGTATATATTTATACAGATTACCACCTCCCCGTGGATAAATTAAGGGAAGAACTCAAAAGAATCCTGGCTGGCACAAAACTATGGGATGGCAATGTCTCAAATGTGCAAATTACCGATGCAAAAGAACAAACGCTTGAAATCAGGATTATGGTTAGTGCAGCTGATTCTCCCAGCGCATGGGATCTGCGCGTTTATATCAGAGAAAAAGTTATTGGCTTTCTTCAGGAGAATTACCCCGAGTACCTTCCAAGGACACGCGTCGAATTGATAGGAAGCCCAGACTCTGCCAAAATTAAATAAGGGGAAGGAGATAGCTCTTATTCCTCTTTGGATCCCCAGGATCCCTTGCATATGTCTGATTTCAATTGCGGGCATTCAAACTGCAATCCAATGATCAAATGCATCCCACAAGGAGACAACCTGCAGGCCTGTTCACTTTCGCGATTCAATAGCATTCAAATTATTCTCCAATAGTCTGGATTTTATTATATTTGTTCCGACTAACTTCCTAAGATGAGATAATGCAAAAAATCAATGGATTTCTACTCTGGACGGATCAATTTTTAGGCGGCCATGAGTGGTTTGTATTCTTTCTTTTGGGCACGGGCCTGTTTTTTACCATATATCTGGGTTTTCCTCAAATAAGATATTTCCGGCATGCACTGAGCATC
Organism: uncultured Bacteroidales bacterium; assembly: GCA_963779845.1. GTDB lineage: Bacteria > Bacteroidota > Bacteroidia > Bacteroidales > CAVZZV01. The sequence goes on along the minus strand of CAVZZV010000005.1, from coordinate 564,194 downwards.
GTTAGAGGGAAGTACGATAAATCAGGAGATATTGGAGATACCTCACATTTTCAGGCATTGGCAACGGCCCTCTCAGGTACCGTGGGAACGGGAAATATCGCCGGGGTAGCTCTTGCCATCCATCTGGGTGGCCCTTCTGCACTATTCTGGATGTTGATGACCGCTGCACTGGGAATGTGCACCAAATTTGTCGAAGTTACTATTTCCCATAAATACAGGGATGTCCTGCCTGATGGCAGTATCTCCGGAGGTCCTATGTATTATATGAAGAAGAGGTTGAATATCCGCCTTAGCTCAGGCAAAATAATAAAGACCGGAGCTGTCCTGGGGGCATTTTTTGCCTTTGCCACCATACTTTCTTCTTTCGGCACGGGAAGCCTTCCGCAGATAAATTCGATCTCCGATTCACTTTTTGATACTTTTGGCTTTAATAAAATTGCGGTGGGCGGTATACTTTCCTTACTTCTTGGGGCCGTTATAATTGGTGGGATCAAACGTATCGCCAAGGTTACGTCAACACTCGTTCCCCTTATGGCCCTGATCTATTTTGTAGGAGCCATTTTCGTTATCGGAACCAATTATGAAAATATTATTCCCTCATTTTTATCGATTTTTAAGGATGCCTTTACCGGAAGTGCTGCTGTGGGAGGATTTCTCGGTGCCGGATTTGCATTCACTTTCAATAAGGGGGTAAACCGCGGGCTTTTTTCCAATGAAGCAGGGCAGGGGTCGGCTCCCATCGCCCACTCCGCGGCCAGAGCGCATGAGCCAGTCTCCGAGGGAATGGTCGCTATCCTTGAGCCATTTATCGATACCATTATCATTTGCACCTTAACCGGCCTGGTCCTCCTCTCTTCCGGTGTATGGAATGAAAAGTTTACTAACCGTTTTGAGGATGCCGATCTGAAAATTCTTTCCGGCACTTTCAGCGATTCTACCCGGGAGAAAAAAAATGAAATCCACGCCTACCTTTTTAATAAGAAGAAGCCGCCACTCTTCAGCGGTGAATTAAATGTTGAAGATGGAAGAATAACCAACAATGTAAGCCTCTTTCACGCCCAATCCCTTGCGGAAGATGCCGTAGTAAAAGATGGGGAGTCCAACTTTACCGGGCATATAAAAGTGCTGAATGGCCGTTTGGTAAGAGATCAGATTTCCCACCTGGAAATCTGGGGGCGGTCGCTGATCCATAGCGCGCCACTTACCACAGAAGCCTTCAATCGAAGTTTCCTCGGTAGTTATGGCAAATATATTGTCTCTATCGGATTGCTTCTTTTTGCTTTCTCCACGGCAATTTCCTGGTCCTATTACGGAGACCGCGCAGTAACCTACCTGTTCGGAATGAGGTACGTAACATTTTACCGCATATTATACGTAATAGGCTTTTTTTTCGCAGCTTTTACAGACACGACAATAATCTGGAATCTTTCGTATATCACCATCGCTCTGATGACAATACCCAATCTTCTGGGTCTTTGGATCCTTCACCGTGAAATTAAGGAAACTATTGCCCAATACTGGGTCGATTTTGTTCAAAACTGGCCGGACCACATGATACCCAGACGGCTGAGGGGCGGTAAATGAGGATTGTGCTCATCGTTTCAGGTAGTTCCGAATTTTAACATAGTTTTTTTTCAACCAGAATGTTACCAAACAGTAAGCCGCCAGAAGGCACGAAAGGATTATCTCTTTTCGAGTCTGACTATGTTCTCCACATGATGGGTGTGTGGAAACATATCCACTGGCTGTACGGTTGTGATCCGGTATTTTTCAGATAGAAGCTGAAGATCACGGGCCTGGGTAGCAGGGTTACAGCTCACATAGACAATCCGCTCAGGTTCAGCTTTCAATATTTGATATACCACATCAGGGTGCATCCCGGCCCGGGGAGGATCGGTGATGATCACGTCTGGCGGGCCGTGTTCCTTAAAAAATTCTTCGCTGAGCAAATCTTTGATATCACCGGCAAAAAACGAGGTGTTTGAAATATTGTTGATCGCTGAATTGATGTTTGCATCCTCAATAGCCGACGGAACCGATTCTATTCCGATAACCTTATGCGCCTGACGTGCCAGGAAAATGGCAATGGTTCCAGTGCCTGTGTAAAGATCATATACAATTTCATTTCCCTTGAGGCCGGCAAAATTCCTTGCTACCCTGTAGAGTTCCAATGCCTGTTCCGTATTGGTCTGAAAGAAGGATTTCGGACCAATTTTAAATTTCAAATCTTCAATATACTCGAAAATATGGTCCCGTCCCTTGTAAACAATTATCTCCTGGTCATATAGGGTATCATTCCCCTTTCCGTTTACGGTATATAAGAGTGAGGTAATCCCTGGAAATTTCTCATTGAGGAATTGAAGGATTTTATGGATGGCCTCTTCATCCTTGTAGAAGAATGAAATGATCACCATTAATTCCCCTGAACTTGAAGTCCTCACAATAAGATTTCTCAACAATCCTGAATGTTCCCTCTGACTAAAAAATGAATAATCATTTTCCAGGGCATAGGTTTTCAGGGAATTCCGGATCTCATTGCTGGGTTCCTCTTGCAACCAGCACTTTTCAATATCGACAATTTTATCAAATAGCCCGGGAATGTGGAAGCCAAGTGCACGGGTGTCTTCGATCGATCCTTGAGTTTTAATCTCATCAACACTGAGCCATCGGTGATTCGAAAAGGTAAACTCAAGTTTATTCCGATAGAAACGCTCCTTTCCAGAAGGGATAATTGGGAGTATCTCCGGATAATCGGTTTTACCTATTCTTGTCAACGCGTCTCCGACCTGTTTATGCTTAAACTTAAGTTGTAATGGATAGGGCAGATGCTGCCACTTGCAACCGCCGCATAATCCGAAATGCGCGCAGAATGGATCAATTCGTAGATCGGAGTATTTATGGAAACGCACCACCCTGGCTTCCATAAAATTCTTTTTTTTTCGCGTTACCTGAAGGTCGACAATATCGCCGGGGGCCACATCCTTCACGAAACATACCATATTGTCGATCCTGGCAATGGACTTTCCCTCCCCGCCAACATCAGTGATCTCTACTTTTTCCAGAAATGGCTTTTTTTTTCGGCCCAATTTTTCCCAGCATTAATTTGACGACAAAAATAGGAAATCGGGAGGGATTAAAAAATATGCTGCATTGTTTCATTCTTACCGCTTATTAGGTTTATTTTGCAGTCTGGGAGAAAATTTCGGAAGATGGGACACCCCTATGCTTAAGTTTTGTTGTTTTACCAGTTTTTAAGATGATATCAGTCGATAATATAACAGTCAGGTTTGGAGGTTTTACTCTGCTGGATTCGGTGAGCCTAATGATCAATTCCCGGGATAGCATTGGTCTTGTAGGAAGGAATGGTGCCGGTAAATCAACACTCCTAAAGATTATTTCCGGCCAGATGTCCCCCTCTACAGGAAAAATTGTAAAATCTTCCGACACCACGGTGGGATATTTGCCCCAACAAATGAAGCACAGCGATGGGAGTACGGTCTTTGATGAAGCGATGAAGGCGTTCGACCATATTCTGAAAATGGAACGAAAAATCCATCGCATCAGTAATGAACTCGGCACCCGAACCGATTATGAATCGGTGGCTTACCTAAAGTTGATCGAAAAGCTTACAACCCTTAACGAGAAATTTGAGATGGAAGGAGGGAACTCTCTTCATGCGGATGTGGAAAAAACCCTCATCGGACTTGGTTTTGAACCTGCTGAAATGGCCCGGCAAACTTCTGAATTCAGCGGAGGATGGAGAATGCGGATTGAACTGGCAAAAATTTTGCTGCAAAACCCGGACATTATCCTTCTCGATGAACCTACTAACCATCTTGATATCGAATCTATTCAATGGCTGGAGAATTTTTTACCTGCCTACTCAGGGGCGGTGGTCGTAATTTCCCACGACCGTGCGTTCCTGGACAATATTACCAATCGCACAGTTGAAATCAGTCTGGCGAAACTTGTTGATTATAAAGTGCCCTATTCAAAATACGTCGAATTAAGACAGGAGCGCTTTGCACAACAACAAGCAGCTTTTAACAACCAGCGGAAGATGATCAAAAGCACGGAGGATTTTATTGAACGTTTCCGGTACAAGGCTACCAAAGCTGTTCAGGTGCAATCGAGGATCAAACAGCTTAACCGGCTCGAACGTCTTGAAGTTGAGGACCAGGATACTTCTGTGATGAATATTAAATTCCCTCCAGCCCCGCGCTCAGGGACCATCGTGGTCGAAACGAAATCCCTGAGCAAGAAGTACGGTAATAAATTAATACTCGATAACATCGACCTGATCATTGAGCGAGGGGAGAAGGTAGCTTTCGTAGGGAGGAACGGTGAAGGAAAGACTACCCTTTCCAAAATTATTATAGCAGAAACAGATTACACCGGTGAATGCAGACTGGGACACAATGTAAGTATTGGGTATTATGCCCAGAACCAGGATGAACTCATGGATGAAGAGAAAACCGTGTTGGAAACGATTGATGCAGTAGCAGTAGGCGATGCAAGGCTTAGAATAAGAGATATTCTTGGAGCATTTTTATTCGGTCAGGATGAAATAGATAAAAAAGTAAGGGTCTTGTCCGGTGGGGAGAGATCAAGGTTAAGTCTGGCAAGGATGCTTTTGCAAACCAATAACCTTCTCGTAATGGATGAGCCTACCAATCATCTGGACATGCTTTCCAAGGATATCCTCAAAACTGCCCTCGCACGTTTTGACGGGACCCTGATACTGGTATCGCACGACAGGGATTTCCTGGATGGATTGGTCGATAAGGTATATGAATTCAAAGATCGGAAGGTTAAGGAACATCTTGGTGGAATATATGACTTTTTGCAAAGGAAAAAGATCAGTTCGCTTAAAGAAATTGAAAAGAAAAATTCCGCTATACCTGAACCGGAAAAGGAGATTGTTAAGAGTCCTCAAACTAAAGCCGACTATCAACGGCGGAAAGAATTTGACAGAAATCTGAGAAAACTTGAAAGAAACCTTCATGATATTGAAAAAGAAATCGAACTCCTGGAAAAACAGACTCATGAGATGAACGGGAAGCTGCAATCCCCGGAAAACAATTCTGATCAGGACCTTTTTGATAAGTATGGAAAATTGCAGGAGCTCCTGGACAGGAAGATGCAGGAATGGGAAATTGCCCATATTGAACTTGAAAAATTGCAGGATAAAAGAATTTAACTATTTTTAGTGAGTAATTTTCCAGCGGCCAAAACGTTCTAATTTGGATCTGTCGAAATAAAGAGAACAGGCATTTTGGACAACAATGAGTAAAATGAATCTGTAGGGATGAACTTAAGAGGAAATATATTATGGATAATGCTTGCCCTGCTGGGGAGCTATTCCTGTAGTACCATTGAGAATGTTTCCCGACCCCGAAACCTGGCAGATATGTACAACCCCAGCAGGGCAAATATTCACCCCCAATTCATGATTTACCATGTCACCGAGGACAATTCCATAATATATGTACGGATCTTTACGGCTGAGCTCCTATTCAATCAGGCTAATGACCAGATAGAATCCTTGGCGAAGTTTTCGATGAAATTTAATGTTCGGGAATATCCGGGGCCAGGTATGGAAGGGGAATTGATCGACTCTGCCACCATTCAAAAAACCCTTAACCAGAAGGACATTAAAAGTAGTTATTTCACGGCTGTCCCTTTGAAAGCTGTTTTTGGAAAACGCTATTCAGTGGAAATTTTTCTCAAGGATGAAAAAAGAGGTTCATTCTCCAGAAATTTTCTCCTGGTGGATAAAACTTCTGAATTTAATGCCCAGAATTTCCGGGTATTATCATCCCATAATGATTACCCGTTGTTTACCAATACTTTTTCATCCAAAGATTCTTTCCGGATTTCTTTCAACAAGTCGGTTTACGATAGTATGTTTGTTGATTATTACCCTGCGGAAAGGAACTTGCCACGGCCTTTATTTGCAACATCATCATCCGTACCCGTGGATGAACGCTATCCCGATTCCATTTTTACAGTACCCTACCATCCATCGCTGGTATATAATCTGCCTGAAAAGGGAAGTTATCATTTCAGGTTCAGCCTCGAACATCCCGAAGGACTTACCCTCTTTAATTTCGGAAAGAGTTTTCCAGCGGTAAAAACCCCGGATGAACTCCTTGCCCCCCTCGTCTATCTGGCTAGCTCTGCTGAATTCAGAGAGTTACAGGCAGCGGTCAACCGGAAACTCGCCATAGATGATTTCTGGCTGAATAATGCAGGAGGTAGCATCGATGATGCCAGGGAATTGATCCGGGTCTATTATAGCCGGGTGCTCTATTCCAATCTTTGGTTTACCACCAGCAAGGAAGGCTGGAAAACGGACAGGGGAATGATTTATATGATTTTCGGTGCCCCGGATGCCCTTGAGAGAGCCCCCGATGAGGAAAAATGGATTTATTTTGACCGGCGAAGATCTGCCCGCCTTGAATTCATATTCGACCGGCAGGATCAACTCTTTTCCGGGTCCGAATATGTTTTAAGGAGAAGCTTGAGTTCCACAAGTATATGGACAGAGGCAGTGAGCTCATGGAGAAAAGGGAAGATTTATTCACCTGTTTATAAATAATGCCTGTCATTGTTCATTGCAGCCGTATGGTTGCCTTCCTGATAAAACAGGAGGGAACGCTTGTTTAATCAGGCTGCCCGACAATGTTGACAGATTCTAAATAATTTTGTATTGGAAAAAAAAGAAGATTTTATTTTTGGGTTAAGGGCTGTTATGGAGACCATCCTTGCAGGAAGAGAAGTAGACCGTGTAATGATGGTTCAAAAACCTGACAGTGAAATTGTAAGGGAACTATTTCCCTTGCTGAGAAAATACAACATCCCCTTCCAGTATGTCCCCGTGGAAAAGCTGAACAGGGTAAGCAGAAAGAACCATCAGGGGGTTATTGCCTTTCTATCCATGATTGCGTATAGTCCGTTGGAAGAGGTGGTAAGTTCCGTTTTTGAAGAGGGAAAAGACCCCCGGTTTTTGATGCTCGATCAGGTATCGGACGTACGGAACTTTGGGGCTATTGCACGCTCGGCTGAATGTATGGGCTTTTCGGGGATTATCATTCCGGAAAAAGGTTCAGCCAGGATCAATGCGGATGCAGTTAAAACCTCAGCCGGGGCATTGATGAACATCCCCGTTTGCCGCACGCGCTCCCTTCCAGCCGCCCTGTCATATCTCAGGGATTCCGGACTTAAAATTGTCGCCGTAAGCGAAAAGGCTGATAAGTTTACCTTTCAGGTCGACTTAAAAGGCCCGCTTGTATTCATACTTGGTGGGGAAGAAAAGGGTATTTCCTCTACACTTTTAAAGGAAACGGACTTTTCAATACGCATTCCTATGACAGGTAAAACGGAATCCCTTAATGTGTCTGTGGCTGCTTCAGTGGTTATGTACGAGCAGGTGAGGCAGGAGCTTATAATATAGGGACCTGCCTGGTAAATGCTTCCTCAAGGGATATAAACGTTTCCGTTCTCGCGATACCAGGAATGGCCTGTAGTTTATCCACCAGGAGATGTTTCAGATCTTCATTGTTTTTGGTATAGACCTTTATAAATATACTATAGTTTCCGGTGGTATAATGACACTGAATTATTTCAGGTATCGTTTTAAGTTTTTTCACCACTTCAGGATAGAGGCTCGCACTTTCTAAAAAGACCCCGATGTATGCACATGTATTGTACCCTACCTTCTGTGGTTCAATGATGAATTCTGACCCGGTGATTACGCCTAACTTTGTAAGACGTTGGATCCTTTGATGAATGGCAGCTCCGGAAACATTGCACTCCCTGGCTACTTCAAGGTATGGAATGCGGGCATTCCCCATAATTAGTGTCAGGATTTTCTTATCCAGCTTGTCAATCTGAAAGTTGTCTTCCATAATAGGATTGTATATTCATTCAAAGTAACGATAAATCCATCAAATTAGCCATAAGTTTACAGGGTTTTCTTTTAAAATATGTTGTAGAATAGCTAAAGCCCCTGTTAGATCCTTTGCACTTCCCGGTGTTATGTTTTCTTAACATCATAGAAACGCTCCGGAGGGGGCATAAATATTTTATTCCCTCCTCCCGTGACTGAGGTACCGGAAATCGTCCCCGGTGGGGTTCTGGAAAACCCTTAACTCAAAATAGGGGATCGAGGCCAGTACATGGTCGAAAATGTCTGCCTGTAAAGACTCATACTTAGACCATTCCTGATCCTTGCTGAAAACATAAATTTCAAGGGGGATCCCAGTCTCCGTTGGTTGGAGATGCCTTACCAGGAATGTCATGTCATTATTGATTTTAGGATGCTGCTTCAGGTATTCTTCCATATACCTTCTGAAAACGCCAAGATTAGTCATCCTCCTTCCATTTACCGGCATTTTGGCATCAACTTTTTTTTCCAGGTTGAATTTTTCAATTTCTTCTTCCCGCTGTTGAATATATCCTTCCACTAAATTAATTTTCCGTAGCTTCTCCTTTAACTCTTTATTTAAGAACATAATACTCTTCATGTCGATGTTGATCGATCTTTTAATCCTTCTTCCCCCGGATTCTTCCATTCCTTTCCAGTTATGGAATGACTCTGAAACCAGCGCGTAGGTAGGTATGGTGCTGATGGTTTTGTCCCAATTCTGGATCTTCACCGTGTTCAGGGTAATTTCCAACACGGTCCCGTCGGCATTCCGGCTAGGCATGGTAATCCAGTCGCCTGGCTTTACCATGTTGTTGGCCGATATCTGCACGCTGGCGACAAGGCCAAGAATTGTATCCTTAAAAACCAGCAGGAGCACTGCTGCAATGGCTCCTAAACCGGTCAATAATGCTACCGGACTTTTCCCGGTTAGCTGGGTAACGATGAGAATAAAAGCAATAAAATAGAGAAATATTTTAAGCACCTGAACATACCCTTTGACAGGCCTGTCCTTCGAAACAGGAAAGTGAAGATAGATATCGTGAAGTGCGTTTATAAAGGAGTCGAGGGTCAGCAGTCCGATAATTATAATATATACGGTAGTCATCACTTTAATGATCTTCACTGTACTTTCAAGCTCAATCGCAAAATCGATGGTCAGGTAAATAACTATTGCCGGGGCAAGATGGGCAAGGCGATTAAATACCTTGCGGGTAAGGAAGACATCGTCCCAGGTGTTCCGGCTTTTTTTTACATAGGTCTTTACCATATTGTTCAAAACCATTCTGGAAATTACATCGGCAAGGAAAGCAAGAAGAAAAATAGCAAATAGAAGGATAAGGGTTTCATAATGAGCGATATTATTCTCACTCAGGGGAAAGGAGGATAACCATGCATGGAGGATTTTAACCAGGTTTTCGAACATCATATAAAAATCATTGGTAAGCTCCTGCGAATTTAATGTTTTATCTCTAAATTTGAAATCTGATTGGGAGCTTACGAAGAAATAATGATACTATTTATTTTACTCTTCACTATACAAATGGCTTATAGCCAACCGGAGTTCGAACAATGGTTTGATTCCGGAAGAATGAGGGTTGATTACGTGCTTGCCGGCAATGATACTTTAAGCTTCGTTTATCTCTCACAGGTATTGGTCGAAAATTCCTGGTCAGGATCGAAGGAACAGCTTTTGGACTCGATGTTTTATTGCGATTACTATTTCACCGTCAGGGACTCAGCCACTGATATATTGTTGTTTTCCAGAGGATTTAATACCCTGTTTGGTGAATGGCAAACCACAGCTGAGGCAAAGACAGAGCGTAAGGCTTTCAAGCAGTCGCTGGTTTTCCCAAATCCCTTAAAAACAGTCCGCCTTGAAATTTTTCGTTTTACCAGGTACAATGAAAGGGAATGTCTGTATAACACTTTCATCAATCCAACCGATATATTAATAAAAAGAGAGGAGAAACCATCCTTTGAAACCAGGGATGTTTTCATTTCAGGCCCTGCGGAAAAAAAGGTGGACCTGCTTTTAATTGCTGAGGGCTATCAAAAATCCGAAATGAAGAAATTCCAAAAGGATGTGAAGCGCTTCGTTTCGATACTTTTTTCCGTGGAACCTTATAAAAGCAATCAGGACAAATTCAATATACGGGCGGTTCTTTCTCCTTCAATAGAATCAGGCACTGATGTTCCTGGTCAAAAGATCCTTCGCAACACGATACTTAACTCCTCCTACTATACCTTCGGGGTTGAACGTTATCTGACCACCGAAGATTATTGGGCATTGATGGATGTGGCAGCCAACAGTATTTGGGACCACTTGATCGTACTCGTCAATACCAGCCGGTACGGGGGAGGGGGCATCTTCAACTATTATGCAATTTGCACGGCCGACAATAGGCGTTCCGCCAAAGTATTTGTCCACGAATTCGGACATTCATTCGGGGCACTGGGCGATGAATATTACAGTTCTTCAGTTGCTTACACTGATTATTTTCCGCTTGATGAAGAGCCCCGCGTACCAAACCTTACCAGCCTCGTGGATTTCGAATCGAAATGGAAGAATCTGGTCGATGAAGATATTCCGGTTCCAACCCCGGCCGATCCGCAATATGAAGGAAGGACCGGAGTATTCGAAGGTGGAGGATATGTCGCAAAAGGAATCTACCGGCCCGCGATCAATTGCAGGATGAAAAGCAATGATGTCCATGATTTTTGCGAAGTATGCAGGCGGGCACTGCAGCAAAGGATTGATTTTTATTCAAGATGATTGAATTCTTGGCATATTGGTGATTCTGAACCATTGCAGGCCCCTAATTACATTACAGATATTTCCGTCGGATTCGCAGGATTTTTTTTCCTTCTTTCAGAAAAATATTTTGATGAATGGTATTATTTCTGTTATCTATGGCATTTTTTTGTTAGTTTTGGTTCAAAAGGAACTTGAAACAACGTGCGAAAATATTCTCAGGACGAAATAATCGATGGCCTTCGGCGACGGGATGACCGGGTAATGCATTATATCTATAAGGCATACTATCCCATAGTTCTGAAGCTCATTCTTGATAACAGGGGTACAGAAGAGGATGCTAAGGATATTTTTCAGGAGACCATTGTTGCCATTTTTAGAAAATTCCGGGACAATGCGGATTATCAAATTTCAAGTGATTTCGTTACATTTTTGTATTCAATTGCCAGGTGGCTGTGGATCAAGCAATTGAGAAGGTTAAAATATTTTGATGAAGCCCTGAAAGATTCCCGCTCATTTATATATTTTGAAGAACCGGAGCCTTTTATGAACGATGAACTAAAACAGGCTCTGTTTCAAAAAGCCTTTCTTCAACTACCACAAGATTGCCAAACGATTATTAAAATGTCTAATGATGGTATACTGTTAAAAAATGTGGCGTTAAAACTTGGGGTCAAATCTGAAAATTACATAAAAAAAAGAAAGCATTATTGTAAGGAGTTTCTCATTCAAAAGATCCGGGAAGATCCACGCTACAAGGAAGGAAGTTAATGCTTTTAAGGATCCCGCAAATTTTAGCTGACCTTTTTTTCCGGAGGCCTTTCCCCCTTAAAGGGTTCTTTGACCCTTTTTCCGGTAATTCCAATAGAGGATCCCTAACGCAAGTAGAGGGAAAATTGCCAGGAAAATAAAGGATATTCGTATCCAGCTTTTAGAAGGATAAATAGGTTCTGAGTTTCCTATAATGGTAAAGCTGGCCCAGAAATAGGGGTTTGAACGAAGCTGGTCGGCTTTTTGGAGGAACTCAAGTTTTGATTGCTGAAGGGCAAGAGATTTGGACATCCCTTTTCCCAGATTGGCATAGAACTTCTCCATTACCCCTACGGTCGATTTATCGGCTACCTCCCATAAGGTCATCAGAATGCTGGGGCATCCGGCGTAAGCAAAACCCCTGGCCAGACTCTGAATCCCCTCTCCTTCCCGAAAATTTCCATAGCCACTCCCGCAGGAACTCAACACGGCCATGTTGGCATTCAGCTTCATATTGTATATCTCGAAAGTATGCAAAAAACCGTCATTTAACGTGTCCACGTTTTGGGTAAAGGCCAGTTTACTGTACAAGGGGTCGTTATCATCCAGTATGGTGTGCATTGCAAGGTGAAGGATGGTAAAGTTGGCAGCTGCATTTTTGAAGTTGGTTTCGGTGGCCATTTCGTCAAGAAATACTTCGGTTGGTTTTATTTTAGCAATCCGGGATACCTCTTCCTTTACCCCCGGAATCCTCACCAGGGTTTCTTTCTCGCTTTGACGGCTTGTATTCCCCACCATGCTGAGGTTGGGAAAATTTCCATAGCTGGGAGCGAACGCCAGAATATTCCCCTTCATTCTCTTATGGTTTATAAGTTCATGGAAATGAATGGTGGAGCTATAGGAGGTACTCACCGGGTTCTTAAGGATCAGGTAGGGCAGTTGGTAATAATCGGGATCTTCGGTATTTACGGGTTTCTCGGTCAGGAGGGCATCGAAAGGAACGAAAGAAATGGCCCCGTCGGGAATAAAGATCAGGTTCTTTTCAGCGATAAGCCCTTCGATCGGCTTCAAAATATGGGAATAAATATCAAATCCCAGATTTGTATATTTTTTGAAACTGGCGTGGACCCCTTCCGAAAAATTTTGTTTCGTAATGACCGAATAGAATTCCATGCAATCATGGGCAAGGCTGCTATCAATAGCTTGTTTGAATATTCGTGACCCCTCATTTGAAATAAAATAGGTGAAAAGTATCGAATCAGCCAACGAATATTCAATAACCACATCCTCTTTGCTGAGTTTTTGAGATATTTCGCTCAGCCTGATCACGGAATTATCATATTTGAGTTTGTAGTATTCCGGATAATTTTTTTCAAAATAGGCGGTTAAGTCGTCATATTGGCGATTCAGATCAAAAAGATAAGATTCCCAGTTCCGGATATGGTCCAGACGGGGAGCCGGTTCCGCCTTTTCATTAAAAACAAGCTCGTTGTATAGAGAGATTTTCTGGTTCAGGTTTTCCTCTTTTTTGAGCAGCTCAGGAGGAATGTTCCCGTACTCCATGGCTTTCATGGAGCGAATGGAGGACAAAAGACTAAAACTTCTCCCCAGTTCCATGTTTTCAAAGGCGAGATCCTTAAACTTCATGTCATTGGTCAGCCGGAACTTTTCAAAAGCTACTTCCTGGGCAAGCTTAAATGTATTGAGCTGATCTTTGGAAATCTGGAACTTGCTTTCCTCGTTATTGATACGCAGCCGCACCAGGTTTATGGCCTGAATAGCCTTTTGAACGGTGTTAATGCTGGCATCAAGGTATTCCAGGTTATCCTTTTCCAGGTAAGCTTTGTAACAAGCCCGGGCCTTCAATACAAGAATATCGATCACCGAGCTTTTAAAATTCCCATCCATCAGATCGGGATTGTCCATGGCACTGGAACTGTTGAATCCCAGGAAAGCTCCCTGCAGATATTGCTGAAGATAGTTAATGGTATTGGTATACTTGTCTTCGTTATAGTTGATTTCGGCCAGAGCATAAAAAATGTCATTAAAAATCGGGTGGTCCAGTTTGAATTCCTTGCGGGCAAGGATCATGGCCCTGTTGAGATAATCTTTGGAGATCCCGGTTTTGTGAAGAATGACCTTGGCGAACTCAGCATAGTCAATATAATACTGGATAAGAAGGAAATTGTTCTTTGGGAATTTGGATTTTAGAATGCTATATCTTTCTTTCAAATATCTTTCCGCCTCTGGCATATTATGATTAATAAATCATAATGAAAATTTTCTGAGTGCAATTTCTTCTCTATATAGTCATTTTGTGCCATTTCTATTGATTTTCAGTGACTTCTTAATTCCTTCCTTAATATTACCTAATTTGAATTGAACAATAGCCAATATTTGTATATATTACGGTAAAAGATCATAATCGGACTCAAGATCTTACCTAAAATTGAGCGGATCTCTTATAATAGGTCTCAGCTTTTAAATAATCTAATTGTTATGATATACAATGCCAATGTTTGCTAATAAGGCATGCGATAAATCTTTCAGTGACGTCATTTGATTCTACTATATTCAAGTGCTTTATTAAGATAATTTAAAGACTCATCATTCTTGCAATAGTACTATATATTGATCCTAAATTGGCATAATTCACAGCCAATTTCCATGGGTCATTTGCAGAAATATTTAAGCTTTCAATTCAATAATTTCTCTTGTAAGTTTTTCAGCTTCTTCATATTTCCCTTCTTATAATAATTTCCTCGACCGAGTGACCTTTTTAGTGATTATACTTTAAATTAGAATCGATCCTCTGAAGATTGTCTCTGAATTGGTATCAATTGAAAGAATTAGAAAAGGATATATTAAAAGACAGAAAATTTTCACAATCCTAATTTTTATAGAGATTAATACGTCTATAAAAATGCCAAATCCAATTTAAGAATTTTTAATGAAAAAGAATTATTTTGCTAAAGAATTGAATTTCATAATCATTATAATAAATATTGAAAAAAAATAAAAATAATCGATTTTTTTGGGTAACCTTTTGACATCTCGTGGGACTACTAAACAGAATGAAACAAATTTTAAGAATAAATTAACCCCAAAAATTATTTTTATGAAAACAAAGGTCGCATTTTTCGGAAAAGAAACAAGAAGTTCATTTCTCAGTTTTGAAAATTCTGCATTAACTACTCAAGAATTGAATTCGGTCAGAGGTGGAACTGATCCCTTGGTCCCATCTGGATTGATGAAGATGATGGAAAGAAAAATGACAAACCATCTAATCCTTGATCAAAACGTATAAAATATTATCTAAATTTAAAACACAACACCCTATCCTGCCGTGAGGCAGTATAATTTGCAAAGAAAGAATAGAGACTGGTGCAAGAGGAGATTCGATTCTCCGGGTAAGGAATGGAGATCAATTTATAGTTAAAACCTATTTTGGAAAGAAGGTAACATACGCTGATTTCCTTATGGAACAGCGCTGGACCCGGAGCTGATGATCCTCAAAAAGTTGTAACAGTATTTATATATAATTTCAATGTTGCCATGAAAATCAATACAAAAAACGATGGATAAAAGCAGGCATTTAATTTCGAAATACCTGGATGGAGAACTGTCTATAGACGAGCTTTCCAGGTTTGAGGAGACCCTGACACAAGATCAGGTGCTTCAGAGTGAACTGGAACTTTACCGAGAGGTAGAGGATGCCCTCTCTGATCGGGAGGTATTAAGTTTAAGAGCACAACTTAATGAATTGCACGAAGAATTTACCCCGCAAATTGAAAGAATTTCGGGAAAACCGTCCAAAAAGAGGATCAGATTTGCAGTAGCGGCAGGGATCGCCATTGCCATTAGTCTTGGAACTTATGGCCTTCTTTTTAATAATCCCTCGGGCAACCGGATAGTCAGCCAGTTTTACAGGCCTTATGACGTTACTCTGGTAAATCGTTCCTCGAACAGTGAACTGGATAAAGCATTGCGCGAAGGACTGATGTATTATGATAACAAGGAGTATGTTAAAGCAATACCGTTGTTCAATGAAGTTCTGAGGCTGAACCCCAGGAATATAGCATCGCATTTGTACGCCGGCATTTCACAATTCGAAATCGAAGATTACAAAGACGCCAACGAATCATTCGTAAAGGTTATTGAACATAATGATAACCTGTATATAGAACAGGCTGACTGGTACCTGGGTTTTTGTTATCTAATGATGGACGAGAAGGACAAGGCCATTGCCCAGTTTACCAAGGTGAAAAATGGCGACGGGATTTACCGCAAGGAGGCCCGGAAAATACTGAGGAGCCTCTAGCGAGTATTGCTCCTCAGGGAAAGGTGTAGATTGAATCAAGTGTGATAAGGCATGGTCGGAAAATCAAAATATTTAGAGCTGCAGAAATATGTGATGGAACTCGAGGAAAAAATTCAGGGCCTCGAGAGTAAGTTGCTTGAAAACAGTGAAAAAACGGAGAAGTTGAAAACACGCTTCCTGTCTAATATTTCTCACGAGCTTCGAACTCCGATGAATGCTATCCTGGGTTTTTCAAATCTTATGATCGATAAGAACCTCCCTCATGAAAAGAAGGAGGAATACATGGAGCACATTAATCTGAATTCCAACAGCCTTCTCAATCTTGTCGATTCCATGATCGATGTTTCTTTGCTGGAAATTGACGCACTGAGGATCAAAAAGGAAAGTTTCAATCTCGACCTCCTGATGCGCCAGGTTTACCATTATTTCAATATTGACAAGCACAAAACCGGGAAATCCCACATCGTTCTTTTATTCAATCAGTATAAACGGGATGGCGAATTTATGGTCAACAATGACTCGTACCGGCTTACTCAGGTACTGTCGAGTTTACTCCATAACGCATTCAAATTTACCAGTAAGGGGATTATTGAGTTTGGTTACCGGCGCAGGGAAGACGATAAGCTGCAGTTTTATGTGAAGGACAGCGGAAAAGGGATACTCGCAGAAAGAGGTGCAGTAATCTTTGAAAAATTTGAAAAGCTCGAGGAAAATCCGGGAGAAAGCCAGAGCGGCCTGGGCCTCGGTCTGACCCTCTCCAAAGGGTTGATAAAGCTGATGGGTGGGGAGATTTGGGTCGAATCCAATATATATCATGGATCGACCTTTAACTTTACTATCGATTATCAGGAAAATTTTAAAAATAATAAGGAAAAAAAGACAACTTTTCATACGATTATCGTATAAGAAAGGAATAGTTTTTACAGCGATCTTTAATTTTAAATTTGTTTGGTTCTAAAAGGAATAAAATGCAAGACCTTAAGGGGTTAGGGTCTTGCAGGATTAATTCCGGAACAGAGTACCTTAAGGGGTTAGGGTTTGATGTTCCTTTGTTTTGTAATCATTAAATGTTTGAAATTGTTTATTAAGAGTGGGCAGAAAAGAATCCAGATCCTTTTCAATAAGGCTTTTGATCAATTTTTCATAAATAGTTTAGTTAGTTAAAAATTGGGAATGAAACCCGGGGGATATACCTCCGGGTTTTTATTTCTAAACAAAATCTCAAAAGGGTAAATCGTCCACATCAACTCCCTGTCCTGAAGAGAAATTATCTTCCCCTGGTATTGGGATCTCATCCGGCGGCAAAGGGTTTGCCTGTGGGGCTGCATTTCCTTCGGAGATTTTCTCCAGTTTCCAGGCGTCCAGGTTCGTGAAGTAACTCACCTTGCCATCCTTTTCCCACTTTCTGCCACGGAGGTTAAAATGAACCTTGATATCTTCGCCGGTCTGAAATGAATCCAGGAGTGAACATTTGTCCATGATAAGCTGGAATTTAATGTATTCCGTAAAATCAAATGAACCGGAACTTTCCTTGGTTTCCAAAATGAATTCTCTCTTTTTGAATTTATCACTGACTGCTACAGTGTCCTGTTTTTCAATCAGTTTTCCGGTGATATCAAAGCTCATGGTCTCGATTTTTGAAATTAAAACGAAGAAAAAGCCTTGAATCTATTCAAAGCTTTTTCTCTTAATATAAAAACAGTTAAAATATCAGCCTTCCAATTAGAAGGATTTTTATTTTTTCACTTCAATCAGCTCAACCTCAAAAATAAGCGTTGAGTTACCGGGAATATCCTCTCCTGCTCCTCTTTCGCCGTAAGCCAGTTCGGAAGGAATGTAAAACTTATATTTTCCACCTTCTTTCATCAGTTGAATAGCTTCTGTCCAACCCGGGATCACCCTGTTTAAAGGAAAGGTGGCTGGTTCGCCTCTTTCCACTGAACTATCAAAAACTTTACCGTTCAGCAGACTGCCGGTGTAATGAACGACTACGGTATCTTCCTCGGTTGGAGTAGCTCCGGTACCCTCTTCGATTACTTCATACTGCAAACCGGATTCAGTAGTGATAATCCCTTCCTTATTTTTGTTTTCAGAAAGAAAATCTTCACCGATTTTCAAATTCCCCTGAGCGTCAATTGCCGCTTTTTCCTGTGATTCCTGCTGCTTTTTCATGATAAAGCTCTGGATCAACATCTGCATATCTTCCTTATTCACCGCAGAATTCATCGAGGTGTCAAATCCGTCTTTGATACCATTGATGAAGTTCTCTTTTGAAAAATCTTCATTAATATTCATTTGGGCGAGGTAGGTATTGAGCCCGTTTCCGGTATCATAACCTATACTGTAAGCGAAGGTGTCGACCTCAGTTTTCAAATTGGTCCCTGAAATGGAGTTGACAGGAACAACAGTTCCCAGCACATAACCAATTACCAGGAAAACAATACCAACAATTGCAATAACAACATTTTTATTCATGATTCAAGTTTTAAATTATTTGTGGGCGAATTTACAATAATAAATTATAACACTGAAATGATTTATAACTTTATCGCTCTCATAATTTGTCTTTTACCGGGAGGACCGGGCAGGCGTTCCACAATAAACCCGATTCCCTCCAATATTCTCCTTACTGAACCTTTAGAGGAATAAGTCACCAGGACTGAATTGGGCTTCATAGCGGCATATATTTTTGTAAATATGCCGGCCGTCCAAAGCTGAGGTTGAACTCCCGGAGCGAAAGCATCGAAATAAACCAAATCATATTTTTCATGAAAATTCCATTGAATAAGATCATCTTCCATCTTTGTAAGACTAAAAAAATCATCGAATTTAATTTGCTGGCCCCATGGAACCTCATGAAGCCATTTAAAAGCCTTTTCTTCTCCTTTCATCCGATAATAGTTTAAACCCATCCATTCCTTCAGGGATCAGGGGATATTTTTCAATCGCGGTGTAGCGAATTCCTACCTTGTTTTGTCTGGCAAAAAGCATACTTAAAAATGCATTAAGACCGGTTCCAAAACCAACTTCAAAAATTGCTATTTTATCCAATGATAAAAAGCTGAGACCATTTTTAATATAGATGATTTCTGATTCCATGATAGCTCCATTCCTGGAGTGATAGTGCTCATCCAGACCTGGGACATACATGGTATGCGAGCCGTCTTGCGAGAGTATGATTTTACGGTCCATTTTTTTTACAGAGACAGTAAGAGGTTTCTTCATCGAAAATGATTCTTGTACACGGAGAAGAGATATTTTAAATTGGTGCCCTCGTTGGCAGATAATCAGGATAACTATTCCCCATGGACCGAAAAATATTGTTTTTTGCCCCTGGATTATCCCTGTTAATCTTCCTAAGGATATCGTTCACATACATACGCTTGGTGGAATTCTCATAGGAGCATACTTTCTGCACGGAAGGATAGTCTTTCAAAATAAAGTATTCTTCGATTTCCTCTTCCCAAATATCTAGCAGGGGTCTGATAAGTTTTACCCTTCCATCGAACATAGTTAAACTGTAAGGCAGGGAGCTTAAGGATCCGTGATACAGCATATTCATCATGAAGGTATTAACTGCATCATCGCGATGATGGCCAAAACTAAGTTTATTGCAATTCAATTTTTTTCCGAGGTCAAAAATAGCCTTTCTGCGATGCCAGGAGCAGATAAAACAAGGAGATTTTGTGGGATTTTGAAGCTCAGGGGTAATGTTAAGTTTATGAAGCTGAATGTTCAGCCCGGAGCAGAATTCATCGAGGAAACCGGCGTTATTCGAAAATCCCTCACCGGTTACGGTTACATGCACTGCAATAATATCAATGGTAAATGGAAGTTTCTTTCTCAGAAAAGTGAGTATTTCAAGCAATACCATGGAATCTTTCCCGCCGGACAAACCGACCAGAACCCGGTCGTTACTGGCAAGTAATCCATTATTTTTACAGGTTTTGGCAGCTTTTTGTTGCAGCTTACGGAATAATAACTCTTCTTTAATTTCTTTTTCTGTTTTCATCAATATTACTATAATTATCCATCTTGCAAAAATCATAATTTTTCCGGAATAGTTCCTGAACTAAAATTAAAATCATTTTTACATGATAGGGGTTGAAGAATTGCTTCCACGGGGGGAAATTGCTAATGCCCTGCAAATACAAAAATCACCTTTTTTATGGACAAAAGAAAAGAGCTGCTATCTTTGTATAGATGAATACCTGGTAAAATCTTTTAAACAATATATATTATGAAGCCAACATTATTAATTCTTGCCGCAGGACTCGGCAGTAGGTATGGGAGTATGAAGCAAACTGAAAGTTTTGGTCCATCAGGGGAAACGATAACAGATTATTCAATTTATGATGCCATCAAGGCAGGTTTTGGAAAAATTATTTTTGTCATTTCTCCAGCCATGGAAGAGGAATTTAAATCTTCCTATGTTAAAAAATTCCCCCCTTCACTGGAAGTGGACTATGTGGTCCAAAGCATCGGTGATATTCCAAAAGGAATCCAGATTTCCCCCGAGCGAAAAAAACCCTGGGGCACGGCCCATGCTGTTTTAATGGCCAAAGATAAAATCAATCTGCCTTTTGCCGTGATTAATGCTGACGATTTTTATGGAAGGGGTGCTTATCAGGTAATTGCCGATTACCTTATTCATACGGTGGAAAAGGATAGGGCTGAGTTTTGCATGGCCGGTTATCCGGTAAGAAATACACTGAGCGAGCATGGCACGGTTTCCCGCGGAGTCTGCGCAACAGATACTGAGGGATTTCTGACCGATATCCAGGAACGCACGAAAATTGAGCGTGTCGACGGGAAAATTGTGTACTATGATGAGGAGGGTAATAAAGTTGAACTCGCCGGGGATACTCCGGTTTCCATGAACCTGTTCGGTTACACTCCCCGACTTTTCAAGTACCTGGAAAAATATTTTAACGGATTTATTCAGGAAAATTCCATGGATCCAAAAGCTGAGATATACCTTCCAATCGTTGTGAACCGGATGATCCGGGAAGAGGTGGCAAGGACAAAAGTTCTCGAGACAGATGAGAATTGGTTTGGAGTTACCTATAAGGAAGACAGGCCAAAGGTACTGGCCATGATAAATAAGTTAGTTGAAAGGGGTATTTATCCCTCCTCCCTATGGGGTTGATAAAGCCGGGATCCTCTTTAGTCCTTTACTTTTTTAAATACAATTTTAGATGAAACATCCATGATGATACCCCCGAAAATGTTTATTTGGATGTTCCATCTGACAAACTGAAAATAAATAATAAACAGATGAAATCTCCTATTATCAAGGTTAATCTCCTCTTGTTTTGCCTTAGCATAGTCATGCTTCAGATCAAGTCACAGGAACTTCCAGAATGGAACAATACCGATATCGTGCAGGTCAATAAATTGGATCCTCATACCACCCTCTTTCCATTCGAGAATATGGAGCTGGCAATTTCAGGAAAGAAGGAGACTTCCCAAAATTTTCTCTCTCTGAACGGAAAATGGAAATTCCATTTTTCAGAAAAGCCTTCTGAAAGACCGATGGATTTTTATAAAGATGAATTTGATGTCGGATCCTGGGAAGAAATAAATGTTCCGGGAAACTGGGAGCTTCAGGGTTATGGGATTCCTATTTACGTTAATACCACCTATGAGTGGACGAATGATCCCAAGCCCCCTCTCATCCCTACAGATCATAACCCGGTGGGCTCTTACCGAAGAAGTTTCCAGCCTCCCGCAGGCTGGGTAGGTCAACCGGTATTTATTCATCTTGGGGCTGTTAAATCTGCTTTTTATATTTGGGTAAACGGGCATAAGGTCGGTTATAGTCAGGGGAGCAAGACTCCCGCCGAATTTGATATCACAGAATTTATTCATCCCGGAGAAAATAGCCTGGCACTGGAAGTTTACCGATGGTCCGATGGCTCATGGCTGGAATGTCAGGATTTTTGGCGGATAAGCGGGATTGAGAGGGATGTATACCTCTATAGTTCACCCAAAGTGATGGTATATGATTTTTTTGCGAATGCCTCGTTAACCAATAATTACCAGGATGGTCTGCTTTCATTGACAGGCGAGGTGCGGAATTTTAATGCTGGAAAGGGAAAATATTCACTCGCGGTAACACTTCTTCAAGGAAATGCCAAACTTTTCGATGAAGTGATCGATTTTAAATTTAAAAATGAAGTAAAGCAGGATTTCGAACTTACAAAACTCCTTCCTGCAGCCAGGGCATGGACAGCAGAAACTCCAAATCTTTACACACTGGTCCTCAATTTATCAGGAAAAGGAATGGAATCCGTTTACTATAGGGCTTATATTGGCTTTCGAACATCAGAAGTGCGTCACGGGCTTTTGCAGATCAATGGAAAGCCTGTTACCATAAAAGGGGTGAACCGCCATGAACATGATGAATTCAATGGTCATGTGGTGTCGCGGGAACTAATGTTGAAGGACATTCAACTGATGAAGCAAAACAATATCAATACCGTTCGGACAAGTCATTACCCCAATGATCCTTATTGGCTTGAATTATGCGATAAATACGGTCTCTATGTAATTGATGAGGCCAACATCGAATCGCATGGGATGGGTTATAAACCTGACCGGACCCTGGGAAACAATCCGGTCTTCAGGAAATCCCATCTCGATCGCACTAAAAGAATGGTAGAGAGGGACAAGAACCATCCATCAGTAATAATATGGTCGCTCGGTAATGAAGCGGGTGATGGGGTCAATTTCGACACAACCTACCATTGGATCAAGTGGCGTGATACAAGCCGCCCGGTCCAGTACGAGCGGGCACTTGGAGGAAAGAATACAGATATCTATTGTCCCATGTACACCCGTATACACGATCTGTTAAAGTATGCTGGTGAAGTGCAGGAAAAACCTCTTATATTATGTGAATACGCCCATGCAATGGGAAATTCAACCGGTAATTTCAAGGATTACCAGGATGTGATCGAAAGCAATCGTCAGCTACAGGGGGGATGCATTTGGGACTGGGTCGATCAGGGCATTGCTAAATATACTGCGGAAGGTACAAAATACTGGGCTTACGGTGGCGATTTTGGTCCTGCCGATGTCCCAAGCGACGGGACATTTTGCCTGAACGGTCTGGTGTTTCCCGATCGTACCCCACATCCGGGACTGATAGAGGTTAAAAAAGTTTTTCAAAATATTGAATTCACACCGCTGAAATTCAGCTTCGACGAGATCGAGATCAGAAATAAGTTCAACTTCATCAATCTTGATCAATTTGCCATTTATTGGGAACTGGAAACCGGGGGAGAAATTTTGCAGGATGGAATGGTGAATGGTGCAGATGTCCCCCCGGGAGAATCACGTATTTTTTCGCTTCAGATGGTTCCCTTTAAGCCAGAACCCGGCAAAGAATATTTCCTGAATCTTACCGCCTTTAAGATAGCCGGGGACGAAATGGTGCCTGCCGGTCATATTGTTGCTTTTGAGCAGTTTGAAATTCCAGTCCCTATGCAGGAAAATCAAACATCTGTTCCCCCCGGAAAAGGGGCTATCGCTGTCTTCGATGACAGTGACTACATCCGTATTGAGGCTTCCAATGTAAGCTTCAGCTTCGATAAGTCCAACGGCTGGCTTTCTTCACTGAAAAATAAAGGAGAAGAAATGTTGCATGAAGGCCTCGCCCTGAACTTTTGGAGGGCTCCCATAGAAAATGATTTTGGGAATGGGATGCCGGAGAGACTGGGAGTCTGGAAACATGCCGGTAAAAATGCGGAATTGATGGAGATGTCCCATACACTTAATAATAAAGACAATTATGAAGTGTCCGTGAAGTATTGGATTCCTGAGGTGTCATCTTTCTATTATCTCGATTATGAGATAAACAAGGCTGGACAGGTACGGGTGAGTGGCTGTCTCAAGGCAGGTAATAAAGATTTGCCCCCCATGCCAAGATTTGGAATGACTTTAGCCCTTCCCGAAGGTTATGAAAATCTAACCTGGTTCGGACGAGGGCCCCATGAAAATTATTCCGACAGAAAAGAATCCGCTTTTGTTGGGGTTTATGAATCGACGGTGAGAGATCAGTATGTTCCTTACATCGCACCGGAGGAAAATGGTTATAAGACGGATACGCGGTGGATAAGCCTGACCAATGAGTCAGGTGAAGGCATTAAGTTTATTGGCGATCCTTATGTATGCTTTTCAGCCTTGCATTTCAAGATGGATGATCTCGACAGGAAGCAAAGGGACGGTTACCATACTATTGACCTCAAAGAGAGGCCGGAAACCTACCTGCATATAGATCTGGCCCAGATGGGGGTTGGCGGCGATAATTCCTGGGGGGCAAAGACCCATGCAGAATATACTATCCCTTATCAGGACTATTGTTATAGTTTTGTAATAGAACTTTTTAAAAAATAATGCTGCATGCCTGACCATTGCCGCAACAGGTCACCTTTAAGTTAAGGGGCGCCAATGCTATCTGTCTTTTTAAATTAAAGCTTTCTGCTGATTCCCTGGAAAAGGCACTTCGGACCTGTATTCTAAAGATATCTTTTGACCATGTCTTCAGATTTCTGCCCGAATTGAATGATGAACTTCCTTTTGGTAAAATTCACCTAAGCGCTTATGAATATCTGTGGACAACGGCTCCAGATTAGAAACCCTCGCATTTGATTTTGCCTGCTTGGGGGAACTTGCCCCGGGAATTATGGTGGTCACCGCCTCCTGATCGAGAATCCATCTCAATGCCAATTGCACCATTGAAAGCTCTTCTGGTTTATACTTTTTTTCAATTTGATCCACTAATTCAAGCCCTCTTTCAAAAGAAAGGCCGGCAAAAGTCTCGCCCACATTAAAGCTTTCTCCATCTCGATTAAAATTGCGATGATCATTTTCAGCAAATTCAGTGGCTTTCGAAAATTTTCCTGTCAGCAGACCACTTGCCAACGGAAGCCTTACAATAATCCCTACTCCTTGTCTTTTCGCTTCTGGAAAGAGCTTTTCCAGTGGCTTCTGCCGGAAAATATTGAAGATGACCTGAAGGGAACAAATATCCTCCTGTTCCAGGCAGGTCATGCCCTGTTCCACAGTCTCAACACTGGCACCGAACTCCTTAATAAGACCTTCGTTTTTTATTTTCCGAAGCCAGGTAAAAATTTTACCTTCTTTGATAACATCAAAAGGAATACAATGAAGCTGAAGCAGATCCAGGGAGTTTACTCCAAGCCTTTGAAGAGATCCTTCAACAGAACTTCGAAGATTTTTCTCAGTGTAATTATCAGGGTAAACTTCAGCACTTCTCCCATATTTTGTGGCGATGAATACCTTCTTATTTATAGTTTTGATAAATTCGCCAATATATCTTTCACTTCGGCCATTGCCATAAACATCGGCGGTATCAAAAAAATTGACCCCATTTTCAATGGCTTCATTCAAAATTGCGAAAGCTGCATCTTTCTCAGGGGAATCTCCCCAATCTGCTCCCAGTTGCCAGCATCCCAATCCTACTTCACCAATTTCATATTTCCCCTTTAAGTTTCTTGTCTTCATGATGGATTTGTATTATGGTACCGGTCTTACCTGAACTTTTCAGGGTAACTGAATTAGGAAACACCAGGCCTGTTTTCACTTTTTGCTCTGTTTAGGTTTGGTACTTATCATCCCTGATAAAACAAAGTTATAAAGAATTGTTTCAATGGTCGTATTTTTTACGAATTTTGTACCCTTATAAAAATTATAGAATTGAAAAAATTTCTATTTAGTACCGCTTTTCTTGCGATCATCGCTTGTCTGCTGTGGTCCTCTGCTTTCGTCGGGATTAAAATTGGATTGCCATACACCACCCCGATCCAGTTTGCGGGAATAAGATTCTTTATCTCGGGTTTAATGATCCTCCCCTTCGCCGGTTCGCTGAAAAGTTTTTCCGGGATAATAAAAGCTAACCTCAAAATAATTCTTCTTATATCCTTCGTGAATACCTTTATTCAGTACTCTCTTTTTTATATGGGGATTAATTTGGTACCTGCTTCACTAACCGCTATAATTGTAGGCTCGGGGCCTATTTTTGTAGCCATGGTAGCTCATTTTTTCATGTCGGATGACCGCATGAGTTTTAATAAACTTCTGATTTTCCTTTTCGGGTTTTCGGGCATAGTTCTGGTAAGCCTGGGAAGAAACCGTTTTACGACCTCCGGTGAAATTCCGGTCCTTGGGATTCTTTTACTTGTTTTTACCAATATCAATTCAGGCTTCGGAAATGTTCTGGTTGCGAGAGATGCCAAAAATGTGCCCCCATTGGTTTTGAGTTCCCTTAGCATGATTATTGGTGGGGCGGGACTATTTCTATTATCACTTCCAATTGAAGGTTTTCATTTGTCAGGACCAAAACCCATTGAATTCTATGCTTCTCTCGGATGGTTGAGCTTCCTTTCGGCAGCTGCCATTTCTATCTGGTTTGTTCTTTTGAAGCGTCCGGGAGTGAAAATTTCAAACCTGAATTTCTGGAAATTTTTAATTCCTGTTACCGGTGCTGTCCTGGCATGGATACTAATGCCTGATGAAAAACCAAATTTAATCGCCTATGCAGGAATGGCTATCATTGCATTCTCGCTGGTAATGCTGAATATTTACAAGAAGAGGAACGGCTGAAGGAAAGGTGAAAGATAAAAGGTCAGATAATTTGTGAAGAGGGTGAAGGCAAACTCAAAAATTATGGGATCAAAAATCCTTCTTCTCCTGTTTTTGAAGTTCTTTAGTGGAAAGTAACCCACAAGCCGCATAAATATCCTGACCCCGTGATCTGCGGATGGTGGTAATGATTCCCTGCCGCGAAAGTTCGTCCCTGAAAGCAATGATGCGCTCATCTCCCGTGCTTTCCAACGGGGTATCGGGAATTGGGTGGAAGCGTATCAGGTTAATTCTGCAATGAATTCCCCAAAGTAGTGTTGTTAGTTCCCTGATATGTGCATCCGTATCATTTATGTCTTTAAACATAATATATTCGAAGGATATCCTGCGTTGACGGTACCAGTTGAATTTTCTGATATAATTTAAAACTTCTAAAATTGGATATACGGTTTGAACAGGCATAAGTCTTTTTCGTTCCTCATCAAAAGGAGTGTGGAGACTAATGGCCAGATGTGCTTCGGTTTCATTTAAAAACCTTTCCAATCCTGGAATGATCCCAATAGTGGAAACTGTGATTCTTCCGGGACTCATCCCAAATCCCCATTCCGAAGTAAGGATCTTCAGGCTCTTTATAACCTCTTCTGTATTGTCAAGAGGCTCACCCATTCCCATATATACAATGTTGGTGAGTTTATCCCTTTCGGGGAGGCTTCTGATTTGATTCACGATTTCTCCTGCGGTAAGATTCCCCTGAAAACCCTGCTTACCTGTCATGCAGAATAAACAGCCCATCTTACAGCCTACCTGGGAAGAGACGCATAAGGTACTACGGTTTTCTTCGGGAATATAGGCCGTCTCAATAAATTTTTTATCTAAAGCCGGAAAGAGGTATTTTTTTGTCCCATCGAATGATTCCTGTACACTTAAATGAGCAGTAAGACCCAATTTATATCGCTCACAGAGTTTGGCCCGATTAGCCCGTGAAATGTTGCTCATCTCTTCAATCTCATGAATATCCTTTTTATAAAGCCATTCACAAATCTGTTTGCCCGTATATGAAGGCATACCTAACTCAACCACCAAATTTGTTAATTCTTCAAGGCTTTTGCCAAATAAATTCTCTTTGCCTGCCATTTTAAAAATAGATTTCTGACAAAATATTTTTATAAGGGATTTTTCTGGATAAAAGGATATCCCTGGACTCCACAACCATCTCTGCGCTTCCGCAAAGGTAGTATTTAAGATCAACTGGTAAAAGATCCTTTTCCCTGAGGAATTTTGTCAATCGGCCATTGTACACTTTTTCTCCACACTCCCTTGAGCAGCAAGGAATATAGTTGTCCCCAAGGAGGGGAGAGAAATCCTTTTCAAAATAAAAAGAATCCCTGGTACTTCCCCCGTGAATAAGCGTTTTTTTGCGTTCATATCCGGAATAAAACATGGAAGCAAAGGGGGCAATTCCTGTTCCGGCGGCAATCCAGTATGCTCTTTCTTCCCGCGTGCAAGTGAAACTACCCATAGGAGAGCTAACTTCAATTTCATCTCCTTTTCTAAGCCTGGAGAGAAGGGGAGTGAGGTCTCCATCGTGTTTTACATCAAATAAAATATTGATTTCTCTTTCTTTGTTACCACTGGCGATACTGTATAATCTGGGAGATAGTCCATTTTTGCTTAACCTGATGACCTGGCCGGGCAAAAATTCAAAATCCCTTTTAAAGGAAAGAAGATATACCTCATCTTTCAGTTTAACGACTTTTGTTATCTCCTTCATCATCTTCATTGCCTATTATGATCACTGTTGTGACTTCAACCATATTATTTCGTCGGCCCATTTACTGTCGTCGGGTGTTTCCAAAATAATGGGCAGATCGTTAAACCGATCATCTTTCATCATCCGGGAAAATAGATCCAATCCCAGATAACCCTCACCCAGGTTTGTATGACGGTCCACTTTACTTCCCATCTCTTTTTTTGCATCGTTCAAATGAATACCCTTCAAATACTTTAACCCTACAATGGAATCGAAAGTTTCCCAGGTCTGCTCATATCCTTCCCTGGAGACAAAATCGTAGCCAGCTACCCAACCATGGCAGGTGTCGATACAAACACCTACCCGGTTTTTATCTTCTGTTAACTCGATAATGCGGGCCAGATGCTCAAAGCGGTAACCCACATTGCTGCCCTGTCCTGCAGTATTTTCAATCACAGCCGTTACCCCTTTCGTTTGTTGGAGTGCCAGGTTGACAGATTCGGCCACTATTTTCAGGCAATCCTCTTCGGAAATTTCCCTGAGATGACTGCCCGGATGAAAGTTAAGGAGTGTGAGACCCAACTGTTCACATCGCTTCATCTCATCAAAAAACGCATCGCGTGACTTCTTCAGTCCCTCGGGGCCGGGATGTCCCAGGTTGATTAGGTAACTGTCATGCGGTAAAATGTGTTTGGCCTCAAACCCCTTCTCCCTGCAATTGGATTTGAACAACCGGATGTTATCGTCGGTGAGGGGTTTGGAATTCCATTGCCGTTGATTCCTGGTAAACAATGCGAATGCACCAGCTCCAATGGCTGCCGCATTTATAGGTGAATTCTCTACACCTCCCGAAGCGCTAACATGGGCGCCAATATACTTTTTGTTTGACATAAGAGTTAAAATTTAGATCTTAGAAATTTAGATTGTAAAATACGGAATTTTAGATTTGTTTTGAGTGAAAATCTGTTTTTTCTTGTGATTTTGAAGTTGATTTTCAATTTTTTGACAGAGACCGCTTGAGAACTGGATGAGCTTGATTTATACCCGGCAATACAAATTTACAAAATCTGGAAGCAGAATAAATACAAAAAATTGCCTTTATAATTTTTGTATTTCAAATTAAATACCGACATTTGTCTACGAATTGAAAGTTATATGATGAATTTTTCAAAAATATGGTGGTGGCACAGACTCCTTCCGACCTTCAGGAATGAATGATAGCCCCTGCTGTATTTAATAAATAATAGTAATGGCCTGTCGGATTCCGACAGGTTTTTTTGTTTTAGATAATACCCATGAATATTCCCTGAAAAATTAAAATATGAAAAAAACACATCTATACCCTGAGTTGCATAAGTTTCCTCCCGGAATTGCTGATTTAGTGACCCCTGTGGGCATTTATCTTAGGATAAGGGACCGGTTTCCGAATGCTATTCTGTTAGAGAGCTCCGATTATCACGGGAATAGAAACTCGATGACCTATATTTGTTTCGATGTATTATCAAATATTCGGGTTGCAGACAATCAGGTTAAAATCAGCTATTCTGACGGCTTCGAAAAAGATTTGATGATCAGTGTAAAGAATCCGCTGGCAGAAATTCTTGATGAGTATATACGTTCATTCACTATCGATTCTTCATTTAATGGAAAAGAGATGGACACGAACGGGCTCTTCGGCTATACCTCTTATGATGCAGTAAAGTATTTCGATTCAATTCACTTTGAGAATAAGATTAGTGAAGATTGCAGGATCCCCGAAGTGAATTATTCAGTGTATCACTTCACAATTGCAATAAACCACTTTAATAATCAGCTCTATCTGCTTGAAAATCTAATAGAAGGAGAAGATAGCAGGCGGGAGGAGGTCAATACTATACTTTCTAACCGTACTACAGGGGCATTTAACTTCAGCCCCTATGAAAATGAATCATCGAACCTGTCGGATGAAGAGTATATTCAAATGGTCAGGAAAGGGAAGGAGCATTGTTTCAGAGGCGATGTATTTCAGATTGTATTATCGAGGCAGTTCCGTCAGCAGTTTAAAGGTGACGAATTCAATGTCTACAGGGCCTTACGGAGTATAAACCCTTCACCATACCTGTTTTTCTTTGATTATGGCGGATATAAACTTTTTGGCTCTTCACCGGAAGCGCAGATCGTTCTTAAGGATAAAGCAGCCCGGATCAATCCCATTGCCGGTACTTTTAAACGGACCGGAAATGATGAGCACGACCGGCAGCTGGCTATTGACCTTACCAATGACCAGAAAGAAAACGCAGAACATGTTATGCTGGTGGATCTGGCACGTAATGATCTGAGCCGTAACTCTGATCATGTTTCTGTAAAGACCTTCCGTGAAGTCCAGTTTTATTCCCATGTCATTCATCTTGTATCTGAGGTTACCGGTGAGCTCAGGGAAGGTTTCAACCCGGTAAAAATTTTCGGCGATTCCTTTCCCGCGGGAACCCTGACGGGGGCACCTAAATTTAGAGCTATGGAACTGATAGATCAATATGAAGGCCGTAACCGTGGATTTTATGGAGGAGCCCTGGGATATCTAGGATTCAACGGGGATATAAATCATGCGATCATGATCCGGTCGTTTCTCAGTAAAAACAATACCTTGTTTTATCAGGCTGGTGCCGGCATAGTGGCTGCATCTAATGAGCAAAAGGAACTGGATGAAGTGGGTAATAAATTGGGGGCTTTAAAAAAAGCCATTATAATTGGAGAAGAAATTTAAAAGATAAAAGGTAAATGGTTACAGAGACGCGATTTATCGCATCTCTCAGGATAAGACATACAAAGGAGATGGTAGAGGGGAGCACTCGGGCTATCAAGAATGTTCCCTATTACAAAATATTTTTTAAGGAGATTTGTGAAAAAGATTTTGTCAATAGATAGTTTGAGATCAATAATGTTTTAAAATAAGCCTCATGAATACGAAAATAATGGTCCTTGATAATTACGATTCTTTCACCTATAACCTGGTGCATTATCTGAAGGAATTGTCGGGCCTTCCGGTGGACGTTTACCGGAACGATGAAATATCTGTCGGGGAAATTGGTAAATACGATAAAATTCTGATTTCTCCCGGCCCCGGACTCCCCTCAGAATCGGGGATTTGTCTGGACCTGATCCGGAAATGGGCCCCACCAAAAGTATTTTGGGAATTTGCCTCGGATGTCAGGCAATAGCGGAAGCTTTTGGTGGTTCCCTGTTGAACCTTCCTCAGGTATATCATGGAGTGGCAACAACCATGGAGGTGACTGATGAAAATGAAAGTCTGTTTAAAGGGATTCCATCATCCTTCCCCGCCGGCCGATACCACTCTTGGGTTGTCAATGAAGAAGGTTTGCCCGGCGATTTAAAGATTACCGCGCGGGACGATGAAAACAGGATTATGGCTTTGAAGCATGAAAAGTATGATCTTCGGGGGGTGCAATTCCATCCGGAATCGGTTCTTACCCGATATGGCAAACAAATGATAAATAACTGGTTACAATGAAAGAAATATTACAGCATCTGACTGCACACAAAACCCTGACAAGGGAAAAAGCCCGTGAAATTCTTACTGGCATCGGAAAAGGGGAATACAATAATTCGCAGGTTTCTGCTTTTCTTACCGTTTATATGATGCGTATGATAACAGTCGATGAACTGGCCGGGTTCAGGGATGCTTTGCTGGACCTGTGCCTCTACACTGATCTTAGCGAATTTGAGACCATCGACCTTTGCGGGACTGGTGGGGATGGCAAAAATACCTTCAACATTTCCACACTTTCTTCTCTTGTTCTCGCGGGTGGTGGCGTAAAAGTGGCCAAGCACGGAAATTATGGCGTATCTTCTTCCTGCGGTTCAAGCAATATCATGAACTATTTCGGGTATAAATTTACGACCGACAGGGAAATTCTTCGAAGACAGCTAGATCGCAGCGGGATTTGTTTTCTCCATGCACCATTATTTCATCCGGCTATGAAGCAGGTGGCCCCCATAAGACAGGAACTTGGGGTGAAAACTTTTTTTAATATGCTTGGCCCAATGGTCAATCCTTCTTTCCCACGAAATCAAATGGTGGGCGTATTCAGTCTGGAAACAGCAAGATTATACAACTATATTTATCAGCAAACGGATAAGAATTACCGGGTCATTTATTCCCTGGATGGCTATGATGAAATTTCTCTTACCGGAAATTTTAAACTTATTTCTAATAATGAAGAGAGTTTGTTGGCACCTGAAGATCTGGGATTCAGTAAATTAAGCGCTGAATCTCTTTTTGGCGGTAATACGGTGGAAGAAGCAGCAGACATCTTTCTTGGAATCCTTAAAGGTAAAGGGACCCCGGAGCAGAATGCAAGTGTAACGGTAAATGCGGGAATGGGTTTTGGATGCCTTTATCCTGAAAAATCGCTGGCAGAATGTTTCGAGATGGCGCGAAAGTCCATTCACGATGGAAGCGCGTTAGACGTTCTGAAGCAGGTTTGTGATAACAATTAATCCTTCGATATAATGATAACGCTTAGGTTTAATAGCAGCTTCTGGGGGACAATATAAGAAAGAAGGATTTCTTCCCGAACTTCGCGTAAAACATAGCGCTCTTTGCGGTTAAAAATATTGACTTTAAACAATGACGTATACATGAATATTCTTGATAAAATAGTAGAGGCAAAAAGAAAAGAGGTCCTTGCTTCAAGGGCGGCAATTTCCATTAGGGACGTGGAACAAAGCAAGGCCTTCAATATGGAACGGCCCTCATTTTTCGATGCACTGTCAAAGGATGGCCCCTCGGTAATCGCTGAGTTCAAACGTAGATCACCCTCCAAAGGGCTCATCAATGACCAGGCCGGAATAGAAGAGGTCGTTGCGGGATATAAGGATGCGGGAGTAAAAGCCTGCTCTGTCCTTACCGATGTTCATTTTGGAGGGGAGCCTGAAGATTTGGCGAGAGCATTTCGTATAGCACAATTGCCTCTTCTCAGAAAAGATTTTATCGTCGATGAATATCAGATAATTGAAGCCCGCGCATTAGGAGCATCCGCGATTTTACTAATAGCCTCAGTTTTGTCAGTGAAAGAAATTTCTCAATTCACCAATCTGGCGAGAAGCCTCGGGTTGGATGTTCTTTTTGAAGTCCATAACCAGGAAGAGGTGCAGAAAGCGGACCCTTCCATCCGGATTTTTGGCGTCAACAACCGGGATCTGAATACCTTCAAAACCGATACCCAGCGTTCTTTTGAATTGGTAAAATCTTTGCCTGCTGAGAGCTTAAAAGTTTCTGAGAGCGGGCTGGATAACCCTGAAACCATCGTGGAATTGTACCATGCGGGTTACCAGGCTTTCCTGATCGGAGAAAATTTCATGAAAACACCGGAGCCGGGCCTGGCAGCGAGGAATTTTTGTCAAAGCATTGAAAAAAGATTGCAGCCAACCACCATGCATGTTGCGGGGAAGGAAATAATAAAGGATGAATGAAGAAGATGCTTTTCAAAAGTGTCTTCCTAAATGGTTAATTAATAATACCCAATGAAAATCAAAATTTGCGGTATACTGGATGTGGCCACGGTGCCGACATTATGCCGGCTTTCGCCGGATATGCTGGGATTTATCTTCTATCCCTTATCTCCCAGGTATGTTATTGACAGACTCCATCCTCCGGAAATTTCATACCTTCCCGGAAATATTTCCCGTGTGGGGGTATTCGTAAATCCCGAGCCGGGATTCCTGCAATCGAATATTGAAAATTATGGACTGGATTATATTCAGCTTCATGGGAATGAAAGTCCCGGATTTTGCCATTGGGCCAGTGGACTGGGCGTTAAAATAATAAAGGCTTTCAGCATAGCGGAAGACTTCGATTTTGCTGCTTTAGAAAATTATTCAACCTGTTCAGAATATTTTCTTTTTGATACTGCTACCAAAAATTATGGGGGGAGCGGGATACCATTTGACTGGAGGATTCTGGAAAAATATAAATTAGACCATCCTTTTTTACTCAGTGGAGGAATCAATCCGGGTCATGTAAACGCCATCCTCTCCCTCCGACATCCGCAATTTGCCGGGATTGATCTGAACTCGGGTTTTGAGGTTCGCCCGGGGACCAAAGATGTCGGAAGGATTGAGGTTTTCCTGGGATTATTGAGGGAAGAGAGAGGATGGTAGCGAGAAGCGAGAAGTTGGAAGAGGGTGGAAAGCGGGAAGTTGGAAGTTGCAAGTAGAAGGATGGAAGCTGGAAGGTAGAAGTGGAAAGTGGGGTCAAAGGCGGAGGGGAAGGGAAAGGGGCTATGGTATCAAACAATAGAAACATTCATGATTAACAATAAAATATAAAACATGCGCGCATTTATTTCCAATGAAAAAGGATATTACGGGAAATTCGGGGGAAGCTTTATCCCGGAAATGCTTCGACACAATGTAGAGGAACTTCGAAAGATTTACTACGACATCCTGATTTCAGGTTCCTTCAATTCTCAGTTCCGGTATTATCTGAAAAACTATGCCGGCAGGCCCTCGCCCTTGTTTTATGCCGAAAGTTTAAGTGAAGATTATGGGGCAAAAATATATCTTAAACGGGAAGACCTGAACCATACTGGTTCCCATAAAATCAACAATACAATCGGTCAGATCCTCCTGGCCAGGCATATGGGCAAAAAAAGAATTATCGCGGAAACCGGGGCGGGACAGCATGGAGTGGCCACCGCAACGGTCTGCGCCCTTATGGGACTTGAGTGTATTGTTTATATGGGGGAACTGGACATTCAGCGGCAGGAACCCAATGTGAAGAGAATGGAAATGCTCGGAGCCAGAGTAATTCCGGCTTTAAGTGGCAATAAAACTTTAAAGGATGCAACCAACGAGGCCATGCGCGATTGGATACGAAATCCTGAAGACACCTTTTATATCATAGGTTCGGTAGTGGGTCCGCATCCTTATCCCGATATGGTTTCCTATTTTCAATCGATTATTAGTGAAGAGCTTTTGGAGCAGCTTGAAGAGCAGACCGGAAGGAATTTTCCGGATTATATTCTGGCCTGTGTTGGAGGGGGAAGCAATGCTGCCGGAATATTTTATCATTACATCGATCATGAAAAAACACGGCTCGTCGGGGTAGAAGCGGCAGGAAAAGGAGTGGAAACGGGGAAGACTGCAGCAACCCTTGGGACCGGCAGGGTGGGGGTGATCCATGGAAGTAAGACTTTTTTGATGCAGGAT
Source organism: uncultured Bacteroidales bacterium (assembly GCA_963779845.1). Lineage (GTDB taxonomy): Bacteria > Bacteroidota > Bacteroidia > Bacteroidales > CAVZZV01. Next base: position 528,874 of record CAVZZV010000005.1, on the reverse strand, counting down.
GAGGATGGACAAATAACGGAGCCCTATTCGATCTCTGCCGGCCTCGATTATCCTGGCGTAGGTCCACTTCATGCCTGGCTGGCCGAGAGTGGAAAAGCCGAATATTGCAGCGTTACGGATAATGAAGCCCTGAAGGCCGCCTTTCAACTCACCAGGAAGGAGGGGATCATCCCTGCACTGGAAAGTGCCCATGCGCTTGCAGCACTCGAAAAATTTAAATTTACCAGGGACGATATCGTAGTCGTGAATGTCTCCGGAAGAGGAGATAAAGATATGTCCGCTTACATTCAATACCCTACACCACATTCCCAGGAATCATGAACAGATTAACCCGCTTATTTGAAAACAATAAAAAGAGACTTTTATCGGTATATTTCACGGCCGGATATCCCGGACTTAATGATACAAATCGGATAATGAGAGCCCTTGAAACTGCCGGGGCTGACTTTGTGGAGGTAGGGATTCCTTTTTCTGATCCGGTGGCCGATGGTGAAGTAATCCAGATGAGTTCCCAAATAGCTTTGTCCAACGGGATGAGCCTGAAACTGCTTTTCGACCAATTACGCAACATACGGGATGAAGTGAATATGCCCATTGTATTAATGGGATATATCAATCCGGTCCTGAGCATGGGAATGGATAAATTTCTTGAGTCCTGCCAGGAGGTTGGGATAGACGGCCTGATTCTTCCGGATTTTCCCCCGGAAGAATACAGGAATAATTTTCAGGAGATATTCAGAAAAAGAAATATTTCTAATATTTTGTTGATTAGTCCACAAACAACTGAAGATCGCATCAGGGAATTAGACGAACTCTCCGAAGGTTTCATCTATATGGTTTCCTCCTTTGCGACTACAGGTGCCAGGACCCGGTTCACGGAACAACAAACAGAATATTTTAAACGGGTAGCTTCCCTGAAATTGAAAAATCCGCTTATGACCGGCTTTGGGGTTTCCAATATCGAAACCTTCCGGCAGGCATGTCAGTATTCATCCGGGGCTATCGTGGGAAGTGCCTTTATTCGCCTGCTGGAAGAAGAGGGAGTTAATAAAGATAAAGTCTCTGCCTTTGTAAAATCAATAAAGGGAGAAATGGAATAGGGGTAATTAAATCCTACGGGGATCAGAGGGTTTCCAGGAATTTCACAACCTCCGTATGTCCATTATTTCGGGCAAAGGACAGAGCTCTATCGTTATCGACATCCCGCATGTCAGGGTCAGCCTTATAATGAATTCATAAAGCATATCAAGGGGGCGAAGGAGGAGAGATAACCGCAAGGTTCGCAAGGGAAAACGCTATGGGTTTTCTTTCCTTGCGCCCCTTGCGGTTAAATCTTTCGTAGTTAAATCTTCCATGTTTAACTAATTGGAAATTAATTATTCGTGCGCTTTTTCTCCAAAAACCCCACCACTTCATCATGCCCATTATTCCTTGCAAAATTCAATGCATTATCATCGTCGATATCTGTTAAGGAAGGATCGGCACCGTTTTCCACCAATATTTTAACTACCTCCAGGTTTCCTTCCGAAGCCGCGTACATTAATGCTGTAAAATGCTCCTCTTTGTCGGCCAGGTTTGGTTTGGCACCTTGATCGAGCAGAAGTTTTACTGCTTCAGGGAAGGGTCCGGTTGAGGCATACATCAGAGCTGTACGGCCGGAACTGTCTATCCTTTGAACATCCGCCCCATGGTCCAAAAGGACAGAGAGGATATTGGTATGCCCATTATAGGCAGCAAGCATAAGGGCATCCCGGCCCTCCTCGTCTGTAGCGTTGATGTTGGCTCCTTCCAGCACCAGTCTTTTCACCTCATTACTATTTCCTTCCAGAGCAGCCTCCCTGAGCGATTGGTTTTTCTCCGGGGTTTCGGCTTCTGCCTGGATCATGGGACTGAGTTTCTGTTTATCTAGTTCTCCAGTGGCATTTTTATTATTGCTGTTTTGACAGGCAGACAGAAAGAATAAGGCGATGAGAATGGTTTTTAGAAGGTATTTTTCCATAATTGCACTGATATAAAATGGGTAAAGATGTAGTTCCTGAATTAATCGTTTATTGTAGTAAAAATATACTCGCTGACCGTAGTATACTTATCTTCCGGACTCAGCATAATAGAAGGAAAGTTTTCCTGGTTTGGTGAATCGGGAAAGTGTTGGGGCTCGAGGGCAAACCCACTTCGAAAGGTTACGGGATTGCCATCCCTGGCAATGATAGTGCCATTAAAAAAGTTGCCTCCATAAAACTGGATGCCCGGCTCTTCCGTTAAAATCTTCAACTGGATACCCGTTTTGGGTGAATAAACGGTGGCCGCAGTGGTAAGTTCATCGGAATCATCCGGTTTGTTCAGCACCCAGTTGTGGTCATATCCATTTCCGTAAGTGAGCTGCTCATTTTCGACATTTAAATCCTGGCCTATCGCTTTTGGCTCTGTGAAATCAAATGGAGTGCCGGCAACTGGTTCGATAGTGCCCAGAGGAATCAGGGTTGAGTCAACCGGAGTATAATAATCAGCGTTTATCTGTAAAATGTGGTTGTTGATCGGGTCATTGCTCTTCCCGTTTAAGTTATAGTAAACATGACTGGTGAGGTTAACGGGGGTCGTTTGGTCGGTAGTTGCCTCATATTCAAGCTTAAGGGTATTTCCATCTTCAACGCTATAGGTCAGGGTAATATCAAGGTTTCCCGGATAACCCTCTTCCATGTCTTTGGAAAGATAGTGCATGACTACATTTTTCTCACTGGCGGTAGCCACATCCCAAACCACTTTGTGCAAACCATTGGTGCCGCCATGGAGGTGGTTTACCCCGTTGTTTATTGCCAGATTGTATTCCACATCGTTAAGGGTAAACTTACCTTTGGCTATGCGGTTTCCAACGGGACCTACCACGGGTCCAAAATATACATCGGGCGAATCGAGGTATCCCTGAATCGAATCGAATCCCAGTACTACATCCGTCATTTCGCCATTTTTGTCAGGAAGCTCAATGCTAACTATTCTTGCCCCATAATTGGTCACTGCCACTTTAAAGCTATCGCTACCTGTAAGAATATATAAGCCAACCTGCTTTCCCTGGATCATTTTTTCAAAGTTCTCTTTTTTCAGGTCCATGAGTTCTTCTGACTTTTTAGTCTGTGGCTGTGGATTACAAGCGAACATTAGAATGGCCATTAGGAATAATGCTAAAAGGATTCTGATTTTTTTCATGTTATTGTAATTTTTAAATAATTTACTGATAAAGATATAAAGAATTCATTAAAATCCGATCTGAATTCTTTGCCAATTTCTTATGTACGCGGTAATATCCTGTCGTTCCTTAACCGAAAGGGTATTGTGGTCAGGGCTTTCATAGCCCCAGGAGGGCATTCTTGTCCCTTTGCGGCCGAGGGTAATGGTACCCAGCAGATAGCCATTTGAAGCAGCACTGAGCAATTCCTGGTTGTTTAATGCAGGTGCTAGCACCCCTTCCCCTTCTTTGCCATGACACTCGGAACAGTTTTTGGCAAAAAGAACACTCCCCTGGAGGCTATTTCCCCTGTTCGGCCCGGGATATATATAATCCGGAGGAACAGAACTTTCCACCTTTAAATAGGTAAGAATATTTCCAATATCAGAAGGGGATAGACGTTCCGTATTGTATATATCGGTTAACCAGCCAAACATGGAAGTATGGTCCCGGCCTTCCGCAACGGTTTGATAAATAAAGCCATTGGAGGCAGCTCTTAGGAAATCCCTGTTGATAAGGGCCGGGCCGGTGGCTCCTTCACCATGACTGCCATGGCAACGGGAGCAATTAAAATGGTAGAGGTTTTCTCCTATTGCCGGGTTTGGTATTCTGAAATTCTATCTCGAATGGGAGGTAACCGGCCTCCTTCCAGCTCCTGAAATAGGCGAGGATATCGCGGATTTCCGGAACGGAAAGGTCAGGCCATCCGGGCATGGCTGTATTGCCCCTTCCCCGGATAATCGTTTCTGCTATAAATTCGTTTGATGCCCGTTTAAGAAAATCCGGTTTATTCAGGGAAGTTGCCAGGTCACCGGTTCCATCTTTTCCATGACAGGTCTGACAGTTTTTATCGAAAAGGAATTTTCCTGCCATTTCATTCCCATTACCTTTCCTGATCTCTGACATGTCCGGGAGGGAAGGTAAAAGATTTTTTAAATAGAAGTTTAAATAAACAAGCTCGGCCGGCCAAAAGCCTGAAATGTTTGTTTCCCAGGATGCCATTTGCCTCCTGCTCCTTCCATGCAATATTGTAAACAGGATAAAGTCATTAGAGGCAAGCCTCAGAAAATCATGGTTCATTATGGCAGGTACCCCGTTATTATATTCAAGATAACTTTTTCCATCCCCGGACTTTCCGTGGCATGAGGAACAGCTAAACGAGTATAATGATTGGGGATAGAGGGTGTCTCTTTTCCCTTTAAGTTCCTGAAGCATCCCGATCGAAAAATAAGAAACGGGAATGTCTGGTTTGGCCAGTCCCATCACAAACGTGGCCAGGGCTTCCAATTCTTCTTCCGGCAAATCGATCCTGAGCATTTTCGACCCCGGTGAGACCATTTCGGGATCAACGAAATGTTTCTTAAGCCAGTTTGAGACGGTTTGTTCCCCAAGCACATTTTGGAAACTGTATTCGTGCCTGGTTTTTTCTCCCTGCTCGGTTAGATCAGGACCAATAATTCCTCCTAATCCCCGCGCTTTATGGCATCCCAGGCATCCCTCCGCAGCGAAAATATCCCTGCCATCCATGAATACTTCCGTGCCAGCCAATGGTTTTTCTATCTGAAAAATGCTTAAATGGCATTTTCCACAAGATGACTGTATATAGGGTTGAAATAATATTGGTTGAGGCCAGTGGGTGTCCGGAGCCAATCCAAAAGCATCTTTTTTGTTCATCGCGCGGCCCTGTCCCCCGTGACAAATAGTGCAACCAAATTCATCAACAGGATGGGTATCCAGTAAATTCCCGGGATGGCTGGTATGGGGTTGAAGGGCAATACCCATTAAGGGATTTTCCATTCCGTTATGACAGGAAATGCAGCGGTCTTTTCTATCAAATGAAGCAAGGTTAATTTCATGGATCCCGATAATTTCTTTATCGTTTAATTTAATGCCCAAACTGTCGGACATGCGTTGGTTGAGGGAAAAATACTCCTTCTGATACTTTTTCCAGGGCTCTGTTCCTGATCTGATCCATAGGAAGCTCAACAGCATAATGATAATAGCGGAACTGCCAACTATGAGTTTCTGTGTATTTTTTATGTATTTTCCTTCCTCCATCGCTCTCTGTCAGATTTTTGGCCATTGTGCGGAAGACCAGTAAAATTCCCAGTTTGGCCCCCGAAACCATATGCCAACCACCGTTAGAATAAGAAATGCCGTCATCGCACAGGAAAAAAGGGCAATTGCCCCCATACGGTTGGATCCTTTCCGTTTTCTCACCCAAAGGGAATAGAAAATGAAACAAAATGCCATAAGGGAGGCGGGATTGAAAATTAATACCCAGACTTGAGAAAGGCCTGGAAACCAGTCGCGAAGCCAGCCAAACTTTACATAAATGAAAAGATTCAGGATGGTTATCGCGGCTCCAAGCAGCACTGCTCCAAGCAGAATATGAAGACCCTCTTTTCCTGAGAACCAATAACCGGAATACTTTTTTTCCCTGTCGATAAATGGAATTGAAATGAGAAAAACCAAAAAGAGAATCGGAATTAATATTCCTCCGGTAAAGGCAGAATAGGATACGAGTTCCTGTATACCGAGGAAATACCAGGGAGATTTTGCCGGATTTTCGGGAAGGTTTGGGTTGGCCCTTTCCATAAGCGGGGCGTCTGCAAAGGTTGAAATAAGTAAAAGGACTGCAATCAGGAGTAAAAAGATTCCCAATTCAATCCAGGGAACAATGGGCCATGAATACCATTTTTCAGTTTTCTCTCTTGTCACTAGCTTTACCTGAGTGTCTTCAGGTCGTGAGAAGCCCGGCTTTTCGGTGGATGGAGCCCTTGAAACCAATGCCGGACGGCTTAATCCACCATCTTTCCGGATCCTCCACAAATGCACAGAAGTCAGGATTATAAAAGTGACTGGAAGAAAGAAAATATGCATCGCAAAAAAGCGGGTCAAAGCCGCCTGACCTACCATGTCGTCGCCGATAAGAATTTTTTTAAGAAAACTTCCTATATCCAGAAAGGAGGTAATTCCCATTAAATCGGTTAATTCATGCGCGGAAGAAGCAATATTGGCTCCTATGGTTACCGCCCAGTAGGCGAGTTGGTCCCATGGAAGCAGATAACCACTGAAACTCATAAGCAATATTACCAGGAACAGTCCGATACCGATCACCCAGTTTAAAAGACGGGTCCCTAATAAGAAGCGGTGAGGAATACCCTTATCAGGTGAAGAAATGTGAGCAATACCATGCCATGCCCCGCCCACCGGTGAATATTCCGGATCATCCTCCCGCCGGGCACGATGTAATTAATGTCCTTAACCGAATTGTATGCACTTTCCACAGAGGGGGTATAATAGAAAAGCAGAGTTACTCCTGTGAATAGCATGATCAGAAACAGAAAACCAAGCATGATCCCAAGTCCAAAACTGTAATAAGGATTGAGAGAATGCGGGTGTACACGCGGGGCGTGAATGTGCAGGAAAAAGTTTTTATTTATAATAGTGGAACGGGACAAGGAGAAATTGGTTTAAGTTTATTAGTTTATAAGGTTTGTTATTGTATAAAGTATCAATCCGTATTCACAGTTTCAACCCGTATTCACAATCAAACTTCCATCTATCCCTTTTTCCACAGGAAACCATTTCAAGTCTGTGGGCGCAGGACCGGAGAGTACTTCTCCATTATTGTTGAATACCGAGCCATGGCAGGGGCAGATAAATTTATCATCCTCCCGGTGCACAATGCAGCCCAGGTGGGTGCATACCGCGGAAACAGCACTTGCCCCTTCATGGTCGCGATAAATGTAAATGCCACTCTTGTCGATAAAGGTATAACTGTCCATCGGATATTGGTAGGGTTTCCCAATCTTAATCTTTTTTCCACGCACAAAGGAAACTGGGACCCACTGCCTTAAAATACTAAGTCCGCCAAGTGAAACTGCCACAGTGGAAAGAATCGCGGCAAGTTTTTTAAGAAATGACTTTCGGTTCATTTTTTCTCCATTATTGGATAGGGAACACAATGCCCAAAATTATTAAGATTCTTTTTGAATTACACTCATTCACATCAAATAATTCCTAATTTATATACATTTGAAATTAAATTGATATTCGGCCTTAATCTATCACGATGAAAAGTTACAGACACTTTTTTTTAGCCCTTCTCCTAACAGGTTTTGCGTTACTTTTGATCTTGTCCAACTGCAAAAGGAAGAAACCGGGAGATAAGAATGAAAACACAGATGTACCCGGAACGGCAGCCTATGTTGGACGCGAGAGCTGTAAGGAATGTCATGAAAGTCAATACCATTTGTTCCTGGGCTCAGATCACGATCAGGCTATGCAACCTGCCACGGAAGAATTTGTACTGGGCGATTTCAATGATGTTACTTTTTCCCATTTTGGAGTAGATTCAAAGTTTACCAGGAGAGCCGGCAAATTTTATGTATACACCCAGGGTCCTGAAGGAAAGATGCAGGAATATGAGATTAAGTATACCTTCGGCGTCAGGCCTTTGCAACAATATCTTATTGAGTTTCCCGGAGGCAGGTACCAGTGCCTTCCTCTTTGCTGGGATACCCGGCCAAAAGAGCAAGGGGGTCAAAGATGGTTTCATGTTTATGGGGATGAAGAAATTAAACCCGATGATGTGCTGTATTGGACAAAAATTCTCCAGAACTGGAATTATATGTGTTCTGAATGCCATTCTACCAATCTGAGAAAAAACTACAATTTCGAAACCAAAAATTATCATACCACCTGGTCAGAAATTGATGTCTCCTGCGAGGCTTGCCATGGACCCGGCTCCGATCACCTAAAGTGGGCGGATATTGTTGAGAACGGGGGCGACCCGGAGTCCTTTCCCGATATGGGATTAGCCATCAGGCTAAAAGACACTGATAATGCAAGTTGGGTATTTGATCCGGATTCTGTTACTGCCAGAAGGTCGGTGGCCCGTGATAATGACAATGTGGTACAGATGTGCGCCCGCTGTCATTCCCGACGATCGGTGATTACTGAAGATTACTTTTATGGTGGTTCACTGTTGAACACACATTGGCCTTCATTGCTTGAAGAGGGGCTTTATTACCCTGACGGGCAAATTCTGGATGAGGTATATGTTTACGGTTCATTCCTTCAAAGTAAAATGTATATGGCAGGTGTTAACTGTAAGGATTGTCATGAGCCCCACAGTGGAAAAATCTATGTACAGGGGAATGCACTTTGTTACCGTTGTCATCTGGCTTCCGAATTCGGAGGACGGAAACATCATTTTCACGATCCGGCAAAAGAAGGAGCCTCTTGTTATGAATGTCATATGCATGAAAATACTTATATGCAGATTGACCCGCGAAGGGACCATAGCATTCGGGTGCCGCGTCCGGATCTTTCAGAAAAACTTGGTACACCCAATGCATGCAATCAGTGCCATGCCGATAAATCTGTCGAATGGGCTACCGGTTATCTGAAAAAATGGTATGGTGATAAGCTTCTATCTAAACCTCATTATGGGGAGGTATTTTTTGAGGCCCGAAAGAATTATCCATCCGCCAGGAAAGGGTTGACAGATCTTGCCGTCGATAAGAAAACCGCGACAATGGTCAGGGCGACGGCCATTTCATTGCTGGGAAACTACCCTGGCGAAGAAACGGATCAATTTCTTGGCAGGATGATGTCGGAAAGCAATCCCCTGATACGCTATGCCGCCCTTAGTGCCATTCAATACCGGGAACCCTCTGTCCTCCTGAGCTATTGCCTACCATTGATGTCGGATTCAATCAAGCTGATACGGATCATGGCCGGGTACATTCTTTCAGTAGTTCCTGAGGAGAATATTCCTGAAGGATACAAAAATCTCCGGGCGGAAACCATCGAAGAATATAAAGCTTCACTGCTGATCAATTCAGATCATCCCAATACACATATGAATTATGGGAATTTATACCTCAATCTGGGTGATCTGGCAAAGGCAGAATCGTCCTATAGGGAAGCCATTCATATTGAACCCGGACTGGTCTCCCCTTATGTGAACCTGGCTGACCTTTATCGGAGACAGGGCCGGGAAGAGGAAGGGGAAAAGATATTGCGCCAGGCCATCGACCGATACCCCGAAATAGCAGCTCTTCAATATTCCATAGGATTGCTGGAAGTCCGGAAGAAAAATAATGAAATGGCAATGCCCTATCTTAAAAAAGCCGCTGAACTTGAACCTGGAAATGCCCAATATAATTATGTTTATGCCATTGGACTAAATTCCCTTGGAAAACCGGCTGAAGCATTAGAACAACTGAAAAAAGCAGTTTTGTTAAATCCTTATGATACCAATTTATTGTATACCCTTGTTACGCTCAACCTTGAAAGAGGAAATCCTGATGAAGCCCTGAAATATGCACGGATCCTGGCAGAAAACTATCCTGGCAATGAAAATTTCAGATTACTGTTACAATCGTTGGAGAAGAGGGGGGAGTGATGAGTTTACAAGTTTATAAATTGATAGGTTGATGAAATATCCTGGTTCGCAGCAACCGGAGATGGTCGGATGGAGCCGAAGAACCAATGCCTGAATCGGTCCATTTGGTGCATTAGTAATGATTTGATCAAATTATTTTTATATCTTTATTACTTCAATATTTAATTTGAAATTGAAGTTTAATAAACTTAAAAAAGATATACCATGAAACGAACCCTCCTGTTTATAACCCTTGCCCTAATGGCAACAATGTCCTGGTCACAATGGAAACCTGCCGGGGACAATATCAAAACGGCATGGGCCCAAAAAATTGACCCCGACAATGTGCTATCGGAATATCCCCGTCCCATTATGGAACGCAGCGATTGGTTGAATTTAAATGGTTTATGGGACTATTCCATTCTTCCCGTAAATTCTGGTAAATCAAAAAAACATGAAGGTAAAATATTGGTCCCTTTTGCTGTGGAATCCAGTCTTTCAGGGGTCCGGCGAACTGTTGGTGCTGATAGTGTTTTATGGTATGAGCGCAGTTTTACAGTGCCTTCAAAGTGGAAAAGCAAGAATGTTCTCCTTAATTTTGGGGCGGTCGACTGGAGGGCTGATGTTTGGGTGAACGATATTAAAATTGGATTTCATGAGGGCGGATATGTCCCGTTTTCATTCGATATTACCCCTTTTCTGACTTCAACAGGGACACAGAAACTAATGGTGAAGGTTTGGGATCCGACAGACAAGGGCCCTCAGCCCAGGGGAAAACAGAAAATCAATCCCAGCGGGATTTGGTATACACCGGTTACCGGCATCTGGCAAACAGTATGGTTAGAACCTGTTGAAAAATCTTATATCAGTAATGTTTATACTGTTCCTGATATCGACAGAAATTCGGCAGCGGTCAACTTAACAGTCTCCAATCCTCTTTACTCACAAATCATTGAGGTAAAGGTACTGGACCAAGGACAGACGGTACTAATTGAAAAATCAGCTGCTACGCAATCGGTTGAATTGAACATTGAAAATCCAAAACTTTGGAGTCCGGATTCACCATTCCTTTATGATCTGGAAATAACTTTATACAACAATGGAATTGCGGGCGATAAGGTGAAGAGCTATTTTGCTATGCGAAAATCCTCTATCGGAAGGGACGAAAACGGAATCATGAGGATGCAGCTTAACAATAAAGATATTTTCCAGTTTGGTCCACTGGACCAGGGATGGTGGCCCGATGGCTTATACACCGCACCCACTGACGAGGCTTTAAAATTTGATATCCAAAAAACAAAGGACCTGGGATTCAATATGATAAGGAAACATGTAAAGGTTGAGCCCGCCCGGTGGTATACCTGGTGCGATAAAATGGGAATATTGGTTTGGCAGGACATGCCTCATGGAGATGGTTTCCCGGGATGGCAAAGAAGGAATTATTACAAGGGAAACGAGCCTCTGCCGAGTCAGGAATGGGAAAGTACTTACAGGAAAGAGTGGAAGGAAATCATGGATTATTGCCGTCCTTACCCCAGCATAGTTGTTTGGGTCCCTTTTAACGAGGGATGGGGACAGTTCAAGACCCCCGAGATCGTTGCCTGGACCCAGGCCTATGACCCTTCACGGCTGGTGAATCCTGCCAGTGGAGGAAACCATTTCCCTGTGGGCGATATCCTTGACCTGCATAACTATCCACAACCTGAATTATACCTCTATGATGCCCAGAGGGCAACGGTTATGGGTGAATACGGGGGAATCGGTTATGCTATTGACGGCCACCTGTGGAAACCTGATAATAACTGGGGTTATATCAAATTCAAAAGCACCGGCGAAGTTACCGATACCTATGTGGAATACGCGGAAACTCTTAAAAAACTAATAAAGGCAGGGATCTCTGCTGCAGTATATACCCAAACTACGGATGTTGAAATTGAGGTTAATGGGTTGCTCACTTACGACCGGAAATTGGTGAAGGTAGATGAGGAGCGGATCAGGAAGGTAAATCAGGAAGTGATCAACACAATTCGATAGTTTCATATAAAGCAGTCCAAAATATTAAGACACCGGGTGAGCATTCAATCAATAAAAATTCTGAGCTCAAAGCCAACATATTCAGGAAAAATACGTTTATAATTTGTATTGATTCATTTGTTCCGGATCAGTTGAATTAAAAGAAGAAATTGTGTCTAAAAAGGGTAGAATCATTCAATTCCTGCTGGGTATTGCCTTATGTTTTGGGTTTAAAACTTTTGCACAGCCACCCTACTCCCAACCCGGCGAACAAATCGCCGTTCCCCTGGATATGACCGATGCCCCATTTGGATATTATGAGTATCTTCCTGAGGATTTTATATCATCGCCTGGAAAAGTTTTCCCCATAGTATTCTTTTTCCATGGATCCGGAGAGAGGGGGAATGGAACATCAGAACTGGTCAAATTATTGACACATGGTCCTCCAAAACTGATTCAATCCGGGAAGGACTATCCTGCGATAATCATCTCCCTTCAGGCACCCGGTGGTTTTATGAGTTCAGCGGATTTTCTTACTATTTACAACTATTTTTCGCAGCATTATCCTGTTGATTTAAACAGAGTTTACGTTACAGGGTTGAGTGCAGGTGGAGGAGGCACCTGGAATGCCCTGAAAGCCCATTATGAAAAAATTGCGGCAGCCATTCCCATTTGTGGGGCCGGAGTTGTTCCTGATCCTGCCTCTTTTCTCTTGAATACCCCCATCTGGGCTTTTCATAATTTCAATGACGGTACTGTTCCCATAAGCAACACTTACCATAATCTTGATCGAATTGCCAAAAATGGGGGTTCTGTAATGGATGTCTATCCTTATGGTGATAATAAAACTGTTGCAGATGGTACCTATACGATGAAATACGATAGTGTGGAAAAGAGATGGAATGCTGTTAAAGGGGTGGTCAGGCCGGTAGATTCCAACCTGGCATTTACACTTTATCCGAATGGGGGACATGATTCCTGGACAAAAACCTATGAAAATAAGGAGGTGTGGGACTGGCTCTTTTCCCAAAGTTTTAAAGTGAATACTGGAGGAAAGGAGAATCTGGTATTATCGAGAATTTTCCCAAATCCAACCTCTGGGTTAATTACAATTAACTCTCCCAATGCCTCGGAAAAGAGTATTGAAATTTTCAATGTAACCGGAAGAAGACTGTTCAGGGGAGAGCTTTCAGAGAATCAACATCCCGATCTTGGAATTTACGGAAAGGGCCTTTATTTTATCCGCCTCAAATCTGTAAGAATCAATGAGACGCTGAAAGTTATTGTTGAGTGAAGAGCTTTTCTCGTCGCTTAAACAAAGAGGGGCAAGGATTGTTAAAGGAGATGTATATAAATTAACACTATGAAGATTTTTATTTTTTCTGCATTTCTTCTTTCCTTATCATTCCTGTCCATTGCCCAAACCAATGGTGAAGTTCATTTTTCTATTAAAACAATTAGTACCAAATCAGGTTTCTCCCCAAATCATGTTTTTGCCATGTGGGTGGAGGACAATAACAACAAACTTGTTAAGAATCTGGAGGTGGATGCCAACAAACGGATACAATATTTATATACATGGAACAAAGCTTCCGGAGGAAGTGCAACCGACATAAATAGTGGTGCAACCCTCTCAAATCATACTACCCACACAAAAACCTGGAATTGCCTGGATAAATCAGGGAACCTTGTTCCTGATGGAGACTATAAAATAATTACAGAATTTACAAGTGAACATGCCCAGGGGCCTTTGAACATTGTGTCATTTAACAAAGGGGCTGAAAAAATTACGCTTAATCCAACCTCATCGACATATTTCTCTGATATGGAGCTGATTTACACTCCGGCTGCAACAAGCATAAATCCAGGGATGATCCGGGAAACCGGAATGGAGATATACCCAAACCCATCTGCCGGTAAATTCGTTCTTAAGTTCAATATTCAGGATGAATCCCTGGTAAAATTCAAGCTTTATACGATTAACTTTCAGCTAATCCGCCAAATCCATTCGGGGAAATTTTTAACCGGCCCAAATACAATAAATTTTGATATTGGGGAAAATCTTTCTTCCGGTACCTATATTTTAGTGATGGAATGCGACAGGTTTATTGCGACAAGAAAAATTATTATTGAGAAATAACTATACAAATTAATCAAATATTAAAATTATGAAATTTCGAATTGTTTATTTACTAATTGCCTTCACGGCGTTGATCATGTCCTGTTCACCAAAAAAACAGGATAAGGATCCGGATGTAAAATATTACCGGCACCTTCAGTTTTCTGAAACCCCCTATGATCGTTTTCAAGGCATTTACCCGCTAACTGCTGAGGAGGCAGAAGAGATAAATCATTACCGCTTCGAATACAATGATAATGGACAATTGGTTGAGGTTTCCTACCGCCGTGGCAATGAATTGCTTTCCTATTCGTCAATGGGGGCATCCAGGATCGGTATAGAATATGCTCCGGGACAAGAAATCTATACCTATTATGATGAAAATGAAAATCCAAAAAAGAATCGCGGTGTATGGAAGGCTGTCTATTCTACAGATGAAAATGGAAATCGTACAGGTTTGAGTTTTACGGATTCTACCGGAACGAAAATTGAAAACCGTAATAATATAGCCTACTATACATGGAAAGTTCTGCCGGACGGGATGGTGCAGGAAAAGAGATACAACCTCAACGATGAGGAAACGGTTATGAATCCCTTCTGCCCTTTTTACGAATTAAGGTTTTCCTATGATAATAATGGTTATCCCGTTAAGATGGCTAATTATATGGGCGATACATTATATGATTGCACGGTTGAAAACTGTGGGGATGTCGGTGTTTCCTATTTCCAGTTTGAAAATAATGATAAAGGGGCCATTACCCACTTCTCAGTTCATAACTCTGTGGGTCAATTATCAAATCTTTACTGGGGTTGGGCTAAATTTGAGAACAAGCTTGATGACAACGGATATGTCGTTGAAAAGGTATCCTACGACCAGGATGATGAACTACTTGGAGGAAAGTCTGTTCCTGTTAATTCTTTTATTTATGACGAACATGGAGCAGTCGTTGAAAGAAAATTCCTCGACGGCGATGGCAATCTGCTTGAAAATGATAACGGGGCCGCTATCATCCGTTATTCCTACGATGCAGTTGGTAATCCTGTTGATACTACCTATTTGTCTGCCAGTGGAACGGAAAATTCATAAGCAGGAGAATAGGAAGAATCTTAAATTTTTATTTTTATGTCAATTATGAAATATATTGGATTTCTATTTTTAGGAAGTTTTTTGCTATTGGCTTCCTCCTGTACAAATAACAGTTCAAAGAAAGAAGCATCATTAATTGAAGAAGCACGCACCGAAAGCCCACAAACCGAAGTTGTCCCTGATCCGGAAACCCAACTCCTTTTGGATTACCTGGAGGATCAGGGCGACTACGTGAACAGCCGCGAATTTCCTTCGATGATCAAAGCTAATACTCTTTTCGAAAGCCTCGGTCAGGGTACATTGGTTATTGATATCCGCAATAAGGAGGATTTCAAAAAAGGGCACATCAAGGATGCGGTCAATGTTACTTTTAGTGATTTGCCCGATTATTTTGAAAATGAGATCAAAGCTTTTCAATACGAGAAAATTGTTCTGGCCTGCCCCCACGGACAAAGTTCCAGTTATGCTACTTCACTTTTGCGGTTAATGGGATACGGAAATGTTTATTCCCTTCGCTGGGGGATGTCTGTCTGGAATAAGGATATCAACGCCATTCACCCCTGGGCTACAAAACTTTCTGACACGTATCGGGATAATTTGGAAACCAAAGAGAATCCTGCGCCTGCACCATCTGCCTTCCCAGGTCCGGGCTCAGGAGGTGATTCCGGAGAAAGAATACTGAATCAGAAAATCAGGGATATTTTCCAGGAAGGGGTAAAAGTAGCTAAAATCAATGTAGAGGAGGTCCTGGCAGACAGCAGCGATTTTTTTATCATTAATTACGAGAGGAAAGATAAATATGAATCCGGTCATCTTCCGGGTGCCGTGCGGTATAAACCCGGCGGGACCCTTGGAATAGTTTCAGAGATGGCCACCATTCCTCCGGATAAGAAAATTGCAGTCTATTGCGGAACAGGTCATAATTCGGCCTTCGTTGCAGCCTATTTAAGATTGTTCGGCTACGATGCAAAATCGATTATTGCCGGGAACAATTCATTTATGCATGACAAGATGCTGGAAGAGGAAAATAGTCTCTCCTGGCAACCATTTACAGAGGAGATGATCTTTGATTATCCGTATGAAAAGGGGAATTGAAATGCAGAGATGCGATGTGTCGTCACAAACCTAGGGAATTTCTCATCTAACAACCCCCGACAAGCTGCCGTTCTTTCGCCTTTTTATTTTGAAGATATTGAATCTTCAGGCTATCGGGCAAGCTATTGATGTCATTAAAGAATCTGCGTGCTTTATAACGGATTTCGAAAAGCCGGTTCTCCTGAGGTGAGATGGTTTGACCGGTAAATTCAGACTGCATTACTTTCTCGTACCACTCATTTAGTCCCCCCTCCATTACATAGATGTTTCTCAGTCCGGCCATTACCAGTAAAGACTGCGCCACAGTAGGTTTCAGGTCATCCTCTGCATACAATATCATTTTATGATTTTTCTGTTTCAGATACTTATAGTTTTCCCTCAGTTCAAGTTCTTGAATGGGAATATTCACGGCACCGGGTAGGCTATTCTCCATAAATTTTTCCCGGTCGCGCAGGTCGATAAGCTGAACCGAGCTATCTTGTGAGACAACAAAATATGCCACTTCATCGGGGGTAAAGCTTAGTTGTTCTTCCGAAAAATATTTTAAATATTCTTCCGGGGTAAGCTGTAGGGAAAGATTATTTTTTTCTGGAAGAAGAAAAGCTATCAGACCCAGGGAGAGGAGAACAAGTGAAATTTTAATTCGGGAGTTCATAATTTAAGATAATGGTATTTTTTTTCAACTTTTTCTGCAAAATAAAACATGATGACCGCGATGATAATGATCAGAAAAATTAAAAGTCCGTCACTCATTCCAAGCGAATCGGAAAGTTTTACGGGTCCTTTGTTTTTTGCCAGGTAAAATGGTTCCAGGACAGGGAAAAGTTCCCCAAAAAGGTAGGCTCCAAAAGCACCACCCAACAAATAGGCGAGTGCATCTATTTTTCCAATTGAAAGGGCACTGATGCTTGTCCCCGGACAAAAGCCCCCCATTACGAATCCGGCTCCCATGATAAGCCCCCCGACAATGGAAGCATAAACATAATAGTGATTTATGAAGACCAGATCCATGTCGATCAGGTCAAAGAATTTGAGAAACCGGGTCCCCAGCATAGCCACAATGGCGGCAGTGAAGAAAACTTTGAGAACGGTGGTATCGTAACCATAAAACATTCCGGCAAGTTTCCGGCTTGAGGAGAATCCGGCTTGTTCAAGGGCAAAACCAAAACCGATACCGATAATAAAAGCTGCCAGGAAACCAATCCAGGGAGTTGATTCTGTTAATTCAAGATAGGGTGCCATTGTGTTGATGTTATGTTAATTTGAATGCGAAAATATATTTATGCCCGAACAAGATGATGTTGTTAAAACTATTGATCTAAAAGAAGACAGGCTTTTTTATCCTAATTGCCTTTTTTCTTCAACAACTTTTTCTCTTAAATCCAGTTTTTTCTGAAAAACCAGGCAAACAAATATCCGGAGCCAAAAATCATGATCATCGTTACGAATCCGGCCACGGACAATACCGCCATTCCTGATAATGCGGCCCCACTGGTGCACCCTCTGGCCAATTGGGCGCCAAATATAAAAAATGCACCCCCAAGGAAGGCGAAAATTAAACGGCGTATTGAAGAAATTTTTGGGGATTTCTCGATGGTGAATTTTAACCTTCCGGAAATGAGTCCGGATATAAAGCCCCCTAACAGCATCCCTGCAATTTCAAATACCAGCCAATTCTTTAATGGATTGGATCCGTTTTCAAAATATTTTCCAAAATAGGCAGAATTGGAGGCATGATCCATGTTCAACGATCCCATTATGGAAGCTACACAGTATTTGATTCCACCGCTGGCTCCCAGCCCGCGCCCGGAAAAATAGATTGCCGATAATAATACCATGCCCAAAAAGACTCCGGCCAGGTATGGATTCATGTAGGATCGTGTTTTCATTATTTTTTAAATTAAATCTATTTTAGCCTGATTATCTCAATAATAAACCATTGATGTATATTTTGCGGCTCATGCCCTTTTAGGAAAAATCCATTTTAAGAGAACACTAAATAAACTATATTTCTTGTTAAATGTTTAATTTATCATAAGTTTAACATAATTTTTGTGATAGATCCTTTTTAGGGATTATAAAAAAGATTTGAAAAAAAGTATTTATCAAAAATTAATATTCAGCGCACGGGCTTTTAAAAATGCCCTGGGTATAGTAGCGGGGATAAAACGATACCCCGCTTGCTTTGCACAAAAACATCGTGAATAATGAAACATTCTCACGGAAACTCTCAACCGGATAAATACAGGAAGGCATTTGTAGTCGGTATTATATTGAACCTTGGTTTTGTAGCGGTTGAGGTATTTTTTGGCTTGCTGGCCAATTCATCTGCGCTGCTGGCCGATGCCGGACATAATGCCAGTGATGTCCTGAGCCTTGGATTTGCCTGGGCTGCAACCTGGCTTGCCTCCATCCGCCCCAAAGGAAAATATACCTATGGATTGAGAAAGACCACAATTCTGGTTTCCATTCTGAATGCTTTGCTCCTGTTTGCTGCCGTGGTGGCCATAGGCTGGGAAGCAATTCAAAAAATAAAAGATCCTCAACCGGTAGCCGGCGGTCTGGTTATGATTGTAGCCGGAATAGGGGTAATCATAAATACCATTACGGCTTTCTTGTTTTTGAAAGGACAGAAGGAAGATCTGAACATCAAAGGCGCATTTCTTCATATGGCTGCTGATGCCGCTGTTTCACTGGGAGTGGTCATTTCCGGATTGATCATTTATCTTACTGGTGCATTATGGATTGATCCTGTGACGAGCTTCCTGATTATTGGAGGAGTGGTTTGGGGCACATGGAAGCTGTTTACCGATTCCCTCGATCTGGCACTCGATGCTGTCCCGGAGAATATTAATATTAAAGAAGTGCGGGATTATCTGTTGTCGAAAAAAGGAATCAGTGAAATTCATGATCTTCATATATGGGCTATGAGCACCTCTATGGTCGCCTTAACTTCGCATCTGATCATGCCTGATGGAAATAAGGATTCCTTTATTGCAGAGTTGCAGGAGGAAATCCTCGAAAAATTCGGGATAGGACATACCACTTTCCAAATTGAAACCGGTGATATGACAGATAATTGTCTTTCAGAATGTTAAATAAACAAGGAGTAAAAGTCGACCATCGTTTGTAAGCAATCATCCTCCAACTTCCATTTTCTACTCCTGGTGTTTTTCAAATCTTCCCGCCTCTCTGTCGTGTACCTGATCAGGCCGGGGCCATGGCCAACCTCCAAATTCTGTTTTCCTATAGTCTTCAAAAGCCTGTCGTATTTCTTCCTGTGTGTTCATCACAAAGGGGCCATATTGGACTATCGGTTCTTGTATAGGTCTTCCCTGTAATAACATCAAAAAACCTTCCTCCCCGCCATTTTTTAATTTCACCGGATATTCCCTTTCGAGATGGACGGCCTGGTAGGCGGGTATTTCGTTTTTATCTATAAGCAGGGAACTTCCACGGTAAAAATAGAGGGAGCGCTCACTATTCTGCATGGCTCCCGGAATTTCCCATTCAGCCTGTGGATCCATTCTGATCAAAAATATCGAGACATCATTTTCACTTTTGGATGCCCATGAATCCGGGGGAGGCGTGAGAGCCTGTTTATCATTGAGAGCCCCAGCAATGAGCCGGACGTGGGTTTGACGGTTCTCCTTGTCTTTAGAAGAGACGGTCGGTATATCTTCATTCCATAACATGGTATAGTATGGTTCAACAAATTTATCGGTGGCAGGGAGGTTGAGCCAGATCTGGAACAATTCGAGTGGATTGTTTTCAGTCCGGTTAAGAAGCGGAAACATTTCCGTATGCTGGATTCCCTTTCCCGCCGTCATCCATTGGACATCGCCTGCACCATATCGTCCCGATGCACCCAGCGAATCGGCATGGTCTACCCATCCTTCAAGAACGATGGTAATAGTTTCGAATCCACGATGCGGGTGTACCGGGAATCCGGGCACCACTTCCCCGTGATACATCCTCCAGCCTTCCCTTGGAACGAAGTCTGAGCCGATACTCCTTCCGGTTAATGGGGCATCGGGACCCATGTTTTCGTTTCCGGGGGGGTATGCATCATTATGATGGGCACAAAAAATGAAAGGGTTCGTAGTGTCCCACTGAAAACCGAGAGGTTTGACGGACTTGATGGTGTTTGCTTTCATGAGGATTTTTTTAAGGGTGCTTCAGAAGAATGAACCTTTGCGGGAACGAATCCAATGTACTCATTAGAAACATCCATTATAAATAAATGTTTGATAATTGTTCTTTGAGGAGCACTCATAAACATGAAATTCTTAACTTTAACACATATTAATTTTCTGTTCGCCCCTGCGAGAATTTTGGATTCAGTTAAAAACACGTATCTGAAATTACTGGAAATTCAAGTATTTTTTGTTTAACTATTTCAGTCATATTAATCATGAGAATCATCTTTATCATTTTCCTTGGCCTTCACAGTCTTATCCATCTGCCGGGGTTTTTGAAGTCATTTGGTTATGCTGAACTAAAAGAATTGACCCTCGGTATTTCACGGCCTTTTGGTCTGCTTTGGTTGGTTGCCTTTTTCCTTTTCTCAGTCACAACTCTTTCATTCGCGTTTAAATGGAATTTATGGTGGTTACTGGCATTTGTCTCGGTTTGCCTTTCTCAATTTCTTATTATTTATTTCTGGAAGGATGCCCGGTTTGGAACTATAGCCAATGCCATCATCCTGGTGGTGGCACTTTTCGGGTTCGTAAAATGGGGTTTTTTACAGAAGTTCAAACAGGATGTCTCCCAGGGAATGACGCAGGAGGCATATTTTGGCCCCTCTTTACTCATGGAATCGGATATCTCAAATCTTCCAGTACCCGTTCAGCATTATCTTCGCTATACCGGAAGTGTCGGTAAACCAAAAATCAATCGCTTCAAGGTGAAACTTTCCGGAAAAATCAGGGCGAATGACCAGGCAGAATGGATGCCTTTTAATAGTATCCAGTATAATTTCATGAATAACCCTGCACGCTTGTTTTTTATGGATGCAGCCATGAAAAATATACCCGTTGCAGGATACCACCGATATATGAATGAACAGGCCTTTATGGATATCCGTTTATTGTCGTTGGTAAAAGTACAATACATGGATGGAGGGGACATGGATATTTCGGAAACGGTAACTTTTTTCAACGATATGTGTTGTTTGGCTCCGGCAACTTTAATCGATAAAAGGATTAAGTGGCTCGATGTGGAAGGGAAACTGGTAAACGCTTCTTTCACGAACAATAATATTACTATTCATGCGAGTCTTTATTTTGATGAGGAAGGAAAGCTGGTTAATTTTATTTCAAATGACCGGGTTAATTTCGATGCCGGAAAGAAAATGCCCTGGTCTACGCCGATAGAGAGCTATGGAGAAAAGAAGGGATATATACTTCCCCAAAAATGTGAGGCGGTCTATCAGTATCCTGACAAAAAAATGGCATACGGGGAGTTTGTGGTTGAGGAGGTAAGCTATAATTGAGGGAAGGATGGAGGAGGAGAAGAATTAACCGCAAGGGTGGAGGAGGAGAAGATTTAACCGCAAGGTGCGCAAGGATTTAAGAGAAACCGCAAAGGGCGCAAGGGAAGGGAAAGAAACCGCAAGGGGCGCAAGGAAAGGGAAGATGAACCGCAAGGGAAGGGAAAGAAAACGCAAGGTGCGCAAGGATTTAAGAGAAACCGCAAGGGACGCAAGGAGATCCATTGCGACCTTTGCGACCTTTGCGGTTATCTCCTCCACTGGACTTTGCGGTTAAATCTTTAAAGGGGCACAGGGAGATCCATTGCGACCTTTGCGACCTTTGCGGTTATCTCCTCCACTGGACTTTGCGGTTAAATCTTTAAAGATGCAAGGAATTGCAATCCATAGCGACCTTTGCGACCTTTGCGGTTAAATCTTCTCCTCCTCAACCTTGCGGTTAAATTTCCAGCCATTGCGGTTCAATGTCTAAAACTTTTTGTATCCCTCTTAAAATTTTTTACCTTCATCGCCGTTTACCATTTTAAACAAGAGAACAATAGATTTTCAGTCAGGATAATGATGATCAAACCCAGATATATTCTTTTAAGCCTTCTTCCACTTATTGCCATAACTGCATTAATATTTCTTTCCACCACTTTTGAAAAGAGGGCCGAAGATTACCTGAAGAAAGACTCCATAAAGAATGAACAAGAAGTTCCCCGGAAGGTTGGGAGGATTGATACTCTGACTGCGCTGTATGACACCATCCTTACCCAAAAAATAAAACACGCGGGTTCTGTGGGTGGCGCCATTGCTATAGTTTATAAAGGGGATATTGTTTTTTTGAAGTGTTTTGGAGTGAGAAAAAAAGGGGAGAAAGCAAGGGTGGACCCCCATACCGTTTTTCGTCTTGCCTCGGTTTCCAAGACGGTTACCGGTGTGTTGGCGGGGATACTCGCTGAAGAGAATCTGGTTGACCTTGATGATAAAGTTGTTGATTATCTTCCGGGGTTCAGGCTTAAAGATTCGGTGAATACCTATAGTTTATCAATCCGGAATATTTTAAGTCACACTTCCGGATTAGTCCCCCATGCATACGACGACCTGATCGAATCCGGCGTTCCCTACTATAAAGTATATGAGAGCCTTTGTCAGGTCAATCTCGCCGGGATTCCCGGGAGGTATTATGGTTATCAGAACGTGGTTTTCAGTCTTTACGATACCATTGTTCAGGCACGGACAGAGCAAAGTTTCGATGCATTGCTGCATGAAAAGGTTTTCCATCCCTTTGGTATGGAAGATGCCTCAACCGGATTCTCCGCTTTCAGGGATCGCAAAAATATTGCCTATCCTCATGTTAAAGTCAAAGGTGGTTATGCACCTACGCGTCTCAACGACCGATATTACAGTACTTGTCCTGCCGCCGGTATCAACGCGAGCATTTCCGATATGGCCCACTATTTACTGGCCCTGACGGGAAAGGACAGTACTCTTTTCAATGATAGGATAGCATCACGAATTTTTTATCCGGAGATACAGACCCGGCTGAGTTACAGCTATACGAGAAACTGGGACCGTCCGGATTCTAAAGACTATGGAATCGGCTGGAGAATATTTGGTTATAAGGGTAGACAGATCGCCTACCATGGTGGGTTCGTTACGGGCTATCGCGCTGAAATAGCCCTTTGCCGGGAGGAGGAGATTGGGATTGCCGTCCTCTCGAATTCCCCGAATGGTATTGAAGGGGAGATGGTACCCTTGTTTTTGGGAATTTACTTTGATGATGTGGATAGACGCTCCTCCGGGCTGCAGGTTTCAACGGCGCATTGAGAAGATGTGGGGATGTGGGGATGTGGTGAAATTGATGGAGTATTCACTTATTGGGAAAATCCACCACTGATGAGGAGAGTCCACCCGCTTCCCAATTCCAGCCCCCAACCTCCAGCTTCCCGCTTCGAACTTCTCCCTTATTGATTTTATCTGGTTTAATAATTACTTTTATTCCCATAAAAGAAGAATGCTCTAAAAAGATTAAATCAACTACCAAAATCATTTCTATGGAAAAGATATTTTTTGAGGATATGGAATCCTTGTGGAGGATAATAGTCACTGCCCCGATCATTTATTTTATTATTATAATAAATGTAAAACTGATGGGAAAGCGGACCACCTCACAACTGAACAGTTTTGACTGGATTGTAACCGTGGCCATGGGTTCCATCGTGGCTTCGGTTGTGATGCAGAAAGATACCCCTATTGTTAATGCAGCATTAGCCATTTTTACCTTGATGGGACTGCAATTCGCTGTGACCAAATTGATGTTTTACTTCCCATTCTGGAAAAAACTGGTCCGGTCACGGCCCCGTCTTTTATTATACGAGGGAGAGTATATCTTATCCAATATGAAAAAGGAAAGAATTGTTAAATCTGAGATTCTGGCTGCCGCTAGGGAGCATGGAATTGCGGACCTGGCTGATGTTTACGCGATCGTAATAGAAACGGATGCCTCCTTTAGCGTGATCAAAAAAAAGGTAAATAGTGTTCATTCCACGTTGGATGACCTCAGAGACTGGCCGGAAGGAAGGGATTCGTTGGGAGTGTGAGTTTCCCATTTAAAAATAAAAGAATTATCTTTCGGAAAAGATTTACCTATGCAAAAACTTGTTGCACTGACAGGTGCCGGAATGAGTGCTGAAAGTGGCATAAGGACATTCCGTGATAGCGGTGGTCTGTGGGAAGAACACAGGGTGGAGGAGGTAGCTACCCCCGAGGCCTGGGAGGAAAATCCGGGACTTGTCTTGCGTTTTTATAATCAACGCCGGACTCAACTGGCTAATGCCACGCCAAATGCCGGACACTTTTCACTGGCTCAGCTAGAGAAAGATTATGATGTTGTGATCATCACACAGAATGTTG
Source organism: uncultured Bacteroidales bacterium (assembly GCA_963779845.1). Classification (GTDB taxonomy): domain Bacteria; phylum Bacteroidota; class Bacteroidia; order Bacteroidales; genus CAVZZV01. The sequence continues at coordinate 504,554 of CAVZZV010000005.1, read as the reverse complement.
ATGACCTCCATGAACGTGCCGGTAGCAAAAGAGTTCTGCATCTTCACGGACTTCTTACTCAGGCCAGGAGCAGCAAAGATCCTGGAATTATTGTGGATATTGGCTACCGCGATATTCAGGAGGGGGAAATGGCCAGCGACAATTCCTTGTTAAGACCGAATATCGTTTGGTTTGGAGAAATGGTTCCGGCAATGGAGCAGGCGGCTGCTATTGCTTCTACGGCTGATATATTTGTGGTAATCGGGACCTCTTTGAATGTATATCCGGCCGCGGGACTGATCCATTATGTGCCTCAAAAGATTCCGGTATTTTTGATCGATCCCAAAACCGTTAATGTCTTTACCCCTCATAAAGTTGAATATATCAGAGAAGGGGCCTGCAATGGAACCGTGCTTTTAGCAGAAAAACTGAAAATCACAGGCACCAACTCATGAGGGACGGACGGAGGAAGCGTTTTATTTTCCTAACTTTGCCTTTTTAACCTACATGATTATGCATAGAAAATTTAAAACAGTTCTTAGACCAGCCCTTTTTATTTTAGGAGCTCTGATTTGGAGTGGCGATATGCTGATAGCTCAGCCTGAAATAGCTTTCGGCAAACTCTATGATGAATATAGAACCAATAAAAGGCGCAATGCCAGGGATTTCGATTATATTGAAGGATCCCCTTATAAAAATCCTGAATTTCTCGAGGGTTCAGTGTATTTAAAAACCAATGCACAGCCTGTTAATGCGAAATTACGTTATAATAACGTATTTGATGAAATAGAGTATATTGCGGACAGCTCTGACAATTATTTGATTCTTGACAATAAAACTCAGATCGATAGCATTCACCTCAATGGAAATACCTTTCGCTATTTGGTTTACCCTACAGGAAAAGATATTATTTCAGGATATTTCGTTTTTCTTACCGGGACAAAATGTCAGCTTTTCATGAAGGAGCCTTTTGCTTATCAACCTGAAAAACCACCCACAGGAGGATATCAGGAATACATCCCGGCAAAGTTCGTTAAACTTCCAGAAGAATTTTACGTTATTCTGGAGAACGGCAAGCTTTTTAAACTTCCTGAATCAAAAAGAAAAATTATTGATCTGCTTGAAGAACATGGATATAGAAATATCCCCGACATGAAAATTAAATATGCCAGAGAAGAGTTGATTTCATTGATTGAACAACTTTGCGATTAAGGGTGGAATTCTCAGTTCATGACATCCTTCATATCTTTACGAAATCTGAAAACGGCGCATATATTATTTTAACATGGATTGGAAATCTATACAAAATGGTTCTGACATAAGGGGTATTGCCATGGAAGGCATTGAAGGGGAGCATGTAAATCTCTCCCGGGAAACTGTAAAAACTATAGGAAAAGCATTCACACAGTGGGGGGAGTGGCAAGGATAAAAGCATTAGTGGATGATTTGTTGAATGGATAGAGCAGAACAGGTTGTAAATATTTCATTCTAAGGAAGAGACAAAATGGATCGGCTATTTCCATTTTAGTTGTTAAAATAGAAATTATGATTTACTAAACAGATTTTGTTTCCTTTGTCGGGTGACTTCAATAAAAAAGGGCTGCCGGAGGCAGCCCTTCCTCTTTATAAACCTAACTCAACCTTAAAAGTGTCCTCTTCGCCTCTTTCCTTATCTCCTCCGGTTCTTCCGGATTCGCTTCAATCGCTTTACAAGCATCGATGATCTGACTTTTCTCCCTGGATAATTTGAACCATCCCATTGCTTCGATCATCATCTGTCGGTGTTCCTGATTCTTGCTGGTATTCAAAAAGGCGATGAAGCCAGAGACTCCCTTATGATAATTATAGTTACGAAGAGTTCTGATCTCATTGTACTTTGCTCTGTCTGAACTCATTGAATCCGTTATTGCCTTGTACACATAATCGTACCGGTCATTTGCTTTCGCGTATACCTCCCTGATCTGAGGCAAGGCAACTTCCTTGTTTGCCAGGAATTCATTTTCCCCTGACTGTTTTTCAAATTCAAGCAGAAGTTTTGCCAATCAAAAAACTGAATAATATTTCCATAATTGAAGACTACCCTTTCCGGCAGGTTTTCGAAACCAAGCTTCACCAGAACCGGTATCAGCTCATCATCTCCTGAATCGCCCGCCATACTTACCGCAAAACGCTGAACCAGTTCATAATCATCGGTAAGAGCAAGGGCGAGTACTTTTGGAAAATTTTCGTCTGCAAGGGAGGCCGATAATTTAAGGCATTCTGCCCTAACGCTTCCCAGCTTCGAGGTTTTATATGTTTCGAGAAGAAGCGCAGATATATTTTCGTACTGGTTGTTGTATAGTTTTCTCAGGGCCAGGGCCTGCACGTCAGGATAGGGGCAATCGAGCAGATTGAGCCAACTCTTGTTGTTATTTGCTTCCTGAACTGATAACCCTTGCACGTCAATGGAAGGATCGGCCGAAGCAAAGCCAAAAGTCGGATCTCCGATAATATGAGTTTCCAGGTAACAGGTCATTTTGTTCCATTCCCCCACCCGCATCCCAAGCGAGAGCAACCCGATCATTTCCTGAGGCCATTTGTCCTGTAAGGAATTTACCGTATTTCCCTGTGCGGCAATGGTCCTTCCCTCTCCGAAGATATAGGATCCGGCAATATATTGTTTAGCATGAAAGGAGCCATTATAACAGGCATCGAATATGGCAAAACGGACGTTTGGTTTGTAATAGTAAATTCCGAAATCCTCCACGACCAAGTCAAGATTAGCCGACCATAAGCTGTCTTCTTTTCTGACCTCGGGATCCATGGCACCCTCCGACCAGGATTGCGGGATCCCATATTTTTCCTGATATTCTTTTTTTACTTTAGTGATTTCAGCAGGAGGTTTATTTTCCGATCTTCTGATCCTTTCCCTCATATATCGTTTAATAAGATCTATTTGTTGGGGGTAATTGACTGCTTTAGGCCATCCGTTCAGATATTCCGTTTCCTCGGATCCATGGTGGTGAAGCATAGCCATATCTAAGTAAAGAGGTTGCCACTCCGACATATAAGCTCCTTGACGAAATTAGCAATTGGAATGGATTCCCGTTTATACGGGTTTCCTGCAGATTGCTGGTTCAGCACAACCTGTTCGTCAAGCCTGGCTACCATCGATTCGGAATTATATCCATTGCCTGCGAAAAGAAAAACTGGTCAAGTTTGTTTTCAGCGCGATGTTCTTCAACCACCTTTGTAAGATATTTTTTTAGTAATTCGTACTTATTTTTGACCTCCGGCATTTTAATCCTACCGGAATAGATATCCGGTGAAATGATCTGTGGAGAATCGTAATTTAATGAATAGTAATGTTTCAGGAAGTCTGATGTGTCCTGTTTGATGTAATCAAATTGAAGTTCGAAATCATTGTAAAAGCGGTCTGTAGGTACATTGGCGGTTTCGACCGTATCGTTTCTGGTCCATTTTGAATGCGCTGGTCATGTGTTGGGCATCGACAACCATGGCTATAGGAATATCTCCGATAAATACGGCTCCTTCAATGGGGTTTGGCGATTGATATAATGAAAGGAGGTCCGCTTTGAGGGAATCTGGGAGGATATAATCCTTTACAATCAGCACTGTATTCAGGCCTTCTTCATTTAAAACATTTGAATAGGCATCGATTTCTGTCCTGGCCTGTTCGTAGCTTTCTTTATCTACTATAATGGCAAAGCGGGTTTCTAGCGTTTTTTCAGAAGGAGCCCTCGAAATGGGTGCGGATCAGAAATGATATTAAAAAAATAAATTTTGACTTCATTATGAATTTTTTTTAATTAATAAAAAGTTTTAAACTTGCAGTCGGAAGGAAAAGGGGGCGAGATTCGCAAAGATTTTTTGTTCTCATGGTATAAGAAAAATATTCTATTCGATGAAGTATGCATTGAGTTAATATGTTATCCCCAATTTAATCCCAAAATATTCCCGACTTCGCGTGAAATCCCATTCCGGGCGGCTACCGGAATTAAAACCAAATCTGAAATCACAAAAAACCTGGCTTGTCTGAATTTCTTAGCACCTGCACATCTTTCCCGATTTTAAGATGGGTGTAAAGACTATATGCATTGCCGGTCAATGTGGGTTATCGGATGGGGGACTTTGCCACCATGAAATTTCAGCGATCGGGTATACGATCGTATTTGTGTAAGTTCCTCATCGATATTATAAATGAATTTAGCCCCACCTCCAAATACGATTTGAACAGATTGACGAAGACCGAATAGTCAAATCGTAAGGTAGGTATTATATTTGAATAGCTTTCCCTTGCTTCAAGGACATATTCGTTTGTAAGGATGTTCATTTCAACACCACCTTCAATTTCCCATTTGTTCAAAAAGGAATTATAGGATTTGGCCATCAGCCCGGTTAGCTTTGGTTGAAGCCTTGTAGTTGAATATTTACTTGCTTCTGCCAGGGTCCTGTAATAGGTGATATTATCAATTAAATAAGGTTCCTGTATAAATTCAATACCTTCACCCAACGTGAAAGGGAGGATAAAGCGAAGACTATGTGAAAGGGAATTTTCAAAATTAACTATTGTCAGGAAACGAAAAGTTTTTGAAAGATAATCACCCGCAGCACCTTTTTCAGGATTTGCAGATCCATCTTCACATTCCTCGGTATTTGTTAAAAAACCGGCTGCATGAAAAATGGTAAATCCACCCACTTGGTATTCCACCTGAACTTGTCCTCCAATTCCCTTGCTATAGTAATTCCGGGTAAATGACCATCCATTTCTGGGGGTTGCACCCTTGCCTAGACCATAGGAGGTGAAGAACCTATAGGTTGTGGAGTTTTCGATGGTGGTATATCCGATATCTTCCCGGCCTTTTTGGAGTTGAAGGTTGGCTCCTAACCTTACGCCTTTCATCTCATAAATGATCGATGGATTTAATTCAAGGTTAAAGTAATCGTTCACGGGTCTGGATCTTTGATTCTTGCTCCATCCGCTACCTGGTAATCAGCACCAACGGCTAAAATTATTCTTTCACTTGCTCCACCGGCCATGTTCATGGTTACTCAAAAACCCCCCCCCCCCTCTCTGCCGATGCCGGGGTGATGCTCACAGCCAGTCAGTTTTTCTTTCGTTTTCGCTGCCGGTTTCTTTCTTTATCTGCCTGTTACTTTTCGTCCCCCTGTTGATTGGGAGTGATTGCCGTCCGGACAATTCTTATACACGTAACTTCCTTTATTCTGATAACCATGGTTTTCCGGAGCGACGATCTAAGGCTTTAATGTTACCTCTCCCTGGCAACAGATGTCCCGATAAGATATTAAAAAAATGTCAGATAGCTTGCAAATCTCTTCTGTAAATAATTTATAGGCTGGCCAAAAGGCGATTCCCTTTTAAGCCAGCCTCATAAAGATTTAACGATCTCGGAGCACAATCCTGATTGTTCAGAAAATCATTCGTTGAATTATTTGTATCCTGATAGACGGTACGACCGTTTATTACTGCCTTCACCTTTCTGCGGACGCATTTCCCAGTGTATGTTCCATTGGGGTCAAAAGTGAAACCCGCATCGTTCACGGAATGTAACTTTGGCATTCCTGTTTCGGAATCATCCGCGTAAGCCTGAAAGGCGTCAATAATCATATCATTTTCAATAAGAACATACTCAGTTGTGGAGATTGATTCCGGCCTGGTGGCTTTATTGTTATTCACATAGGTTGCTATGTCTCCGTCAATTCTGAAAAGGACATATCCACATCCGAAAACCGATGTTAGCCAGTCAAAGCCCATGGATGCTGCATATCCTAATTCCAAATTCGGAACTGCCGGGGCATTAAGGTCTCTGTTGTCATCGCGAACAACATAGGTTTCAAAGTCAGCATCCCCCAGATTTACCGGAGAATTGGGATTCCCCAAAGGATCGGTTTGGTGATCCACACCATCTGGGCAATAATGATGCTCTCCCCTGGTTCGATAGGGTGTTCAGTACCACTGCCGGAACATACCAGAAACTGGCAATGGCTTGTTTAGTGGGATATGCTGCAGCCAACAGATAAGGTTGCTTTGAAGCCCAACCATCAACAATGCCCAGCATAAGCCATCAGCATAGATCACATCCGTTGAATTATTGTAAATTTCATAATACTGGTCGGAGAAGTAGCTTTTATCTTCTACTGTTTTTGATCCGGTATAGTAGACTTCTTTGAAGACCAGTCCGCCAAGCCGCGCACCTGCCAGAATGAGATCTTGGTCCTTGTGGCAAGGATCGATACATTATTTTCAGCTGCGGATAAAACGACCTCCCCGGAAACACCGGTTTCTGCCTCAGCCTCTGATGCTGTTAAGCTTTGGAGCGGTTATGTTGTATATACCGGCTGAAAGATTTGTACAACTGGAATACCTTCTGCGTTTGTCTGGCTGAGTTTATCCTTCCAGACTGGGAGTGGCAGCATAAACCCATGCCCCTTCAGCAAAATTAGAGCTGTAACTTCCAGGATAGGAACAGTAACAGTTAGAGTGTAAACAGGATCATCGTCTTTTTGACAGGCTATGGCAATAACGGCCAAGCAGCAAACAATAGATAAGAGATTTTTTTCATTTTCATTTGTTTTAGGTTATTATTTAAAGAGGAATGTTAATTCGAATCCGAAATATATAGGATTATTCAAAGTGATTATACTGTTCGACCGTTTAGATTTATACTTTGGGTTGTGCATAGTAATATTGTTTGCAAAAAAGAAAATCTTGCAGAGGATCCAATTTCGCTGGTAACCTGAAGGTTGATCTGATAGTGGGGTGGTTGCACTTCAGGATCGAAAAAACTTACTTTATATTTTTCCAGGTAATAGTCGTATTTTGGATTAAGGATTTCCTCTTTTGGAATAAGAGTTCTTAATCCTGTTTTATCCATCAATGCTATGGCTATTGCAATAACTACCATTCAAATTTTATATTCATCTGCCTTTCAACAGAAATGGATTGAAAATTTTTTTACTGCCTTTACAATCTTATTTTCGGGATATGGGTAACTGCGATAAGGTTGGTATTAAAGCGTTGTAGTTCCGTTCCTTCACCGGCTGGATAAACTCCTACCCATGGAAGTTGTTCTTCTCCGTTACCATAGGGTAAGGTATAGGTATCACTATTTGTAATTGCGCGTGTAAGCATGTATGCACCCAATACGTGGATATCAGTTTTTAATTCTTTTATTTCCCCGAGATCCAGTACATACTCAAGTCCCTTTTTTATAAATTCCTGATTATTCACAGGTTTGCGGTAGCTGGCGATAAAGGTATCTATTTCTGAGGGGTTATGCAGATCTATTATTGGAGGCGACCCTGCCGGGTAGTTGATGTTCGGATCAGTGCTGATCCATCGGTAAAATTCGAAAAAAGCAGGATGGCTTGAAAAATTCAATCCATTTACCTGCTTCTCAAAATAGCATTGAATCTAAAATTAAATTCGCCCATTTCACCTTCTACTCCGGCCTCATATTTCTTGTTGTAATACCTATCATTGAAGGGCGGACTTGAAAAAAAAGAGATTTCTAATGAATTGGCTGCCAATAATTCTTTTGTAATAGGCACCACGGGCAGGCAGATGTGGGGGTTTTGGTGTGCCATAACCGCCAATTGCCATTTTTGCGTTATTTTCTTGTTCAATTGTACTTAGTTGATCCTGGCTCGAGCTGTTTCTCTCACCCTTCAGCAAAATATCATGGTATTTTCCTATTCCGCTTTATTGGTTATGTATATCCTGGGTTTTTCTAGAAAAGTAAACTGCCGTAGATTGGGAGTATCCTTATAAGGTCTAGGACGGTAGCTGTTCCTCCTCCTAATTGCGGGGCCGCAACTCATCGTACATTCTTCCCCTTCCGTTATTGCCGCTCGCCCGATAATCGAGCCATATAGTAAAGTGTTTAATGTTTTGCCATTTCGTAATATTTTGTTCCTGCTATTTTGCAAATAGTTAAAGGTTTGCCATCTACGTTCAATTCTGCATGATATTCAGAAGGAGCATAAACGCCGGAAGCAACGTGTCCTGCGCGCATTGGAGATGGTTGATATACCCAGTGAGACATTTCATTAGCATATAATTTCTGACATTCATACTCATGTTAAATGGTACTCCAGATTGTCACCAATAGTTTTTTTAAGTTCCATCTACCGTGGCACCCAGACAATCCTTTATCTGTTCGTCAATTCTTCACTTTGCCGATGATTTCGATTTTTATCGTTTTATTTATTGTCGTTGCAGGAAAGGGTGGGCTTTTTTTCATATAGTACTGGGTCCCTCACCTGTCCCGATATCCGTTCAAAACCTTTATATGCTTCAATTTTACTATTGATTGAAGAGGTATAATCGATATCAAAATTTATGGCCCCGGCATTATTTTTTAAACGTAAACCCTTTCCAGATAGCTTTTTTCATTCTTGGATTTAATGAAACCACTGCGTTAAGCGGGCTTGCCCCGGCCATAGTCTTTACGATTACTGCACCCGAGGTCAGGTCACCATACTGAACAGACGCTATGCCCCGAATAACCTCCACAGATTCAATATTATTGGTGCTAATTTGTTTCACATCTACTCCACCACCATCTACGCTGGTGTTCTTCGTGTTTCTCGACTGCATCTCGGCATTTTTTGAAACTGGCGCACCATCAACGATTACAGTTGTCCCAAAGGAACTATTGGAATTTGACCCGATATCGCGAATTGACAATTCTGCCTTGCCTGAAAGGTTGGGGTTGCTGATACCTGTCCTGGAAGCAGCTGCATGATGTCTTTCAGTGAGGCAGGCTGCAAATGTTCCATAGCTTCCTTACTAATTTTCGATGTGGTCCCGAGACCTTTCTTTTCTTCCGCAAGGACGGTTACCTCTTCCATTTCAAAGGACATTCGGTTGAGCTGGATATCCAGATTATATTCTCTCGTCTCAGGAAACTCCAGCTTCTTTACAAAAGTCTCAAGACCGAGGGAGGAGGTCTGGATAGTATATGGCCCACCCGTGGGAATTTTGTTGATTGTATAATTTCCGTTCTGGTCGGTCATGCCCCACATATTAAGTTCCACAATGACTATGGCACAGCCCAGCTCCGGCTCAGAGGTTTCCGCATTTGTAACTTTGCCTGTGAGGGTGGCAGTTGACTTCTGGGCATGCAGTAATACCGGGAAAACTAAAATGAGTGCCGGGAATAACAATAATTTTAAAATCCGTAAGGATGTAAGTTTTACTATAGTTAAGGCTTCATTCATGACTCTCCGATAATTCTCTTTTTGAAGGAAATAAGGTGCTCACTATTCTTTTATCATCTTTTAGTTTTCTGACGGCGAATTTTTGTATATCCTTTTTCCCAATATTCATCAGGGAAGGAAGATATTTTGAAATATTCTTATCCAGATCCTTTCCATAGCCATATATCTCGGCCAGGGTATCCTGCCAAAAACGGTTTTTTTCCTTATTCTTTTCAAAGTCGTTCACCATGATATTTTTTACCTTTTCCAGAAGTACCCTTCCGGACATGCAGTCTTCAATTCCATAATTTCCTTGATTCACTATTCCGCTTTATGCTTATGTGCCATATCCGGGGAGCAACCAAAGAATATTTCCAGCTTAAAATGATCCTGCTGGTATGCTCCGGGATCATAAGCTACATTAATTCCATATACCCCGCCCTTTTCCTCACGAAGCACTTCCCGGAGCCTGATTTCAAGACTTCAGATAACATTAACCCTGTATTCTCTGCTTTCACAGATCCATTATTTTGGCCCAGGTAAACAATATCCACCAGACATTTATTTGCCTCACCACCAAATAGATTGACTTTTGTTGATCCTTGGGAGGTAAAGAAATTCTTAAAGTGGGATTTTTCTGTTCTGCTTACAAAAGGTAATCCTCCTATAAATTTCTCAATAACCGGCCTGATAGTATCCGGATCAAAATCCCCTACCAGAATAAAAGTAATCGAAGAAGGATCTTTAAATCTGTCGGTAAGGATCAGGTTTGCCATGCTCAAGGTTAAACTCTTTTAGATCGTTTTCATCAGAAAGGGAAAACCGTCTTGCATTATCTCCATACAGGATTTTAGTAATAGTATCATTGAATCTGTTTTCGGGTTGTTTTCCGGCAGCAATTATCTTGACTCGAAAATCTTGCAAGGTAGGTGGCGGCACTGGCTGAATCGGCCTTAAGCTCGGTAAAGAAAAGATAGTTGAGTTTCAAAAGCATTTCGATGCTCGAGAAGTCGGCACTGCCCCTGGTACCAGTAGCATATGCATTCATCCATGGGGCCAGGTTGATGCCATTAAGTTTTTTCAGGCTCGAAAGCTCACTGAAAGGAATATTTCCAAGATCCCCCATATAGGCGACCCGTGTTGCCAACAGTGCACTAATGTACTTATCGTCAGGATATTTATTGGTTCCGCCATTACTTATTGAGGTAAACAGCACCTTGCCATTCTCAAAAGCGATGGGTTTGAGAATGACGGTTGCCCCATTGGATAGTTTCCATTCTTTTATCCCGTATTCTTTTAGTTCCTTTTCATGGACAATCTTCCCGGCTTTTTCAACATGTGGATCAATGGAATTTCCTGAGAGGTTGTTGGTCCATGGGCCTGGATCATTACCTGAAGTTTCTTTATGAACAGAGGCGATCATTTCTACCCTAATATTTTTTCGCTGGTCTTCTGGGATGCTTGCTACAACAATAGGTTCCCTGCCTAGCCAGTAATCAATTTCCGGATTCAAATCTTCAGGTCTAAGGCTTTTTATTATTCTCATCCCTTCCTCCAGCATTTCCTTTTTATCATATGGAGTTTCGCCATCCAGAAAATTGCCGACCAGTTGGTTAGCGATATCTTTAGATTCCTCTGTTTCTGAGATGCGAGATTCAAGTTGCCTGATAAGAATTTGTTTTTCCATAGCAAATTCGGCCGGCATAAATCCATATTTTTTTATCCTTTCTATCTCTGTGAAAAGAATTTTTATGGCATCCCTGATTCTTCCGGTTTTCGCCTCTCCTGTCAGAGTAAGTGCCTCTTTTGTCCGGACAAGCGGTCCAGTGACTGCCTGTGTATATAAAAAAGGTGATTTGATATCCTGGTTGAGTTGCTGAAAGCGTTTGGAAAACATACCCCATATTAACAGATCTGAAAGATCTTCTTTCCACTCAGCAGTAGTATTGGATTGCCGTACATCATTCAGATAAAAAACCCGAAGGAGTTCTTTGCCCGTTTCCTTGTCACTATTAATATTATATACAGGAACTTCATTAGAGGAAACGCTCATATCAGGAATGTCCTGTGTTTTAGTGCCAGCGGGTATTTGAGAGAAATGTTTCCGGACCATTGAAAGGGCCAGTTGGGCATCTATATCACCAGACACTATGACAGCCATTCTGTCCGGTGTATACCATTTTTCATAAAAAGATATTAAAACAGCGGGTTTGAAGGATTCAAGCACTTCTTTTTTTCCAATCGGCAAACGGTATTGATAAGGAGCGCCACAAAATTGCGGGGTAATATTGTTCCCTGAGACGATTCTGTGCCCCCAGGCCTGTACGATATTCCTGTAGAATAACCCCCCTTTCCTTTTTCAACCTCCTCCTCCTCGAAGCTTACCTGATGAGCCCAATCTTCAAGAACCTGAATAGCTTTCTCAAGCAAATCCGGATCCTTGCCAGGAATACTAAGCATATATTTTGTTTCTGTAAAACTGGTAAGGGCGTTTAGATCCCTGCCAAAACGCATGCCTGCCGATTCGAAAAAAGTAATGATCTCATTGCCCGGAAAATTTCTGATACCATTGAAACACATGTGTTCCATGAACCCAGCCAGGCCTTGCTCCGAATCCTCCTCGTAAAGTGAACCAGCCTTAACAACCAGTCTAAGTTCAAGAGTTCCCTCGGGTTTAGGGTTTGACTTAATAAAATAGCTCAGACCATTCTCAAATTTCCCCTGAATAATTGATGTGTCCACCGGTAAGTATCGGAGGGACTGGCCAGAAACTCCACTAACAGTGAAAAAGAAGGCCCACAACAGGGTTACATTAATATAAAAAAAATTCATGCTGTTTATCAGTTCTTTGCATTTGGTTTAAAGGCATTTAGCCTGTTTATCGTCCTATCCGCTTCATATCTGCTTTCCTCCGAAAAGTTTTCCTTCGAGGCAATCTCCTTGCATGCATTGATTATCTCGTTTTTATATTTAGAATGGGTGAACCATCCCATAGCTTCCATCAGTGCCAGCCGCAAGTTGCTGTCAAAATCCGGATCAGTCATTAACTTCAGGTAATCCGGTATTGCATAGTGGTAATAATAATTCCTCAATGTCCTTATTCAGAGAAGTCGGTATTTGGTTAGAGAACTGTCATTTGCCACTACTTTAAAATTCCCTTTATGGTCTCTTTGTTCCTTCCCGCCCTGCCAAGGAGTTCATCCCTAACTGTTGAAGAATATTCTATGTAGCTGTACTTTTTGGCGATTTCCGGTAAGGATTTTATGACACATCAGGATCCATGAAGTTAAAGGAATTGGTTGCATTGGACTAATTTTTTTCGAGTATTTGTCATCAAAAATTACACTCAGTAAGGGTTCGATCAGTTCATCATCGCCACAATCACCAATCATGGATGCAGCTGACCTGCGGATTAGTTCCTCTCAGACATATTGCTATCTCAATACCGATTTTAAATTTCCATCATTGCATTTATATAACTGGGTAAGGATTTCCATCATCACTTCAAACGCGGGCAAAATAAAATATTTTCTGGCCAGCGTACTTGAAAAATCCTTATCGCGTTTATCTGAAAGATTAGCAATGGCCAGACACTGCAAGTCAGGGATGTCCGATTCAAGCAGCTTGAGCGATGTTTTTCATCCTGCCAGGCATAGCTGATCAATTTATTGTAGTCAAACCTTTTATCTGAAGAAAAGTAGAACGTGGGGTCACCAATCAGATGGGTCTCCATGGTATTGATCTGTTTCGCCCAATTTCCAACCCTTACTCCAAGCCCTAGAAGACCAATCATTTCATCCGGCCATCCGTCCTGCAAACCATTTACTGAAGTTGCATGGGCAACCATCGTTGATCCTTTGCCAAAAACATACTCTCCTGCGCGATATTTTTGCTTTTGAAATGAACCATCAAAACCAGCATCAAAAAGTATGAATTTCACGTCAGGGCTTATCGCGTGCACATCCTCGGTATATATATCCATGTTGTAGTTATATACGATTTGCTGGCAATCATCTCTTCGTCAAATGTATTTTCGAACCAGCTCTGGGGAACATCAACGTAATCCATGTAATATTTTTGCCCTTCCTCGATACTTTTCCCACTTTCAACAGCAGAGCGGAGCTTGCCCCTGAGATACCTTTTCACATTTTCGATGGAACCCGGGATGGAGGAGGTTTCAGGTGTCCCGCTAATCAATTGCATTTCCGGGGTGCCATGTTCGTGCAAAAGGGCGATATCGAGAGATGGGTCCTGAAGCCTGCTTAAAAGATAAGGTTTCCTGAAGTCGTCCATTCTGAAATCGGTAAATTCCACCCGCTTGCCCGCTTGAAAAAGATCCGGGAACTGTTCTCGTAAAGCAAATTTTTCTCCTGCCCAGGAAGTTATGGCCTCCGGTTGTAACCATTACCGGTAAAGCTCATTAGGAAATCCAGGGGTGTTGTGTTTCTAAGAGAAACCACTTTTTCGAGATATTCAGAGATCATTTGATATTTATCCTCACCCTCCATCAGACTGGGTTTTATGCGCCCGGTGTAAATGTCGGACCTGATAAATTGTGGGGATCTTTCGTAAGCCTGTAATAATAAAAATTCTTTGTGCTGTCCTTCTCAATAAACTCAAATTCTAGGTTAAAATCGTCGTAATATCTGTCAGATGGGATGGCTGCAATTTCCAGAGGATACCGGTTCTGGTCGCGCTTATATGCCGAAGCCAAATTCTGGGCATCCATCATATGGGGAATAGGAACATCGCCAATAAAAACGGCCCCTTCCAGAATCGGCCTGGAAGAATAATATTTTTTCAGTTCTTCACGAATAACCTCAGCGTTGCTCCAGTCATCAGAAATAATAAATACTTTTAGTCCCTCCTCTTCAAGCATCAACTTATAAGATTCAATGGCATTACCAGATTTTTCCAAGGTAACAGGATCCACTACAATTGCAAAACCGGACTTTTGCTTTTGTGAAGACTGAAAGGATTTTGTGCATCCATAATGCATGGGCAGAGAAAGCAAAAATAAAAATGCAATAATATTTCCGTATTTCTTCATGTAATATGTTATAAAAATAAGTATCGTAAAAATAGTTTATTCTTCCTCCTAATAAGTGGGGATTTATTCCGGCAACCAAAAACAGTACTTTTGCGTTATGATAGAAAATGAAGTATTATTCTTTCAAAAAGTAAGAAGAAACCTATGAATATTAGAATAATGACAATTGATAAGGCTTAAAAGGTATAAAGTTTTCAGATTGGATTTATAAAAAACAGTAAGTTTCAGGGAAAGGAATTCAACGAATTATTCCATTTTTCATGGCAAACATAACAAGGTTGGCTGTATTTTTTACTCCGGTCTTGGATATCAGGTTCCGTCGGTGGCCATCAACGGTATGACTGCTAATAAAAAGTTTTTGACCAATTTCAAGATTTGAATATCCCTCGCAGATAAGACGAAGGACTTCAATCTCTCTTTCGCTGAAAGTGATTTCTTTTAAAGGAGGGATATTTAACCTTGGAATAAGATGGCCCATAAATTCTTTAGCGAAGTAACTTCCCCCTTTCATGACCCGTCTCATGGCTGTTTCAATTTCCGGAATATCGGTATTTTTTAATAGAAATCCATCTGCCCCCGCCTCGATCATTTCATTGAAATATTCAATTTCCCCAAACATGGTTAGGGCAATTACTTTAATTTCGGGAAATATCTTTTTAATTTTTCCTGTTAGAGAAATGCCGTTTTGTCCGGGAAGTCGGATATCCATGAAAATCAAATCAGGTACCTCGGTTTTTAATGCCACCAGGAGAGAATCGCCCTCACCATAACTGCCAATGACCTTGAAATCCGGAATTCCATTTAGGATCATCTCAAGTCCTACCCGGAAAATCTGATGATCATCGACCAACATTATTTTGACAGGATTCATTTATTTTCGATTAATTCTTTTCTTTGTATGAATTGCTCCTGTATATTCAGATCTAAATTTGTAGTTGAAAAAGCTTTTTAAACCACATCACCTTCAAGCATTACGAAACAGTTGTAAAGGTAGGGATTTTCAGCTTTTTTATGAATCATTTATAAGGATTTTCATTTCAATATCAATGAGCACATGCATTCCCTCTCCTGGCTTGCTTTCGATTTTAATATTACCTGACAGGTATTGGATCCTGTTTTGAATATTAGACAATCCCCTGCTTTCTTTATCTCTTTCGCCCCCAATTTCAAATCCTTTTCCATCATCATGGTATTCGAGAAGCAGGATTTCATCGACTAAACTCAAGTTGATATTGATGTTTTTTGCATTGGCATGTCTAAGGGTATTATTGATAAGCTCCTTAACCACTCTAAAGAGCATCAACTCAGTGTTCCGGTCAAGACCCGAGGGATAATTCATAGAAATAAAATTAACCGTGACGGGGCTAATCTCATTTACTTTAGAGCAAAAAGATTGTAGCGCCCTCTCCAATCCGAAATCACTTAAAAGATTAGGAAGGAGATTGAAAGAAATTTGTTTGGCGAGGGCAATGGCTTCAGAAATGGTGGACTCTGCGTTATCAATGATCATTTTTCTTTTGTCTTCCGGTTGTGAGGTGTTTTTTAAAGCGTCAATGTACAGCTTAATAATTGAAAGCTGGGGACTAAGGCTGTCATGCAGGTCTTCCGCCATCCGCTTCTTTTCTCTTTCCTCCGTTTCAATGGAGATGGAGAGCATTCCCCGTTCCACCTTTTTCAATTCCCTGATATTGGCTTTTAATTTCCTGCTCATTTTTAATAAAGAACCTGCAAGTCTGCCCATCTCATCCTTTTGTGCAATCTCTATACTGGCATCAAGGTTTCCTCGTGAGATATCTTCGGCGTATGATACGATCTTGTTCATCGGTGAAGTAATCGATCGGGTTATCAAAATGGAAAAGAGGATCGTAAATACCAATGAGAGACTCAAACCGATTAAGTAAACCGGAACCGATCTGCTGAAAATCCGGTAATTCTCTTTGAGTGTTTCACCGGCATATTTTATTCCATCCTGCCCCATTAGAGCGGCTTCATAAATAACCACACTGGCAATTTCGGTTCGGCGAACCGATAACTCTCTCGACCGGATAAGGTTGTTTTTAAGGTCATACAGTTCTAAAGAAAATCCTTGGGAATACCCTTTCAGTTTTTTTATTCCTTCGGTTTCAAAACTTTCTGAAGCCAGACTATCCAATAAATTCAGCAGGTTTACCATGTATTTTGATTCCTTGAAGGCTGCGCTCAATAAATCCGGGCTCTCTTTGGAAATGGCCTCATAGACATTCAACATTCTGTTGTTTTCCTTATCCAAAATAAGGTTGATTATTCTGTTTTTCCTGTGCCGGTTGTAAAGTGATCCTCCCGGAATGTTTTCCTGATTTAATTCATTTCGTAATTTATTCTCCCCTTTATAGAGAATATTTTTGGCTTCAATGGCAAATTTTGAAGAAAGGGATTTAAAATTCTCCTTATTTTTATTCACATCTCCAAGAACTTCTAAACTTTGATCAATGATTGTCTCAAGATCGCGTGTCCAGCTTCCAATTCTTACAAGCCCTACATTAAGGGAATTAAGTCCCGCTACATTATTAATAATCATTTTGGTTTCTTCCTGGGCAGCATATAATTCTTTCAGACTGCTTTTTCCAAGATCATAATATTCTTTATTACCCAGTACGGTAAATTGCCAGAGGAACTGAAGGACCTGATTCGTAAGCCGCTCAATCTTATTGGTATTTTCTACCAGGGGTAAATAACCTTCGCTGGTGGCACGCAGCTCATTCTTAAAATTAATCAGGCTGGTGATAGTATATATACCTCCCGCGAAAAATATACAGATAAGTATAAGATAACTGTACCTTAACTTCGTTCCGATTTTAAGGTCTTTCCATTTTTTCATGAGGGCAGTGAATAATTTCAATGAAAGAAAAGATCGGGATAAAGGTATGACAATTCCTGAAAACGGATTGGATAATTAAAAACTGAGACGAGAGGAAGAATTATCATCCCATACCAGGACCGCTGAGCCTTCTTTCCCGAAGAAGTTTCCCGTTCTCAGGCCTAATTAACCCTTGTCGCTGAATAGTTTGCTGCCGTTACCATTCTACGGCAGGTCAAAGCTCAAATGCATATTTTTTTTATACCTTTATGGTCTTTTCGGGATTTGAAGAAAGGCTCCGGATAACCCCGAAAATCAGAGTCATATTTTGTTGAAGTGCTGGAAGGGGGTAGGTAGATAAAATTTAATGCTTTGTTTCCAGTTTTAATTAGGAAAAATACCATGAAATCTATCATTTTAATACTTTTATTCCTTTTCCCATGGATCAATCAGGATAAGCCAATCAAAATTTTAATCATTGGCGATTCCATTTCTATCGGCTATTTTCCCTATGTGAAAGAAGCGTTGAAAGATAAGGCAGAGGTGTATCATCAGGCCGGTAATGCACAATCCACCACGAATGGACTGGAAAAGTTGAATGACTGGCTGAAAAAGGACGCCTGGGATATTATCCAGTTTAATTGGGGTTTATGGGATATGGCGTATCGCGTACCGGCTTCCAGGGGCCCCGGCACTTTGGATAAACAAAAGGGAAAGCTGACCACACTCCCGGAACAATACAAAAAAAATCTAGAAGCTATTGTGGAAATATTGATGTCGACAAAGGCAAAATTAATATTTGTCAATACAAGCTTTGTCCCGCCAGATGAACCGGGAAGGATTCCTGAAGAGGTTGAAAAATATAATAAAATCGCTGAATGTATAATGAAAAATAATGGAATTGAAGTGAATGACCTGTATACACCCTCTATCCGGATTCATCAATATTTTGGGTTGGGAGAAGATAATGTTCACTATACTGATGAAGGCTATAAGGAGCTTTCAAAACATGTTATCCGCGATTTAAGAAGAATAATCGAAAATGAGTTTTAATATCTACCCAGAAATAATAAATTCTATCTCATGCACAAACAAAAAATTTTATTGCAGATTTTTGCGCTTAGCTTCATTTTCCTGACCCCATTTCATCCGGTTACAGCGCAGCCTGAACATCTTACACGATTGGGTAAAACAGCCTGGCAGGAATCCTCGGTTCCCATACGGCCGGGAATGCCTGGAAAAAGACCGTTTTGGAATGAAAATGCCCGCCGGTTTATTTATGCCCCTGCTTTCGATTTTAAAAAGATGGATCAAGCAGTAAAATATCATTTTGAGGTTATTTCTGAAGCGGCCACAAAAAAATTCCGGTTTGAAGCCAAACAGCCTTATGCTCCCTTAAGTCCGGTATGGGAAGAGATGCCAGTCGGTATGTACCAATTGAAGGTGATGGGGATTTCCGCTGACGGGGACACTTTGGGCATAGCGGGCGATAAAAGCTTCTACCGGGCTGCGCCATTCAATGGTATCTATCACGAGCCGGTCATGCCTTACGATCAAAGCGCTTTGCTGGCACTGGAGCAGTTAATGGATAAAGATTATGTAACTTATTGGTTAACCTATCAGGCACCCGATCCGGAATATATTAATTACCGCTACCCGGCAAAAATATACAGTGCCCTGGTAATTGGTGCTGTCACCTATGCACGCCTTAAACCGGGAACCTCTGAAGCGGAGCGTGCTTTGCGCCTTGCCCGGGTAGTTGCTGATTATATGTTGGAAATACGTTTTAAAAAAGGGACACCCTGGGAATATTTTGTTCCGACTTATTTCGGGCCACATGCCGAAAATGCTCCCAAACAGCACCTGAAACCCATCAACAGTTTTAGCATCATGGGGGTGGATGCCGGAAATGCATTCCTGGATTTGTACGATGTTCTTGGAGACGAGAAATATCTGGAAGCCGCAAAGCAGATTGCAGTTACTTATCTTAATAGGCAATTGGAAAACGGGAGCTGGTACCAGTTTGTCAATCATGAAACCGGCGAACCAACAGCTAAAAATATTGTGATACCAACATCGATCATTAATTATTTTGACAAATTGAAAAATGATTATGATTTTGAGGGACTTGAGAAAGCTACCGGACGGGCCCTCCGCTGGACCATGGATCACCCCGTAGTAACCTGGGATTGGCAAGGCCAGTTCGAGGATGTTTATGTCCGTCCGCCATACCAGAATCTCAGCCGTGAACAGGCATGCGAACTTGCTATGTACCTTTTCAAAAATAAAAAAGAACCCCAGCTGGCTGAAGAGCTGGTCCGCTTTTCCGAAGACCAGTTTGTCATTTGGGAACAGCCTGTGAAAGTCTCTTTTCAGAATAAAAAAGGGGGTAGCTCTGAAAACTGGATCACTCCCTCAGTCCAGGAACAATATGTTTTTTGGATGCCGGTGGGAAGGGCCGCGGGAATTATGATGGAAACCTATTGGCAGGCATATGTGGCAACAAAAAGTGAAATGTACCTGGCTAAGGCTAAGTCTATCGCCAATGCCTTCACGATAGTGCAGCGGGAAAATGAGGGTGATTATCCTACATTCTTTACAAAGTATCCCATGAACCGTTGGCTCAACAGCACGGTATACCCGGCAAAAATATTGATGAGATTTAAAGAAAATCTTGATGAAATAAATTTTGGGGAAAACTGAAAACGAAGGTATCCCCAATAGAATGTCAGGATCATTTCTGCACCACAATATTCCGAATTCCGATTTTGTCAGAAGGAAATACTGATTTTCTGGTTTTTGCCCTTCTTTCTCCCTGCTTCATCCTGGAATGAATCCACCCAACTGATCAGGTTAAGAGGGATTTTCCCGGCGTGATTTCTCATACCAGTATAACCCCTTTAGTCCCGACTTTATTCCCGGAATACGAAGGAGAAGGATGATTTTCTCGGTATAGGCAATAACTCCCCAACCCACAGCAAGATAATAGAACCAAAGCCAAAACCCAAAGGCGAAAAGGGCAAAGAAGAATGCCCCCTGAAGATAACCTGCGATTACCGCCGAATAAAGATGAAGTCCGGGAACTTTGCCGAATCGAAGAAAGGCTACGCCATAGCTCAGGACAAAGAGAGATAAAAAAAGAAAGAGCAGCCAGGAATAGGGTTTCACTTCTGCCCATTTAAAAGCAAAGAGGCCAAAAATAGCAAGGATATAGGTGCCAATGTCAGCGAGATTGTCCAGTGTAGCTCCAAAATTTGTTTGCATATGGAAATTTCTCGCAATAAATCCATCCACGATATCGGTTAGGAGATTTATACAAAATAAAATTACAAACCCTCTTTCATAGCCAAGAATTCCAATAGTCAAAATAACCGGGAACATCAGCAACCTGTAAAGGCTTATGGCATTGGGTACATTTAAAATATTTTCGCCTCTGAATTGAATTCTCATTTTAATCCTGTTTACTGATCCATAATATTTTATTACTCACTGATTGACTGAGTTTAGAACTTATCCAATTCCCTTGCCCTGGTCTTCCGGAGCTGCTCCCCGATAGATGGAATGCCTCCTTCCGGCCGTTTTTTATAGCGGATGAAAGATAAGCAGTACAGCCAGAACGCTCAGTGGAATAAACAAATTATCACTCCCTTTATAGCTGAACATCTCTGCGAGTGTACCTGTCACTGCAATAAGCACGGAGAGCCCGAAATTCGCAGCGTCGAGTTCATTATAATGGAAGTACAAAGCAAGAACACTGATCAACAGGCAGAATACAAAAAAGGAGAGGGATCCGAGCCAGGTTTTTTTAAGTTTCCATTTAAATATTCTAATCCTGTGATTGTATTGCTGAAGGTTGATGCCAAGGATTCCTGCAACCGGATCACAAATCGCCAGGATGAGCATGGGAAGAATAAAAAGAAAAGGGTCGTTCAGCTTAAAGGATATAAGAAATGTAAGATAAATGGAAACAGGAAGAAGGTAACTTCCCATTGAAATCCGGTCTATGTCGTGTATGGATTTCAGGTAGGTATTATGCCGGCTCAGCAGGAGGACCAGGAAGAAAAAGAGGGCCAGCGCCAGTACATACCAATGATCTGTAAATAGATAGGGGAAGGTTATGGTGGAAAGGGTCGCCGTAAAATGAGCGAATTTTCGGGTAATTTCCCCTTTAAGGTTTAAGCGCCGGTAAACAAGTTCATTGAAAATAAGTAGGGCCAGTAATCCAAAGAGGTAAATGAGGGTTAGTGCAATTTGTTTTGCCACGTATCTTTAAGGTTTGTTAATAGTTACCTGGTGTTGAAGATTATAACCCTGTTTCATGAAAAAAGTTTGATCCTGTTTTGAGTCTGCAGCCTTTTAAGGCTTCATATTAATAGGAATGGGAAGGACTTCCTGTGATTTTTTTGTTACAAAAACCCAAAATTATTGAAAATTTCCGAAACCAGATGCAGAACTCCCATAAACCCTCCGGCGGCGATAAAGCTGTCGAAGCGGTCGAGGAATCCTCCCTGTCCGGGTAACCAGTGACTAAAATCCTTTACCCCAAACCTTCTTTTGTAATATGAGCAGGCAATATCCCCCGAAAATGCGAAGAAAATTATGGCCAGGGCAAGTAGCATCGTATGTACTGCAGGAAAGGAGATAAGGTTTTTGAGTAATAGGGCACTAAAAAGGGCGATGAATGACCCTCCGATTAAACCTTCTACTGTTTTCCCCGGACTTACTGCCGGTATCAACTTTCTTCGTCCCGTCAACTGTCCGCTGATCTGGCTGAAGGCATCGAAAATAGAGAGGATTAAAAAGGTAAAAAGGATCATCTCCTTATCCATCCGGCTGAAGCAGGCAAAAGAGCCGGCAAAAAACAGGTAGATCAGGATTGAAATAATGAAAAACAGAGTGTTCCGGGGCTTTTTTCCGAATAAATTTACAATTTCGGCAAAGCCGGCGAAGACAATCAGAAGAGCGATAAAAAAGAAAGTTTCCGGCAGGATTGCGATGCTTATGAACAGCGTGTGAATGATAATAAAATAACTGATGGTTTTGATGGTGTTTTTCCGGGCATCTTCCCTTGTCTTTTTCTTGTTTATAAAGAAAATTCCCAGGCCCCCCAGAAAAATATAAATCAGTATAATGAGATAAATTGTTCCTATCATAAATGCATCAGGAGTTGGTTAGCGCCGAAATTATCATGATGATGCCTATGGCAGCAATAATGAAAGAAAAGAGTCGCCGCAGAGATTTTTCCCAATGGTCTCTATAGGTTTTGACCAGAAAATGGGGGCCTGCCACTGCACCCGCCACTGATCCTGCTGAAAGCATCAATACAATGCTCAAGTCAATCTTTCCCACCACAAAATGCCCTGCGAGGGCGGAAAGAGTATTCAGTAAAACGACGAGCATCGAAGTTCCGATAGCCTTCAGAAAGGGGATTCCAAGGATGAGTAATCCGGCAAAAACAGGTGCAGCCCCGCTGGTACCGAAAACCCCGCTGATAAAACCCCCGGCAAATCCGAAAATAACGGCTTTCACCTTAGGATTCCTATAGATTTTATTTGTCCGGCTTCCCTTTACCTCCTTCAAAGACTCTTTTCCTTTTTTATGCCATATCAGGATGGCAAGCAGAAAGGAATAAATTCCAAACATGATTTTCAGGGCTCCGGAATCCAGCAGGCTTATAGTGGCAACACCTACCAGGGCCCCAATAATCCCGGCCACTCCAAAGCGGTAGGCAATCCGAAGGTTAATGGTACCTTTTCTGTAATGCGCCGCGGAACCTGCGATGGATATAGGTAGTCCTGCTGCCAGTGAGCTTGCCACAGCAATATGAGGGGGGATCCCGTATACCAGGATAAGGATAACCGGAAAGAAAAGTCCTCCGCCACTACCCATAGAGGAAGACATAAATCCGACAATCAGACCGATTAAAGGCAGAAACAGATAGCTTAACTCAAAGCCTGAAAAAAATATCATGCGCTTTGGGGAATGGTTCAGGGTTTGAAGATAAGGTTTTTTATTTGTTAAAGAGAGAATATTCTTATCTTTGCCTTCGGAAAAATAATAGGTCGGTTTGCCGAGTGGCTAGGCGCTGGTCTGCAAAACCAGTTACAGCGGTTCGAACCGACCGAAGGGAGCTCACGAGCGGCGAAAGCCGGGAGTAATCCGCAGGGGAGAAGAACCGCGTTCTTGGGAGAGATATTGATCATAATTACACGGCGCTGCTTAGCTCATTTGAGCTTCGGAGCATACGGTCGGTTTGCCGAGTGGCTAGGCGCTGGTCTGCAAAACCAGTTACAGCGGTTCGAATCCGCTACCGACCTCAATCCCTTACAGACCTCGCATTTGATGCGGGGTCTTTTTTGTTGTGGGGCAGATTTTGGGGCGTTTGGGGCAAGTTTTGAAGAGTAATTACTTACACATGGGTAAATTAATGCCTATAATCAAAGTAACAAATTACTTTATTTCATGTCCAAATTAACTTAACATTTGTTGTCTGCTGGTTTCTTTTTTCTTCTTTTGCTCTTCCTTATAATTCTTCAACGCCAGGGAAGTCATATCAATCAAATCACCATTTCGCTTCTCAAGAACTTTTACCATCTCTGCCAGCTCAAGGGATTTTTTCAGGATCTCATTCTTATCCTGCTCTAATTGGGTTATTTCTTCCCTTAATTCCTCAATTTCTTCCTTTTCTGCAAGGAACATTGGTCCCTGGCCGGTGTAGAGAAATGTTGGATTAACATTAAAATTTTTGATCAATTGTCTTAACCCCCAAAATACCTGGACATAATTTGAAAAACAAATTAGGTCTGATTAAATTTGGGAACTATGACAAAAGGAGCTGGACCGGAACTTATTATGAGCTTATTGCGACATAAAGATTTTAATATGTCGCGATTGAATATTCAAAGAGCTTAACAAACTTATCGCGACATTATGGTTGTCGCAATGTCGCGATAGAGTTTAAAAAGCTATACGAAAAACTGATTTACCTTTAAATTAATATTCAAATCGGAATATCTAATTGTTCGTTTTCGTAAGGACAGAAAGATACCAATAAATCCATGTAAACCGGATTGACCTGGATGATGAAAAGGGTTCCATCCTTAGCGTAACTATTAATCAGCTGTCAAAGCTGAAATATCTACTGTATCAAAAGGCACACAACTGAATCCGCCGTAATATTCAAATTTCATTTTGGAGGTTATCTCATCAATATCCAGAACTCCAAATCCATGCAATGTGCATTGTTTATAAAATGTTACATAAGCTTGTTCTGCGGTAAGCATTGCTATACGAGCATCCAGGGTTTCAGGACTATAAGTAGGCAGATTAGATGCAATAGAAGGTCCATACTCCGTGATCATATTGCTGGTAGTAACATCGTTCCGGTTACTGATAACACTGGTTGCCATGATCTGGACAATAGGTCCCCATTCCGTTGTGCGGCGAACAACTGAGTAACGATGAAGATGACCTACTAAGGCAATTAATTTATTTGTTGCCATAACTTGCAAAAGTCGCTGTCTGTTTGAGTTGTCAGTGGCATACATGTGCCAGCAACGTTCGGTGACAGGAATAACAGGTTGATGAAAAATAGCAAACTTATATGCAGCTGTTGAAGCTTTAGCTGCTGCGTCGAGCCATGCAATCGGATCTGATGAACTGCGGTTGTAATAGTCACAAACAAAAAACTCTATATTGCCAACCATATAGGAATAGTTCGCAGAATTAATTGAATTATTACCTGTTTGTTTTCGAAACATTGGAATATAATTATTTGTAAACGCAGATTTTGCAGGAGTCCCCGATGTTATATCATGATTCCCTTTTGCAATTAGCCATGGAACTCCAAGACCTGATTTGTCAATTGCATCCATAACATTTTTTGCCATTTGATCCGCTTTTGTATCACCGGCCAAACCTTCAGAAAGATCGCCCACCTGGATCAGGGCTTTGACTTCCGGTGTATTTGTTTTGACTATATAAGACAAGTGTTTCATAAAATCATCCCAATTGGCACTTGTATTAGCCACATAACCTTCTATTTGGCTCAAATCATTCGGATATTTTGAATTTACCCATTCGAAGTCGTGGTCCTCCATTTGATCATAATGGACATCCCCTAATAAGATGAAACTGCTCGATTGTGCACTCAATGGATATACACAGAAAAGGAGCGCAAAAAATAATATATAGGAACTGAATTTTTTCATCGATATTTGATTTTTAATGGTTTAATACAAATTTAAGGAATAACTATTGAATTATTATTTGTGAAACTGAACCAGCACCCGTTGAAAAAACTGATTTAATTAAGTACATACCGGGTTTCAGATCATCCACATTCAACACTGAACTAACCTTAGTTATTCTCTTTACGAGTACGCCACTTATTGAATAGAATGATAATTCTTTCAATGAATTTGCTTCACTTATTGCAATTTGAGAATGAGCCGGATTTGGATAAAAAAATAATTCTTCAGCCTGTTGAGTGTTCGCAAGGGAAGCGGGGAATGAAATCGTCTGGATATTATTTATATTAACTGTCTGACTTCCGTTTCGGCAATTATATACAAAACGCGCATATCTTGCGTTTTCAGGTAACCAGGTCACTAACCTTGTAGCACTGGAAGAAATATTATTACAACCATTAAAATGAGCTACAAAGTCCCATGTGATAGCATCGCCCGATGATTCAACAGTAAACATACCAGTAAATCCCGATGTTTCCGTAGAAATATCAAAAGATAACTGATTCATTACATTTGCCCATGCAACAACTAAAGCTGATTTTTCACTTGCAAACCGGGCATTTGAAGACACTGTTTCGGAAATACCGTTGGCAATCCAACCTTCTGTGGCATCAGTCCAGGAATTGGTATTGTTTGTAATATCAAATTTTATATCCACATCATTCGGAGCAGGCTTTATTTTTTTTACTGTAATATATGCCTTACGTGTCCCCCAGGAAGAGTTAAGCACGACACTTTGTTTTGAAACAGTTGAAAAATCTGTTGGCATGGCTGATTCAATTGTAGTGCCAGCCGGAAGAATAAAATCGAAGCTTACATTTGTTAAATCAACTTCATTACTCACAATGAAAGTATAATTTAAGGGCAAGCCAGACATATCATTTATAAGTGGAGCAGCCAGTTCGCCTACTGCATTAAGTTTGTAGAAAGTTAGAGGATTAATATAATCGCGTGCTACTTCCAGATAAGTTGGTTCCAGAGGTCCTGTAATATCTTCAATGTCGGTTCCCTCAGGAGCCACCGCGCCAATTAAAGATACCCACCTTTGCATCCAACTTTGTGAATCATCAAATAAATCTTTAGCATATAATTTAAAGGTAACTGGTCCGCTGGAAATGATTTTTAAATTATCAGCATAAAACCATGCCGTTGAATTGATCGTAGTACCTGTACCAAAAACATATACAGTATCATTGAAAGAAACTTCACATTTGAAATTAACGATATTGCCCGGATTTGGATTATTTCCGCTACGCTTATGGTTCATACTAAACTTTTTAATGTATAATGTTGAACCATTCTCTGGAGTAACCACAAAGGTATGATACAAACTGGTATCATAATCGGCATCTCCAAAAGGAAAACCTTTCGAAACAAAAAAACCGGAACCGGATGAAGGGATAACGCCAACCCGGGTATAATCGGAAAAACCAAGATCGACGACTTTAATAACTGGTGCTTTAATAACAGGATCACCACCACCATCTGTCAGATTATAAATGGCAAGCGTATCTATTTGAGCACTAATAGTAAAAAAAGTTCCGATGATTATTACTAATAAAAGTTTAATTTTTTTCATTCTAAAAAATACTATTAGTTAATAAATTGAATTATAGTATAAATATAGCTTCGATCATTAAAATTAAATTAACAGAAGATTAATTTTCGCAATTTAAAAACGACCTGGTCATCGATTTTGCTTATTAGCGATAACCGCCTGCTCACCCAGGAACGACTATATCCCGTGTATCCATTTATTCGCAGCTCGGAACGCGTGTCAAATGGGGACTTCAAATCACTTCCCGATTCATTTAAAATTAGCCCTATGCACCATTTCTGTGGCAAAAAGATTATTATCATGGCATAAGCTCAGTTGATGAAGGTGCAGGTGAAATTCTTTAAATTCTGGACAATGCAAAGGCATATGCTCCCAACGAGATTGCTTTACTCGCACCTATTTTTGTTGTAGCAATTCCTAAACGGGGAACAGGATCATAAACAGCCACCTTTTTACTGCCGGGAATCTTAAGCTCTTTGGATTGATCCATATAAAAACCCATACTATGGTTTTCATCATCAAGATTATAAATTTTTTGGACTAACCTTGGAAGAGGATTCCCACCGGAAGGCAGGTAGCTGGAATTAATCTCTTCAAATACTGCCGGCATATAAAATTCTGCAGCACCGGTAATACCGCCACCTATAACAATAATTCCATCTATAAAAGTCAGCAGGTTAGCTATTGTATCTCCCAATGCGATTCCCATAACTCTGTATGCATGCAAGGCAGCTTCTTGATTTCCTTCCTTTTCTCCCTTAGCTATTTCATATATATCTTTCGGACTTAGTGAATTGGGGTAAGCAATACCGGATTCTTCAGCATAGACTCTTTGTACAGCACGAATACTAACAATATCTTCTGCATTCACTCCGGGCGATTTCTGATTACTGAATAGCCAAACCTCCGCCGCAATAGAATTATCACCAATAAACAATTCATTATTTCTTACTATGCCTGCCCCAAAACCGGTTCCTAAAGTTAATCCAATAAGATTTTTGTAACGTTTAGGACTTCCTGCAGCTTCCAGTTTCGCATTGATTTCCGGCAATATCCCTCCCAAGGCTTCACCATAGGCATATAAGTCACCATCATTATTTATATAAACCGGTAAATTAAAATAATCTTCCAGAATCCCACCCAAGGGAACTCCACCCCTAAATGCCGGGAGGTTATTTAAATCACCAATAATTCCATTAGGATAATCGGCAGGACCCGGAAATGCAAAGCTAATGGCTACAGGTTCTTCAGTTAGTTCAGCTTTGATCTCATCAAATCCACTTTTAATGGTTGCTAAACATAAATCTAAATTGTGTGAATTAGAAGACTTGGTAATTTCCTTAGTAATTGCTTCCCCTTTTTGAATAACTGAGAATACAAAATTTGTTCCTCCTGCATCCAGGGTCAATACAATTCTCTCATCAGAATATAAATCCATTTGTAATTATTTAGCTGGTTTAAAAGCAATTAAAAGTATGAATAGAATACAAAATGCAGGAACTAAAAATCCAGCCATCAATCCGAATATATCGGCTACAACTCCAAATAATATGGGAACAAATGCGCCACCAATAATAGCGGTAACCATTAAACCCGATATTTCATTACTTCTTTTAGGATATGCATCAACACTGATGGAAAAAATTAAAGGAAAAATATTTGCAAAGCCCAGTCCAATGACGAAAATAAATACAAAAGCAAAAACCTCACTGGAAGCAAAATATAAACCGCCGATTCCGAGTAATGAAACTATGCTGGTAATTATGAGGAACTTTTTAGGTGAGATCCAATTCAATATAACACCTCCTATAAATCTTCCGCTCATTATGGCAATAAAAAAGAAAAATGTGCCAAATAAGCCTTTTTCTTTAATATCGAAATCAAAGTTCATTTGCAGATAATTTGGAAGCTTTGCACTCATACTTACTTCTGAACCCACATAAACAAATATTCCCAGTACCATTAAAGCAATAAACGGATTCTTTAGCAAACCAAAGCATGATTTCAGCGTAGCAGGCTTTTCTTTCTCCTGAGTAGCCTTCTCTTCAACTTTTGTAAACCATAAGTAAATAACCACTATAAGGATTACCGCTCCATATATTGGGAATAATAATTTCCAGTCCATTCCCCAATATCTGGCAGCCAAAATGGGAATAAGCGAGCCCGAAAGTGAGCCAATTCCTTTTACAAATTGTCCGTATGATAAATTTCTTGAATATTTCCCTTCCGGTGACACATCTCGCATAATCGGATTCCCTGCAACCTGGAGCATAGTTGCTCCGGTTCCCAGAAACAGCAAACCTCCAAGAATTAATACAAAAGATGAATAATTCCCAAGAAAAGGTAAAATGATCCCGGTTAAGGCTGCTACCAAACCAATTAGCAGGACATGCTTTCTGCCTTTTCTGTCCTGATAAATTCCCATCGGAACCGAAAGAAGTCCAAACATAATAAAGGCCATAAAAGTTACCAGTCCGGCTTGAAAATTACTAAGACTAAATTCCGCCTGAAGCTGACTTGTTAAAGGTCCGGACACATCTCCAAATCCCATGACAAGAAAAGCAAGAAAAATAACCGTTGATTTTGGAAGTTTAAAATTCATGGTAGCTGTAATAAATAATTAATAATTGTTTCAAAAATTTTCAACACGAATATAATTGTATTGGATTAAATAGAAATTAATAGTTTATTAATTTGATAGCGTTTTTTGATTCAGGAAAATAAAAATTAATCTCCTAGTGCCGATTATAATAAGAAACGTAGTGAAAACAGATTTTTTTTAAAATGAAAATATTTAAATAGCCGTCTTGTAAAAATCTTTACAACAACAAGCAAGGCCACATTCCCCCAACCCAAAAGAAAGCTTAAACCGCAAAGAAATTGACCTTTCTTTCCTGGGTTAAAAGTGCAATATTAAATTGTAAAAAGGTCTAATTTGTCTTCCTATGTCAGAATTACCGGTCCTTTCAAATATTATGGAATATCCGTTGATATTGTTGCTCAATTAGCAGTATCTCATCATTCGTCAAAGCTGAAAATTCTTTGATTTGTGCTCGATTAGATAATGTTCCATTGTTTTGTTCAAGGAATCGGATTAATAAAGCCACTGTTTTATCAGGCATTTCATAATTGTCATCCAACCAGGCTTTCATTTGGTCGTAATTCTTTAAATATGAAACTTCTACCGGAATAATTTTATTAATTGTGTAATCAATGCAATCAAACAGAAATTCTGCCTGGAGTGTTGCATCGTAGTATTATCATTATGGACATTACGCACCAAACCTGTTGTTTTTTCTGAAAGATCCTCTTTTATATATTTTTCCAATTTCTCACTCTTGCTGACTAATGGGCAGAAATTTCTTGTGCCAGGAAGATTGTTCCTGATTCGTATGGCGTGGTGAATTTTCACCTTTCCCTATTGTATACTGCAGTTTTCCATCTAATAGAGGGATGTAATTACCTTCTTTCAGATCAGGAATATTCAGTTTTTTTTCTGTTAGCCATTCATAAAGAAACCATATTCTCCGGCTGAATTGGCTTAATGGTTCATTCTTGACCAATTCTTCAATAATGAATTCATCTACAGATTCAAAGAGTTTCTTGAAGAAAAGAAGATTAATACCTTCGTATTTAATACTAAACACAAGCTGATTATAAAGAGAATCCTGAGGTTTATGTCTCGGGGTTAAGACAATCCAGCCAGGTGCGGTATATTGTCTACGTTTTTCACTTATCAGAGCTAATTTTTTTGGGAAAGGCATGGGGAGGCCCAATGATTCAATAATAGCTCCATTTCCAACCAATGTTCCTTTTTCGGGAGCATGCCTTCCGTGAAAAATGCTTATTTCTTGTGAAAAATTTGTTTTTTCAATTATTTCTCGGGAAAATCGATTATTATTAGGCATATGACGTGAAATATATTTAACACAAATTTACGTGAAAAATGTTTATTATCCGTGAAAAATGATTAATAATTCACACGTCATATGTGAATAATACTTATTAATAGTGGTTTAAGGATGAAGTTTACAAAGAATTCAAAAGGAGAATTCACTCAAGATTACATGTACCAAATCAAATCAATCCATAATAAAGGTGGTTCTGTGCGCTGGGGGTGATACAGCCTTGAAGCAAATGATTTCCTGCCCATTTTAGTTGTTATTGAAACATCCAGGCCAGCAAAGTCTTGATCATGCCCGATCTCTTAATATTCCATTGTTTTATTCAGGGTACCAGATGAATCAATTATTTTTATAATATTGCAAAGACTATGAAATACTTACATTTTATTATTGGTTTCTGCTTTGCTGTGATTATCCACGCCTGCAGTTCACCTGGATTCCCTTCCGACCAGGGAAAGATCATGACCGTTACTGGGGCCATTGATCCTGCTGAATTAGGAACCACCCTGACCCACGAGCACTTGCTGGTGGATTTCATTGGGGCCGACAGTACCGGATACCACCGATGGAACCGTGATACGGTTGTTGAGGTTGTTGCTCCCTATCTTGAGGAAATCAGCAACCTTGGGGTGCATTCTTTTGTCGAGTGCACACCAGCCTACCTGGGGCGGGATCCGCTGCTGCTGAAGCGATTATCTGAGCAAACAGGTGTCAGGATCCTTACCAATACGGGGTATTACGGAGCCCGCAGCAATAAATTCATTCCGGGGGAAGTGTTTGAAATGGATCCTGAAGCGCTTGCAGCCGTATGGATCGATGAATTCCGGAATGGGATTGAAGAGACCGGTATCAGGCCCGGCTTTATCAAAATTGGTGTCGATTCGGAGGATACGCTTTCCGCCAGGCACCGGTTATTGATCAATGCTGCAGCCATTGCTCACAAAAAGACAGGGCTGGTCATTGCCTCCCACACGGGACCGGAGCGTCCGGCATTTGAACAGATATCCATTTTGGAGAGCAGGGGTATTTCCCCTTCGGCATTCATTTGGGTGCATGCACAAGGCGGATCGCAGGAAGGAATTATTGCGGCCGCAAAAAGGGGCGCCTGGATTTCGCTGGACAATGTAAATGCACAGAGGGACAAAAATCCCGGTTCACGATCCAGCACGCAATGGTATGTTGAGCGTCTTACAGCGATGAAAGAGGCCGGGGTGCTGGACCGTGCACTGCTCTCACATGATGCAGGCTGGTACCGGCCCGGAGAATCGGGGGGAGGCAAATTCAGGGGATTTACCGATATCTTCACTACACTGATTCCGGCATTGGGAGAAGCAGGATTCACACAGCAGGAGATCGATCAGCTCCTGGTGGCGAATCCGGCAGAGGCCTTTGCAGTCCGATGATTTCGGTGGGATGCATTTTACGATGATTCAGCCAATAGCTTCCGTAATGTGTATGGCCTGAAATAGTCTTATGCAGCCCATCTAATCTTTTGTAATCATAATTCATTAAGAATATATCAAGGGTAAGTCTGATTGGTATTACCACCCGCTGGTTAGTAATCTCGTTGCCAAAAAGTGTGTATTCCTATTTACGAAAAAGTGTGTATTGTCATCATGATTGATATAAATCCTTTTTCCAGACAAAATAGTTGATTCGCTCTTTTGAAACACAAATGACGAAGATTAATTCAACCACTCGATCCCCAAAACTTTCTGAAGACTCATCTTCATCACCTCTTTAGCCTCTCCAAATGCTATTTCTCTTCCCAGTTCAGCTTTAAGGGAGGTAACTCCTTTATCAATAAAACCACACGGGTTGATATAGTTAAAATAGGTAAGATCCGTATTCACATTGAAGGCAAAACCATGCATGGTTACAAAGTGGCTTGACCGGATACCGATGGCACAAATTTTTCTCGCTTTACCCGGGGTTTGGGGATCAAGCCAGACGCCAGTTGCACCGGACAGTCTTTCCCCTTTCAGACCAAAATGTGAAAGGGTGATGATAACCGATTCTTCCAGCCTGAAAACATATTCCCTGAGGGATAACCGCATCTGTTCAAGATCAAGGATAGGGTATCCCACCATTTGCCCCGGCCCGTGATAAGTAATATCTCCACCCCGGTTGGTTTTATAAAATACTGCCTCTTTTGTCTGTAACTGGATATGGTCTAAAAGAAGATTTTTTTCTGTACCACTTTTCCCCAAGGTATATACATGTGGATGCTCAACAAAAATAATTCGATTCAAAGGAATTGATCCTCTCTGATCTTCCGTTTTTTGCGCCAGCTTGGCGGCTATTATTTCCTGCATTACCGATTCCTGATAGTCCCAGGTTTCCTTATAATCTTTTAAACCAATATCTTCAAAAACAACAATGGGTTTCATCTGTTTAAGATTTATTTTTCATTGCAGAGGGAACATCCCTATAAACATTTTCGAGTATGATGAACTTGTTAATCCCGGATGTTACCGTTATCTGGCATTTAAATGATGCATTAGTTTGTCGGATTTGTATGAAGTCCTTATCAGTGGCCCGCTTTCGACAAAATCAAATCCTTTCTCCAACGCTATTTTTTTATATTCCATGAACTTTTCAGGGGGTATAAACTCTTTTACTTTGATATGGAGCAGAGTGGGCTGGAGATACTGGCCAAGGGTTAATATCCGACACCCGACATCAAGCAGGTCATCCATGGTTTCCAGTATTTCGTAATGAGTTTCTCCCAGTCCGAGCATGAACCCGGATTTTACGGTTGCGGCATTGGATCCCATGTATTTCAAAACGCCAAGGCTCCGGTCATAACTGGCACCAGAACGTATAAGCGGAGTCAATCGCCTGACCGTCTCAAGGTTATGGGAAAT
Source organism: uncultured Bacteroidales bacterium (assembly GCA_963779845.1). Lineage (GTDB taxonomy): Bacteria > Bacteroidota > Bacteroidia > Bacteroidales > CAVZZV01. The sequence goes on along the minus strand of CAVZZV010000005.1, from coordinate 470,888 downwards.
GATTTCAGTACCTGCATTAATGATCAAATCAAGACTTTCTTCATACCCTTTGAAATCAGGAATTAATGCTTCAATGGTTGTCTCTGGGTTAATCTCCTTAATCTTTTTAATGGTTGCCGCCCAAAAAGATGCTCCACCATCGGAAAGATCGTCACGGTCCACTGAAGTTATCACACAATGTTTAAGTTGCAGTATTTGAATTGAAGTTGCCAATGTTTCAGGCTCGTCGGGGTTAGGGGGGAGCGGGCGCCCGCTTCGGGTACCGCAGAATTTACACGACCGGGTACAGATATCACCCAATATCATAAAGGTGGCATGACCTGCATTCCAACATTCCCCAATATTAGGACAATTGCCGCTGGTACAGATGGTATTGAGTTGGTTATTTTCCACCAGTTTTTTGATCCGTATATACGAATCTCCACCAGCGCGCTGCATTTTCATCCACCGGGGTAAACGCTTCCTTCCCTCCTGTTCCATTTATTCAATTTTTCCGAATTTTCTCAAAAATAAAGTAATCTGCCGGTAAATAAAATTTTAAACAAGAGATTTTAAAAAACGGACTTCTCTGAAGAATTACAAAAGGTCTGAAAATGGATTATAATCCTGGAGAAATTAAGAAGAGAATTATGGAGAATGGGTCCCAATGGAGGAAGAAGGGTGAACAAAATATAAAAAGATAAAAAATATTTCTACTTTTACACACGTGTGTATTTTTTAAGCCGGAGTGATTGCTTCTGTTTCCATGGAAACCTTTGATGGATCTCATTTCCTGGAATTCAAAAAATAAAATATTCCACTGGTATTTTTCGATCGTGTATGCGGCAATAAGTTTTCCAGGGTAGTAGGTTTGCTGCAGCCACTTATTATTTAAGAATAAACAGACCCACCCCATTTGCACTTAACCGGACTGATAAGGTTCCGGACAAATTGTCAAAATTTTCTTGTCTCCAGACATCATATATTTCAGCGAGGTTTTTAAAACCAATTGTTTCCAGGTCAATCATTATAATCTTTTCATTCTCAGCATCCGTATTAAAAATGGCCAGTACTTTCGAACCATTTGCCAATTTTTTCAGCATAATAACTTCATTGTTTTCATTCTTTATTGTTTCGGCAACATGTCCTGATTCATCCTGGTTAATATTCATTACATCTGCATTGGTAAGCAATCTAATGGTAAATTCATCAATCTCGGTTATATCGCAGGAAAAAAAGAAAGGTGCGCAAACAACTGACCATAAAGTCACATATTGGTAGCGCTGGTTTGTATTTATTGAAATTTCCTGGCTTGGATTTACCATTTTTCGAAAGTCACGAAGCTTATGGATATACATAAAATCCGGATCATTCCATTGACCCGGTTTACTGTAATCTCTCAATTCAGTAGATATTCTTAAGGCATTATTAAAATAATTTTCAATATGGTGGTTTAAATCACCACCGGTTCGCCAGGTTGAAATACCTAAAGCCGGTGCCCATGTCCAGGGTTTTTCGTTTCCGTACTGACATAAATTAAAAAGAATATCTCTGCTTTGTAAACTTACATAGGTAGTCATAGGCTGCCATAGCGCAGATTGGGGGTATGAGTTACTTATTTCTCTCAGGGAGTTCAGGCACTTACCACCAGAACATAAATCATATTTTAACAAGTCGAATCCCCAATTTGCATATTGGTCTGCATCGCGCTTCTCAAAGCCCATAGAACCCACAAAATTTTGGCAAGTAAATGGGCCGGGAGAACTATAAATACCTGATTTTAATCCGAAACTATGGATGTAATCAGTCATCGCTTTCATATCAGGGAAATTCTGATTAGGAATAACATTCCCATTGGTATCCCTTACTTCACCAACCAAACCGTCATAATTAAACCCTTCGTGCTGTTTCTTTTTTGATTCTGTTCTGGCTTCATAATTTTCCTTGCTAATTTTCATCCAGCAATCATCAATGGAAATGTACTGAAAACCAACATCTGCAAAACCGTTTTCAACAAAAACATCCGCTGTTTTACGCATTATCTCATCAGTTATCAATAACATATGTCCACCCCATGAATTCCAACCAGTTGGTGGTGTTAAAGCGATAACTTCCCCAATCACCAATTTAAATACCCGTGAAACTTTTCCATATTTGTTACTGGCAATTATTGTCATAGGATATTCGCCTTTTTCTTTAGGAACAATTCCCGTAATGATTCCCTTTTCCGTGTCCAGAATTAATTGGTGTGTTAATCCTTTTATTTCAAATTTTATCGGACGTTCTCCCTGACAGGGAATTCGATAAATAAATTCTTTACCTGGCCTGACTCCGTATAGTTTCGGCCCGTTTATTTTAGGTTTTTTATTTGGCAAGGGTGTTAAAATTTCTTTTTCGCCAATTCGAGCATCATATACCTTTTGTGCTTGGAGATTGCTTAATGTTAATATTAATACAAATAGACAAAGGAGATTTTTCATAATTATTTATTTAATTAAACCTTTTATGGTTTTAGTTTCTGAGCCACTTGCTCCCAAAAAATAGTCTCTGTATACCATTACCAATCCGGCAGTACGCATCTGGAGCTTCGCCGACGGAGTGTTTTCTGATAATCCGTAAGTGATTGCTGCATTACATCCGACTGCCCATCGTGACAGGTTAAACAGGCACCGACGGTCAGTATTTTTTGCTGGCCTTGGATGTCAAACGGAAATATATTAGTACGGGTTGAGACTTCCCCCGTCCGGTTCTTCAGGAATCCTGTCCAGGCATCAGCAGGAAGATCGTCGTGCTGGTCATGAGCGTAGAGCGATTCAAAGGTCCATTTCCCAATTCGGTTTTCATGGGTGTAGAGCAAGGTTCCTTCACCATACCCAAGGGCAACAGGATTATTATGGCAACTTTTACAATCCCGTCCTCTGGCAGCAGTGGTATGCGGGGCAACAGGGGCAAACAAGCGATGAAAAATAACGGAATCTTCTTTAGTATGGGTAAATGATTTTTTATCAATAGTCAGTACCATACCGGGAGTTACAGGAATAACTTCCTTTTGATTTCCATGGGTCCGGATCCCAAGGGTGGGTGCTTTGGCAGAATAAATGCCTGTGTATTCAATCCAGCTTCCCTTCACTTCTTTGTTTCGCAGCATGTCGTACCCCGAGACATTCGGATCATAGGCATTGTGACAGCCAATACAGGTTGGGGCCCATGAACTGTGACAGCTTGAGCATGACAGCCCCTCATGGGCATTTTTACCTGTACAAACAGCGGCCGGTGGTTTCATAACCCTCTTTTTCGCTGAGTTTTTGGTAAGGAATATCGCGGAATCATTTTCGAAATAGGTATTGATCAAAGCATGTCCCTGCTTATGGGTTTTCAGAAATTGTTTGTCGCTAATATTCCCAAAACGCAATGTGGCGATGATGGCTGACTCATTATCCAGGTCAGAGGTGCCAATCGTTAATGGTTTGCCTTTAAAGTGACAGTCTATACATTGAACATCCTCCTGATCTTCCTCATGGCTATAAAGTTTACCGTCGCCCATTAATTCGTAGGAATGATGACAATCGATACATTCCATTCCCAGTTTATGGTGAACATCCTCCGGTTGCCTGGTAAATACGCGGATTCCCTCCACCAGTTTGTAGTGTAGGCTATCGGGCATCTGGTCCGCTTCAAGTGTCGTTTCATGCCACCCCTGGTAATTGGTAGAAATACGGCCTGAGCGGCTGTGACAACCGAAACAATGGCTATCGGTCACCTTTAGACTCACCGATGGATGAATATTCAAAACAGTACCAGAGTTTTGGGCCACAGCTTTTTCAGCCTCCGGACTGTAATTCAGGTGGCAAGCCAGGCATCCTCCCCCCCTGCTTGTCTCTTTGATCGGTCCGAAGAGAGTTTTCGGATTTCCCAGATGGCAACGGACGCAAAGATTTTTCAGGTGTACATCGGCTGCTGATTCCCCCAGATGGTGCACATCGGTCAGGATGTCGGGATTGCTTTGCTCGTTGAAGACGAACCGGTCAACGCTGATCATTCCACTGAGGGTAGACATTAGTCCCTTGGGAACCCGTTCAGCAATATCAGTATGACACTGACTTGTCCCACAGGTTTGCCCGGCAGTCGAAAGGTTACCGGGAATAAGAATCATTTGCCGGTGTGCCTGGGATTTGGTGGTGGCGAAGGGATTACCACCATGACAGGAAAAACATCCGATAGCCTCAGGTTTGTGAGAATCGGTGAATCCCTCTGTTTCTTTATGACAGGCCAGGCAGCTTTCTTTCCTTCCCATGATCACAGGAGAGCCAGTAGCCTCCTGAAGGCTAAAATCCGGCGAAAAATTGACCCGCGGGGACTTGAAATTATGCAGGACGGTATAGCGGTAATCTTTGCTGCCCGGAGCGGTCAGAGCCCAATCTTTCCCCCTGAAAAAAAGTCCGAGAACTGTCAATAACAAATAGAAACCTGTAAAAGCCAGCAGGCTTCTTTTGCTCACAAGAACAGCTTTTCCTTTTCCCGCAATGACAAGGTAAATCAATAGGAATAAAGCCAGGAAGAGCAATAAGGACCATTCAGGATGACGGAGCCAGTGCAGGATTTCCTGAAAACCGACGAAATACCAGGGACCTTTCACGGTCGGATTTAAGTTATCGTGCAGTGGGGCACTCAATAAACCACCCAGGAAGAGTATGGAAAAAAAAGAAAGGAGAAAGTCCTGGGCAGAGGGCCAGAATTTCCGGCTGTGTTCTACCATAATAATGGAAATAAAAATCGTAAAGGTAGCAATGTGGTGTACATATATGAGCTGAAAGCTGCCTGAATCGCCGAGTAATGAGTAGGCCAGTGACTTCCCGATAAGGGGAATACGTTGGGCCAGTGTCACCAGAATTTGCCTAGCCTGAACGCTGTCGGCGTCACCTTTTAACAGAAACCCCGTGATCATAGCCAGAAAAATAATCAAAACCCCTGCGCTTAACCGCCAGGCCATCCCTCTCTTCATGCCGATCCTTTCTTTATAGTGAAAATGATCGTAAATATGAATCAGGCTGAAAATCAAAAAGAACTGGGCACTCCAAAAATGAAGGTTCCGTATGAGCGACGCCCAGGGATTGTTCAGGATAAAACCACTGATACTTAAATATGGAAATTTAACATCAAAGGGTATGGCAAGCAGTACACCCGATACAAGGACAATCCAGAACATGGATAATGCCAGTGTTCCAAAAGTCATCTTATCCCGGCTCCCGGTCCTGTTAACCGATAATTTCGATATGAGTCCCATCTGATGTTATTTTAGAAGGGTTCCTTTTAAGGCTTTTCCAGGCAGGTCCCTTTACCACATTTCCCTCAAGATCATATTCAGAGCCATGACATGGACATACCAGTTTGCCATTCTCTACTTTGTTAATTATGCAACCTAAATGGGTGCAATGGGCCGAAAAAACGATGGTTTCTTCATTGTGATTCACAATCAGGTAATCGTCGGTGAAGGAGATCAGCTTATTTTTATTAAAGGGTAAAACGCTGATTTTCTGTTTCATCATTTCCCTATGGTCACCGATCAGCATCTCCCAAATAAAAACAAACAAACCCACTAAACTTATCATTGCCAGACGAAAGAAAGATCGTCTGCCCACCTTTTCCATTTTGCTGCAATTTTGCGGTAAAAATAATAAAATGCCTTTTAAATTTCCGGAAAGAGTGAAATGATATCCTGAACAATGCATAGTTTCATCGGACTCATAGGTATACACCCTTATAAACTCCTATTTATCAAGGAAGATATCTATAACGTAATTGATAAATTTTCGGATTCCTTTTATTTTTCTCCAACGACCGGGCAGGGATCTGCTGACGAGGATTTTTTTTATAGATTTGTAGAAAGTTATTTAGTTAGCAGACAAGACGAGCCGCCATGCCAAACCCTTAAAAACTTGAAAAAGACCATGAAACGCTATCTTTTAAAATTTCCTGCTTTTCCTGTCCGGCAAAAAGCTTTTGAGATATACTGGGTCCGACTATTCACTCTTTGTCTTCTTTTTTTGGCTTTCTTCCGTACTATGGATGGGGCGGCTGAAAATAATGATCAACCCGATAAGATCATATTTGGTTGTTATTCGGAGACCCTTGACCATTTTGAGAATTTTTCGAAAAGGGCAAAAAAATCAGGCGCGACCCATATCGTGGTTACGGCAGAAGACCTCCCCTGGGCCCGATGGCAATATGATACCCCCGACGATCCCTACCCGGCATGGGCCATTTCCAATGTGGGCGTACTGAAGGTTGCCACGCCGGAGATATTAAAAAAATATATCCCACAGGATTATGCCGAAAAGGTGATGAAAATTCTGGAGGAGCGTTGCACAGTTTTAAGAAAATTAGGACTTAAAGCCGCATTCATCACCTTTGAACCGCAGATGTTGCCCGAAGCGGTTTATCAGGAACACCCGCTTTGGCGCGGCCCACAGGTAGAACATCCTTTACGCTCAAAAGTGCCCCGTTTTTCGCCCGCCATTGAAAACCCGGAAGTGCAGGGACTTTATAAAGAATCTATAAAAATATTGTTGAAAAAGTGCCCGGAAATCGAAATAATTTCTTTGCACACCAACGATTCCGGATCGGGCATAGACTGGAGCGGAGGATTATACCCCGGCACCAATGGAAATTCCCTTTATAAGGACGAACCTATGTACGAAAGGTACCTGATGTTTTTCGAGGCCATCCAGCAAGGGGCCAGGGAAATGAATAGGAATATTGAAATTGATGCCGAATGGGTTCGCGAAGCGAATCCTGAATATATTGCGCACAAACTGAAAAAAGGGATGGCCGTGGCAAACCGGGAGGGACCCGATGCGGCCAAATACAAAAACACCGTTGGTTTTCTGCTTGATTATTTTAACCCCTTTTACCCTGTTGCCGGGATACCCTTCCCGGTAAAATTTTTACACGAATTACAAACCGCTACACAAAACCCTGCGCCCCGGCTTTTCGTTTTGATAGGCGACCGTTTCAATAAAGATCTTTACTTTGATATCTATGACCGGTTCGCGGTCCGGCCTACCACGGGTTTTTTGTCGGAAATGAACCTTCTCAAAGAAATAGCTGAAAACCAGGTGGGGAAACAAAACGCTGAGTTCTTACTGGATACGTGGAGAAGTCTGGATGAAGTCTATAAACATTCAAGATTATATTTTGAAGGCGGTTACTGGTTTTACGTCGGATCTGTACATCAACGTTGGTTGACAAGACCTTTTGTGCCTTTTCCTGAAGAACTTAAGCCACAGGAAAAGGAGTATTATCGCCCATTTTTGTTTCAGGCCCGTTCGGAAGAACGGGCAAACTCGTTGAACGAAATCCAGTCCACCTATTTCTTTGAAGGGTATGGTGGATATTTTCTTAACGACCGTATTTTAAAACTACTCCTGGGCTATATCCATGATGCGAGGGAAAATCTCAAATATATGGCTAAAGCCGAAACCGAATCCTCCGAGGGTGGAACCGGGTTGCTCGACAAGCGCCTGCAAGCATTTGAATGCGTGGTCAACAATTGTCTAAACGCGATCGGCTATCAGTATTTCCTGAACGTGAGTAAATCGTGGAATCTGAAACACCGGCCCATGGAAGAACTTTGGCATTACCGGGATATTCCCGAACGGGTCCGGCTGATGGGGTTTGCCAGGCAAGAGATAGACAATTGTGCCATTCTGCTCGACTTGTTACAATCAACCAACCAGCCTTTGTTGCAACTCGCCCCAACCAAAGCCGAAGAAGACATCCGGATTTTGGGACCCGATTTGACCGATCAGTTAAAGATGAAAATCAAGGTCATGATGGACCATTGGGAAGACCATGAACGCTTATTCGTAGAGAACTAAAATGTAGTTCCACGGGGACGCGGAAAGCCCTAACCCGCTATTTATAACCCTTTTAAATTAGGGTAGGGGATATCTTTTTTAGAGGGTTATTGAGATCAAGGACCTATAACCTAATACACTCATATGTAACAATGTAGATATCTATAACATTATTTATAAATAGCAGGATTCCTTTTATTTTATCTCAAACGATCCGGAAGGCATCTACTGACGAAGTAAATTTTTTATAGATTTGTAGAGTGTTATTTATTTAGCAGACAAAATAAACAAGTCCTGAATGAAAACAAGACGTGAATTCCTCAAAATTTCAACTATCGGTACCGGAGCGACAGCCATTGGACTGAGTGCCTTTGGTGCAGGTATGTATAAGTGGTTCGATTCCAAAGCGGGAGATTTGGTAAGCGATGAAGATCTGACCCCATTTGCCACTTATTGCGAAGTATGTTTCTGGAAATGTGCCGGTTGGACCTATGTAGATAAAAGTGGCCGTATCCGGAAAATAGTAGGAAATAAGAACGATCCTCACAGTAATGGCCGGTTATGTCCCCGGGGTACCGGCGGAGTGGGTATGTACTATGATGAAGACAGGCTGAAAACACCCTTAATCAGGGAAACAAGGAAAGATGGCTCTCAATTTTTCAGGGAGGCCTCCTGGGAAGAAGCGCTTGATAAAGTAGCCAATAAGATGAAAGAGGTGAAAGAAAAGTACGGGCCTGAAGCATTTGGCCTTTTTCACCACGGAAGTCCCGGAGCTCACCTGGAGCATCTACTACGCGCCTATGGTTCGGAAAGCCATGCCGAACCGGCTTATGCCAATTGCCGGGGCCCACGTTCCACGGCTTATTTTTCCACCTTTGGCGCTTTCATTGGTTCCCCTGAAAATACTGATATTCGGGACACCCGGTGTTTGGTGTTAATTGGGTCCCACATTGGGGAAAACATGCACAATACCCAGGTTCAGGAAATGGCGGCGGCGATCGATAATAAAGCAACCATTATAACGGTTGATCCACGGTTTTCTACAGCAGCCGGACATTCCACCTTCTGGTTGCCGATAAAACCATCCACCGATATTGCGTTGCTTATGGCATGGATCCATGTGTTGATTTATGATAATTTATACAACAGGGATTTTGTAGAGAAATACACCTTTGGCTTTGATCTCCTCAAAAAGCATGTTAAGGATATGACCCCCGAGTGGGCATTTGGCATTACCGACATTGAGCCGGATGTGATTCGTAAAACCGCGCGGGCTATGGCGGGAGCAGCACCGGCCGTTGTTATTCATCCCGGACGGCATACCGTTTGGTATGGCGATGATACCCAAAGGGAAAGGGCAATGGCTATCCTATCCGCCCTGTTGGGTGCATGGGGAAAAAGAGGGAGTTTGTACCTTGCCGAAGCTGTCAGTCTGCCAAAATTTCCGCAACCGGAATTTCCTGAACCGCAATGGACCTGGAAAGATATTAATGAGGGTAAATTCCCTTTGGCTACTATGGGAATTACCACTGAACTGTTAAACGCCTCCATTCCACGGTTGAATTACAAGCACCAGATAAAAGCATGGCTGGTGGGCGGAACAAATCTGCCTCTCTCCATGCCCAATAAAAAATTGTTTAAGGAAGCTTCTGATGCGGTCGAATTTATTGCCGTTATAGATACCATGCCTATGGAAGTAACCGGATATGCCGATGTCGTGTTACCGGAAGCCACCTATCTCGAAAGATATGATCTACTTCGGGCGGCTCAAAACCGGATCCCGAATATTGCGCTTCGAATGCCTGCCGTTGAACCCAAATACAATTCAAAACCGGCATGGTGGATTACCAAACAAATCGGGGAACGGCTGGGTCTTCATGACTATTTCAATTATAATGATTATTCTGAAGTCATTGACTGGCAATTAAAAGAGTTAGGAACATCACTTGAAGAGATGAAAAAAATCGGGGTTAAATCATTTCCAAGAAAAAGTGGCCCACTTTATTTAGCTGAAAACGAAGATTTTACATTTAATACAAATACCGGCAAAATTGAGTTGTATTCCATCGATTTCGCTGATAAGGGGTTTGATCCTCTTCCCGTCTACACACCACACCCCGAACCTCCCCAGAATTTCTACAGGCTCATTTATGGACGCGCCCCCATGCATACCTTTAGTCGCACATCCAACAATCATAACCTGTGGGACCTGATGAGCGAAAACAGTGTATGGGTGAATCCCAAAGTAGCTCATTTATGGGAATTAAAGAAAGATCAAAAAGTATGGTTGAAAAATCAGGATGGGGCCGTTACCTCATTCCCTGTAGCTGTTCGTGTCACAGAAAGGATCCGTTGGGATTCGGTTTATATGGTTCATGGTTTCGGCCAATCCGATAAAAAGTTGTCGCGGGCCTATGGCCATGGGGCAAGCGATGAAGAGATGATTACTCATGTGGCTGTTGACCCTGTCATGGGGGGAGCCGGCATGAGAGGAAACTTTATTACTTTCTTGAAAGAAGATCCTGCAATTAATAAAGAGGAGGTTAAAGCATGAGATTTGCAATGGCAATTGACACAAAAAAATGTGTCGGATGTAGCGACTGTGTTGTAGCCTGTCAGACAGAGAATAATGTTCCGCACGGGTATTGCCGCGACTGGGTTGTGGAGAGTGTCGCCGGAACCTACCCCAGTCTGGACCTGGAGTTCAGATCCGAACGGTGCAATCACTGTGAAAATGCCCCCTGCGTGCGTTGCTGCCCAACCGGTGCCAGTCACATATTGGAAGGGGGAGCTGTTTTAGTCACCCACAACAAATGTATTGGCTGCGGTGCCTGTATCCAATCCTGTCCCTACGATGCCCGTTACCCGCACCCTGACGGATATGTCGATAAATGCACCTTCTGTATGCATCGGGTGGTAAAAGGACAAAATACGGCATGTGTTGATGTTTGTCCAACGCATTGTCTTTATTTTGGCGACCTGGATGATCCAAACAGTGATGTTTCAAAAGCACTGAAAGATCGCAAGTGGAAAGTACTGGCTCCGGAGGCAGGTACTAAACCACAGTTATATTTTCTGACCTAAACTGCTAAAATAGTATAAGATGAACGAAGAATTATTTGTAAGCGGACGCAATATCCCCAACATTGATCCCTACTTGAATATTTGGCACTGGCAGATCCCTTTGTACTTATTCCTTGGCGGACTTGCTGCCGGAATCCTGTTCTTTGCCGGATACTTTTTCGTCAGGGGAAAAGAACAAAAGATGCCGGCTACGGTGAAATGGGCACCGATCCTGGCGCCATTTATTCTTGTTCTCGGACTTGCTGCCCTGTTCTGGGATTTAAAACACAAACTCTATTTCTGGCAACTTTACACCACTATTCGCCTGGAGTCTCCGATGGATTGGGGGGCATGGACCTTATTGGTCATTACTCCCTTATCAATGATGTGGGTCGGCAGTTATATGAAGGAAATATTCCCCAAATGGGACTGGAAATTTAAGTTTCTAAACCGTTTTGAGGCATGGGTAATCAAAAACCGGATTCCTTTGGCCTGGGTCATGATGATCTATGCTATCATCCTCGGAATTTACACCGGGATTTTATTGTCAGCCTTCAATGCGCGTCCCCTATGGAATACCTCTATTCTCGGACCATTATTCCTTGTTTCGGGTTTCTCTACAGGTCTGGCAACAACCATTTGGATTAGTAAAGATGCCGAAGAACGAAAGGTATTGAGTCGAATTGACCTGGCTTTTATCGTGGTGGAACTCTTTTTGATAATTCACCTTTTTATGGGTTTTTTGGCCGGATCTGAAACGGCTATCGAAGCGGCAAAACTATTTCTCGGGGGTTCATTTACCGTAAGTTTCTGGGTATTTGTTGTATTACTGGGGCTGATTTTCCCGGCCATATTGGAAACCCTGGAGTTGTGGGGTTTTCATGTTCCTAAATGGATACCCGCTGCCCTGATCCTTTTTGGTGGATTGATGTTCCGCTTTATCATTGTTGAAGCGGGGCAAATCACCCGCTATCTATATTAAACTCCTAAAATGTTGAATATATGAACAGATCAACCAATGCCGAACCAAAATATATCAATCCCTATTTGGGTGGTGTATTACTGGGCCTTCTGGTACTTCTTACCGTCTTTATCACAGGTCGTGGACTCGGTGCCAGTGGAGCCATCAAAAGCACGGTTGTAACAACCGCCGAGACTTTTACGCCAGCGAAGGCCAAAGAAAATGCATACACAAGTCAGTTTATCAGTGACGATCATACTCCTTTGTACACATGGCTGGTATTTGAATCGATTGGTATTTTCCTTGGCGGATTGCTTTCAGGAATCATTTTTGGAAGAGTAAAGAAATTCCATGTCGAGCATAGCCCGAAGATCACTGGCAGAAGGAGACTCATCTTTGCCCTTATTGGCGGGGTATTATTTGGTTTGGGCAGTCAGTTCGGAAGGGGGTGTACCAGCGGTGCAGCGCTCAGCGGCTCGGCAACCTTTGCACTTGGCGGTGTGATTGTAATGTTTGCCATTTTTGGAACCGGATATGCCGTGGCCTATTTTTACAGAAAATTATGGATATAAAAGAATAATCATTTTATCTATTCCCTGTTCTGAAAGAGGATAATCAGGCAGATAATAAAAGTCACAATAAGGGATTTGGGAGTAAATAAAAGTTGAGCATGAATTGTAAGTAACAGGAGAACTAAATCATTAAAAGAGAATAATTATGGGACCTTTAATTCCTAATGGTATAATTGGTGGTGGTTGGGATTTCGTAATCGCCATTCTTCTGGGAGTCGCTTTTGGGTTTATTCTTGAAGCTTCAGGATTTTCCTCATCCAGAAATATTGTCGGAGTATTTTATGGCTACAACTTTGTGGTTTTACGGGTATTTTTTACTGCGGTTATTGTTGCCATGGTGGGATTGCTGTATTTTGATTATTTCGGATGGATCGACCTTGCGAAAATATTTATTCTGCCCACCTATGTTACCCCAATGATTACTGGGGGCGTAATAATGGGAGTCGGATTTATTATGGGTGGATTTTGTCCGGGAACCAGTTTTACTGCCATCGCCATCGGTAAACTGGACGGACTTGTATTTACCGTCGGATTGTATTTGGGAATTGCCGGCTTCACATTGGTCTATCCCTACATTGCAGACTTTTATAACAGCGGATATTTGGGAAATATTACATTAACTGAACTAACCGGCATCCCGGCTCAATGGTTTGCCCTGACATTTACTATAGTGGCACTGGCCGCATTTTGGGGAACCATGTTTATTGAAAAACGCGTTAGAAAAAATATACCTGAATACAAATTCTAATCCGATGAATAGAAATTATATTTTTCTTACAATTTTAATGCTTCTCCTGGCTTTTGGCACTTTGATCATTAAAAAGACCAGGGAGCCGAAACAGATTGACCCTCAGCAATTATTGAGGGAACTAATCCAGCCAACCCGATATGTCACCACCGATCAGGTTGCTAAATGGATCATTCAAAACGATCCCTCTCTCGAACTCATTGATGTGAGAGGTGAAGATGAGTTTGCTGCTTTTTCGCTTTCCAAATCCCTGAATATTCCTCTGGATAGTCTTTTGAATAAGGATAACCTGCTGTATTTTGGAATTCCTGGTACAAAATTAGTTTTCATTTCGAACGATGATATTGTAGCCGACCAGGCATGGGTTTTAACCAAACGTCTGGGTTTCAACAGCACTTATGTAATGAAAGGCGGTCTGAACCGGTGGATGGAAACCATCATCAATCCAAAGGAGCCTGGAGAAGAGGAGCCAGCCACTGCGTTCGAAACTTATACATTCCGCAAGGGGGCACAATTATATTTCACAGGAGCAAAACCCGATAATATGGCCTCCTCAAAAATCGAGGTTGAGGTGAAACGAAGAGAAAAAACAAGTGTTGCTGCTGGAGGGTGCTAATCAATCTATTATTAATAATTAAAAAATCAGGCTATGCATGTGCATGAATTAAACCCCTGGAGAACAATACTCGCCCTTTCGGTCTTTGTGATTTTACTGTTGGTTGGCCTCTTAACCATGTCTAAACCATTGCTGACCTATAAACTCGATATGCATGAAAGTCTCCATGATTTGAATCAGCATGAGGCTTTGTTTTATCCCTGGCAGCTGAATAGTTTTCTGAATAACGAAATGCAAAATATTGTTCTTATTGATATACGTGATAATTTTGTTTATGGACAGGGACACATTCCGGGGTCAGAGAATATTTCAGCCCACGAATTAACCCGGGAAGAAAATTTAAAAAGGTTGGAAAGCCTCCATGAGGAAAATATAACTGTGGTATTATATGGCGAAGATCAGTTGCAGGCCAACGGCCCCTGGATGCTATTCAGAGAGGTGGGTCTCAACAATGTAAAAATATTACTGGGCGGATATGGGTATTATAGTCAACATCAAAATAATTTAGCTGCCAGCAAAACCGATACCTCATTTCAAAAAGGATTTCCGCGTTGTGATTTTGCTAAAATGGCTGCTCCCATATCCGGGACCGCAGTGAATAAAACTACAGAAAAGAAACCCGTCGAAATCCGGCGAAAAAAGAAAACCAGTGTGGCAGCAGGAGGTTGTTAAACTGAATAACAGATTTTCACTTAGTTTGAAACACTACGTTTGTAAATATTTACAAATATTCATCTTTATTCTGGGTAATTGATGAAAAATGTAAAGATGCTGGCTTATTTGACCCCGGACCGGTAAGCGGCTTATGGTACACGGTTGTGACTATCCAACTCATTTACTTCGGGATAAAGCAGAGGAAAAGGGAAGGCTAGAAAAGTTACATCATCCGTTTATTCCTACGGCTGACCACAAAATATAATATTGAACCCAGGATCGGCACGAGCAGCACGATGATAGTCCAGATCACCTTTTCCGCAAGCGGAAAATGCCGGACAACGATATCAATAATCGCAATTACCGGAAGGAGCAGGACAAAAAGAATGATGAGTATGGTTACAAACAGGGAAGTTCCCAGAATTCCGCTAATAGTCATAATCTATATTTATTAGTTAAGGATTAAAGAAAAGCAATACTCTTTAAACCGGATTATCGGGACGATTGTTCGATCATTTTTCTGCATAACTGTCCAGACATTCCGGACAGATGCAATCATGATACTTTTCCATAATCCTGACCATTTCTTTCTTGTGTATTTGAAGAGACTCGCACCAGCAGTCGTTGTCCCCTTCACATTTAAAGGATTTTCCACAGGAAGGACAAATTTTTTCCATTTTTCAATTGTTTTCTGGTTTTCTGGGTTTCTGGTTTGATCAGGTTGTTTTTGTAGGTTTGCGGGACGAAATCCTGAGAGAAAACTTGGTTGTGACATGATACAATCATGAATTCTCTCTGCCTCTGCCTTCTTAACTACCGGCTCAGGCTCACGCTCACACACCGCATCTGTCCACCCATGGGCGGGTTCATCTTTCTGATGGTCACGCTCGCTTTCTGTACCGATGGGAATTCTAAATAAATGGCATCGAGGATTCTTTTTGCGATATTCTCAAGGAGCTTTGATTTCTTTTTCATCTCCTGCTTAACCAGCCGGAAAGCCTGCTGGTAGTTTACGGCATCCTCCAGCTCATCCGTCTCCGAGGGGATTCTCATGTCCGTTTCGATCTTCAGGTCCACCAGGAACCGATTTCCGACGATCTGCTCTTCCTGGTAATGCCCATGGAAAGCGTAAAATTCCATTTCTTCGAGGTGTATTACTCCCATTGCTCTGGTTTTGGGCACAATTTACCAAAAGATTCGCAATTGAAAATGGATTTAGCGGAAATGATTGTATTTTTGCGATATGCAAGCAATGAGAATCCCCTTAACAGGTATCCATTCCCCAAAATACAGAAAATGAAACCGACAGAAAAAAATGCCCTTCATAAGGGTCCCAATTTTATCGAAGCCTTAGTAGAAGAGGATATAAAAAATAAAATTGATTATCAGCAAATACATACCCGTTTTCCCCCGGAGCCCAATGGTTATCTTCACATTGGCCATGCCAAGGCCATTTGCATAGATTTTGGGATCGCTGCTAAATTCGGAGGACTGACCAATTTGCGGTTTGACGATACAAACCCTTCTAAAGAAGAGGTGGAATATGTCGATTCCATCCGGGATGATATCCATTGGCTGGGCTTTGATTGGGAAGACCGGGAATATTATGCCTCCGATTATTTCCCAAAACTCTTTGAATGGGCTGTAATCCTGATTAGAAACGGAAAAGCGTATGTTGACGATCAGGATCCCGAAACGATTGCCTCTCAAAAAGGAAGCCCAACCCGGCCCGGCACCGAGAGCCCCTTCCGGCAGCGGAGCATTGATGAAAACCTTCGCTTGTTCCAGGGAATGAAAAATGGTGAGTTTCCCGAAGGATCAAGGGTCTTAAGGGCCAAAATTGATATGGCTTCCCCGAATATGCATATGAGAGATCCCATTATGTACCGCATTATGAACAAGCCACACCATCGAACCGGGAATGATTGGTGTATTTACCCCATGTACGATTATGCCCATGGGCAATCCGATTATATTGAAGGGATAACCCATTCTTTTTGCACCCTCGAGTTCGAAGTCCACCGTCCTTTATACAATTGGTTTCTGGATCAGATAGCGGGGCCGGGAAGAGTCAGACCCAGGCAGATTGAATTCTCCCGTTTGAATCTCAGTTACACCGTGATGAGCAAACGAAAACTTCTGCAAATGGTAAAGGAGGGCCTTGTACAGGGGTGGGATGACCCCCGGATGCCCACCCTTTCCGGATTGCGGAGGAGGGGCTATACTCCCGCTTCGATCCGGATGTTTGCTGACCTGGTGGGGGTTACAAAAGTTGATGGCATAATCGATGTGAGCCTGCTGGAACATGCCTTGCGGGAAGACCTGAATAAGACGGCCCCACGGCTTATGGCCGTGCTGAAACCCTTGAAGGTGGTGATTACCAATTATCCATCAGACAAGGTAGAAGATCTTCCCATTGTCAATAATCCCGAAGATGAATCGATGGGCACCCGGAGTTTGAAATTCAGCCGCGAAATTTACATCGAAGAAGAGGATTTCATGGAAAATCCCCCATCGAAATATTTCAGGCTCGCCCCGGGGAAAGAGGTGCGGTTAAAATCGGCTTACATTATCCGGTGTGATGAAGTGATTAAGGATGAACAGGGCAATGTCCGGGAGCTGAGATGTAGTCATGATCCTGAAACCCTTAGCGGGGGAGAAAAAGCCAATAGAAAGGTGAAGGGTACCCTCCATTGGGTTTCGACCCTCCATGCGGTAAAAACGGAGGTCCGGCTTTACGATCGTCTTTTCACCGATCCTGAACCGGATGGGCATAAAGACAAGGATTTTAAAGAATTTTTAAATCAGGATTCCCTGCAGGTCTTAACCGCTGCCTATTTAGAATCCTCCTGGAAAGAAGCAGGAGGTGACGCTCATTTTCAGTTCCAGCGCCTTGGCTATTTTCATCTGGATAAAGATAGCATTGAGGACCGTCCGGTATTTAACAGGGCAGTGGCATTAAGGGATACCTGGGGAAAATGATTCAGGAGAAGGGATATGATCCGGGTCCCTTCACTCATTATGATGGGCTTAATATTATTGAAGTGTCCGGGGCCACCTTACCCAATTGATAATCAAATGTTGCTCCCAACTCCCCCTCCAAACTAATTCTAACTATCATCAATGGAAAATCTAATGTTGCTCCCTACTCCCCTCCAAACTAATTCGGGGATGTGATGATGTGATGATGTGATGATGTGGGAATCCATGCTCCCTACTCACACTCCAAACTAATTTGGCTCCCTACTCCCCCTCCAAACTAATTCTGAACCATCATCAATGGATAATCAAATGTTGCTCCCTACTCCCACTCCAAACTAATTCGGGGATGTGATGATGTGATGATGTGGGGAATCCATGCTCCCTACTCACACTCCAAACTAATTTGGCTCCCTACTCCCCCTCCAGACTAATTCTGAACCATCATCAATGGATAATCAAATGTTGCTCCCAACTCCCACTCCAAACTAATTCGGGGATGTGATGATGTGATGATGTGATGATGTGAATTGGAATCCATGCTCCCTACTCACACTCCAAACTAATTTGGCTCCCTACTCCCCCTCCAGACTAATTCTGAACCATCATCAATGGAAAATCAAATGTTGCTCCCTACTCAAACTCCAAACTAATTCTGTTGTCCTGCCAGGGCTCGAACCTGGACTCTTCTGATCCAGAATCAGACGTGTTGCCAATTACACCACAGGACAAAATTCTATCCTTTTCCGATCGAAAATTACAGCCAACTGTTTTCTGATCTAGGATAAGATGGGGGCAAAATTAATAAAAAACCTCAAAATCCTGCAGCTCCTTTGAATTATTATTCTTCTTTATCTGCGCCCCTGGACCTGACTTTTAAATCAATTTTCCCCCGAATGGTGGAATGGAAAAAATTCATGAATTTTCTTCTATAAACCAAGATGATTTATTCATCCAATTCTTTTTCTTCCCTGATCTCCCTTTCTTTATTGACCTGTATTAACCCCCGGGCACCGGCATCCTGCGAGGCCTCATAACTGTCCTTTACGGAGAGAAGGTCAATTCCCAATTTACCCAGGGTCCGGGCAGTTTCTTCCACATGCCGCTGATTCCTCTTTCGTACAGAGCGGATATAAATCACAAGGACCCTGCCGGGGAATTCCTCCGCGATTGTCTTGTAAATTTCCGGATCCCGTTGTCCGTTATCCCCGATAAGAACGAATGGTAAACCCGGAAAGGCATTAAAAATGCGCCGGATATTTTCCAGCTTCTGTTCATGGGTGCCCCCACCGGATTTTCGGAAATTGCCCAGACTTTTTACCCAATCCCTCAGCATAAACACCCCTTTGGGAAATCCGTTATAACGGCAAAAATCATCCAGCAGATCATAAAGATTCCATTCACTGCTCGAAACATAAAAGAAGGGATTCCTTTCATTTCCGGCTTTTCCCTCATGCAAGGCCCGGTAAAAGGAAGCGGCTCCGGGGAAGGGTTTTCGGGTACGTGAATTTCTGGAAAGCATGAGGTAAAGCTTCTTTGTGGCCCGGGTGGAATGACTTACAATAATTGTATCGTCGATATCTGAAACTACCCCGAACCGGGTGGAAGCTACAGGGGAGAGCATCTCACCCGTGGCATGGAGCTGGTACTCCCTGCTTTCATCGGCGATGGCTGCTCTTGTTTCATAAGAGAGCCATTGTTTCTGTGGCCCTTCCGTGGGTATCTCAAAATTCCCGACAATGCTAAAAAATCCATTCTCGTCCGTAACCGCCTCAAGCACTTTCCCCCCAAGAGACACCTCTAACTCTATATCCGGAAATTCGTCCCCCATATACCGTTTCAGCATGGCCACGGCATTGTTCCATCGTGACCGGTTCGCTTGCGGTTTCTCCAGTCCAATATCCTCAGTCACCAGACCCGATACAAATATCTCCTTTCCGTTGGTAAAACCCCGGTATGCAATCATTACCGGCCTTCCCAAAATCCCCAGCTTGTGTTTAATCCTGAGTTTTAAAAATTTGAATGATTTTTTTGTAAACCGGAAAGGAAAGGAAAACATCCTGTGTAGAATATTCTTTTTCATCAACTAGTTTTTCTGTTATTAATTCCTCTGTTTTTTTCTTGCCCTTTTCTCTTCCCACCAAACTAATTCTGGCATGGATTTCTCTTTATTAATGCAGACTTTATGCCAAAAAGAATTTAATGGAGCACCTGCTGTTTGTAATCAACCCTATTTCCGGGGATATCGATAAGGAAGAGATAAGGGGATTTATCCGGGACCGGTTTCCACGGGATAGGTTTTCTATTGAATTTTATGAAACGACCGGGGAAAAAGATCTGGAAAAACTTGCTGGTAAGAGGGCCGGTTTAAAAGAGGGAATACTCATCGCGATAGGGGGGGATGGTACCACCAACCTTGTTGCACAGGCAGTAATGAAAACGAATCTCAGAATGGCTATCGTGCCTGCAGGATCTGCCAATGGCATGGCCCGGGACCTTTCCATCCCAGTAGATTTTCATGAAGCGTTGAACCTTATCGAGAAGGGGAAAACGAGATTGCTCGATATCCTTCGTCTGAACGAGGATTTTTATTCGCTTCATTTAAGCGATCTTGGTTTCAATGCCCGGATTATCCGGAAATTTGAAAGACTGGAAAAGAGAGGCTTATTATCCTATGCGAAACTTTTTTTCAATGAACTCTTTAATTTGAAGGAGCACCGGTATATCGTCCATGCAGGGAACAAGAAGGTCTCCTCTAAGGCAACCATGCTGCTTATAGCGAATTCAACCCGCTATGGTACCGGTGCTGTGGTAAATCCTGTTGGCAAACCCGATGATGGGATGGCTGAAATAATTCTTTTTAAACCCTACGGAACGTGGCAAATATTGAGGATGTTCATCCCCACATTTACCGGGAAACTGGATAAACTGAAATTTGTGGAGGTTCTGCAGGGGAAGGAGTTTCTTATTGAAAACCACGACAGACAAATTTTTCAGGTGGATGGTGAGCCAATCGGAAGGCCTGAAAAGGTTCACATGGTAGTAATACCCTCAGCCGTTAATGTCATAGTACCAGCATAAGTTATCATATCCTTCTTTAAAGGACTGGGAATTAATTCTGACGTTGCCCGACCTGATTGATGGTGTCTGGCTCCTAAGTCCTGAAAAATAAAATGTCCCTGTTCAGGGCTACAATGTATTCTATTTTTTCCAGTTGGCTTTCATGTCGCAATTCTCGTCCCGAACCACTTCGAAACCTGAAATTTCCCACGAAAGAAATGATCCGACCCGGCCTCCTGGTTATCGTCAGGTATGAGGTCAGGATCGAAGGCCAGGTGGCGAAACCTTCCGTTTATTTCGTAATTTGGGGGGATACAATAATTCAGGCTGTCGCTGGAATACTCCAATAAGGCATTTTTGTAGACATCGATCATGAAACTTACCGATACGCGGTAGCTGTTCTCGTTGGCCAGATAAAGTTCAAGGTTCGTCCCCCGCGGCTGGAAGAGGGGAAAGTTTCTTTTCCAGCGATAGTAAACCTTTACCCCGCCGGCCTCATACTTAAAGGTATACCTGCCGCCAGGAGAGGTTGATGAGTAAAGCAGTTCAGATCGGTTATGCCGGTCAATAGGGGAGGTGTCGAAACTCAGGGTGATAAGTGCGATCATTAGTGCTATGATTTGCTTTGTGTGTTTCATCGTTTAAATAGATTAAATGCAAAAAGGATTAGGAAACAATACTACTTGATGGTGTAGCGGACTGAAAATCCTACTTCATCTGCCGTAAATCCGGAATAATCCACAAAGGTCATCATGGGTTTCCAGTCGAGCGACAGGTTGAAGGGAATTTCATCAAAAGTATATTCCAATCCGATAATCCCATCTATCCCAAAAACCGTATGATCCGTTTTATCATCCCACCAGGGGTGTTTGTATTTGTCGGTATTCCACCAACCGACATGGGCACCAATCCCATAATAGAAATTAAAATTTGTGGATTGAAAAGCATTTTGATGCAGCTCGTATAAACCGGTTATCAAAACCCCTCTCCATCGTGTAGAGAGTATTCCCTCAAATGCCGATTTGTCATTGATAAATGTTTTGACGGTAAGTCCCGAGGATGGGCTCACTCTTGCCCCGATAGCGGTGGCATAATCACGCTGGGCTTCCACTTTACCTAATAAAAATAAAGTGGAGATCAACAATGTTAGAAAAATTCTTTTGATCATAATTCTGTGTTTTAAATTTTAGATACTCCTTACCGCTGCCTGAGTGGAGGGGAAGAGAGTCAATGGCAGCTATTTCTTTTTCTTCCCCGAAAAAAGATTGATAATCCAGCTTTCTTTTATTCTTTCTGCAGTTTCCGTTATTTCCTCAATGCTTCTGTTCAGTTTTTCCATGGTAGTATCAGCCTTTACAATCATGGTAGTGTCATATAAAAGACTATTGATCAAACCATCCCCCTGATTGATTTGTTCGGTAGCCTTATCCAGGTTTTTCGCCAGTCCGTATACTTTATTGGAGGCATCCTCAAGATTGTTAAAAGTTACACTAAGGCTCGTTGTAAGAGAATCACTGTAGATCAATTTCCCGAGGTCCCCCTCGCCCGCGCTTATGGATTCTGTAATTTCCCTTGCATTTTCAGAAGATGCCTTTAACCGTTCAAGCATGAAATTTACATCCGCGACCAACACGGTATCATACAAAAGCCGTCCAAGGCTTCCGTTGCCATTAATAACATGTTCGGTAACTGCAAGGATATTTCTTGCAGCGTCCCTGCTGTTCTGAACAATTCGGGTTGCCTCCTGAAGAATATCTTCCACGTTAATGGTTTCCTGGGCGAGAAGTTTATCGTTCTCTTCTACCGCCGGGGAAGTTTCAGATCCATGATGGATGACAAGTATCTTACTTCCCATAAGTCCTTCGTTATCGATTTCGACCTTGGAGTCTTTTTTTATGAATCCCACATAATTCTTTCGAATGGCCATTTCAACCTGTACTACGGTGTCTTCAAGGATTTCAATTTCGGTGACTGTCCCGACGCTGATCCCTGAAAACCGGACATTGCTCCCGCTATTTAATCCTTTGATATCGTCAAAGACCGTATAAATTTTTGTTACACTGTGGAAAAGGTTCTGGTTTTTACCGATATAATAGACTGCGAATAGAAGCAGAGCGAGGATCACGGTAACGAAAATGCCTAGTTTTATTTTTCGTGAAGTTGAATTTTTCATGGTTTTATCCTTAAATAGTATTGTTCAAAATGTGTATTTTCTTTTCAAATTATTTTCTAGTCAAAAAACGGTTTTATTACGGGGTCCTCACTGGAGGATAGTTCATCAAAGCTTCCTTCTGCATGAAATACGCCCTTATGAAGAAGTTTCAGATTGTCTGATGTGATTTTCGCGCATTTTAAATCATGAGTAACAATGATAGAGGAGTTATTGTATTTTTCCCTGATTTCATTCATCAGCTCACTGATTTCCCCTGAAGTGACCGGGTCGAGGCCTGTGGTTGGCTCGTCATAAAGTATTATTTCCGGACGCTTGATAATCGTTCTGGCCATTCCGATCCTTTTCCTCATTCCCCCGGAGAGCTCCGCGGGCATTTTCTTAAGTGAATCTTTCAGTCCCACGCTTTCGGCTGCCTCTTCGATCCTTTCATCCATTTCTTTCTGGTCTTTCGCGATTCCTGTCCTGCGGAGCGGGAATTCAAGATTTTCTCTGACAGTCATGGAATCGTAAAGGGCACTGCTTTGGAACAGGTATCCGACTTTTTTCCTTAATTCGGTAATCTCATCATACTCGAGATTGACAATGTCCTCTCCCAACACCCGGATGCTGCCTTCATCGGGATAAATGAGTCTGACAATGCATTTGGTAAGCACAGATTTCCCGCTCCCTGATCTGCCGAGGATTCCCATGGATTCTCCTTTTTTAAGGATGAGGTCAATCCCTTTAAGGACCTCATTTTTACCGAAGCCTTTGGTTAGCGATTTTATTTCGATGACATTTTCCATTCCTAATTTATAATTTCCATAATTTGTACTGCGAATAGGTCAATGATGAAAATTGAAACGGAGGCAGCCACAACGGCAGAGTTCGCAGCATCACCTACCGATTCGGTGCCCCTGTTGGCATTGTATCCTTTGTAGCATCCAATCAGCCCGATGAAAAAGCCAAATACAAAAGATTTTATAAGAGGGGGGATAATATCTTCAAAATCAAGTACACTTCTTACCTGTTCGGCAAACAGAGCCAGGCTTATGCTGCTTTTGAAATTAATGGCTACGAAGGAGCCGAATATACCCACTACATCGGAGAAGATGACCAGAAGTGGAAGGACCAGGGTGGTTGCGATTATCCTTGAAGCTACAATATATTTCATTGGGTTGGTGCCCGAAACTTCCATAGCGTCGATCTGCTCGGTAATTTTCATTGATGCGATTTCAGCTCCGAAGCCTGAACTTATTTTTCCCGCAGCCAATAGGGCGGTGATCACGGGTCCAATTTCTCTTAATATGGAGAGGGCGATCATGCCGGGCAAAAGGGATTCGGCTCCAAAATCGGCTAAAACCGGACGGGTCTGCATCGTAAGGACAAGTCCCATGATGAATGCAGTGATCCCGATAAGCGACAGTGACTTGTTTCCTACTGTATAAGCATGCCTGATGAGTTCACTATTTTCATAGGGGGGTTTGAAAAAACTCTTAAAGGTATTTATGAAGAATTGAATAAATGAGCCAGCTTCCAGAAAGAAATTAAACAGCAGGTTGTAAGGTTTAGTATCTTTTATATTCATATTAATGGAATTCGTTTCAGTTTTGTTGACAGCCATTAGTAACCTTTACCAGAGGAGAAAGCAAATTTCATTCTTTAAAAACCACGAACACTGACCCTGAAGGAAAAGTTGATGCAAATTACAGAATTGTAAGCTTTTAAGCAATTCCTGGCGGGAATTCTTTCCTATGGTTTGTTTCGTCGGATTTTATTTGTTGATGAATGACTGGGAATTTGAGTAACAGATTGTAGATAATTATCAACAATAAACCATCTTAAAGCTTTGAAGGCGGGATTTTGGCATAGTTAAAAAAGCTTAAATCCTAAATCCTATGGGAGTTTAACTTATATAATATCAGGCAATTAAATTCGGAGCTCTGAAAATGCCTTAGCGAAATGTGTTCCTTGGTATATTATCTGAATAAAGCATACTATGCATAATTAAAAGAAATAACCATGACACAAGTAGAGTTTAATCACAAACTAATGAGCATCAATAACCAGCTGAAGGGATTTGCCCTTTCACTTACCGCCAACAGGCATGACGCAGAGGATTTAATGCAGGATACCTATCTGAGAGCTCTAAGAAGCAGCGATAAATATGAAGAATACAATAATTTCAAATCCTGGATGTTTACCATCATGAAAAATACCTTCATCAACTACTATAGGAAGAAAAAACGACAGGGAAACCGTTTAAATGAAATTATAAGTTCGGGTGATACTTTATTTTATTACAGACAAGACACGGAAAGCATCATTGAGCGGCATGAAATTGATCAGATGATCGATAAACTTGATTTTAAATTCCGGCATCCGCTTATCATGTTCAGGGATGGATTTAAATATGAGGAGATCGCTGACCAGATGAACCTGAAAATTGGTACAGTGAAAAGCCGGATATTTATGGCTCGTAAAAAACTTAAAGGGTACGAATATAATTAGTTTAGAGGAAAAGAGCAAGAGCAAGAGGAAAAGAGCAAGAGCAAGAGCAAGAGCAAGAGGAAGAGGAAGAGCAAGAGAGAGACGCATGACTATCGCGTCTCTTTTTTTATTCCCGTCGGTCGTATAGTTGCTTTCATTTCACTTTCTCATATACCGGCATCGCCCGCAAGGTGAACCCTTTGTTCTATTATTGGAGGTGGGGGGTGGCAACACTAAAAAAAAGCCGGTTCTTTATAGAACCGGCCCTGGTGTTTTTGAAATTATTTTCTTCTCTTTCTTCTTAACAGATTTACTGCGGCTATAGCCACCCATTTCGACCCCATCTTAAAAAAAGACTGCCTCAATGAAAGGACAAAGCTTTTTCGGAGGTTTCCCACATTATTCATCATTACCTCTTCCTGTAAGCGGATGCTGTATTTTAATTTTTCACGGGCAAGCCTGATATCACTATCGTTCCGGAGGCTGGAGAAATTAATAAATTCATTCATAGGATTAATCTTTATCGTCTTCAGAAAAAATTATCTTAGCGAATATCCTGATCAGGTTTCTTTTAAAGATAACTTTTCGAAGAAGGTATAACATAAACAACAATACCAGATATATCCCGGCTGCAATCAGAAACCCGGTTGCAATGCTTCCTACATTTTCGCCATACCAAAAACTGAAGGAAAACATCAGGAATATGGTTATGGCAAATGCCGATACAATAATGCTTACAAAGGTAAGAAGGTAGGTACCGGCCTTGGTGATTTTTTGCAGGAGGGAAAGTTTTAAAAGATCGACCCGTGCATTGATGTATTTTTTGATGAGTGCGTTGATTTCTGAAAAATTTTCAGCAATGTCATTTCTGGCCATAATGTTTAGTTTGGGTGAATATTTATTTGCCTAAACCTTTATGCAGATTTTTTTGCCTGACGGGCTTTTGTTTCCGCCGCACCTGCGGCTTCTTTTGCTTTATCCGATAACTTATCCTTTAGTCCTTTTTCAAGATTGTTAAATTTTGATTTGGCATCCTCCACAAAATCGTTAATATGCTCCTTCATGTTATCCACCTGCTCATTTATATTACCTGTTACTTCTGAGGTCAATCGTTGAGATTGCTTCAGTATCTTTTTTCTGGTTTTGGCCCCTTTTTCGGGAGCATACAATATTCCCAATAATGTGCCGGCCGCAGCACCTGCCATAAAACCAATAATTGCGTTCGAAGTTCCTTTTCCCATGATTTTAAATATTAAATGATTAAATAATGAATATCTATTGAAAAAACCTTGCCAATTCAGGAAAACCTGTATTCGCAAGTGTCAGAAAAAAATTATGTAGAATTATCTACACTTGGAAAAATTTCGTTTGTAGAATAATCTACCCGTTAAGTAATTCACTAATATACTATATTTACACAAAAATTGCAAGTTTTTTCCGCGGTTTTTTAACCAAACGTAATTATTAAAACAATGGAACATACTAATTTATCGCTCAGCCGTGCCTGCAAATTTGCGGTGGTCATCTCCTTCTTCCTGGCACTTCTGTATCTCGGCAGAGGGATTTTGATCCCCCTGACCATTGCGTTTTTCTTTTCCATGCTCCTTTATCCCGGCGCCCGGTACCTTGAAAGTCATAAAATGCCAAGAATTCTGGCTATCCTAATTCTTTTCGTTCTGTTTTTCATGTTTATTGCCGGGATCGTCTATTTTTTCGGCACCCAGTTCTATCATCTTTTTCAGAATGTGAAGGATTTCGGCAGCAACATCGAATCAACCATTGAAACAATCAGGGAATATATAGAAGAAGAGATTCTGATGGGCAGGTTTAAAATCGGGGAGGTGTTCGGTTCTGATGCGAGCGATATTATCGGCAGCAGCAATATCATTGAAAAAACCATTTCATCTTCTACCAGTTTTATCGGAACCCTCTTGATTTCCCTTGTTTATACCTTCCTGTTCCTTCTTTACAGGGGATCTTTTAAGGATTTCATTCTTATTCATTTCTCCGATGATCAGAAAGAGAAAGGGGAAGCGATGGTCATGAAAATTCAAAAGGTTGCACAAAGTTATTTCTTTGGGCTGCTATTGATCATTTTAATACTTGGCACGTTGAATGGGACGGGACTCTTGATTATTGGACTGGATTATCCCTACCTGTTTGGGTTTTTTGCCGCTTTTCTGGCAATCATCCCCTATATCGGGACCTTTATTGGGGGTCTCCTGCCCACCCTTTATGCCTTGATCAATTACGATAATGTCTGGACCGCAATATTAGTGGTGGCCTTGTATGTCACCATTCAAACTCTGGAAGGAAATATCCTAACTCCGAAAATTGTCGGATCCAAAGTAAGCCTGAATCCTCTTTTCGCCCTTATCGCTTTGTTTACAGGCGGTTTGATCTGGGGTATTGCCGGAATGATTCTGTTTATCCCGCTGATGGCAGTCCTCAAGGTAATACTGGATAATATGCAAGGCTTCAGGCCATATGGGATGCTGTTGAGCAGTAAGTTCGGAGATGAAAACGTGGAAATAAAGGGCTTCAGAAAGAGGGGAGAAGATCAATAATAAGAGGATATGACAAAGGGGTGAAATTATCTACGCCTGGTGTTTGGGAAGATGAAGGATAGGCAATATAGATGAGGCCACATCAAGTCTTTCTGAATAATTTTTTAATGTTCTCCATACTAATGGCATGATTTCTCGTACCCGCAGGCCCCAGCAAATAAGCATAGGGTTTCCATGGGTCGAGGTGTGAAAAAATGATGCGTAAAATAGCCATGAAGGGGACGATGATCAGCATACCGGGTATGCCCCAGATGGTCCCTGCCAGGACAAGCCCGACAATGATGAAGAAAGGATTAATCTTTACATTTCCCCCTACAATATTTGGTGTTAGGATATTGTTCTCAATAAACTGAATTATAATAAAGAGCAAAACTACCCTTGCAGCAATATGCAGGGGATCGTCCGCGGTAAGCAAAACGAAAAGAAGGGGAACCGAACCTCCAAGGAGCGTTCCAAAATAGGGAATGAAATTAATAAAAGCTGAGATAATACCCAGTAAAATGGCGTATTTTACTCCGATAATCAAGAGTCCAACAGAATTCAGTACCACCAGGATCATCACCACGATCGTTACCCCACCCATATACCGTGCAGCAATGGTAGAAATGTCCCTCAGGATATGTATCGTATTGAGCTTCTGTTTCACCGGGACAATTTTCAGGATAAAGGAAGCAAATTTAGTCCGATAATAGAGGAACAGGAAAATGTAAACCGGCAAGATCGCCAACCGAAGAATAGTACCGGTGGTAGCTGAGAAAAAATGAGCGAATCCGCCGCCATTTTGAAGTGAAAAGAAATTATTTACCCCACTTTTAAGGAATTGTTCAATTTTATTGTCCTGTAACCCGAGCCAGTCTTCGAGATTTCGTTGAAGCTGTTCGATGTTAAAGTTGGCTTTTGCCTTCAGATTGCCAAAATCATCAAACATATGAGACAATTGGTTTGCAAAGAGTAAAACCACACCCGCAACTATAGACAAAGAAATGATGAGGGTGACGAAAATAGCAAGGATTCTCGGAAGGCCTTTTTTTTCAAGCACGTTGGCCAGTGGATAAAGCAAGTATGAAAACATCATCCCAAATGTCAGTGGATAAAGAAAATCCCTGGCGAATATTATTCCGGCAATAAGAAGAAAAAAATACAAGAGGATGACTACCTGTCTTTGTATCTGTTTATATTTTGTATACATCCAATAATGGAAAAATTTAAAAATTTGATGTAAATATAATAAGGTTATCCCTGACTATAACTATAATAATCTGTAGATAATCCTTGTCCACCCTCACCAATCAACTCGCTTTAAATTATCCGGATTAAAAAGTTACTCAGTGATAACCTTAACTTTATTATTCCTTCCAGAAGTAAACTACTCTAAAATCCCCGAACCAGACCCACAACTAAGCTGATGGCCAGAAAAACGAGAAAAATATAAAATATAATTTTGGCAATAGAAGCTGCACCTGCAGCAATGCCACCGAAACCGAATATCGCTGCAATTAGCGCGATAACAAAGAAAATAATAACGAGACGTAACATAATTTTTGATTTTGGGTTTTTGAACTTAATATATATTAGAAGCTAAATCCAAGATAAACCTGAATTACACTATTTTTGGAATCATTCAACAGACTGCTCAGTGCCTCATCCTGATTGGCAACTTCATTTAGCCCCAGGCTGTAATTAAAGCCCAGTTCGACTTTTTCTAAAGAAAATCCCAAACCACCGGTTAATCCATAGTCAACCTTATTAAAATAGGAACGGTCAAGATCATCTGAAGAATTGACATTAATAAAATCAAGAATTTCGCCTGTGGTCTCCACGCTGGCATTCATCAAAAACCCGGCATAAGGGCCTAAATGAAAATTAAAGTCATCAGCCAGGTTGAATACCAAATAGAGAGGAATCTCAATATAATTTAATCTGAAATTACTCTCCCCGTCGGCAATCTGAATTCCTAAAAATTCCTGATCGTATACAACCTTAGTCCCTTTTGCGGAAAACAATATTTCAGGCTGGAGTGAAAATGAGGGAGAGAGGGGGACATTGCCAAAAACACCTGCGTGAAAACCAGGAAGAATATTTTTATCCCCCGCATCATCCAGTGTAAGAACCGACAGGTTCAATCCTCCTTTGACCCCCGCTTTAAATTCCTGGGCCTTGAGATGGTTTGGCAATAAAAACGCCATTCCAAGCATTGCTGCAAATACTATTTTTTTCATAATTTTCTTTTTTTAAATGTTATAAAAATGTTTGAGCTTAAAACCCCTTCCTATGGGTAATGAATCTCATCGATTCTTGTTTTTTATTTATTAAAATTGCGTGACCTGTATGAAAGAATTCACCTGTTATCTAATCCGGGATCGCGTCCCATACTTCTTTTATTCTTCTTCAACATCGATTTCGCCTCTTTTTGCTGCCTTTTTTAATTTATTATTGGCATAAATGGCTACTTCCACTCTTCTGTTCTGAGCCCTTCCGGCATCAGTGGTATTAGTGGCCACCGGTTGATTTTCTCCATACCCCTCAACTGTGACCCTTTTTTGGGCAACTCCATGGTTGACGAGATAATCTGCCACTGCATCCGCCCGCTCAACGGACAGACGTTGGTTATATTCATCCGAACCGATGCTATCGGTATGGCCCTCAATAAGGATTTCCGTATCCTCATACTTCTTGAGGGTCTCGGCCAGTTCTCCAATATTGTCTTCAGAGGAATTGGTAAGGGCATAGGAATCGAAGTTAAACAAAATTCCACTGTCGAAGGTAATTTTTATTCCTTCCCCAATGCGTTCGACATCAGCTCCTTCAATATCCTGGTCAATTTCCTCAGCCTGTTTGTCCATGTATTTGCCGATCACAGCGCCGGCTGCGCCACCTACCATAGCTCCAATAATGGCCCCCTGGGCAGTATTACCGGACTGATTTCCTATGATTCCTCCTACAGCACCGCCTGTTGCAGCGCCAATGGCCCCTCCCTTCATGGTACGTGAGGAACTACAGCCTGCCAGAGAAAAGATAACCGTAAAGAGTATAAGGAGTTTTGAAAAGTAAATAAGCTTTTTCATTTTGTTTCGATTTTTAAAAAATTCTTAAATGTTTAACTGATTTATTCGGTGTCTAAACTCAAGTCAATATTATGCCATTATTTTAATGATGTTTGTAAAAACCATGTTTTCAAGTGGATGCAATCCTGGTTCTGTAATTTTTGGAGTTCCCCCCCAGGGATGGCATCCACAGAATGGGGTGATTAGTCTACAAAGAAGTGGATTATGGTGCCTTTTTAACTTTTATTATAGTAAGCCATCGCTTTATCCATTTTCTTTTTCAGGTTCCTTATACGTGCCTCCGGATTGGGATGGGTGGAAAGAAATTCGGGGGGGCGGGCTCCTCCCTCTGCACTCATTCTTTCCCAGAAAACCGGCGCTTCCCGGGGGTCATATCCTGCCATGGCCATAAAATACAGGCCCAGTTCGTCGGCTTCGCTTTCATGTAAACGGCTATAGGGGAGGAGGACTCCCACCTGGGAGCCAAGTCCAAAGGCTATCATGGATAGATTTTGGGTAGTTTCCGACTTGGTTTTCAGGGCTTCTGAAAGGGCCACGCCTCCCAAATTGATCATCAGTTGTTGTGACATCCGTTCATTACTGTGCAGGGCAATGGCATGAGCGATTTCGTGCGACATTACCACGGCAACCCCATTCTCGTCCTGGCATACAGGCATAATTCCTTCATAAAATCCAATTTTACCGCCGGGCATGCACCATGCATTGACCTGATCCGAGGCTAATACCTTAAATTCCCATTCGTATCCTTCCACTCTTTCACTCAGCCCCTTTTCATTTAAGAATCTTTCCACAGCGGCACTCAGCCGGGCCCCAACACGCTTGACCGTTGCCTGGTAGGAGGCATTTTTTGACAATCCTTCCTCATTAATAATTTTGGTGTAATTTTCTTCTGCAAGAGGAATGATTTCAGAGGAAGGAACGGCGATTACCTGTTTCCGTCCCGTAAGAGGAACACGTGCACACCCTGCCATCATCATGGCAATAGTGGCAAATAAGATTAATTTTTTCATAATATATTAATTTAATAGAGGGTGATTTATTTTCGAATCCGTATGTATAAAGTATGCGCTTATTGGAACGTTCGAAGAGGTGAATTTTTATTTTTTTAATATTAATGTAACCTTTACAGGGAAAAACCATGCCAAACAATACTGCCTACAGGAGTTAATAAAGTTTGAAAAGTTGCACCCAATATTCCTTTTTTCCCTGAGGACATTGGAATATAAACAATAAATTGGTTTAGAGGTTTAATTCATATATATTTAAGGTTGGAATTCCAACTCCGGGTTGCTTCCCCTTAAGTCCAAAATAAAAAATTAAAAGATGAAGGAATTTTTTAAAACCACCTGGAAAATCATTCAAAAATGCTCTGAAAAGCTTCAAAAAGGACGATCCTATCAGGCTCTCCGGCACCACTGCCTATTTTGCCATTTTTGCCATGGCGCCCATTGTCATCATTATTATTTCACTCCTGGGCCTTGCGATGGAAAAAGAAGAGGTTTCTTCTAAAATCTATCAGGAGGTTTCCGGACTTGTTGGTCAGCAGGGCATGACCTATCTTCGTTCCGTAGTAGAGAACTACAGTTCAGGGGATAAAGGGGTGTGGGGGACTTTTATCGGGATCCTGGTTTTTTTGATCACCTCCACAACCTTTTTTTCTGTGCTTCAGAATTCCATTAATTATATCTGGAAAATTAAGGCTAAACCCAAACGAGGCCTGGTCAAGCTTTTAAAAGACCGGTTATTGTCTTTTGGCTTAATCCTGAGCATGGGTTTTATCATGTTGATTTCCCTGATGGTGGAAGCAGCCCTGTCTTACCTTAGGGGATCAATAAGCAATTTTATTCCCGGAGTGGAAATGGTGTTTCTTTACATTACCAATATTGTACTGACCCTGGGTATACTCACAGTGATATTTGCCATGATATTCCGGTTCCTTCCCGATGCTAAAATCAAATGGAGAGTTACCTGGATCGGTGCTTTTATCACCGCAATCCTCTTTGAATTGGGGCGGCTTCTCAT
Organism: uncultured Bacteroidales bacterium; assembly: GCA_963779845.1. Classification (GTDB taxonomy): domain Bacteria; phylum Bacteroidota; class Bacteroidia; order Bacteroidales; genus CAVZZV01. Next base: position 438,104 of record CAVZZV010000005.1, on the reverse strand, counting down.
TGGTCTCTTTATGGGGAATACGAACCTCGGGGTATTATATGGAGCAGCAGGTTCACTGGTGATCATCCTCTTGTGGGTATTTTATTCCTCCATTATTTTCTTTTTCGGGGCAGAAATCACACAACAATATGCCTTAATAACCGACCACAGGATCATTCCCAAGGATCATGCGGTAAAAATAGAAATCAATGAAGTTACTGAAAAAAGTTAGGGTTAGGATCTGGATCATGATCCTAAAGATGGCCGGTCTTTTTCTTATTGCTCTTATGGCCATGCCATCCTGTAAATCCAAGGTGGACAAGGAAAAAAAATCTACAGAAACCCTTGCTCTGCCGCACCAGGAAAATGCCCGGGAGCTGAAAGAAATTGAAAATCCAAGGTATTCCTTTCAGTTCCTGATCCCCGCGGACTGGCAGGCAATCGATAGCAGTGACAATGGGGATGGCTATTACCTTCAGCTTCCGGACGCTGATGTTGACACGGACATTCGTATCTATGGCTCCCATGCCTCCTTTCTGGATCCCGGTAATGATGAGAATGTAAAGGAGTTTGTTTTTACTGATGGCACTAAGGGCCTGCTGCTTGATTCCGGCAATGATTTAATCATTGAAAAGTACAGAGAGGATAATTATGTTATTTTCTCCGTCAAATCGACATCAGAAAATTGGTTACAATCTAATCGCGATCTTCTCTTAAAAATTGGCAGGAGTATCAGGTGGATTTAAGAGGGTTGTTCATTCTCCCCCAGCATCTGTTTCAGGGTTTTTCCTCCCTTGATCCCAAAATCAAGTGTACGTATGGGGAAGGTAATCGTGATATTGTTTTCCTCATAAGCTTTTTTGATATTTTTTATGCCCTGGCTCCGGGCTCTTAAATAGTCGGTCTCCACCTTGAATTTTATCCAATACCTTACAACAAAATTGATTGAACTGTCGCCGAACTCGGTGTAGTACATATCAACCTTCTTGTATTTCAAAAGGTAATCAATCTTTTGGATAGCCGCAAGGGTCACTTTTTCCGCCAGATCAAGATCATCGCCATAAGAAATACCCACTTCCAGATCAATCCTCCGTTCACCGTTAATGGTGAAATGAATAAATGTATTTTCCACGATCAGGCGGTTGGGGATTACTACGTCCTGACCCTGAAGGGTTGTCATGGTGGTTGCCCGCAATCCGATTACCTTGATTCTTCCGTAATAATCTTCATATTTTATAAGGTCATGGATGTTGATGGGGCTTTTAATGGCCATATAGACCCCACTGATGAAATTGGAAGCGGATTCCCTGAAAGCAAACCCAAGGGCAAGACCCACGATACCGATCCCGGCAAGGAGGGATGTCAGGGCTTTGTCAAGGTTTAAGACATCAAGGGCAATGAATATTCCAAGACCGATTATAATGATGGTCGAGAGGGAAGTGATGAGTTGAACAATCCCTTCATTTCTCACAAAACGATGCAATGTCTTTTGAAGAATGCTGTCGATAAGCCTCGCGACGAAGTAAAAAACAATGATTACCAGCACCGCAACAACAAAATTAGGAAGCATTTCCACTGTCCCGGTAACCCAGGAGCCCAGCTTGCCAATTATTTTATCATATGCTTCGTTTATTTGCTCAAGCATTCAGTATAGATTAAAAACATTGTAAATGTTGTTTCATAAGTGACAAAAATAGGCAAACCGGCTTTAAAAAAAAAGAGGCTGCATATTTCCATGCAAGCCCCTCCTGTTAATGAATGCTTCTTATTTATGTTTATCGAAAAAATCATCGACATCCCGTTTGAATTCCCGGTAATCATCCCGGATTTCGCGTTTAAGCTTATCCGCCTCATCCCCGGTTTTTTCAGCCCAGCGATCAAGGTCATTTCTTATTTCCCGGCTCTCCTGCTTGAGATCGTCTAAATTTTTACGGGCTTCATCACTTAATTCGTCTCTCCTTTCAGCCCCCTCATCATTAAAGTTGTTGATTTTAGTGTTAAAATCATCAAGGGCTTCATTCACCTTTTCTTTAAAAGTATCGTCTGAATCAAATGCGTCTCCAATTTCATCTAATGGTTCGTCCTCGTCCGTATAGATATCCACCTCTTTGTCTTTATTCCGGTCGGCCTGGTTAGTGTTACAGGCCGAAAGGGCAAGAACAATAAAGGAGGGGAGGAGAACCGTGCGGATAACCAAATTGATTTTTCTCATCTTTAAAAATTTTAATTTCTACTTTTTCACATGTTATTTATTTCTTTCTCAAGTTGGTCTTTGGTTTTCCCGGTCTTTTTTTGCAAGCGTCCGAGAAGTTCATCTTCTTTACCTTCTGCATAGGTAAGATCATCGTCGGTAAGGTTTCCATAATTTTGTTTGAGTTTACCTTTTACGACGTTCCAGTTTCCTTTAATTCTTAAATTGCTCATAATTTTAATTTTTAAATTATTATTAGATTGAATTTATAATATGGCTTGCCATTATTCAGATTTGGTCGGAGTTTCGTTCTTCCTATCTGTCAGCCTTTGTCTTTTCGACCCTGAAAGCCTTTGTTCCACCCTCCCGGTCGGATTTTTACTCCTGGTTTCTTTTATAGTGGTCTGTTTTTCAGAAGGGGAAACTTTGGATTTCCTGTCTTCTATTAAATTCTTTATTCTTGTTTTTATTCCTGGTTTCATTATTCCCCCTTTCGGTTTTGTATAACTATTAAGACAAAAACATGCCATGGTTTAAAAGAATAGAGGTTAGAAGACCTAAGTATTTCATTATCAGCTAAAATAGCATTGTTGAAAAATTATTGAAACTTATTTTGCAGGATTTATAGTTTCAGGGATTTGAGAAGATTGCTCTACACCGACTGTGAAGCTTTTACCCAAAAGAGGGAATACAAGAAGCAATAGCATCGGGAAACCAGCAAGCTCTGTTGCAATCATCCATTTGACAATAGGGATACCTTAGGGGTTCTTTGAAGTAATCAGGCTCTCAATATAATGGCTGGGGAGAGGTTTTACAATGTATTCCTTGATAATAGGGTATTGTTTTGCCTTTAACCGGTTGGTTATCGAACCGGAGTTGCTCGCTATTATAAATTCTGTTTTTTCCGATTCCTGATAAAACCTCTGGTAGAAAGCTTCCAGAAATTCAAACCCGGTCATGTTTGGCAGATTCAGATCCAGGATGATATAGCGTGGAAAGGTGAGGCCTCTGGTTTTAATTCGATCAAGTTTTTTCAGGGCTTTTTTCCCTTTATTGATGGTGTCAAAATATCTCCCGAGATTCTTTTTGTCAATGATTGTCTTTTGATAGCCGGTCAGAAAATCGTCGTCATCAATTTGAATAACATAATTATATCGTGGTTTTTCTTTTCCCATTCCTGTAAAATATCAGTCCCAGTCTTCATCCGGCTATAAAAGTGAGATGTTTTTCAGGGAAAGGTTTCAAGAAATGTACCAAAATATTTTCGGGGAAGGGGGAGTTGAATTATATTTCGATATTATACTGCTTTATCTTATTATAAAGGGTTTTTCGATCGATCTTCAGAATCCTGGCCGCTTTGGATTTATTAAAGTTTGATTCACGGAGTGTATTCAGGATCAGGACTTTTTCAAATTCGTGGGAGGCATCTTTCAACCGGTTATTTCCCTCTTCGTTAAGATGTTCGTGAAGGATGTTCTCCGGTTCGGCTTCGGCTTTGAGGATATCGGGGGGAAGGCAGTTAATCGTGATGACCTCTTCCGTAGCCATTAAAACCGCCCTGTTCATGACGTTTCGCAATTCCCGGATATTGCCGTGCCACGGATAATTTTCCACTATTTTTACCAGACGGGGATCAATCCCGCTAACCTTTTTATTCATTCTTGCATTGGCCACCTTTATAAAATGATCGATAAAAAAATGCAGGTCTTCCTTTCTTTCCCGTAAAGGGGGAAGAAAGAGCTTGAATTCATTGAGCCGATGGTAAAGGTCTTCACGGAAGTTACTATCATCAACCTCCGTTTGAAGTTTTTCATTGGTCGCAGCGATAATTCGGACATCCACTGAAATGCTTCTTGCATCCCCAACCCTGGTAATCTTTTTCTCCTGCAATGCCCTGAGCAATTTAATCTGGATATCGTACCTTAAATTACCGATTTCGTCGAGAAACAGGGTCCCGCCATTCGCTTCTTCGAACACACCGGTCTTATCCTTGATCGCTCCCGTAAATGAACCTTTAATATGGCCGAATAATTCGCTGTTGGCAAGATCTTTCGGGATTGCCCCGCAATCGAGCGCAATAAAAGGCTTATTGGCGCGGGTGCTTTTTCCGTGAATATACCGGGCAACATATTCCTTACCGCTTCCGGTCTCTCCTTCAATAAGCACAGATAAATCGGTAGGGGCAACGGTTTCCGCAAGTTTCAGCACGTTTTTTATCTTGGCACTGCTCCCTACGATAAAGGTGTCCTCAGGAAAAGGCTCTGTGGAAGGAGCTTTACTTTTTTTCAGGGATTTTTTTAGAAGGTCAAGAAGTTCTTCCGGCTGGATGGGCTTCGTAACATAATCATATGCTCCGAGTTTCATGAGTTTAACCGCTACCCTTACATCAGCATATGCCGTGATGATAATAACTACAGTCTGGGGGCTGTTTAATTTTATTTTTTCTAAGACCTTAGCCCCATCACTATCCGGAAGCCGAAAGTCGACAATGGCCAGGTCAAATGGGGATTTTTTTAATTTTTTTTCTGCTGAAAGAGCCGAAAAAGCGATTTCGACCTGGTAACCATTATCCTTCAGCAGTTTTTCCAATATATTACAAATGAAAGTATCATCATCGATGATTAGAATCTTACTCATAGTTTTCAGGTAATTCAAAATTCAGGGTACAAGATACTCAATTTTCTTATCATGCAACTGAATGTTGGTGGAAATTAAAGAGGCTGGTTTTTATTGCGCATTATCAACGGGGAGAATTTGTGACGAGTAGGTTTAACAAGTATGGGCTATTTGTACTCTTCCTTTAATGCTGATAATAGCTCTTCAATGGATATTATGGTGGTTTTGGCAATGCTTGCAGCTTCCCTGTGATTCCCAGTTCTCAGGCATTTTTCTTCGATATCTTCCAGGTTCCTGACAATGGTTTCTATTTTGAAAAACCTGAAGGAACCGAGCATTTTATGGGCGAGTTCTCCTACATTCACGAAATTTCCAGTCTCCATGGATTGCTTCATCTCCCGGATATAGGATGTGGAATTTTTAATGAAAGACCGAATCATCTTGCGCTCAAATTCCTCGTCCCCTTTGGCGGTATTCCTTAGCTCCCCAAGATCGATAAGAGACCCGGAATTTTTAGTGGTAACTTTTTTCATGGGTTTTCTTCTTTTTTTCTGCACTGGAATATTAAGTACAGCACATAATTTATTATAAAGTTCCTCCTCTTTATAGGGCTTGAGTATAAAATCATTAAACCCATCGACCAAATAGCTTTTTAAATCAGACTTGAGAATGTTGGCCGTCATGGTTAATACATTACCCTCGGTATTTGGGTTTTTTGAATCCTGACGGATCTTTCTGACCAGAGTTTGACCGTTCATCCCGGGCATGTGGATGTCGAACATCAGGATATCGTATTTTTCAGCCTCCGATTTTTGTAAAGCCTCTAAACCATTGGAGGCAAAGTCATAAACCATCCCCCAATCTTTAAATATAGCTTCACTTAGCATGAGGTTGTATTCATCATCATCTGCCAGGAGGATTTTTTTACCGGACAACTGCTTTTCCAATAGGTTGTATTTCCCTGAATGGACGAGGTTATGGTCGGTTTCTGCTTTTTTATAGGGAATGGTTATTGTGAATGTGGTTCCTTTATTTAGCTTACTCTTAACTTCGATATTCCCATTCATAAGCTCAATGAGCTTCTTGCTTATAGTAAGGCCGAGCCCGGTCCCATCCCTTCTTTTTTGCAGGATGTTTTCAGCTTGTGTGAATTCATCAAAGACCTTGTTCATATCTTTTGCGGGGATCCCTATGCCGGTATCTTTCACTTCAATGATCAGCATTTCGTCATTTTTCCCGAAAGAATCCACCATGCACCGAATGCATACTTTTCCTTTTTCGGTAAATTTGATGCCATTGCCGATGATATTGATCAGAATTTGTTTAAGACGGAAGGGATCACCAATAATGATTTTATCCACCTTCCTGGAAATTCTTAGTTCTATTTCAAGGCCCTTTTTAACCGCTTCATTTTCGAATAACTGTGCAATTTCCTTCAAAACCGAACGGACAGAGAATGGCACCTGATCAATGAATACTTTCCCGAAGCCGATCTTGAAAAGCATGAGCAGGTCATTCACCACATGCAGGAGATGCTCGGAGGAGCGTTGGATATTATGGAGATATTTTGTCTGGGTTTCATCCAGACTGCTTTTCCCCAGTTGGGATGAAAAGCCAATTATGGTATTCAGGGGCGTCCTTATTTCATGGCTCATGGTGGCCAGGAAAAGTGAGTTAGCTTTTTCGGCAATTTCAGCTTTCTCCCTGGCTTTTTTCAGTTTGGTCTCCACTTTTTTAACCCGGGTAATGTTATGGATGACGATCAGACCTGCCATGATTTCATTTTGGCCGTTATATAATGGCCTTGTGGTGATGTCATAGGATTGGTTCCCGTATTGGATTTGTTCGAACCGGGATTTACCCTGAAAAATGGATTTGTATAAAGCCAACAATTTCCTGCGGTTTTGTGATGTGAGAATCTCATTTATTGTTTTCCCCACGAAAGATTCACTGTCGAATGAATACTTTTCTTTTTCAAGACCCGCCATAAAAAGGATCCTTAAGTCCCGATCAATCAAATAAATATCCATATCCGGAAGATTATTTAAGACCAGATCCTGATATCGCTCTAAACTTTCTTCAGCTTCGGTTAAACCCGGCCCCCGGGTGCAGTACAAGGAAATTTCCCTTTTCAGTTGTTGAATGTCCTGATCATCCGGATACCTGTTTTTAAGCATTTCAAGGGTTTTTTCCAAAGCAGGAGAGAGTTCCTTGTTCTTGTTCATTCTAATTGATAATGTTAGGAGAAGTTATGTAACGTTCAAAAATTGAAAAAAAATTTAATCTGGGGATGTATGAAAACAGGTGAAAAATATTTCATGATATCAATCCGGAGGTTTAAACAGTGTTTAACAATTTTTGTTCTGATATTGTTTTTTATTATCCGGGTTCTATACAGTCATTGAAGGCAGGCTGTCCGGTTTATTGCCGGAACCCAATCCCTCCCTTTATGGATAAATCGCAAATATGCTGAACATCAAGATGAAAGGGAAGAAATATTTTTTTTCCTGAAGAAAGAGCGAAGACTAAAAAACTTTTAGGGAACGAGGAGGTTTCCCTAAAAGGGTATCTTTATATCCAGTGCACTGCAGTTAAGAACAGGACTTCAATAATCCGCTGAAATATGAACGATTTTTATCATGGTCATCATGGTCAATTCCTCGGAGTACCCATTGGATGGTGGTGGCTGATCGGTATTTTACTGCTTATTGTTATTATCTGGTTAGGGATGAGGGTTATTAACAGGGGAAATGGCAGTGAAGAGAGCTGAAATTTAATGTCTGGGTAAATTTCTCTTTTTCAATCTGAATTGGTAATTTAGAGCCATTAACTTTGATCTTAATGGCAATTCATTCATTTTCCAAAAAACAGAATTAAATAATACGTTTAAATTTTTTTTTATTATTCGCCCCAATGCCACCGTTCAAAAATTTACAAAAAGCATTTTTCCTGGCCATTCTGCTTGCCTCCTTATTCCCACTGAAAGCTCAGGAGAGGTTCAATGAACTTACGCTCGAAGATATTTACAAAAAACATGTTTATGGTCTGGAAGGCTATGGACCTGTGCGGTGGATGAAGGATAGTCAAAGCTACTCGGTCCTTGAAAGGAATCCTGGTACCAATGTTCCGGATATTGTTAAATATGATGCCAAAAACGGCAAAAGAAGCGTTTTGATATCCTCCGAAGAACTGATTCCCCACGGCATGAATTCTCCTCTGCGGGTTTCCGGTTATAATTGGTCGGAGGATAATTCCAAACTTCTTATTTTTACCAACACCCGCCGGGTATGGCGTTATCATACCCGTGGCGATTATTGGGTGCTGGATTTAAAAACCAAGGAGCTGAAGCAACTTGGGAAAGGACTGGAGGGTTCCAGCCTGATGTTTGCCAAATTTTCTCCGGATGCAAATCGTGTTGCCTATGTCAGCAATTTAAATATTTGGGTGGAAGATCTTTCCACTGGAAAAGTTGAGCAGCTGACATTCGATGGGGGCGATCATATTATCAATGGCACCTTCGATTGGGTATATGAGGAGGAGCTCGATGCCAGGGACGGCTTTCGGTGGAGTCCCGATGGGAAAAGTATTGCCTATTGGCAGTCCGACACTGAAGGTGTTGGTACATTCTATATGATCGATAATGTAGATTCGGTTTATTCCACCATCATTCCTTTGCCCTACCCCAAAGCCGGCACAACCAATTCCGCAGTTAAGATCGGTGTGGTACCTTCCAATGGAGGAAATACACGATGGTTTGATATCCCGGGTGACCCGAGAAATAACTACCTGGCCCGGATGGACTTTATCCCTAATTCGAATGAAGTATTTATCCGGCAGCTCAACAGAAAACAAAATACGAACAAGGTATGGATAGGTAATGTTGAGAGTATGGAGATTGATAATATATCTCACTGAAAAAGACAGTGCCTTTCTGGATATTCACGACAACATCACATGGCTGGAAGATGAAAAATACTTTACCTGGTCCAGTGAAAGGGACGGTTGGCTCCATCTTTATAAGGTATCTCGTGATGGGGAAAACATACAACTCATTACTAAGGGGGATTTCGATGTGATCGAGGTGAGCGCAATCGATCCAAAAGGAGGATATGTCTATTATATTGCCGCACCCGATAGCCCAATAGACCGGTATCTATACCGCAGCCGCCTCGATGGGAGGGGAAAGGCAGAAAAAGTAACTCCTGAAGATGCCCGGGGACAGCATTCCTACCTCATTTCACCGGATGCAAAATGGGCTATACATTCCTTTGAGAATGCAGCGACCCCTCCGGTTATTTCCTTAATAAGTTTACCCGGCCATGGGGTGAAAAGTGTTTTGGTCGATAACCAGGAAGCAAAGGAACAATATGATGCACTTGGACTAAATCCCAAGGAATTTTTCAGGGTGGATATTGGGGATGGCCTCGCACTGGATGGATGGATGATCAAGCCGAGGGATTTCGATCCTTCAAAGGTTTACCCGGTTATATTTCTGGTTTATGGAAAGCCCGCGGCCTCTACAGTGCAGAATAACTGGGCCGGCGGGGACCTTTGGCACCAGTATATGTCCCAGCAGGGCTATATAACCATGAGTCTCGATCCCCGGGGAACTAAAACCCCCAGGGGAAGAGAGTGGCGCAAGTCCATTTACCGGCAGGCTGCCCTCCTGCCTGTGCTGGACTTTGCAGCAGGCGTTGAGGCAATAATTGATAAATATCCATTTGTCGACCCTTCCAGGATCGGAATCCACGGATGGAGCGGGGGGGGACAGATGACCCTGAACAGTATGTTCATGTTTCCAACCCTGTACAAGGCCGGAATTGCCGTCGCTTTTATTTCAGACCAGAAAAATTATGACACGATCTACCAGGAAAGATATATGAGCACTCCGCAGGATAATCCGGATGGGTACTGGAAAGGATCACCCGTTAATAATGCTTCCGGCTTACAGGGCGATTTGTTGATTATGCACGGAACCGCAGATGACAATGTGCATTATCAAAATTTTGAAATGCTTACCAACGCCCTGATCAAAAATAACAAACTCTTTAGTCAGATGTCTTATCCTATGAGGTCCCACAGGATCTCGGAAGGGGAGAATACCAGCTATCATCTGCGACAGACGATGGAAAAATTCTGGCTGGAACATCTTCCGGCAGGATGGTAAATAAACGGAGATTAAACAAAAAACTCTTAAATGAAAATTAAATCCGAAGATTTTCAGGTAAAACAGGGGAGAGAAATTTCATTAAACGAAATTCCAACCACCGTCCCATCCTTCTATAAATCAAAGAAGGCCTACAAGAAGAATCTAAAGAAAACTGTGAAAAAACTGGATTCGCTTCAACGCCTTCATTATGCATCAGGGCGCTATGCCTTATTGCTCATTTTTCAGGGAATGGATACCGCGGGAAAAGATGGCGCCATCCGGCATGTAACTACCGGAATCAATCCTCAATCGTTTCAGGTTTTCAGTTTTATCCAGCCCAGTGTGGAGGAGCTGAAACACGACTTTTTGTGGCGGGCCATTAAACGCCTTCCGGAAAGAGGCAGAATTGGCATCTTCAACCGCTCCTACTACGAAGAGGTACTGATCGTGAAAGTTCATCCGGAAATCCTTCGGGGACAAAGTCTGCCGGATGATAATCTGAATTTAGAATCTTTCTGGGAGGGAAGGTATAAATCCATAGTGGATTTTGAGGAACATCTCTACCGAAGCGGCACGCGAGTGTTGAAATTTTTCCTGAATATTTCTAAAAAAGAACAAAAAAAACGATTTATCAAACGAATAGATAATCCGGAGAAAAACTGGAAATTTAATCTTGCCGACATGCAGGAGCGAGGTTATTGGGATGCATATATGGAGGCTTATCAAAGCTGTTTAAACAAAACAAGTACCGCACATTCTCCGTGGTATATTATTCCCGCCGACGATAAGAAGAATGCAAGATTGATTGTCTCAAAGATCCTTCTGGATACCTTAAGTGATTTGAAAATGGACTATCCTTCCACCACAGAAGAACACAGGCAGGAGTTAAAATCTATTCGTGGGCAATTGTGAGCAGCCACTTAAGATGAATAACCTCCGGGCACTGCAATCCTGTCGAATAAATCAGGGCAACAACAATGTGTTGTTTTATTTATCAATATATTTGCAGCTTGCAGGAAGCTATTCCTCCTGAATGAACCAAGGCATACAAAAGGGCTAAAGAGAATTTTCTCCATTTCACCGGAATATATTTTTAGACTCTGGCTTGCTTAGCCTTTTAACTATAAGCTATATGCTATTGTATTGAACCATAATTATACATCCATTTCCCGGATTTTAAAGCCCTGGAGAGATAAAAATATTAAAAAATGCAATTTGATGAACTGAAAATTATTAAACCTGTTTTAAAGGCATTAAAGGAAGAAAATTATTCTGTACCAACATCCATACAGGAAGAGGCGATACCACTCATATTAAATGGAAAGGATGTTCTGGGCAGTGCTCAAACAGGAACCGGCAAAACGGCAGCTTTTGCCATACCTATCCTGCAGCATCTATACAACGACCGCCAAAACTATCATAGTCCCCGAAAGATAAATGCACTCATTATTACCCCCACCCGCGAATTGGCAATTCAAATTGCCGAGAGTTTTTCTACCTATGGGAAATATACCGGAATTAAAAACACAGTGGTATTCGGGGGTGTGACCCAGGGATCTCAAACCCTTGCTCTTAGCAAAGGGGTTGATATTCTTGTAGCCACTCCGGGAAGGCTGTTAGACCTCATGAATCAGGGTTATATCCGATTAAAGGATGTTGAGTATTTCGTGCTGGACGAAGCTGATCGTATGCTTGACATGGGTTTTATTCATGATATTAGAAAGATAATAGACAAATTGCCCGAAAAAAGGCAATCATTATTCTTTTCAGCAACAATGCCGGATAATATTGTTGCCTTGTCGAAAAAGATATTACATAATCCGGTAAAAGTGGAAGTCAGTCCGGTCTCTTCTACTGCCGATACGCTTAAGCAATACCTGTATTATACTAATAAACCGGATAAGAAAGATCTCTTGCAGCATATCCTTAAAGACCGAAAAATAACGCAGGTCTTATTATTCTCCCGAACAAAGCATGGGGCCGACAAAATAGTAAGCCATTTAAAAAAGAATAAAATCCTTAGCGCCTCAATACATGGAGATAAGGCTCAAAATCAGAGACAAAAAGCCCTGCAACAGTTTAAAGATGGATTGATAAGAGTATTAGTAGCCACTGATATTGCAGCAAGAGGTATTGACATTGATAAATTAAAATACGTTATTAATTATGATATCCCGAATCTGGCCGAGACCTATGTTCATAGAATAGGAAGAGCAGGGAGAGCCGGAGATGAGGGTATCTCTATATCTATCTGTGAACCGGAAGAGAATATATTTATAAAGGATATTGAAAAATTAATAAATCAGCGAATAGAAATTATTAATGACAATCCTTTTCCCCAAACAGATAAACCTATGAATACTTTTGAGAAGAAAGAAGCTGAGAAAGAAAAAGTAAAACGAAAACAGGAATATTTTGCTACAAAAAAGAAAAACCAGTACAAACGTGGCCGGTAAAACCCAAATGTAAATACAAAAATTAAAACCTGCTTTTAAAGCAAAAAACGGACTTCAGAGAGTTCCCTGCCTATTTGCTGAACCCCTTGCAAAATACGTTTGGCTTGAGGTGCAGAGGGTTTTTTAATTCCTTTAATGTATTGAGCCAACAAACTTTGATTCATTCCTATACGTTCAGAAAGAGCCTTTGCATTGATTACCTTGTAAAAATCAAAGAAACTTGCAAGGTCATATTCAAATTGAATTTCATCAATGGTAAAATCAAAACCCTTTTCTTCAAAAGCAAGGTTTAGAGCCTCCAAAATATTTGCTTTAAGTTCCTCAAAGGTTTCTGCTTCAGTTGCAACAAAGTTGCGGTTTACCAATGTATTGGCACTATACCCTGTATCTTCTTTGGTTACCTTTATTTTAATGTTTGGCTTTTTCATCGCTTTTTTGTTTTAATGTTTGCTTGTTTCAGTATGGCCGTCAACAAACTTTTCTTAACTTCTTTTCCCGAATGGTTAGGTACGGTTAATTGTACCGGCTTGGCAGGGTGTTGTAATATTACATGGCTGCCCTTTTGCCTTACCTCAAACCAACCGTCCTTTTTTAAAAGCCTGAATAGTTCATTGTACTTCATAAACACAAAGGTAATATATTTATTACTTTTTTCAAACAACATTAGTAAATTACCATTCAGGACCAGGGGCCAGCACGAGAAAATGCCGGCGCTTATCGTTCCGGTTTATCTCATTACTATTTTCGATCATCCTGTGTTTTATTTTGTTCCATTTGATGATATCTGACAAATACCCCACAGCTGGATTATTCGCGCCCTTGGGGGACGCTCATGAGCTCCTTTGTCGGTTCGAACCAGCCGACCCTATTGGAACAAAAAAAAGAGGACTATTCTAATTAAAGAAAGTCCTCCTGTGTACTTTGAGTTGAGTGGGAACTGCTGGATTATTCGCGCCCTTGGGGGACGCTCATGAGCTCCTTTGTCGGTTCGAACCAGCCGACCCTATTGGAACAAAAAAAGAGGACTATTCTAATTAAAGAAAGTCCTCCTGTGTACTTTGAGTTGGGTGGGAACTGCTGGATTATTCGCGCCCTTGGGGGACGCTCATGAGCTCCTTTGTCGGTTCGAACCCGTCGACCCTATTGGAACAAAAAAAGAGGACTATTCTAACTAAAGAAGGTCCTCCTGTGTACTTTGAGTTGGGTGGGAACTGCTGGATTATTCGCGTCCTTGGGGGACGCTCATGAGCTCCTTTGTCGGTTCGAACCAGCCGACCCTATTGGAACAAAAAAAAGAGGACTATTCTAATTAAAGAAAGTCCTCCTGTGTACTTTGAGTTGGGTGGGAACTGCTGGATTATTCGCGCCCTTGGGGGACGCTCATGAGCTCCTTTGTCGGTTCGAACCAGCCGACCCTATTGGAACAAAAAAAAGAGAACTATTCTAATTAAAGAAAGTCCTCCTGTGTACTTTGAGTTGGGTGGGAACTGCTGGATTATTCGCGCCCTTGGGGGACGCTCATGAGCTCCTTTGTCGGTTCGAACTCATCGACCCTATTGGAACAAAAAAAGAGGACTATTCTATTTAAGAAGGTCCTCCTGTGTACTTTGAGTTGGGTGGGAACTGCTGGATTCGAACCAGCGACCCTCTGCTTGTAAGGCAGATGCTCTGAACCAACTGAGCTAAGCTCCCAAAGCGGATGCAAATATAATCTACTGAAAGATATAAACAAAAAGAAAGCGCGGAATTTTCCAAAAAAATCCTGGCCGATAAAAAAATTTTAGTTTTAATTATGTTTTAATATTTTTGCACTATTGGAGAAATGCCGGAGTGGTCGAACGGGGCGGTCTCGAAAACCGTTGTCCGCTTTTGTGGACCGGGGGTTCGAATCCCTCTTTCTCCGCAGCCTTAATGCCCAAATTTTGCGCAGCAAAATTGGGCATTTTCTATGGGTATATAGGGGAAAATTCCTTTTTTCCCTATATACCCATAGAAAATGCCCTGAAACCCGCAGCTTCAGCGGAGGGTTTGGGCATTAAAGGCTGAACTTCCCCCCCACAAGGGATCATGTCAATAATCCCTTCGCCCGGGGAAAATTCCTTTTTTCCCTATATACCCATAGAAAATGCCCTGAAACCCGCAGCTTCAGCGGAGGGTTTGGGCATTAAAGGCTGAACTTCCCCCCCACAAGGGATCATGTCAATAATCCCTCGCCCGGGGAAAATTCCTTTTTCCCTATATACCCATAGAAAATGCCCTGAAACCCGCAGCTTCAGCGGAGGGTATGGGCATTAAAGGCTGAACTTCCCCCCCACAGGGATCATGTCAATAATCCCTTTTTCATCTATCTGTTAATTCCTTTTCGTTCAAAAACCAAAGAGAAATGCCCTGAAACCCGCAGCTTCAGCGGAGGGTTTGGGCATTAAAGGCTGAACTTCCCCCCCACAAGGGATCATGTCAATAATCCCTTCCCCCGGGGAAAATTCCTTTTTCCCTATATACCCATAGAAAATGCCATAAAACCCGCAGCTTCAGCGAAGGGTTTGGGCATTAAAGGCTGAACTCCCCCCACCGCATTCCAATAATCCCTTTTCGGGAACCCCTTTCCCTTATTGATCATTTTAATTCTGCAAATTTAAATTATCTTTGATTGATAATAGGGGATGTTATTATAGCTATCTTCAAAGTAATATAACATATTTAAGACAGAACATTTTATGACATTTCCTGTGATCCGATTCTTTAAATGCCGTAAAGGGCCGGTGGATCCCTATTTTTATAAGCACATTCATTTATTGGTGAAGAGAATTATTCTTTCAATTTGGGTTTTCATGGGAGTATTCGGTAATGTCGATTCTCAGGTAATCACCATTGAAGATAAAGAAACCGGTAAGCCATTGGATATGGTAACTTTGATGTCTGTGAGTCCCCGGGCTTCTGTCATCACAAACTATGAAGGGCAGGCTGATATTTCTTCTTTTAAAAAGGCAGAGCAGATTGAAATCAGATTGCTTGGATATAAGACGGAAGTGAAGAGTTATAGCCAGATTCAATCCCAAAATTTTCAGTTGCTATTGCAACAGACAAATATTTCCCTCGATCAGGTAGTGGTTTCGGCCAGAAGATGGCAGCAATCCTCAGGGAAGGTGCCCTCTAAAGTATCCGTCATCTCTCCCAAAAGCGTCGAATTTCAAAATCCTCAAACTGCAGCGGATTTACTCGGGATTTCAGGTAAGGTATATATCCAGAAAAGCCAGCAGGGTGGGGGAAGTCCGATGATCCGGGGATTTTCCACCAATCGGCTTTTGTACGCCGTGGACGGAGTACGTATGAATACCGCTATATTCCGGGGTGGTAACCTTCAGAACATCATCAACCTTGATCCCTTTGCTGTGGAGAAAACGGAGGTTTTGTTCGGACCCGGTTCGGTTATTTACGGGAGTGATGCCATTGGCGGGGTAATGAGCTTTCAGACTCTTTCCCCTCAGTTATCATTATCGGAAAATCCTTTGGTTGAGGGAAAGGCCGTTACACGTTTTTCGACTGCCAATAAAGAAAAAACAGGTCATTTCGACGTAAAGGTCGGATGGAAAAAATGGGCTATGGTCACCAGTTTCAGTACCTGGGATTATGATCATTTAAAACAGGGTAGTCATGGACCGGATGATTATATCAAACCAATTTATGTGCAGCGGCAGGATAGTGTAGACCGGATCATTACCCAGGAAGATCCTTTGCTGCAAATCCCTTCGGCTTATTCCCAAATAAACCTCATGCAAAAAATAAGGTTCAAGCCATCGGAAAATCTGGATTTTGAATACGGTTTTCACTATTCAGAAACATCTCCCTATGGTAGGTACGATCGAAATAACCGGTACCGGAATGGAAGTCTGCGGTATGCCGAATGGTATTATGGTCCCCAAAAATGGATGATGAATAATTTATCCTTTAGCCATAAGGGAAAGCTTTCCTTCTACGACCAGCTTAATCTGCGACTGGCTCAACAGTCTTTTGAGGAAAGTCGTATAGACCGTTCATTGAACAAAACCGACCGCACGATCAGCACGGAAAATGTGGAAGCATATTCTGTGAATTTGGATCTCACGAAGTATTTCAGTAAGCGAAATACGCTCTTCTATGGTGCGGAATATATATTCAATGATATTTTATCCGCAGGGATGGTGAAAGATATTGTGACCGATAGCAAAAACATTGGACCTTCAAGGTACCCGAATAGCACCTGGAGCTCACTGGCAGTTTACCTGAACGATGAGGTGAATGTGAATGAAAAATTGACCATTTTAATGGGTGTACGATTGAATAGCTTTTCTCTTGAAGCCGACTTTACCAATAATCTGAGTTTTTATCCCTTCCCCTTTACCACGGCAAGAATAGGGAAAGGATCGCTGACCGGCAGTATTGGGGCAGTAACCCGGCCCGATAAGCAAACGGTGCTCAGTGCAAACTTCGGAACCGCTTTTCGCTCTCCCAACGTGGATGATATAGGAAAGATATTCGATTCCGAACCTGGCAGTGTGACGGTGCCGAATCCTGATCTGCAAGCGGAATACGCATACAATGTAGACCTGGGAATTGCCAGGATTTTTGGTGAATTCCTAAAATTGGATTTGAGTGGCTATTATACCCTGCTGAACAATGCCCTGGTGAGAAGGAACTTTCAGTTGGCCGGGCAGGATAGTATTATGTATGATGGGTTCTTAAGTCAGGTTCAGGCCATTCAAAATGCCGCTGTGGCAAGAGTCTATGGAGTAGAGGCGAGCGTGGAGCTTCAGCTGCCTGCAGGATTTAGTTTCTCCTCCGCTATAAATTATCAGCATGGGGAAGAAGAACTGGACGATGGAAGTACCAGTCCATCCAGGCACGCTCCTCCATTGTATGGCCTCACGCGGGTAAATTTTAATCTTGAAAAACTGCATCTGCAGTTTTATTCAGTCTATATGGCCGGGCGCAAATTTGAAGATTTGCCCTTCGAGGAAAAGTCAAAGGATGAGATATATGCGAAGGATGCATCCGGCAACAATTATTCCCCGGCCTGGTATACCTTAAATTTCAAGGTTTCGTATGATCTTTCGGAAACTTTTACTATCAATTCGGGTGTTGAAAATCTGACGGACCAGCGTTATCGACCTTATAGCTCGGGAATATCTGCTCCGGGAAGAAATTTTATATTTTCTGTAAGAGCTAATTTTTAAGTTTGTCCTTTTTTAAGTTAATCATTTTTAATGCATTTGAAACTATGAAGAACCCACAAATCATCCTGGCTGCTTTATTCATAATAACATCTCTTCATTCGTCCGGTCAGAACCAAATAGCTCAGAGCCAGATAAAATTTTCCCCTGTCGGACAAACTTCCCCAAAAGAAGTGCTCTATGTAGGAACATATTCCCAAAGAGGTAGCGAAGGAATTTATGTATATAATTATGACCGTAAAAAAGAAAAATTTAGTCTGATTCAAACCACACCGGAAATTCAGAATCCCAATTTCCTGTGTATAGATCCGAATGGAAAAAACCTTTATGCCGTAACTTCCAGAGGAGATTCAAAGGAAACAAAGCAAGATATGCTTAGCAGCTTTGCCATTGATCAAAATACCGGGAGATTGAAGTTCCTGAATGAAACCCCTTCCTATGGGAAAGGATCCTGTCATATAAGCATGGATAAGACCGGGCACTGGTTGTTCATCTCCCATTATGGTTCTGGCAGTCTCACTGTCTTTTCGATTGGCAAGAACGGTGTCCCCGGGGATACCGTTCAGACAATACAATATGAAGGGGGAAGTATCACTGCCCGGCAAAAAGGGCCTCATGTTCATTCCATACAGGTATCTCCCGATAATAAATTTCTATATGTTGCTAATTTGGGGACCGATAAAATAATGATCTACTCTTTCGATCGGGTGTCCGGCAAACTTACTCCGGCTTCTACTCCTTATGGTTCATCCAGGCCCGGGGCAGGACCACGCCATTTTGCTTTTCATCCCCAAAAACCTTTTTTCTATCTGGCAGAAGAATTAAGTTCCACGGTGACGGTTTTTGATAGAGATATAAAATCGGGTGACTTAACCCCCATTCAAACTACATCGGCACTCCCGGATACCTTTTCAGGGGACAATACCATGGCGGACATTCATATAGACGATTCCGGGAAATATTTATATGTTTCAAACCGGGGATTCAACAGCCTGGCTATATTCTCAATTGGTGACGATGGAAAACTGTCATTTAGTAAACAAGAACCCGTGCTGGGCAACCATCCCCGGAACTTTATGATTGAGCCCAATGGGGAATTTCTCCTGGTCGCCAACATGATCTCAGATAATATAGTAAAATTCAATTTGGATAAATCATCCGGTCTTTTAAATCCAGCTGGCAATCAGCTTCAGGTACCTGCGCCGGTTTGCCTGAAATGGATTCAATTGCCGTGAGAGGCGACTTGTAGCTTGATATGAAGAAGCCCCACCTTAAACTCTCGGATATGTTAATAAAACCGTCTAAAATTAACTTTATAAAAAAATGAAAAATTCTATTTTTTCTCTCGCCATGGGAATTTTAATGACGGCCCCCCTGTTTTCCCAAACCGGGCAGGTCTTCGACAACCTTAGTATGGAGAGCAAAATACTGAATGCCGAAAGGAAATTCGCTATTTATCTACCTCCCGATTATGAAACTTCAGGCAGAAGTTATCCGGTGCTTTACCTTCTTCATGGTTCGGGGGATGATCAGACCGGATGGATCCAGTTTGGAGAAGTCCTCCGTATCGCAGACAAAGCTATCCTGGAAGGCATAGCCACTCCGATGGTCATCGTTATGCCCGATGCCAATACCGGAAAAAAGGGATATTTTAACGATATCAATAATGAATGGAGATATGAGGATTTTTTCTTCGATGAGTTCATTCCTTATGTCGAGTCGGAATACCGGATTAAATCTGCAAAGCGTTATCGGTCCATTGCCGGCTTGTCCATGGGAGGGGGCGGTACTTTTATGTATGCCCTTCATCGCCCGGAACTGTTTTCTGCTGCTTGTCCTTTAAGCGCGTATATTGGGCCATTGAATCCGGATGAGATGAAAAAACGGCTGGATCAGGAAAATACTAAATATCAGGAGAAGGATGTTCAGGACTATTATGAGAGGCATAATGCATTGTCCCTGATTGAAAAGAATCCGGTAAAAGAGTCATCATCCGTTCGCTGGTATATTGATTGTGGGGACGATGATTTTTTATATGAAGGAAACAGCCTTGTCCACATAGCGATGCGGAAAAAAGAAATTCCGCATGAATACAGGGTAAGGGATGGCGGCCACCGTTGGTCTTACTGGAGAGAAGCCTTACCGGTAGTCCTGGAATTTGTGTCATCGGGGTTTCATCAGCCTTAATGTAATTACATATCCCTGAATGATCTCTCATCAAATGTGAATTTTTCTTTATCAAAACTGTTCCATTGATCAGGTATAAAACCCTCTGGGGAATTTTTAATGGGTATGGCTGGTTCAGGCTTACAATTAAAATCCTTATCTTTGCAGCCTTTTTAATAATTTAAAATTCATGATTTCAGTCGATAATTTAAGGGTTCAGTTTGGCAGCAGGGTTTTGTTTCAGGAGGTAAATATGAAGTTTACTCCTGGGAATTGTTACGGTGTGATTGGTGCGAACGGCGCAGGGAAGTCTACTTTTCTTAAGATCATTTCGGGTGAAATTTCCCCGGCAACAGGACAGATTTCCCTTGGCCCGGGGGAGCGGCTTTCTGTTTTGAGCCAGGACCATTTTGCATTTGATGAGTTTTCAGTGATTGATACCGTGCTTAAAGGCCATGCTCAGCTATGGGATATTATGCAGAAGAAGAATGCTCTATATGCAAAGCCCGATTTTTCTGAGGCCGATGGAAATAAGGCGGCAGAACTTGAAGGAAAATTTGCCGACATGGATGGTTGGAATGCAGAAAGCGATGCCGCCACCCTTTTGAGCGAGTTGGGGATAAGGGAAGATCTGCATTACCTGCTGATGCGCGATATTCCGGCGAAACAGAAGGTCAGGGTCCTGCTCGCACAAGCTTTGTTCGGAAAACCGGATAATCTTTTGCTCGATGAACCCACTAACGATCTTGATCTTGACACGGTGGGCTGGCTTGAAAAATACCTGGCCAACTTTGAAAATACGGTATTGGTGGTCTCCCATGACCGGCATTTCCTGGATGCTATCAGCACGCATACGGTTGATATCGACTTTGGAAAAATAGGCCTCTATGCCGGCAATTATACATTCTGGTACCAAAGCAGTCAGCTTGCCCTGAGCCAACAGATGAAACAAA
Source organism: uncultured Bacteroidales bacterium (assembly GCA_963779845.1). Lineage (GTDB taxonomy): Bacteria > Bacteroidota > Bacteroidia > Bacteroidales > CAVZZV01. Next base: position 417,384 of record CAVZZV010000005.1, on the reverse strand, counting down.
ATAAAAAAGCAGAGGAAAAGAAGAAGGAACTGCTCGATTTTATAGCCCGGTTCAGTGCCAACGTAGCCAAATCGAAACAGGCTACCAGTCGGAAAAAAATGATAGAAAAGCTGAACATAGAGGATATCCGCCCCTCCACACGCAAATACCCGGGGATCATTTTTACTCCCTCTCGCGAAGTCGGGGATAAAATCCTTGACGTTGAAAATTTAAGTGGAGAAATAGACGGGAAAGTTTTATTCAAAGAGGTTGAATTCACGGTTAACAAGGGAGAGAAAATCGTTTTTCTTTCCCGTGACACCCGGGCCATGACCTTGTTTTTTGAAATCATAAACAGGAGGAAAAAACCAAAAACCGGCACTTTCCAATGGGGTCAAACCATTACCAAAGCCTACCTTCCACTGGATAATTCCGAATATTTTCAAAAAAACATGAGCCTTTTCGATTGGCTGTGCCAGTTCAGCGATGATACCAAAGAGGTCTATATTAGGGGATACCTCGGCAAAATGCTCTTCAGCGGGGAGGATGTGTATAAAAATGTGAATGTCCTTTCAGGTGGCGAGAAGGTCCGGTGCATGATTTCCCGAATGATGCTCTCCAACCCTAATACACTGATCCTTGATACACCCACGAATCACCTTGATCTGGAATCTATACAGGCATTCAACAACAACCTTATCAAATACCCGGGAAATATTTTCATGTCCTCCCATGACCATGAGTTCATTCAGTCTGTATGTGACCGGATCATCGAACTTACTCCAAACGGGATCATCGATAAAATTATGGAGTACGACGAATACATCGAAAGGGAAGATATAAGGGAGCTGAGAATGAAGATGTACAGTTAATTTTATTTTCCTGTTGACAGTAACAAACTTATTTCATATCTTGCTTGTTTATACTCTAAAACGTCAAATATGAAAATCGCAGGTATTGTATTATTTGTCCTAGGACTTATTGCCACCATCATTTTTGGAATTCAGGCTATTCAACAAACCGACACCGTTAAATTTCTGGGTTTGGACATCGGTGTTAGTTCCGCTAACTGGACGCCTTTGATTATCAGTGCCATAGTGCTTGTAATCGGGATCGTCTTGATGTCCGTGAAACGTTCTGGTTCCTGATCCCTCCATTAGAAGGAAAGACCTAAGTTTCCAAGTTAATTATCTTATTATCTGGGATTTATAAATTTCTGAGGTGGCGTATTATGTCCAGAGGACACCCAGATTCTTCAGTTCATCTTTAATGGCCGGGTAGTTTTCTTCATCAATGGGTTTTGTAGCATCTTCGATTACGAAAGTTGTAAATCCTTCTTTTATAGCATCCCTGGCTGTGAATGCCAGGCAATAATCTGCCGCAAGACCGCCAAGATATACTTCATTCACTCCTTTTTCTTTCAGATAGGATGACAGGCCGGTGGATTTTTTATGGTCATTATCGAAGAACCCGCTATAGGAATCCACCTCCGGATACATCCCTTTTCGAAAGATTGCTGCTACAGGATTCATTTCCAATGACTCAGAAAACTGAGCCCCATCTGAACCCTGTACACAATGATCCGGCCACAGGGTTTGTTTAATACCGTTTATAAGGATGGTGTCAAATTCATTATAGTCCTCATGGTTGCTGGCAAAACTTTTGTGGTTCCAGGGATGCCAGTCCTGTGTGGCGACTACCAGATCAAACCTATGTACAATTTTGTTTAAAGCAGGAATAATAGCATCTCCGCCGGCTACTCCGAGACTTCCTCCGGGAAGGAAATCATTCTGAACATCAATAATTATCAGTGCTTTCATTTTAATACAGGATTAATTCTTTGACCCAAAATTGGCTCGACGGTCCAAAACCAGCGAATCCTTAAGTTCATACAATTCCTTGCTTAAACCCACCTTATAGTTATGTGGGTAATCGAAACGTTTGAATTCCTCCGGTAGCAATGCTAACCTTTTAAATAGGAATTCACTGATTTCTTTGCTGCTTTTTTCTGGCGAAAGGATCGTTCCTTTATCCATCACCTGATTCAATAAATTTTCTTTTATGAAGCAGTTGACATTGAGTTGTTTCCCTTTTTCAAAAGGATGGAACATGCTTTGAGATAGCTTCTCATTCTCTAAACCCACCATGTCGCCTCCATAAAAACTGCCATCTGGTTCTATCAACCTGTAGACCTGCTTTATTCCGGGAAGGGTAACTTTCGCCTGGTTTTCGGAGATTTTTATACGGGGTTTACCTCCTGACATGGATAATTTATAGACCCCGTCGAGTGCCCCATCCGGCTGTCCGGTGACCAGATTGGTGCCCACACCAAAAATATCAATGGGAGCATGCTGGTCCAGCAGGCTTTTAATCAGGTATTCATCCAGTTGATTAGAGGCTGCAATTTTAACATAATTTAATCCGGCCTCATCCAAAGCTTTGCGCGCTTTTTTCGACAGATATGCCAGATCTCCCGAGTCGAGTCGGATCGCTATAAGCCTTTTACCTTCCGATTCCATTTCCTTCGCTACACCTATAGCATTAGGTATACCGGAATTGAGTGTATTGTAAGTGTCCACCAGGAAGATGCTGTTATCTGGGTGGGCCTTTGCATAAGTTCGGAAAGCGTCAGATTCATCTTCGAAACTCTGAATATAGGAATGGGCCATCGTTCCGCTTGCTTTCAATCCATAGAGAATAGAGGAATAGACATTGCTGGTCGAATCAAAACCTCCATGAACAGCAGCTTTGGAAGCCGATATGCCACCCTTTTCCATCGCCCTGCGAAGTCCGAAGTCACTCAGTATCCTGCCTCCGGCAACCTGTCTCATTCTGGCTGCTTTGGTGGCGATAAGCGACATGAAATTCAGGTGGTTCAGCAATATTGTTTCAATCAATTGTGCTTCAATAATATTTCCTTCGACCCGTAGGATCGGTCGGGTAGGAAACACCAGGTCGCCTTCAGCCGAAGAATGGATACTGCCCCGGAACCTAAATTCTTTTAAATATTCAAGAAAACCGGGATGAAGGTTTTGCGTGGTCAAATAGGCAATATCCTCTTCTGTAAACCGCAGTTCAGCCAGCATCCCCAATAATTCCCCGATTCCAGAAAAAACAACGTACCCGCCCTGGAAAGGGTTCTTCCTGTAAAAATAATCGAAGCAGGCAGGTTCATCTTTTTTACCATTCAGAAAATAGGCCTGAGCCATGGTTATTTGATAATAATCGGTATAACTTCCTGAAATATAGAACTGGTTGACTGACATAAACGGTGCAGTTTTATCCTTATAAACAGTATGTCAGCGTAAATGTTTGCTGTTCGAAGGTGCAGCGACTCGCCCCGGTAAACGATTGGCCTCAGAAATTAGCGGAGAAATTTAAAAAAGATTTCGGGGAGAGTTTGTAGGGTTCTTTGGGAAAATCCTGGGGAGCCAAGCTTAACCGCAAGGGGCGCAAAAGAATAAGATAAAACCGCAAGGGGCGCGAAAGGATAAGATAAAACCGCAAGGGGCGCGAAAGGATAAGATAAACCGCAAGGGGCGCGAAAGGATAAGATAAACCGCAAGGGGCGCAAAAGGATAAGATAAAACCGCAAGGGGCGCAAAAGGATAAGATAAAACCGCAAGGGGCGCGAAAGGATAAGATAAAACCGCAAGGGGCGCAAAAGGATAAGATAAAACCGCAAGGGGCGCAAGAAAGAAGAAAAGAGCAAGGGGCAATAGTGCATAGGAAATGTCGCAAACCATAGCGTTCTTTGCGAGAATCCTGGCGAGCTTTGCGGTTAAATCATTATGGATTAAACCGCAAGCTATAAACCGCAAGGGGCGCAAAAGGATAAGATAAAACCGCAAGGGGCGCGAAAGGATAAGATAAAACCGCAAGGGGCGCAAAAGGATAAGATAAAACCGCAAGGGGCGCGAAAGGATAAGATAAAACCGCAAGGGGCGCGAGGAAAGAAAAAAGAGTAAGGGGCAATAGTGCATAGGAAATGTCCAAACCATAGCGTTCTTTGCGAGAATCCTGGCGAGCTTTGCGGTTAAATCTTTATGGATTAAACTCAAACTTTATAGCAATGGGCGCAAAAGGATAAGATAAACCGCAAGGGGCGCAAAAGGATAAGATAAAACCGCAAGGGGCGCGAAAGGATAAGATAAAACCGCAAGGGGCGCAAAAGGATAAGATAAAACCGCAAGGGGCGCGAAAGGATAAGATAAAACTTTGCGAGAATCCTGGCGAGCTTTGCGGTTAAATCTTTAGGATTAAACTCAAACTGCAATGGGCGCAAAAGGATAAGATAAACCGCAAGGGGCGCGAAAGGATAAGATAAAACCGCAAGGGGCGCAAAAGGATAAGATAAACCGCAAGGGGCGCAAGGAAAGATAAAAGAGTAAGGGGCGAGCATAGTAAATGTCCAAACCATAGCGTTCTTTGCGAGAATCCTGGCGAGCTTTGCGGTTAAATCTTTATGGATTAAACTCAAACTTTATAGCAAGGGGCGCGAGGAAAGAAGAAAAGAGTAAGGGGCAATAGTGCATAGGAAATGTCCAAACCATAGCGTTCTTTGCGAGAATCCTGGCGAGCTTTGCGGTTAAATCTTTATTGAAAAATCGCCACATACTAACCTACTTCGCAGACTAAATCACCTCCCCAACCACAAAGGTACTCCCCCCCACGAAAATCATATCTTCTTTACCGGCATTCTTTTTGGCTTCTGAAAATGCCACATTCACCTCAGGGAATGTTTTTCCAGTGAGGTTAAATTCAGCTGCATTTTTTTCCAGCTCCTTTTCGTCCAACGCCCTCGGAATATTTGCTTTGGTAAAATAATAAATGGCATCTTTCGGTAAAAGTGACAGTATGGGTCTGATATCCTTGTCGGAAACCATGCCCCATACGATATGGAGTTTGCGGTAGGGGGTATTGCGAAGTTGAGCCGTTATTTCCTTTACCCCAGCCGCATTATGAGCAGTATCGCATACAATTAAAGGGTCGTATCCAATCTCCTCCCACCGGCCCCGGAGGCCTGTGGAATCCTTTACATTCCTTAGCCCTTCATGGACTGCCTCATCGGGGATATTTATTCCTTTATGCCTGAGAATATCGATGCTTTGGAGGACCGTGAGGATATTCCTGAGTTGGTAGTCCCCCGTAAGGTCCGTCACCAGTTCTTTATACAGTTTCCCATTTCCGGATACCACATTCATAATGCGTTTCCGTTCAGGCGTCATCAGGGAATAATCAACCCGATAATTTTTATTGGCATAATATAAGTCCGACCCGCCCTTCCCGGCGACTTTTTCAAAGACTTCAAAGGTATCTTTCTGCCATTCACCAATAACTGCAGGAATGCCCGGTTTGATGATCCCTGCCTTTTCTTTGGCGATGGAAGGCAGGTCTTTTCCCAGAAAGCGCGTGTGATCCAGTCCGATATTGGTTATAACAGAAAGTAGGGGTGTAATGATATTTGTTGAATCCAATCGTCCTCCCATACCGGTTTCAATGACCGCGATTTCCACTTTTGCCCTTTTAAAATAGTCGAAGGCAAGAGCCACAGTCATTTCGAAAAACGAAGGTTGAAGTTTTTCGAGAATATTACAATTTTGGTTCACGAATCGGGTCACTTCAGCTTCAGGGATCATCCTGCCATTCACTTTTATCCGTTCCCTGAAATCCTTAAGATGGGGAGATGTGTATAACCCGGTAGGGTATCCTGCCTTTATCAGTACCGCTGCAAGCATATGTGACACAGAACCTTTGCCATTGGTTCCGGCTACATGGACGCATTTAAAGTCAGAATGCGGGTGGGCAAAATAATGGTCCAGGGCATATGAATTATCAAGATTATCCCTATAAGCTGCTGCCCCCAGGCGTTGGTACATGGGAAGCTTTTCAAATAAATAGGTGATTGTTTCCTGATAATTCATGAGTTTATTTCCCCTTACCTACCTACCTATATCAAACCGATATTCTCAGGGTGCATTAGAATGGGGATGCCCATTTGTTATGAGAGATCCTATCCGGCTGGTATCTTTTAGGGACGGACCGGTTTTCATCTGAATATCCAAGTGCGACGAGCGCAAATGGCTGGACATGATCGGGCAGGTCAAACATCACTTTAAAAATGTTCATTCTGCGTTCCCGCGGATAAACCCCGATCCAGCAGCTGCCGAGACCAATAGAAGTGGCAGCCAAAAGAAGGTTTTCAGTTGCTGCCCCGCAATCGGCTACATAATAACCGGTGTCATGATGAAGGTTCTCATCGCCACAGACCAGAATAGCGCAGGTAGCGGTGCTTAGAACGTTGGCATGGGAATGTACTCTTAAAATTTCATCAAGTATTTTACGGTCATCGATTACAATAAAATGCCAGGGCTGGCGGTTTACTGCAGAAGGGGCATACATGGCAGCTTTGATTACTGCTTCAATTTTTTCTTTTTCAACTTCTTTGTCGTTGAATTTTCTTACGCTCCTTCTTTGCAGGAACAGCTCTGGAATACTCATAACTTTAAAGTGTTAAAATTTGACCTTTTATATGGATTTATTTACTATTTTAAGCTTATCAACAGTTTATTAACCGGTTATCCAGGTTTATAATGATTATTTTTACCACCATGCGAATTTAACTAAAAAAGGCATCAATTCTATGAAGAAAGTTAAGAAGATTTTTATTCTCGACACCAATGTACTCCTTCACGATTACAAAAGTATCTATAATTTTCAGGAAAACGATATCGTTATACCCATTACAGTTCTGGAAGAACTGGACAAATTTAAAAAAGGCAATGACATCATAAACTTTCAGGCCAGAGAGTTTACGAGGGAACTGGATAAGATATCAGGGGACCAATTGTTTAACGGGGGACTTCCTCTCGGCAAGGGAATGGGAACGCTTTCTATCGAGACCGGCAAGGCATTCTCTGAAAAGCTGCGCAATTCATTTCCCGAGAATACTCCCGATCATAGGATACTGGCTATCGCGGAACATGTTTTTCTTAAACAGAATGCGCGCCCTGTAATTCTGGTGACGAAGGATATTAACCTGCGGATGAAGGCGAAATCGCTGGGCATTATGTCCCAGGATTACCACAACGATCAGGTTAAGAATTTAGATGACATCTATCGGGATGTAAATGTGGTAGAAGGGATGTCGTCCGAGACCATTGCTTTATTGTATAAACAGTATGAAGGGGTTCCTTATTCCGATATTGGTATAAAGAAGGAGCCCGCCGCACACCAGTATTTTATTTTGAAAAATACTCATTCCAGCGCCCTGGCACATTTCGATCCGTTCAATAAGGTTTTGAACCGGGTTGAAAAGCAAAAAACCTATGGTATTGAGCCCAGGAACGCCGAACAGGCTTTTGCTTTCGATGCACTTTTACGGCCTGAAATACAGTTGGTTGCCTTAACCGGAAAAGCCGGAACGGGAAAAACTTTACTCGCCCTGGCTGCTGCAATCCACCAGCGAAAAATGTATACCCAGGTTTTTCTGGCCCGCCCCATTGTTTCTCTGGCCAATCGCGACCTTGGTTTTCTTCCCGGGGATGTGAACGAGAAAATAGGCCCCTATATGCAACCACTTTTTGATAACCTTTCTGTGATCAAGCAGAAATTTGAGCCACTGAGCAAGGAATTTCAAAAAATTGAGGAATTGCTTAAAACTGAAAAACTGGTTATCACTCCCCTGGCCTATATTCGCGGCCGTAGCCTTTCAAAAGTTTTTTTCATCGTCGATGAAGCGCAGAACCTTACCCCCCATGAGGTCAAGACGATTATAACAAGGGCAGGGGAGGGGACAAAAATGATTTTCACCGGCGATATTCAACAAATTGATTCACCCTATCTTGATACAAAGTCGAACGGTCTTTCCTATCTGGCCGACAGGATGCGGGGACAGGATATTTTTGCACATGTTAACCTTGTAAAAGGGGAGAGGAGTTATCTCGCGGATTTGGCCAGTAATTTATTGTAGGTGCTTTATTCGGGAATTTTTTGTATTTTGCGGAAAATACGTTTTTCCAATGTCAACCTGATTTTTTAAAAAGATGCCCTACAGGTCTCTGGTCGACATAAAACCCATTAACCATTAACTCCATTAATCATTAACAATTAATGAAGACGCTCTACATTGTGCGGCACGCGAAATCTTCCTGGGATTTTGAAGCATTGCTGGATTTTGACCGTCCTTTGAAGGACCGTGGGGTGAACGATGCTGCCGATATGGCTTCACGGTTGAACCGTGCCGGCCATGTTCCTGAACTGATCATTAGCAGTCCGGCAACCCGTGCCCTGCAAACCGCAAAAATTTTTTGTGAAGGGTTGGATATTCCGGAAAGCCGGATCAGCCTTAGCGATGATTTCTATGATGCCGGGTGCGAAGATCTTATGAATGTTATTTCAAGGATGGATGACACTTTCAGCTCCCTGATGATTTTTGGCCATAACCCCGGGTTTACCGAACTTGCCAACCATTTGGGTACTATGGTCATCGATAATATTCCATCATCAGGGATTGTGGTACTGAAATTTAATACTGGTAAATGGGAAGAAATCGACCGGCAACTGATTACAAAAGAATTTTTCGATTACCCAAAGAATGAATCGAGTATTAATTATTGACCCCTTTGTGCATGTATAGGATTATTAATCGTGAAATAAGCTGGTTGTCTTTCAATGAAAGAGTTTTGCAGGAAGCAGCCGATACCAATGTACCCCTGGTCGAAAGAATGCGTTTTCTGGGAATATTTTCCAATAATCTCGATGAGTTTTTTAAGGTCCGGGTGGCTACCATCAAAAGAATGATCGATGTGGAGGAGAAAACGGGCAAGATAAATAAAGATAAACCAAAAGAAGTTCTTAATCACATTCAGCAAATTGTTATCCGGCTGCAACGGAAGTTTGAAAAAGTATATGAGGAGATCAGAACTGAACTTGAAAAGGAGAAAATCAGCATTATCAATGAAAAACAATTGAATAAGCGGAAAGCGGAATTTGTCCAGGAATATTTCGAGGAAAAAGTTCTGCCTGTACTGACACCCATCATGCTGCACAATGTCAGGGATTTTCCACGTCTGAAGGATAAATCAATCTACCTCGCCGTGAAAATGACCAGTAAGGATCCTAACATCGAAATGGAATATGCCATTATTGAAATTCCTTCTGATCGCCTGGGCCGTTTTCTTCTTTTCCCAATCCGAAGCCGGAAATATGTTATCATGCTTGACGATGTAATCCGATTTGGACTTAAAACCCTCTTTGCACAATTTCACTTTAACCATTTTGAAGCCTATACCATCAAGCTTACCCGTGATGCCGAATTGGATATCGATAACGACCTTTCCAAGAGTTTCCTTGAAAAAATCGACGATTCGGTGAGCGACAGGAAAAAGGGACAACCTGTCCGTTTTGTCTATGATGAAACGATTTCAAAAGATTTGCTGAATTACCTGATCCGAAGGCTTGAGCTGGATGATGACGATAACTTGATCCCCGGCGGATGCTATCATAATTTCAAGGATTTTATGAAGTTTCCCAATCTGGGGAAAGCCCACCTTCAATATGAAAAACATGTTTCCTGCCTTCATCCCCGGATAAGTCATAATGAAAGCCTCTTTACCGTGATCTCAGAAAAAGATCTTCTTTTGCACTTTCCATATCAGACTTTCAACCATTATATTAACTGGTTGCGGGAAGCTTCAATTGATCCCCGGGTCACTGCCATCCGGACCACCCTTTATCGTGTGGCAAGTGATTCGGCAGTCATCAATGCACTGATCAATGCTGCCCTGAATGGAAAGACCGTAATCGTAAATATAGAACTTCAGGCAAGATTTGATGAGAAGTCAAATATTTATTGGTCGAAGAAACTTGAAGAAGTAGGGGTGAAGGTGACATTTGGTATTGCCGGATTAAAGGTTCATTCTAAACTTACCCTCATTACACGAATAGAAGACCAGAAGCCGGTGAACTACCTCGCTGTTGGAACAGGAAATTTTCATGAGGGAACTGCAAGTGTATATTCCGATATTTTCCTTTTAACTAAAAATCGTGCCATCTGTACAGACGCATGGAAAGTGTTCGATTTTCTCGAAAATACCTTTAAGAATTACAAGTATCAACATCTCATTGTTTCCCCAAATTTCCAGCGAAAAAAATTGATCAGCCTGATCGAAAATGAAATAAAAAATGCCCATCAAGGCAAGCCTGCTTATATCATATTGAAACTCAATAACCTGGTCGATCGGGACATGATCAGAAAATTGTACCTGGCCAATAATGCCGGAGTAAAGATGAAGGTAATCGTCCGGGGCATTTGTACCCTGATCCCCGGGGTCAATGGAATGAGTGAGAATATTGAAGTCATCAGTATCGTGGATAAGTTCCTTGAACATTCGAGGATTTTCATTTTTGCCAATGGGGGAGATGAATTGTATTTTATATCTTCTGCCGATTGGATGACCCGGAATATTGACAACCGGGTAGAGGTTTCTGCTCCTGTTTACGATAAAGACCTTCAGAAAGAACTTCGGGATATCATTGATATACAGTTAAAAGATAATGTGAAGGCCCGTATTATTGATGAAAGGCAGCGAAATCATTACAAAGTTCCTGGAAAGGACAGGCATGTGAGATCCCAGGTCGAGCTCGCTAAATATTATTCTTTAATGCAGGTCCCATAGTTAGTGCAATTCAATCTTTTTCCCTGATTCTTTTTATGCTGCGGGATCGCTGCCAACCTTTTGAATTATTTGATTGATGAATCTGAAAGATATATGTTTTGAAGTTATTGGCCTGGTCAAAGAGACGGGAGACTATGTTGTGGAAGCAGGTGAGGGAGATAACAAGTTTTCCATTGAGAGCAAGGGAAAAAATAATTATGTAACGGAAATTGATAAGAAATCCGAACAAAAACTGGTAGACGGACTACTGAAAATTCTTCCTGAATCCGGCTTTATCGCTGAGGAGGGTACCGGAGAAAAGGCTGAAAGATATAATTGGGTCATTGATCCCATTGACGGTACCACCAATTTTATTCATGGTTTGCCCCCTTATGCCATTAGTGTTGCTTTAATGGAGCAGGAAGAAATAATTCTCGGGGTGATTTACGAAATGGGATTGAAGGAGTGTTTCTATACCTGGAAAAATGCTCCGGCCTATCTTGATGGAAAAGAGATTCATGTTTCCTCAACGGCAGAGGTTTCCGGAGCTTTAATTGCCACTGGTTTTCCCTACACCAATTACGGAAGGATGACGGAATTTATGGAAACACTTGGATATTTCATGGAAAACTCACACGGACTTCGAAGATTGGGTTCAGCAGCTACGGATATTGCCTATGTTGCCTGCGGAAGGTTTGATGCATTTTATGAATATGGGTTAAATCCATGGGACATTGCTGCCGGTGTTTTGCTCGTGAAACAGGCGGGGGGAAGGGTCTCCGATTTTAACGGGGGAGGGGATTATCTTTTCGGCAAGGATATTATCACCTCCAATTCAGGGATATTTGCCGAGTTTCAGGGGACAATAAGAAAGATAATGAATGCTAAGAGTTTGTAAATGATTCAATTCTGGCTTTCATATTTTTTTTTAAAAATATTTTCCTTTGTGCCATTGCGAATCCTTTATTTCTTTTCCACACTGGCTTCCTTTCTGCTTGAAAAGGTTTTCCGGTATCGAAAGAAGATTGTCCTCGAAAATCTGCATCATGCATTTCCACAATACACCGAGCAAAAGATAGAACGGATCGCGCACGATTTTTACCTGCATCTCGCCGATATTATGGTGGAAAGTATCAAACAATTTGGGTTGTCTGCCGAAGATCTTTCCTCCAGGATTTATTTTAAGAATCCTGAGATATTGAGTCAATATTACGATAAGGGAAAATCTGTCATTGCCATTGCAGCCCATTACGGCAATTGGGAATGGATATCAGGTCTTTCCATGGGGGTAAAGCATAAGACGATTGCTGTATACAAACCTTTGAGCAATATATATTTCGACCGAACCCTTAAACAACAACGTTCAAAATTCGGCACCCAACTGGTTTCCATGCGGGAGATCATCCGCACCCTTATAGAGTACCGTAATCTCCATACTCCCTCTCTGAGTTTATTTATAACCGACCAGTCGCCTGTATGGGAGGAAATTCAGTATTGGACCCCTTTTTTGAACCAGAATACCCCGGTATACCTGGGGCCCGAAAAAATTGCCCGCCAGTTTGGCATGGCTGTGGTATTTTTGGATGTTAAAAAGGTGAAGCGGGGACAGTATGAAGTGGAGATAATTCCGGTTACAGAGGATGCTTCAAAAGAAAATCCCTACTTTGTGACGGATAAGCAGGTGAAGATACTGGAGGAAATGGTCATTGCCCATCCTGAATATTGGTTATGGTCTCATCGAAGGTGGAAGCTTACCCGCAAACGGGAAGGGGAGGAAGCAATGGGATTATTCCGTTTCGACGGGCCTTTTATCCGTAAAGATAAATATTGAAACCCATGAAAATCAGCAAAGTTGCCATAGTAATTTTGAACTGGAACGGAAAAGCTTTCCTCGAGCGTTTTGTTCCCCACCTGATAAAAAACACTAAAGGAGTCGGGATTGATTTCTATATTGCCGATAATGCTTCAGGAGATGGATCAATGGAATTTGTCAGGGAAAACTTTCCCCTTGTGAAAATGATTCAATTTGATCGGAATTGGGGTTTCGCTGAGGGATACAACCGTGCCCTTTCACGGATTACAGCAGAATACTTCATCCTGTTGAATTCCGATGTCATGGTGAGTCCGGGCTGGCTTGATCCGTTGAACCGGATGATGGACAGCGACCCTTTGATCGCTGCATGTATGCCAAAAATAAGAGCTTTCGACATGCCGGATTTTTTTGAATACGCGGGTGCAGCAGGAGGCTATATTGATAAAAATGGTTTCCCTTTTTGCAGGGGCAGGATATTTGATTCGCTGGAAACGGACTATGGCCAATATGATGCACCCGCATCAATTTTTTGGGCTTCCGGAGCGTGTCTTATGATCAGAAGTCCGCTGTTTAAACTTATTGGTGGACTCGACCCGCATTTCTTCGCCCATTTCGAAGAGATAGATCTTTGCTGGCGCTTGAAAAACAGAGGCTATAAAATAATGGCCGTTCCAGAATCCGTCGTTTTTCATGTGGGAGGAGGTGCTTTACCGAAAACTAATTCCATGAAAACTTTCCTTAATTTCCGGAACAGTCTCCTCACCCTCTATAAAAACCTGCCTGAAGAGATACTCTTCCGGACAATTATGAGGAGGCTGATTTTGGATGGTTTTTCTGTAATGCGTTTCCTTGCCCAATTCAAATTTCGCGATGTTATTGCAATAATTAAGGCACATTTTTATTTTTACCGTTCCTACAAAGGATATAAATCCTTCCGGCGGAACGAACTTAAATTTATTACCCGCAGAGAACACGAGGAGATTTATCCCGGTAGTATTGTAAAGGATTATTTTTTGCGTAAGAAGTATACTTTTAATTCCTTAAACTATTCTGCGGGCAGAAAAATATCCCGATTCTCCAATTAGTGAAATCAATCTTCCATTGTAGATTCCACGAGATCAAATTTCAATCAGGATCAATAATGGGTGCAGGATGATTCCCGTTCCTTAAAGAGCATTTACAATACTTCCAAAACCTTTTCCAAACCAATTCCCCGGCTCGCTTTAAGAAGGATTAAATTTTGGGTGAGGGGCATGTGTTTAAAATGTTCTATTAAATCTTCAACTCTTTTATAAGAGTGGAAGGGGAGCATAGAAACGGTTTTGGCAAAACAGGGACCTACAAGAAAAAGATTTGAGAACCCACTATTGTGAATTTTTTTTAAAACTTTTTGATGTTCCTGCACCGACCACTCTCCAAGCTCCAGCATATCGCCTAATACCATTAGCTTTCGGGGGTGTTCGATTTCCAGAAAATTATCAATCGCTTCCTGCATGCTCACCGGGTTGGCATTGTAGGCATCCATGATAACCGTGTTCTTTCCTGTTTCAATTAGCTGTGACCTGTTGTTCGAGGGAGAATAATCCCTTATGGCTTCCACAATATCTTTTTCATTCACCTCGAAATATTTGCCTACGCAGGCAGCAGCAAGAATGTTTTCCAGGTTGTAGCTGCCGGTCATTTTGGTGGAAAAAGGGGTTTCTTTTTCCGTTGTAAATTTAACAAACCCATTCAGATGCAACCCTTTCCTCTCTATATATCCATCGCATAATAAATTTTCGCCACTCATATAAGATATCTTTTTCACCTTAAGGGTCGAGGCTTCGCGAACGAGCAAGGGGTTGGAGCCATTAATAAATAGGAGACCAGACTTTTTTTCCAGATACCGGTAAAGTTCTGTTTTTGCCTGAATTACCCCCTCAGGTGATCCAAACCCTTCAAGGTGTGCCCGTCCTATATTAGTAATAAGTCCATAATCAGGATCAGCAATGGCGCATAAGGCAGCAATTTCGCCGATATGGTTAGCCCCCATTTCAATGATAGCTATCTCTTCGTTATCAATTTCCAGAATACTCAAAGGTACCCCTATATGATTATTCAGGTTTCCTTTGGTGGCATAGGTCTTGAATTTTTTGCGCAGAACTGCAGCCATGAGCTCTTTTGTCGTTGTCTTTCCATTGCTTCCGGTGATCCCGATTACAGGTATTTTCAATCCATTCCTGTGGGTTTTCGCTAATTCCTGAAGGGCCCTCAGACAATCGGGGACCAGGATAAATTGAGGGCCTGCCTGATAGTAAGGATCATCGATAATTGCATAGGAACACCCCTTATCAATAGCAGACCGGGCGTACAAATTCCCATTGAAGTTTTCCCCCTTCAGGGCGAAAAATAGCTGATCTTTACCTGCTTTTCTGGAATCGGTGCAGATGCCGGAAGATTCTGAAAATATTTTATAGAGTCCAGGATTTGAAGGGGTGTATTTTTGATTATTTTCCTGCATTGAGTGTAGGTTAAAAGCTTACTTTGAAAATAATTACAAAAATAGGTAATATATTTAGAACTATTAGTCTCTGGATTAGGAGGTAATGATTCGGAGTATAAATGTTGGGGGATTCGAAGATTATTGGCGGGTGGATTTATGAAACAGAAGTAATTCATCCAGAATGGAAGGAATGAAAAAAGGGTGACCAGTCCGGTCGCCCTTTTATCTTATAGAATGATGTTAACTCTTGTCATTAAGTATGAACGTCAAGCTTAGCATGTTCGTATTCCGGATCCAACAGATATGTTGGATTGAACTTCAGGCACTTAAAATCCGGCTGGAGTTCCCACTCTTGTCATGGCGCAACGGAATCCTAAATCGTCGCGGGATTCAGATTCGAGAAGGAAACGTCTGGTGCCCGGGCTCAGGTAGTAAGCCCTGTCTCTCCAGGAACCGCCTTTAAAAACCCTTACGTTATCATTGACAAGGGATGATTTTTCATACTGGTTGTTCACATACATATTGTCGCTCCCTTTTTGATAGGCTTCCGATGTAGTATCGGTTTGCTCGTACAGGTAGCTGGACATAAGATCGCCGTCCCGATAGTTCCGGTAGTCGGACTTCCGGTAATTGTAACGGCCTTCCGCATCGGATTCGGTAATGGGAACACGTACTACCCTGCCCATGCTGTCAACCTCCGGCATACCGTCCGGATTAAGGTAAAGTTTATCAAACTGGTTACCACGATAAGGGTTAAACTCGCTCACATCCTCAAATGAAAGCGGACGATAAACATCCTGGACCCATTCGTTAACATTGCCGGCCATTGAATAGAGGCCATAATCGTTTGCCCAGAAAGATTTTACCGGGGTGGTGATTGATCCGGCATCGTTCAAGGCGCCGGCAACGCCCATCATATCGCCACTTCCCCTTTGGAAATTCGCCAACATTTGGCCCATGTTTTTGGGATTGTCATTTCTTACATTATGGCCGTTCCATGGATATATTCTCCTTTCCCAAACTAATTCGTCTACAGTATTTCCCCGAAGGGCGAAGGCGGCAAATTCCCATTCAGCCTCGGTAGGGAGCCGGTACTTCGGGAGCAATAATCCATCTTCCATCTTGATATTACGCGTATCCTTGTTAGGATCAAGGCTTTCCATTGCATTCCGATAGGTAGGCTGGTATAAGCCAAGCAGGAATGCTTCGGTGGTGAAATGATTGGGCCCTTTCTGGTCGGTACTCATTTCAATGTAGCCCTCGTCGACAAGTTTTTTCTCGTTAACCCTGTCCGTCCTCCACAGGCAGTAGTCGTTTGCCTGTAACCAGCTTACCCCAACAACAGGATATTGATTAAATGTCGGGTGGCGGAAATAATACTCTACATAAGGATCGTTATAAGCCATGGGATTTCTCCATACAAGCGTGTCGGGCATGGCATTGCTGACAATGCGTCTCTGGGGGTCGATATCCGGGCTGAAAACTCTTTCCAGCCAATAAATATATTCCCTGTAGTCAATATTTCTAACCTCAGTTTCGTCCATATAGAATGAAGAAACGGTAACTCTTCGCGGGACGGAATTCCATTCATACATAACATCGTCCTCCACTCTTCCCATTGTGAAAGTACCTCCTTCGATCAGAACCAGGCCTGGGCCGGTTTCCTGTTCAATGGCATTGGCAACTTCAAAACCGCCATTGGAAGGATCGTTGTATTCCCACCCAGTGGTCGTGGAAGATTTCCCTGTGCTGGTGGTATCCTTGTTTCCGCCACAAGAATTTAGGACCACTGCGGCCAGGAACATTACCGGGATAAGATTAATCTTCATGTTCATAGTATTACAGATTTTCTTTTATTAGCCAAAATTTTATTTGTATAGGAATGATATAATTTTCAAAAATAACTAAATTTTAGGACATTTTATTGCCCTGTGTTTCTTTTTCTTTTCCCCCGAGGGGGTTACAATCAGTGATATTTCATGCGCCCCCATTAGGGGAAGGCTGACAGATGGCGAACTAAGCTGACGGTCATAACTATAACGTAAACTGAAATTTTTGGTTACATAACCGAAAGAAAAAATCAGGGAACTGAACTTTATGCCCAGGTTCTGCCGTACCCAGAATCCGGCAAGGAATTGTTCCTTTACCAATCCCTCGATCCCATAATTTAATTGGTTGAATACCCCTTGCTGGTAATAAATAAGGTTGGGTGAAAGTTGTAAAACTTCCCTGCCCAGGTGTTTTTCTTTCACCGGAATCATCCCTCCGGCATAGGCAATGATCCGCATGGGAAGCCTGGCTTCCTCGAGAGAGCTCCCGGAAAGGGATGGCCTGAGAATATGTGCTACGGATAATCCAGCGTAATAATTACCTGAAAAGGCCGATAAGCCAAAAGAAAAATCAGGGAAGTCGTGCTTTTCATCCCCATAGCTCTCTGCACCATTTTCAAATACGAATTGAGAGGCTTTAATCTGTCGCTGCGCATAACCTGCTTCTAAACCTGCACTTATTGATAATTTCCGGTTAACCTGTAAATGATAGGCGTATATTGCACTAATTGTAAACTGGGCTAAATTGGAGGATCCTTGAAGGTCGTTCATCACTCTGAACCCTATGCCACCATGTGCAGCCTCAACTTCCTGATCATACGATGCACTATAGGTGATAAATGCCTTGTCAACTCCTGGCCATTGATTTCTGTAATTCATGAAAAACCGTCTGTCCTCGCTGCCAATACCGGCCCAACTAGGATTGAAATACAAGCGGTTAGCGAAAAATTGGGAAAAAGCAGGATCCTGCGCCTTTATACCGGCAGCAGTACCCCATATCAGGACCCATGCTAAAATATACCCCTTTTTCACTAATAATAAACCTTTCCTGTTGACTTCGACTCTTTTAAAACAATAATATTTTTATAAATACGTTTATTCAAACGAAAAAATTCTATTAAAGTTTTGTTTTTTGCTTTGCGGGTTCAAGGTATATAGAACGGTTGATTCCTTTTTTCAGTGCCGGTTTCGTCTTTTTTATCGGACCGGCTTAACCAAATGACCTTTTTGCTGTTAATAGGGTAGCTTCAGGTTGTACCTCGGAAGCAAAATTTTAAAGCCGGAAGCCTGTTTTTAACAAAGGAATCGTCGATGAGGTTTTTTTTGGTTTTCATATTGTCTTTCCCCTTGGTTGTACAGGCACAGTCCTGGCACATCCGCTATACCATTCCCTGGAGTGCTCCGATTGAAAACACGGAAAACATTAAACCCAAGGATTTGCTGGAATTCCGTTTAATGAACTATGGTGAGTTTAATGCCCTTATTCCTCGGTGGAATACGCTCTTTCCGTGGGATGGTGAGCGGTTGCAACCAGAGGTCCATTTTTTTCATGCCGACTATGAAGAAATTCCCCTGAGTGGATATTCCGAATATACGGCCCTGTTTGAAAAGGAAATTGCTATCGAATCCAAAATTCTTCATGAAAGCAAAAAGAGCTATCTTCAAATCAGTTTTGCCCCTTTCCGTTTAAACCCGGTAAATGGTAAACCCGAAAGACTCAAATCCTTCGTATTGGAGATTAAGTCCAATACACCCCCTCTTCTTCAGAAAAACCCGGAGAAAAAATCTTCATCCGTAAACAGTTCCCTTCTTGCCGTGGGAAACTGGTTTAAAATACGTGTCCCACAAACCGGTATTTATAAATTAAGCTATGAACAACTTCGTTCTATAGGCATAGACGAGCCTTCAAGCACACGGGTATATGGTTGGGGGGGAGCCATGCTTCCCGAAGATGCTACTCAGGGGACCCAGGATGATCTAAATCAGGTTCAGATTTTTATGGAGAAAGGTTCGGATGGTATCTTTGGCCCGGGGGATTTTATCCTTTTCTATGCTCATGGACCTGTTACCTGGCAATACAAAGCCTCTGAGCAGATTTACCTTCACGAACTGAATTCCTATTCTGATTATGGTTTCTATTTTCTTACCTCTGGAAACGGTTCACCTGAATTTCCTGCGGATGCTCTTCTTCAGCAGGGAGAGCCGGATTATTTCACCAGCTCTTACGATTTCAGGGATTACCACGAAATAGAATCGGTGAACCTTATAAAGTCAGGCCGTGAATGGTATGGAGAAGATTTTTATACTTCCGGTACACAACGGAGTTTTAATTTCAATATTCCTGGACTGATAATGGACAAACCCGTTAAGTTTTCCTCTGAATTGCTCGCGCATTCTTCAGAGAACTCCTCTTTTTACATTTATGGGAATACGCAATTACTGGATACTGTTACCATCCGGTATGCCAATACCGGGGATTATACAGCGACTTATGCTTTTACTTCAAACGCTATCAATTCATTTCTTTCCAATTCAGAAAATGTTAGCTTAAAATACCTTTATAACAGGGCTGAACCCAAGGCTGAAGCATGGTTAGACTACATTAACCTGACAGCCAGGGCGGAACTAATGCTGCATGATGGGTTCCTCTATTTTCGGGACGGACTGGCGACAGGGATCACGGAATTCGAGCTTTCCGGTACCGCCGCCTCCACGATTATCTGGGATGTGACCAAAATTCACGATATCCGTACCATTAAAGCCTCCTTGTCGGGTTCGACAGCCCGGTTTAAAATTTATGCCGATGCTTCCTCAGAATTCGTTGCCTTTAACCCCTCCGCAAATTTCCCTTCTCCGCAAACAGAGGGGGTGGGATTGGGCAAAGTTGAGAATCAGGATTTACACGGAACCACATTCCCCGACATGGTAATCGTATGCTACCCCGATTTTTTGGAAAGTGCCAACCGCTTAGCAGCTCATCGAAGAGAATTCAATCAACTGGAGGTTCAGGTCGTGACCCCGGAAATGGTTTATAACGAGTTTTCCTCAGGCAGGCCCGATGTTACCGCAATCCGAAATTACATGCGGTATCTCTACCACGCTGCAGGAGATGATCCCTCCAGGCTGCCACAATACCTGCTTTTATTTGGTGACGGCTCTTATTTTTACAAAACGGAGAATCCCAACAAGAAAAGCCTCGTCCCCACCTACCAATCGGTGAACAGCCTTTCCCCAACGGTGTCCTATGTGTCGGATGATTATTTTGCCATCCTTGATGACGGGGAAGGGATGATTAACGGGCTCCTGGATATTGGTGTTGGCCGTCTTCCGGTTAACTCATCGGAAGAAGCGGTGCTTATGACCGATAAAATTATTGGTTATGAGAAACCGGACCGGATGGGCGATTGGAGAAACACACTCTGTTTTATTGGCGATGATGAAGATTTTAACACCCATTTTAATCAGGCAAACAGTCTGGCTGAAAACGTGGTCGCTAATTATCCTAACTTCAATGTGAGTAAGATATTCCTGGACGCCTATAAACAGATTTCAACTCCGGTAGGGCAGCGTTATCCGGAGGTCAATAAGGCTATTAATGATCAGATTGCAAAAGGGGCCCTGATCATCAATTATACCGGACATGGAGGCCCCGGAGGTCTTGCACACGAGAAAATACTGGAACTCAATGATATCGTTAGCTGGCAAAATACCCGCAAATTACCTCTGTTCATGACTGCCACCTGTGAATTTAGCCGATTTGATGATCCCGACAATGTATCTGCAGGCGAGGAAGTGATCTTGAATTCAAGAGGGGGTGGAATCGCACTTTTTAGTACTACCCGGCTTGTCTATTCCGGTCCTAACCATGCGCTGAACGAACGGTTTTATGAAATAGTCTTTGAAAAAGATTCGATGAATAATGATTATTCTCTCGGGGATATCATGAAATATAGTAAGAATAACACCGGTGCAGGGATTAATAAAAGGAATTTCACTCTATTGGGGGATCCCGCAATGAAGTTGACCTATCCCTATTACAGTATAAAAACGGACTCGATTAATCATTTACCGATAAGTGGGATCCCAGATACGATTGAAGCTTTGCAAAAAGTAGTTATTTCCGGACATGTGGAAGACATTAAGGGCAACCTCAACAGTGGTTTTGAAGGACTTCTTTTCCCGATAGTATATGATAAGGAATCTACCCGCTCAACCCTTGCCAATGACGGGGGCACCACAAAAACCTTCAAAACCCGGAATAACATTGTTTATAAAGGTACCGCTACCATTGAGGAGGGCAGGTTTTCTTTCATCTTCATCGTTCCAAAAGATATCTCCTACGCATTTGGCACCGGGAAAATAAGCTATTATGCTTCAGATTCGGTGATTGATGCAGCCGGATCCAACTTTAACCTTGTCGTCGGTGGCTCCTCTGGAAATGCAGGTTCTGATTTAACAGGTCCTGAACTAGAGATTTTCATGAATTCGGATAATTTCCGGTCCGGCGGGATTACAGATGAAAACCCTATCCTGCTATTGAAAATTTATGATGAGAATGGGATCAATATTACCGGAACAGGTATTGGCCATGACATCACTGCCAACCTGAACGAAAATTATAAAAATCCAATTTCACTTAATGAATATTACCTTTCCAACCCTAATTCATATCAATCAGGCAAGGTCGAATATCCTTTCTTTAAACTCGAAGAGGGAAGACATACTATTTCCGTGAAGGTGTGGGATATATTCAACAACTCATCCGTTGCCACCACTGATTTTGTCGTGGTGAGGTCAGAGGAAATGATCCTGAAAAATATCCTGAATTACCCCAATCCTTTTTCTGATTTCACAGAGTTCAGTTTTGAACACAATAAGCCCTCTGTTGACCTGGACATCCGTATCGATATATTCGACATGTACGGAAACCTGGTAAAAACAATAAAGGCTAAGCAATTTGATTCAGGGTATATTTCCGAACCGCTAATCTGGAACACCTATGGTGAAAGCAGGAATCGGAACAAGCAGGGGATATATATTTACCGTTTAGAAGTTAAATCATCAGACGGGTATGAAGCCAAAGGGTCGGGAAAGCTGATTATAGCACGTTAATCCTCGTGCAATAAAAAATTAAAAATTCTGTTATATTTGTGATTAATTAAAAAGATGATAATGCCAGTCAACAGATTTTGGAAAGATTACAAGTTAATAGCCCTGACATTTTTATTTGGTTTCAGCCTAATTAAAATCAATGCACAGATTACCACCGGTGAACTAACCGGTGAATTGAATACTATCCAGTCGGCCGTGCCCTTTCTTACCATCGCGCCCGATTCCAGGGCAGGGGCCATGGGCGATGTTGGTGTGGCCACTTCACCAGATATTAATTCCCAACACTGGAACCCTGCTAAATATCTGTTTATCGAAGGCCAGGCCGGTCTTGCCCTTTCCTATACACCCTGGCTTAGGAAACTCGTCCCGGATATAAACCTGGCCTATCTGGCAGGTTATTACAAACTTGATTCCCGTCAGGTCTTAAGTGCCTCTTTACGATATTTTTCATTGGGTAATATAGTCTTTACCGATCGTTTTGGGGATGCTACCGGCTTTCAATTTAATCCCAATGAATTCGCCCTTGATGCTGCTTATTCCCGGCTTTTTTCAAATAACTTTTCCGGGGGATTGTCTTTTCGCTTCATCCGTTCCGACCTGACCGGTGGGCAGTTTGTCGGCGATCTGTCATCCAAGCCGGGAGTATCTGTCGCGGCGGATCTGTCATTTTATTATACCAATGAAATAGATCTGTCTGGTAAAGATGCCATATTATCTTTTGGGACCAATATGTCGAATATTGGGACCAAAATTTCCTATTCTGACGGACAGGAAAAGGCCTTCATCCCCATCAACTGGAGGCTTGGAGGAAGCCTGGACATGGAAATTGACCAATATAACCGGTTTACCGTTGCTCTGGATCTTAATAAATTACTGGTCCCTACCCCTCCCGTTTATGATGCGGACAACAGCGATTCGATCATTGCGGGTAGAGATCCCAATGTTTCAGTTCCCCTTGGCATGTTGCAGTCATTCTATGATGCACCGGGTATTTCAAATTCCAAAGGGAGTGTCTTTATTGAGGAACTTCAGGAAATTACCTACAGCCTTGGATTGGAATACTGGTACCGTGAGCAGTTTGCTATCAGGGGCGGCTATTTCTATGAATTTGAGAATAAGGGGAACAGAAAATTCTTTACCCTTGGTATCGGATTGCAATTGAATGTTTTTTCACTGGACTTTGCCTACCTTATCCCGACAGCCGGTAATAACTCACCTCTCGCTAATACCCTTCGTTTTACCCTTGGATTCGACTTCGATAAATTCAGATAAACCTAAATGGCAATCCGTGTTGGCATAGCTTATGACGTTCATCAGTTCGGCCACGGGCTTCCCCTTTTTTTAGGCGGTATCCGGATCCCCTTTGAAAAAGGGCTGATTGGTCATTCCGATGCCGATGTACTTCTCCATGCAATATGTGATTCCCTGTTAGGCGCACTTGCCCTGGGAGACATCGGGAAACATTTCCCTGATAACTCACCGGAATTTAAAGGAATTGACAGTAAAATCCTTCTTCAAAGGACCTGGGAGTTGATTAAATCCAACTCCTGGAAATTAGGCAATCTCGATACGGTACTCATCCTGGAGCAACCTAAAATACAAAAATATATTCCTGAAATGCAGTCGATCATTGCCGGTATTTTGGAAACTCCCATCGGGAATGTTTCCATTAAGGCTACTACCACGGAAAAGCTTGGTTTTACAGGAAGAGAGGAAGGGGTAGCCGCTCAGGCCATCGTCCTTCTGGAGAAAGTGGAATAATGATAGTTAAATCATTCGAAATGAAGACCAGGATAGGTTTGCCCGTGCTTTGTTTTTCGGTTTTCCTCCTCTTTTCATTCTCACGGCTTCAGGCTGGCAGAGATCATCAGGAGAGTCTTCCTGTTTACAGGGTGGTGGTTGAGGGCTTGAGAAAAAGCCAGGGTACTGTCAATATTCTTTTATTTAAAGGGGCAGAGGGCTTTCCTGAGGAGGAAAACCGGGCTTTTCGACAGCAAACAGTTAAAGCTTCAGGGAATTCTGTAATTTTTAAATTTTCAGATTTGCCCTCTGGAGATTATGCCTTTGCGATACTGCACGATGAAAATAATAACGGAAAGATGGACAAAAATTTTTTAGGCATCCCAAAAGAAGGATTTGCTTTTTCAAACGGCTATAAACCCCGATCCCCCAAAATTTCCTTTCAGAATGCCCGGATAACTATTGATAAAAAAACAGCGGTAACCCGGGTTGAAATGATTTATTATTTGTGAACGGGTTGCTTTAATTCCCAGATTGCATCTAAAGTTAGCATGGAATCTACAGATATTTTATTCTTTCGTGCTTTCTCTTCGATATGCTCCATCCAATTTTTATCTGATTTTATGTAATTCCTCAGGTTTGTAAGCTTTTGTTTAAACTCAACGTCAAAAATATCCTCCCGCTCTTTTCCTTTGAAATGTTCGTATAAATTTGTGATGAAGCCCCATCCGAAACGGGAAAGGGTTGCCTCCGTACCCATAATAATAAAAACATCATGCTGTTCAATTTCCTGCTTCAGATCAATCTGGTCCGTTTCTTTTGGTGATTGATAGCTATCGGGGTAAATCTCTTTGTTATAAAACCAGAACTTACTATTCTCAAAAGCCCTTGTGATACCGAAGTTGAACATTTCCCAGTAATAACTATCTGAAACCACCAGCACGGAAGGACGGGTCTTCCCTGTATCGGATTGTATATGAATTCCTGGATATGCCATATCAAATGACCTGAGTCGGAACAGGATATTCATTCCCTCCCCGATATCGTAGTCAGTTTCCCTTGGTTGTGATAATTCAATTTCCTCCCAATATAAGTTGGGCATATCGATTTTTCTGATTTTTTCAATATAACGAATGATTGAATCAGCAGCCAGACAGGTGCCGTAATAACTCCAGTGTATCCCATATTGTGGGTACAAGGGATAGCGGGAGATATTCTTATTTGCGAGAAAATAGGAGTTAAAATCGATATACCGGATGCCGGCATCCCGTACTTCATTAAGATAAATTTCGTAATTGGTGGTTTTCTTTTTTGTTTTGTATTTTTCAGGAAAATATTCAGGATAGAAGCTTCCTTTTCCTGCCGCGAAAACTAGGATCAGATTTTTATCGAGTTTTGACAATGTGTCCTGGATAAATTTCATTCGCTGAACCTGGTGCAGTATACTGTCCCGGCCGACAAAATCGGTTCCGTAGTAGGCCTTTATATAATTCTCTTCAAACAAATAATTCTCTTTTCCAACGACGACCCCGTTTGCCCTTGCTTTGTTAAATAAGCTGAAAATGATTTGGTTGTTGAGCCGGAGGAAGAAATTCCTGAAGCCAAAAGTTTCGTTTAGGTATTCTTCCTTTTTTATCTGGTATTCACCAGAAAACCAATCTTTTGTATTTATATAATTATTTTCAGGAAGGGTTATGGCCCCTGAAAGGGGAGGCAGATTGATAATTTTAAATCTTCCCTGGAAGTATGGTGTGATTAGAAGGACCAGGGCAAAAATGATCAGAAGTGATTTTATGGTATTGGATTTTTTCCCCATGATCAAAACCTGAAGTAAATGAATGGATTAAAGCCAAATGCTGTAATGGAACTGATGCTGAGCATTAACAGAATAAAGGTAAGGGTGAAGACAACGACATGTTTTTTGACATGGTAAGGGTCATAAAAAACCATATCCTGAATTTTCCGCCCCTTACCAAAATAGGTAAAAAAGGCAAAAAAGAAGGCAATGATAAAAAAAGTGTAGAACTCAGTGTCGAAAGTCGATAAGTTGTTAAAATCAAAGCTGAACATTCTTTTAAGGTACAAAAAAGCGTCCGTGGAGTTTTCCACCCTGAAAAAAACCCATCCAATGACCACAATGAAAAAGGTGATCAGCGTGCTCGGGAATTTGCCAATACGGGTATAGAATTTTAACAAAAATGCCCGTTCCAGGACCAGGAATACCCCATGATAAGCTCCCCAGATGACAAAGCTCCAGGAAGCTCCATGCCATAGTCCGGATGCCAGGAATACCAACCAAAGGTTTAAATATAACCGTCCCGAGGAAACCCTGTTTCCTCCCAGTGGGATGTATAAATAATTCCGCATCCAGGCACCCAAAGATATATGCCA
Source organism: uncultured Bacteroidales bacterium (assembly GCA_963779845.1). Taxonomy (GTDB): domain Bacteria; phylum Bacteroidota; class Bacteroidia; order Bacteroidales; genus CAVZZV01. The sequence goes on along the minus strand of CAVZZV010000005.1, from coordinate 391,380 downwards.
GCGTCGCCAAAATTCAGTTATACTTCTTGAAATATAAGGATTATTGAAATTCTCAGGAAATTTAAAACCGATCATTTTTGCAATGCCAATGGCCATATCGGAATAACCGGAAAAATCAAAATAAATTTGAAAAGTAAAGGATAATACTCCAATCCAGGCAGTATAGGAATCCAATTCGGTAAAATTCATCGAGAAGATAGCATCAGCCTGCAAGCCCATATGGTTTGCGATCAAAACTTTTTTCGCCAGGCCGATCACGAAACGATAAAAGCCGATTAGCTTATTATCTGTAGTCTCATTTTGAGAACGGTCTGTGATCTGGTCGGCCAGGTCGTGATACCGGATAATGGGTCCGGCAATAAGTTTAGGGAATAGTATTATATAGAGTTGATAATCCCAAAAATGATCCAGTGGTTTATGGACCCGCCGGTATACATCCACCACATAGGTTATGGTTTCAAAGGTGTAAAAGGATATGCCGATCGGAAGGACCAATTTTGTCCATTGAACATTATCAATCCCGAAACCTGAAATTACAAGATTTACATTCTCAATAAAAAAATTGGAGTACTTAAAATAAAAGAGCAGTCCCAAATTAATGGAGACTGAAAGGGTTAAGATAAGTTTTCTATAGATATTATTTTTGCTGGATGCCATCCACCGGACCAGATGAAAATCCAAAAAAGTTGTGCCGAGGATGACAAATATGAATTTCGGTGCTCCCCAACTATAGAAGAATATACTAAAAAGTAGTATTACAATATTCTTGTACTTTTTATCGGCAAAATAATAGGTGATTAAAAAAGCCGGAAAAAAGTAAAGCAAAAAAACGATGCTGCTAAAGACCAAAATCTAATTGTTAGGATGGGGTTCAATAATCTTCATGAGTGAACACAAAATTCAAGAACACAAAAATATCAAAAATTTATGATTCCCATTTTCTTCATTAAAAAATAGGCGTTCATGTTTTTGGCTACCCCTCTTTTCAATTTATAGTCGAATATCAATTCCCCTTTTTCGATATAGCTCTCGAAGCAATAATTTTGAACCGCTTCGGGAAAGATATTGGCTTGTTCGGCAAGGCTGAGGTCGTGGGTTGCAATAATGGCCAGACAATTTTCCTGCCCCGCCATTTTTTCCACCAGGGCTACCGATCCTTTATGTTTATCGGTGCTGTTGGTGCCTTTAAGAATTTCGTCCAGAAGTACCATCAGTTTTTCTCCCGCCTGCAATCTTTCCGTGATCATTTTAAGCCGTTTGAGTTCGGCAAAGAAATAGGATTCGCTCTCTGCGAGGGAGTCTGTGGTCCGCATTCCGGTAAGGATCTTAACGGGCCGGAAAGACATCCTTTTTGCGCAGACCGGTGCACCCATTCCGGCCAGGATCATATTAACCCCCAATGTTCGGAGGAAAGTACTCTTCCCGGCCATATTTGCCCCTGTAACAATAAAAAGCCTGTTTTCCTTGCCAGCGGAAAAATGGTTGGGTACCCGTTTTGTTTCATGGATAAGTGGATGGGCTATTTCTTCGGCATCCATTTGATGTGATGATATTGTGGGCATGGGGAAACCAGGATGATTGAATATAAAGGTGCCTATGCTTATACCGGCATCCACTTCAGCAGGTATGTCGAACAGATACCGGACCAGTTCCGGATTGGCTCTCTTCCAGTGCTCCAGACGGGAGATAACCTGAAGGTCGAACAGAAAGAGGGTGTTCAGGATAGTGCCGGCCAGAAGGTTCAACCGGGTATCCAGGGTGTGGATAAGGCGGTCAAATTTTTTCAGGGATAAAAGGGACGATTGACAGGAAGCGGACATTTCCCGTAACGCCTCATGGGAGAAGGAAGTTTGTGCGATGATGCGACAGAGTCCGGTATATTTTTTAATGGTCTCCTGTTTCCTGGTTATCATCGAGTGGTATTGGTTTATTTTCCTGATATGGCTGCCATAAACGAACCATGCAAAAGGCAAGCGTGAACCAGAGAAAATTAAAAGCGGGGGGGTAGAAGAAGCCGGAAATAAGGATTCCGAGATTCAATGCCGGAATCAACCCTCTGAGAATTTTCATGAACTTTCCTTCCCGGTAGCCCTCCCCTTTACTCCAGGTCAGCAAATCCTCCCTATCCCCAGGGTTATCCTTGTTCAAAAGACCGTGTGAACGAAAATCCTGCATGAATTCCGGTTTCTGTGAGATCTCGGTGAAAATTTTCTGGGATTCCATGATTTTTTCCATAGACAGAGGGGAATGGATAAACTTTTTTGCCAGAACAACTTCTCCATGGAAAGTACAACACCGGTTGATGTATTGAAAAAGGGACTTTTCGCCGAAAATATCCAGATCGTAGGTGAATTCATGATGAATATCCAGGAATTCTGTGCCTTTACCAAAATGGGAAAAGTCGCCTTTCAATGCCGAAAGCTCATTTTCATTCAGCCTTAACAAGACTTGGCTTAGTTCAGATTTCCGGTTGAGTTTACGATGATAACCTATCAAAAAGAGAAAACCGAATGTTATGCCTGTGGCGGATAAATAATAGAAGACCGCACCCGTATTTATTCCTTTGACCCATAAAAACACCGCCAGTCCAAGGGTAAGAAGACGGGACATGGAGACCCAGGTTATTTTCCTCTTAATAGTTTCCAGGCTTGAGCGGCAGGCTTCGGTATTTGATTGATAATATTGTTGGGGTGTATCGGCAGGATCAATCATAATTGGGTTGTTGGCCCCGCAGGAATAGTGGGATATCGGCCTGAGGAATGATCAGGGTGGATTTTATTAAATCATGCTTGTTTTTGAGAAGCGGGATTTCAGGAATGGCCTGAACTGATTTTTTCGTTGCCGGGCCCCCTAAAAATTCCACAGCTTTTGCCAGTACCGGATCCTCAAGGCTTCCGAAAGGTTTTAGTGAAAGCAGGTCATCTCTGGAATCCACATCCGGGAAAAGCCCAAGCTTAAAATCTGTAAAACCATCTGCGTTGGCGTATTTAAGAACGATCGGAACCATGGCGTAATTATGGCGCGGGGGATCCTCGGTATCCGGGATAACCCATGCCCCTGTATATTTTCCATGGGTTGTATCGCCAATCATCGTGACCTCCATGTAAGGTTTCAGCCCAATAATTACAAGCTCACTGGCAGAAGCAGTACCCTGGCCGACCAGAAAAATAACTTTTTGCAGATCAATATTATGGGAATTCGCAGGAAATTTCAAGACGAGCCGGTCAGAGTTCTGGACCGAATTCATTCACGTAGTAATTCTGAATCTCATCATTGTAATGGTGCCGAACAAGGACAGAATTTGAGCTAACCACGGATTGGGGAGCAATGCAGGATGCCAGAAAAGCGGCTGCATTAATTTCACCCCCTGGATTATAACGCAGGTCAACAATAAGTTGTTGAATTCCTTCATTTTTAAAACCATCAAAAATATCGCCCAGTTGGGTTTTGAATTTACCATTGATTCCGCTTATAAACTCATTATATACAAGATAGCCGGTTTTATTCCCGTTAATGGTCAAAACCTCATGATATGCAATTGGGTTCGCTTCGATAATTGCCTGGCTCATGGTGATGCTGGTGCCGGAAGGAAGAATTGTCCGGTTGGGTTGAACTACCCCAAGTTCAGCAGTATAAGAGGGCCTGGAGTACATTGAATAGTAATTCAGGGTATCGAGGAGACTGCCATCAATTTTCAGGATAATGTCCCCCCTTTTTAATCCCGCACCGGCTGCGGGGGAACCAGGATATACGTTTTCCACTACAATGGCCACCTGGTTTTGTCCTACGAGCCCGAAAGCAGGAGAATAACCCATAGACATCGGGATGCCCTGCAGTTCTGCTTCCAAAGCAGGGTAATCGTCGGTAATCCAGGACCACCGGTCTTCTGCACGGTAGATCATCTTTTCAAATAGTTGTTTGGGATCCGTTTCATTTCGTGGATTAATATTTTGAGGGATTTGGTTATTCCATAAATAGACCGAATGCAATCCATCAAATACCCATTGGTTCACGATTTGTGTTTGGGATGCTTCTTTATCGGTCCCTTCATCTTTCTTGCAGGCTCCCGTGATAAATATCAGGGAAAGGGCAAAAAGGTATATACTAATTTTCGGTTTCATCTCTACATTATTATTTTGAATGTATCACTGGCTAAGGATATTAAACGGTACTGCTAAAGAAACGTTGAGTGAACCATTATATTTTAAAAGGTGAGGGTAAAAGTTGAACCTTCATCGGGTACAGACTGTGCTGTGATTGTCCCACCGTGTAGTCTCAGGATCTGACGGGAAAAGCTGAGGCCTATTCCCGAGCCCTGTTGTTTGGTAGTAAAAAACGGGATAAAAATTTTGTCAAGCACCTCTTTTAATATTCCTGCACCATTGTCCGTTACCTGCAGGCAGGGCCTTCCTCTTTTATTGAAAAATCCCTTTAGATTAATTCTTTTATCTTTTTTGCCTTCAAGGGCATAAATGGAATTTTTAATCAGGTTTATTAGCACCTGATCAATGAGTTGTTCATCTAGTGAAATTTCAAGGTCCTGAGGATCAATTTGTTTAGTTAAATTTATATGTGCTTTCTTAAGGTCGTTTGCCAGTATAGTCTCCAGATTATTGAAAATATTATCTATTCGGGAAAGGGAAATATGCGGTTTGGGGACGGTGGTGAGATTCCTGTAGGTGTTTACAAAATGGATCAGCCCATTGCTACGTTTATTTATGGTTTGAATGGCCTGTCTTATTTCGTCCAATGATTCCCGGTCGGGTCCTGTACCCGGGGTAGTCGGATCAAGCATATGCTCAAGTGTGGCGGAAAGGCTGGAGATGGGTGCAATGGAGTTCATGATTTCATGGGTAAGCACGCGGATTAACTTCTGCCAGGTTTCTGTTTCCTGCTCTTCGAGGACATTCTGGATGTTTTTTATGGTAGAGAGGACTATGAGTTTGTCTTTTAGTTTAAATTCTGTTGCATTAATCGCCAGTTGAAGGAAATCGTCTTCTTCCTGGACCTTCAGAAGCTTATTTTCTCCCGGTTTTATGGTAAGCAGCATTTCCACGAGTTCTTCGGAAAAAATCCTGAGCTTCTCAATGTTTTTTAAACTATTGACCTGGAAAAGTTTGTATGCGGCTTTATTGACCATCTCCACGGTTCCGTCCCGCTGATAGGCAATAACACTTACATCGATATTCTGAACAATATTTTGAAGGTAGTGGAAATGTTCCTCTTTTTCTGCCCTTACTTTCTGAAAATCCATGATCACATTGTCAAAAGCCTTGTTGAGGGCATCGAAAGAGGAGCCTGCTCCCTGAACCTGGAAAGAACGGGTAAATTCAGAAAACCGGATGGATTCCAGAAAACTGGTAAGGTCGCGATTTGTTTTATCAATGAACCGGATTAAAGACAATATCTGTATAACAATCAGGGCAAGGAGGGAAAGTGGGATGAAGGCAGCGCTGGCTCTGATAAAATAAAAAAGCAGGAATATCGACAAGCTCAATATTCCTATGCGAACAATGACAATGATCCTGAAGTTGTTAAAGCCCATGTTTTTCCATTCTTCTGTAAAGCGATGTTCTGGTAAGCCCCAGGTCAACTGCCGCCTGGGTAACGTTTCCTTTATGATCTTTCAGTACCTTTTGTATTACCGTTTTTTCTATGTCTTCCAGATTATAGGTTTCTAAGTCAAATTCACCCCCCTGTCTGGTTTTGGAATTCAGAAAAAAATCTTCCGGGCCAAGCATGTTATGATCGGACATAATGACGGCCCTCTCTATGGCATGTTGTAACTCCCTTACGTTGCCGGGCCAGGGGTGAAGGGCAAGTTTTTTACAGGCGGCAGGGACGATCCCTTTAATAGGCTTTCGGTATTTTTTAGTGTAAATTTTTAAAAAATGATCGGTAATCAACGGGATATCGCCGATCCTTTCCCGGAGCGGGGGAAGCTGGATCTCAATGGTGTTGATCCGGTAGAGCAAATCCTGACGGAATTTCCCGCTTTCCACATCTTCATGCAAATTGTTATTGGTGGCGCAAATTAACCTTACATCGATAGGAACAGGTTTAAGAGCGCCCACACGGGTAATTTCCCTTCGTTCGATTACCGTTAGCAACTTGGTTTGCATTTGGGACGAGAGGTTCCCGATTTCATCCAGGAAGAGGGTTCCCCCGAGTGCAATTTCAAATCGCCCCTGCTTGAGGGCTTTTGCATCGGTAAAAGCACCTTTTTCATGACCAAAAAGTTCCGATTCAAAAAGACTTTCCGCGATAGAGCCAAGGTCCACAGGAATGAATACTTCATCCTTCCGCAGGGAATTGCGATAAACAGCGCGGGCAACTAATTCTTTTCCAGTTCCGTTTTCGCCTAATATCAGGACATTCGCATCGGTCCCGGCCACCTTCTTAATGGTTTTAAAAACCTCCTTCATTTGATCCGAGCGGCCAATGAAATCTGTAAAGGGTTGATCTAAAACCGCCGATATTTCCCGCTGCTTTTGTCTCAATTGAGTTGCTTCAAGTCTCGATTTTCTCAGGTTTACGGATGAATTAATCGTGGCGAGCAGTTTTTCGTTTTGCCAGGGTTTGAGGATAAAATCGGCAGCTCCGGCCTTGATGGCTTTCACTGCTTTTTCGGCATCGCCGTAAGCGGTTATAAAAACCACGACTGCCTGCGAATCGATGGCCAATATTTTCTTTAACCATTCAAACCCTTCCTGCCCGCTGATAGCATCCTTTTTAAAGTTCATGTCCAAAAGGATGACATCCCAGTCGTCTTCGGCCATCAACTCCGGGATACGGTCCGGGTTCCCAATGGTTTCGATGCGCTCCACAGCTGGTTTAATCAAAAGTTTAAGGGCGAAGAGAATATCCTGGTTATCGTCAATTACAAGAATTTTTCCTTTCCCGGCCATTTTTCAATTATTTTGATATTTTTGTTCTGAATTGGAAGTATTGCAATATTACAATTTTTTTTAAAACTATGATCAAGGCAGTAGGAATAACTCGTATATTCAGGAGTGATGAGGTGAATACTACAGCGCTGAACAATGTGAGCCTGGAGGTTTCAGAAGGGGAATTTGTTTCTATCATGGGCCCTTCGGGTTGTGGCAAGACCACCCTTCTGAATATTATGGGATTATTGGATTCTCCCGGCTCCGGAAGTCTGTTCTTTATGGGAAGAGAGGTTACCAAAATGACGGATAAGCTCCGTTCCCAGATGAGAAAGACAAACGTGGGATTTGTATTCCAGAGCTTTAATCTTATCGATGAATTAACGGTTTATGAGAATGTGGAATTGCCCTTATTATACCTTAGAACAGGATCGGGTGGAAAGGAAAAGAAGGGTGACAGAGATTCTGGAAAGAATGAACCTGGCACACCGGCAAAAGCATTTCCCACAGCAGCTCTCCGGTGGCCAGCAACAAAGGGTTGCTATTGCCAGGGCCATCGTTTCAAATCCCAGGTTAATTCTCGCTGATGAACCAACAGGTAACCTCGATTCCATAAACGGAGATGAGGTAATGTCGCTTTTATCAGCCATGAACCGCGAGGGCACAACCATCATCATGGTCACACACTCTCCGGCCGATGCTGATTTTGCACACCGTACCATTCAGTTGTTCGATGGGCATGTAGTGACTGAAAAGATCATAAGGAGATAACAGGTTAATATACCTTATTTCCCCCAACATAAGTGGAAAGGACTTTTACCTTAGGCACCTGTAAAGGCTCTTCCTGCATGATGTCCCGGTCGGTCACCACAAAATCGGCATATTTTCCGGGTTCAAGGCTCCCTTTTTCATTCTCCTCGAATGCGGACTGAGCAGCCCAGATCGTCATGGCCTTGAGTGCCTCTTTACGGCTTAAGGTATCCGATGGCTGAAAGCCTCCCGGAGGGAATCCACTGGTATCCTGGCGGGTAAAAGCCGCATAGAAGCCCAGGATTGGATTGATGCTCTCCACAGGAAAATCGCTTCCATTGGGGATCCATCCATTTTGTTCCAGTAAAGCCCGGTAAGGATACGCATATCCTATCCGATTCCCCAGCCTTTCTGCTGCCCAATACATGTCGGAGGTGGCATGGGTCGTTTGAATGGAAGGAATGATGGAAAATTCCCCAAATAGATGAATATCATCCGGATGTACAATCTGGGCATGCTCAATACGCCATCTTTTATCATTTTCTCCTTTTAGGATCCGGGCATATACCTGAAGAACATCCCTGTTTGCCCCATCCCCAATACAATGGGTACAAACCTGATAACCGGCACCGTCGGCCAGCTCCGCCATGCTCCGAATAAATTCATTTGAGGAAATGAACAATCCCCTGGTTGATTCCTGGTCGGAATAGGGCTGGATTAACCTTGCCCCCCGGGATCCAAGGGCTCCGTCTGCATATAACTTTATGGATGAAACATTTAGCCTGTCAGTTTTATATTTTCCCTTTCGAAGATAGGTGTCAATGTTTTCTTTTGTAGGATTCAACATGGCAAATATCCTGATATTCAATAGGTTATCCTTGTTCAGACTGTCGATTATCTGAATTACAGCGGCATCCAGACCCGCATCATGCACGGAGGTCAATCCCACAGAAAAACATCTCTGCTGTGCAAGAAGAAGGCTGCCGGTGATCTCTTTTGGACCGGGAGCCGGGATTTTTTGATTAATGAATTCCACGGCATTGTCTATAAGAATCCCTGTCGGACGACCCTCTTTTTGCAGGATTTCCCCTCCCTCTGCCACCGTCTGTGCATTTATGGAGGCCAATTCCAGTGCTTTGGAGTTTACCCAGGCAGCATGACCATCCACACGGTATAAAATCACAGGTCGGTCAGGAAAAATTTTATCAAGCAGGCTACGGTCCGGAAAGGAATTTTCCTCCCAATCGTTTTGATCCCAACCCTGTCCGATCAGCCAGGAAGATTCCTCAGTGCCTGCAAAGGCCTTAAGTTTATCAAGAATTTCTCCGGCAGATTTTGTCCCGTTCAGGTCAATGTTCCTCAGAGATTGGCCATAACCATAGAAATGGCAATGGGGATCAATAAATCCGGGATACACCGTTTTACCTTTCAGATCAATGGTGGTGTCCGCTTTAAAGCTATTCCTGATCTCCTTATCGCTGCCGGTGGCCAAAATCAGACCCTCTTTAACAGCAAAACCCTGGACGATCGAAAAATCCGGATCGACAGTATATACACGCGCATTGGTAATAATGAGATCTGCTTCTTTCATGGAAGTGCAGGAATTAAGAGTTAAACTAAAAAGAGCGAGAGGGACAAGTACCTTTATCATGAAATATTGATTTGTCCAAAATTAAGAAAAAAGCATGGAAAGTGACCCGTGAGGATCAAATATAGAAACAAAGTGATGAGCCCGGGGATATAACCTCCTTCGGAAGAGCCTGAACTTTTTTCAGCCGGAATTTCCTTCCCATCGGTATTTATCGCAATTTAGGGAATGAATACCCGTTATGATAAAGATTTCCCCCCAAATTTATTATTTTAGCGCATATTATAAATATGAAGGTTGTCAGAAATATTATTTTAATCCTCCTCGTCATTTGCGGCCTTTCTTCCTGCAATGAGGAGAATTTTATTAAAGATTCCGCAGCAGGTATTCATTTTTCCATGGATACTCTTTATTTTGATACGGTATTTACGACCCTGAGCACCTTCACCAAAAACTTTACCATTTATAATCCACATAAAGAATATATCAGAATTTCTGAATTACGTCTTGGTGGCGGAAGCCAGTCTGTTTTCCGTATAAATGTTGACGGGGTTTCGGGGACAGAATTCCATGATATTGATATTGCCCCAAAGGACAGCCTTTTTGTATTTGTTGAAGCAACACTGAGCCCGAACAATTCAGGGGACATCCTCTTACAGCAGGACTCGGTGATTACGGTTACCAATGGAAAGACCCAGGATATTGACCTTGTTGCCTGGGGTCAGGATGTGCATATGATCCGGGGGGAAATTATTCCCACCACCACCTGGCAGAATGATAAACCCTATCTTATTATTGACTATGCCATTGTGGATAGCCTGGAAACACTCACCATTGAACCGGGAGTAAGGGTTTATTTCCATAAAAATGCTGTTTTATATGTGGGGGGAACTTTACTTGCCAGAGGGGATACCGGACGGCAAATACTCTTTGCAGGCGACCGGTTAGAACGGGAATACGAGGACATTCCTGGTCAGTGGGGTGGAATCTATTTTTATCTTGGAAGTTTTGATAATGTCCTGGACTATACCATTGTCCGGGGGGGGAATTTCGGGATGAGGGTGGATAGTGTAATGAATTCAAATCCAACCCTTACCATCTCCAATTCTATTATTGCTCACCAAAGCTCCATTGGAATCCTCGGGGTGGGAGCCACGATAGAGGCTTACAATGATCTTATCTATAATTGCGGATCAAGTGCCCTCTTTCTTACCATTGGTGGAAATTACGAGTTCAACCAATGCACAATTGCCAACAACTATACCGAATCGCCAGCCAGGAGAAACCCCTCCGTGTACATGGATAATTATTATATCTATAACGACACGTTGGACGGGGGTACTATTCAAAAAGTTGTGGAATTGCGCGATATCGAAAAGGCCTATTTTGGGAATTGTATTATTTATGGGAACCTTCCCAATGAAATCCTGATCAATAAACATCCTGATGGGATACTCAACTATGAATTTGTGCATTGCCTGATGAAATTTAATCAGGAAGGAATTGACCTGGATGATCCGGACCATTTTACCAATAACATAAATTTTCAGGATCCGCTCTTCGTTTCCTGGAGGGATTATAATTTTCAACTTGATTCCCTTTCCCCTGCCAGGAACAAGGGCTTACTAAGCATTGGCGAGCAGTTTCCCCTTGATTTAAAAAGAAACAGTCGTACATTCGATGGAAAGCCTGATATCGGCGCTTATGAATGGGAGGGGGGCGCTGATTAAAATTGTCGTTCTCAATTTCAAGCTGCCCGATCTTCGAGTACAGCTTGTCGGCATCAACTTGTTGCCCGGGAACGCTCTCGGATTTTTTGTCAAATACAGAGGCGGAATTTTCTAAAAACTCCTGCTTCCATTGAAATGCATCATAATAAAGAAGAGAATAAATACGTATTTTACTACGTAGATAAAAAACATAATTATGGCACGAAGAAAAATTGAAGACCAAAACATCCGCAGTCTGACAAAAGTATCCGGCGGCACAAGCTAAGGGGATCTGAAAGGCAGGACGATCGACGGTCAACCAGATATCGGCGCTTATGAATGGAAGGGGGGCGCTGATTAAAATTTTTGGATTTCCCAAGGCTAGATTCTCTTCCTTTTGACATAAAGGGGAAAGCAGTTTGCCATTATGAACAATTGCCGGTTCACCTTAATTTGCCTTTTCTTTTGCCTGGTTGCTTCCTGTCAGAAACCCGTGGATCGTCAACCGGATTGCCAGGAATTTTCGATTCTCTTCTGGAATCTGGAGAATTTTTTCGACACCTTCGATGACCCTTTAAAAGAGGACGATGAGTTTACTCCCTTTGGTGAACGCCATTGGAACATGATCAAATATAGACGCAAGTCTGAACAGGTATGGAAGGTGATTTTATCCATAAACCCGGACCAGCCTCCCGCATTGATTGGCCTGGCAGAGATTGAAAATATTCAGGTATTGGAGGATATATTCCTGAATTCTGCCTTCGGCCAACTGGGATACCGAATTATACACCGCGATTCACCCGACAGGAGAGGTATTGATGTGGCACTGGTATATGATCCGAAAAGAGTGGCACTTATTGATACGGCATTTATCCACATGGATTATTCGGTTATTGGAGGGGAACCGGGTAGGGATATATTACGGGCAAAGATGAAATTTGAGGAGGTTTATTTCACTTTATTTATCAATCACTGGCCCTCCAAGTATGGGGGATCGGGATATACCGAGGTTTTCCGAAACCATGCAGCCAGCGTGCTAAGGAAGGAAGCCGATTCCTTGTTTCGAACCGATCCGGAGGCCATTATCATTTGCACCGGTGACTTTAACGACATTATTAATTCCAAAAGCATTACGGAAATTTTATTGAAAACTCCCCCCGCCGGTTCAGACCTGGAACTGAGAAATGCCCCTCCAGTTCATGACTTTACTGAGGGAACTATTAAATATCAGGGACGATGGGAAATGATTGATCATTTTTTTTTAAGCAGGAATTTTTTTGACGGTGGGGGGAAGCTGAAAGTCAATGATCTTTCTGCCCGAATTATAGCGGAAAAGTTTTTATTGGAGAAAGATGAAAAGTATGGCGGGGTGAAGCCCTTCCGAACCTGGCAGGCATATACTTACCGGGGTGGAATCAGCGATCATTTGCCAATATTATTGAGAGTGGAGAAGTAGTGTTTTTGATCTTTATTGAATTTATTTGACTTTGTCTATCCATTCTCCGCAGGTTGATAGCCGAGATCCTTCCCCTTTTGGAGCATAAGCTTTCTGGCGGCATTGTAATCATTCGGAATGATTCCATCGAGGATATTCTCCCGTATATGGTTTTTAATGATCCCGATGACCGGGCCGGGAGGAATATTGAAGGTTTTTTGAATCTCATCACCCGAAACCGGGGGTTGAAAATTCCTCAGGGAATCTTTTTCTTCAATTTCTTTTAGTTTTTCCCTTACCCTTGAGAAGTTCGCCAGGTGCCTCTTTACCCTTTCTTTATTTTCCGAAGTGATGTCCGATTCACAAAGATTCATAAGATCGTCAATATCGTCACCCGCATCAAATAATAACCTCCGGATGGCTGAATCGCTAACTTCATCCTGGGCAAGTGCGATAGGGCGGAGATGGAGCAAAACAAGCTTTTGCACGTATTTCATTTTTTCATTCAGTGGCAGACGGAGTTTTTTAAAAATCCCCGGGACCATTTTATAGCCGAGATAGTCATGCCCATGAAAAGTCCAGCCCACAGAGGGATCAAATCTTCGTGTCACCGGTTTGCCAATATCGTGGAGGATCGCCGCCCATCGAAGGTACAGCTCATTGGTTTTTTCCGAAAGATTATCGAGAACCTTAAGGGTATGCAAAAAATTATCCTTGTGTTTCACCCCCTCAATGATCTCAACCCCTTTCAATGCATGAAATTCAGGGAAAATGATTTCCAGTAAACCGGTTTGGTCCAGCAACCGGAAGCCGGTGGAAGGCTTATCGGAAAGGATAATCTTATTCAGTTCTTCGGTAATCCTCTCTGCAGATACTATCTTAATCCTTTCCCTGTTTTTATGAATGGATTTAAGGCAGGTTTTCTCGATTGTGAAATTGAACCGTGTGGCAAACCGGATAGCCCGCATCATTCGGAGGGGATCATCAGAAAAGGTATTTTCCGGATCCAGGGGAGTTCGGATAATGCCATTTTCAAGATCCTGTATGCCTCCGAAAGGGTCGGTCAATTCGCCGAAATTCGCCGCATTAAGTCCCCATGCCATGGCATTAATGGTAAAATCGCGCCTTTGCTGATCATCCTCAATACTTCCGTCTTCAACCACAGGTTTTCTGGATTCGTTCCGATAGGATTCTTTTCTGGCCCCGACGATCTCAATTTCAACCTCTTCGATATTTCAGCATGGCCGTGCCAAAATTTTTAAAATAACTGACCTTCACCTTTCCCAGCTTCCGGGCGAGATGCCTGGCAAATTCAATCCCGCTTCCCTGTACCACAATATCAATATCTTTGGAAGGATTCCCCATAATGCAATCCCTGACAAACCCGCCAATCACGAATGCCGGGGTTTGTAATTCATCCGCAAGCTCACTTATCTTCCTGAATATCGAATCATTAAGACATTTATTCATATGTAGATATGACAATTTTGACAAAACAATGACAAAATTACAATTATTTGAAAAATAAGCGGGGAATCCATCAAAAATATCCTCGTGGTATGATAATTGCCAAAATATTTATATATTTACAGAGTTGGATATGTATAATTGTTAAATTAAAAATGAAGAAGATGATTGAACATTTGACTGCCGATAGTTTTAAGGAGAAAGTTTTTAATTATTCCGAAAACAAGGAATGGAAATTTGAAGGGGATAAGCCTTGCCTTATCGATTTTTATGCGGACTGGTGCGGCCCATGCAAAATGGTAGCCCCCATCCTGGAAGAACTTTCCGGTGAATATCAGGATAAACTCAATATTTACAAGGTAGACACGGAAAATGAACGGGAACTGGCTTCAGTTTTCGGGGTACAGAGTATACCTTCCTTACTGTTTGTTCCCAGTGAGGGTCAACCCCAAATGGCCATGGGTGCACTGCCCAAGGAGACATTCAAAAAGGCGATAAAAGAGGTTCTTAACGTGGAGTAACCTACGATAAAATATTCCTGCCATCATTCCGTGAAAGGTTTCTTTACTTAGAAACCTTTTTTTTATTTCCTAAAGCTTCCTATATTTGCAATTATTCTTAGTACTTACTCTCTAGGGGTGCCTTAATACAACGGGCTGAGATCATACCCTTAGGACCTGATCCGGGTAATGCCGGCGCAGGAAATGTTGAGAAAGATAAAATGAATATTAACCTTTAACTATTTCCAAAATGTTAAGAACAAGCATGATGCTTGTATGGACATCCCTGTCCATACAATTGTCCGCACAATTCATTGTGCAAGGTACAGTCAATGATGAAAACGGTAAACCATTAAGTGGGGCGAACGTTTATTTCGAAAAGAATTTTTTAGGAACCATAACGGACAATACTGGTGAATTTGTCTTCAATAATGTTAGTTCCGGAGAACATATACTTAAAATTTCCTATATTGGTTATAGTACAATTCGTCAAAAAATTGATGTCAATAAGAATCTGAACCTGGATTTCCGTTTATCTCCTGAGTCAGTTCTGGGGGAAGAGGTTACTGTGCGTGCTTCGAGAGCAGGCAGTCGCGATCCGATTGCCTTCACGGAAATATCAAAAGAGGAAATCAGAAAGAATAATCTTGCCCGGGACCTTCCTTATCTTCTTTCCCTAACTCCTTCTATGGTGGTCAGTTCAGACGCGGGTAATGGCGTGGGCTATACAGGTATTCGAATCAGGGGAACCGATGCCAACCGGATTAACTTTACGCTGGACGGCGTGCCATTAAATGATGCTGAATCTCATGTAATGCTCTTTGTAAATATGCCCGATTTTGCCTCATCCATAGAAAATATTCAAATACAAAGGGGAGTAGGGACTTCCGGAAACGGGGCTGCATCATTTGGTGCCAGTTTAAATTTCCTCACCTCGGCCATTGAAAAAGAACCCTATTCGGAGTTTAAAACCGGGTATGGCTCTTTCAATACTACAAAAAATATGGTTAAGTTGGGAACCGGTTTGCTGAAGGATCATTTCAGCCTTGGCATTCGCATGTCAGATGTGCATAGTGACGGGTATATCGACAGGGCATTTTCTGATTTACAATCTTTTTTCATTATCCGCAGGGTGGTTTACCGAAAAGAGCACCCTCAAGTTTAATATTTTGTCGGGAAAGGAAAAAACCTATCAGGCCTGGGACGGTGTCCCGGGTAATATGTTAAAAACCCACAGGAGATATAACGGGATAGGAGCCTACAGGAATGCGGATGGGGAGATCCGGTACTATGATAATGAAACCGACAATTATAATCAGGAACACTATCAGCTTCATTATAGCAGACAATTATCCCGATACCTCTATTTGAATGCTGCCTTGCATTATACCCCGGGGAAGGGTTATTATGAACAATATAAGGAAGAGGAGAAATTGTCCGATTATCAAATTCCGGATATTATCCTGACCTCGGACACTCTCACTTCCACAGACTTAATCCGCAGAAAATGGCTGGATAACCGGTTTTATGGAAGTATTTTTTCCCTTAATTACAACAAGAGCCGGGTAAATCTTCGTCTGGGTGGAGGCTGGAACTATTATGTGGGGGATCATTTTGGTAATATTATTTGGGCAGAAAACCCGGGTGTAGCTGAAAAAGGTTATCGCTGGTACGAAAACAGAGGGAAAAAAAAGGATTACAACCTTTACAGTAAACTGAATTACAGCCTTACGAACAGCTTAAATCTTTTTGGTGATGTCCAGGTGCGGGGGATTAACTATCTTATAGCAGGGATCGACGATGATCTTAGGAACCTGGACCAGGAACATAATTTTCTGTTTTTCAATCCGAAAATGGGTTTGAATTACTCGCCTTCTGCACGTCACCGAACCTACCTTTCCTTTTCTGTGGCCAACCGGGAGCCCAACAGGAGCAATTTTACCGATGCCGATCCTCTTCAGCCTCTACCGGTACCTGAAAAATTGTTTGATTATGAGGCAGGTTATCAGTTTAGCAGTGAAAATTTTACCATGATCGTAAATTTATACATGATGGATTACGACAATCAACTGGTATTAACCGGTGAGATTAATGATGTCGGCTCGCCGGTAATGACTAACGTACCCTCATCGTATCGTACGGGAATAGAGATTCAGTCCGGATTGAGTTTTAAAAAATTCAACTGGAGCGGAAATCTGAGCCTGAGCCGGAACAAGATTTCTGAAATGAATTCCTTTGTTGACAACTGGGATTACTGGAATGATCCGGAAACGGAGCCCTTTCAATTGGTGGAAACGCTGAAAGCGACTGATATTGCTTTCTCACCCTCGATTGTGGCCGGAAGTAATATACATTATGATATTTCTAAGGTGCTCAATATTGAGATTCAATCTAAATATATCGGAAAGCAATACATCGACAATACCATGAATGAAAGCCGCAAGCTGTCTCCCTATTTTGTCAACGATCTTAGAATAGCTTATACATTCAGGCCGGATTGGGTAAACTCTATCGATATTAATTTCCTGGCAGCCAATTTATTTAGTGAAAAATATTCATCCAATGCATGGGTGTACCGTTATTTTTATGAAAATGAAGAAAAAGTACTGGACGGTTATTTCCCGCAGGCAGGAATTAATTTCTATTTAGGAGTTGCGCTTCGTTTCTGAGTTCGGTCTTTTAAATATTTCATCTGTTTAGTATTTATTTTCAGTTGTCAGATGGAACATCCATATAAACATTTTCATGGTTGATGAACTTGTTAATCATGGATGTTTCATTACTTTTGCTGAATATACGATTAAAAATGGTATTTTGCAGCAACCAATGAACCCGGAATGAACCTTTCTCCCCTTAAAGTATTGATCCTGGAAGACAACCAGTATGATGCCGAGCTTAATTTAATTGCCCTGCAAAACGGGGGCAATTGGGACATTGCATCCCAGGTTGTTGCCGATACCGATAGTTTCAGAAGGGCCTTAAATGAATTTGCACCGGATATTATTCTCTCCGATTATTCCCTTCCAACCTGTAATGGATTGGATGCTCTTAAGATAACCACTGAATTAAAAGCCCTTACTCCTTTTATCATCGTCACCGGTGCTCTGGATGAAGAAACAGCTGTCGAATGCATAAAACAGGGTGCGTGGGATTATGTGTTAAAAGATCATTTGGGAAGGCTTAATTCCTCCGTAAAGTGGGCGATGCAACACAAGGAGGAGAAAATGCACCTCAGAGAGGCTGAGCAGAAACTGGTTGACAGTGAAAAGAGGTTGCTGATGGCTCTTGATGCCAGCAAGGATGGTTTGTGGGACTGGAACACTGAAACGGGTAAAGTGTATTATTCCGATGGTTATTTTTCAATGTTGGGTTACTCCCCTGGAGATTTTGATCATGATTTCACGCTGCTTTTTAAGCTTGTGCATCCCGATGATGAAGAGATCCTTGAGCGGCACCTGATCTATTCTCTTAAGTACAGGGAAGGGAATATGGAAATGGAAATCAGGCTTAGAAAAAAAGATGGTAATTATGCCCATATTTTAAGCCGGGGTAAGGTATTCGAATGGAAGAAAAATGGCTCACCGCTTCGTATAGTTGGTACAAATGTAGATATAACCCAAAGAAAAAAGCAGGAGGATACTAAATCAGTTCTTTTTGAAATTGCGAACTCCGTAATTTCAACCCGAAATCTTTATGAACTTTTTGAAAGTATTCAGAAAAGCTTACACCGGGTAGTTGACACCAAGAATTGCTATGTAGCCCTTTATGACAAAAAAACAGATACCATAAGCCTGCCTTTTCACCAGGATGAGAAAGATACTTTTACGGAATTCCCAGCCGGTAAATCCCTTACCGGATATGTCATTAAAACCGGAAAGTCTCAATTGGTTGATGCAGAACGAATTGCAGAACTTGAAAAAGATGGGACCATTGAACCTTTAGGATCTGATTCCTCCTCATGGCTTGGTGTTCCACTGAGGATCGCTGATAAAATAATCGGGGTTTATGTTATTCAGAATTATGACGGAAGTGTTAATTACACTTCTGAAGATGTCAGCATCATGGAATTTGTTTCGGATCAAATCGCCCTGGCTATCGAGAGGAAAATTGATCAGGACAATATTCTTTTTAACCAGGAAAGGCAGCGCAGGATTTTTGAATCCCTTCCTGATGGGCTTGTTGTGATAGATATTGAGGGAAAGATAAGTGATCTTAATACCAGTTTCTGCAATCTGGTTTTAATGGATCCATCAAAAATTAAGGAAATAAATTTTTTCGATTTTATTATCGGAATAGACAACAACGGGATCAGAAAAATCCTGGAAGAGACCCAGAAAAGCGGCTATCAAAAGAATATTGAGTTCGTAATGAAGAATTCGGTGGGAAAGGATTTTTTTGCCGAAACTTCATTCGGACTTATCCATTCGGGCGATGGGAGAGATGAATCGTTCGTAATTATTGTTAAAAATATCAACGAGAGAAAGGCTTACGAATCCAATTTAAAGATAGCCAAAGAAAAGGCTGAGGAATCGGACCGGCTGAAATCGGCTTTCCTTTCCAACATGTCACATGAGATTAGAACACCCATGAATGCTATTATTGGGTTTGCCGAATTACTATCGGTCAAGAACCTTACCAATAGTGAGAAGGAAGAATTTATCCAACAGATAAATTTTGGGGCTGACACCCTGATGCGGCTGATCGATGACATTATTGATATCTCAAAAATTGAAGCGGGACAGCTTAAGATGAATTATTCAAACTTTAGCATGAATATCATTTTTGATGAGATATCCTCCATGTTTTCCAAGATGCTGAAAAGAATGGAAAAAGAAAATATTCAGTTAATTGAGGATCATAATGGACTCGATTCCTCGCTGCAATTGCATGCTGATGAATTCCGGCTGAAGCAAATTCTGATGAACCTTATAAGCAATGCCATTAAATTTACCGATGTGGGAGAGGTGAGGTATGGTTTGAAAAAGATCGTTAATGACAAACTTGAATTTTACGTGAAGGATTCGGGAATTGGCATTGAAAAAGAGAAACAAAAAATTATTTTTGACCGTTTTCGGCAGGCACATGAAACCCATTCCAGGTTTTATGGAGGAACGGGCCTGGGTCTGGCTATTTCCAAAAATCTGGTGGAAATGATGGGGGGAACGATTCTCGTCAAATCGGAATACGGGAAAGGTTCTGAGTTTACCGTAACCCTTCCTTATAAAGATATTGTTGAAAAGGTTAAAATAGAAGAAACCAGCAATGAAATGCCTTCTCATGATTTCTCCGGGAAGACCATATTAATTGTTGAGGATGAAGAATCAAATTTCCAGTTTCTTAATGAAGTTCTAAAAAAAACAGGTGCCAGGTTGCTGCATGCCATTGACGGAATGGAAACGATACAGATTTTCCGGGATGATCCCACTATCGATTTGATTTTAATGGACATCCAGATACCTTCGATAAATGGTTATGAAGTTACCCGGGAAATAAAGAAAATAAACAGTAAAATCCCGGTCATTGCACAAACAGCATACGCTATGGCTGGCGAACGGGAAAAAAGTGTGGATGCAGGTTGTGATGATTATCTTGCCAAGCCGATCAAAATACATGAGCTGATGATCGTTCTTAAGAAATATTTATACAAATAATTCCTGCAGGCTGAATGATCAGTTCCTGTTTTTTGGAATTTATACAAGTAAAGTTCGCTGTTTCCATGAAGGATATTCTCCCCAAGCGTTGCACTTATTACCTTTTTCCGCTTATTTTCTTATTTCTTATGGCTTCCTGTAAAGAGAGGACCGAAAGATCCGATTCCCGGGAGATTTTTCGTTACAATGAGTCTAAGGGGATATCGAGCCTCGATCCTGCCCAGGCACGCAACCAAACAATCATTTGGCCTGTTACACAACTTTTCAATGGGTTACTTGCTATGGACAGCGCCCTTAATATAGTCCCTTCGATCGCCAAAAGCTGGAAATTGTCACCCGACGGGAGGAGGTATAGGTTTATACTAAGAAATGACGTTTATTTTCATGATCATCCTGCCTTTGAAGAGGGAAAGGGAAGACTGGTAAATGCCCGGGACTTCGTCTATAGCTTTTCAAGAATCCTGGACCCATCCGTGGCTTCCCCTGGTCGATGGGTGTTTTCCAAATTGGATTCCCGGCATCCATCTTCGCACCTGGGGGTTATCGCGGTGAATGATACGGTACTTGAAATATTTCTCACGGAGCCGTTTCCTCCTTTTCCCGGCATCCTGACCATGCCCTATTGTTCTGTGGTTCCACAGGAAGTTGTTGAGGCTGAGGGTGAAGAATTTTCCCGTCATCCGGTAGGTACAGGGCCATTCAAATTCCAAAATTGGCGGGAGGAAGAAAAATTGGTATTGTCACGAAACGACAACTATTTTGAGAAAGACCGGATCCGGCAGATCCCTTCCCTATCTTAAGGCGGTCAGCGTCACCTTTATTAAGGATAAGCAATCGGAATTTCTGGAGTTTCTTAATGGCAAAATCGATTTTCTTTCAGGTGTCCATCCCGCCTATAAGGATGAGCTTCTTACCCGGTCCGGACTACTCAATCCGGAGTATGCTGACCGATATAAAATTCTCTCAGGTCCCTATCTTAATACTGAATATCTTGGTTTTCTGGTCGATACTTCCCGTGAAAATTTCCGTAACAGCCCCCTTTCAAAGACCCCGCTTAGAAAGGCTATCAACTTTGGTTTTGATCGGGCCAAGATGATGAAATATCTTAGGAACAATCTGGGAAGCCCTGCGGTCCACGGCTTTATCCCCCCCGGCTTGTCCGGTTATAATCCGGATTTGGTGGAAGGGTACAGTTTTTCCCGGGATTCTGCCCTTTTTTACCTGGAAAAGGCTGGTTTCCCCCAGGGGAGGGGGCTCGAAGAAATTGTCTTGACAACAACCTCCGATTATGTGGATCTGTGTGAGTTTATACAATATGAGCTTTCGCAACTTGGGATAAAACTTCGTTTGGAAGTAGCCACAGGAGCCTCTTTTAGAAATAAAGTGGCCAACTCAAATCTGTTGTTTTTCAGGGGCTCCTGGATAGCTGATTATCCCGATGCGGAAAATTTCCTTTCTGTTTTTTATTCCCCCAATTTTAGTCCGAATGGCCCTAACTATACGCACTTTTCAAGTCCTCGCTTTGACCGCTTGTATAAAATTTCGTTGGAAACTGAAGGGGAAGAACAAAGGATGGAGCTTTACCGGCAAATGGATCAAATGGTTATGGACAGTGCGGTGGTGGTTCCCCTGTATTACGATCGTCTCGTCCGGTTTGTGCCCCGGAATCTTCACGGTTTCGGAACCAATCCGATGAATTTACTGGTGTTGAAGAATGTTTGGAAGGATTAATTACTCCTCATCCTTAAGGACTTTATCCACCGCTTCCTCTGTCGACTTCAGTCTGGTTTTGCATAATTTGATCAGGAAGCTTGCCCGTTTCACTTTTTCAGTGAGTTCGTCCACATCCGGTTCCCCGTTTTCAAGTTCAAGGAGGATTTGTTCAATTTCTGCTGCCGCTTCCGAATAACTAATTTCCTTTTTGCTCATTTTTGATTGTTATTTTACTTGAAATTTTTCCTTTATATAAAATGGTGGTCAAAGTATCTCCATCCTTAATAAAGTCATTGGTTTTAAGGGCTTTGCCTTTATGAATGCTGATTGAAAATCCCCGCTTTAAGACCAATAAGGGATCAAGATGGCCGATGGTCCGTTCAAATGTATTGATTTTTTCCCTGTTTGATTGGAAAAAATGGAGGGTTCCCGATTGTAATCTGAGCTCCAGTCTCTGAATTTCTCTCTTTGTTTTGGTAATGAAACTTATGGATTGCAAATGGATCAGTCGCAATGCATGATCCATCCCTTTATGGTGTCCCTGGATGATGCGCCTGCCTGATGAAGCTAATGTTTTTTGGCTTGCATCGAGAAAATGTTCCTGTTCGGACAAGCGGGAACTCGTCATAATCTGTAACATTTTTTGTTGAGTGGCAAGGATATGCCTGTTTTTTAGCATTATCTCCCTGGAATATTTTATGATTGCTTTCTCAAAATTTTCGAGGCTTCCCAAAAAGAAAGCCAGACTCTCTATAAGCCATGATGCAACTGCTGTAGGGGTTTTTAAACTGGTGTGCGCAACGAGGTCGACAATACTCACGTCCCTTTCATGCCCGATTCCCGTGATGACTGGAATGGGGAATTGGGTAATCAGGTAGGCAAGTTCATAAGAGTTGAAACATTCGAGATCCGATTGAGATCCTCCACCGCGGATCAATACGACAAGATCAAAATTTTCGATGGTTTGATAAATTTGTTCAAAAGCGGCCATAATAGAGCTCTCTGCCTGATCGCCCTGAACAATCGCGGCGAAAAAACTCACATAAAATTTAAGGCCAAAAGCATTGTTTTCCAGACTCCCGGTAAAATCACCATATCCGGCTGCTGTTTTCGATGAAATCACAGCGATCCGCTGGGGGGCAATGGGAATATCAAGTTCCCTGTTCATATCGAATACCCCTTCCTGCTGCAACCTGGCAATAATTTCCTGTCTCTTGCGGGCAAAATCCCCAAGCGTATAGGTAGGATTTATATCTTTAATATTCAGGCTTATCCCATAGATTTCGTGATATTCAATCTTAACTTTTAACATCACTTTTAGGCCTGCGCTAAGCTCATATTGAGTACTCTGTTCGAAGTATGGTTTTATCATCCGGAAGGTAAAGGCCCAAATAGTAGCCCTGATTTTGGAAAGAATCCGATCACCTTTCTGATCTTTTTCAATGAGTTCCAGATAACAATGTCCGCTGTTGTTGACGTGGATTTCACTAATTTCTGCAACGACCCAAAGAGGCTCCATAAAGGCATGCCCAATGGCATCTTTAATTCTTAGGTTAAGTTCGGTGAGGCTAATGCTTTCTATATTCATTTTATTCCATCCTCACAATTTTTGCTACAAATTTCTCTCTGCCCGCGTTTATGAGAATAAAATACAAACCTGGTTCGGGTAAGAGGTATTTATCTATAATTATATGGTTTCCAATGGTATGACTCTCATTCATAGTATGGATCAAACGTCCATCGGAACTATATATTGAAATTCTGTCCACTGATTGTATATTAATCAGGTCGAGCTCAGTTTTTTCATTAAACGGATTGGGAAATGCGATTATGGATTGACCGGTTACCGCGACTTGATCGATCTTGAGGATCCGCAAGGCATACATAAAATTGGGTACTCCATACCCATATATACTATCCGGATGGCCAAACTGACCGGAGGATTGCCGGATAGCCCTCAGGATTTCCGCATTGGTTTTTTCCGGGACTGCCTGCCAAAGACAAGCGGTCAATCCTGCCACCTGGGGTGCGGAGAAAGAGGTGCCGTATCCCAATACGGTACTTCCCAAACTCCCGGTTATGCTCGCTCTGGAACCGATGGCCACGATATCGGGTTTGATCCTGCCATCGAAGGTAGGTCCCCGGGAACTGAAAGCGGCAATCTGAAAACCGGGCTCAATGGCCCCCACACTGAGTACATTTTCCCCATCGGCCGGAGGACTAATGTATTTCCAGCTTTTGTTCCCTTCATTACCTGCACTGCTAATGACCATCAAACCCTTTGAAAAAGCCATTTCGGCAGCGCGGGTAATTAAGGCGGTCTGGCCGTCGAGGTCAGTAAGGGAGTAATTCATTGAGGAATCATCGAAAGTAGTATAGCCAAGGGAGCTGGTAATAATATCAACCCCTGCACTGTCGGCAAATTCAGCGGCCATGACCCAGAAAGCTTCTTCCAGTTTGTTTTCCGATCCGCTTTCCTCCGACCGTAAAAGCCAATAGGAAGCCAGGGGTGCAGTGCCAATAAACTCCCCCGGAAGGAAGGCCGCCATGGTACTTAAAACCGAAGTGCCATGACTGCTTAGAAGGTATACATTTTCAGAAGGGATAATAAAATTGCGGGTGCCAAGAATTCCTCCCCGGTTATAGATCCATTTCAGGGATTCAACTACATCCGCCCTCTGGAAACCTGCATCAATAACTGCTATTTGCATTCCTTCACCCATATAACCAAGGTCATGAAGGCTTATCCCGTTTAAGACGGAGATCTGTAAGTCCGATTTTCCGTAGTCCTGCACCGGAAATTCCTCGTTATTTTGGAGGCTTTTGACAGATGAAGTTAGAATCCAAATCTGCTTCTAATGCTCCCATGGAAGGGATATCTGACTATGGAAAGTTCACCCTCACCCTTTTGTGTGTCCGGCTCATCGGGTAACTTGCTCAACCGGAAAGGTGGTGACACCGCTTTTCCCGGTTTCGCTCACGATGAATCGGGATGAAAGCGAATATTCTGATTCTGCAGAAGGACAACAGGAACGGACACTGGTTATAAAATTGATCCTGGAAAGAGTATCCAGCAACAGGCTGTCGGTCGATTGAGCAATAACGGCATTAAACCAGCGACTGGTGCCCTTAATTTGTAAGCCCATCCTCTGAAGGCTGTCAATATAATACCGGCTCACAGGCAGGTCATTTTCTGTGATGCTTATATTTTGACGTTTCCGTCTTTCTATAGCCCGTTCGGATAGGAAGGTGGAAGGGGAGAAAAGGCTATGTTCATTGTAATTCTTATCGGTAAGGGATATCCAATAATAATTCTTGCCCAGCCCCTGGCCAAAAGAAGGAAGAGCTATAGCCCAGGCAATAACTATGAGAATGATTTTGCGCATTAAAGTTTTTCCTCTTCCCCCCTGTATTTTTTTATACTCTCTTCTACTCTTTTGGAGAAATCATCTACCCGTTTATCGATTTCCTTGTTGGGCAGCATCCGGCCATGGTCATATTCCACCTCAAAATCAAGACTGCCTGGTTCTGCATTGGAGGGACTGCTCTCCCCAACTGCAGAATTGATCGGGGAGGTTTCTTCTTTAAAATACTGCCAGATGCCATCCATTACCCCTTCGGTATACCAACCCTTTATGGAGGGGTATCCGGAATAGCTGAAACTCTCAAACTTCCCTTCCCGCAGCCCATTTTTATAAGCCGCGGTGAGCCTGATATTTCCATTTTCATAATATTGTTCCCAGATTCCATTTTCTTTTCCGTTTTTCCACATCATTTTTTCGGCCACCGTACCATCATCGTAATATCTGAATGAAAGCCCGTCTTTTAAGCCATTCCGGTAATCCTCTTTCAGTGCAATCCGGCCATTGATAAATGAATAAAATATCCATGTGCTGTCCCGTTTATTATCGAAATATTTCCCCCTGGCCGCCGGTTTTCCGGACTTATAGTATAATGTTGCATAGGCTGTGCGACCTTCATTCCGGAAATTGAGTTCCGCCTTAAGAATTCCCCCCGGAAAATATCTTTTCATTACCCCAACCGGATATCCCTTTTCGAATTCGGATTCGTATTGAAGTTTGCCATTATCGAAATAAACCTTCCATAATCCGGTTTTTCGTCCCTGATCGTCTACCTGGTTAATGGTACTTTCCTGGGAAAATATGCCTTGCCGGAAGCAGTAAAAAGAGGATTGCCAGTAAATATTTTGATGTGGGCATATAATTTTTTTACAAAAATAATATAATTAATTTACATGCCATTCATATCTTAGTCGTGGTGCATTGGAGAAAAACCTCCATTCTCGAGTAAACTATTCCAAAATTCGACTTGCAAATTGTTAACATATATGTTAACTTTGCAGAATGGTTAGAGAAATTAAATTCTATAAAAATTACTTTATTGACTTTTATATTTCGCTTGGTTCCTCTACGCAGGATAAAATAGAATATATCTTTAAAGTAATTAGAACCGTAGACAAGATACCTGAAAAGTTTTTTAAGCATCTCCATGGAACAGATGGACTTTACGAAATTCGAATAAAGGCTGGTAGTGATATTTATAGAGTGTTTTGTTGCTTTGATGCAGGTAGAATTGTGATTTTATTTAACGCATTTCAAAAAAAAGTCAAAAAACACAAAGAAAAGAAATTTTAAAAGCGATTAAACTAAAAGAAGAATATTTTAACACCAAAGGGAGGGAATCATGAAAGCAATAAAAGATGCAAAAACGTTTGACGAATTATTAGATATAAAGTATGGGAAACTTGGTACCCCAAGAAGAGATGAGTTTGAAACCAGAGCAAAAGCTTTTGTAGTTGGCGAAATGATTAAAGATGCCAGGAAAGAAGCCCATTTAACACAAGAAGAATTAGCCAGTAAAACTGGAACTAAAAAAAGCTATATCTCTCGTGTGGAAAATGGCAAGATTGATATTCAGGTTTCAACACTTTTTAAAATTTTTGAGGAGGGTTTAGGGAAAAGAATCGGTTTGACATTTTTATAACCCAACAACACCACAACAATCGGTATAGCCTATACCGGCTAAATCGCAAAACGAAAATTAATTTTTAAATTAGCTTTAATCTAAACCCGAAAATAAACCTTTCTTACCCCGGCACAGGTATCCCGCCATCCGTTAAAAAATCAATGCATTCTTTTTTCGATTTTGGATAAGTATGGGTAAGAAAAAGAATTAGTCGGAGTATTCGCTGGGTTTTAGTTTCAGTTGACATATAATATCGAAAAGTTAAATTTAAAATATTTATTCTTAAAAACAATATTAAAAGATACCTCTTTTATAATAAAAAAACCGCGGTAGATATGCAATCTACCGCGGTTTCCCTATTTTTAACTATCGTTTTATCCGATCCTATTTCACCTCTTCAAAATCCACATCAGTTACTTCTCCATCATTTTTCCCGTTTTTGTCTGATGTAGCATTTTGTTCCTGCTGATTTCCCGGTTCTCCTGCCTCGCCTCCCTCCGCTTGTTGTCCGGCCTTGTACATCTCTTCGGATGCTGCCTGCCATGCCGTGTTAAGCTCAGCGGTGGCACTTTCGATTTCTGCAAGATCCTCTTTTTTATGTGCTTCCTTAAGTCTGGTAAGTGCACTTTCAAGGGGCGCTTTTTTATCGGCGGGTATTTTATCACCGAATTCCTTAAGCTGTTTCTCGGTTTGAAATACCAGGCTGTCAGCGGCATTCATTTTATCGACTTTTTCTCTTGCCTGCTTGTCGCTTTCTTCATTTTCCTTTGCTTCCCGTTTCATCTTTTCGATTTCGGAATCGCTGAGTCCTGAAGAAGCTTCGATACGGATACTCTGTTCTTTTCCGGTTCCTTTGTCTTTCGCGTGGACATTCAGAATGCCGTTCGCATCTATATCAAATGCCACTTCTACCTGAGGAACACCGCGTGGAGCAGGGGGGATACCATCGAGATGGAACCTTCCTATGGTTTTGTTGTCCCGTGCCATCGGTCTTTCTCCCTGAAGAACATGGATTTCAACAGAGGGCTGATTATCGGAAGCCGTAGTGAAAACTTCGGATTTTTTGGTGGGGATTGTGGTGTTCGATTCAATCAGTTTGGTGAACACCCCGCCCATAGTTTCAATTCCCAGTGAAAGCGGAGTAACATCCAACAGCAGCACATCCTTAACTTCACCCGTGAGCACACCACCCTGGATGGCAGCACCTACAGCCACCACTTCATCGGGGTTTACCCCCTTGGATGGGGCCTTGCCGAAGAATTTTTCAACAATCTGCTGGATGGCCGGTATTCTGGTGGATCCTCCAACGAGTATTACTTCATCAATATCTTTACTGGTAAGGTTTGCATCCTTAAGCGCTTTTTTACAAGGCTCCATGGTGGCCTGGATCAACGAATCTGTAAGACTTTCGAATTTCGCCCGGGTAAGGGTTTTTACAAGATGCTTTGGAACCCCGTCCACTGGCATAATATAGGGCAGATTGATTTCAGTTGAAGAGGAGCTTGAAAGTTCAATTTTAGCTTTTTCAGCTGCTTCTTTCAATCGTTGAAGGGACATGGGATCCTTTGAAAGATCGGGCCCTTCATCCTTTTTAAATTCATCCACCAGCCAGTTAATGATTAAATGATCAAAATCGTCACCACCAAGGTGAGTATCACCATTGGTCGATTTTACTTCGAAAACCCCATCCCCAAGCTCCAGAATGGATATATCAAAAGTACCACCCCCAAGATCGAAGACGGCAATTTTCATGTCTTTTGAACGCTTGTCCAATCCATAGGCCAGTGAAGCGGCAGTAGGCTCGTTGATGATTCTTCTGACGTTTAACCCTGCGATTTCCCCCGCCTCTTTAGTTGCCTGGCGTTGGGAATCGCTAAAATAAGCGGGTACAGTAATTACCGCATCGGTAACTTCCTGTCCCAGATAATCCTCTGCCGTTTTCTTCATTTTCTGAAGAATCATGGCCGATATTTCCTGCGGAGAATATTTCCTGTCGTCAATGCTCACTCTCGGGGTGTTGTTTTCTCCTTTTACCACTTTGAAGGGAACACGATTGATTTCTTTTTGTACTTTATCGTACGTTTCCCCCATAAACCTTTTTATTGATGATACGGTTTTAGTGGGATTCGTAATAGCCTGTCGTTTAGCCGGATCACCGATCTTGCGTTCCCCATTTTCAATAAAAGCCACGACCGAAGGTGTGGTCCTTTTACCTTCGCTATTGGGTATAACAACAGGTTCATTGCCTTCCATTACCGCTACGCAGGAGTTGGTTGTACCTAAGTCTATTCCAATAATTTTACCCATAATTTATATTTTGATTTGATTAAATACTAATATTTTTCAGGGGTAACGACAATGATTATGCCATTTGCAAAATCGGATGATTATGTGACAAATGTTCCCTGCGGAGGGAAATAATGAAAATGGGGACCTGACAGAATGACAAAAAGTCAGTAATTATCTTCGGGGTATTTTGAAGAATCTTGGGGATAGGCGGCAAAAAAATTTGTTAATTCGCCTCCGGCCAACCCATAATCCTGGCAGATGAGGGTGATTATCATTTATATTCTGATAAAAAATACTCCAACACTGGATTATTATACCGAAATTTGCCTCCAGGTATGAACTAAAAAATATCAAATGTCCATTCACAATTCTGTAAGAAAGGTTACCACGCATGTATTAAGCGCCATGAAGTTAAAGGGTGAAAAAATCGCCATGTTAACGGCATACGATTATTCAATGGCGAGAATACTCGATCAGGCCGGAATTGATGTGATTTTAGTCGGCGATTCGGCCTCCAATGTGATGGCCGGACACGAAACCACTATTCCGATTACCCTGAATGAAATGATCTACCATGCATCCTCGGTAGTCAGGGCAGTAAAAAGAGCACTTGTTGTGGTTGATTTGCCCTTTGGTACCTACCAGGGAAATTCCAAGGAGGCACTGCAGTCTGCCATCCGCATAATGAAGGAAACCGGAGCAAGTGCGGTCAAGCTGGAAGGGGGAAGCGAGATAAAGGAGTCTGTGGAGAGAATCCTCAGTGCTGGAATCCCCATCATGGGGCATCTGGGTCTCACTCCCCAGAGCATACATAAATTCGGGACCTATACCGTAAGGGCTACCGCCGATGCAGAAGCGGAAAAACTGGTAAAGGATGCTGTCATGTTGCAGGAATGCGGATGTTTTGCCCTGGTCCTGGAAAAAATCCCTGCCAGTCTGGGAGGAGAAGTAGCCGGGAAGCTCAAAATTCCTGCAATTGGTATTGGTGCGGGATCCAAAGTAGATGGCCAGGTTCTTGTTTTACATGATATGCTGGGCATAACCCAGGAATTTTCTCCCAGGTTTTTGAGACGGTACCATAATTTGTTTCAGGAAATCTCCGGGGCAGTAAATAGTTATGTCCAGGATGTCAGAAGTCTTGATTTCCCAAATGACAGAGAGCAATATTGAGGATGTGGGGATGTGTTGATTTGTATTGGATGTGGGGATGTGAGGATGTGATGATGTGGATGATGTGGGGATATGAGGATGTGGGGATAATGATGGGAATACATGCTCCCTACTCACACTCCAAACTAATTCGGGGATGTGATGATGTGATGATTGTGATGATGTGGAGTGAGGTTATGAGATATGGGGATCCATGCTCCCTACTCACACTCCAAACTAATTTGGTGATGTGTTGATGTGATTGATGTGATAATATGGGAATCCATGCTCCCTACTCACACTCCAAACTAATTCGGTGATGTGATAA
This sequence comes from uncultured Bacteroidales bacterium, assembly GCA_963779845.1. Taxonomy (GTDB): domain Bacteria; phylum Bacteroidota; class Bacteroidia; order Bacteroidales; genus CAVZZV01. The sequence continues at coordinate 360,928 of CAVZZV010000005.1, read as the reverse complement.
TATGGGAATCCATGCTCCCTACTCACACTCCAAACTAATTCGGTGATGTGGGAATCCATGCTCCCTACTCACACTCCAAACTAATTCGGCTTCCTACTCACACTCCAAACTAATTCGGTCCTGATTAAAATTGGTTCGAAAGGTTATAATTAAAATGAATACAACTCCGGAAATTTTATTTGAAGACAACCACCTTATTGCCGTAAATAAGCGGGTGTCGGATATCGTACAGGGAGATAAAACCGGTGATGATTCCCTGGACAAGATCCTCAAAGAATTTATTCGTCAGCGGGATCAAAAACCAGGAAATGTATATCTTGGCGTACCGCACCGACTGGACAGGCCGGTGAGCGGGGTCATCGTTTATGCCAAGACCAGTAAGGCCCTAAGCCGGATGAATGAGATTTTTCGTGAGAAAGACGCACGGAAAATTTATTGGGCCATCGTAAAACAAAAACCGGCAAAGGAGCAGGATGAGCTTGTCCATTTTATCAAAAAAAATGAGAAGCAAAACAAGAGCTACCTCTTTGACAAGGAGTTGCCCGGATCAAAAAGGGCCTCATTGAGTTACCGGACTCTTGGCCGTTCAGATAATTATTTTCTCCTTGAAGTGGATCTCCATACAGGAAGGCATCATCAGATTCGTGTCCAGCTTGCCTCCATTGGTTGTCCGGTAAAAGGGGACCTGAAATACGGATTTCCGCGCTCCAATAGAAATGGAGGGATTAGTTTGCACGCAAGAGAAATTTCCTTTTTACATCCTGTAAAAAAAGAAAAAATAACGATTCTGGCCCCACCTCCCGAAGATGATTTATACCGTTTTTTCCCAATTAATTCATAAAAAGGTGTCCCCATCGACAGGGAAATGATTTCCCCGGTCCGGGATTGGTCCTTTTCATCCGATTTTTTCAAACGGGAAGGGAAGCAGGCAGGCACCATCAGGTAAAATGCGGATGAATTCCTCTCCGACCATGATTACCCGTATGGGATGGTTAAACCGTTTTTGGGTCTCCGCTATAACCTGTCGGCAGGTTCCGCAGGGTGTGACAGGCTGTTTTAAAATTTTCCCATCCTGCAAGGCAACTATTAGAACGGATATAACGGGTGTATCCGGAAACCCGGCTCCAGCATAATAGAGTGCGGTCCTTTCGGCACAGCAACCACTGGGAAATGCGGCATTTTCCTGATTGCTGCCAATGATGATCTCTCCATTTTCGAGCAATACGGCGGCCCCCACCTTAAATCCGGAATAGGGAGCGTAGGCTTTGTGGGCAGCCTCCTCCGCCTTATCCAGCATTTGTTGTTCCGCTGGATCAAGTTCACCCGTTCGGGATACTTCCAGGTAGAATATTTCCAGGGTGCGGTGGTTAAAATGCATAAAATAATTTTTTATTATTTCCGGGTAAAATACTCAGAAGATGAATGCTTAAATATAATCAAAAATCAAAAGCAGTCAATCTTCTTCAATTTTTTCGGATTTTACCCGTTCAATCATGAGTTGTTAATAATTCAATTTACTATTTATCCGGTTAGGATGTATATTGCGTCCGGAAATATATATTGTTTATGAGGAATATTTTGGTTTCATTCTTTTTAGGTCTGCTTATCACCGGAAGCATCTCTGCGCAATCGGGAAAGATCAGCAGGGAAGAATACATCGAAATGTATAAAGATCTGGCCGTAGAAGAAATGATTAGATGTGGAATTCCTGCCAGTATAACCCTTGCCCAGGGGATGCTTGAATCGGATAATGGCAATTCAACCCTTGCCCGTAAAGGAAACAATCATTTTGGAATTAAATGCCATAGTGGATGGAGGGGCGGGAAAATGTTTCATGATGATGATGCGCGCAGGGAATGTTTTAGAAAATATAAGAAAGCTGAGGAATCCTATATAGATCATTCGGAGTTCCTGATGGGATCTTCACGATATTCATCGCTGTTTGAGCTGGACCGGACAGATTACAGGGCCTGGGCAAAAGGCTTGAAAAAAGCTGGTTATGCTACAAGTCCAAAGTATGCTGACATGCTAATAAAGATTATCGAAGAGAATGAATTGCACCGGTATGATCTTGCAGATGGCAAAACACTTCAACGGAAGCATTCGCGAAATAGTTTAAAGAAAGAACCAGAGGGGAAAAGAGCCATTCTGAAAAACAACAGGATTGACTATATTATTTTAAAAGAGGGAGATACTTTTGAAAGCCTTACGGAGGAGCTGGGGCTGCTTCGGTATGAGATTTTTCGTTACAATGACCTGCCGGAAAATGCCGCTGAAATACCGGGCCAGGCATATTATATACAACCAAAGCGCAAAAAAGCCGCACGGGGTAATGATTTTCATAGATTTCAGGAGGGAGAGAGTTTATGGCAGGTTTCCCAACGGTATGGCATAAAACTGGAAAGACTTTATGACCTCAATTTACTGGAACCAGACAGCGAACCAACCCCAGGGGATCGGCTGAATTTGCGCAAAAGGAAAAAAGTTTCATCTTCTGAATTGGCTAACCCACCCCAAGAAGAGGATTCAGATAGAATCAGGTTTGAATTTGATGAGGGGAGATAAATTTCCACTCCTCAATCCCCTGAAAGCCGCGCAAAAAACTACCGCAATCCAGCTTCTTTTTACCTGGTAGCTGAAGCTCTTTTATATGGATCAATCCATTACCGGCTGCGACGCTTACCCTGTTTTTCTCCTTGAGAATGATGGTGCCCGGATCGAGAGAATGGTTAAGTTCTTCGGGCTCTGAAAAATAAATTTTAATATCCAACTGAACCCCTTTACTATCCTGCATGGTACTAAACGCGGTGGGATAGGGGCTCAATCCGCGGATAAAATTATCGACCTCCTTCACATTCCTGGTCCAGTCAATTCTGCAGTCTTCCCTTCCTATTTTGGGGGCGGTTTTAAGTTTCACTGATTCCTCTATAAGTTCCTGCTGGTCTTGTCGGTGGATATTCCCTGCTTCGATCGATCTGACTGTTTTTACAACCAGCTCAGCACCCATCATCATTAATCTGTCATGCAGTTCCCCGGCAGTTTCCCTTTTTCCAACAGAGGTGCTTTCCCTGAAAATGATCTTACCGGTATCTATTTCCTGATCGATAAAGAAGGTGGTCAGTCCGGTTTCTTCTTCACCGTTAATTATTACATGATTTATTGGGGCAGCACCCCGATATTGGGGCAAAAGGGAGGCATGTAAATTGAAGGTACCCTGCTTCGGCATTTTCCAAACCTCCCGCGGTAACATGCGAAATGCCACAACGATCTGGAGGTCAGGCCCAATCTTTTTTAAGTCTTCAAGAAAAGCGGGATCTTTCAGGTTTACAGGTTGAAGGATTTTTAACCCTTTTTTCAAGGCAAATTCTTTAACAGGAGAGGGTCGTAAATGCTTTCCCCTTCCGGAGGGTTTATCCGGGGCGGTAATGATGCCGGAAATTTCATAACCCTCCTGTATAAGCGCATTAAGTGGGTGAATGGCAAACTCGGGAGTACCCATGTAGACTATCCGCATTGCTTTGAGATTAATTTCCTCTTTATTTTCTGGTATCTCTCTCCGGGAAATGTGCCAAGTACTTATCCATCCAAATCCTTTTCATCCGATTCAATGAATACCCGGTCAGCCATTATTTCTTTTCAGCCGCTTTTGTCTCGTAGCGGGCAATATTCATGAAATGGCCCATTTTATCCCTTTTGGTTTCAAGATAGAAAAGATTATGTTTATTGGGAGCAATTACCAGTGGCACATTTTCGACGATTTCAATTCCATACCCTTCCAGGCCAGCCCTTTTCACAGGATTGTTACTTATAAGCCGCACTTTTCCAAGGTTTAGGGCGTGCATCATGCTTGCACCGACACCGTAATCCCTTTCATCTTCATTAAAACCCAGCTGGATGTTTGCCTGCACGGTATCCAGCCCCTCTTCCTGAAGCTTATAGGCCTTTATTTTGTTAAAAAGCCCAATACCCCGGCCCTCCTGATTCATGTAAATAATAACTCCCCGGCCCTCCTTTTCGATCACTTTCATAGCTTCCAGAAGCTGTTCACCACAATCGCAACGGTAAGAGTGAAATATGTCGCCGGTTACACAAGAGGAATGCACCCTTACCAACACTTCATCCTCTTTATTCCATTTTCCTTTAATAAGGGCCACATGTTCCAGTCCGTTCGATTTCTGAATAAAGGGGATAAGTCTGAAATGCCCGAATTCTGTAGGAAGGTCAACTTCAACCCCTTTTATTATAATGCTTTCATTTTTTAATCGGTAGGCGATAAGATCTTTAATGGAGATAATAGAGAGGTTAAACCTTTTTGCAATGACCATGAGTTGTGGAAGCCTGGCCATTGTTCCATCGTCATTCATTATTTCCACGAGGGTTCCTACCGGGGCTAATCCTGCGAGTCTGGCGAGGTCGACTGTTGCCTCGGTATGTCCCGATCTGCGAAGGACCCCGCTACGGTGTGCTATAAGAGGGAAAATATGACCTGGTCTTGCCAGATCTTCAGGCTTTGTATCAGGATCAACCAGTGCGCGGATCGTCTTGGCCCTGTCGCTGGCCGATATGCCGGTGGTACAGCCATGCCCGATAAGGTCGACCGATATGGTGAAAGCAGTACGGTGCAGACTGGTGTTTTTTCCGGTCATCATGTCCAGTTCAAGTTCACTCGTGCGCTCCTCCGTTAAAGGGGTACAGATGAGCCCCCGGCCATGCGTAGCCATAAAATTAACCGTTTCAGGGGTGATCAGTTCTGCAGCAGCAATGAAATCCCCTTCGTTCTCGCGATCTTCATCATCAACGACAATTATAATTTTGCCGTTTTTAATATCTTCTATTGCTTCTTTTACCGTGTTTAACTTTATTTCTTCCAAAATATTATCTCCTTGTTGGTTGCCAGATATTCGTTTTGAAACCCAGCAAATTTTTAAAAAAACCAATTAATAACGCCAGATTCATGGCATAGAAATGTGTAATAAATCGCAAAAGTACTATATGTAAATTGATTTTCCTCAAAATTAAGTCGATTAAAGGCATTAACATCAATATAGACTGGAAAATAAGGATGTATTTATAAAATTGCGAATAAGATGCCAGGTAAATATTTACAACCAGTGCCAAGAGAATTAAAAAGGGGCCTGTCCAGCGAATTACTTTATGCGAAAAAAAAGCGAATGAAAGAGCCGACCAGGGTGGCCATAAAAGTTTGAAGAAAACCCTTAGATTTTGAAAATTTCCGGAAGATATCCGCACCTTCCGCCTGAATTCCATGCCCATTTCATTCGGTACATTTTCAAAGGTCAGGGCCTGCAGATTCAATATGGCCTTTTTTTTCTTTTCAAGGACTTTCATGGTGATATAAAAATCCTCAACGGTAAAATTATCAGGAATCTTGTTAAACATGCTCTTTCGGATGGCATACACCGCTCCATAGACTCCCATGGTTTTTCCCCAGATAAGCCCTTCGAGATATTTCATCCGGATTTCCCTGCTCATAAAGGCTTTCTCCTGGATGGACACCCCGTCTTTCCTGGCTTCCTGATTGACGATATTTCCCCCTACCACAGCAATCTGCGGATTCCGGAAATGTTTAACAAGCTCAAAAATTGTGGACTCCTGGAAAAATACCTTGGCATCGGTGAAGATAAGTATCTCTCCATTTGCCTCATTTACCAGTTGGTTGATAATCCCAGGTTTTCCCTGCCGGTACTTGAAAGGAAAAAAAATCAGGTTCTCATAATTTTCCGAATAAATTTCGCAGATTCTGTTGGTATGGTCTTTAGAAGCATCCGAACCCACAAGAACCTCGAGATTGGAGAAGGGATAGAGGGTGTGGAAAGTGCGCCGGATTTTTTCCAGGATCACCTTCTCCTCGTTATAGGCGGCAATGATTACGGAGACAAAAGGAAGTTTGTCGGTGTTCCGGTACACTCTTGTGTTCATTTCTCTCCCCTGTGCCAACAGGTCGAGTAGGAGAGGGTAAAAAATATAGGAATGAAATATCAACAATACAGATGCCCAAAAGATGATTTCCGCGGTCATGACCTGTTCGTTTTATAAAAATCGCTCAGCTTTTTTGCAATTGCGAAGGTATTAAAATTTTCAAGAATGAATTGGCGACCGTTACCCGCTATTTCATCATACCATTCCCTGTTATCAAAAAGCTGCATGATGACCTTGGCCATCTCCCCGGGTTCATCCCGGATAAGAATATTGACCCCATCGGTTATGGTTAAGCCTTTTGCGGCAACAGAGCTGGAAACTACTGTACGTTGCATCATCATCCCTTCGAGTATTTTGATTCGTATACCACTTCCTGTAACCAAAGGGCATACAAACACCGCATAGCTGTTCATAAACCGGGAGGCATCATCCACTTCTCCATGATAGGTAAGACCGGTTTTTTCCCATCTTTCCAGATGTTTTTCCAGCCATGACGGAGCATTTCTTCCCGCTACATGGAACGGAATTCCTTTGTCCCTTCCGGAGATTTTTGGATAAACTTTTTCAAGGAACCATAGCAGGGCCTCAATATTCGGTTGCCAGTCGAGAGCTCCGATAAAAAAGAGGCTGGGAAAAAGCGGAGGGCCGGGGGCAGGGTATTTTTTTGGATCAAGACCGGCCGGGATGGTCATGCTAGTTAATTCATGCATTTCCAGCAGGCCCCTCCTGTCTTGGTCTGAAATGGCCACCAAAAGATCGGAGGCTTTCAGCATTTGGGCTTCGAGCAGCCTGATGCGCCGGGCCAGGGTATTAAAATAAAGTTTTAAAAGCGGATTCCGGGCGGCTCCAGCTTTACGTTTCCAGATTTCGTTTTCGACATTGTGGGCCCTGAAGGCAATCCTTATTCCCGGGTGTTTTCTGATGAGTGGAATGCAATAATAAAGATAGGGGCCTTCCATCTGGATCAGGTCGGGTTTAAATTCGAGCAGCAGTTGTGCCAGTTTTTCCAGAAAAATAGTTGATTTGAAACGTTCGGCATTATAGGGTTTATTTGAAAAATAATAATTCAGGAGGATCTTTGGGAAATGTATATCCGTATTATGATCCACCGCAAAAAATTGAATTTTTTCTTTCAGGGAATGCTCAATGTTATCAATATTGAAAGAGTGCTTATTGGTATTCAGGCTCAGAAGGGCGATCTCGTTTCCTTGTCCCGCCAGCCCTTCAGCCAGACTTAGTGTTGCAATAGCTCCTCCGTCTTTGGGGGGATAAGGCAATTTGGTCGAAAGGATCAATATTTTCATTGAAGGTTTTTCCCTGATTTCAATTTTTGAAAGATTCGTTTGAAAAACCCAAAGTAAGTTTCGATATTCATGATTACGGAATCAGTGGAGGCTTTATAGGTTAAAAAAGCGCCGAGGGGAATCAGTAGAAAGGTGGATATCCACATCCCGAATCCGGCGCTAATGACGCTTTCGCGTACAAATTTTTCCCCGGTAAGTGAGACGATATAGTAGAGAAGAAAGAAAACGACGGAAATAACCACCGGCATTCCCAATCCGCCTTTACGAATAATAGCCCCAAGGGGTGCCCCAATAAAGAAAAATACCAGGCATGCAAGGGAAAGGCTAAACTTACGGTGTATCTCTATTTCATATTTTCTTAGCCTTCTTATTTTATTGTCGACGGTAATGTAGGCATTGTTCACAAAATTCATTACTGACCTTGCCTCGCCAATGGCCTGGTTCAGGGTTCGTTCTTTTTCTTCGTCCGAAAGCGCCTTAAAGATACTGTCCTTGTTAAGCATATAGATGGCTTGTTCTTTCTCTTTTACTGTATCAGGTTCAATGAATTGTTTCCGCAGATAATTGTCTTGATGGTAATAGCTGGTATGTTCAAGTGTGTTTAGAAGGGAGGATTGGGTTATGCGGATTTCATCGATAAGGGTGTCAGAATGTTCTGTCAGTTGTGTAAGGTTCATCATTTGATAAGAGGATTTAAATAACTCCTCGTCACTTCGTTGCAATCCAAAATCGACGAGTTCGATCATCATTTCCTGCTTCCCAAAATAATCGCGCCTTGAGGGATAGGTATTGTTCGTCTGCCGTCTGTTCTGCTTTTGCATTTCGGTATAAGTTTCCCCGTTAAATAGGGTCAGTACAAGGTACCGTTCATCTTCCGTCATTTTCATGTAGCCTGAATCGGCAATGGTAACCTGGGTGTTTCCTCTTTTGGCAGTATGATCGTAAATCCGGATCCCTTTTAAAAGATTGGTCCTGGAATCCCGCTCCTCAATCCGGATGCTATAACCATCAATGGTATTATCAAAAATACCGGTTCGGATGCTGAGTTCAGGATTTTGTCTTTGGATGTCGTATAGGAGGGACCGCATTTTAAGATTGCTGAAGGGAAGCATATTGTTATTAAAAAAAAAGGCGCCGAGGGTAATGAAGACAACCAGGATGATCAGTGGGGCCATTATTTTTTGAAGGGAAATCCCGGCCGATTTCAGGGCCAGTAATTCATTATGTTCAGCAAGGTTTCCAAAGGTCATGATGGAGGCAAGCAATACCGCCAGTGGAAGGGCCATTGGAACGAGGCTGGCTGAGGTGTACAACAGAAGTTCACTAACTACAGGAAGCTGCAGGCCCTTTCCCACCAAATCATCAATGTACTTCCACAAAAACTGCATGAGGAGCACAAAGACAACAATAAAAAAGGTGAGGACAAAAGGACCCAGAAATGACTTTATGGTAAGGGAATAAAGCTTTTTCACATTAAAAAAAGATTACCGGTACAAGGGAGGGCAAAGGTACATCAATTTCCGGGTTTTTATAGCCCGATCAGCCTTTTCAAATCCGCAATCTGGGAATCCCAAAGATCAATAGTATCCTCCTTTTCCTCGTCATCTGCAAAGTCCGTAATGATCAGGGCCAGGTCGCCGGTCAATTCGTGCTGATGCAGTCTGAATTCGAAATAACAATCCTCGTTCCCGGGATTCAGCCATCTGAACCGGATGTAGCTAAGGTCTTTTTTCTGCATAACCTCAGCCTGTTCTTCTGATCCGTCCCAAATGAAGGTGTAGGTATCTCCAACGAGATTTACATCGTCGGCGAACCATTCGGCCAGTCCACTCGGGGTACTCAATCTGTTAAACAAAACTTTGGGGGAGGTATTGAAAGTGTACTCCAGTTCAAACTTCTTCTTGTTCATTATTTATATGTTAACTTGCACTTAACGCAATATAGGGATTATTATTAAATAATAAAAACAAAAAATCGAAAATCAAAAATAACCCTGCAGAATAGTATGTAAAAACATTTTGACCGCTTCGGACGTTTAAGTTTTTTCCATTATTTGCTCAAAAATGAACAATATTACCCCGCGTAAATTATATTCCAGGCTACAGAATCTCTTTCATAATCTATTTAATTCTCTTAAAAGGTCACCTGGAAAAGGCCGGAGGTATCGCATTATTAAGATTTTAATCGTTGTGTTTGGTATTTTCTTAGCCGCGAATCTCTTTTTTATCTTTCTGGTTTACCAAGGATTCTATGGCAAGTTGCCAGAGGAAAATGAATTGGCCGGAATCAAACATCCCCTGGCTTCAGAGGTATATTCCGCGGACAGTGTTTTGATGGGACGCTATTTCATCCAGAACCGTTTGGATATCGAAAAGGATGAATTGACCCCTGTCATCCGGAATTCCCTTATTTCTACAGAAGATGTCAGGTTTTATGAGCATGGTGGAGTAGATTTCCGAAGCCTCTTAAGGGTATTGTTCAAGACCATTCTCCTCAGCCGCGACAATTCCGGAGGAGGGAGCACCATAACCCAGCAGTTGGCCAAGAATCTATATCCTCGCCAGGAACATGGTCTGCTCACAATGCCTGTAAATAAAGTCAGGGAAATGATGATCGCCATTCGGTTGGAAAAAATATATTCCAAGGAGGAATTGCTTGAATTGTACCTGAATACCGTTCCTTTTGGCGAAGATACCTATGGGATAAAAACGGCCTCCCGGTTGTTCTTTGGGAAATCACCCGCGGAGCTCAAAATTGAAGAAGCCGCTCTTCTGGTAGGAATGTTGAAAGGGACACACTATTATAACCCCCGGATATACCCTGCCAGATCTTTGCGAAGGAGAAATATTGTACTTCACCAATTGGAGCATTATGGAAAAATTTCGAGTGCAGAGGCTGATTCCCTCTCTGCTTTACCGCTTAACCTGAACTATTCCGCTCTTCCTTATTTTGCCGGAATTGCCCCTTATTTCCGGGAATATCTGAGACAGGAACTAGATAAACTTTTGAGTGGCATAAAAGGGGAGGACGGGGAAAGTGTTAATCTATATACCGATGGCTTGAAGATATATACAAGTATTGATTCGCGAATGCAAAAATATGCTGTTGAAGCGGTAAATGAGCATCTTGGCTATTTGCAAAAAATATTCGAAGGGCAGTGGGACCACCGGGATATCTGGAAGAGCATGAATTCGGGCGGCCAGGAATACCTTCTTGAACATGCCGGAGCAGAGGGGCGGGAGGACAGTCTCCGCAGGCCCATGGAAGTGTTCAGTTGGATGGGCGATACTGTTTTGAGGTTAAATTCTATAGATTCAGTAAAATATTTCATGAATTTCCTTCAATCAGGATTCCTTGCCCTTGATGCCCGGAATGCGGAGGTCAAAGCCTGGGTTGGCGGCATTGATTTCAAATATTTTAAATATGATCATGTACTGGCCGCCCGGCAAACCGGATCAGTTTTTAAGCCCCTGGTTTATATGACCGCCATTCAACAGGATATTGCTCCATGCGACTATTATCCGAATGATAGTATAGTTTATAGAGAATATGAAAATTGGAGTCCCCGGAATGCGGACCGAAAATATGGGGGTGAATACTCTGTGAGGGGGGGCCTTGCAAACTCGGTAAATACCATCACCGCTGCCCTCATTATGGAAACAGGAACGGAAAGTGTGATCAATACTGCCAGGAAGGTGGGTATTCGTTCAGAAATCCCTGTAGTTCCATCCATTGCCCTGGGTACGGCTAACCTGTCACTTTTTGAGATACTGCGGTTTTATAGCAGCCTTGCTTCAGGAGGTATAAGAAACGAACCCGTTTATCTTAAAGAAATTCTTGACAGGAATGGTAAAACTATTTATCATACACCCAATAATCAAGGGGGTCAGAGGGTTTTTACGGACCTTGAAACGGAAATGATGACCTCCATGCTAAAACATGTGGTTGACAATGGTACAGCATCCGGATTGCAGTACAAATATCATTTATATAACGATATTGCAGGGAAAACAGGAACAAGCCAGAACAATTCAGATGGTTGGTTTGTCGGCTACACCCCTTCCCTGGTAGCGGGAGTATGGGTTGGCGGGGAGTTGCCCGGGATCAGGTTCAGGAGCATGCGGTATGGTCAGGGATCATTTTCGGCGATGCCTGTTTTTGCAAAATTTTTACAAAAATTATATAAAGACCCTGAATTTTCCGACCTCAGTTCCGAACAATTTGCTATAAGCGATGAGGTAAAGGAGATGATGGATTGTGAGGATTACAGGGAAAAACAAACCTTGCAGGATATAATTAAGGAGAGCTTGTTTGATAAGATCAGAAAATGGAGGCTTTTTAGGAGGGATAGAAGGTAGAGGCTGGAAAGCAGAGGGTAGATAATTCTTTTTCATAAAGCAATGCATACGCCGTTTAATCCCGAGGCGGTACGTGAGACACGGTAAATGGGCGCATCTTTGTATTTGATTACACGTTCGTTTTCAATAACTGCTACCAGATCAGAATGAGCTATTACGTATGCTTCAAGCATTTCGTCTACTACACGTATGGATCGTTTATAAACTTTTGCATGTTATATTTATTAAATAGTTTATTTTTCAGGAACCGGATTTTCCATAATCTTACGTGCCATTTCGGGATTGGTTTTTTCCACACCAGTTAGCAGATAAACAATCATTCCTGCATCGGAAGGGTCGAAATTTAACCCTTTATTTTTTATACAGGTTTCGAGCCTGGAATAAAGCCAGTCCCAGGCTCCCGGTTTGTAAAGTTTGTTATTCCGCGCAGGCGATGTTTTTATCCAATCGAATTTTTCGATATCGGTATTAAAACCCTCGTAATCTTTCCCTCCGTTTTGATCAAGAATCTTTATAGTATTCAAACTACCACCTTCAGAAGTTGAAAACACTTCTTTTATTTCCTGAAAAGTCCAGCCGGAATGTTTATCCCACTCATTTTTTTCGGGATTAGCTGAATGATTGTTGTTCCATCCTGAATGTGATATTAAAGTAACAAACTGACGCTTATCTTTATCGGCCCTGTTAATTGCCTCACCAACAACTTGCATTGGTCCGGCAGCAATAATAAACAGCGGGTTATCAGCCGATGATTGGTTAATCTCATCGCGCATTGCATTGTAGGCAACCTCAGCATTATCTACCGCGCAAATAAAATTGGAGTTGTCGAAACCAAACCATTCTTTTCCTTTTAATGCACTCTCGCGCATGTGTTGGTATGAATTTAACCCCGACTCAGAAGTAGGATGGGCCTGATTGCTTCCCCAAATATGATCGCTGTAAGTGTACAAAACTAACTTATCCTGCAGGCCTGATGCAGCTAGAATTGCCAGCCCAAGAGGAGTTGCTGCCCAATCGTCGTGGTCGTGTTCATTGCCATCTGAACTGATTGCAATTCTTCCTTTTTCTTGCCATAGCGGAGTTTGTGCCTGAATGGAATAAATACCGAAAAGACATACAAGCAAATTGATAATAATTTTTTTTCTCATTTTTTTATTTTTAAGGGTGAAATGATTCTCTTTCAAGCTTGCGCATTTGCTGAACTTTGGGAGTTGAACCTCCACCAGCAAATTTTACTTAGCATATGTGTGACCATTCCAGGCTCATGATTATGAATCTTCAAATGCATCCGGTAATATCAGCGTTTGCATTGATTTGAATTTGCAAATTGAAGCATTTAGCAACAAAATCAGACTCCAAAATCAGAATCTATTCTTTGTTTTCATCATTTCCAGATTAATGAGGAAAAGATAAATCATAAAATTTTTTATGTTTAATGACTTCTGTTAATCCAATATTAAAGAATAATTAATCTCCATTCTATATTTTTAGACTCTAATTATAATCATTGGATTTTATTCTGCAAAAATAACATATAACAATGAAACAATTTGCTGCTATAAATAATGTATTATTACAATCCTGATTTCACACCTGAAAAACTATGAATTTATTTCGCTATTTAATATTGCTGAAAATTAGTTTATCAGCTGACAGTAAAATATTTTTTTAATCTATGAAGATCAAATACTAACTATTTCTCTAAATCTAAAAACTATGATCCATTGGCAAAAACTATTTTCTCTATTTGCTATTTTCATGTTTACCTCTTCCTTGAGTTTTGGGCAAAATCTCCTTGAGGGTAAGGTCATTGATGAAAATGGCAATCCAATCTCTTTTGCTTCTGTTACAATTGAAGGGACAAGCACCGGAACTTCTACCAATCTCGATGGTATGTTTAAGCTGAAGGTATCAGTTGGGCAAAAGATTAATGTCCAGTTTATCGGTTACAAAACCGAGACTGTTGAAGTTACCGATTTAAGCAATTTACTCATTGTTACTCTCGAAGTAGAAGCAATAGCTATGGAAGAAATGGTAGTTATTGGTTATGGCACGCAAAAGAAAGCGAGTGTTGTTGGCGCTATTGCAACAGCCAGTGCTGAGGATATTAAAACGCAGGGCAATGTCAGCAACCTGACAGATGCTCTTACTGGTGTTATTCCCGGAGTAACGGTACTTTCTGTTTCAGGAATGCCGGGTGGTGATTCTGAAAGCGGGACAAAAATATATACTCCTTCAGAGATCCTTATTCGGGGAAAAACAACATGGAACAGTTCCGCTCCGCTTATTTTAGTAGACGGTGTAGAGCGACCAATGAATGATATTGATATTAACGAAGTGGAGAGCATATCGGTTTTGAAAGATGCTTCTGCAACAGCTGTTTTTGGTATGAAGGGGGGTAATGGCGTTATCCTCATCACAACAAAAAGAGGTACTGAAGGAAAAGCAAAATTCAATATTGAAGCAGAGACATCCTTTGAAACTCCTTCAAAATTGATCGGGACAGAAGATATTCCTACCAGCGCAATGGCCAGAAACTATGCTCTTGAACGTACACGTCGTTTCAATAGTGCTATATGGGACGAGCTTTATCTTGCTGATAAGGAGATTGGTTACTATAGAGATGGCACCTATCCTTATGCTTATCAGAATTTAGATTGGCAGGATGTATTATTGAAAGAATTCACGAAGTCGAGCCGGGTAAATATTAGTGCCAGCGGGGGAACAAATCGCGTGAAATATTTTGCTTCAACCAGTTATAACCATGTCGGAGACCTTATGAACTCCGAAGATCTGGGACAGGGTTACGTGCCATCATATTCATACGACAGGTTTAACGTACGGTCGAATTTCGATTTTGAAATTACTAAAACAACCAAACTACAGGCAAATTTCTCTGGAATGTATGCAGTCCGTAATGCCCCTTCCGACAATAGCCTGGAAGGTTTGTTTGCCGGTATTTCTTCACAGTCAGGAGATATGCCCATTTTAAGATATGAAGATGGTTTTTATGGTGCAGAGGATGCCCGATTTAAGGCATCAAACCCATACGAAAGACTTAATTTTTTGGGTAATAGAACTTATCCAAATACCATGATTAATATGGATTATACTTTAAATCAGAAACTGGATTTTATTACAGAAGGTTTATCACTAGCCGGAAAAATGGCCTTCGATAATACATTCCGAAATGAAGGAGCAAGGATTTCTGATGGAGGTCATATTCAAAAAACTATTAACAAGGAGTTTTACCTGCGAGGAGGATACTATGACTACGAAACTGAGATATACATGTTAGATGGAGGAGCAGCTAATATGGATGACTGGACATTTTATGACGTACCTACAGGTGGTTATGAAGGATTTGGTTGGGTTAAAACACCGAATAGCTATAGCCCGGAGGCTGTGGATGTAGGTGATGCTGAGCGTGCCCTTTACTATGAATTACAGATGAGATATGGCCGGTCTTTTGGAAAACATAGCGTATCAGGTCTGGCAATGTTTAGTCGATATGAATCATCAAGAGGTAGTGGTTGGCCCCAAAAACAAGAAGACTATGTAGCACGTGTTACATACAACTATGACGATCGATATTTCTTTGAAACAAATGGAGCTTACAATGGAACTGAAAGATTTGGTCCTAAATACAGGTTCGACTTTTTCCCTTCTGTAGCAGGTGGCTGGTTATTGTCGAATGAAAATTTCATTAAAGACAACATCAATTGGATTGATAAACTGAAAGTCAGATATTCAATCGGAAAAGTAGGTAACTATAACGTAAATGCCGGAGGGCAATGGCCTTATGCTACGATTTGGGATTATTATAGCTTTGGCTACAGTGGGGCTACTTATTATGGATATCCTAGTACCTATAGCTCATATCCCAAATATAACGAGGGAAATCCCGGAAATCCTGATTTGCATTGGGAAAAAGCCAGAAAGCAGAATCTGGGATTTGAATTTGAAGCTCTTCGCAGCAGAGTTAGCTTTACCGCAGATATATTTAATGAATACAGATGGGATATGTTGATTGGAGCGAAAGAAAGGGAAAATACGGTTGCGCCAACAACTGGTAAACCGGCACCTGCGGCTAATATAGGCGAAGCAAAATCTCATGGTGCAGAAATGGAGCTTACTTACCGGCATTCAATAAAAAATAAGCTTCACCTGTGGGTGAGTGGGAAATGGGCGATGGCGCGAAGTGAAGTTATCTATAAAGAATCTGCAGATCTGATGCTGCCTCATCAAAAGCCTGAAGGAAAGCCTATTGGACAAACAACTACCGGAATATCTGTCGGATTTATAGAAAGCTGGGACGATATGTATAGTAGCACAAGATCTTCCGATGCCTCTGATCAAACTATGTTGATGCCGGGTGATCTTATCATGCTTGATTTTAACAGCGATGGAAAATATAATAGCTCCGACGACAGAGTTCCTTATGGTTACCCAACCTATCCCCAGAATAATTATGGATTTGACTTTGGTGGTACATGGGGTGGATTTGATTTGGTAGTTCGTTTTCTTGGGGCTTATAATACTACCCGAAATATATCACCCAATTTATTTTGGGCAGATAATCTTTATTTCCCAACCTCAATTATGAATTCAACCTGGTCTCCACAGTATAACAATGCTGATCCAACTTACCCGGGTCTGGCTTTGGGAGATTCAAAAACTTATATTCCACTCGGCGAGTGGACAAAACATGATGGTTCATTTTTACGATTACAATCTGTTCAGTTATCTTATAACTTACCTAAAAATTGGACGAAGAAAGTGCAAATGAACAATGTGAAGCTATATGTAAATGGAAGAAACTTATTTCTGTGGACGAAAATGCCTGACGACGGAGTAGGAATGGATTCCCCGGGAAAAAATTATCCAACAAAAAAGCAAATCAATTTTGGCTTAAACATCCAATTTTAAAAATGCAATAATAAAACATCATAAAATGATACGAAATATATATATAAAGAGTCTATTATTTATAATAGCCATGGTGATGTTCGGTTGCGATGATTATCTGAACATACCTTTGGAAGCTGATATTTCAGAAGACCAAGTATTTGGTACCTATCCTGCTTTTCAGGGATTTCAGGATCAGCTAGTCCGAAATCTGGTCGACTATAACAGACATGGAGCCAGGGTAACACACTCTATAGGTGGGGAGGCACTGTCACCCAGTGGTCAGTCGGTCTATGGAGGTAATATTGGCGACTATTTTTATCTTTTATCAAACCGGGGTATTTATGCTGTAGCTGAACGTGAGGCATTTAAGGCCGGCTTATATAGCCATTTTTTCGAGAATGTACGAATCGCCAATATGTGTCTCTTGAAATTGAAATCCGGATATTTGGTTGACGCTACTGATGATCAGAGGGATTGGTTAAAAGGGCAAGCCCTCTTTTTCAGAGCCTATTATCATTACGAAATTGTACGTGCATTTGGCACTATTCCTTATTTAGATACAATTTCTACTGCTGAAAATCAAAATATGAAACGTCATTGGACCTACGAGAAAGGTGGGAAAACCTACAGAGATGTTCAGGCAGTTTTCGAAAGAATTGTTGAAGATTTTGAGGAAGCTGCCACATTATTACCCGATATTTGGCCTTCACCAAATATTAACTGGGGGCGACCAACAACTTTAGCTGCGCTAGGGTTTAAAGCAAAAGCATTGCAATTTTCTGCTAGTCCGCTATTTAATGAACAAGCCAACGGAGTTCTGGACTATGATAAAGATTTGCTTGACCGGTGCGCTGTGGCATGCGACGATGCTATTCAATTAGCAAAGAACTTGATAGGAACTCAGCCCCCGGGTATGCCGCTGATGAATGCTGATGGATTAACTGAAATGGCTGATTTCCGAACTGCATTTGCGACTTTTGACGGGACACAACCGGGAACCCCTGAAGTGTTGTTTCACAGACCAACCGATATATATGGCGCTAATATTGTAAGACAGTCAGAAGCCAGAAATTATGCGGTAAACCAGCTTACCGGAGAAAAAGCAGCCCAAGGCTCACAAATGTATCTTGATAAATTTGAGATGAAAGACGGCTCGCGTTATGATCTTGCCTATGATACTGACCCTGTTAAAAGATGGGATAGCAGAGATAGTCGTTTTGACTTCACTTTTTATTTTCATGGTGATGTAATCCATAATATTACTTTGAATTTATCTGCAGCTGGATTAACTGCCGATGGTGCCCTTAACAGCAATGCTATCAGGAAATTCATGGCGGATGGAGTCACAAAAGATAATGTTGGAGCAGCAACTTATTCTACTCCATTATTACGTTTGGCAGATATTTACCTAACCTATGCAGAGGCCGTATATGAAAGTACCGGGAGTTACGATGTAGTTCCAGCCGGTCTGAGCATGACTGCAGAAGATGCTGTAAATATTGTAAGGCGTCGCGCCGGACAGCCTTATGTAGCGGTAGTATTACCATTTTATGCCAACAATCCGCTTCCGGGTAGTTGTGAATTAGCTGACGATCCAGCCTTTCGATTGCTTTACAGAAATGAAAGAGCGGTGGAACTTGCGTATGAAGGAGTGTACTGGTTTGACATCAGACGATGGAAAAGAGCGCATCTTAAGGATGGGGTGCAGTTGACGGCTATGCTTTTTGATTTAGTTGGAAATTCACAAACTATTGATAATGCTTCGGTTAGACGTGTAAACAAAATAGGATTTGTTTTCAAAGATCCACACTATTGGATGCCCTTTGAAACCAATATTACAAGATTTACAAATGATTGGGAGCAAAATCCGGGCTGGTAAGAAATCAATTATTAAATTTATGATATGATGATTAAAAAAATAACAATACAACTAATTTGTCTGGTAATGCTTAGCTTATTATCACAAATTTTAGGTGCTCAAGTCAGTATTGATGAAAATGGAGATTATCCAGATTCTACTTTGTTGTTAACGAACAATGAGGAGGAAGTAAATCTCGCTTTTTATACTATTTCGTCCAGGGCGATTACAAGTCCGGTTACAGTAATTGATGTTGAGAAAGAACTACAAAGAGATCAACGAACCAATCTTGGCGATATCATTAGTGGGAAAGTACCTGGAGTATTTGGTTCATCCAATATCTGGGGAACAGGGAACAGTGTCATTTTAGTTGATGGAGTCCCACAGGGAAGCTTCTATATGAATAGTTTGAGCATGCTGGAAATCGAATCTGTAGTGATATTAAGAGATGCCTTATCGAAAGCGATGTACGGTGCACAAGGGGACAATGGTGTTATTCTTGTCAATACTAAACGAGGTAAGGCCGGGCAGCATAAGCTCAGGGTTATTGGAGAATTTGGAGGTGATACTCCACGAGCATTGCCTAATTATCTGGGAGCTGCTGATTATATGGGGAAGTATACTGAAGCACAAATGAATGACTATATAGCTTCAAAACCAACAAAGGCTTTTGATCCAACATTTACTCCTGACAAAATAGCTGCTACCCGCAGTGGTGAAAATCCTATCCTTTATCCTGACAATGATTTTTATACCAGTGAATATATTCAAAATTATACTACCTCAGCAGAAGTTTTTGCTGATGTTAGCGGAGGAAACAAGGATGTTCGCTATTATGTGAATACCGGATGGAAACAGAATCAAGGTTGGCTTAATACTACTCAGCCTGATGTTACCAACTCAATGAATTTCAGAGGGAATTTAGATTTTAATATCAATAAGTATATGGATATGAGTTTGGATGCAACGGCACGACTTTCATTCAATGCTCAGCCGAATGCCGGAAGTTTCTGGTCAATGGCCTCAACCGAGTTACCAAATTACTATCCGATATTGTGGGATCCTAATATAATTACTGATGCTACTCAGAGGGATTTCGTTTTATCTCAGGCTAATCTGGTGAATGGTAAAGTGTTGGGAGGGAATTCTACTTTTCTTAATAATGCTTATGGCAATTATGTTCAGAATGGGGTGAAGAAACTAATGCAGAGAGATATTCAGTTTAGTGGAAAACTCAACCTGGACATGAGCTTCCTTACAAAAGGTCTCTCTGCAAGCATGTATGGTGGAATGAATTTCTTTAATAGTTTATATTCAAATCAGAATCCGGAATATGCTGTGTATCAGCCTGTATTTCATGATATAGGAGGGGTCGACTCTGTATCTGTGGTAGTTTATGGTATTGATAAGGCAGCAAACAAATACAATGTAAGCAATGGAAATTCTGATTATTTCAGACGAATAACTTTTTATGGAACGCTGAATTATAATCGCACATTTGGGGATCACGCAATATCCGTAAATGCGGTGGTTTACGATAATATGCTCACTTTAGCTGATGAAATACAAAAGAATGTAGTATTTCATGCAGGTGCCTCTGTCAGCTATTTGTACAAGAAAAAATATGCATTGGAAGGATCTTTAATGGGTATTGGAAGCAGAAAGCTTAAGGAAGGTCAAAGAATGGAGAAGGCTCCTTCAGTTGGTTTAGGATGGATTCTGTCTGAAGAAAATTTTATGTCTGATGTCTCTTTTATCGATTATTTGAAAATCCGGACTACCTACGGTATTTCGAAAAATGATGACTGGAATGATTACTATGCATACAAAGGTACATTTACAAATAGTGAAAATCCGAGTTTTTATTACCAAAATCGCATTTCACGAAATAAGGAAACCGTTTTTACCTCCTGGCCGAATGATATTTTTTTACAAAGCAGAAAAGATTTTACGGTTGGTGCTGATGCATCATTAATGAATAGATCTTTGAATCTTAGTTTAAGTTATTTTAACAGCGAATCTATAGGTAATATTACAACGATGTCACATACCTATCCACAGATTCTTGGATTTGACGCTCTGATTCAAGAGAATTACAATAATGATATGACGCAGGGAGCTGAAATGGGGCTGGATTATACTTTCAAAGTTAACAGCGATTTTTCTATTACGGCCGGAAGCAATCTGCTCTTCGTTTCGCCAAAAATTACCAAAAGAGAGGAAGATTTTTATGATGGTCTGGATGCCGATTATATGCGGGAAGGGACGCCAACAGATGCAATGTGGGGTTTGAAGACGGATGGTCTTTATAGCGAAGCTGATTTCACTCCGGATGGCGATCTCATTGCCGGACTGCCTGTACCGACTTTTGGTAAGGTATATCCCGGAGATATTAAATATCTGGATCAAAATAATGATCAAATCATTGATTTACTGGATAACAGAATTATTGGTCACAGCATGCGGACCCAATATTCGGTTTTCCTGGATGTGAAATTCAGGAATATTGAATTCTATGCCATCGGAATTGGACAATTGGGTGACTATAGTTATCGTTCAGGAAGTTATTTCCGCGTTTTTGGGAATAGTAAATATTCAGTGATGGTTAATGATGCGTACGGACCTGATAATAAAGATGTAAATGCAAGTCATCCGCGCCTGACCACAACAGATGGAGTTCATAACGATCGTAATTCAGACTACTGGATTTATGAAAACAACACATTTGTTATTCCTACAATGCAGCTTACTTATCATTTTAACGGAATTGGTAAGTTGGAATTTATAAAGAATTCAAGGGTTTATCTCAGAGCAAATAATATGGTAATAACAGGTAAGAATAAACAATATACAGAGATCAATCCGGGAGGTTCTCCCAGAACTATGGGGTTGTCTGTTGGATTAGTGACATCATTTTAATTTAAAAAAATTAGGAAAATGAAAATATTTAAATATCAGATATTGGTAATGTTTACCTTGATTTGTTTTTCGGGTTGTGAAGTGTTGGAGCCTGAGCCTGATAACACATCTAATATTGAGGATCTGAATTCAGTGATGACCTATACCGAAGGTTTGCTAATGAATGCTTATCGAAACCTCCCCACATCACATTCAAGTTTTCCATTGTCCTACGCCTGTGATGACGCAGTAAACAATGATCCGTCGAGCAGCATAAAAACTGTTGTTTCAGGAGGATGGACCTCAAATTCAAATCCATTTAGTGTTTGGAGTACATCCTACGAAAGTATTTTTTATATTAATACTTTTTTAACGGAGATGGAGGGTGTTAAATGGTATTGGGAGAATGAAGTATCCGATTCTCTTTTTGCTGTAAAATTGAGAGCTGAAGCGCATGCATTGCGCGCATGGAACTATTTTAATTTACTACAGGCACATGCCGGCAAGGGACCGGATGGAGAGATGCTTGGCGTACCAATTATTGATACCGTTTTAGAAATTGGTAACCCATCTGACTATGAGATTCCACGCTCAAGTTTCAACGATCTTGTTGAATTCATTGTCGCTGATTGTGATACTGCCATAAAGTATTTGCCCAACAGATGGACAGATACAGATAATCCGGAAAGAGACAGGGCTATTGGTGCCAGAAACACGAACAGGATAAATGGATTAACCGCCAGATTTATAAAAGCCAAAACACTCTTATATGCGGCAAGTCCCGCTTTTTCTGATGGTACATACACATATACTAATGCCATAATGCCAGCTGCATTCGTTCTCGTTCTTAACGGACTGTTAACTTCCGTTACTCCTTCAAATACTGCTCTTTT
Source organism: uncultured Bacteroidales bacterium (assembly GCA_963779845.1). Classification (GTDB taxonomy): domain Bacteria; phylum Bacteroidota; class Bacteroidia; order Bacteroidales; genus CAVZZV01. The sequence continues at coordinate 338,766 of CAVZZV010000005.1, read as the reverse complement.
GGATTTTTATAACAATCCGGTAGTAGCAGATTGGACGGTAAATAATCGGGAAGTAATATGGTATTCAACCAAGCAAGATCCAGGTCGATCCTGGGAACAACAAAATTATCCTCCTTCTCTATCTGGCAGAGGATATACTAATCCAACACAGGATCTGGTCAATGCATTTCCAATGGCAGACGGAACTCCTGTGACAGAGGCCAAGCTTAATTCAAGTAATCCTTATTCAGGAAGAGATCCAAGGTTGGCTAAGTACATCATGTATAATGGTTCTACATTTAAGGTGGGTGGAGTCACTACTACCATTAATACAAAACCTAATTCAGCTTCAGAGAATGTCGACGCAGTGGGGAGCTCAAATGATTATTCGACAAAAACAGGTTATTATTTAAGGAAATTTATGAACACAGAAAATGTAAATTTGGATCCTAAAGTTAATTCAAGCGGGATGCATTATTACACTTATGTTCGCTACTCTGAGGCGCTGTTAATGTTTGCAGAAGCTGCAAATGAAGCTGGAGGTCCTGATGCTAAATTCGGTGGTATGTCTGCACGGTCAGTTATGAATGCACTACGCAGCCGGGTCGGGATTACTTCCAATGCTTATGTAAACGGATTAGCAAGCAAGGAGGAAATGAGAGATTTTATTCGAAATGAACGAAGAATAGAATTGTGTTTTGAGAAACAACGTTTTTGGGATTTACGCAGATGGAACATGACTGAAGAGATGAAGAAGCCTGTAAACGGTGTAAAAGTGTCGGAGGATGGAACTACATACAACTATTTTGAAGTTGAGAAGAGACAATTTAGCGATTACCAGATTTACGGGCCAATCCCATATTCTGAGACATTAAAATACTCCATAGTTCAAAATGAGGGCTGGTAGTAAATAGTAATATTTAAACTAAGATAAAATGAAAAAGATATTATTCTTGATAAGCGTACTTATTCTTGCTGTAGGCTGTGAGAATCGGGATATAGATTTCGATGACTTCGAATTTCAAGGTGTTTATTTCCCCTATCAAACTCCCATTCGAACTATAATGCTGGGCGATGAAGTAGTGGGTGATAATTCAATTGACAGGGAACACGCATTTAGTATTGGTATATCAATTGGGGGGATGTATAGTAATGAAATGGACAGAGTAGTAGCCATTGAATATGCTCCGGAATTGGCACAAAATATTATGGATGAGAATTCAGGAAAATTGCTGGAGTTATTACCACCGGATTACTACACAGCTACCTTCGACAGAATTACAATTCCGAAGGGTAGCTTTTTCGGAAAAATGAGAGTAGAGTTGAAGGATGCCTTTTTTGAAGATCCCGATGCAATCGGATTAAAATATGTTATTCCTTTGATAATAACAGATGCCTTTGGCGATTCTATTCTTAGCGGAGAAGGAAGTACCACGGTAACTACCCACGACAGAAGAGTAAAAGCGGATTGGGTCATTGAGCCTAAAGACTATACTCTGTTTGCTGTTAAGTATATTAATCCTCTTCATGGAGTATATTTATTAAGAGGACAAAGCATCAATACCACTGTTGTACCAAATGATACGGTCGTTTACTCAAAGCGCTTCCTTGATGATAATGATATGGTAAAACTTACAACACGTTCCTTGGATGAGTGTTTAATGCCAGTTGTAGGAGGAGTAAATAAAGGCGGGAAATACAGTATGATGTTAACATTTGATGAGACCGCCCAAACTATGATAGTTTCACAATATGATTCTACTTCTGTTGTTGCAGCCGGATCTGGTAAATTCTATACAAAAGATGATAGTGAGGCAGAGAGTTATACTGATATTAAGCATCGGACTATTTACCTGAATTATACCTTTAAAGATGGAGGAAACACCTATCAGGTAAATGATTCATTAGTATTTATTGACACGGATATGAAATTTGAAGAGTTTAAGATTGGCGTTTATTAGAAAATGGCATCAGAATAGTAAAGTTTATAACTTTAAGGAAATAAAGCCAAACAGCATCTAATGACATTTTTATGGCTAAAAAATAGATTATTAATAAGTGTATTAATATATTATTAATAAATAATTATGGCTCAAATATTATTTTGAAGAAACTTTTAAAGCAATTTGCTATTGATCATTTTTAGAACTATTTTGAAAAATATGCAGATTGTGAGTATTTGAATTTTTTTATTAACCAAAAACCAACAAATTATGAAAGCAAAACTTTACACAAGATTTACAATGGTTAGTATAGCCATTTTCTTTTCCTGGGTTATGGCGAGTGCGCAAACCACGATTAGTATCATGATTACTGAGGAGGACGATCAAATGGAGGAACAATTAACCGATGAACCTGAAAAGCACACTGCCGGTTATATGGATGATGGCAGTTCTGACCTTGAAATGGGTAGTGAAGATGTATCCACCGGTGCCGTTCCCCAGATTGTAGGCCTTGGTTTCAGGAATGTGCAGATTCCTTATGGTACCACCATTTCAAATGCGTATGTTCAGTTTACTTCTGATTCAGATGAAGACACCGCTGTAGTGTTAAAGATTTGGGGAGAAGCAGCAGCAAATTCCTCTCTACCTTTTCCTGACACTGATTTCGGTCTTACCACTCGTGCCAAAACAACTGCTATGGTAACATGGAGCCCTGATCCTTGGGTAGCGGGTGACAGAGGCGCAGCCCAACAAACCCCGGATATAAGCACAATTATAACTGAAATAATTTCAGATCTTGCATGGGCTGCTGGCAATAATATTTCGATCCTCATAGAACCTGAAGATGGGGCGGCTACGTCGACAACCAATAACGGAGCTCACAGAGAGGGCGTACCATCGAGTGTTGATGCAACAAAGGCTCCAGAATTGTTTATAACCTTTGGTGGCTCAACTGGCGTTTCTCCTGCAGAATCAGAATCATCCCGTATTTATCCAAACCCCGCGGTTGGTAAACTTTATATCGACAATCCTGCAACTGGTGCATTTAGTTATAAAATTTTCTCTGTAACCGGACAGCTGATTGCAAACAGGGATAACATCATTAATACAAAAGCTGAAGTTGATGTATCTGAATTTGCAAAGGGAATATATTTCGTCGATGTAGAAAACGGAGTTATCAGAAAAGCACACAAATTAGTTATTAAATAATAGCAGGTTCTATTTAGTAGTAGATAAATTTTATAATAATCCGGTTGTTCACAGCAACCGGTTTATTTTTTGATGGTGAATTCAACAGAATAATCGGGGAACATATGGCAAGCAGGAAAGATCCGGCTTCTTCATCAAAGGAAGTTGATTAGACAGATTTTCCAAAGGGATGTAAACTTAAGTGGTAATAGCAGCCTGAAAAACCCTGGCAAAAAAATTAGACTTTAATATATAATAAAAAAAAAACAATGCAAAGGCTATATACATTATTGATTATTGTACTGTTAACTAATGCAATAGTAGCAGGGCAACCAGGTATATCTGACATTCGGTTTGGTAGTAGCGGTGGTCCGCTTAATGGCTTGAGTATAGCCTGGAACAGTGGTGGCGATTCCGATAAAATTGCCTGGGGGTATACATCTGAATTTGAAAAAGGCGAATTTAATGGACAGAAGTCTGTTTCAATTACCGGTACTCGCTTTGAATATGCCTTCCCTGCAGTTTCAGCTGCTTCCCAGATCTATTACAAAATTTTTGATTCAAAAGACAATGTATGGACTGAGGTAAAGAGCTATAAAACAGCTTCAAATGCACCCAATGATAATTTCAGGTTTACGGTGCTTGGGGACAGCAGGACCTATCCTGATGCCTGGAAAACCATTTCTGAGGCGACCCTGGATACCGACTTTACCCTGTTTATGGGTGATATCGTGGAAGATGGGAAAAGGGCCTCTGATTGGGACGCCTGGTTTGATTATGGAAAAATATTTATTGCCAGGGAATTAATATATCATTGTGTTGGAAACCATGATGACGATGCCTCCCCGAGTGGCTTTGATAACTTCTTCGGGCTTTATACTTTACCTTCAAACGAATTGTACTACACATTTAACTATGGGAATGCAGTATTTATCTGCCTGAATACGGAAGATCCTAATAATGCTGTGCAGTATAACTGGCTGCTATCTACTCTTGAAGCTAATAAAGAAAAGACATGGAAGATAGTATTTTTCCATAAGCCATATTATACTGCTCCAAATCATACGGGAGAAATGGATGCTTATTTTGATACCTGGTGGAAGGCTTTTGATGATTATGGTGTAGACATGATCTTTAACGGGCATACACATAATTACCAGAGGACAGTACCTATTAACCGTAACATAAGTACAAACTCAGCTGTCGAATCCTATGGAAGCGGTGATGGTCAGGGACGCTGTCAGATTGTTGCAGGGAATGCCGGTGCACCGGAATCCAGTCCCGCAAGTTCAAGCCTCTGGTGGCTGGAAAATTCAGCGAAGGGGCGACATTTTTGTGATGTTGAAATTGATGGCGGAAAGTTGACTATGAAGGCTATGTTTGCAGATCATACTGTTTTTGATTCACTAACTCTGGACAAAGAGAATTCTGAAATTACCTTTCAGGTTAACTTAAATGAAGTAACAGACTTATTTGATGGCGGAGCTGTCTGGTTGGTCTTTGGAGAAAGAGATTCTGTTTTTGAGATGACTGATCCCGATGGGGATAATATCTTCACCTACTCAAAGAGCATAGCTATAGAAACAGAACTGAAATATTACTATTCATATCAAACAGGTGCCAATCCGGATGCTGATTTTATTGAAGAAAGTGTAGCGACTGAGTGCAGCGATGCTGACGGTTACAGAACCCTTGTTACATCTTATGGTAATCTTACGCTACCCCCAGTAATGTTTGGTACTTGCGAACAAGCTGCACAGGATGTGACTTTCCATGTAGATTTAGGCTATGTTACAGATTTATATGACGGTGGTGCTGTATGGTTGGTCTTTGGTGAATGGGAATCATCTTTTGAGATGGTTGATACTGATGGTGATGATATATACACTATAACAGTGCCTGTAGCAGCCGGAACAGACCTTAAGTATTTTTTCTCTTATCAGAACGGAGCTGATCCGAATGCCAATAAAATTGAAGAATCTGTTGTAGGTGATTGCAGCGATGGTAGTGGCAAAAGATTAGTGTATGTGCCTGAGAGCAGCCTAAATCTCTTAGAAGTATTGTTTGGTAGCTGTATGGAAGATGCAGATCCAAGCCCCACCCTTAATATCATGGTTAGTGACCCTAATGATGATTCGGAGGAACAGTTAACCGATGAACCTGAAAAGCACACTGCCGGTTATATCGATGATGGCAGTTCTGACCTTGAAATGGGTAGTGAAAATGTATCCACCGGTGGCGTTCCTCAGATTGTAGGCATCGGTTTCAGGGATGTGCAAATTCCATTTGGTGCCACCATTACAAAAGCGTATATTCAATTTACATCTGATTCAGACGAAGATTCAGAAGTAGTTTTAAAGATTTGGGGAGAAGCAGCAACAAATTCCTCTCTACCCTTTCTTAGTACTGATTTCAATATTAGCTCTCGTGCCAAAACAACTTCTATGGTAGAATGGACCCCTGATGCCTGGGCATCGGGTGACAGAACCGAAGCCCAACAAACCCCGGATTTAAGCCCAATAATAAATGAAATAATTTCAGATGTTGCATGGGCTGTTGGCAATAATATGACTTTCCTTATAGAGCCGAAGGATGGGGCTTTTACGGCGACAAACACAGAAGGACTTCACAGAGAGGGTGTCCCATACGAAACTGATGCAACAAAGGCTCCGGAATTGGTGATAACGTTTACTACAACTGGCGTTGCTCCTACAGTAACAGTATCATCCAGGATTTATCCAAACCCCGCAGTTGGCAAATTTTATATCGTCAATCCTTCAATGGATGCATTTAATTATAAAATTTTCTCTGTAAAAGGACAGCTTGTTGCAAGCAAGTATAACATCAATGGTGCAAAAACTGAAATTGATGTATCTGAATTTGCAAAGGGAATGTATTTCGTTGATGTTGAAAGCGGAGATATCAAAGGAACACATAAATTAATTGTTAAATAAAAGTAGGTATTATAATATAATATTAGCTCACTCTTATAATAATCCGGTTGGTCGTGATCAACCGGATTAATTTTTTTCTGCAATCATACAATAGAATTTAGAAACAAGCGGATTTCCTTAAGGGTAGAATGAACCTATCTCCCTGTCACGTCAAATTTCTATTGAGTTCCAGGGAGATAGTTGTATTGTTCGTCCGTTTGAAATTAAGTTATGCCAAATAATAAATTTTGGACTTATAATTGGATTCCTTAAACCACCAGGTGTCTATGGTTCTTCAATGGCATATTCAAATTGTTCGAATACTACATCGGTATCGACAAAAACCAAGGTGTCTTTCACTGTATAAGTATCGCCTCTGGTAAAAGTATAATCCAGGTACATCGTCCGGTGCCTCTGATCATTGTAACTTTCAGATTCAGAATCATCTTGACTAAGAAAAGTACCTGTTCCACTTACCGAAATAGTACTTCCACTAACCTGTGAAATATTTATTGTTTTGTCCTCTTTGTTGAAAGTCAACAACATTGTAAAAAGAGCATTACCAGAAAAAACACCTGCCATTGTATGCATTATACATTTATCTGCTGCAGATGTAGTCAACAAAACCATATTGTTGTCGGTAAGATATCTTTCTGAATAGCTATTGACTTTATTTTTTGATGTGTTAATGCTTGTTCCTCTCACAAAATACAGACCATGCAGTTCATTAATATACTTTATTCCGAAAAGCGTATAATCTTTTGGCGGGACATCCCAGTCTTCAGTAACACGGGGATCAGGATTATCAATAAAATTATTAGGATCTCCACTGAGTATCGTATCTCCATCTGTATCAGTAATACGGACCGGCAGGAAATAATGAGTGCCTGTGGATAAAGGATCTGCAAAGAAATCATCTGTCAGATCAACCCGCATCCTTCCCGCAAAGTCTCCTTTAGGAATGATAACTTCACCAAATGATGCACGATAATAGGCCGTGGGTAATATCTCCATCGGATTACCATCTATATCTACAATATTTGCGCCTAATTCAGGAGCATATTCAAGTGTAACCGACCGGTTTTTGGTATTTTCATAAGCACCGCCCATTGCAACACCTATACTGAAGGCATGTTCGAGGTCAATGGAATTTTCTCCAACAGATTCATCACCCAGAATTATTGTGCGAACAGGTGATTGATAGGGGAAATAGATTCCCTGATAGTCGTAATCATCAAACTCGATATTTTTTGAACAGCCAAATGTGACAATTCCAACAATTAGTATTGATAATGCTTTCTTCATTTTTCTATTTTTTTAAGAAAACCGGATAAATCTTTGTGTTTGATTCTTCAAGTTATTAATAATATTATTATCTATAAACATTGATCTTACCAACCTTGATTTTGCTCAATCGCATATTTGAGGGTTTCTTCGTATGGAATTGGTCCATAAATCTGGTAGTTTTGGTAATTACGGCCCTCAACAACAGGATATGTATAGGTTGTGTCACTGGAAATTTGTGCTCCGCTAACGGGTTGATTCATTTCGTTAATCATATTCCATCTTCTCAAGTCCCAAAAACGCTGATTTTCAAAACACATTTCAATTCTTCGTTCATTTTTAATTAAGGTTGCCAGTCCAGCCTTGTCAAGCCCGTCAACATATACTGTTGAAGTGATGCCGGCCCTGTCGCGAATCGCATTAATCACTTCGCGTGCAGTAAAACCTCCTATAGTTCCGTCGGGTCCTCCAGCCTCGTTCGCAGCTTCAGCAAACATCAACAAGGCATCTGTATAACGTGCATATGTATAATAATGCGTTCCTGATGAAGACACTGATGGATTCAGGTTCACGTTCCCGGTATTCATAAATTTATGCAAATAGTATCCTGTTAATGTTGTATTTGGATCGCTACTTCTCATTGCATCCTGACTTTCGGCCATGGTATTAATTATAAGAGTATCTCCGGATTGAACAATTTTAGCACCATTGTACATGATATACAAAGAAAGACGCGGATCACGTCCGGAATAAGGATCCTTGGAATTGATCTTTCCAACAGTTACCGGCGTTCCATCTATCATCGGAAAGGCATTTACCAGGTTTTGGGTGGGGTTGGTTCGACCCGCACCATACCATGAAGGCGGATAGTTATTTTCTTCCCAACTTCTATTTGAAACGCGGGAAGAGTACCAGATTACTTCAGGATGCTGATTATTTTTAGCTACATCCTCGTTGCTATAAAATTCCAGGAGATCGTGGTTTGAATAATTAACATTAGACAGACCATTGTTAAGAGACATAAGCTCAGCTGCTGCTACGGCCGCATCCTGATAAGAGTAGGAGCCGTCAGAATAGGCCGGACTAGCGGCATACAGAAGTGTTTTTGCTTTGGTCATACGAACTGCTAATCCATTGATTCTGTTCGAATATTGCTCTCCCAATGGCTCGTCATGAGAATACCTTCCATCATTAATGTACCTGTCTGGTAAATTTGCAATTGCGCTGTCACAGTCTGTCATGATAAATTTTACCAGATCATTAAAGCTTGAACGAGGAATTTTATAATCATCCGGATTACTTGCGTCCAGAACGTGATCAACCAAGGGTACTCCTAACATTTCTCCATTTGCCCCTTTACCGGCATGTGCCTGTAATAGACTGAAATAGTATGATGCACGCAATCCAAATGCCTCACCCCTAAGTCTTTTTTTGTAATCCCTGGTAATGGTGGTATCATTGTAGAACCAAAAAATATCAGACATTTCTTCCAGAAAACTATTTAGATATAAAATACTTTCATAGGCATTGGTCCATGTTTCAAATGGATTTGAAGCTGAGGTCCATCCTCCGGCCACGGTCGTTTTTACGATATTTCCCTGGTCATTTGTTACTGCATCATCACTGGCATAGGACAGTAGGAAATTATCGTGACGATCCGGTAAGTTATTATAGGCAGTCAGCAACACTCCTTCAGCAAAGTTAACGTATGACTTAACATCTTCGATGTCATAATCATTAGATTCTTCTGGTTCTAATACCTCACAGCTATAGAATGTCAGCCCTATCAGTAATAGCAGAACATTTATGCGATATTTCTTATTTTTCATTTTGTTAAATTTTTTATACAAAACTTAAGTGACTAGAATGAGGTCAACAGACCTAATACTACACTACTTAATCTCGGTGCTCCTGAGGGATTTACCTCGGAATATTTATTATTTTTATTCAAAACGACCAGGTTAGACCCTCTGATATAAGCTCTGGATTGATTAAGGAAAGAGAGACCATTCACTCCCTTGAAGTGATAGGTTAGTTGCACAACAGGAAGTGTGAAAGAGTTATTTTCATAGACCCAGTAACTTGAATTCCGATCACTGTGTCCACCGCTGCTTGTTGCCAATCGTGGATGAATTGCATTTACATCCTGATTGTTTGGACCGTAAGCCTGCATGGCATACTCAGAAAATTTAACGTCTCCAAAGACTCTGAAGTAACTGCCTGAGCGGTAATTGTAATCTCCTAAGCGGCCGATTCCCAATACATATAAGGACAGGTTTTTATAGCGAAGATCCAGGTAGGCACTGTATTGTGTGCGTACATTATGACCAACAATGCGCTGATCCCTTTGGTCGATTACATTATCCCCGTTTTGATCGAGATATTTGATATCGCCGGCCTGAACGGTACCATAAGTTGTGAGTAATCCATCAGCCAATGTGCCGTCGTTGTTGAAATCATCTTCGCTGTATAAACCATCAGCAACAAGTGCCCATATGGCATCCGTCGCAGTTCCCTCTCTCAAAAGGGCTTCATCCAGGCCCTCATAAGCAGGCTCTTCATACTTCAATATTTTGGGTGAGATATTTAATAAGTTTCCACCAATTGTTGCGGAAAAATCACGTGAAGCCTTATAGGTATAACTTATTCCCATTTCAACTCCATTGGTCCTGTCGCTATTGTAATTTTCATAGATCAAATCTTCATATCCCATCAGATCTGGATAAGTGTTCGACATCCTTGTGATATTGTCAAGTGATGTGCTGATAAAATATCCCAGATTTAATTTCAGACTATTATTAAGCATTATGGCATCCAAACCGACTGAAATATCCTTTCGCTTTTGCAGATGAATATTATTCTCAAATGATTCGTAAACGGTCTCATTGTTATCATGGGTGCCGTTGTAGTAATTAAAATTACTACCCCTGGAAAAAGTGTTTTTGTAAAAAAAGTAATGCGACCAATTATCATTCTTGGATATTCCGTATGAAGCACGTAACTTAAGAAAATTTACAAGAGATACATTATCCATGAAATCCTCCGAGGAAATGATCCATGCCAGGCCTGCAGAAGGGGCATACTCCATTCGATTCCCTTCAGCCAGTTTCCTGCTCCCAATGCCCATCACTGAAAATTCTGCAGTATACCGATTGTTGATCGTGTAATTTCCCGCCAATCCTGTATGAAAAAATATGTTATTTTGTAACTCCCCTTTTTGAGTTATTTCATCATTGTATATCAAGGCAATCAATGAAAGGTCATGAATGCCAAAAGTACGGTGATAATTCAGGTTACCGAAATAGGTAAGCTGGCGATAAGAATCTGAGTTATCACTATTTGTATTATAACTCGTTGACGGTCTGTCGATACCATGTATTTGAACTGTATCTAATGCACCTGTCGATCCATTAAAAACTGGTTCATAGATCGCATATTCTATATCCTGCTGGGTAAACAATGAATTATAAAAGTTCATTCCGGCATAAAATTTGGCTGAAAGGCCTTTTGTTAAGAAGCTCAAATCGACATCCAATTTTCCTCCGAACTGAACAATACGCTGCTGATCCCTCACCTTTCCATTTTGGATCAGATTACCCATAATCTGATTGTTAGCGTATGAGGAGCTGCCGCCCAAAACCTGATTGCCTATTAAGTTTGCTTCATTTAGCACAAAATCTCTCGTCTCAGGATCTGAAATTTCTGAAGGATCCCAAAGTACCGGGTAGGCATTCGGAAGAATGGAATTAAATTCGCTCCAATAGTCAGCACCAATATTTGGACTTGTATTCATATTCATACGGGCAGAAGCATCCACAGCCATTTTCATATAATCATTGATCTTAAAATCCAGATTACTCTTGAAATTAAAGCGGTTTGTTATATCTGGATTAGCAGTGCTTAACCATCCGTTACTTTGAGACCATCCGGTGCTCACATAATAACGGGTATTCTCATTGCCACCAGCTACGTCTGCAAAAACACTTACATCGGTTCTGAAGTCTCTCAGGTAATCATTGTTATAGAAGTTATTGTCAGGAAAGCGTGTACTGTTGGTCCCAAGGCGGGTAGAGTCGATCGCATCCTGTCTGAATTTCAGAAACTGTTCATCCACTCCCTCATTTAACAGCGCTTCATTGAATTTCTCCATATAGTCAGCAGCATTGAGGAAATTCGGGAAAGCACGGGGTTGTGACATTGAATAATCAACACCTATTCGAATCTTTTGAGGACCATCGTGGCCTTTTTTGGTATTGATCAGAATAACTCCCTGGTCTCCCTGAGCACCGTAGAGAGCTTTAGAAACAGCATCTTTAAGCACTATAATCGATTCTACCTCCAACATATTGAGACTTTCATAATAATATGCTTCCTGTCGAATTCCATCAACAATTATAACTGCATTTCCTGTTCCCCAGGTGTTATAGGTGTCAAATACACCGGGTATTTTTCCGTTCAGAAGACTCCCGAGATCTGTGCGGGAATCTTTCTCCAGTTCTGATTCAACGTCAATATAATAGATCGAACCGGTAGACTTTTCTGCAGAAATCTCTTCAAAAACAAGATTAAGCTTATCTGAAGTCTTCTCTGCTGTTGTATCTCCTACAGCGCCTACCTGGGCTGAAAGGAACTGGGATAATGAAATGCTCATTACCACCAGAACTAATTTCTTAACATTATTTTTGATATTCATAACCTCTGTTCATTTTAAAATAAAACTACCAACCGGGATTTTGCTCCCAACTAGATGAAAAATATGTTAAATCGTCTCTGAACGGCATCCAATAATGAGGATCTTTAAATGTATATGCACCATTGGCTTCTGCAGTTGCACGTGTTACAGTTGCATCATCAATTGGAACAGTTACATCAGTACTTCCACCCACCAAGTCAAACGTCAGCGTCTCAAGCGGTGAACCATCTTTAAGATGGGCACGCTTCCACCTGCGCAGATCAAACCAATAGGTACCTTCGTATGCCATCTCTACGGCGCGCTCATTTCGGTAAAGCAGACGGAATGGTTCATCTGTGTTGGTTTCCTCACTGTAGGGAAGTATAATATTCTCATAATAGGGTAAAGTAGTGGCTACATTTGGTTGACCGGCACGGGATCTTACAATATTAACCGCTTGTTCGGCTGTAAGTGAGCATCCTGCAGGCTTGGTTGTATAACTACCAGTGCTCTCATAGGCTGCTTCAGCATAGGTTAAATAAATATCAGCCAAACGCAATAGAGGTGTTGCATAGGCAGTGGTACCCGTATTATCTTTATTTGCGCCATCAGGGAGATATTTTCGAACAATAAAACAGTTGATTTGCAAGGACCTTCTTTTAGTGCAAAGATTTAAGACCATAGATCCTGCGGCGTCGCCATGAACGTAATAGGTAAGGTCAAAACGCTTATCACGGTTTTCCCAACGTTTAGTAGAATCCTTATCATACTCCGGCTTATACCGGGTTCCATCTGACATTTCAAACTTATCAGCATACTGAACGGTGCCTACTGCGCCATCCTGATTTGACAGCTGCTTGCAAAGATATACTCTTCCCGCCGTTTGCCTGATGGATATACTTCCATACATATTGGTGGGCTTTTTCCATAGAACCTCTCCGGTGCCTGGTTGGACATCTCCGCTGAACGTGCAGTACATCTGTCTTATATCCTCCCAGTTTGTCAAGCCATCGCCATTCACTACCGGCATTCCCGAAGGCTGGCTTCCAATTACAGCTTTAGCCGCGTCAATGGTTGCCTGACAGGCTTGGGCAGAGCGCGTTAATAAATCCTTATCATAATCCAGGGTTCCGGTGGCCTGCTCATTAAAAAGCGGACTGGCAGAATATTGGAGTGCTTTGGCTTTATATCCTAAAGCAGCAATACTCGTAGGTCGGCCATAATTAATGTTAAGTGAAGGCCATACCGCAGGCAATAAATTAGCAGCTTCTTCCATATCATCTACAATTCTTTCGAAAACCGCCTGAACATCATTATATTTTTTCCCATTCTTGTTGTAACTCCAATGGCGCTGCATGTAAGATAATTGATCTGTAGATGGGATAATGGTATCCATATAGGGAATTGTACCCCATATTCGCACATACTCGTAATGCCAAAATGCACGAAAAAATAGTGCCTGACCCTTCAGCCAGTTTCTCTCTTGTTCGCTTGCATCTGTCAGAAGTCCGCTCTCCAACTTCTGGAGACTCATGTTCGTAATACGCAGGGCTGTCCAAATATGGGAGTAAAGACCGGTATTGGCCTCTTCAGATGAACTTCCCTCGTCATGATCGAAGAATACTGATTGAGATGACATCAGACCACCACTGCTTTGGCTGTATTTTCCCTGGTTTGCATGAATAACCGATTGCCCGTCTTTACTCACAGCTTCACCTCCAAGGGACATGGTACGACGGGCCCCATGGCGATTGTAATCGACAAGCAGGTCATATAATTCATCCTGGTATCCCTGGAAGGTTTCATATGATCTGAAAACATCCTGCTCATCCAGTGCTGCCTCAGGAGGAATATTCAAATAGTCTTCACAGCCTGAAAAGGAAAACATCAAAGCTATGGTAATCAGATATAATAATCTATTTTTTTTCATTGTTTCAATTTTACTCATTCGTTATTAAAATTGAATATTTAGTCCTAAATTGACTTGTTTCTTGACGGGGTAATTTTTAGTGGAATGATTGGCACCAACTCCATCATCAGGCATTCTTGTAAAAAGGAATAAGTTTCTTCCATTTACAAAAATCTTCAAATTTTGAACGCTCAGTTTCCTGGTCCATTGTTGTGGCAGGTTATAACCAAGTTGTAAGGACTGCAAACGCAAAAAGGAGCCATCGTAATAGGAATACTGACCTCTGGGTGTGTATTTGTCTGCCAGTGCAAATGCCGGAAATGTAGGATTTACATTGTTATATCCCGGGGTCCAGGTATCTGCCAGTAGGTATGATGGAACGTATGCATTATTGCGTTCAAACATATCAATATCGATTCTACGCGTGACATTATATGCCCCTACAAATTGCACCATAAGTTCAATGCCCTTGAAGTCAGCTCCTAATGTTACCCCATAGTTGTTTTGCGGATAAACCGGGTAGCCATAGGGAACAACATCGTCGTTGCTCTCGAAGGCTCCGTCAGAATCATAATCAATCATGGCAAGATCTCCCGGCATTAAATCACTGGTTTCATCAATGACACTTGATCCGGAATATACATAAAGATCATCCCAGCTGTTGATAAAACCACTGGAAATGGGAGTTCTGGTTTGATTAATAGGGTATCCCTCCGGAGCTTGGTATGCAGGAACAAGATTCGGAGTCTCCTTATACAATACTTCACTGCGAGAAACTGACCAGTTCGTCTTGATCCAGTAGTTGAATGCATTATTTATCGCAGTGTTTCTATAAGTAAGCTCTATTTCCAATCCCCTCGATTGCGCTTCTCCAACATTAGCTGCTGTAGGTGGTTTTCCTGAAATCTCAGGTACTCCGCGATCACTGGCAGCCAACAACATATCGTATCGAAACTCCGTAAATGCATCTGCGGAAAACATAATCTTATTTTTAAACAAACCTATATCCAGACCCAGATTTTGTTTATGGGCCTTTTCCCAACGCAGATCCGGATTTCCGGGAATACCTTCAAGGTAAGCAGTGTATTCGTAATCTGAAATCGGGTAACCTAAATTTGAAGAACTCATAGCAGATGTACCCTCGTCTAAAGAATAAAGAGTAAGATAGGGCCAAATAGAGCCGATACTCACACGGTCGTTCCCTACAAGTCCATTCGAATACCTTAATTTTAAATTATTTATCCAATCAGCAGTTTGTTGCATGAAATTTTCATTCGAGATTATCCACCCAACCGCAACAGATGGGAAAAAGTCAAAGCGGTAGTCCGGACCAAATTTCTCAGAACCGTTGTAAGCACCATTTACCTCCAGCAAATAGCGATCTGCATAACTATAAGTTAAACGACCAACCCAGTCCTCTCGTTTATTTGGCCAACCACTTCCTCTCTCACGCTCCTGGCGACTGAACATGGCCAGACCTGTTACTCCATGGTTGCCAAAATCACGCGCATAATTCAAACGTGTTTCGTAATAGAGCGTACGCAAGGAACTTCCCAGTCGCAATGACTCGGCATCATAATCCAGCGGTTGCTTGAGCCAACCAAATCCGGCAGCTGTCGCCCCTCCTGAGCCACTATAATATGTTGCCCATCCCTCACCAGCCATGTCTGCAACCGGCGCTCCATCCAACATATAAACTTCTTGATCGTAATCATAATATCCTCCCCGAAGATAGAACTCCGGATCAATTTCCTTGGTCTTTGCCCCGTTGTCATTCACTTCTAAACCATTATTTACAAAAAGGTTATCGTAAGCTAACTTGGCTGAAAAAGAAAGTCCTTCAGTAATAAAATTAAGATCCTGATCAAGGGTGTAGTCCATATTAATTGTTGTTCGATTCGTTTTCTCCTTTCCTGAAAAATAGAGACGATACACAGGATTATCAACCGATATATCCGTATTATAGGCACCATAGATTCCATCTTCGTAAACCAGGACCTGGGAATTTCCGGGCTGATCAACCAGTCCGTCAAAAATTCCATTCCAGGATGTACTCGGCGGATTACTTTGGGCACTATATACACCGGAATAGTTGGCCCTAAGGGTTGTGGTAGGAGTAATCTGAAAGTCGAAATTTGAACGTATATTCAGCCGATCGTAATCGAAATCAGGCACATAGCCCTGACCTACATCCTGAACGTTAAGTAGGTCTTCAAAATGGTTAAAACCGGCTGAAGCGAAATATTTTACTTTTTCCGTACCTCCACTTACATACGTATTTAATTGGTACGATTGAGTAAAGTCTTTAAATAGAATATCTATCCAATCATTATCGGGATATGCATAAGGGTATGTCCCTTTTCGATAGTATTCCATTATGGCATCTGAAGTATAACCCGCAAAAGTTTCTGCATTCTGGATGCGTCTTGTTCGCTCGGCTGCATAGTTAAGTGCCCTAAGACCTTCTACTGTTCCTGCACCTTCAACAATCATACTTGGAGATTCAAAAGACACCTCCGCTTCAACATTGAATACAGCCTTCCCTTCCTTTCCGCGCTTGGTGGTAATAAGGATAACACCGTTACCTCCTTTAACGCCGAATACTGCAGTAGCAGATGCATCTTTCAATACCGAAATGTTTGCAACTTCATTGACATTGATATCATTCATGTCACGCTCAATACCGTCAACGAGTATCAGTGGAGAAGCATCATTCCAGGTAGTTTTACCCCTGATCAGAATTTCTGTCTCTCTTGAAAGCCTGCCATCATCAACATCCTGAGCTCCTGCCAAACCTGAGGAAGACAATACTGATACACCTGCCATGGATCCAGCAAGTGCGTCGCGCATGTTTGAAAAATTCCCCTGTACCTTAAGATCTTCTCCTGTGGTGGTTCCAATTGCACCAACCACGCTCTCTTTCTTTTGAGTGCCATATCCCACAACCACCAATTCCTCCAAAGCTTGAATGTCTTCCTCAAGAGTGATTTCAAGAAACGTGTCGGTGGGTCTGATTTCAATCAATTGGGGTTTCATCCCAATAAATCGAATTACCAGAATTTGCCCTACATTTGCTTCAATACTGAAAAATCCATTGACATCTGTCACAGCACCTGTCGTTGTCCCTTCAATAACAATATTTACTCCCGGAAGAGGGTTGCCACGTTCATCGTTCACACTCCCCTTGATTGTTTTTCCCTGAGAAAAAACCATGGAAGTGGTGAACATAAAAATGGCAATCAGAGCAAATAATTTTTGCCAAATTTTCATAGTAAATAATTTTAGTTTAGTGGGTGTACAAAATATAATAATTTCAAGTTAGTTCTTATCGTTGATTTAGATTTTATAAACCAAACTTTATTATTAATGAATAAAATTTAAACGTAAAGTTTCACGCTTAACAAAACATTAAAAATTTATTAATCTGAAATATTTTTACTTAATAATTCATTGTTTTCCCGTAATCACCGGACTTTCGTTAATATTTGAATTTAAACACCAGCACACTTCCGCTCTATCTTGTACCTTCCTCCGACTGCCCCTCACTAAATCACGAAACAAGTTCAGGGACGGGCTCTTCCCTTATGCTTTTGCTGAAGCTAATGAGCAGGCACCAGAAGTTTCCAACGGCGACCGAAGCCTTTGGCTGGGGCACGCAGCACTATACGGATTTGTTTTTTAAGCTGACCTTTCCTAGCTCTGCCGAAGCGGCTTGCATTATTACCATTCAAACAACACATAATACAACTAACCCGACATATTGACCGCCAAAATGCATCTAAATATTTGATTTACCAAAAAAAATCTTCCGCCTGAACACAGGCGGAAGATTGATAAAATAGGTTTGGTACAGAGTACTAACGACAGTATTACTTTATAAACTTAAAGCTTTTTCTACTGCCGTCTGAGTTTCTCAACTGAATAATATAGAGACCCTGCTTAAGAGCACTGGCATCAATATCAAATGTTTCAGATTTGTAAACATTGGAATTGAATCTCAGTTTTCCTGTTATGTCAAATATACTGACCATTTTAACAGAAACAGCATTCTTAACTCTCACAATATCTTGAGAAGCAATATAATAAGCATTCTCTTTCAATGCGCTTATGTTTGGTGTTGAAACTTCGGCCACTGTGACATTAACAGTATAATCCTTAGTACTTCCATCTTCAGCCATACCAGTAATTACAGCTTGTCCGCCTCCTAATGAAAGATCAACAAAAACCTCCGGTGAAACTGAGGCATATTTATCAGCGGGAACACCCCCGATATTTGCCCAGAAACTTCCAAAAGGAACAATAAGATTATATGTTGTTACGGCAGGATCAAATGCAGGGTGTAACACACCGCCAACATCTGAAGTAAATGCACTCAATGTGGCATCTGTATTTCTTACCATTGTTGAGGTAATAAATGTTATATAGGTTGTGTCTGTATCTGTAACAATAGAATCTTCAACTACACGTACAAATCCGGCGCCTTTAAAAGCAGTAATTCTACCTGCTTCTATATATGCTTTAGCTACCGCCTTCTGACCATCATGACGGTTAATTGTCCATTCACCGCCATTGACATCGATAACAGAGCCTGCATTAATAGAAGCTGAATTTGCTCCTGATTCTGCAAAATCATTTAAACTTCTCATATTCAGAACACCCCCTTGATGAATAGTAAGAGTACCTACTCCACCATCGTCTGCCCAGTTTAAACCTGTGGATCCTTTAATGTACATCGTACCATACACGTCGATAGTGCTTTTTGATTTAGCGTGATATGCAATCCATGCATGTGATGACAGATCCAATGTTCCGCCAGCTTCTATAATCACAACCGAAGTGTCGCCAATTCCAAATCCATTCCATTCATCATTTGTCTTCAGATAGGCATTATCTTTTATAAAAAGGGTATCTCCAGGACCACCATCTCCTAATCTAATGCTATTTACATTTACACTATCGGTTAGGGTTACAGAACCAGCCCCCGGTACGTTGAGAACGGTTTTATAATTACCATCGGGCACTACACCTAAGGTCCAGTTTGCGGCAGTTGTCCATAAACCATCACTTGAGCCATCCTGTGCAGGATTCCAAACAATAGTAGTCAGAGGTTGTCCCCTTACAGTATAACTAAAAGTATAATCAGCGGCTAAAACAGTTTCGTCAACCAATGCTTTTGCACCTGCAGCTAATGTAACATTAACAACCTGATTCCATCCAAGGTTATCATGAGCGATGCTTAGCGTTTTGTGTTCATTGCTCCATGAAGAGATAGCGTTTTCAAAGGCAGGAACAACTGTGATAGCTGTTGATACACTTGCTGAATCCATCGACTTGGAGAATATGATTTCGATAGCAGTACCTTCATTAATACCTGTTGCACCATCTAAAGGATTGGTTGTTACAACAATTGGGGGAGCATTTGGATCAATAGTTGTAAATCCAAATGAAAGCGCACCTGCAACTGCAATTCCGTTAACATCCTTTGCCGTGGCTCCGATTGTAACCGTGTAATTAGTTAAATCGGTCATTGCATCACCAGCGATAGTAAGTGTGTTTTGTGCCCAGGTAAGAGTTTGATTAACAATAGCAGGACTAACGGTTAATGCAGCTTCAACACTTGCACGATCCATCCATTTTGAAAAAGTAATTATAATAGGTGATGCACCTGGATATCCTGTTTCGGTATCAAAAGGAATAGAACTTTCAATTGTTGGAGCTGAAGGATCTTCTTCTGAGGTAACAACAGTATTTCCATCAGTTTCAGCATAAACTAATTTTCCACCACCTCCGTAGGCAACAATTTTACCTTGCTCAATGAATGTTTTAACTTCTCCTTCTATTTGAGTCAGTCTGAATGTACCACCTCTTATATCCAAATGGGCACCAGCTCCCCATCTGTTTATATCGCTGATATACCTGGAAATTAATTCACCTCCGGTATAAATGGTTACATTGCAATTTCCACCTTTTTCTCCGAGTCTGATACTCTCAGTATTTTTTATAGTTCCATAAAGATGCACTTCTGCATCACCTCCATTTTGGGAAAAGTAATTGTGTTTGTTTTTAAGATCAAGTACAGCACCCGCTTCAACGGTCAGTTTTCCTTTGTAATTCTCTCCAATGGAATGCCAATCCAAAGCCAATGCAGTCATAATTACATTTGCTTTTATTATCATTTCAGCATCACCATTATAACCAAGACGCAGTCTGCCAAATTCCGCATCAGCATCAACAGTACATATTGCGGGGACGCCTATTCTAACTTCGTCATTAATTGTAGGAACAACGCCACCCCAGTTAGCAGGATCTGACCATAATCCATCTGCCGTAGCAGACCATGTAACCTGGCCAAACATCGTTACACTAAAAAATAGCCCAAATAAACATAATAGATAAAGTTTTTTCATTTTAATTAGATTTAGTTAATAACCATTAAAATTGATTTACTTGAATAATAAATTACAATTTAAATAATAATATGTAAATATGGGAAATAGTGATTAATTTGTCATTAACAGAAAGTTAATAGAAAAATAAAAAGCTCGTTGCAAACATTTTTTTTTCTAATTTACTTTATGATATTATCCGGAAAAACTCGTCAAACCTGAAAAGATTGCTTCTCTTCGCTCGAAATGATGCAGAATGTCAATTGATTATGGCTAGTGTCTGCCTGACAATGCATAGAAAACCTAAGAATTATTAACCGAATCTTTTAATTGTGGTAATCCTGATTGGTATGAATTACATCTTTTTATCAGCCGTAATACTGATAAAGGATTTATCGTATTCTTCGCCATAAAGAAGCTTATACTCTTTTACAAATTTTTCATAAGCCTTCTTGGCAAGACTATGTTTCCCCAGTTTCACCAGGGTGGAGCATTGTAAGATCATCGCCTCTTCACTTACCATATCAAACATAAACATGCAATTGGTCAGTTGCAGGATGAAATCCGGATCACTATCAGAATTATTGATATATTCAGCCAGCTTGTCAATTATGCCGTTTGACACATCTGATTTAAAATCATCCAGCCAATCATCTTCAATATTCCGAAGGAAAGCTCCTCTTTCAATAATCGCTAACAAATTAAGAACCTCTTCTTTGGTTAAGGGATCCTTATTGCTGGCTATATTTAAATATTCCAGATAGTCAATATATAATGAACCTTGCTCCATTTCAAATTTCCAATAGCCTGTATCTTTGGTAATGTTGCATCTCCCAACCTTTTCAAGCAATGACCTCAATTTGACAATATTTACACCCCTGTTGTTTCTTGCACTATCAATTGACTTGTCAAACCAAAAAGTCTCATACAAGAGGTTTGATGACACTCCCTTATTATGTTTTAATGAGCTTAGCAATATGAATAGAAGTAGTTTCTTTAAAAGGGGCGTAAAGGAACCGGTGATATCTTTTCCATCTTTATCTATGATCTGGAACCCTCCAAAAAGAATAATTGAATTTGCTGAAATTTCCCTGGCTGCATGAGATTTCTCTGGCTTTTTGGCTATGATGGCTGATACCGGTTCAACACTTTCTTTGTCTGAGGCTGTTTTTCTCTTCTTTCGGATAATATAAGGAATTATTATTGCCGCAATTACCGCCAGAATGCCACCTAATAAAAACCATATTGATTTGATCGGAGAAGGACTTATTTTTACAATGGGCTCTGTGTAGGCTTGAGGAGGGAATTCAATAGAGTATATTTTAACCTGTGAAACATTTTCATCTAAATAGGTACTTACAGCAAGCATTATTTGCAAGCGTGGATAATAATACAATTCGGCTGATGATTTGACATCAATAAAGCTGAAATCTATAGGAGAACCTAACTCTATGATTTTAGGGTCTTTCAGCGGGATTTTAACCAGCTGCAATGCATTATCTGTAAGGTTTTTTGAAAACCTGAGACCATATAAATTCGATGAGTCATCAATAACTACCGAACCGGCAAAACAGAATACCATATTAGTCTCCCTGAAGTTAAAAACCTGTTGAAAACTACTGTCCTCAAAAGAGTAACTTATAATATCATAATAGTAGTCAGGATTCACAGTCTGAATTCCACTCTTAGAACCATAGCCCCCAATAATATAAAACAAGCTGTCATTGGGATTATATCCTCCGCCGGCAAGATATCTCGGAAAAAACTCCCCTTTGGTGCTGATTGTATCAAACCGTGCATACTCCTCAGACCATTTATACACCTGGTTTTTGTACTGATGTTCACCATAACCTCCAAAGGTATAAAGATTGCCATCAGGAGTAATTAATTTATTGTGATGCCAGAAGCTTGTTGAATTAATGGTATCTGAGGGAAATCCTGACCAGGCTCCGGAATTTTCATTAAAGTGATGAAGGAAGTTAAGGTCTAATGAATAACAGATCAATTCATTCCTAAGTGTATCGAAGAGCATATTATTTACTGACACCATTTTATATGGCCGGGAATATTCTATGGTGGTGCTTCGGGTGGAGGTATGATCAGAAAGATCAATAATTTTCATGGATTTTGAAGATGCAATATAAATCTTTCCATCCTCAGGGTTAAAAGCTGTTTTTACAAAGCCGGGGATCTCAAAGCTGAACATTTCTTTCCACTGATTGTGCAGCCTGAGTAACCAATTTGGATTTTCAACCCTGCCATTTGCGTTATGATTTTTTTCCAGGACGATATTGCCTTCTTCCTGATCAAGGGGCCAATTATAGGTTTTTTTACCGGCGCAAGTAACTTTAACATCCTTAATATCCATCTGGCAAACATCCGTAGTTGAGAAGTGCCCGAAAGTATGCGCCCCGAAAAAGAGTCTGAATCCATCTTTATCGGAATAATTTTTCATGTCTACTTCCCTGCTAATATCAAGTACATTACAGACTAACTTCTGCTTATCCAAATCAACCAAAAATTGAAACTCAATCCATTCTGATGTTATTATGCTCAGTGGAATGCTGAATGAATGTTCTTCGTCCTGATCACTTAGTACCAACTGAAAATTATTCGGCCTGTCAGGAAGAAAACCATGCATCAGGTCAATGTTCTTATCCCCTAATACCATCCTGAAAATATATCCAAAATATGAAGCTGCATCAGGCTCCATTTTTAATTTGAAAGATAGTTCAAGGGGAGAACTAAGAGGGAGCGGTTTATCAGGAGTAAGATATAACTGAGTCCTCTGATCAAGTGATACTTCATGGCCGGAAAAATTTAAACCGTATGACTGGGCAAATGAGACTTGAGTAGAAAGCCATAGAAACAGAACCAGATAGCTTATTGCGGTCCAGCCTTTGATCAATTTCAGAAGGATATAAGAAGCTTGTTTAAATCTCATATATTCACCTCAAATTTCTGGTTTCAAAACTCAGCTTCTAATCGGCAGAGCAATTGATGGTAGCCCATTAAAGAGTTGATAGATTTTATTTTGTCAAAATTAATATATTTTATGAGAATTTCTCTTAGTAATGAATAAACTGATATGAGTATCAGACATCACTAGTGTCCGATTAAATTAATATAAATTTCTATGAAATACTTGATATGACTGACTTGTATAGCTTTTTAGGTGCGTTTCGATTTGAAATGAAAAACTTGGTTTTAGCTTTGTAAAAAACTGAAAACCATGAATCAAGGCAAATATATCTACTCGCAACCCATTTTGTGCCACGGTGGTCCATTAAGAATATATTAATGATTTTTTATATTTAAGAACGTATTTTGCAATTAACCATTGAAAGAACCATGTTAAAACTCAAAGCAACTATCATTACGGTCTTCTGCCTCGCCGTTCTTACTGGCATCAGTTGTCCTTCAGAACAATCTGAATCAGATCAAAACGATCCTGTTGACTATGTCAATCCCTATATGGGAAACATTAGCCACCTGCTCGTGCCAACCTTCCCAACCATTCATCTTCCAAATAGTCTGCTAAGGGTTTATCCTCAACGTGGAGATTACACGGAAATAGAATTATCCGGACTTCCTCTGGTAGTAACCAGTCATCGGGGCAGCTCAGCTTTCAATCTTAGCCCATTCCAGGGTTCTGAAGATGAATTATGCTCCGTTATACAATATAGTTATGATCGGGAAAAGTTGACTCCATATTCTTATTCAGTGTATCTGGATAATCTGCAAATTAATGTTGATTATGGAATATCCCATCAGTCGGCAGCCTATGAATTACAATTTGAGAACAATGCCCCTTCCTATTTAATTATAAATAGCAAGGATGGAGAATTGACATGGAACGGGGAAGCAATAAGTGGCTATCAGTTACTTCAAAACAACACAAGGGTATTTTTGTACCTGCTTCCTGAAGATTTACCTCAGGCGCTTGCCGTTCTGGATGACGGAGCCCTAAAAGAAGGTAACAATGCCAAAGGAAGAGATGCCACCTTAGTGCTTAAATATCCGGAGGAAACAAAAAAATTAAACCTGAAATATGGTATTTCATTTATCGACGAGGATCAGGCACGTAAAAATATGGAGCGGGAGGTGTCTGGGAAGACGGTTGCTGAATTGCAGTCCATGGGACGCGATATCTGGAATGAAGCATTGGGAAAGATTAATGTTGCCGGAGGATCAAATGACGACAGGGTTGTTTTCTATACTTCATTATACCGCTGTTATGAAAGGCCTGTTTGCATTTCTGAAGATGGCCGGTATTATAGTGCATTCAATGGAACCGTCCATGATGACGAGGGTCGGCCATTCTATACTGATGACTGGATCTGGGATTCTTACAGAGCTCATCATCCTCTTCGCACACTGATTGACACTGAAAAAGAGGAAGATATACTACACTCTTTTGTGCTGATGGCGGAACAAATGGATAATTTCTGGATGCCTACCTTTCCGGAAATTACCGGAGATAGCCGGAGGATGAACTCAAATCATGGCATGGCTTCGGTTATTGATGCTTATCGCAAAGGACTTAGAAATTTTGATTTGGAGAAAGCATATCAGGCAGCCAAAGGTGCAATTATGGAAAAAACACTTGCTCCCTGGTCAGGAAAACCTGCCGGAAAACTCGACCTTTTCTACAAAGAAAATGGATATATCCCTGCACTATATGAAGATGAAGAAGAGACCATCCCTGAGGTGCATTCTTTTGAGCGCCGTCAGCCTGTTGCAGTGACACTCGGTACATCCTATGATCAGTGGTGTTTGGCTCAAATAGCCACTGAATTGGGAAAAACCGGTGACGCCGAATACTTTGCAAAGACTTCTTTTAACTACAGAAACCTGTATAATGAAGAGACTCAATTCTTTCACCCAAAGGACAAAGAAGGAAATTTCATTATGCCATTTGATTATAAATTTTCCGGCGGTATGGGTGCAAGAGGGTTTTATGGCGAGAACAATGGATGGATCTATCGCTGGGATGTTCAGCACAATATTCCTGACCTTATCAATCTGATGGGGGGAAATGAGAATTTCGTAAAGAATCTTGATGCCATGTTTACTGAGCCTTTGGGTATGGGAAAATATCAGTTTTATGCGAAGTTGCCTGATCATACAGGAAATGTTGGTCAGTTCTCTATGGCTAATGAACCTTCATTGCATATTCCTTACTTGTATAATTATGCCGGTCAGCCATGGAACACTCAAAAATCTTTACGCAAACTCATTAAGGAGTGGTTTCGCAATGATCTGATGGGGGTGCCGGGTGATGAGGATGGCGGAGGAATGTCATCATTCGTGGTATTCTCCTCCCTTGGTTTTTATCCGGTAACACCCGGACTGCCAATTTATAGTATTGGAAGTCCGTTTTTTGAATATTCCGCGATTGAACTGGGAAATGGAATCACATTTGAGATAGAAGCTGAGGGTGCCTCTGAGGAAAATAAGTATATACAATCAGCAAGCCTGAACGGAGAAGAAATCAGCGGTCCCTGGATATTGCATGAGGATATAATGAAGGGTGGTAAACTGATTTTTGAAATGGGTCCAAAGGCAAATAAGTCATGGGGAACAGACCCTGAATTGTACAACACCCTGATAAAATCTATAAGTAAATAATTTCTTCAAAACTGATAAAATAAGAACATGAAAAAAATATTCATATTCGCACTGTGTTGTCTCTTTTTTACCGCTTACTCACAGGAAAAAGGGGCAAAAAAACCCATGTATTCAACTTATAAGGGACTAATTATGGCCGGTTACCAGGGATGGTTCCGTGCAGAAGGAGATGAGATGAATAGCGGATGGGGACACTTCGGAAAAGGAGATAAATTCAACCCGGAAAACAACACCATTGATATCTGGCCTGATGTTTCAGATTACGAAAAGACTTATGCAACAGAATTTCTTTATGAAGATGGCACACCAGCCAGGGTATTCAGCTCAGTGGATGAAAGTACCACAGATCTGCATTTTAAATGGATGAAAGAATATGGAATTGATGGGGTATTTATGCAGCGTTTTTATGGTATTACCAGAAATCCTGACGAGCCTAAATCCCAGGATAGAATATTGACAAATGCTTTCAAGGCATCACAAAAATACGACAGGGCTATAGCGGTAATGTACGATCTTTCTGGTCTTCAGCCCGGGAAGGATGATTGTGATCGTATAATTGAAGATTGGAAAAAGCTTGTTGATGAGCTGAAGGTGCTTGATTTCGGAAAAAAACAGACCTACCTGCATCACAATGGGAAACCCCTGGTAACCATTTGGGGTGTTGGTTTTCCTGATCGTTCCTATGATATTCGCAAAATCAAACTGGATAAGCTGATCGATTTCCTGAAAAATGATCCAGTATATGGTGGATGCTCTGTTATGTTGGGCGTGCCAACCTATTTTCGCGAACTGGATAAGGACTGCCTGCCCGATCCTTATTTGCATGAACTAATAGAATCAGCAGACATTGTTCTCCCATGGATGGTGCAGCGTTTTACTCCACTGGTGCATAAACCAATGGATCACCTCCGGGACCATGTCAAAGCTGATATTGCTTGGAGCAAGGAGCATGGAGTTGATTATGCACCTATCGCTTGTCCGGGTTTCAGCTGGAGGAATCTTTCACTTGGACGTCCGGAACATGCGAGATATACAGCTTATGGAGCCATACCCCGATTGGGTGGACAGTTCTTTTGGGATCAAATGGTAACTATGATAGATGCTGGTGCAGAAATGATCTATGTAGCTATGTTTGATGAGATTGATGAAGGAACTGCCATTTTTAAAGTATCTGATAATCCTCCTAACAGCGATAAGGCTCACTTTATTGATAACGATGGTGCCCCATCTGATCAGTACCTGTTCTTAACCGGCGAGGCAGCAAAAATGCTGAGAAAAGAACGGGATACAAGTTATGAGATGCCCGTGCGCAAATAAATCAATATAATGAAAAACCTGATTAATCTTTTAATCCTCAGTGCAGGACTTGGTTCATATACCGGTAGCAACGATAAAAGAGACCCTGCCGGAGAAGAAAAGAAAATGGTTATTATACAATGAACCGCGGTAAAATATATCATACTATAAAGGAAGAGGATAATGACTACAAAGGCCGGGATGAGATTTATGACTTTAAGGCTACTGAACTTGGGAATAAAGGTCGAGAGTTGTATGTTTAACAGAATGATCCTGTCGAATACAACAATCTGGCGGAGGATATTGAATATGCTGAAATTGTAAAAGAGATGAAAGCGCTATTAGACAACAAGCAGTAGTCGTAATTTACATATGCACAACAAGATACAAATTATATTGTACATTATTTAATCTAGTCTACTAACTTTATGAATAAAACTATCTTTTCTTTTTATACACTACTGGCCGCTTACCTTTTTTCATCTCAACCGGCATTAGCTCAGGAACGACCTGTTTGTGCTGAGTTACCCGGCGGAACGCATCAATTGAGAGTTGCTATTATTCCCGACACCCAGGGTGATGATGAAGAATATGGTGTTGCCCAAAATGAGATTATCGGGATCAGAAATCATATACTAAATGAAGTTGGCGAAATTGATTTTGTGTTGCATGTTGGTGATGTAACTAATGCAAAAGTATCAGGAGTACCTTCAAACGAGCAGGAACCAAAAATACTTAATGAGTTACAAATATTTAATTCTTTATTTACAAAACCTTTGTCAGATGCTGGAATACCTTTTTATCCCATTATAGGGAATCATGATTACCGCAAAAGAACACCCTGGAAAGTGGTATTCCCATATTTATTTGATAATTCCGATTCTAACGGCGCTTATATTGATAAAAACACAGTACCAGGAGGTACACCATCAAGCCCCAATTATCTAAACTACTCCTATACGGTAAAGCACGAAGAAAGCCATACCTACTTTGTTTTACTGGATGCCTTTGATGGGGGTGGTTATTGCGATTGGCTAACAAAATCTTACCAGAAAATTAGACAAGAAAGTCCAAGTGCTCGCATTTTTTCTATTCAGCATATGAATCTTTTTGCTTTGGCTGTACATGGCCCTCTGGATTTAATTAGCAGTCCATCAGCAAATGATACTCCTGAGCATTTTTTAAAGGCTTCAACTGACTATGGCATTGAGGGATGGTTCTCCGGGCACAACCACTACTACCATAGAGCCATGTATATCGATGAGAACATTGATCCTGTTTCCTTTGATTACACTGTAGGTGCAGCAGCATTTAAAGTCTATACGGAGTTTGAACGTGAGCCTACCGACGATCATAGGGTTCAGTTTACAAAGGTTAACAAAAAATCTGATGGTCGATATAAAGCTAACTACATGGTAATGGATGTATTTGAGGAATTTGTGGTTATTAAAACCTATTATAGCGACGAAGAAGCGGATGGATCCTTCTCCAATTTTTATTTAGCAGATGAGTATATTTATTCCAATAATGGTAAGCAAAAACTAATTCCATCCGGAGCAAACTTTTCAACCATTTCAGATCATATTCAAGGCAATGGATATTTAGGAACCCAAATGGAAATAATTAAGGGGGTCAATGCCGATTCAAGATCTTTTGTTGCTGGCGGAAAAACGCATAACTACACATTAAATGTTACAACAGGTTGGTTTGCCAAAGAAGATTGGCATGAGGGAAAACAAGATGCTATCCAGTCTGATGTTCTCGTGTTAAGAGGACTTGCAAATACCGGTAATAGTAGAAGAACATCGCCGTATTTGTTAAAATTAACCTACGATGATACCCAAATGACAAACGAGCAAGAAGAAACTTTAAACCTAATAAGCTTTCTTGACTTCGATTTGCGGGATGAGAATGTTGGAGAGTGGTATTTATCAAATTATGGAACAGAATGGCCCGATGAGAATGCCAAAAAGACTATTGGTGCACCCGATGATGCTCAAAAGCCTGGCGATTTTGGCGTAGATACCCTGGGTAACTATGTGTGGGCTTATATAGATTATCATGGTGATTTTTGCGTGGGAACTTCGGAGTTGGCATTACCCGATGCCGTTGTTTACAAAAGCACTATTATAGAGTTAGGTGATACCTGGAAGTATGTCGTAAGCAGAGTTGATGATATTGATAATTGGAACAAAAGATCCTATAATGATTCCGGATGGGAAAACGGCCCTGCACCGATAGGATATAACGATCCGGGATTAAATACAATTACCGGAAAAACCGAACGCGTTTTTATGCGTAAGGCAGTTTTACTGATGGATGTGGAAGAAATACAGAAAATAGAATTTGGTGTAGATTATGACGATGGATATGTTTTATATTTAAATGGAAATGAAATTGACAGGCAAAGGGTGGATGACGCAACAGTTACCAATGAATCTGCTGCCAATGCGGCAATTAATATCGAAGAGGAATTAATCATAAGAGAAATAACCAGTAGAACAAAACCGTTTCTTATCGATGGAGAAAATGTTTTTTCCTTAGCCGTCCTTAACGCCAACAGTACGAGTTCTGATTTATCAATTTATCCCGAAATTTATATATATTCCAATAGCAAACCAGATCCGGCACCCCCTGTTGAGTTAACTACTTTTATAATTGATAATTGTGACAGCAAAAATGGATGGGAACCAAGTGCAATCCTTATAGAAAATAATAAGGACCATATACAAGGTGCAGGATGCTTTGAGTTTAATGGTATGAATATGGATGAGTTCTCAAAAAGTTTTGATGTCGCAAAAAACATTAATGTAATTCCCACTGGTGCCATGTTGCAATTTTGGTATTATGTATCCGATATCACTAAATTAGGCGATGCAAACCAAGTGGAGTTGGGAAGCGCCGGAAAGCCTGATGAAAAGGAGTACAACTGGAGTCTAACAGGATTACAAAATGGATGGAATCATGTTAAACTGTATTTAAACAGTGCAACAGTAACGGGAGGTTTACCCGATTTTTCAGCTATCAATTGGTTTAGAGTTTATCGCAGGAAGAGCGGTGATTTAAAAACAATGATTGACGATATTAAAATTGTGGGTGAGTCACAAACTGCAACTGCTATAGACCCGTCGGATATTGCTACGACAAACTCTGTAGGTAAGCTCACATTTTATCCCAACCCTGTTAGTAATGATTATTTTAGGGTCAAAATGGATTCTGAAATAGATAAATCTCAACATGTAGATATTTCAATCACTAATATGATGGGAAAGATTGTTTATAAAAAGCAATTTGCCAAGGGAGATGATCTGACGATCAATAGCGCGTTATTTAAGCCACAAATGTACATCATACAAGTAAAAACGGATAGTTCTACTCTCTCATCCCGCTTCCTGATTCAATAAAATATTGTTTTATTAACAGTGTGAAATATGAAAAAATATTTAAACAGCATTACTGCAGCTCTGCTTATTCTTTTTCTTGTTTCTTGTGACAGGACTCCGGACCCATTCTCCTTTGTCCAGATTTGTGATCCACAATTGGGGATGGGTGGCTATGAACACGACACAGCGACTTTAGGACAAACGGTTAGGCAAATTAATGAGTTGGACGTGGATTTTGTCATTTTCTGTGGAGACCTTGTGAACCATGCCAGTGATAGCAGCTATGCAGATTTTAAAAGGATTATTGACGGACTTAATATCCCATATTACAATATCCCGGGAAATCATGATGTTGGAATGGAACCCACTGATAGCTCCCTGGCTTTCTACAGGAGCACATTGGGGAAAGATTATTTCAGTTTTTACCACAAGGGAGTAGCCTTCATTTTAACGAATTCACAACTTTGGAAAACTGATATTGGAGAAGAATCCAGGAAACATGATACATGGTTCAAAGAGACCATGGAATCTGTAAAGGGTGATGAACGTGCTATTGTGGCAGGACACTTCCCCATATATATTGAAGATATTGATGAGGAGGAATCCTATTCCAATTTCCCCCTGGAAAAAAGAACGGAGATTTTGGAGTTGCTTAGTGATCATCATGTCCTGGCATATTTATCAGGTCATAAACATGAACTGATCATCAATAATTACCAGGGCATACAACTGGTAAGCGGAGAAAGTACATCGAAAAATTTTGATAAGCGATCCATGGGCTTCAGAAAATGGGATGTAAGTGCTGATACACTAATTCATTCTTTTATAGCATTGGAGATTCACCACGCTTCGGATTCTGTGTCAAACAGATTAAATTGGCAATAATAAATGAGGAAAATAGTACTATTCATAATAATCGTAACTATTACAGGAACAGCGACAGCCCAAAACCTGGCTGTGCCAAAAGTCGATAACTCAAGCTATACCGGGAAAGCTATGTTCGGCTATCAGGGTTGGTTTGGGCACCCGGATGACCAGAGTCCAAGATCCAAATATTGGCATTGGGGTGATATGAGCAAAATTGGGAAAGAATACCTGAGTGTTGAAATGTTTCCGGATATGAGGGAAATGGGTGAAAATGAAAAAATGAGAATCGCATATAGTTTTCCCAGCGGGCCAATTGCTTATGTTTTTTCCTCTGGAAACAGGCAGACGGTACACAGGCATATGAAATGGGTCAGGGATTACAATATTGATGGTGTCTGGGTACAGCGATTCATTAGTGAATACAATGATAAATCAGTCATGGCGTTCAGAGACAGTACCACTGTTTTTGTTAAGGAAGGATGTGAAACATATGGTCGTGTATTCGCCATTATGTATGATGGTATTGCAAACCGTGTTGCCGACATTAAGACAGATTGGATGCACATGGTTGATGAACTTGGGATTACACAATCTGACCGCTACCTGAATCACAATGGTAAACCCATCGTAGCACTGTGGGGCTATACTGTTCGCGATGATGCAACTATTGACCAATTGGAAGCCTTAATTGAATGGTTCACTACTACTGCTGATTCGAAGTACCAGGCCTCTATAAAATTAGGAGTAAATAGCAACTGGTACAAAAAAGATCAGCGATGGCTGGATGCCTTCAAACAAGTAGATGTGATCAGTCCCTGGGCTGTGGGCAGATTTTCAAATCAGACGGGCTATAATAGTTACGTCAATGACCAAATTGTTCCAGGTATGAATTGGTGTGAAGAATACAATTTACTTTTTGTTCCCGTTTTGTTTCCGGGATTCTCCTGGTATAATTTAAAGGACGACGCACTCCAAAACCAAATACCCCGAAATGGTGGTAATTTCTTTTGGATGCAGGTCGATGGAGCTCTGAATAAGCATGTGAAATCCATGTACTTTGCCATGCTGGATGAAGTGGATGAGGGAACAGCCATGTTTAAAACTGCCGAAAACAGCACCATGTCCCCGGCCCAGGAATATTGGTTAAACCTGGATGCTGATGGATACGATCTGCCAAGCGACTGGTACCTCAGATCGGCCGGTCAGGCTGCAGAAGCCTTGAGAGGTAATTTCAATTATAGTTCAAGTCTCGGAACTCCTGATAAGGGGATTATGACAATTATACCTGAAAGATCCAACAATTGCGGTATGACTTTTATATTCCCTGATTTTGATGGTGAAACCAGCCTGGAGTTCAGTTTGGATGGTGGAAATACTTATTCTTTTTCAGTCGAAGATAATACGGAATCTTATACAATTGGGGATATAGGAGCAGGCAATTATGAGGTTTTTGTGCGTCATCCCGATAAAGAGGCTGTCCCCATGGGAATAGTCAAACTGAGTTCATGCCTTCCGTCAACAACAGAGAGGGGGTTGATCCAGGAGTCCGACAAGTTAAGGGTTTATCCGAATCCAGCAAAATCATATATTACCATAGAGGGGATGGAAGGATCCTTTGAGGTTGGCATATTTGATGTTTTGGGCAAGAGACTTAGGTCGTTTACCCTTCATGGAAACAATGAAAGGATAGAGCTATTGGGTCTTCCCAATGGGCTATATTTGGTCATACTGGACGATGGTGTAAAGGTACGGAACAGAAAAATTCAGGTGCTTAGATAAGTTTAAATAATTAGTAATAATTTAGAAAGATTAGCCATGAATTCAATTTTCGGGAATTTATTTTATAATGTCTTGATATTGGCAGGCTTATCATTTGTTTCATGTACAAGCCAGGAAAAGCTACCTAATATTGTTGTAATACTGGTAGATGATATGGGTTATGGGGATCCTCAATGCTACAATCCGCAATCTAAGGTACCAACTCCTTACATTGATCAGCTTGCGGGTGAAGGTATGCGATTCACTGATGCACACGCTTCGGGTCCGCTTTGCCACCCATCGCGTTATGGTTTAATGACCGGACGCTACCCTTTCCGAACGGATCTTTCCATATGGCCTAAACATGCTACTATTGAAGCAGACAGACTAACCCTTCCATCCATGCTCAAAAAGCGAGGATATCATACTGCCATGGTGGGGAAATGGCATCTGGGATTCGAGGAAAAAGGATATGAGAATACTCTGAGTGGTGGACCAGTAGATCGTGGATTCGACAGCTTTTTTGGGATCCGGGCATCCACAGATATTCCTCCCTATTTTTATATCAGGAACAATCAGGCAATAGATCCTCCCTCTGATTCTATTGAAGCGAATTATTCAGAAGGATGGTCGCCCATTCAGGGTGCCTTTTGGCGAAAAGGAGGTATAGCTCCGGGTTTAAGATTAATGGATGTGCTTCCAAGATTTACCAATGAAGCCATCGGTGTTATTGAAGGATATAAGGGTAGCGAGGCACCCTTGATGCTTTATTTAGCCTATCCGGCTCCACATACGCCATGGTTGCCATCCACAGAATTTGAAGGGAAGAGTGGTGCGGGAATGTATGGAGATTTCCTGATGATGGTGGATGCGGAAATTGGGAAGGTATTAAATGCGCTTGACAAGACAGGAATGAAAAAGAACACTTTGCTGGTATTTACATCTGATAATGGTCCGGTATGGTACGATGAAGATGTTGATCGCTTCGGGCACGAATCTTCAAAAGGATTCAGAGGGATGAAGGGAGATGCCTGGGAGGCTGGGCACCGCATGCCCTTTATTGTTCGTTGGCCAGGGAAAGTGGAAGCCGGATCCCTCACGAACCAGACTATATGTTTTACAGATGTTATGGCAACTATGGCGGAAATCACAGGGGAATGCCTGCCTGATGGAGCTGGTCCTGACAGCTACAGTTTTCTGCCTGAACTGCTTGGATCTGAAGCTCAGAGTCAAGCAGTTCGTCCCCCGATCATTATGCAATCTACCAGCGGCGCCATGCTTATACGATCAGGCGATTGGAAACTTATTGATCACCTGGGATCGGGTGGCTTTTCTAAACCGGGTTGGCTTGAGCCAGAACCCGGAGGCCCGGAAGGTCAATTATATAACATGTTACTGGATCCGGGGGAGACTATGAATCTCTATCTGGATGAGCCCGTCATTGTAGAAAGACTTCAAAAAGAGATGAAAGAGATTTTAGATGGAGAATGAGAGTCCAGGCTTTGGTTTTTACATTACCCGAAACTAAATAATTATTTATGAAAAGAATTATAATTGGGCTGAGTATGGCCCCGGACCGAACTAAAAATTTATATGTATTTCTCTTTCTGCTGGTCTTTAGCAACCTGGCAAGGGCTTCGGATATGACAAATATCCGGGACTTTGATGTTGATCCGGCAAATAGTGCACAAGTCAACAAAGTCAATTTACAGAAGGCAATCGACTGGGCTTCAGAAAGGGGAGCAGCTCTGTTTATAGAACCATCCGATGAACCTTATCATGTAGATGGTGGGGTTATTCTAAGAAAGAATGTTTCTCTGATAGGAGTGCATGGTCCTACTCATCGTGGAACCCTTCATTCGAGTAAGAAACAGCCCGTTGGCAGCGTATTTTCTATCACGGATAAAGAGAATGTATTTATCACAGTTGAAACCGGGACACAGATAAAAGGCATACAGTTCTGGTATCCGGAGCAGACCATCAGGGATCCATCTGCCATCATTCCTTATAAGGCAACAATACAAGTTTCTCAGACGGGTCGTGCACAGGGAATTTTTATGTCCTGCCTGACTTTTTATGGCGAATACCTGGCCTTTGATTTCAATGCGGCCAGAGGAAATGCCTGTGAGTTGATGACTTTTGAGCATTGCTATGGTTACCCTCTAAGTGGGGAGTTTATTCGGATAAATTATTGCTATGATGTGCCACGGATACTTCATTGTCATGTGAATCCGGCAGCTCAAAGATTTATTGGAGGACAATATAGTAAAGCAGTCGTTGATGCTGTTATTGCGAAAAAGACCTATGCATATACCATTAATCATACCGATAATGCCCAGATCATCGATCTCTTTACCTTTGGGACCTATGGTGGAATTCTGCTCGGTGAAGAATCATACGGTCAGCTGACCAATTTTAACTTTGACTGTGTGGCTGTGGGTATCCTCAAACAAGGTAGCAATACTAAAAATCGTAATTGGCAAATTGCACAGGGTTCCATTATAGCTAATACAGGAGAGAGCCTTGAGAATATACACCCCATTATCATTGAGGGCCAGGGACATACATCTTTCAGCAATGTTGAAGCATTTTCAGGAGGAAACGGAGCACTGACAACCGTCCCGGAAAATGAGTCGTGGGACTTCATGCTTGTCAGGGGGGATGAAAAGCTTACGGTCTCTGTAGTTGGCAGTAGAATGCGAAATTATGCATCTAAGTTGCCAATCACTATGGAGAATAAAAAAGCAGTAGTGCAATGTGTGGCATGTGTTGATAAGGACGAGAATATGTATAATGAAATTCTTGGTGCAAAATAAGATACAGAGGCTCTGTTATGAATGGAGGTATACAATAAATACTTCTTCAGCGTCCTCCTAGCTCTGCCGTGTGTTATGGCTATTACCATCATTAATTCATCGGGCTATATTACAATCAATTTCCTAGTCTGCCTGGCTAAATTGCTGTTTACATGAACAAAATACACTCCTTTTTTGAGTGTTGAAATATCAAGATTTATTTTTGATTCTTCTGACTTATACTCTGTTTTTAGTTCTCCATTGATGTTAAAGATATTTATTTGATTTTGCTCCCCGGCTAAAAGTCCGGAAAGGGTAATATACTTTCCATGGGCAGGGTTAGGGAAGATCTCGAAGCTTTTTATTGCTGACTTGGCGGTTGCTCCAGTCTGGCTTGATGTGACTTCAAATGACCATACATCTCCAGATGTGGTGCCGTTTGAATTCTTTTCATCAATTCTCCAGTAATAAGTTGTATTGCTTTCAAGAGTTCCCGGATTGAAATCCAATGTGTCCTGATTACCAATAAAGGGTGGAGGGTTGCTTGTGCCAAAGTAAATATCATGCGAACCAGCTTTATATTCACTTGTCCATTTTAATAACTGTGAAATTTCTGCATCTGCAGCGCCATTCAATGGAAATGGTGTATGGGCTCTTAGTGGAGGATCTTCTGTTGTAAGAGTAAACTCTCCAAATGGTCGATTCTCAAAGCTTTGAAGATAACCTGAAAGCAATTCCCGCATTTGAGCAACAGTTTCAGGATGTTGATCCATTACATTAACGGTTTCTGCAGAATCTGCATTTAAGTCGTA
This sequence comes from uncultured Bacteroidales bacterium, assembly GCA_963779845.1. GTDB lineage: Bacteria > Bacteroidota > Bacteroidia > Bacteroidales > CAVZZV01. The sequence goes on along the minus strand of CAVZZV010000005.1, from coordinate 301,930 downwards.
TAGTTGATCCAGCTCAAAATAATGCGGATTGTTTAATGATGCGAAATGTCCCAAATGACTATTTTGTGTCAAATAGGGATATGCAAGTATCTCTCCCTCATACCCAGAAAAGGTTTCTCCCCTGTCTATTTTATCCTGAATATTTTCAGGGTAACGAATAGCAATATATTTCCAGTCTTTTGTCTTTACTGCCCTGGAATATCCCAGTTCTCCAAATAATGAAGAATGGGCCTCCCCGGTGCCTGTTTCAATAATTGATTTCAGGCTTATGCCATCTGTTTCCAAACCACCTGGTTGATCTATACCTGCTATTTCCAATATAGTTGGCAGGAAATCAACTGTCTGGATAAGTCCGTCGTAAACTGATCCTGCTGTAATGGTTCCTTTCCAGTACATAAGCATTGGAACTTTAAGACCATAGTCATGTAATGTAGCCTTTCCATGTCTCCACATACCATGATCCGGTATAAATATAATGAGCGTGTTTTCATCCAGATTCAGTTCAGTGATTTTTTCATAGATTGACTTAATGCCTTCATCAAGCAAGAGGGTATAGGCATCTTTTTCAGGAAAACCTCTCGCAATGTAATTATCCTGGATCTGCTGTCTTGAAGGCATAAAGTCCCAAATGGTGTCTACAACTCCTTCGCCGGTTAATTTTGGGTCAGCATCAAAACTGCTCCAGAATTCCCCACCGCTAACGCTCCAGGGTACCGGACCATGGTGCAGTGTGGTAGAGAAGAAAAGAAAGAATGGATTGTCTTTTTCCTGTTCGATAAATTTCCTTGCCTTGTCCACAGTCCATTCCAAATTATGAACATTCAATGCATCATTATTCAGCTCTTTAACATTTGCCATATAAATTCCATCCGCGTAATCGAAACCATAAGATCTTACAATAGATTGGTAAACATCGTGGTTATGTTTCATTTTGGCATCGATGTCAGGATCATAAGGATCAGCGTCCATTGCATAAGTCTGCAAACCATATGAGAGCCAGTTTGAAACATTCAGAATATCATGTTCCATAATATGTGTTTTACCGACAAAGCCAGTAACATACCCGTTTTCCTTCAGAATAGTTCCAAGGTGCTGTTCGCTTAAAGTTAATTCACAGTTGTTTTCTGTTCTGGTGAGAGTACCTAAAGGAAATTTGGCCAGGTATTCCTCACCTTCACATCTTCCAGAGAATTTACCTGTAAGCATCGAATAACGGGAAGGAGAACAAACCGTAACCGGGTGATGTGCATTGGTAAAGATCATTCCGTTTTTGGCAAGCATATCTATCGTTGGTGTATAGACAGCTCCACCGCTTGTATATCCAATACTATTAAAGCTCTGGTCATCGCTGACAATGATAACTATATTCGGCTTCTGTCCTAATAAACTTGAAGGAAACAGCACACAAAGAATGGGTAAAATTTTTCTCATGTTTTATATATTGTTAATCATTATTGTCCGGAAAAACTTATTAGACCTAAACAAGTTGTGCAGGTCTATTTTTCTCTGATTAGATTTCTGTTTTTAACTCCTGAAGCTATTGGTGAATTTACCTCTTCCAAATAAGCTACAAGTTTTGAACGTAATTCTTCTGCCTTTTCTTTGTATTCAAATCGTTGAGGATTTGATCCTAAAAGATTATTCATTTCCTGGGGATCGTTTTTGAGATCAAAAAGAACTTCAACATTTTTTCCTCCACTTCGATGGGTTGTCATTAGCTTCCAGTCATCTGTCCGAATCATAATTGAGGGAACACTTTCATTTTTCCATTGCCATTCAGAAACCGCAAAATCATATTTTGGAGCCTCTGTGCCCTCCATGATTCTTTTTAGTGAATAGCCGTCAGTAGGATTGTTTTCCAAGCCTGCATAGTCAAGCACCGTGGGGAAAATATTGAGGGTAGAAACGGGGTTTGAAATTATTTGACCCGCTTTGATTTTTCCAGGATAACGAATAATAAAGGGTACTCTTACCGATTCCTCATAGAAATTAAATTTCCCACGCATTCCATGTGCTCCAAGCATTTCTCCATGGTCTGAGACAAAAATGACCAATGTATTTTCTTTCAGGTTTAATTCATCCACTTTATCCAGAATCTTTCCAACCCAATCGTCGACTTCAGTAACAAATGCATAATAATTAGCGGTCATAAATTTCACCATCTCCCTGTCGTTGTATGGATAAATTTCTTTACCGGGATTGTATGGTGAGTTTTCTCTTCTGTCTTCGGTTGATTCGGGTGTAATCATATCCTTAGCTTTATACATAGATGCATAAGGTTCTGAAGGGGTGATGGGAACGTGTGGACAATGAAACGAACAAGTGAGGATGAACTGTTCATCCTTCAATCTCTCCAGTGCCTCGAGAGTTTGCTTGCCCTGGACGGCCGTAATAGTATACTCCGCCGGGAGGTCGAGAACTCCATGAATATCGGCCTGGCTTAGAGGTTTTTTACTCTCCTCTTCCGGGATTGTTCCTGTATCCATGTATTTATAGTAGCGGTCTGTTGGATCAAGTTTGTAAACTACTGTCCCGCCATAAAAAGTTGTTTCATACAACTCACCTTTTTTTAAATTCCTCTTTTTAAAATTATCCTGAATATACTTCACATAAATGGGCTCCCAATGAACAATTTGTTCTGTGCTTTTCACTCCTTCAAAAGAAGGATTCATATACACCTTTGCCATATGTTCAGGAGAATGAAATTTGCCATAGTATTCTGATTTGTATCCCTGTTCCACTAATATTTCATCAAAGCTGGGGTAATTGCAATTACTGGTTTTAGAGTCATTGTTTTCCCTTATGGTTGTTGTTTCAGTTAATCGTCCGGTTAAAATAGAAGTACGTGCCGGAGCGCATACCGGACATGGAGTGACCGCATGACTAAAATTCACTCCCTCACTTGCCAGCCTGTCCAGATTTGGAGTTTTAATCATTTCATTCCCGGCATAGCCAACTGCATCCCAGGCTTGCTGATCGGTCATTATGATCAGAATATTGGGTTGCTTCTCAGACTGAGCAGTTGTTGAAAATCCAATGCTTAGAAAAGTTATTGCCGAAAGAATTATTGATGTAGTTTTTTTCATTTTATTGTTCCATTTTTTTTAAATCTATTATCCTTAAAGTCATTTGCCAAGGGATAGGAATTCTACATAATTCCCTCTGAATTACAGATGTATTTTGGATGCTATGCCAGGACAAACCTTTGTGATACGGTTTCACTTCCATTTGTAATTTTCATTATATAAATACCTTTCTTGAGATAAGAAAGATCAAAATCAGTGACTTGTTTATTACTTTCTGTTTGTAATATGCTTCGACCTTGTATATCGAAAATCTCTATTTTTAAAGACTTGTATACCGAATTATGTTTTAGTTGTACACATCCATTACTCGGATTCGGTAAGAGACTATAGTCTGAATTATTTTGTACTGCTGTTTGATCGACAGATTCAGTTGAAGTTGAAACAGATGGATCCACTATCTGAAATCCATCAACTCGTATGGTCATAGTATCAGTTTTCCAATGGTAGATCCGGATCCAGTTGATCGCTCCCAAATCAGGCGAAGCTCCGGAAGGAGAAATGCCTGCGTCCCTGAAGTATAGTTTTAAGAGGTTCCAGCCATTGTTTACTTTGCCATTCAGGTTCCAGTTGAATTCATCAATATCATTTTTACCACCACTGCCTATTTCGACCTGATTTTTATCATCAAACTTGCTGACATCCGAAACGAAGTACCAAAACTGTAAATACCCGTATTCTTTTGTGGCTTTTGTTTCAATAGGAGGATTAAATGATTTTTGAAATTCGTTAGTCTGATCTCCATTTATTTCCAGGCATGCACCCCATTCCTTGTGATCCTCATTATTTATGCTTAGCCCATTGCTTGAGGCCCAGCCTGTCGATTCATCGCAATGATCGATCATTTGGCGGTAAATAAGTGCTTGGGTTTCTTCTGACTGAAAAGTGATGGTATCGTTTCTTATTTCGTTGGCTATTGCAATAAATGCGGTATGATTTCCGGCACTTGCACCCGGATTGTAACTTAGGGTAAAAGTTTTTTTGCTCATCGGACTTATTGCAGATCCCGACACCTCATCATTTTTTATTTCAAAAAATGATGCATCGCCACCAACTAAATTTATACTTGAGACATTTACATTTTGAGGGGTATAATTCACAATTTCAAATTCCTGATCGAGAGATACATCATTAATTACATCAGTATAAATAAATTTTTTGATCGGTAATATCAGACTTTCTTTATTTGTTTTTAAGGCAGACATCTGAATATCGCTGAAGGGAAAATCTGACACATTAAGAGCACTACTAAGTGAATTGTGATTTATATTCTTAAAGCGGTAGAGGGTAGTGCTGGCATCAGAACTGTTTTGCCATATTACTGAGCGAACCGTTCCATCACTTTTTCGAATCACAATATTATCGAGGTAAAAATGATAGTAGCCTGTGGCTCCGTTTCGAAATACAATATAGTTAACATTACTGGCTCCCGGACAAATGGTACCTGTGCCAACCACGTTTCTTATCCATTTACCTTTTTCCAGGGTATGATGGTGAATCATTATGCTATCCTGGTTTATACCATTCTTAGAATTAAACACAGGTGTCCAGCCACTGCCTGTACTATAATATATCCCTTTTGAGTTTTCACTGTCTTCAGCAACATATATATCATATTCAACCCGGTCGCCAGGTTCAATATAGTGACCGATTTTTCCGTTAATGAAATCGCCTTGAGCAAACCTTATAAAAACCCCACTATTATTTGTCTTATTCTGCCATGCTTTTAATTCCAGTATCTCGCCATCCGGATCAGGTTCTGTTGAGTGTAAATTTGAGGCGTCAAGCTTCACAAATGGAACGGCCAGTTTATTGTCAGTGAGCCAGCCCTTATAAAGAGAAATAAGCTCATTTGTGATATCAGGATTTGAATTTGCGACGTTACTGGATTCGGTTATATCTGTTTTGTACCGGTATAATTCTGTCCGATTATCCGATTCAGAGTACATCAGTTTCCATTCATCAGTACGCACAAAACCATGATTGTCCCAGATTTCGAAGAAAGGATTTTCATATCCGGGTCTGAGCTGTGTGTTGGTTTGCAATTCATTCCAAAAATTTATCCCGTCCGCTTCTGTGGCATTGAAGGAATTATTGCTCATTGCCATAAGTGTTGGATACATATCATAATACCCTACATTACCAATGTATTTGTTATTGCCGGGACTATAAGGAAGGGTGTTGACATCGAAGGTTCCCGGCCACCAAATGGCGGCTGGAACGTGAACACCTCCTTCCCAGATGGAGTGCTTTCCGCCCTGAAAAGGTAAACTACAACCTTCGGGAAGACCGCCGTTGTCTGATGCAAATACTACAATGGTGTTAGTCATTATCCCCAGTGATTCAAGTGATTCCAGAATACGACCTATACTTTTATCGAGGGTATATATATAGGCCCCAAAGATCAAATGATTAAAATGTGTTTTCCCCGGATCTATTACTGTTAGATCAAACTCATCATCAATCCAACATTTTATTTCTTCTCCCGCCTCTTCAATTGTTTTCCCTGTGGTAGGACTTTTAATCTTTTTTACATAATCCCATTGTCCGGATATACCGCGATCTGTTTCAAGTTTTTCGCAATATTCAATTAAATCACTTTTCTTTACCTGAATGGGATGATGGACAGCCTGTTCAGGAACATAACATAAAAAGTTATTGTCTTTGTTGTTTTGGATAAAATCTATCGCAGCATCTGTAATCAGGTCTGTTGTATAACCTGAAACAGCTCCCATATAAAGTGAATCGACCCACCAATTTGCTTGATTCTGCTGAGCTGCAAATCTATGAAACAAGTCGGCCCCGCCACCATAATATCCGACCCATTTGTCAAAGCCGTAGTTGTTAACTCCAATCCCAAAATGTTTACTGGCTTCATATTCGTAAATCTCATTGTCAGCAATTATTTCAGCCTTGTTGCCTACTAAAAGACCGGTGTTGTTTGCTGGTAAATTGGGTTCACCATTGTGCCATTTTCCAAAACACCCGGTTTTGTATCCACTATTTTGAAAATCCTGTCCCAGAGTTACCGTATTCTCATAGGGTAGCTCGCCTCCGGTTTGCGGTCCTGCCATTACTTTTGCATAATGTTTGGCTGTGAGTAATCCAGCTCTTGATGGGCTACATACACAATGGGTGGCATAATTATCTAAAATTACTCCCTGATTAAAAATCTTATCTATATTTGGAGTGTGTCTAAAATACTTTTCATCCTTATTATTGATACTCAAATCGCCCCAACCAAGGTCATCCGCATAAAATATAACAACATTGGGTTTTTCCACAGCTTGTCCATAGGACACAGAGAAGGGAAGGGAAATCGTGATTGCAAGCAAAGGAACTAAATTTGAACAAAAAATTTTCATTGTAATAACCCATATTATTTACCGAACTGAATAGTTTGATATTAAATCGATAATTATCAATCCACAATCTCTACTTCCACATAAATAGGTTTATGATCTGAAGGATATACACCATTAAGATTGTAATCAACTTCTTCGTAATGCAGGACTTTTACCGATCCTTTATATAAGATCCAGTCAATATCATTGTGGTCTTTTGAAGTGTCGAGCATCAGACCGAGGGTTCCAGATCTCCGCATCACCGGTCAGCTCCTTATAAGGTGCACTGCCAGGTTTGCAATTGAAGTCCCCCATCAGGAATACAGGTCTCTCATCAGTCCATTCTCCAAAACGATCCAACTGAGTGATTCGTTCCCTGATTAATTTCGAAGCGTTCCATCTGGCTAATCCCTGACTACTACCATTAAAGTAATGAGTATTGAAGAGATAAAACTCCTGTGTATTTTCCCAGTGTCCACGATAATCTTCAGGATAGGAACTCTTTTCATCTTCTCCCGTCCTATTGATCATGGCCAATCTGACCCATGTAACCATCCGTGGATTCACTTCAGGACCACTTCCGATGATCTCAGGAGTCCTGGACAATTGAAAACTCTGTAATTCACGCAAACGAAATTTATCCTTCTTGATGAAAATGGCCATGTGCTCATCATCGTCTCCCCCTTTACGGCCTTCCCCTACGACTACATATTCAGGAAGGTGATCGGCCAGGTAGTCAACCTGCTCTTTAAGTCCCTCTTGTGTGCCAATAATATCTGGATTGTATTTTCGAATCAGATCAATCTGCATATCCCGCCTTATTTCCCATGAAGGTTGGTAAGTCGGACTTGCAAATTTGAGGTTGTAGGTCATCAACTTTATTTTTATTCCATCTCCTTCATTCTTTTCCGATTGCCCATTCAATAAGGGAATGATGAGCAGCATGATAATAATCACAAAAAATGGTTTATATATATTTTTCATAAGCTTACAATAATTAATTGCTCATTTTCGGGCAAATACTGAACTGTATATATTCAATCTGTTTAGTTTTTTAAGAAAGTTTTGTTGTTATATAAAACTATCTTACTACTGTACAGGAAATATTGTAAATATCTCTTGAGAAGTAAATATAAGGTTTACAGCTAAAATTTTTCTTAATAAATGATTAACAGAGAGGTGATATTTATATTATATATATAACTTACATATTTTCCTCGTCCTTTTTTAAAATATCCGAGAAGGACTTATTATATGGTTCATCATATAATGCCATATATTGCTTTGTGAATTTGGCGAATGTTTCTTTTGCAATGCTATGTTTACAAAGTGTTATCAGAGCTTTGCATTTTATGCTAATAGCCTCATCATGAAGTATATCAAAAATCAATATAGTATCCGCTATTTTGATCATGAGTTCAGGATCGCTTACAATTTTTCTCTCCTCAGCAGAACGCATTAGGGTATCAATAATATGATTAGAACATTGAGACTTAATTTCGTCAAGCCATTCATAATTTGCATTTCCAAGCAGAGGACCCTTACTGGCGATTTTAAGGAAATCATTTAATTCTTCATTTGATAGCGATTCCTGATTATTTATGTTCTTAAAACAGGCCCAATAATCATTATATACTATGGATTGATCAATTTCAATTCGCCAATAGCCGGTTTTTCTGTTCAGACTGCAGCTTTCTATTTCAGGAAGAATATTTTTTAATTTCGCAATATTTACGGCACGGTTGTTTTTGGCGCTCTTAGAATCCATGGAAAACCATAATAATTCAGTAAGTCTCTCCACTGAAATTCCTTTGTCTTTAATAGAGTAAAGGAAAATGAGAAGAAAAAGTTCTTTAAGCAGAGGAGTAAATTTTATTGTTATATCATCACCGTTTTTGTTGATTATTTGAAATCCTCCGAAAAACAGAATAGAATTGGCCGGTATTGTCCTTTTTTTATCGGAAATATAATTAAGACCAGGCTTTTCAATCTCCATTTCAATGCTCACGCTTTGTGATCCATGCTTTTTGGGGACAGATTCAGAAATGATAACAGCTGATCCCTTTTTTCTATTATTTCTTAATCTCAAAATAATAAGAGACAAAATACCCATTACCACAATAATTATCAGGTATAATTTCACGGGAAATCCAGCTGTTTTAGTGATTTCTGTCTCAGTTAAATGAGGAGGGAAGGATATTGTATAAACGGAAATATCCGTTTCATTCTTTTCGGGATCAGCAAAAAATTTCGCTGAAATAAGTTTGTTTCTTTTTTTAGAATAAAATAAATCTGCATAAGAGCTTTCATTATGATAAATGTATGGAATCTTATTCCCCATCAGTTTAAGCTCAGGATTGTTAAGGCTTCCTTTCAATAGTTGCAAATATGTTTCGTATTCAAATATTGTGGTTGCCAGCACATAGTATGACTGGCCATTTTTATCAAATATCATAGTATGCCCAAAGTCAGGGTCTTCCAGACTTGATCTGAAATCATATATTTTTATAAACTTATTATCCGCTAAAGAATAAGCCATAAGATCTGTGTAGTGATGAGGGTTCAGCATTTGATCACCTGTTGTGCTTCCAAAACCTCCAAGGATATATATGGTATCTCTGCAAATACCCATCGCTGCATGCATCCGGGGATGAAACATATCTCCTTCTGGGTTTAATGTATCCCATTGGTTATCCTTAAATTCATATTGCAGAACATGCTTATAATACTTATGCTGTCCGTAGCCCCCAAAAATATAGAGTATACTATCTATTCCGGAATAGTACTTATTATGAAACCATATTGGTGTTGATCCCCTTGGGCCTTGTGAAATTCTTTCCCATGTAAGCTCAGTAAAATTGAAGGAGTAGACCGTCTTAAACATGAGATTGTAGCAATACAGCTTATTTTTAATGGTGTCGAAAAAAAGCTGGCTTCCCCGGTTAAGACCTGCAAATTCAAAATTATAATCAAGCGTTGTGAGTGCTGAATCATTATCAATAGAGAATATTTTCATTTGTTTATTACCGACCATAAAAACTTGTTCATCGCGGGGATTGTAAGTTATTGCAGCGAATCCATCCAGGTAAGTAGTAAATTCCTTATCCCAATCATAGTAATTGGTCTTTATCCAGATTGGATTTTTAACCGATGCTTTCTTTTTTCCAGAGACAAGATCAGTTGCATAGTTGCCTTCTCTTTCATCCAGAGGGAAATAGTATTTGCATTTGCCTTCATGAAAGATCCTGATGTCTTTAATATACATAGCAGGTACATCTGTGGTTTTTACCGGTTTAAAATCATTCGCTCCAAATAATATTTTCGTTCCCCCATTAAGATTGATTTCTGAATAGACGAATGAAGTGTCGGCAGCATAGAGCTTAAGGAAGCCTTTATTTATATTAATTTCCAATCTTACTTCCTTCCATTTATCATAGCCACCCATGATAGCATCCGGAACTGATATTCCTGTATATTCCTGTCCGTAAATAATTTTCAAGCTATGTGATCCGGGACCATCATAAACAAGATCAATGTTTTTGTCATCTTCATCAATAATTCGAACAACATAGCCAAAAGATTCAGGTATTGTTTTAAGAAGGTGTAGCTTAAATGAGAGTTCAAATTCATCATTAAATGAAAAAAAACCTTCCGGGTTAAGATCAAGTTTTGTACGCTTATCTTTTGTAGATTTTGCCCCAATAAACTCTAATCCATATTCCTGCGCATATAACGGGCTTGTACTATGTAAATAGAATCCCAGTAGAAATATCCATAAACAATAAGATCTAAATTTGTAGAAATGGTATTTTGCCGTATCGTGTTTCATACCTGCTAACTGAATACCTTAAGAATTATAAATGATGATAAAATATATAAGTATCAATAGAGACAAATCTAATAAAAATTACATCAACTAATAATAGAACAGGGATGAAAATCACACTATCAAAGGAATTCTGGAGTATTTATATCCTGTTATGTTTTTGTTAAGATATAATTATACCGGCAATCGTATTTTGGCGTGAAGTTCAATTTGTAATGATTGAACAGTTTTATAAAGTGGTTTGGTGAAAGTTCAAAATATAGAGGAATAACTTATTTTCAGATTGTATAAATTATGAAAAAAAAACATTTATTAATATCAGGAATTTTACTGGCTGTATTTTGTTTGTCAGCAAAATCGCAGATAAAACATGCTATTTCAAGTAAGTATATGACTTACAAGGGATTGGTTATGGCTGGGTACCAGGGTTGGTTCAACTGTGAAGGTGATGGGGCAAACAGGGGGTGGACGCATTATGGTAAAGGGGATAAATTTAAGGATGGCAGCTGTACTATTGACTATTGGCCGGAAATGGATGAGTATTCAGTAAAGTACGAAACACCATTTAAATTCCCCGATGGATCTGCTGCCTATCTATTCAGTCCTTATGATGAAAGTACTATTGATCTTCATTTTAAATGGATGAAAGAGTATGGTGTAGATGGAGTATTTATGCAACGTTTTTTTTCTGTGCTGGGAAGTCCGAACAGGATGAATCATAATGATAAAGTTCTTCGGTCCGCCATTAAGGCTGCAAATAAGTATGAGATTGCTATTTGTATGATGTACGATATCGGCAGTATGGATGACAGTAAATATAAGCTCATTTTTGACGATTGGAAACACCTGGTCGATGATCTTAAACTTACAAATCAAGGGAATAATACCACTTACCTGTTTCACAACAACAAGCCCCTTATCGCTTTCTGGGGGATCAGCGCAGGTACAAGGGAGTCAGGTCACATTCCGGAAATATATGACATCATAGATTTTGTGAAGAATGATCCGGAATATGGAGGATGTTCTGTGCAGCTGGGGATACCTTCCCGATGGAGGACCCTTGGTTCAGATACCAAAGGCGATCCACGGTTGCTTGATGTACTCAAGCAGGTCGATGTTATCCAACCCTGGCTTGTTGGAAGGTATAACGAAGATAGTTATGAATCGTATCGCCAGGAGAATATTGTCGATGATGTAAAATGGTGTAAGGAGCATGGTAAATCCTATGCCCCAACTGTTTTTCCAGGATTTTCCTGGCATAATATGAAAGGGGATGGGTCAAATAAAATTCCAAGAAACAAGGGTGAATTTTATTGGAAGCAGATTAGTGGTGCCATAGAAAGCGGTGCAGAAATGATATACGTAGCCATGTTTGATGAAATAGATGAAGGGACCGCCATTATGAAATGCGCACATACCGTTCCCGTTGGTAAAAGTATTTTTGTACCAATTGAAAAGGAAGTGCCTTCTGATCACTATCTGTGGTTAACCGGTAGGGCAGGTAAAATGCTTAGGGGCGAAATCCCATTTACGAAAACAATGCCTGTAAGGGAATAATCGGGTATAGTGGCTCTGTCATATTTTTTACCTAACATAGTTGTAACAAATAATTAAAAGCTCTTATTATGAACCGACGAGAATTTTCGAAAATTACTGCGTTGGGTGCTCTTGCCATCCAGTATTTTCCAGCTGCTGCTACTGCTAATCCGGTTCATCAAAAAAATGCGGACTCTCTTCAAATTCCGTTAGGTGTAGGGAATCACTCACTCAGGGCAATAAGACCAAATGCTCAGGAACTGATTGAGTTTGCCATAAAAAACAAGTTGGATTCAGTTCAGTTCAATACACTTAAACCAATTGAAACCCTCGATGATAAGCATCTTAAAGAACTTAGAAAGCAGGCAAGTTCGAATGATATTAGCATCTACGTTGGAGTAGGAAGTATCAGTGAAAAATCGGTGAGTTTCTCCGACAACTATGGAGATGCAAGATCGTTGGTTGCAGAGGGAATTCGTGTTGCAAAAATATTGGAATCTCCAATTCTTGGTGTTCGTATTGGCCTTCTTGACGATCGATACACTCAGGGTGGTATTAAACCCAAAATGGATGAGGTGGCCCAGTTAATGAGATCTTTTAAGGGATCTGTTGAAGATGCTAACATAAAATTTGCCTTTGAGAATCATGCCGGTGACATGCGGTCGGAAGAGTTGCTTGAGTTGATCAATCAGACTGGCAGTGATATTTGCGGTGCTTTCTATGATCCGGGAAATGCTATTTATGCCATGGAAGATCCAAAACTGGCTATGAAAGCACTGGGTGAACATATTATCTGCAGCCAGGCAAGAGATGTTGTCATCTGGCCCACAGATGATGGAGCGACATTCCAGTGGACAGCCGTTGGAGAGGGAATGATGGATTTCAAGTTCTACACCGAATTTCTAAGCAAAAACTGTCCCGATGTACCTATTCATATTGAGACCATATCCAATTCACCGCGTTCAATTCCGTATTTAAAAGAAGAATACTGGGAAGGGTTCCCGGAATTGAAAGCTTCAGGCATTATTGACTTTTTAAAGCTGGTCAGAATGGGACATCCTATTGAAGTAGCCATAGCTCCGCCCGGTGTAGATAAAACAACATTTGAAATGGAAAGCCAGGAAAATGACCTGCTGAAAAGTATAGACTTTCTTCGAAAGGAATTTGGAGTGGGAATGAAGTAGTACTATCTAAGAAGGATAATCTTTTTTGTTACCAGGCTGTTTCCTGCAGAAATGTGACAATAGTATAGGCCGTCAGACAAATTCTGTCCGTCAAATACCTGTGAATAATTATCTGGTTGTTGTATTTCATTCACCAGTAATGCCACTTCCGTCCCATTCTGGTCAAATACTTTCAAACTGACCTGACTTTTGGAGGGTATAGAATACTCTATGCGGGTTGTTGATTGAAATGGATTGGGATTAATTCCAAGCAATACTTCGCTAGATGTTTTGGAAGCAGGAATGTTAAGTGCTCCCGTTTTTGCACTAATTTCATTTGCGTAATAGCTAAAGCCGGAGACATTGAATGCCTGAACGCGGTATGTGTAGTTTGTGTTCTCTGCCAATTCTTTGTCGCTAAACGAGGTGGCATTTGCTTCAAGCCTTCCGATCACCAGGTAATATTCTCCTGCTTTCCGCTCAATTACGAAACCTTCTTTATTTTCGTCCGTGTGGGTCCAACTCAGATCAATCTGACTGCTGGAAACTACATTTGCTGAAAGATCTGTAATGGGATTCGGAAATGGGGGTGTTGGGGCACCACAATATTTAAACTGACACCATGCTTTCAATTGATCTGAACAATTAAAATCGCTAACAGTTACGGTATTGTTATTACTACTATTATTGTCCAGGATCGGATTGTTTTCTGCTACCGGATGATATACTTTTATATTGCAATTATGTCCACCCCTGGTGTTTACATCTATTTTATTATCGTAACTGACCACAGATCCGGTGATATTTTCAATTATATTATGGCTTGAACTATTATCATTCTCCATGCCTAATCCTCCAGCCCAACTACTTATGTCACCACTTTTGTTAAGACCTTTGTTGCCATAGCAAACAATATCCACCACATTGTTTTCTACGATGCCAAGTTCAGCGTCATCTTTATTTCTGAAGAATACACCGCTACCCTGGTTATCATAGCAAACCGCCTGTATAAAGTTGTCCTTTATAATGGCTCCGGGACAATTACCAGAGATATTAAAACTAAATCCGGAACTATTTCCGCTTCCGTAGGATACACAGTCAATAAATTTATTACCTATAATAGAAGATCCCACGTCAATATTATTAGCATAGCCTTCCTCACGGGCATAGATTCCAAAACCTGGTCCCACATTATTTGCAGCTATACACCTGATGAATGTGCTGTACCGGCATTTCGGTGTCCATCCGTCACCATCAGGGCCAAGACAATTGGCTGCTGTACAATCAATCCAGGTATTGTGATCCCCTTTGTCCGTCAATGCATTTCCAGTAAGTGAATAGTCACCAAGAATATTCTTGCATTCATTGTTGTAACATCCTGGCCCCAGGGTAAAATTGTCATCGGTAACCTCGGTAATATGCATATCATGAAAGCTGGAATTGGTAACATGCCCAAAATTTAGATATCGCATACTTTTGGGATAGTTGGCAGAATTGCCATAATAGGTTCCACCCGACATGTCAATATTTGTTGCACCACCTGGTTTTTCAGTTATTCCTGTTCGCCGTGTGGCATTAATTTGCGAATCGACATAGCCGGCTTCGTCGAGAACAGCATCACCAGCTAAAGTAACTGAACCATTGAGGATCCAGAAAAAATTTGAAGGCAGATAGAGGGTGTGTTTAATTATAAAATTACCATTAAGGAGGAGTGTGTCGTCCTCGTTCAATCCATCTAAAGCGGCCTGGATTTGCGCGGCATCATCTGATGTTCCTGAAGGCACTATTAGAATTTCGGCTGATTGCAGACAGTTGACAATCAGGAAAAGCAAGATTGTTGAGACTATAAGGATTTTCAATTTCATAATTCCCTGTTGGTTTTAAATATTAATGGAATAATAATCAGATAGAAAGTTGCGTTATTTGTACAAATATACAGACATCTCTGAATCGCTTATTTTAGCAAAAGGATTTTTTTAGTTACAGACAAGAGGAGTAAAATATTTTTCATTTTTGTCTAGAATATATCCCGGTGTAAAGTTGAACTCTACCTAATTTGAAATGAAGATATTCAATACTTAATTGAGCCTATTTTTTTGGTTCCCAGTAAAATGAGTTGTTTTCTATAATCAGATTGAGGTTTTTTCGTTGGGTTCCAATTTCGTGAAATTCAGCCGGAGCTGATAGCTTCATTTCGTCCATAATACTTCTGAAATTCTGATCTGATGCAAGATTTTTCCATTCATTTGGATCATTCTTTAAATCATAAAGCTCCTCAGAGCCATCATGATATTGAATATACCTCCAATCACTATTAATGATGGCATAACCTCCTCTTTCCATATAGGCCATAAATACATTCCTGTCTTGAGCTTTAGAAGGATACTTAAGTATTGGAACCATCGAAACACCATCCATTTGATGTTGTTCCGGAAGATTGCATAGTTCTATAAGTGTTGGATATATATCGACAAGGCTAACTGTAGTCGCAACAGTCTTATTTTTGGGCAATCCATTACCTGCAAAAATCAGAGGTACATGCGATGTTTCTTGCCAAAGGGTATGTTTACCCCATTGACCCTTTTCGCCGTGGTGGTAACCCTGGTCGCTCCAAAATATAACCACTGTATTGTCTTTATATGCGCTTGCTTCCAGTGCATCGAGAACACGGCCAAGCATAGCGTCTGCAAACGAAACACAAGCGAGGTAGCCTATAACAGCATCCTCTACCGCATCCAACATTTCCAGATTGGCTTGTATATTCAAACGATGTGTCATTCTGGTCCGGATATGATCAGGCAGATCATCCAGATCGGTTTCGTTAAGAACAGGCACTTTGATAGTATTTCTGTCATACAGGTCAAAGAACTCCTGTGGCGCATAATTGGGGAAGTGGGGTGAGTATAATCCCAAAGCGATGAAAAAGGGATCATTATGCTCCTCAGAAAGTAGATCGCACACCCAGTTGGTGCGAATTGCATCTGGCATATCCTCCGCAAGTTCGGGAGCAATAGGCCCCCATTCCAAAAATGCACCCCAGTCCATCGTTTTTCCCGGTTCCAGATATCGGTTACTACGAGGATCAGTATAGACCGGACTAAAAGGACGTGGATCAGGAAATGGTACATCGCTGCCACGATAACCCATTTCATAACCCCAATCTCTAATTTCCTGGCTTCGCGAAAAGTAAGTATCCCAGCCTCTTATGTCAAATGATCCGGCTCTGTGATGATACAGTTTCCCGGCACCATATGTTTTGTAGCCAGCTTGGTCAAAAGCAGTTTGCATAGAAACCAGTCCGGGCATATCATAAAAATATAATTCATCTTCATAGCATCCGGTTGACGAGGCATGTAATCCGGACCATATTGCACTGCGCGAGGGAGCGCAGAAAGCTGCAGGTGCATGTGCGTTCGTAAACATAATCCCCATTTCAGATAATCGATCCAAATTTGGTGTTTTTGCCTGATTATACCCTAGTGGATTTATCCATGTGTTCAAGTCATCAGTTGCAAACATAATAACATTGGGATGATCATTTGAACCGGTTCCAATTTGAGCTTTTACTACTATTGAAAATGGAAAAAAGAATAGCAGTATTGCAATTCCCCTTATTTCACAAGTGTACTTCATTGAATAAAGATATAATTTTTGAATACTGACTTTATGGATAAGTATTATTAGTGCTAAATTAATTATTGAGGATTAATTTTCCTTTAACAGGGGATTAATCGAAATTTGCAAATATTGTACTTTAATTGTAGCCACCACATCCTTTTCTGGGTATCAATTAATTTCCCTTCAGAATGGCATAATATACCTGAAAAAATTAATGCGGAATTAATTAACCATCCATTAATCATGAATGATTACATTGCGTTTTTTAGTACCAAACATTCTCGACAATCGCTACCCATATTAAATATTTTCAACTGAAGAAGGTTAAATGAAAAATAAGGAATCAGTTTATTACAGTCTCATATTTTTCATTTGTCTTGTACTACAGCCAGATGTGCTTTTGGCCCAAACCATACCTGCCGTTTCTCCTGTGGCGATTCTGAAACATCGGCAGGAGGTTTTTAACCAGATAAATGCATTGGAGAATCCATTTGAGGACAGCTTGTGGTACCAGGGGAGAATATATGAATTCGAAGTGAAATCCAGGTTAGGGACACCCTATTTCTTGGATAATATTACGCTGCCAGGGAGTTTAACCTATAATGGGAAATTGTATGAGAATCTGATTCTGAGTTACAATATCGTCATAGATGAGTTGATTTTATGGACAAAGAGTGACAATGGGAATATGCTGCAAGTTGTGCTAAATAAATATTATATCGAAAAATTCACCCTGAGCCATTCTGGCAAAAGTTATAACTTCAGGTTGATTACAGAGACTAAGCCAATTTATGATCACTTGAAGGAGGGCTTCTATGAAGTGATATACGAGGATGAATTGAGCATGTATGTGAGACACAAAACAAAATTATATAATAATAATTCTAATCTTGATAATTCCTATAAGTATGAGAAACAGGTTTATCTTGTGTTGGATGGAAAGGTTTATGTAATTAACAAAAGAAGGAATTATCTTAATGCATTTCGGGATCATAAAAAATTATTGCACAAATATATGAGACAAGAAAAGATCAATTTTGGAAAATCAGAATCAAAATACTTAAATGCATTATGTAAATACAATAAATCATTGCTTGATAATTAGAACATAGGAATTGAGAAGAATTACCATCATATTATTGCTCCTTGCCATATCATCGCTTGCATTCTGCCAGGAAGCAACCCTACCCAAGATTAGTTTCAAACGTGATGGTTTGCACCTTAAAGAGTTCATTGAATTGTTGGAGGCAGATTATCAACTGAAATTCTATTACAATCCTATATGGATAGAGGATTCCTCAAGCAGCAATGTGAATTATGACAATATTGAACTACTTACTGGAATCAGAGACTATTTTAAGCAATTTGGATTCCATGTATATGTGGATCTTCCTGCAATATACATTACCAGAGGCGAGATTCCGAAGATTGAATTTGCCCGTGACTTCTATGAGAGCATATCCTCAGGTACAGCGATAAAACAGGAAGTCAGTTTTACAGTATTGGAGGAGGATGCAAAGAACGGATTTTCAGGATCACTTTTTGAAATGCTGCAGTTTGGGAATCCATCTCCAAAACTGGCAGGAAAGAAATTTTACATTAAGGGAACCGTTGTGGACACTGAAACCGGACAAGGCATCATCGGTGCAACGATACAGATTTCAGGAACTATGACGGGTACGGCAACGGATGTAAATGGTAATTACAGCCTGGTGATTTCATCCGGTAAGAATGAAATTTTATACCGGGCAATGGGAAAGAAAACGGCCCGACGTATGGTGACTGTCTATGAAAATGGAAATATTGACATTAACCTTGTGGATGATTATCGTATGATCGATCAGGTAACCATAATTGGCCAATTCAACGACAAAGTTAGCAGGATGGATGGGGCTGAGTTGATGAATATGAAGATGGTGAATAAATCCATTATGATCCTTGGGGAAACGGATATACTCAAGGGACTGCTGACCCTGCCAGGTGTGCAGGCTGCCTCTGAGGTTGCGAACGGATATAATGTAAGGGGGGGCAGTACAGATCAGAATTTGGTTTTACTTGATGATGTACCTATAATGAACATGACTCATTTTTTTGGATTTTTCTCCAATATCAATGCAGATGTGATTCAAAATACTGAGCTTTTCAAGAGTGGAATACCGGCCACCACAGGGGGCCGGATATCTTCCATGTTGGATATTAACTCCAGAACCGGAGATTTTGAAAAGTACAATTTACAGGGAGGAATCAGTCCGATTTCGGCAAATATCACTTTTGATGGCCCCATTCTAAAAAACAAGATTTCTTTTATCGGATCTGGAAGAAGTACTTATTCTGACTGGATTTTGAGTAGGGTAGGAGATGAAAGAGTACGTAACAGTTCAGCATCATTCTACGATTGTTTTGGAAAAATAGGGGTGAAACTTAAGGAGGGCCAGGACCTGTTTCTGACATTTTATACGAGTCATGATTATTTTAAATTTGACAAGATTCAAACCCAGGAATATTCCAACTTTGCCTTATCTGCCATTTACAATAACCAGCTTGGAGAGGATTTATCGTATAAAGCGAATTTTAGCTATAGCTCATACAACTCAGGTATGATTGATGAATCTATACCCTCTATTTCCACAAGTTCTTCCTATAGTCTAAGCCAGTATTCCATAAATAACAGTTTTAACTGGAAAAGAGATCGATGGATAAACTTAACCTCCGGTTTTAGTGGTGTGTACTATGATATTCAACCCGGCAGGCGCGACGCCTTGGGACCTGAATCCATTGTTGAACCAGTGATACTGAATAATGAAAGGGCTTTAGAAGGATCCCTCTATTTTCAAAATGAACAGAGCATTAATCGCTGGCTAAAATTATCATATGGTTTGCGATTTTCTGCTTACGGCTTCCTCGGCCCCGCTGATGTTTACAATTACAATGAAGATATAACAAAGTCTGTTAAATCATTAAAAGATACAATTGTGTACTCCAGGGGAGAGCTGATCAATTCCTATTCCGGACCTGAATTGAGGTTTCTCGGAAAAATCATCTTAGACGCAAGATCTTCATTCAAATTGAGTTATGATCGGACACGTCAGTATATAGGTTTGGTTTCAAATACGGTACTGCCTGCTCCTACGGATTTTTGGAAACTGAGTAATCCACATATTCAGCCCCGGATCGGAGACATTGTCAGCTTCGGTTACTTCCGTAATGTTGTTTTAAATCCCTCCAGTTCTTTCCTATTCTCCCTGGAAGCTTATTACAGATATACACAGAATATACTGGATTATAAGACCGGAGCTGAATTATTTGTCAATGAGCATTTTGAAACGGAAATTGTCCAGGGGATTAATCGCTCTTATGGAATAGAATTTCAGATCAAAAGGGATAAGGGTGAGGTTACCGGATGGCTGAACTATACTTATGCCAGGTCAATGAACAGGTTCCAAAGCTATCTTCCTGAAGAAAGGATTAACAATGGTTTATATTTCCCTGCTAATTATGATAAACCCCATCAGTGGAACCTGGTTGCCAATTACGATATTTACCGTCGCCTAAGGATAGCAACAAACATCCAATACAGTACAGGACGACCGGTCACATTGCCTGAAACTGCTTTTAATTTCCGTGGTTCCAAACGGATTCAGTTCTCTAACAGAAATCAATACAGGCTATCTGATTATTTTCGGGTAGACTTGTCAGCAACTATTGAAGGAAATTACAGGGCTGATAAAATTATTCACAGTTCATTTAGTTTAGCTGTTGTTAATCTTACCGGAAGGGATAATCCATATTCAATATTTTTCGACTATGATAGAGGAAGACTTAAGGCTTACTCTCTGGCTATATATGGAGTCCCAATAACCACTCTGACATATAAATTTAAATTTTAATGATGCGTAAATTAATCGTCATATGCCTTCTGTTTGCATCCTGCATTAAGCCTTACGATTTCAGACAGGAAGATTCTGAAAGAATCATGGTAGTGGAAGGCTATGTTAGTGATAATCCGGGGGATAGTGAAATTAAGCTAAGCCGGAGCGGAGTTTTTCAGCGTAATGTTTTTGATTTTATTTCCAATGCCCTTGTTATGGTCGTGGAAAACGAGACACTTGAACACGATTTTGCATATCAGGAAAATGGATTGTATAAACCGGTCCAGGACGATTTTATGGCTAAAACGGGAAGTAGCTACCGTCTTAAAATTGTGCTGGAAGAGCAGGTATATGAATCAGACCAGGTGAGCCTGTTAAGCTCTCTTGACATAGATAGTATATCTTTTATGCCAGCCGAAGATCTGAATGAAAATCCCAGTCTGGAATTTTTTCTTACATCAAGCATCGATGAGAATGCTTCGAAGTATTATATTTATAGTTTTGAGGAGACCTGGGAGGCTGTGGCAATGCATTCCCGTGACTTGATATTAAAACCGATTTTTACTCTTGATAAAGACCGTAATCCCATCAATATAGATTTTGAGACAAAATTTGAAGGAAACACTACCCGTTGCTGGCCTAATAAAAAAACGGAAGGATTAAGGATATTATCCACGGAAGGATTTACCAGCAATCAACTGGTCAATCTCCCTGTATTCGAAGTGAGCCTTGCATCTCCTAAATTTTTGTTTAAATACAGTATTCTTGTAAACCAGTATGCGATCAGTAAGGAAGTTCATCATTTTTTTAACATGTTAGGTGATTTTTCTGAAAAATCCGGATTCCTATATGATATACAACCAGGCTATATAGCAGGTAACATTCACAATAAAAGCACCCCTGAAGACAAAGTAATCGGAATATTCTATGCAACAAGCCATAATTCATCCAGACGGACTATATCATATAATGATCTTCCTTACAATGTGAAATCTATTGTTGCCCGTAATCACCCAAGTTGCAATTATCAATCGTATCCAATGCAGGGTGGTTTCCCAACAAGTAATATACCCAATGATACCCTTACTGAAGCCTTGAGGGTCCTGAGTGATTCACTTTTAAACGGGGAGGGACTTTATATCCTGGATTATGACAAATTTGATGAAGATGGAAAATCCTATATATCTATGCAGCTTATTAACCTCATGTGTGCCGATTGCCGGGTTTCCGGAAGTAATATAAAGCCGGCCTGGTGGGATTAATTTTATTCCAATCTATGAAGAATACCATATATAAATATTGCCTCGTACTGTTATTTATTTCCTCACCAACCTATATAATTGGTCAGTCGAAAACTTCTGCACCTCCCCAATTGGTACCCTCAGAACTTGCAAACCAGTATATGTTAAGCCATCCCAATGAAAACTTTGTGATTCAAACAGACCGGGATTTGTATTTTTCGGGGAATGAACTCTGGTATTCTGTCTGGAGTTTGGACGACCAGACCCTTAGCCCATTCTCTTACAGTGGAATAGTATATATTGAGCTCAAGGACAAAAAAGGGGAATCCCAAGTGCAACAAACTTTGAAGTTGGAAAACAACAGGACTTCCGGCAGAATTATCCTTCCAGAGCAAATGGCCTCCGGAAATTATTATCTGCAGGTCTATTCTAATTTGCAAAGAAACTTCGGTGAACACTTATTTGGAATTAAGATCGTACAAGTGATAAATCCCTCCAATCCACCTTTATTGACCTTAAATAAAACCCGAAGTGAACCAATAGTTTCTATCTTTCCTGAAGGACAAAGACTTTTACATGGAAATACAAATAAACTGGTTATTAAAGCTACCTTTCCCAATGGACTCTATACCGGGCTTAAAGAGGGCTACCTGATCAGGCAAGCCTTTGACACCATTGCACAGCTTGAGTTTATTCTTCCCGGAATGGGGTATTGTTCATTTTATGCTGATACCACCTATACATATCATCTGGATCTGCCGGGTTTTGGCCTGATTCCGCTTGAGATTAAGGATAATGAGCTTTCTCTTAGCATTAAGGAAGGAGAAAGCCAGCTTAAGCTATGGGTGTTGGGTAAGGTCAACTCTGACAGGGAGAAATATACCCTGATCGGGAAAACCAGAGGACAAGTTTTTTTTGAACGAGCCCTGGAGCAAGGTTTAGAGGAAGTAAATTTTCCCTGGTCATCCCTCCCCGCAGGTTTGTTGGAATTTAGTATTATTAACAGCG
Organism: uncultured Bacteroidales bacterium; assembly: GCA_963779845.1. Classification (GTDB taxonomy): domain Bacteria; phylum Bacteroidota; class Bacteroidia; order Bacteroidales; genus CAVZZV01. The sequence continues at coordinate 279,242 of CAVZZV010000005.1, read as the reverse complement.
ATTTTGAAGAATATTGCCAGCGGCTATATTATAACGACATCTCCCAGGAATCAATTTCATCTGATCTTGTTTTTAAAAAATCATCCTTTAAAAAAGGGGCGGTCATCGATATAGAAATCATTCTCCCGGAAGAAAAAGAATTCGAGCTGCTTTCCCTGGCTGTGAGAAAGGATATCTTCATTAATTATCCGCTGAACCAGAATTTCAAATCTTGTGTGGACCTGCATCCTTTTCTCAATGATTGGGATGAATTTGCGCAATTGATCCCGATAATACCCATCGATAGTCTTCCTGATATTTTGGATATCTATCTGATTACCCGAAAGAGCAGCAGATATCAGTGGCAGGATATATTCCAGGATTTACCGGAGAAGCTGGATTTCATGCCGGAGGTTAATTTCAAGCGTGTGACCGGTTATGGATTTAATCCGGTAAACAGCAAGAGAATCGGTAATGACAATTTGCTGCTTTATTTTGTAGATAAGGAAGCTTCCATTCTTAATTCAAGGACAGATAGTGAAGGAAGATTCAGTTTTGACTACCCGGTTGATAAAACAGGGATGCATGAAATTGAGGTACAAGCCTTTAGTCATCAGGATGGAATCGGAATTTCCCTGGATTGGCCCTTCCACCAGTCTTTTCAAAATTACAAGCTGGATTTTTTTTATTTGGACTCCACCAGGTTTGATGAATATGACCATGCATACTTCCAGTCATCTTTGGAGAAAATGTACAGGTATAGGGACATTCCCGCTCAAAAAAAGGAGGAAAGGGGTATAGCCTTTTATGGTAGGCCTGATTCTCGCACATACCTGCAAGATTATGTGTCGATGATAAATATGGAAGAGGTATTCAAAGAAATAGTTCCCGGAGAAAAAATAAGGGTCGAAAATGAAGAATATAGTTTACAACTATTCGATAGAGATGATTATGTTCTTCTTGGAGATAATCCTTTATTGTTATTCAATGGGGCCCCTTTCCAGGAACTAAAAGAGCTTCTTGGTATACCTGTATCAAGAGTGGATTTTGTGGATATGGTACGTCAGCATTATAGAATTCAGAACCAGGTATTTGACGGTATAATCAATATAGTCTCTAAGGATATGAACCTGCAGCTTATGATCCCGCCAAATGTCTTTAAAACTACATTGGAAGTATTTCCCCAGGAAATCAAGTTCAGCGGAGCCGAGGAAAACCTTGAAGACAGGATTCCCAACCTGAATCCTACACTTTATTGGAATCCTAACCTTTCTTTCGAAGGAAATACCAGGAGTATATCCTTCAAGGCAGGGGATAATTCAGGAAGATACCAGGTGCTGCTGAGAGGTATTGATAAAGAGGGGAACATCCTTGAGCTCATCAAATATATCATTATTGAATAACCAAACATTCAGTATAAACCTTATCATCAGATATCAGCCTGAGAATATAGGTTCCTTTCGATAAGTCATTCAGGTCAAAAATTCGTCTGATTCATACTCTTGCATATCAGGACAGTAATCATTGGGTATTTTTATTTCTATTTGTTTGATATATACGGATACTGAACAAAACTGCCAAAGCTATCGTCTTCAAACAGATTGATATTTTTAGGAATATCTAATAAATTATCTTCAGTAAGGGCTTCAACACCCTTATAAAAAAGAGTTTGATTTCCTTCCACATAAGAGGCCGTAATTAAGGTATATATTTTTAGATGTGCCGGTGATTCTTCTTCCTCTGGAAAGACATGAATCCATTTTGCCTGATTGAAAGAACCACTTGTTATCGTCCAAGATTTATCATCGTCATTTTCTCTTGGAGATGCACCCCAGCTTCCCTCGCCTATGTACATTGTTCCATTTTTATCATCGCGAACAAAATTCATGTCTGCATCCGCTGAAATTGTATCAGGTCTTACCGGGTAAGTAATTTTGTGCAAATGAGAATCGGCATCAATTCCTAAATCCAAACCATATTTATCAAAGAGCCAAACCCAATCACTATAAAGATCATCGTTTTCTCTTTTGCGAGTAGTATGAGGTCTGAATGGTTTGTGAAATCCGGCAATTTTAAATGTACAATCGATATTTTCTTTCAAATTGTTTTTAATCCACTCTTTTTGCGCCCCAGCTGTTTCAATTTCAGAATTAAGTGCCATTAAATGAAGTTGATTTCCTCCTAAAGTTACAGAATAATAAATGCTCGAAGAATCGTTTCCGTGAAAAGGCGAATTAAAAATATAATGCAAGTTTCCTTTGTCGCCATTTTCATGATTTCCATGAACCGGAAAAATCGGAATCATTCTGCCATCGCTGGTAGTTGTCATTTCTTGCCAATCGTCTAACCATTGTTTCCAGTTTGCAGCATCAACTCCACTTCCACTGGTAAAGTCTCCATTAAACATTACAAACAGAGGACGAAGTTTGCTAACCATTCGATTGGTAGCTCTCCCGGCTTCCAGGGGCAATCCTTCACTTTTGGTATCGCCACCTGCGATAAAAGAAAAAGACGAAGGCTCTGAGGGAGCTGTTTTAAACCAGTAAGCTTTGCTTACGCCAAATTCATCTTTCAAAACAAAATAATAGTTGGTTCCGGCTTGTAAATTATTTAGCAAAGCAAACCGGGTATCCATTTCGTATTTTGTATTACTCTCAGTTGGAGCTACTTTCTGTTTGTATTTCCAGTATTTCCTTCCCCAGTCTTTGGTGTCGAAATATACTTCCACATCAGAATCCTGCAACTGATTCCAAGCCAGTGTAATAGAATTGGTTGGATCCGTGTTCCACACCAGGCGGTATTTGTCTGAAGATGCTAATTCATCCGGTATTGTTTTACATGCCGAACTAAGCGATACCAGAATTGCAAAAATAATCAGGTTTAATTGGATTGAATTTATTTTCTTTCTCATAGTTTGAAGTTTCGTTTTAATGTATTATTCTATTTATCCAATGTATTATACCATTTTTCATACTCTTCCAGCAATTCCTGAACTTTCTCCGGCATCTTTTTAGACAAGTCGTTTGATTCCGTAATATCATTTTTCAGGTTAAATAATTGAAATTTTTTCAAGGGTTTTTCCGGAATCAATCCCGGATACTGTTCGGGTCTTGCCTGCTCATAGGGGGCAATAATAGTTGTGCCATCCGGTCCTCTGGAATCGACCCAGTCAGAAGGCAGTCGTTGGTATCTGGGTTCTTCAAGAAACAATTTATACTCGCCTTTCCTAATAGATAAAACCTTATCATTATGCAAGCTAAAAACCGGATCGTGTTCAAAGCTTTCCCCTTTCAGAATTTTAGTAATATCCTTTCCATCTAAATAATTGCTTTTCTCAGGAGTAATTTCTGCCAAAGACAATAGGGTAGGAAATATATCAGGCGACCAGCAAGGAACTCTTACTACCGTGTTAGCTTCAAAAGCTTTTGGATATCGAATTATGAAGGGTACCCTGATTCCTCCTTCCCAGGTTGTGGCTTTCATCCCCTTAAGACCGCCTGTATCGCCCCCATAATAGGGTCCGTTGTCGGACATGAAAATCAAAATCGTATTATCCAGTATACCCAGTTCTTTTAGTTTTTTTACTATCTGGCCAACGGACCAATCAAGCTCACGAATAACATCGTCGTATAAATCATCTTTTGTTTCAGGGGTATAAAAGCCTTCAGAGGCAGCCAGGGGCTTATGGGGCATGGCTTGACATAAATGGAGAAAGAAGGGATTTTCCTTGTTTCTTGTAATAAAATCAAGGGCCTGAGCGGTATATTTTATTGTAAGCAAGCTTTGATCCACAGGGTATTCAACCGTATCCATATTTTCAATAATTTGGACAGGTCGCATATCATTTGAATAAAGGATACCATAATACTCATCAAAACCATGCTTTACAGGGAAGAATTTCCCGATGTGCCCTAAGTGCCATTTTCCGATACACTTTGTTTTGTAACCTGCATCTTGCAAGACTTCTCCTAGTGTAATTTCATCGGATGAAATTCCAATACTATCAATTCCACGGTCAGGCGTTGGGTTTTTGATAAGTTTATGCCTAAGAGGAAAGCGTCCGGTGAGAAGTGTTGCTCTGGAGGGCGCACAATAAGGCGTAGGGACATAAAAATCTGTGCATTGCACACCTTCCCGGGCCAGCATATCTATTTCAGGTGTACTGGTATTATTCTTATTATAGCAGGAAATGTCGCCATATCCCAAATCATCTGCAAGTATGATTATTATGTTTGGGGAATCTGCGCTTTCAGTTGTGCAGGATAATAGATTAAGCATTGCAAAACAGATGAATGAAGTTTTCATATATCTGGATTTTGGTATGTTGATCAACGCTACATTTTTGTTTGTTTCACTCAAGTTACCGCCCTTCAACTTCCGGCGGAAAGGTTGCAATAATCTCCATGCCCTTTTCCGATTCAAATGAAACAGCACCTGTCTGGTTGGGAATAAAAAATTTCATACCTTCTTCAACCTGATATTTTTGTTTGTCTATTTCAATACTTCCAGATCCTTTTGAAACAATGCCAACATAGAAGGTCTCGGATTCTTTTACAAAACAATCCGTGATGTCAAACCGGTTGACACTAAAACAGGATGTTTTACTTTTGTCTATCAAAGCATATTCAGTACTTTTATTTTGTATATTCAACATACGTGCTTTACAGAAAAAGTTATTCTTGATGCTTTCAACAGGGGTAGATTGGTAATTAAACATTGAAAGGGCAAAGTCGATTCCGCGGTTCATAAAACGCGATTCCTCAGGTAATACATAGCCTCCTCTTTCAAATTCGATCCGAACAGCAAAGTCTGTAGGCTCCATGACTTCAATCATAAAAACACCTTCGCCAATGGCGTGAGGCATTCCTCCGGGTACCATAAAAACATCGCCCGGCTTAATTGGAACTTTTTCAAAGCATTCCAGAATCGCCTTTTCATCCTGCTCTTCTATCATTCGCTTAAAATCCTCTTTATCCGGGGGATTCTGGAATCCCATATAAATATATGGTTTACTCACTTCTTCGCGAATACCTAGAATAATGTATGCCTCTGTTTTTCCTGAATTACTATTGAGGTATTTTTGAGCAAAGGGAATGGTTGGATGACATTGGATATGTAATCGTATTGCTGAATCAAGAAATTTTAGCAAGACCTGGGTGTTTGCACCATATTTCTCAAAGTGTTGTTTTCCAAGTATGGCTAAAGGCTCTTTTTCGCATAGCGATTTTAGTGTCATTGTTTCATCATCGATCTTAACTTTCGATAAACCTTCATCTGTTAAGTGCTCACGGCCTTTGTTTACAGCGCGGGTGGTAGAGCCGATCCAGTCTTCAGGAAAATGTGAATCCTTGGGATTATCAATCCCTGCCATCTGGTCGAGTTTCATTCCTCCCGGATATGTTCTCCAAACACGGTTGGTTTCTAAGAATAGTATATTTGGTATTTTCATGGCTTATCCTGTAATTAGTTGCATAACACCCTTGATACCCATTATAGATGTGAAAATAGAAAAGATCAAAACTGCAATTAAAAATATGTTTGCTCCCAGACCGTTCTTATGTTCTCCCATCAGATCCTTTCGATTCGTGAGATACAGAATGCAGGCAACTGTTACCGGCAGAATGATTGAGTTAAAAGCCTGTGAGATGATCATCACAAAAACAGGACGTGCATCAAAGATGGGAACAACCAGCCCAAGTAAAGAGATGACCAATACCATAACCCGGTATTTTGTCAGAGTCATTTTCCGTTCGCTCTGGTTATAGTCACATAAGCAACCAGGGTAGCATCAAAACATTTGGAAATTGGGAGGACACTCCTGCTGCAATAATACCAACGGCAAAGACAGCAGTGGCAAATTTTCCTGCAAGGGGTTCCAGCAGGGTAATCATTTGGGAAGCTTCTGTCATGCCAAGACCCTCGGCAAAGAGGGTGCCTGCTGCTGCGGCCATTATTGCTGCACTTATAATAAACATCAGAGATACAGAAATAATAGCATCATTCCGTTGTTTTTTGAGATCAGCGATGGTCCATCCGGCTTCCTTAACTAAAGTGGTTCTGATAATAAATAAACCTGAAAAAACAGTGGTTCCAACCATGGAAGCGATTACCAGGAATGGCCCTTTCCCCTGGTCAGCAGGAACCTCGGGTAGGTTAGGTATCATTCCTTTCAGTATGTCGATGGGAGGGGGCATCATTATAAAAAAGTTCAGCAGAAAGGATGCAGCCATAATTGCTACAATAACCGCAAGGGCTCTTTGAAAGAACTGAGTACTGCCATTCCAGAAAATATAGTAAACCAGGGCAATGAAGAAGCCAGCGAACCAGGCAGGATGAATGCCTCCGTCAAGTACGGTTTTTGACCATTCAAAACAAATATCAGCAATGATACCCATCACACCCATCACACTGCCGGATACGCCGGCTGTTAAGGCGACAATGAAGAAAATACCTACAGCAGGATGAATATGCTTGCGAAATGCCTGCAATGCGGTTTCTTCGGTTTTCAAGGTATACTTACCGTATAGATTGATCAGGAAGTAGGTGGTAAAACAAGAAGCTACGATCGTCCATAGTAGTGACATACCGTATGTGGCGCCGGCTTTGGCCATAGCAGTTACACTTCCGGTACCGATATTAAATCCGAGCAGGAATATTCCAGGGAGGATTAGTGCCAGTGCTTTGGCAAATTTTTGACGAGCTTCTGTCATCATCTTATCCTATTCTATTTATTAAAACTTTACTGTTTATGCTTAAATAATTTCCGTTTAATTGATTCTTCAAGGGCCTAAAAAAACCTAAAACGTTCAGAGAAAGCATCATCTCGATTCAGATCTTCAAAAGGAGATTGCAAAGCTATTGCACTACCCTCATCTCCAACACTCATAGCAATGATGCGAACGAATCGTGAATCAGGAAGAGCTATGCTTGTTGCACCTTCAGGTATTTCTATACGATATGCAAACAAATATCCATATTCATAAAGTGCATCTCCCGCCGGCAGATGGCGATGTGAAGCAGACCATGCTATTCGCTGTTCGCGGATAAAAGCCGGATGAATGGTTTTCAGTTCATTGCGCATTGAATAGGATAATTCGGCAACAAATCCTTTAAATTCACGGTTATCCCATGATCCCATATAACCTGACCATCCGCCAATGGTTAATGGAAACTCTTTTCCGCCCGCTTCGCAACTAACATCAGTATCTACATCGGCTGCGGCAAGAATATGCAACACCTTTGTTCCTTCAGGAAGATCAATACTTTGCCCGAGACAAGAAAGGGCATTATAGTCACCCTCTTCGCGAGAAGCAATTGAAAAAGAGATGTTACCTAATTGAACCTTGTCCTTAATCATTTCAGCAGGATAGGTTCCCCCTTTGCCATCAAGACTTCCGCGATGGCCTTCAGACCTTGGATTACGATCCAGATACCCATCTTCCCGGTTGTTGTTATAGCTGAATATATCGGTATCGTATTCCAGTTCTATAGCTTGAGTGGCCTCAGGCATTGCTTTCGGTTCTGCTATCTTTAAAAGTATAGTTTTTAATTCGTAGGGTGTAAAGTCCAGGCTTAGTTCTCCTTTTTTTGTTGTAAGCTGAATGTCCAGCGGACGCTCAGCACCATCAAGTTCTTCTGCATGCAAGAATTGGTTTCATAGCAGAAAGCTTAACTCCGGTACAGACTTTACCATGTAATTCCTGCAGTCTTATTACTACGCCGGATTTGTCCTCGGCCATTTTAACTGCTTGAATATTTATCTGATCATTATCGATACTTATTAAAGAGAATGAACTCCTTTCCCTTTATGCTTAGGCACAGCAAATGCAGCAGGGCGCTGTTCAAAACGCATGGCTTCCCAATGAGTTTTTCCTTCGCGCCAGTCGCCTTTATGACCAGTGACAGCATATTTAAACTGATGACGTCCCCAGTCCTGCCATCTCATTTCGCTCATACTGCCATCGTCGAGTACTTCCTGCTCGCTATCGCGGGTATCCGGACCATGAATTAATGTTAGTCTTAATGTATTGTCGTCTACTTTATCACTTCCGTATTTTGCTCCGGTAAGAATCGAAACACCATATTCACCGGAATTATCGGTTAAATCTATCCAGGCATGACTTGGTACCTCATACTGCTTTTCATTTCGATTTCCGCGTTTGATGGTACCCAGATCCAGGTTGTAAGTTGCTTCAGGAGCTTCGGCTGTTAAGTGAAATGCGGCTTTAAGTAAAGTTCCGCGGCTTTTCCAGTCGATCAGGTTTGCCACCTCCACACGACTTCCGTCTGTTCCTGCTGAAAGTCTTATTCTTTGTGTAATTTTTGATCCTTCGTTCTCACGAACCACTTCAATAGCAACACGAACAGGACCTTCTTCAACAATCTTAACTGAAATAGGATTAGCAGCAACACTACGAGCGGGTTGTTTTATGTCTTTCCAGTAGATGCGCCAGGCAGGCTTTAAATCCGGAAAATCTTCCCCGAATTCAAGTTGTATCGGCTTTTCGAGAAGTTCTTTTCCAATTCTTTTGTCGATAATACTGGATATATCTCCATTGATATCTATTGATACTTTGTAAGTATTGTTTTCCAAATAATTTTTACTGACAATTAATTCAGAGTCATACTTTTTTGTTTTGGCTTGACGAAGAGAATAAACAACTGCTCCAACAGGTGGAAGATCTGCCTGAAACAGAATGCGACTTAAGCCGTCATACCCTTGTGTAATTTGCGAAGGAATTTCTTTTCCCTTTGCATCGAATACAGCAATAGATTCTGCATTTAATAATTCATCAGGAATAAATGCTTCAACAATATCCTTACGTGGAATAGATAGGGGATTAAATACTACTACAGCTATTCCGGGGAGGTCGGTATTAAGAGATTGTGCTATTGTACCTATAGCATCTTTGTAAACACCGGCAAACTGATTCAGTGCAATGATTCCATCGTTCCAGGCATATTCATAAGCTTTTGGAATACTTGTTCCCGTCAGGTTATCATGAAACTGATTGCGAAGCATTAAGCCCCAGGCGTTATTTAGCGATTCATAAGGATATGCAGCTCCCTTTAAAAGGTGGGCTGCTACAGCTGCGCGTTCGCTTGCACCAGCCAAAATTTCAGCATCTCTGTTGAGTTTTTTTGTATATGCCTGAGAGGAAAGTACTCCTGTTGAATGTTTAATTAGCAGTAAATCAGTATTATGGGTCGGGAATTTCTCAGCTTGCTCATCTGTAACAGCCCCGAACATTAAGTCTGATGTCCCGGCAATAACATTAATCGGCCCTTTCGTTTCCTGTGATGCTTTCAGAGTTTCAAGCGATACTTTTTGTATGACACCGCCGCGATCTGCGTTGTTTTTATCACCTCCACCCATATAGAAGAAATCGATGGGAAGACCGCTTATTTTTTGATTTTCCTCCAGGCGTTTAAGTGTTTCCTCATCTGTTGAATATACATTCTCATGTGATTTGGCATAGTCGCCTGCATTTAAAGCGGCAATAACCGATTCTCCGTCAGGGCCAATCCACCGACCCACATTAAATGGAATACCATTGGCCGATTCCCAGGTTAACTTCTGGGTTGAGAATCCGCGAATTCCACAGTGATTCAAAACGGATGGTAATGAATATGGAAAACCGAAACAATCAGGAAGCATAAATTCACGACTTTCTTTTCCAAATTCATTTTCAAAATATTGAGTCCCCATTAGGATTTGACGAACAACGGCTTCTGTGGAAGGAACAATCACATCATTTTCCACCCATGAACTACCACTTGGGTACCAGCGACCTGCAGCTATCCATTCCTTGAGTTCTTCATATCTTTCAGGATAATACTCCCGCATCATTTGATAGCGGCTGGCTCCTGACCAATTAAACACATAATTCGGATATTCCCTAAAAGCCTCAAAATTCTCATCCATAGTTCTCTTCAGAAAGTCCCGAATGGTCTGTGGGTATGACCAGCGCCACATATCATCGAGATGCGTGTAAGGCACAATAAAAAGGGTAGGTTGGGAGAGGTCAATCGAAGCCGGATCGATCTCTTGTACCGCAGTTTTGGGCAAGTCTGCTTGTTGCGCAAGGGCTGTGTTGTTTAGTGACCATATTAATATACAAACCAGCAAACTTAGACCTTTCTGTGTGAAATTTGATTTTATATTCTGTATCTCCATTTTCTTTATTTTAAAAAGCAGCCGTGATTTTTTGTTATTATTTGTATCACTTCTTTTCCATTTTATAATATTTGCAATAAAAATAGCTCTGAGGGTTAAATATTAAATTAATGAAGGATTAACGGATAAAAGGATTCTACCTTTTCCCGGAAATGATGATGCGATTAGACAGGAAGGATGTTATTACTCAAATCCCGGGTTAATTAAAATACATTCGCTTTTTATTCTACTGTTTTAGTTTTATTTTTCTCCCAGTTTTATAGCTTTTCCTTGCGGCTTCCAGTATTTCAACAACCGTCATATTTAGTTCAAGGGAGGATAAATCGGTAGGTTCAACGATCGTTTCTCCTTTTATAGCTGAAGCAAAAAAAGTAAAGGGATCATTAAAAGGAGCCTTTGACAGAGGTACACTAAGCGTGCTTTCTTGAGACTTTTCATCCAGTCGAAATCTGATTGTTTCAGAATCATCGATAAAAATATAGCCTGTGCTTCCATAAACATGCATGTCTTTTCGGTTGAAGGGCCAATTCCATGAGGCAAGTATTACGCCTTCCATATCCGGATAGGAAAGAATAATTGTTGCATCATCATCTACCTTAGGATATACATTGGGTTTATACTGCTTTAATTCTGCATATACACTTTGTGGTTTTTCCCCTTTTCGAATCCAGGTAATCAGGTCCGCACCATAACAGCCAAAATCAATTATGGCACCTCCACCGTTCAGTTCCGGATCGGTTAGCCAATCCAGAAATTCCTTATTTACATTTATCTCTTTTGGACCCGTATGACCATCATAAACAATAATTTTCCTGAGTTTTCCCAGTTCTCCATTATTAATCATATCAATTCCTTCATAGTGAGAGGGATACCAGGTTGTTTCATAATTTGTCAATAATAAGATGCCATGCTCACTTGCTAATTTTGACATCTTCTTTGCATGTTTAACGGAAACCGCCAGGGGTTTTTCAACCATAACATGAATGCCTAAGGGAGCACATGCTTCAACTACTTTGAGGTGATCATAGATGGATGTAAAGGTTATAACGCCTTCAGGCTTGCAGTTCTCAAGCATTTCATCCAATGATTCGTAAATCAGGTTTTTGTCAAGTCCGAAGCGCTCTACATAACGTCGAGAAAGGGCCGTATCACTTTCTGCAATACCCACAATTGAAATATCCTCGCGGTCAAGATTTCTTAACAGAGGGACAACATGTGAATGCGATAATCCTGCAACACCTATTCTCACAGGCTTTTGCGCCATTGTTGTATTAGCGATACAGAATACGGAAATTAAGACTACTACTATTTTTTTCATAGGAATGTTGAATGAGGCATTAATTATCAATTCGTTTTATTGAGACAGAGAAAGGGAAAAAATACTTCCCTATTAACTCTTTGTTAAGAAACAGATTCATTAATTGAGATTTTGGTTTTCTCTGCTAATTATAAATTAAGCTACTCAATTATTAATTTCTTAGTTCGTACTGATTCTCCTGACTTGACCAGTACCAGGTAAATTGATTTTTTGTTAAATCCGCTTGCGTCAATTTCCAGGTGATCATCATTTTTTATCATATTTCTATATACTGTCTGCCCAAGCATATTTAAAATCTTTACATCAACAATCCCATTCTTATCATAGCCTTGCAAATCAACAGACAATAAATCACCGGAAAGTGGATTAGGATAAATATTGACCCTCTGTTCTTCACTAGCTGAAGGAGGGTTAAACCCGGTAAATAATTTATATTTTGCCGTAATCTCTGTTTCGCCGGCTGACATTATCAATGTTGTTTTCGCTGCGTTTAAATTGGCGATTGAAGGGATTCCTGAATTGATCTCCCAGCTATCGAACTGGTAACCTTCCGGCGCTGCATCTGCCGTTATAGATATTACTGTGTTTGAATAGAAAGCTCCGGTACCACTACCATTATTTACTGCCAGAATGTATTTTTCCCCTGCATTGGGATCAATGATCTCAATCGCATCAATCCTTGAAGTAATACTTCCGGATTTTGAATTATAATAGCGAAACCAATTGATCGCATAAATATCAGGACTTCCATTTTTACCGGCACTACTAACCTTCAGGTTGATCAAATTCCATCCGTTTTTCAATCCAGTTAATTTCCAATTGTACTCATCTGTATCATTTTTTCCTCCGCTGCCAAGTTCTACCTGGTTGCTTGTTCCCATTTTCGTAACATCTGAAATATAGTACCAGAATTGTAAAACCGCATTCGAAGCCGATACACCAGAATTATATGACGAGGAAAATGATTTTTTAAATTCATCCGTACCTATCCCATTAAATTCAATGCAATTCAGACCTTCCTTGTTATCTGTGCTATTTAAAGATAAAGAAGAAGAAGAATTCCAGCCGCTTACTGCATCGCAATCATCAAGATAAAGCCCCATAAGTTTGTATGTAGCGCTTATCTCTATATCACTTGATAAGATAGTCAATGTTGTGTTTGCTGAATGCAAGTCATCAATTTCAGCTATACCTGAGTCGATAGTCCATTCCTTAAAAATGTAGCCATCTCGTGCCATATCGGCTGAAATATCTACTTTTTCATTTTCAACGTAGTTTCCATCACCGGTGCCGCTATGAACCGTCAATTCATATTTTGGAACACTGGCATTAAAGTCAAGAATTTGTATTTCATCAATTCTTGTTGTCACTGTTCCTGATTTATTGTTGTAGAGACGGAACCAGTTTATCGCATTCAAATCCGGGATGCCGCTTGCAGATGCATCGCTAATTTTCAGTGTGATCAAATTCCATCCCGTACTTAAATTGGTTAATGTCCATGAGTATTCCTGCACATCATGTGTTCCACCGCTTCCTATTTCTACCTGGTTTGATGAGCCCATTTTTGAAGCATCAGATGTATAATACCAGAACTGCAATACAGCATCATTGGCTTTGATTCCGGAATTGTAAGGGTTAGAAAAAACTTTTCTAAATTCATCTGTATTATCTCCATTAAATTCCAGACAATTAACTCCTTGTTTTTTTTCTGTATTATTCAGGCTTAAACTGCCTGAAGAGCTCCAGGCGGTCAGGGCATCACAATCGTCAAGAAAAAATGACGGACTGCCAACATTGATCAATCTGTTCTTGGTTTTCTCTCCAAAAAAAGCTTCGCCCTCTTGAATCATTTTCCATTGGAAGCGATAAATATTATTTTCAGTTGGAGCAGTAATATCGAAAGTGAAGATTTTGCTTTCACCCGGGGCTATTACATCACTATTTCCTAGTTCTACACGATTTAATCCCCAGATCATATTATCCTCCGGATCAATACTCCCTAATTTATACCCCCCGGCCTGTGTCCAGCTTGTTGTACCCGTATTTTTCATGGTAATACTTACCGTTTCTGTGGTTCCGGGATTCATTATGGTATTTAGATCCTGAGAAATGAAAAATGCAGTATTGGGATAGGGACTGATTGGAATTTCTGAGGTCAATGGATTATCCCCTCGTAACATTTTTGTGGCTTCTCCGGTTAAGCGAAGATACCAGTCGCTAGGCAGGTCAAGACCATCAGCATCCAGGGTAAGAAATGCACCGGTTGTTGGTGTCTGACTGGCATTTTCAGTAGTTTTAAAAATAGCTGTTCCCTCATCCACTTCATCGAACATGGCTACATACACCATAGTACAACCGGCATCGATAGCATTATACATTTGATGCCATAAGAATTCGCCTCGGTTTCGCGGAATAGCATTCAGTGTGTTTCCGTCTCCTTTTAGATTCATCCAGGAAAATCCAGGAAAAACAACAGGCATATATTGCATATCCCTGCTGGCTGTTTCATCCAAATCGGCTTGAAAATAGGTGTCTCTGTAAGTGTCAGCACTATTAATATCCCTGTACCTGCCAACGGCCCATGGACTTATGATATCAAAAGCATCATATACCTCCTGCCAGTCATTTGAGTCTCCTCTCCAACTGTTGTTAACTCCTGCCTTTAAAGTGACCTTGTACTTTTCAGGAGCATCAACAGTAAACCATGTTACTAACTCTTTCCAGTGGGCTGCCGTAAGTATACCTCTGCTGCCTCCCGCATTGACACCCCAAAGCGAAAGTACTGGCAGTCCTTTGTGATGCAAATAATTTGGGCTTTCGAGAATTTTCAGGTCATCAACCAAATGCTTCCAGTCATTTATTACATCCTGTACAAAGCTTTCAGGCTTGCCTCCGGACATATCATACATATTTGCAAATACACGACCGTGCTCTTCAGCGCCTAAACGGACATTATTTAAAACCTGATCTCTTTCATCTGTCCTGGATATTGCAGAGCTAATAAAGCGTTGCACAAATACACCATCGATACCGTAATCCTTCATCCATTTCACATGTCTATTGACGGTTTTGGTATTGTATGAACTGAATAGTCCTGCATTTGTACCATTCTCATAAACAAAGCTGGTTGGATAAAGCTCATCCGCATCGTATTCTCTTAGGTCGGGCCACATATCAAAAGTAATATTATCCGGATTTGGAGTGCCTGACGACCAGTGTATCCAGCCATAATCATTGCCATCACCAGGGGTGCCAAACCAGCCTTGATAACCAGCCATAATTTTATTGTTCAGGGTAGTGGGATCTACCACATCTTGGGCCTGAACCATATTATTAAGTCCAAATAACACCAAAAATACTACACTAGTAATTCCGCTCTTTCTCATATATCTTGACTTAACTGGTGTGGATTATAAATTTACATATTTCATCCGATACATCTTATTTCCGATTTCCATATTAATAATGACGATAGCCTGATTAAACTCTAATGGCAGGCTTGAACAGTTACTTTCTTGTAAGATCACTTGACCTGATAAGGAGTAAATAATTACCTTATTAGGCAGATTGTTTATCTGCAAAGTTCTGTTGCTAATTATATAAGGGAGGTCTCCCCGGATATCATGTTGTGTGTTAAGTAAGGTAGTATCTGGCATAGAGAGATCCTCAACTTTGGAATACATATGTAAAACATCCTGATACATTCCAAAACCCGTATGCGTATGCCACTCAGCTGCTGATTCAATGGCAGTTCCTTCACCCCATTCGTTATAACTTGTAACAAGCTGCCAGTCAGCTTTCGAGGCTACCATATCCTTAACTACGTTTGTCCAAAGTGTCCTGTCAGCTCGTTCAAGGAATGTGTCCTTGTTTGGATCGGCATGTTTAAAGCCCGGAGAAATATTAACGGAAACAAGTTTCCCGGAACTATCGGTCATTTTATGAACCCTGGTTGAGGGACCATATTGATGCCATGAACTCGGTTGGTAATTCATATCTCTATATCCGCCAAATACCTTAAGAACATAGTTCCATTTCCCATCCACTGCATCGGCCCATTTCTTCATAAATTCTTCCGTATTATCTACTGATCCGCTTGTGTAAACGAAAATGACAGGTTTTCCGTCAACATGGGCATAACATTTGAATTGCTTAACATATCTTTCCATAAGATATTCCAAATCTGCCTTAACGGTATCCATAGGTTCATCATAGAATGCTTCGAGCTCATAATAAATAGCCCATTTAAGGTCAATCTCGCCGTTTTCAGTTCTTCTGTCTGTTTCCTTCATAGCTCTATAAATAGCCGTATCCCGTGGAATTCTGTTCGAGTTATCCAATCCCCACCAGGAGGCAATGGCCACATCTATTTTGGCATATTCCAGTTCAGTAATATGATGATTAATAGTGGACAGGTCAGTGCTTGTGTAATAACCAATAGTAGGGTGGTATTGAACATGATAACCATTCGGGGACCAGGTGTTTGGGTACCAGGCATAGTAAAATATTCCTCTCAGCGGATATTCTGAATCAGTATGAGTAATGGTATCAGCTGATTCAAATAATGCTTTGCTATTTGCTTTCAGCATACCTGCAGACATACTAATAATAAAAAGCATCATTATGCAAAGCCTTCTCATTAAACCGATACTTAGATTCGATTTTCTTTTCATTGGTTTTATTGACAATAATTATCAGCTATTATAAATATTGACAGTCTTTGTTCTAAAACTGTTGCAAGAGGAAACATGATCCTGATCATTTCCCAAAATCATAATTAGGAGTATTGCCCATAACAAACTTTAACTCTCCTCCCTTCATTATATCCTGGTGATTTATAGTCACTTTATTGTACTCCACTCCATTTAATTCTACACGCTGAATATAAATATTCTCTTCGTTATTATTTTCAGTAATCACAGTAAAACTTTTTCCTTCCGGTAAATTAATGGAAGCTTTATCAAATAGAGGACTTCCAAAGACATATTCCGTTGAAGCCGGAAATAGGGGATAAAAACCCAGTGAGGAAAATATATACCATGCAGACATCTGTCCGGCATCTTCGTTACCAATTAATCCATCCGGATCGTCATGGTAAAATTCCTTCATTATGTAGCGCACCTTTTCTGCTGTTTTCCATTGCTGATCGACATAAGGGTAAAGGTAGGCGATATGATGACTTGGCTCATTGCCATGCGCATATTGTCCGATAAGTCCGGTGATGTCACTTATAATCTCGTCTTCAGATTCATTTTCTATGGTAAAGAATGAATCGAGGCGTGTAACAAACTTATCCTTTCCCCCCATAGTTTTTATTAATCCATCTACATCCTGTGGAGCCATCCACAGATACTGCCAGGCATTTCCTTCGGAATAATCTTTCGCAACGGCCCCACTGGATGACAGTGGTATGAATAGCTGATTCCATGTTCCATCACTATTGATTCCTCTGAAAAATTCAACTGAATCATCCCAGTATTGCTGATAGTTCTTTGCACGCTTGCTGAAATATTCATAATCTTCATCTTTACCCATAGCCTTTGCCATCAGGGCAGCGCTTCCATCCCCAATGCAAAGCTCCATTGCATGGGCTACAGGTTTGTCTTTATAGGTGTCAGAAGGAATTGGCTTCATTTCCCTCAGGTAATTCATGCCCTCAATATCTAACATAGTTGTGGCTTTAATTGCTTCCAATGCTCGCTCAGCGTCAAATCCACGATAGCCTTTCAGATAAGCCTCGGCTATCACCTGGATACTGCTGATACCTACCATGGTGTGAGTTTCGAATCCATCCAAATGCCAGATGGGTAAGTAGCCCTGCTCATCAAATATCGCCAGCATGGTATTTACAAAATCATCTACTTTCTCTGGCTGAGTAATTGTGAAAAGGGGATGTGCAGCCCGGTATGTATCCCAAAGCGACAAAACGGTGTAATTTGTAAAATCAGCATTTGTATAAATCTTGTTATCCGCTCCCATATAGTCTCCGTTAAAATCATTATAAAGAGATGGGTGTATATAAGAATGAAATATGGCTGTGTAAAATATCCTTTTGTTGGCTTCATTTTCAGTTTCAATAGTGATTTTTGAAAGTTCCTTATTCCATTTCTCCTGAGCTGAGGCAACAACCTTATCAAAGTCCCAATCCGGAATTTCAGCTTCAATACTGGCGAGTGCATTTTCTGAACTGATAGGGGAGATGCCCACCTTGAGCGCAACCATCTCTGGTGTGGTTTCGAAATTGATCAGCGCAGAAACAACTTTGTTGGCATCATCATTTTCTTCCACAAAAGCATTGTCTTCAAAATACTTCATATCAGATATAGGCACTGAACTCCTGATAGCAAAAAATACCTGGTGTTCTTTTGCCCAACCAGTTGAAATACGTTCTCCCATGAAGGTATATTCATCTATTTGCATTATTGATGTCTTAACTGCCTTATCTCGGATCCCTTCTTTTAAATCGATAACGATATGGGCCTCTTCATTTTTCGGGAAAGAGTATTGATGAAAACCCACTCGCTCTGAAGCTGTTAATTCAACCTTTACTCCATTGTCCATTTCAACTGAATAATAGCCAGGCTCAACAGACTCGTTGTCGTGACTGAAAGTGGATAAATAACCGCCATGCGGATAATCCTGCTTCCCTTTTTCTAATTTTACATCACCGGTAAAGGGCATGATCAGAACATCTCCCCGGTCACCAATGCCGGTTCCGCTTAAATGAAAATTTGAAAACCCGATGATCAGACTATCGGAATAATGATATCCGGAACACCAGTCCCATCCTTTATTGATATTATTGGGTCCAATTTGAACTGCGCCAAACGGAACACTTGCCCCCACAAATACATGTCCATGACCACCCGAACCAATGAAAGGGTCTACATAATCAATTGGGCTTAAGAGGTCTTCTTTTGAAGAGCATGATACAGAAACCAGCATTATTATTCCTAAGACTGCCGGTTTTAAAATTTTTATCAGTTTTATATTTTTTTTCATCTTGCTCAAATAATTATATTCTCTATTAATAATAGTATTTTCTTTCAAAGTGCTTCTGGCATCATCCCCGGGCTAGCATATTAATTAACCAATAATCTGGTGTTAAATAATGAATTTTCAGACTTTAGGGTGACAATATATATCCCTGTTTCAAGAAGACCTTCTGTATCAATAACAATTTTTTTTTGATTCTGTAAGCTACGGGCAATTACAGTTCGTCCTATCAGGCTAGTAATCTCAATATCTATGAATTCTATGCCGTTAAACCCATATAAATCAATCGACAGATTATTACTAATCAAAGGATTTGGATATATAGTTATTTTTTTTTCAGCATCGTTTTTATCGATTGAAACATTTGAATCAGGCTTGTATGTAGCTGTAATTACTGCATCATTTGCTGACATAGTCAGGTAGGTTGATATTGTACTTTCATTTCCAATTATTGGAGAACCTGAATTTATTTGCCATTTATAGAAAATCTGATTTTGGGGAGCTGAATTTGCGTGAATTGAGATTTCAGAACCGGAATAGTACATCCCATCGCCATCTCCATCATTGACAGTTAAAGAATATCTTTCTCCTGCAGCAGGGTCAATTATTTCAATTGCATCCAGACGTGTTGTAATGCTTGCTGTTTTTTTATTATAAATACGAAACCAATTCACTTCATTCATATTTGGAGAACCGATAACAGCCGCTTCACTGATTTTTAGTCTGATAAAGTTCCATCCTGTCGACAATCCTGATAAACTCCAACTATACTCATTGATATCATTTTTACCACCACTGCCTAATTCAACCTGATTTGTACCCATTTTTGAGGGATCGGAAGTATAATACCAAAATTGCAGGATAGTGCTATTCACTGAACCTCCTGAGAAATAAGGACTTGAAAAGGCTTTTTTATATTCATCCGTGTTACTCCCGGTAAATTCAAGGCAGTTAGATCCTTGTTGTTTATCAACACTATTCAATACCAGAGAGGCGCTGGAATTCCAATCGGTTAATTGATCGCAGTCGTCAAAATAAATACCTTCACCGCCAATTCTGAGGTTCTCAATGTCTGTTTTGCTTCCAAACCATTCCACTCCATCTTCAATCATTTGCCATTGAAAAATATAATGACCATTGTCAACCGGTACCCTAATATCAAATGAAAAAGTTTTTTCTTCATAGGGTTTAATTTCTTCATCAATCTCAAATTCAACCCGGCTTAATCCCCATACAGCACTGTCTTCAGGACCCGGAAATCCTAGTTTATATCCTCCGTCTTTTGTCCATGTTGTGGTTCCTGTATTTTTCATGGTTATACTTACCGAAATAGTCTCTCCGGGATTCAGAGCGGGAACATTTTGTGAAATATAAACCGATTCATTGATTTTAGGGATTTCCTTGTATGTTGCTGTTATAGTGGCAGAGTCATAAGCCAATGTTAAGGTTGTAGTTAAGGCGGTGGGATCAGCAATTGTTGGAGTCCCGGAGTTTACCTCCCAGACATAAAATTTCATGCCTTCAGTTGCCGGATCGGCTGTGATTGTTACCAGTTCATAAGGCTGATAAGTACCATCACCAGTCCCATTGTGAACGACAAGAGGAAATGATTCGCAGGTGCCTTCGGGTACACCACAGCCACACAATCCTGGTTCTGTTTTATCCGGATCATTTGGACATAAATCATCTGCCCGGATATATATTGAGACCCTACTATTTCCAGGAAGATCTGTCGCAACATCTATTATTTTGAATAAATCACCTTCAAACTGCTGTATTAAAGTTGCGTTTGTAAATTCATAGTTAAATCCTTTCGGCATAACAAAGCGAACTCTGGCTCCATTAATCGAGAAATCAAAATCGTTTACAATTGTGGCTGTGTTTTCTATAAAGCTGCCATTGTTGTCGTTTGAATAAGTGAGCGTTAGATTCGGTATCCATGTTGATCTGGTATCCTGGTTACCGCTCTTTAGAACATTTGCGACACCAGTTACTCCTGGCACAGCCGTATAAGTCCCGGAACTGTCATTCACCCTAAACAAGTTAAATTCAAAATGTTCTCTGATAGATCCGGCTATATAGGCTACCATGGCACTCCCCGGATCAAATTCATATGGATTGCCGGTCCTGATATGATGCTTGTCTCCGGCAAGTACCAGATCAAGTTTTTCATGCACATCTATGAACTCATGCATCTTATCGTAACAGTGTGCTGCAGTTAAAAAGAAATTACCCTCTGAACCGTCCCCCTGAAGCCATGATACGGCATCATCACATTGATATTGATGATCTTTAGCGCTGGTAGTGGATGTTGCCCATGCATTATTAAGCATCATAAAACGACCATTGCCATATTTAAAACATGAGTTCTGCAATCCCCAGTAATCATTGAAGAAGTCAGAATTAACCTGTACACTTGCCTGAGGCCAGTCATTAGCCGTATACGCATCATGATCACCCGGAACCAAAAAAGTAGCTGCCCATGCTTTAGCCATTCCCTTTATTCCCTCGTTTTCAATACCCAGGAAATAATCGACCTCTCTTTCGGGATGATTTCTGACATTGTACATATTATCACCGGTCTCAATAATAATCTGGCAGTCGATAATATTCGCAATATCTATCATCGCTGATTTTCTGGCCAATAATGTTATTGGATCATAGCCGTTCTGAAATATGTGTCCGTCTGAAATGTGCATAATGTAATAATCATCCTTGAAATTTGTAACAACTTTCACGCCTCCATAGGATACTTCATCGCCCGCTGATGTTTTCAAAACCAGGTCATATCGGTCAGCCGGAGCATCGGATGGAACCGTCACAGTGATTTTAGTATTGTATGTGTTCCCCGACAATGGATCGTATACCCAGTTACCGTTCCCGATTGTTATGCTGGAATTCACAGTATTATATGGCCCCTGCAATTGGACCGAGTTGACTGTTTGTCCATTGTCGGCATTAAACCACACCTCAAAGCTATCACCCGCTTTCACAATCGCTGTTGTGGAACGCCACGGACGCACAATGTTTGCACACCAGGCGCTTGATGAAAAGTTGATTAATATTAGAAGAGTTAAAAATGAAAGGATATTTCGGTTTTTCAAAGTCTTAACATTTTAGTTGGTCTAGTTGATATTCAATAATCTTGTGCAAAATGAATTATTGATTTTCATTTTGACGATGTAGGTCCCAGGCATAATGTCTTGTAGAGGAAGTTTCACTTCACTGTATCCTGCAAGCAACTGCAAATTCCTGAGGCTGCTACTCACAATGCGTCCACTCAGATCCAATAGTGAGATATCAATCTCTGAATTTTCTACGACTGTGAGTGCAATAGTCACTTCATGATTTGCCGGATTAGGATACATATTGATACTATATTCATTAGAACTGAAGTTTTCAATCCCAATAGTAATGTCTTTATAAGTAGCAGAAACAGTAGCATCCACATCTCTCATTGCCAGGGTAGTATAGCTTGCTCTGACATCCTCTATATAGGCATCGCCGGATTCAAGAACCCAGGCATCGAACATCTTTCCGACTGGAGGAGCAGCTGTGATCTTCACAAGTTCATTTTCATAATATGAGCCCGAACCGCTTCCATTTTGTATAGAGAGTGCATACTTACTTGCAGTATTGATATTCACAATTCTAACTGCATCTAATCTTGTTGTAATGGCGCCTGTTTTTTTATGATATAATCGGAACCAGTCGATCGCATTCAAATCCGGATTACCCATTTTACTGGCAGAAATGAATCTTAAACTAAAAAAATTCCATCCTGGCTTTAAATTTGTCAGCTTCCAGTTATATTCATCAGCATCATTCTTTCCTGCACTTCCAATCTCCAGCTGGTTTGAATCTTCAAATTTTGAGATGTCAGACACATAGTATAAGAACTGTATGGCCCCGTTTGACTCTGTAACTCCTGTTTTATAGGCAGGATCAAATTTCTTGTAGAACTCCGGGGAATTATCACCTGTATACTCAATACATGCATCTCCCTGTATGTGATCAGTCGTATTTAAGATAGTAAGGGAAGCATCTCTCCAGTCCAGCTTGTCATCACAGTCGTCCAGGTAGCTTCCGGCATCTTTGTAGCTTGCCATAACTTCAACATTTCCTCCATTAATTATTAAGGAGGCAGTTGCAGCTTTCGTATTAGCGAGAATGGGATTACCGGAATTGATAATCCATTCATTGAACTTCTTTCCAATGGGAGCCTCATCCGCTATGATAGTTGCCGTTGCGTTATTGATATATCCACCACTGCCACTTCCATTGATAACCGTTAGCTGAAAATTTTCAGCATTTGCATTCAAATCCAGGAGCTGCAACTCATCAATTCTGGTTGTAATGGAAGAGCTTTTATTATTCTGAATACTGAACCAATTGATGGCATTCAAATCGGGTGATCCAACACTAGTGGCGCTATTAAAAGTTAGCGTAATAAGATTCCAACCGTTAACAAGACCATCGAGAGTCCAGTAATATGCATCCTGATTCGTTTTTCCGGCGCTGCCGGTTTCAACCTTGTTGGTGGCCAGCAGTGATGTGGCATCAGAGATGTAATACCAAAACTGTAGTACAGCGTTGTTATCGGACAGGCCAGAAGCATAGGGTGTTGTGAAGATTTTATTGAATTCACCTGCTGTACTTCCTGTAAATTCAATACATGCAGTTCCCTGTTTGTTGTTTGTAGTGTTTAGAACAATGGAGCCTGAAGAGATCCAGTCTGTGAGCGCGTCACAATCGTCAAAGAAACTCAGGTTTTCGCCTACTTTGATCAAACGGTTTTCTGTGAGTCTGCCAAACCAGTTCACTCCTTCCTGCATCATTCTCCATCTGAAATTATAGGTATTTTCTTCAGCGGGAGCAGTAACATCGAATGTGAAGGTCTTGCTGGCACCCGGAGCAATAGTTTCCCCCTCATTCAGTTCAATACGGTTCATTCCCCAAATTATATTGTCTTGCGCTTGCTGACTTCCCAATTGAAAACCATCTGCTTTCGTCCAGCTTGTTTTACCTGTATTTTGTACAGTGATGCTTACAGATACGATGGTACCGGGAGCCATTGTAGTTGGCACATCCTGTGAAAGAATGATCGCATCGCTTACGGTCGCTGTGAGAGGGATTGTTGAGGTAAGTGGGATTTCACCTCGCAGCATTTTTGTGGCTTCCCCTGTTAGTCTGAGATACCAGTCACTCGGCAGTTCATAGCCATCAAAGTCGAGAGGTACAAAGGTTCCTGTAGTAGGAGTCTGTTCATCATTCTCAGCAAGTTTATAAATCGCTGTTCCTTCGTCTACTTCATCGTACATGGCTACATACACCATATTGCAACCTGCATCCATGGCATTGTAGAACTGGTGCCACAAGAATTTTCCACCATCGCGTGGTTTGTCATTCAAATTCGCATCAACTTTGAGGTTATACCATGAGAATCCGGGAAATACAACAGGCATATAATCAATATTCAGACTTTTTGTTCTTGCAAGGTCCGGTTCAATATAGTCTTTCCTGAAATTATCTGCACCGGGAATGTTACCATAGCGACCTACTGCCCATGGACTAATAATATCGAATCTTTCAATAGCAGCCTGCCATTCAGCCGATAATTCCTGCCATTTATTATTGACTCCTGCCTTGAGTGTTACCCTGTATTTCTGCGGAGCATCGATAGTAAACCATTGGATAAGCTCGTGGGTAATTTCAGGGGTTCCGGGTCGGTCTGTAGATCCAAATCCCCAAATAGATAAAACCGGAAGACCATTATGATGAATATAATTAGGACTTTCAGTAATTTTTAGATCATCCACCAGATGCATCCAATCATTTTTCAGAATTTCAACCATCGTGGCATCACTACCTCCGGAAATATCGTACATATTCGCAAAAACACGGCCATATTTCTCAGAAGCAAAACGTACGTTTTGCAATACCTGATCACGCAATTCAGTCATATTTAGCGCATTGCCGATGAAGCGCTGTACAAAAACACCGTCAATTCCATAGTCTTTCATCCATTTCACATGTCTCTCGACAGTTTTAGGAGTGTAGGCACTATATAGTCCGGCATTAGAACCATCATTGTAAAAAAAATTTGTTGGGTACAGCTCGTCGGCCTCATACTCTCTCAAATCGGGCCAGAAATCAATCGTGATACTTTCTGCTGAAGGAGGATCACCTCCCCAGTGGCGCCATCCTTCTCCGGCTCCGTCACCTTCCGTCGCGAACCATCCCTGATATCCGGCCATTATTTTATTGTTAAGGGTAGTGGGATCAATTATATCTTGAGCATAGGCCACTGTGTCAAAAAAGAAAAGCGCAAATGGCGCCAAAAAAAGATATTTTTTAGTTTTCATTTAATTAATATTCGAATGAAAAGAGGCTTTGTCCTCTTACTGAATAATTAGAAGCTGAGAATAAGAACTGCTATTGATACTTAGTTTACATATATAAGTCCCCGGCATAATTCCTGAGACAGGAAGATTCACTGCATTTTGACCCTGATTCAATTGCAGGTTCCTGATACTGTTTCCAACTGTCCGCCCGCTTAAATCATGAAGAGAAATATTTATCTCAGATGGTTTCTTAAGTGTTCAAATTAACTGAAAATTCATCCTTGGAGGGATTAGGGAAAATTTCAACATAGTAATCATTGATTTTTAAGCTTTCAACAGAAACGGTGCTTTTATAAGTGGCAGCTATTGAAGCCGAGCCTTCTCCAAGTATTACTGTTGTGCTTGGGGCATTTACATCTGCTATTTCAGGACTGCCAGATTCAACGACCCATTTATCGAAAATGTTACCATTTGAAGCTGCCTGGGCCGTAATGTTTACAGACACAAGCCCCGGGTAGTCTCCATCACCATTACCTTTATTAACCAACAAAGTATACAAGGGACCTACATTTGTATCAATTAGCTGAATAGCATCAATCCGGGTTTTGATAATCCCTGTCTTTTTATGGTAGATGCGAAACCAGTTGATGGCTTTTAAGTTGGGTGATCCAATCTTATTTGCCTCGCTGGTTTTAAGTACGAGGTAATTCCATCCGTTTGTTAAACCTGTTAAACTCCAGCTATATTCGTTATCGTCAGCTTTCCCGGAACTACCTAACTCTACCTGGTTAGATGATTCAAATAAAGTGATATCCGATACATAATACCAGAATCTTAGTTCTGTATTTGCTTCAGTCCCCCATGAATTATAGGCCGGTGAAAAGGTTTTTTTAAATTCATCCGTACCGGACGCGATAAACTCAATACACGCATTTCCTTGTTGTTGGTCGGTAATGTTCCGGATCAGACTGGAGGATGATTTCCAATTGGTAGTGACATCGCAATCATCCATAAAACTTCCGGGATTTCCTGATACAAACTGTTTGATCTCCGATTTTGCGCCAAACCATTCCTCACCTTCCTGAATCATTTGCCATTGAAAATTATAAACTCCATCATATCTCGGGTACGCTCACATTCAAAGCTGAAAGTTTTTTCACCACCGATTACGATACTGTCTCCCGGGTCCAGACTCACCCGTTGTAGTACCCCAAATTTCATTATCAGCAGGACTCTGACTACCTAATTTAAACTGTCCGGTGGGTGTCCATGCAGTAGTACCTGTATTCTTCATGGTTATATTAATGGAGATTGTTTCTCCAGCTTTCAATTCAGGCACTACTTGTGAAACAAATGCTGCATTATTCCCGGTTGCTTTGCCTCCTTCTAATAAATCTCTTTTCGAAACACTGTAATAGTGTACTGAGTTCCTTTCTGCCAACCATTCCAATAAGCATGCACGTAATTCTTCTGCTTCGTCTTCAAATTGCGCACGATTCGGGATTGCTCCCTAAGAGGTTGTTCATTTCATAAGGATCTGTATTCAGGTCGTACATGGCGTTGATCACAGTAGATTTTATTGTGTAAGGAATGATAAGCTTCCAACCATCTTTTATCACCATATAATTCGGAGTGTTTTCTCTGTCCCATTCCGTAACTGTATATTGACCATGTACTGTATCTGTTCCTTCGATTAATCCACGAAGACTTTTCCCGTCTGATTCCACTGCTGGTACTTCCAGATAATCTAATATTGTAGGGAATAAATCGATAAGTGAAATGTATCCATCAACCGTAGTCTCCGGCTGCACATCTCCCGGAGAACTTATGAGTAAAGGAATGTGTGAACTTTCATCCAAAAAGACATTTTTTTCACGCATGCCATGTGCCCCCAGCATTTCGCCATGGTCACTTGTAAAAATTATCATCGTATTATCAGCAATTCCCAGTTCATCCAATTTATCCAGCATCAATCCTACCCAATCATCAATTTCAGTGATTATACCATAGTATTCTGAAATCATGTATTTAATCTTCTCACTATCAGTATATTCAGTTCTGTTTTTTCTTCCATTAGCGCTTGCATATGGAGAATTTGCCATATTATCATTAATACTGACCGGGGGAATCATATCCGCAACAGGATACAGGTCATAATAGGGTGCCGGAACTACCATAGGTGTGTGTGGGAAATGGAAAGAACAGGTAATGCTAAAAGTAGTGTCCTTTAATCTTTCGATGGCCTCCAGGGTTTGACGAGCCTGAAAGGCAGTCATGGTATGTTCTTTGTTCAACAAAAGTTCTCCATGTTGATCAGGTTGAGAATGTTTTTCACCCGATGCCACCAGCGCTTCATAAGCTCATCCCGAAAAAATGATCAAGCGGGTTCGCAATGTAGGGGTATTTTGAAATATCTTCTTTAAATTGTCCTGCTCCTGGCTCAGGTACCGGCCCCAGTAAATCTAAATAATCGCGCCAGATATAGCTTTGTCCGCCAGACCCAAAAACGGATTTCCCGGCGTTGGAATATAAATCCGGGTTTTCATAAACTGTTGCCCTTTTAGACATTGCGTGCCATTTGCCGTAGTATTCACAGTGATAGCCATTCTCTGCCAATATCTCATCAAACGTTGGCATAGTCATAATATCCTCTCCATCGAAATCATAGGTCTCGTTGTTGGAGACAACCTTTGTATGTTCCACATTAGAACCTGTGAGGATAGAAGATCTGGAAGGTCCGCAAACCGCACATGGACTGTATGCATTTTGAAAGTAGGCGCCCTGTTTGGCCAGACGATCGAGGTTGGGGGTTTTTATTAGGGTATTCCCTTCATAAGATAAAGCATCGTAGCGCTGTTGGTCGGTTATTATGAATAACAGATTCTTCTTATTGCCCTCTTGAGCCACAGCGATATTTGTCAGAGGCAAAGAAAGTAAAGAGAATATACCGGTTCTGATAAAATTGTTCATGCTATGAATGTGTTTTTGTATTATATTTTTTTTCTTAACATAAAAGCTATAGGGTGGGTTTCCATCCTTTCTCATAAGATCTTGACCACAACTCCATAGCTTTGTCATTTAACATCATCCCATTCTTCTGATCAATATTATAACCACTATTGATGCGATAAGCGACATTGCAGTAGTGGACCATGGCCATACTAACAGAGGCATCAGCAATCGGAGCCATCAGTTTTTCTTTTCCCCTGATGGTTTCAAAGAAATTGACTATGTGCTGATTTGTTGTATCGCCACCTCCGCCAAGTGCGGTACCGGATTCATTACTGGCTGATTTCAGATCTTTAACCAGTTCTCCTTTTCTATCATAAATCCTGTAAGTACCTCTGTCGACAAATACACTTCCCTCACTGCCATAAATGATTGTTCCGCGGTCGGCTACCATAGGTGTCGTAACCATTGCGACTTTTTCCGTCCCATTTGATGGTTTTATTGTCATCAAATTTAAAAGTAGCTTCCATGGTGTCGTACATCTCCCATCCATCATCCAGGAACTGACCTTTCACTGCATCCACATCCACCCGATTAGGAAAGCCAACTTGCAGCGCCCAGCGAGCCACATCTATTTCATGGGTTCCGTTATTTCCTGCTTCAGCAGTACCGTAATCCCAGCCATACCAATGCCAGTTGTAGTTCCATGTTTCTTCGGTGTATTCTCTTCTGAGGAGCAGGACCCTGGAAGAGTTCCCAATTTAATCCACCGGGAACAGCAACCGGTTTTTGATTAGGTACACGACCTCTTTTATTGGTATAAAAGGCCACTGCCTTGTATGCTTTACCAATTACTCCATTATGTATGGCATTGATCACCTCAATGGTATGATCGGAAGAGCGCTGCTGGTTACCCATCTGTACAACACGGTCGTATTTAGCCTGTGCGGCAACAATCAATTCATTCTCAAACATATTGTGACTGCATGGCTTCTCAACATATACATGCTTGCCTTCCTTCATCGCCATCACTGATCCCGGAGTATGCCAATGATCGGGTGTTGCATTGAATATGGCATCAACTTTCTTATCGGCCAGTACCTTTCTGATATCTGCTTCAAGCTTTGGCTTATAATCTATTTTTGAAGAAAATATTCCGGCTGCATTATCCAATTGCGAAGGCATTACATCACACAGATAGCTTAACTCGACATTATTGGATAATTTGGATATTGGTCCAACGTATGCCGGCATCCTTCTTCCAAGTCCAACCAATGCAATCTGGATTCTGTCATTCGATCCCATGATCCGCTTATAGCTTTTTGCTGATACGCTCATACCTCCGAGCACCAGCCCGGCAGCAGCTACGCCGGTCTTTTTTATAAAATCTCTTCTGTTTGTTTCCATTTTCTATAGGGATTTAATCTTAATATTCTTGAAACTTACCGCATCACCATGATCCTGTAACAAAATATGCCCTGTTCCTTGCTTCTCCGAAATTAGGCCATTTCTTATACTTGCTTTCAGCTACAAGGTCTTTCCATTGCTGACCACCTCTGTTGTATTTAACAACGAGGATACCGTTCAGATAATGTTCCACATCATCACCCTGAACAATAATCTTTGCACGGTTCCAGCTATACTCATTCTGACGTTTCATTTGAGGTAAGTCAGGATTGAAATTCTTAGCATTTGCCGTAATCAGATCATATAAGGAAGCAAGTGTTCTGTTGCCGTCCTTTCCCAACTTTGCATCCGGATGAAGTTTATCATCCAATATCTGGTATTCACATCCAATAGATGAACCGGCTCCCTTATTGAGTTCTGTATCTACAAAATACTTAATGCCGCTATTGGCTCCTTTTGAAATATTGAAATCTGCTTCAAGAATGAAGTTTTCATATTCGTCGACAGTTACAATATCACCGCCATTAGCCGACTCTGCGCCATCTTTTTGCTCAACACTCAAAACGCCATCTGCAATATTCCAACCAGATTCCGGGAAGCCTTCTAATTTTGCACCCCGCCATCCTTCAGTTGTTTTTCCATCCCACAAGAGTTTCCAACCTTCGGTCATTTCTCTTTCACTCAATTCATTAGTTAGATAGCTTACCTGAGTAATGTTTGGATTCTCCGGGGTTTTGTGCACCTCCAGGTTTGTGGTGCAAATTTTGATATTTTTGAAGATGTTCTTTTGTCCTACATGTTCCTCATTATTGCCAATACTATGAACCTGAAGGCCAATAAATCCTTCTGCATCAACATCATCAATCAAATCAGCAAAAGGAACACCATTTACAAAAGTTCTCAGACTATTTCCACTTGCCTCAATGCGATAGCTGTTCCATTCACCTATATGAAAAGAAGGTTTTGCATCTTTGTTGTATTCCATAGGATACAACCAGCCTCTTCTTGCCTCATCATAAATGCCTCCGGTCCAGGCTCTTTTTGGAGAAGGATCTAATTCCATCTGGTAGCCGTGAACGCGACCATCTTTATATTCAGGATTGCTTTGTGCTCTGAACATCACACCGGAATTTCCTTCTTCGAATTTTGCGTCAAAAGTTAAAATGAAATCTCTGTAAGTTGCTTCTGTACACAAAAAACTGTTTGGGGACCCGGTGACACAGGTGCCAACGATCATTCCATCTTCAACCGTGAAAGGAGCGGTGCCATTTACCATATGCCAACCACTTAAGTCCTTCCCGTTAAAAAGGCTTGTAAAATCATCCTTATCCTGACACGAAATCAAAAATAAGGAGCTGAAAATCATTAAAAACGCAAAATGCTTCATAGTTAGTAAATTTAGAAAGATTAGAAATTAATGGCCAAAATGGCTCATGTAATAAAATTTAGCCTGTATTGATAAATATGTAATTTAATACTGTTTGTTGTATTCATGAATATTACTTTTTCTTAAATTATTTGCCCCATTCCTTGTTAGGTAGTTCAGAGAGTTCCAATTCTAATG
The DNA here is from genome assembly GCA_963779845.1 of uncultured Bacteroidales bacterium. Lineage (GTDB taxonomy): Bacteria > Bacteroidota > Bacteroidia > Bacteroidales > CAVZZV01. The sequence continues at coordinate 248,508 of CAVZZV010000005.1, read as the reverse complement.
TTGCTCCTGCCATAATTTGCTTGTGAGATAAAAAGGGCTCAAAAATCTCCTCGCCATCTATAAATGCCCTCTGAATATACTTATTTTTTTTGCTGGTTCCTTTTGCTATCACGGTAAAGTCATTCCCATTGTCTAAATGGATACTCACTTTTTCAAATACAGGACTGGTTATTGTGTATATTGGAATACCTGGCGTAACTGGATAAATACCCATAGATGAAAAAACCACAAAAGATGTCATCCCTCCACCGTCCTCGTCGCCGGGAATCCCGAAAATATTGTCCTTAAACCATACGTCAAGCAGGAAACGAGTTATTTTTTGAGTTTTCCAGGGCGCCCCAAGATAGTTGTATAAATATGGAATATGGAAGGAAGGTTCATTTCCCATACTGAATTGGCCTACCATGCCTGTAGAATTGGAACCATTCAAAGCAAATTCTCTTTTTCTCATTCCCAGTGGCTCCCTGAATAACTGGTCAAGGCGTTTCTCTGTCGCTTTTTTTCCTCCATTAAGATCTATGAGCCCTTCAATATCATGCTTTACGTCCCATGCATAGGTCCACCCATTGTTCTCATCATAATACTCGCGAAAACCCGGCCCTCCGTCTTTCTTCGGGTCGATATTTATCCACTGCCCCTTGTCATCCTTAGGCATAAAAAGAGCATGATCAGGATTCCAGAGCTTTTTATAATCCTTTCCTTTGATAGAAAAAAATTCATGATCATCCTCCTTCCCAAGCTCCATAGCAAGTTCTGATAATGCCCAGAAATCATAACTGATTCCAAGAGTTACTGCTACTCCCTGTCTCTTTTCAAAGCTATCCATCTGTGGTTCGGTTTCCTCTTCTCCAGGCTGAAGGCAAGGAAAATAACCGTACTCATGATAGAAATCATCTATTGATCTTCGAGGTGTTCCTTGTCGCCAGGGAATAAATGTTCCTTCCATCAGGTTTTTTCTAACTCCTTCATAGGCTTTTTCTACATTAAAATCTACCAGCCCTTTTCTGTAGCCATCGATAAAAATAGATGAAGAATGATAAGCGTTCATACACATATGGTTTCCGTGGATCCGGGGAAAAGTGGGCATCCATCCACTTTGCTCATACATTTCTGTATAGGAGTGCAGTACATCGTTCTCCATTTCGGGATGCAAAACTATACGCAGGGGATGATGCGCCAGATAAGTGTCCCAAATCCAGTCATCCACAAAAAATGGTCGCTCACTTTTGTGTACCTGTCCGTCGTAGCCGCTGTAATATTGGCCATACTCGTTAATGTCGACCATACGTTCATAGGTGCGGTAGAGGGATGTGTAGAAGGTTCTTTTCTGTGCTAAAGTACCTCCTTGTACTTCAACCTGAGACAATGTTTTTTCCCAACGGTCTTTCCCTTGATGGGCCAATTCTTCAAAGTTTACATCAGCCAATTCCTTTGAAAAATTGATTCTGGCCTGGTCAAAGCTTATGTATGAGATGGCATATTTTAGTAAAATCTTTGAGGAAACATCCTTTGACAGATTTACAATCAGTCCGTCTTCCTCTTCTGCAAATATGGTATTGCTAAGGGCATCGCCCTTTTCATCACAAAACATCCCATAAGCATAAACCGTCATCTCACTGGTCTCAGAAAAAATACCTCTGGTCTTGTAGATAATTTTATCCTCCAGTGTAAAAACTCCTTTGCTCTTTGAATGAGATTTAAAATTAGCTGTTCCTTGAATCCATACTTTGCTTTTAGCATTTTCGGGGTATTCAAGTTTATAAATCGCACTTTTTTCTCCGGGTGTAAAACTTACCCGGATATCATCCTCTATCAAATAGGTGGAATAGTGCCATGGAAGCACTGTCTCCAGATCGTGATCGATGTACATTTTTTTCTCCCGGGAAGATACGCTGTCTTTATATGACAAAACTTTCATCAGAAATAATCCCTTGTCCCTGTGAGATGCAACCTGAAGAGGAAAAGCTTCCACCTCATCGGAGATATAATCCCATTTTTGGGGCACCATTCTTAGCATCTGGTTTGGAAGATGAAAGGTTGGATAAGTTGGTACCAGAAAACGAGATACATTTCCAATGGTAGGATCAATATAGGCGGTAGGGTCTTCCTGATTATTGGATGTAGAACATGAAGTTAATACTATTATTACTGTAGAAACTACAATAATAAATGCTGTCGTTTTTATCTTCAATGCTGTTCTATCTATATAGGAATGTTTGATTCTATTATTCTTCATTAGCGATATAGTGATTTCCCGGGATTATACTTTATATGAAAGCAAATATATGTTTAGGGGAATAACAAAACCTTAAATTTGGATTAATAAGACAGAGCATAATGAATAAAATAAAGTTTTTTTACTTTCTCTTCTTTTATTTTTAAGACAAACCTATGTCGATTTTCTTGCCTGATAATTCTCCATTCCATCACACATTTGATTTGTACGCAATTCATTAAGTGTTTATTAATGGAATTTTATGGGTTAAATATTAATTTTAAAGATTCAAACAGCAATATTTTAATAAAAGAGATAATGAAAAAGTTGAGTCTGGTACTAATACCTTTTGTTAGCCTCACTGCTTGTATTAACAGCTCCAGGGAACAGGAACAAATAAAACCTAATGTCCTTATTCTTTTTGCCGATCAGCACAATAAAAAAGTGATGGGCTTTGCAGGTCACCCTGATGTAATCACACCTAACTTAGACAAGCTGGCCAATGAAAGCGTAGTTTTTAACCGTGCTTATTGCACAACAGGTATTTGTGCCCCTTCCCGATCCTCACTATTAACTGGGATAAATTCACGAACACTTGGTTTATTAACCAATAGCGAACGTACATCAGTTATGAAAGATGTAGTATCTCTGGCGACTGTTTTTAAACAGAACGGATATGGTACTTATGCATTTGGTAAGCGACATACCCAGGATGCAATAGATGAGGGCTGGGATGTTAAGAAGAGTCATTTATGTGGGGAATCTGAAGACGGCTATATAACTTGGCTTGAAGAAGAAGGATACATCGACGAGTTTACATGGGATTGGGGTGCTGAATTCGGGAGAGGTCCCAAATGTTCAAGTTATGCCGACACACTGGTTCCAACTGCCGACCTGGGAACCCGCATGTCCCGACTTCCGGAAACTCATACTATGGAAGCATATACAGCGGGATTAACTATCGAGATGATAAGAGCACATGCCAAAAGTGGAGAACCCTTTTTCTGCTGGGCCAATTTTTACCGTCCTCATCAACCTTATACTCCGCTCAAGAAGTATATGGACATGTATGATGTTTCAGACTGGGGACAGGGTGTTAAAAATGGTAGCAGTATAAAGAAACCTGTAAGCTTTTATGAACCTGCAGAAGATTTGCCTCCTCTCCTTCAGGAGCAGCGTGCCGGAGGAAATAAGGTTTGGAACATGGACAAAGCTTTTGAAGATGAACAATTGTGGAGGAATTTCATCGGTGCATATTATGCTCTCGTAACTGAGATCGATCATTATGTGGGTCAGATACTGAAGGAGCTGGGAAATGCAGGACTGGACAAGGAAACCATTGTTATTTATCTCTCTGACCATGGAGACTTCGTAGGAAACCATGGAATGGTGGAAAAAGCTGCAATAGGGCACAATGTCTATGAAGATATTCTGAATGTGCCTCTGATCATTAGGTATCCTGCAGGTTTTAAAGGTCCACAAGAAATTGATGATCTCGTATCGCTTACAGACATCTTTCCGACTTTGGTAGAATTGGCCGGGATTGAACTGCCAGAGCTAAAATATAAGATTCAAGGTTTGTCACTGGTTGATTTGATAAGCCATAACACTCCTCTTAACAGAGAATACCTTGTGTCTGAGAATTGGTCTCAGGCAACGGTTATTACTAATAACTATAAACTGGGAATAATGCTTGATCCAACAAACTATACCAGAAACAGGGATTACCGTGATTTTGGAGATATGTTTTTTGTAAGGGATGAGGATCCGGCAGAGGTCAATAATAAGATCAATGATCCACAATTTACCAAAGAAATAATGAAATTACGGGCCTATTTCGAGGATTTTAAAAGTAAGGTTCCTGATACTGGAAAACTTGAGATGATCAGACAAAATTGGGAACATAAAGTTGATTAGCTTCACTCTTACTCAAGCACTATTTTTTAGTTTATACAATTTTAACCAGGGATATTTTAATTAAAAAACTATTTTTGTTATTTCCGGTTATTAACACTACAAGGGAAGTGAATACAGGACACTCCGGGCAGGAGATCATCATAAAGAACTATCAGGATCAGACGGTATTTAATAATGTATTTGAAAATTTCAGAATAATAAGTTGAAAAATCAGACTCCCAAATCAGACTCCAATAAAAAACCACTTACAGATATTTCTATAAGTGGTTTTTTATCAAGTAGCGAGAGGGGGACTTGAACCCCCGGCCTCATGATTATGAATCATGCGCTCTAACCAGCTGAGCTACCTCGCCATGATCTCCTGCTTTCGGGGTGCAAATATAATATTATTTCTTTTCTCCTCAAATGAATTTTACCAGCCTGGAGAAAAATATCCTTGTCCCGGAAAAAAGTTTTTGCCAATTATACGGAAACCAAATTTGGGATATATCCCTTAAAGCGGTAACCTAACCGCCAATGACAATCCTTCGAACGGCATTTCTCTTACCGGTATTGAATTTTAGAATATATACCCCCTCCTTCAGCCCGTTAAGCATAAATTTTTCACTATAGTAACCTGGGTTCCCGGTGGAGGGAGATAACTGCCCGACTTCTCTTCCCTGCATATCTATCAGGGAAATGCTTACGGAGGAACTTTCGCTCAGGAAATATTCAATCACTAAAAAATCCTGAGCCGGATTCGGAAAAACAGAAACAATCGGATCGGTTGCCTGAACGCCAATGGCTGTATAGTCGTCAAAAATAGAGAATTCTGTCCCGGAGGAAAAAAGGGTTTCCGGATTCTCCGTGCTGGATAATTGAATGTGGTATTGGTCCGAATTTTCCAACGTGGGGGAAACCGTCCACATATATGCGCCGTTGGAGGGGACAGTATCTATGTTGTAAAGGTAGGCACCCTCTTTAAATAGTGAAATGATGAGATCCTCTTCAATATTATCCTCCCACCGTATGAAACAATCCTGGCCTTTGACAAGTTTTTCCTCTTCGGAAGGGGTGTGTAGTTGAATGAAGCTTTCAGTGGAAAAAAATTTCATGGTCTGAGACCATTCGCTTTCCCCGGCTTCATTCTGGGTCTTTACCCGCCAGTAAAACCACCTGTCCGCTGTCTGCCCGGTGAATTCATACAATGGAATCTCCAAATCCTGCACCTCATCTATGATATTTTCGAAATTCTGGTCTGTTGCAATTTGAATATCGAAGGAATTGATGAACCCAAAAGGTGACCATTTAATGTTTAGGGTATCTGCGGTATTGGTTTTCTCCCCGTATGCAGGTTCATATCCAAGTGGCGCTATCGGGACCGGGCTGTAATCGGGCCAGGTCAAAATAAATTCACCTCCCCCGTTAAAATCAGCAACGATTCTCTTTTTAGCGGGATTATAAACAGTTGCAAGAGGAAGGAAAAGACCCTGACCCTCAAAAGGTCTGGTATAGACGGTTACCTCCTGAGGGTTTTTAATGTGGAAGTGTTCAATATCGAAAGAGATCTTTCCGGAGAGACTGGAAATAAACTTTGGAGTCATCAGGATACGGTAGGGATAGGCCAAGGGATCCTGTCCGGGGAATTTCGGCTGGTAAGCAGCAAAATGGTAACTTTTTACATTTATCTCATTGTACCCACCCGGGAAAACCTGATCAATCTGAAGGCTAATGCCGGTGGAGAGGGTATCGCCCTGAATGAACTCTATGATTTCATTTTCCAGGACTTCATAGGCTGTCATCTCTGCCGCAGGCAGTGTATCCACCGTTTGGCGGAATGCCCGGTAACTCGAAAGGTCTTGGTTCCAGTACAATTCAAATACCACCTGGCCCTCTGGTGTCACCTCGGAGCAAACCGGACTACCATTTTCGCTTGCTGCGCCCCAGCCAATGAAGGTGTTCCCATTCGGCAGACGGTTGGCATTCCCCCTGGTGACAGACTGAATCGCCGGGTCAGGGATATATTCCCATACCAATTCGGCTATCAGGTTTTCTTCGTCCAGTTTCCATTCGCAAACATGGGCGGATTTTTTCTCTCCTCTATCATTATTGTCCAAAAACAACAGGTTCCCGTTTTCCAACAGCCGGGGGGCGTGACCGTCAAACCAGCCGGCAGCTTCGGTACTGTCTGCTCCCACAAAAGAAAACATATTTTTTATTCCGCCCAATACCCATAATACATCCCCTGTCTGACGGTTTATTTTGAATATAAATTCTGCATTGATGCCCGAAACAATCAGATTCCCTTTTTCGTCGGGTTCCACGGAATTGGCGTGTACCAGGTCCGGATTAAGGCTTCTCAGCCTTTTCGCCGGGGAATCTTCAATTCCGAAATGGTCATAATATCTCCACTGCCACACCAATTCTTTCGAAGCATCAAATTCCTGGATTACCGGCCCCAGAGGAGCAGCGTTCGGATAACCGCCCATAACTCTCCAGGTCCATGGGGTAGGGGTCATGGCCAAACAATATATAGTGCCCGTTGGAAAGGATATGAAAATCGTGACTATCGCTCACGAAACCTTTGGTCATAACAAAACTGTCGGCCATCTCAAACCGGGGATCCATCAATTTGGCCATAGCTCTGTAGCCATCGGCGGGATATAGGTATTCCATATAGGAATAGTACCCGTTTACCTGTCTTTTAAAATCATAGGAGTAATTGTATGGCAACTTTTTATAATACCATGGATTCCCGTCATTTTCGAGAACCATGATGTAAAAACCAATGTTTTCCAGGTCCCGCGAGACGGTCAGAAATACTTTACCTTCTGCTGTAGGCCCATTTTGTATGGTGGTGATTTCAGGGAAATCTCCGGGCAGACTCAGGGGCGATTCCTGAGCATTCAAAGCAAAGCCAATGAAGGCAAAGAGAGTGCAACAAAAATAGAAGTACTTACTCATTGTATTGGATTTAAATAGGATTTAACCATTTTCGGGTTCCCGCTGAGCCTGAAAATATAAATTCCGGCATTTATTCCGCTGATATCTATAAATTCGTACTGCTGTCCGATAGAGGGTGGAAGACGGTATTCCCTCACAACCCGGCCGGAAAGATCAATGATAGAGAGATTTTGAGTATTCTGGTTTTGGGCTGAATATTCTATTTTCACTGTTGATCCCTCCATGGGAATGACCCGCAGCATGGGGTCGGTTGCAGTTGCTGATGGAAGGGTTGTCGGATCGGTAATTTTTTTAAGAGAAAGGTTTTCAATTTTAACTTCGCCTAAACTCCTGCCCACATTAATCAGAACGCTTGAGTTAAATTCGGTCGGATCCTGCATCGTAAAGATATATTGATATTCTTTTGCTTTCTGTGTAATATAGGTAGGGCCAATCCTTCCCAAATCCAATACCGGATAGCTGCCTTTCCCTATAATTGCTTCAATTACCCCGGGAGCGGAGGCCGAAGCGGTGAAAGAGAAAAGGTACTTGTTTCCTTTCACAAGACAGAGATTTCCCTGACTTAGCTGAATTCCTGAAAAAGAATTTCCATTTTTTTGAATCGAAAAAATATATACCTCCTCCTCAATCCTGGTACTTGCCCTTATATTTTCATCCATTTTAAGTTCCCAATAACTGTCCGTTTCTGAAAAATCACCATTTCGTATAAGGTTTCCGCCTTCCGGAACAAAATAGATGTTTATCTCTTTTTCTTCGGAAGGGAGACTTTCTGAGCCGTCTTCATATACCCCGGTAACACGGATAAAATAGGTTTTGCCGTTTTCCAGTTCTTCCCTTGCAATATTCAGCCAGTTAGCGGCTGTACGTGCATATAATTTTGAACTGCCCGGCGTTCTGTCAAGGTAAATATTGTAAGCCACAAGGCTGTCATCTCCAAATTTATTGAAAATGAGACTTAACAGCTCCGGATAGGGTTCTATTATTAACTCGGGAACCTTTAAAACCCCTTTCCAGGGAAATTTGAAGGCTCTGTATGCCTGCGAGGAGTTGGCAAAATTTGCCTGATAAACTATATTTCCTTCTGGGCTGATTTCCAAAAATTTTGGATAGTATCCTTCCACAAAATTGATCTGCGTATTTCCATTCCGAAGGCGTTGGGCATTGCCCATCCAGTGACTGTAATAAAACGGCTCAGGACAATATTCCCAAACCTTTTCCGCCTGCATTGAAACAGTATCCAATCTGTACTCCACCGCCCGGGAGTGGGAAGGGGTTTTTTGAGCCCCATTATCAAAGAGGGTATAATGAAGAGGTTTTCCCGGTACCGGCCTGAAATCATGTTGATAGGAAAATCCCTCATCGTTCAAAAGGGTGAACTGATTATTTTTTCCCCCGAACCGCCAGATAATTTTCCCGGTTAGTCGGTTTATTTTAGTACACTCATTAAGATGGCGGGAGGAAATAAGCAGGTGGTTGTCGTAATCGAGGGCGATGGAATTAATATGAACATAATCAATAATGGCCGAGGTCAGACTTTGTCCGTCGGAATCGGCCAGCTTGAAATGATCCTTCGAGTGCCATTCAAAAATAATATTGCCGGAGGGTCCGATTTCCTGGACAACATTTCCCAAAACAATTGATTTTCTGCCTCCTTCGACACTGTCACTAAGATCCCAATGCATGGAATCAATTCCTATCATAAAAGCAGTTTTGTCAGAGGTATAAATAAAGTCATGATCGTCTGTCCGGTATTTTTTTGTTCTCCATGTCTTGAGAATCTGATAACAACTGTCCATGGTTACAAAAGCAGGAGGGTTATTCCCGCTGCTGTATGATAATATATTCAGGCAATTTAGCTTGAAATCCCCTGCCTGTTCTTTAAGTTTCCGGTAGAAAACAGGAGTGCCATCATTTTTATAAATTAAAAGGTATGGATTTCCATTTGCATTGGCCACGAAAAGATAATCGTCCATTGCATTTTCGTTGTCAATTTCTACCTCTAATACGGGAAAATCGGCGGGCACTGCGACATTATTTATAATATGGGGGATTCCCGGATTTCCATAAAGGGTAAAATCAGTATTTTTTTCCTCCCCTGCAGGTACATTCCATAAAATGGTTTCCTGACCCTTCACCTTCAAGTAGGTGGTGAAAATGAAAATGCATAAAAGAAATAGCGGTAGGACTTTCATTTTGCTTTCCGGTTTTTCCGAAGCTCAAAAATAGCACATTTTAATCAATACTTTGCCTGGAAAAAGTTCATTATTGCCTCAGCCTCCATTTTTCCATCTGTTGTCAATTTATCTTTGAACCAATCGCCTGTTATTGAATGTCATTCTTGTGCAGCTTTGAGAAGAGTTGAATTTTTCTATTGTTTGATGCCTCTTGAGGATTTTATGGTAATTTATTTTAAATTTGCCCTCCGGTAACATTTTTGAATTCGCATATGATTAACAGGATCATTTTTTTTTCAATCAATAATAAACCCTTCATCTGGCTTTTCACTGTGGCCCTTATTATTGCAGGGGTATATTCCATGACGAAAGTCCCCCTGGATGCCATGCCGGATATTACCAATAATCAGGTTTTGGTCATCACAACGGCCCCCAACCTGGGAACTGAGGACATCGAGCAATTTATAACCTATCAGGTTGAGCTGGCGGTCGCAAACCTGCCCGATGTTACCCAAATAAGAAGCATCTCCCGTTTCGGTCTTTCTGTTGTTACCATCGTATTTAAGGAAAGAGCAGGGACCTTCCTTCCCAGGCAATTGGTAAGTGAAGCCCTTGCCGGGGTCCGACAGAATATTCCAGAGGGTTTCGGCGAGCCCTTTATTGCTCCCATTAGTACGGGTTTGGGTGAAATTTACCAATATACTCTTGAAGTTCTTCCCGGGTACGATTCTGTTTATAACGATATGGAATTAAGAACAATTCAGGACTGGATCGTGAAGAGACAGATGTCCATGTTACCGGGAGTGGTCGAAATTAATTCCTTTGGGGGCCGGGGCAAACAATACGAAGTGTCGGTAAACCCTGATAAGCTTCGGAGTATGGGACTGACCATTACAGATGTGTTCAGCGCTTTGGAAGCGAATAATCAGAATACCGGGGGTTCTTATATTGAAAAAAATTACCAGGCCAATTTTATCCGTGGGGAAGGGCTTATGCGGTCGGTGGAGGATATCCGGAACACCTTTGTGAAAGTTATTGCCGGGCAGCCGGTTTTTATCAGGGATATTGCCGATGTCAATTATGGAAGTTTTGTGCGCTATGGGGCTTTCACGAAAAACGGAAAAGGGGAGGCTGTGGGGGGTATTGTAATGATGCTAAAGGGGGAGAATTCCAATGATATTATTAAAGCCGTAAAAGAACGTGTGGAGCTTATCCAGAAATCCCTTCCTGAAGGAATTATTATCCAGCCTTTTCTGGATCGCAGCAAGCTGATCAAAGACACCACCTCTACCGTAAGTGAAAATTTGGCCATAGGGGCATTAATAGTGATTTTTATCCTGGTAATTTTCCTCGGAAATCTCCGCGGAGGGTTTATTGTTGCTTCCACCATTCCTTTAGCCTTGCTCTTTGCCTTTATCATGATGAATATATTTGGGGTTTCGGCAAACCTGATGAGCCTTGGCGCGATCGATTTTGGGATCCTGGTCGATGGGGCGGTGATTATTGTAGAGAGCATGATTTTCGTTCTGCACGATAAGACTCTCACAGGCACCAGCCTGTCCATGAAGCGTCGGGACAAAATCGCTTATTCCTCCGCGAAAAAGATGATGAATCCTGCCTTCTTCGGGCAATTGATCATATTGATAGTGTTTATTCCCGTACTGGCATTGCATGGAGTAGAAGGGAAAATGTTTGTGCCCATGGCCCTCACTTTTGGCTTTGCGGTATTAGGGGTCATGGTGCTTTGCCTGACCTATATTCCAATGATGGCAGCGACATTTCTTCAGCCTCCCAAAAATGACAAGACGCCCTGGGGGGATGCCGTAATCAGAAAAATAGAGAATGGCTATAAGCCCATATTGCGCTGGACTTTGGGCAAAACCCGTTTAGTCATTACAGGCTCATTGGTACTTCTGGTTCTTGGTGGATTCCTTTTTATGAGAATGGGGGCTGAGTTCATACCCCAACTGGACGAAGGGGATTTTGCCTTCCAGGCTTTTCTTAAACCCGGAACTTCGCTTAGCGAGGTACGAAAAACATCCACCCGCCTGGAAAAAATGGTACTTTCTAATTTCCCTGATGAAGTGGAAAGTATCCAGAGCCGTATTGGAGTTGCCGATTTACCCACCGATCCGATGCCTATGGATATTGCTGATGTTTTCGTGATCCTTAAACCTAAATCTGAATGGAAAAGGGCATCATCCAAAGAAGAACTCATTCAACTGATAAGCGATAAAGTGAAGGAGATACCCGGTATAAATTTTGAATTCACCCAACCCATCGAAATGCGGTTTAATGAACTCTTAACAGGAATCCGGGAAGATGTAGCCGTAAAGCTGTATGGTGATGACCTGAATGTATTGGCCAGCAAGGCTGAGAAGATTGAACAACTCATTGCCGGGATGGATGGGGTGGCTGGAATAAAATCTGAAGCCATTCGGGGTTTACCCCAGATCACCGTGCGTTATGATCGGAATAATTTGGGAAGATATGGACTTACGGTGAAGGAGGTTAACAATACAATCCAGTCTGCTTTCAGCGGGGCTGTGGCTGGGGTCATTTATGAAGGGGAAAGGATGTTCGATCTTGTCGTTCGCCTGAGCGAGGATTACCGTACCGGCATTGAGGATATCAGGAACCTGTACATCACTCTTCCCGATGGAAACCAAATCCCTTTGAGAGAGGTGGCTGCCATCGACTATCATACAGGGCCGATGCAAATAAGCCGTGACAATACCAACCGCTATACTTATGTGGGGATAAATGTCCAGGGGAGGGATGTGAAGTCCCTTGTTCAGGAAATCCAGGCAGTGGTGGAAAAGAACATAGAGCTCCCACCCGGCTATTATATTCGGTATGGCGGGGCCTTCGAAAATCTTGAGAGAGCCTCTCAAAGCTTGTCCCTTCTCGTTCCCCTGGTTTTAGCCCTGATATTTATCCTGGTTTTCTTTGCCGTGAAATCATTCCGGCAAACACTCATGATTTATGCCTCCATTCCTCTGGCTGCTGTAGGCGGGGTTATCGCCCTGTATTCAAGGGGCATGCCCTTTAGCATATCAGCCGGTGTGGGATTTATTGTATTGTTTGGGGTAGCTGTCCTGAACGGACTGGTCCTGGTTTCCGGATTGAATGAATTAAAGGCAGAGGGTAAATATTCTTTGAAGAGGATCATCAGAAAAGGCGCTGTACGTCGTGTACGACCAATTTTGTTGACTGCTTCCACCGATATTCTGGGCTTTCTTCCCATGGCTGTTTCCCGTTCAGCAGGAGCCGAGGTTCAACGACCCCTGGCTACTGTGGTGATTGGAGGTATGATTACTGCTACCCTTCTGAGCCTTATAGTCTTGCCTGTACTTTATCAGATGTCGGAAAAAAGAAAAAAATCCAAAATCAGGCTAAAAAAGCTGTCCACCGTTTTATCTCTCTTCCTGGTATTTGCGAGTGCCGGTAAATTGAATTCGCTTCAGGCGCAAAATTTGAATCATACTATAAAACAACCGGCAAATTCCGTAGGTCTTCATGAGTTGAACCCTCAGGAGGATACCTTGCAGAAATGGAATTCCCGCGAGGAACTTACAATGGGAGAAGCCATTGAACAAGCTATCATTAATTATCCATCTCTTCAGTCTGCACGGCTTGAGGTGGAGAAACAGAAAGCCCTGGGTGCCTCTGCCATCGATTTAGGCACCACCTCCCTGTTTACGGGTAAGGAGGAGACAGGGGAGGGGTTTCCCGGAATTCAAACCCGGATTGGATTCGGGCAGTCGGACATCGATATTTTAGGCATTTCCGCCAGAAATAAGCTTGCGGAGGCAAAAAAGGAACAGGCACTGGCCGGACAAGTTCTCACGGAACGGACCCTGATCCGGGATGTAAGTATTTCCTGGCTCGATGCATGGTTAGCTAAACAACATGTGCAATTGTTCCGGGAATTGGATACTCTGTATGCCGGATTCCTGAAAGCGGCAGAACTCAGCTACCGGACCTTATCTACCTCCAGAATGGAGTTTTTATCTGCTTCTGCCAAATATGCAGGCGTGCAGCTGGATATAAAAAAGGCGGAAAGCAAATATCAGGCGAATCTTCAAAACCTGAATCAGTATCTGATGTACCCTGAACCTCCGGATGTAAACCTTCAGGACCCCATTCCTGACGAGGAGGAATTCCTCACCGCAGAGGGAATCCTTACTAATTCCCCTTTACTGGAATATTATGCCATTACTCCGGAAGTGGCCAGGAGGGAATGGAACATGCGAAAAGCATCCCTTCTCCCTAAATTCGATATGTCTTATAAATTCCAGACGGTGGATGGGGTATCCGGATTTCATGGATGGGAGGCCGGATTATCCTTTCCTCTTCCTCTACTGATTCAATCATCGAAAACCAAGGCTTCTAAAATTGAGTATGAGATTGCGCAAAATCAATACCGACAGAGGAGATTGGAGGTGCATTCCTCCTATAATGAATTGCTTAGTCGCTATAAAACCCTTAAAAGTGTTTTGGAATACTACAGGAAAGAGGCATTGCCTCTGGCAGAGGAGCAAATTCAGGCTTCAATCTTAGCATATCGTCTCGGAAGCATGGATTATATTGAGTATATTCAATCTACTGAGGCAGCGATTAATACAAAGCTGGATTTTCTTTCCCAGCAATTTGAGTTCTATGAAATATGGGTGAGGATCAGTTATTTTTCCGGAAATGCAATCATTGATTCACAACCCTAACCGATCCCTCCTTCTGCTATCTGCTTTGGCCACTCATTTATCAGATAGTTTAAGGAATAAAAAGTTCTTTTAACAGCATATAATTTCAATCAGATGAAACATCCATGATTAAAGTGCTATTCACACACGGGAATGATTGAATGGATGTTCCATATGACCGATGAAAATAAATTATAAACATATGAAAATACAAAACAGGCAGGCATTCCCTATTATAGTCCGAAATTTAAAATTTTTTGGATTTTTTTGCAGTATGTTAATTCTCATTTCCTGTCAATCACCGAATAATGGGGAGGAAGAACCAGGCCATGATGAGGAACATCATCCGGGCGTTGTGGTATTAAGCAGGGCTCAGATTAAGGCCATTGATCTTAAACTGGGTTCCTTTAAGATGAGAAATCTTACCACAGTAGTTAAAATAAATGGTCAGCTGGAAGTGCCTCCTTCCGGAACCGCTGCTATAACTGCCATAGTGGGCGGAAATGTGAAGGAAATCCATGTATTTCATGGGGATAAGGTTTCCAAAGGACAACTGCTTGCTGTTCTGGAACACCCAGATTATATAAGCCTTCAGGAAGAATATGCTGAAATAGCCAACAAGTACGAATTTTTAACGCTGGAATATAAGAGGCAAAAAGAGCTTTTTCAGAACAATGTCGGAACCGGAAGAGACTTTCAGCAAATCCAATCCGAGTTGAATACAGCCCGGGCCAAACACGAAGGTTTAAAATCCCGTCTTCAGTTACTGAACATCTCGCCCGAAAAGGTGATGGAAGGCCGGATATCAAACTCTATCCCTTTAGTATCTCCGATCAGCGGATATGTAAATGAGATCAATACCAAGGTGGGTATTTTTGCCGATGCCAGGGATATTCTGTTTACCATTTCAGACAACAGCCTTGTCCATGCTGATTTTATGGTATTTGAAAAAGATGTCCACCTGGTGGAACCTGATCAATTGATCCATTTTACCGTTTCCAACCGTCCGGAAAAGGAATATACCGCCACAATTTTTGCGATAGGAAAAGAATTTGAAGCAAATTTACGGGCAGTGCATGTGCATGCAAAAATTAATGAAGAGACAAATGGGCTTATACCGGGGATGTATATAACAGGTCATTTGCATACCGATGGGGAATTGAGCAAAACTCTCCCAAATGATGCTATTGTTGTGGAGGGTGAAAAGTCCTATATTTTTGTACTCGTAAAGGACCCGGAAGAAAAAACAGAAGGATCCTCCGGGCATAACCAGGAGGCTTCTGGGCCGGATGAAGGGGCCTCTGAGAAGGGTTCCGGTCATCAGGAGGAGGGGCAGCTGAGCTTCAGGATGGTGGAGGTGATACCCGGCAAATCGGATGAAGGGTATACCCAGATTGAATTGCCTGAACCCATTTCGGAAAACACGGAAATTGTATTGAATACAGCCTACTATTTACTCGCCGAAATGAAGAAAATGGAGACTGAACATGTTCATTGATCAAATCCTGAACTCCTCCTCATATAATTTTAAAGTTTCATTTTCAACTAGTTTTTTCAACTTACTGTTTGCCTTTTCAAAACTGAGTTCTGTTTTGTAATTACTCCAGGATTTTCCCAATGTTTTTATCAAAATATCATCAAGATTGGAAAAGACAGCTACATTTACCAAGCCCTTGAACCAATTACTGGTATGATGGCTTAATGCCCTTTGGTTAATGGCATAACCCCCTTCAAGATATTTAATATAGTGCCAGAAACCACTTGGCATGAAGAGGGTATCGCCCGGTTCTAAAATGCATTCATATCCATGGACAAACCGGAGGGCAGGGAATTTTTCGTAATCAGGTTTTTCGGGATTGACCGGACTATGGACGTTGAACGGCAATCGGTATAGCAACCGGGAATATTCCGGAGGAAAAAGTATAACCTTTTTTCTTCCGTGAAGCTGCGTGAGGAAAACATTAGACCAATCCATATCCTGATGCAACCGGACGACGGAATTTTTTCCACCGAAAAACATGAACGGGAGTCGTTTTAAATACAGGGAGGTTAAGGGTGGAAATTCAAAATCTTCCCGGAGAGAGGGCTTATAACGGAAGATATTAAAGAGGAAAAGCCGAAGTTTACTATCTCTGTCATTCAGTGTATCCAGGTATTCCTGGAATTTCATTTTTATCGGAGCCTCTTTGATAGACCGGTCAGCATGTTCTTTGGATTCATCATAGACACCTACTTCTACTGAGCCCAATTCTTTTTTGAAATAGTCGATTGTCCATTTTTTTGTGGCAGGGTAATCTTGCCAAAGACCCCTTAGTACCACCGGCTTCTCAGGATATAGATAGTTTTTCTTAAAATAGGTGGGATTAGGATCCTTTAGCACCTCAACAGGACGGTGATAATTCATTTCCATGACGGGTATTTTTTTATTTTTAAAATGCTATATGCAAGATTTTTGCCACAATCATTTATCTTGTTTTTCTGCTAAGAATTAACCAGCTTCCAAAAGTTGATGCAGTTGAATGGGTAAATACTTCCACAATGTAATTGAAAATTGTATCCTGAATAACACACTAAACACTTTTCATGTAGACTGTCTTTATATTCATAAATTCCCTAATCCCTTCCACCGAGAGCTCTCTTCCAAATCCGGACTTTTTTGTCCCTCCAAAGGGCAGTCTGGGATCTGATCTGACCATTCCATTAATAAAAACTGCACCCTCATCAGCACCTTTAATAAAAAGCTCTGCCATTTTTTCTGAGCAGGTAAAAATATTCACTCCAAGGCCAAAACGGGACCGGTTGGATAATTCCAGGGCATGTTCAACATTATCGGCAATGGTAAAAGGGCTTACCGGGCCAAATACCTCTTCATCAAAAACCGGCATTCCCGGCTTTACCCCTCCCAGCACCGTGGGAGGGTAAAAAGCATCCTTCCGGTTCCCTCCCAGAAGCAATTCCGCACCTGCTTCCCGGGATCTTTTAACCTGATCTTCAATAATTTCAGCCTGTTTTATTGACGAAAGCGGACCCAGATCGGTATCCTCCAGGAGTGGATTTCCAATTTTTAGCTTTTGAAGGTTTTTTATAAAATGCTCTATAAAGCTCTGCGCAATTTCCTTTTGAAGAATAAATCTTTTCGCTGCTATGCAACTCTGACCTCCGTTTTGAACACGGGATTTAATGCCTGTCGCGACAGCCTTCTCAAGGTTAGCATCGGAGAGGACTACAAAAGCATTGTTCCCTCCCAGTTCAAGAACGGATTTTTTGATATGTCGGGCTGCCAGAGATGCCACCTCGGCTCCTGCCGGCTCACTTCCTGTAAGGGTAACCGCTTTTATCGATGGGTGTGGAATGATATCTTTTATTTTATCTGACCCGATGCACAGATTGGTAAAAACCCCGCTTGGGAATCCTGCTTCCAGGAATAAAGATTCTATATCAGCGGCACATTGTTGTACATTGGAGGCAAGTTTTAACAACCCGGTGTTTCCGGCCATTATGTTGGGTGCAGCAAACCGGAAAGTCTGCCAAAAAGGATAATTCCATGGCATGATAGCCAGAATGGGACCGATAGGATCATAACGGATATAGCTCTTAATTCCATCTGATTTAATGACCTTTGAGGACAAGAAACTTTTCAGCATTTTCCGCATAATAGTCACAAACCCATGCGCATTTTTCAATTTCCGCGATCGATTCCCTGATGGGTTTTCCCATTTCAAGGGTAATGGTTCTGGCCAATTTCTGTTTTTGATCCAGAAGTCGCTGAGAAAGCTTTGCCATTTTTTGCGCTCGTTCCTTGAAAGAAGTTTTTCTATGGACCAGAAACGTCTCATTGGAACTATTAATCTTTTCCAGAATTTTTTCCTCTGTTAGTTCCTCGAATTCACTGAGAAGTTCAAGATTAAAGGGATTGATACTTTGTAATTTCGATTTTGCAGCTTGTTCCATGCAGGTAGTATCGCGAAATCAATGCCATAAATCAACTGTTCCGAATTTCAGGCAAGCTTTATAACTTTGTGAAAAAGAAAGATGATATGGATCCGGGAAAAATTCTTGCTCGTTTTAAAGATATTGAAATAGAAATCAGAAGGGATGCAGATCCACAACTCTTAAGTCATCTGCACTCAACAATATTAGGTACAGAGGGGGGGATGCAATATATGCATACCAAAATCGAAGAAAAACTGGCAAATATTCCGGAAATATATTTTATGCTTTTAAAAAAATCAGAAAAATTGCTTGGGTCGGTAGGATTTGTTAAAAAGGAAACTCTTCATTGCGGGGTTCCTCTTAAATCCTGGTATATAAGGTATTTCTCCATACATGCGCCTTTACGAACAGCGGTGAAGCCGGGTAAAAAAGCGAATCGGACCAACCGGGGGTCCAGTCTTCTGAAAGAGGTCTCATTGCCTTATTTTAAAAATCCGGACAAACTCGAAGATTCCGATGCTTCCCATCCGGAAAAATCGATCTTATATGCCTTTATTGAGCGGGAAAATCTTCGATCGTCAGGATTTAGTGAAACCATGGGCCTTAGAACATACCGAAGGTTTACGACAATCCTTTTCAGTCGGTTGAGATGCAGGCAGGATCAGCACGTCGGTACTGCTTTACCCTCCGAAAAAAAAGAAATCCTCCGGCTCATAGAACAATTTTATGCGCAGCATACTTTATTTTCGACCGCCAATATATTCCCTCAACACCCTAAACCTTTAGAAGAGGAATACACAGAACCTCCATACCGAAACCTTTTTTCCGGAAAAAAAGAAAAAAACCCATTGAGCAAAAGTGCTTTTCTGGTTTACCGGCTTAACGGGAAGATTGTGGCGGGACTCCAGGTACACCCTGATGCCTGGAAAATCACCCACTTAAAATCATGGTCGTGGTTCACGCTTAAATTCTTTCCACGGATTCCGGGGATAAGAAGGATCTTCAATCCTGAAAACTTTCGTTTTATTGCCCTCGAAGGAATTTTTTATACTGCCGGGGGACAAAAATATCTTGAACCTTTATTGGAAACTGCCTGTGCAAATTTCCAAACAGCTATTGCGATGTTATGGGTGGATACCAGGAGTCCGGTGCTGAAAGTACTGAGAAAGAGGGTAAGGCTGGGATTGATGAATAAATTTATGCGTCAGGTCGAAGCCGATATCCGAATCAAAACCTATGGTCTTTCCGGGAATGAAGAACAGCTATTGAGAGATCAACCGGCTTATATTTCGGCTTTTGATATGATATAGAGTTCAGGTTGCAGCAGTATGGGAAATATTAGCTGAAAATACGGGGTCTTTTTGAGATTCAGTGAGTTGGGTATTTCCCATAGTATAACTATCTGGAAATAAATACGTATAACCGGAAAATGTTATCGTAGCCCTTGACTAAAAATTTCGACATATTCCATTTTAGGTATATCTCCAGCCTTTTATTGGTTCTTTCAATGGCAATTTCCGGTGTGACTGCCAGAGATAATAAAGATCCAAAAAAAGGTCCTGATTTATCCACTTCTTTGGATTCTATAAGAAGCATTTATGCGAATGACCCTGAAAAGGGCATTACCCTTGCGTCGCAACTGTTTAAACGGGTAAAGAAATCCGGTCAGGAGAAGAGGATGGTTCCGACAGCTCTTTTGTATGGTTCATGCTGCTTAAAATCGGGTCAGTCGAAGAGGGCTCATGACATTTTTCAATTCCTGAAGGATTCTCTCAAAATACAAATTCCTGATTCTCTCACGGGGGAATTTTTAAAAAATTATGGCGGTTCAGAGTATTATATGGGAGAATTTCATACCGCTAAATCGATCTATGAAGAATGGCTGAAGTTTGCACAGATAAAAAATGACACCCTTATGACTGCCAATGCATTGACAAGTCTGGGAGCGGTTTCCATCCGCACAGGGAACCTTGATAAATCTTTGGAATACAGCCAATCGGCCCTGGAGTCGTATAAAACTATCAACGATAAAAAGGGCCAGGCGTTCGTTCTCAATAATATAGGCGGGATATATTCCTATCTTGCTCTCCACGACACCGCGGAATATTATTTTACCAGATCGTTAGAATTGAACGAAGAATTGAGAGACTCATTCACCATGGTTACCATCCTGATTAACCTTGCCAGCATTTCAAGAGCTAAGGGAAATACCAGGGAATCCTTGCGGGAGGACCGGCGGGCGCTGTCCATAGGGCGAAAAATTCAGAATAAATCCCTCGTTCCTAAATTATTACTTGCGGTAGCAAAGGATTATATCGCGTTGGAAGAATTTGAAGAGGCGGAAACACTTCTTGAGGAGGGTTTTCAAAAGTGTGTGGAAAGTGGTAATAATTATGATGAAATGCATTTTCGAAATACCCTCGGTGAACTCTACTACAAAAAAAAGTTGCCTGAAAAATCGCTTTCAATCCTTCTGCCCGGTATAGAACTGGCAGAGAGAAAAGAAAACAATGAAATGCTCGCTGAACTGAACCTGATTGTTTCACAGGTTTATGCGAGCATGGGCAACTATAAAAATGCTTATGAGTCTTATAGGAGTTATCATGATCATTACGATTCCTTGTTTAATGAGAAATCGAGGGCGCGGCTTAATGAACTCGAGGTACAATACCAGAACAAGGAGAAAATTGCCCAGATCGCAGCCCTCAAAAATGAACATACACTCTATGAATTGGAGAAAAAGCGAGACCATCTTGAGCGGTCACTTTTATGGGCTGTTATCGTTTTCATAGCAGGTTTGTCATTGCTGTTGTTCTTTTATTTTCTCCATAACCGAAAGACCAGCCTGCTCCTCAGACAGAAAAATAATCAATTGGCAGAAGCTGTGGCCATCAAAAATAAATTGTTCTCCATTGTTGCCCATGACCTGAAAAACCCTCTGAATTCAATTATCGGTTTTTCTTCCCTGATTGCCTCAGGACGTGAAGATATCGAATCGGTTACCCATTACGCGGGATATATTAAAAACTCAGGGATCCAAAGTTTTGAGATGATTGACCGGTTGTTGGAATGGTCCAGTCTGAATTTAAATGAAATCCCATTCACCATCCATCGGAATGATTTGGGGAAAACTGTATCAAGAGCGGTCTCAGACATTTCGAATTTTGCCGCAATAAAATCAATACAAATAAAAAATGAAATAAATGCCGGTACCTGGTGTTTTTATGACGATAATTCAATTTATAGTGTTCTGGTAAATTTTCTTTCTAATGCCGTGAAATTTTCATACAAAAATTCAGAAGTAACCATTCAGTCGCAACAAAAAGAGGATTTTATCTTTGTAAGCATTCAGGACCAGGGAATAGGGGTCAATGAAACCCTTAAGGAAGAACTTCTTAAAGACGGCATTGCCCATTCCAGAAACGGCACCCTGGAGGAAAAAGGTACCGGACTGGGGTTTTCTATTTCACGAGAGTTTATTGCAAGAAATGGGGGCAAAATTTGGATAGAGAGCGGTGGGGAAAATAGGGGGACCAGGGTGTCCTTCAGCCTTAGGGTAAATCAGGAATAAAGGAAATCTTCTCCCAAACGGATTGCTTCTCTGATTTTCCTGTTTTATAACATATAGTATTCTTCAGATAATTTTTTTAATTTTTCAGGCTGAACACTCAGCTGGCGGAGGCTGTCCAAAAATTCCAAGACCCATGGGAAGACGGTTCGTTATTGGAGATGTCCATGGATGCTTCAAAACCTTGAAGCAATTAGTTAGTATGGAGCTTCGGGTAAATCCTGAGGACGAGGTATATTTTCTCGGCGATTATATTGACAGGGGGCCTTTCTCAAGAGAAGTGCTCGATTATATAATCGATTTGAAATGGCAGGGATACAAAATATTTCCATTATGCGGAAACCATGAGAATATGCTGATCCGTGCTCTTGAGGATGAGAGGGCCCTTGATATATGGTTTAGGAACGGGGCGGAATTTACCTTAAAAAGTTTTGGATTAAGTCCCGACAGAAATTGGGGTTATGAAAATTTGGCTCAAGTCCCTCCCCATTATATAACCTTCATGAGGAGTCTTCCCTATTACTATGAACTCGACAATTACATATTGGTCCATGCAGGACTTAACTTCCGGAGAGAGAATGTTTTTGAAGATACGGATAGCATGCTGTGGATAAGAGATTTTAAATATGATGAGCAAAAAGCCAAAGGGAAAGTGATTGTCCATGGGCATACCCCGATGCCGGCCATAAGTCTTAAAAATAATCTTCGGAGAAAAGAAAGTAAAGTCCTAAACCTTGATGCGGGTTGCGTGTATAGTCATCTGCCTGGCTATGGTTATCTTATGGCTATGGATTTGGATTCAAAGGATTGTTTTATTCAAAAGTGTATTGACTGAAATCCGAATATTTTTAATATTCGTTGGGAAAGGTGTCGTCGGCATGATTTAAAACCAGATTTCTTAATGATATTTCAGAGGTTTCAGAGGTTAATAGATGCTAAAATATTTTTCTTATTGATTCCAGGGCTTTTACCGATTTCATTGTGATTACAATCATTCGAAAAAATGTTTTGCGAATTCGGGGAATCCGAATATATTAGCAGCTGAATTAATAACTAAAATAATACTATGAAAAAGATCATTTTTATGGTTGCTGCATCTATTGTTGCGGGTAACCTTCTGGCGGGCGGTTTGGTAACCAATACCAATCAAAGCGCCTCATGGGTAAGGCTGCCTGCCCGGGATGCTTCGACCTCTGTAGATGCGGTCTATTTTAATCCTGCAGGATTGATGCAACTCAATAACGGTTTTCATTTCTCTTTGTCCAACCAGATTATATTCCAGAACAGGGAAGTCCGGAACGATTACCCCTTACTTAATGATCCTCTGTACCGAGGAGAAATTACTGCTCCGATATTCCCCAGCATTTATGCCGTTTACAAAATGGATAAATGGGCATTTTCTTTCGGATTTAATCCCATTGGCGGGGGAGGTGGTGCCACCTACGATCGGGGCTTGCCTTCGTTCGAGCTTTCTCCCTCTGATCTGGTACCCGCCATCGCAGGGGTAACTGATTACCGGATGGATGCCTTTTTTGAAGGGACTTCGATCTTTTTTGGATACCAGGGCGGTATTTCATACAAAATCAATGATATGCTCTCCGTTTTTGGAGGTGTTCGCTATGTTACTGCTAAAAATACCTACAACGGCTATCTCCGGGATATTGAGCTCAATTATGGAGGGGTATGGACTCCTGCCACTGCGATTTTCACCAATTTGTCCAATTTAACAGCAGGAACGGTACAGACCATGCAGCCTTTGGTAGATGGAGGGGCGGGGATCTACACCATAGCACAGGCAGAGGGAGCCGGCCTTATCGATGGAACCACCCGTGCCCAGCTTGAAGGGGGCTTACTACAAATTGGGGTACCACAGACTGCTATTAATGCTATGACAATTTCCCAGGCACAGGGTGCTTTTTATCAGGCATCGGAAAAATATTCGGCCACTTCAACCCTTCTGGCCGATAAAAAGGCTGATGTGGTACAAACCGCTTCCGGGATCACCCCGATGATCGGGGTGAACATTTCGCCCTCGGACCGGTTGAATATCGGGTTGAAATATGAATTTGCCACCAAACTTGAGTTCACCAATGATACCAAGGAGGATATCCTTACAGGGTTTGATGAAGGAGGACAAAGCATAACCATGTTTCCTGATAAAGCAAAATTCAGGGGAGACATTCCGGCGATGTTCTCTGCCGGCATCGATTATCAAATATCAGATAATCTGGGACTTTCCCTGGGAACCCATTATTACTTTGACAAATCGGCCGATTATGGTAAGAAAATCGATGGAGAATATGTATCCAACGATCAGGTAATCGATAATAATTACCTGGAAATTTCGGGAGGACTTGAATACAACATCAGCCAGAATCTGCTCGTAAGCGGTGGGTACCTTATGTCAAAAACAGGGGTAAACGAATTCTATCAGAGCGATTTGTCCTATAGCCTTACCTCAGGCACTATCGGGATCGGCGGGGCCTATAAATTTTCGGAGAAAGTCATGTTAAATTTAGGAGTTGGTTATACAATGTATCAGGAGGGTGAAAAGGCTATTAATCATGAATTGCCAAATGGAACCATAGTTCATCCTGTCGAAAGCTATTATAAGGATAATTTGTTTATTGGGATCGGGGTTGACTTTTCATTGTAATTGTCAGTTCAGGAGCTTGGAAGTCCGGTTCTGATCCAGCCGCTTCAATGGTGGAATGACGCTGTTTATTTTTAATGGAACCCTTCCTTTGCAATGCTTCAGCACCGTAAAGGAAGGGTTCTGTTATTTAACAGGCCTTCTGATGAAATACCTGAGAATCAGAAAAGAAAATTCAGGCCGATATATAATCCATTGTCTCCATCCCTTTTATCGGAAGCGATCCCATAATCGACCGTCAAAATAAAGTTTTCATTCAGGGCAAAGTGGAGACCTGCTCCATAGCTCAGATGAAGGTTTTCTTCATCTCCAAAATAGAACCAGGGCACAAGGTCGGGTGCTGATGGGGTAGGCATTTCGTATTTACCTGTTACCATTCCTCCATCTAGAAATCCAGCGAGGGCTATGTATAAATTTTGGTTCCAGATAACTGTTCTCAGAAATTTCCATCGCAGTTCCAGGTTACCATATACGAAATCTTCCCCAACGACACGATTTCTAAGGATGCCCCTGATGGTTTTTGCCCCGCCCAGGCCATCCCTCGTGATGCCGGGTGCGGTATTGAACACAAAGGGAAGCATGTAAAACGGCATTTCACCACTCAGTTTTGCCTGATACGATATACGATAGGCGAAGTTGACTGTCTTTGGCACAATGGTGAAATACTGCCGGTGTGTAAAGGCCATGCGGGTATAAGAAAGGTCCCCATTACCGAGAAATGAAGGGGCTATCAAAAATTGAAGCTCTGTCCAGATCCCTTTCATCGGATTTGGTTCATTATCCCGGGTATCATAAACAAGTCCCAATTTTAACAGATTGGTGTTTCCTCCATCTGCCTGGTCGTCGGGGATTAGTCCTGCAGCCACGTAATTCCCGTATAAGCCACCCCCGGTATTCTCCGGTAATAAATCTTCTTCCTTTTTCCCTTCATTCAGATTTTGGATATCGACTGTATCAATTTTATTCCCATAATGTGCGAAACCGGCAAGCCACCTGAGATTGTTAACTGGAAGTTTCCCCTGAAAGTCGGCCTTTACACGCAGGAGGTTACGGTCCATACGGTAAAACATACGCGAGATATAATTTGGATTACTATCATCTTCATAATCAGGGTTATAATAGGCTTCGTAGCCATTAAATCCATAAAAATCCAGCGCTTTCTCGGTAAGATAGCTTAGCTCTGCAGTAGTCCTGACCCCCGGGATCAGGTATTCAGAATCGTAGGTGAACTGATTTATTCCGCTTCCTCTGGTTGTACGTGACCATTCCAGGTAAAGGGATTGTTTGTATTTAGGGTAAAAACTGCCATCGCCATAATCAAAAAAATTCACTACAGCCCCATATTTGAATCCAATATCTGAATCGTAGGCTATGGCCGGAACGGCTCCAAATGTCCAGCCTTTTTTGATTTTTTCTTTGTTTTCATCCTGCGCGGAAACAAGCCCGACAGTAAA
Source organism: uncultured Bacteroidales bacterium (assembly GCA_963779845.1). Classification (GTDB taxonomy): domain Bacteria; phylum Bacteroidota; class Bacteroidia; order Bacteroidales; genus CAVZZV01. The sequence goes on along the minus strand of CAVZZV010000005.1, from coordinate 222,948 downwards.
CAGATATAATCCTGAAATAATGAAGGTAACCCTTTTCATAGTTTTGGTGCATTAGTTATTGATGGCAAGATAAGAATATTTTTAAATGCTTGTTGAAAAGAATTCTTGCATTTCCATTAAAAAAAAATGTTAATTTTAAAAATTATTCAATTGTTCATAAATGAAACAAACTACCTTTACTTTCTATTACTTCACCCTTGGTATACTCTTTATTATCCTGCAAGACTTCAGATTTTTTTATCCTCCACTCCTTATCAAAGCGCTCATTGTACCCTCCTTAATGCTTTATTATTATTCAAGATCGAAGATTAGTTTGACTGTTTTTCACCGTTTTATCCTGCTGGGATTGATGCTTTCATGGTTTGGGGATGTATTAATCCATTTTTCCGTTTCTGAAAAAGATTTTTATTTCAGTTCCGGGACCTGGTTACTAATGGGGCTTAGTTCATTCCTTCTAGCCAATGCCGTATACGGGATTTCATTTAGCCTGCGAAAAGGGAAGAACAGTATATTAAATAAACGTTTATATCAACTCATATTGGTTACCGCGTATGGAATCCTGATCATCTGGCTATTATACAATAAGTTGATTAAGGATAATACTAATTACCGTGTACCGGTTATTGCTTATACTATTGTGGTCCTTGGAATGCTGGCAGCCGCACTGAACCGTTTTGGCAAAGTTAACGGCGTAAGCTATATGCTCGTGGTCCTGGGCTCACTATTTTTTGTAATTTCTGTTTCCCTTATTGCATTTAACCAATTCTACGGGAAATTTGAATTTGCCAGGATATTGATTACTCTTAGCTATCTTATTGCCCAATACCTCATTGCCATAGGTTGTTTACGAAGGGATTTTGATCTTTCAGAGAGGAAACCTGCCATACTGGACAGATAATTTTATGATCTGCTGTTTTCTATTTGATCTTAAATGAAGTAAACCTTAAAAATTTGAAAAATGAAAAGAGTGCTTAAAATTACCTTGTACTTTCTCGTGATCATAGCAATGATTTTTCTGGTCTTAATTATAACTGCTACCCTGAGCGATTACAGGCCCAGGGAAAAAGAGACAATTTACCAATCGGAAGCTCCCCAAATTGTGCCCACCTGGACGGAACTGGATTTCATCATCTGGAATATTGGTTATGGAGGGCTCGATAAGGACATGGATTTTTTCTATGATGGAGGGAATCAGGTCAGGACTAGTGAGGAGAAGGTAATCGATAATATGAAAAATATTCGTAAATTCCTGACTGATAATGATACTGTCGAATTTATCCTTCTTCAGGAAGTGGATATTGATGCGCATCGTTCCTATGGTTTCAATGAATACGATAGTATTAAAGAATCGTTGGATACCTACTGGTCATCTTTTGCCAAGAATTATGATGTATTCTTTGTTCCTCTTCCATTCACTCAACCGATGGGACCGGTGCAGTCAGGATTGCTCACCCAAAGTAAGCCTCGGCCTGAATCGTCTGTTAGAATGCGATTTCCCGGAAATTACGCCTGGCCAAAACGTTTATTTATGCTCGACCGTTGCTTCCTGGTCAACCGGTATTTCCTAAACAATAATAAGGAACTCCTGGTTATCAATACCCATAATTCTGCTTATGACGACGGTTCCCTTCGAAAAGCACAGATGGAGTATTTGCGTAATTTTTTACTGCAGGAATATACCAGGGGCAATTATATTGTGGTTGGAGGGGATTGGAATCAGTGTCCTCCAGGTTTTTTACCGAATTATGGCGAGGATAGATTTGATGATTTGAATTATTCCATTATTAGGGATGATTACCTTCCGGCTACATGGCAATGGGCGTTTCCCGAAAAGATTCCTACTAACCGCCGGCTCGCAGAACCCTATTCCCGAGGTACAACCCCGGCAACAACAATTGATTTTTATCTTTTGTCACCGAATATTAAACTGATGGATGTATTTGCATGCGATTTTGCTTTCGCCAATTCTGATCACCAACCGGTGCTTGCGAAGATAAAATTAATGAACTGAATAATTAAAATCCCGACATGAAGATTCTTAAAATAGTATTGGTTGTTTTTCTGGTGATTATTGCCCTCGCTGCTGTGGGTGGGTTTATATTTGTCCGTTATACAGCCTCCAAGGCCTTGCCTGATTATTCCAAAAATTTTACCCTGCCCGGGAATACAGCAATGGTGAAGGTCTATCGCGATAGTACTGCAATGCCGCATATAGTTGCTGAAAATGAGATGGATTTATATCGCACTGCAGGGTATCTTATGGCCCAGGACAGGATATGGCAAATGGACCTTCTTCGCCGGTTGACCCAGGGAAGGCTTTCTGAAATCTTTGGAAAGAGAATGGTTGGCGCGGATCAATTATTCAGGTCGCTGCATTTTTCTTCCAAGTCGGAAATTGTGCTGGATTCCTGTAGTTCCGGTATATTATCTTCTCTTGAGGCTTTTTCGGAAGGGGTGAACCAATATTTAACCGATAATAAAGGAAAGTTACCACTGGAATTTTCGATACTGGGATACGAACCTGAACAATGGAAACCTTCCCATTCGGTCAATCTCATTGGATACATGGCTTGGGGACTGACGATGGCATGGAGCATGGAGATCAATCTTTATAAGATCGGTCAGTCTGTTGATTCCGCTCATTATGCTGAACTAATTCCTGATATGATTCTACAGGATAAGGTTATTTACCCTGATTTCAGTGAAAAGCATTCAGAGGAATTAATGTCTGTTCTTACAAATATCAACGCGGTTATAAGCGATCTTGGCCTGGAAGTCTTTCAGGGTTCGAACAACTGGGCCGTTACAGGAAGCAGGAGTGAGAACGGTCATGCGATGATGGCCAATGATATGCACCTGGAACTCAATGCTCCGGGGATATGGTATCAGCTCCAGGAAACTGTTCCGGGGAAGTTGAACGTCAGCGGGGTGGTGTTACCGGGCCAGCCATTTATAATCTGTGGACACAATGAAGATGTTGCGTGGGGTATGACCAACCTGATGCTAGATGATATGGATTTTTATCTTGAAACCATTCATCCGCATGACAGCCTGAAATATCTCTATAACGGGGAGTGGCAAACGATGCGCGTTGAACGGGAACTCATTATTACAAAAGAAGGGGATACGGTAGTCCGTAATAATATGTTTACCCATCGTGGGCCGGTGATTTCCCGCTTCCGGGGGATTCCCGAAAAAGCCATATCTATGCGATGGATTGGCAATGAATATAGCAATGAGATTACAGCCGTTTTTAAGTTTAATCGTATGAAAAACTGGGATGATTTCAGGGATGCAGCCCGGTCATTCATTTCGATCAGCCAGAATATTGTCTATGCAGATAATCTGGGGAATATTGGTATGCAAACTGCTGCCGGTATCCCGCTGCGGGAGGGGGAAGGAATATTTATCGTGCCGGGGGATACTTCGCTGTATGACTGGAAAGGAATACTGCCTTTTGAAAACCTGCCTTATAGTTTTAATCCGGAAAGTGGCTATGTGGCTTCGGCGAACAACCGTACGGTTGGTCCCGGCTACCCATGGTATATCAGCCGATGGTTTGATCTGCCCAACCGGTATGAAAGAATTGAAAAGGGGTTAAATTCAAAGGAGAAGTTGAGCGTGACGGACTTCAGAGCCATGCAAGCCGATCAGGTTTCTGCATGGGCGGGTAAGCTTGTGCCTTATTTTACTTCCAAACTTAAAGAACGGACAAAAGAGATGTCTGCAATGGAAAAAACGGCTTACGAATTGCTGGAATCCTGGGATTATTCCATGAGTCCTGAATCCGTGCCGGCTACTATTTTTGAGCAGTTCTATGTAGAATTTTTAAAATCCATGTTCCACGATGAATTAGGAGACGATTTATACACGGTGCTCATAGATCAGGATCTTTTGCCTGCTTACCTTCTGGACAGGATTAGGCAAAGCGATTCCTCTGTCTGGTTTGATAATGCCGGTACAGAAAAGATAGAAACTTCCTCCGACCTGGCTTTGGAAGCACTTGGCAATACTGTGGATGCTTTAAGGGAAAGATTGGGGGAGTCGGTCGATGAATGGGAGTGGGGAAAGGTGCATACGCTTACCCTGAAACATCCCCTGGGTTCGGTTGCTTTACTTGATAAAGCCTTCCATTTAAATTACGGACCATACCCGGTGGGGGGGAGTTACCATACGGTAAGTCCTTATTCTTACCCCCTTACAGATCTCTTTCATGCCAATCACGGATCCTCCCACCGGCATATTTATGTTTGCGGGGATTGGGAGCAGTCGTTAACGATCCTTCCAACCGGCATTTCGGGGATTCCGGCCAGCCCTTATTACTGCTCAATGACAAAGGATTATATTAATTATCGGTATAAACCCGATTATTTCAGCCTGGACAGTGTCATTAAGAATTCGAAATATTCTATAGAGGTGATGGTAGGGAATGAAGGCAACGCCCCGAAGCGCAAAGGAGGGATATTATCGGTTCGAAAACCGGTTCCGAAGTCAGGGCCAGAGGATTATTATTATTCAGAATAATGCCGCAATTTTATTAAGCAGTTCAAAAGCGTCAATAGGTTTAATTATATAATCGCTGCATCCTGCCGCATAAGCCTGGATTTCTTCTTCGGGTAATGAATAGGCAGTCTGAGCAATAACTATGATTTTGGGGTTTATTTTCTTGATTTTTTCAGTTGCCGTGTATCCATCCATGATAGGCATCTGAATATCCATAAGCACGAGATCGATATGGGGATATTTTTTGCATCTGTCGATGCTTTCTGCACCATTGGAAGCGAACAAAAGGTCAGCTTCCGTGTCTGCTAGAACCTCCTTTAGAAAAAGTGAACTGGAAATGTCGTCCTCTACAATCAGGATTGTTTTTCCGGGCCATTCATATTTTCCAAAATAATCTTCATTCATCGTTTAAGGGTCAGGTCTGTTCCATTCTTCGAATTTACACAAATATTTCCTTACGTCAAGCATGATAAGAATATTTCACAAAAATAGGACAGCGGCGAGGGGAAAAGCAAAGGGTATTTCTAAATAATTCAATTATTGTTATTGAAATAACAATAATTGAATTATCTTTGTACCGATAAATAAGTCTGAGAAGCGGGAATCCCACTTTAAGGAAAAACAAGAATAGTCTGATCCAAAAGTCTGTCTAATGGAAAAGAGAATTGGAAGTGTCCTCATTGTCATCAAGGATCCCACCGAGGTTGTCCGCCTGAACAGCATACTTTCCCATCATTCCGAAATAATAATTGGCCGCCAGGGAATCCCTCTGCGGGAAAAAAAGATCAATATTATTTCTCTGGTCCTTGAAGGTTCTACCGATCAGATTGGGTCACTGACCGGGCAGCTTGGCCGCTTGTCCGGAATAAATGTCAAATCGGTATTAATCAAAAACAGCTAAATCAGCATGAAAAAACTTTTCTTGATCAGTATTCTTCAATTTGTAATAAGCATTTCACTTTTTTCACAAATATCAGGCAGGGTGAAGGACGCCAACTCAGGCGATCCTCTGGTGGGGGCACATATCATTTTGTACCATAACAACGGGCATATTCCGACGGACCATACCATTACGGGCAAAGAGGGAGAGTTTATCTTCACCGGTGATTATGGGAAGAGTGTCGGGATGGTAGTTTCCTATGTAGGTTACAAAGTCTACCAAAAATCAGTGACTCTGCTTCCCGATGGGCTGTTCCTTTCGGTGGAACTCCAGCCCGCTGCTGTTCCGGTAGGTGAGGTTACTATAAATGCCACCAGAAAAGAGGCAAACCTGATGGAAGTTTCAATTCCTATGGCCGTGGCCACTTCCAGAGAGATCGACAGGATTGGGGGTTTTAGCCCGGCAGATATGTTAAAAAACGAACCGGGTGTGGCTTTATCGAGGGATGGAATCTGGGCAACGAGCTTTAATATCCGCGGGCTTTCAGAGCAACGCATCGTGACCCTCATTGATGGCAACCGTGTAGAAACTGCGGCCGATATTGCCGCGGGGATGGCTATGATTGATATTAATGATATCGAGAGGATTGAAATCATTAAGGGAGCAGCTTCTTCTTTATATGGTACCGGTGCCATGGGCGGGGTGGTCAATATTATTACTAAACCTGGCTATTACGCTGAAAGTTTGCTGGTAGGAGGAGGACTCGCCGCTTCTTACCAGTCTGTCAATAAAATGCATTCTGAAAATGGCCATTTCCAGCTTTCCCACCCCAAATGGTATTTCAGGGCTTCAGGAACCCTCAGAGATGCACAAAATATTCATACTCCCAAAGGAGAACTTGAAAACAGCCAGTTCCAGGACAATAATATTTCCCTTAAAGCCGGCGTCAAACCCTTCGCCAATCAGGAACTGAAACTTAACTTTCAGCGCTTTTTTGCGAATGATGTGGGCCTCCCTGGCGGAAGCGCTTTTCCGGCAAATGCAACTGCCAGTTACAAAGAAATATATAGAAATCTTTTTTCAGCTTCTTATATTTTTAAACTGAATAAACCTTCCCTGAAAGATATTGAGTTTAAATATTTCCATCAGTATATTTCACGGGACGTAATCCTGAAACCCAATTCAACTACAACCATAAGCCCTTCCGGCTACCATACGACCAATGGCTTTCAGGTGCAAAGTTCCCTTAGTTTGCCCGGAGCAAATGCTCTGATCGCGGGGATTGATATTTGGCAGCGGCTACTCGACACGGAAAGGGAAAAGGATATTTATCAACCGGTCATGGATTCGTCGGGAAATGTGGTGAATACGAATCATATCGTTCGGGGCGAAATTCCCATCCCTCATTCGGCCTATACCAGTACAGGTATATTCTTCAATAATGAACACAAGGCTTTTCACGATAAGCTCAGGATTAACTTTGGAGGTCGCTTCGATTTAATCACGGTGAAGAATGACCTTGCCCTGGATCCACTTTATATTATTATGAATGGAACAAGAAATGATAATCCCCCAAACCAGAGAATTACTTTCCCTGAAACCCAGGCAGATAATTACAGTTGGAGTGCCAATCTGGGCATGATTTACAGGCTATATAAGCGTGTTGACCTTACACTGAACCTATCAAGAGCTTTTCGTTCCCCATCCATTGAAGAAAGATACAAGTACATTGATCTTGGGTCCAGGGTAAGGGTAGGGGACCCGAAATTGAAACCAGAGGATGGGTACTTTTCTGATTTGGGAATAAGGGTATGGGGAGAAAAAGTAAACATCAATGCGAATGCTTTTGTGAATTCCCTGAGTAATCTAATAGTGGAAAAGCCGGGTGTAATTATTTATAACTATACTGCAGATCCAGCCAAAGCCGATACCCTTCCTGCTTTAATAAATTCCAATGTCGACAAGGCCCTTTTGGCTGGATTTGATCTGTCTGTAAATATCAGTTTTTTTCAGACTCTTTCATTTATTGGTTCTTCATCGTTTGTCAGGGGGATCGATACCAGGCATAATACAGATCTTCCCATGATTCCTCCATTCTATAGCAGAATAGGTTTAAGATATGAAGAGCATTTCCTAAATGCTGCGTTTTTTGTAAACCTTTCGGCCGGACAGGATAAAATTGCCCTGGGCGAGACAAAGACATCGGGATTTGCCACTTACGATTTAAACCTAAGTACAAAACCCATGATTTTTGGTTTTGGTACAATGGGGATATTTGCGGGTATTGAAAATTTAACCGACAGGGCTTATATAAATCATCTCGCGACCAACCGGGGGATTATTAAATATGAACCCGGAAGAAATTTTTTCCTTAAAATGAAGTTAGAATTTTAGCATAATAAACTAATGTTTAAGAATAGCTTTAAGGAAGCAAAGTGGATGACACTGATGGGCAGGATTTTTAAAGATTTTATCTGAGAAAATCCGTTCAATCTGTGTCATCCATCTTCCTGAATTAATGATGGTTAGTCATATTAAGTAGCCTTGTAGAAGCCAATCTGCTTACTGAAAAAGTGTCCACCTATATTTTAGCTGCCTCCGACAGGTCATTCTTAATATCCTCAAGGTACTCAATACCCACAGAGAGTCGAAGGGCGTCCGGTTCAACTCCTGCAGCCAACTGGTCTTCGTCAGATAATTGCTCATGCGTTGTGGATGAAGGATGAATTATAAGGGTTCGGGTATCCCCCACATTGGCAACATGGGATATTAGTTGAACGTTGTTCACCAGCTTTTTTGCCGCTTCTTTTCCACCCTTCACGCGAAAACTAAGGACCCCGCCAAAACCATTCTGCAGGTATTTTTTGGCCAGTGCATGATAGGGACTGGATTCAAGGCCCGGATAGGATACTTCGGTCACCCAGGATTGATCCTTTAGCCATTTTGCGAGTGCCAGGGCGTTATCAACATGTCTTTGGACCCGCAGGGAAAGCGTTTCGATTCCCTGCAACAGCAGGAATGCATTAAATGGGCTTAAAGCGGAACCATAATCCCGTAAGCCTTCAACCCTTGCCCTGATTATGAAGGCAATATTTCCGAAGGGGCCGCCTTCACCAAAAACATCCCAGAAAATTAATCCATGATAACCTTCGGATGGTTCGGTGAACTGAGGAAATTTACCGTTCCCCCAGTTGAAATTCCCACCATCGACAATAACTCCCCCAATGCTGGTACCATGTCCGCCAATCCACTTTGTGGCAGATTCTACCACGATATTGGCCCCGTGTTCGAGGGGGCGGAAAAGATAGCCGCCCGCTCCAAAGGTATTATCGACAATAAGAGGAATACCATGTTTTCTCGCAACCGCCCCAATAGCTTCAAAATCAGGAATATTAAACTTTGGGTTCCCAATGGTTTCGAGGTAAATAGCCCGGGTCTTGTCATCAATCAAAGCTTCAATGTTTTGGGCTGTATCATCCTTGGCAAACCGGGCCTGGATCCCAAGCCGTTTGAATTGCACCCTAAACTGGTTATAGGTACCTCCATACAAAAAAGGGGAAGAGATAAAATTATCCCCGCTTCCAAGGATATTGGTAAGCGCCAGAAACTGTGATGCCTGTCCGCTGGAAACAGCCAGGGCTGCTACTCCGCCTTCAAGGGCTGCGATCCGCTTTTCAAAAACATCCGTCGTGGGGTTCATTATTCGTGTATAGATATTTCCAAATTCCTTCAGGCCGAACAGGTTGGCGGCGTGATCGGTATTGTTGAAAGTATATGAAGTTGTCTGATATATGGGGACAGCCCTGGAATTGGTGCTTGCATCAGGTTCCTGTCCGGCGTGTAATTGTAATGTATCAAAATGGCTCATGATAATTTATTGTTAATTGTTAATTGTAAAATGTTAATTGTGAATGGTCAATAAATAGTTATTGGCAGCACATGAAGAAAAAATAACGGAACAGAAAACCATGAAGGATCTGTCTTATTATTTTCAAATGTTTATCAACCCCGGAGGTTGATTCTGTGGGAAAACTATTTTGCATTGCTTATAGATTTATATTTTCAGGCTACATTGCCTGAACAGGAATTGGCACCTTTTCCCCGGGTAGGGAGGTTGCCAGAGGGTCACTGAGCCTGTCTCTAACCTCTTCTCTATAAATCAGTATCTCAAAGAAAACGACGATTTAATGATGCAAAATAAGATAAGATTATCTGAATATACAAATGATGATTGTAAATAATTTGTTAAAAAATTATCCGGGAAATTATTGAGTCGCTCAACGATATTCATGAATATCCTTTTTGGGAAACAAAATCCAGGCTGTCAGGGCCTGAAAATTCAATCTTTATCGGACAATCAATCATTGGGATTTCCTTCCAATTTCAACTATCTTAGCAGATTAATTAGGAGAATACTTTTAAGCAAAAATATAAAATCTTAAACATCCCTTTCATGAATACCGACCTTTTTTCGCATAGATCCATTCGTCAATATAAAGCGGATCCCCTTCCTGAAGAAACGATAAAAAGGATATTGGAGGCAGGGACAATGGCTGCAAATACCGGAAATATGCAGGTTTATTCTATAATCCAGACCCGGGATGCCGGGATGAGGGAAAGACTTTGGGAAGAGGTCCATTTTAAGCAGGACATGGTGAAGCAGGCCCCCTTACATCTTACCTTCTGCGCCGATTTCAATCGTTTCAGTAAGTGGTGCGAATTCCGCCAGGCCAAACCGGGGTATGATAATTTCCTTTCATTCATGACCGGGGCTACCGATGCCATCCTTGCCTCTCAAAATGTCGTGGTTGAAGCAGAAGCACAGGGACTTGGTACCTGTTATCTGGGCACCATTATTTATAATGCAGATAAAGCGGTTAACCTTTTAAAACTGCCCCGCCTGGTGGTCCCAGTAGCAAGCCTCGTTGTTGGATTTCCTGATGAGTCTCCTGTGCCTCCCGGACGACTTCCTCTTGAGGCAATAGTTCACGATGAATATTATTCAGACTTTGACCGGAAGAAAATTGATAATGTATATAAGGACCTGGAGAATTCAAAAGCAACTCAAAACTTTTTGGAACTAAATCAAAAAGAGACTCTTGCTCAGATTTATACGGAAATCAGATATCCTGAAGCGAATAATCTGTTTTTTTCCGGGAAGTTTCGCGAAGTCCTTACCCAACAAGGATTCCGGTTTGAAAATCCAGTTAATTCTTAAAATTTTTGAAAGGACTGTATTTAAGGTTGTTTTTTACACTTGTCCGGCATCTTATTTGGTATGCGAAATAATTTCAAAATTTGACTATGATTTTCAATATAGAAGAAAAAGATCTTAAGAAATTTGTTGTGGTCGGTGACAGGGTTCTCATAAAACCGAAGACTGACCAGCAGAAAACCCGTGGAGGATTATACCTCCCCCCTGGAGTCGCACAAAACCAAAAAATCCAATCCGGTTATATTCTAAAAACAGGACCCGGTTATCCTATTCCTGCATTGGGTGAAAATGAGGAAGCCTGGCAAACAGGGGTGGAAAAGGTTAAATATATTTCCTTGCAGGCGGAGGAGGGGGATTTAGCCATTTATATTCAGGATAGCGGCTGGGAAATTGATTTTAACCAGGAAAAGTTTATCATCGTCCCTCATTCGGCCATTTTATTGTTAATCAGGGATGAAGGTTTATTTAAATAAAGTGGTATGCTATTATTTTAAGGCGATTTTTTCCAGGTGAATTTCATCTTCATTGCGAATCCCTTTCTCAAAATCACTGATATTTCTCAAGGTTGTCTTAGCGATCTCTTCGAGAGCTTCATGGGTAAGAAATCCCTGATGAGCAGTTATTAATACATTGGGAAAGGTCAACAACCGGGAAATCATTTCATCATCAATAATCCGTTCTGAGAGGTCCCTGAAAAAGATTTTTTCTTCTTCCGCATAGACATCTATCCCCAGGTAGCCCAGGTGTCGCTCTTTAAGAGATTCAATTACATCCTGGGTATTGACCAGTTTGCCGCGGCTTGTATTGATCAACATACATCCTTTCTTCATCATTTCGAGACTATGCTTATTGATCAGTTGATAGGTGCCTGGGGTGAGAGGGCAATGAAGTGATATAATATCGGATGTTTGAAACACCCGGGGCATTTCCATATATTCTATGCCGAGAGATTCCAGTTCAGCATTTTTATGAACATCACAGGCAATGACCCTGCATCCAAAACCAAGCATTATTTTGGCGAAAACCTCGCCTATTTTCCCGGTCCCAATTACACCCACTGTTTTATTGTAAAGATCAAAACCCTGGAGACGGTCGAGTGAAAAATTATTTTCCCGGACCCTGTTATAGGCCTTGTGGATCTTACGGTTCAGACTAAGGATAAGAGCCACGGTATGTTCCGCGACAGCGTGGGGTGAATAAGCCGGCACACGCATCACGGTTATACCCAATTCACTTGCGGCCTTAACATCAAGATTATTAAACCCCGCGCACCTCAATGCAATGAGCCCAACCTGGTTTTTTTTTAATTCTTCCAATGTCTCCCGGTTTATCCTGTCATTCACAAAAGCACATACAGCGCCAAAGCCCGAGGAAAGCTTGGCTGAAGATGGATTCAGGGACACTTCAAAATAGGTAAGGTCGTGACCCACTTTTTTGTTGGCTCTGTCGAAATACTCCTGATCGTAATTTTTGGTACTAAAAAAGGCAACTTTCATTTTGCAGAAAAAAGAGGTTTTTGTTTATTGTTATGGCAATATTATAACAAACCGCCTCATTGAAATGTTGCATGGAATCCGGCCGGAATTATACACTTATTTTCGTGGTAAAAATAATAAGTTCAACACTTCCTTCAGGATGCTATTTTTTAATCAGCTAATTGATGGAATCTGTTTTTTGAGTTTTTTAATTGGATATTATTAAGAATGCAATAATTCTCATTTTCAGCAATCTGCTGACCCTCTTCCAACAGGAAAGATGTAAAAGCCCTTGATAAGTCAGTTTGATTTTCCGTTTTTCCGGCAATGCTAAGTATCCGGCAAAGATCCCTTGGGTAGGTTCCCATCCAGACAGCACGGTGAAGGTCATCAATGGTAAGGCATTTGGATTCATGACTCTCGATTTTACGGTCCATATCCTTGTCGATCGGGATAATGCAAATATCTGTCACCTTATTTTTGAGTTTCCAGTAATAAGCATAGTTGAGGTTCGCATAACCCAGGGAATTAATGTTTTCATGAAGGTAAGTAAGCATAGAATCTTCACCTGTACTCACTTCAACTTCAAAATCATTCACATTTGACCAGAGATAGTCTGCCCATATTTTAGCAGCCCCTGAAGTTTTTTCTCTTTGATAGGCCTTAATCTGCAAATTGCCTTCTTCCTCCAGCAACATAGGCCAGGTTAAAGTTTTACCTGAACTGAAAATATCTTTCAGCTGAGAAGGAGTTATTCCCTTTTCAAGAACTTTTTGATAAAAGGGATTGTTTTTATTCATCATTGGAACGACAGCATCCTGGGCAATGCCAATAATGAAGATCCCTGATTCGTCTTCATTCCCTGAACGGGGAACAGAAATTAGGGCCAAGTCGATCTTGCCTGATCTGAGATTTTCCAATGCTGTTCCGGATCCTGAACTCTTCAATTCTATATTTGCATCAGGATTTATCCGGATGAAAGAATCGATGCAGGAGGAAATGAAGGGAGTTAAGGCATAAGCGCCTTCAATAGAAAGAGTACCACTTAATTTTGGCCGGCTAATCTCCTTTGGTGCTTGAAGGATGCTGTTGTTTTCAGAAGGAACCTGACAACCAGGAGAAACTAATAGAATTGCAGCTATAAAGGTTATTGTCCTCATTTTTTGTTTAAAGTTACAAACTATCGTGGAATTGTCCTATCGTTTTTTAACATAAATTTAACAATCCCCGACAAAAGATTTTTTAATCGTGTTGGATTATGAGATGAAAGTTATGATGGCTTTTCCTCCCTTGGATAAAGCTCAAAAAATATTTCTTTAGGAACCCATTCTTTTTGCGAAAAGTAAAAGTTCCGGAGGAATATAAACCAATTATATATATTTGCCAAAAATTGTAAACAAGTTAAACCATTACAAAGAAAAACCATTTTTTAAGCCGGTTTGTAGTGCTCTATTGTCTTTTCACCTTAACCCGAAATCCCCTGCGCGGAACGGGTGGATGAGTGAGGCTGGAAAGAGGAAAATTAATATATAGGATGAATTACCCCCATGCCAAACTCAAAAAATAAAGGACTTTATTACGCCGGCTTTACAGCCATTCTCTGGGGATTTCTGGCCATTGCCCTCAAGATGTCCTTAAAGGATTTGAGCCCGGTTACGGTTGTCTGGTTCCGTTTTACCGTGGCGTTCCTTATCCTTGGGGCTATATTGCTTCTCACAGACCGGAGTTTAATCAGAACATTAAGGAATCCACCGGTGCCGGTATTCTTGGCAGCGTTATTTTTGGGCCTGAATTACCTAGGGTTTATAACAGGGATCAATCTAACAACCCCATCCAATGCACAGGTTTTTATCCAAATTGGTCCTGTAACACTTGCTTTTGCAGGAATACTAATTTTCAAGGAAAAAGTAAACTGGAAGCATCTGGCGGGTTTTGTGCTGCTTATCCTGGGATTTACTATTTTTTTTTCAGAACAGGTAGCGGAAGTCAATGTTAACCGGTCTCAATATATTCGCGGTATTGTTTACGTATTGCTTGGAGGTTTATCGTGGGCAAGCTTTTCCGTTATCCAAAAAACCTTGGTTGCTAAATGGGATACCCATCATCTCAACCTGATAATCTATGGCTCCTGTGCAATTTTATATTTACCCTTTGCGGAATTTCAGAAGTTTTCCGGTTTAGGGTTGAATGACTGGATTTTATTAATTTTTCTTGGGGTGAATACGCTCCTGGCGTATGGTTCACTGGCTTTAGCCTTGAAATTTTCAGAGGCGAACAAAATCAGCGTTATCATAACCCTTAACCCGATCATAACCTTTGTAATGATGGAGGTATTGGCCCAGATAGGGGTGTCATGGATAGCACCGGAGCATTTTACATTCTTTAGCCTTGTGGGTGCAGTAATTGTTTTTGCCGGAGTTTCGATTGTTATCCTGAGCCGTAGCAGGAGCAGGAATAACAACTAAAGAGACGGTTAGTGCTAGGGTATCTCAACCTTTTGAAACAGGATTAAAACAGGGCTTGGGAGATAAGCGAAGCAATTGACTGTTTTCATCCCGATATATCAGGTTAAACTGGAAATTTATTCACCCCGGAAAGTTGGGATGAGTAAATTTCCAGTTGTTCTTAAAGGAGAAACAGGGTTTGAGTGCACAGACACTATTTAGCCGTTTCCTCTTCCGGTATTCCATAATCTTTCGTTACCTTACCTTTTTTTACCAGATTGGAAAGGAGAAGCATCACAGCCCCAAAGACAAACATAAATGCTCCCGACCAGAGATTAACATTAATATTCAGGGAAGAAGAGTAGATCTCATTCCCAATAGTGGTTAATCCGAAAATGCCGAGTATGATCCCAAAGATCATGAACATCAGTCCAATAGGTATTTTAATATCAAGTCCCATGATTGTTAGTTTTTAAAATTAGTTTTTACCAGAAAATAATAGTCAAGACAATCGCGATAATTCCCACTATCCAGGCAAGGAAAGCAGGCTTTTGGAACCAATACTTACTGTCGTCAATAGTCTTTGGGGTTAGCGAATAAACAAGTCCTTTTAAGTCTGCGTCGGATTTCGTCCGTTTTGTCAATAAAGAGATAGCAATAGTAGCGACCAGAGCAACTGAAAAGGCGACTATAGCGATCCAAAAATTCTGTGCCATTTCACTTGGGAATTCATGGACAACAGCACCAAGCCACCCTCCCTTTACCAGCGTTGTGGCCCCAACAGGAGCCGTAAGCCCATGAACGATGGCCGCTGAAACAGTACCGGATAACAATCCCCAGAAAGCTCCATGACCTGTTGTTCGTTTTGTGAACATTCCAAGCAGGAATGTAGCAAAAAGCGGGGCGTTAATAAAGGCGAAAATCAGTTGAAGGAAGTCCATTACATTATTAAAAAGGGCCGCCACATAAGCAGTAAGGATACTAACAAGTACGCCAACAATAGTTGTAATCTGACCGACCCTCAGGTAATGATTATCTGATTTACCCGGTACAATATAGCTCTGATAGATATCGTAGGTAAATACAGTGTTAAAGGCGGTAACATTTCCGGCCATGCCACTCATGAAAGAGGCCATTAAGGCAGTAAGTCCTAGTCCAAGAACCCCCGTGGGAAGAAAGCGTTGAAGCAACATTGGGATCACCAGGTCGTAGTCATATCCGGCACCTTTTATGGGAAGATTGAATGAAGTATCGCCTGCATTAATCAAGGATATAGCGATCATTCCAGGGATAATGACCAGGAAGGGAATGAACATTTTTGGGAATGCTCCAATGAGAGGGGTTTTCCGTGCATCGCTCATAGAACCGGCGGCCATGGCTCGTTGCACAACCAGAAAGTTCGTACACCAATACCCGAAAGAAAGCACGAAGCCTAAGCCAAATACAATACCCATCCAGCTTCCCATTGGATGTTCAGGTCCAATATTTGCCCATGAATGTTGAAAACCTGCAGTTTCAGGATCGAGGGCAAGTTTTTCTACCATGCCATCCCAACCACCAATCCGGATCATTCCAATTACTACCAGCGGAAGAAAGCCGATAACTATTAGGAAGAATTGAAGAACTTCATTGTAAATTGCGGAACTAAGCCCTCCCAGGTATGTGTAAATCAATACAATTACCGCTGAAAGAACCAGGCTAAAGTTGAAATCCCATCCAAGAAGCCGTTCCATAAGCAATGCGAGGGCATACATGGATATTCCTGATGCAAAGATGGTCATGATCGCGAATGAGAAGGCGTTGAAACCCCGGGTTTTTTCATCAAACCGTAATTTTAAATATTCCGGAACCGATCTGGCCTTGGAACCATAATAGAAAGGCATCATGAAAATCGCCAGAAAGATCATGGCAGGAATAGCCCCGATCCAATAAAAATGAACGGTTGCCATACCATATTTTGCTCCGGAGGCTGCCATCCCAATTACCTCAAGTGCGCCCAGGTTGGCAGAGATGAATGCAAGGCCCGTTACCCATGAGGGAAGCGACCGACCCGCCTCCAAAAAGGCTGATGCATTTTTCATGTATTTTTTCAAAGCCCAACCAATGCCCAGGACAAAGGCGAAGTAGATGATCATTATTGAATAATCAATCCATGTGAGGGAGAAAGCATTCATTGTTAAATAATTTATGGGTTAGTTAGAAAATATCTTATTTTGCCATCCAAATGTATTAACTAATTCCATTATTTCAAGAGTTTCTTAACCTATATTTGTCCTAATTGAGCTAATTTAACAATGAATATTATTGATTATCAAGAAAATAAATTAAAATTTAAATTGTTTAAAATTATTCTAAATTAACTTTTACAAAGAAACGTAGGATATACTTTATTAAATGATTCCTGTAAAGGCATTTTGTTTTATTATTGAATATATCACTCTTTTTTGTATGTTTGGTCTTCAAAATATTAAAATTAACACTATGCTCGAAGATCTGAAAAAATCTGTTTATCAAGCTAATAAAGAACTGGTTGCCTGCAAGCTTGTTATTTATACCTGGGGAAATGTGAGTGGGATCGACAGAGAGAATGGGTTGGTAGTGATAAAACCATCCGGGGTCAACTATGATGAAATGGGTCCTGAGGATATGGTAGTTTTGGATTTGGAGGCCAATATTGTAGAGGGAAAATTAAAACCCTCTTCGGATACACCCACTCACCTTGAGTTATATCGAAGGTTCCAGTCTGTAGGTGGGATTGTCCATACCCATTCTGAATGGGCAACCAGCTGGGCCCAGGCAGGACGTTCTGTACCGGTATTTGGAACTACACATGCCGATTATTTCTATGGGGAGATTCCCTGTACCCGCTTTATGAGAAAAGAAGAGGTCGATAAGAATTATGAATTGAACACTGGCCGGCTCATTGTCGAAACATTTTCAGCCCGGCATTCTTCTGAAATGCCTGGCGTCCTTGTGGCTGGGCATGGTCCCTTTAGCTGGGGGAAGAACCCGGAAGAGGCCGTGCATAATGCTGTGGTGATGGAGCAAATTGCAAAAATGGCTTATCGTACCATTGCACTGGGAAATAACCATGCTATTGATCAGTATCTTTTAGATAAGCATTATTTGAGAAAGCATGGCAAATCCGCTTATTATGGACAATAAAACCTAGGATTTAAATCCTGATCTATCAGAAGTCAACTCTTCAGCCTCTCGCCTCCATCTTCCAGTCTCTCTAATGTCCGCCCGCCAGGAATAGTGTCCGGATTGTTTTTATAAACAGTCCCATATCCTGCAGCAGGGACCAGTTGTCGATATAATTCAAATCCATTTTCATCCATTTTTCAAACTTCACTTCATGCCGGTTGGGGATAACCTGCCAACTACAGGTAATACCAGGTCGAACCGACAGACGCCTTAGTTGCCAGCGCTTGTATGACCTAACTTCCGATTCTAAAGGTGGGCGGGGGCCAATAAGGCTCATTTCACCCTTAATAATATTATAAAGTTGAGGAATTTCGTCCAATCCGGTTTTTCGAAGAAGTTTCCCAACCTTTGTAATCCTGGGATCTTCCTTAATTTTAAAGACCGGCCCGTCTGCCTGGTTTTCATCTTTGATAGCCAATAATTTATGTTCCGCATCCATTACCATACTGCGGAATTTATATAGCTTGAACTTTCGTCCTCTAAGTCCGATTCTTTCTTGCTTAAAGAAGACCGGCCCCCTGGAGTCAATTTTGATGGCGAGGGCGATTAACAATAAAAAGGGAAGTGCAATGAAAATTGCGATGATGGAAAAATATATATCGCTTATGGTTTTTAAAAGCAATGAAAAATTATTTGAAGGAATATCGACCAGGGTAAGATAGCCGGAGCCGTTTATCGTTTTTAATTGGATGTCGAGAGGATCCAGGGGTGAGGCTGTTGACTGAAGCCGGAAAATCACCCCGACTTCATTGCAGGCTTCAAGCATCTCTTTAATCTGATATTCATCAATTTCCTTCCTGCAATAAATAACTTCGTCCACGCAGCATGTATCAATAATATTTTTTATTTGGGTGGTTTCCGAAACAACAGGGATGGTTTTCCCATACTTAAAAGCTATCAGGCGAGATTTTGTAATGATGGTAGCGATAGAAAAACCCCATTCTTTCTGGGTAATCAATTTTTCAATAATTCCATCAGAAAATGCATCTGCTATGATAAGGACGTTATGCAAATTATACCCGTAAGCCCGGTAAATTTTCAGAAACCGGTAGCTTATCAATCTGACAAATAATGTGCAACAAAAACTAATGCCTACATAAGTGAATATGAAAACCAGGGGGATGGCTGTAAACCTGAAAAATACCTTGATCCCTAAAAGGAAAACCAAAATGATAAAATTAACCCTTAAAAACTGAAAAATTACGGTTCGGTAGCGTTGTGTCCTGGGAATTTTGGCCAGTGAAGTAATTCTGGAAAGAATATACCAGGAAATAATAAGAAAAATCCCAAAGATCAAAAGGGAGTAAATGTTTGACTGCCAGGAGGGGATAAAGATATTTTTGACAATTAAAATGCTTAGCGGAAATGAGATAAGGATTCCGCTTAATTCAAGAATATCGAGCACAATTTTTGCCCTTCCCTGATTATGAGCCTTGTAATCCTGAATTTTATTTAATATCCTGTTCATTTAATCTTTTTGATGGAAAAGGATATACAATTTCTTAAATTTGCATTAACAAACATAATAATTGAAGGCCTATTTAAAATGATTTTGATCAAGTGAAATTTTGGATAGTTGAATGTTTTCTACTGAAAGACTAAAATATTAACTGGTTTTTCGTTGAGGTAAAATCGTATCCTGAATGAAGATAAAGTTTGAAGCAACTTTCAGCATATGTCATCAAATGAAAACCTCAATAGGTCAAAAATATTCATTATAATCCTTTTCATGAGTTTTTAAATTGTTATTTTTATTTCCGATTGAAAACAGAAAAAGAGAATAAAAAAGGCATGTTTTGACAAGTCCAGGAATTTTGGGTGAAACCTATGGTTTCTAGTCCGCTAAAGCCCAGGTGCCACTCATGCACATCGTCGGTCCGATTATGAAAAATAATTTTGAAGAATGAAAGAGTTAATTATTGAAAAAACTAACAAAACACTGGAAGTTACCTGTTTAGAGGGGCTTTTAAATTTTACAGGATGCTCTATAACCAATGATCCCAAAGTTTTTTTTAATCCCATAAAGGATTGGGTGAGGGAATATGTTAAAAGACCGGAGAAAACAACAAAAGTTAACATGAAATTCGATTATATCGATACAGCATCTGTCAAATATATTTATGAAATTCTTTCTGATTTAAAAGTAGTTTCCGGTAAGCCTGGTATGACGTTGGCTGTTGACTGGTTTTTTGAGTTCGATGACCCTGAAATTCTCGAACTGGGGGAAATTATCCAGAGCAAAGTAGGCATAGAATTCAATTTTATTGAGGGCTGAACCGGTGATGTTGGGGGAAGCTGGAAGCTCTAACGAAGTTGGAAAATCGAAGTTGGAAATTGGAGTCTGGAGGTTGGAGGCTGGAGGTTTGACAGTTGATTGTAAAATAGTTTTAAGATGATAAAATAAATGCTCATTTTGAATCTGGCGCAAAACAAACTACTCTTTAGCCCGTTATCTAATATAAATACTTTGTACTAAAAGCTAAGTGTCATTGCAATTTGTTAATATTTGATAAGAACCGGCAATGTTAAGATCAATACAACGATAACATGATTGTGTTCTTTTCCTTCATAACGGAAGATGCGAACAGGTCCTAAAAATAAATTATTTTCTGATGAAAAAGTTTTATTCTGTTTTATTATGTTTTTTCTTTTTCCTGCAGAGTATTTTTCCCCAGTCTCCGGACTCCACAGGTTTTGAGTCTGTTTACCTTCCCACAGGATCTGTTACTGAACATCTTCCTTTAAAACCCCATTGGAATTTGATGCTTGGGACAGGTCTTTCTATTTCCCCTCATTATGGAAATTCCGGTTTCTTTTATGCAGCACCCTCCTTTACTATTCCTGTGAACAACCGCTTCACCATACATACGGGCCTTATCGCAACCACTACCTATTCGCCCATTCCGGGTCCTTCAAACGAATTTCCCATGAGGAATACCTTTAACAGTCTAAGCCTTTATGGTTCAGCCAGCTATTTGTTAAATGAAAACCTTGAAATTTACACCGTAGGAACCAAACGACTGAAGGAAATGCCTCTGATGAATTCTGCTTTTTTGCCTTACTCCCCAAATAGTTTTACTATTGGGAGCACATTAAAAATTGGGAATAACATTAGTATCGGAGCCTCATTTACCACTACAGACCGATATCAGCCATTCTATCCCTCATCACCATTCCACTCCTTTGGGCGAAATTCATTTTTTCCCTAAAGGATTGATTTCTATATTTGCTTTTTTTCCACCATTTAATTTTTAAATAATACTATGAAAAGTGCCGAAATACACACGGATAAAGGAGTTATGAAAGTTGATTTTTACCCGGAAGATGCTCCCAATACAGTACAGAATTTTATCAACCTGGCCGGGTCAGGCTTTTATGACGGACTCACTTTCCACAGGGTTATTCCCGATTTTGTAATCCAGGGAGGTTGTCCCGAAGGTACGGGTGCCGGAGGGCCGGGTTATTCTATTAAATGTGAACTGGGCGGGGACAACCAACACCATGACCGGGGAGTACTTTCAATGGCCCATGCCGGCAGGGATACCGGAGGATCACAATTTTTTATTTGCCACAATCGTCAGAACACTAAACATCTAGACCGGCAGCACACCTGTTTTGGGAAAGTTACTGAAGGACTCGAAGTAATTGATGAAATCCACCCGGGGGATAAAATCAATAAAATCACCATTGTAGAATAGTTCAGTGGGCGAAAACAAAAAACCCATTGATAATCAAGGGGTAAACCAATTCCTGCCTCTTCTTTTGTTGGCTTTTGAAGGTAATTCTTTGGCAGATTATTCTGTTATAGTAACAATTCTGTCAACCCAATTAAAAGCCTCTTTCCCAAACTGAAAATCACCCTGGGTATTTACTTCAGCTGTCATAGCTATAATGAGGTTTTTGGAGGGTATAATACAGACATACTGCCCGCCATGACCACTCATGAATGTCATTCCTCTCTTTTCATCCTTCCACCATAGATAGCCGAACTGGTACCCAAACATATCCTGTATCCTCACAGTAGTCATCTGTTTTATCCATTCTTTGCTTACAATGGAAGTTCCTTTCCACCTGCCACTATCAAGAACACACTGACCAAATTTTGCCATCTCCCGGGATGTGGTGAGAATTCCAAACCCCCCTAATGTAACTCCATCTTTGTAGTCATCCCAGATGAGATTTTTTATTTCCAGTTTATCGAAGAAAACCTCTGACGCCCACTGAGTTGTGCATGATTTATTTCGATTATCATTAGAAATAAGAGTGATAGTTTTAGTGTTTTCATAAATGGTTTATCAGGGTTACTTTAGTAAGTAAATCTTTAATTTCTATTTTATTAATAATCTTTCTCTATCCACAAATCAATGAACCAGACGCTAATTGATAGAATACTGATGATTATTCCGATTCCAAAATAGAATATCTGAAGATTTCTGGCTATCCCTTCAGGTGATCCTATCACCAGAACTTCAACAAATTCAAAAGACATTAAAATAATACCTGCTAAAACCGAAAATAAAGGTGAAAACATGGTTTTTCTGATAAGCAATATTGCCGATAAAAGGGCGCTGCCTCCAACAAAAAAAATTAAAGCAATTCCGGGTATGGTAAAATCTTTGAAGATTGATCCACTCAACTGTTCCACAGGTGGAGCATTAAATTCTACAACAAGGGAAATTCCTCCTAACAAGCCTGTTAATGAAAGGAAAGAAGTAAGGATAACAAGAATAAGGATGATAATTCTTTTGATATTATTCATCCAATGATTTTTATGGTTATTTACCTCCATTTTCAAAAATTTTATATTCAGAAACAAATCCAACAAACTCTGATTTATCAATGTATTTAATCTTCAGTTATTTAAATTCAAAGTTGTTCTGTTCATTTCCTTCAGGTATAAATATTCCTTTTATTATTTCAGGTGTTAATAAGGCTAAATCAAAATAATCCTGTTTTTGAAGAGGTTCTTATTTCTGAACTGAATACTATCTAATGGACAAATAATTTTTTATCTATCTTACATTTGGATATATTGATTGCCGTTTTCTATGCTAACAATTTTCAACAAATTCCCGTTAATCTGTCGGCTCAAAAATCTGACCTGCTCTTTTCACAATAAGATCATGGTACTCTTTTTTCATTTCATCCGGGAGAAAACTTATATCGATAAATTTGTGCCAATTATCCATCGAGGAATTAAACCTCTGGAACATATTTTCTACGGCTTTTTTATCAACATTCGATTTGCTTATGGCCTCAATAAAATCTCTTTTTTTTATTTTTCTCTTTTTCCCATTTAAGTTCAGTGCTAATTCTTCATTATCTCCCTCGACTATTAAATTAGAGGCAACCATGTCATAAGCTGGGCATAGTATATAACCCATTTCAGGATGGTCAAACAATGAAAAATTCTTTAAATGCATGTCAGCGTTTCCAGTAAGGAAAGAAAAAAGTACTTGTTCGTAGAATATTGTTACATCTAACCCTGGATTTGTCGAATATTTGATAATTGCTTTAGCAATTTGTTCATATGAACCATTATATTTTTGCTCAGTTAATTTTTCAGTTAACTGACACATATCTTCCATATGAACTTTGAAACTACCTATCCGGTCAATTCGTTTAGTTATGTAAGCAAGTTTGCCTGAACTCAACCTTATTAATGAATGTGGAACTACTTCAATACCCACAATTTGAGCTAGATGCATTGTGAGGTCTTCTACTTCGGGCAGAAACTTATATTTCTTTGTAGACGGTTTTAAAATATATCCTCCCCAAAGTCCAACAATTGTAAATCTCTGTGGTTCGCTATTCTTTGGGCCTTTTTCAATATTTAATGATAGCTTAGCCTGCACCCCAGTTATCGTTGATTGCGATTTGATAACTTGTTCTGCCAATTGTAGCATTTGATCTTCTGAATAAGGAATAATTGGAGGTTCAGTCGTCCCAAATATTTTCTTACCACAACCCGTATGAAAATCAAGAGATTCATCTACCAATTTATCATAACAATATAAGCATCTTTTCATATTTGGTTTTTAAGTATTATCATTCTCAACACTTACTGCGCCAATGCAGTCTTTGCAACAAACTAATAATAAACCCATTCTATCCCTTTCACTAAGTTTCCAATTATTTTCGGCTATTTCAAGTAACCAACCTTCCGGGATTAAACCATCAAAAAATGGGAACATAACCTTATTTAAATGAGGATTACTTTGTAAAGGAAGTGTCAGGCTAACTGGTTTAGCTGTTTCACCTTCCAAATAGTTTGTGTCATATAAAAATGAATAACCATCCTCGGTTTCGGTTAAATAACCGGCCAGTTCTTTTTGCATGTATATTTTTGCTTTTCTCATTTAATTATAAGTTAACACGGTTAATAGGTTGTGGACCCAGTTCTTGCCCAAAAAGTTTTAGTACTTGATTTACTTTATCCATTCTAAGTGTAGTTTTTCCTTGTTCAAGATCACGAATAAAGCGGAGTCCTACACCTGCTTTGTGAGCCAACTGCTGTTGAGTAAGGTTCAGCTTCTTTCTTTTGTCTTTTAGAAATTCCGATAAAGTCATTTTTGCTTTTTCCTTTTTTTATACCATTTCGGGTATAAAGATAATGATTATTTCAATAATTATACCTTAACGGGTATAAAATTATGATTGATAAAATAAATTATACCTTAACGGGTATAATTACGATTAGCAACAACTAAATTATACCCTATAAGGTATAAACAAAGAAAAACTTACGGGCAATATCTACAAACACTCGGGCAAAATCGGCATATATCCGCCAGTTACGAAGTTCATTAGCTTTTGCAAGGGTATTACGCGTATAGCATGTCTTATACCGCAATGATTTTTTAATGAATCCCATCATCTTTATTGCTGATGATTGAATGAAAAGTTTGTGGCAGATTTTGTGGCGCATTTTTGAGGCAGGAAAGACAAAACCCCTTGATTATCAAGGGGTTTTGGGATGTTAAGAGCGGTGCGGACGGGACTCGAACCCGCGACCCTCGGCGTGACAGGCCGATATTCTAACCAACTGAACTACCGCACCAGGTCTTTAATTTTTAATGCCATGCAAAAGTAGTAGAATTTTTATAATCGCAAAACAATTTACGAAAAATTTTTGATTATTTCGCTTATTTAGTCGGTTTATTTGTTCAAAAAAACTAAAATGCACACTTCCGTATTTTTTCAAGCTGATATAATATGGAATCATTGGGAAAAATCAATTTTCGGCAGAGTGCTCCAGGATGAGCCATCCGCTCGGGTAAAAGAATATCCTATTGAAAATATGGCTTCGGTATTGTTTCTATCCCTTTCATGTCATAAGGCGGATCAGCGAAAATTATATCAAAACTTAAATTTGATTCTTTGACATAATGCATGGCATCAGATTTTATTGCTCTGGTTTTTTCAGCTCCAAAAGTTTAATGGTGTTTTTATATAAATTCAGCGTGAATGATATTTCTTTCTACCATTTCAACCCGATTATTGCCCCTCGTGAAGCAAATTCAAAACCAATGCTGCCGGTACCGGAGAAAAGATCAAGTACTTGTATTTCATTAAAATCGAAATGGTTGCTGAGGACGTTGAAAAGGCCCTCACTTGCAAAATCTGTTGTTGGGCGTGCCCTGAAATTTTTTGGAGGATAGATTTGTCTTCCGCTATATTTTCCTGAAATTATACGCAATTTGAGGCTGCAGGAGATTGGTAAAATAGTTTTCATTTAGTCCCATGCAAGTTCAAATGGGAACTCATTTTGCAGTGGAAACTAGGCCTGGGGATGAATCTGTTAAGTGATTCATAGATTGGACTGTTTTCTGCTATGTTCCGGATAGATATATCTGTTGCAGGATTTGTCTTTCCGAATTGTCTACAAGCATTAAGGGTATGATAAATGATATCGATTTCACCAAGAAAGGGAATGATATTGTGGTATTGTAAGCCCTCTGATTATATTGAGTAAGTGAAATCAACCTTCCTGCCATATGCATGAATAGGTCCGTCGGGATCGGGAAATTTCGCTCTTAAGGTAGGATAAATAAGGGAGAACTGAATGACTGATGGAGGGATGATTTTTAAAAAGCCCGATTATCTTTAAGAGCTCAGGAGAAATCGCGTAGTGTAATATTTACTTTGAATTCCGGAATGATCTTCATTGAATATTTTTCTGTCTTCAAGTCCGGATGGTTTAATCGAAACGAAATGGATTGAGGCTTTGCAGAATATGAGATTTTGAGGCACCAGGACTCATCCTGTGAGTATTCACGAAAAGGTCAAATTGTTAAAATTCATTCCGGTAAGGTGAAGCAGATCGATATTCTCTTTAATTCGAGGTAAGTGCCGGATAGGAACCGGTGGCTTTATGGTTGAGTTTACAATATCCTACATTTTCATCGGTAATAAGAAAAGAAAATCCATCCGGATTGATCTGGATGGATACTCTGTAATTTTCGCATGTTGAATATTGTACTTGTCTGAAACGTATACGAAATCGTTCATCCGAACATTGTTATTCCCAGTTTCCGGTAAGTGTCCCTTCGGTTAATGAGCCAAATTTTAGCCCGGGATAATTCGTAATGGTTTTTCTTTCATCCGCATAGTTCACGCTGAGTTGCTTGTCCAGTCCATTTAAGAAGTACATCATAGGGAACCTTAACTTCGACCACTTTTACTGTAAGGCCTGATGGTGTGACTCGTTTCTCCGGCTACCATCTGGAATTTTTGCTTATTAGTATAGGGAATATATTGCAAGCTATCCGTTATATAACGTTACTCCCAGGATGGAATCCTTAACGGGAACTTTTGTTATTTCCCGTTTAATCTGTCCCTCTTTTCAAAGCAATTTCACGGGCTTTTTTTATTCCGACCGAATCAATCAGTTCTTCTGGGATGGTACCAATAGCCTTTGTCACAGCAAAAGAATCGTTGTTCAGAAAATTGATGAGAGTGTCGAAACTACGCGGTATAGTTTTGTTTTATATCTTTGTATGCCTTCTGTGCTTCACGGATTTCAATTAATCGATGGATAGCGGCTTGTTCCCTGGTATCCTTAAGTTTATTAAAACGGATAGGGGTCATTATGCTTTCTATTAAAAAATAACCAAGGATTATAATTCCAATGGCAAGAATAATTTGAATTACAGTTCTCATTATTTTTAGTTATTGGTGTTATTGTTTGATGACAAATTTAAGAAAAAAAACAAATGCAACCCTTTATAATAAATAATTTATGAAATAAAATTAGTGGATCAGGTCATATACACTCATTTGGTGCATAGTCTGAATATTATTATAGAACATGAATTCATTTGGTCTGTATAGTCGGTATTTTCAAAATGTACGGCAGGTACAAATCTTTTATATCAGATGTTCACCGATTCCTCTCTGTTAGACAACTTCCTTAAAGGCTAAAATAGGACATTTTTACCTTATATTTGCTTTCCTGATCAACTTTATTCGGCTGTAAAAATCTGCCCAAATGCTTAACGATTATATATACAACCAGCTTATTGCAAATCTGGAATTCGAACCAACTGAAGGTCAATCACTCTTATTGCAAAAGATTTCCATTTTTTTTAATTCACCCAAGGAAAAGGAGATTTTCCTTATAAAAGGTTATGCCGGTACGGGGAAAACCACTATTGTCAATGCACTTGTGCGGACATTGGCATCCATGTCGTTAAAGTCGGTTTTGCTTGCCCCGACAGGTAGGGCGGCTAAGGTCCTTTCCTCCTATACCACGCATCCATCCTGGACAATTCATAAAAAAATCTATCGTCAAAAATCGGGGAGTGACGGTCTGGGGAATTTTGTCCCCGACAGAAACCTTCATAAAGACACTTTTTTTATTGTAGATGAAGCTTCGATGATCGGAGGGAAAAACCCGGATAATGCATTTTTTGGTTCAGGAAATCTTCTCGCTGATCTTGAAAATTATGTGCACTCAGGACAAGGATGCCGCCTGATCCTGATTGGCGATCTTGCCCAATTGCCACCTGTAGGCCTTGAAGAAAGTCCGGCACTCGATAAAGAATACCTTGAAAATTTGGGGCTTACAGTACAGGAATTTTTTTTACGCGATGTTGTCCGGCAAGCCAGGGATCCGGAATTCTGGCGAATGCTACACTAATCCGTGAAAATATTGAAAAGAAAACAGGGCAGAAGTTGCCCCCCCGGTTTATGATGAGGAAATTTACGGATATCATTAGAATTGGAGGGGCAGAATGCCTGCAGGAAATTGAAAACTGTTATTCCAAATACGGAGAAGCGGAAACAATAGTTATTTGCCGTTCCAATAAACAGGCAAACAGATATAATACAGGAATCCGTAATCAAATCCTGTGGCGGGAAGAAGAAATTTCCCAGGGAGACCTTTTAATGGTGGTTAAAAATAACTATTTCTGGGGCAAAGAGGCTGGTGACATCGACTTCATTGCGAATGGCGATATACTAAAGCTCGAACGGGTAACGAAACATCACGATCTTTATAATGCCCATTTTGTTGATGTATGGCTTAATTTTTTAGATTATAAGGAATTGAGCTTCGAAGCGCAGGTTAATGTCTGATGTTTTGTCCCTCGATTCTGCATCTCTTCCCTATAATTTGCAGAAGGAATTTTTTAATCGCGTTATGGAAGACTATCCAGATGAGACTTCAAAGAAGAAACAAATAAAAAAGGTGCTGGAGGATCCCTATTTTAATGCACTCCAGGTAAAATTTGCCTATGCTGTTACGTGTCATAAAGCCCAAGGGGGTCAATGGAAAGCCGTTTTTGTGGACCCTGGTTTTTTTCGGGAGGACATGATGGGTATTGAATACCTCCGATGGATGTATACCGCGCTAACCAGAGCCACAGAAAAACTCTATCTTGTAAATTTCCCGGACGAGTTTTTTGAAGCAGGAACAACAGAAGTTTGGAGCTAAAAGCTGTACTTTCCCGTTGTAGTGCTGTTTTTTTAAATAAGCAAGTAATACAATAATGCTTAGGATGGCCATCGCTACAAGGGCACGTTGGTTCACTAGTACCATGCCCGCGAAAAATAAGATGTTAATGTACTTTTCCCTCAGACCAGGATTTCAAATTCAGGTAAGAGTAAGATAATCTTTAAAACTTTTAAGAAACATTTTTATGATTCTGCCGTTATAGAATCTATTATGTATTACATATTTTAATAATTGTAAAGTTATGAAGTTGGATTTGAGGATGAGAAAGTTATTACTGTTTTTTATTTCAGTTTTTATAATGTCAATAACCAGTTTCGGACAGATTCATGTAAGGATACTGGAAGTGATGGACACTGCTACAATGGAGGGTCAGCTTGAATATGTGCGTGAAAAAACGAACATATATAATGGGTACCGTGCTGTCCATGAAGAAATTTTTCGGAAACTGAGCAAAAATGCCCTGGACACCATAAATCTCAATAAAAAAAAGATCGAAGGCCTTACCGAAGAGTTGCGGGACCGTAGTGCAAAGATTGATTCATTTAATCTTGCCTTAAACAACACCAAATCAGAACTTACCACAGCCGCAGAGAACAGGGATAAATTATCTTTTCTCGGCATTCAAATGGACAAAGCCTTATACTACTCCATTGTATACACTATTATCGTAGCCTTAATTGTTCTCTTAGTCCTGGGCTATTTGGTTTTCAAAAAGAACCGTGCTAATACAAGAAATACACGCAAAGACCTTGATCAGTTGAAAGATGAATTTGAAGAATACCGGAAAAACGCACGTGAACGCCATGAAGCTCTGGTGTTAAGTCACTTCAATGAAATAAAAAAACTGA
This sequence comes from uncultured Bacteroidales bacterium, assembly GCA_963779845.1. Lineage (GTDB taxonomy): Bacteria > Bacteroidota > Bacteroidia > Bacteroidales > CAVZZV01. The sequence continues at coordinate 193,419 of CAVZZV010000005.1, read as the reverse complement.
AAGAAGGGGGCCGGGGGTGAGCTATATTAGCTTTTTTTTATAAAAATTCATTTCATCGATATACTGATACACCTTTTCCGGAAGAAAATATCTGAGGGTTTTCCGACCGGAGATGGATTCTCTGATCATTGATCCGGAGATCTCTATTTTTGGGGCCTTCACCATGATAATGTTCTCATGTTTTCCGCTCATCAATTCTGAATCTCCATACCTGGGATAAACATAGCGAGGATAATTTTCGATCAGTAATCTGTGGTTTTTCCATTTGTGGAAATTCTTCAGGTTATCGGATCCCATGATCATGGCAAACTGATCGTTAGGGTACATCTCTGAAATCCAGGTCAGGGTATCTATAGTGAAGGATGGTTTGGGCATCCGAAATTCTATATTGCTCACGCGGAACCTGTTATCATCACCGATAGCGCGGTAGACCATCTCCAGCCGGTGATGATCTTCCAGCAGGATGTCTTTCTTCTTGAACGGATTTTGCGGACTGACAATAAACCAGATTTGATCCAGATCAGAATATTCGTAAATATATTCCGCAATCATCATGTGCCCTATATGGATAGGGTTGAACGAACCAAAAAAAACCCCAATTTTCATTTTTTTGCTGTGCTGGTTTCAATAAATGAACGGACAATATTTTCTGCTTTTACAAGGCTTTGGTCAAGTTTGTCATTCATCAGGATAATATCAAACGAATTGGCGTACTTTAGCTCTTCATCGATTCTGGCCAATCGTTTTTTAAGGGAAGCATCATTTTCGGTGGATCTCGATCGTAATCTTCTCTCAATTTCCGTGGCAGAAGGGGTTTGGACAAAAATGGCAAGTGCTTCTTCACCAAACTTTTTTTTCAAATTCAGTCCGCCCAATACATCCAGATCGAAGATGACATGTTTGTTTTTGTCCCATATCCGTTCTACTTCAGACATTAAGGTCCCATAAAAGCGGCCTGGATACACCTCTTCCCATTCAATGAATTCATTATTGCGAATTTTTTCGCGGAATTCTTCATCCGTTAGAAAATAATAATCTATTCCTTCTATTTCGCCTTCCCTCCTCTCCCGGTTACATGCTGAAACTGAAAAGCCGAGCGGGAGACTGGTGGAGAGTAAATGTTTAACAATAGTTGTTTTTCCTGAACCGGAGGGGGCAGAGAATATAATTAGTTTACCTTTCGTCATCTATAGGATATTTAGGCACTGTTCTTTTATTTTTTCGAGTTCATCCTTCATTTTTACTACCAGGTGCTGAATATCATAATCGTTGGCTTTTGACCCAATGGTATTTATCTCCCGTCCCATTTCCTGTGATATAAAGGATAATTTCTTGCCCGCGGCCTGCTCGCTTTCCATAGTTTTTAAGAAATAAGAGCAATGGTTGGTAAGCCTGGTTTTTTCTTCCGAGATATCCAGTTTTTCGAGATAAAAGATTAACTCCTGTTCAAAGCGGTTGCTATCGGTTTCATTCCGGATACCTAACTCCCTGAGTGAATTTCCAAGCCTTTCTTTTATCCTTTCGATTCTTGGTTTCTCGAATGCCCCGAGTTGGAAAAGATAGGTTGAAATATTAGCAACCCTTAATTGAAGTTCAATAAACAATGACTTTCCCTCCTGGTACCTGAAATTGTCAAGAGACGAAACAGCGGACAAGATCCCTTCAGTTATTGATTCCCATTCACCATCATCCACTTCATTTTGTGTAGGTTTAAGAACATCAGGGAGCCTGAGTACCGAACCAAGGAGGCCTTCACCGGCTTCTATTCCGATTTCTTCCGAAAGTTTGTTCAATTCATGAAAATAACTTCTAATAAGTTCCTTGTTCAGATTGACGGCAGACTGGTTTTCATTATTGTCGTAATACAGGTTGAAATCGATCTTGCCCCGGACAAGCTTTTCTGCCAGGAGTTGCCTTATATTATGCTCTTTGTCCCGAAAGGGGAAGGGAACTTTCACGCCGATATCGGCATTTTTACTATTCAGAGATTTAACTTCTATGATTACATTTTTTGCCTGAAGATGAACTTCAGCCTTACCGTAACCCGTCATGGATCGGAGCATGTCAGTTTATTTGCGGTTTTGAAGCATTTTGGAAACAGTCAAAGATAATCTTTTGAAGCCATGTGGCAAAAAATTATGTTTCATCCTTGTACCAGTTAATTTTTCGGGTCAAAACCATAAACAATCCCAGAATCAGGAACAGCCCGATGCTTCCAAATAAGAGAGCATAATCTTCCATTTGAAGGATTACGAAAAGGAATGTATACAATGCGGAAAGAGATAGAAAGGTTGTCAGGGAATAATTCCATTTTCTGAAGGAGGTCCATATATAATAAGACAACAGGGAAACCACGGCAAGAGCGGAGATTATATAGGCCATCGTAAAACCGAAATGTTCTGACAGGCTTACCAAAAGGATGTAAAAGATCACGAGTGCTATACCGGTCAGGATATACTGGATAGGATGAAGCCGCTTTTTATTCAAAATCTCGATTAACAGAAATACCAGGAAGGTCAGGCCAATAAACATGATGGCATATTTAACTGAGCGATAAGATTGCTGATAATGGTCGACAGGTTGTATCAATTCAACGCCAAAATTGGATTTCTCAATGTGGTAACGGGTATTTATCCATGATTGGGGATAGTTTCGGTTGAGATGGGTAACTCTCCATTCAGCACTGAAACCTTTATCATTGATCTCTTTTTTATTGGGAAGGAAATTACCCGTGAAACGGGGGTCCGGCCAGGAGGAACTTATTTTGACCTCAGTAGTTTTTCCCAGGGGAAACAGATTAAGGGATTTCGTTCCATTGAGTTCTATACTAAAGCTGAACTCTATTTTATACTGTTCTACCGAATCATTAATCCTTACTTTTGAATGGAAACCGCTGTTCACGATATCAGCGTTTTTAATGCCAGGAATGATTTCTCCTGCATGTCCGTCCCAGTTAAACCTGACCCTGTTTTTGATGCCTCTCATATCAGGAATTCCCATGGTGAAATAGGCCTGGTCCCATAAAATATCGCCCCTGTTTATCCCGATATCCTGAAAATCCGGAAGCTGGAACGAGCCATTAATTGCATTAAGGGACTGATAAACCACTGCTGAAAATATCCCAAGCGATCTGATTTCGGGATTTAGTTTTACTTCCATTTTCAGGGTTTCAGGAAGGATGTGAAGGTTGTTAATTTCTATAACAGTCTCATCCTTCACTATCTTGATGTGTTGGAATGGAATAGTAAGTATGGGCCCCGTAATGCTCTGCTCATTTCCCCAGCTTGAACTGATTTCACGAAGGACTTCATCGCTACGGTTTTCACGCTCGTGTATCAATGATTTTACCCAGGAAGCCGGGATTAAAAGGAAGAGGGTAATTATTCCGACCATGCAAAATTTGAATGTGATGGTCTGGGAAATCCGATTGGCAAATGATTTTGTTTCCATATAAATTATTAATTAAAAGTACTTTGAAATACAAAGTTGAAGTATAAAAAATTATTTTGTGTTTTTAATCAGGTTTTCCAACGCTTTTAAATGGGACAGGAAGGCATTTTTCCCGGTTTTAGTCAGGGAATAGCGGGTATTGGGTTTTCTGCCCACAAATTGTTTCATCACATGAATCATCGAGGCCTTTTCCAGTGCTTTAAGATGGCTGGCCAGATTTCCGTCTGTCGTATCAAGAACCTCTTTTAAGGAGATAAAATCCACCTGGTCGTTTACCATGAGCACACTCATTATTCCAAGCCTGATCCGACTTTCAAAAGTCTTGTTCATATGGTTCAGAGGATTTTGCATGTCAGGCATCATTCTTCCTTTCATACTTGCGATAGAGAAGGGTACCATACAAGATATGAAAAACCCCAAATCCCAGTGCCCAAAAGAATAAACTGTATGGGAGGAAAACTGCCGCCAGGAGACCGAGGATAATCATGGAAAAACCCAGATAATTAATTTCAGGCATTGAAATCTTTCCAATGTTCACAAGCCCCAGGCCATAGAAAATCAGGCTGAATGGGATGATATAATATATTTGGTGTCTAAGAATCAGAATTAGAATTAATAAACCCCCGGTAATGATCGGGATAAAAAGGTTAACCAGCATCCGTTTTGCCGGCAGGCTCCAAAAATGCATGTTAAGCTTCCTGGCCCGTTTAACGGAAAAATAGAAACCAGTCAGGATCGACAGTACGAGGACGACTATAGCATCTGCCAGAAGCCATAAACCGACAGGGTTTCCTCTATCTTGAATTCCAGGGAAAAAGTTTTCATCCCAATGGAAATTCCCATCGAGTATGTAAAAGGCGAAAGCAGTACCCAACAGGGCAAAGATTCCCGCTGAAACTCCTGCCAGGCCGCTTAAGGAGAGAAAACGGGTGGACTTTTCCATCAATTCCCGGATTTGATGGATCTGATTGAGGTAAGGATTCGATTGTTCCATATTTTTAAAGTACTTTGAGATGCAAAGTTAAAAATTTGTTTTTATTTTCCAATTTTTTCTGAGAATTTTTTTGGTAAATGTGCAATTTTATTGTTGCTTTATTCAAAATCAAACGGATAATCCCTTGTTTTCTATTTTCTCATTTGTTTACTTCGGATATGAATGAATTTTTGTTTGAAGATAAAAGTTTTGAGGGAAGCAATGTCATCCTTCCCTTTCCCGGTGCCACCTATGAAAATTGTAATTTTAAGCACTGCGATTTTTCCAATATAGATCTTTCAGAGGCTATTTTCTCAGAATGCGTTTTTCTATCCTGCAATTTCAGTAATGCGATAATGGAAAAAACCGGGATTCAGGATTGTAAATTCGAGGAATGTAAAATGCTTGGGCTTCATTTTGAAAACTGCAATCCTTTTGGCCTTCGATTTCATTTTTTGAAATGTATCCTTGACCACTCTGTCTTTTACCGGGCAAAAATCAAAAACACCCTCTTCAGAAATTCAAAACTGCACGAAGTGGATTTTACCGAATGCGATTTAGGCGGGTCAGTTTTTGGGAATTGTGATTTGTTGGGAGCAGCCTTCGAGAATACAGATTTGCAAGGGACCGATTTTCGTTCCTCTTTTAATTATTCAATCGATCCCGAAAACAATCGGATTTTCAAAGCCAAATTCTCTCTCGCCGGAATTCCGGGTTTATTAGAAAAGTACAGAATAGAAATTGAGATTTAAGATGACAAACAGAAAAGACTTCATAAATACACCCCATGACAGAACCGACCCTTCCAGGGAAAAATGAGGAGATCATTCATCAATTAAGAGGGCAATTATTGGAAATGGCCTCACCCGAATTTAAAAAAAGCACGCAAAGATTTTTCAGGGAGGAGGTCAACATTTATGGAGTAAAGAGTCCGGAGGTTCAAAAAATTTCTAAAGAATACCTGAAAAAATTGAAGCTATCCCACAACAAGAAAGGGATATTTGAATTATGCGACATGCTTTGGATGTCGAATTATCTGGAAGAATCGATCATAGCGGCAAATTGGTCGTATTCCTGTGCGGAGAAATTTTTACCCGACGATTTTAAAAGGTTTGAATATTGGGTTATGAACTTTGTACATAACTGGGCCTCATGCGATACTCTTTGCAATCACACCATCGGGAAATTTATAGAGTTGTACCCTTCCTTTTTGAGTTATTTAAAAGTATGGGCCTTATCAGAAAACCGCTGGGTTCGCAGGGCATCAGCCGTTTCCCTGATTATTCCGGCACGGGAAGGGAAATTTTTGAAAGATATTTTCGAAATTGCCGAACTCCTGCTTATGGACAAGGATGACCTGGTCAGGAAAGGATATGGCTGGATGCTGAAGGCAGCAAGTCAGGCTCATGAAATGAAAGTTTTTGATTTTATAATGGAGAAGAAAGCTGTCATGCCCAGGACAGCTCTCCGGTATGCTATCGAAAAAATGCCGGAAAGGTTAAGGTCCCGGGCAATGGGTAAATGAGAGTTTTGGATGGAAAACCAGGATAAACATCAACAGGAGCGAGAAAGACGGCGCATTCTCCTTGCCTGCAGATTCCTATAAAAGTTCTTTAACTGCCAATAGGTGTTGACGGGATACAGGTATTGATTCTTTTGAATGATACAGGCTTAACCAATAGGTATTAAAATTCTTGTTAAGCTCTTTTATGTAGTGGATATTAACCAAACTGGTACGGTGGGTGCGAATAAAGTTATTGAATTCCGCGAGTTGTTGCTCTACATTCTGTAATGTTCCACGTATCATTTTTTTTCTGACCAGGCCTTCCTCTTGATACCCAACTTCAATATAATTATCTGCTGATTTTACATAAACAATATCGGAAACTAGAATTTTAAAATTATCCTGGTTATTTTCGGAAATGATTTCCACATATTTATTTGCATAATTTTCTGCATACCGTTTTAGTTTATCCTGAAGTGACCGTTTCTCAGCAGACAGGTTTTTTAAGCGGATCCTGTAAGAACCAAGGCGGGTATGCAGAAACATAGTTACCGGAAGACTGATGCAGATAAGGACCACCCTGGCTACAGTGCTGAATGTTATACTGTTCAGTCCAACAAACCGAAGATAAAAAATAAAGGCGAGACTGGTGGTTGCAACTTGTGTGAAGTAGTATAGGGGTAAATAAATAGTATGGTCCTGGGATTCATTCTCAGTCTGAATTAAAGAAGTTTGAAACAGGATCTGAGAGACAAAAAGAAATAACAAGACCAGGACTCCAAATCCGGCAACGAAAACCAGATTATTTTCATATTCAAACTTTTCGATGTCAAAGGGTTGGAAGAAAAGGATGAATATAAAAACTAAAATGGCGATTGCCAGGTAGGTCCTGAAATACTTTTGTGTCAGATTAAAGAAATGATCTATGGTTTTATTCGTAGTCAACGGTTGATTGATTTTTCTTTACTATAGGCATAACCAAAAAATACCTTAGAAGGTTGGCTTGCTTACATTTCACGAATATAAAAATTTCCTTATTTACAGGCAAGATTAAAAAATGATTTATTTCTGATAAGTTTTATTTCTCCTTTATCATAACTTTTTTCGGAAATTTTTATCGGTTGTAAGAAAAAAACCTAACTTTGTTCGCATATTAACGAACAAGAACCTTTGTAATCACTTAAAAAAATTAAAATGAAACTCATCAATACTTTAGGTATCCTGCTTTTTTCGGGAGTAGTTGTCCTTTCAATTCAAGGTTGCCAGGGTGCAAAAGCAGACAACCCTGTTTATTCAAAAATAGCTCGCGCTGAAAATCAAAAAGCGGAGGAGGTAAAAGTCTACTATTTTCATGCAACCCGTCGTTGTGCAACATGTATGGCAGTTGAAGCAGTTACTAAAGAAGCGCTTCAAGATTATTATGGAGACAAAGTCACTTTTGAATCCATTAACGTGGAAGATGAAAAAGAGAGTCCCTTATTGGCTCAATATAAAATTGGCGGACAAACACTTTTAATTGTAAACGGAGATAAAAAAGTGGATTTAACCAACGATGCATTTTTAAATGCCCGTACGAATCCCGATAAATTTAAAAGCAAATTGAAATCAACCATTGATTCGATGTTGTAGGAATGGAGATATTGCAAAATTTTCTGGAAACTTCACAGTTTCCAATATTTACCGCTTTTATTCTCGGACTTATGACTGCTATCAGTCCCTGTCCTTTGGCAACCAATATAACCGCTATTGGTTATATCAGTAAGGACCTTGGTAGCCAGCGAAAAGTATTTATGAACGGATTGATATATACTCTGGGAAGAGCAATTTCCTACAGTGTTTTGGGCTTACTCCTGTTTTTTGGAGCAAGCCAGTTTGAATTTGCAGGATTCTTTCAGGTATGGGGGGAAAAAGTTTTGGGTCCGCTTCTAATCATTATCGGTCTGTTTATGCTGGGGGTTTTAAAGCTAAAAATACCCTGGATTGGTTCTTTAACAGGAAAAATGGAGAATAAAAATAACAACGGTTTTTGGCATATCCTTTTATTGGGTGTTGTTTTCGCCCTGGCATTTTGTCCCTATAGCGGCGTACTATATTTTGGAATGTTAATGCCCATGACCATAAGCAGTGCCAGCGGTTTGTATTTACCCCTCTTTTTTGCCATTGCGACAGGAATACCCGTGATCATTTTTGCCTGGCTGATTGCATTTAGTATAGGTTCTATCGGCCGTATTTACAGTAAGCTTAAAGCCTTTGAATTTTGGTTCAGGCATATAATCGGGATTTTGTTTATTGGGGTTGGGATCTATTACACCTATTCAATTTATTTTTAAAAATTTAAAAGGAGGTTTTCTTTTTCTGATTAAATAAAATAAGAGGATAATGCATGCAGACGTAATCTTCCATACCTGCGGGTCATCATAAAAATTTCGGGCAATATTTAAAATACCCGATTTTAGGCAAAGGCACATACAGAGAACCCATAAAATAATTCAACCATTGATAAAGATATTGATATTATGTACAGGCAACAGTTGCCGAAGCCAAATGGCGCAGGGATTTCTCCGGTCATTTGATGCTAATATTACCGTATGCTCTGCTGGTACCGAGGCATCTGGAAAAGTGAATCCCCTGGCAGTGAAAGCAATGGCGGAAATTGGTATTGATATTCACCACCATACTTCCGACCCTGTCGAAAAATATTTGATGGAGGAATGGGATTATGTCATTACTGTTTGCGGAGGGGCAAACGAGGCTTGTCCAGCCTTTACAGGAAAGGTTAAAAACCGTTTACACATAGGCTTTGATGATCCATCACAAGCGGTTGGTACAAAAGAATTTATTTGGAGTGAATTTATCAGAGTACGTGACGAAATCAAAGAGGACTTTTATAAGCTCTACAGTGAACAAATTAAACCACAATGGTGACTCCTGGCGCAAAAAAACAAATTGGATTTTTCGAAAAATACCTCACACTTTGGGTTGCCCTTTGTATTGGAGCAGGCATTTTTATTGGAAATTTTGGCGGCCAATATATAACGGGTTTAAGTAAAATGGAGCTATTCCGAGTAAATATACCTGTTGCCATTTTGGTTTGGTTAATGATATACCCCATGATGCTGCAAGTGGATTTTTCGAGCCTTAAAAACGTTGGCAAACGCCCAAAGGGTTTAATTTTAACACTCATCGTAAACTGGCTGATAAAACCATTTACCATGGCATTTTTTGCCTGGGTATTTTTCACTAAAATTTATGCCGCTTTTATAACTCCCGAATTGGCTGGCGAATATATTGCCGGGGCTGTTTTATTGGGCGCAGCCCCCTGTACGGCAATGGTTTTCGTATGGAGTTACCTGACCAACGGCGACCCCGGTTATACTTTGGTTCAGGTATCGGTGAATGACTTGATCATTTTGGTTGCTTTTGTACCCATTGTAGGTTTACTTTTAGGGATTGCAAATGTCCATGTTCCTTATGATACTTTAGTTTCCAGTGTTTTACTATTTGTTGTTATTCCTCTTTTGGGAGGATATGTCACGCATAAAATAGTAATTCGAAAAAAGGGGGATGTATGGTTTAAGAAAACCTTTTTACCGAAGTTTAAACCCCTTTCTATTTTTGCTTTGTTGTTGACACTGATTTTACTTTTCGCCTTTCAGGGTAATACCATAACAAGAAACCCCTTCATAATTTTGCTAATTGCCATTCCATTAATCATTCAAACCTATTTTATATTTTTCATCACCTGGTTTAGTGGAAGAAAATTAAAATTGCCCCACACCATTTGTTCCCCATCGGCCATGATCGGTGCAAGCAACTTTTTTGAATTAGCGGTTGCGGTTGCCATTGCCTTATTTGGACTACAATCCCCTGCGGCGTTGGTAACTGTTGTTGGAGTTTTGGTTGAAGTGCCAGTAATGTTGTCCCTGGTTTCATTAGCAAACAGATGGAAATATTAGAATAAATTAAATTCGTTGTTAATATTCCTGAAAAACGAAAAAATTTGTCCATACTTTACCATTCCTTCCCTCCCTCTAAACGTTCTGTAATAGAGTAACTTGACTATTTTCTGCGATTTAAGAAATCATATAAGGTTTTCCTTTCCCAGTTTGTTCATTGAAAAAATGAATCAATATAATCACTAAAAACATGAAATAAAACAATGGCATTTATCCTCATTTTGGCCTGGTTGGGTCTCGGAGTTCAGAAATATTGAGGTAAAATTGTGGACCATCTTTGAACACTTTGATGGATTATGTGTTTATCACTGCATACATTCAAATCGGAAAAAGACAGATAAGAATGTGCCATTTTGAAGCGATATAAAAACCAACCCATTGCCAGGGCTTAAATTCATCAGCATGGAAAAAACAAATAAAATTATTTTGTTCTTGTTGCTGATTTTCACTTTACCTTTTACCATTTACGCACAGGAAGAGGGGAATGGCCACGGCGAGGAGGAAGGTAAATCCATTGTGCTTCAGGAAGGTCTTCCCGAAAAACAGGAAATTCCAGCCACCGAAAACTCTATTTTTGCATCCCTGAGTGAATTCCCCAATCTCCACCCCATGGTGGTGCACTTCCCAATCGTTCTGTTACTCCTGGCATTTTTCACCCAATTGATCGGCCTGTTTATTTTCCGGTTGCAAATGAGCTGGGTCACCTTATTTTTATTGATGGGGGGATTTGTGGGTGCGTTACTCGCAGCTCTGGTTTTTCACGCGCACGTCAAAGACCTGCCCGAACCCATCAAAAAAGTATTTGAAAATCATGAATTTTACGCTTACCTGACCCTTTGGTTATCGGGTATTGCTCTTGCCTTGAAGGTATTGAGTCACTTTATGGTGCGAAAATTATGGATGGAAGTAATTGTTTTGCTCCTATTAACCGGTTCTGCTATCACCGTAAGTTTTGCGGGGCATCTTGGTTCTCAGATGGTATATATTGAGGAAGTAGGGCCCGGGGGGAATTATATAGAACACCATCATGATGAATGAAATTAAAAATAAACATTACCGGATTTCAAATGTTTACAATGTCTGAATCATCCTTGGAATTGGGTTTTCCAACTGGTATCGGATCGGAATAGTGCAAACAAAATGAAGTAGAAAAACGCATGGAGAATGAGATTATGAATAGTTATGAAGTAAATGGAGGAAGAATGAAAAAGGTGAATTTTTTAAATCTGGGAATTTCGCTGCTGGCTCTCTTGATCACTTTTTCAGCGAGTGGGCAAGATGTATTTAAGATAAATGAAAAAAACAGCAAAGTGCAGATTACGGGTACCTCCTCGTTGCATGACTGGGAAATGGATGTAACCGGAACCATGCTCGAAGCCGGAGTGAAACCAGGGCATGATCCAATAGGTGAAATTCAGTATATTAAATTTTCTGCCCCGGTATCGAAGATGGAAAGCAGTTCCAACATTATGGATAATAAAGCGCACGACGCTTTGAAAGAAAAGAAGTTCCCACAAATTAAATTTACCCTTGACGAGGCTTGCGCCCCAATTCAAATCGGGAAGAAGTCAACTATTGATGGCTTATTGACCATAGCCGGAAAAACAAAGAAAGTTAAAGTACCTGTAGATTTAAAGATTGTATCTGCCCGGCAATTTAAAGCCAGCGGAAAAGTAAGCCTTAAAATGTCTGATTTTGGTATAGAACCACCCACTGCCATAATGGGTACTTTAAAAACAGGCGATGAGGTGGAGGTAACGTTTGATTTTGAACTCAACAAAGTGAATTAAGGAAATGAGCTATATTTTTTAAACCTTTTAATTTGACTGTATAATGAAGAAAATATTTATTTTAATGGTGGGTATCCTTCTTGGTGTAACATCATTTTCGCAAAATTTTGAAGAAGAAAAATATAATGAAGAATTCGATAAGGTTAAAGTAGATGTAGGGGGGGAGTTTGCCATTCAATTGCAGGCCCTCAATCATGAGGCCCCATTAACAGAATTGATCGACCTGAAGAACAATTTTAATTTGCCTACCGCCAATCTCAATATTAACGCCTATTTAGCACCTGGAATCCGAACATACATTAATTTTTACATGTCATCCCGTCACCATAATGATGCCTGGGTTGAAGGTGGGTATTTAATCATAGACCGGATGCCTTTCTTACCGGCTACCGATGAGTTTATGAAATACATCACGATTAGAGCCGGAGTGATGATGCCCAACTATGGTGATGCCCACTTTTACAGAAGCAATAATGCGGATGTAATGTCCAATCCCTTTGTGGGCAATTGGATTATGGATGCCTACACCAGCAACCCCGGCCTTGAAATAATGTTCAGGAATAAGGGTTTTCTCGCACTCGTTGGAACAAACAACGGACGTTTAAATTATGGCGGTGGAAACGATCTCGGGAAAGATCTTGTTTTTAACTGGAAGTTGGGGTATGATACGAATGTGAATGATGATCTTAGGTTACGTGGAACTTTTTCAGGGTACCATGTCCGGAAAGGACATAGCGGCTCTTACCTTTGGGATGGCGACCGTGCGGGTGCCCGCTATTACAACGTTATGCAAACCGTTGCTGCCGAAGGAGACAATTTTCGTTCAGGACGGTGGTCTCCCGGCTCCGGTCAGACTGAAATGAATAGTTACATGGGAAACCTTTTTATTAAGCTATATGGACTGGAGCTTTTTGGAGTTTATGAAGACATGAAGGGAGTACGAAATAATAACGATCAGCATTTTACGCAAACAGCGTTGCAGGCTATTTACAGGATTCACAGCTTTTATGCCGGAACACGACTCAATAAGGTTTCCGATAATAATGGGTCTACCGTAAACCGCACGAACATCGGAGGTGGCTGGTATATGATTGATAATATATTGCTAAAGTTGGATTACGTTGTCCAGAATTATGACGGTCCTGCTCACGGAAATCTAAACGGCGGGAAATTTAACGGCGTGGTTTTTGAAGCAGCGATTGCTTTTTAAATTTTAAGGAAGGGTATCTTTTTGGCTGAGTATTAAAGTTGGTTGGAGAAATGGTATTTAGATGAAATTTTTGCAATATGTTCTTATCGGTGCAATGGGTTTTTGTGCACAAATTATTTTTACAGGAGCCATCCAGGAAAAACCACTGAGAGAAACGGGCTGCGATAGCTATATTGAAATCCATGGTTCATCAAACGTGAATCAATTCCAACTCATCAATCATAGTCCAAAGGTTGTAAATCTTTCCCAGGGTAATAAGGTAATGGGAGGATACCAGCGTGTCGAAATTGATGTTAATCAATTTAAAGCTGATAATACCCAGATGCGAGAAGATTTTCTGGAAATGGTGAATGCTAAAGAATATCCGGTTATTCTGATGGATATTGAACCCCGTAGTTTAGCTGAATGTAAGGAAAAGACAGGACTCCCCAATTTTAGAACAATCATTAATATTGCAGGGGTATCCAGAAGTTATATTGTGCCTTGCAAAATTGATAGTTGCCAAAGCTCGGGGTACCAGCTTAAAGGAAAACTAAATTTTAAATTAACGGATTTTGAGATTAATCCACCTCAAAGAATATTTGGATTAGTAAAGGTAAACGACGAGGTTTTTATTGATTATGCCTTTCGGTTTTTAGCCGAAGATGACATTTTTAAATAAAGGGAATAAGATGGGGTACAATTGTTCTTCTGCAGTTGAGTTCTCCCTGTCTTTCTTTCCTGCAACCTGACACAATACTTCATTTGCTTCCCCCCATTGCGCCATCCGGCATGTATACCAGTACTCCATCTCAATATTTTTCATTGATGTTTTCCTGGAGCAGGGAAATCAGAATAGTTTCAACCCGCTGTTAATTAATAGATTATATTTCGGTTAAAAAGTCAAACTTATTCTCATAAGATATTGTTATTCTCATAAAGAAATTAATAACTAAAAGAAAGGAGAATAACATGATGAATGGATATGAAGGATATGAGGGACATGGATGGGGAATGGGATGGGGAATGGGCTGGTGGTGGATAATTGGTCTTATAATAGTTGTGGCCATTGTTTGGATGGTTGTTAAAGGAATGAACCAAACCCGGAACTCCAATTCCCAAGCCGGCCATAAATCATCTCTCGACATTCTAAAGGATCGCTATGCCCGGGGAGAAATCACCAAACAGGAGTTTGATGAACGTAAAAAGGATTTGGAATGAAATTTTGAAGTCCTTTAATAGCAAATAGCGGAAAATTATTTTTAGTGCATTGTTTTATTTGTGCATTTGTTTTTTGTGTGCAGATTAGTTTTACAGGTGCCAGCCTGAAAAACCTCTGGCAGAATCTTGTTGCGATAGTTACATTGAAATTCATGGTTCATCTAACATTAATCAATTTCAACTGATAAATCCGCGTGAAGCAAATGTTCTGCTCATTGCCGGGCCCTGGTTGGTTCACATTTGGCAGCATTTTGGAAATTGGAAAACCTGACGCCCTGGTCAGCCAGCTGATCAAGGTTTGGGGTACGCACTTCGCCTCCAAAATATCCCAGTTCAGAGTAGCCAAGATCGTCGGCTATAATAAATACTATATTGGGTCGGGTATTTCCTGTTTTATTCAGCGGTTCCTCAGTGAAGGGATATCCCGTGACTGAAAAGCAGAAAAAAATGAAATCAGGCAAATGAATAATGCCTTCATGGAATCAGGTTTATTGATGCTTCAATTTTAAAGAAATGACCTGATAAAATAAATAGATAAAGTGATCTTTTATTTAGAGCTTTTGGCATTCTGCTAAATGAACAGAGGTTGATAATATTGCGGGAAGGGCTCTGATATGTATTTTTCATCTCAAGCCAGTGCCATTTTGTATAAACAAATGAGCGTTTTCTGCATTTCCAATTACTTTTATATCCGATATATTTGGTATGAAGTTCTCAACATCTGTTCGGCAACAAAAAACTACCCGTTATGACAGGCAAAAGATTGCTGATCCTGGTCCTACTCTCCTTTATTGTCCAGATTGGAAAATCACAAAATTTTTTTTCGGACGAGCGCATCATTTACTCTTCAGAAATGGTTGTTCCTGCTTCTGTTTACTATCTATGCAGTATTACAACTGGAGAGGGAGTTGTAATGCTAAAGATCATTAAGGAATAGACAATTTTATATCTTGATGTTCAGTATATTGACTAAATTAATTTTTATTGTGTGATGAAAAAAAAATTCATTTTTTTATTATTTTTCCTGTTTGTTCATCTCGAGTTCGTTCTTCAGGCAAATGAATTTCAACAAAAATTGTTGTCCGATTTGTATCATGGCTACAATTCAAATGAAACGGGACCTTTTTATACAGCTATTCGTTGCGAAGATTGGAAGGCTGAATGGATCGGACGCCCGGAAGAGCATGGCTACGAAAAACCATTTGTTTATACCAGGAAATCATTTTCCTTAGATTCACCAACAGCATCGGCGGTTATACATATAACAGCAAACAGGTCTTACAAGCTTTATGTGAATGGATCTTTTGTTGGTGACGGCCCTCCAAGAAATTCTATTCCCCGTTTTTTTTATGTGAGTTATGAAGTCATTTCATTGCTAAAACCCGGGGTAAATGCTATTGCTATTGAATACGCCGGAGCCGGCCCTTTTGAGGGTGTTATTGCACAATTTGAGCTACGTAACGGGGAGGGAAAGCTCATTCAAATCGTTTCAACCGATAAATCATGGAAACTAACCGATGGGCCCTGGGCCAATTCAGGTGCACTTACCGCAGGGCATAATCCCACCGAAGTATTTGATGCCAATCTTGAATCACCGGACTGGAAAAAAGCCGATTTCAATGATAAAGACTGGCCTTACGCCAGTGTAATGGGTGCAGCATTTTTAGGGCCGGTGCCAGGGAACTACAAAAATGTTATTCTGGAACCATCCATCCTGCCACATTTCCAGCGGGAGATTATCAAACCTG
Source organism: uncultured Bacteroidales bacterium (assembly GCA_963779845.1). Taxonomy (GTDB): domain Bacteria; phylum Bacteroidota; class Bacteroidia; order Bacteroidales; genus CAVZZV01. The sequence goes on along the minus strand of CAVZZV010000005.1, from coordinate 177,588 downwards.
CAAAAATTGAATTCAAGGGTGAAGTTGTGCAATTCATGGGCGACACTAAATTTTCAGCAGCCCTCCAGCTGTTAACCGAAATTCCCCGGCCATCTAAACATACCTGTGTGGAAAATGCTGAAGAACTGACACGCAACTCCAATCAGCCGGCTATTGTACACACTCGCTTTGCACATAATGATATAGAAGCTTTCAACACCTACTGGGATACTTACGATGATATCCCCGAAGTTTATGATGCAACCCTGATCCTGGATTATGGCAGTTTGCACAATGCCTTTTTTGAATTGGATATTGAGGGAAATGAAGGGGCAATAATTGACATTTCCTGGGGCCAGATGCTCGTGGACGGAAGGGTGCCCGCGATCCTTTACGCCCGCTTTGGGCCCGATGCTGAGGGTAAGCCCAACCAGTTTAATGCTCACAGGTATATCCTGCGGGAAGGGCGTCAAATATGGGAATCGTTTAACTGGCAAAATTTCAGGTATGTGCAATTGACCTTCAGAAAGCTTAACGGGCCTTTGAAAATTCACTCAGTAAATGCTGTTGCTTCAGGTCTTCCATGGGATCAGCGTGGAAAATTCAGTTGTTCGGACACTCTCCTGATGAAGTTTTACGAGATGACAGGGAATACCCTTCGGGCAGCGAGTTACGATGCGTTTATGGATAACACCATTCGTGAAAAAACGATCTGGGGAGGAGATATCTGTGATGGTTCGATGAGCAGTTGTCTGCCACTATACGGCGATGTACCGATCCTTCAAAACTATATGGACCTATGGGTAGATGCACAGGGTTCGGAAGGTTGGCTGCCACAACAGGTATTAGGAAAAAATCCGGCAAAATTTTCCTCTCACGGATATAAAACAGGTTTCTGGCTGGCTGAATACGCTTACTGGTGTGAAGATCAGGAGCATTACAGGGAGACTGTCTGGCCTGCTGTTGTCCGTCTTCTGAATCATTATAAAACTAAGCAGAACCAGGATGGTCTGATTGAACAGAAAAGTGAAATGGAGCTATGGGTTGATTGGTGCAGCGGATTAATGACTGAGGGAAACACGATTCCCTACAATGCGGAAATGTTGTCTGTACCAGTGAATCTCCTGTATGTTTCACTTTTGAATAAAGCAGCAAGTGTGGCTGAGGGTTTCGGGGAGATGGACCGTGCAAGGGAGTGGTTTACCGCTGCAGACCGTATAGATAAAGTTATTTATAACAACTTCTGGGATGAAAAAACCGGTTTGTATCTGGATGGGGTTGTATCAGGTTATAAGTGCTCCTCCTATTCTGAGCATGCTAATTATCTGGCCATACTTAATGGTTTAGGTCGTAATGGCCGAAGTGAGCGTATTCTCGCTGCATTACTTGATCCCGGCCGAAGTGCATCCATAGTACAGTCGGGTCCACCATTCATGCTTTGGCCCCTAAAGGGACTTTATGCCGCCGGAGAGGACCATTCTGCACTGGAGATGGTGCGCAACCGTTATTCCCGTTACCTGCGAATGGGACTTGAAACGTTTTGCGAAACCTGGACCTGGTCAAGTGCTAATGGGGACTGGAACACCCGTTATCGCAGCCTTGCACAGAACGGCGCCGGATCCCCTGCATGGTTTATGGCCACTGAAGTACTGGGAGTGAAGCCAGTCAAACCAGGTTTTACCGAATTTGAGATCAGTCCGAAACCCGGAGGGCTTGACTGGGCTGAAGGAGTAGTCCCCTCACCAAAGGGGGATATTCCTGTCCGCTGGGAGAAAAAGAATGGAAAATATCACCTTGAAGTGACCATACCCGAAGGGACAAAGGCGATTGTCAGGCTTCCTGGCATGAAAAAAGCGGTTATCCTTAGGCCGGGATTTCATAAAATTGATCGGTAAAAATAAAATTATTGTACTGTGATGAAAAATACTCCTCTACTATTACTTAGGACAATTGGCTTATCATCTTTATTGTTGAATTTGCCGGCAGCAATAAATTCTCAAATACTGGATCAGAATCCGGAGAAACCCAACATCATCCTGATTATGGGTGATGATATGGGATTTTCGAACCTGTGATGTTTTGGAAGTGAAATAAAGACCCCAAATATCGCCCTCATCATTACCCGGATAACCCTATCATCTGTTTCAACTACCTACTAACTCCATGAACATGAAAAAATTCAAAGCCCTACTTTTGATCTTTTTATTTTTTTTACTCTCCGATTCAGGATTTTCTCAAAACCCCAAACCTGAATTTTCATTCAATCCTAAAGCAGGAATCTACCTGTCGCGAAATAACTTGAATGGAGGTGCAGCCGGAGTAGAAATCAATTATCTTATTAAAGGATGGATATTCTCATTTGATTTTTTCCAATTTCAGGAACTCAACCTTTTATCATCAAGAAATCAGGATATTTTTCGTCAAATAGGATTAATGGCAGGCAAATATTATGGCGACCGAATGTTCAGAATTCAGCTTGAGGGAGGGATAGCCTCTGTATGGGAAATTGGATTGAAGGATTTTCCGGAAACTGAAAATTTCTCCACAATCGGCCTGGTTTTGAAAACAGGCTTTAAGTTCCTTCCGCTTCACTTTCTTAGCATTGGACTGGACTTGCAAAGTAATTTCAACAGGGAGAAATCTCTGTATATGCCCTTATTAAGCATTGAAATCGGGAATCTGAGGTCCAAATTAAAATAAAATATCTACTTCCTGTGGGAAAGAGTTTATTCAATTAAGAACCTCAGGACAGGGCAGCACAAAATTGTGCATGGGATCTTAATAAGACGATTTTGCAATCTTTAAAAACATTTTTAGAAAATATTTGTTTTATTTGCTAAACAATGTTTAAAAGAATCAGTCATATTATTTTATCACTCTTATTGTTGGTCTCAACGATGGGAATGACTGTATCTAAACATTATTGTGGGGAAAAACTTGTGTCCGTGTCCCTTATGGAGGATGGTGCAGAAAATTCCTGCTGCAACATGGTAAATTGCTGCCATAGCGAAACACAAATTTTCCAGCTTAAAGAAGATTTTTCTATTCCTTCGATTTCAAACCTGCCCGTTCTACCGGAAATCAATATTTTGGGGTGTGACCTGGCAAACCGGGATACCTTTTCAATGATTGAAAGCCTGGAAGTTCCCACTGCCTATACCCAAATCCCCCCTTTACTACCCATTCTAAAAAGCCTTTCTGTAAAAGAGGTTTATCTTTTATGATCCTGTAATGAATTACCTGAGCTTATCGTATACCACGATGAGCCTTTTATAATTGTGATATCATTATAGAAATCATAAAATAAATTTCATGTTAAACAGGATTATCCGTTTTTTTCTTGAAAATAAGCTGGTGACCTCATTGGTGCTTATTCTTTTTGTGAGCTGGGGAATCGTTACTTCCCCCTTTGGGTGGGAGACCGGGATTTTGCCTAAAGATCCGGTGCCGGTGGATGCCATACCCGACATTGGCGAGAACCAGCAGATTGTATTTACTCCATGGCCGGGCCGCTCGCCGCAAGATATCGAAGATCAGGTTTCCTATCCACTTACCACTTATTTATTGGGGATCCCTGGTGTAAAATCTATCCGCAGTTCCTCTATTTTCGGCTTTTCAAGCATCTTCATCATTTTTTCAGAAGAGGTTGAATTCTATTGGTCACGATCCCGTATTCTGGAAAAGCTGAGTTCCTTGCCCGCCGGGTTGTTGCCCGAGGGGGTGCAACCCGCCCTGGGCCCCGACGCTACCGCTTTGGGACAGGTCTACTGGTACACCATTGAAGGCCGCGACAAAAACGGAAACCCCACCGGCGGCTGGGATTTGCACGAAATACGTACCGTGCAGGATTTCTATGTCAAATACGGATTGAATGCCACGGAAGGTGTTTCGGAAGTAGCCTCCATTGGCGGCTTCGTTCAGGAGTACCAAATCGATGTAAACCCCGACGCACTGAAAGCCTACAACATCCCGCTGCATAAAGTAATGCAGGCGGTTCAAAAATCGAACAGGGACATAGGCGCCAAAACCATCGAAATCAATCAGGCCGAATACCTGGTGCGGGGACTGGGTTACATTAAAAGTATAGGAGACATCGAAAAAGCGGTGGTAGACGTTCAGGAGAATGTTCCGATCCGCATCAGGGATATTGGGGTGGTTTCATTGGGGCCAGCCACCCGTAGGGGGGCTCTGGACAAAGATGGCGCCGAAGTTGTTGGCGGTGTTATAGTGGCGCGTTTTGGGGCCAATCCTTTGCAGGTCATCAACAACGTGAAAGAAAAAATCGCTGAAATTGCCCCCGGCCTGCCGAAAAAAACGCTGGCCAATGGAGTGGTAAGCCAGCTTACTATTGTCCCGTTTTACGACCGCTCGGAGCTGATACAGGAAACCCTCGGGACACTCGAAGAAGCCCTGTCCCTTGAAATACTGATCGCTATTTTGGTGGTCATTGTAATGGTGCTGAACCTGCGGGCTTCCTTATTGATATCGAGCTTACTGCCCATTGCCGTGCTCATGGTTTTTATCGCCATGCGTTATTTTCATGTCGATGCCAACATCGTGGCCTTGTCGGGCATTGCCATTGCCATTGGAACCATGATCGATCTCGGGATCATATTATCCGAAAATATCATAAAACACATTGATGATGCTCCACCTGAGCAAAAACTCATAACCACGGTCTATAACGGTGCTGCCGAAGTGAGTTCGGCTATACTTACGGCCGTATCTACTACCATTGTCAGTTTCATCCCGGTATTTACAATGAAAGCTGCCGAAGGAAAACTTTTTGGGCCGCTTGCTTTTACCAAAACCTTTGCCCTTGTTGCTGCCCTGATCGTATCGTTAATTTTTTTACCGTCGTTTGCACATTGGGTTTTTGGATTAAAAATTAAAAAGAAAAATATAGTCCATTGGCTGAACATCGCTCTTGTTCCTCTTGGAATTCTGGTGCTTATCCTTGGATTTGCCTGGGCAGGCATAATATTACTGGCTTTTGGAATTTCGGGAATCCTTAATGCACAATTGATTGAAAACAGGGACCAATTATCTGAGAACACGGATCTCAATGAAACGAAAGGCCAATCAAAGGCACGGCATTTTTTAAAGTCACTGGCCTACCGGGCGCTCAAATATTCAAGCATTATCATTTCGGTTATCGCGGTAACGTGGTTGCTTGCGAAATACTGGCTGCCCCTTGGTGCATCACGGAGCCTGGTTACCAATTTCATTTTTGTGTCCTTGCTGGTGGGCACTATCCTGGGCGGTTTCCTGCTGCTGGAACATTATTACAAATCTATTTTAACCTGGTGTCTCGACAATAAACTGGCATTCCTGCTCATCCCCACGTTCCTTATCCTTCTGGGGATCACTAGCTGGATGGGATTTAACAGCCTTTTCGGGTTTATCCCCAAGGGTTTTGACAAAGTGGGGTTGAATGTCCGTCCTACCAGGGTCTGGTCTGGCTTAACCCACACATTTCCCGGAATTGGCAAAGAATTCATGCCTTCGCTCGATGAAGGCAGTTTCCTGTTGATGCCAACTTCGATGCCCCATTCCGGAATCGAATTTAACCGGAAAGTGGTTGGCCAACTGGACATGTTGTTGACCAATATACCCGAAGTTGATCTGACAGTTGGCAAGCTGGGAAGGGTAGAATCAGCCCTCGACCCGGCCCCGATTTCAATGTATGAAAACATAATCAACTACAAAGCGGAATACATGCTGAATGAAAAAGGTCACCGGGTCCGGTTTAAAACGGATAAGGACGACCGTTTTATACTTGCCTCAGGAGATACGCTTTCCAATGAAGAAGCATTGCAAAGAGGAGTTGAAGCAGAAGAACTGATTCCTGATAATCATGGAAAATTTTTCCGTAACTGGCGTCCGCACATCAAATCACCGGACGATATCTGGAATGAGATTGTCAATACCACAAAAATACCGGGTGTAACTTCTGCGCCGAAATTGCAGCCCATTGAAACACGTTTGGTAATGTTGCAAACCGGTATGCGTGCACCGATGGGGATAAAAGTGTATGGCCCCGACCTTAGTACGATTGAGGAGTTTGGGATGAAACTCGAAGGAATCCTGAAAGAGGTACCTTCCGTAAAGGCCGAGGCGGTATTTGCCGATCGGATTGTGGGGAAACCTTACCTGCAACTGAATATTAACCGGGACGAGATTTCCCGTTACGGGTTGAATGTGGAAGATGTTCAACAAACGATAGAAACGGCCATTGGCGGAATGAAAATCACCTCTACGGTGGAAGGCCGCGAACGGTTCCCTGTGAGGGTGCGTTACCCACGCGAACTGCGCGACGATCCGGAATCCTTAGGCAAGATCCTGGTGCAGACCCCAACAGGGGCACAAATTCCTCTTAACCAGATGGTTGATTTTGAATACATGCGAGGGCCACAGGCCATTAAAAGTGAAGAAACATTCCTGGTTGGGTATGTCCTTTTCGATAGACAGGAAAGTTTCTCAGAAGTAACCGTGGTCAATGATGCCCAAAAAGTGATTCAGGAACGTATTGATTCAGGGGAATTAAATGTACCGGCAGGGGTCAGTTATAAATTTTCGGGGAGTTACGAAAATCAGGTACGGGCCGAAAAGCGCTTATCGATTATCGTACCTATTGTTTTGATTTTGGTATTTCTCATCCTCTACTTCCAGTTTAAGTCGGTCTCCACTTCGCTGATGGTTTTCTCCGGAATTGCCATGGCATTTAGCGGGGGGTTCCTTATGCTATGGTTGTACGGACAGGGGTGGTTTGTCGATTTCTCTGTATTTGGTACCAACATCCGCGACCTGTTTCAGATGCACACCATTAACCTAAGCGTGGCAGTGTGGGTAGGGTTTATCGCTCTGTTTGGTATTGCAACCGACGATGGCGTATTGATTGCTACCTATCTCGATCAGAGTTTTGATCGCAACCGACCCGGCAACCTGAAAGAAATAAGGGCTGCCGTGGCCGAGGCGGGATTGAGAAGGATACGACCGGCCCTGATGACCGTGGGAACAACTATGATTGCCCTGCTGCCGGTACTTACTTCTACCGGTCGCGGTTCTGATATCATGATCCCCATGGCTATCCCCTCGTTTGGAGGAATGGCTGTAGCCCTCATAAGCATTTTTGTGGTGCCGGTGTTGTATAGTTTGAGGGAGGAGAGGAAGATACGAAAAAGGTAAAAGATAAAAGGTAGAACTTAGAGACAATGCATGAATTGTCTCAGTCAATTGTCACAAAACGGTAGGAACGTTGCCTGACAAATTAAAGATAAATGCATTGCTGGTTTTGCACAGAGGCCACAGAGTGAAGAACATAGAGGATGCAAAAAAACTAATAAAAGTAACTATGATTATAAATACAAATAGTAAGAAAGGCTGGGCAAAGAGGAGCTATTTTCTCCTCCTCCTTTATATGCTACTCATCCCTTTCCGTGCCAATTCCCAAACTCTTGACACCTACCTTCAAACCGCAGCCGAAAACAATCCTGGCCTCCAGTCGAGATACAAGGAATTCGAAGCCGCCCTTCAGAAGGTACCGCAGGTAAATACACTGCCCGATCCCACCTTTTCTTTCGGCTATTTTATTTCTCCGGTGGAAACACGGGTGGGACCACAAAGGGCAAAATTTTCTCTCACGCAAATGTTCCCTTGGTTTGGGACATTGGAAGCGCAGGGCGATGCCGCAACGTTAATGGCAGAGGCCAAATACCAGTCGTTTCTGGATGCACGCAATAAGTTGTATTACGATGTGTCGGCGGCTTATTACCCCTTGTATGAATTGAATCAATGGAAAAAGGTTGAACAGGAAAACATAGACATCCTGCAATCCTATAAAATCATTGCCAATTCAAAATTTAAAAACGGAGAGGCTCCTATGACCGATGTTTTGCGGGTAGACATTATGCTGAAGGATGCAGTCACCAGCGTCAGCATTCTTGAAAAGAAAGAAAAACCCTTGCTGGCTGTTTTTAATATGCTGCTTAACAGGGACAAAAATGAGACAGTTATAATTAATGATTCCCTTGTCGCAGAATATCTGCCCGACAATTTTCGCAGGGATTCCCTACTGGCCAATAACCCGATGTTGAACGCTTTGGATTTGAAAATAAAAGCCAGCGAAGCCAACGGAATCATTGCCCAAAAACAGGGGATGCCAAAACTGGGTGTCGGGTTGGATTATGTACTTGTTGGCAAACGCGGAGATGTATCCATGCCCGATAACGGGAAAAATATTCTGATGCCAATGGTTTCTGCCACTATCCCCATTTTCAGAAAAAAGTACAAAGCTGCCGAAAAAGAAGCAGAATTGTTGCAGGAGAGCTATTCATTGCAAAAAGAGGAAACTGCCAATTCGCTTATTTCAAATTATGAATCCTCCTGGTTTCAAATTCAACAGCAAAAAGAATTGATCGACCTGTACGAACAGCAAACCCGGGAAACCAACCAGACACTAAATCTTTTGTTCAGCGCCTATGGTAATTCGGGAAAAGATTTTGAGGAAGTGCTGCGTATGCAACAACAATTGCTGAAATATGAGAAAATGAAAGCTACGGCTGAAACTCAATACCAGATAGCGTTGGCCAGGTTGAAATATCTTACTACTTATCAATATTGATGTGATGATGGGAGGATGTGATGATGTGGGGATGTGATGATGTGATGATGTGGGGATGTGATGATGTGGGGATGTGAGGATGTGAGGATGTGGGGATGTGAGGATGTGAGGATGAGGGGATGATGGGATGATGTGAGGATGTATGATGGTGATGTGAGGATGTGATGATGTGAGGATGTGGGAATCCATGCTCCCTACTCACACTCCAAACTAATTTGGTGATGTGATGATGTGAGAAGCCATGCTCCCTACTCACACTCCAAACTAATTTGGCTCCCTACTCACACTCCAAACTAATTGGGGGAAAGAATTATTTTTATTAAATAACAAATATGGAAAGTAGAAATGAGATTTTAGAGTTAAGCTTTGAATTTGCTTTAGAAATAATGGAATATTCAGAACTATTGGAAGATAGCCGTAAATATGTGATTGGGCGCCAGATTTTAAGATCGGGAACCAGTATTGGAGCAAATATCAGGGAGGCTCAGAGCAGTGAGAGTAAGGTTGATTTTATACATAAATTAAAAATAGCCTACAAAGAAGCAATTGAAACAGATTACTGGCTTCAATTGTGCGAAAAAGCGACAAAGTATCCCGCTCCCTCTAATGAGGTCAAATCAATGCTGAATTCTATACAGAAACTTCTCAATAAGATTATTTCATCCGCAAAAGCTAAAAAATAAAAGTTATGAAATCAAAGAAACAAATCATAGTTATTTTGATTGCTGTTCTATTGACGGGAAGCCTTATCGGTTATTTTATAGGAAACAACCGACTCCCAGAAAACCCCAATCCACAAATCGACAAATCCACACATCAACAAATTACCACATCACCACATCAAATCTGGACCTGCTCGATGCACCCCCAAATAAGACAAAATGAACCGGGCGATTGCCCCATTTGCGGCATGGATTTAATCCCGCTGCAAGATGAACAAGATAGTGAAATCGATCCCTTGGCAATCAGCATGTCGCCAACTGCTATGCAACTGGCAAACATTCAAACTGCAGTGGTGGGTTCGATGGAGCCGGTCAGGCAGGTTCGGTTGAACGGTAAAATCCAGGAAGATGAACGCCTGGTTTTTTCCCAATCTTCTCACGTCCCTGGGCGGATCGAAGAGTTGATGGTCAATTTCACCGGCGAGTATATAAAAAAAGGCCAGGTGATAGCATCGGTATATTCCCCGGCCCTGGTAACTGCCCAGGAAGAGTTGTTCGAAGCCCAAAAAATTAAGGACACACAACCGCAGCTCTTCAATGCTGTCAAAGAAAAATTGACAAACTGGAAGTTGACAGATCAGCAGATTGAACAGATTTTGCAATCGGGGACTGCAAAGGAAACCCTCACTATTCAGGCTGATGGTTCTGGTTATGTTATCAAAAAGATGGTCAATCCCGGCGACTATGTCAGCAGAGGGCAGACCATTTACCAGATTGCCGATCTTTCAAGGGTATGGGTACTTTTTGATGTATATGAATCGGACCTTCCCTGGATAAAAAAAGGCGATAAAGTTGAATTTACTGTCGCTTCCCTTCCCGGTGAAACCTTTACTGGTAAGCTCTCCTTTCTCGACCCGGTTATCGACCCCAAAACCCGGGTGGCCAAAGCGCGGGTGGCCATCGACAATCCGGGATTAAAGTTTAAGCCGGAAATGTTTGTCTCAGGAACTGTCCGGGCGCAACTGCCCAAAAAATCCAATGCAGTGGTCATCCCGAAAACGGCTGTCATGTGGACCGGTGAACGATCAGTGGTTTATGTAAAATCTGCTACCGATCAGGGCGTAAATTTTAAAATGCGGGAGGTCATGCTTGGACCTTCCCTGGGAGAAAGCTATGTAATAGAAAGTGGATTGAAAGATGGAGAGGAGATTGCTGTAAATGGCACATTCAGCATTGACGCGGCCGCCCAGCTTGCCGGAAAGCCAAGCATGATGAACCCCGAAGGGGGCCCGGCTATAACCGGGCACAATCATGGTGGAATGGAAATGCCAGCATCCAATGAGAGCCCTCATTCAGAGAAGACCAATTCAAAGGAGGTCTTCATCCCAGGTGAACCTCTCCCTGAACCAGGCAAAACTAATCCTGAATTTAAAGCCCAGCTTACCAACGTGTATAATACCTATTTGGATATGAAAAATGCTTTTGTGGCCAGCGATGCAAAAAAGGTAAGTATTGAAGCAAAAGTGGTAAAAGCTGCTTTAAAATCTGTAGACATGGGATTGCTCAAAGGCGATGGACACACAATGTGGATGGAACAATTGGAAACATTAAACAATACCATAAATGCAATATCCAGTTCGGATAATCTTGAACAACAACGAAAGGATTTTGCCCGGTTTAACCTGGTTTTCTATAAAAGTTTAAAAATGTTCGGGTTGGATAACGAAACAGCTTATTACCAATACTGCCCGATGGCCTCTGGCAGCAAGGGGGCTTACTGGTTGAGCGAAACCGAAGAAATACGAAATCCTTATTTCGGGGAAGATATGATGGAGTGTGGAGAGACGAGGGAGACCTTAAAATGAGCGGAACCATTCATTTGGATACAGCCTGATCATGGAAGGAAATGGCATTCCATATTTTCTTCACTTTCAGAGAGCAAAAAGTGAATAGTACAAAACTATGTAAGACTTTTAAAAAATGATGTAACAGTTGATCGTCAATAGTTTAGTATCTTTATATAACCGAAAAGACCCCGTGTCTTTTTTAGGAATAATTTATTAACTTTTTAAAAAATTAATTATGTTTTTAAAAATATTTATAATGTCGGTTATCCTGTTTGCCATAATCATGTTGGCACTTGGAGTGAAGCTTTTCTTTGATAAAAATGCTGAATTTACCGGACATTCTTGTGCCGGTGAAAACAAAGATTTGGGCAGTTGTGCTGGTTGTGGGATAAAAGAATTGGCAAATTGTACAGAAAATGAACTATAATGATTGTAATATTTAAAAATGAATATTATGAAATTGATAAAGGCTTATATCCGGTACAGAAAACTTGAGGAAGTTTTCATTGCACTAAAGGGTGCAGGATATTGTTGTATGACCTTCGCGGAGTGTGAAGGAACAGGCCAATATTCTGATCACGAGAAAGAACATATTAGCGATAAATATCCATTTACCGATGCTTTTAGGGTAATTAAATTGGAAATTCTGGTAGCGGAAGAACACGTGAACCCGGTTATAGAACTTATTCGTAAAAATGGGAGGACCGGTTATCGTGGCGATGGAATGATTATCATTTCACCTGTTGACGAGGTGTATAAAGTCAGGACTGATGAAAAAGGTATTTTGGCGGTTTAACCAATGCCTGGGAAAACCCGTTTTTGGAAATTCAACATCCATATATGAATTCTGAAATACTGATATGCGGTGAGAGAATAAAAGAGTTATAAACAATTTAAAATGAAAAAAAATGAAAAAAACAATGATTTTGCTTAGCCTGGCTTTAGTAAGCTGGGGGGCTTTTGCGCAACATGACCATTCAAAAATGGGCCATTCCACGGAGGGCCATACCACTATGGAATCAAACATGACCGACAAACCAATGGGGTCACCCACAGTTCAGGTTAAGCATTCCCAATCAGTTTCCGCTATTGTGGATAACTATCTGGCCTTAAAAGATGCCCTGGTCCAGGACGATAGCGAAAATGCGGCAAGTTCCGGGAAAAAGCTGTTGGATGCCTTTACGAAATTCGACCTTTCAGAACAGGGAGCGAAAGATGAAAAAGAACTGGCCGGAATTATAGAAAATGCCTCGGATCATGCCGGGAGTATTTCGGAGAATAGGGGAAACATAGCTAATCAGCGAGAGCATTTTGAAATGTTAAGTAAGGATATGAGAGACTTAATATTTATTACCGGTTCTGACCGAACATTGTATCTGGCATTTTGCCCAATGTATAACAAAAATAAAGGGGGAATCTGGTTGAGTGCATCCAGTGAAATAAAAAATCCTTTTTATGGTCACAAAATGTTGAAATGTGGTAGTGTCCAGCAGGAAATTTCCGTGGAGTAAAACGGCTTAAAGTTATTGCCTTAGTGCTATTAATAAATCCCTTGCCGGAGAATAGTATTATTTCCAAAAAGATGTAAACATGGATATCTACATTAAAAATATGGTTTGCAACCGGTGTATTATGGTGGTTTCACAAATTTTTGAAAAAGCCGGGATAAAGATGGAAGGTATAAAATTGGGATTTATCGGGACAGTTCAAAAAAATAACGGGGTTTACCACCTCTTATTTTAAAAACCTGAGGGAAAAAAATCGCAAATCGATTCACGATGTTTAGAATCAATAAATTATACAAATTATTTAATAAATTATGTAACACATTAAAAAATTGGCGATGTATCTTTGAAATTGTTTAACACTTAAATATTTTATGTATCATGAAAACACTTAAAGATTTATTTAGAGGGAAAGATAAAAGCGAAATGGTTCATGCCCAGGATAATACACTAATTACCGGAGGACAGACCCGGTACTTTTGCCCTATGAAATGTGAAGGGGACAAGACCTATAATGCCCCCACCGTTTGCCCGGTCTGTAACATGAATCTGGTTCCGGTGGAAAATTCAGCTTCACAGGATCATCATAAACATCATCATGGTTGCTGCTAAAGCATCGCCGCCCCAGCGGTAAAAATATTCTGAATTGGAAAATATGAAAGAAAAGAGATCATCTAATAAAACCAATAGCACCCAACAGCATGAAAGCCAGGGCTCAAACGGAACCGGGAAGGAATATATATGCCCCATGTACTGTGAAGGAGATAAAACGTACGATAAGCCTGCCGATTGTCCGGTGTGCAATATGCACCTGGTGCCGGTAGATGAATTGCAGGCAAAAACCGAAAAGCATAGTCATGAGCATCATCAGCATACTCCCTCCATCGTTTCGAAAGCTTCCGGGAAATATTTTTGTCCCATGCATTGCGAAGGCGACAAAACTTACGACCAACCTGGAGATTGCCCGGTGTGCGGGATGCACCTGAATAAGGAAGAATCCACGGAGTTTTCAGGTCAGGCATTGGCCAAAACAATATATACCTGCCCGATGCACCCCGAAATCAGCCAGGATCATCCCGGAAGTTGCCCCAAATGCGGAATGGACCTGGTACCGGAAAAAGGGGAAGAGACCAGCGAAGAAGAAAAGGCCTACAAAAAAATGGCAATGAAATTCTGGATTGCTCTTGCATTAAGTTTTCCGGTGTTATTGATTGCCATGTCGGAATACTTCAGTTTTCTTAACCTTGAAAATGTTGCCTCAAAAAAAGTATGGGGATGGGTTGAATTTGCCCTGGCGACACCGGTGGTTTTTTACAGCAGTTGGGCTTTTTTTAAACGCGGTTGGAGTTCCATCGTCCGCTGGATGCCCAATATGTGGACACTCATCTCCATTGGGGTTGGCGCGGCCTATCTGTTTAGTGTTTTTGCTCTTTTGATTCCGTCAGCTTTTCCCCCTCAGTTTCAGGATGCCAATGGAAATGTTCATCTTTATTTTGAAGCGGCTGCTATTATTCTTACCCTGGTATTGCTTGGACAGATGCTGGAGTTGCGTGCTCATAGCAAAACCAACTCGGCAATAAAAGCATTGTTAGGTTTGGTACCTCCTGTTGCGCGGGTAATCAAAAACGGAGAAGAATTAGAAATCCCATTGGAAGAGGTAAAAGCCGGAGATTTCCTAAAAGTGAAACCCGGTGAAAAAATTCCTGTTGATGGAATCATCCATAAGGGAGAAGCCGTTATTGATGAAAGTATGATAACCGGTGAACCCATTGCTGTGGAAAAAGCAAAAAATGACAAGGTAACGGGGGGGACGATTAACGGGAAAACGGCTTTTGAAATGAAAGCCGAAAAAGTGGGAAGTGATACTTTGCTGGCACAAATCATTGAAATGGTGAATACGGCCAGCCGCTCACGGGCACCCATCCAGAAGCTGGCTGATACGGTTGCCAAATATTTTGTGCAAATAGTGATTTCTATTGCTATAATCACCTTTGCCGTTTGGGCCCTCTGGGGACCCGAACCTGCCTATGTATATGCTTTTGTAAACGCTGTTGCGGTTTTAATAATAGCCTGCCCATGTGCGTTAGGATTGGCAACCCCTATGTCCATAATGGTTGGTTCCGGGCGGATGGCCGGGGCCGGGGTACTTGTAAAAGATGCCCGTGCCATCGAGGAAATGAACAAAGTTGATATACTCATCATTGATAAAACAGGTACCATCACTGAAGGAAAGCCAAGTCTTAAAGGGTTTAAATCATTTGGGAATCTGAGTGATGATGAAATTCTTCAACTGGCAGCCTCGGTTGATGCCAACAGCGAACATCCACTGGCCGATGCGATTGTAGCGGGTGCAAAAGCCCATAATTTGGAGTTATTGAAACTTGATAAATTTGAATCGGTGACCGGAAAAGGGGTGCAAGCCATTTATAACAATGAGAAAATTGGATTGGGCAATCACCGGCTGTTGGAAGCTTTTAAGGTGACCCCCGATGATAAAAACAAGAAAATCGTTGAAGAGTGGCAGTCCGCAGGACAAACCGTAATGTACCTTATTCTTAAAAATAAGGTGGAAGGTATGGTAAGTGTATCCGATAAAATCAAGGAAAATTCAGCCAATGCCATCAAAGAATTGCAAAGTAAGGGGATAAAAGTCCATATGCTTACCGGCGATAATAAGTTAACGGCCAAAGCAGTTGCCGATGAGTTAGGACTGGATGGATTTCAACCGGAATGTTTACCCGAGGATAAATACCATAAGATAAAAGAATTACAAGAACAAGGACATATCGTAGCCATGGCCGGTGACGGAATAAACGATGCACCAGCACTGGAACAAGCCAATGTGGGCATTGCCATGGGAACAGGTACCGATATTGCCATGCAAAGTGCTGAAATAACATTGGTGAAAGGCGACCTGAACGGTATTGTCCGGGCCCGTGAATTAAGTCACAAAGTCATGCGCAATATAAAACAAAACCTCTTTTTTGCTTTTGTTTATAATTCCTTAGGCGTTCCGGTTGCCGCCGGTATTTTATTCCCGTTTTTCGGAATACTCCTTAGCCCAATGATTGCGGCTGCTGCTATGAGTTTCAGTTCTGTTTCGGTGATAAGTAATGCTCTCCGCCTGAGAGCAAAATAAACGGTAATAAAACATCAATTTAAAGCTTCCTCAACACGTAACTGAAATAGATATACCTTTTGGATTCGAATCGCTTGTATGTTTCAGATCCGATTGTTCCACCAAAATTCAAAGCAATTTTATGCAGGTATTTCGGGGTCAGTTTTTTTACGAGTTGACGCTTTCGTTCATCATCCAGTTCCAGGGCTTTTAGTACTTCCCTGTTAATAAATCTTTCTTTCAGAATTGTCAAACCACTCGATTGCAAATCTTTTTTCATGCTTTCGAACTCATAATCGAAACGGAAATCGGTAAATAGGAAATATCCTCCGGGTCGAAGGATACGGTTGACTTCTCCGAGAAAAGCTTTCATATCCAGATACCTGTGCGATGACTCCACATTTATTACTACATCGCATGAATTATCCTTCAGACTTAAACTCTGTGCATTTCCCTGTAAAAAGCTCAGGTTATCTAAACTGTAATGACGCTTGCTAAAAGCGACAGCCAGTTTATCGAGGTCTACTCCGATAGCAGAGGCAGGCCGAAAATTCTTTGTGATATACGACAAACCACCGCCTCTGCCGCAACCGATTTCCACAATATCCCTGTTTTCAATTTCTGCTTCTATGGCCAGGTGATGATACAACTGGATGGAATACCGGTTGGGCTCATTTTCTTTATCCAAAGATGGTTCATGATCAGGATCACTAAATCCAAAATTCATGAAAAGAACTTCAGCGTTTTTGTCAACCCTGTTTACATACCAATACCATAATCTGAACAACTTTTCCCGAAAATTGGATTTCATTTTAATTTTAATTTAATAGATTTTCTGATTTATTGGTTCCCAGAGCATAAACATGAGAACGAACCTTTTGGGCCCATTCTTTACTCGATATTGATTTATCAAATGTTTCGTGAGAAATAGGTTTGCCAATCGTTACTCTGATAGTTTTATTTCTTTTTTTAAACATCTCATTTGGCAGCAGCATTAGTTCAATAACTGTCTCTATACCAAACAGCTTCCTGAAAAGAAATATCGCATAAAAGAGACTGGAATTTCTTCCATGAAAATGGAAAGGAATCACGTCTCTTTTACAGGTATGCGCTTTCGAAATAAAACTTTTTGTCCAGGGCAGATCCCTTGTTTTTCCCTTCACTAACCTGGAAACTGCTCCGGAAGGGAAGTGTGTAATAGGTTCATCGCTTCTATAGATTTCCTCAATTGCGTTTAGGTACTCCTTGGATGATCTTCCAAAGACATTTACAGCCGCAATAAATGGTCTTAACTGGGGTACAAAAATAAAGGAGTCATTGGCTATTGCTTTAAGTGTTCCGTATTTTTGTGACACAGTATGTGTCAGAATCAATCCGTCAATGATTCCGAAAGGGTGGTTAGCCACAAAAAAGCATTTTCCGTTTTCAGGAAGATTCTCCTTTCCTTCGATTTCAAGTTTCAGGTTAAATTCTTCGCAAATTTTAGGGAGAAATTCAGCTCCGGAATATTCAGAATACTTGTTAAGAATGCAGTTAATTTCCTCCTGCTTAATAATTTTTGCAATAAGTCTTACAGCAACTGGGGGCAGTTTCCTTAATAATTTCGAGTTTCCCTCTTGAATAATTTTTTCAAGGTCTATATGTTTTATGTCGTTACAGGTAGCCGTCATTTGTTCTGAAATGAATATAAAAGATAATATTAAAAGAACTTTTAAAGGTTTACTTAATTGTTAAAAATACGAATTAATTTTCATTGTTTTCAATTGTTTTTCTCCTCTTTCTTTACGATCCGGGCTGACATGCTCATGACCATATATACTTACCATTGCTTTCATCTGCTTCTTAACCACTTAGCGGATCTGTATTAAATCAGTCAAAGGCTTTTTCACCATATCACCCCTCTTAATCCGAAATCACTTTCTCTGGAGTCACCACCCTGTTCGTGCTTCTCCCGCCCATCTGAAAAACTGATTTCTCTTTCCATTTTCCGGTTTTATAATAAAAGAAGGAGAGCACCATTCCAACAAACCATCCTGCCGGTACAGCCCACCAGATTCCTGTGGCACCAAGTCCGAGATTTTCGGAAAGGAATACCGCTCCGGGTATACGGATCAGCCATAACGCTGCGAGAGAAATAAACATGGGCACAAGGGTGTCGCCCGCCCCACGGAGGAGCCCATTCAGTGTGAACATGGCGGTAAATACGAGATAAAATGAACTTACTATCGTGAGATATTCTACTCCTGCCTGCATCACAGCAGGGTCCTGATTAAATAATCCGACCAGCGCATACCTGGAAAGCCAGATCAGAAGGGTCAATAATATGGCCACAATGGAAGACATGAAAAAGGTCACCTTCAATCCTCGTTTCACCCGGTCATTTCTTCCCGCCCCGATATTCTGACCCACAAAGGCAGCAAGCGCCTGACCGAAGATCATGGCCGGGGTTACGGCGATGGAATCGATTCTCCCAGCTACCGAATACCCTGCAATAACATCTGTTCCGTATTTATTTACAATTTTTATCAGGGCCATCATGCCCAGTGCTACAAATGTTTGCTGAAATCCGGTGGGAAGACCTATTCTGACTGATTGACGGAAAATTTCCCGGTCAAAAGTGAAATGTTTGAACCCGATACTGATCAGCTTGTGGGTCCGGTTGAGATAGATAACCGCGGAAAAGAAGGCCCCGGCCTGGGAAATGACTGTGGCAGTTGCAGCTCCCGCTATGCCCCATTTGAATTTCACCACAAATAAAAGATCCATCGCGATGTTGAAAATTGTCGAAATGATCATAAAATACATGGGGGTTTTACTGTCCCCCAATCCCCGGAGGATTGCTGAAGTCCCGTTAAACCCAAAAAAGAAGATAAGCCCTGCGAAGATGATGGAAATGTATATTTTGGTATCCCTGAATATTTCCTCAGGGACATCGATCAGGCGTAAAACATAATCAGCCAGTAGAAGCCCTGTAATGGAAAGGACAATGGCCATAGTAAACATGAGGACATAAATGGTTCCGATCGCTTTTCGGACTTTTTCAAAATCCTTCGCACCAAAATACTGGGAAATTACTATTGTTCCCCCAAAGGCAACCCCTATTATCAATGCAATAAGGGTAAACATGAGGGGAAAGGCATTTCCCACGGCTGCCAGGGCTTCCTTCCCAATCACCCGTCCAACAATAATGCTGTCGACTATATTGTACAACTGTTGAAATACACTCCCTACCAGCAGTGGCAAGGCAAAAAAGAATATTCTGCGCCCTTCATTGCCTTCTGTAAGATCTTTCATCTAATTGCTCAGATTATTTGCAAAGATGCGGAATTTTTGCCCGGATCTAAAGAGGATAAACAAGGTCGGATGAGAATTGTTTTTGGAAAAGAGAAGGGAGGAATCATTAAGGGGGTCTCCTTTCAACCCTGTCGGTTAGAGGCCCGGTAAAGTTCCTTTTTCCAGATCAATGAGGTATTTTTTGTAGTATTCTTCATAAATACCTTTTCTTAGTTGGTTGGCTTTTTGCTCCCTTTCCTGATACATTTCCCTGCTTTCTTTCTTCTCCCTGGGTTGAAAAATTTCCATAGCATTCATTTTCTCAATGATTTCAGGGCTGTAATAATAATCAACAAAAATTTCCTTTGAGAAATTCCAAAGCTTAATTTTTTTATCATGGGAAGCAGAGGCAAAGGTTTTACCATCCGGGGCGAAGCATATATCGGTTACAGGGGCATCATGATCGATAAAGGTATACAGACATCTGCCGGTGGCTACCTCCCAGATTTTAATTTCGGTATCGAAGGAGCAACTAAGCAGGTGTAGCCCGTCTGGAGAAAATTCCACATCCATCACAAAGTTTTTATGACCTTTTAATGTCCGAAGAAGAGATTGGGTCTCCAGATCATAAATCCTTATTGTTTTATCTTTGGAGCAGCTTGCAAGAAGTTTACCATTTGGACTGAAGTCCACTCCATAAACATCCTCGGGATGTCCCGACAGAGTAAAAAGCAGGTTTGCCGATTCCGCGTCCCATATTTTTAGGGTATGATCACCCGATCCGCTCGCCATCCTTCTGCCATCCCTGCTGTAACATACCGCCATAGCTACGTCGTCATGTCCTGTGATATTGCGTTTCAGCTCCCCCTGTAAGGCATCCCATTCCTTAAAGACCTTGTTTATGGCTCCGCTGACGATAAATTTGCCTGTTGGGTCGAGGTCGGCCGAAAAGATACTCGTGGTATGATTCTTCAGGGTATAGATAGGGTTCCCGTCGGGCGACCAAATTTTAATGGTATTGTCACCGGCAGTCATGAAATATTTTCCGTTTGGATCCATCTCGACGGCGTTCACCCCTTTCCAGTGATCTTTGACAGTCACTTCAACTTTCTCGCTTTCAATATCGATGATCCTGGCAGAACCATCGAAATACCCTGCAAGAATTTTTTTTCCGTCCGGGGAATAGCAGACACAGTTAACCTCATCGGCTTTTTTAAGGTCTTTAATGAAGTAGGGATCGGTTTGGGCGGATATATTTGCGAAAAATATTGAGCTTAAAAGAAGTGGATAGATTTTTAGCATGCAGGTTCTGTTTGGATCTGTAAATGAATGCTTACGAATTATATATGAAAGGGTTGCATGGGGGCAAGGTTAAAGGATCAGAGACGGAATTTTATGGATGATCGTGTTTATGCCCCCTTAATTTCGATTACAGATGAACCAGGTGGTTTTAACGATGATTCTTTTAAAACTGATAATAGATGGCTGAAATATTGAATAGTGCAAATATAATACTGGCTACCCCATTTGTCGTAGCAAATGCAATATTGATGCGGCTAATGTCTCCCGGCTTAACAATCATATGCTGGTAGGCCAGTAACCCCGCGAATATGAACGATCCAATCCAGTAAAGTGCACCGAACCCGGCTTTCAAACCAATAAGGACCACGAAAAAAGCAGAGGCAACATGGGTGAGTGAAGAGAGTCTTATTGCCCCTTTGGATCCAAGAAAAACCGTCATCGATTTTAGTTTCATCCTTTTGTCAAATTCCGTATCCTGCAAGGCATACAGCATATCGAACCCGCTAACCCAAAATAATACGAGAAGGGAATAGAAGAGCGGAAGCATATGGAATTTTCCGGTTACTGCCAGATAAGCTCCAATAGGAGCAAGGGACAGTCCAAGGCCGAGTATAAAATGGCATAGACTGGTGTACTTTTTGGAAAGACTATATCCCAAAATGATGGCCAGTGCCACAGGGGAAAGATAGAGGGTAAGGGGATTGATAAATGCGGTGGTACCTATGAATAAAGCTGAGTTGAGGATTACAAAAAAAAGAGCTGATCCCGGACTGATTACCCCACGGGGGATCTCCCGCATAGCAGTCCTTGGGTTCTGCCTGTCAAATTCTCTGTCTGCAAAACGGTTAAATGCCATGGCGGCGTTCCTGGCGAACACCATGCATAGTACAACCAGAAGAAATAATTTCAGACTTACGGGATGGCCGCTATGATGAACCCCAAGAAAAAACCCTGTGAGTGCAAAGGGCAGGGCAAATACGGTATGGGAAAATTTAACCAGTGAAAAGTAATCTTTCACCATCTTTTTGTCCGTTGAGGTCATTGGCTCAATAATCTATGGTTAAGATTCTTCCCTTTGTAAAACTAAAGAATAACTCCTTCTCAGCAATACCTACACCTTCCATGACATCCTCCGGGGTTTTCCCGGCCACTTCAAGGCAACCTGGACAAACCAGCAGCTCCACACCGTTACTGATCAGTTTTTTCAACATCTCCTGAGAACCAGAAAAGCCCTCTTTAAGACTGACATCCGGGGCATTTTTAAGGACAACCTCTACCGCCTTTATATCGAAATAAAGAAGGACGTCTTTATCCTGTGACATGATATCTGCCATTTTCATTGCCATCCAAACCCTGTGTGGATCTTCAGAACCATGGCTCAGGTGCACGAACACCCCGTCACGGACGGTTTCCACAGCACTTGTTGTATCCGCTTCAGCATTGGTTGTCTGTTGATCGCCATCTGGCATATTGCAAGCGAACAGGAAAGCGGGAAGAAGAAGGAAAAAATAGAGTTTTCTCATGATCTCAATGATTTGGTTAGTACTGCAAGATAATAAATTTCTTTAAACCCTTATTTGGGCTGCGAATTCCTTTTCAATTTTCTGGGCAATATTTCTCATGATTTTGTCAATCTGTTTATCGGTGAGGGTTTTTTCCTCATCCTGAAGGATAAAGCTCAAAGCATAGGATTTTTTCCCTTTTTCAATCTTATCCCCTTCGTACACATCAAAAATGGTAACACTTTTTAAAAGGCGGCTCTCTGTTTTCATAGCCACTTTTCTGATCTCCTCAAATTTTACTTCTTGTTCGAGGACCATGGAAAGATCCCTTCTGACTTCAGGATATTTGGCCACGGGCTGGTAGGGCCGGATGGCCGGATTGAATTGCTGGAGGATCGATGTCCATATAAATTCAGCGCAAAACACCGGTGCATCAATGCCCATCGGGGTGCTCAATTTCGGATGGATCCTTCCGAAGAAACATATCTTCTTATGCCGGTAAATCAGGGTCAGGCCTTCGGAAAAATGATCACTTTTCAATTCTTTTAATTCAATCCCGTCGGGTTCAAGTCCTAACCTTGAAAGGATGAGGTAGACAAAGGATTTTAGCTCATAAAAATTAACCATTTCATGCTCCGTAAGCCAATTTTCCTCCTGCTTTTTTCCGGTCATGAAAAGGCATAAATGTTTTTCCTCTCTGTATTTATCCAGCCTGTTTTCGCTTTTGTTTTTGGGGTTTAGAGAATAAATATTTCCAAATTCATACAGTTTCAAATTGGGGTTTTTTCGATTCGAATTGTAAGCAATTGTTTCCATTCCACCCCAAACCAGACTTTTCCGCATCGCATTCAGATCGGAGCTTAACGGGTTGAGTACCCTCACCAGTTCGGGGTCGGGCTCGTAATAGGAAGATCTGGTGAGTGAATTGCACAGTATTTCATGAAAGCCATTGGCACTGAGCAATTCGGAAATCAATTGCTGAAGTTTCTCCGGATCAGGCTTTTGGCTGTATGTGAGGGTTGAATGGACGGAATTGGTTATCTCGACCTGATTGTATCCATAAATCCTGAGAATCTCTTCTACAACATCCGCCGGACGGCTGACTTCCACCCGGTAGGAGGGTACTTCGAGGTCAAGATGCTCGTCAGACTGCCCGATTATTTTAAAATCCAGGGAAGTAAGGATGGAGATGATCGTTTTCAGTGGCAAGGGTTTACCAATGAGCCGGTTAAGATAATCCAACTGAAGTTTGATAATTGTCCCGGGAGTTTTCCCGGGATAGAGATCAAGAAGCTCGGAGGAAATTTCGCCCCCGGCAATCTCTCTGATAAGAAGAGCAGCCCGTTTTAAAGCATAAATAGTCCCTTCCGGATCCGAACCCCGTTCAAAACGGAATGAGGAATCGGTATATAGAAGATGTCTTTTTGATGTTTTTCTTATTAAAACGGGATTAAAGCAGGCACTTTCCAGGAAAATATTGCTGGTTTCATTCTTTATGCCCGAGTCCACTCCTCCGAAAACCCCGGCAATACACATCGCCTCACTCTCATTGCAGATCATGAGGTCTTCCCGGCTCAATAGTCTTTCTTCTTCATCCAGGGTGGTAAATTTAGTTCCTTCCGGGAGGGTCTTTATAATAACTTTGTTGCCCGCAATTGCATCTGCATCAAATGCATGAAGGGGTTGTCCTGTCTCGTGGAGCACAAAATTGGTAATATCGACTACATTGTTAACTGGCTTCAAACCAATAGCCATGAGCTTTTTTCGCAGCCATTCCGGGGAGGGGCCAATGGTTACATTTGAAATACTGACTCCGGAGTACCTGGGACAGGCTTCCTGGTTTTTGATAATAATGGTGAAGGGGTGTTTGCGATTATCGGGTTTAAAAGGATCCACGGAAGGACGCTTCAGAGTGACCTTTTGATCCTGGGAAAGAAAGGCTGCAAGATCTCTGGCCACCCCCCAATGGGAAGCACCATCGATCCGGTTGGGGGTCAATCCTATTTCGAAAATGGTATCAGACTGGATATTGAAATATTCAGCGGCAGGCATTCCAGTTCTGGCATCAGGATCAAGTACCATGATCCCTTCATGATCTTCGCCAAGGCCCAGCTCATCTTCTGCACAGATCATCCCTTCCGAATCTTCACCCCTTATTCTGGTTTTTTTAAGGGTGAATGTTTCTTCTCCTTTATAGAGGGTAGTGCCAGCCAGTGCCACCACAACTTTCTGTCCCGAGGCAATGTTTGGGGCACCGCAAACAATGTCCAGCAAATCCGGACCTCCGACATTAACTCTTGTTTTACTCAATTTATCTGCGTTCGGATGCTTTTCGCAGCTTATCACTTCCCCGATTACAATCCCCTTCATCCCACCTTTTACTGTTTCGAGCGTCTCAATATTTTCAACTTCAAGTCCGATATTGGTCAATATTTGGGCGGTTTCCCGGGGGTCAGGAATGGGACTGATGTAATCTTTGAGCCAATTATAGGAAATTTTCATTAAGTATATTTTATTTTAGAATATTATTTTGGAATTTAATAATTGCATCAATTTTACTGGTGTACAAATTCAAATGCAATGACAAAAATAACATGGATTTCTCTATTATCCACACATCCGGAACATATTTAAAGGAGAAGTTCCTGCCCTATATTGTGCAGGCAACACTTACATGAGGGAAGAAGGGTTAGTTGATCAAAGAAAAGAGAAGGGGTAGCCGTTCATCATTTATTTTGATCAGAGGCAAAATTTTTTAATCACCACCATTTGCCTGATCTTTGATATTTCACCCATTTATAGTTATTTTTGCATTCCAAAAAATTTGTTTTGCACAAAGAAAAGCTAATATTGATATCCAACGACGATGGGGTCCATGCCAAAGGCCTGAACACCCTGATTGAGGTAGCCAGGAACTTCGGAAAAGTTGTGGTGGCTGCACCGGCCGAAGCAATGTCAGGGATGTCGCATGCCATAACTATAAAAACGCCCCTTCGGACAAAGGAATTGAGAAAGGAAGCCGGACTGGAAATTTATTCCTGCCTCGGCACCCCTGTCGATTGTGTGAAGCTTGCACTGAATTATTTACTGGAACGTAAACCTGATCTTGTCTTATCCGGAATTAACCATGGTTCAAATTCCTCCTCCAGCGTGGTTTATTCCGGTACCATGGCTGCTGCCACTGAAGGCTGCCTGAACCAGGTCCCGTCGGTAGGGTTCTCATTACTGGACTACGATCCTGATGCTGATTTTGAGGCAGCCGGAAAGGTTGCCGAAAAAGTAATCCGGAATATTCTGGAAAAGGGGCTTGAAGAAGGGGTTTGTCTGAATATTAATGTTCCGGCAGTTAAATACAGTTTGCTTAAAGGTCTGAAAGTATGCAGGCAGACCAAAGGTTATTGGCATGAAGAATTTGTGAAAAGGACAGATCCGAACAATGGGGAATATTTCTGGCTTACCGGGAGTTATTTCAATCAGGAGGAAGAGGCTGAGGATACCGATGAATATGCCCTTAGGCAGAATTTTGTATCCGTGGTTCCTTTGCAGGTGGACAGAACTGCCTACGGGGCCATGGATGCATTGAAAAAATGGAACCTGAACTCATTTTAAGGATCGTTTAACTGCAGGAATAATTAATCCGGCTACAATAAACCGCAAAATGCATAAAATGCCTTAGGTGATGCGGGTTCGTCATATTATATCAACAGAATGTCGGAAATAGTATATGATCCATTTACCTATGACCAAAAAAATAAACCCTGATTCTATTTATACTGGCACCATCAGCGGAATTCTCCTTCCTGTTATTGTTTTCTCGATTGTCATAATAATTAAAAATGGTGATATGGGTGTCTTTCATTACCTGGAAATCCTCCAGGGGAAAGGGGTGCTTTCGCAATTGATGAGTCTCTGCATTATTCCTAATCTTTTGCTGTTTTTCGTTTTCATCTGGATGAATAAAATGTCCTCTTCCCGGGGTGTTTTGTTCTCCATGTTTGTGCTTGGTTCGGTCATTCTGACTTTCAGGTTTATTGGATAAGATTTATTAAATTTGTACGGCTATATTTGCCTCAAAGACCTAAAAACAGAGGATAATTAAAACCATGAAGTATTACCTGATCGCAGGAGAGGCCTCCGGGGATTTGCATGCATCTGCTTTAATGAAGGAGTTAAAAAAGCTTGATGCCTCCGTCTCCTTTCGGTTTTTTGGCGGCGAGTTGATGCTCAAGGAAGGGGGAACCCTGGTGAAACATTATCGGGAAATGGCTTTCATGGGAGTGGTAGATGTTCTGGCCAATATTGGAACGATCTCCCGGAACCTTAAACTTTGCAAATCTGATCTGCTTTCATGGTCTCCCGATGCCGTAATACTGGTCGACTCGGCCGGATTCAACCTCAGGATTGCTGAATTTGCAAAAAGGAATCAATTCAGGGTATTTTATTATATCCCTCCCAAAGTCTGGGCCTGGAAAAAATCGAGGCTCAAAAAACTGCGTAAATTCACGGATATAGTTTTTCCGATCCTTCCATTTGAAGAAGAATATTTTAATTCACGGGGTCTCAATGTGGAATACCTCGGCAATCCCCTCATGGATGCGGTGGAAAATTTCAGGGAGGACCCAGCGGGGCTGGAGGGGGTAGAGGCGGACAGGCCTGTTCTTGCAATCCTGGCGGGCAGCCGGATTCATGAAATATCCCGTTGTCTGCCTGAAATACTTAAGGGCACCGACGAATTTACTCAATTCCAGCGTGTAATCGCTGGTTCCCGGAATATCGACCTCTCCTTCTATCAATCTTTATTAGCGGGAAGGGATGTTAAAATTGCAGAGAACCGGACATATGCTCTTTTATCCCAGGCAGGACTCGCTGTGGTAACTTCGGGAACGGCAACGCTGGAGACTGCTATATTCAAGGTGCCGCAGGTGGTGGTCTATAAAACGAATCCCCTTCAGTATGAAATTGGCAGGCTTGTAGTTAACCTTCGATTCTTTTCACTTGTTAACCTTATTGCCGGAAGGGAAGTGGTCAAAGAATTACTCCAGAAAAACCTTGTACGCGATATCCGGAATGAGCTCAGTCGTATTATTAATCAGAAAGATTACAAACAAAAAATGCTCGATGGTTATATGGATATCCTTACGAAACTTGGAGGAGCAGGAAGTTCAGCCCGGGTGGCGGCAAAGATCGTCGAAGCGATAAATATCCGGAAGTAATGAAAATGAGTACCTTGACAAACATCAGCTTTAAAAGATTCATGAACATTCATAGCTTTAAATACCAATGAGAGGGAAAATAATCCTATTCTGTCTTTTCATCTTTTTTTCTTTTTCTCTTGGAGCACAGAAGATAAGGATCGGTTTATTCTATAACCATCTGGTAACTTCATTTACCCTCCATTGCATTAAGGGGGAATTCACTTTTCTCTCGGGGGGCGATACACTAGTGAATCTAATCCCCGGAGAAATTTATTATATGCGTTTACATGATGGCATGATAAACCTTCGTGGAGCAGACAAAGATTTCGGTTCTTTTCCTGATCTGGTTATCCGGGAAGCTGTTTTCAAGAGCGAATGCAGGATAAAGCCCGTTGAGCCATCCCTCGACCCTGAAAGTTACAGTGGAAATTTCAGAATCAACATTGAACATGAAATAATTCAGATAATAAATGAGACCGAGATGGATAATTATCTTGCCGGGGTGGTTGAGGCAGAGGTTGGTCCTGTCGAGGAGGATGAATTATACAAAGCTCAGTCTATAATCTGCAGGACCTATGCTCTGAAAAACTGGATGCGGCATTCGGAGGAGGGGTTCAACCTTTGTGATGAGGTTCATTGTCAGGTCTATAACGGAATCAGTGATGAAAATCCTGCCATAATGCATGCGATACTTTCAACACACAACCTCGTTTTAACCGATATTTACAGCAGGCTTATTGATCCCGTTTATCATTCCAACAGCGGAGGGGAAACGCAAAGAGCAGGGGATATCTGGCCTGAAGACCATGATTATCTCCAGGCCATCATTGATCCTTTTTCTGAAGGAAGAAGAAATGCATCGTGGCTGAAAACCATAAGCCTGGAAGAATGGAAGGATTATCTCAAAAACAAAGGCTTCAAACCGGATAAAAAAGCAATTGGTACGACGCCCCTGATCACTCAAATTCACCGGCAAAAATATTTCGTCTTGGGGAAAGATTCTCTTTCTTTGTCCATGATCCGCAAGGATTTCGATTTGAAATCCACATTCTTTGATATGGAGGAAAAGGGAGATTCGATCCTTATTAAAGGAAGGGGTTATGGGCATGGGATTGGATTAAGCCAGGAAGGGGCAATGCAAATGGCCAACGAGGGCTATTCTTATTCAGATATTCTTCAATTTTATTTTTATCAGATTAAAGTTATTAATATTGATGATCTCCCGGTCTCACAAGTTCCTCTGGAATTGAGATAAAAAAAATAATACCGCGATGTGGACACTATTTAAAAAAGAACTTGGTGGATTTTTCAATTCTTTTACGGGCTATGTGGTCATCATATGCTTCCTTCTTCTCAACGGCTTGTTTATGTGGGTCTTTAAAGGGCAGATGAATATCATCGATGGAGGCTATGCCAGTCTGGATACCCTTTTTGCCCTTGCCCCGTGGGTTTTCCTTTTTCTTGTCCCGGCGATCACTATGCGGATGTTTGCCGGAGAAAAGAGTTCCGGCACCATCGAGCTGCTTTTTACCCGTCCGATTAATGAAATACAGATTTCAACTGCTAAATTTTTAGCGGCATGGGTGCTGGTGATTGTTTCCATCCTTCCAACCCTGATTTATTATTTTTCCGTTTACAGACTTGGAAGCCCGGTAGGCAACATCGATTCCGGAGCAGTGTGGGGATCCTATATCGGATTGATATTCCTGGGGGGCATTTATGCTGCCATCGGCGTTTTTTCATCCTCTGTTACTGAAAACCAGGTGGTGGCTTTTATTCTTTCGGTTTTTTTCAGTTTCCTGTGTTACCTGGGCTTCAGCTTTATTTCTCAAGCTATAAACGCGGCCACCTGGGGATATATAGTGGAAGTTTTGGGAATTGATTACCATTACCGGTCAATATCCCGTGGAGTGGTCGACAGCCGTGATATTATTTATTTTTGCAGCTCGATTTTTTTATTTCTTTACCTCACCCGTTTAATCCTTGTCAGCCGAAAATGGTAAAAACAAACCAAAAACGAGCCTCTCTGCAAAGAAAGCATATTACCGGACTCTTAATGGTATTTGCCCTGGTATTAGCTGTAAATATATTGGGAAGCCTAAAGTTTTTCAGGCTGGACTTAAGCGCTGAACACCGGTTCTCCCTGGGAAAAGGCAGTCGTGAAATTCTCCGTGACCTTGACGATATAGTATACATTAAGGTATATCTTGATGGGGATTTACCCGCCGAGTTCCTCCGTTTCAGACAGGACATCAAAGAAAAGCTTGACGATTTTAAAGCATACGGGGGAAGCAATCTGGAATATGAATTTGTTAATTTATATGAGATTGAAGAAGTTGCTGAGAGGAACAGGGTAATGAAAGAGCTGGCCAATAAAGGATTAAAACTTACCGATGTCAAAATCAAAGACAAAGAAGGCGGCCTTTCGACCAAAATTATTTTCCCGGGGGCTATCATTAGTTATAAAGGGATTGAATTTCCGGTAAACCTCTTGAAAAACAATCCGGGACTGGCTTATCAGGTCAATCTCAGTAATTCGGTACAAACCCTTGAATACGAATTCATTCAGGCGATACATAGTCTGACCCGGGAAAGCATTGAAAAAATTGCTTTCATCCGTGGGCAGAATGAACTGGATTTTCTACAGACTTATGATCTGGGCAAGGAATTAAGTTTGTTTTTTGATGTGAAGTGGGAACGGATTGACGGGAACCTGCCCAATCTGATGGAATACAAGGCCATCATTATTGCCCAGCCATTAAAGCCGTTTTCTGAGAGGGATAAATTCGTTCTGGACCAATACATCATGCATGGAGGGAAAGCCCTCTTTTTTCTTGATCCGGTACAGGCCAATGCCGACAGTCTTTCCTCGGGTCTCACCTACACGACTTTTCTGGATCTTAACCTATACGATCTTTTATTCAAATATGGGTTTAAAATCGACTATAACCTGATCAAGGATGCCCAGGCCAATTATGTAAGAGTGCAGACCTCAGTCAACGATCAGCAACCTACGATGAATTTGCTCCCCTGGGTTTACTATCCTTTAATCTCAGCCTTACCGGACAATCCGCTGACGAAGGGTCTTAACTACATAAAGGCAGAGTATGTGAGTGCCCTCGATACAACGAATATCGCCCCGGAAGGGGTCTCCCGTTCCGTAATCCTTTCTTCTTCAGACACTTCAGCCCTAATTCAAAATCCTTCATTTATCTTTATGGATGAAATAACCCGTCCGCCCGATTTTGGACAATACAATAAATCCAGACTTCCTATAGCCATACTTGCCCAGGGACAGTTTCCCTCTTTCTATGCCAATTATGGTGTTCCTGCCTCTGTCAGGATGGGCACTTACGAGAAAAGAAATAAATCTTTGGAAACAATGGTTTTCCTTGCCGGAGACGGAGATTTAGTGCGTAATGAGGTCAATATAAGCGGAAGGGATACGGTTCCCCTCCCTCTTGGGTACGATAAGGATACAAGGCAAACATACGGGAACAAAGATTTCGTTATGAATGTGATCAATTTCATGACCGATGATGCAGATTTAATTGAGTTGAGAGGAAGGGAACACAAGTTACGGTTGTTGGATCATGGAAGGCTCCGGTTTAGCTCGGTAAGGTTATGGTGGCAGGTTTTCAATGTTTTGGTTCCGGTCATTTTGGTGATTGTTTTTGGGATTATCTATTCAGTCGTTCGCAAAAGAAAATTTGGACGTCAATAGGGGTTTCCAATAGGTCAGGAGTGAAATAGGGCTAATTTGATTGAAAGGTATTGCGGCAGTTTCAAATTGGCTGGTGATAAAAAGGTGCGTTCATCAGGTCATATGGGAAATTACCCTGGACCCATGCCCGTTTATTTTTTGATTGCCATGCCTTTTTATTTTATCGGTGAATTAAATATCCTGAGTGTTGCAGGTTATATCCTTTTAATTATCCTGATAAAAAGGTCCTCCGGAAGTCATGCTGATAAAGGATTTTTACTGATTTATCTGATCACATCAAGCTTCGCTTACTGGGAGATTGCGGTGAGAAGTAATGTGCTTACTTATACAGTTTTGACATTACTTGTCCTGGTTTTTGCGGAGAAGAAACTTCGCTTGGGTGGGGGTGGATTTATTATTCCGGCCATTCTGAGTGGTCTGATGCTCTCCACAAGAAGTGTTTACATCATGCCCTATATCATTTACTTTTTTCCAATATTGTTTCAAAGGAAAATCAGACCTGGAAGTTTTTTTGTCTTCAGTGGTATTGCCATCTTAAGCTTTCTCCTTTCCTTTGTGCCCTTCATCGTTTTTTTTCCGGACGAATTCTGTCAAATGAATCCGTTCATTATTCAATCTACTTTTCTTGTTCCTTTGTCCTACACGGTGATTTTTATTTCGATAACCATAGTGCTCAGTTTCTTCGTGAAGAACAGCCACGCTAAGTTTTTTTATAGCGGACTGAGTTTATTTATTGGGGTATTGATCTATTCGTTATATCATATTTCCCGTGTAGGTCTTGAATGGGCATTCATGCAAAGCAAAATCGATATTTCCTATTTCATTTTTTGTATTCCTTTTTTGATGCTTTACCTAATTGGTGAACAGGATACTGAGAAAATCTGAATTTAAAGGAACCAATGAATTTGTTATCTTTGAGTTTGTGTTCAAAAATCCTTGCCAAAATTGAAAAGAAAAATCTTTTTTACATTCCTGCTGGTATTGAGCGTTAGTTTACTCCTGTTCCTGTTACGGTATGGTGTCCTTACCAATCAACCCTCATCCAGCCATCCATCATTACAAGAGAAGGCAAAGGTAGACCGGATCACAATTATGGACAGCGATACGATTATCATCGAAAAAGATGAAAAGAACGGATGGCTTGTAAATCATTCATTCCAGGCAGACGATGTGGCCCTTAGCAACTTTCTTTACGCGTTTTCACATATTGTTGTCAAAGGCAAAACCAGGTCAAAACCCGATAGGTCTCCGGCCCGCGATATCATCATTGGAATGGGTAACCGGAGCATTCATTATAAACTAATTTCCGGTGAGTATGGAGAAATTCTTTATCTGAAAGGGGCCAAAAAATACAATCTCGTTGGGATAAGCGGAGCACAAGCGCTGTTCGCCGATATTACGACGACGGATAAAGCGCATTGGATAGAAAAAGTGCTTGTTGCTCTATCGCCCGATGATATCAGAAAAATAACAGTAAATGCCCGGCCCGACTGGGGAGATGGGTTTATAATTGAAATAGGAAACAAAAATCTTGTCTTGAAAAACCTGGATGGAAAGAGGGTACCGGACAGTCTGGTAAGTGAAGAGAAACTTTTGATGTATATCAGCTATTTTAATGAAATATGGTTCGAAAAAATGATAAGCGATCAGGACTTGAAGAAGAAAATATTCCAAGAGAGGCCTGATTATACCTTTACTCTTGAGAAAACGGACGGAGAGATTGTTAAATTCAATATCTTGTCCATCCTGAATGAGAAAGGACAGGCTGATCTCTACCGGGCCTATTTAACCATGCAGGGTAAAGAGGAGGTTTTTGTGGTTAAGTATATCATGCTTGATCTGTTAATGCAGACTTATTCCCATTTTATAAAATAATAGGTTTTTGAGAATAAGGATGAAATAAATATTAAAAATGCATATTTCATTGGATTTTTTTTGTATTATTGGTTGTCATTTCTAAGAATGAATAAAAAATATTTAAATAATTGATTTATAAGCATATTTACCTTTAATAAGTGCTTAATTTTTTCTTGGAATCCTGCCTTAATGGCAGTTTGCATTAATTGTTGTTTTATAGAAAATTAAAACCTGTAAATTATGAAGTTTGTTGTTTCCAGTACCGGCTTGCTTAACCATTTGCTTTCAATCAGCAGGGTTATCAGTTCCAAAAATACCTTACCCATCCTTGATAATTTTCTCTTCTCGTTAGAAGAGAGCGATTTGCAGATTACTGCCTCGGATTTGGAGACAACCCTCATCACCTCCATTCATCTTGACAATGTTTCCGATACCGGGAAAATCGCCGTTCCTGCGAAACTTCTCATGGATACCCTAAAGGAATTTTCCGACCAGCCTCTGACATTTGAAATAAACACGCAAACAATGGCTATCGTGATTATTTCGGAAAATGGGCGTTTTACGGTTGTTGGACAAAATGCGGATGAATTTCCGAAAATGGCCCTCATCGAAGAGGATTATAAGTTCTTCCTTGACATTGATTCTGAATTGTTATATTCCGGGATCAGCAAGGCCATATTTGCCACGGCCGACGATGAGCTGAGACCGGTCATGAACGGTATTTTCGTGGAAATATCTCCGGACGACCTCACATTTGTTGCTTCCGATGCCCATAAACTGGTGCGCTATAAACGAAAAGACGGGAAAGCCGAAGCTTCTGCTTCATTCATATTGCCAAAAAAGCCTGCTAATTTATTGAAAAACATCCTGCCCCGGGAAGAAGGGCTTGTGAAACTGGAATTCGATAATAAGAACGCCTCCTTTACCCTTTCCAATTATAAAATGGTATGCCGGCTGGTAGAAGGAAATTATCCAAGTTATAATACCGTTATTCCAACGGAAAATCCGAACAAACTGGTGATCGATAGGATACAATTGTACAATTCCCTTCGCAGGGTAGCGGTCTTTTCCAATCAGGCCAGTAACTTAGTGAAGCTTCGGTTGAAAGGAAACCAGATGCAGGTATCGGCTCAGGATATCGATTTTTCAACATCTGCTATTGAACACCTCCACTGCCAGTATGAAGGAGACGATATGGAAATAGGGTTTAAATCCGTCTTTCTGATCGAGATCCTTTCGAATATTTCCACCGATGAAGTGATCCTTGAACTTTCTGATCCGACCAGGGCAGGGTTGATTCTTCCCATGAACCCGCAAAACGATGACGAAGATCTGCTCATGTTAATAATGCCCATGATGATTAATTCATAAGAGCCTCCTGAGGAGGGGTTTGTAATGTAAGATAGATTGACTTTCAATGTATCAGTGATCGTGCATTTTTGTCTGCCGGTACCCCTTTTTTCTGTTTATAAAAAAATGATTGAGAAGTCTCCATAATCCCACCACATGAAATTAAATCTGAAAAACCCCATAATCTTTTTTGATCTTGAAACCACGGGAATAAACATTGCGAGCGACAGGATCGTGGAACTCTCCTACCTCAAAATTGATCTTCAGGGGAATGAGACCTCCAGAACCTGGCTTATTAATCCGACTATACCTATACCTCCTGCTGTCACTGCCATTCATGGCATAACCGACCAGCAGGTAAAGAATGCACCTACCTTTGCTTCTATTGCCAGGAACCTGGCCCGTGAAATTGAAGGATGCGACCTGGGGGGGTATAATTCCATCCGATTTGACATCCCCCTTCTGGCTGAAGAATTTTTAAGGGCTGACGTGGATATCGATTTAATGAAACGAAAGTTTGTGGATGTACAGGTCATTTTCATGAAAATGGAGCAGCGCACACTTTCTGCCGCCCTTCAGTTTTACTGTGGCAAAGAACTCACCAACGCTCATGGTGCCGAGGCAGATACACGGGCAACATATGAAGTGCTACAGGCGCAGCTTGACCGGTATCCCGATCTTAAGAATGATATTTCCAGTCTGGCTGATTTTTCCACTCATACCAATAATGTTGATTTTGCCGGACGGATTATCTATAACGATGATAATATTGAAGTATTTAATTTTGGAAAATATAAGGGTAGATCGGTAGAGGAAGTTATGGAAAAGGATCAAGGTTACTACAGCTGGATAATGAACGGCGACTTTCCTTTGCATACCAAGAAAGTCCTCACCAATATCAAGCTGCGTAAATTCCAGAAGTAGCTGGAAAATTTTGATCTCCTGTTGATTTTATAAAATCTTTTAATGATAAGGGTATTTCCTGCCACTTTTTTGAAATTAATGAATCATTTTTTTATGCTGAATCAAAAAATATTTGAATAATGAAAATCATTTGCATTGGCAGGAATTATGTCGATCATGCCAAAGAGCTGAATAATCCGCTTCCCGATCATCCCGTTTTCTTTTTAAAGCCAGATTCTGCTCTGGTTATTCGAAACCGGCCATTCTTTTACCCTGATTTTTCGGAGGATGTTCATCATGAAATTGAGGTTGTTGTTAGAATCAACCGGCTGGGACGTTCCATTTCCCATGAATTTGCCCATCGTTACTACAGTGAAATTGGACTTGGAATTGACTTCACTGCCCGTGACCTGCAGGCAGAATGCAAAAAAAAGGGCTTGCCATGGGAGATTGCGAAGGGATTTGATTATTCTGCACCCATCAGTAAATTTATTCCCTTGACTGAATGTGGGCAAATCCAGCAACTTGACTTTCATCTCGATGTAAATGGATCTGTTGTGCAAAAAGGGAATACTGCGGATATGATCTTTTCAGTTGACAGGATCATTGCCTATGTTTCTCAGTTTATGACCTTAAAAACCGGAGACCTCATTTATACAGGAACCCCTTCAGGGGTTGGGCCGGTAAAGATTGGCGACCGGCTGGAGGGGTATTTGGGCATTGTGAAATTGCTGAATTTTCTGGTGAAATGATGAATTGGGTAGAGAAAAAATCTGAATTTCTCTGCTGATAAATCACACGCGGCTCATCTTCATCATATTTGTCTTCCCCTTTTTTAGTAATGGTATACTGCCTACATGGATAACAATGTCCCCTTCAGATATTAATTTTCTCTCTTTCAGAAAATCAATTGAATGGCTTATATAGTCATTAATATTACTTTTTTCATCCGCAAAATAGGACCTGACGCCCCAAACCATTGAAAGCATTGGAAGAAGATCTTCATTCATGGTGAAGGCAAATATATCGGAGGATGGTCTGAAGGATGAAATTTTGAATGCAGTATAACCCGATTGGGTTAAGGTAATGATGGCTTTGGCCCCTGTTTGTTCCGCCATCTTCACAGCACTATAACATACATTGTCGGCAATGAAATACCTATTGTGCAGCAGGGGGGGGTGGTCCCTGAAGTACTTCATTCCATGTTCCTCTGTCCAGTCGATAATTTTTTGCATGGCATTAATTACCGCGGGTGGATCAGTACCCACGGAGGTCTCCCCGCTCAGCATCAGGGTATCCGCTCCATCAAGTACAGCGTTGGCAACATCGGTTGCTTCAGCTCTGGATGGCCGGAAATTGTCTATCATACTTTCCATCATCTGGGTAGCAATAATAACCGGTGTGGAACTTACGATGCATTTGTTTACAATCATTTTCTGAATCCATGGTACACGGTCGAAATCCACTTCCACCCCCAAATCGCCCCTGGCTACCATGATTGCATCAGATATAGCAATTATTTCATCAATCTCATCCAGTGCTTCCGGCTTTTCGATCTTCGCAATGATCCTGACCGGACTTTTGCTTTTTTTCAGCAACTTTTTCAGGTTGTGAATATCTTCTGCTTTCCGAACGAAAGACAAGGCAAGCCAGTCTACTTTTTGTTCCAGCGCAAATTTCACATCCAGTTTATCCTTTTCGGTGAGAGAGGGAAGGGCGATGGCCGTTTGCGGTAAATTCACCCCTTTCTTTGAGGAGAGGACCCCGCCATGAATAACTCTTGTTACCACCTCGTCTTTTCGGTTGGTGCTGATCACCCGAAGCTTTATTTTCCCGTCATCCACCAGGATATTTTCTCCCTCCCGGACATCCACGGGTAGTTGTTCATAACTCATATAAGCCCTTTGGGCATTGCCTGTGCATTTGTCAGACACAAAACGGAACTCCTTCCCCTCTTCGAGCACAACAGCATTGTTTTCCATCTCCCCGATACGCAATTTTGGCCCTTGCAGATCAGCAAGAATGGCAACGTGGATCCCCATTTCCTGATTAAGTTCCCGAATGAGGTGTATATTTTGTATGTGGGATTCATAACTTCCATGGGAAAAGTTCAGGCGGCAAACGTCAAGACCCTCTTCAAACATTTTCCGGAGGACAGGCTTCGATGAGGAAGAAGGGCCTAATGTCGCAATTACCTTGGTGTGGGATCGGTCGTTTCGCATATAATCTGATTTAATAAATGTAATCCTCCGTATCCTTTTCCGATTCCACTTCCAGCGCCAGGACAATCCGGTTCACAAAATTGAAATAGGCTATGATCATAGTGGCATCGAGGACTGCCCGGTCAGATACTTCCTCTTTTTTAAGTTTCTTGATCAAACTCTGTATTTTTTTGCTGTTTGGGGAGGTGGTAACTATTTCTGCCAGCTGGCAGAGCAGGGTATCCAGATTGTCCAGGCTGGCTTTTTTAAAATCCCTGGTCAAAAGAGTCACGCGTTGTTCGTCATCCCAAAAGTGAATAAGTGCTTTTGCATGGTGTTTAATGCAATAATCGCATTTGTTTACAGCCGAAACGACTATTCCAAGCATTTCACGTTGTTCGCGGCTAAGAGGGGATTTTCCATACATGAGGGTCATGTACAGGTCGAGATGACGGATGATTGAACGTGGATGAAGGCTCTGAGCTTTAAAGACCTCTGCAATTTTCCCGCGGCTTTCAAGTATCTGGTCGTAGATCTCGCCCAGATAGCCGTCAGCTTCCGGGGGTTGAATAGTTTCGATGATGGGCATAAGCACTATATTAGGGTTAGTTTTTCCTTCTTCCAAATTCCATTACGCAATTATACCGATAACTCTTATGATCTTCAATAGAAACTCCCAGAGAGTTATAAACAGGGTTCAGCATGTTTTTCCTGTGTCCCAGCTCTTTTACCCCTTCATCAATCAAAAGGCCCATCACGATATCAATAGCCCGATCATATCCATAAGCACAATTTTCGGCGACAGCATTGTATTTATTCATCATCGGTTTGAAACGCTTTTCAAAACCCTGATGGCCCGTAGTGGCATTTTTCCCGGATTTGAGGGCATGGCTCCTGGCCGCCTGATAAAGATCTTCCTGAGGCACAAGAGGGTCGAGGTTTTTAACCCCCTTCAGATCCTTTTGCAGAGATCGGGTGTAGCGGCTTGTTTCCCGATCCTTAAGGTATGTTTTCAGGATTGTTTCGGTGAAAAGGGGACCGTTCATCCTTGCCAGATTGGTAAGGAGGAACACTTTTTTTTCTTCGGTTGATAGGTATTCTGCCCCGAGGGCGGTATTGGCCTTTTCAATAACCTTTATATCCCATTCCTTAAGCCATTCATCCTGTTGCGGAGGGCCCGGGACAGAAAAGAGCAGGCTGAGATAAATGAGGAATAACATCTAAAAAATTATTATTTTTTTAATGGCCATAAAATTAGTTATTTTCGGGAAATAAATAACGGCTGTGAGGATACAATATTGGATTCAACCACCATACCAAAATCATGGATAACCTGTTGAATATTCTAGAGGTAAATTTAACAACATTTTGACTGTTGTTTCTCAATAGCTTAGGGGGATAGGAATATTTGGATTGGTTTTTTTGGGATAGTGCTGTATTTAAACAATTAAAGGTTAAATTTATTTTTGAAATGAATTTTTGCTCACACTCGCCTTGGTGGATAGTTAACCAGAAAAAAAATTTCAAATGATAAATCAAATGATATGAAAAAAATGAAAGCAATTGTATGCACAAAATATGGACCGCCGGAGGTTCTTCAGCTAAGAGAAGTGGAAAAACCCGTGCCCGGGAAGAATGAGATTTGCATAAAGATTCACGCAACAACGGTTACATCGAGTGACTGCATAATCAGGAGTTTCAATCTGCCGATGTGGCACCCGATGGGATTGATGATGGGAATTGCGATGGGCTTTGGGAAACCCAGGAACCCCATTCTTGGAATGGTGGCAGCTGGAGAGGTCGAGTCTGTTGGAAGCGATGTGAAACGGTTCAAGACAGATGACCAGGTCATTGCCTATACTGTTTTGTCACCCTTTAAGACCCGGTTCGGAACATATGCCCAGTACATATGCATTCCGGAAGACTGGATAGTGTTGCCAAAACCAATCAATACGACCTACGAGGAGGTGGCTGCGATTCCTTACCCGGGAGAGCTGGCAATGTTTTTCCTGAAGAAGGGGAATATCCAAAGAAGGAAAAATGTTCTCATTGTCGGAGCCTCTGGATCAATCGGTACAACTGCCGTACAAATTGCCAGGCATTATGGGGCCAAAGTGACAGGTGTTTGCAGTACTGCGAACCTGGAACTGGTAAGGTCCCTTGGAGCCGAAACGGTAATTGACTATACAAAAGAGGATTATTCGAAACGGGGTGAACTCTATGATTTGATACTGGATGCCGTTCCACAACAGGTGGCGGATAGGAAGAGATTGAAATCACAAGCTAAGAACTCCCTCACTACGGATGGGAAGTACATCTCAATAGATGATGGATTAGCCAAGGTAAGCTATGATGATCTTGTTCTATTATTGGATCTTACAAAGTCTGGGGAGTTCAAACCGGTAATCGACAGAAGCTATCGGTTGGAACAAATGGTCGAGGCCCACAGATATGTGGAGGCAGGACACAAAAAGGGGAATGTGGTAATAACTATATGATATCCAGAATTATGACAAGTGCATTGGGTTTTTGGAAATGCTTCTGAATTGCCTGAAATAAAGCACGAAAGAGCGGTATAACCAATAAGGGCTTCAGGGAAGCGATGGGTTCTAGCCCGCTTCAATTTACCGTGTATTTTAACAGGGAATCGCCAGCAATCCCTTTCTTGCTATACCGCCGACATTGGTGGCAAGCCAGGATAAAAACATCAACTAAGATGGACAAATGAAAAAATTGATTTGTATATTTGTGTAAAATGATGATATGGACTATTCTCAGTTATATACAAAAATCAGTGTTCTTCCGGAAGATTTAAAATCGGAAGTTAGTGAGTTTGTTGATTCTTTATTAAAGAAAAGGAAAAGGGAGATTAAAAAGAGGAAGCCAAAATATGGGTGTGCAAAAGGTCAGATTTTTATATCTCCGGATTTTGATTCGCCAATTGATGATTTTAAAGAGTATATGGAATGAACCTGCTGATCGACACCCATGTACTTATCTGGTTCTTAAATGGAGACTCACAACTGTCCAAGAAGGCAAGCTTATTACAAAAGACGAGTTAATTGGTCAGTACAATATTCCCTTGATATGGTAATTGTAGAATATGAAGATGGCCAGCCACCAACAAAAGGTAAGCCCAATGCATGGTCCTTTTTTAAAAGGAAATTATTTATACAAATTCTCTTAATCGGAAACCGAAAATAAATCTTGAAAATGCCGGCACTGTGCTTACCGCCGTCCGGTAACGTTAAATTAATAAATAAGTAAAAAATGAAAAATCTGATTGTTTTTGTTTTCCTTCACTGCATTGCGATAGGGATTATGGGGCAAATTAAAAATGACACTGCTTTTAACTCGTCCCGGCTCTCTTTAAATACACCAACAGGCGATCTTTTCGGAACTTTAACCATTCCCAACGATGTAAAAAAATCTCCTGTCGTGGTAATTATTCCAGGTTCAGGACCCACCGACAGGAATGGCAATTCTCCTTTAGGGGTGAAGACAAATGCATACAAAATGCTGGCTGAGAATTTAGCGTTAAATGGAATCTCCTCTTTGAGATTTGACAAAAGGGGCATTGGAAAGAGCATGCCAGCCATGTCCAGTGAAAGTGAGTTAAGATTTGAAACTTATATTCATGATGTGATCTCCTGGATTTCACTTTTAGAATCACAGAACCGGTTTTCTGCTGTATTTATTTTGGGCCACAGCGAGGGTTCATTGATTGGAATGATAGCTGCCGGTCAAGCCAAAGTGGCAGGGTTTATATC
The DNA here is from genome assembly GCA_963779845.1 of uncultured Bacteroidales bacterium. Taxonomy (GTDB): domain Bacteria; phylum Bacteroidota; class Bacteroidia; order Bacteroidales; genus CAVZZV01. The sequence continues at coordinate 136,777 of CAVZZV010000005.1, read as the reverse complement.
CCTTGCAGGAGTTGGAAAACCCGCAGACGAACTTTTACAGGAGCAGTTAAAAACAAACCTGACCCCTCAGCTGCTTGTGGAATCAAACAGGATACTGGATAGTCTCAGGGCAGGAAAAACAGTGGCCACTTTAAATCCCAATTTACTCGCCTTATACCGACCAAGCGTTCAGCCTTACTTGATTTCCTGGATAAAATATGATCCGGCAAAGGAGATTGGAAAGTTAAAAATTCCGGTATTGATTATTCATGGGACCAGTGATCTTCAGGTATCGGTAAATGATGCTAATTTACTTTCCGAAGCGAATCCCAATGCAGAACTTGTAATCATCGAAAATATGAACCATGTATTAAAAGAGTCTGATTCAGATCTTCAAAATAATATGGCGACCTATACTAACCCGGATTTGCCGTTAAAAGAGGGGCTAATGAAGAGTATTGTCAGTTTTATTAAAAGCAAGAAATTTAAATGAGTTCTTTAAAACTGATATTTCTCATTTTAGGCACTCTTTCCCTTTGCATTGGAATAATCGGAATCATTGTACCCGGATTGCCAACCACCCCTTTCCTTTTAATTACCGCAGGATTATATGCTAAAAGCTCTGACAGGCTTTATCAAAGATTAGTATCCAACAGATTCGTTGGCCATCATATCGCTAATTTTCAAAGAAGCAATGGAATGTCCCTCAGATCCAAAATCATTTCTATTGCAATAATGTGGGCAATGATAGCCCTGTCCATTATTTTTTTCATCCAGGCTATTATTGTAAAGTTGATCGTTATCATTTTGGGAATATTGGGTACAGTTGTAATGGGTTTTATTGTTAAAACCACAAAGGTCTGAACTTGGTTATAAATATCCTTCCCATCGCTGGATTCTTCCATATTCTAATGGGAGAAAGGTTTATATTCATTTGTTTACAATCCCTTCTACATAAATCTGCCCGGTTTCATACCTGATCACTTTTACAGCTGCCCCTTTCTGAATAAAGCCATATTCCGCCTTGGCATCGTAAATATCCCCTCCGATCTCCACTTTTCCGGAGGGCCTGAGAACCGTAAAGGCCGTTCCCTCTGATCCCACAAGCCCGGATTGCATACTGTCCACCCCCAGGAATCCAAGATTTTTGTCCATGATGTCATTCAGCGCCAGGTTTCTGAAGCGGGTAGAGGTGAACAGCTGTTTCCCCAACCAGAAGGAGAGGACCAGAGCCAGGAGTGCCGCAACTAAAATGGTGACGAAAGATCTTAAAATGGCATTGATGGCAAGAGTGAAGTCACCCGTCTCAAAAACCAGGTTATCTACAGCGGCCATGGTCAGTCCACCCAGGGCAAATAAAACGCCGAGGCCACCTGCCACACCAAATCCAGGGAGCGCGAAAATCTCCACGGCAATAAGTACAATCCCAAGAATGAAAACAAGTAATTCCCAGTTATCCGCGAGTCCCTCAAGGTAAAGGGGAGCGAAGTATAAAACGGCGGCGAGCACGGATGCGGCAAGGGGAAAACCAATCCCCGGGGTTTGAAGTTCGAAATAGAGTCCGCCAATTATAATCATTACCAGTAATCCCTGCACAAGGGGGTTGAGGAAAAGCTTGATGATTTTATCAATGGGAGTGGGCGAATATTCCGCGATATCGTAATTATCAATCCCGGCTTTGATAAGAACTTCCCTTATGTTCATCGCCATCCCTTCGCTATATCCGTATTTAATTGCTTCTTCCGCAGTAAAAGTGAGGACTTTGCCACTATCGGACAGGGATGGAATGTAGATGGAGGCATCGACCATAGCCTCAGCAATACGTGGATCCCGGTGCCATACATACGTAGTATCCAGGGCATTGATTACCGTGTCTTTTCCATGAGACTCGGCCGTAGCTCTCATGGTGGCCCGCATATAGGATTGGTATTTGTCGGGAACTTGTTCACCCGATTGGTTTACTACGGTGGCAGCCCCTATTTTCCCGCCTGGTTTCATGTAAATACTATCGCAGGCAATCGAAATGAGAGCCCCGGCAGATGCGGCATTATCGTCAATAAACATAAAAACGGGTATGGGGCTGTTAAGGATTTTTGTACGGATACTATCGGCCACATCAACCTGGCCGCCGTAGGTATTCATATCAATAATTATAAGATCCGCCCCTTTTTCCATTGCTTCGGCAAAAGCCATTTGGGTAGTCCTCCAGGCGGGTTTGGCAATTTCTTCTTTAATGCTAAAAGTATATACCTGGTATTTTTTGGCATCTTCTTCCAATCCCTGTGCTTCTAAAGTTAACAGGGTAAACAGGTAGATTACGGATAACAGGTATAATTTTTTCATTGCGGGTTGTTTTTTAAAGATTGGACTAAATGTAAAAATAAATTCAAGCCTTCGGTCTCTTCGGGGCCTAAAGTATATCCTAAGTTGTGATAAAAATAGTGATGGAGGTTAATTTCCCCGCTTTTATACTGGCCCTCAATCTGCCCAATCAGCTCCTCCCGGTGATTAATCCCGTAGTCCAGCGCCTGACCGAATTTTCGGATGAAGGGGGCTTCAATGACCTTATTGGTGATCCACGCAGCAAAGACGAAGGGTTTGCCGGTATACCGGTACCATTCCTCACCCAAATCATAGATTAGATACTCTTTATGGTAATAGGGGAAGCACCGGTCCCCAATAACCAGGAAGGCAGTCTCCGGGGGAATCTCCTTTTCATCATAGCCTTCATCAGCAGGGAGAAACTCAGGATTTATTTTCCAGAAGAAACGGGAAAGGACTTCAACAAGCTTCACGGAAGCTCTCGACTGGTAGTCCAGAACAATGGTTTTAATTTCATTCAGGGGGACGGAGGAAGCAAGGAGTACGGTATGAACTTTCCCTTTACTGGAAATGCAATGGTTGCTTATGATTTGAGTTCCCGGAAGGTTCTGCAGAATGACCACCGGAACCAGTCCTATATCCACCTGATTCTTCAGAAGTTTCTCATAACAATCGGCGGGTGTATCGGAAGAAAGAAGAATGTTTTTGTTTACAGAATGATTTTCCAGGCCATATAGAAAGGGCAAAGAATTAGTATATTTAACAATCGAAACCTTCACTTTCTTCATTTCCAATTTTTTTTAAAAATAGGAAATAAAGATTCAATAAATCCCCTTTTGACTTATTTTTTAAGCCTTAGATCGCCTGCTTCCCTCTTTCACCTGTTCTGATACGAATACATTCTTCCAACGGGACTATAAAAATCTTTCCATCGCCGATTTCACCCCCGTTGTTTTTTGTTGATCTTGCAGCGGCAATGATGGTATTCACCGTTATATCCACATATTCGGCATTGACTGCTATTTCGATCTTGTATTTAGGGATGAGGTTGGGAACTACTTTTTGTCCCCGGTAAATTTCTTCTCTTTTCTGTTGTCCATGCCCTGAGACAGGGCTGACAGTGATACGGGTTATCTGGGCTGCAATAAGGGCTTCCCGGACCTGGTCCAGTTGAGATTCCCGGATAATGGCAATGATTAGTTTCATCATAATATTGTATTTCAAAAGGAGGATGTAACCCTATACTTTAAAGATAACTAAATGTATGTGTTTTATGGGTTATATTACCATAGTAAAACATTAATTTGGATTAAGCATGCCATATCCCCGTTCCCCATGATAGGAACGGTCAAGGCCTTGCATTTCCTCAAGGTCGGTCGACCTCATTCCGAAGAGCTTATCTATGGCAAAGACCAATAACAGGGTTAATCCTGCCGCATAGGCTATAGCAATAATGACGGCAAGGGATTGAACTCCCAATTGTTGCCAAATCGACCAGGATCCACCGGCGGCCGAGGCGGCATCCGTCATCCATGAAGGGCGGATGAAAAACACCAGGAAAATAGCGCCGATGATACCTCCCACCCCATGAATACCAAAAGCATCAAGACTATCGTCGTACCCGATTTTATTCTTAAGCATGATGGCCATATAGCAAACGATGGAGGCAAGAATGCCGAGAGAAAAAGCACCGATTGGCTGAACAACTCCTGCTGCCGGTGTTACCGCTACGAGTCCTGCAAGAATTCCTGATGCAAAACCCAATGCCGTGGCTTTTCCCTGATGGATCCCTTCAATGAGGATCCAGGTCATAGCCCCCGCTGCAGCAGCAACCTGTGTGGCTGTAAGTGCCTGGGCAGTGGAAAGTCCACTGGAAATACTGCTGCCGGCATTGAAACCAAACCATCCTACCCATAGAAGTCCGGCCCCCAGCATGGTGATGACCATATTGTTGGGTCTGATTGCCTGGTAAGGATATCCTCGTCTCGCACCCAGATAGAGGGCAGCTACCAGACCGCTTATACCGGCTGAAATATGCACCACGGTTCCTCCGGCAAAATCGATGGCCCCGGCAGCCCCAAGATTAAATAAGAATCCATCTTCAGCCCAAACCCAATGGCAAAGCGGATTGTATACCAATATGCCCCATAAGGCGATAAAAATACAATAGGCCTTAAAGGAAACCCTTTCGGCAAAGGCACCGGCGATAAGGGCAGGGGTAATGATGGCAAATTTTCCCTGGAACATGGAGAACACATATTCCGGAACTCCGGAGGGTAAAATACTGGTATCAATGCCCTGGAGGAATACAAAATCCTTGTTCCATCCAAACCATCCCCCCAAAACATTGGGACCAAAGCACATGCTGTACCCGACCACTACCCATAACACACTCATAATCCCCATAGCTGCAAAACTGTGCATCATTGTCCCCAGTACATTTTTGGATCTTACCAATCCGGCATAGAAAAGCGCCAGCCCGGGGATCATTAATAATACCAGGGCAGTCGATGTGAGCATCCATGCCGTTGCGCCTGTATCTATTCCATTTCCTTCAGCAGCGAACAGACCCGCAGGAATGATTAACAAAATGAACAAAATTGGGATTGTTTTTTTTAATATATTCATAAGTCGCATAAAAAAATAGTATTTACTCGACAAATATAAGTCAAATTCGGGGGTTATGCATGAAAAAGTTAATAAATATTTAAAAATATTCACAAAAATGGGGGTGTCGTTGAAAATATTGATATATATTATATACTGCCTGGCCAATTACTTCAGGAAAACATACCGACAATACGTTTCCATATCCCATTTACCCGAATTATTCATAAAATTCTATTAAATTTGCTTTTCCATTGTTACAGGAGCTTCCTGTCATATTTATATATAATTGTAAATGGATTTAAATATTCTGACCGCTATATCCCCTGTCGACGGCAGGTATAGGAACAAAACAGACCATCTTGCTGCCTATTTTTCTGAATTTGGCCTTATCAAATACAGGGTTCTTGTGGAAATAGAATACTTTATATCCCTTGCTGAACTGGATATTAAGGGGCTTCAACCTCTGGATCGGGACCTTAAGTCCAAATTGAGGGATTTGTACTTGAATTTTAATCTTGAGAATGCCCGGGAAATTAAGGACATCGAAAAAATTACCAATCACGATGTTAAAGCAGTGGAGTATTTTCTTAAACGGAAGCTTGAAAATTTTGGGATGAAAAGGCAGATGGAGTTTATTCACTTCGGGTTAACCTCCCAGGATGTGAATAATACAGCCACCCCATTATCGCTTAAGGAAGCCGTTAATAATGAATATATTCCTTTATTTACCGATCTTCTGGACCATCTGGATAAACTTGCGGTTGAATGGGAATCCATTCCCATGCTTGCCCGCACGCATGGTCAGCCGGCCTCTCCCACCAGGTTAGGGAAAGAGTTTAAGGTCTTTACCGAACGTCTCAGTATTCAGTTCAGACAGTTGAGGGCTTTGCCCTTTCCGGCAAAATTTGGAGGAGCCACGGGGAACTTCAACGCCCACCATGTAGCTTATCCCGATATCGATTGGATCTCCTTCGGTAACATTTTTGTGAAGGAAGTACTTGGATTGGAGCGTTCACAAACAACGACGCAAATTGAACATTACGACAATCTTGCGGCGATTTTTGATAACTTGTCACGTATCAATACTATTCTTATTGATTTGTGCCGGGATACCTGGACCTATATTTCCCTCGATTATTTTAAACAACAAATAAAGGAAGGAGAGGTAGGATCTTCGGCGATGCCCCACAAAATTAATCCCATCGATTTTGAAAACGCAGAAGGGAATCTCGGAGTTGCAAACGCCATATTCCGCCACTTGTCAGAAAAACTCCCTCTTTCCCGGTTGCAACGCGACCTTACTGATTCGACAGTCCTTAGGAACATAGGTGTTCCTCTCGCCCATACCTTAATAGCGCTTCAATCTATCATGAAAGGGCTAAGTAAGCTTATTGTGAATACCGAAAAGATCGAAAGCGACCTGGATAAAAACTGGGCTGTGGTGGCTGAAGGAATACAAACCATCCTGAGAAGGGAAGGTTTTGCCAACCCCTATGAAGCCCTGAAGAATTTAACCAGGGTCAACAAGACAATAAACAGGGAATCAATCTCTGAATTCATTGATACGTTGAATATAAGTGAAGAAATTAAAGACGAATTGAGAAAAATTACTCCAAAAAACTATACCGGGATATAATCTTATGATAGATTTGGAAGTTTTAAGAAATTGAAAAGCGGTTAATGAAAAATATCCTCCGAATATTCAGGTACATCTTACCATATAAAGGGCTGGCCACCATCAGCATTTCATTTATGTTGCTGAATGCATTGTTTTCAGTCTTCAGCCTGGCGCTCATAGCACCCTTCCTGAGCCTGATTTTTGGAAAGACTGCCCTCGTGGCCGAGCCAGCCGCTATTAAGTTTTCTGCCGAATCCCTGATCCATAATTTTAATTATATCATCAGTCAGATGATCATTAATGAGGGAAAATTCCATGCCTTGTTCTTTGTCGGGGGTATGGTCATTGTCACTACGCTTTTTAAGAATATTTTTCTCTATCTTTCAAAATACTATATGGTGCCCTTAAGAACCGGTGTGGTTCGAGACATAAGAAACAAGGTCTATCGTAAAATTCTTGATTTGCCACTCAGTTTTTTTTCGGAAGAAAGAAAAGGGGATATCATGTCTAAAATGTCGCAGGATGTGCAGGAACTCGAAGTTTCGGTTGTAAGGTCCCTTGAGATGCTCTTTAGGGATCCTATCCTGATCATTGCTTTTCTTATTACCCTGTTCCTGATGAGCGCCAAGCTTACACTTTTCGTTTTGATCCTTCTCCCCTTAAGTGGATTGCTGATTGGCAGAGTGGGAAAATCACTGAAAACCACCTCCTTTAAAGGCCAGAAAAAGCTTGGTGTCATCATGTCCATTGTGGAAGAGACTCTGGGCGGCTTAAGGATTATCAAGGCATTTAATGCAGAACGAAAAATGCAGTCCCGGTTCGAAAGTACCAATAATCTCTACACTGCCTTGATAATGAAGGTTTTCCGGCGTCAACAAATGGCAAGCCCGCTCAGTGAATTTCTCGGGGTGTCGGTTTTGGTAATTGTACTGTGGTATGGGGGCTCCATGGTACTCGGAGGGAATAACGTCATGCAACCCGAAATCCTGATAACTTACCTGGCTATTTTTTCACAGATCATCAATCCGGCAAAAAATGTGACCACTGCTTACTATAATGTACTTAAAGGTTTGGCTTCAGCCGACAGGGTAGATGAAGTTTTGAACGCCGACATCAGTATTCACGAAAAGGAAAATCCCTTCCCGGTTAAAATGTTTAATAAATCAATTATATATGACAATGTAAGTTTCAGGTATGACAAGGAGGAGGTGCTCAGAGATATTAACTTCACCATAAAGAAAGGCGAAACGGTTGCCCTTGTGGGGAGGTCCGGATCCGGGAAATCTACCCTGGTCGATTTGCTTCCCCGTTTTATTGATGTTCAGCAGGGCAATATCATGCTCGACGGGAGAAATGTAAAAGAATTTAAACTCACTGATTTAAGAAACTTGCTTGGAATCGTAAGTCAACAGTCTATTTTGTTCAACGACAACTTCTTCAATAACATTGCTTTTGGAATGGCCGGGGCAAGTGAAGAGGATGTTATTGCTGCCGCAAAGGTTGCCAATGCCCATGATTTTATCATGGAGAACCCTAATGGTTATTATACCAATATTGGCGAAGGGGGGAGCAAACTCTCCGGCGGACAGAGACAAAGGATTAGCATTGCAAGGGCTGTACTTAAAAATCCTCCCATATTGATCCTTGATGAAGCGACCTCTGCCCTGGATACAGAATCAGAACGGCTGGTGCAGGATGCGATCCTTAAGCTAATGAAAAACAGAACTTCCATTGTGATAGCTCACCGCCTTTCGACCGTTAAGCATGCCGATTTGATTATTGTCCTGGATGAAGGCAGGATTGTTGAACTTGGAAGGCATGATGAGCTGCTGGATATTCACAACGGCACCTACAAAAAGCTTCACAAATTACAGATGTACTGAGAATGAACGCCGGAAAAATGAAAATTAGCGGGTTTTCTATGGGAAAAAATACCCATAAGCTTTATTACCCAATGAAACCGGCAGTATTGTCGATCCTGCCCATTGTGGATGAATTTATCATTGCTCTGGGTGATAGTGATCCGGATGATACCACCCGGGAAGAGCTCTTGAGCATAAAGAGTGAGAAGATCAGGATCATCGATACCGTCTGGGATATCGAAAAGTTTCCCAGGGGTATGGAGCACGCCCATCAGACCGATATTGCCAAATCCCACTGTAGCGGGGACTGGTTATTCTATTTACAATCGGATGAACTGGTCCATGAAAAGTTTCTTCCTGTAATTCACCAACGATGTGAAGAATTACTGGAGGATAGTGAGGTTGAAGGGCTGTTATTCAACTATGTACATTTCTGGGGTGACTATAGGCATTACAGAGATAGCCATTGCTGGTACCGTAAAGAGATCAGGATTATCCGAAACGATCCTGAAATCCATTCCTGGGAATCTGCTCAATCATTCAGAAAGATCCCCGGTTTCAATGGCCTTAACTATAGACAGCAGGCAGGGACCTATAAATTGAAGGTCGCTGAAGTAAAGGCAGATATATACCATTATGGATGGGTAAGGCCTCCTGCAGTAATGCAAACCAAAATAAAAGTGTTCAGCACCAATCATCGTGGCACCGCTTCCGTGGAAAGACAAGTGCAAAAACGCATGTTCGACAACCTCTTTGATTATGGGAATCTAAGCTCTTTACCGGAATTTGAAGAGACCCATCCCAAGGTGTTGAACGAATGGCTCCAACGCTTTAATTGGAAAGATGAGCTGCGGTTTTCAGGCCCGAGAGCCAGTAAAAACCCGATCAGGAATAAGCACGATAAATTTAAATACAGGATGGTCTCGTGGATTGAAAAAAATCTCTTGTTCGGAATGAGGCTCGGGGAATTCAGAAACTATATTTTGTTGAAAAAATAGAGGGGATAGGATATCAGAAGAGAGGTTGGTACCAACCTCTCTATTGTCAAATTTTTACAGGGCGGAGGAAGAGGGATTCGAACCCCCGGACCGCTTGCGCGGTCAACGGTTTTCAAGACCGCCGCATTCGACCACTCTGCCATTCCTCCGTGCGCAAAAGTAGTACAAATTTTCAGATCACAAAGTATGGGGAAAAAATATTTTGCCTGTTAGTCTCTTCTCAGGGTTTTGTCGTTATTTTTGTTTTTAAGTCATTTTTTATCCGCAATGCTCCATACCATGGGCATTTTTGTTCATTTTACGGCCAAAAACGGGCGATTTATCAACATTCCTGTATTTTTTCCCCGTGAAATTTGCTATACTTCATAAATGCTCTATATTTGTATACTGTTTGACACTTTAATGATTACTAACCCTAAAAATTTTTATTATGAACAAAGCACAATTAATTGATGCAATTGCTGCTGAAGCAAATCTTTCTAAAGCCGATGCTAAAAGAGCTCTTGATGCATTCGTAAGTTCTACCACTGATGCCCTTAAAAAAGGTGACCGCGTTGCGTTGGTTGGATTCGGTTCATTTTCTGTTTCTGGAAGAAACTCAAGGACGGGAAGAAACCCCCAGACTGGTGCCCCTATTACCATTAAAGCTAAAAAAGTGGTTAAGTTCAAAGCTGGTAGCGAATTGGCTGATACAGTTCAATAAAAAATATTTTTTAAAGGGGGCTTCTTTTGTTTTTGCCCCCTTTTTTTATCATATTATATCCAAAGGCCCATGTGAATGGTTCAACCTAGTGTTCTTGGATATGATTATGAGGATTTCAGGGATTTCATAATACTGGGAACAACTTGATCTGAAGAATGTTTATCTTCATATAGGGTGAATTTTAATAATTATCCTATGTTCGATCAGGTTTTTTTGTACCTAAATTCGAAACTTTTGGAAAGTATTAAAGGTACCTCTTGTTTAATTATTTATTAATGTATATCTTTGACCAAGTTGTTTATAAATTTGATGAACCTTTTGAATGCCTCCATTAAATGTAAATGAATGAACTGCATTATTATAGATGATGATAAACTTTCAAGAAGAATTCTTGAGGAGTTTATAAAAAAGACGGAAGGTTTGATTCTGAAATACTCTTTTTCGGATGCTGTTGATGCCATCAACACCCTCAAGCCTGACGATGAGGTACATCTTATTTTACTTGATATCGAAATGCCTGAAATGAGTGGCATTGATTTTCTCAATTCCTTAAAAAATCCACCGCAAATTATTATTGTATCTGCAAAAGGTAAATATGCCCTTGATGCTTTTGAGTACGATGTTACCGATTACTTATTAAAACCAGTTACTTATTCGCGGTTTTTTAAGGCTATTGATAAGGCCACAGAGAGATTTGAGAGAAATAAGATGAACGTATTGGGCAAAGAAGAGTTATTCATCAAAAAAAATTCCACCCTGGTAAGGCTGAGATATGAGGAAATTCTGTGGATTGAAGCCCTCGAAAATTATGTGATCTTCACCACTTTTAAGGAAAAGTATACGATTCACTTTACCATGAAAGCAATAGAACAGAAGCTTCCCCAGGCTAAATTCACACGCGTGCACCGTTCTTTTATTGTGAATACCAGCAGCATCGATATAATTGAAGATAATGCTGTGGTGATAAAGACAGAAGAGGGGAGTAAATCCATCCCAATAGGTAAATCCTACAAGGATAAATTAATGAGAGATATTAATCTCATTATCAAGTAAATATCATTCCCACTTCGTGCCATGGTATCGAACCGGCAACTTTTTCTCTCGCACCTGGCTCAGACTTCCCCTTCGCCTCTTATGATTGAAATTGCCCATGCAGAGGGTATTTATTTATACGGAGCTGAGGGTAAAAAATATATCGATCTTATATCAGGGGTGAATGTCTCTCTCCTCGGACATGGGAATCCCCGGATCAAAAAGGCGGTTAAAAATCAGGTCGACAAGCATATGCATCTCATGGTGTATGGCGAATTTATACAATCTCCCCAAACTGAATTTGCTAAACTGCTGTCGGAAAATCTGCCCAATCAGCTCGATTCTGTATTCTTTGTAAACTCCGGGGCTGAAGCTATTGAGGGTGCCTTAAAGCTTGCGAAACGGGTTACCGGCCGGCCGGAAATGATCTCTTTTAAAAATGCTTATCACGGCAGTACACATGGAGCACTCAGCATCATGGGAAGCGAGCTCTATAAAAGTGCCTTCAGGCCCCTGCTTCCCGGAGTGAAAATGCTCCGTTATAACAATATTTCCGATTTGCAGCTGATAACTGATAAAACCGCTTGTGTGGTCGCCGAAACCCTTCAGGCTGAAGCAGGTATTGTCCTTCCCGAAAAAGGTTTCCTGCATGCTTTACGCAACCGGTGCAATGAAACCGGCACCATGCTCATATTTGATGAAATACAGACAGGATTTGGAAGGTTGGGTACCCTCTTTGGCTTTCAGGAAGCAATGGTTCAGCCTGATATACTTGTCCTGGCCAAGGGTTTTGGTGGCGGTATGCCTCTTGGTGGATTTATTTCTTCCCGTGACAAGATGAATACGCTTACAGAAAATCCGGCACTCGGGCACATCACCACATTTGGAGGTCATCCGGTTTGCTGTGCTGCCGGCCTGGAGACACTTAAAATCCTTCTTGAAGAAGATTTGCTCAGCAAGGTTAAGGAAAAAGAGAGGATCTTCAGCTCTTTATTGCATCACAAGCTCATCAGGGAGATTCGTGGCAAGGGATTGCTTCTCGCGGTTGAACTGGGAGATCGTAAACTGCTGCATGAATTCATTGCCAGGGGGGTCGCATCGGGTTTTATTACTGACTGGTTCCTGTTTTGTGATACAGCCTTCCGGATCTCCCCTCCGCTCACTATTTCAGTCGATGAAATTGAAAAGGCCTGTGGTATGATCCTGAAGGTACTTGATCAGCTATCGCTTCAATAAAGGAAGAATTTATTCGTTCAAATCATATGAAACCTTTACTTCTGTTCATCTCCTTCCTCTGCCTTACATCGCTTACCTGGGCCCAGGAGGAGTTATTGCCCGATTTCAAAAATGAGGAACTTATGCTGGTTCATGCATTTGACAGTCTTTATCAGATGCAGGCTTCCCCTTCCCGCGCAACTCTTAACGAAAGAATTGTACAGATATTTAACAGGGCGCTTCATATAAAAGGCAGTATTAATTATGGATGGGAAGGACTTTCCATGATCGGAAAAATCGAATCGGAGGATGAAAGACTGAAAGTTTTTACCTGGCATTTGGAGCTTGAAGAGGGAAATTTCAAATATTTCGGGTTCATTCAGTACCTCGATGATAAAGACAGTCTCCGGGTTTTTTTTCTTAGAGATGAATCCGCCAAAATTAAGTCACCTGAAACTGCCAGCCTTCATCCCGACAATTGGTATGGGGCACTCTATTATGGTATGAAAACTTTCCAATCTAACAAAGATACTTATTATGCACTTTTTGGGTACGACTTCAATAATCGTTTTTCAAGAAAACGGATCCTTGAAATTTTCCGTTTTGGTTCGGATTATTCCCCTGTTTTCGAGGGCGATTTCCTGGTTGAGAATAAAGAGGTGAAGAGATTTATCATAGAGTATTCCGCGGAACTTGCCATGAGCATGAAGTACAATGAACACCTGAAAATGATTGTATTTGACCATGTTGCCCCATTTCAGCCCATGTTGTCCGGTAATCCCAGGTTTTATGGTCCCGACGGTACGTTCGATGGTTTCAGTTTTAATAATGGGAAATTTGTGTTTTTTTCGGATATTGATGCGCGCAACTATTAAGGGACATCTGAACAGAAATTTTCAGCCTCCGGTCACCCATTTGTCCAGATCTGCCTTTTCAAAATTAACTCAATACCTGGCAGGGATAAATCCTGTTACATGACTAAATGTCAGGATCCCTTCTATGGCACAAGCTTTGCCAATAAGCAACCGATGTCTAATATTTAAAAATTCAACACTATGCATAAAGGAAAAATTGATGTTACCACCGAAAACATCTTTCCAATTATCAAGAAATTTCTTTACTCGGATCATGAAATATTTTTAAGGGAACTTATTTCCAATGCTGTGGATGCAACCCAGAAATTGAGAACAATGGCCTCTCTTGGTGAATTCAAAGGAGAATTGGGGGATCAGACCATTAAGGTTGTATTGGATAAAAAAGCCAAAACCCTGAAAGTTACGGACAGGGGTATAGGGATGACCGCCGAGGAAGTTGAAAAATATATAAATCAGATTGCTTTCTCCAGTGCGGAAGAGTTCCTGGAAAAATATAAAAATCAGGCAAATTCGATCATCGGGCATTTTGGCCTTGGTTTTTATTCAGCTTTCATGGTCTCTGAAAAAGTGGAATTACGCACGAAATCGTTTCAAGAGGGTACCAAAGCGATGAAATGGAGTTGCGATGGCAGTCCCGAATATACCCTTGAAGAGGATGAAAAAGAGGATTTTGGAACAGAAATCACTCTATTCATTGATGAAGAGTCGAAAGAATTTCTTGAGGAAGGACGTATTTCAGGTATTTTAAATAAATATTGTAAATTTCTTCCTATTCCTATTGCTTTTGGACAGGAAAAAGAATGGAAAGAGGGGAAAGAAACCGAAACGGGCAAGGATCACATTATCAATGATACCAAACCCCTTTGGACTGTCAAGCCGGCCGATGCAAAGGAGGAAGATTATCAGGCCTTCTACCGGGAACTTTACCCCATGTCCGAAGAACCTCTTTTCAACATTCATCTCAATGTTGATTATCCTTTTAATCTTACCGGAATATTATACTTCCCCAGAATAAAAAGCAATTTTGAGATACAAAAAAATAAAATTCAATTGTACTCAAATCAGGTATTTGTGACCGATTCGGTCGAAGGCATTGTTCCGGAATTTCTTACCCTGCTTCATGGGGTACTCGATTCGCCCGATATTCCTTTAAATGTCTCCAGAAGTTATCTTCAAAGCGATTCGAACGTAAAGAAAATATCCAACCATATCAGCAAAAAAGTTTCCGACCGGCTGGAAGAGATATTTAAGGAAAACCGGGAAGAATTTGAAAAGAAATGGGACGATCTAAAACTTTTCATTACCTACGGAATGATCAGTGATGAAAAATTTTACGAACGGGCTGAAAAGTTTGCTCTTCTGAAAAATGTTGACGGAAAATATTTCACTTTTGAGGAGTACCGGAACCTTATCTCTGCAAACCAGACCGATAAGCACAAAAGCCTCATATATCTTTATACCACCGATAAGGATAAACAGCATTCCTTTATAGAAAAGGCCAGGTCTAAAGGCTATGATGTTTTGCTGATGGAGGGCCAACTGGATGCTCACCTGGTAAACCATTTAGAGCAGAAGTTCAAGGATTCCCGCTTTACACGGGTCGATTCAGAGGTTATTGACAAGATCATTGAAAAAGAGGGAACCAAAGAAGCAGATATTCCTTCCGCTGTTCGTGAGGAGATGTCTGTGGTTATGGAAAGTCAGGTACCTGATTCCTCCAGGTTCATGGTAAGTTTCGAATCGCTGGGTGAAGGGGAGAGCCCGGTATTGATCACCCAGTCCGAATTCATGCGCAGGATGAAGGATATGTCAGCGATGAGCGGAATGGATTCATTTTACGGAAAACTTCCGGAAAGCTATAACCTCGTTGTCAATACCGACCATCCTTTAATCCAGAAGGTGATCCAGGAAAAAGATAAAAAGCTTTCAGTAAAACTCACAGGTTTTGATGAATCCCTGAAACCCCTGAAGGGGGAGCTGGAAAAAGTGGAAAAGGCCGGTGAAGGGAAAAAAGAGGAGGAAATTGATCAGGCAGAAAAGGACAAAAAGCAGGAACTTCTAAACAATATAAGTAAGATTGAGGATGAGAAGCGTTCTGCCCTCCGGGAGTTTGGCAGGAAAAACAAGTTGGTCAAGCAGCTTATTGATCTTGCATTGTTATCCAATAATATGTTGAAAGGGGAAGCCCTGACCAATTTCGTTAAGAGAAGTGTGGAGCTTATAAAATAAAAGCTTTCTGTCGCAATTCTAAATTACTGAGTCTGTCCATGATATCCTTTTTCTTCATTGCTCGCAGGGAAAATGCTCATTTACATAGGTAAAATGCGCTTTTCCCTGCTTCGCAAGTTTTGAAAAATAATTTTAGCTCCGCTGAACCCGCAAGCCCGGTTCAGATCCAGTCGTGTAACCTTATTGACACAACCTACTTAAGTTGTCCGAGGGCTTTTTCCAATCTGTCCATTGCCTTAACCAAATTTTCGTCTGAATTTGCATAGGATATCCTGATATTATCGGGTGCCCCGAAAGCATCTCCGGGAACCGTGGCTATCCGACCTTCCGACAGAAGGTAAAGGCATAGATCCATACTCCCATTGATTTTTGAATTGGCGGCCGATTTTCCATAGAAATGACTCATATCCGGAAACACATAAAACGCACCATCGGGGACTGAGCATTTCACCCCGCTGATTTTATTCAATCTTTTCATGACAAGATCCCGTCTTCTTTGAAAGGCATCGTTCATGTCGGCAACACATTTCTGATCTCCCTCAAGTGCGACCAATGCAGCCCGTTGCGCTACGGAAGTAGCTCCCGAGGTCATTTGGCCCTGAAGTTTATTGCAGGCTTTGGCAATCCATAATGGGGCTCCCATGTATCCTATTCTCCAACCGGTCATGGCGTAAGCTTTTGATACTCCGTTTACAACCACCGTTTGTTCGTACATACCGGGGAATTCCGCTATGCTTGTATGCTTGCCAACAAAATTTATATGTTCATAAATCTCATCGGAAATAATGATGATTCGGGGATGTTTCCGAAGGACATCAGCCAGCGATTTTAGTTCATCGTGGGAATACACGCTTCCGGTGGGATTGGAGGGTGAACAAAGGATCAGTGCTTTGGTTTTGGGGGTAATGGCATTTTCAAGTTGTTGAGCGGATATTTTATAATCCTGATCAAAGCTGGTTTCAATGATGACATTGATCCCTTCCGCAATCTTAACCTGTTCCACATAACTTACCCAATAGGGGGCAGGAACGATTACCTCATCCCCCGGATCGATAATTGAAATCAGGACATTGGCAATGGAATGCTTTGCCCCCGTGGAGACTACTATTTGGTCCGGGGTATACTCCAGGTTATTTTCATTTTTGAATTTTGTGCAGATGGCTTTCCGGAAGTCGGCATATCCTGGAACAGGAGCATAAAAGGAATAATTGTCATCGATGGCTTGTTTGGCTGCTGCCTTGATATGGTCCGGGGAGGGAAAGTCGGGTTCGCCAACACTCAGATTGATTACATCGATTCCCTGTTCTTTCATTTCGCGGCTCTTTTGGTTCATCGCGATGGTTTGAGAGGAGGAGAGGCTTGCTAATCTTTTTGAAACATTTTCCATAAAAATACTAATTTTACATTGGGATGGCAGATAAATAAATTTCTTAATTTTCTTCAAAAATAAAGTATTTATAATAAATTGATCAATATTTGCAATGAATAGTTTTAAAAAAATATCAACATGAACGATCTACTTGAAATCCTTAAATATACCCTTCCGGCTCTGATTGTTTTTCTCACTGCCTTTTTCATCCTCCGGGCATTTATGAAAAATGAAGAAAAAAAGCGGAAATTTGAACTGAACATAAGCAGGAAAGACAGCATTCTTCCCCTGAGATTGCAGGCCTATGAACGGCTTATCCTCTTCCTGGAGCGTATATCGCCCGAGTCGATTGTAATGAGAATGGGACAGACTGATATGAGCGTGGCTCAATTGCAGAATGAAATGGTGTCCTCCGTACGGACGGAATTAGAGCACAATCTTGCACAACAGGCATATATTAGCAATATGGCCTGGGAATTGATCAAAAGCTCCCGTACCAATATCATCCGGCTTATCAACGAAACCGCCTCAGAACTTAAACCAGCGGAAAGTGGGATTGCACTTAGCCGAAAGATATTGGAGAATAGCATAAACTCGGAGGTTTCACCTACCCGGGAGGCAATAGTCTATTTAAAAAAGGAACTGAATGAATTTCTATGAGTTCACCTAAATTCAATACATTGGTTGAGAATGCATTTTTGTGCTTCTAAATTTTAGTTTATTATACTGTTTTTATTGTATTTTTGTGGTTCTCCTTATGGCGTATGATAAGAAAAAAAACCAAAAGAAAATCCCCTCTCGTTCATAAGCTTTCACTATGGCTGATACTGCTTGCTATACTGATGGCGGTTTTTTTACTTGTTCGGATCTATAATTCCATATTCCGTCCCACTGTCCGGCTTGAGAAGGAGGATAGCGCACTGCTGTTTATACCCACAGGAGCAGATTTTGATCGGGTGATCAAGGAACTTGAAAGAGGAAAACTTATCACTGATAAAAAAGGTTTTATCTGGCTGGCGAAAAAGAAAAATTATGATACTTCCATTAAGCCAGGACGATACCGGGTGGAAAATGGTATGAGTAATGCCGATCTGATCAATATGCTGAGATCCGGAAGACAGGAGCCGGTGAGCCTGATATTTAGCCATGTGCGTACATTGAAGGAACTTGCAAAAATCATAGGTAAGCAATTGGAACCCGGCCCGGAAGAATTTAGCCGCTATTTTTTAAATGATAGTGTACCCCATCTCTATGGGTTTACAAAGGAAACTTTTCCTGCGGTTTTCATACCCAATACCTATGAATTTTTCTGGAATACCAATCCTGAAGAATTCACCAAAAGAATGAAAAGGGAATATATTGCTTTTTGGGCAGGCAGCCGGAGCGATATGGCGGAGGAAATAGGACTGACGAGGATTGAGGTTTCCACCCTTGCCTCCATCGTCGACCAGGAATCCCTGCATGATGATGAGAATCCGGTTATTGCCGGAGTTTTTATGAACAGGATCAAAAATGGCATACCCCTTCAATCGGATCCAACCATAATCTATGCGGTGAATGACTTTTCGATCAGGCGTGTCCTTAATAAACACCGGAAAATCATCTCCCCTTACAACACTTACCTGAATCGGGGTCTTCCTCCGGGTCCCATAAGTATACCTACCATTGCAGCCATTGATGCCGTTTTAAATTATTCCTCTCATAATTACCTTTATTTCTGCGCTAAACCCGACCTTTCCGGGTATCACAATTTTGCCAGAACACTCTCCCAACATAACGAAAATGCTCGTTTGTACCATAATGCGCTCAATCGACGGAAAATATTCAAATAAGCCTCGTTTTATTAATTTTTAGACGTAATTTCACCTGATGAATAAAATTAGATTTGGGACAGATGGTTGGCGCGGTATCATTGCACGCGATTACACGGAGGAAAATGTGTCCCGGCTATCCCTTGCCTGTTCTACCTGGCTTTTAAAGAAATTTGGGGAAGCTACGGTTATTATTGCATATGACACCCGTTTTGGGGGTAGGATGTTTGCTGAATCGGCAGCCAAAATCCTGGCTTCCAAAGGGATTAAAGTGATCCTTAGCGACCGGTATACTTCAACCCCGGTTGTTTCCCTTGTCGTGAATATGATGAAGGCTGAACTAGGCATCATTATTACCGCAAGCCATAATTCATCCGAATACAACGGTTTTAAGTTAAAGGGCAGTCATGGCGGCCCCCTGCCGGAGGAAGATTTGAAGGATATCGTTGCGCTCATAAATTATGATACCACCATTGATCTTAACCTGATTAAAACCGAAAATCTGATCGACAGGGATCTTCTTACCATCGGAAATATCGAGGATTATTATATTCAACATCTCAGGGAGAATTTCGACTTTCCGGAACTTCAGTCTTTCGCCTCTTCCGTTGCCTTCGAATCCATGTATGGAAGTAGTCAAAAACTGATGACAAAGATGCTTCCGGGAATTCATTCTATCCACCCCCGGCCCGATCCTTTATTTGGCGGATTCCCTCCTGAACCGCTGGAAAAAAATCTTCATGAATTTTTGGATTATGTGGGGAAAACGGAAAATATTAAACTGGGAATAGCTGTTGATGGAGATGGCGACCGGATTGCATTAGCCGATGAAACCGGGAGATATATTGATTCCCATCATATCTTACTACTCTTAATACACTACGTTGCCGGTTATTTAAGGCTAAAAGGGGAGATTGTTACCGGCTTTTCTTCTACCATTAAAATTGAAAAACTTGCCGCCCATTATAAATTAGATGTAACACGCGTAAAAATTGGTTTTAAGGAAATTTCCCGCATAATGGTACGCGATGAAGTGCTTGTTGGAGGAGAAGAATCCGGTGGTATTAGTATTAAAGGCCATATTCCGGAACGGGACGGAATATGGATCGGCCTCACCTTTATGAAATGGATGAGCGACACTGGCAAATCCTTAAGGCAGCTTATTGATGAGGTTTATAGCATAACCGGTTCATTCGCTTTTCACCGATCAGACCTTCACGTTCCAAAGGAAATGAAAAACAGGGTTCTTGAGAAATGCTATAAGGATTCTTATAAGTCCTTCGGCAAGTATAATGTATTAAGAAAAGAAACACTGGACGGGTACAAATATTTTTTCGAAAATGACGCGTGGTTGATGATCCGTGCCTCTGGTACAGAGCCGGTTCTGCGAACCTATGCAGAAGCATCCGATTTGGATAGGGTAATGGATATTCTCGACGAGGCCTACCATACCATTATGGGATCAGCGCAATAAAGTGATACCTAAAATATTACGCTTACCTCTCTCTCCAATTCAATGTTGAATATTTTGATTACGCTCTCCTGAATCCCCAAAGAAAAATCCAGTATTTCCTTTCCGCTTGCCCCTCCGTAATTTACGATCACAAGAGGTTGGTGAGGCCATGTGCCCACATTGCCAGCACGTTTCCCTTTCCAACCCGACTTTTCGATAAGCCAGGCAGCAGGTATTTTTATTAAATCTCCTGTAGGATAAAATGGGATTTCAGGAAATTTCTCCCTTAACCGGGTAAAGTGTTCCAGATTAATTAGTGGATTTTTAAAAAAACTGCCCGCATTTCCGGTAATTTTCGGATCTGGTAATTTTTTTTCCCGAATGTTGATTATAATTTCTCTGAGGGATTTTAAATCCTTCTTCTCTTTTTCCCTGAATAGTTGGTCTAAATTGGCATAGGAAAGATTGAAGTTCGGCTTTTTGAGCAAACTGAAGGCAACATGAGTTATGATGAATTTATTTTTTAATTCCTCTTTAAAAATACTATTCCTGTATCCAAATTGACAATCTTCCGAAACGATCCTTTTCAGGGAGTTTGTAGCTATATCTATCCCCTCCACCCACAATACTGTATCCCTGGCCTCCGCCCCGTATGCTCCGATATTTTGGACCGGCGCTGATCCGACGCTTCCGGGGATCAGAGATAGATTTTCGATTCCGCTCCATCCTTTGTTTACCGTATAATTAACTAGTTGGTCCCAGTTTTCCCCACAGGCCACCTTTATTACGGGATGGTCCGGGTCTTCCCCGATACTCTCAATCCCCTTTAGCACGGGGTGCAAAATAAGCCCAGGGTAATCGGATGTAAACAGGATATTGCTCCCTTCTCCAAGGATCAGGAAATCCCGGTGGTTCAGCTTCAACAAACCGATACTTTTATGGATTTCCTTCATCGAATGCAAGGGCAGATAGGAGGCTGCCTTCACCTCCACTCCGAAGCTGTTGTTTTGCCTGAGACTATAATCGCTTAAAATATTCAACATAATTCCTAAATTGCCACAAAGATAGCATTTGATGAATATCAGGACAGATATGTTTGGGTTATTTTCTAACTTAGTTGCCTCGAAAAATTAAATGAACAGACCTATTTATATATCTGTAAGTAATGATTTCATTACTGATCAACGGGTTCAGAAAGTTGCAGGCAGTTTGTCTTCGATGGGAGAAAAGGTCGAGGTCATTGGTAGAAAGCTTTCCGGTTCAGAAGAATTGCCTGCCCGAAAATACACGGTTGTGCGGATGCGTCTGTTGTTCAAAAAGGGCTTCTTTTTTTATGCCTGCTTTAATGTAAGGCTTTTTCTCTTCCTGATAAGCCGACGTTATATCAAAGCGCTTGTTTCCAATGACCTGGATACTCTTCCAGCCAATTTTCTTGTATCCCGGTTGAGAAATAAGCCGCTGATCTATGATAGTCATGAGTATTTTACAGAGGTTCCCGAATTGGCTAATCGTACAGTGGTGAAAAATACCTGGCTCTTTATAGAAAGAATGATCCTTCCGAAACTTAAACATGCCTGTACTGTTAACGATTCTCTGGCGGAAATCTACCATACGAAATATCATAATGATTTTGAAGTCATCCGGAATCTTCCTCAAAAGGAATCAAGTACCGAAAATTATGAATTGCCAGGCTGGTTGTCGGGTAAAAAGATCCTGATTTACCAGGGAGCAGTAAATCTGGATCGCGGCATTGAAACAGTGATTGATGCCGTGAAGGAGATGGATGGGGTTGTTTTTATAATTGCAGGAACGGGAGACCGCTTCCACGAAATTGAGCATCAAATAAAGAGGGAACAGCTTAACCACAGGGTTTATCTAACAGGCAGGCTTCGTCCCGAACAATTGCGGTCGGTCACCAAAAAAGCGCATCTTGGGGTTTCTCTGGAGATGAATACTAACCTTAATTATTATTATGCCCTTCCCAACAAACTTTTCGACTATATGCAGGCCGGGATTCCTACTTTAGTTTCCGGATTTCCGGAGATGAGGTCAATCGTGGAAAAATATGGCACCGGTCTTGTAGTGGATCCATCCGATACGCCCGAAATTAAACGGCTGATCGGATTCATGTTGAATGATGGTCCCCGGCGACAAGAATGGGCCATCAATATCCGGCGCGCAGCAGAAGAGCTAACCTGGGAGAACGAACAGAAAAAATTATTCAACCTTTATAAAAGGGCTGGAGCAATTGGTTAACACATGGGTTAATTTCCCACAAAATACTGAAATTCAAGGTATCGGTGAAGATCATCCGGAAAATATAAGGAATTACTTTTTTTAAATTTTAAAATAAATATTATTATTTATGAAAACACTGAATATCACTATAATAATTACTCTTTTGTCTGTCATTTCCATCCAATTTTCAAAAGCACAAATACAATTTGCCGAGATTGAAAATGCAGGGGACTGGCAGGAGATTGTGGCCAATTCTGAAAATACCAAAAGGCCTGTTTTTCTTGATATATACGCAACCTGGTGTGGACCGTGTAAATACCTCGATAGGACAGTATATACCGATTCTGCCTTAGCATCAATATTCAACAGGGAATTTGTAAATGCCCGGCTTGACGGGGAGAGTGAATTTGGCAGGATAATGGTTGGCCGTTATGGTTTGCATGCTTATCCCACCATGTACTTTCTGAATTCAGCTGAAAAAGTTATTACAAGTATCGTTGGCGTGAGAGAGGCTCCTGAACTCGCCGAAACGGGAAATATTATTGCCGAAAATTTTATGAAGATCATACAATTTGAAAACAAACTCGCGGAAAACAAACTTGATAACCGCGAGATGAGTGAATATCATGCCCTCCTCCTTTCCCTCGGACAGAATGAAAAAGCTGCCCGGTTGTCCGATTCAATAATTTCTGCGCTTAGTGATAAAGAGATTTTGGATCCTTCCTATAAATCCATAATTGCTGGTTCTATAACGGATTTGGATGGAAGAATTTTTTCGGTCATAAAGAATAACCGACAAAAAGCCTTTGAAGTATGGGGCAATGATACTGCTGAACTCTTTTTGAACAATATTTATAACGCCAGCCTCGGAAAAGCAATCGGGGAAAGAGATTCTGCCTACATGGAAAGGATTATTTCTGAAGTGCTGCCTGTATATCTGGGAAGCGATTCGGCCGATATGGATTATGTGCGGGATATCACCCATAAAATATATTATGCCAATACGGCCAGCTGGAAAAATTATCAGGACTTGATATTTAAAGGCTATCATGCATCTCAGGTGAATGCTGATGAGTATCTTTATAAAGAGGCCTACGAACTGGTGAAGGAATATGGGCAAAACCCGGAAGCGGTCGGTTTGGCGGCTCTCCTGATGGATGAAGCATTAAACGCTAAGCGCAATCCCAAAAACCTAATGATGACGGCTTACATTGAAGGAGTCCGCGGTAATTTTGAGCTGGCTGAAAAGTTCCTTGCCGAGGCAGGAACAATGGAAATGACCGACCAGGAGAAAGCTATGCTGGAAGAGTTGAAGAAAATTACCAGCCAGTCAAAGCAGGAAAAGCCCACTTTGCCTTAATCTGTTTTAGAACCTAATTCCCGGATCTTATCCGATTCATAGATGATGTTCGAGGGGACATTATTTGCCACGCGGATCATCGCCCTTGCGACAGTATCGGCATGGACCCCTTTATATTTCTTCAATGGTCCGATGAAAAGAAAGGATAAGGCACTAAAGAGAAATTTGCCGATTTGTTCTGCGGGCCTTTTCTCTGATCTCTTCCCCAACAGAAGGGAGGGTCTGAAAATAGATAATTGCCTGAATCCAAGAGTTTTTAATCCCTCTTCCATCTTTCCTTTGGTCTTCAGGTAAAAATTTCCGGATTTGGCATTGGCACCGAGGGAGGAGATGACCAGGAATTTATCGACCCTGTTTTCCTTTGCGATAGTGCCAATTTCCAGGGGGAGGGCAAGATCAACCCGTTCAAAAGCCTCTTTCGACCCGGCCTTTTTTGAAGTTGTACCCAGACAACAATATACTTCATCCCCGGTGATAACCTCACTTAATTGCCGGATATCCGACAGGTCATTTACAATGATCTCTGCGGAGGGATGATTAA
This sequence comes from uncultured Bacteroidales bacterium, assembly GCA_963779845.1. Taxonomy (GTDB): domain Bacteria; phylum Bacteroidota; class Bacteroidia; order Bacteroidales; genus CAVZZV01. The sequence goes on along the minus strand of CAVZZV010000005.1, from coordinate 112,562 downwards.
GGGAGATAGGCCGCCGGACAAAAATTCTTACTTTTGAATACCTCAAGTCAGATAGAAGGTGATGTGCCAGCTTTGAACCCGTTAGCCCTGTATAGCCGAAAACATTGGCGGTTTTTCCTTTAGTTGATTCCATATGAGTTTTTTTCCTGCACTACCTGTAAAAATAAAACGAAAATCTCCTTGAATTGAGAAAATTTTATGATTCCCCTAATCCTGATTTAAAGGGATAATCTTCAATGACTGCCCTTCAATCCAGATCCAGTAACCTCTTTTTTAAATCAATCTTCCCGGTAAGCATCCTTTCCGGGTTTTCAAGATATTCTTTAACCAGTACTAAAAAGCTTACCGAATCACGGCCATCTACCAACCGGTGATCATAGGAAAGAGCCAGGTACATCATGGGTCGGATTTCGACCTTTCCGGCAATTGCAATGGGGCGGTCTACGATGTTGTGCATTCCAAGAATTGCGGATTGTGGAGGGTTAAGGATAGGGGTCGAAAGAAGCGAGCCATAAATCCCACCATTGGTAATGGTAAAGGTGCCACCCGACATTTGATCGATGCTGATCCTGTTTTTCCTTGCCTGCCTGGCGAGTTCCGCGATCTCTTTTTCAATATCGGCAAGACTCATGTTTTCCACATTACGCAGGACAGGTACCATAAGCCCTTTGTCTGTCTGGACTGCAATTCCAATATCCGTGTATTTAGCGTGAATGATCTGATTTTCTTCAATCCTGCTGTTTATGTTGGGAAAATCTTCCAGAGCCAGGCTAACCGCCTTGGTAAAAAATGACATGTATCCCAGCTTGATCCCGTGCTTCTCCATAAAGGCACTTTGATAATTTTTTCTCAAAGAGATGACAGCACTCATATCCGCTTCATTAAACGTAGTGAGCATCGCGGTTTCATTTTTCACGGATACAAGTCTCTCACTCAGTTTTTTACGAAGCTTACTTATCGGTTTTTTTTCTTCCTCCCTGCTCTCGGCCCTGTTTTTAGAGGAACTGATGGAACTGGTCCCCAGGACAATTTCCATTTCCTTCTTTCCGATTTTCCGTAAACCATTTATTACATCATCGATGGAAAGATCGTGTTCCTCCATCATTTTTTTTGCCACCGGGGTGGTTCTGTTATCCCTCGATCCGGATTGATTATCTGAGGAAGTGAAGCCGGAGGATTCATTCCGCTGCAGAAGTTCGCCGTTTGACAAACTATTATGGGGTTCTTTAGTGCCTTGTTCTTCTTTTTGAGAGGATTTTTTCGCCTGGGGTTTTTTCTGATCAGTGTTTGCTTCAGTTTCTGCGGACCCTGAAGCATTTGAATCTTTAGATTGCTCATTATCGCTTGCATTTGCGATTTCTTCTGCATTCCCTTTTTTTGAAGGTTCAATAGTTCCGACCACCTCCCCAACCGGAACGGTTTCTCCTTCTTCTTTCAGGAGGGTAATCTCCCCATCTTCAGAAGCCAAAAGAGGAAGAGTGGCTTTTTCAGACTCGATTTCGCCAACTTCCTGATCCTTTTTCACCTTATCTCCCGATTTTACGAACCATGCGGATATTTCCACTTCTGAGATGGATTCTCCGGGACTTGGGACTTTTATTTCAATGGTCATACGCTGGATTTTTTGTTTTCTTCAAAATAATGATGCTGTTTAAGTATATTTTCCCGTGAACTTCCCACAACACATTGAAGACCGCAATATTTATTTTTTAACTCACAATCACATTTTCTGAAAACCTTATTGATAATTTCATTTTGCTGTATATTATGAAGTTTTAATAGTCCCACTGCGGGGCTACCGCTGGGTTGCCGGGCAACATGGATAATCTCCAGTTTTCTCATCATATTTTGAACGTAATACCAGGGTCCCATATTTTCAGGCTCTTCCTGCACCCACAGGGTCAAAAGATTATTTTTGTATTTCCTGAGTATTTTCCGGATCTCCTTCATGGGAAATGGATGAAGTTGCTCAATCCGGACGAGTGCTATATCACGGGCTCCGAACTCCTCCTTTCTCTCCAGCAGGTCATAATATACTTTTCCCGAGCAGAGGACCACGCGCCTTACCTCTACAATATCCACATTTTCGTCGTCAATAACGGGCATAAAACGACTTTCGCTGAGCGCTGAAATTGATGAAATGCATTTGGGATGACGAAGAAGACTTTTAGGGGTAAAAACAATAAGTGGCACGCGAAAATCGCGTTTCATATGTTGCCTTAACAGGTGAAAAAAGTTCGATGGGCTTGTGGGGTTTACAATATGCATATTTCCGCGTGCCGCGAGAACCAAATACCGTTCGATCCGCGCACTGGAATGTTCAGGCCCCTGGCCTTCATAGCCGTGGGGAAGGAACAGGACCAATCCGTTCATCAATCCCCACTTCTCCTCGGCCGAGCTGATGTACTGGTCGACAATAACCTGGGCAACATTGGCAAAATCACCAAATTGCGCTTCCCATATGGTTAGGGTTTTTGGAGTTGTCAATGCATATCCATATTCAAATCCCATCACACCGTATTCTGAAAGTAAAGAATTATAGATCTCGAAGGAAGCCTGCTCAGGGGAGAGGTTTTTTAACGGAAAATAGAGCTGGTCTGTATCTTCAATTACCACTCCGGCGTGGCGGTGTGAAAATGTGCCGCGTACGCTATCCTGTCCACTGATCCTTACCGGATGGCCTTCCGTTAGAAGTGTGGCGTAGGCTAAAATTTCCCCCATGGCCCAATCAATTTTCCCACCCTCTCCCATTTTTATCCGCTCCTCCATAAGCCGGACAATTTTTTTGAAGAATTTTTTCTCTTGTGGAAGTTCATTGATTTTTTTGATCAGTTGAACAATCGTTTGATGCGGGACTCCCGTAGGAATGGGATTTTCAAAATCTTCTTCCTCCCCATAACGATACCCAGACCATTCTTCCTTTAGAAATTGTGTAATCGTGACTTTTTTTAATTCCTTTGATCTGGCCAGCTTTTCTTCCAAAATGGAATCAAAATCGTTTTTGAGGGTTTCGATCTGTTTTTTGGTGTAAATCCCTTCATTGATTAGTTTTTCCGCATAAATATCCCGTGGATTGGGATGTGCGGCAATGGCTTTATACAAAAGAGGCTGCGTGAAGCGGGGTTCATCTCCTTCGTTGTGGCCATATTTCCGGTAACAAAGTATATCTATAAATACATCTGAATGAAATAGCTGGCGATATTCCATCGCAATCTGCATGGTATGCACGAGAGCTTCGACATCGTCCCCATTGACATGGAAAATTGGGGATTTGGTTACCTTGCCGATATCAGTGCAATAGGTGCTTGATCGGGCATCCAGGTAATTGGTGGTGAATCCCACCTGATTATTGATCACCAGGTGAATGGTCCCTCCCGTCTTATAACCTTCAATTTCGGACATCTGGATTACCTCATATACCACTCCCTGTGCGGCAATAGCAGCATCTCCATGGATAATTACCGGAGCTACTCTGTTATAATCGTGGTCATACACCTTATCGATAAGAGCACGGGTAATCCCCTGGATGATGGGACTCGCCGATTCAAGATGGGAAGGGTTCGGTACAAGGTTCAGCATCACTTCATTTGCTTTAATAGTCTGTACCTTTTTGCCGTATCCAAGATGATATTTCACGTCGCCCAGGGAAATGCCCTCATCATAGGCCTCCCCGTCGAACTCCTTGAAAATTTTTTCATAGGGTTTTTGCAATACATTCCCCAGTACATTCAGCCTTCCCCTGTGGGACATGCTAATGGTAAACTCTTTTATCCCGAGATTCGAGCCTATGTCGATGGTGGCATTTAAAGCGGGAAGCAATGTTTCGGCTCCCTCAAGGGAGAAACGTTTCTGACCCGTAAATTTTTTATGGATAAAGGATTCAAAACCCACCGCGTGGTTAAGGTGAAAGAAAATTTCTTTTTTTTGTTCAGCAGTGAAAACCGTATGGTTCCTGTTTTTCTCAATATTTTCTATAAGCCAGCTGGTTTTCTCCGGGTTTCGTATGAACATATACTCCGAACCGATGGATTCACAATAGGTCCTCTGTAAAAAGGTCAGTATCTCACTTAGGGAGCTTTTGCCAATTCCGATTTCTTTTCCGGCATAGAACTCTACCTCAAGATCGGAGGCTTCCAGGCCGTAATTTTCTATGTCCAGTGTAGGGAAATATTTTCGGCGGGTACGAACAGGATTGGTTTGAGTAAACAGATGCCCCCTTTTACGGTAAGCATCGATGAGGTTTAGCACTTTAACCTCCTTATCGAAGATTTCTGATTTCAGGTCGCGAACCGAAAAATCCTCTCTGGCGAAGTCGAATCCCTGAAAAAAGTGATGCCAGGAGATATCCAGGCTATCCGGATCTTCCTTGTATTGCCTGAAAAGTTCATTTATTGATTCAATTTCCGCATTTCCTAAAAATGATAGATCATCCATAATCGATGGTACACAGTTTACAATAATCAAAAGTAAATTTATTTCTCTAATTTCTGGGTAGAGCCCTCATTTTATTCCTCGGATACTTCCTGGCTACTTGATTATTGTTTGAAAAATATCAGTTAAAGTTTAAGTGTGACTATTAAGGATTTAAACAGAGAAGGAAAAGATTTGTTTCGGGCAATAGGAAGAATCTTGAATGGGGATCATAATTTTTATGCCAAAATGCAATTTGTCTTTTACAAAAGGGTCCAGGGCTGTTTCCAATTGCCCTAATAATTTTTATTTTTGGCCTTTACTATAAACAGGGGGAAACTCCCAAACCTCTTTTATGCTTTTTAACTCAATTGACTTTGCAGTATTCTTACCGGTGGTTTTCCTGCTCTACTGGTTTGTGGTAAACAAAAACCTGCGACTGCAAAATTTATTAATTGTGGCAGCAAGTTATGTTTTTTATGGATGGTGGGACTGGCGTTTTTTATCGTTGATACTCTTCAGTACTATCGTAGACTATTTTGTGGGGCTGGGGCTGTTAAGACAGAAAAACAGGAATGTACGCAAATTATAGCTCTGGACCAGTATTCTGGTAAACATCGGATTACTTGGATTTTTTAAGTACTATAATTTTTTTATAGAGAATTTTATAACGGCTTTTTCATTTTTCGGCACTCCCATCCGGGCCAATTCCCTACATATTATATTGCCTGTAGGAATCAGTTTCTATACTTTTCAAACATTAAGCTATTCGATCGATATATACAAAAGGAGGTTTAAACCCACCAAAGATTTTATCGCCTTTTCCGCTTTTGTAAGTTTCTTTCCTCAACTGGTTGCCGGTCCCATTGAAAGGGCAAGCCATCTGCTTCCTCAATTTTACAGTAAAAGGACTTTTGACTATGGGAAAGCGGTTGACGGATTGAGGCAAATACTCTGGGGATTATTTAAAAAAATAGTAATCGCAGATAACTGTGCTGAGTATGCCAATCTGATTTTCAACAATTCCTCTGAATATTCAGGAAGCACCCTCTTATTTGGCGCATTATTTTTCACCTTTCAGATTTATTGCGACTTCTCGGGTTATTCGGATATCGCTATCGGGACCTCCCGTCTTTTTGGTTTTGACTTAAAGCGAAATTTCAATTTCCCCTATTTTTCACGCGATATTGCAGAGTTCTGGAGACGTTGGCATATTTCTCTCTCCACCTGGTTTAGGGATTATCTGTATATACCCCTGGGAGGAAGTCGTGGCGGGACCTGGATGAAGGTCAGGAATACATTTATTATTTTTATTGTAAGCGGTTTCTGGCATGGAGCGAACTGGACTTTTATCGTTTGGGGAGTTTTAAATGCAATTTATTTTTTACCCCTTCTGCTTACTAATAAAAACCGGCACCATTTAGATATTGTTGCACAGGGAAAATCCTTTCCTGACATAAAAGAACTTTCCCTTATGCTTCTGACTTTTAGCTTGACTCTTATTGCCTGGATATTTTTTAGAGCGAATAATATAGGACATGCAATTAGCTTCATTAGTGAAATTTTCTCTCCTTCACTTTTTACCTTCCCACAGTTTGAAGGAAGATTAAAAGCTTTATGGATAACAATTCTTCTAGGGATTTTTCTCATCATAGAATGGAATGGGAGAGAGGGTCAGTATGCGATTGCACATGTGGGTAGATCCTGGAAACAACCCTTTAGATATGCCATGTATTATGTAATTATATTGGCAATTTTTTGGTATGGGGGCAAAGAACAGCAATTTATTTATTTTCAATTTTAAATGAATCGATTTATAAAAAGAATACTACTCTTCCTGGTCATTCCCTTCCTTATTGGGGTACCTCTGTTCTATCTGTTTACTGTATATGTAGGAAGCCTTTCGGAGAGTTATATTTTTAAAAAGGATATTTCCACCCTTTATTGCGGAGATTCACATATTGAGGAGTCTATTGATGCCCGGAAGATTCCGGGAAGACAAAATATAGCAGTAAGATCGGAATCCTTTTATTTTTCCTATTTCAAGCTCAGGATGCTCTTAAAGAACAATCCCTCTGTGGAACATATCTTTTTGGGGCTTGGATGCCATAGTTTATCCAGTCGTTACGACAGTTTTATTAGTGGATTCTATTCTTTGGCTATTGCCCCGAAATATTTCTTTCTGATGCCGGTGAAGGAGCAATTACGGGTGATGTATTGGAACAAAACCAGAGGAGTATCCTTCCTAAAAAGTGTGATTAAACAAGGAATAATGATAATTCTTGAACAAGATAATCCTCCTTTTTTGGGTGGATTTGTGAACGGGTTTGAAAATACAAGGGCGGTTCATTCCTCGATGGATAAAAGATTGCGCTATCAATATTATAATAATGATCAACTGAAACCCTTTTCTGAAATAAATATTCACTATTTGAATAAAATTATAAGTCTGTGTGAAGATAAGGGTGTTGAACTCATATTTTTGAACACCCCCCTTCATGCCTATTATTCGAATCAAATTCCTGATGAATATAAAGAGAAACTAAGGGAAATCATCCATCAAAACCACTTGCAAATTATAGACTTATCCAACCTAAAGCTGAGGGATGAATGTTATGCTCCCGATGGTGACCACCTATCGTTGAAAGGAGCGGAAGAAATTACCCTTACATTAATGGAGAATAAAAACATTCCTCCGGAAAAAAAATAATAGTAAGTTTTAATGATGAACAAGAAATTTTTTCCCATTCCCTCAGAAATCCATCGTTGAATCCCTTAAGTCTTTTATTCAGAATATCCTAACCCTTTAGTTAGGGCCCTTTGTATAGGGTATGATAGACAAAATATTGTTGAAGTGAAGCTAAAATGCAGGATATAGCCCTGATCCTGTTTCAGATTAAACCCTTTTTCCCTATATTTGTTCCACCTAAAAAATTATAATCTTGACACTTGTGAAATTAGGAATTTTAAAAGAACCTTCCGGCGAAAACAGGGTTTCCATGCTCCCCGAAAGTGTAGCCTCTCTTATAGCCAAAAAGCTAACGGTACTCGTAGAGAGAGACGCAGGATCAAAAGCTTTTGCTTCAGATCAGCAATATAAAGAGAGCGGTGCGGAAATTCATTCCCGTGAAAAAATCCTCGCTGAATCAGACCTGATCCTGGGAATCAATCCCCCATCCAGCAAGGAACTGGCGTCATTGGAGAAAGGCAAAATTGTCATCGCGGTTTTTAATCCCTTTTTTAATAAAAGCCTGGTTCGAGAGATGACCGACAAGGAAATTATTTCTTTTAGCCTCGATATTGTTCCGAGGACTTCCCGTGCGCAATCCATGGATATCCTCTCTTCACAGGCTACAGTGGCAGGCTACAAGGCCGTACTGGATGCCGCGAACCACTTTGGTGAATTTCTTCCTATGTTTATGACTGCTGCCGGAACGATCAAGCCTGCGAAAGTGCTTATCCTGGGAGCCGGGGTAGCCGGTTTACAGGCAATCGCTACCTCCAGGAAACTCGGGGCCGTCGTGGAGGTTTTCGATGTCAGGTCGGCAGTTAAAGAAGAAGTTAAAAGCCTTGGGGCTAAATTCGTTGAGGTTGAAGGTGCCATGGAAGAAAAGTCGGCGGGTGGATATGCCGTTGAGCAAAGTGATGAATACAAACAAAAACAGCGGCAAGCAGTTCATGATCATTGTGTTAAGTCGGATATCGTGATATGTACTGCACAGATATTTGGGAGAAAAGCGCCCATTCTGGTCAAAAAGGAAACCGTGGAAGCCATGCGCCCGGGATCCATTATTATTGATCTGGCAGCCTCCAGTGGAGGAAATTGCGAACTGAGTCAGAATGAAAAAACAATTGAGCATAAACAGGTGAAAATCATTGGCAAGTCAAATTACCCCTCTGAACTCCCTACCGATTCGAGCAGGATGTTCGGCAAAAATGCACTTAATTTCATCAGCCTGCTCCTTTCTGAAGAGGGGGAGGTCCATCTTAATTTTGAAGATGACATTATTGCAGGAACCTGTCTCACCCGCGATGGTGAAATTGTAAACGATCGTGTTAAGAGTGCCTTAACTAAATAAATTAAATTATAATGGATAATATCTTAGACTTTTTATGGACATATAAAGAAACCATTTTCATTCTTGTCCTATCCGTTTTTCTCGGAATTGAAGTGATTTCCAATGTTCCTTCTGTACTCCATACTCCCCTCATGTCGGGAGCTAATGCCATTTCCGGGGTTATCATTATTGGAGGTATTATTCTGGTGGGACATGCTGATACTACCTTCGAATGGGTACTCGGTATTATCGCGCTGTTTTGTGCTACTCTGAATGTCGCCGGTGGGTTTGTAGTTACCGACAGGATGTTGGAAATGTTTAAAAAGAAGAAAAAATAAAAATATGCTTAACACTATTCTCTTTATTGACACCTCTCAATTTGTTTTAGAGTACAGTTATCTTCTCGCTGCCATCATGTTTGTTGTCGGGCTTAAACTGCAAAGTCATCCGGAAACTGCCCGAAAGGGTAATTTATGGGCTGCGGCAGGAATGCTTATTGCAATGGCCACTACTATCTTTTTGTATAAAGAGGGCGGGGAAGGGATATCAGGAATAAATATCCTGGTTATTTTTGTGACCATAGCCCTCGGTACTGTCTTTGGATCGATTGTGGCAAGGAGGGTGAAAATGACCGCTATGCCTCAACTGGTCTCCATTTTTAACGCTACAGGGGGTGCGGCCTCTGCATTGGTTGCCCTGATAGAGTACTCGAAAAGTGCTTCTCAGGCAGGAGATACAAGCCTGCCTGCTGGTTCCGGAAACGCATTATTGGTAACCCTCCTGGGACTTGTGATTGGCAGCATCGCATTTAGCGGAAGTATGATCGCTTATGGTAAGCTCGACGGAAAGGTGGGGGATATATTTAAGCCGTTCATGACCTGGCTCAACCTGTTCTTCCTGGTTGTGATCGCTGGAACGGTGGTTCTGATCATGACGGGCACTTTGGAAGGCAGCACCGAGCTTTATGTGGTGTATGCCTTGTTTGCCCTCTCCATTATATATGGAATCAGTTTTGTTATGCCTATTGGCGGGGCAGATATGCCGGTAGTGATTTCACTTTTGAATTCATTTACAGGAATTGCCGCTGCTATGGCGGGATTTATATATCAAAATCAGGCCATGATTCTGGGTGGAATATTGGTTGGGGCGGCAGGAACAATCCTCACCATCAAAATGACCCAGGCCATGAACCGTTCGCTCCTCAATGTTATTATCGGTTCATTTGGAGGTGGAGGAGCCTCCTCGGGCAAAGAGGCCGGAAATATCCGCGAGATCAGTGTTAATGATGCCGCGGTATTGTTAAATTATTCATCCAAAGTGGTTATTGTACCCGGATATGGACTTGCAGTGGCTCAGGCACAGCATATATGTCATGAATTGGAAAAAATGCTGGAAGAAAACGGAGTTGAAGTAAAATACGCTATTCATCCCGTGGCGGGCCGTATGCCCGGACACATGAATGTATTGCTTGCAGAGGCCGATGTCGCCTATGAGAAACTGGTTGAAATGGAAGAAATAAACCCGGAATTGCCCAATACCGACGTGGTCGTGGTAATCGGTGCCAACGATGTGGTTAACCCGGCTGCCAATGATGATCCCGGTAGTCCAATTTACGGGATGCCCATAATACAGGTTAGCCAGGCAAAGAATGTTATCGTTATGAAGAGGGGCATGGGTAAGGGTTATGCAGCCATAGAAAACCATCTTTTCTATGAAGACAAGACCAGAATGCTCTTTGGGAACGCCAAGGACTCCCTTCAAAAACTGGTTGCAGAAATTAAAAACCTGTAAAAACTTTTTAGGAAATTTATATCAGAAAAAACCGGTGCTTTTGACCAATCACCGGTTTTTTTATGTGAACATTTCGAATTTTCTTTTGAAATCATTGATTCTTGCAGTGGGTTATTACTCACCTCCTGGGGGTATTCACGATTGAATTTATAAAATCATCCTGGGTAAGGTAATAGAATATAGATCATTATATTCATTTTACCAAACAATCCCAAATCCTTAGACAATGGATAAACATTATTTGTTAAAAGAAATTCCCGGTAACATTTATGAGTTTGTCCCGTATATATTCACTATTCGATCCGGCGGGAAAATGATAATATAAACTGCCTGATATAGAAATATTTGGTGAATGAAAAGCAACAAGAATAGCTGCAAATTGTCAAAAGGGTACATTGAGGAACCTCGATACCGTGGTCTTCTTTATGCTATCAGGAATTTGCTCTTCTTATCTTTTCTCTTTTCTCCTTCACTATTTTCGCAGGAATCAACCTTGGACAATCACTCCGGAACATGGACGGAAAATGCAAGTTGGTCTGACGGATCGACTCCCGGCATAACAGGTCTGACCGATACTATCACGATTAACGGAAAAATTACCCATACCGGCAATCTGGATTTTAACAGTGGGGATCTCATTATCAACGATACCTTAATTCTATTCGGTGATCTCTCCTTAGGTAATAATGCCGATCTGCATGTTTTATCTGGGGGAATACTGATTATTTATGGCAATTATTCCTCCGGCAACCAGGTACAGGTAATAACAGGCGGATACTTTATTGTTACGGGAGATTTTACACAGAGCGGTGCGGCCAACCAGGGTGCTTTCATAATCGATGGGGGGGCGGTGTTTCTTTTTGATCCGGCTCCTGGAATAAAAAACGGAACCGGGGGGGGCGATCTTTTGTGCGATCCGGTTTGCGGTTATGGTGACTCGGCTGCCCTGGCGATGGATCCTATTTTTAATTTTTTTAATTCGGGGGGGTATTCTATTTCCTCTTCGGGACCGACCACCTTTTGCGAGGGAGCATCGGTGGATCTCTTTGTTGAGGATGTGGGCTCCTATTATCAGTGGCTTAAAGATGATGTTATTATCTCAGGGGCCAATTCCTATTTATATACGGCCACTGGTCAAGGAGACTATTCATTGAAAATGCTGGTCGGTTCAGACACGCTTGACCTGAGTCCTGTGACTGTGACTGTCAGTACTTTAAGTATTAGTCCCGATTCACTTGGTTCAGACCGAAATGATATCTGTGCAGGTGACGGGAATATCACTCTGTCATATTTTGGAGGTTCTGTGGGTACAGGTGCAGCCGCAAACTGGTATAATGATTCATCCCTTATAAATTTTATAGGCTCCGGAAATGATGTTGTGGTTCCGGCACCTTTAGTCAGCACAAAATACTACTTCACCTTTGAAGGAATCTGTAATACTACCGGTCCCGACTCTATACTGATTAATGTCAATCCTCTCCCGGTGGCTGGATTTTCGGGATTGAACTCTCCGGTTTGCGAAAATTCCGCTGACCAGGTTCTTTCCGGCAATTACGCTCCCGAAGGAACCTTCAGTGGGTTGGGTATTTCAGATAACGGAGATGGTACGGCTGTTTTTTCCCCGACAGTAACAGGTACCTATAATTTAAAATATTCTTATTCAGATATCAATGGCTGCAGCGATTCCATAACCCTCCCCATTACTGTAAATCCCTTACCGGCTCTTGATTTTGCCGGCCTCCTAACGCCGGTTTGTGAGGGGGCCGATTCCATGCTCCTCACTGGGAATTTTGCCCCGGCAGGGAATTTTTATGGGTTGGGACTGCTTGACCATGGAGATGGAACAGCCGCTCTGGTGCCTGGGGTAGCCGGAAGTTACGAGATCGGGTATTTTTATACTGACGCTAATTCCTGCACGGATACAATTCGCAAAACCCTAGAGGTTCATTCACTGCCTTCCCTTTCATTTATTGGCTTGGAAGCCGATTACTGTCTTGGCGGATTAAACGATACTATTTCTGCAAATTTTACTCCTTCGGGAAGCTTTTTTGGAGATAATGTGCTTGATCTGGGGAATGGAACCGCCCTGTTTTCTTCCCTGGCGGAAGGAGTCAATTCGATATTTTACACCTACACCGATATTAATTCATGTACCGATACGATCCAGTCCGATCCGGTAGTTCATCCTCTTCCTCTCGTCGAAATCACCGGAGTTGATTCTGTATATGACATCAGTGATTCCGCCGTTACTATTAGTGGGTCTCCGGCAGGCGGAATTTTTACCGGTAAAGGCATTTCCGGGAATTTCTATGATCCCGCACTTGCCGGAGTTGGATATGATACCGTTGTCTATACCTACCAAAGTCCCGATCTGTGCACAGCTTCCGATACCTTAATTGTAGAGCTTAGGGATTATGATTTTAAGGCAGGGGCCAGGGTAATTGAGGAGATTGATAACTGGTGTTCAGGGGAAGGCGCCTTTGCAACGATCGGTGCTACCCCTGATGAAATAAAAGGCAGTTGCTGGAGTAATGGGCCCAATTTTAACCGATGGTTCAAGTTCAGGGCCACCGCCACCGGACAGGTAAGAATTCAGCTTAATATTGGGGGAGCAGAAGGATCTCTTAGGCGGCCCTATCTTGCCTTATGGGATGAAGCAGGAAATCCCATGGGATGTCAGACCTATTACAACACCCTGGATGATCTTGTTATTGGTTCCCCTTCCCTGACTCCGGGGGAGTGGTATTATATCAGCGTGGATAATTTCAACAATACTGCCTACAGGGGGTCTTTTAGCCTCTGTATTGACGATGAGGTTGATTATGATTTTCCTGAAGGGGCGGAAATAGTCCCTCATTTTAATGATTGGTGTTCAGCCAATGCCCAATACAGCACCTATCAGGCAAGCGGAGATGGAGTGAAGCCGGATTGCTGGCCAAACGGACCTTCCTATAACCGTTGGTTCAAATTTCAGGCAACCACCAATGAACTTACCGTTGATGTTAAGCTTGGAGGTGAGGAGGGAGATATTCGTAATGCTCTGGTTGCCCTCTTCGATGAAGGGATGAATGAACTAGCCTGTGCCCGGTATGAAAGTACCTATGATAAGATCAAAATGGGCTATGGCCAATTAACTCCCGGAAACTGGTACTATATCAGCGTGGATAACCATCAAAATATTGCCTATCGCGGAACATTCACCTTGTGTATTGATAATGAGGTAAACTATGATTTTCATGCCGGGGCAATAGAACTTAACGATATCCATAATTGGTGCTCTGCGCCGGAGGCATATACTACCATGGATGCAACCCCTGATGGAATTGCCGGTACCAACTGGAATTCAGGACCCAACTTTAATCGTTGGTTTAAATTCCGGGCAACCACCGATCAGTTAAGAGCGGTAATGAATACCGGGGGTTCAGACGGGACTTTGAGATATGGCTACCTTGCATTATGGGATTCCGCCGGCAACGAGATAGCGAGTGAACGTTACCGTTACGATTACACCGATGTGGTGGTCAGTTCCACCTCTCTTATACCAGGGGACCTTTATTATATTTCAGTAGATAATTACAATAGCACCTATTACCGGGGAACATTCAGTCTCTGTATTACCGATTATGTGGATTATGATTTTAGGGAAGGAGCTGTTGCATTAAACGATATTCATGAATGGTGCTCCCCGGAGCAGGCCTATACAACCATTGGGGCAACTCCCGATGGGATAAAAGGGTCAAAATGGACAAACGGCGCAAATTACGATCGCTGGTTCAGTTTTACCGCGACGACCAATCAGTTAATGGCTTCCCTCAAGACTGGCGGGACGGAAGGAACTCTTCAATATGGATTTATTGCAATATGGGATACAGCCGGGAATGAAATGGTGAGCAATAGGTATTATTCCCAATACGATGATGTAATTGTTACGACCAATGCTTTGATACCCGGCAGCCCTTATTTTATAACTGTGGATAATTCTGTAAGTCTTGGATACCGGGGAACTTTTGGATTATGTATAAATGATACACTCGATTACGACTTTAAGGAAGCAGCAATAGAGCTTGCCGATCTGGACTATTGGTGCTCTCCTCTGCAGGCATATACTACTATGGACGCTACTCCGGACGAAATGAAAGGCTCTGCATGGCAAAATGGTCCCAATTTCAACCGGTGGTTCAAATTCCAGGCAACCAAGCCTTTTGTAAAGGTCGATATGCTTACAGGTGCAGAAGAGGGAACCCTGTCTCATGGGTTTATCGCTTTATGGGATTCTGCCGGGGCGGAGCTTTCCTCGGTACGGTATACCGACATTTATGGTGATCTTACCCTAAACTATGCCAGCCTTGTTCCGGGACAGTGGTACTATGTTTCTGTCGATAATTATAACAGCACCTCCTATAGGGGAACCTTCTCTTTATGCATTACGGATACGATTGATTACGACTTTAAGGAAGCGGCAATCGAAATCAACCATACCTTATCATGGTGCTCGCCCGATGCTGAATATTCTACCATTGGGGCAACTCCGGACAGGCTTAAAGGTTCAACCTGGTATCAGGGTCCTACATTTAACCGGTGGTTTAAATTCCAGGCCAATACTAAAATGGTCAAAGCGGACATCAGTACCGGAGGGTTAAAAGGCACACTTCGCTATCCCTATATTGCGATTTTCAATGAAGAAGATGTGGAACTAGCCAGTGCCCGGTATATAGATGCCTATTCCACTATTTCTGTCAGCAGCGATTCCCTGACGCCTGGCAATTGGTATTATATTGCCGTCGATAATAACTCTAATCTTGGATACCGGGGAACATTTTCCTTATGCGTTGCGGATACCATTGATTACGATTTTAAAGCCGGGGCGATTATCTTAAACGACCTCCATGAATGGTGTTCCCCTGATGAGGCTTATACCACAGTAGGGGCAACCCCCGATGGCAACAAGGGGATCAAATGGTACAATGGGGCGAATTATGATCGCTGGTTTGGATTTACCGCCACGACCAATCAATTCATGGCCACACTTAAAACCGGGGGAACTGAAGGAACTTTACGAAATGGTTTCATTGCAATATGGGACTCAGCCGGAAATGAATTGTCCAGCAACCGCTACTACTCAAGCTATGATGATGTAATGGTTGCCACCAATGCATTGGTTCCGGGAAGTACCTATTATATTACCGTGGATAATTATGTGGGTGCAGGATATTGCGGTACCTTCACCCTTTGTGTAAATGACAGCCTGGATTATGATTTCAGAGAGTCCGCAATTGAGCTGGATGATTTAAACGACTGGTGTTCGCCTCTTCAGCACTATACGACAGTCAACGCTACACCGGATGGAATCAAAGGATCGACCTGGAATAACGGGCCCAATTTCAACCGTTGGTTCCGGTTTATGGCTACCAGCCCCTATATCAAGATAGATTTGCTAACCGGGGGCGCGGAGGGAACTCTTGCCAATGGTTTCATGGCTTTATGGGACTCCTTAGGAAACGAACTTTCCTCAGTTCGTTATAATTCGGCTTATGATGACCTTGTTATCAATAAAACCAACCTGATCCCTGGAAACTGGTATTATATATCCATCGACAATTATAATAGCACCTCTTATTGGGGAACCTTTTCATTATGCATATCCGATACCATCGACTATGATTTTAAGGAAGGGGCTAAAGTAATCAACCATGCCGGTTCGTGGTGTTCAAACAATGCGGAATATACCACAGCAGGAGCTACCCCCGATCGCCTAAAAGGTTCAACATGGGTTAACGGGCCCAACTTTAACCGTTGGTTCAAATTCAGGGCAAGCACAGAAATGATAAAGGTAGACCTGAAGACCGGAGGGGAACTGGGCACTTTACGTCAGCCCTACCTTGCTATTTTTAATGAATCGGATGTTGAACTGGCCAGTGCAAGATATACCAGTGATTATGATCCTATTACCAGTTAGTACCGATTCGCTTACTATTGGCAATTGGTATTATATTGCTGTGGACAATAATGCCAATGTGGGTTATACCGGCACCTTCACATTGTGTGTTTCGGACACGATAGATTATGATTTTAAGGAGGCTGCCATTGAGATTCCTCATTTAGGATCGTGGTGTTCGGGAAATGCTGCCTACACTACCGTAGGTGCAACTGCAGACAGGCTCCGGGGGTCCAGGTGGTATAACGGGCCAAACTATAACCGATGGTTTAAATTCCAGGCGGCATCCAATACCGTGAGGGTGGAGGTAAAGACAGGGGGAACGGAAGGGACCATAAGACATGCATTTATAGCATTATTTAACGAAAATGATGTTGAACTCGCAAGTGAACGGTATAGCTTTGATTATAGTGATATTACCCTCAATGCCGACTCATTGACAATCGGGAACTGGTATTATGTTGCTGTAGATAATTATGTGAGCACCTCATACACCGGTACCTTCACCCTTTGTATTCAGGATAATATCGATTATGATTATCGGGCGGGGGCTATAGAACTGACTGAATTGCATGAATGGTGTTCAGAAGAAGCCGCTTTCACCACCGTTGGAGCTACACCGGATGAAACCAAGGGAACATTATGGTACAATGGACCCAATAACAACCGTTGGTTTAAGTTCAGGGCAAGCTCGGAAATGATCAATGTGCTCCTAAAGACCGGGGGTTCCGAAGGTACATTGCAATATCCATTTATGGCACTTTGGGATTCCGCCGGGAATGAAATAAACTCCCAGGTATATTTTTCACAATACGGCGATATAAACATTTCCTCTGATGTATTAATACCCGGGAACTTTTATTTTATCTCCGTGGATAATAGCTCAAATGCAGGGTTTGTAGGTACATTTTCGCTTTGTGTAAATGACACCATCGACTATGATTTCAGATCGGGTGCTATTGAGATTGCCAACTATCATGAATGGTGTTCTGCCAACGCTGAATTTACCACGATTGGTGCTACCCCTGACCAACAAAAAGGGTCATGCTGGAACTCCGGGCCCAGCTTCAACAGATGGTTTAAATTCCGGGCTACCGGAACGGATGTTACCATCCGGTTACTCACCGGAGGGACAGAAGGAACTATGATTGATCCCTTTATCGCTCTTTGGGATTCCTCGGGGAATGAACTTGTCTGCCAGCGTTATTCATCGACCTACAGCGATCTTGAGATTACTTCCAGCAATTTTGACCTGGTGCCCGGACAAATCTATTATATTTCTGTAGATAATTATAATTTGGTAAACTACCGGGGTACTTTTTCCTTATGTATGGATGATAAGTTAAGCTATGATTATCAGGAGGGTGCCCGGCTCATTCCCAACCTAAACAATTGGTGCTCCTCGGTTGCGGAATTTGCCAATATCAATGCAACCCCTGACAAAGCACGACCCGCATGCTGGCCGAACGGGCCCAACTTTAACCGTTGGTTCAAGTTCCAGGCCACCGGAAATTCCGTTTCCCTGCTGGTGAAAACGGATGGAATAGAGGGAACCATCGACAATATTTTTACCGCGATCTGGGATGAGAGCCTAAATGAAGTGAGTTGTAAGATTGCCCCTACCAGTACCTCTGATGTGGAAGTTTATTCCACCAGTCTGGTTCCGGGAAACTGGTACTACCTGAGTGTGGATAATTACAATAATGCCACGTACAAAGGTAGTTTCACCGTTTGCGCTACGGACCATATTCTCAATGACAATAAACCGGACGCAATAATCCTTTCCGATTTCAACAACTGGTGTTCAGGCAATGCACAATACACCAATTCGATTGCCACAGCAGACGAATCGCAGGGAAGTTGTTGGTCGGGTGCAGAGAACCGGAATGTATGGTTCCGGTTTGTAGCTACTTCCGCCAATGTTACCCTCACGGTGAAAAGCGGCGCTTCCCAGGGAACTATGGTCCATCCACTACTGGCATTATGGGATAATTCGGGGGGTGAAATTGCCTGCACCGACAATACCGGATCCGACACCCTTACCCTGGTATCCAATTCTCTTGTTCCGGGAGAGGTTTATTATCTTTCGGTGGACGACAATGGATCTGCAGGTACTTTCAGTCTTTGTGCCGATGATGATATTTCTTATGATTACCCTCAGGGAGCCCTTGAGATAACAGATATCGACCAGTGGTGTTCACCAGATGCTGCTTTCTCGAATGCCGCCGCCACCATCGATCCAGTAAGTGGTTCCTGCTGGACAGGTAGTTCCAATAAAAATGTTTGGTTTAAGTTCCAGGCTACAGGCACGGATATCCGCATCACTGTAAAAACAGGGGGCATTTATGGGAATATGCAACGCCAACAACTGGCCTTATGGAACCAGAACGGAATAGAGGTAGGATGTTCTTCCTGGAAATCCAATCAGGGAAGTGCAATACTTCAAACCGATACTTTGAAGGCGGGGAATTGGTATTGGATTGGCGTTGACGATGATAATGTATCCGGGAGTTTCACTTTATGTATTGATGACAGTGTTGATTTCGATTTTAAGAAGAATGCTGTCAATATTCCCGATGTACGGGGCTGGTGTTCTTCTGATGCCCAGTTTAGCAACCTCCATGCTTCCCCGGATGGGACACCCGGATCCTGCTGGACCGGGACACAGAATAGGAATGTCTGGTTTAAATTTACTGCCAGCACCAACTTTATGAAAGTGACGGTCAAGTCCGGTGGGGTATACGGGACCATGCAATCACAACAACTGGCTTTGTTTAATTCCGATAACGTTCAGGTCGGTTGTTCCAAACTTTCCGCTACTTTTGGGACGATTGTTTTTCAAACGGACAGCCTTACCCCGGGGCATACCTATTGGATTGCTGTCGATGACGACAGGCTCAGCGGTTCATTCACTATTTGTACCGATGACCGGCCGGACAATGATTTCAGGGATGGAGCCAGGGTCATTCCAAACATTAGCAATTGGTGCTCTTCCGACGCTTTGTACTCAAATTATTATGCAACCGAAGACCAATCAATGGGATCTTGCTGGAGTGGAACCGAGAACAAGAATGTATGGTTCAAATTCCAGGCTACCAATCGTTTCATAACAGTGGATCTAAAGGTAGGGAATGTCTATGGCAATATGCGACGGCCTCAAATGGCCATCTGGAACGAGGGTGGGATAGAGGTGGCCTGCATAGGGTATGTCATCGATGCCTCCGGAACCCTCCGTCTTACCATTGATACACTCACTACCGGCAGCTGGTATTATTTATCGGTCGACGATAGCTATACCAGCGGCACCTTTTCCCTGTGTTTTGACGACCAACCGGATTATGATTATAAAGAGGGTGCCGAATGGATACCGGATATTTCCAACTGGTGTTCTGGAAACCAGGAATACACTAATTTTTATGCTACTCCTGATGAATCAATGGCCTCATGTTGGCAGGGCACTGAAAATAAAAATGTATGGTTCCGGTTTCAGGCCACAGACCGCTTTCTCTCGGTGAAACTTTCAACAGGGAACGTATATGGGACCATAAGGCGTCCGCAGATGGCTATCTGGAACGAAACCGGTACTGAAGTGGCCTGCGTGGGCCCGATTATCGATAATACCGGATCCCTCCTGCTGGAAGTGGATTCCCTGAGTCCCGGAAACTGGTATTATCTATCGGTCGATGATAATTACAATAGCGGAACTTTCAGTCTTTGCTTTGATGATCAGCCTACCTATGATTATAGGGAGGGAGCGAAGGTACTTCCTCATGATGGGAGCTGTTCACCTGAAGGATTCTATTCCAATTTTGATGCTACCCCCGATCAGACAATGGCAAGTTGCTGGTCTGGCACTATCAATAAAAATGTATGGTTCAGGTTCCAGGCGACGAGCAACGATCTTATTTTACGCATTAAAACCGGGAATACCTTCGGGACCATGCGCCGGGCCCAGGCAGCCTTATGGAAGGCTGACGGAACAGAGGTTAAATGTGTGGGCAGGATTATCGATATCGGAACTACCATTATGAGTAGTGATAATCTTACGGTAGGTGAATGGTATTATATTTCGGTGGACGATGATTATGTGAGTGGAACATTTACCATTTGTCTTGAAAACACGCTGGATTACGACTACCTGAATGGGGCCAAAACGCTCGTGCATAACTCCGGTTGCCTGCCAGAGGCTTCCTACACCAATTATTTTGCCACTGAAGATGAGTCCATGGGCAGTTGTTGGAGCGGAACAGAAAATAAAAACGTTTGGTTCAAATTCCTGGCTGATACCCGATTCGTCAGGGTTGAACTGAAAGTCGGAACAGTTTATGGTGATATGCGCAGACCGCAGATGGCCTTATGGAATCAGGATGGAGAAGAGGTGGCATGTATAGGACCCGTTATCGATAATAATGGTACCCTGCTTCTGACCATTGACACCCTTACCGCCGGAAGCTGGTACTATCTTTCAGTAGACGATAATTATGTTAGCGGAAGTTTCAGTTTATGTCTTTATGATCAACCCGATTATGATTTTCGTGAAGGGGCCAGGGTCATCCCGGATATTTCAGCCTGGTGCTCAAGTTATCAGGCTTATTCAAATTTCTTTGCAACCCCCGACCGCTCCATGGCATCCTGCTGGCAGGGCACTGAAAATAAGAATGTCTGGTTTAAATTCCAGGCTACGAATCGTTTTGTAAATGTAAATCTTACCACCGGTAATGTATACGGGACCATCAGAAGGCCACAAATGGCTCTTTGGAATGAGGAGGGAACAGAAGTTGGCTGCGTTGGACCGATATTCGATTATAGTGGAACATTGAGACTGGAAGCGGATAGTCTCATCGCCGGGAATTGGTATTATCTCTCCGTAGACGACAATCAGACCAGTGGGTCATTCAGCCTCTGTTTTGATGATACCCCGACCTACGATTTTCAAGAGGGTGCTATCACTCTTCCTCATAATAACTATTGTTCAGCCTATTCGGCCTATTCGAATTTCGATGCTACGGCAGACCGGGGCATGGCCAGCTGCTGGTCAGGCACCCTGAATAAAAATGTCTGGTTCAAGTTTCAGGCTACCACAAGCGATCTGACTTTAAGGGTCAAGACCGGGAATCTTTATGGTACGATGCGAAGGGCACAAGCTGCCGTTTGGAAAACAGATGGAACAGAAGTGAAATGTGTCGGTAGAATTGTGGATATTGGGACAACGACCCTTAGTGTAGATAATCTTACTCCCGGTGAATGGTATTTCATCTCCATTGATGACGATTACGTATCCGGGACCTTCTCCCTATGTCTGGAAAACACCCTGGACTACGATTACTGGGACGGCGCGAAAGTTTTAGGACACAATTCCGGGTGCTCGGCTGATGCTGCCTATACCAATTATTTTGCCACAGATGATGAGGCGATGGGTAGTTGTTGGAGTGGGACTGTCAATAAAAATGTGTGGTTCAAGTTTCAGGCAACCAGCAATTTCGTTACGGTGAGCCTCAAAAACGGGAATATATATGGGAATCAGCAAAGGGCCCAACTGGCATTATGGAATGCGGCTAAACAAGAGATTAAATGTGTCGGACCCGTTTATCCACAAGGAACCACCATGTTAAGTACAGATACTCTGACCATTGGAGATTGGTATTGGGTATCTGTTGATGATAACTCAGTTCCGGGAACTTTCAGCCTTTGCCTGAGCAATGAGGCAAACTATGATTATAAGGCAGGAGCTATCGAAATTCCCCATGCAGAGTGGTGTTCCCCTGATGCAGCCTACCGGAACGAATTCGCCTCCGCAGATCAATCAATGGGAAGCTGCTGGCTCGGGACGGAAAATAAAAATGTCTGGTTCAGATTTCTGGCAACATCTTCCGACCTAACCTTAACGGTAAAAACCTGGAATGTGTATGGAACGATGAGAAGTCCCCAAATAGCTGTATGGGATGAATTGGGGAATGAAGTAAAATGCCAGGGACCCAATATATCTTATGGAAATAGTTCGTTGTCAACAGACAATCTCATCGCTGGGAATTGGTATTATATTTCGGTGGACGACAATCAAACAAGCGGAACCTTCTCACTTTGTGTATCAAAGATCCTGGACTATGACTACCACAACGGAGCACAGATAATCGAACACGATCATGGATGTTATCCCGTTGCTTCCTTCAGCAATATTCAGGCAACAGCCGACAGGTCTCAGGGAGCATGCTGGACGGGGACTGAGAATAAGAATGTTTGGTTCACCTTCCAGGCGATGACCCCCGAGGTCAGGATAAATATCAAGACCGGAACAATTTTCGGTACCATGCAAAGGCAGCAGGTTGCTTTGTGGAATCAGTCAGGCGATGAGCTGGGATGCTCCATTTGGCAGAATTACTATGGGGATATTGTATTGCAATCCGATACCCTTAATCCCGGAGACTGGTATTTCATTAGCGTTGATGATGACAGGTACAGTAATAGCTTTACTTTATGTATCGTAGATAGTGTTGACTATGATTACCGTTTAGGCGCAATTGAACTAAATGACATTACCAACTGGTGCTCTTCCGACGGTGCCTATTCAAACGCTTCCGCAACTTCAGACGGCAGTCAGGGCAGTTGCTGGACAGGAATTACGAACAAAAATGTCTGGTTCACTTTTATAGCGGAAACAGAAAATATACTGGCTACTGTTAAAACCGGATCGGTTTACGGAACGATGCGCCGACAGCAACTGGCCCTGTGGAACGAATCAGGAGATGAAGTAGCCTGCGGAAGGATAAGTGGAATAACCGGCAATTATTCCTTAATGGCCGATACCCTAACCCCTGGAGAACGGTATTACCTGTCAGTGGATGATGATTTAACTCCTGGATCATTTTCACTCTGTATTCAGGGAAATCCTCTTGATGCAGATATTACCGGTACCAATGTCAGCTGCTTTGGTGAAGATGATGGATCAGTGAGTGTGAGTGCCCAGGGGGGAACTGAAACCAGTTATTCCTACACATGGAAAAGAAACAACATTTTAATATCCAATACCAGTGCGAGTCTGACAAATCTTGGGCCCGCTGTTTATGAAGCAACTATAACAGATGATGGAAGCGGGGCTGCCATAACCCGTACATTTACGGTTATTGAAAACCCACCACTGTTACTGATGTTAACCCATACAAATGAAAGCTGTACAGGTTTATCCAATGGTTCGGTAGCTGCTAGTGTCAGCGGGGGTACAAATACGGCCTATTTTTACAACTGGTATCGGAATGGTACACCCACCGCACTTGTAACGCCCACCATCACCAATTTAAATCCCGGATGGTATAAGGTACTGGTAAAGGATGCAGCGGCAAACTGGTGCACAATTACCGATAGTGTTGAAGTCATTACTTCCAATACAATCTCCGTGGCCCCTGATTCAATTATTGTCAGCAATCCCTCTGCCTGCTTTGGCACCCCAAAAATACTTACGGTGTCGGGTGGAACCCTTGGAAGCGGAGCTGCCTGGCATTGGTATCTGGATGCAGGCTGCACTACTTCTGCGGGAGTGCCAGGAGCCACACTTACAGTTGACCCTATGGTCAGCACTACCTATTGGGTAAGAGGTGAAGGTCCGTGTAACAATACTTCCACCGTGAGTAAGAGCCTTACTATTTCCATCCCATCCTCCGCACCGGCCCTGGCCGCTTCCGACAGAAATAATATCTGTGCAAGTGACGGATCGATCACCTTAACGTTCAGTGGGGGTTCTGCCGGGACAGGTGCGGTAGCCCGATGGTATTCCGACCTTTCCTTTACTGAGTTGGTGGGTTCCGGAAATAATCTGAATATTCCTGCTCCTGCTATATCTACTACCTTTTTTGTGAGATACGAAGGCGTTTGCAATACAACAGCGGCTGCTTCGGTAACTGTGAATGTTTTGGCCCTTCCTTCCGGAACACTCACCGGCAATGATGCTGATAATACTATCTGTGAAGGAAGCGAGGTCATTTTTACCGCAACAGGGGGTAATAATTACAACTTCATGATTAACGCTACGTCCGTTCAGAATTCAGCCCTGGCAAGCTTTACAACAAGTACCCTGGATAATAATGATGTAGTATCTGTACTGGTCACGAATGCCGCCAACTGTAATAACACGTACCCGTCGATTACCCTGACGGTAAACCCGGTACCTGCTCCGGTCATTTCAGGTCCCACGGAAAGTTGCCGGAATTCCACGGAGGTTTATACTACACTTCTTACCTCCGGAAATGATTATTCCTGGACAATTACCGGGGCAATACCTGTACGGGCCTGTAAACAGCAATGAGGTCTCCGTGAATTTATTAAATGCCGGTACCGTAACCTTACAGGTTCAGGAGACAATTAATTCCAGTGGTTGCTCTACTTTAAGTGATGTATTGAATGTAAATGTTATAGATACCCCAACGATAGGGGAAATTGAATCGGATAAAGAATTGAACAGATGATGAACAATATAAAGGCCTATCAAAGGGCCCTTAAGATAAAGACAAAGACCATGGAATCAATACAGAGGCAAAAATGCAGAGACACCTCCTGAATCGTCTCATAAATGGAAAGTTGAAATAGAAATAGTTGTAAAAAACAAAAAAATAAACAAGCAAACACAATAACCAAATTAAAAAGTAAACCATGAAAACAATTTCTGAAAATCTCAAAATCGTAATGTTTGCCTTTCTGGCAATTGTATCCTTCAGCAACCTTAAGGCTCAGTTTGACCCTGCCGCGACCAATGTTCAGTCGGCCATCGAAGAGCGTAAAGGCAATGTAAGTACTTATACCGTACCCGGACCTGCTACCGATGCCTATGCATGGGCTGTTGAGGGAGGCGTAATTACAACTCCTGCCGGTGCGACCGGTACCGGAGTATCTGGTGATCCTTCCATTGTTCCCTTCACCATAGGATTAACATCCATTACCGTACAATGGGAAGCTGATGACAATACCATTAATTCGACAACAGGGAATGTACAGGTTCAAAGGAAGGTTACTTCAGGATTGATTACCTGTCCAAGTCTTGTTCAGTCTATGGACGTGGTATTGTGGAGTAATCCAACTGCAGGGATTTCCGATGCTGATTATGAAATATGTTCCGGCGATGCTACTCTCGGTGATATTACCGTGAACCTTACGGGGGCACCTGATTTAAGTTACACCTATACAGTTACTGACCTTGCGGGTACGGTAAGCGCTCCGGCAGTAATTTCGAATGTAGGGATGGCCACATCGACCATAACTATTCCAGGCAACCTCGTCAATACAAGTTCCACTGCTGGATCAGACCTATATTGTTACCCTTACAGCCATGAACGATGACTTTCTGGGTGCTGGCGCTTTGACTGATGCAACTTTCACCATCACTGTTCACCCAACTGTTGAAACGGGTATCATCACCGGCGACAATACTTTGATCAGAAGATAAAAAAAGGTTTTTTACAGGTGCCTGGTACCAGGCACCTGTAAATTAAAAAATGGATTTTTAGTCATTGAAAATTGAAAACCTAATTCAATGAAAAATACTAAAAGTCCGAATTAAATAATTTGAAAGTACTCGATTAGAGAAAAAATTAATGACCCGACGTCATTAAAAAAATGAAACTGAGAACAACCATATTGCTGTTTCTGCTTTTTTCCGGGATTTTACCCCAGGTTCGGGCGCAATACATAAACCATGTGTGTGCCAGGGATACGGGATATATCTACCGGGTAAGTGGAAGTGTAGGTTCCACCTTTGTATGGACGGTGGAAGGCGGCAGTATTGTAGCCGACTATGGCGACTCTATTAAAGTGAACTGGGGGGGCGATGGCGGCGATTACAAGGTTAAGGTCCAGGAATTTTCAAAATATGGATGTCCAGGTAACCCGATGGAGGGTCAGGTGGTAGTTTCCATTCCAGTTATTGACCTCGGTGAGGATATCGAAATTTGTGCAGGGGAATCCATCGAGATCGATCCTCTCGGGATTTTTTCAAGCTATTTATGGCAGGACGGTTCTTCAGATTCTACTTTTAGCTCCATGACCGAAGGTTATATAAAGGTCATTGTGACCGATGAATATGGTTGCACCAATTGGGACAGCCTCTATCTTACGGTTCATTCCTTACCGGAAGTGGACCTTGGTCCGGATTCATCTCTCTGCGGTATCGAGGAATTGCTTCTTGATGCCGGAAATGATGGGGTGGAATTTCTATGGTCTACCGGGGATATTACCCGTGAAATTACCGCGGGGGAAGGCACCAAAACCATATGGGTCCAGGTAAAGGATATGTATAATTGCGTTTCCTATGATACTTTAGTTATTGATCCTTGCAACATCGATGATCGTTTTAAAGGAATGCCCAACGCGATCACACCCAATGGAGATGGAAGCAATGATGTGTGGCGGATACCTCAGCTTGAACCCTATCCTCAGGCAGTGGTTGAAATTTATGATCGTTGGGGAATTATGGTTTACCGGTCAGAACCAGGTTATTCCGATTTATGGGATGGCAGGTCTTCTGAAGGTAGAGCATTGCCTATGGATTCATATTATTTTGTGATTAATCTCAATCATAGCGGGAATGAAACAATTTCAGGGACAGTTACAATTATTAAATAGGATTGCGGTTTATCGCGTGCCAAAACAAAAATTATTAAACTACGTAATAATTATTTTGCATCTTTTTCCAAAAACGAATTGTTTAATTTTGAGCCCATCGCGCCTCATTAACCTAAAAAAGTTTGATAACACTTCCATTAATCTAAATATTTTCCTCAGTTAATGAAAAAATGGTTCAGCATATTGTCATTGTCTATTTTGGTCAGCCTTACCGTTGATGCCCAACAGGTTCCTCTTTACAGTCAGTACATGATGAATGGTTTTCTTCTAAACCCCGCTGTTGCCGGAAGCGAAGGTTATACCGCTATTAATATTACAGCACGTGAACAATGGCTTGGACTTCAGAATGCCCCGAAAACCCATTCCATAAGTGGTCAGACCAGGATACTGAAGAATTCATACATTTCCAGGAATTCACCCATCAGGAGAAGACAACGGATGGGTTCAAGAAGTGGCCGTATCGGACTGGGAGGATATATCTTTAATGACAAGAACGGGGCACTGGACCGGACCGGCATGCAGCTAACCTATGCCTATCATATCAATATGAAGCTTTCACAATTGTCTTTTGGACTGTCGGCAATTGCCTATCAGTTTTCTATAGATCCGGAAAAAATAACTCTTCTCGATCCTGATGTTGCCTACGATAATGCAGACAAATCTATATTTGTCCCGGATGCCAGCTTTGGTGTTTATTATTCTGATCCAAATCTCTATGCCGGTTTTTCTGCCACACAACTATTCCAGTCTGCCCTCAAACTTGGAGCTTCAGGATATGCCGAGTATAAAATGCAAAGATACTATTACCTGATGGGAGGATATGATTTTCTAATAAGTCCTGCCTTTACCTTTGAACCCTCCTTCCTTGTGAAAGCTACAGCGGGAACATGGCAGGCGGATGTTAATGCCAAATTCATTTTCGGCGACGAATACTGGGGGGGTATCTCTTTTAGGACGGGGAATGCCCTCATTTTTATGGGAGGGGTCAAGGTTAATAAATATTTCTTTGGGTATGCTTTCGATTATACCTTAAGCTCGATCATGAAGCGGACCTATGGTTCCCATGAATTCATGTTCGCAGTAAAATTTGGCGACAACGCCCGTCGTTACCGCTGGTTGAACCGTTATTGATCGTACATGGACTTTAAACAGGAGGATAGCTAAGGGAAATCAGAGGAAAATTTTTGGGAAAAATCCAGATTCCTTCTAAACTCTTTTGCATTCCTGATTGTTGATAGCAAAACCATCAACATGGAACTGGCAAAACGAAAGTGCATACCCTGCGAGGGTGGGGTGGCAAAACTAACGCATAATCAAATTCGTGAATTAAATCTACAGCTGATAAAACCCTGGAAAGTAGTAGATGAAATGAAGATCACCAAAGAATTTGACTTCGATAATTATCCCGAAACAATAGAATTCCTGAACAATGTGGCGCAAATTGCGGAAGAGGAGGGTCACCACCCTGTACTGCATGTTTATTTTAACAAGCTCATTATTGACATTTGGACACATGCCATTATGGGTCTTTCCGAAAATGATTTTATCTTAGCGGCCAAAATTGATAACATCCAGATCCAATAGGAAGAAAATTTCTTTACTTTTTTTAAACGCATGAACAAATACCTTGGTATCCCAAAAAGTTCCAGCCTTCCTCTCTTAAGAAGTCAATCGGAACATAAAGTATCTCTCTATTCATCGGTTTTAAGTATATTTCTCCTCCTGGTCCCCCTTTACGGCACAGGCTCAGGATCAATTCATCAAAGGTGATGTTTACGATCTTCAGACCAGCAAGCCCCTGGTCGGGGCTTCGGTTTATGTTTCAGGAACATCCCGGGGAACCATTACCGGCCAGAATGGCGAATTTCGGTTACCTGTGCCGGGCGGCGAACAAACCATAATAATCTCCTACCTTGGCTACCTTTCGGATACGGTAAAAGTGGCTGACTACGGGGAAAGGGAAATTCACAAAGGCCTTGAAAGAAGCAGTATATTGTTCCAGGATGCGGTAGTAGTGGGTAGCCGATCGATTTCCGGTTCGATAAAAAAACTGCCCTTTCCCGTTGATGTTTTCCCTGCTTCCATCATGGAATCTTCCGGTTATTCTGTTCTATCCCAGGATTTAAACGCTGTTGCGCCCTCTTTTTACAGTACGGGTTTAAGTTATTCAGATGCCACCGACCACATGAACCCGGCAACTCTGCGCGGACTGAATCCGGATCAGACGCTTATTCTGGTGAATGGAAAAAGGCATCATCCTTCTTCCGTGGTCAATGTGCTTTCCGTGGTAAGCCGGGGCTCTGTTATCAACGATTTGAATACCATCCCGGTTTCGGCTATTGACAGGGTGGAAATCCTGCGCGACGGAGCTTCATCGCAGTATGGATCTGATGCGATTGCCGGAGTTATCAATATAATCCTGAAGGAGGATACTTCCCAATTTAATCTTCAGGCTCAGGCGGGAAGCTATTATGAAGGAGACGGTTTAAGTGAAAACTTTTCGGCTGATTATGGACTTGGGATTGGGAAGAGGGGAGGCTTTCTTCACCTGAGCTCGGAATTTACGCACCGAAATGCTACAAACAGAGCCGGGGTTTACAGCGGTTTGATTTACCGGACTCCCGACCAGGGTGGGTTGAGTCTGGAAGAAAACCGGATTCTTGATGATCAGGCACTTTCGGCTTCAGGATTGGCACGCGAGGATTTCAGACTTCAACTGGGGAATTCAGCGATGGACAATGCAAATGTGTATTTTAACACCTCAATTCCCCTAAGCAAATCGAGTGAATTTTATTCTTTTGGAGGCTTAAATTACCGAAGCAGCAGATCTGCCGGCGATTACAGGCTGCCAAACGATCCGGCCCGCAATAACCTCAGCATCTATCCAAATGGATTTTTGCCGGAAATCCCCGCCAGGCTGAACGACCGGTTTCTCTCTGCAGGGCTGAGAGCAAAAATAGCTGAATGGGACATTGACCTGAGCAATACTTTTGGATCCAACACCATGGATTTTTATGTCGAGAATAGTTTAAATGCCTCCATGGGGAATGACTCCCCTACTTCGTTTGAATCCGGAGGGGTCTCTTTCCATCAGAATACCACCAACCTGGATATGACAAGGAAGTTTTCTGGTCAGAAGCCATTCCCGGCCCTTAGTGTCGCCGCCGGAGCTGAATTCAGGGTGGAAAAGTACCGGATAAGACCGGGCGAAGAGGCCTCTTACATCAATGAAGATCAGATAGCCTATCCCGGCGCGCAGGGTTTTCCGGGATACCAGCCGGTGGATGAGACCGACAGGTCCCGGTCAGATATAGGGGTATATACCGATTTGGCGATCGAACTCAATCCGAAAATCCTGATAGAAATGGCCGGCAGGTATGAAGACTATTCAGATTTTGGGGATCATCTCTCCGGGAAGGTGGCGGCCCGGTATTCCCCATTTAACTCCCTCTCTTTTCGTGGTTCGGTAAGCAGCAGTTTCCGGGCCCCCTCGCTGCACCAGAAATATTACAGCAATACGGGATCCTATTATTTCGGAGGTTCTCTTTTCGAGATTCTTACCGCCCCCAACAACAGCCCTCTGGCTTCCGCCTTTGGGATACCGGATTTGAAAGAGGAGACCGGGGTGAGTTATAACCTGGGGGCAATTTTATCTCCCGGCCCCGGAACCTCCTTTAGCGTGGATTTCTATCAGGTCGATGTAAAGGACAGGATTGTTCTTTCGAGTACCTTTTATGCTTTTAACCCTGCAGTCCAGTCTTTACTGACAGGCTTTGAAGGAATTGGCGGAGTTCAATTCTTTACCAACGCAGTCGATACAAGGAACCGCGGAGTTGATTTAGTGTTCCATCAGAATTTGGTTTCCGGTTCTTCTGTATTCAGAATAGCAATTGGAATGAATCTTAATAAAACAGAGGTGGTGGGATCAGTGAAATCTACCCCGGCCCTTGAAAATGCAAATCTCACCGGCTTGCTTTTCGACAGGCAGGCCAGGGCATTGATGGAAATCGCCCAACCCGGATCAAAGCTTCATGGCAGCCTGCAGTGGGAAACGGATCGGTTTAATATGGTTATCCGAACCATTCGGTTTGGGAAGGTATCCTATCGGGGTATTGATGAATCTCCTGGTGAACTCGCCCGTGACCAGGACTATTCAGCACGCTGGCTGAGTGATCTGAAACTTTCTTATCGCGTTGGGAAAATGCTTTGGCTCTTTGTGGGGGCGAACAATGTATTTAATGTATTTCCGGAGAAAAATAATGAAATCCTTCAAAATTCAGGAAGATTTCCCTACAACACTGCAGTTACTCAGTTTGGTTATAACGGGGGGTATTATTATGCCGGGATAAGGATAAAATTGGTATCTGATTCATTCTGATAAGAGGTTCATTCACGATTAATATTTCCTATTCAAAGGGGTTAATCTTGAGAATTGATTAATTTTGCACAAATAACACGAAAATGCAAATCAATTCTGTGGAGATTCTGGCGACCTTTATGGTATTGTTCGCCATTATCGACATCCTGGGATCTATCCCGATCATCCTCGACATCAAAAGGAAAACCGGGATCATCAGACCGGCCCGGATCACCCTCGTAGCTTTCATTATCATGCTTGGATTCCTGTATATTGGCGATCCGCTTCTGGCGATTTTCGGGATCGACGTATCTTCCTTTGCCATTGCAGGCTCCATCATTATATTCCTGCTTGGGATTGAGATGGTCCTGGGAATAGAACTATTCAAACATGAAGCCGGAGCGGGTACCATTGTTCCCCTGGCTTTTCCGCTTATTGCCGGCGCGGGCTCTATTACTACTTTATTATCCCTAAAAGCGGAATATCACACCATTAATATTCTTATTGCCCTAATACTGAACATGGTTTTTGTCCTGATCGTTTTGCGCCTTGCGGATGTTATTGAGAAAGTCCTGGGGACGGCAGGTCTGCACATTATAAGGAAATTCTTTGGGATCATCCTTCTTGCCATTGCCATTAAACTTTTTACCGCCAATACAGGTTTCGGCATAGTTAAATAAACATTTTATTCGAGGTTGTATCGAAGGTTGACAGGACCGTAGTAGTATTATTAAGGATGTTTTTACCATTTACCGGCTCCATTAACCCATTCACCGATTTCCTGTTTTCTTCTCTTTTCTTTTATCCTATTTTTGAAGTCATCATTAAAATTAAACAGGAGGAAATAAAAATGCAACGAATTTCAGAACAAAAACCCATGCCCGGCAGGAAATTAACCCTGGGCTTTATCCTCATTTTTCTTGGATTGGCTTTTTTGGCCGACCAGATGGGGCTTTTTTCACACAGCTTAAGAAACATACTTTTCACCTGGCAGTCGTTACTGATTTTGCTGGGGGTGATATTTGTTTCCACGAAAGAAAAACGAGCAACAGGTTATATCCTAATGCTTATAGGGGTAGTATTTATTATTCCTGAAATTTTTAATGTACCCTATGAACTCAGAAAACTCTTCTGGCCAATGATTCTGATCCTCGTGGGCTTTGTTTTTATTTTCGGGGGTCATTTTCATCGTAACTTTACGATTGACAGGGAAGCATCGGCAATGGATTTCATAGATGATGTAAATATTTTTGGGGGTCATGAGAGAATTATTACCACCCAGAACTTTCGGGGAGGAAGGGTTCTTGCTGTTTTTGGGGGTGGTGAATATGACCTGAGGCAGTCACTGCTTTCCAAAGACGGTGCCCAGCTGGAAGTAATTAATGTTTTTGGGGGAAGTAGTTTTATAATGCCCGCCGACTGGAATATAAAAATTGAAGTGGCCGGTATTTTCGGTGGCTTTTCCGACAATCGCCGGGTATCCGATATCTCTCATGACAAAACTCTTATTATTAAGGGAATTGCTATTTTTGGAGGAGGGGAAATAAAAAGCTAAGATACCTGGCTATCTGAAATTCCTTCATTTGTCCGGGGAAATAGTCGCATCAGCACCAAAAGAGCCTGTATAGTAAATGAAAAATCCAATCACCTCATCGCCCTTTCTCCTTTTCTCCTATAGTATCTGCTGGGGGTTATTTGCCCTGGTCCAGACGGGGATAGTGGTCGGATTTTTCCAATATCCATTTACCCAATCCTTTACGGATAGTTTTATTGAAAATTCCATCCGGGCACTTACCGGTCTCGCGCTATGGTATCCTGTTCGATTTAATCCTATAGACAACAGGAAGTATACAGGATATTTTATCAATATCCTTGCAACAGGATTAATTACCGTTCTTGTCTGGAGCAGTGCCAGCTATTATTTACTTTCCTTCCTTTTTGAGGGCGATGAATCCTATACCGGCTTCTTAAAGGATTCATTGCCCTATCGGACAGTTATCAATATCCTGATATTTTCGGTTTTAATCCTCATTTATTCGTTGATAATATATAGCGAAAAACTTAAAGCCAAAATCTCAGAGGAAGCTAACCTGAAAGCGCTTGTCCGGGAGGCTGAATTAAACATGCTTAAAACCCAGATAAACCCGCATTTTTTGTTCAATACATTAAATTCGATAAGCTTTTTGATACAAAAGGATGTCGTGAAAGCCCGGGAAATGTTGATCAGGCTTTCCGATTTTCTAAGATACTCTTTAAGGAATAGCGGAGACGATATGTCTACCTTGAGTCGGGAGCTGGAAAATATCAATCGTTATATTGAGATCGAAAAGATCCGCTTTGATCATAGATTAATCTATGTGGCCCACATCGATGAAAATCTTTCAGAATGGAGTGTTCCCGGGATGATCCTTCAGCCCCTTCTCGAAAATGCTATAAAGCACGGGGTGTATGAAAGTTCCGGTCCAGTCACCATTCATCTTTTTTTAACAAAACAGGAGGAAAAACTCTTGATTAAAGTTGAAAACAACTTTCCTGAGGATCAGGTGAATGTTGCAGGAGAAGGAATAGGCCTGAAAAATATACGGGAGCGATTGAAAATCATCTATAATGACGGGGCAAGGTTTGAGCATTCGGCGAAAAATGGTTTTTTCACAGTTTCATTATTAATACCTTAATTTCCCATTATGAAAACCTACAAAGCGGTAATTATTGATGATGAATACCCGGCCAGGGAAATCATCAAGGAATATTTGTCGGCCATGGAAAGTATCGAACTGGCCGGTGAATTTTCTGATGGATTTGAAGGATTAAAGGGGATCAATAATCTGCACCCGGATATTATTTTTCTTGATATCCAAATGCCTAAACTTACGGCTTTTGAGATGCTCGATCTACTGGATGAAAAACCCGCGATAGTATTTACCACTGCGTTCGATCACTTTGCAATCAAGGCTTTTGATGAAAATGCCATAGATTATTTACTCAAGCCTTTCTCCCTGAACCGGTTTAGAGAAGCGGTAGAAAAGGCTTTAAAGAGATTAAAGGAAGGAAATGCTCCAGAGAAGAAGAGCCTGTATGGAAGTACTCTGCCCGGTGGCGGGCCACTAAGAAGGATCGTGGTTAAGGAAAGTTCGGAGATCATTATTATTCCGGTCGAAAATATTATTTTTATTGAAGCAGAGGACGATTATGTCATGATCCATCTCCGGGACAAAAAATATCTTAAGCAAAAAACGATGAATTTTTTTGAAAAAAACCTGGATCCTTTACATTTTCTACGGGTTCATCGATCCTATATTGTCAGGTTGGATCAGATCAGTAAAATTGAGGCTTACGAGAGATCGGCCAATATCGCAATTTTAAGAGATGGGAGAACGATCCCCATTAGCCGGTCGGGCTTTAACCGGATGAAAGAGACCCTGGATATTTGACCTTCCTCCTCCCTTTTCTGAATTGGTGCATTGACGAAAAGACCCGGATCGGCCACACTTTTGGCAGGTATGGTTACCCCTTATGCCGTATCTTCATGCTCAGATTATCGAAGAAATCCATGATCTTTTTTAAGATACGGAAATAGAGAAGAAGGAACAAAACGAGGGCATTAATCCACAACACCACCACATTGACCCATATTGTCGGAAAATACACGCCAAACAGCTGCTTTCGCGGGGCATAGAAATGCGCTTTTAAAAATTTAGATTCCGGATCCAGGTATATGGGATCTATTTTCTGGATCAACTCTCCCTGGTATTCCACTATACGCTGGAACTCGTTTTTATTGGTCACGAACTCCTCCAGTTTCTCATTGTAATAATTCCTTTTAAGAGCTGATATTTCTTCAGGGTCTTCCCTTGACTTCAGTTCACTTTTAAGACGGTAAAAATTTTTGTACATCATACCGTAAAAAGTTTTTACCCTTTCAAGGTAGGAAGTTAGCCCCTCCAGCACAGCATGGTTGACATTTTCCGGTTCCAGCTTATCGAGATGAAGGAATTCTTCCTTTGGGATTCCCTTTATCTCTTTTGATAATTGTATTCTGAAGGTATATTCCCTTTTTATCTCTTTTTTTAGCAGATCAAGAATATAGGCGATCTCTTTGTCTTTTCCCGCATCCAGATTTTTATCCGCAAATTTTACTTTATTGAGCAGGTCGTTTAGAAGGAAATTGTCTTTAAAACTGGCATTGCTGATATATTTGTCAAGCTGGTAGTATTTTTTCTGGTAGTCGTTTTCCATAAACTGATAGGTGGCAAGCGCTTCATATGCCCATCTGGCGGTGATGATCTCGCCATAAATCGGGATGGCCTTTGCACTCGACACTTCGGGGTTCAGCTTCTCATACTTCACAATGATCCCTGAAAGAACGATTTGAGGGATAACCAGGAAAGGAATCAATATATAAATGGTAATTACCGATTTAAAGCTGTCGGAAATCAATAATCCCATCATGTTTGAAGTTGCCCAGGCACTAAACAAAACAATCCAGTACTCGAAATACATCCCTTTTAATTCAAGGATGCTGTTTCCAATGAGTACGAAGGTGGCAGATTGAATTGCAGAAAGGATAAATTGAACCGTCACCTTCGAATAAAGATAACCGGACCAGCTAAGATTCAGGAATGCTTCTCTTTTGAGAATTTTCCGGTCTCTGATTATTTCTTCTGCGCTGACCGATAATCCCATAAAAATGGCAACGATGACCGACATGAAAATATAGACCGGGATATTTGAATTGCCCGAAAGCGTGTACCCGAATCTGTTTGTGATATCGACATTAAAATACTTAAGTATGAAAGCGAGCAAAAATGCGAGAAGCGGAGCTTCTAGAAAGTTTATGGCCAGGTATTGCCTGTCGCTGAGTTTCTTTAAGATATCACGGGCAACAAAAACCCGGAACTGTTGAAAAAGAGAAGGTACTTTAAAGGAGATTTCCGGTAGGTCGCTGAGGCCGGCAGCTTCGCTGGATTCATCCACCTTTCCCTCCCTGAAAAAACGGTGCCATTCCCGGGGAGAAATTTTCCTTATACCCGTTAGTTTTCCATATTCATCAATTACAGAGGTTTCAACGATATTGAAAATCTGTTCCGGATTCACATTACCGCAGGCATGGCATTCGCTCTCGTTCCAGTTGGCATGATGAACCCTCGATTTAAAATAAATAATTGAGTCGACCGGATCTCCGTTATATATCAAATAGCCTCCCGTATCCAGGATCAGGAGGCGATCGAACATTTTAAAAATATCGGAGGAGGGTTGGTGGATTACCACAAAGACCAGTTTCCCCTTTAATGAGAGCTCTTTTAATAGGTCAAGAATGTTCTCAGAATCCCTGCTCGATAAACCTGAGGTAGGCTCATCCAGGAACAACACTGCAGGTTGCCGGATCAATTCCAGCGCGATATTTAACCTTTTTCTTTGTCCGCCGCTAATTTTATTGTTCAATGGCGAACCAACCTGAAGGTTTTTAATATCGTTAAGACCCAGATTGTTCAAGGTTTTTAATACTTCCGCATCAAGCTGAGCTTCTGAGTAATCCCCGAAACACAGTCGCGCGTTATAATATAGATTTTGATATACACTTAGTTCCTCAATCAGTAAATCGTCCTGTGAAACATGACCGATCATACCTTCCAGGTCTTCAGGTCTTTCATGAATATTGATTCCGTTAATCAGTACCTTTCCCTGCATGGGTTTGGAAAGGCCGTTCAAAACATTGACCAGCGTCGATTTCCCTGATCCGCTTGAGCCCATAATACCTATGAGGTGACCCGATTGCTCTGAGAAGCTGATATCATGAAGACCGATTTTTCCACTCCTGAATCGGTAAGCCACATTCACAGCCTCGAAAACAATGTGTGAACTAATCGTATCTTCGGCATACCGGCTAACAATATCGCTGTAGTATAGGGGATTTATCTGCTGGTTCCTGAGGGAGGATCCGGTATTGAATGGATAAACTTTTTCTTTTTCAATCAATTGCCCGTTCATGTTTAATTCGTTGGCGCCCATATAACGGATAAAGTACAGGTTTGACGATTCTACATGCAGCACGCGAATTTGTCCAATAAAGTCACTGATTTTGAGATGTTTTACTTTTTCATTTTCATAAAAAACATCATCCTTTTCATCAAGAATCAGGAACGCCGGCGAGGTGGGGATTTCATCGAATGAATAGAGAATAAATTCTTTTATTTCCTGATATTCTTTCTGTGGAATGTGAAAAGCAGAGGCTACCGTAGTGATGAATTCTATCTCCTGATGGGAAATCCTTTCGTTATCGGAATGAACGAACTCAAGTAACTGGATTAAGACAATGGTTTTTTGGGACTGAGCCAGCTCCTCGTTTATTTCATGACAAATCTTAAGCAGCCTTACAGAAGAGGAGGAGATCGTACCAAGGTGGCTATTTTTGTCCTTTTTCTTCTCCTGGTAAATATTGTAATAATTATCAAAAATGGTTAAATATTCCGACACCAGTTCCTCGTTCAGCTGACGCTGAAGGAAGGACTCCACTACCACCCGCCGGTCTTCTACATTGCTTTCCGGACGTGCAATAATGGCAAAAAGTTGCATTAATGCTTTTAAAATCTGCTCACTCATGGAAATGGGTCATCCTTCAATCTTTTCGTGAATTTGTTATGAAATAGAGATTTTTCAGCTATCGGTTGTCATCTATCAGTCACCCGCTTCAAACATCCAGCCTCCAATCCAGTGTTGTTACGTAAATACCGGTCCCATGTTTCAGGAAGAATAGAAATAAATGAGAAGAAATATAGATGGTATCAAGACCATCTGACAAAATGACAATAATTTTCAATGGCGCGCAATTTGCCCATTCCAGCCAACATATACCATTTCAGAGATGTTATTATAAAATGATAAACAAGCAATATGAATTATAATAATTTAACCATAAAATCACAGGAAGTCGTTCAGCAGGCATTTACCATTGCAGCAGGTCACGGACAGCAGGCCGTCGAAACCGGGCATTTGCTGAAGGCCATTTTGACAGAGAGTGAATCCATTTCCAATTTTATATTTGGAAAATTCGGTATCAACAAGCAAGCATTCCAGACGATTCTGGATAAGATAATAGAATCCATTCCAAAGGTTTCGGGAGGGGAGCCCTACCTTTCCAATGCCTCCTCCAGGGCCCTTCAGAAGGCTGAACAGGTGGCCAAAACAATGGGAGACCAGTATGTTTCGATAGAGCATTTACTTATCGGGATTCTCGACACGGGAGATAGTGTTTCCCAGCTGTTAAAGGATAACGGCATGAATGAAAAACAACTGAAAGCCGTTCTTCAGGAATTAAGGCAAGGGGCCAAAGTAGATTCTCAGACTGCCGAAGATACTTATAAATCGCTGGATCGTTTCGCCATTAATCTCAATCAGATGGCGGCAGCGGGCAAACTCGATCCCGTCATTGGCAGGGATGATGAAATAAGGCGCATTCTTCAGATACTATCACGCAGGACGAAAAACAATCCCATCCTTATTGGGGAACCGGGAGTTGGAAAGACCGCCATAGCCGAGGGTCTTGCCCACAGGATAATAGACAGGGATGTACCCGAAAACCTGGAGGACAAGACTGTTTATTCCCTGGATATGGGAGCCCTGATAGCCGGTGCAAAATACAAGGGAGAATTTGAAGAACGGCTTAAGGCAGTGGTAAAGGAGGTTATTTCTTCCGAAGGCCAGATCATCCTTTTTATTGATGAGATCCACACCCTCGTCGGTGCAGGAAAGGGGGAGGGTGCCATGGATGCGGCCAATATCCTTAAACCTGCCCTTGCGAGAGGGGAATTGAGGGCTATTGGTGCCACGACCCTTAGTGAGTACCAGAAGTATTTCGAGAAGGACAAAGCCCTCGAGCGAAGGTTCCAGATTGTAATGGTGGATGAGCCGGACACACTCAGTTCTATCGCTATTCTTCGCGGTTTACGGGAGAAATATGAAAACCACCATAAGGTGCGGATCAGGGATGAAGCGATTATTGCAGCCGTGGAACTTTCAAGAAGGTATATTACGGAACGGCATCTTCCCGATAAAGCGATCGACCTTATCGATGAGGCTGCCTCCCGGCTTCGGCTTGAGATGAACAGTCTGCCTGAAGATATTGATGAAATTGAAAGAAAAATAAAACAACTGGAGATCGAAAAAGAGGCGATAAAAAGAGACGGAAATCCTCCACGTGTAAAGGAAATAACTGAACAACTCGCGAATATTTCGGAGGAAAGGAATAAACTTCGGGCCAAATGGCAGGTGGAGAAGGATATTATCGGCAATATCCAGAAACAGAAGGAGGCCATTGAAAATTTTAAAATTGAGGCCAATGAGGCGGAACGAAAAGGAGATTACGGAACGGTTGCCGAATTACGTTATGGTAAAATAAAGGAGGCTGAGGATAAAATAGAGGAGCTGAAGCAGGAGCTTACCGAAGAACAGTCCGAAAAAGCCCTAATCAGGGAGGAAGTAACCGAGGAGGATATCGCTGAAATTGTATCCCGCTGGACGGGAATTCCTGTCAGCCGAATGCTTCAGAGTGAACGGGAAAAATTATTGCATCTTGAAGAGGAGCTCCATAAACGGGTGATCGGTCAGGAGGAGGCAATCCAGGCAGTCTCCGATGCAGTGAGAAGAAGCCGGGCCGGTTTACAGGATTCAAGGAAACCCATAGGCTCATTCATCTTTTTAGGGACCACAGGCGTTGGTAAAACGGAATTGGCCAGGGCTCTGGCTGAGTTTCTTTTTGATGATGAAAGCCTTATGACCCGGATCGATATGTCGGAATATCAGGAAAGACATTCTGTATCGCGCCTGATTGGTGCGCCTCCGGGTTATGTTGGCTATGATGAGGGGGGCCAACTGACCGAGGCGGTCAGACGAAAACCTTATTCAGTAATCCTGTTGGATGAAATAGAAAAAGCCCACCCTGATGTGTTCAATATTTTACTTCAGGTTTTGGACGATGGGCGTTTAACTGATAACAAAGGCCGGACAGTAAATTTCAGGAACACCATCATTATCATGACTTCCAATCTTGGTTCCGGTATAATCAGGGACCATTTAATACATATCAATGAGGGTAACCGGGAGGAAGTTTATGAGAAAACCCGCCAGGAAGTTTTTGAAATGCTCAGGCAGACTATTCGTCCTGAATTTCTGAACAGGATCGATGAAATTATCATGTTTACCCCACTCAATGAATCAGAGGTATTTCAAATTGTGGAATTGCAATTTGACCAGCTCAGAAAACTCATGGAAAAAAATGGAGTGGACCTGCGTATTAAAAAGGATGCACTGGAGTGGATTGCGAACCGGGGTTTTGATCTTCAGTTCGGGGCCAGGCCTGTGAAGAGAATGTTGCAAAAATACCTGGTGAACGAATTGTCGAAACAAATACTTGCGAATAAAATCAATACTCAAAATCCAGTTGTAGTAGATGTTTCGGGAGATCAGCTGACATTTTCAAATTCCTGATTTCAGAGCATC
Organism: uncultured Bacteroidales bacterium; assembly: GCA_963779845.1. Classification (GTDB taxonomy): domain Bacteria; phylum Bacteroidota; class Bacteroidia; order Bacteroidales; genus CAVZZV01. The sequence goes on along the minus strand of CAVZZV010000005.1, from coordinate 71,911 downwards.
CTGCCGGGTATTATAAATTTCAAAAACATTTTGTAATTGCAATAATTTAAAGAGTTCCATTGTCTCTTCGCTAATATTGCAAATCCTGAAATGGCCTCCGGTATTGTTGGATGTTTTCATCAGGGAAAGAAAAACCCCGAAACCAGTGCTGTCAATAAAGTTAATTCCATTTAAATCCAGAATGAGCGTTGTACCGGGAACGGAAAAAAGAGCTTTGAGTTTTTCCTTCATTGTTGCTGCTACCAAAACATTAAAGCGTGATAAATTTTTTAAAGTTACGATTTTTGCACCCTCAATGCTTTCAATATACAGCATAAGATAATCTTAAGATGATACGGTTTTTTTATGCCGGTATTCAGTCAATTCCCGGATAGCTTCCCTTGTTTCAGAAATAAAAAGCTCAACCAGACCCGGGTACCTATCAGGTTTTGATTTTTTCATTGCCAGGATCTCAAGCTCTTTCATTTTTTTAGACAATAAGTTCATTCCCAGGATTGCGACAGAGGACTTGGCTTTATGGGCTATTTTACCCAGAGAGTCGTAATCGTTTGTGGAAAGGAATCTTTTCATGTCATTTTCAATTTCCCTTACCTGAATGATAAAAATGTCGATCATTTCAAGGATCAGGGATTGATCGTTTCCGCTCATGTTCCGTAAATAGCTAAGATCCGTTTTCATATCAGTATAGCAGTTTTAAAACCATTTCTTTGGTGAAATAACTTAAAAATGGTTGAAGTAAAAATAGGTTTTTAATTTCCGAATCAAAAGCTTTCTCCTAATTTTTTGATAAAGTGAAAAGAAATAACCTTTCATGGAGAATATGCGTATACTAACGATCATAAATTTAATTCGCTCAAGCAAGATGAAGAAACAAACTATCGTCATAATCTTGTTTTTTCTGTTTTCTTTCGGAGCTCTCTTTGCCCAGGCTACAGAAAAATCAGTTAAGGAATCGAAAAAAGTATATAATAAAGCTATTTCTTTTATTGTAGCGAAAGATTACTTTTCAGCCCTGGATGCCCTCGATCAAAGTATTATGATCAATAAGGAAAATGCCGAGGCTTATATACAACGGGGTAAGGTGAAGATCGAACTTGGAATGCTCCAGGCTGCTTTGGAGGATTTTGAGAATGCTTCAGTGATCAATGATAAACTTGGCGAACCCTATTTTTATGCAGGATACCTTAAACTGCAAAACAATCGGGATGAACAGGTACTGGATTCATTCAATAAAGCTGTGGCAATGGGATACAGGACTGCCGAGGCTTACTACTACAGGGGCCTTTACAAATTAATCGCAGAGGATTATTCCGGAGCCGTCAATGATTTTAACGAAGCAATACAAATTCGAAATGACTATGCCATTGCTTATCATGACAGGGGCTCGGCTAAACGCTATCTCGGTGATTACCAGGGTGCATTATATGATTACCGGATGGCTACCAATTATAAATACGATTTCCCGGTTGCCTTTAACAATATGGCCAGTGTGAAAACACTTTTAGGTGATTATACAGGAGCCCTTGACGATTATTCAGTCGCAGTGAAACTGAACCCTGATTTTTATATGGCCTATAATAACCGTGGTACTGTCTATTATTTTCTTGGAAAAAATGACGAAGCCCTCGCGGATTTTAATAAAGCCCGTGAAATTCAGGAGAACTACGTCCCTTCACTAAACAATGAGGCAGTTATAGCTTCTGGTAAGGGGGAAAATACAAAAGCGCTGACAATTTTTGATGAAATTATCAAAATTGAACCCGAATTTTCATCCGGATACCTTAACCGGGGACTGGTAAAGGAACTTATGGGTGATCTGGATGGTGCCTGTGCCGATTGGCAACAAGCCCTTGAACTTGGGGTTGAAGAAGCTGCTCAATATACAAAAGAATGTAAATGACCTACAAAAATTCCGATATGAATAGTCGTAGAACTTCAGTTTTGATCTTGTCCTTTTTATTTTTATCTATGGCCTGGGGAAATGCACAGGTAAGGAATAACATTGACCTTAAAATCAAACGTAAAGATTTTAACACCGGACAGGTAGAGGGTTTTGCCGAAGCCTGGGAAAGTGTGTTGGTAGGGGATGAATATTTCAAGGCGGGTCCCGGAACCTATGATCTGGCCAGGGATCATTATCTTTTTGCCCACGAATATAATCCCTCCAATCCCATCCTGAATTTCAAACTGGGATTAACCTTCCTTTTTACCGACGATAAATATGAAGCCTTAAAATATCTAAGGGCGGCCTATGATAAAGCTCCCGACCTGCATCCCGAAATCCGGTATTATCTGGGAAGGGCTTACCATTTGGTTCTGGAATTTGATAAGGCAAAAGATTATTACAATAATCAGCGGGATATTTACATTCAGTTAGGGGATGTGGAAAAAGTTCTGGAAATAGATAAATTACAGGCGGAATGCGAAAATGGTAAAAAAATTACAGCCAATCCGCAAAGGGTTATTATAATGAATCTGGGTGAGAATATTAACTCGAAGGCGGACGATTATAATGCAGTTTTCAGTAGCGATACCGTGATGTACTTTACCTCAAGAAGGATCGAATCCAGCAAGGACAAAAGAAATCCCTATGATAACAAATTTTTTGAAGACATTTATGTCAGCAGGCCCTTATCATCCGGATGGAGCCCGGCTCAGGAGTTAGGCAAACCGCTGAATACAAAAGGAAATGATGCACTGGTAGGGATTTCCCCCGTAGAACAAACTCTGTATATTTACAAGGGTAAAGAGAACGGAGGAGATATCTATTATAGTGATTTCAATCCTAAAAAAAATTCATGGAAAAAACCGAAACGGCTATCTTCCCGGATTCTGAGTAAAGATACTGAAGGTTCAGTATTTCAGACCATAACCGGCGATACCCTGTATTTCATTTCTTCAAACCGGGATATGACCAAAGGAGGGAAGGATATTTTCTTCAGTGTCAAGGACCATCGCGGCAAATGGCAGAAGCCCCAAAACCTAGGAAGTCTCGTTAACACACCCTATGATGAAGAGGGACTGTTTCTGACCTCTGATGGAAAAGAAATGTATTTCTCCTCTAAAGGTCACAATTCTATGGGTGGATTTGATGTTTTTCATACGGTCAGGCTTGACGATGGTACCTGGTCGGATCCTGAAAACCTTGGTTTTCCGGTTAATTCTCCGGAAGACGAACTTTTCTTTGTTCTGGGCGAAAATGAAAAAACCGCATATTATTCCACCATCAGAGAGAATGTTATCGGAAGGAAGGATGTATACAAACTTATTTTCCTTGGAGCAGAAAAAGAACTCATGCTCAGCAATGAGGATATCCTGATCGCTGGAATTCAGGATACCTTAAAAACAGGATTTTTCCGTATGCCAGAACCCTTCGCCATCGACAGTTTTTACAGACTTTCCGGAAGAGTTTTAGATAAAAAAACAGGAGAACCGGTTTTTGCAAAACTGAGTTTCATTGATGTGGACAATTCAAGACCTGCCATAACTACCATGTCGGGAGATAGCGGAAAATATAAAGTGCAATTTACAGAGGCCAAAAATTTCGGGGTGGAGATCCTGGCAAAGGATTATCTGTTTTTTCTGGATTTAGTCGATATGACTAGGGCTGATCCGGATTCAATAACTAAAATCGATTTCCTTTTGGATAAAGTGGAGGTGGGGACCAAGGTCGTTCTTGAAAATATCTATTTTGAAGTAGGTAAGTCTACCTTAATGGCAAATTCTTATCCCCAGTTAAATCAGGTGGTTGCTTTTTTAGAGAATAACCCCACCGTCAGATTGGAGATTTCAGGGCACACCGATAATACCGGCTCCCTTGGTTTTAACACAAAACTTTCCGAACAAAGGGCCAGGGCTGTGGTCGATTATGTAGCCGCCCAGGGAATTGATAAAAACCGCCTAGAGTGGAAAGGGTATGCTTTCACCCAGCCCATAGCACCCAATAATACTCCCGAGGGCAGGGAGCAAAACAGAAGGGTTGAGTTCAAGGTTTTAAGTAAATAAGTACCGGACGATTAAAGAGTTTATAATGGTATAAACAATTTTAATTCTCCCAAAATTTAATAATTTTGTGGTACTTTTTTGACAGAAACCCCTGAACATACATGAAAAAAACTGTTTTTTACGAAATCCATAAGAGGAGCGGTGCCAGAATGGTCGAATTTGCCGGCTATGAAATGCCCGTTGAATATTCCGGTATCTCTGATGAACATAATACCGTGAGGGAACACCTTGGTCTGTTCGACGTGTCGCATATGGGCGAAATTTGGGTAAAGGGGCCCCATGCCAGGGATCTGGTACAGAAAGTTACTTCCAATGATATAGACCCCCTTGTTCCAGGAAAAGCCCAGTATAGTTGTTTTCCAAATGGCAAGGGCGGAATTGTTGACGATCTGCTGGTCTACTATTACGAAAAAGAGAAGTACCTGCTCGTGGTCAACGCTTCAAATATCGAAAAGGACTGGAATTGGCTTAATTCCTGTAATGAAAACGGAGCCGATCTGGAAAATGCTTCGGATAAAATTTCCCAGCTTGCCCTTCAAGGTCCTGACGCGTTAAAATGCCTGCAAAAACTCACCGAATACCGATCTTGCCTCTGTTCCCTCTTTTGGTTTTATTACCACCCGGGTGGCGGGAATAGAGGATGTTTTGGTATCCCATACGGGGTATACCGGTGCCGGGGGCTTTGAATTATATTTCTATAATGCTGACGGTCCACATCTATGGGAACAATTAATGCAGGCGGGAAAAGAATTTGGGATTAAGCCCATTGGTCTGGCTGCACGGGATACACTTGCGGCTGGAAGCAGGATATTGCCTCTATGGCAATGATATCAACGATACCACCTCCCCCCTTGAAGCGGGACTTGACTGGATTGTTAAATTTACTCCGAACAATCAGTTTATTGACCGGGATCATATGCTTGCTCTAAAGGAGAACGGCATAAACCAAAAACTCATTGGTTTCAAAATGATCGGGAAAGGGATCCCTCGTCAGCATTATAAAATATTCAGTCTTCATGGAGAGGATATTGGTGAGGTGACATCCGGCACAAATTCCCCTTTTACAAAAAATGCTATTGGGATGGCCTATGTAAAGACCATTTTCACCACTCCCGGCACCGAATTTAATATTGAAATAAGAAACAAAAGAGTGAAAGCCCAGGTGGTGAAAACCCCATTTTTCTAAGTTTTTTTGAAAATTGTGATGAGCAAAAATAAAATTGAAGTCTGTTTTTCCCCTGTCCTGTATCCCTATTTTGAAAATCCTGCCGCTGTCACCGTGGTCACCGACATTCTTCGTGCTTCTACCTCGATATGTACGGCCTTTATGAATGGGGCAGAGGCTGTTATTCCTGTTGGAACACTGGAAGAAGCTAGGACCTTTAAGGAAAAGGGATTCATGGTTGCAGCCGAAAGGGATGGAATTGTTCGTGATTTTGCCGACTTTGGGAATTCCCCTTTCAACTTTACCCCGGAACGGGTAAAAGGAAATCAAATTGTATATAGCACTACCAACGGAACTCAGGCTATCAAACTTTCATCCGGCTCCTATCAGACCATTATCGGGGCATTCCTTAATTTTAGTGCTGTCATCTCTCATCTTAAAGCCATGGATCGGGACGTTTTGATTCTTTGTGCGGGTTGGAAAAATAAATTTAATCTGGAGGATAGTCTGTATGCCGGTGCCCTGGTACACCGCCTGCTTGAAGACGACCACTATTTCTCGATCTGTGATTCTTCTTTTGCAGCCCGGGATTTATGGCTGCTTGCAGAGAAGGACCTGATGGCCTATGTGGAAAAGGCAGCCCAACGCCACCGGCTTAAAAAGAATGGCCTGGATGATGTGCTGGAATATTGCCATACTTTTGATCTGACCAACATAGTGCCGGTTTTGGAGGATGATCGTTTAATCCGGATGTAATACCTTTAACTTTCCCACATTATCCCGGTTCATTCGATTATCTTTTCAACTCAGCAGTTCAACATTCAGGAATTTTTCCCGTTTTTCCTCTGCATCCGCACCTGACCTTCCGACTTATTGTGAATTAATTAACAATAGGCGGTTATTTATTAACTGTCGCCCCTTTTGGCTGTTATCACAAGTATATTATTCCTACTTTTATCAAAAATTTCAAGCTTACAAATTCAAATACGCAATAATTATGAAAAAGCACAATTTTTACGCAGGGCCTTCAATCCTTTCGCAATTTACCATTGAAAATACCGCCAGTGCGGTATTGAATTTTAATAACACAGGATTGTCTATTCTGGAGATATCCCACAGGAGCAAAGATTTTATCAAGGTTGTTGAAGAGGCCAAGACCTTATTTAAGGAACTCTTGAATATTCCTTCCGGATATTCGGTTCTTTTCCTTCAGGGGGGGGCCAGCCTGCAGTTTGCCATGGTCCCATTTAATTATTTGAATAAAAAAGCAGCTTACCTCGATACCGGTTCCTGGGCCTCCAAGGCAATCAAAGAAGCCAGGATTTTTGGCGATGTTGAGGTGGTAGCCTCTTCCAAACCCGATAATTACACCTATATCCCTAAAGGCTGGAAGGTATCTTCGGATGCTGATTATTTACATATTACCACAAATAATACCATTTTCGGGACGGAAATAAAAGAAGATTTGGATGTCTCTGTTCCACTTATTGCCGATATGTCTTCCGATATTTTCAGTCGTCCGATGGATATTTCGAAATATGCCCTGATATACGGGGGTGCCCAAAAAAATCTGGCTCCGGCAGGATTGACCTTCGTGATTGTGAAAGATGATACCCTTGGAAAGGTGGACCGGCCCATCCCTTCCATGCTTAAATATGCCACACACATTGAAAATGACTCTATGTTCAACACCCCTTCCTGCCTGGCGATTTATTCTGCACTCCAAACCTTAAAATGGTATAAGGATCAAGGCGGAGTGGAGAAAATGCATGAAATCAACCTTAAAAAATCGGATCTGCTTTATAGTGAGATTGACCGGAATAAGCTGTTTAAGGCAGCTGTACCAAAAGCAGAAGACCGTTCCATTATGAACGTCACATTTGTAATGAATGAGGATTATAAAGATCAGGAAGCTTCATTTTTGGAATTTGCCGGGACTAAAGGAATGGTAGGGCTGAAAGGCCATCGCTCGGTGGGTGGTTTCCGCGCTTCAATATATAATGCCATGGGCATTGAAAGTGTAAAAGCCCTGGTTGATACCATGAAAGAATTTGAACAGAAAGTTTAGCCCCAAAATTCATTAACCTTAAAACCTGAACAATGAAAAAAATACTTATAGCCACTTCTAAACCATTTTCAAAGGAAGCAGTAAGCTCCATTAAAAAAGTTATCGATGATGCCGGAATGGAATTCACGCTTTTAGAGAAATATACTGAACAGTCCGCCTTGATAGATGCCGTAAAGGATGCTGATGCCCTTATTATCCGTAGTGATATTGTCGATAAGGAGGTGTTGAACGCCAGTAGTAACCTGAAAATAGTGGTCAGGGCTGGTGCGGGTTTTGATAATGTCGACACAAAAACCGCCGCGGAAAAGAATGTCGTGGTAATGAACACCCCCGGACAAAACTCCAATGCCGTGGCCGAATTGGTCTTTGGTATGTTGGTGTATCTCAGCCGGGGAGGTTTCGATGGAAGCGCCGGGACAGAGCTGCGCGGTAAGAAACTGGGTATCCATGCTTATGGATATGTGGGGCGGATCGTTGGAATGATCGCTAAGGGATTTGGCATGAAGGTTTACGCCTACGACCCCTTCGTCGACAGGGTGGTTATCGAGAATGACGGTATCAAATGCGAAGCCTCGGCCGAAGATCTGTACAGCAAATGTGATGTGGTTTCCCTTCATATACCTGCTACTCCGGAAACAAAGAAATCGGTGAATTTTAAATTATTGAACCTCATGCCTAAAGGAGCAACGCTGGTGAACACTGCCCGTAAAGAGGTAATTGATGAAGATGGTTTGCTTCAGATGTTTAAAGAACGCCCGGATTTTCGATATATTTCTGATATAGCTCCTGATAATAAAGCAACAATCGCTGAATTATACCCGGGAAGGTTTTATTTTACCCCAAAAAAAATGGGGGCACAGACTGCTGAGGCGAACCTGAATGCAGGCGTTGCAGCGGCAAGACAAATTATAGCCTTTTTTGAAAAAGGGGATACCAGTTTTAAAGTGAACTAATAATATATCCTGGAAGGATACCAAATGATTTAAATCGGTTCCCACCCGGGAAGCCGCGAAAGGAAATGTCCCAATGAGACCTCGTTACCAAAAAACAATACTATGACCAAAATCAAGCCTTTCAAAGGCTTCCGCCCGAAAAAAGAATTAGTGGATAAAGTGGCTTCAAGGCCTTACGATGTGCTGAATTCCGATGAAGCCAGAATGGAGGTTAAGGATAATCCCTATTCCTTTCTTCATGTCGTTAAACCTGAAGTAGACCTTCCCCCGGATATCGATCTGCACTCTGATGCGGTTTATAATAAGGGAAAGGAAAACCTTCAAAAACTGATCAGGGATAACCTTTTTGTACAGGATTCGGAAGAACTCTATTACATCTATGCCCAAACCATGTTTGGTAAAACCCAGTATGGCATAGTGGCTTGTGCTGCGGTGGAGGATTATTTAAAGGGGAGGATCAAAAAACACGAACTTACGCGCAACGATAAGGAAGAGGACAGGATGAACCATATACGGGTGACCGGTTTCAATGCCGAGCCGGTGTTTTTTGCCTTTCCCGATCATGAGGAATTGAATACGATCATAAATCGTACTATTGAAGATGAAGCGGAATATGATTTCATTACTGAAGATGGGGTGGGTCATCAATTATGGACTATCCGGCATAAAGGAACAATCAACAGGATTACAGAAATATTTTCTGAGGATATTCCCTTCACCTATGTCGCCGATGGCCATCACCGCACCGCAGCTGCTGCTCTTGTGGGGAATGAAAGAAAGCTCAAAAATCCGCAGCACACCGGCAATGAGGAATATAATTATTTTCTCGCCGTCCATTTTCCTGCCGGACAATTGACGATCATCGATTATAACCGTCTTGTTAAAGACCTTAATGGGATTTCGAATGAGGAATTTTTGAAAATGCTTGATAAAAGGTTTGTGGTGGTAGAAAAAGGGAGTGATATCTATAAGCCTGACCAGGTCCATATTTTAAGCATGTACCTCGAAGGAAAATGGTATTCCCTCGAAGCCAGGGAAGGGACTTATAATGATAATGATCCGATCCGTTGCCTGGACGTAACTATTTTGTCAGAGCAGGTGCTTACCCCCATACTGAACATAACCGATCTTCGCAAATCAAACCGGATTGACTTTGTAGGTGGGATCAGGGGGCTCGGCGAGCTGAAGAAACGTGTTGATAGCGGGGAAATGAAAGCGGCATTCGCATTGTACCCGGTTTCGATGGAACAGCTCATGAACATAGCCGATACAGGAAATATAATGCCTCCCAAAACAACCTGGTTCGAACCGAAATTGAGAAGTGGCCTGGTGATCCATTCCCTGGATGATTGATTTGGATTTTACAAAGGGCCATAGAACGAAGTGCTTATTTTTTTGTTTCTCGTCAGGGCAGAGAATAATCCAGATACCCATAGTAAAAAGTCAAAATTATCAATTGAATAGATGATAATTTAAAATATCAATAAAATAGACGATAATATTAAATATCAACAAAATAGATGATAATATGGTTTATCAATAAAATAAGTGATATATTTGCATATCGATTAAAATAAACAATATGTTAGTTGTAATAACAGGGGATATTATTCACTCTCAATCGACGAATGCAAAGGAATGGATGGGATTGCTTAAGGAACAGCTTAATAAATCAGGTTCAAATCCGGAAACCTGGGAAATATTCAGAGGGGATAGCTTCCAGATGGAAGTGGCAAATGCTGCCGAGGCTTTGGAAAAAGCCATTATGATTAAAGCGACGATTAAGTGCATTAAAAATATTGATGTGCGAATGGCGCTTGGAATTGGCGATAAAAATTTCGATTCACAGAAAATTACTGAAGCGAACGGTTCTGCCTTTATTTATTCGGGGGAGCAATTTGAAAAACTTATTCGGGAAAAACAAAATCTCGCTATTGCCTCCGGATCAGAGATCCTTGACAGGGACATTAATTTTGCTCTCAGACTGGCATTGATCTTTATGGATAATTGGTCGGTGAGTTCTGCTGAGATGGTTAAATTAGCTTTGGAACGTCCTGAATTGTCACAGGAAGAACTGGGTACAGTTCTTGGAATTAAACAAAATTCAGTAAGCAACCGTCTAAAAAGAGCACATTTCGATGAAGTAATCGATTTGATTCGTTTTTATCAACTAAAACTAAATGAGCAATTATGATTGTTCTGATAAAATTAATTTTGGCTCATTTATTCGGGGATTTTTTACTTCAGCCTGATTCCTGGGTCAATGCCAAGGAAATAAAAAGGGTGAAAGCCTGGCAATTATACCTTCATTCCTTCATTCACCTGGTTCTAATCATGGTGTTCATGTGGGATCTTTCTTTTTTCAAATGGGCTCTTTTAATCGGTGGTTTGCATATAATAATGGATATCATCAAATTATATTTCCAGACTACCGGGACAAAAAGAAAATGGTTTTTTATTGATCAGGGCTTTCATCTTATCATTATAATTACCGTATATGTTTGGAGCCAGAATATCCCGGTTCATTTCCCCTCCATGAATACCAACGCCTTTTTGCTACTGACTTTGGGATATGCCCTCACTCAGCCTGTATCTGTCATTATCAGGTTCATTATATCCAAATGGTCCCCGGGAGTTGATAAGGAATCACTTACAAATGCCGGAAGCTATATCGGAATGCTTGAAAGAATGTTAGTTTTTATATTCATAATTTCAGGTCATTGGGAAGCGATCGGATTCTTATTGGCAGCAAAATCGGTATTTCGTTTTGGCGATTTAAAAGAATCCCGGGACAGGAAGTTAACAGAATATGTGATGATCGGGACCTTGTTAAGTTTTGGGATAGCTATCCTGGCCGGAATTACTTTCCAATTGTTTAACTAGTAGTCTCTACTATAATGTCCGTTTTCTGCGTTATGCTCGCAGGGAAATGGCTCATTTACACAGGCAAACTCCGCTTTTGCCTGCTTCGCTCGTCCGGAAAAAAGAACTAGCCCTGGGAGCCCTGCGAGCCCTGCGAGCCCGGAAGCTCGGTTATAATCCAGCCGCTCTACTCTACTGACAGATTCTAAACAGAATTAAAATCCTTCCTTCCTGAGAAAATTTATATTTTCCCGGACGGAATTGGCGGAAATCGTAACTAATTTTTTCTCGTTCTCATCAAGGGCTATTTCCAGTATGTCTTCAACTCCGTTTCTTCCCAGTTTTATGGGGACCCCAAAATAAATGTCCTCCAATCCATATTCCCCCTGAAGGTATGCCGAACAGGAGAAATATCTTTTCTGGTTTCGCATAATTGCCTCTGCCATACGGGCTGCAGCATATCCGGGAGCGTACCAGGCAGATTTCCCCATGAGGTTCACCAGTTCACCACCCCCTTTTCGTGTTCTGTTAATTATTTCATCTATTTTGGAGGTGGCCAGGAGCTGGCTTATGGGAACTCCGCTAAGTGTGGTATAATTCATTAGTGGGACCATATCATCGCCATGGCCTCCCAGGGTAATGGCCTGGATATCTTTCACCGAGCAGTCCAGGGCTTCAGCAAGAAACGAGCGATAGCGGGCAGTATCGAGTAATCCTGCCATACCAATAACCCTTTCCGGTGGAAGTCCTGAAGCTTTATAAGCCACATACGACATCGCATCAAGTGGATTGCTTACAACAATAATTATCGCTTCTGGTGAGTGTCTTACAATGTTCTTTGTCACGTTACGGACTATTTTTGCATTGGTCATCATTAAGTCTTCCCTGTTCATACCTGGTTTTCTGGCGAGACCGGAGGTAATGATGACTATCCTGGAACCGGCAGTGGCTTCATATTCTTCTGTGACCCCGATAGTTCTTGTATCAAAGAGTGCAAGGGGACTCATTTGCATAATGTCCAAAGCCTTTCCTTCGGCCAATCCCTTCACAACATCCAATAACACTACCGTATTGGCGACCTCTTTTTCAGCAAGTATATTAGCGGCAGTGGCTCCGACATTCCCGGCCCCAACAACAGTAACTTTCATTGTATCTGATTTAATTCATTTTATCGTAAAAACCCAAATGCTCAAAAGTAATCATAACAGAAGATTGGATTTCTTAATTAATCGGGTCTCCACTATTTTTTAATTTGAATCTGCAATGATAGCCAATTTATTTAGTTTTTCATGGTTTTTAGCTTCTACTATCGTACTTTTGAAGCAAAAAACGTGGGAAAGCTAATCCAGGATTTTACCTCCTTTTCAAAGAGCATTCCGGAAAAGGTAACCATTGTTGCCGTTTCCAAAACCAAACCCCTGTCCGACATTACCCAGATATATGATACAGGACACCGTATTTTCGGGGAGAATAAGGTACAGGAAATGACTGGAAAGGCCGAGGCGGGGCCAAAAGATATTGAATGGCATATGATCGGGCACCTTCAGACCAATAAGGTCAGGTTTATTGTTCCTATTGTTTCCCTTATTCAATCTGTTGACAGTTTGAAATTGCTAACCATCATAAATAAAGAAGCAAAAAAGGCAAATCGGGTGGTGGACTGTCTATTGCAGGTCCACATTTCCAGTGAAGATACAAAATTTGGTTTTTCAGAAGAGGAGATCAGGTCACTCCTCGAAAAACCCGGTTCAGAGGAATTTGAAAATGTGCGATTGGTGGGTCTTATGGGAATGGCCAGCTTCACCGACAATTGGCAAATTGTGAGACAAGAGTTCCGTTCGCTCAAATCTTTTTTTGATTCCCTCCATACCGATTATTTCGGGAATTTTGACTATTTTTCCCAACTTTCCATGGGCATGTCAAACGACTATAAAATTGCCATTGAAGAGGGTTCGACGATGATAAGGATTGGAAGCCTCATTTTCGGAGAGCGAAACTATTAAATATTCAAAAAATTATTCGTCATGGCTAATCTTTACACGACTTATGCAGGATTGAAATTAAGAAATCCCTTCATTATCAGTAGTTCTGGCATTACAAATTCTTTAGACCGAATCCGTAAACTCGATTCCCTGGGTGCCGGTGCCATTGTGTTGAAATCCATATTTGAAGAACAGATAAATTTTGAAATAGGCCATGAGCTGAAGAATTCTGATTATCCTGAAGCTTTTGATTATGTAAGCAGATATACCCGGGAAAATAATCTCTCAAAGTACCTCCAGTTGATCAGTGATGCAAAAAAGGCCGTAACCATACCCATTATAGCCAGCATCAACTGTACTTCCGCCAGTGAATGGATGGATTTTGCCCTGAAGATTGAAGAGGCAGGGGCTGATGCCATTGAATTGAATGTTTATTTCCTTCCCATAAACAAAAACAAGGAAGGCGGTGATTATGAGAAGGTATATTTTGACCTGATTAAAGGGATTAAAAAAAGGGTCGGGATTCCGTTGATGATTAAACTGGGACCTAATTTTACAAATCCTACCTATATGGTAAATCAATTATATTATCATAAGGCAGATGCCGTGGTGTTGTTCAACCGGTTTTATTCACCGGATATTATCCTTGATGAATTGAAGATGGGAAGTGCAGAGGTTCTGAGTTCGATCTCTGAATTACGGAATACATTGCGTTGGATCGGGATTATTTCCGGGGAGGTAAAAAATATTGATATTGCAGCATCCACCGGGATTCATTCAGGGGAGGCCGCCATAAAGGTACTGCTGGCTGGTGCCAAAACCGTTCAGATTTGTTCTGTTTTATATAAAAACGGTCTCGAATACCTGACAGACATAATCGACAAGGTCGAATCGTGGATGCTTGAGAAACAGTATCGTTCCATTGATGAATTCCGGGGATTGATGAATTACTCCAATATTGGCGATCCTTCTGTTTATGAGAGGGCTCAGTTCATGAAGTACTTTTCTAACATGGAGTGAATAGTGGGAGTCTGTCAGTTACCCCGGGTGTCTGCGTCCCTGATTGACGAACCCGGTTCCTAGTACTTTCCCGCTATAGAATTGAGAATTAGTGGCCATTTTGGTCCAACTGGAAAGGTCCGGAAACAGGACTTACTATCGAGATGATTTGCTCCAGGATCTTCAGTTTTTCCTCGTTTACATTACTTAAATGCTTGTTTATATACCCTACTTTTTCATGGCGTTCAGCATCGTCAAGCTTATCGATATTCTCCTCTATGACAGATAGGGCTTCAATGGAAGTCAGGTAATTTTCATCGATCGCGAGATCGATAAACAGGGAAAGATGAGGAGAAAAGTCAAGACCGTTTTGCCAACAGGAGCAAACAAGCCTGTTCAGGATTTTACGCCCCCGGTATTTTTCAATAAGTGCAATGAGCACAACTGCCGCATTCTGGTCCTTGAGATCGTTCAACACATGAAATGCAGCATTCTCGATAGATTCATTGTCACCATTGTCCAGAAGTTCTGCCAGATCATGCAGGATTTCCGGATCGCCGTGTTCTCTTACTTCGCGAATCCCTTCCATGATAATGTGATCCACTCTGGAACGCAATTTATTGATGATCGCACTTCTTTTCGTTTTTGGACTATCCATGATGATGCTTATTTGCAAAATCTTTCCATTTGTTCCCTGGCTTCAAATAACCCAAAATGGAAAGCTCTTTCAAAACAAAAACAGGCCTCCTCCTTTCGTTCTAATTTTAAGGCTGAAAGGCCTTTCTGATAATAGGCCGTGGCATTGTCAGGATCAAGGTCGAGCGCCATGGCGAAATCGTTTCTGGCATATATAAATGTGTTTGTTTTCATATAGGCCATACCACGGCCAATAAAAACCTCAGGTTTGTTACTATTGAGAGAAAGGGATTTATTAAAACATTCAAGAGCTTTAAAATATTTTCCTTCCCCGGAATTAATCGTCCCGTAATTAAACCATCCGTCACTATCCTCTTTGAAATAGGAAAGATAGAATTCCATATCTTCCACCGCCTTGTCATACTGGCCGTTTTTACTATATGCGAGGGCCCGTTTGGGATAAAGCTGCATTTTGTCAGGTTCAATTTTTAATCCCATTTCATAGTCTTCCACTGCTTCCTTAAACCGGCCCATTTTATAGTTCAAATCCCCGCGGACAGCGTACAGGGATGCATTTCTCGAATCCCCCTGGAGGGCGGCTGTGAGATCGTTGACGGCAAGTTTATCATTGCCCATGCTTAAATATATTTCTGCCCGTTTAGCATACAGGGGACTTTTCCTGAAACCACCCTTCAGGCTCTCACTTAATACATTGATTGCTTCAATGTAATTTTCAGTTTTGCCCAGGTATTCCGCTTCTGCCATGATCTGGTCCAGATTTCCAACGTGATTGTTCTGCTGCCAAAAGGAAATCCATGCTGGGTCCTTTTCGAATTTCGAAAATTCAGGATCAAGCAGTATGGTATGTTCGGGCAAACGATGATTGGATTCGAGGTTGACTTCCAGGTACTTAAGGACTTCCGGTAAATTGTCCCTCCGGGCGTAGATCCTGGCCAGATAAACAGAAGCTTTTCCTTTTTGGATTTTCTCGGTTTCATTGAAATCAAGCAATGCCTCCGAAAGTTCATTTTTTTTATAATAGGAAACCCCGCGGTAAAACCGAGCCTCTTCATTTTTCTTTGAAACATCCAGCGCTTTGTTAAAATACACTATGGCAGAATCAAATTCTTCCCGGTCATAAAAGACCAATCCTTTTATATAATTGTGTTCCGGGACTTTCTGCGCGGAAAGCAATCCCGGTAAAAACAATAATATAGGGATTATTTTAAAAATCAGTATTCGGTATTTCATTGGAAGCTCCTTTTTCATGAAAAATATGGATAAATCCCACCAGGTTTCTAACCTCCACACCGGTAATCCTTTGCTCGTAAACCCCACAGATATAGTAATAAACACCCGGTGAAACAAGTTCATTGGTATTCATGAATTTCCCATCCCAATTAATATCGGGATCCTCGGTTTCGAACACAAGCTGGCCCCAGCGATTAAAAATCTTCAAATCGATTTTTTCGACATCCTGATAAGCATAAGGCTTCAGAATATCATTAATTTGATCGTTATTAGGGCTGAAGACATTCGGAATTTCATATTTCGAACAATTATCAAGACAAATACTCATGGAAGGGATGCTCTCGTTGCCAAAAGAATCAATGGCAGTGACATAATAGCAACCAGCAAGACCAGCCGCCGGATAATGCCTGTAGGAATTGTTTTCCCGCCCTTTCAGACTGTCGATAACCTGATAGTCCAGATCGAGGGTAGGTTTGTAATATATATAATACTGATACACATCTTCGGAGCATTCCGCGTCTTCGGCAGGGTAATACCAGTTGAGGTCATTGTACTTGAGGTCACACTCGGTAATAGCAATAAATTGAGGGGGGCAGGGAGGAATAATGTCGCCCGGGGTTCCGCAATTAATGTGAGATAAATTCTCATTCAGGAATATGGTCCCCTCCTTTTCACGGTATCCTCTTGACCGGATAAGATAGCAATATTGTGTCTCATTTATCAAATTATTATCCATATAAAAATCATCGGTCGTGGATCCAATAGAATCAAAATCCGGATTAATTGTACTACTGCGGTATATTGTATATTCCGTGTTAAACCATGGAACGTTTCTTACAAAAGTTAGCTTCAGGCTGTTGTCGGCAGCTTCTACTAAGGGATAAAAAGTTGAAGCCACTTCAGATTCTCCGATCTTAAACCTGTTTCCCGGTGCATTATTGTATAGCTCGACAGAATAGGAATAGGGATACAGGAGGGTATTCAATCCCTGATCGGTATAGGTTGTGTCGTTAAGATCGGTAGTGGTGAAGGAACCGATCTGTATAAGGTTACGGCCCCACAGGTCGCCGGATCGGTAAATGAGGTATTCATAGGGTCCGTTTGCCGGAATGGTATCCAGTGCCACCGGCTTGATCCACGAAAGGAAGACGGAGCCATTTTCGCTGGCATTGGTCACCGATGCATTGAGCAGGGAAGGGGTTCCGGGTATAAGGGTTGTGCAGATTTGTTCTGACGGAAAGCTTTCCGAACCATCGGGATATATAGCCGTAATACGGTAGCAATAATTAATGCCCTGAATTAGGCCGTTGCCATTATTGTCGTCCCTGAAATTGATGACAGAATGGGATTTAACAGTCCCGGCCAGGACAAAACCCGAGTTACCAGGCATTCCGCCTTCGCATGAATCGAGGGCTATCATGGAAGTTCCTTCCCTCCGGTAAATATTATAACCGCGGATTATATTGCATTCGTATGGGTCCCAAAGCACCGTGGCCGAATTACTGGAGGGCACAATTTGCAGATTTTCGGGCGAGGGGGCCAGGACTTTTATAAACAGGGTTTTTATATCGATCAGGTTGAGCTCGTTGTTTTGGTCTTCCGCTTTCACGACCAGATTATAAGGCTGCAGGCGTGGATGGCGGCAATCGGTTTGCCAGGTAAAACGAATCCGGACCTTCCCCGGCTGGGAGGAGATAATTTCATAGGTCGTCAGTGAATCTCCTAAAGCGAAAGGTCCGCCGGTAAGACCGACATTAATGGTATCGTTATCCTCATCCGTTACTTCGAATTCGTAGGTTAGCTTATTTCCGCCGAGGATGCATATGAGTCCCAGGGAGTCTATAACAGGGGGATGGTTGTTCGATTCAAAAACATCAATTTGCATATCCCTCACAATATTACCGATTTTTACCCCATTCCTCCATTCAGAGATATTCATGGCAATATTGTAAACTCCAATCTCCACAGGCGTCTTCCACACAAGGTCCCCGGTTAATGGATTTACAAATAAGGAATCGCTTGCTTTGGGGAAGGTGTAATTTTCGATAGGTTCCCCATTTTCTTTTGAACAAATGGCCAGAGAATAGGAGAGACTGTCACCATCCGGATCAAATGCTGCCGGGTTATGAATAAATGTCCTGCCCAGGGCGGCTTTATCGATCGGGTAATTTAACAGAATGGGGGTGGAATTTTCTCCAATCCCTGAATTTATCGAAATGGTGGTCTTCACGGAAAAGATGACATTCACGGAATTGGGGATGTTTTTTACCCCAAGATTTCGGTTAGGATCCTGAACAACCACCTGGTAGGTGCCGGGACCGGGATAAGTATGCCGGGTAATATAGGTGTTTTTTAAATAGTAATTTGGAAGGGAAAGTATAGGAGGGATAATAGGGGCAATGGAGGTGGTATTATCGCCCCATTGAACTTCAAGTTCACTTCTTTTAGCCGGTGAAAGGGAATAGGTGAAGGTTGTAATTTTGATTTCATAGGTAAGACCGGAAATCTGGGTCAGTGTTAGTTCTCCCGCCCGGTTATGCGTAGCGAAAGCGATTCTCCCGGAAAAGAGAAGGGCGATTGCAAAAAAAAGCAAACATGCTAATAATTTATGGTACATTTTTTCCATCCCTTTTCTTTAAAGAACAAGTGTTGGTTCTATAATCCTTTGATCATGATTAAACCGGTAACCCATTTGTTTGCCCTTATAATTAATGATGAGTAAGTTGGTTTGATCGGGAAAACTATCGACAAGCAGGGTGTTTTGTATTTTTAGGCTTTTTACCCCGTCCTGTAGGGGGGCATGGAAATTCATCCAAACCGCATCCTCCTTCATTTCATTTCCATCATATTCCATCTTCAGTTCACTTTTGCCATTTAAAAAAAATTTCATTTGTGAAAAGATATAACTACACACAATCTTCTGTTTTTCGGAACTGTCCAATTGTCCTAAATCCGTTTTGATGCCGGTTTCAAATTCAATAGCGTTGGCAAGGTCATCCCTGAAAAGCTTCACAGAGATTTTAATGCTGTCTTTTTCGAATTCCAGGTTACAGACCGACACATGTACGGGATGAGCAAGTAAGGTACTGCTCCAGATAATAAAAACCGTCATGATGCTCAGTATGCTTTTCAAAACAGAGTATAATTTTAACGTAAAATTACATAAATTATGATGGTGAACAATTGGCTTGTTTATTTTTATGCCGGAAAAGCCGAATTTAACATAATTTACCGATAAGGATGCCAGGGATAAGACATTTTTTATTTCTTTGTAGTAAATCTATTTTAGAATATGTCAGTTTTTGAACTTTACCTGAGACTTGGTATAGACCATATTACCAACCTCAATGCCTATGATCACATTCTTTTCGTGTTGGCTTTGAGTGTGGTTTACTCCGTTAAACAATGGAAAAAATTATTAATCCTCATAACCGCATTTACCGTAGGACATTCGCTCACCCTTGTGCTGGCGACGTTGAGGATCATTATAGTGCCCACTGGCCTTATCGAATTTCTTATTCCGGTTACCATTGTGCTTACTTCCCTGGGCAATGTTTTTCAAAGATCGGAAAAGATTGCCAATCGCTCCCACCGGTTTCGCTATGGTGCTGCTCTGTTTTTCGGCCTGATACATGGGTTGGGCTTCTCCAATTATCTAAGGGCTATGCTGAGTGAGGCAGAAAGCATGGTGCTTCCGTTGCTTGGTTTTAATGTGGGAATTGAAACAGGCCAGATCATGATCGTGCTCATCATTCTGGCCTTAACCCTTCTTGCCGTGGATATAGCGGGAATGAAACGCAGGGAGTGGATATTGATTTTTTCCGGGGCTACTCTTGGAATCTCGTTGATTATGGCGGTGGAAAGGTTTCCGTGGTAGCCTGCATTCAGGGACCACAATGATAATTAACAATATTATTCTTGTGATAAAAACAAAAGTTTTCGTGTTAGCGGGCATTCGGGGACCACAATGATCTCTTCCGGCTGGAGAGTGAACGTGTTGAAGCTACATGAAATCAGGAATTATTTTTTCATATTTGCGTAATAAATGGAGGAAAAATTATTGCTTTGGAAAGATAATATAGAGGATTTTGACCATTTCCTCCGCCTGGAAAAGTCGCTTTCTGAAAATTCAGTTGAAGCATACCTGTCTGATATTCATAAATTGATACACTATTTTGAAAAAGAGGGCCGGGACCTTGCGGAAAATGAGGTTACGATCGATGATTTGAGAAATTTTCTGGTATGGATCAATGAACTGGGGATGCATGCACGTTCACAGGCACGCGTAATTTCAGGTATTAAGGCGTTTTTCCGCTTTCTTATGATAGATGAACGGATAAAGCACGATCCTACCTCCTTGCTGGAAGCCCCAAAAATAGGAAGGACACTCCCCGATGTTTTGAGCAGCAGTGAAATCGACCGTATCATTGACCAGATTGATCTTAGTAAACCAGAGGGACATAGAAACCGGGCAATAATTGAAGTGTTGTATTCATGCGGACTGCGGGTTTCCGAACTGACCGGGCTACGGATGAGCGATTGTTTTTTTGAGCAAGGGTTCATCCGCGTGATAGGGAAGGGCGATAAGCAGCGTTTGGTTCCGATTGGGATGAAGGCCATAAACGAAATAAACAATTATTTGCCCTACAGGAACCATCTGGCCAAAATTGAAAAGAAATCACAGGATATCCTCTTCCTAAACAGGCGGGGGGCAAGGCTGAGCCGGGAGATGATTTTTTTGATGGTAAAAGAGTTATGTGCTCATTCGGGCATTAAGAAGAGAGTCAGTCCGCATACCTTCAGGCATTCCTTTGCCTCGGGACTGATTGAAGGAGGGGCTGACTTGAGAGCAGTGCAGGAGATGCTGGGGCACGAGTCCATTCTAACCACAGAAATCTACACACACCTCGACCGGCAATTTTTGTCGGATACCATCCGGCTTTATCATCCCCGGTCAGGAAAATAGTGAACTTATCCCTGTTTATTTTGACAAGGACGGGGGTTTTGTTCAGGCAGCGACAACCGGAAGATTATATTTTAAAAAGTTATTAATATTGGCGGCAAATAAAATTTTTATGGTAAATTGGTAAACAAAAATTATTTTTGGGATATTGTCTAACAAACAACTCTTGAAAATAAGAACAATTACATTAAACTGGTTTTGTATCGGATTAACAAGCGTGATAAGTTGTACTTCGAAGGCGGAGAAGCAAGTTTTTCTCCGTCCCAACGTCCTTTTTATACTTGCTCATCAATGGAGGGCTGATGCTTTTGGGCATCGCGGAAACCCGGATGTCCTGACTCCCTTCATTGATCAACCATATTCGGTTTGCGGAAGATCATTTTGTAATCTGGGACAAACCAGCGATTAAAGAAAATGAGAAAAATAGTAAGGGCACGGCCTGGGAGGCAGAAAACTGGATTACTCATGGTGTGCAGGAACAATTTGTTTTCTGGGAACCTGTTGGAAGAGCTGCCTATATTATGATGGAAATCTACCGTCAGGCGTATGATGTAACCAAAAAAGATTTATATCTTGCAAAGGCAAAATCTATTGCCAATACGTTTACAGATGTTCAAAGTTATCACAATGGCGATTATCCCACTTTATTTTCAAAATACGAATCAAATTTTTGGTTAAACAGCGTGGTTTATCCTGCCAAAATGATGATGCTGCTTGAGAATGACATTAAAAGATTGAAAAGATAGAAAAACACTACTGTCCGATTAAAATTTCAGAAAAAAAATGTTTACCCCCCGAAAGTTTCACCCCCATGTTGTAAGTTTATTTTTGGATTATAAACTATAACTTGGGTGAAGACCTCCCCTGGGTCATTTCCCGATATTTTTTAGGCGACATGCCCGTCTTATTTTTAAATGCAATATTAAAATATGATGGTGTTTCGAAACCTATCTCAAAGGCAATTTCTTTACAGGCTGACGTTGTATTGGTCAATAGCTCTTTGGCTTTTCTTATTTTTAGTTCCTGCATGTAGTGGGCAGGTGAAAACATAGTGTATTCTTTAAAAACCCGTCTGAACCACGAATAACCTATTCCAATCTTTTGAGCGATCTCTTCACATGATAAATTGGACGAGATATTTTCCTCCATGATGATTTTGGCGTTATTGATTTGATTGTTTACCTGCAGATCTTCAAAAGTTGCCTCTTTGTTTACCGAGAAGGCAAAGCCCAGCAGCAGGTTCACGATGCCTGCCAGCATCTGCTGATAACCTGATTTTTGTTCTTGGGCTGTTTTAACGGCCAGCTTAAATAAATGTATGATATCATCGTTAATGCCGACGTTGAAGAGTGGCTTTTGTTTACTGAAGAATCCTGCCTTCACCCGCAAGTCCATGTTTGTCCCTGTAAAGCCTACCCATGACTTTTTCCATCCTGTTTGCCGATTTGGCCAGTAGTTGTGCCATTCACCCGGAAAAAGTAAAAACATATAGCCTTCTTCGATTTTAGTTTCCTTTTGGTGTTTCGAGATGAAATGACCTTTGCCCCTGGAGACGTAAATGAGCTGGTATTCAGGTAAAATACGCCCTTTTTCGGGAGAGAAAAGGTACCTTACCGGATGATCGGTTGATGGATAAGACGTGTTGGCTTCAATATTTTGGTGCCCCGTAGTGGTGGTGATCAATCCCCAGGCCAAATCCTGTTCGTGGGAAATAAGATATTTTAATTGACTGGTATTTTTAATTGGAACCATAACCGGATATTCATCACTCTCGACAATTTTACTCAAATCTTATAACTTATACAAATTAATTAACTCAAGTTGCTACCTATAACATTATATAACAATACTTTTAGATCTGAAAATCCAAGCGCTACTAACATTTCAAAGCTGGTTTTCAACAGTAGATGCATGCTTGGATTTATATTTTCTAATGTGTTTAAACATATTGACGTATGTTATTAACAATGAACATTTTGAGTATGGTTTTTATTTGGTAAATATATAAAAATCCTCCAGATTAAAGTCGCCAAACAAAAAACCTGGAGGATTATGATTACAAAAACTATTGCAATTTACGTATTTATTGATGATCTGCTCAAAGAAATAGAGCACAAAGAACCAACGAATAGAAATATGTCTGATGCTGAGATTATTAAAACAGTTCTTATTTCTTCGATATATTTCTCTGGTCATCATGAAAAAGCGATGAGTTTTATGAGTTCAACTGGAATGGTCACACATATGCTAAGTAAAAGCCGGTTCAATCGACGATTGCACCAGATCAGGGATCTGATCGTGGACCTGTTCTTCCAGTTATCTGCATTAATAAAAGATCTTAACATTCGTTCAGAATATTCCATTGATAGTTTTCCCCTTCATACTTGTGACAATATTCGGATCGCAAATTCAAAACTAATCCGAGGGGCAGTTTACCGTGGTAAAAAGGTATCCATGAGGAGATACTTCTATGGTTACAATATCCATTTGCTGTGTACTGTTGATGGGATACCGGTTGAATACACCTTCCTTCCTGGTAGCAGGCATGACTCAAATGCATTGAAACAAATGCCTTTACTTTTACCACCGGGAAGTATCGTATATGCTGATAGTGCTTACACAAACTACTCCATCGAGCAAATGCTGAAAGATGCCGAAGATATTGACTTACTGGTACAAAGGAAGTCAAACTCAACAAAAAAGCACGAACCATATGTGGACTATTTGATAACATCAATGAGAAAAAGAATCGAGACAACCTTTAGTGAAATATCCAATTTTCTTCCAAAGAAAATCCACGCTGTGACAGAGTTTGGGTTCTTACTGAAAGTAGTCATATTCATTTTTGGTTATACGATTTCGAGAACAATATTTTAAATAGCAACTTGAGTTAATTAGCTGGTTTGTTAAAATTTGGTTCCGTGTCAAATATTATAAGTTTTATATCAAAAATAGAAATTATAAAGTTTTAATTGGCGTTACATTTGATTTTTGGAATTAGGCTTAATTCCGAATCACTGCAAAATTGTGAATTGGCACTTATTGGCTTAAGAAATACATTTATGGTAAAGATAGGATTGTTTGGTATTGGCTTGGACACATACTGGCCACAGTTCGATGGTCTTCTGGCAAACCTCAAAAATTACCTGCAGCAAATCAAGGCCAGGATAGAAGGATTTGGAGTGGAAGTGGTTGATGCCGGCATGGTGGATAACCCAGAAAAAGCAAGGGCGGCTGCTGCCGTTTTAAAGAGCAACGAGGTTGAAATCGTATTTTTATACATTTCCACCTATGCTCTTCGTCAACCGTCTTGCCCGTTGTACAAAAATTAAAGGTCCCGGTGGTTGTGCTAAACCTTCAACCAGTGGCTCAATTAGATTACAAGGCTTTTAACAAATTGCGCGATCGCGGAAAAATGACTGGCGTTTGGCTGGAACATTGTCAATCCGTTTCGCTCCCTGAAGTTGCGAATGTCTTTAACCGATCCCGTATTCGTTACGGTTTTGTGACCGGATACTTAAATGATGATACAGCCTGGTCGGAAATTGAAGACTGGGTTGAAGCCGCAAAAGTAGCTGTTGCCATGCGTTTCAATAGAATGGGTTTACTTGGCCATTATTACGGAGGAATGTTGGATGTATATACTGACCTAACCCTTCAAAGTGCTGCATTTGGCACTCACTTTGAAATGTTGGAAATGTGCGAATTGAAAAAGTACCGGGATGAGGTAAACGAGATGGAAATAAAGAGGAAAGTAGAGGAATTCAAGGATTCTTTTGATGTTTCAACTGAATGTGATCCTGCCGAAATTGACCGTGCCGCGCAAACCTCCGTGGCGTTGGATAAACTGATAGAAAATAATAAGCTTGGTGCCATGGCCTACTATTATGAGGGGCAGGCTGGCAATGGATATGAAAATATCGTTACTTCGGTAATTGCCGGCAATACCCTTCTGACGGGTAAAAATATTCCAATCGCCGGCGAATATGAAGTGAAAACTGCACAAGCCATGAAAATCATGGCTGAGTTTGGTGTAGGTGGGTCATTCTCCGAATTTTACCTTATGGATTTTAAGGATGATGTGGTTTATCTGGGACATGACGGCCCTGCCCATTTTGCTATTTCAGAGGGACGGGTGAAATTGGTGCCACTGAGCGTTTATCATGGAAAGCCGGGCAAGGGACTCTCCATACAAATGACGGTAAAACATGGCCCTGTTACATTGCTTTCGGTGGTAGAAGATAGGCATATTTTTGCTGGTGGCAGAAGGCGAATCCGTTCCCGGGCCTATTTTAGAAACTGGGAACACCAATAGCCGTTATCGTTTTTCATTGGGGGCCAAAGATTTTTTGAACCAATGGTCGAAACCAGGGCCTGCACATCATTGCGCTATTGGTGTGGGGCATTTAGCGGACAAAATTAACAAATTGGCCCAAATATTAAATATTGAAATGCTGAAGGTTTGTTGAACGTGTCCCTAACAGGTTCAGGAGGATGGAAGGTGGATTAAGTTACCTTCGAGGCAGTGAATGTGAATAAGAAATAGTAGACTACTTTAAAATAAGAAGAAATGAAAACTATGGAATCAATATTAAGGGACATTATTAATGGCTATAAAAGATCTAAGTTTTTGATTCTTATTACGTTCATTTTTATAAATTTCTATCAACTCAATGCCCAATCTACATTATCAAATTCTTTTCAATCACCTCCTGATGGATCACGTCCGTGGGTTTTCTGGTTTTGGATAAATGGTAACATCACCAAAGAAGGCATTACTGCCGACCTGGAAGCAATGAAAGATGCAGGAATTGGCGGGGTACTTTGGATGGAAGTCAGCGGCTCCTACTGGGCTCCAGACGGCCCAATTGAACCCAACAGTCAGGAATGGCATGAAGCTTTCCAATGGGCAATCAGCGAATCCAGAAGGCTGGATTTACAGTTCGACATGACGTTTAACTTTGGTTATGGCGGCGGTGGTCCCTGGATAACCCCTGAAAATTCGATGCAAAAACTGGTTTGACGGAACATCTCATCGATGGAGGCAAACAATGCTCCATTTCGCTTAATAAACCGATAGTGGATAGGTCTCAACTTAAAGAATTTGAAAAAATTTGGTTCGGCACGACGAACAAATGAATCCCAAAGTAAGGCATATGCTCGATAGTGTCGATTCATATCGTGATATAGCCGTTCTTGCCTTTCTGTTCCTGAAAATGAGGAGGCTGCCAAATATCGCATTCCCGAATTGGAATTTGAATCAGGTCTCCAACGGAACCGCAAAAAAAGTGGATTCCGAATGTCCCCTGATAGCATCACGCCTCCATGGGAAGCACAGATTTCAAAGGATAACGTGATCGATATTACAAAATTCATGGATAACACTGGGCAGCTCAATTGGGATGCCCCCAAAGGAAAGTGGCAGATAATCCGTTTTGGTCATGCATCCAATTTGCAGCTTACGCGCCCCTGTCCTGCTCATGTGATTGGGTTGGAATGCGACCGGCTCAACAAAACTGGCATAGAAGCCCATTATGACGGTTTCATGAAAAAAATTATTGAGGAAAGTGGAAGCAATGCCGGAAAATCCCTCACCTTTGCCCATATCGACAGTTGGGAAGCCCACGCCCAAAACTGGACAGCTACTTTACCTAACGAATTTGAAAAACGACGGGGTTATGCGCTAATTCACTGGCTACCGGTGCTGAGCGGCCGTATAATAGGCACTCCTGAGCTAAGTTCAAGGTTTTTATGGGATTTGCGCTATACAGTTAGTGAAATGATGCTCGATAATTTTGTTGACCGATTCAAACAACTTCTCAAACCGCATAATATCAAACTTTCCATTGAAGCCTATGGCAACATGACCAATGATAACCTCTCCTATGCAGGCATTGCCGACATGCCGGTAAGTGAATTCTGGGCACTTGGGAAAGAAGAATTCCCCTCGCTGGTTTCAGAAAGCAATTATCACACCAGTAGCAAAGTAATGTCATCGGCATCACATACTTACGGAAAGCCAGTAACAGGCTCTGAGGCCTAGAACAGCGGCAGGGAATGGGGTGATTATCCTTACACGCTTAAGGCCTTGGGTGATAAAATGTTTTGTGAGGGAATAAATCGGATGATTGGCCATTTATCAGCCCACCAACCATACCCAAACATGGTACCCGGCTTAACCCACCGAAAGTGGGGAATGCATTTGAACAGGTTCAACACTTGGTGGGATTCTAGCCGCCCCTGGCACGATTACCTTTCGCGATGCCAGTTTATGCTTCAGCAGGGTGAATTTGTTGCAGATGTAATCTACTGGTTTGGCGAAGGTTCGCCAATAAATGTAAATGACATGGATTTTCAAATCCCCAAAGGCTATGATTTTGACTATGCTTCTACTGAAATCGTAAAGCAAATGCAGGTTAAAGACGGCAAAATAATC
Source organism: uncultured Bacteroidales bacterium (assembly GCA_963779845.1). Taxonomy (GTDB): domain Bacteria; phylum Bacteroidota; class Bacteroidia; order Bacteroidales; genus CAVZZV01. The sequence goes on along the minus strand of CAVZZV010000005.1, from coordinate 44,591 downwards.
CTGCCATCAGGCATGAGCTATAATTATTTATTGTTGCCTGATTATGACAGAATTACCTTGTCGATGGTCAAGAAAATTAAAGAATTGGTTGAGGACGGTGCTAAGGTGATCGCGCAAAAACGGTTTATTGGTTCGCCTAGCTTGGCAGACTACCCTGAAGGGGATAATGAAATTAAAGAGATGGTTGCCGAATTATGGAACAATCACGGGGTAATTTCAGGAAAGACACTTGACCATGTTTTCGCCGAAGACAATCTGCTCCCTGATTTTTCAGGTCGGGAACTGGATTTTATACATCGGAAGACGATAGAAGAAGATATTTATTTTGTAGCCAACAATAAAAACGAGAGGATTGAAGGAATTCAGTGCTCATTCCGCGTTAACAGTAAAAACCCGGAGCTTTGGAATCCTGAAACCGGTGAAATTAGAAAATTATTCGGATTTTGAAAAAGAGGGTGTCTACACTATTTCACTAAACTTTGAACCCTCTCAAAGCTGGTTTGTAGTGTTTGGAAAAAAAGCAACGGATAATATTCCATTATCAACAGCTAATTTCCCTGTAATGAAGGAAATACGCACAATTTTAGGCCCATGGTCAGTAAAATTTGACAAAAAATGGGGTGGCCCCAAAGAAGTTGTTGTATTTGATAGCCTGTTGGATTGGAGCAAACACAGCAATCCAAAAATTCATTATTTTTCAGGAACAGCCACTTATAAAAAGAACTTTGAAGTGGCTAAAAAACCTGATTTTCCAATCTTTCTGGATATGGGAGAAGTGCAAATTATTGCCCGTGCCAGGTTAAATGGAAAGGATTGCGGGATTGCATGGAAACCACCTTCAGGGTTGACATTTCTCAGGCAATTCACGAAGGTGAAAATTCGCTCGAAATCGATGTGGTAAACACCTGGGTAAACCGTTTGATTGGTGATGAACAATTACCCCTCGACAGTGACTGGAAAAGCTGGGAAATTCTTGACCATTGGCCCGAATGGTTCTTAAACAATGAACCACGGCCATCAGGCAGGTATACATTTACCTCGGCCAGGCATTATAAAAAAGATTCAAAGTTGACTTCATCGGGACTGTTAGGCCCAGTTAAACTAATGTTTTTAAATGAATAATTAAGTCAATAATCAGTTAAAAAATTAAGCGCCCCATAGTGCAGACCGCTATGTCGATGCCTTACTACACATGGGAATCGTAAATGATGGTGACAGGGGAAAGGTTTTTGCCAACCTTACCGATTCAATAGTGGCAGGTAACAAAGCATTAACTGCCGGCGATGTGGGATTTCATTATCTGGTAGAATCCTTGACTAAAGGAGGTGCTTCGCAATTGATGTTTGAAATGATTAACCGTGACGATGTGCCGGGATATGGTTTCCAACTGCAAAAAGGAGTACCAGCATTGACCGAATTGTGGGCCGCATTGGAAAATGTATCCAATAACCATCTGATGCTGGGGCATGTAACGGAACAATTTTACTCAAATCTGGTAACTTTTACAAATAATTAGCTGATTTGTTAAATATGAGGTTCGTGTCAATTATTAAAAGTTTTAAATCAAAAATAGAAATTACAAGGTTTTAATAGGCGTTACATTTGATTTTTGTAATTAGGCTTAATTTCGAATCACTGCAAAATTATGAATTGGCACTTATTGGCTTAAGAAATACAATTATGGTAAAAACTGGATTGTTTGGAATTGGCTTGGACACATACTATCCTCAGCTAGACAGTCTCCACACAAACCTCCTGGTGCCTTTTATAAACCAAAGGTAATCATCAATGAGAGAAAGTGACCTAATTTTAGATATTCATAAAACCCTATTTGCCAATGAAATGAATCAATCAAAAAAATCAAAAAAATGTTCCAATTTTTCCACTAATAGAATTAATTAACCATCCTATATTTTATAAAAGATAATTATTAAATCAAAACTTTAAAAAAGCATGAAAAAAGCTACTAATTTACCAGGGATCCAATCAGATCCGGGGGTGAAAAAAATCTTTAGAATCTTTAAGCTTACCAGTTTATTTCTAATGATTTCAATGGTAAGTGTTTTGGCCAACATAACCTATTCGGAGTCCAAAAGGCACGTTCTTACCTTACAACAAAAACCTGTCTCAGGAAAAGTTGTCGATGAGGCCGGACAACCTGTCCCGGGTGTTTCAGTTGTGTTAAAAGGCTCAAGCACCGGGACCATTACCAATGTTGACGGAAGCTTTACCCTTACAAATGTGCCGGAGGATGCCACGCTTGTGTTTTCATTCATTGGGATGAAAAGCCAGGAAATTTCAGTAGCAGGAAAAAAAAGTTTCGAAGTGGTACTGGAGGAATCTGCGATTGGATTAGAGGAAGTTATTGCGATAGGTTACGGCTCGCAGATAAGAAGGGAAATTACAGGCTCAATTTCGAAAGTTGACGCAGCCGAACTGGCCGACCAGCCCGTCTCCCAATTTGCCCAGCAACTGCAGGGCCGGATCGCGGGCGTTCAAATTTCGCAATTTAGTGGTCAGCCCGGTCGTGGAGTTGAATTCCGCATACGTGGTGCTGCATCTCTTTATAGCGGCACACAGCCGTTGTTTGTAATTGACGGGCTTCCTATTACCGGAAGTATAAATAATATAAACCCGGCGGAAATTGAGTCGTTTACTGTTTTGAAAGATGCATCGGCAAGCGCACTTTATGGGTCGCGTGCAGCTAATGGGGTTATTCTTATAACTACTAAACACGCTAAACCCGGTGATTCAAAAATTATCTTCAATTCATTCTACGGAATTCAGAAAATCCCTTCGAACAGAGTGCCCGTCATGGCGAATGCAAATCAATTTGCGACATATATGAAAAATCGTGCCGAAGATAATGGGATTGCAGTTCCAGTTGAATATCAAGATCCTACACAATATGGAGAAGGAACGAACTGGTTCAATCTTCTTACCCGTACTGCACCAATCCAGAGCTATGACCTGACTCTTCAATCAGCTCGGGAGAGGTCTTCATCAACGGTTATTGCAGGCTACCAGGAACAACAAGGTGTTATTGTCAATACGGGAACTAAGCTTTTATCCTTGCGTCTAAACCAGGATTTAACTTTAAGCAATGATAAAATAAAGATGGGATTTAACTTTGGAATAAGTAACCGGTTAGATCATAATAACAGATTGGCAACAGACGGAGTTAAAGGTTTATTTGAAAAGTTTTTTGAAGCAAGTCCTTTAATTAAACCGTTTAATGAAGATGGAACCTACACTAAATCAGTAGCTTCTCCGGGAATGGTGGCATACCTTAACCCACTTGCCCAGTTAAACCTGACCCTTGATGATTATAGACTGACAAGAATCATGGGAAATGCCTTTTTAAATTATGATTTTTTACCGGGATTTAGTTTGCAAACAAACCTGGCAACTGATAAAGGGAATCAAACCCGGAGCCAATTCACTCCTTCGACCATAACTAATTCAGCTGCATCAGGTATTAGTGCATCTGTTGACAATTACTCTTGGACTGCGGAAGCAAACCTGTACTATTCCAAAACAATTAATGAAAACCACAATATCCAAGCACTTATTGGTTACTCTGCCCAGCGGTTTGAAGGGGAAAATAATTCATTGACGGGTACTGGTTTTCCTAGCGATGATGTGCCATATCTTTCAGCAGCAACCAGCATAAGTGCAGGTACAAGTACAAATACTCAATACTCAATGTTATCAAATATTGGCCGTTTAAACTATAATTACAAAGGAAAATATTTATTGTCCGGTGCTATACGGCGTGATGGATCGTCAAAGTTTGGTGCCAATAGGAGATATGGAAGTTTTCCTTCATTTTCTGCAGGGTGGTTGGTTAGCAATGAAAGTTTTATGGAAGGTTTCAAATTTATTAGCCTTCTTAAAGCACGTGTCAGCTATGGTATAACAGGAAATAATAACTTCGCTGATGAATTTGCTTCTATAGCCAAGTTAGGAGAATTGAATTATATACTGAATGGGATTTTGGTTCCTGGAGAGACCATTACTAAGCTAGGAAACTCGGAGCTTGCGTGGGAACGAAACAAACAATTTGATATTGGTCTTGATATTGCGCTTTTCAATAACCGCATATCGTTGGTGTACGATTATTACCATAAAATATCAGATGGATTGATTCAGGACAGGCAAATTCCAAGAGGATCCGGTTTTAACACGATAAAATTTAATATTGGGGAATTTGAGTTTTGGGGGCATGAAATTAGCGTGAATACAGTTAATTTAACCGGCAACTTTAATTGGAATACCAATTTTAATATCTCTTTTGACAGAAACCTGATTAAAGCCTTGGTAGACCCTGGGTTTATAAGGAGAAACAATACGGTTACTTCGGATTATTACCGCCAACAGGTAGGCCATAGCCTGGGTGAGTTTTACGGATTTGTTTTTGAAGGATTGTATAAAGATGCCGAAGACCTTGCCAATTCAGCCCAGTATGGCAGCAAATCAGCCATTGGAACCGTTAAAGTGAAAGATGTAAGTGGGCCGGATGGTGAGCCGGATGGAGTTATTGATGATGTAAATGATCGTACATTTATTGGCGACCCCACTCCTGACTTTTTCTTTGGTTTTTCCAATGATTTCCGATATAAAAATTTCGACCTGAGCATCGTTATGGCTGGTTCCGTTGGTGGCAAAATCCTGAATCCCAGTAAGTGGGCATATATGACAAACCTGGATGGTTCAAGGGTAATGTTAGCTGATGCGGCAAAGAATGTTTGGAGGTCAGAAGATAACCCTGGGTCTGGGATTTATCCAAGTACAAAAATAGGCACTACTGCTTTAGGACGGTCTGTAAATACGCAATGGATCGAGAATGGATCATACCTTACAGTAAAAAATATTTCTCTTGGATATATTATCAATTTTAAAAACAATGATCTCGCATTAAAAAATTTGCGGATATATACCTCTATTCAACAGGCATTTATAATAACGCACTACACCGGAATGAATCCTGAAGTCAATCAAAGTGGTTCAGATGCCGCTAATGGTGTTGGCATAGATGAAAATGCATATCCTATTCCAAGAACTTTTTCATTTGGATTTACAGCAACATTTAAATAATATCATTTAAAAAAAGAGTGTCATGAAAAAAATATATATTAAAATTGTACTACTGGCATTTATTGCACTAGCCTGTGATGATGGCTTTATTGAACTGGTTCCCAAGGACTCATATTCAGTAGCCTCATTTTATCAAACTGAAGCCCAATTCAGACAGGCCGTTAATGCGGCTTATGTTCCACTAAGGGATTTATTGGATAATGATTTTTTAACTGGTGAAATGCGTTCTGATAATACTAATTACGAGCCCTACCCAACCAATCGTGGAACTGCAACGGTTTATCGGGAAGACATTGCCAATTTTATTGATGCCCCGGTCAATTCATATACAAATGCAGTATACTTTCATTGTTATTCATGTATTGCAAAAACAAATATTGTAATTGAAAGATTAGTTAATTCAAATGTCGCAGCAGCAGCTAAGGCAGATATTGATGGCCAGGCAAAATTCCTTAGGGCATGGAATTATTTTAAACTGGTTCGTTATTTTGGTGGAGTTCCCTTGTTTTTAACTGAAGTGACTAAAGCTGAGGATGCTTTTTTAATCAGGTCAACTGCTGAAGAGGTTTATGCTCAGATTATTTCTGATGCAACTGATGCAATTAATCAGTTGGCTGCGCCTGCCAAGTTTCCTCAGTCAGGACAAGCAACTAAAGGCTCAGCAACCATGCTGTTGGCTGAAGTGTATATGACCCAAAAAAAATATTATGAAGCTGAGAAATTGCTTTTAACACTTCCGGCAATGGGTTATGGTTTGAATACAAAATATGCTGATGCATTTTCAACCAATAACAAAAATAGTAAAGAGTCGCTGTTTGAGGTGCAATATTTAGAAGGTACAGCCGTGGGGACTGCTCCAAGTAATTTTATTTATAAATTTATGGTCAGGTCGACTAATTCGACATTAATTACTGGAACTAAGACAAATACAAGTGGCGGAGGATTAAATATACCGACACAAGATATAATTGATGCTTATGAGCCCAATGATGAAAGAAAAGATGCTTCAATAGGAATTGCAGAGGGCGTTTATAATGCAAGTTGGTTAATGACGATTTCGGCTAACAAAAGTGTTGTTAACTATACTCCGGCTCCAGGAAAAGTTGGGATACCATACGTGAAGAAATATTTACACCTTCCTCATCCAGCAGTAAACAATACGAATGATAACTGGCCTATCTATCGCTATTCAGATGCTCTTTTATTGTTGGCAGAAGCCCAAAATGAACAACCAGGGAAATCTGCTGCTGCACGGGATAATTTAAATTTAGTGCGGATTAGGGCAGGTTTATTGCCAAGCACAGAAACCAACCAGGAACTTTTACGCGATATCATAGCGCATGAAAGAAGAGTGGAACTGGCCTTTGAAAATCACCGCTGGCATGATTTGGTCCGTACTGGGAAAGCGGTTAGTGTAATGAATGCCTTTGGCGCCAATCTAAAAATTATAGCAGGTGAATATCTTCCATTAGACTCGTATAATGTAAACGATAATAAGTTATTATATCCAATACCACAATCAGAACGAGAGCTCAATCCGGGTTTAACTCAAAACCCTGGATATTATTAGTTGAAATTCAAGATACATGCAAGAAGCAAATTTTTCTTGCATGTATTCTTGAAATATTGAGGTTTAAACAATATTACCCAAGGATTAACCTTTGTCAGTTAACGTTTTTCACTCATGAACAAACTATCAATAGCCTATTTTCTATTTTATCTATTCGTAGGTCTATATATGGCTAATGATGTTCAGGGTCAGAAAATTTTTGAAAAGAAAACGGATATCAAACAACTCTTTTTGGACCCACCCGACGAGGCTAAACCTTGGGTTTACTGGTACTGGATGCGTTCTGCTGTCACAAAAGAGGGGATTTCCGCCGATTTAAAAGCCATGCAGGAACAAGGGATTGGCGGTGCATATCTTATGACCATCCGGAAAACCCCGGATACTCCTTACATTTTACCACCTGCAGCCCCATTAACCCCGGAATGGTGGGAATTGGTGCGTTTTGCCATGGCAGAAGCCAACCGCTTAGGCGTAAAGCTGGGAATGACATCCTGCGATGGATGGGCATTGGCAGGCGGCCCTTGGATCACTCCCGAACTTTCGATGCAAAAAGTAGTGTGGGCCAAAACCTATACAAAAGGGAATGGGATTTTCAACGAAACCTTAAAACAACCGGAAACCTACAAGGGATATTATAAAGATATCGCTGTTTATGCTTACCCTTCGCTTGAGGGATCGGATTTATCGTCCCAAACAATTGTGCCAAAAGTAACCTCCAGTATAAAAAACGAAACTTTTCAGCTTCTGGTAAAGTCAGGGAATAAAGAGGATTTTAACAGCACTGAAAATTGCTGGATTCAAATGGAGTTTCCTAAACCGTTCACCTGCCGCTCAATACTAATCAAAACCAATAGAACCAATTATCAGGCCCAAAGGCTTATTGTTGAGGTTAGCGATAATGGCAAAGAATTTAAATCGTTGGTGCGTTTAGAAGCACCCAGACATGGTTGGCAGGATAGACTGAATGTCACTCACACCATTCAATCCGTTTCCGCCAAATATTTCCGTTTCGTTTACGATCCGGAAGGTTCTGAGCCGGGTTCTGAAGACCTTGATTTTGCCAAATTTAAACCTGAACTAAAACTTTGTGGAATTGAACTTTCCCCTGAACCAAAAATACATCAGTATGAAGGAAAAAACGGCGAAATTTGGCGCATTGGTAAACGGAGTACAAAAGCACAATTACCAGACGAATTATGCATTCCAAAAGACAAACTGATCAATATCTCCGACAAGCTAAATGCCGATGGCCGTTTAATATGGGATGTTCCTGCAGGTGATTGGACAATTATTAGAATGGGACATACCTCTACCGGGTATGAGAATGCTCACGCTGGCACTGCATCCGGATTGGAATGTGATAAGTTCAGTCCTGCTATTGCCAAATTACAGTTTGATAGCTGGTTTGGGGAGGCCCTAAGCATAGGTGGATTGGATGCGGAAAGTCCGGCTCTCAAGGTATTTCATGTGGATAGCTGGGAGTGTGGCAGTCAGAATTGGTCGTCGGAATTCGCTTTAGAATTTAAAAATCGACGAGGTTATGATTTGATCAATTACCTTCCGGTAATGGCAGGTGTGCCTTTAGAAAGTGCAGATATATCTGAAAAGGTATTGAGCGATGTGAGGCAAACCATATCAGAGCTTACTACTGATAATTTTTTTGGTGAATTACAAAAGCTGGCACATGAAAAGAACTGTATATTTAGTGCCGAATGTGTTGCCCCAACGATGACCGGTGATGGAATGCTTCAATATAAAAATGTTGATATTCCTATGGGTGAATTCTGGTTTCGAAGTCCAACCCACGATAAACCAAATGACTTACTGGACGCTGTTTCCGGCGGACATATTTACGGTAAAAATATTATTCAGGCCGAAGCTTTTACTGAGTTACGCTTAATGTGGGATGAGCACCCGGCAATGTTAAAAACTCTTACCGATAGGAGTTTTGCTTCGGGCATCAACCGTTTTGCCCTTCATGTGAATGCACATAATCCATGGATTGATCGAAAACCAGGGATGACACTGGATGGTATTGGTTTGTTTTTTCAGCGCGACCAAACCTGGTGGAAAGCTGGCAGAGCATGGATCGAATACATACAGCGTTGTCAGGCTCTATTGCAACAAGGAAGGCCAATAGTTGACATCGCCATTTTTACTGGTGAAGAGATTCCTGCCCGTGCAATCCTTCCCGACAGGTTAATTCCGTTCTTGCCTGGTATATTTGGACCAGATCGGATACAGCAAGAGAGGGAACGGCTGTTAAATAAGGGGATACCAATGCGTGAAGTTACAGAAGGATATCCTTGCTCGGCTAACATGGCCGACCCTGAAAATTGGGTAGACCCCTTGAAAGGGTATGCGTATGATTCTTTTAACCGGGATGCTCTTTTGAGGCTGGCAACCTTTCGTAATGGCAGAATTGAACTGCCAGGTGGTGCGAGTTATGGGCTTTTAGTAATACCAGGATCTCGTAAAATGTCGCTTGATGGCGGGTTGATGTCACTCGAGGTAATTGATAAATTGTTGGAATTGGCGAAAGCCGGGGCAACCATCATGATTAGCGAAGACGCCAGGCAATCGCCCGGGATGCAGAACGATGAGAAAGTTAAAGAAAAAATGGTGGAGCTATTATCCAACCCTGATTTCAAAGTAATAAGAGCTCCTTATCAGGATACTAATTTTGATAGGCTAAATATCAAAAGGGATGTGATATTAAAAGATGTCAATGAGAATTATGCTCCTGACATCGCATGGAATCATCGGACTGGGGATGACTTTGATATATATTTTATTTCAAATCAGCAGGCAAGGAAACGTACAATTAGTATTTCACTTCGTAAAGCAGACTATATGCCGGAACTCTGGGATGCACTTACTGCCAAAACTTATTTGCCAATTTATTGGAAGGTAAACGATGGCAGGACTGAGCTTCGATTGGATATGGAAGCTAATGGATCAGTATTTATTGTGATGCGAAATAAAACAGACAATACACCTTTAGAAATAGCAAAGATCGGGAGTCCTCAGGATATTCTGGAATTGACAAACACATGGAAAGTTAACTTTAACTCAGATTTCGGTGGTCCAGGTGACACAAGAACATTCTCTAATTATGATGATTGGAGTAAACAATCTGAGAACTCAATTAAATATTATTCTGGTACTGTTACATACACAAAAGAGTTTGAATTCAGACAAATTAAAAACACAGAAGATATTTGGTTGGATTTTGACCATGTAGCCAACCTTGCAGAAGTTTTTGTGAATGAGATTAATTGCGGTGTTGCCTGGACAGCCCCTTACCGTGTGAACATAGGAAATGCATTAAGGGCGGGTAATAATTTACTTAGAATAGAGGTGACCAACACATGGGCTAACCGGCTAATCGGTGATGAGCAACTACCTGAAGAAAAAAGAATTACCTGGACGAATAAATCCCCCGTATCAATGAAAAACAGACCCCTGCTTCCTGCCGGAATACTTGGCAAGGTTAAACTTGTTAGAATGTATCCATGAAAATAGATAGAAGGAAATTTATTCAGGCAGCATCTTTAACGACAGCCAGCATGTCAGTATTACCCTTGACAGGAAACGCAAAAAGTATTGCGGATTTTTTTGAGACTGCGAAACGAGATGGACAGTATATGAAATCAAATATTACTTTATCCGGACTACGAAATATTTTTCTATCTCCATTAGATGAGGCAAAGGCTTCGTGTTACTGGTGGTGGTTTAACGGCCTGGTCGATCATGAAGGAATTACTAGGGATCTTGAAGAATTCAGAAAACAAGGTATTGGCAGAGTATTGTTGATTAATACAAAAGACGGATTACAAGGAGTTACGATGCCATTAGGAGTTAAGCTTCTTTCACCTGAATGGCGTGCCTTATATAAACATGCCATTCGCGAAGCTGCCAGATTAAAAATAGAAGTAGGAGTGAACCTCAGCTCCGGCTGGTGCATGGGTGGGCCCTGGATTAAGCCGGAAAATGCCGGACGTTGGGTCCTTCAGTCTGAATTAAAAGTTACCGGTCCCCGGAGATTTTCAGAAAAACTTCCTCTCCCCGGAAACAGGCACGGTTATGATGATGTTTTCAGTCCGCCTGGCTATTTAGAATATATTGATCTTCCGATTGAGAAACTTGATTACAGGGATACGATCATTGTTGCATTTCCTGACAATGATGGTGATGCTTCACGATTGTCGGACGACAGAGGGAAGGAACTCTTATCTGCAAAAACCAACCGGAAAGATGCAAGAAGCCGCGCAAAAGCGGTGGATGTTATGGCACCAACATTAGTTCGTTGGAACGACTCCAATGAAGATAAGCCGATTCCGGTTCATCGCGTCATTGATCTCACCTCCTTCGTTTCAGCCGATGGACATTTAGAATGGGATGTACCTCCGGGAAAATGGTCTATTATTCGAACAGGGCATCGGATTACCGGATCAAAACTATTAATTGCACAGCCTGAAGCAGACGGTTTATCCATCGATTGGTTTGCCCCGGAAGGATTAGATTTGCAGTTTGAAAATATGGGAAGGATTCTTATGGAAGATGCTGCAGAAATTGAGAACAATACCTTGAAATATTTTCATAATGATAGCTTTGAAGATGGCTTTCCCAACTGGACGGAGAAAATAATTGAACGGTTTAAAGAATACAGGGGGTATGATCCAATGCCGTATTTCCCTGTCTTTTCAAGTGTGATTGTAGGAAGTGCAGAGATATCGGATCGTTTTTTACATGATTACAGAAAGACGATAGCAGATTGCATGGCCGATCAGCATTATAAACATTTTGCGGATTTGTGTCATCAGAATGGGCTACTGGTACAAAACGAAGCTGCAGGACCGAGTCGTTCCGGTAGTATTTGTATGGATGGTTTAAAGAATCTGGGGCGTAGCGATTATCCCATGGGAGAGTTTTGGTTAGGTCCAAATCACGACGAAGAAGGAGGATTAGACGAAAAGCTCTCCTATAGCCTTACCCGTCTTGAAGGCGGTCAGAATAAGGTAACAAAAATGGTTGCATCTGCAGCACATGTGTATGGGAAAAAAATTGTCTCCGCCGAAGCATATACGAGTCATCGACACTGGCTGGATACTCCTGAGACACTGAAGCAATCCACAGACCGTGCATTTTGTGAAGGAATCAACAGGCTTGTCATTCATACATCAACAGCTACACGGCCTAGGGATGGGAAGCCAGGGTACGAATATGGTGCAGGTACCCATTTTAATCCGAATGTTACCTGGTGGGATAAGTCAGGAAGTTTTCTTTCATACATCGCCCGATGTCAGGGTTTGTTACAGGCAGGAAAGTTTACTGCTGATGTTCTTTATTATAATGGAGATTGGGCACCCAATTTAGTAAGTCCAAAACATGTAGATCCATCTTTAGGTAAGGGATATGACTATGATGTTTGTAATGAAGAGGTTTTATTAACTCGTCTTTCAGTCAAAAATAAGGCACTTGTTTTGCCTGATGGGATGAGGTATCGTATGCTGGTTTTGCCCGATGATCCACGCATGCCTGCACCGGTTATAAATAAGATAAGGGAATTAGTAAAATCAGGAGCTACAGTGGTTGGCTCGCGTCCGGAAAGTGATCCGGGTTTAAAGAATTTCCCTGAATGCGATGATGAAGTAAGAAGAATTGCAGATGAAGTTTGGAGTGATTGTGATGGAGAAACGGTCCTTCGGAATAGCTTTGGTAAAGGACGGATTATACAGGGTGTTTCCTTAAGGGAAATTCTTCTAAAAGACGGGATAATGCCCGACTTTGAATATTCGGGAGATGGTGAAACTTTTATTGATTCTATACACCGGACCATGGACGATGGAACAGAAATTTATTTTCTGACTAACCGGAATAAGCGGATGGAAAAAGTAAATTGCTTGTTTTGTAATTCAGGAAAATATATCGAAATATGGGATCCTGTGTCTGGTGGAATGTTCCCAATAACTCCTTTTGAAAAGAAAAACCGGCAAACAATTTTGACACTTGAATTTTTTCCGCATCAGTCATTTTTTATTGTATTTCCCGCAAACGGAAATTTTAGTGCTTCCAAAACTAATGAAAACACTTTCATTTTTCCACAAACAAATCTAGTTCAGATGATCGACGGATCATGGCAGGTTAAGTTTGATACAGAATGGGGAGGGCCGGCAGTGACGGAATTTGATGAACTTGTTGACTGGTCGAAATCAGCTGATGACAGAATAAAGTACTTTTCGGGTAAGGCAACTTATTTGAAACGGTTTGATCTGGACCGACCCGCAGATCCGAACACAAAATTGTTTTTGGATTTGGGATTGGTGAAGAATATTGCGGAAGTTAAATTAAACGGGCAAAATCTTGGCGTTATCTGGACCGCTCCCTGGCGGGTTGATATTTCAAAGGTAATAAAGGGAAGAGATAACCTTCTGGAAATCGAGGTCATCAATCTTTGGCCAAATCGATTAATTGGAGATGCCTCTTTGCCCGAGGATAAAAGATTGACAAAAACAAATATTAAATTCGATGCAAATGCTCCTTTATTGTCATCCGGATTATTGGGACCGGTAGTTATTAAATCAGCATGAAAGGTCGAATAGCAGTTTTATTATGTGATCTTTGTTAATTAAGTGTATGTAAAGAAAAGAGAAAAATGGAAACATGAGAATAAAAGAGGTGTGGCTGGTTATTTTAATTGTAAGTATTCTTTCAGGATGTGAAAAACGTACAGATATTCCTGAAAATGATAACACGAACGGAAAAGATCCTTATGCAACAATTTTAAACGCCCCTGGTCCACCTGTTACAGTTAGGGACGGGGATTTTACGATTGTGGGGTTACCTGATACACAGTGTTATATTGCCAGCTTAGGTGGAGGAACACCACCAATATTTGATTCACAAATTGAATGGATCAAGGAAAATCAGAACAAAGAAAATATAGCCTATGTCGCTCATTTTGGTGATCTAACTCAACACGGGGATAACCCTTCTTATGCTGCTCAGGAATGGTATACAGCTGCAATTATACTTTATAAACTCGAAAATCCTAAAAGCATTCCGTATGGCATTGCCGTTGGCAATCATGATCAGTATCCAAGTGAATACCCGATAACCGGATCCACCAAATATTATAACAGGCATTTTGGTGTTGAACATTTTCAGGGGCGTCCGTATTATGGAGGACATTATGGAACTAATAACGATAGTCATTATGATCTTTTTAGTGCCGGTGGAATGGATTTTATTGTAATTTATATTGAATATGATAAGTTTGATGAAGACCAGTACAATGTAAATAATTGGGCACACCAGATATTGAATCAATATGGTAATCGCAAAGCGATTGTTGTTAGCCATTACCTGATAGGCAACAACAGTATTTCGGGCAGCAATAGTGGTACTCCGGGAACATTTCGTTCTCAGGGAAAGGCAATTTATAATCGCGTAAAGGATTGTCCCAATGTTTTTATGATGCTTTGCGGACATGTCGGTGATAACGGAGAAGGATACAGAGAGGATACATTTCAGGGGAATACCATCCGCACCTTTTTATCAGACTATCAAAGCCGGGAGCTTGGAGGTAATGGACTGTTGCGTTTATATAAAATATCAGTAGAGAAGAATGAGATGGAAATAAAAACATATTCCACATGGACAAATGAATATGAAGAGGATGATGATAGTCATTTCATCACTAAATTGTTTGATTAATAAATATTAAAATATCAATAAAAAATTATGAAACTAACAAGACGGAGATTTGTGCAAATTGGTTCAGTTACTATGGCCGGCCTGCCATTACTGGGTTGTGTAAACAATACCTGGTACAATACACCCTCCGGTCAGGTTGAAAACAGTGATGAACTCTTTGCTCTTTTTAAAGATCCCACAGGACTTGCAAAACCATTTGTCCGGTGGTGGTGGAACGGAAACCGGATAACAAAAGAAGAAATAGCCAGAGAACTCGACCTGTTAAAGGAGGCAGGGATTGGCGGCGTTGAGATCAATTCAATTGCTTTTCCCCCTGAAGCTGATCCGTTGGATTATAAGGAGCTGATATGGCTGAGCGAAGAATGGACAGATATACTGAACTTTACCGTTCAGGCAGCAAGGGAAAGAGAGATTATTTGTGATCTTATTGTCGGATCGGGATGGCCTTTTGGAGGAGAACATCTGACCAAAGATGAACAAACTCAGATGATGGGCTTAGGCACAAAAAACCTGAAAGGACCACTTCGTTTTGAAATAAGCAGACAAGAACTGGAAAATGAGGTGGACCCACCTATTGTTTCGAAAAATCCTGAAAAATATAAGGAACTTTCATTTTTGCGGTTGTCTCCCGCTCAATTGGACAAATTCGACCCGGGAATTGATTTTAATTCTAAAACTAAAGACGACCAGATTGTAATTGATATCCCTGAAGGTGATTATGTTTTGTATTTTTTGGTGAAGCTTACCGGGTTTGAGAAGGTAATTCATGGTGCTCCCGGAGCAAGTGGCCCGGTTTTAAACCACTATGATCAGGTAGCAGTTGAAAAGTATCTCAATCGGATGTCCGATGCAATCACCTCAAAATTGGGGACGATTGGGGATCAATTCCGGTCTCTCTTTGCAGATAGCCTTGAGCTGGAAGGGGCCAACTGGTGCGATGATATGACAGAACAATTTAAACTGCGAAAAGGATATGATCTGGAGCCGTTTTTGCCATTCATACTTTTTAAAATTGTCGGACACGCATTCCTGGCAAAAGAAGACTATGGGACAAAATTTTCTCATGAAGCTCAGGAAATTATAAATAATGTTCGCTATGATTTTGAGACTAACCGCATGGAGCTATTTAGCGAACGTCTGTTTCAGACCTACGCCAAATGGTGTGAGAAAATTGGCGTAAAAACAAGGGTGCAAGCTTATGGCATGGAATATCATCCCATTGAGGGTAGTATGAAGATTGATTATCCGGAAGGTGAAAGCTGGATCAAGCCAGATGTTGGGGAGGTTTTTCCGGATCACGAACATATGCTGGGCCGGGCCTACCGTCCTGTTAACAAACTGGTTTCTTCCGGGGCAAGGCTTGCAGGAAAAAAGGTGATTGGTTGCGAAGAAGCTACTAATACCGGAATGGTATTTAATGCTACGATGGAGCGGTTGAAAATTACAGGCGATCAAAGCAATCTTTCGGGAATGACACATTCGATCTTTCATGGTTTTAATTACAGTCCACAGGATGCTCCATTCCCCGGATGGGTTCGTTATGGAACATTTATCAATGAACGTAACCCTATCTGGCCATATTTTAAATTATGGTTTAGCTATAAAGCAAGGTTATCTGCTTTGTTTCAGAACGCTGAGTTAATTTCCGATATTGCCATTATGTTTCCTCTGACTGATGTATGGAAAGGATATGGGGTTGACTGGTATCCCCGGCCTCAAAAGGCCCGTCCGGACTATCTGCATAATGTATGGGAAGCTATTCATCAGAACGGAAACAGTTGCGATTGCATCAGCGAACATATTTTGCAAAAAGCGACATTTAAAAATGGAAATCTAAAGTGCGGTGAGAGGAGCTATAAAACGCTAATACTTATAGAAGTAGAATCAATGCTCCCGGATACTGCCGTGGCTATAAGTAATTTTGCAAAATCCGGCGGACAGATTATTTGTATTGAAAAATGGCCGGCGAAATCTGCAGGACTCAAAAACTATGAAGAAAACTGTAAAATAGTACAGGAAAACTTTGAACGATCTAAGAAAGACTATCCGAAGAATATATCACTTTATCCTGCTCCAAAAAATGGAGAGCGCATCATCGATTGGTACCAATCGATTCAGGATGTTTATCAGATCACTCCTTATGTAAAAATAAACAAGCCGGATCCAATTATTTGTCAGGTTTACTATAAGGCAGCCGGCCTCGATATTTTCTTCATTGCAAACAATAACATGTTCAAATCTCATAAATTCACCGCGGAATTCGATGTTAAAAATAAAATAGCCTGGCTTTGGGATGCAGAAACAGGCGAACGTACTATTTATCCGGTATATGGCGCCGATCATATTCTGAATATCTCATTGGGACCGGCTGAATCTAAATTGATCGTGTTTGACAAAAACGGTAATGGAGAAAAATACATCCCAGTAAACCTGGATGAAAAGCCGGAGCGGTCTGTTTCTGGTCCGTGGAGTGTCACCTTAAATCATATGGATGGCTCACAAAAAAAAGTCAGTATTAACGAGCTCGTGGATTTTAAAGAAGATGATCGTTTTATTTCATTTGCCGGAACTGCCTTATATGAAACCACCATACAAGTCGATTCACCCCAAAAGTTGAATTATCTTCATCTTGGTGAAGTGTTTGGCGTTTCTGAAGTGACTGTTAATGGCGAGAATGTTGGTTTAAGATGGTATGGAGACCATATTTATTCTCTAAAAGACAGACTGAAGAAGGGACCGAACACAATAACAATTAAACTGACAACTACCATGGGCAATTACATGAAATCTCTAAAGGACAATAAAAGTTCGGTTAGATGGGTTGAAAAAGGTCCGTTTTATTCTCAGGGAATGATAGGTCCTGTTGGATTATTCGTTTAAATCAAAAGTACAGGTAAAGTTTTAAACCAAAATAATACAGCTACAGGAAAAGAATGTTTTTAAGAAACGATCTTCGACGAGTTTGTTTATTCCTGATCTTGCTGTCAGGTTATTTAAGTTCTATAGCCCAAAAGCAACCAAACATAGTTGTTTTCCTTGTAGACGACATGGGATGGATGGATACCTCTGTTCCTTTTGGAGATAGCATCATGACGCTGAACAAAAGGTACCATACACCGAACATGGAACTTCTGGCACAAGAAGGAATGAAGTTTACCGATGCCTATGCCGCTCCGGTTTGTACCCCTACGCGCGTGAGTTTGATGTCTGGTATGAATGCGGCTCATCACCGGGTAACAAACTGGACATCGATTGAAAAGGACACACCTTCTGATTTTGACAATGATGAAAATCCCTTTATTACCCCCGAATGGAATTTTAATGGGCTTAGCCCGATAAAAAGTGTCCCACATACGGTATATGCTACTTCATTGCCAAAGTTGTTGAAAGATGCAGGTTATTATACGATCCATGTTGGAAAAGCACATTTTGCTGCTTCCGGCACTCCTGGGGCAAGCCCTTACAACATGGGGTTTCTGGTGAATATTGCCGGGAATGTTGCCAGAATGCCCCAAAGTTATCTGGGAGAGGAAAACTATGGTAATCTACCCGAAAAAACTACATTCTATGCTGTTCGACTAAATCCAACACAAAACCCATGAAAAATCTTTTTTACTTTTCAGTTATTTTTATGTTCTTTTTTTTGCAATCATGTAAATCTCCTCAAGGGAAGAACGCCATTTCATTGAATCAATTGGAAGAATACTTCCTTAATCCTCCCGATTCCGCTAAACCATGGACCTGGTGGCATTGGGTTGATGGAAACATTACAAAACAAGGGATCACCTCCGATCTTGAAAACATGAAACGGGCCGGTCTTGGAGCTGCTCTTATTTTTAATGTAAAGCTGGGACTTCCCGATGGTACAGTCCGCTTTATGGATGAAGAATGGATGGGCATGCTGGACCATGCGGCGTCCGAATGTAAAAGGCTTGGTTTAGAACTGGGCATCCATAATTGTGACGGATGGAGCCAGTCAGGTGGGCCCTGGATAACACCCGAACTTTCGATGAAAGAATTGGTTTGGACCAAGGTAGAAGTGAAAGGATCCGGCCGGTTTTCCGCTAATTTACTTAGACCTTCTGTTCCCGTCTCCCCGCTTGTGAAGGATTTTTATCAGGATATTGCTGTGATTGCTTACCCGACACCAAAAGAAAGTAGACTGAACGGCCCTGGTTCCGGATTATCCTTTAGTGGGACTATACCCGGAAAGGAATTGCGCAATCTTTTTGACAATGACCCTCTAACTCATGCCAGTTTTTCATTGGAATCGCAGAATCTTCCGGTTGAAAATTCGGTCATTATGG
This sequence comes from uncultured Bacteroidales bacterium, assembly GCA_963779845.1. GTDB lineage: Bacteria > Bacteroidota > Bacteroidia > Bacteroidales > CAVZZV01. The sequence continues at coordinate 25,898 of CAVZZV010000005.1, read as the reverse complement.
ACTTTCCTAAACCTGTTACAGCAAAAACTTTTGTAGTGCATGGCATAGAAGGTTTTTCAAATCCACAGGTCATTCCGGCGAAACTCGAGGTTTCAGATAATGGAAAGGATTTCAGGGAAGTTGCAAACTTTGAATTAAATTGGAGTTTTCAGGATTCGATAGACCATATAACTATTGTTTTTCCTGAAACGACTGGGAAAGCGTTTCGTTTTTCGTTCAAAGGGGAATATATTTTTAGCAAAGAGCTCTCTTTTTCGGAGTTAGAGCTTAGTACTGCTAATGCAATTCAATATTGGGAGGCAAAAGTTGGTTGGGCACGCGTTCGTGAACATGGGGGCGAAGCTCCCTTTCTCACGCGGAATCCCGGTCCTGAATATTCCCTGATGACCCCTTCCCAAGAAGGTACAGTGACACTTGATCAGATTCATGTATTTCGCGATAAAATTGAGGAAAATGGTCATTTCGAATGGGATGTACCCGAAGGAGATTGGACTATTATGCGGATAGGATATACGAGTACCGGAAAGACCAATTCTCCGGCAACGGAAGAGGGACGTGGCTTGGAGGTTGATAAGATGAATCCGGATGCTGTTCGTTTTCACATGGATCAGTTTATCGGTATGCTCGCTGATCGGTATGGAGAAAAGAACCTTCAGTCTTTTCGTATTTTTGAAACTGATAGTTGGGAATCGGAAGCCCAAACCTGGACTGAAGACTTGGACAAACGGTTTCAATCCAAAACCGGGCAGGACCTTATCCGTTGGCTACCTCTGCTAACAGAGGGCGTTGTAATTGAAGGCTACGAAAATAGCGATCGCATTTTGTGGGACTGGAGGCGTTTTCTTGCTGATGAAATAGCTGATAATTATTTAAAAGTAATCGCTGGATTTGCAGAGCAAAAAGGATTGACTTATGTGGCAGAAGCATCCGGTCGACAAATGTTCATGTACGATCCTATAGGGTATCAGCGTATTTCTCCATTGCCAATGGGAGAATTTTGGGTGAGCCCAAATAGAGGTGAAGGTGTTCGGGTAGATAACAAAATCGCATCTTCTGCAGCTCACCTTACAGGCAGAAAGCTAGTGGCTTCAGAAGCTTATACAAGCCCGCCGGAAACTTCGGAATGGATCCAACATCCGTATACATTAAAAGCTCTGGGAGACAAAGCCTTTTGCGAGGGTGTCAACAAGTTTGTATTCCATACGTATGCCCACCAACCTTTTCCCGAACTCAAACCGGGCTTTACTATGGGGCGATGGGGAATGCAGAATAATAGTGGTAATACCTGGTGGGGCCGGCCGGTAGAAGCCTGGTTTAAATATCTTGCCCGTTGTCAGTATATGTTACAGGAGGGACGCTTTCATGCGGATATCCTGGCCTATCTGGGAAAAGAAGTTCCTGCCCGCCTGGGCGTGCGTGAGGAATTCACTCCCGCCATTCCTTCAGGGTATGATTTTGACGGATGTGACTTCCAGGCGCTTCTGGATGCAAATGTTGAGAATGGGGAGATTGTTTTGCCCAGCGGCATGCGCTATAAGCTCTTGCTGCTTCCGGACAAAAAGAGAATGTGTGTTGAAGAAGTAGAACGTATTTCGGAACTCTTAAATAAAGGAGCAGTGGTAATTGCCCCTCAAAAACCAGAAGGTTCCCCGAGTTTGCAACAAATGGATGAAGGGGATCAGAAATTACGTATGACGGTTGAGAACGGGTGGAAAGGGAAAATATTCTTTGCCAGAGAAGACATGGCAACCATACTAGCCAATATGAATATTCCGGCCGATTTTTCCTATGCACCTGAGGCTGGGAATGAAATTCGTTTTATTCACCGGTTAATGGCCGAAAGCGATGTTTACTTTCTTTCAAATCAGAAGGGACATTCAGTAACTATTGATGCTTCTTTTCGTCAGCCAGCGGGTAGGAAACTTTCACTTTGGGATCCTGCAACCGGAAAAAAATATGAAGGGAATGCTCAATCGCAAAGTAACAGATTGGCCACCACCACTTTGACCCTTGATCCTTATGGTTCAGTGTTTGTTGTTTTCAGTGATAAGGATCCGAGGATTGAACCTTCGCTCGAACCAATAAAAGAAATAAATGTAGCCGGTAAATGGACGTTGCAATTTCCAAAAGAAGGTGGAGCACCACAAGACCCAGTGCAATTAGATGAACTGATTGACTGGAGTTCGCACTCAGACTTTAACATCAAACATTTTTCGGGTACTGCAAGTTACACGACGACCATCCAAATCAGTGATGAAAATCTGAAAAAAGGAATGCATGTTTTGCTTGATCTTGGTGAAGTAAAGGAGATGGCTCAGGTATTGGTAAATGGCAAGGAAGCTGAAATGCTTTGGAAGCCTCCGTTCCGCACCGATATCAGCCCACTTTTGCAACCGGGCGAAAACCAGATTGAGATTCGGGTTACCAACCTATGGGTTAACCGGATGATCGGCGACGAGTATTTTCCTGAGGAAATGATATGGACACGGAACCGCGGTGTACTATTGCCCAAAGAATGGCCAGAGTGGTTGAAGGCAGGAGAACCTCGCCCGGCATCACCAAGGATAACCTGGACTACCAGAGGTAAAACCTATACTAAAAACAGTCCACTATTGCTTTCCGGGTTACTAGGGCCGATTAAATTAATTACAATGAAGGAAAACTAAATTTAATAAAAGCTTTCGTTATGAATCTAAATACTTTTTTATCGCTCCCGTTGTTATTTGCATCAAGTTTAATATTCAATGTGCATGCTGCTGAAAAACCGAATATCCTGATAATAAATATTGATGATCTAGGATGGAAAGATTTAGGCTTTATGGGGAGCACGTATTATGAGAACTCCGAACATTGATGCGCTCTCAAAAGAGGGAATGATTTTTATGGATGCATATTCGTCAGCATCTAATTGCGCACCCAGCCGCGCTAGTCTTATGACCGGTCAGTATACCCCTCGTCATGGTATATATACTGTTGATAATTCTGACCGTGGCGATTCCAGATACAGAAAATTGATTCCTACTCGTAATAATACCTTTCTGGAGGATGATAAAATTACAATTGCTGAACTTTTGCAATCAAATGGTTATAAAACTATCCATATCGGCAAATGGCATTTGGGCGATGATCCGGGAACCCAGGGATTTGATGTTAATATTGGAGGTGCTCATTATGGTGCTCCTTCAACCTATTTTAGTCCATATTGCAATAAGGCGCTGTCGGATGGGCCTCAGGGAGAATACCTCACAGACCGGCTTGCGGATGAGGTCGTTAATGTGCTGAAAAATTTAAAGCAACAGCCTTTTTTCTTGAATTATGCAACTTATGCTGTTCATTCTCCTGTACAGGCAAAACAAGAAATCATTCAAAAGTATAAAAAGAAAACAGGGAGCGAGGCACAAAAAAATCCAACTTTGGCAGCGATGATTGAGTCGATGGATCAGAGCATTGGAAAACTTTTAGAATGTCTGAAAAGTGAAGGAATGTTTGAGAATACATTTATCATTTTCACATCCGACAACGGCGGGGTTTATAACAGATCGAAGCAATGGCCCTTAAGGGCAGGCAAAGGAACCTATTATGAAGGAGGAATAAGAGTGCCATTAGTTGTTGTTTGGCCTCAAAAGGTTAAACCATCAACCTTTTGTGAGGTACCTGTTTCGAATATCGATTTCATGCCAACAATTGCCGATGTTGCAAACATTGAATTACCCCGTAATCAAACGGTTGATGGAGTAAGTTTAATCCCACTATTGAAGGAAAAAACCTTTCCACTGGACCGTCCGTTATTTTGGCATTTCCCGATATATCTTGAAGGAAATATAGTGGAGGCGAGAGATACACTTTTTAGAACAAGACCAGGGTCTGTAATTCGCTTGGGAAACTGGAAACTTCATGAATATTTTGAAGATGGAAGACTTGAACTTTATAATTTAAAAGCGGACATTGGAGAGAAAAACAATCTTATACATACAAACCCTGAAAAAGCGAAAGAATTACACCAGATACTGATTGAATGGAGGAAAGAAATCAATGCTCCTGTTCCAAACAAACGGAATCCGTATTATATATTTTAGACTCCGATATTCCAATAAGTTTTATAACAAATGCAGGCTTGCACGGTCTGGTTGTCATTCAAAATGCGCATGTCAATATGGAATAACAGGAAGATGGTTTAAGATAGACTTTTAAAATCACCAAAACATCAAAAGGACCATGAAACTTAACAGGCGAAAATTTGTACAGCTCAGTTCCCTCTCGCTGGCAGGACTTCCTTTGATGCGACTTAGCGGTTGTTCTTCAGGCCATGTCTACTCAGATATAGGCGAAAAAGAGTTGTTCCGGCTTTTTCAGGATCCCGACAATATCAACAAGCCATTTGTTCGATGGTGGTGGAACGGCATTCGGGTGGTGAAAAGCGAATTGCTCAGGGAACTCGATTTGTTGAAGGCAGCCGGTATTGGTGGCATCGAAATCAACGCGGTCCAATTCCCCGAGACCGCCTTTCCACTGCATTACGAGGAACACGAATGGTTAAGCGATTACTGGACTGAAATGTTGCAGGTTGCCGTTGACGGGGCAAAGGCACGCGGTCTTATTTGCGATATTATTGTTGGATCGGGATGGCCCTTTGGCGGCGAATTTCTGAAGGAAGAGGAACAAACCCAGATGATCACCATCACAACACGTGAGCTCCAGGGGCCGGCTGAAATATCCATTCCCAGGGATGAAATACTGGCTGATGCCGAGCCTCCTTTCTCATCTAAACGGATGGAAAAGACGAAAGAGCTTTTTGCATTGCGCCTTTCCCCGGCGTTTATAGAGCAATTCGCGCCCGGTATTGACCTCAATTCAGAAATTTCAAATAACACCATCCTTGTCAAAGTTCCCGAAGGAAAACATGTTTTATATGGATTGGTAAAACTTACCGGATATATGTCCGTTTTGCGCGGTGCGCCCGGGGCCAAGGGACAGGTACTGAATCATTACAGCGCGAAGGCCGTGGAACGCTACCTTAACCGCATGTCCGATGCGATTGTGGCCAGGATGGGCCCCGTTAAAGATCATTTCAGGTCGTTTTTTGTCGATAGCTTTGAACTGGAAGGGGCCAACTGGTGTGACGACATGGCTGAAGAATTTTCAAAACGCAGGGGTTACGAACTCGGGCCCTACCTTCCTTTCATTTTGTTTAAAACCGGTCGGATGGGGCGGCCATTGAAGGCAGAATATGGAGCGAAACTTTCTACTGGGGCACAGGAAACGATCAACAGGGTCAGGTACGATTTCGAGATCACCAAATTGGAGCTTTTCCGGGAACGGTTTTTGGCAACATACCTGAACTGGTGCAAAAAACATGGCGTAAAATCCAGGGTCCAAGCCTATGGCCGGGAGCTTAACACATTGGACGCAAGCATGCAGGTCGATATCCCGGAGGGCGAAACATGGATGCGAACGCATACCGGTGACGTATTTCAGCGAAGAAGATTATACAATTGGCCGGACTTACTCCGTTGTCAATAAATCCATTTCGTCGGCAGCACACCTGAGCGGCAAAAAACTGATCAGTTGCGAAGACATTACCAATACACAATTGGTTTTCAACGCTACGCTCGAACGGATGAAAATCACCAGTGATCAAAGCGCGCTGATTGGCATAACCCATTCCATCTTGCACGGGTTCAATTACAGCCCTCCGGACGCGCCGTTCCCTGGCTGGGTCAGGTACGGTACTTTTCTCAATGAGCGAAACCCATGGTGGCCTTACTTTCCCGAGTTTGTTAAATATAAGGCACGGCTATATCCACTTTTCCAGAACAGCGAAATGTTTGCCGATGTGGCTGTCATGTTGCCCCTTCCCGATTTGTGGAGCAAATTCGGTGTCCCCTGGGACCCGTTTCCAGAAGCAACGCATCCATGGTACGTCCATATGATCTGGGAAGCGGTTCATCAAAACGGAAATGCCTGCGATTACCTGAGCGAACAAATCCTTCAGCAATGCGAGTTCTCGGAAGGAAATATCTGCTATGGCACCAGGAAGTACAAAGTGTTGCTTCTGCCTGAAATGGAATCGATGCAGCCGGAAACGGCCCGGGCACTGTTCCGGTATATGAAATCGGGAGGGACAATAATCTGTATCGGCATAGAACCAAGCCAATCGGCGGCCTGTCCGATCATGAGGAAAAAGATGAACGGGTAAAGAAAACCATTAGCGAAATAAAACAAAAATACAGTGGGAACTTCCACCTGTTCCGGCCCAAATAAAGACCAGCTAAAAATCGACTGGTACAAGGAAATGCAAGGTCAACTCGGAATCATTCCTTACGTGAAAATAGAAAAACCATCCCCATGGGTAAACCAGGTATATTACAAACAAGGCTCCGTGGATATTTTGTTCTTCTCCAATTACAGCCTCCAGCGTTCGTTTAACAGTATGGCTACATTTGATGCCCAGGGGAAGACGGCATGGTGGTGGGATACTGCAACAGGGGAACGTTATTTGTATCCGGTTGATAAGGGAACATTTGAAGTCAAACTCGAACCGGGGGAATCAAAAGTAATTGTATTCGGAAACGATTCTCAGGGAAAAACCTTTCCAACAATGGAACTGGATGGAGCTAAAGCGACCATCGTTCCCGGTCCCTGGCACGTGAGACTTGAACATATTGATGGTGCAAGTCAAAACATCGTCCTGGATAAATTGGTCGATTTTAAAGAAAACGAGTTCCTTCAAAATTTTGCAGGGATTGCATACTATGAAAATACGTTTTCCATTGCTAGCGGGACGCTTCCAAAAATGATCGATTTGGGAAAGGTGCACGGTGTTTCTGAATTGACCGTCAATGGTGAAAATGTGGGCGTTCGATGGCATTCCAAACATCTGTTCGATGTTTCATCGGCAATAAAGGATGGAGAAAACTCAATGCAAATAAAGGTTACAACAACACTTGGAAATTATCTGAAATCATTAACTGACAATAAAGATTCTCAAAAATGGATGAGAAGTCAGCCTCTCTATTCCATTGGGCTGATAGGGCCCATTCGGATATTATGAAATATTACAGAAATAGCAAGTTTCCTTATAGAAATTAAATAAACAAATATTATGACATCACGAGAAAGAGTGTTAAAAGCGTTTAAACGGATGCCTGGGCTGCCCGACCGGGTCCCTGTGCAATTTGAACTTTGCCGCCAGTTGGCAGATCATTTTGGGAAGGAGATGGGCATCCCGGCCAGTTACACCGAAAACCCATATGAGGATGTAACCTATCGCATCAGTGCCAATGAATTGCGAGTGGCAATGGGGAGCGATGTAGTGGTAACAGGTGCTTCCGTGCCTGACGGGCATAAGATCGCGAAAGACGAAAAAGGGCACTGGGTGAACGAATACGGGATGACAATGCGGCAGGGCGACATATATGTAGACGTGATCGAGCATCCATTGGCAAATGCCGAAACAGCTGCAGATATTGATGCCTATCAGTTCCCGGACCCGGATGCCCCGGGAAGGTTCCGCGATGCCGAAGCCCTGGTGGGAAAATACAAAAACGACTACCTGGTCATCGGGGATATCGAAGTGACCGTGTTTTCGCTGGCGCACCAATTGGTTGGGATGGAGAAACTGCTTGTTGACATGATGATGGAAACCGAATATGTGGTCCCGTTGTTCCATGCTTGTGCCGAATACCAGACCAGGATCGGGCTGCGGTTGATCGAGAAGGGAGTGGACGCCATTTGGTTTGGGGATGATTTTGGCTCCCAGACAAACCTGATCATTTCCGCGGAAACATTTCGCGAACAGCTTAAACCACATTACAAACGGATGATCGATCGTTTCAAGGAAGCAAAAGCGGACATTATCCCAATCCTTCATTGCGATGGGGCTGTTGCAACCTTGCTCGGCGATATCCGTGAAATCGGGTTTGAAGTGTTCAACCCTGTTCAGCCAGGGGTCCCGGGACATCTGCCACAGGAGATGAAAGACAGTTTTGGGGACAAATTTGCTTTTTGGGGCGCCATTGATCAGCAAGAACTGTTGCCGAACGGCACTGATGAAGAACTGGAACGAGATATCATCGAAAAAATCAATATTCTTGGTAAAAACGGTGGGTACATGATCTCTCCTGCCCATATTGTCCAAAACGACGTGTCCCCGGAACGGGTGAAAAAATTCATTGAGCTTTGTTTAAAACATGGGGCATATTAAAAAAGATAAGAATCATAGCCATTGGTTTTGAAATAGTAAGCAATGTTTTAGAAGCAGGACTTTCGGGTTCATACAAAAAAGCCATGCCTAAGAGCAAAAAAGATTAAAACGAAGTGCAAAACATAAGCAAAAAAGATATGCAAAATGCGACGAACCTGGACCGGAGGAGGTTCATAAAAGCAGGCTCGCTTACTGCGGCCAACCTTGCCATTTTGCCATTGTCGGGAAACGATGGCTTTATGGGCGGCCTTTTCGGGAAAAAAGCGCAGGCAGGGGGACCTGATTATCCCACCGGGCTGGCGCAAGGGTTCATGGCACCGCCCGACAACGTGAAATCCTCATGCTACTGGTGGTGGTTTAACGGGCTGGTCGATCAGGAAGGCATTACCCGGGACCTGGAAGAGTTCCGGGCAAAAGGGATGGGAGAGGTTCTGCTGGTAAATTCGGCAGGTGGTTTGGGCGGTGTTTCTTTCCCCCAGGGTGCCATACTGTTTTCCGATGAATGGAAAACGCTTTACCGCCACGCCATGAAAGAGGCCAAGCGGCTGAAGGTTGACGTGGGGGTCAACATGAGTTCGGGCTGGTGCATGGGCGGCCCCTGGATCTCGCCTGAAAATTCAGGCCGGTGGTACCTGCAGTCGGAGATGGATTTGCTGGGGCCCCAGAAATTTGCAGGGAAGCTCCCCCTCCCGGGCAACCGGGATGGCTACGACAAAGTTTTCAATCCCCCGGGGTACAAGGATTACATAGGCTTGCCCCTTGAAAAGCTCGATTACCGTGACACGGCCGTTGTTGCCTTTTTTAACCCGGGCAAGCAGGCGGGGCGCATCGGCGGTGAACGTGCTGAGGTCCTGGACGCCAAGACCAACCACCGCGATGCCAGCAATTTTGCCTTGGCCTTAGACATCATGGGCCCTGTCCGTGCCCCCTGGCAGAACGGTCCGGGCGACCAGCCAATTCCTCTTGATAAAATTATCGACCTGACACCCCGACTTATGGAAGACGGGTACCTGGAATGGGACGTCCCTGAGGGAAACTGGACCATTGTCCGCACCGGCCACCGCATGACCGGCTCCCGGCTGATGATCGCCCAGCCCGAAGCGGATGGCCTGTCCATCGACTGGTTTGACCGCAAAGGGGTGGAGTTGCAATTCGAGAACTTCGGAAAGGTTTTGATCGAAGAGGCCGCCAAAGTTGGGGCCAAGCCCAAATATTTTTGCAACGACAGCTTTGAAGACGGGTTCCCTAACTGGACAGGCGATGTCCTGCAAAAGTTCAGGCATTACAGGGGGTACGATGCCGCCCCTTACCTGCCGGCGCTCAAAGGCTATATCGTTGGAAGCGCGGAGGTGTCGGACCGGTTCCTTACCGATTATCGAAAAACCATTGCCGACTGCATGGCCGATGAACATTACGGGCAGTTTGCCGAGCTGTGCCATGAACACGGACTGCTGGTCCAAAACGAGGCAGCCGGGCCGAGCCGTTCCGGGACAATCTGCCTTGATGGGCTAAAGAACCTTGGCCGCAGCGACATGCCCATGGGCGAGTTCTGGTTGGGCACCGATCATGAAGACCAGTCAACGCTCGCCGATGACAAGCCTTACGGTGTCTCGCGCCTGGATTTCGGCCAGAACAAGGTTACGAAAATGACCGCCTCGGCATCGCATGTCTATGGAAAGGAAACAGCCTCGGCCGAAGCTTTCACCACCTACAGGCACTGGCTGGACTGTCCGGGTTCGTTGAAGCAGTCCTTGGACAGGGCCTATTGCGAGGGGATCAACCGGATCGCTATCCATACCTCGACGGCGACACGCCCACGGGACGGCAAACCGGGCTATGAGTATGGTGCCGGCACCCATTTTAACCCCAATGTGACGTGGTGGGAAAAGTCGGGCCCCTTTTTTGATTATAATGCCCGCTGCCAATACCTGCTCCGCTCCGGGAAATTTGTTGCCGACGTGCTCTTTTATAATGGTGATTCGGCCCCAAACCTGGTAGCCCAAAAGCACGTAGACCCTTCACTTGGGAAAGGGTATGATTACGACGTGTGCAATGAGGAGGTCCTGCTGGGCCGTCTCGGGGTGAAAAACAAACGGATCGTTTTGCCCGATGGGATGAGCTATCGCATATTGGTGCTCCCGGACCTTGCCCGGATGCCACTGCCCGTTGCCCGGAAAATAAGGAGCCTGGTCAAAGCGGGTGCGACCGTTATCGGCCCAAGGCCCCAAACGGATTCTGGATTGAAAGGTTATCCCGGATGTGATCAGGAAATAAAGGCGGTCGCCGATGAGCTTTGGGGAAAAGCTGACGGGAAAAACATCAAAGTGAACAGATATGGGAAAGGCCGTGTTTATAGCGGTGAGGGCATTCGGCATGTCCTGTTGAGCGATGGGGTTCAACCTGATTTCGAATATAACGGGGAGGGTGTGTGGATAGACTTTATCCACCGGACAACCCCCGAGGCCGAGATCTATTTTATTACCAACCGCAACAAGAAAAGGGCCAAAACGGAATGCCTGTTCCGGGCATGCGATCGCAAGCCCGAGCTTTGGGACGCGGTATGCGGAAGTATTTCACGGCCATCGTTCCGCATGGTCGGCAACCGAACCTCGATACAGTTGGAGCTTGCAGAATTCCAGTCTGTGTTTGTGGTGTTTCCAAGCAGGCCGACGGCATTGGCTAACAGAGGCCACGTGTTGCCCTGGCAGGGCAGCTCGGCCTTAACGCCCGCGCAGGAGGTCCGGGGGCCCTGGGAAGTACAATTCGACCCGGCATGGGGCGGGCCCGAAAAAGTGGTGTTCCCCACGCTTGAGGATTGGAGCATTCATTCCGACAAGCGGATCAGGTATTATTCGGGGAAAGCCATTTACACAAAAACGTTCGACCTGGACCGGAAGAAGCTGGAAAAGCAGGCCATGTTCCTTGATTTGGGCATTGTTAAAAATATAGCAGAAGTCAGGCTGAATGGAAAAAACCTGGGCATTGTATGGACTTCTCCCTGGCGTGTGGAGGTCACGGATGTTGTCAAAGAAACCGGTAACAAGTTGGAAATAGAGGTAATCAACCTTTGGCCCAATCGGCTGATAGGCGATGCCGCCCTGCCAGAGGAGAAACGATTGACCCATACCAATATTGTATTTAAAGCCGATGCCCCCTTGTTGCCATCAGGCCTGCTCGGCCCGGTTGTCATTCAAGCTATGCAATAACTAATCATATTTAATTCTGTAATGCGTCTGTATACATGATCCCTTTTCTTTCCCATCTCTTAAATAAATTAGGGAGTGATTCCAAAAACAGGTCGTATTTTTTATTGTCAGGTGAGGTCCAGGCACATTCAGCGTAGGCTGCTATACGCGGGAAAACCATTTTCTGCATATGTTCAACGGTGGGGATAAGTTCGCCCCACATCTGACATCCCATGCCCAGCACCTTATCTTCTAATTCGACGGGCAATCCTTTAGGGACAGGACTAAATGAGTAAGCTTTGGATAGAGGAATCCTCTTATAACTGTAGTCTAAATAAGTATATTGAGAAAATGAATTTACAACATCATATCCACCTTTTATGGCATTAAGCATTAAGGTGGAATCCCCTCTCCAGAATTGAATAATAGTGCCCTTGGCCAATTTTTGGTCACTTTCTTGCGTGTCTTCATCTGATTGATAGGCATGCAGCTTTGCACCTGTAATGTCATTCCATCCCATCATTCTTTTGTTTTTCCCTTTTAAAATTTTAGAAATGTTATTGGTAAAAAAGACATGCAATTCAGCGGGCGTTTTCAGTCCGTGCTTTATCATGTATGATTTCGCCTCAGGTGAATCATTCCATTGATTATAACGTATTTCATCTCCACCAATATGAATTACAGGAGATGGAAATAGCGCGATAACTTCATCGAAGACATCGTTAAAAAATTCTAAGACCCGGGGATCTGCAACATTGTATACATCGTAAAGAACTCCGAGTTTAGAAGGAACTTTTATTTGTTTTCCTGTTACGCCAAGCCATGGGTAAGCTGCAATTGCGGCACTAGAATGCCCCGGCATCTCTATTTCCGGAACTACCATAATATGAAGCTTTTTAGCGTAGTCCACTATTTCTTTTATCTCTTCTTGCGTATAGAACCCACTGTGTGGTTTCCCATCAAATACATTTCTGTTAAAACCAATCTCCGTAGAGTCGCGATAGGAACCAACTTCCGTTAATTTTGGATATTTCTTGATCTCAATACGCCAACCCAGATCTTCCGTTAAATGCCAATGGAAAACATTCATTTTCAGAAAAGACATTTCATCAAGAAGATTTTTAGCAACTTCTTTTCCTTTGAAGTACCTGCCCTCATCAAGCATAAACGCGCGCCATTCGAAAGTTGGATAATCAACTATTACTCCTAACTGTACTACAAATCCCTCCCCAACCTGTCGGACAATCTGGCGCAAAGTCTGAATGCCGTTTAGTATGCCTGAAGGTGAATTTGAAGTAAGTAAGATAATATTTTTCTTTACTTCGAGTTTATATCCATCGTTTTTTTCGGGTACATATTGTGCATTCAAATCCAGTATAATATTTGCATGCTTCTCCTTATCAATTGCTTCTAATTCAATCCCGAAATCTGAAATTAAGTATTCATTCAATAATTTAGCTTCATTCTTAAGTTCGTCTGTAAAAAAAACTTTCACATTCTTTTTTAAATGAAGCGATCCGGAAGAATACGTAATTGAATTTGGGCAGGGGATTATTTGATAATTTACTGGTAGAGTTTGTGTGCATGCATTCAGGAAAAACGAAAAAGTGCCAATTAATAAGATGAAGTTCAATTTCATGGTATCTACGGTTAATTTTAACATAAACATATATGGTTGAAACAATGCTTTAAAAGTAAGATTTTTTGATCATAAGTGCTTAAGGTGCTTCCATTTTCTATGGCAAAGTCATGTAAAGGGGCTAAGAATAATTGTTCTCTTTTTTGTGCATTGGCTCGTAAAAACCATATTAATCCTGAAGACAAGATGATTACAATCATCCATATAATTAAATTCATATCTTTTAGATGAAAAATGTTAATAATAATTTTGAAGGGCTGATATGCCCTGAAAGAAAAAATCAGAAAGAAGAAGTGCTGGAAATTACCAGAAATAATTAAAAGGAAAGATGAGTTTTATTTTATGCAAGCTGATAAATAAGCTCGTCTCCAAGCTTAAATAGTGAAGTTTTTCACTTTTAATGATCGGACTTACATTCTTTTCGTTGGCTATATTTCTGAAGGAGTACTTTACTGAAGAGTTTAATGATTTCTGAACAGATTGGTTTACATCTTCACGATTATCGACATAATTGGTAAATGCATCGTAACCTTCTGAAAAAGTAGGATTCCGGGCATTATAATCAATATTGTCTTGCTTATTTTCGGATTCATGAGCCTTCACCGGGATATTACCCTGAAAGCTCAGGAAAAGAAAACTTACAATAAGTAATATTGAGTATGAAGATTTCAAAATGCTAGTTTTTCATGTAGACGGTAATTGGGCACGAAGGTAACAATTAAGTGGGATATTTAGATAGAGATCGATTTGAAACAGTAAAAGCATTTTTTACTGCTCCGCGTCAAAATATTGCAATTTGTTCCGAAGGTTTTGAAGCTCATCCTGCATTTTGTTAATTTTTTCCAGAAGATAGGTAATCGTTTCAATCCCTTCAAGGTTGATGTCCATATCATAATAAAAATGGATAATTTTTTCCAGGTCTTTTAGCTGCTCTTCCTGAATATATCCTCTTTCTTCTATAGTGGTTATTTGCAGCAGCCCACTCTCGTTGAGCGACGAAATAAACGATAGTTCAATGCCGTAATGCCTGGATAATTCACTCGCCGGGATAAGTCTTTCGTTCTCCATGGTTTTAGCTTTACTTTTTAAGGGCCGACAATTCTGTGAATAATTCTCTTTCCTTGTGGCTCAATTCCTTAGGAATCAATATATTAAAACCTACATATAGATCCCCGAACATGTTTTCCTTCCGATAAACCGGAAAGCCTTTGTTTTTTAGTTTTATTTTAGATCCGTTTTGAGTTCCGGGTTTTACTTTCACTTTCACTTTACCATCCATGGTATCGAGGGTAATTTCTCCGCCAAGAACAGCGGTATAAAGATCCAGATCCACCGTGGAGTGGAGGTCGTTTCCAAAGCGCTTATAGGGGGTGTTGTTCAGGATGGCAAAAGTTATATACAGATCGCCTGCCGGTCCTCCATTGACTCCCGGTCCTCCATGTCCGGGAATTTTAATGGTTTGGCCGTTCTCTATACCAGAGGGAATCGTGATGCGGATATTTTTCCCGTTAACCGTAAGGGTCTGTTTATGTGTCCTGTAGGCATCGCTCAGGTTTAGTTGAAGCTGTGCCTGGTAATCTTCCCCGCGGAATTTTACCTGCCTGCCGCTCCTGCTGCTGCCCGGACCTGAAGCCGAGCCAAACATAGACTCAAAGAAATCGGAAAAGTTTCCTCCTGAAAAACCGGAGAACCCGCCTTCGGCATAGTCAGAAAAATTCCCTCCTGAATAGGCTCCCGCACCGGTTCTTCCTCCAAAATTTGCTGATTGCGCACGGGATTGCTGTGCTCTTTCAAATTCTTCCGAATGCTTCCAGTCCTTGCCGTATTTGTCATATTTTTTCCTCTTTTCCGGATCGCCCAACACTTCATTCGCTTCATTGATTTCCTGAAACCGCTTGTTTGACTGTTTATCACCCGGATTTAAATCGGGATGGTGTTTCCTGGCCAACTTGCGGTAGGCTTTTTTGACCTCCTCCTGAGTGGCATTCCTGTCAACTCCGAGTATTTTATAATAATCGATATACATTTTGGTAAAATTGTCTTACAGGAAGGTAACAGTAAGAGGAGGGTTTTAGTTTTTCATTCACTCCTTTTTTTAAAAAGATGGGGGGTTATTAGCCGGAGCCGTGGGGGCAGCATGTATTTAAACTTAACCCGAAATGATGATCATTCAATATTTTTCAATACATTTGTACTTTCAAAAAAATGAATATTTTAGGATAAATATTTAAATATCAATTATTTAACAAAAAAGTAACAAAAGAAAGGAGTAAAAAATGCCACAGGTTAAACGTGTTTACACATTCGGGGACAAAAAAGCTGAAGGTAAAGCAGATATGAAAAATCTGCTAGGCGGAAAAGGTGCCAACCTCGCCGAAATGAACCTTATCGGTGTACCGGTTCCCCCGGGATTTACCATCACAACCGATGTTTGTGCCGAATATAACAAACTGGGAAAAGACGAGACCGTCAAGCTCATGAAAAAAGAGGTTGAAGACGCGGTAAAAAATATTGAAGAGATTATGGGGACCAAATTCGGAAGCGATGAAAACCCCTGTCTGGTTTCTGTACGGTCAGGTGCCCGCGCCTCTATGCCAGGAATGATGGACACTGTTCTTAACCTCGGGATGAATGATGACGCGGTCAAAGGCTTAATCAACAAAACAGGCAACGCGCGTTTTGCCTGGGATTCATACCGCAGATTTGTTCAAATGTATGGCGATGTGGTATTGGATATGAAACCATCTTCCAAAGAAGATTCCGATCCGTTCGAAGTAATTATTGAAGAGATGAAGGAATCAAAGGGAGTTGAAGAAGATACTCAGCTTACGGTTGATGACCTCAAAGAACTCGTAAGCCAGTTTAAAAAGGCTGTAAAAGAAAAAACAGGACATGATTTCCCAACATCACCCTGGGATCAGCTTTGGGGCGCCGTTTCTGCTGTATTTGACAGCTGGATGAATGAGCGTGCTATTTATTACAGGAAGCTTAACAACATTCCCGCAGAATGGGGTACCGCTGTTAATGTGCAGGCAATGGTTTATGGAAATATGGGACAGACCTCCGGAACAGGCGTTGCCTTTACGAGAGATGCAGCTACAGGAGAAAATATATTCAATGGCGAATATCTTATTGATGCACAGGGCGAAGATGTTGTTGCCGGAACCAGAACCCCACAGCAGATTACGAAAGAGGGTTCCTATCGTTGGGCTAAACTGGCCCAGGTTTCTGAATCCGACAGGGCTTCGAAATTTCCATCACTGGAAGAAAAGCTTCCTGAAGCTTACAAGGAACTTTTTAACACACAGAAAAAACTTGAGTCTCACTACAGTGATATGCAGGATCTTGAATTCACCATTCAGGAAGGTAAACTATGGTTACTTCAGACCCGTAACGGAAAACGTACAGGGGCATCCATGGTAAAAATTTCTATGGACCTGCTCAGGGAAGGGATGATTGATGAAAAGACGGCTATTTTGAGAAATGAGCCTAATAAACTCAATGAACTTCTCCATCCCATATTTGACCCAAAAGAAATTCAGAAAGCCACGGTAATATCATCCGGACTTCCTGCTTCTCCGGGTGCTGCAACAGGACAAATCGTTTTCTTTGCCGATGAAGTGGAAGCCTATTTTGATAAGGGTGAATCCGTCATACTCGTCCGTATCGAAACCTCTCCCGAGGATCTTAAAGGGATGAACCTGGCGAAAGGTATTCTGACGGCACGTGGAGGCATGACATCACACGCTGCTGTTGTTGCCAGGGGAATGGGTAAATGCTGTGTTTCCGGTGCAGGAAGTTTGAAAATCAATTACAAAGAACGGACAATGACCGTCGGAGGGAAAGTATTTAAAGAGGGAGACTGGATTTCTCTTGACGGAACTTCCGGGATCGTATATGAAGGCAAGGTAAAAACCATGGATCCTGAATTAAGCGGTGATTTTGGTGAATTGATGTCTCTTACAGATAAATTCGCTACGATGAAAGTCAGAACCAATGCCGACACCCCAAAAGATGCGCAGATTGCGAAAGATTTTGGTGCAGTGGGTATCGGTCTCTGCCGCACGGAGCACATGTTTTTTGAAGGAGACCGAATTAAAGCAATGCGTGAGATGATTCTTGCATCGGATGAAGCTGGCAGAAGAAAAGCGCTTAAAAAACTTCTTCCTATTCAACGTGAAGATTTCCACGGTATTTTAAAAGCAATGGCTGGTTTTCCTGTAACGATTCGTCTTCTTGATCCACCTCTCCACGAATTTGTACCCCATGAAGAAGAAAATCAGAGAGAGATGGCTAAGGAGATTGGTATTAGCGTGGAAGAAGTTAAGGATAAAGTAGAAAGCCTCGCCGAATTTAATCCAATGCTGGGTCACAGGGGTTGCAGACTTGGGAATACCTATCCCGAGATTACCGAGATGCAGGCCAGGGCAATTATTGAAGCTGCTCTTGACCTCAAGAAAGAAGGAATTGAAAGTATCCCGGAAATTATGGTTCCGCTCATTGGTACGGCAAATGAATTCAAAATGCAGGAAGATATCATCCGTACAACTGCTGATGCAGTATTTAAAGAGAGAGGAGACAAAGTTGAATACCTCGTGGGAACGATGATAGAAATTCCGCGTGCAGCCCTGTTAGCTGATAAAATTGCTGAACGCGCAGAATTCTTCTCATTTGGAACCAATGACCTCACGCAGATGGCCTTTGGGTATTCCAGAGACGATGCAGGGAAATTTTTACCTGTTTATCTGGACAAAGGGATTCTAAAAGAAGATCCTTTCCAGGTACTCGATCAGGAGGGAGTAGGCCAGTTAGTTCAGATGGGAACAGAAAAGGGCCGCAAGGTTAAGCCTGATCTGAAAGTAGGTATCTGTGGCGAACATGGTGGTGAGCCTAACTCAGTGGAATTCTGTTACCGTGTAGGAATGAACTATGTAAGTTGTTCCCCGTTCAGGGTTCCCATAGCCCGTTTGGCAGCAGCACAGGCCACGTTGAGATAAGACAGGTTAATTTCACTATTCACCTTATAAAGACGGTCGGTTAGAAATAACCGGCCGTTTTTTTGTGTCCGGGAAAAGAGGATGGTGGGAAACAACGATTGAAAGTCCACTCAAAATATAAAGAAAAACAGGCCTATAAAATAAAAAAATTTACATTAATAGATATAAAAGAAATTTGTATTATTGTGAGCATAAGCGATGAGGGTGACAGAAAGTGGGTACTCCTCTCAAATTTGAAGGATTGATGGGAAGGGATTACGTGATTAAATACGGAAGTCATAAAATAATAATTTTAACTTTTGGCGAGCCCACAGCCTCATATCAGACTAAAATACTCCATTCACAGAAACGTTGAGGTGGTTCAATTTTTCTTTGATTACCATGAAAACCTGGTAAAAATTTTAAGGCAACTTCCCGGAGCCCAATGGAGTTCTTCCAAGAAGTGTTGGTATCAGCCCCGTGAGCAGTTCCATTTAAGCCATGTGTTAAAAGCATTTAAATCACAAGCCTGGATTGATTACAGCGAATTAAAATCATCAGCAGCAAGCAATAAAATAGAGCCATTGCAGAATGGTTTCGCCACGGTGAAATCTCCTGTTCCAGCAGGTTATTTAGAAAAGTTGGAGCACTTTATTATCGGTGAAAACCTTAAAATATCTAAGAGAATATTTCCAACGTTACCGGCCCAGTCAATGGTTATTTGAGGGTCAGGATGGAGGGCAATACAGTGCGGAAAGTGTCGCCAGCATTTTGAAACAGGCTGTCCGGAAGGCCGGGATCAAAATGCATGTAACTCCGCATATGCTTCGTCATAGTTTTGCGACGCATCTCCTGGAGCAGGGCATTGATTTAAGGTTCATTCAGGAATTACTAGGTCACTCGAGCAGTAAGACCACAGAAATTTACACGCATGTTTCGAATAAGCAGCTTGGGAATATTATAAACCCGCTTGATGATGATTAAAAAACATGCACAATACAGGAAGAAGTGAAAATATATATGTATGTTCGCTTAAAATAAAACAAATATAGAGGTAATACCCTGCAGATACACAATCGTTAGAGCAAATACTCCCCAAGCTTTATCGCTATAAAAAAGATTTTGAAATACGTAACTTATAAGTTACCTTTGTGGCATGAATAGAGTTCGAGAAGTAATCGCTTATAAAGACTATTTTGAGACTTTCCTATTAAAACAGAATAAAAAAGTCCAGGATAAAATCTTTAAGGTCATTGAAATAATTGAGACTTATGAGCGAGTACCTTCGAAGTATTTGAAATCAATTAAAGGTACAGATGGATTGTATGAGGCAAGAATTCAATTAGCCTCAAATATCTGGAGAGTTTTTTGCTTTTTTGATCAAGGGAAGCTTGTAATTCTTTTAAACGGATTTTCAAAGAAAACTCAAAAAACTCCACCAAGGGAGGTTACTAAAGCAATTCAATTAATGAATATGTATTATGAAGAAAAATCAAGATAATATGGATACCAAAAGTTGGAAGGATATTAAAGATACAGTTTATGGTAAACGGGGTACAGAAAGAAGAGATCAACTTGAAAGAGATTTTGAATCAATAAAGATTGGAGTACTTCTTCGTAAAGCCAGAGAGGAAAAAAAACTGACTCAAGAACAATTAGCTGAATTGGTTGATAAAAAGAGAACTTACATCTCGAGAATTGAAAATGATGGAAGTAATTTGACGCTTAAAACCTTATATGATATCGTGGAGAAAGGGCTTGGCGGTAAGGTTAAAATATCAATTGATCTTTAGCGTACTTGCTCTAACAGGCTGTCATATTCCATTGCCAGATTATCGTTAAAATGAAATTTAACCATACCTTAGATAAATTATTAAAACAAATAAGATAAACCAGAGGCAACGGAACATACAGCCGATACGTTAGCCACAAACCGATCAAAACTTAAAATACGTATATAACAATATATAT
The DNA here is from genome assembly GCA_963779845.1 of uncultured Bacteroidales bacterium. Classification (GTDB taxonomy): domain Bacteria; phylum Bacteroidota; class Bacteroidia; order Bacteroidales; genus CAVZZV01. The sequence continues at coordinate 5,924 of CAVZZV010000005.1, read as the reverse complement.
CTTACGTGAAATATTTGCAAAACACGTAATCATTTTGTATATTTACACGTAAATTTCAAAGCTATGGACACAAAATTAACGCTTAATGTAGATGAGGAAATCATCGGTAGAGCGAAAGAGTATGCTAGATCGAATAAGATAAGTTTATCAAAATTGATTGAATCCTATCTTGCATCAATCACTAGCAAAAGAAAATCAGAAATAAGGATTACCCCGCTCGTGGAAAGTTTAAGTGGTGTAATTCGGCTTCCTGAAGATTTTGATTATAAAAGTGAGTACGGTGATTATCTTAACGAGAAATACAAATGAGCAAATTATTTATCGACACAAATATTGTAATTGACTTAATTGCAAAACGTGGAGCATTTTACCAAAGCGCAGCAGATCTATTTTCAATTGCAGATCTGGGCGAAATAAAATTGAGTGTTTCCTCTTTAACTTTTGCAAATACGAATTACATTCTATCGAGGCAAAAATCTAAAGTTCAGGCTAAGGAAATTTTGCGAAAATTCAAGATTTTAGTGCGAGTTTTGAAATTAGATGACAAGGTTGTGGAGCTGGCTTTAAATGATAGTGATTTTCCTGATTTTGAGGATGCTCTCCAATATTTTACTGCCTTAGAAAACAAACAAGATATTCTTATTACCAGAAACCACAGGGACTTTAAAAATGCAAAATTACCTGTAATGACAGCCGAGGAGTATCTTACTTCAATTCAAAAAAAATGAACTAAGGTCAGTGGCTAACAAGCGGTAGGTCCAATGCCTTGCTCTTTCTTAGTCTGAAATTAATTGTTTAAATTAGTTCTTACTTAAAACGAAAAGAAATTGTATAAATGCCGGCACTGTACCTACCGCCGTCCGTTATAGGTTATTTGCAACAACCATTCAGCAACAATCTAATATGAATAAGAATATACTTTCTCTTGCTTTAATCCTATCGAGTATCATTTGCGATGCACAAATTTCATTTGAAGAAGGATATTTTATTAACAATGACGGACAGAGAATTGAATGCTTTATAAATAATAAAGACTGGCTAGACAATCCCCAAAAATTCAAATATAGGCTAACTGAGTTTGAAGACTTGCATACCGCGTCATTATCTGAGGTCAAAGAGTTTGGGATAATAAATAGTTTTAAGTACAAACGGTATACTGTAGATATTGATAGAGCTAGCGAGTGGATGGATGAGTTAAGCGATGTAAAAGAGCCTCGACTTAACGAAGAAACACTGTTTTTAAAAGTGCTTGTTGAAGGAAAAGCATCATTATATTATTATGTAGAGAATGACTTGCGTCGTTTTTTCTATGAAGTAGAAAATAAGAAAATTGAACAACTTATTTTTAAAAGTTATAGAATATCAGCTAACAAATTTGGACAGAACAATACTTTCAGACAACAGCTTTATGTTGAATTGAAATGCCCTGATTTTTCTAAAAACTATATCGAGAATATATCTTACGAAAAAAGTGATTTGCTTACATTTTTTGTAAAGTACAATGAATGTAATAATTCAAACAATACAATATATGAAAAGAATAAGAAGAGTATATTCAATCTAAATATTAGGCCCGGGATTGATTATACTTCGCTAACTGATGTCAGTCCTACACCATCACTAGGGTCGAAATTTGGTCCGTTTTACGGGTTCAGAATTGGATTGGAGGCTGAAAGCATCATGTCGTTTAATAATTTTAAATGGGCCTTAATTTTCGAACCGTACTACAGGCATCTCAATACAGAAAATCAGAATGCAAAAAACAAACTAAACTTAAAATACAACACTATTGTATTCCCTGTTGGAGTAAGATATTATATGCACATAACTGAGAAATCTAAAGTTTTCATCAATGCTTTTTATGTATTGGATTATAATTTAAACTCGCAATATAATAACAATGTTAACGATATATTACCTTATCTTGCTCTTACACATGAATTTGGTTTGGGCTACAAATATAATAAACGATATACATTTGAATTAAGGACATCATGGCCGAGATATTTTGAATCCATCGACATCGCATATAGTAATAATAATTGCATTTCTTTTATTTTAGGTTATTCAGTGCTGTAAAAACAACCTATAATAAATAGGACACTGAGCGGTCTGCAAGACCCAGCGAGGAGTCTGTGTTGAACTACACCCGCCGGTCTATGCACTTATCGAAGGTTTTGTATTTTTTTAGGATAAAAAAGCTTAATCGTTCTTTGAAGTAATGCAGGTATTTGTGTGACTAAGCCAATAAACGAGGGATATTTTTTAAAAAATCAGCAGTTAAGAGTACTTTTTACTTGATATCGGGCATACCTCTCCCGGTTGCGTTGCAAGCGCAGTTTGGATTGTCTGTTTTAATATTGAAGCTGTGACTGTCCCGGAAAGAACCATACAGGCGAGCGTATTTTAGGGAGCTCCCTTACGGCAACCATTATTCCTGTTTTGCAGACCTGACACTTGCAGGGGTCAATTCCCGTTAAGCGTTTGAACCGCTCTTGGTTTGTTTCGGGAGGTTGTTTCTTTTTTATCAGGGTATCGATATCGGGTTTTTCATCCGGAGCAAATTGCAATCCGAGTTTTCTTTTGGTGGTAGGATTGTAAATACCGTAACGTCTGATTTTCACAAAGCGCCATGGCAGGATATGCATAGCAAAGCGTCGCAGGAATTCGATCCCCTCGAGAGTGACCGGCTTTTTGATTGCACCCTCGCGGTAATCTTTGGCAATGAACGTTACTTTGCTATCGGTGATATTCAAAATACGCTGATTTGTAATAGCCACCCGGTGAGTGTATTGTCCCAGATATTTAACCACATGTCCGGCATCTGCCAGGGAAGGTTCGCAGTGTACCACCCACCTGGAAGCGTATGCCTGACGGATCTTATCATCGAACATTGTCAAAGCATTTTGCTTTCGCAGGGAGCGTTTCAGACTATCGAGGAACCTTCCCTTGAAGGCTTGGCTGAGTTGATGAACCGGATAAAGGTATTTTCCCGAATGGCCGATGTTTTTCCATTTTCCATCAAGAGTATACCCGGCAGAGGGAACAATGCAATGAACGTGAGGGTGCAAACTCAGGTTTTGTCCCCAGGTGTGAAGCACTGCCACAGCACCTCCTTCAACGCCATAATGTGAGTATCCAAATGCTCTAAGGGTATTCCATACCGCGGCAAAAAGCAGGTCGTAATACATCCTTTGGTTGTATAGACATACTGAATTAAGCTTATGTGGCAGGGTGAATATAATGTGGTAATGCTTAATTGGCAGGGTGCTATGCACGAGATCCTCGATCCAGAATGCTTGTTTTGCAGCCTGGCATTTGGGACAGTGTCTGTCGCCACAGCTATTGTAGCTGTAGCTTACAGTGCCACAGTTTAGGCATGCCTGTTCATGTCCTCCAAGAGCTGCCGTCCGGCATTGGGAGATGTTCCCGAGTACTTTTAATTGCAGTGAGTTAAGGCTCCCCTTGGCAACAAGTCCTTCGCCGAAAAGCCTTACCGCATCTGAGAGCTCAAATTTTGGCCTCATCACCAGGATAATTATAGAGAGTATCCAAAGGGCTATGAGGCTTTATCAGTTCACATTGCGCCACATGAAGGTAAATCATTGTTGTTGTAATGTCGGCATGACCAAGCAGCTCTTTAAGGGTCACAATATTTAGTCCCTGCTCGAGTAAATGTGTAGCATAAGAATGCCGCAAAGAATGCAGGTTTACATCCTTTGTGATTGAAGTTTTTTTCAGGTTCTCGCGCATGACCCAGGATAGACCGCGAACGCTATATCGGCCGTCAGACTCTTTCCCATTGAACAGCCAGATATGCGGGTTTTCGGCTTTGAGGTATTTTTTCAACCCCAGGGCCATACTTTTGGCCAGGGGAACCACACGATCTTTCTTATATTTGCTTTGGCGAATATGTATTGTCATTCGCTCAAAATCGATATCCGAAATTTTAAGGTTAATGATTTCCTGACCACGTAAACCGGCTGAGTAGATCAGGGTCAGCAACACACGTTGTTTAAGAAGCGACGGGGCGGCAAAAAGTTCTTTGAGTTCCTGGTTATTAAGGATAACCGGAAGTTTTGTGTCTTTCTTGAGTGAAGGAAGGGCAATGGCGTTTTTGTTCATCCCCAGAAGACGGTAGTAGTACCGAAGTCCGTAAACCATGTGTTTAAAGCTGCTACGGGAAGGAGATCGTGGGTCTCTGGCAAGAGCTACAAGATATTCGTTGATCTCTTCGGGATCAATCTGTTCCGGGAGTTTCCCGAAACGAATTACACAAAGGGCAATACGGCGGATGTAGTTTTGCAGTGTACTGTTACTCTGTCCCCGCAAAGTAACCTGTTGTTCAAGTTTACGAACAACTTTTTCAAATTCCGGAACAAGCACAATGGCCTGCTCAACAATAGTTAAACCCGATTTCTTTCTCATAATCAGAAATTTTTGTTGTGAATAATTTCGAATTATAGAAAGAATCGGGTACTTTTAAAAATAGCTATCCGACGAAGGCGGATTTAGTTCAACAAGCGGTAAAAAACATTGCGCGGATAGTGCTAATTTTGAACGACATAACATTTAATAAACAGCTTAGCGGCTTGATACTGGATTGGTTTTAATTGCGCAACGATTTCTTACCGCCATCCGTTGCCAGCAATGTAAGGAAGACAACCAGAATATGATAACCTTAATTAAACATAATGACGACTGCAATGAAACGCATAAAATTCTTAGATAGCTATTTAAAGCTCTTTGGTGCAGTCACAGTTACGTACAAAGATATTTATAAAGACAAAATTTATGGAACTGTTATATACGACCCAACAGACCTTGGAGAACAACAAAACTTTTGTTGGTACATGACAGAAGAAAATGTACCATCTGACAATTTGATTGAACTTATTGAAATTATTAAAAACAACAAATTTCATATTTCGGACAAAATTACAATTCCTGAAGACAAAATATTTCTAAAAACTGGATGGTTAGACAAGGGTGAATTTAACAAAGCAATTAATCAACTGTTTGATATCGAAATAAAAATGATTGATGAGGGAAAAGAAACAGACAGTTTTTTTTTACACCAATAATATGAGGACGAAAAAGTACACTGCTGGCAACATGCGGTAACCGTAATTGCCTGGTTTTGTGTATATTTGGAGGTTGGGGCATTTAATCAGCTGCGTTTTCAGTTGATAGTTTTCGTCTCCGAATTCCGGCAACTACGTTAACCGCTGCTCGTTAGCGAACATAGTCACTCCGGTGAAATAGATTTGGAAAGTATCATCGCGAATTACCAGCGTTTATAAAACAAGAGAGAACATCACATATTAGAAAGACCCTGGAATCTATTTCAAACAATAAAATCATATGACTAAAAAAGATTTTGATGAAAAATATCCGGATAATGACATACCTACGTTCGCTAACAGGCTGTCATATTCCATTGCCAGACCATCGTTAAAATGAAATTTAACCATACCTTAGATAAATTATTAAAACTAATAAGATAAACCGGAGGCAACGGAACATACAGCCGATACGTTGGCAACAATACAAGAAAAAAAACTTGCAACTGATTCAAATAAGATGTAATTTTACACCAAAAAGCTATGATTAGACAGAGCATTTCATTCACAGAACCCAATGATGAATGGTTAAAAGCACAATTGAGCAATAAAGAATATGCCAGCAAAAGTGAGCTAGTTAATGATCTGATCAGACAAGCAAAACAACAGCAAGTTCAAATCGACTGGATTAGAGCTAAGCTTGATAGAGCAGAGAACAGTGGTTTTACAGACGACAGTAAAGATCAAATTCTAACACAATCAAAGTCATTGCTAAATGGCTAAATATCGATTAAGTAATGTCGCCAAAAAAGATTTGATTCGGATTCATAGATACGGAGTAGAACGATTTGGGATGGTTCA